>NZ_LMST01000001.1:2181942-2184752 GCF_001429685.1 Phycicoccus sp. Soil803 | reverse complement strand
GCGATCGCCTCCAGCGAGAACCTGCCAGGGGCCCGGATTGGCTGCGTCTCGTTGCACGATGAAACTCTGCGTCAACGTCATGAAGCCTCCACCCTCGGTGACCGTGCGATCTGCCTGATTGTGCACTCGCTGGAATGAGAGCACCAGAGACCATCGGTGGAGCCGTCGCCCCACCGGGTTCCTCAACCCACCGGCCCCGGCCCGTGACGCTCGCGCAGTGGGAGCGCCGCGCGCTTTGGGCAATCACGAGCGCCGGCCAGTAGCGAAGACCCGCACGTCGAGATGCTCGGCGGCCACGCGCTGCAAGCGCACCCTACGGCTCTACGGAGCGTGGGCGCGTCACACCGCCGCGAGCTGGCCGGCCATACGCACTCACATGCCGTTGACAGGGCTTCAGGTTCCGTGACGAACGATCCCCTTCACCACGTCATTGGGGTGCGGCCGCGGACGAACGACGGCATCATGAGAGTGGCTCGCTCCGAACCGGGGGCAGAGACGTTCTAAGGGTCATCAGTCGTGCGCAGACACCGGACCAGCAGTGCGGGAACCCTCATGCTGCTCGCGGCGGTCGCCGGCTGTGCCGGTAGCCCGCAATCTCCGTCCCCCCCGACCTCGAACAGCGGCCGTTCGACTGAATCCGCGACGGCAATCGCAACAGGAAGCCCAGAACACCCAATCGGGGTCATCGCCGTCGGTCACTCCGGCATGACCGGGTACATGTCGGATCCGAAGAGCCCCGGAACCGACACGGAAGCCAACTCCTGGGCGACAGGAACCAACCCGGCCGTGCACAGCATCTACCAGCGCTTGGTTGCGGCGAGGCCGGAGACGGCCGGCCACGTGGCCAACGCTGCCAGTGACGGCGCAGAGTCCGACCGCCTGCCCGACCAGGTCACCGAGGGACTTACCCGGGTGCCCTATCCGGCGCTGCTCATCGTGCAGATCGTGGGCACCGACCTCCGATGCGACGGAACCGATCCGCAGCACTATCCCGAGTTCCGTGACAACGTGACGAAGGCTGTGCACACGGTCCTGAAGGCCTCGCCGAACGCCACCGTGGTCCTGATCGGCGATCCAGGACGACCCGCGAGCTACGCCAAAGTCATCGCGGCCCAACCCACCACTCCCAAGGACTTCATCGCCAACCGGCCCTGCTTCCTCTTCTCCGCAAACAAGACAATCAACCACGTCGAAGTCGCCCGCGTAACCACTCTGTTGGCGGCATACGAGGCGCAGCAGGCCAGGGCATGCCAAGGACTACGACAGTGTCACACCGATGGTGGTGCAGCCGCCCGGATGGAACTTGGGATTGGCGAGTACAGCGAAGACTTCCTGCACCCCTCGATCAGCGGGCACGCCCATACTGCCGCCGCCGAATGGCCCGTCGTTGCCTCTGCGCTTGGCCTGGGCTGACTGGTCGGCTCGGAGACGAAACCGACATGTCAGTCGCGATCCGGCCGCGTCCTTCCGCCGCGAGTCGGATCGCCGCGACGTCCGCTCATGCCGATGAGCGGTCGTGTCACTTCGGCTCGCCCAGATTGACGCATCTTTGTATCGGGGCTGCCGCGTGGCGGAAACGGTTCCTAGGCAGCGGGGACGTTCCTGGGCATCAGAACCAGCCGTACCCCGGTCACCAGCAGCCACACGAGCCAGGCGGCGTAGCCGAGCAGCCCCACGAACAGGATCGGCGAGCCGTCAGCGATCGCGAGGTTGGCCACCCCGACGGCGATCAGCAGGCCTCCCCCGGCCACGCCGAGCACACGCTGCCACGGCGCCGCCAGCCGACTCGCATGCGCCGCTTGCGCAGCGCCGATGAAGGTGGTGCCGAGCGCCAACAGCGCCAGAGCGAATGCTCCTGCATGCAGCTGCCAGACGAGCTGGAACAGCGGGCTCGGCTCGGCGAGCTCGCGGGCGGACAATACGACTCCGTTCCACAGAACGGCGTAGAGCGCGAAGACCGCCGCGGTAGTCGCGCCCGCGGCCACCGCGAGGCGCGACCAGTCGGCGCCCGCACCCCCGCGACGCTCGACCAGCCCGTGGAGACCGCTCAGGAACACGAGCAGCAGCGGCAGGTTCAGCGCCTCTGAGCCGACCGCGATCGCGACCACGTCCCGGTTCTGCTGGTGCCAGGCGAGCACCTCCTTGATCGGGTCCCCGTAGCCGGGCGCTCCGGCCCAACCAAACATCACGGTTTGGATGACCAACGAAGCTACCAACGCGATCGCCGCCGCGCCCACGACCCGCTCCCCGAACGCAGGGGTCGGGATCGGCCCCCTCGTTGCCACTGCCGCGCTCGCAGGCACATGCTGGGACTCCACAGCTTTGCCGATTTTGTGCGGCGATCTCATCTCTTACTCCTTCGGGCCGTCAGCGCAACCTTGTTCACGGCCACAGCATGCTCTTGTGTAGCCGCGATCAACATCGGGGATTACCCCGATCCACGCCCTGGCCTACCCAGTCGCTGTTGTGGCGCTACCAAAGGCTGACTCGGGAAACGCACTCATCTGCCGCAGTCCGGGTGGTGCGTCATTCCACCGCGAGATGACCACAGGCAGGAGCCGATCTATGAGCCGCCCGCGTGATTGGTCGAATGTGCCTCTCCCCTTGAGAGTTCGGCTCGCCACCAAGCGCCGCCCTCGATCCGCTCGACCCGGCGCAGGATGAGGTCGCCGTGGGCAAAGTCCTCCAGCTCTACACGGGACAGCGGCCACGGCGGTCCCTTCACCTCGGACCCTTCGTCCCGGGTGGTCGCAAGGACCAGCAGCGTGCCTTCTGGTGCCACTAGCGAGCCGATCTTCTGCGCAGCTTCC
>NZ_LMST01000001.1:1968301-2181911 GCF_001429685.1 Phycicoccus sp. Soil803 | reverse complement strand
CGCTGCAGCGATCGCGGTCGGCGCGAAGTCGAACCCGGTGGTGCGATATCCCAGCGAGGCAAGATACTCGGCGTCAGCTCCGTAGCCACACCCGACGACCAGTGCCTCGCGGCCACCCCCGGCCAGGTTCTGCGCCTCAGCCCACGCCACCAGCTGTGGACGAGGGGCGCCGTAGTCCCAGGGCGGCTTGGCCCCGCCTNCCGGCGTACATCCCCTCGAACATGCCGAATGGCTCGCTCGTCACCGCTCGAGACTACCGACCATGTTGTTTCAAGGCACCAGTACAGCCAGAGAGGAGGCATGAGGGACTGATCCACCAATCGGTGTCGACTCGTGAATGTTCCATACCGCCGCGAGTGCGCGGCGGACTGTGCGAACCGCCACAGGAACGCGCATTGGGTGCTGCCGGACGGCAGCCCACATTCGCTGCTCAGCGGCTTGGGGCGAGCCAGGGGTGTGCCATCCAGGGCGTTGCGGAAGGCCACCAGCGAGTCGAAGACCTGCATCACGCCGGCTTCTTGGAGTTCACCGACCGAGAAGCCGCCGGTGCGTACGCCGAGGGTAGGGATGTTGAGTTTCGCTGCCGCCTGTGCGTCGTAGATCGAGTCGCCCACCATGATGCCGCTTGCGCCCTTCACCTTGGCCAGCGCCGCCGCCACGATGTCCGGCTCAGGCTTGCTCTTCTGCACGTCGTCGGAAGTGGTCCAGGCATCGGCGAGGGACTTGCCGTCGATGAGGTCGAGGAAGGCTTCTACGTGCTCGGTCTTGCCCGAGCTGGCGAGAACAAGGCGGAAGCCGCGCTCCTTGACTTCGGCCAGCAGCTCGTGCGCGCCTTCGAAGGGTTGAATCTCACCGACGAGCTGGTCGAACTCCTCGGCCCACGCGTCGCGCAGGTCGTCCCCGTGCGCTTCCTCGACGTCTCGGCCCGCGATCGCGGAGACGAACAGGTCACCACCCATCCCGATGCCGCGGTGGATGCGCCACATCGGCCGGGTGATGTCATGACGGCGGAAGGCACGGAACCAGGCCAAGGCGTGCTGGTAGTTGGTGTCCACGAGGGTTCCGTCGACGTCGAAGATCGCCGTGTCTGCCATGGCCTCTTCCTACCCCGGCTGAGCGCTGCCACACCCGGTGGGTGGTTCCTACGAACCGAAGTCTCAGCCTTCGGCGTTACGCCGATCCGGTCTCTGGCCTCAGAGGTTGAGCATTCCGACGGGGGCAGAGCGGGGCTACGGTCAAAACATGAGCATCACAGACATCGGCCCCCGTCCCCAGGCGTTCGACCTCGAGACCGAAACGCTTGAGAACCCGAACTACCGCACCGTGGCCTGGAGCGGCACGTACCTGCAGGTCACCCTCATGTCGATTCCGGTCAACGGCGACATCGGACTGGAAAAGCACCCTGACACCGACCAGTTCATTCGACTCGACCGCGGCCGGGGTCGCGCCCAGATGGGCCCCGCCAAGGACGAACTGACTTTCGACCAAGAGGTCACCGATGGCTGGTGCGTCCTCGTTCCTGCCGGGAGCTGGCACAACGTCACCAACATCGGCGATGAGCCGATGCAGGTCTACACCGTCTACGCACCTCAACACCACAAGCCTGGCAAGGTGCACCAGACCAAGACGGTCGCCGACACCGACACCGACGACGAACCCGCCGAATGGTCTGTTCAACCACGCGCGGCGGCGGACGAGCACGCCTAGCCTGAGCTGCCGCGATGGGCGGATCTTTCCGCCGCCTCTGCACGTCACGCAGCGAGCTGCCCACTTGTGCAGCGCCCCATACGGCGTCTCGCCTGCGGCTGTAGAGGCGGGGATCTCCCCGCACCCGGCCCCGTCGCGCACCTGCGTGCTGCTGCATACTGCGAGCCATGCACCCGCGCCCGGCGACCGATCCCCAACCACGGGCGACGACCGCGGTCGTGATAGCCGCGGAGTCGAGGCACCGGTCCGGCGCACTCCAGCCGACAGTATTGCGGCGGGTAGGCGGCGTGACTCTGCTCGACCGCACGGTCAAGGTTCTGCGCGAGGCAGGATTGACCCGGATCGTGGTGGTGGCCGGCCACCGGAGCGAGGACGTGGCGGCGACCATCTCCTCCCATGGCCTCCCGGTCGAATTGATAGTCAACCCGGACTGGCAGCAGGGCACGTCGACCTCGGTGCTGGCTGGCCTCCAGCAGGTCGACGAGGAGCGGTGCCTGGTCGTCATGGGCGACCACGTGTTCGAGGCCGACGACGTACGGCGATTGATGGCCGCACCGGGTCGCAACGTGCTGGCCGTCGACCGTGACCCCCAGCGCCAGGTGGGTGGCCTGGGAGGGGTGGCGCCCGTCCGGGTGCGGACCGCGGCCGACGGCCGACTGCTCGAGCTGGCAGCCGACCTGAAGGAGTATGCCGCGGTCGACGCCGGCCTCAGCTGCGTCCACGTCGCCGACGTCATGGCCGTGATCGCCGACGCACCGGCGATGCCGTGGGCCACCGTGCGGCGGCGGATGCTTGACGACGGATTCGAGATGACCACCTGCGACTTCACCGGGCTCTGGGCGGCCGTCGATACACCCGATGGAGTGCGGGCCCTGGAACGGGTGATGTGGCGCCGGTACGGCCCCAAGCCGACCGACCAGATCATCGCCCGAACCGTCAACCGGCGGATCTCGGGACCCCTGACCCGCCAACTGCTGCGGACCGGACTCAGCCCGCATATGGCCACGTTGCTGGCCTTCGCCACCACGCTTCTCGCGTCCGGCCTGATTGCGGTCGGCGACCGGTGGGCGATGGCCGCGGGCGGGCTCGGCGTCCTGCTCGGCTCCGCCCTTGACGGCGTCGACGGGGAGCTCGCGCGAGTCAGCGGTCGGGCCTCGCGCCGCGGCGCCGCGCTCGACACGCTGCTGGACCGCTATGCCGACCTCGCCGTCGTGGTCGGCCTGGTCATCGGCGCCGGCCACACCGAGACCGCCTGGGCCTGGGGGTTCGCCGCCGGGTGCGGCTGCCTGCTGATCTCCTACGTCCACGCGGTGGGTCGAGACACCGAGGTGCGGTTGCTCTTCCGGCGCGAGGTCCGGTTGCTGGTCTTCGCTCTGGCGGCGATCAGCGGCCTACCTCTTTGGGGGCTGGCGGTCGTCGCCGTCGCGGCCAACCTCGACACGGCGCGCGGCGTGGTGCTCCTCCTGCGCGCGATGCACACCTGACAGCGTCGACCTCAAGGGCGGACTTGGACGTGTGTGTATCCGTCGAGAGTCAGAGCAGGTTCCCTGGCTACGGCAGACTCGGGTCGCCTGTTGAGAAGGGCGTCGGCGTGATGCCCATTCCGCGGTGTGTCGAGGTCCAGTCAGAACTTGTCGGTAGCGCGCAGCCCCTTCGGACGACCGTCGGGGTCGAAGAGGAACCGGTACGCCGGATCGGCCCACAATCGGACAGCCCGGCGTACCGGCGTGAGGACGTGGGGCCGGATGCGGGCGCCTGGCTCTGCGGCACGCCCCGCCCAGAGGCTCGTGGCGTGATCCACGTCGAGGAGCCGAGGGTCGTCCGGAGGTATACCGAGGTGCTCGGCCCACAATGTCGCACGGAACTCGCGCGGCAGGCGGCCTTCGGTGTCAACGACGGCGCAGGTGACTTCGGAGTCGTGGGTCCAGGAGCGCAGGTTGAGGTTGTCGGACCCGCAAGTCATCCATTCGTCGTCGACGATGCAGACCTTCGCGTGCACGTAGACGGGCGTGCCTACGGCGTTCTGGAGGTCATACATGGCGAACCGCGCTCCGCCCACCTCGTGGAGTAGGTCCTTGGCACGTTGCTGGCCAAGGCGCGTCGGTGTGCCGCTCGTCGCGTTGTCCTGTTCGGGGAACCGCGGGACCACGGCGATCACCTGGAGTGCGGGTTCGCGGCGGAGAGCGTCGGCGAGCGTGCTGGTCACGACTGAGGACCAGAAGTACTGGTCCTCGACATAGATGAGGCGTCGCGCGCGGGCAAAGGCGTGTTCGTAGGCCTGGGCGATCGTCCGTTCGCCATCCGGGGCGAACGGAAAGGGTGGTCGCTTCGCGGGATAGGTGCGTACGACCTGCACCAGGTGCGGACCGCAATCGGGTGGGGGGTCCCAGCGTTCCGGCAGGGGCTCTGGGTGCCTCGGCATCCGGGCTGCCTTCTGGATCAGCGCGCGGTACGGGTTGCGATGATCCAGCGGCGTGGGGTCGTCCCAGCGCTCGGAGAAGACGTCGAGCACATGGCTGACCGCAGGACCACGTATCTCCAGGGCGGCGTCGTGCCAGGGTGGGTGCGGACCGTAGCGGTCGTCGAGTGGAGCCGGCTGCGGATCGCCCAGATGCTCGGTGTCGTCTCGCCGCTCGTGACACAGGTCGATCCCGCCGACGAAGGCCACGTCCTCATGCGAGCGACCCTGACGGCGCACGACGAACAGCTTCTGGTGGTGCGACCCGCCACGACGTACCCGCTCGTCGAAGAGCGCTTCGCCACCCGCCTCGTTGATGACTGCGCCGAGATGGCGGTTCTCCTGCGCGTTGAAGCGAATCTTGTCGCTGTGCGAGCGCCACAGGAGAGCGCGCACCTCGACACCACGGCTGGCGGCGTCGGTCAGCAGGTCGCCGATCGTCGGGCCACCTTCCGCCAGCAGCTCGTCGGCGTCGCCTCGCCAGTCGGTGAAGAAGATCCGGTCCCCTTCGCGCGTGGCCACGACGACCTCGACCAGACGCGCGAAGTATTCGGCGCCGTGCACGCGCGGCACCACGAGGTTCCCGGCCGTCCACGGGCGATCCCGCTCCGGCAGGAACCAGTCGCTCATCCCTACAGGCTGCCACCCAGACTCCGTGCGAACCAGCGCCGAGATCGGGCCCGCGCAAGCTCCTCTCATCCGAGATGGCGCGATGTCTGACGCGTGTCATATCGCCGCCTGTTGGCCGCCACGGACCGCCCTCTCATGCCGATGAGCGGACGGCTGCACAGGCCGTGTGGGATTGTGTGGCCGTGGACGAGGGCCAAAGCACCTACGGGTTGCCGACGGCCGTGCTGATGACCGCGAGTTCCCTTCTGCTCGTCGCCAGTTGCTCGCTGCTTCGTGGTGACCCCGTCCAAGAACAGTGGCAGGAACGGTCGGCGCTGCCCAGTTGCGGCGAGTTCACGCTTGAGGTGGGTGAACGACTAGAAGCGAGCAGCCGAGCCGAGGTGGCATGCCTTGCTGATGCATGGGCAGCCGGTGATGGTGCAGAACTGCTCGTTCGCTACGGCACTGTTGAAGGCGACCCCATCACGGAGTACTACCGCGTCGTTCCGGGGGGCGGAGCGGAAGTGTTCATCGACGCGACGCAAGACAAGTTCGGCAGCCAACGCTGGGAGTTCAGTCGCTGCGACACCCCAACCTCTGCCCTGGACGTGAGCTGCTAGCGCGAGCCAACGACCGCTCATGCCGCGGAGAGTGGAGTTGCATTGTGCCGATGCGCGCTGGCGCTATGGCTCGGCACGTCGCCGTCCCTCGAACTTCTCGAGCACCCGCGTTGCCCAAACGACCAAGCCCAGCCAGACGACCATCCCCGCGAAGACGCCGATACCCATCCCGATTGCCGGGTCACCTGTCAACAGCCACCCGAGTAAGCCACCCACTGCTGCGCCCCCGACGCAGATCGCAAAGGCGTAACCGTGGTAACTCCCGTACGTCGCCGTGACGACCCACCAGTCTCTCTGGCCGCCGGTCATCGTTGAGACACTCGACGGCCTCGGCCTCGGCCTCGACATCGCGCCCGTCTCAGGACGGACCGTTCGGGCTGTGCATCACCCGGGCGGCGTGCAGGCGCGCATGCGCGATCGCGTCGGACGTTGTAGCGAACAGGTGCCTCTCGTGGGCGAGGTGGCCGTAGACGCCGAGCTCGTGCAGCACCCGCTCGTGCTGCGGCTGGACCCCCGACAACAACACGGTCACGTGGCGCCTCTCGAGGCGGCTGATCGTGTCGGCCAGGATACTGGCGCCCGTGGCGTCGATGGCCGTCACGCGGGACATTCTGAGCACCACGACGCGCACGGTCGTGACCTCGGCGAGCTCCAGCAGGAAGTCGTGGGCGGCGGCGAAGAAGAGTGGGCCGTCGATCCGGTAGGCGATGATGTGCTCGTCGAGCAGCCGGCGCTCCTCATCGGTGTGGTCACCCTCGTCCAGGGGGACCTCCTCCACCCGCGCCGCCCGGGCCGCCTGCTGCAGTGCGAAGAAGCCCGCCACCACCAGGCCGACCAGCACGGCGGTGACGAGGTCGAAGATGACCGTCGCCAAGGCCGTGAGCACGAGGACGACGCAGTCTCCGCGAGTGGATCGCAGGAGTGCGTGCAGGCTGGACACCTTGACCATCTGGACCGCGGTGGCAATGAGCACGCCAGCGAGTGCGGCCAACGGGATCTGGGCGACCCAGCGGGCGGCGACGAGGATGACGAAGAGCAGTACGAGGGCGTGCGTGAGCGACGCCAGCCGGGATGTCGCGCCGGAGCGGACGTTGACGGCGGTGCGCGCGATGGCCGCAGTGGCCGGGATCCCGCCGAACAGCGGTGATGCGAGGTTGGCCAGTCCTTGGCCGAAGAGCTCGCGATTGGGATCGTGTCGTCGCCCGACGCTCATGCCGTCGGCGACGGTGGCGGAGAGCAGGCTCTCGAGGGCTGCCAGCGCGGCGACCGCGATGGCGGGCAGGACCAGCGCGCCCAGGTCACCCAGGGGCACGCCCGGCAGCGACGGCACGGGCAGGTTCGACGGGATGCTGCCGATGGGTGTGACCCGCCAGCCGAGGACGGCGTTCCCGACCGTGGCGCCGACCACCGCGATGAGCGAACCGGGGAGCGAGGGCCGGATCCGTGACAGCAGGAGGACGACCATCCCGACACCGGCGGCCACGAGCAGCGGTGCCCACACCGGGGACCTGGCCCACTCGGCGATGGCGTGTGCGGCCACGACGAGCACCTTGTCCGCGTCGACTCGCACGCCGAGAGCGGACGGGACCTGTTGGAGGGCGATGATGACGGCGATGCCGAGGGTGAAGCCCTCGACCACCGGGATGGGCACGTACCGGATGAAGCGCCCGGCACCGAGGTAGCCGAGCCCGATGAGGACTGCTCCAGCGAGCAGGCCGACCACCAGAACCCCGTCGGCTCCGTGGGTGGCAACAATGGGGACGAGGACGACAGTCATGGCGCCGGTCGGGCCACTGACCTGGACCCGGCTCCCACCGAACACCGCCGCGACGGCCCCCGCGACGATGGCGGTGACCAACCCGGCGCTTGCGCCCAGTCCCGAGTTGGCACCGAAACCGAGGGCCAGCGGCAGGGCCACCAGTCCGACCATGAGGCCCGCGGTCAGGTCACGCCCCGGTCGCACGCCCGACCAGTCCGCCTTGCGTGGAAATAGCTGGCCCGACCTGGCCGAGAACTGGCGCAAGGTTGTCGTGAGAGACGCCGGCCCCCCGGGGTCCGGGGCGCTCACGGACGGGTGGACGGAGAAAGTTCGGCCTCCAGCGCGCCCTGTGACGCGATGACGCCGGAGAGGATGCGGCGAGCCGCCAGGAGCAGGTCTCGAACCTCCGGCACGCTGATCGAGTAGACGACCTCCCCAGCGCGCCGGAGAGACACGACCAGACCCGCCCGGCGCAGGACGGCCAGCTGCTGGCTGAGGTTGCTGGGCTCGATCACGATCAGCTCGAGCAGCTCGTGCACAGCGTGGTCACGCTCGGAGAGCAATTCCAGGATGCGGATCCGCGCGGGGTGACCAAGTGTCTTGAAGAACTCTGCCTTCGCTTGGTACAGCGGAACGCTCATCGAGCCTGCCCCTCATTTCCGATCGTCGCGAACTGGCGCCTTCAGGCGTCCACATGAAGGTTACATCAATTGCTAACTTCTTCATGCAATGTCGCGCCCACGCATCTGGCCACGGTGCGGATGCGCGGCTTGAGCCGGCGACGGGTGTGGACGGCGCCTGGAGGCCGCCCCCCACAGGGGGTCGTTTCCTCAGGTCAGTTGGGTGCCGAAGGCGGGACTTGAACCAGTAGGAATGCTGCTCAGATGCCTGACCAGCGACACACAGTATGGCTCAATATGGGCCCACATCGGCGTAGCCGTGGACATGTGCACGCGCTGGCACCGGCGCCATCGCTTGGTGCAGGAACCAAGCCGCGCATCCCGCTGCCGCCTCGCGGCTTTCGCCCAGAAGGACACTTCTCCGCTGTGCCCAACTGCGTCGACGTCGGTGAGCCCAACGAAGTCTGGATGCCCCCCGTCCAGTACACCAAAGGCACATCTTATGCCGTCCACCTGCCGGTACGTGCCAATGCCGCTGCTAGACAATGGAATTGGCTTCCGATTTCCGCCTAGCGGCCTCGGCTCGCTAGGAGTTGAGGTAGTCCTCGTACCTAGCGGCTTCTCGCATTAGCTCGTCGTCGGTAACAAACGAGTCGTCAGGGAGGAGGTAGGGGCGATCTCTGCTCACTCCGTCAGTGCAGAGAACGTCGTCGTGCCAGTCGTTGTTCATCGTGGGGTCATACGAGCAGACCCACGTAGCCGGCATGTCGTGGTCGTCATACCTGTCCGGGTACTCGTCCGAAAGATCTGGAGTCGGGTCGGGAGGGTCGTAGTGACCCTGGCCACTGCTAGGAGGGGTGTACCGGAAGGCGTCCACCATCGGCCCGATCATCACGAACCAGACCATCGCCGCGACGACCGCAACCACGATCGCGCCGCCGAAGAGGGCCGCGAAGAATCCACCCCATTCCACGCCTTCGCGATCGCGATCGGAGACGCCCATGCTCCGCAGGCTACGGGTCGGCATGGCTAGGTGGTGTCGGTTCGGCGTATCAGGACAACCGTGTTAGTCAAAGTTGTCTAGGAAGGGCCGGACCAACCGTGCCTGATCCAGAGCACCCGGGCGAGACTCATAGCCACACCCGGTCCGGACGGCGTTCAGATCCGGTCGGTCACCGGGCGCAGGTGGCCCCGCGCCGTGTGCTTGACCGGCCGTCGCACCGCTCCCCACGCGGGCAGGGTGGGCGGGAAGTCGTCGGCCAGCAGACCCGCAGCCGGTGCCTTTTCGTCGCCGTGGTTGTGCGCGACGAACTCCACGACGGCACGCTCCCGGGTGCTGGGACCGACTGAGCCGGTCAGCCGAAGGCATCGGTGCATGGCGGGCAGGTGTGGCCGCAACCACTCGCGGCGAAGAGGGACCACCGAGCGAGGTCGCGGGGGTGGTGATCCGCTCCCACACCGAAGACGTGGCAGCGCCGCGCCCATCCCGTCGGGAGACCTCGATCGCGGCCATGTTCACCGAGCCGACGCCGCAGAGCAGGCAGCCCCGGCTCGGGCAGGCCAGCGCCACCGGCGGCTTCTGCGGCAAGCCCGAGCCCGACGACCTCGGCCTGCTGCTGCCCCGCATGTATGCCGCCGGGGCTGGCGTCCGGTTCCGCAGCCCCTCGCCCTGACCCGCGACCTGTGGCTCTCTGGCTCCGTTGGCTGCTCCCCCCCGACCCACCCTCCCGAGGGGTGGAGACTCTGGGCGACTAGTTCGTGCCGCTCTTTCACTGCGGAACGAGAAGGCCCAGGCAGGTATCGATGCACGTGTCCAAGGGACGTCACTCTGGGAGAAACTCAGAAGCCAAACAGTTTACCGAGCGCTGAAAAGACGGCGTCGAACGTCTTTGCAATCGGAGTGCTGGGTCCGTCAGCGCTGGACTTCTGCCAGAAGAACGGGTGGAGGCCAAGGAACTCGTCGTCGACCAGTGGGGTTGTGCGCCGCAGGTACGGCCAGAACACTTCGGTCCGATTGACACCTACGGTCAAGCGAGAGTCGAACCCCATCACCAGGTTCTGTTCCATCCTGGTGGACCCGCCCCCGGGGTTGGTCGCCACAACATCTCCGCTGCCCTGAACGATCAGACTGCCGGTGCCAACGAACATGATGTAGCGCACCTGCCACGTCGCCAAGGCTTGGATGCCCCACCGCCAGCGCGTCTGCAACTCCGGCGCACCGATGACGCCCACAACGTGCTTCGGATGCATCACGAGCCCCGGGTGGTCCTTGAAGTCGATGCGCATCAGGTACGAGTTGGGGTCATCGGGCGTTGCCAGCGTCGCCGAGCTGCCGCGCTCGTCGCCGATGATCCGGCTCAGTCCGTGAAGCCCGGCCGCGAAGCTGATGAACGGCGACGTCCAGTCGTACAGAAGTTGGCTGCGTATCTTTCCTTGCACCGGACGGACGTGCTCCGACCTCGCGGACAACATTTCACCGGCGCCAAGCTTGATCGTCAGGGTCCGCTGCGCATCCGTGGTGCGAAGGTCGGCAGCCGCGTTCTCAGACCCCGCTGCCAGATGGATTGGCGCGTGCATCCGCTTCACCATCGGCATCAGCAGGAAGTAGCTGACGATTCGCAGGGCTACGGGCAGGACTAGTGCGAGCAGCGCAATGCCTGCCAGCCACTTCCACGACTCGGCCCACCGGTTTACCACCCATCCCAGACCGGATGCCTGGGCTTTCTTCAAGCTCTCCTCTTCGGCCTTCTTCTGGACCAGCTCCGATTCCTCGTTGTCGATCTCTCTCTCAACCGGTGCCTGGTCTGCGCCGCCACCGAGTTGACTGAGCTTTTCCTGATTGGTCAGGTCAGGGTCGCGAAGGACAGCGGCGTCCTTCTCAGCCTGGCCCAGGCTTCGTTCGAGGGTGTCCAGTGCTTCGTCCGCCTTCTTGACCGCCATTTCAGCGGTTTCACACGCGCTGCCGGGTGTCACCAAATCAATGAGATCGCGAACAAAGCCGCAGACGTCTTGCTGATCGTCACGCAGACGCTCGATTTCCGCCCTCTTCTCGGTGACGTTGCGGCGCCCCTTCTCGATCTCAGCGTTGATCTCTTGCTCAAGAGACGCGATCGCTGTGCTCTGGCCTTGCGCGGCTGCGCTCTTCAGTTGCGCCAGGTTCTCCTCAAGAGCCGCTCGCTCCTCAGCCACCTGTTGCAGTCGATCCCGGTCCGCAACGGCTTCCCGGAGGCTTGGGATGACGGCTTGCATGACCAGAGAGACGAGAAACAAGGACAGCACCAGCGCCACAAGCAGACCCAACTTCCTCAGCACGAAGCCGAGAACTGACGACATCAGACGCATGCGCGCGATCCTAGGCCCCGCGGCTCCGCCGGCACTCGCTCACGCCACTCGACCGCAGATGAAAACAACCGCCGACCTCTTGCACGAGCGGTGCGCGCCTCGCCCGCGCCCAACCACTCCGATGCGCGGAGGTCGAGGTGTTCCGCGCGCCGATGTGTACGACTCGGCGAGGTGGGATCCGCTGGTGCAGTTGCGGTGGATTACCTCAGCCACGCTGTTGGTCACCAATTCTCCTGAGGCGGACGGGGCCGAATGTAGAACAACCCTCACAGAGCTGGGCGGTGACACCCAGCTGACGTTCAGGTCGTCTTGGTGGCCACGCGGCGGACCGCGTCGATGAGGCGCTGTGCTTCGATGGCTGTCGGACCCAACTCAAACGCGTGTTGGTGACATGCATTCGACAAGCCGGCCCAGGAGTACTCTGCGTCGTCTACGAGGAGGGGATCGTCGCTGTATGCGACCTCGAAACAGGTAAGCAGGCTTCGCATCGCCCCCGATCCCGGTGGCCGGCCCTTGACGGCAAGGCGAGCGCGTACCGCCTCCTCCAAGGCGGCTCGCGCGATCCAGCAGGCCATCCGGTTCCGTGCCGAAGAGGCGCCATCGAGGACCGCCTGTGCTTGATCGAGCAGAGCTACCGCGGCCACTACTTGATACCCATCCTGAGGTCCTTCACCAGGTTCTCCACGGCGCGGCACGCGTCGGTGGCGGTGGCTGCGTCCTTCAGCCCATCGTGCATGGCTGTGGTCGCGACACCCAGACCGAACTTGCGGTATCCCCGCACCAGCCAAGGATCGAGACTGCGGACCTCGTCGTATAGGGCGAGGCTCACCCGCTGACGAGTGGCGTGAGCGCTTGACCATGCCTCCTCGACGTTCGCCAGAGTCTCGCCGCGAGACAAACGCCTCTCGAAGAGGGCGTCTCGCGCAGCCGACTCAATAGCGAATCGAAGCATCCCAGGAAGGGTTCGGCGCATGGACTCTTCGGGTAGCCCTTCGTCCTGCGTCAACGCGTAAGCGTCGTTCAAGTACCGCTGGGCGGGGTCGATGCTGGTGGCGATTCGAACTGATGAGCCCGTGCCGCGTGAAAGTTCGAGGATTCGAGCACCTACCCGAGCTCGACGAGCGGCGGCAGGAAGGCGATCATCGTGCGACAGCACGATGACCTGTCGGGACTTCGCCAACCGTGCGAGAAGCTGCAGCAGCCCGTCCACTTTGGCCGGGTCCATCGCTTGCACTGGGTCGTCCAAGATGACAAAGCGGAACGGCGATTCGGGCAATGACGCCCTCGGCAAGAAGAGGGCCAAGGCGAGCGCGTGAAGCTCGCCCTGGCTCATCACTGCCAGCGCGCCCGCATCCTTGCCGTCGACAGTGGACTCTATGCTGACACGGCGCCTGGTTGCGCTGCCTTCCAACGTGAGGGTGCCGAGGTCGACGTTGCTTTCCTGCCGCATTAGCGCCCAGGCTTCGCGGGCGCCATCGCTGATCGGTGCCAGGCGCTCGTTCTTCAGGCGAATGTCGTTGGCCTTTAGCCACTTCACGGCTGTAGCCAATTCGTCGACGATCCCCTTCGTCGACATCCACCGGTCCCAGTCATCGCAGAAGGCGACGGCCCGTGTAGCGATCGGGGTCCAGACGTCATGACGTGATTGGAGTTCCGCAGTGACGGCCGCTCGCAGTGTCGCCAATGCCGCGTCGAAGGGCGGCCAGTGCCGTTGCAGGTGATCTGCGACATCCAGGTCATCGTCTGGGGCTGCAGCCCAGGCGTCCCAGGCGTCACGGGCGGTACGTACGACGGCGTTGAGTTCGGGCATGGGCGAACTGTCCAAGGCGGCTGGGCGTGGCGTCAGCAGACGGTGTGCGTTCGTACGGGCCCGTCCGAGGCCGTCACGCGCGGACTGAAGCTCCGCCATGTGACGCGATCGTCGGCTGATGTCTTGGCGGGCTGACTCGGCCCAAGCGTGATCAAGATGGGCGCCAGCGCAGACAGGACAGATCATGTCACCGAACTGTTCGTGCACTCGTACTGCTTGGCGGCGGACATCCAGCCTGGCGGCGTCGCGCGCTAGCTCGGCCTCTCCTGCCTTCGCCATGTCCGCGACGGCTCGTCTCAGTGCCTCGGATGCTTGGATCGCGTCGGCCTGCGCCGGTGCTCGCAAGCTTTCGAGCACCCGCAGGTGACTAAGTGGGCCGCCGTCGGTGAGGACCAAGCCCATGACGAGGGCCCTGATCGCGGTCGTGTCGGGGTGCGTCTTCAGCAGGAGTGCCGAGAGCGTCGCGGCTCGCTCGTCGTCGATGACCGTCGCGTCTGAGTGCAGTGATTTACGGCTAGCTGCCAGTGCGTCCCCCGGCGCTTTCAGCGTTTTGTGCTGAGTCTCGAGACGGCGGATGCCATCGGCGATCTGTTCGACGCCTAGGGCTCGGGAGAGTGCGTCGTACAGCGCGCTGGGCACGGCTTCCAGCATGCCGCCGAGCTCGTCGTAAGACATCATCGGCCGGAAGGTTTCCAATGCGCCCGACCAGCCCAGAGCGCCCGTTCCCACCAAGCGTTTTTGGCCGGGGCGCTGGACCCAGGACGATACGGCGCCGACGTCGGTCGTTGTTTCGGGCCACAAGCACTCGATGGTCGTTACGCCCTGACCCTCTTCAGCGACCTTGACAAGAATTCGTGATCTTGTCGCATGGTGCAGGTTGCGCCATTGCTCCTTCCACTGCACCGACTTGTTCTTCCATCGATAGGTAGAGCCAGTGAGTGCTACCTCAAACGCCTCGGCCAAGCTCGACTTCCCTGATCCATTCCGCCCCGCGATGATTGTCAGGCCCGGTTGGGGGGAGAACTCGACTACAGCGGGAGCACCGATTCCGCGAAACCCCTCGACCTCAATCGACTTCACAAAGATCCCGACCGTGGGTGCTGCGGGAACGGATCGGGTGTCCTCAAATACCTGTGGCGTGGAGGTCTCGCCGGTAAGTGCCTCAACCAGGGCGCCATCGCTCTCCAAGGCGGCCAAAACGAGCAACCCGGCCTCGGTCGACAGCGCCGTATCAGCATCGATTCGATCAGCCACAAGGCCAGCGAGATCCTGGGTCATAACGCGCACAGTATCTGCGCCAGTCTCAAACACACGTGATCCGCACTGGCCATGCCATCTTGGTGGATGACGCTGGGACGACTGCGTGGCGCCCATGCAGTTGCGCCGCGCGCGGTGTTCAGAGGTCCCAAGAAACTACGTTGGCGAACCGATCGAGTCATTGGAGTGACGGAGCCAGATCGGTGAGGATCGGGTCGTCTGGGCCCAATAGGACGTCTTTGCGATTCTCCCGTTCGATGCGGTCCATGACCGATGTAGAGACCCCCAGCATGCGCGAAATGGAGGCTCGCGTCTGACCCTGCGCCGCCAATCTCCGGACAGCGGTGGCGTAGCGCGCCTCCCGCTTGAGACCCAAGTCCTCCCCCTCGAACCGAGACATCCAGTAGACGACGAATCGTCGCCGGCTCTCCTTGACGTGCGAGATGTACGGCTCGGCCAACTGAAGGCGCTTGGCGTTCCTACTCGTGAAGCCGTACATGTCCCGATCGAGAGGTGACATGGCACGAAGGGCCATTCGCGCCTCGCGTTGCAATTCCTCCTCGACCTTCGCGATGAGGCCACTTTCGTAGGCGTACTGGTTGAGTTGCTGCTGAACAAGTGCCACGAGTCCGGGCCTTGTGCCTGTCATCCGGCTAGCTACGAAGTCGCTGATGTCTGCTTCCCAAGGAAGCGGATCGAACTCGGGGTCCGCGGCCAGGTGAGTGACCAGCATCTTTGTTACCCGGTCAAGCGCTTTTCCTACGGTCTCGCGCCACACCATCCGCGCTGCGTAGCCGACCGACTCGGCGTCTTCGGCCGACAGGTGGGCAGTTCGTGCGTCCGCAACAGGGCTGGGGTTGCGCCCGTCGTAGTCCGGGTCCAGCACCAGTTGATCGACCAAGCTCTTCAGGTCGCGCCCAAGCTCTCGGTCACGGGCGTAGTCGTAGTAGAGGTAGGCCTCGACCCTGCCCAGGTCCGGCCGAATGGTCTCGGCTTCTCGTGCAAGCTGCTGAACGACCGGGTCGGGTGGTCGAGCGACAGGTACCTCCGGAGTCGGCGTCGATATCGGCCCTACATGCGGCTGCTGAGGAGTTGCCCGCTCAGGCCCAGTGTCAGCAGCCGGCGCGGGTACATGGCGACCGGGTGGCTCAGCCACTGGGGCGGTCGCCAACGCGGCGGGTGCGTCCGATGGAAGCATTTTGTAGACGGCGTCGAGCCGCGAACGGACGTTTGCACCAAGGCGGAGGATGCCGAAAAACTCTGCGGTCCGACGAAGGATGTCTTCGCCGCTCGCACCCGGGTACTCCGCCCGCACCGCGAGCATTGCATTGGCGATCTCCTCCGGGGCTACCTCGTCCAGGGAACGAGTGGCATCGGCGTCGACGTAGCGGATTCCGGTCCATGTCGCGGGGTCGAGGTTCGCCGGCCACGCGAATGAGCCCAGACGCCCCTTCCTGAGTTGCGCCCTGGGGACGAGGCGGGCAATGTCGTCCGCCCGAGCCGCCCGCACTGCATTGAGGCCGAATCTCCGTGCGACTATGCGTGTGAGCCTCGCCAACTCAATCGGGCCCTCAGCCTCGATCACGTCCAGGAGCTGCTCCCCAACGATGGCTGCCGCTGCCCGATCGGGCAGTGCGTCCAGAACCAGGCGGGCCCCGACGACGTTGGCGTGGGCGGCCACGAACTCACTGATCGACCCAGCATCGTCCGCTGCTGAGTGACTCCCGCCCGACGGACGCTGATCACGCTCACTGGCGCGGACGGGCGACTCGGACTCGACTGGTGGCGCGACACTGGCAGTTGCTGTCCCCTGTGCCTGCTCCAGCGGCGGCTCGAGGGCGCTCGGAGACTCAACGGATGGTTGCGGCGCAGCAACATCCACTGGAGAGGGAACCACCTCCAGCTCAGATTCAAAGGACTTTGCACCGGACGTAGCCGCGACCATCAACGACCTGTCCTGACCTTCCGGGCCAAGGGTCGCGGCCTCCGACGCCGAGATGGCCTCGGGAGGGCCATCCTGCCCCGGTTTGGCGACCCCGCCCTTCAGTGCGATTTCTGCCCTGTCCACTTCGGCAAGGATGCGAGCGAGTACCTCTTCGCGGTTCTGCAGCCACATCGGCCACCAGATGCGAGCAACTGTCGGCCAGCCCATGAGGTTCTCAAGCACCTCCACCGGAAGGACGTCACGATCGGAGACCGTGTTGCGCTTCATCCAGCTCTCACCGTCCAGCAGAACGGGGAGGATCGGCCGCTGCGGGTTCTCGGGTCGCGCGAGAACGAGGTCGAGCCTGAAGTTGGACATGCCGACATCTGACATCACGTGAAGGCCCGCGTCTCGCAGTGCCGCCGCGATGTCGTCACGGTGCCGATCCCGTATTGCGATGCGGTGCGCGATCTCGGCCCCGTTGCCCTGAGAGCCCGCTGCCTGCGCGTCCATCAAGAACTGCTTGAGGTCCTTCGGTCCTTGGTAGGTCGATCCGGTGACGTCGAGCTCGTTAGAGGCTGGGTTGAAGGAGCAGAACACGACGTTCTTGCGGCGCGCGCGTGTGACGGCGACGTTCAGCCGTCGCTCACCACCGGCATTCGAGAGCGGGCCGAAGTTGGTGGGGACCTTGCCGTTCGCCTGCTTGGAGAACGCGATGGAGAAGATCACGATGTCGCGCTCGTCGCCTTGGACCTGTTCCAGGGCCTTCACGAAGAGGGCCTCGCCTCGGCCCATCTTGGACTCGTCGAGGACGTCGGCCACCTTGGGATCACCATCGGCGAGAAGGAGATCCTCGATGAGCTGCCTTTGCTGCTCGTTGAACGTCACGATGCCGACCGAGGGCAGGGTCGGCGCTGCATGGACGAGGTCGCGAACGTACTTCACGATCTCGGCTGCCTCGAATGGGTTGGTGTTGGAGCCCGCAACGATCCCATTTCCGAGGTCAACCTTCGGGGCGCCCGCACGGAGGTACATGCCCTTGTCGCCGTTCTCCGTCCAGCGCACCGGACGGAACTCAAGACCCGTCTCGGACGAGAGCAGCGTGGGTGTCGGGAAACTGCTCAGGTCGCCTCGGTAGTACGTGCGGTTGCTGAAGGCAATGAGGGCCTCGTCCTGGCTGCGGTAGTGCCAGTTGAGACTGAGCGTGGGAACGCGAGCGAGCTCGCACTCGCTGAGGATCGACTCCTGGTCCTCGAGGATCTCCTCCGCATCCGGGTCGTCGATCTCGTCGTCGTCGACTGAGCCACCGCCGACCTTGCGGGTGGGCGGCATCTGCTTGCTGTCACCAACGACGATCGCGGCGCGGGCCCGACCAAGCGCTCCAACTGCTTCGGGGACAGTGATCTGCGAAGCCTCGTCGAAGATGACGAGGTCGAACTCCATGACACCCGGTTCGATGAGGTCGACGACAGACGACGGGCTGCAGAGCACGAGGGGCGTGAGTTCCTGGACAGCTTCGCCGTACTTCCGCAGGATGGGGCGGGTTCCGAGCTTCCTTGTGGTCTTCTCCAGTTCCCGAGCGAGTCCTCCAGTGCGCGAACCAAGGCCGCCGCCACCCCTGCGTGCCATGATCCGCGCCGGCCCGTCGGTGACCCATTGGTTGCGCACCTGCGTTTGGGACTCGGAGTAGGACGAAACGCGTTGGTCATGCGCAACAGCGTCGAAACGGTCGAGTCCCTCGGTGGTGATGCGTTCGGCGAGCGACGCCCGTGCGACACCGCGCGCGAGCGCATCTTCAGCGGTGTAGGCCGGCAGAGCGCCTTCGAGGATCTCGACTCTCGCTTGGTCGAGGCCGGCGGACCTCATCGGCTCAAGTTTGCGTACGAGAGTGCACCACCGCTGTAGCGGCACGAGCCGCTCGTGGTCCACATCTCGCCGCCAGGTCTCCTCGACCCGGCCCACTGCCGAGATCAGCGTCGCATCGTTTCGCCAAGCCTCGAAGTCGGCGACCTGGATGGCCAGTTCGGTCCAAAGGTCGCTCCACGCGGCCGCATAAGCGACCAAGGCCTCGGACTGCCCAGCCAAGTGGCCAGCAACTGCAAGGTCGTTGACACGTTGCGTCCACTCGCCCCCATCACGGAGGCTGGCAGTCGCATGAGTGAGTTCCTCGACCGCTACGCGAGCGGCCGCGAGCGCACCGGGCATGAACGCGTTTGTCGGCACAGTCCCCGACAGGCCCGGCGTGGCGGCGATCGCGGTCCGGACTTGTTCGCCCGCATCCATCGCAGCAACGAGGTCGGCCAAGAGCGCCCGAGCGTTGGCCGGGTTGAGGTCCATGCCTGCGGGGGCCACGGCTGCGAGTGGAGCGATGGCTGCTGTCTGGCGGCCCTTGCGTCCCATGAAGCCCGACCCCGTGGCGGCGTCGAACTGCTGTGCGACGCTGCGCAGGTCGAGCCCGAGTACGTCAGGAGCGAACCCGCTCAGCTTGCGGGTCCAACCTTCGACTGCTCGCTCACAGGCAGCGAGCGTTTCGGCGGAGCGTGCCGGCCAGCTCGAGTCGAGCACTCCGACCAACTCATCCCCAGATGGGAAGGTGGGGTTGGCTGCTGCCGCCAGAGTGTTGAGTTGTGCGGGCCGGGTCACCGAGTCGAGGGCCTCGCGCAATGCCCCGGTGTGCGAAGCTGACCACGATACGCCCGTGAGGATGCCGCGGACTGCGCCACTTACGCGCTCAAGGTCAAACGGGTCGCCCTCCCCAACCCCGGCGAGCCGCCAGGGATGGTCGGGACGAACGCCCGCTGCCGCGGTCCACCGTTGGAGGTTCTCGAAGAGGCTCTTGAGCGCGCCGATCTGCTCGGCGTTGTGTGCGACGAGGGTCGTTGGAATCGGCATCGACGGGCCGTCTTGGAGCACGAGCAACTCATCGTGCGCGCTGTAGGCCGAGAGTCCTGCTGCGTTGGGCTTGTGGAGTTGTTGCGGGTACTGGGTCAGCTCGAAGCGCGCGTTCCTTAGCTGACGACGAGCACTCTCCATTGCCAGGTTGTCTGGAATGACCGTTGCCGTCAGCGAGCGCTTGAGCTGGGCGCGTACCTCGCCTGCGTTGGAGCCCTCGTGGTGAAGGTTCAACGTAAAGGGGCCGAGACCAATTGCGTCCAATCGCCGCTGCACCACGGCCAAGGCGGTGCCCTTCTCAGCCACGAAGAGAACACGGAGACCGGTGAGTAGGCATTCGGCCACAATGTTTGTGATGGTCTGCGATTTGCCGGTTCCGGGGGGCCCTTGGAGGACGAAGGTGCGCCCTTGCCTCGCCCAGAGGACGGCTCGCTTCTGAGTGGAGTCGGCCGGGATGGGGGCTTCCAGCCGCTCCAGCTCATCGTCGAAGGCATCGTCATGGGCAGCGTCGCCAGCCGCCTCGATCGCGGGGTCCTCGAAGGTCTCGGTGGGCGTGTGGACGAGGTGCTTCACGAGGGGGCGTTCGAAGAAGTGGTCCGCATTGACGTTGAGGTCCTGCCACATGCGGAACGCAGAAAGATCCAGCGTGGCGAGGCGAGCCTCCGCTGCGACATCGAATGGTAGGCCGCGATCGGCAACGGCCTTCCGCACCTCTGCTAGGACGCCGTCTACGTCGATACCGGCGCGGTCAGCCAGGGGCTCAGCGAGTCCGGGGATCGTGAGTCCGTGCTCCCGCCGCAGCCACTCGATCAGAGCCGCGTTTGGAGTGGTCTGCTGAGAGGAATCGAGTGAGAGCGTGAACTCCTGACGCCCTCGAGAGGCGGCGATGTTCACCGGAATAAGGATCAGCGGCGCTTCGGCGAAAACACCCGCCTTGTAGGGCCAACGGAGGAGTCCGATGCAGAGGAAGAGGGGGTTCATCCCTCGCTCATCGCGAGCAGTCTTGGCGCTGTGCGCCATTGACCGGATCTCCTTTGCGAAGGTCGCCGAGCCGAGGGGCCCGAACTCGCCTCGCACACGGCCGAACCTCTGAACGAAGATCTTCCGATTGCCGAGCTGCGCGACGAGCTCTCGCCGGTCGTCCGTCTCCCCCGACTCCACGAGTTGCAGGGCGTTGGCTATGTCTCTTGCACGCCATACCTCAGGGACGTCGTAGCCGCTGTGCAGGCTGAAGGAGACGTCCTGATTGAGCTTGTCCTCTAGGAGGCCGAGCGCCTCGCGCGGGAGCACGAGGGGCTGGACGCGCGCGTTACTGCCGAGGTTGAGGAGTGAGTTGGTGGCGTTGAGGCTGAAGAGTGATGACTTCCATGTGCGGTATCGCGCGGGGTGGCTGTCTACCTGGCGCTCGGGGAGGACTGCGTCGAGGGAATCGGTGGCGACCTCCGTCACCGCAGGCGCACCGCCAGCCCGGTATTCGATGATCTCTGTGACGCCATCCGTGCGCTCATTGATGGCAGGGAGCGGCGAGACTCCCTCACGCCTCGCAGCGGCCACGTCCACAAGCCCGATGAACCCCGCTTGGAGCCCCCTCGCCAGGTTTTCGTAGCGAGCACGGCTGCGCGCATCTCCAGCAGACACGTTATTCCCAGCGGTGAATGTCGTCGTTTCGATGATGCCAAGCCAGCCGCCCTCTACGAGGGCCATCACCATTCCTGGGTTCGAGACGACTGGCGTCCCCGGGTACCACTCCGGCTTGGAGCCTCGCCGCTCGAGCTGCGGGTCCCGCCGCCAGTAGCCGGCGAAGATGTGCCCCGGGATGAAGACAAGGACCGGGTGGAGGCCGACCTGTTCGATAACCGCTGCCATGAGCACGGTCGTATCCATGCAGGTGCCAAGTCCGGCCTTCGCAACCTCACCGTGGTCCCGGATGCGTTGACCCGCAGTTGTGTAGTCCCACCCAGGCGGCGGCTCCGAATAGGAGATGGAACGAGCTTGGAGCGCTTCATAGATGGCCGCCACCGTCGCGTCGGCACGTTCCTCTGCCTGGGCGATGTCTTCTATCTGGAACGCATGAAAGGAAGAGTCGCCAGTGGCTTTCCCGAGGAAGTCGGCAGCCTCACGCGAAACGGCCGAGATCTCGGGGTGATTTGGCCGTACGAACGAGGCCAGCAACGACTCGCCTAGACTGGTCCGGCCCTCACGGACGTTGATGGCGTGCTTGAGCGCCTCAAGCTCCTCGAGCATGTCCGCGATGTCGGGATGCTCAGGATCCTCCTGGACGAGCCCCACGAGTTCACCAAACCGGCGCTCCATACGCACCCGCTGGTCTGAACGACGCGGATCACCCTGCCAGAACCAAAGGTCCCGCGGCTGGATGTCTAGCTCCTCGTCATATCGAGCAAGCACACGACCGGAGCCGGCGTCGTCGAGGGTGATGACGCACTCGGCACCCCGCCGCTCCTCCACCTGCGACATGACCCGAGCGGAGAGTGGCACATGGACACTGCCAAGGACGGAGGTGCCTGCGTTCAGCGAGCCCTCGAAGGCGAGCTTCGTGCCGAACTGCACGTCCGCGTCGCGCACTACAACGCTGATTCGAGCGTGCTCGATTGGCTCTACGACAGCGACGGTTAGATCCGAGATCTGCGGGATGCGTGCGGCGGACGACGCCCACGACCATTGATCGCTGATATCCGCGCGAAGGCGCACTTCTACAGTCCGGACGACCTCAGCCGTGGATTCGTCGGCCGGTGCATCGATCGCCTCTTCGGAGAAATCGACCTCCGCTGTCTCGTGTGCCGCTATTGGCTCTTCGACAACCGGAGCTGCCGCGGCTGCAGGTGCCGGGGTGTCGGCGGACTTGGTCCAGTAGTCCAACGCCGCGCGCATCAAGTCGATGACTTGGCCGCGGTCGGCGTGGCTGTGCAGGGCTGACACATCAGCCACCAGCTCGCGCTCACCATCGAGCCACGATGGCCTGATCTCATTGACGAAGGAACGCCCCCGAATCGCCTCCGAGTCCCCTACGAACGGAACGATGCGGAGTTCGGTTCCCTCGGCCTCGACGAATGTGATCGTGCTGGACGTCTCTTCGACCGCGAGCCAGCTTTGGTTGTCTCCGCGCACGATCTCGGCGCGCGACCCAGCGTCACGCGCAAGCGCCTCTGCGAGGTCCGTGACCAGAGGGTGCAAAGTGGCGCGGGCCTCTGAGGTCCGGTCGGTGGCCATTGCATACCCCTCGTTCGTCTTGATCCCCGTCATCCAGACCTTGTATACCAATCGGGCCGACATAGCGCGTGGAGAGCACCAACTCAAGCACACGGTTTCCGCCGCGAGACATGTAGGCCGTGAGAACTTTCGACCGGATGAGGACCGCTCGCCATTGTGACGGAGACATCGCTGCGTTGCCCCGGTTTCGGATGCGTTGACACGCCACCCACCGGACATTTCGCCGTGCGACAGCGCCGTAATGGACGGATACGCTCGCTGTCCAGAGCCGAGCGTGAGCGGGATCGCGGATACCTAGGACCCATTGTGGAGGGGCGCTATCGCCTTACTGGGGGCCGACCAGGCCGAGGATCGCTCCTAGTCTGACAGGCGACTGCTTGACTGCCCACGATCGTTTGTCAGACGGCGGCCGTCGCGGTTGGTTTAGGAGTGGGACGGAGTATGTGGACGGGTCCTGCCGGCACGGTTCGCCAGGCCTAGCCGGCACAAGCGACGCCAATAACGAGTGTCGATCTCGCATGTCGGGTCAGGGCTTCGCTCATCGTCTGATGTTGCGGTCGCTCAAAGCCAGGATGTATTTGCCTGCGAATGCTGTCCCGCCGTCGGGGTGCTGTCGGGCGACGGTCTCGGCTCGCAATTCTCGAATAGTGACGGACTTCGTGTCGCTGAATACGGCTCGAAACTCGGCGAACCGTCGCCACATCGCCTCGTGCTGGACCGGCGCGCACAACGCGAAGACGATCTCGTCCGCTTCCCCCTCAGCGACCAGCATGTGCGCCAGGGCAAGGTTCCGCATTGGCTGGCTGCGGCCAGCGCGCACCCAGCACCCACCGTCATCGGCGCGTGGGGAGGGTGGGACGAGCTCGACCCCCGCGAGGTACTCGGCGTACCGGCGGTGTCCGTATCCGTGGTTGTTGACCTGAAAGCAGCGGCCCGGGTCGCCGCCGAAGAGCCCTGGCCGGCCACACACGTCGCGGTCGATGTTCTCCGGACTGGCAAACGCGCTGCAGGTCCCGAAGTTTGGCTCGCCTAGCTTGACCTCAATCAGGGCCGCGACCCTACGGCCGTCATCGGTGGCGCCACGCAAGAGCACGTCGACCTGGGTGCGGTGCGGGCTCCGTTTGGACGCCTCGGCGAGTCGGTCGAGGGTGTCCTCGTACTCAAAGAACGGAGCCTCCACTTCCTCGACAACGAGCCCCAGGTGGGCAAACACGGTCCGAACACCGTCCGCTTCGAGCGGTGCGAACAGGTTGAGTGCGAACGCTTGGGAGCTGCGCACATGGCGCACGTACCGGTGCGCCAGACCGCGGCTGCGGATGTCGGTCAGTGCCGAGAGCGCGCCCGGCAGGACTGCGGCGGCGTCATCGGGATGAAACAGGATCGGTCGGCTCACCCGGTTCCCTGCCCGAGCCTCGACGTGAGCTCCCCTGGCCACCGCGGTCCGACGACCGGCTTCGAGACCAGCGCGCTCGGCTCCCATATGTCACGCGCCGGAACCTTGGTCAACGACAGCGTGTCCGCGGTCGGTTCGGCCGTCAGGTAGACGCTGACGCGACAGTCTCCGGCCAGGGCCTCGATCTGCCCAGCCAAGTAGCCGTTGAAAGCGGTTCCCGACTCCCCCGCCCCCAGAACCAGGTGGATGGGTGCCGGCGTTCCTCCAGCCGGGGGGTACCCCAGAGGCGTCGGGATGATGTGCCCCGCGTCCTTCAGTTGGGAACGGATCGCTGCATCGTTCGCCCGCACCCAGATCGCGTAGTCAAGCGCCTGCAGGACCACCTTGGGGTCGTGACCGATCTTGGTCTCCACGACATGCAGAACCCCCGCGGCATCGACACCGAGGAAGTCAATGAAGCCCGACCTTCCGAACGGAGGCACCGAGGACGTGATCAGGCCGCGCCACGCAGGGAACTCGCGCCACAAGTCCGTCAGGCCAAGCGCCTCGGGCTGACCCTTGAGGGTGGCTTGGAGCTTGTGTTCCCGCATCTGCGAGGTCAAGCTCCCGCCATCCTCGATCGCAAGCGCGACCTTCGCATTGATGACCGCGATCTCACCGAGGGTCGGGGCACCGGTGAACGTCTTGTCGAACACCTCCCGGCCCGGCTGCGGTGTCTTGTACTGGACCCCTGCCCGAATGCGCAGCCCGCCCTTGGTCTCGGAGGCCTGCAGCACCTGGAGACCTTCGTGGTGCCAAGAAAGGTATCCCCCGCGATCATGGCCGACCAGCCCGATCTCCTGAGTGTGGATGTTGTCGAGCCACGAGTCGTGGCCAGCCTTCAACGCGCCCTTCTTCGGCATGCGCTCGGGCAGTTCAGCCATAGATTCCAGGATGGCGAAGCGACCAGGACTACGCACCGGCTGGGGAACGCTGTCCTCCATGCCGGCGAAATGGAACACACGAACCTCGGTCTCGAGCCAGCCAATGCGGGAGATCGCCTCGATCACCATGTTGTCAGGCACGACCAGCAGCAGGTCCCGGTTGTGCTGCCACGCCAGACCGTACGCGAGCACCTCGTCGGTCACGGTCGGCTTCTCGCCAGGGGTGATGACGGCAACGAGGCTGCCGTGCTGTGGATCCTCAAACCAATGGGCGTACTTGCTCATTCGTGCCGGCGCAAACGGCGTCGGCTCAACTTCCAAGACATGCGCAGCCGCGCGATGTGCCGTCTCGGCGTACGCCGCCCTGTGGTCCCTCATGACACCCACCCTTCCGCCACCCACCGACATGTCTCTTAGAAGGTAGGCCCAACGGCGGGGGCCCTAGGGTCGAACCGAATGTTTGAGCCTGATAGCTGACGCCGGTAGTGGTGGAGCTCCTGGCTGGCCTCGGCTAGTTTTGGGGACGTGAACGCCTCTGGGCTCCGCGTTCAGAAGCAGGCGTCGCAGCCAGGTGAGCAGTATGCGGCCCTGGTGTCTGCCGCATGGGTGCCACCGAGCGTCGTGTTCCTGGTGGCCAGTCGCTACGGCGCGTTCGCTGTCATGTCGCCGGAGCTGTCGCAAACCATCGAACGAGCCGAGTTGGGGGCAGTCACTGGGGCCTACCGTGTGGGGGCGGCCGTCGCGGACGCGGTGAACGTGACCACGATGGTCTTCGCCGAGGATGGAGCGGTCGGAGTCGGTGAGCCGACTCGTGCTGCACCTGCCGAATCGCCCCCCGGCTGGCTCGAGGCTGCGTCGGCCACGTTAATGGACCACGATGACGCGGTCCGCCGGAGGATTCGCGCTCAGCTTCAGCGGACGGAGGCCGCCCGGGAACGCGCGGCTGTCAAGCTCCTGGCGCAATGTCAGCGCCCCGTCGGGGAGCGAGCGCCAGCGGTAGAGAGCTTGACATTGAGGGTCTGGGGACAGCAGGGCGACTCACGAGTGCTGTTGAAGGCAGACCGAGACATCATCGGGCGCCTCTACCTTTCCTCCCACGTCCTGGCGACCGACAACCAGGACGCCAGGCACGCGGCTGCCATGTTGCTCGAGGCCAATGGGCACCATGTCCTACCGCCACTTCGTGGCTGGGACTCGTCACCGACCGCGAGTGCTCGAGTCGACGGCCTTGGTGGGGGTCGCGAATTGACGGTCCGCCTGCTTCCGGAGCAAATGCACCTCGAGCCAGCGGTCGCGGGTGTGCTCTTCCCTAATGGCCAACTCATGTGCGCCGCCAACGCTTGGCTCGACACGGTCACCGAGGTCCTCGAATGGCATGGGCTTGAGGTTTCGGAGCTGATCGGGTTCGAGGCACCACACGGGTATAGGCCTGACCTCTACCACAAGCTGTATCCTGACCTGCCACCGCCGCCGTCCGGCGGCAGTCGGCTGCCAAAGTCCTACACAGTCGATCGCACGGATTTCGACCCGGCAGATCTTGTCAGGGTTCTGCCGCGGCGGCGGCCAAGACGGAAACTGACTCCTGAAAGTCGCAGACTGGTTCCCCGCCTTGTGGCCGCCGGGGTCGAAGCGTGTCTTCGCGGCTCTGGCCCTTCGCGGTTCGAGGAGAGCCATAGCGCGCACAAGTGGTGGGGGCATCGCTCCGGTGTGTGGACGGCCTGGCAGCTGGGAGCCATAAGCGAAGCGATCGCCCCGACTCCGTTGCCGCCGTCGGCGGCCGCTGCTGTCACCTGGGCTGCGGGTATCTCACAGATCCACGCCCCCGTTCTAGCTTCCATACGGCTTCGGACGGTTGACCCCGCGTGGTGGGGTGACCTCCCGTGGGTGGACGGCCCCCGCAGACGTCGCGGCAGTGGCGGATCTAGGCCAGGGCACCAGCTGCACCAGCAGTTCCTCGCGGAGATGTCGTCCGCTCAGCTCGCTTCGTGTGGGCAGCCTGGACTGAAGGACCTGCTCACGGATCGGAGCCGACGTCGGGCCCTGACCGAGCCGGACCTCCCCGTGGCATTCTCCCAAGATGACCGCGGCAGGCTTCTCGTCGCCACGTCCGCCCTGATTCACGCCGGCCTACTCGACATGGAGCCGGACACGCCGCAGACAGGGCGCTGCGTCACATGTGGCCGGCTGTTCCTCTTCGACTCACTGTTCATCCGGTCTCTGTTGTTCACCGGGTCGGTCAAATACTGCGCCGAGTGCGTCGAAGATGCGCTCGCAGGGAGTATGAGCCCGTGGACGGAGACTAGGAGCCGCGGCGCCCTGGAATCGATCCGTCAGCTCGCAGCAGCAACCGGGGGCCCGCCGGCGCGGGAGATGCTCACGGCGCCGTTGACCGGCCTGCCCGCCGATGAGGTCACCCGGCAGCTGCTCCTCCGCATCTGCCTTCCGCGCCCCGGTTCGGATGAAGGGCCGCGCTGGTCGTGGACCGAGTGGCTTGAGAAGAGCGGAGTGATGACCGACGGCTGGAGGCCCTCCTACGGCCTGTATTCGACCGCGGAGGACGGGCATCCGTGTCGGTCGCTGCTCGAGCGGTACATCGACGACTACTTCTTCAGCCGCGGCATGCCGCACGAGGTTGAGCCCAGCTACCCCTACGACAGCGAACTCAACCCGAACGGCCGCCGAGCGGACTGGCTGGTCGCCGGGGTATACGTCGAGGCCGCAGGTATGGCTGGCGCGCCCACCTACGACGCGAAGATGCTGGCGAAGCGCGATCTGGCCGACCGGCACGGCCTCGAGCTGATCGTGATCAGGCCCTCCGACGTAGCTGACCTCGACGCCGTCCTCGGACACCTCAAGTCCCACCACGACAACCCGGAGGTCCAGCGGTGACGGAGGAGAGCCCCCAAATGCCAACGTTTGCTCCTTGGGCAGCGCGACCGTCGCCGTGCCCACAGTTTGCCGACGAGGGTTCAGAACCGATTTGGGTCCGTTACGACGCGAGCCACCCGTACTGGCAGACGCTAAGGACCCGAACCATGACCTCTGCCTTCGGCGCGTCCGCTCGTCACGATCACGGGCATCTCTGGGTCCCGCTACTCATCAATCCTGAGCTTCCCGGTCCGGCCCTATCGACGACCTGGTGCGCCAAGCCGAGTCCCTGCGTAGGCTGATCCGCGAATAACCGCCATCCACCAAGATCACGCTCACCTGTGAGCGATTCGCATGCGCGCTCGTCCGTGTGAGCCGCAGGTAGGAAAGTTTAGGACATTTCGGGGTCTGTCCTGCGGGCGCCTCCGTCGATGGTGCGCGGTCAGTAGTCGAGCCCCTTCCTCTGCGTCGCAGATCCCATTTGAAGCCTGCTGGCAGTCGATGGCACACACGTAGTCGGGCGCGGAGGGCGGACTGGTCCACTCGCATTCAAGTCAGGCCGTGAGTAGCGCAAGGCTTGCGCGCCTCACCTCATCTCCTCTCTCCTGCCACCACTCGCGAAACGGCGCGCGAAGCCAGTCGGCCATCTGGGGCAAGACCCCATCGGGCTCGTCAGCCAAGAGGTCTGTCAGTTTCGTTCGAGGCCACCCCCAGTCCGGGGTGTGGCCGGGGATCCCAAACGCCATGAGCAGCGACATCGCGTCTCCATTGCGCGCCCGCTCCGCAAAGGCCCGTTTCTCCCGATCAAGCCTGGCCAGTCTGTCTGGCTCCTTGTAGCGCAGCTCTTCCGAAAGGGCCAGACGCGTATTTGCCGCTCCCTCCAAGATGTCTGCAGGAGTCAGGCCCGCGGCCGCCGCCAGTTCGATCATGGGGCCACGCAAAGCACCTATCCGTGTATGGGTGGCGAACCTTGACAGCGTGTCCTCCAATTGGTGCAGACACGCATACCCCTTGGGGCAGTAGACCGGCTCAACATGGCGCTCTGGCCGCAACTCCGGGCGGCGGGCAGTCCTCCAGTTCCCGGCAGTCAGCAGCAGCCCGGCGCCACAACTGGGACATTGGGTCGGAGGTTCCACTACTTCTCTACCGGGGGGCTGTAGCTGACGCCGATCCATCTCTTCCCATTTGGAGCCAAGCAGTCTTCGACTCCACGGGGAGCGAAGTAGGAGATCGCCGACAGCGACCTCAGGGGAGACCGTTGGCCAAGCCCAGATCTTGTCGGCGCTTTCGCCACGGAGTCGTGCGCGGCGAAGTAGGAGGCCGTCAGCCCCAACCGTGCATCCGATAGACATGACCCGTCGAACTGTCCCGCTGCGGCGCAGTTCGGTTTCATCGCGGCCCATCGTCCAAGAGAGCCTCTGAGCAATCTCCTCAGCCGATGGGCGGCTCCGGGGATCCTTCCTGAGGCAGGGAAGCACGATGTGGGCCATGAATGTCGGCAGTGCCTCAAGATTCGGAACGCCGTCAAGAACGCGCTGCATGCTCGCTGGCCCGCTGCCGAACGGCATGTGGCCGGTCGCCGCCACTGCTAACGCCACACCAAACTGCCAGACATCCGATGCCGGACCCCCGCCTGTCGGACCGATCAACTGCTCGGGCGAGAAGTAACCAAATTTGCCAAAGACCTCACGACTAAGGCTTGAATCCATGCCTGTCTTGGCGGCTCCGAAGTCGATGATCATTGCCGAGTTGCGATTAGTGACCATCACGTTGTCAAGCGTTAAGTCGCCATGCGAAAGCTGTGGGATCGACGCGGTGGAGACACTATGAATGTCCGCCAACCCGTTCGCAACATCGCGGAATATCGAGAGCAAGTCGACAGGGCTGATTTCCCTGGTTGTTATGGCTACGTCCAAGGGATCGCCAGGTACCACCTGATAGGCGATAAAGGGGGGATCAGTTGAGAGGTCGTAGTCCCAGACCCTTGCAACAAAGGCACTTTCGACTTCACGGGCGCCGTCAAGTTCGCGCCGGAACCTGACGACGTTTCCAACCAGTGGCACCTTCAGCGCGTACTGATATCCGCGGTCATCCTCCGCCAGAAAGACGTGCCCTTGCCCTCGTGCGCCCAGCATTTTGAGTAGCCGATAGCCGCCGACCACCTCCCCTATGCCAACCAACGCAGCTCCTCCCCCGCAGTTCCAGCGCAACTTCCCAAGCTCAGGCGTAGAACGGTCTGGGCGCGCACAACTTCGTGCTCCAGACATCCTGTCCGATACATCCCCGGCCAGCGCGTGTCTCGATGGGCGACGACTTCACGGACAGTGACCTCAGCCCCCACTGGCCGTGGGGGCTGAGGTTGACACTAACCACCTCCGCCCGCCGTGCGTTCAAACCCTCGCCATGAGCTCGCTCCGGCGACGCCAAGTCCGCAACGGTGACTTGTGGAGATTGATGATGGGCCCAGCTGCCTTGGTGACGATGTCAAGGTCGATGGGGGCACCGGATATCCCTTCTCGAGGTAGCAATAGCCGCCGGCGCGACCCGGCGCGGTGGAGGCCGGCGTCGAAGGGAACTGACTCATTCGTGGCTGATGCACCTCCCGTGCTCTCTAGCCTGACAGGGTTCAGCGCGTAGTGCAGGAGCCTGAGGCCAGATCAGGATGCCGGTGGTTCCGCGTCGGTGACGGTCTTGTCGATGCCCAGCCGCATCCGGGCGTCCTTGAGGCCTGCGTCGGCTTTGCCACTGGCGAGAAGGCCTGCTGGGTCCTGGTATCTGAAGATGGATGGTGTGGCTGTGCTGACGCTGGTGACCCGGTAGATGTAGTAGCGCGACCGCTCGCGCACGGCTGTCAGCAGCTCGGCCTTGCTGATGGGAAATGCCTCGGTCGGGTCCGCGCTGGTGGTGGATTTCACCTCGATGTAGATCCGCTGTCCGTCCGCGTCGACGCTTTCGATGTCGTAGGGGGCAAAGGGGTTCTGCTGGGAGACCCACACCACTAGGTCGTCGTCGCCGAACTGCCGGACCCGCGCCTTCTCCCGCTCGAAGGCGACCTCCTCGCCGCGGTGCCCAATGGTCCTTTTCAGCTCGTCATCTCGGGCGTGGTCCACGGGCCCGGAGGGCCCGAGTGACCCCGCGGTGGTGCCTGTCGTTGCGGGCCTGTCCGTCCGCTCGACCGCGTCGGGGTCGACGCTGTGGATCTCGACGCTCTCCAGGTCGATCGGCGGTAGCGCCTGTGGCGCAGACCCTGCCGTGGCAGTCTTGGCGGGCGTTTGGAAGCCGCCTTGGACCCCTTCCGTGTCAGGGGCAGGCGGCTCGCCCACGGGCTGCTCCAGGACGCTCACGGTCTCAGGCAGGAAGTCGACGAGTGCCTCGAGGTCGTCCTCATCGGCGGGCAGGTCGAGTTCCTGTCTGAGTCGGTCGATCTCCGATGGGTTGATGCGGCGCGCGGCCAGGTAGCGCCACCGGTCCGCGTCGGTGCTGGTCATGAGCACGGCGAAGGCGTCTCCTTGTGCAGCGACGCTCAGGTAGTTGGCGAGCTGGGGCCCGAAGACATACCAGTCGGGCGCTGCCGTGGCTGGGTCGAGTTCGAGGTATGCCGTGGCAACGTTCCGACGGATCGCCCCCCGGATCGTCTCGGTCCGGACCGCCATGTGGGCCACCGCCTCGGGGCGCTCGACCACGATGCCCTCGTAGGTGTAGCTGAGGATCAGTTCCTCGCACAGCACGAGCTCTAGAAGGTTCAAACCGCGGATGACCTCGCGTTCGCGCGAGGGAGCTGTGGCGATGGCTGCGGCAGCAAGGAACGGCTTCACGCGATTGAGCAGCGCGCGGACCCCCGGCAAGGCATCGGGCCGAACGCGTCTGGGTAGCGGTGTAATGGCCACGCCGCCGCTGGGGTCGTCCAGAACTCGTAGCCCGAGCGCCGCGAACAGCCGACGCAGGTCCCGGTCCCCGTCGAACACCGGGAAGTGTTCCTCCCACGTCTCGGCCAGCAGTGGGTCGGCGGTCACCACCGGCGAGGAGTCGAACACGGTACGGCCGGCCCGTCGCGCGAGCAGCGGCACCTCCCCTAGGTCCACGTCCGTCCCGTCGTCGAGTACGTCGTTGAGCCTGCGCATCGCCCAGCGCGCCGCCTGGCTGATCTCGCGCTCGTCCGGGTCGGGGGCCTCGTGGTCGCGACGCAGCCGGCGCAGCAATCCCGCCAGATCGGGCCCAGAGGGTCTGGCGGCATCGGTCACGCCCAGGCGAGTCGCCAGCTCGACGCCGGGGCCAATGACCATCTGCCTGGCCAACAGCGGGACGCGCCGCGCGACCCCGCCAGGCGTCTCTGGGGCAAGTCGCCAAGCTTGTCCAGGAGCCACGAAGGCGACGTCGTCGCCCAGCCTGGCGGGGACCCATTCGGGCCGAGTTAGCTGATACATCAGCAGCGAGGGCGCAGTGCGGTCACGGAGGCCAGCATGTCCTTGGTGCTGACAGTGGAAGGTGGCCCGTGTCGCTGCCTGATAGTCCGATGCCCAGTTCGCCGCCAGCGCACTCCACAGCAGCAACAGGCGGGCCGGATCTTTGGTGGCGGCCAGCGCCTCGACCCGGTCGAGCGCGTACGAGGCACGGAGCTGCTGGCTATAGGAGTGCCCCTGCTCGCATCGTGCGGCCGCTTGCGTGCGCTCCTCTCGCCACCAACCGTCCCAGCTGGTGACTCTGTGATGCGGGTGGCGAACCACGTTTTCGACCTTGTAGGTGTCACGTGCCTCGGTCTCGGCTTCCAGCACCTTTGGAGATCCACTAACACCCATCCAGGTGAAGAAGGCCATGTCCAGGGACCGCTGCTCGGACTCCTCCGGAGGCAAGGAGTCGAGGAACTCATGCTGGCCGAAGGGGCCGTAGAGACGCTCCAGATCGCTTGATCCGGTCCACTCGGTGCCGTAGTACAGGCGCTCGGCCGCCACTAGCTCCGGTGCCCCGACCCGCGTTGATGACCTGGCCGGGAGGAGCACAGACCGGATGCGCCTGAGCAGCGCATGGTCACCCCCGCGCTGGGTCTGGTGGTACACCCGCAGACCGCTCAGCGCTTGGGTCCTCAATTGCGGCTCGGTGCCAGGGTCGAGTAGCAGCGGTAAGAGGTAATCATTGAGCAGCTCGCGCCATTCGAAGTCGCGGACGCCCGTTGCCCGCAACAGCTCCTCGAGCCCTTCGACCGGTGGAACGTCGAGAATCGGGACGGGTAGTTCGGGTGGCACGGCGATGTCTTCGCGCCGGCGTGGAAAAAACACCTTGTTGGAGGGTGCGATCCAATGGCCGGCAGCAGTCCGGACTACGGGAACCTTCGACAGCGCCGCGGCGAATGGCCGGACCCCTGCGCGTTCGGCCCATTCCACCAACAGGCGATAGAAGTCAGCCGCGCCCGCCTCGTCGGGGTGCCGCAGCCGCGCCAGCGTGTCGGCCAGCGCGTGCACCCGCGAGCCCAACGTGGCCGACAAGAAGCTGGCGGCACCGGGGTCGGACTGGATGGGCAAGGCTACCAAGTCGGCCCAGCCGGTGAGATCGAACCGGTCAGCGGCGCCGAGTTGGTCTGGAAGGCTAGTCGGCAGCAGCGCGCCCGCACGCGGCGTCAGGTAACCGCCGGTTGTGTCGCCGACGAACGCAACATCGCCCAGCTTCTCGAGCATGCTGGCCTGCATCACCGCCCCAAGTCCCACTCCGTCCTTCTTCGGGGCCAGAGCCACCACAGCCGCAGGGTCTGACGGGAACCGTCGCGCAAGGGCAGGGGCGACGACAGCAGCCGCCAGATCCGCTGCCTCGTCCAACAACCAGGCGTTGTAGGGCGATGCTTCGGGCGTGGTGGCCAGCCGGCGGCGGTCCAGTTGCAGGCTGAAGTCCCCGTGCATCAATATCGGCAGCCCTGTGTCCTCCTCGGTGGGGAAGTAGACATGGAGCGGATAGGAACGCCCCGTGGATGGCCGGGAATCCTCGCCCAATGGCACCGCGACCGCGACGCCGACGGTCTCCACCTCGCGCCAAGCGTCCTCGAGCCGGTCAAGCAGTTCCCTGCGAGCGACCAGACTGCGTCGATACACCAACCAGTGCTCGATGGACGCGCCTACCTCGAGCAGTACCTCCTCATGATCGCCCTCGGTTGTCCGGGTCGCGACAGCCGTTACTTTGGGCCCAGCACCGACAAGTTCGAGCTGTCCAATACCTGTCAGCAACACGAGTAGACGAGGGGTCAGGCTCTCGAGCAACTGCCTCGACACGTCAGCGCGACGCACATCGGGTCGGAACGGAAGCCGCAGAATGGTCGTGAAGCCATCCGCGTGTGCGTCATCCACCACGCCTTCGTCCGACCCGAGATCAGCGTGGTCGAAGAGGTACGGAAACGCGTACACCGGCAGCCTTTGGCTGGGGTCAAGGTCGCCGGCGATAGCCGCGACATCGCTGCGGACACGCACCTGGTCAAACCCGAACTGAACCCCGTCGGAAAGGATCTGCGGTGTCGCAGATATCTCCCCGACAGACTTGAACCCAAGACCCTTGTACCCGACGGACTTCCGTGGGTCCTTCGACGAACGCCCTAGGCCGCAAATCGCGCGAATCTGATCAGGGCCAAAGCCTGTCCCGTTGTCCGCCACGATCAATGACTCAGGCGTCAGGACGAAGCGGACCCGCCCCTCCCGGCCTGCTTCGACGGCCGCGTCGCTGGCGTTCTGCAGCAGCTCGAACGGATACCGCCCGGCATACTGCCCGCGGACAAGATCCTGAGCCCCACCCCGCTCGTCCAGCGTCTTGAGAATGTGCCCCCGCCGGCCGGCCTGGACCTCAGATCGGAGCGACTCGAGCTCATCGGCGCGAAGCCGCTCAACAAGACTCATGTGTCTGGCCCAACGTTTTGTGGTGGTGCTTGTAGCCGGCAGGTTCCATCCGCTGTCATTGGGATCCCTCCCGCGTGGCACATGAGGACTCCGTCAGATCTCATTGGCAGCGCGGTAGCCAAAGCCGGTCGGCGCAAGGTCGAGCAGTCGGTCGAGGACCTCCTCCGTCTGCGTACCCCACATCTTGCTCAACAGCCAGGTGCTGTCCTCATCCACAAAGGGAGCCTCGGAGAACCACCTGCGCCCACGCCCCTCGGTTTGAGCGTGTTGCTGGGAGAACTGTTCCCAGAGAGTCTCGCCTTCAAGGTGCCCAGGCACGGCCATCATCTTCTTGGCACCGACGGCCCCCGCGATTGTCTTCGCAGGGGTTCCGTGGTCATGGAGGGCCCGGGCGAGTTTGAGGATGGCCTGCCGCTTCGGCAGCGGCTCGGTCTCTCCCTCGGGCGTCCTGACCACGTACTTCGTGAGGTCTCGAGTATCTGTTGACTTTGCGTCCCGAGCCGCAGCTTCGCGCTTGCGGAGCCGGACCATGAGCTCCTCGGCTTCGGGAAGCGGAATCACCTGCTGCACGTCCAGAAGGAGGCGACCCTCGTGACGGTACGGTCGGAGGCGAATGCAGGTGATGTCCATGCCATAGAACTCGTTGAGCCACAGAACCGTCGTGGTGATCTCCTGACTGAAGTTCGCAGCCGCGAGGATCACCCCGACCTCACGACTGACGACAGGTTCGTCCAACTCCACAGCGTCCAGCCACTCGATCAGCCTTGCGCGGGCAGCATCGACGTTGTGCTCGGCATCTCCAATGGCCTTCAGGTGGCGGGCGAACGTCGCCGTCAGTTCGTCGAAGGTCATGATCGAGACCATCGCCGCGTACCGAAGGGCCTGAAGCTCCATGTGCCCACCGTCTTCGGTGCGCTTCAGTTCAACGACCACCAGTCGGGCGCCTCGGTCGACACACAGGAGGTCGATCCTGCGGTGGGTGTCCTCGAACTCGCCGAACTCCTCGGCCACCACGAGGAGCCCCTCGTCGAGGACTCTGATGTTGTCGCGAATCGCCGCTTGCAGGTGCGCTCGCTCAAGGACCTTCTCCGCCGCAAACGTTGTCTTGGGCACGGCGACCAGCGCCCCATCGGTCATGTCAAACAGCATCGTCGGTTCCCCTTTCGCGACAGCTAGGGTCCCGTACGGTCCCAGCGTCGGACATCCCAGACCAGGCCGGATGGACGCCCAGCCTCCGGCTTCCCGACCCTAGCCGGTAGACGCATCGCCGGGGGCCCACTCCCCGGGTAGGCGGTAGCTCNCCGCCACGACGCCGCGACCAGACCCGCCGGCTCGATGCGGCGGGCGCTGCTGCTCACCCGCCACCTATTGATCGTCGGCGCAACTCCCACCGACGACATTGTCTCCCAGCTCGCACGCGAGGTTGATGTGTGCCACTGCTAAGCCCTGACTAGCTGTTCGACCTCCTCGGGTCGTGAAGGACGAGCTACTCGTTGGCCGACGGCGAGGGAGGGCTCGAGCGGCGCACTTTCTTGGAGGCGTACTTCGCGCCCATGGCTGTGGCTTTCCCAGTGAGACGAGCCACCTCGACCACGTCGTCCTTCGCGTCGAGAGCCTTTCGTTTCGCCTCGGCCCGGGTCTCGGACAGAGCCGGGCGGGTGAGGTCACGCCCGATAGTCGGGACGGGTGCACGTGCCGCCTCCGCGAACGCTTCCAGCTCGTCAAGGGCACGGTTGGACGCGACCTCCATGCTGGGGATGGCGATGAGGTGGTGGACCTCGAGGGGGTCGATGGTGCGGACTCGCTCGATCCGCTCTACTGCAGCTGCCACGAGCCGTTCGTCATGAGCCCTCTGGGACTTGAGAGACGAGCGGGCCTCACCCAGTGCTGACTCGACGTGACCCGGGTCGGTCTGCCGCACGCGCTCCAGACGGAGGTACTCCCACAGGTGGAGCGCCTGCTCTGCTACCAGGATGAGCTTCAGAGTGCCCCCTACTCCATCGGTAGCGCTGAGGCCCTCGACGGCGGCCTCCCGCTTGGGCAGCCGGGCGTCAGGATCGATCGCATTGACGGTCTTGATGACGTAGGCGCGCATCGACTCCAGAGCGCGATCCAGCTCGATCCCGGCGCCGGCTACGGCGTCCCAATCGGCATCCAGCAGGTGTCCTCGAGTGGCCGTCGCAGCCACCACTCGGTCCAGGCGACGGTAGGCGCCGACCACATCGCCCACCTCCCTTGCGCCGAGTCTGCGCTGGAGGTCCGAGACCCTCTCCTCCACCTGCTCGACGGCGGCCTCGACGTTCGCGATGGCCGTCCGCAGCGCCATGGTGACGGCGGCAGTCTGGAGGGCCAGCGCTTGCTCGGCTCCGAAGGAAACCGTTTCGAACGAGAGGTTCCCAGCGAACCGGCCGTTGTCGCGAACGTAGCCCCGCAGAGCTCCGGAGCTGTCCGTCTGGGCTCCGAGGCGGCTCAGCTTCTCCAAGCTGGCGGCGGTTGGTCGCAGGTACTCCTGTGCGGTTACTGCAATCGCGGCCACGCTTGCGCCTGCGGCCGTGACGTCAGCCACGCGGGACGCGACCTGGCGGTGCGCCTCGATTTCAGCCGGTGTCAACAGTTCTGCAAGCACCGTGTCCACCGCTTGGGAGCTGCCGCGGACGAGCAGTCCGCCGTCCTCGTCCAGGAACAAGGTGACCTCAGCGACAGAGTCCTCAGCGAGCCGCTCACTGCCCTCCATCACGTCAGAGCTCCTTCATTGAGTGCGGCGCCAACGACATCGGCGATTTCGTCATCACCTCTTTGGCGAAGCTTCCGTTCCACTTCTTCGGGCGCGACATCCATTGAGCGTCCTAGTTGCTCGATCAATGAAGTCGAGGTCGCGACTCCATCGGGGGCGATTTCGAGAAGCTCAGCGATGCCTTCAGCACCACCGAGGGTCTTCGGGGCGAGGGACACATCGGCGGTACAAGCAGCGCCGTCAACGACGATTCGGAGGCGATCTCCCTTGTCCGCTCTCAACTCTTCGGCGTGGGCACGCAGGCTGCTGATCGTAGGACCCATGTGCGTGGTCGCAGTCCAGGTGATACGGATGTCCCGGATGGGGGTCGCCAAGGTCTCGCTGCGGCCGGGGTACACGCCTATCGCAGTCGCCACCTCAGAGGGGCAGAAGCGCCCGCTACCCCGGAGCAGGTCGTGGTCCACCGGAAGGTGCCAGACGAACTTCCTCGGCCCAAGCCGGTATAAGCCCTTGACGTCGGAAATGTTCAACGACGGCGTGTACGGCTCGTCGGCACGCCGTATTCGCAGGAGGTCGCCCTCCCGGATGAAGATGGGCGCGCTCGCATACGCCGAGACTGATCCCGCGTTGATGGAGTGGCGCTCTTCGAGGTACCGGGCGAGTTCCCCCACCGTGCAGGAGCCTTGGTCCTCGAGCCGCTGCACCATGGAGGCAACAATCCCGCCGTACTCTGGCAGCCCCCAGGCAGTCAGCGCGAAATCACTCTTGGTGACCCGTCGGAACCGGTCGTCTTCCATCAGCCTGTTCCTCAGTCCTCGAACGCTGATGTCGCGATCCAGGCGATGGGCGATCTCGGTGTCGCTCATGGGCACGCCACTCACGCACAGGACCGCAATGCTCTGGTCGACCATGTTGGCGGGCCAGACCACGAGAATGCCAAGGTGTCGGTTGAGGCCCTGGACTTGGCCAACGGCCCATTCGAGGTGGTCATTGACGACCCCTCGGCTTTGAAGCAGAGCGCGCAGACCGCTCTCCGCGACCACTGGACCGCCGTCGACCAGTGGAATGTCTTGGATAACGGGCCAGACGAAGTTCCGCCGGCGAATCACACCTTCGTCCCGTTCCCAGACCATGTCAGCCAGGTACAGGAGCAGACCGAACTCCTCCGAGTGGCCGCCATCCTCACCAACGAGCGGAACCTCCGAGTCGGGGGCACAGGCACCAAGGCCTCCGTCCAAGAGGTGCAGCGCCCACCTCACGCTTCGTCCGTCATCCGAACTCAACCACTGCTGAAGGCGGCCCTTGAGTTTTCCCTCGAGCTGTCGGATGCGTTCGCGCGTGACACCGAACTCGCTTCCGATCTCGTCCAACGTCGAGTTCTCGAAGCGAACCAGCCGACGCTCGAGCACGACGCGATCACGAGCGTCCAGAGTGCCAATCCACGACCGCAGGTCGCCCAACGGATCGAGGTCCACGGGAGGCAACGGGCTCTCAAGGATTTGGCGAACCGAATCGACGACGTCTTCCGGCCCAACACCAGCGGCCAGGCAACGAACGAGATCCCCCACCGTCACGGCCCCGGACGAAAGACGCGCCCACCCAACCAAGGAGGTGAGGTCCTGCACAGAGTCCGCCAACAGCAGCGCAGCGCCCTTGGGCTGAGTCGCGGAACCGTCCAGCAGGAGTCGCTTACCGAGCAGGTCCGTGGCCGCGGCATCCAGTCGGCGCGTGAACATGGACAGCCGTTCCACTTTGGTGACGCCGAACCCGCTCCACGTCGCGATGTCCTCGGGTCCGATCGCAAGCAGGTCTGCCACTGTGTGGATGCCATGACGCTCGAGCCACTCCAGTTCGAGCCGTTCGCCATGGGTACGGATGAGCGGAGCCACCTCGCGACCCGAAAGACGCCATGACGCAAGGGGCCGCAAGCCGGGGAACTGTTCCCTGAATGGCGGCTCCGGCGCAACTTCGGAGGTGAGCTCTATCCCACTCACGATTGCTGCGTTCTGTGCGACTGCTGGTCTTCCAGGATCGCCAGCGGCGGCAGGTTGTCGACTATCTGCATCGTCTCGAGGCTCACGGTGACGATCCTTGCGAGCAGATCGATGATGTAGCGCGGGTCTCCGACTTCGCGGCTCCAGTCGTTGGGGTCGTTGACGATCCCGGACGGCTTGTCGGTCTTGACCTGGTAGCGGTCAATGATCCACTCGACCGCGGAGCGCGACCCGAGCATGTAGCGGTGCGCCGCCTCCGGGATCCCGCTCAGCGTGATCCGGTCGTTGTAGATCACCGTCGACTTGTCGGCGACGAGCTTCTTGCTCTCCGGGTCGCGCTGCTTCGCGAACGCCATCTTTTCGACCCTGAAGATTCCGTATGCCGTGTCGTTCTTCGGCGCATCCACGTCCAACCCATCGAGGGGGTAGGGAGTCGCTGACTCGTACCCGAGGTGCAGCTCGGACAGCCGACGGCCGGCGTCCACAAAGGGCTGGGCGTCGTCAACCAGGGGGATGCGCGGCAGCATCTTCTTGAGGTCGGATGCGTAGGTCTCGCGGTACTCCGGTGAGTGCAGTAGCCCGTACACGTAGAAGAAGATGTCGTCCTTCGTGAACGACTCGTCGTATGCCGCCCGAAACCTCCCCAGCGCCTCGTCCGTGATGTTGTCGATCCGCCGATACCCATCGACGGTATCGCCGTCGTTGGAGTCAAAAAGCGCTCCGTGCTCGTCCACCTTCTGGTATTCCCAGCGAGCCATGAACTGGCCATTTGTTTGCCCGCCATACAGGGCCTGGTCCGGAATCCGACTGGTCATGAGAGCAGTGAAAGGCATGGCTGCACTCGTTCCTGTCACATAGAAGCCGAAGTTGTCGGTTGCTAGGCTGGGAAATGTCCTAGACATGGAACCGGGACGGTGGATCCAGCGCGGGTCGGCGTGTAGGTAGCTTCGCTCGAATGGCCGGTATTGACCCACCGTGGCCACATCATCTCGGTAGTCAATCGGCTCCCGACGAACTAGGCGTGCCTCAAGAGAGGACGACCACTTGATCCGCGATGGATCGTTCGTTCGCTTGCCATCTACGGCCGCCTGATACTCGTGACTGGCACTACGCATTGCTGCCGCCAATCGCCCCAACGAGGCGTTGTAAACCCAAGAGTCGCGGTTTGTCTGTACACCCGGTCCCGAGTATCGGAACAGGGCCGAAGCTACGGGCCCGCTTGTGGGCAGGAACGACTCGAAATCGTCGCGACGTTGGTTGAGCCAATCGCCGTGCTCGTTGGAGGTAAGGGAGGACGCGAGTTCGATTCTCGTCACCCCGCCGAGCTCGGCGACTTTGGCGAGCTTCTGCTCGCGAGTGAGGTAGTCGCCGATGTCGGTGTAGTGGATCGTTGCCGGGCCAGACTGTTGTGGGTCCTTGACGAGGACTGTAATGGCGACCGTGGCTCGCGAGCCGGCGTCGAAGACCTTGCCCCCCTCCCTGCGTGACTGCTCTCCGGCTGTGCGCTGGTTGCCGCGAAGATTGAAGACGTGGATCGCGGAGAACTCGTCCGCAAGCGACAGACGCATTCCGTCGGCGGTATTGGAGTCGAGCCAGCCGCCGTTCGTGACAAAGGCGATGACGCCACGGTCCTTGATCCGCAGTGAGCCCCACTTGATCGCCCGAATGTAGGAGTCGTAGAGCGAGTTCTTGTTCGTCGCCGTCGACCGTGCCGCATACGTGTCGCGGATCGCAGTGTCGAGGGTCTCGTACTTCTCGTTGGCGTTGTTGTCGTTGGCGCTGTCCTGGCCCGATGAGTAGGGCGGGTTGCCGACGATGACGGTGATGGGGAGCTTACGCTGGCGGTTGATTCGCTCGTTGTTTTCTGGGAAGACGCCCAGGTCGTCCTCGTCCCCTTGCTCGTACGACTGGAACGTGTCGGTGAGGACTAGCCCGGGGAACGGCTCGTAAGCCGCCTCCTCCTCCAGCGAGCCACGCACAAGGTCCTGATACGTCGTCTCGATGTTGACCGCGGCGATGTAGTACGCGAGAAGCAGGATCTCGTTTGCGTGCAGCTCGTTCGCGTACTTCCGAGCCAGGTCATGAGGCTTGATCAGCCCGGACTGGAGGAGTCGAACCATGAAGGTGCCGGTGCCCGTGAAGCCGTCGAGGATGTGCACGCCCTCGTCGGTCAGTCCCTGGCCGAAGTGCTTCCGCAGGACCTCGTCAGCGGAGTTCAGGATGAAGTCGACGATCTCGACGGGGGTGTAGACGATGCCGAGCTTGTCGACGGTGCGCTTGAATGCCGTCGCGAAGAACTTGTCGTAGAGCTCGACGATGATCCGCTGCCGGCCCTCGGCGTTGTCGACACCCTCAACCCGTCCGCGAACCGAGTTGTAGAACTTCTCGAGCTCGGAGTTCTCCGCATCGAGGGAGTGCTCGTCGAGGACGCCCAGCATCCGCTCCATCGTCTGGGCAACGGGGTTGTGCGCGGCGAAGTCGTACCCCGCGAACAGTGCCTCGAAGACGGGGCGGGTGATGAGGTGCTGCGCGAGCATCTCCACCGCGTCGATCTGAGTGATGCCGTCGTTGAGGTTGCCGCGCAGGCCGGTGAGGAAGATCTCGAACTCCTTGGCGGCGGTCGACTCCGAGTCCGCGAGCAGGCCCGTGATGCGGACAATGTGCTGCTCGGCGATCTTGGAGACGTCCTTGGCCCAGGTCTCCCAGTAGCGACGTTCGCCGACCTTTTTGACGATGCGCGCGTAGATGGCGTCGCGCCACTCCTCGATCCCGAACGGGAGCGTGAGCTGCGTCGTGTCGTCTCGTGGTGGTCTTGGGGTCGGGTCAACGAAGATGATCTTGCTGTTCCTCTTCGTGTTGAGATCGAGCTGGTTGACCATCGCGTTGAAGCGGTCGTCGTGAGCGCGGAGAGCCTGAAGCACCTCCCACACCGCTTGGAAGCGCTTGTTGTCCGACAGTGCCGCCTCGGGCGACATCCCGGACGGGACGACGACGGGCAGGACGATGTAGCCGAGCTTCTTGCCGGCCGCCTTGCGCATGACCCGGCCGACGGACTGGACGATGTCGACCTGCGAGCCGCGAGGCGTGAGGAACATGACCGCGTCGAGCGCCGGCACGTCCACGCCCTCGCTGAGGCAGCGCACGTTGGTGAGCACCCGGCATACGTTGTCGGTCTCTTCCGAGCCGGACTTGAGCCACGCCAGCTCGTTGCCACGCTCGACCGCGTTCATCGTCCCGTCGACATGGCGGATCTCGACCTGCATGCGGTTGCGTTCGCGGGCATCACCGGAGTCTTGCTCGTCGGCGTAGGTCGAGATGAGACGGTCCACAATGCTGGGGAAGGCCTCTCGGGCTGCCTTGCTCGCCTTGATGTTGGCCGCAAACGCCACGGCGGTCTTCATCGGGGTGAGGTCGTCACCATCGAGGTCGTCGGCGGTCGCGGCATCACCGAAGCGCTTGGCCAGTCCGTTCCAGCAACCGATGAGCTTGGCGGCATCCTCGAGCTTGATCTCCCCGGACTGGGCGAGCTCGGACTGGAACGACTCGGCCACGAAGCTCTCGTCGACCTTGAGGACAAGCACCTTGTAGTCGGTGAGCAGGTCCTTCTCGACGGCCTCGCCGAAGCCAAGGCGGTGGAGCACCGGCCCGTAGAGGCTCTCGTCGTCCATGGAGACGAGAACGGCGTCGTTGGTGGTGGCTTTCTCCTTCACCTTGGGGTCAAAGAGGCGGGGCGTCGCCGTCATGTAGAGGCGCTTGGCGGCATCGATGTAGGAGTTGTCGTGGACCCGGACGAACTGGGACTCGACAGTGTCTGCCAGCGTCACGCCGGTCGTGCGGTGTGCTTCATCGGCGATGACGAGGTCGAACTCAGGCACACCATCGCGCTGGGCCTGGGCGACGACATCGATCGACTGGTAGGTCGAGAAGATCACCGTGAAGCGGTCGTTCTCGTGCGCCTCCTTGACCTTGGCGGCCAGCGCCTTGGTGTCGGTCGTCGCAGGGATGATGAGGTCCGTGACGGCGATGTCCTCGGGGTCGTCGGCGGGCTTCGATCCGCCCTTGCCGACTTTGACGTCGGAGCAGACAGCGAAGGCGCGGAACGGGAGCTCGGTCTCCTGGGCCCATTCCCGGAAGGTCTGGTTGACCAGCTGGATGCTCGGGACGAGGAAGAGGACTGTTGTCGCCTTGGCCTTATTGTCCGTGGCGAGCTGCTCGGCGATCTTGAGGCTCGTGAAGGTCTTACCGGTGCCGCAGGCCATGATCAGCTGGCCGCGGTCCTGGGTGGCGAGGCCGCTGATGACGGCGTCTTTGGCGATCTTCTGGTGAGGTCGGAGCTGTTTCTTGCCCGTGAGCGGCAGGTAGGTCTGCGGTTCCTGCCAGTCGATCTGGCTCCAGTCCACCTTGCTCTCGAGGAGGTCGTTGACGCCGATCCGCGTCACAGGGATTGTCAGACCGTCCAGCTGCCTTTCAGCCGTCGGCCCCCAGTCCTTCGCCGTGGAGAACATGATCCGGCCCGTGTACTGGGGCTTGGCCGACGCCGCGATGAAAGAGTCGATGTCACCCTTGGAGATGTGGTGCTGCGGGTCGTAGAACTTGCACTGGATCGCGCACCAGCCGCCGTTGTGGATGTCGCGGGCGACGATGTCAATGCCGTGGTCGTGCTGCTTGCCCTTGTCCGGCCACTCGTCCCAGAGGTAGACCTCGCCGAACCGATCGGCAAACTCCGGTGCCGTGCGCAGGTAGCTCGCCATCAACCGCTCGAAGGCCGAGCCCTTCCCCGTCTTGTCTTCCCCATAGGTCGTCCAGATCTGGTCGAGCTTCTCCAGCAGGTACTCCAAGGTCGACTCGACCACAGTCAGTGCTCCCCTTCGAACTTCGTTTGACGGTGTCCACACCCTAACCAGCCGCCTTCGGCGCGGATCGCCCCTATTGTGACTTTTCGCAGGTCATCGTGGTGGGTGTTTCGTCAGGGTTGAGGAGGTACGCGACGTGGGTGGGCTGAGCACGGGGGGTGGCAGCAGCGCCGTCGCCGCCTCCGCACACGCAGGGTGCGAACGATTCCGCCACACGGATCCGCTCGTCATTGGCATGAGCCGACGAGCCCTCGCCAAGGAGCTCAAGAACCCCGATACCTCCGCCGGCATCCCTGAGGCGCGATGGATGCGTGCCATGACGTTCGAACGCCTGGTACGCCACGAACAGTTCGTCTCGGAGCTGCTCACGACTGCCGTGGGTGCTCTTCAATTGTCCCGGCCGACGGCGGTGCGGCGAGCTGACGGCAAGGTCAACGTTGCCACGACCGCCAGGGCATTGGCCGCTGCGCATCTCAAGGCCGTCCACGAGGCGACTGCGACGATGGTGACCAGCATGGCTGTCCCCTTCGCCGGCATGGAGGGCGTGCAGGGCGCCACACCGGTGAAACCCGACTTCGCGATCGTCGCTCCGCGACGGGCGAAGGGTGTCAGTGGCACCGAGGCCGACGGGACCGGGCAGGTGATCGGCTCCTGGCTGGTGATGGGTGACGCCAAGGACTACGAGCGGGTGCGGTCGCGTATCGATGACGGTCGGATGCTCAAGGGCTTCCTCCAAGTAGCCCTGGGCGCGGAGTCGGTCACGCAGTGGAGCAGCTTGCCGAAGGATATGGAGGTGCATACCTGGGGCGCCCTCGCGGTGCCGCGCAACGCCTATCTGCAGCCCGAAGCTGTCGTGGAGTGCCTCGACGACCACCGCGACGAGGTCATGGAAAAGGTCGCCGAACGCCAGCGTCTCCTGGCCGCCAGCGGCGGGGCCGACGTCCCCTTGTCGGACGTCGAGGACTTCGTCGCCCACTTGGAGGCGACCTTTGATCCCTCGAGCTGCGCTTCGTGTGCTCTCTTCAACCACTGCCGTTCGGAGATTCGGGCGTCGAAGGAGCCCCTATCCCGATTGATCGAACTGGGGATCCGACCGGAACAGCGGCCGGGGCTCCTCCCCCTCCTCGAGGGGGTCGAGCCCAGCGACGGCTCCCCCGCGTCCTTGGTTGCCACGGTGCGTGCCACCATGAGTGGCTTGCCCGAGTTCACCGGTCAGAAGCGCGTCGACGCCGCCGGGATGCCCGGCACCGTGAACATCGTCGTTGCGAAGTCGGACGCCGCGGCCCTGGGTCTCCACGGCATCGCGATCCAGACGATCGGTCCGCACGGTCCCGGTGCGTGGCAGCACGAGGTGTTCGAGGACCCACAGTCCCCACTCACTCGCCTGCGGGTCATGGAGGCCGTCGGCGGCGCGCTCGACTTGGCGCTCAGCACCGCCGGAGACGCAGCTGCGCACCTGGTGCTGCCAGACGCTGTGACCGGGGACGTCCTCGTCTCCATCGCCGACTCCTTGGCGGGCGTCGAGATCAGCCGGCTGCGCTGGCAGCGCGACCTGGACATGGGCCGGCCGGCCCTGACCTTCAACGGTGATCCCGCGAAGGTTCCCGACCCACTGACGGCGAGACAGCGTCTGGCCGTCAGCTTCCTCCTTGAGGCCGACCGGTCGAGGGCCCTCGTGCTGCGCAGCGCACTTGTCGACCTCCGGTCGGTGCTGGCCGGCCACGTTGTGCCAGGTGGACCACGGTCGGACGCGGGGCGTCTGGACTACCTCGTCCGCTGGGCCCTCGCCGACTCGGCCCTTGACCACAGGACGGTGTCCGACGATATCGCGACCCACATCTCCACACCAGGCGCTCGCCTATCGAACGCACAGTCTGACGCGATCCACCGCGCCTCGCGGACCGCGTCGCGAGAGGCAGCGCCAGATCGAGCCAGCCGCCGAAGTCGCGGAGGTGAGCACGCGGCATACGAGGATTTGGTTCTCGAAGAACTCGCCTACAAGTGCGAAGTGGTGGACGCCGCCATCGGCGTCCTCAACGCGCTGCCCGTCTCAACCATGCGGGAGGCCTACCTGGCACTCGAGGCCGAGTCGCAGCGGGTATGGCGACGCCGCGAACAGCTCCACGCCTCGGACCTCGTCCGTTTCGGACGGGTGTCGTGGGTGTGGCGCAACGACCAGGTCGACCAGCTCGACGCGGATCGCCGACTCGACTCGCAGCTGCGTGCTCTGGCCAACCCGCAGGTCGCGCGCGAGATGGCCAGCAACGCTGGCACCCGTGAGGTGGCCCGAGCCACCGTTGCATCGGTCAACCCGGTGAGGTTGATCGTGCACTCACGACGCATTGGTGATGAGTCGACGATCCACGTCGCCCACAGCCCCGCGGGCCCCTCCGTGGATCTGCCCGGGACGGCGCTCAAGACGCTCATGGGGAGCTTCAAGCTCAGCCAGCAGCCGGTGGGCGTCCTCGAGGCCGATGAGCAGACCGAGGTTGACGGCTCGCTGCTCTGGCACTTCAAGGTCTGCCCAGAACTCAAGGTCGGCGACGACCTCGTCGTCCTCGACGGCGAGTGGATCGGCGCCACGTTCAAGTCTGGGCACGAGATCAGCATCGCGCGACCAAGCCTCGATCAGACGAGTGCGCCCAAGGCATCCTGTGAGGAGGGGGACTATTCCGACGACCCGGATGGCCATCGCTGGTGCTGCCGACCCCACGAAGCGAGCGAGGCCGACACAGCCGACTGGATCGCTGAGCGACGTGCGCTGGGAGAGCTCAACCCGCAGGTCTGGCCGCCGGTGGTCGACGAGGACCAGTTCGACACGGTCGCGACAGGCACCCCCACAGAAGGTGACGAGAACGGCGATGAGGCACGCGCCCCAGATTCCCTGACGATCGACGACCTGGACTGAGCTGCCATGACCGTCACATTCACTCAGCCGGCCCTCGACAACGGAACTGCCGCTCACCACTCGGCCGCGGCCATCCTCAACACCGACGTCACCACCCAAGCCATCGGTGCTCTTCAGTCGGTCCTCGACGGCGAGGAGTCATACGAACGGATCCTGCTCAAGGCCGCTGCCGGCGCGGGCAAGTCGCATGCCCTTCGTCGCATGGTCGCGGAGGCGGTGTCCCACCCATCGACCAGTCGGATCGGGGTGACCGCGTTCGCCAACAAGCAGGTGTTCCCGTTGGCCGGCGAACTGGGAACCGAATTGGGCAAGGACGCCGTCTGCCTGCTCGTGAGCAAGAAGCGGTTCGTCGATGTCCCGACGTCAGTGCGACAGACCTGCACCGTCGTCTCGTCGTACACCGAGGTACCGCCCGAGGCGTCCGTCGTGGTCGCGACGACCCACATGATCCAAGCGGTCGGCTGGCGGATCAAGAACGCGCAAGGTCCCGGGAAGAACGGTGAGCGGCTCTTTGACGTGCTCTTCATCGATGAGGCCTGGCAACTCCCGTTGCACCGGTTCCGGCGCATCGACAACAACGCGCCGGTCATCGTGGGCGTGGGTGACGTCGGTCAGCTGCCGCCCCTTGACGCGTCGCAGAACCCTTGGCGCGGCGACGCGGGATACAACCCCTACAGGGCGTGGCCAACCGCCTACGTCGGGGATGAGGCGACGTGGGCGATGGACATGCCGACGGTATGGCGCCCAACCGCGGCACAGCTGCCGCTCTGGCGGGCCTTCTACGCGGACTGGGATCGGCTCGACTGCGTCGCAGCGCCGGGCGATCGAGTCCTCGATATCGGCGCGATGCCAGCGACCTCATCGGCCGTATGGGAGCAAGTTGCGTCTGGGGTGCCCACCCTCCTCGAGGTCTCCGGATTGGCAGAAGCAGAGGCTGCCGACATCGACATGCCGCTGATGTCCGTGCTTGAGTCATTGCTCCACGACCTGATCGCCAGCGGTGTCCTGGCAAGGCAGGCGTCCTATGACACGCACGGGACTCCCGATGGTGACTGGCGGGTCACGTCGAAGGACCAACCGCAGAACGATCCGATGATCGCTGTGCTGGCGACGCGCAACCAAGCGGTCGATGACGCGCAGGACGTCGTCGACCGCCTCGTCGAGGCGCACGACCTTCCCGAGGGTCTCGTCGTGGCATCAACCGTGGACTCATGGCAGGGGCAGACCAATGCCATCACGGTGGCGATTCATCCCCTGTCCGGGGCAAGCGCGTTGGACGACTTCAACTCTGCCTTTGGACGCTTAGCCGTCACCTGCACACGGGCTACACATGGCCTGCTTCTGTTGTCACGGGCTGGCCTCGACGACCTGCTGGCTACGGCACCAGCTCGACCCGGAACGCCACTGGGTGAACCGGGGACCCGTCAGCTTCCCCGCCAGACACACCGACGTATCCTCTCCGCCTTTGCGCGTGGGACTCTCGCGACGCCTGCAGCGCCAGCAGGAGTGGACGCCACATCCTGACCTACCGAGAGCCCCGGGCGGCGGACTCTGGTGGGCGACCTGTTGCGTGCCGACAGCGCTGCTCGCACTGGGCACGATTGGCCAAGTCGCTTCATGCCTGGTGGCAGGGCGGCTACGATCACGCCGATCGTCGAGGAGGGGCTTATGGGAAGTGATCCGCTGCGCGCCCGCTGTGACGCCTGCGGCAAAGCCGTGGTTCTGAATGCCAAAGGGCTGTTTCCTCGGCATCAGAGGAAGGGCGGCGCCTTCTGCCGAAACGTCGGCACCAAGGCGCGGACGTCCGCCAAGTTGGCAAATGGTCAATCGCCGAAGTCCGCAAAGCCGGCGACACGTCAACAGTCGGGGCCCGCCAGCACGGGGCAGAAGTTACGCAGTTCCAAGCGCCGTGTGCGAGTGATTCGCCTCGGCCGGGGGCCGATGGGCGCAGAGGCTCCCATTCGTGGCACGGACTCAACAGCGGCAGGCGAAGGATTCTGGCGGCCAGGGCGCGATTGGCACGCCCAGCGGCCCGGTGAGGAATGACGGTCCGCGATCCCCAGCCTCACCAGCAGAGGTCGCCAGGAACGAGCGGATCCTCCTGAAAGTCCAGATCAAGATTCAGGCTCGACCCCAGCCCGGCGCAGGCACCGACCCACGAGGCAACCTTGACTCTGAATGTCTGGAGGCGCGATCGGGCGCAGCTCGAGGATCGATTGATCTACGTCGACCGCCAGGTGACCGCTACCTCGAGCTTTGGCTCGTGCGTGGAACGAAACGGATCACCTATCGCTCCGAGGAGGCATTGTCGGCTCATTGCACGGGGCACAGCGGCAACCGGAGGCCGAAGGGGATGTACGCGAGTCGTGGGCACCTATCGGTCGGCCGTTCCGCATCCCGTGACGTCCTTCTCACGAACGCGAAGGCGGTCGAGCGGCAGAGGCCATTTCGTAATGGTGGGCAATAGTGGGTTTCAACCAGTGACCTCTTCCCGCGTCAGGAGGAGGTCGCTGGCCTGTCGAGTCTGGTTCGCGAGCGCTTCGACGACTCTGGGCTGCGCGGCAGGTTCGGCATCCCCGCTTGTTCTTGTAGAGGTAGGTGTTCGCGGCGTCGTAGACATGACCCCTTGGACAGCACTTACGGGCAGCATTCTCTCGACGAGTGTTCTCAGCGCGCGTTACTAGTTCAAGATGGTCGGGACGCACACAGACCCTGTTCCGGCACAGGTGGTCGACCGTGATCCCCTCGGGGATTGGGCCTCTCAAGAGCTCCCACGCCAGTCGATGAACGTAACCGAACCGGCGAAGGTGCCCATAGCCACTCCGATTTACCGGCCCGAGCCACATCCAGCAGGCCCCATCGAAGTCGACTCGATCCCACAGCCGGTTCGGGTCGCGCAGCGGGGCGTAGCTAGACACGATTCCGGACCGCGCTCTCCCGTGACGAGACTGTGCAGTTCTTCAGAACCTCGGACCGGACCGTGCCGTCGACCGCGTCCCCTTGACGGTCGGCGTCGCTCGGCCGGTACAGGCTGAGCAAGATGTCTGCGGTGTCCTCGATGACACCGGAGTCGCGGGCGTCGGTGACGCCAACGGGCGTTCCACCCGCAGCGGAGCGGCCGGCCTGGTGGGGCACGATCACCGCCACCCCACACGCCTTGGCCTCCTCCTTCAGGCCGATGACGGCCTTGGAGTTGGGCTCGTACGGGGAGCCGCCCGGCACGCCGTTCGCGTAGTAGCCGAGGTAGTCGACCATCACCAGGTGCGGGTGCTCCCCCGTCTCGTCCTCGAACTCCTCGACCAGCCGGCCCATGTCCCCGAGCTGCATCCGCTGGTCCACGATCCGCAGCCGTGCGAACTCGTGGGTGATGTCGTCGTCGGTGGCCAGCGGGTTCCAGAACTGGGCGATGCGACGGAGCCGGTTGTAGACCTCGGGTGCGCTCATCTCCAGGGAGATCAGCAGGGTCGGGTGGAAACCGACGATGTAGGCGACATTGGCCAGGAGGTGCCGTTGTGGGTGAGGACGTGGTCGCGGCCCACGACGTAGAGGCCGTCTGGTGCGGCCACGCTGAAAGAGCGGATGCGCCCCTCGCCATGGGGCTGCACCCCAACGATTGCCCGCCGTGGTTGTGTGACCTTCTGCGGTACGCCACGCCGTTTCGCCGAGGTGTGGAACGGCTCGATGATCCTTGGCAGCATCAGGCCCATGGATGCCTCCGGCCGGCGACCGGGCCGCGTGTACCAGCGGGCGCTGGCCGTTCCGCCAAGGCTGGTTACCAGTTCCCTCATTTCGCGCACGAGTGCCTCACTGGACGTGAAGTACAGCACGGAGGCCCGCCGTGCCCCTCGGCTTGCGCCGTCACCGTCCATCAGGCCCTGGAGCAGCGCCACTCGTTGCTCGACATCGCCGCGGAGGTATGTCGCCGGGATGAACTTGTCCGCGCTGTGCACGTCAAGCCCGAGCCGGCGGATCGATGCGATGGTTCCCCGCACGGTCCCGCGCGCGCAGACTTCACCCGGGGCGCTGGGCCGCCAGGCAGGGATGGCGTAGTGCCGGCGGATGCGCGTCACGACCTCGTGGTCTGGTGTCGTCAGGGTGGCGCTGCTTCCCGTAAGGCCACCGTTGGCAATGAGCGCCCCCAGCGTGTAGGGCTCGACGGGAAGATCCATGGTCGGGTACTGAATCGGGCCAGCCATCGGGATGGTGAAGCGCCAACCGCGCGAGCGACCGTCCGCATACGTAGGAGCCTGCAGGTTGGCCAACAGCAGCTCGGCGGTGGTCATGGTCAGGTCTCGCCAGTCCGCATACTTGCCTCCCCGCTGGCGAAGGAGCCACGGCTGGTCACCATCCACCACCGAGTAGGACCCGTCACTGAAGCGGACGCGGTAGGTCGGTTGGCGGCCGCGTTCGTAGGCGTCGGTCACAACGGTTGTGCGCCCATCACTGCCGAACACCTCGTCGCCAACATGCAGCTCGCCCCACGGCCGCCAACCTTGAGGAGTGGCGATCTCTGGTTCCGGGGCGTCCTCGATACTGACCCGGCTCGGTGAGGAAGCCGGCGGCCGGGAATCGAGCACGTTGAGGCCGGCCCTTGCACCGCCCGTAGAACTGAACACGTCCCGATGACCCAGGTCGACGGTCTGTTCTTCCTTCCAAGCCGCGTCGCGCATGCCGCCTCATCGGCACGGGGACGGAGAAACCAGGTGGCGGCTCGAACGGAGTCCGGCCTTATCGCTTGGTTCCTTCGCCGCGCCGCTAGAGGTGCCCAGGGGCCGTGCCCTGAGCTGGCAGCCCAGCCAAGATCTGTCTGCCGGTGAGGGAATCTAGAAGCCCCTGCACGGACGAGGTTCGCCATGGACTGCCGCCTCGTGCGGTCGGGACGCCGTCTGAGGTCAATCCCTCCGCGATGCCTCGCAGGGTGGCCCCAGATGCGCGTTCGTTCACGATTCTCGCTATCACCCACTCTGGGACAACGCGGGGGCGTCCCAGGTTCACACCCTCGAGGCGACGCTGGGCCATGCCCTCGCGGGTTCGGGCGGCGATGAGATCTCTCTCGTACTCCGCGGCGGCGGCCAGGACGTGAGCGGTGAACTTGCCTGCCGCGTCCTCCGTGTCGAGTGCCGGATCGAGCAGCACGACCCGCCAGGACCGACGACGGGCTCGTGCCAACAGGGCTGCGAAGTCAGCCACCGAGCGAGATAGGCGGTCCAACCGGAGGGCGATCAAGACTTGCGCATCGCCGATGTCCAAGCGCTCCAAGGCAGCACCCAGGGCGGGTCTTCGCATGTCCTTGCCACTGAATCCCGCGTCCAGAACCATCTCGACGTCCCACCCCCGGCGCTCCGCCGCGGCACGAAGCATCGTCTGCTGCGCTTCCAGACTTGCACCGTCAGTTGCTTGACCGGCTGTCGATACCCGCACGTAGCCCAGGGCGAGAGCGCGAGCCGGCTGACCTGTTGGCGATTTCATCACTGGCCCTCCCGGTGTCGCACGAGAATCCACCCCTTTTCGTAAAAGGTGCCGTGTAAACGTCCGTTTCCATGCCTCGCACGGTTCGCACTCTCAAAACGCGCGTTTCGGAGCTCCTCAGTGCCTTCTCTCGTTCATCGCGCACGCACACCGGAACCGCTTCACGTAAATCCAGCCACCCTGCGGGCGTTCACGTCACGCTGTTAGCCAGGTCCACATCTCCCCCATCACAAGAAGGCCGACCAAGATCACAAAGATCCTGATGCCGAACTGGAGACGAAGGGCAGGATCGCCGTCATCGACGTCATTCGCGATGCTGCTACCAGAGCTATCGCCGCCGCACGGAACATCATGCTTGCAATGGCCACCCCAGTTGATGATGTTGAAGCGGCACTTGGCATCCCAAGCAAGGCATGTGAGCGCCGCCGGAAGAAGTGTGTAGAGGAGCAGGAGCAGCAGGGTCATTGATTTCCTTCAGGAGTGCGCAGAGAGTGTGGATGACGCTTCGACAGGTGGACGGGGATTCGTGCGAGTGGCGGTTGCAACCGGATGGGCCGGCGTCAGACCTCGAAGCGGCTGAGCAGCACCCCCATGAAGATGAGCCCCAACACGATGAGCGCGACCTTGTCACGGAGGCTCCGATGGGTCTTGCTCTGGCGCTCGAACTCCCCGTCGGCCGATGGGCAGCTGTCCCCTGGGCCGCACGAGTGACCGTCGTGGAAGCCTTCGGGCAGGTAGCCCATCGGGGTGAGGACGTTGTAGGTGCAGAAGGCTTCCCAGATCAGCCAGGTGAGCGTGACGGACAGGATCGGTAGAAACAAAAGGGTCATGGGTTTCCTTGGTGCCACAGGCATGGTCGTTTGAGGGCGAGAGATGGAGGGTGCGCAGTGCCTGGCCTCTACGGAGGGGCGCGAGAACGCACCTCACGGGTGCGCGTGACTGATTCGCCCTCGCGAGCACTACGCCGTAGGCACGCACGTTGGGGCGTTGCACTTTGCGGTGGGTTCGAAGAAGCGATGAGTCACAAGTCCCTGCAAGGCAGGAGGCGATCCTGGATCACAGCGGTCGACGGCACTGAGGAACGCTGGAGACGGGACGGCTCCCCTAGCCAGCTATGACTGGCTTGGACAGTCAGTCACCTGACCGCATGTGTCCACCTGTGGTGGTTGATGAAAGGAACCCTAGGGCACGGGTTTGGGGAAGGGAAGGGGCATAGAAATATGCACTGCTGCATAGGGATTCGCGTGTGTGGCGGCGAACTGCCCACGCACCGAGAGGCAGTGCCCATCGCTGGAAAAGAGGCCTTGCAAACGTGCGTTCTGCAAGGCCGCAGAGATCAGTCCAGCCGGCCATGCCGATCAGACGAACCGACCGAGCAGCATCCCTAGGGCGTCGATCTGGCCCTGTGCCTGCGCCATCCGCCGCTCCGCCTCGCGCTTCCACTCCACCAGCCCGCGATACGAGTCCACCCACACCTTCAGCTGCGCGGCGCTGGGACGCTCACCCGACGCCGCCTGTTCGCCTATCTGGCGGGCTAGCAGGCTCGTCGCCAAGGAATGGCGCGCGAGATCCAGGATGTCCTGCGTACGGGCCGGCATCGCGTCGTAGGCGATCACCACAGGGTCCTCCTTGGTCTCGCCGTCGTCCAACATGGCCATGATCGTGCCGTCGAGGTGCAGGGTCTCTGTTCGCGTGGTCGCCTTACCGGAGAGCCACATGCCCGAGGACTGGGTGCGCAGCATCGCGATCCTGCGGAGTCCGTCGGGCGTCACTTGTTCTGTCACCCGAGCGCGGACCTTGGTCGTCATTTGAGCCTCAGCGATCGGGCCAGCTTGCCGTCCTCGTAGTCCACAGCGTTGCTCTCGCGCAGCTTCTCCAGGTGCCAGACAACGGCCGTCCTGGGTATGGCAGTCTCCTCGGCCATCTCCTTGATGGAGGGCATGTAGTGGTGCTTCCGCTGGAAGGTGCGCAAGTACTCAAGGAGCATCGCGCGATGAACCTCACCCTCCGGCTGTCTTCGTCCCGTCACGCTTCTCCTGTCTCTGTGACAAGAAATCGTAGATGTTCGTTGCTGCTGTGACAAGACACATCCCAACAAGTCCTGCACGTGTGAAACCTCGAAGAGAACATCGAGCGAAGCTCGACCCCTCCGGAGGAGCCGCCGGAGGCACATGCGAAACAAGTCGATGCGAGGCGCGAGGACGCAAGCTTGCTTCCAGAAGCTGGCGCGAGAAGCGCTGCGTGTTCTGAATAGCTGCCGGTCTTGGTCAGGATGAGAATCCTGACCCTGTCAGAGGAAGCTCCGAGTTCTGTGTCGAAGGAGCTGGCGCAGTAGAAGAGTCATAGAGATCGAGTGCATTTCCGCAGGTCAGAGGCTTGAACGTAATCATCCCTTGCAGACCAGCGTCACCAGCAAGCGATGACACAGCCTTGCGGCCGATCCACTGCCCGGCGACTCCGGTCCGGGATGCAGTACCTCACGTGAGCGCGCTGCTCCTGGCCCACTCCGAGGATCTGTCGCCATCTTGGCGACGTGCTGCGGAGTGGGGTGGCCCAGCCACTCCTGATCACTCGAGGCCCCCACCAGCACAGCGCTACGACGATCGAGGGACCCGGATGACGAGCGGGAGGGTGCGTTCGCTGCCTACCCCTGATCACACGGGCCACAAGACACTTGGATCGCTGGCGGAAACACCGACACGCTCAATGATTCGCCTGGACAGCCGGTGAGCGCCCAAACAAGGAGATCGTCATGAGCCTTCGTCAGCCCTATGCCATGCACCGGCAGCAGGTGTGGAAGGAACGCGCCGGGTCACCTGTCCTTCCCGCCTGGGTACGCGTGGCTGCCCTCGCGTACGGCGGACACGGGCTCAATGGGCATGCGGACTTTTCCCCCGGTGAGATCGCGTCGGTCCTTGGGATGGACCGCAAGACCGGCGAGGTGGCTACGCCGATGGCCCGGCAGAATGTCCATCGCGCCATCCGTACAGCCATTGACTACGGCTGGCTGGCGGAAGGCTCGTCCGCGACTTGTCTTGTCGTTCCGAGCCACGCGATCTGGGGCGGAGATCTGCGGAAGGGACGAGAGACGAAGCCCTGTTCCGCCCATCGGCCCGGCGCTCGGCCGCTCAAGGTTCCCTCCATGCCGAAGATCCCGACTGACCAAGGCTGCGGCGACAATGCGTGATTCAGGTTTCCCACGTGATCCTGCAGGGCTTCACAGCGATGCGAGCATCGGCAGCATCCCAGCCACTGTGTTACGGCTATACACGATCGCCGAGGTGTCCGAGCTAACGAGGATGAGCGAGTACTGGCTACGTGAGCAGTGCCGTGAGCGCCGCATCGCCCATCACCGGCTTGGACGGAGCTACCGGTTGTCGGAGTCGGATCTTGGGCAGCTGGCGGCCGAATCGCGGGTCGAGCCCCGCGTGGGGTCCCTCACACCCACTCGGCATCGTCCGCGACACGGTGCGTAGAGGCGGTGGGCCCTCGCAAGGGCCATGCAGCGAATCCCTGACGGGGCCGCCAGATGCGCCGAAAAGGCCTCTACACCACCCGATCAGCGAGCGTGGCTCTGAAGGCGGCTACCTAGGGTCGCCCTCGGCTACATGTGGGACTCGGCGACCCGAGCAAACGCGTCGTGCTCTAAGCCGGCGGTTTCAGCCCATGCCGCCAGAGCCATTTTCGCTGAGATGGTGACCGAAGTCGTGTCAAGGCCGTAGGCGCGCATCAAGCTCAGCCCAGCCCGGACGACGCTGATGGGTGCCGCTGCGTGACGCAGCGCGATACTGACGTCGTCCAACTTAGCCTCGCTCGCGAAGTAGCCTTCCGCCCCGCCCGGCACCTCCCGCCGGTAATGCATCAAGCCCTGCGGTGTCGCGTGCGCGGTCGCTGAGAGCATGCGGTAGACGACCTTACCGAGGTCGTCGCGGAGCATCACCCTGTCCACCCGGGCAGCGATGTGCTCGGGACGGTCGCCCAAGAAGGGAGGCTCCCAGTTGCGTCGCGGTCGTGTGACAGCCAAACCGAGACGCATTCCGATGCCGATGCCTTCCTCAATGGTGCGCTCCAGCCCTTCCCGATCGGCGACCTCGTCGGGGGCGAGCTTCAGATCAGTCAGGGCGGCGAACATCTGGTTGAGGAATCGTCGTGCCTGTTCGTTCGGCGAGGCATCGCTGTCCAGTAGGTATGCCGACGCGGCGGCCGCCTCGACGGTGCCACGCGTAACGGTGGCCAAAGGTGCAACGACTTCCGTGTTGAGGAGCTGCCCCAGCGCCCGGAGGTGGTCGGTGGCGCTGTCGAAAGCCAGGAGGGCTGCGACCGCACCCTCTTCGAGGACCCCAGCCAGCTCGCCGTCGGCCGCAGCGATGCGCGCGGCTACGGAAGAGCCGGGCTTCCAGCGCATGCCCGAGGGATTGATCGAGACGACGAAGGTCTCACACAAGTGGTCGCACGCCTTGGCGAGTCGGGGACGGCCCTTCATGCAGGACACCCTGCCCTAGGACTGCTAACCGGTGTCAGTGCTCCTGACTATTCGCAGGTGCGACTTGCCGGGCGCGAGACCCGAGATCGGAATGCGGTCTAGAGAGCTGCGCATCTGCTCGTCCATCTCCGGGAGCAGATGGCTGTACCGGGCGTCGGTGGTGGTGATGCTGGCGTGCCCCAGCCGCCGGGAGACGGCATACATCGAGTTGCCCTCGGCAAGCATGAGCGAGGCGTGGGAGTGCCGCAGGTCGTGCAACCGGGGTCGCTGGGTGAGGCCCTTGCTCATGGCCTTGATGATCGCGGGGTTCCACTGGTGGGCATGGAACGCCCCGTTCTGGATCCGTGACCCACGGGTGTTCACGAACACGAGGGCAGGCTCCCCCAGCGTCCTCGGGCGTGACCCGGCCGCGTTCAGCAGGGGTGTCACCATCTCGGCGACACCGTCGTTGAACGTCACCGTGCGAGCGGCCCGTGCCGTCTTGGGCGGTCCGAGGTAGGTGTGCCGGACGGAGTCGTACTTCCAAGCCCGCTCGACCCGGACGGTGCGGTGCAGGAGGTCGAAGTGCTCCGGCCCCAGGGCGGTGATCTCGCCGAATCGCAGCCCGGTGGCGTAGAGGAAGGTCAGGAACGGGTGGTAGTGCTCGATGAAGGCCTCCCTGAGGAGGACGAACTCCTCCGGGGTGAGGCAGACCATCTCCTGCGCTGGGGTACGCGGCATACCGCGCAGCAGCCCCGAGAAGGGGTTGCGTGGGGCAAGGCCGTCCCGGACGGCGTCGTTCATGGCCCCGGAGACGTGGCCGTGGACGTTGTGGATGGTCTTGGTCGATACGGGCTGCCCGGCGTGGGCTCCGGACCCGCCGCGGGGCTGGGTCCGGAGCTGGTTGACCCACAGGCCGGCCTGTTCGCGGGTGATTCGGTCTACTGGAGTGTCAGCGAGCCATGCGGGGACGTGCCGGTGGAAGTCGCGGCGCATGTCCTGCTTGCTGCGGTCGTTGGCCGTTGTCCGGGCCGCCACGGCCCGCTCGAACCACTCGGCCAAGGAGAGCGTCGGCGCAGAGCCGAGAAGGGATCCGGTGGCGGACCGTGGGCCCGGTCCTGCGGCCGCTGGCCCGCCGGCCGCGGTGAAGCCGGTGCCAGGGACCCAGCCCTCGGGGTACTGCTCCCCCGCCGCCATCACCATGCCCTGGAACCGCCGGGCCTGGGCTCGGGTAGGGAACGTCTCGGCCACGGCCCGGCCGTGCTCGCGCCACCGGACCTGGAAACGACCGTTGCGCTCTCGAATGCTCGCCATGGGGGAACCGCCTTCCGTCCCTCCGACGGTCGGCATGGCGGCAACGAAACCGACTACCCGGGCTCACGGTCCGCGGCCTGAGCCGTGGACCGGTGTGGACAGTGTGTGGACACTGACCACCAACCGGGATCGTTTCCGCTGGTCACGTGGGTGCCGAAGGCGGGACTTGAACCCGCACGCCCTTTCGAGCAGAGCATTTTGAGTGCTCCGTGTCTGCCATTCCACCACTTCGGCCGTGGCCACCTCAGCGGCCTCGGAAAGGATAGCGGTGCGCTGCTCCCGGACGACAAGGCGGCACCCGGCTCAGAGGGGTGCGCCCCGCGGGGGGTTGGCCACGTAGAGCACGCCACACGCCAGCACCACGATCGCCGCGGCCACCACCCCAGCATCACCGACCGGGGCGTGGGCCAGCGGGGCCCACCAGCGGGCAGGCTCCCCGCGCGGGGAAAGGACGCAGCTGGCGAACAGCAGGAAGCCGTAGAGCGTCGACCCACCCTCTGAGACCAGCGCGAGGAGACCGGAAAGCCCTGCGCCCCAGCCGATCACGAAGACCAGTCGTCGGGGTGCGAGCTCGAACCCCGACACCGACTCCGCGACCGCGACCACCAGGAGGAGCTGGATCACGAACCACAGCAAGCGATACCGCGCGCCGGACCGCACGCCCAAGGCAGCTGCGGCGCGCGACCGCAGGCTCAGCGCGAAGCCGACACAACTGCACAGCATGGCGAGCAGGCCGACCGTGATCCCTTGGTACGACTCGCCCAGCGGGCTGGCGAGGACGGGCTGACCGGTCACGAGGGCGAGCCCCCCGAGCGCCGTGGACAGCACCGCCAGACGCCAGTCGTGGTCGGCCAGCCAGCCGCGGATCACCGCGCCACTACTGGTTGCTGAACGATGGTGGCACCTTGGCCAGGTCGCACTCCTGGAGCGCCGTCGCTGCCTGTGTGACCAGCGCCCGCGACTGCTCGGCTCCCTTCGCGGTGAGGAGCCGGCCGTAGGGCTCGGTGATCCGAGCGGTCAGCTGGCTCATGACGAAGGACTCGACCAGCGCCTTGCTGTAGAACCACGAGTACGGTGGCGGCTCCGGGCCGGACCACAGCCCGCACGACAATGGGGCCACCACTCCGGCCACGACGGTCTGCAGTGTCAGGGGCGCGCGGAACGTGCCGGGGTCGACCAGCATCAGGTTGTCCAGGTGGTCCCGGCCGGGTTGCCACATGACGAAGCGGCCGGGTGAGGTCACCCCGAGCTGCCGCAGCACCGCGCCGGTCTGACCCGCCATCTCGGCGGCCCGGACCGCACGATCGCGGAACTCCGGCGGTGCACAGACGACGACCGGCGTGGCCGTGCAGGTGTCTGCGCGCTCCGGCCGGATGCCGTAGCTGTCGTTGGTCGGGAAGGTGAGCTGTCCCGCGACCAGGGCAGCGCCCAGCGCGACGAGCAGACCTGTCCTGCGCCGCGGAACGGTCACCAGGAGAGCCACGATGAGGGCGCCGACGAACGTCATCCAGACCAGCCGGGTCGCGAAGTAGGCCGGGTTGGCGACGGCCCCGAGCATCGTCCCGCTGGAGGTGTACTCGGCCAGGCCGGTGGCGATCGCCCCCATCCGGTCGAGGATGAGCACCGCGACCGTGAGCAGTGCCGCGACCACCGACCCCAGCCAGGACCTCAGCACGACCCCGAGGGCGTACCCGACCACGAAGACGAGCAGCGCGCCGCCGGTCTGGGTGAGCGCCGGCCACGGCGTGGCGTTGGGGATCGACGGCTCACTCCACTGGGAGGCCACGATCACGAACAGGTTGGCCACGGCATACAAGGCCACGACGGGGATCGCCCACGCCGCGAACGTCACCCGGAAGTGCCGCCACCGCTGTCGGCCGGCGGGGATCAGGGTGAGGATGCCCCCGACGTCGCGCCAACCGACGACGGCCGCACCACCGGCCAGCAGTGGAAGGACGAGCACCTGGGCGACCCCGATCGTCTCCTGTCCCCAGAGCGCGTCACCCATCCAGTCGGCGTCGCGCAGCGACAGCGTCGTCGCCATCGCCGCCAGCATCAGGCCGGTCACCAGCCACACGAGGCGTCCGCGCAGCTGCGCCCTCATGCGCTGCGCTCCTCGGGCTCGATCAGGCCGAGGAGGAAGCTCTCGGCCGACTGGGAGGCACGACCGAGGTCGGCGCGCAGCAGGTCGCCCTCGAGCGGCGGGCCGACCACGCCGGCCTGCACCGTGACCATCTGGTCGCAGAACTCGACCGATGCGGACGCCTCGTGGGTGGCGACCACGACCGGCAGCCGCCCCGCGAGCTCGCGCATCAGCTCCCAGATGCTGCGCGCTGCCCCGACGTCGAGCGAGGCGGTCGGCTCGTCGAGCAGCAGCACCGTCGGCGAGCCGAGCAGGCACTGACCGACCAGGGCCCGCTGCTGCCAGCCGCCACTGAGCTGCCGCATCGGGATGACGGCGTGCTCGACCAGCCCAGCCAGCTCCAGCGCCGACTGCACCTCGGGCTCACGATCGGGCCGGCGGACCCCACGCAAAGCAGCGAGGTAGCGGTAGAGGTCGACCACCGACGACGCGCTGGACAGCCGGGCGACCTGGGGCAGGACGTTCGTCCGGTCGGCGAGCTCGACCTCGCCCCGCGTGGGGCCGAGCTGCCCGGAGAGCAGCTGCAGCAGCGTCGACTTGCCCGCCCCGTTGAGGCCCACGACGGCAGTCAGCCCGGGCCGGGTGCGCCAGTCGGGGCAGGCGAGCACGAAGCTCCCGCGCCGGACCGTGACGTCCCGCAGCCGAGGACGGAGGTCACCCTCGTCGCCCTCGGCTGCGAGCCGATGGTCGGCAGTCACCACTTCTGGTTGGTCCAGGCGCTGCCCTTGCAGGCGTCGGGACCGGCCTTGTCGTTCTGGCAGGCCTCGCCACGCAGCTCAGCGGCGTCGTACTGGGTGTTGAGGTTGCCGTTGACGAACTTGTCGACCCAGGAAGACGTGGCGTTGTCGACCCCACGGGCATCGTGCGGACCGTCGAACTGCGGGACCGTGTAGTTGTAGTGGATCTTGGCGTAGGCCGGACTACCACCCGGTCGCGGGTCGGACGAGGTGGCGTGTCCCCCGATCACGTCGAGCCCGTAGTCGACGCCCACCGTCCCCTTGCCCTGCGCCACCAGGGTCGAGCCCTCGTAGGCGTTGACGATGCCCCAGTTGTAGTAGTTGGCGAAGGCCGGTGCCGCCAGCACCGTCAGGCCGAGACCGCAGACCACCGGGACCGAGGCCCAGCGCTTGATGGGTGTCATGAGTTTCCCCTCTCCATGGATGTGACCACCGGGAGGCAGGCATGCCCCACCGGCAGGGACGCATCCACGAAGAGCCACGCCGCAGCCACCGACCCGTCGGCACCTGCGGGCGGCTCAGCTCACCCCTGAGACCCGCCCCGTTCGAACGCGGCCATACAACCACACCATGCTAGGTCTGGCTAGGTTTCTTCCACAGCCTTCGACGATAAGGGGTCAGCCAAGCACGGAAGCAGCCAACCACCGGCGCCGGGGTCAGTCGGCGAGGTCCTCGTAGGCCGGCGCCACCTTGTTGATGGCGTCGCCCATCTTGTGCACGCGCAGCGCGTTCGTGGAGCCGGGGATGCCGGGCGGCGAGCCGGCGACGATGACGACGAGGTCACCTTCCTGGGCGCGTCCGGAGGCGAGCAGCGACTTGTCGACCTGCTGGGCCATCTGGTCGGTGTGGCGGGCCATCGGCACCAGGTAGGTCTCGATGCCCCACGCCAGGGCGAGTCGCGAGCGGGTGTGCGGCTCCGGTGTGAAGGCCAGCATGGGGATCCGCGGACGGATCCGCGACATCCGCTTCGCGGTGTCGCCGGACTGGCTGAAGGTGATGAGGTACTTCGCGCCGAGCAGCTCGCCGATCTCGACGGCGGCGGCCGCCACGGCCCCACCCATCGTGTGCGGCTTCGTGCCCAGCGGACGGATCCGCTCGAGCCCGTGCTCCTCGGTGCTCTCGATGATGCGGGCCATGGTCTGCACGGCGAGGATCGGATAGGCACCGACGCTGGTCTCCCCCGAGAGCATCAGCGCGTCGGCACCGTCGAGGACGGCGTTCGCGGCGTCGGAGGCCTCGGCGCGGGTCGGGCGCGGGTTCTCGATCATCGACTCGAGCACCTGGGTGGCGACGATGACCGGCTTGGCGTTGCGGCGCGCGATCTCGATGGCTTCCTTCTGGACGATCGGCACCTCCTCGAGCGGCAGCTCGACGCCGAGGTCACCACGGGCCACCATCACGCCGTCGAACGCCTCGATGATCTCGACGAGGTTGTCGACCGCCTGCGGCTTCTCGATCTTGGCGATGACGGGCAGCCGCACCCCGACCTCGTCCATCACCGCGTGCACGTCGTCGAGGTCGGCGGCCGAGCGCACGAACGACAGGGCGATCATGTCGGCGCGCAGCCCGAGCGCCCAGCGCAGGTCTTCCTTGTCCTTCTCCGACAGCGCCGGCACGGAGACCGCGACGCCGGGAAGGTTGATCCCCTTGTTGTTGGAGACCGTGCCGCCGACGGTGACGACGCACTTCACGTCGGTCTCGCTGACGTCGGTCGCCTGCAGGCAGACCTTGCCGTCGTCGATGAGGAGCAGGTCGCCGGGGCGGACGTCGCCGGGCAGGCCCTTGTAGGTCGTGCCGACCTCGGTCACCGACCCCTCGACGTCGCGGGTGGTGATGGTGAACTCGGCGCCGTTGACCAGGTCGACCGGGCCGTCCTTGAAGCGCGCCGTGCGGATCTTGGGACCCTGCAGGTCGACCAGGACGCCGACCGCGTGACCGGTCTCGTCACTGGCCCGGCGGATCTCCTGGTAGATCTTCTCGTGGTCGGCGTACTCGCCGTGCGAGAGGTTGAGGCGGGCCACATCCATCCCCGCGTCGACGAGCTGGCGGATCCCCTCTGGGGTGGATACAGCCGGGCCCAATGTGCAGACGATCTTGGCGCGACGCATGTCCTCGACCCTATCGGTCGACCCATCCCGAACGTGACCCCGGTCACCCTGCGGACACCGGAGTTGGGGGTATGCCGCGTGCCGCCTTTTCGGGTCAGACGACGAGCGGGCGGTCGTTCGGGTTGATCGGGCGGGGCAGCGCCGTGGCGCCGGTGAGGAAGCGGTCGACACCGGCCGCCGCAGAGCGGCCCTCGGCGATGGCCCACACGATGAGCGACTGCCCACGACCGGCGTCACCAGCCACGAACACGCCGGGGACCGACGACATGTAGTCCTGGTCGCGCTTGACGTTGGAACGCTCGTCGAGCTCGACCTCGAGCTGCTCGACGACGCCCGGGCCCTGCGGCCCGAGGAACCCCATCGCGAGCAGGATCAGCTGGGCCGGCAGCACGCGCTCGGTGCCCTCGACCTCCTCGAAGCCCTGGTCGCCCATGCGGACCTCGACGACCCGGATGCCGGAGACCTTCCCGTCCTCGCCGAGGATCTCCTTGGTGGACGTGGCGTAGACGCGCTCCCCGCCCTCCTCGTGGGCCGACGCGACGCGGAAGAGCATCGGGTAGGTGGGCCACGGCTGACCTGCGACCCGCTCCTCGCCGGGCTGCGGCATGATCTCGAGGCTGGTGACCGAGCGGGCGCCCTGGCGGTGCGAGGTGCCGATGCAGTCGGCGCCGGTGTCGCCACCGCCGATGACGATGACGTCCTTGCCCTCGGCGGTGACCTGTCCCTCGACGGTCTCGCCCAGGGCGACGCGGTTGGCCGGCGGGAGGAAGTCCATCGCCTGCATGACGCCGTCGAGCTCGCGCCCGGGCACCGGCAGGTCACGCGGGACGGTCGCCCCGATGGCCAGGACGACAGCGTCGTAGCGGTCGCGCAGCTGCTTGCCGGTCACGTCGCCACCGACGTCGACGCCGCTGCGGAAGCGGGTGCCCTCGGCCTCCATCTGGGCGATGCGGCGGTCGAGGACCGACTTCTCCATCTTGAACTCGGGGATGCCGTAGCGCAGCAGGCCACCGGGCTTGTCGGCCCGCTCGTAGACCGCGACGGTGTGACCGGCGCGGGTGAGCTGCTGGGCCGCGGCCAGTCCCGCCGGACCGGAGCCGACGACGGCGACGGTCTTGCCGGAGAGCCGCTCGGGCGCCTGCGGCTGGACGTAGCCGGCGTCGAAGGCACGGTCGATCGTCGTGACCTCGATCTGCTTGATGGTCACCGCGGGCTGGTTGATCCCGAGGACGCAGGCCGTCTCACACGGTGCAGGGCAGAGCCGACCGGTGAACTCCGGGAAGTTGTTCGTGGCGTGCAGCCGCTCGATGGCCTCGCGCCAGTCGCCCTTCCAGGCCAGGTCGTTCCACTCGGGGATGAGGTTGCCGAGGGGACAACCGCTGTGGCAGAACGGGATCCCGCAGTCCATGCAGCGCCCCGCCTGCCGCTGCAGCTGGCCGAGCTCCTGCTCCTCGTAGACCTCTTTCCAGTCCCTGATCCGGACCGGCACGGGGCGACGGGCGGGCAGCTCGCGCTCCCGCGTCTTCAGAAAACCTTGGGGGTCAGCCACGGGAGGCCTCCATGATCCGCTCCCAGACCTCGGAGCCGTTGACGTCTAGTCCCTCCGCCTCGGCGGCGGCGCGCACGTCGAGGACGCGCTGGTAGTCACGCGGGAGGACCAGGGTGAACCGCGACCTCGCGGACTCCCACTCCTCGAGCAGCCGGGCCGCGATGGGCGACTCGGTCTCCGCCACGTGTTGGGCGAGCAGCTCGCGCACGACCGTCTCGTCGTCGGGGCGGAGCCCGGAGACGTCGACGAGCTCGGTGTTGACCCGGCTCTCGTCGAGGTCGAGGACGTAGGCCACTCCCCCGGACATGCCGGCCGCGAAGTTGCGCCCGGTCGGGCCGAGCACGAGGACGGTGCCGCCGGTCATGTACTCGCAGCCGTGGTCCCCGACACCCTCGACGACGGCGGTCGCGCCGGAGTTGCGGACGCAGAAGCGCTCGCCGACGAGTCCGCGCAGGAAGATCTGGCCCGTGGTGGCGCCGTAGCCGATGACGTTGCCGGCAATGACGTTCGCCTCGGCCTGCAGCGGGGCGGCGCGGTCGGGACGGACCACGACGCGACCACCGGACAGGCCCTTGCCCACGTAGTCGTTCGCGTCACCCACCAGGCGCAGCGTGATGCCGCGCGGCAGGAACGCGCCGAGCGACTGGCCCGCCGAACCGGTCAGGGTCAGGTCGATCGTGTTGTCGGGCAGCCCGTCGGGGTGCGCCTTGGTGACCTCGTGTCCGAGCAGCGTGCCGATCGTGCGGTTGACGTTGCGGACCGCGACCTCGCCGACCACCGGGGTGCCGTCGTTGATGGCCTCCCGCGCGATGGTGATGAGGTGGTGGTCGAGGGCCTTCTCCAGCCCGTGGTCCTGGGTCGTCGTGTTGCGCCGGGCCGAGCCGTCCGGGCTCTCCACGTCGGTGAAGATCGGCGCCAGGTCGAGCCCAGCGGCCTTCCAGTGGTTGACGGCGCGGGTGGCGTCGATGGCCGACACCTGGCCGATGGCCTCCTCGATGCTGCGGAAGCCCAGCGCCGCCAGGTGCTCGCGGACCTCCTCGGCGACGTACTCGAAGAACGTCTCGACGAACTCGGGCTTGCCGGAGAAGCGCGCGCGCAGCTCGGGGTTCTGGGTGGCGATGCCCACCGGACAGGTGTCGAGGTGGCAGACCCGCATCATGATGCAGCCGCTGACGACCAGCGGAGCCGTGGCGAACCCGAACTCCTCGGCACCGAGCAGCGCGGCGATGACGACGTCGCGGCCGGTCTTGAGCTGACCGTCGCACTGCACGACGATCCGGTCGCGCAACCCGTTGAGCACCAAGGTCTGCTGGGTCTCGGCGAGGCCGATCTCCCACGGCCCACCGGCGTGCTTGAGCGAGGTGAGCGGGGACGCGCCGGTGCCACCGTCGTGACCGGAGATGAGGACCACGTCGGAGTGCGCCTTGGAGACACCCGCCGCGACCGTGCCGACGCCGATCTCGGAGACCAGCTTCACGTGGATCCGAGCCTCGGGGTTGGCGTTCTTGAGGTCGTGGATCAGCTGGGCGAGGTCCTCGATCGAGTAGATGTCGTGGTGCGGCGGCGGGCTGATCAGGCCGACACCCGGCGTGGAGTGCCGGGTCGTGGCGATCCAGGGGTAGACCTTGTGGCCGGGCAGCTGTCCGCCCTCACCGGGCTTGGCACCCTGCGCCATCTTGATCTGGATGTCGCCCGCCTTGGTCAGGTAGAGCGAGGTCACGCCGAACCGGCCGGACGCGACCTGCTTGATCGTCGAGCGCCGCTCGGGGTCCATCAGGCGGTCGATGTCCTCGCCCCCCTCACCGGTGTTGGAGCGACCGCCGATGCGGTTCATCGCGATGGCCAGCGTCTCGTGGGCTTCCTGGCTGATCGAGCCGTAGGACATCGCCCCGGTGTTGAACCGCTTGACGATCTCGCTGATCGGCTCGACCTCGTCGATCGGGACCGCGGGGCGCGGCGACGGGCCGCCGAGCGTGAATAGGCCACGCAGCGTCATCAGCCGCTCGGACTGCTCGTCGATCCGCGAGGTGTACTGCTTGAAGATGTCGTAGCGCCGCTGCCGCGTCGAGTGCTGCAGGCGGAAGACGGTGTCGGGGTCGAACAGGTGCGGCTCACCTTCGCGCCGCCACTGGTACTCACCGCCCACACCGAGCTTGCGGTGCGGGAGCCGCACCCCGTCCGGAGGGTATGCCGCGGCGTGCCGGGCCGCGGTCTCCGCGGCGAGCACGTCGAGGCCGACGCCACCGAGCTGGCTCACCGTGCCGGTGAAGTAGCGGTCGACGAGCTCCTGCGAGAGCCCGAGGGCCTCGAAGACCTGGGCGCCGCGGTAGGACGCGACCGTGGAGATACCCATCTTCGACATCACCTTGAGGACGCCCTTGCCGAGCGCCTTGATGAGGTTCGCGACGGCCTGGTCGGCGGTGACGCCCTCGATGGCGCCGGAGCGCACCAGGTCCTCCACCGACTCCATCGCGAGGTAGGGGTTGACCGCGGCCGCGCCATAGCCGATGAGCAAGGCGACGTGGTGGACCTCGCGCACGTCGCCGGCCTCGACGACGAGCCCCACGAGGGTGCGGGTCTTCTCGCGGATCAGGTGGTGGTGCACCGCCGAGGTGAGGAGGAGCGACGGGATCGGCGCGTAGTCGCGACCGGAGTCACGGTCGGAGAGCACGACGAAGCGGGCACCCTCGGCGATCGCTGCTGACACCTCCGCGAAGATCTCCTCGAGCCGCGCGGTCATCGCAGCGGCCCCACCGGTGACGTCGTAGAGCCCGCGCACGACGTGCGTCGCGTAGCCCGGCAGGTCGCCGTCGGCGTTGACGTGGACGATCTTGGCGAGGTCGTCGTTGTCGATCACGGGGAACGGCAGGACGACCTGGCGCGCGTGCGCAGGTCCCGCCGCGAGGGCGTTGCCCTCCGGACCGATGACGGTGCCCAGCGAGGTGACGAGCTCCTCGCGGATCGCGTCGAGCGGCGGGTTGGTCACCTGCGCGAACAGCTGGGTGAAGTAGTCGAAGACCAGCCGCGGACGGTCCGACAGCACGGCGATCGGGGTGTCGGTGCCCATCGAGCCGAGCGCCTCTCCCCCTGTCCTGGCCATCGGGGTGAGGAGGATCTTGAGCTCCTCCTGGGTGTAGCCGAAGGTCTGCTGGCGCCGGGCCACCGAGGCCGCGGTGTGCACGATGTGCTCGCGCTCGGGCAGGTCGTCGAGGTGGATGAGGCCGGCGTGCAGCCACTCGTCGTAGGGGTGCTGGGCGGCCAGCGACGACTTCACCTCGTCGTCGGACACGATGCGGCCGTGCTCGGTGTCGACGAGGAACATCCGCCCCGGCTGGAGCCGGCCCTTGCGCACGACCCGCGTCGGGTCGAGGTCGAGGACCCCCGACTCGGAGGCGAGGACGACGAGCCCGTCGTCGGTCACCGAGTAGCGACCGGGACGCAGGCCGTTGCGGTCCAGGACGGCGCCGATGAGCGACCCGTCGGTGAAGGTCACGCAGGCGGGGCCGTCCCACGGCTCCATGAATGTCGAGTGGAACTCGTAGAAGGCCCGTCGGGCCGGGTCCATCTCGGTGTTGTTCTCCCACGCCTCAGGGATCATCATGAGCACCGCGTGGGGCAGCGGGCGTCCGCCGAGGTGCAACAGCTCGAGCGCCTCGTCGAAGGAGGCCGAGTCGGAGGCCTCGGGGGTGCAGATCGGGAACAGTCGGTCGAGGTCACCCGGGATGACGTCGGAGACCAGCTGGCTCTCGCGGGCGCTCATCCAGTTGCGGTTGCCCTTGACGGTGTTGATCTCGCCGTTGTGGGCGATCAGCCGGTAGGGGTGCGCGAGCGGCCAGCTCGGGAAGGTGTTGGTCGAGAACCGGGAGTGCACCAGCGCGAGCTGGGTCTCGAACCGGCGGTCGGACAGGTCGGGGAAGAACGGCTCGAGCTGCCCGGTGGTGAGCATGCCCTTGTAGACGAGCGTGCGACAGGACAGCGAGGGGAAGTAGACCTCGGTCTCGCGCTCGGCGCGCTTGCGCAGGCAGAAGGCGAGCCGGTCCAGCCCCAGCCCGACCATCCGGCCGACCGCGGCGGACACGAACAGCTGGCGGAAGAACGGCATGCAGTCGCGGGCGGCCTGGCCCACGAGCTCGGCGGCGACCGGCACGTCGCGCCAGCCCAGGACGGTGAGCCCCTCCTCGGCGGCGAGCTCCTCGATCCGGGCCACCACCTGGGCCCGCTCGGTCTCGTCGGTCGGCAGGAAGGCGGTGCCCACGGCATACGCGCCGTTGACCGGGAGGTCGAACTCGACCACCTCGCGGAAGAACGCATCGGGGATCTGGGTGAGGATGCCGGCGCCGTCGCCGACCAGCGGGTCGGCGCCGGTGGCGCCGCGGTGGTCGAGGTTGCGCAGGGCGGTCAGCGCGTGGTCGACGATGTCGTGACCTGCACTTCCCCGCATCGTCGCCACGAGGGCCACGCCGCAAGCGTCGTGCTCGTGCTCGCGGCGGTAGAGGCCCGTGTCGGCGGGCTGGGCGGAGAAGCGCGCAGGAGTCACGTTCGGGTCACCGTCCTTGGGGGGAGTCAAGTGCGTTGTGGAACCCAAGTTGGGCACACCATTTCACGCGCGTGGACGGCCTTGGCCACGGCTGCAGGAAGGATAGCCGGTGGGCCGTTTGTCCCGCCATGTGAGCCGACCTATTCCGTATGTTGAGACGTGACCTCTCGGGGGACCGCCACCTCGCGGCGCCTCCCGAACCAGACGATGGCGATGCCGAGCAGGAAGACCAGGATGCTGGTCCATACGTTGACCCGCACGCCGAAGATCGTGTTGGCCTCGTCGCTGCGCATCAGCTCGAAGACGATCCGGCCCATCGGGTAGCCGATCACGTAGAGGCCGAAGAGCTGGCCCTTGCGCAGCGCCCAGCGGCGGTCCACGAGCACGAGGACGAGGGCCAGGAGCAGGCACCACAGGGACTCGTAGAGGAAGGTCGGCTGGAAGGTGCCGAGCACGATGGCCTTGCCGTTCGCGTCCCGCACCGCGTGGCCGGCGGACTGGTCCCACTCGTGGATGGTCAGGCCCCAGGGCAGGTCGGTCGGCCGGCCGTAGAGCTCGTTGTTGAACCAGTTGCCCCAGCGGCCCAGCGCCTGCGCGACGGCCACCCCGGGGGCTGCGGCGTCGATGTAGTCCAGGAACGGCACCCCGTGACGGCGGGCGCCGATCCAGGCGCCGAGCGCACCCAGGGAGATGGCGCCCCAGATGCCCAGGCCGCCCTCCCAGATGTACAGCGCCTTGAGCGGGTGACCGCCCGCGCCGAAGTAGGGCTCGGGCGTCGTGATGACGTGGTAGATCCGGCCGCCGATGATGCCGAACGGGACCGCCCAGGCCGAGATGTCGACGGCCTTCTCCTTGGCGTGCCCCCGGTCGACGAGTCGCCGACCGGTGATCCAGACGGCGACCACGATGCCCGCGAGGATGCACAGCGCGTAGCCACGCAGCGGGAAGGGCCCGAGGTGCCAGACACCGGAGGACGGGCTGGGCAGCGACCCCGGGAGGCCGCTCGGCAGGGTTGCCAGCGAGATCACTTGGTCGCGGCCTTGACCTCGGCGGCGAGCTTGTCGCGGGTGAGGCCACTGAGGTCGACGACCTTGCCGTTGAGCTTGACCGTCGGGGTGCCGTTGACGCCGTCCTTCTCCGACTGGGTCTGCACCGACTCGACCCACTGGTTGTGCGACTTGGCCGCATAGCACTGCTCCCACGTGGTGAGGGTGGGACCGTCGAGCCCGGCCTGCACGGCGAACCTCTTGAGGTCGGCGTCGGTGTAGCCGGCGCCCTCGGTCTTGGGCTGACCCTGGAAGGTGGCGGCGTGGTACTGCAGGAACTTGTCGGCGTCAGCGGCACACGAGGCGGCGTTCGCGGCGCGGTTCGAGGAGTCGTTGCGGAGGTTGTCGTCGAGGAACGACAGGGGGTGGGCGACCAGCTTCACCTGGTTGGCCTTGACCAGGTCGACGATCTGGAGCCCGAAGATCTCCTCGAACCGCGCACAGACCGGGCACTGGAAGTCCTCGTAGAGGTCCAGGGTGGGCACGTTCGCGGGCGCAGTGGGGTTCACGACGATGCCGGCGCCCATCGCCGCGACGTTCTTGGGAAGGGCCGACCCGCCCGCCGTAGTGGCCTCCTTCTTGTCGCTGCTGCCCAGGATCACCGCCGTGATGACCGCTGCGAGCACGACCACCACGACCACCGTCGCCACCACGATGCGGTTCGCGCCGCCGTTGCCCCCGCTCTTGGCGTTGCGGATGCCGCCCTTCGGGGCTGCGGCCTGGATCTTGGCCTTGCGGCTGGCGCTGGTGCTGGTCATGCGTGGGGCTGCCTCTCGTGGTCCGAACTGTGCTGGTCGCCGAACAGGGTCCGCTCGAGGCTGAGGACCGACCGAGGTCGCACCGTCAGCCACAGGGCGCAGGCGAGCAGCCCGACGTCGCGGGCGATCTCCTGCGGATACTGCGTCTGGGAGGCCGCAATGGTTCCCCCCTTGCCGAAACAACCGCAGTCGATGGACAGGCCACGGGCCCAGGCCGAGGCGATCCCGATGATGAAGACCACCATCAGGAAGCCGCCCACGACGGCACTGAACCGGGTGAACAACCCCAGGATCAGCAGCACGGCGATCGCGACCTCGAGGATCGGCAGGCCGTAGCCGAGGTAGCCGGCCATGTCGTAGGGCAGCAGCTGGTAGGCCCGGACCGACCGCGCGGAGGTCTCGAGGTGGCCGACCTTGAGCAGCCCGGCCACGAGGACCACACCACCCAGGATGAGCCGGGCGAGCAGCCCGATGACGTCGCGGACCCGCGGGGTCGACAGCAGGCTCACCTCAGCGACCGCTCCGGACGCCCTCGGCCAGCTCACCGACCAGGGCGCGGAGCGAGGCGAGGCCGGCGGCCGGGTCGTCCGCCTCGGTGAGGCACCGCACCAGCGCAGAGCCCACGATCACGCCGTCGGCGTAGGCGGCGACCTCGGCCGCCTGCGACCCGCCGGAGACCCCGAGGCCCACGCACACCGGCTTGTCGGTGACCGCCTTGGTGCGGTTGACGATGACTGCCGCGGCGTCGCCCATCGACGTCCTGGCGCCGGTCACGCCCATGTGCGACACGGCATACACGAAGCCACGGCACTGGGCGGTCACGGCGGCGATGCGCTGCTCCGTGGAGCTGGGGGCGACCAGGAAGACGCGGTCGAGGCCGGTCTCGTCGCTCGCGGCGATCCACTCGGCCGCCTCGTCGGGGATGAGGTCGGGCGTGATGATGCCCGCGCCACCGGCGGCCGCGAGGTCACGCGCGAAGGCGGTGGGCCCGTGGCGCAGGATGAGGTTCCAGTAGGACATCACGAGTGGCGGGGCCCCGGCGTCGCGGACCGCTCGCGTCGCGGCGAAGGCGTCGGCGACGTGGACCCCGCGCTTGAGCGCCTGGTCGGCGGCGTAGGCGATCACCGGACCGTCCATCAGCGGGTCGCTGTAGGGGATGCCGACCTCGACGATGTCGACGCCCGCCTCGACCATCGCGACCATCGCCTCGATCGAGCCCGCGACCGAGGGGAAGCCGACGGGGAGGTATCCGACGAGCGCGGCGCGGTTCTCGGCGCGGCACTGCTCGAGGACGGCGCCGACCCCGATGCCCGTGGTCGTGGGGCTCACAGCTGGGTCCTTCCGTCGCCCTCGGCGCGCGGCTCGTCGGCCGTGCCGCTCCGGACCGGGTCGGTCTCGATGAGGCCGAACCACTCGGCGGCCGTGTGCATGTCCTTGTCGCCGCGCCCCGACAGGTTGACCAGGAGCAGGGCGTCAGGGCCGAGCTCGCGACCGACCTCGATCGCGCCGGCGAGGGCGTGCGCCGACTCCAGGGCCGGGATGATCCCCTCGGTGCGGCAGAGCAGCTCGAAGGCCTTCATGGTCTGCTCGTCGGTGGCGTAGCGGTACTCGGCGCGACCTGTGTCGCGCAGGTGGGCGTGCTCCGGGCCGACGCTCGGGTAGTCGAGCCCCGCCGAGATCGAGTGCGACTCGAGGGTCTGGCCGTCGTCGTCCTGCATGAGGTAGCTGAAGGTGCCGTGCAGCACCCCCGGCGAGCTGGCCGCGAACCGCGCGGCGTGCCGGCCGGACTCGATGCCCTCTCCCCCGGCCTCGATGCCGATCAGCCGGACCGCGGCGTCGTCGATGAACCGGTGGAAGATGCCCATCGCGTTGGATCCCCCACCGACACAGGCGATCACGGCGTCGGGGAGTCGTCCGGTCAGGTCGAGGACCTGGGCGCGCGCCTCGACCCCGATCACGCGGTGGAAGTCGCGGACCATCTCGGGGAACGGGTGCGGCCCCGTCACGGTGCCGAGGATGTAGTGGGTGTTGCCGACGTTGGTGACCCAGTCGCGCAGGGCGTCGTTGATGGCGTCCTTGAGGGTCGCGCTGCCGGTCGGGACGGCGACCACCTCGGCACCGAGCATCCGCATGCGGGCGACGTTGAGGGCCTGGCGCTCGGTGTCGACCTTGCCCATGTAGATGACGCACTCGAGGCCCATGAGGGCGGCCGCGGTGGCGGTCGCGACGCCGTGCTGACCGGCACCGGTCTCGGCGATCACCCGCGTCTTGCCCATCCGCTTGGTCAGCAGGGCCTGCGCCAGCACGTTGTTGATCTTGTGCGAACCGGTGTGGTTGAGGTCCTCGCGCTTGAGGATGATCCGGGCGCCACCGGCGTGGGCGGCGAACCGCGGCACCTCGGTGATGATGCTCGGACGGCCCGTGTAGGTGCGGTGCAGGCGCTCGAGCTCGCCCATGAACTCGGGGTCGACCATCGCCTTGCGGCGCGCCTCGTCGAGCTCCTCCAGCGCGGGGATGAGGGCCTCGGGCACGTAGCGGCCGCCGAAGTCGCCGAAGCGTCCGGGGCGGGCCAGGGGCTCAGGGGTCAGGCCGGTCATGGTGTGGCTCCCGCCGCGATGAGTTCGTATGCCGCGCGGCGCGGGTCGCTGCCCCGCACCAGTGCCTCGCCCACGAGCACGGCATCGGCGCCTTCACCCGCGAACCGGGCGGCGTCCTGCGGTCCTCCGACCCCGGACTCGGCCACCTTGACACAGGAGTCCGGGATCAAGGGGGTGAGTCGAGCGAAGGTGTCGGGGTCGACGGCGAGCGTCTTGAGGTTGCGGGCGTTGACCCCGATCACCGAGGCGCCTGCGTCGACGGCTCGACGGGTCTCGTCCTCGTCGTGCACCTCGACCAGCGCGGTCATGCCCAGCTCGTGGGCCAGCCCGTGCATCCGGACGAGGTCGTCCTGCCCCAGCGCCGCGACGATGAGCAGGACAAGGTCGGCGCCGTGGGCCCGGGCCTCGAAGAGCTGGTAGTCGTCGACCATGAAGTCCTTGCGCAGCACCGGGATCCGCACCGCCTTGCGCACCGCGTCGAGGTCGTCGAGCGAGCCGTGGAACCGGCGGCGCTCGGTGAGGACGCTGACCGCGGTGGCTCCGCCCGCCTCGTACTCCGCAGCGAGGGCGGCGGGGTCGGCGATCGGTGCCAGCGCGCCCTTGCTGGGGCTGGCGCGCTTGACCTCGGCGATCAGCGCCAGGCCGGGACGACGGAGGGCTGACTCGGCGTCGAGGGCGGGGGCGGCTGCTGCCGCCAGCTCCTCGATGCGGTCACGGCCGACGACCGCCTGCGCGCCGGCGAGGTCTTCGCGGACGCCGGCAACGATGTCGTCGAGCACGGTGGGCATGTCGACAGGCTATCCAGCGGAACTGGGAGCTCCCTGTAGGGGTCAGCCGGTGGACGGGTGGCCGCCCTACCGCACGCCGGCCCGGCGACGCCGGGCATGCGCCGCCGGCTACTTGATGCCGACCTCGGGCTTGTTGCTGTCGGGGGTGTCCGGGCCGTCGAGCGTGGTCGCGCCGTAGCCGGCGAGCGACAGCACCTTCCCAGCCACGGCACCGATGACGCAGATGACCATGCCGATGACGAACACCGCGACGTTGGCGATGGCGACACCCCAGGCAGCGATGGCCGACCCGAGGAGGATGACGCCGACTCCCGTCCACGCGGCAACGCTGTGCCCGTGGTCTTCTTCGTGGATCTCTTGGTCTGCCATCGGCTTGGCTCCTGCTGGTGGTTAGTGGTCGTGCGCGGTGGGCCGGTGACTGCGGGTCGTGGCCGGGTCGGCGCCCATTCTGTCAGGTGCTCGCGCCGCCGTCGCGCAGCGTGGGGTCGTCCCCGGCATCCAGTCGGTCCCAGTCCGTGGCGACGCGCTGGCCCCGCGCTCCGGCGGAGCTGGTCGGGGCTTCGTAGCGGGCGCCCAGCCCCCGCCACCGGGAGGCACCCAGCCAGCCCGCGACCGAGGCGAGCAGCAGCAGCGCGCCGGCCACGACACAGATCCACGGCCACGCGGTGATCGTGGCGTGCGTCTCGATGGTCCCCGTGCGTCCGGCGGCCTTGGCGGCGATGGCGCCGAGGGGGTCCTCGGGCGCCAGGGCGACGCGGGCGGCCACGACCGCCTCCGCGATGCCGGCCAGGGCCAGCACGCCCAGGGTGAGCCGGCGGACCAGCGCACCGCTGGTCGCACTGGCCAGGGCAGCCGCGGCTCCCACGAGCGCCAGGGCGACGACGCCCGAGGCCACCTCGGTGCCGGTGCCGGAGATCCTGCTCGCCCCGAGCACCGCATCGTCCACGGTGCCGTTGACCCACACCCGGCCACCACTGGACAGCAGGATGCCGGAGCCCACGAGGGCCAGCAGCACGACCGCGAGCTTGGAGGTCAGCCGAGAGCGGTTCACTCGACGGTCCTCAGCGCTGCGGCCGTGGCCACCGCGCGCAGGGCTGCCGCAGCCTTGTTGACGGTCTCCTCGAACTCCGACGTCGGCACCGAGTCGGCGACGATCCCGGCGCCGGCCTGCACGTGGGCGGTGCCGTCCTTGATGACGGCGGTCCGGATCGCGATCGCCATGTCGAGGTCGCCGTGGAAGTCGAGGTAGCCGACGACCCCGCCGTAGACCCCGCGACGGCTGGGCTCGTAGTGCTCGATCAGGCTGAGCGCCCGGGGCTTCGGCGCGCCGGACAGCGTGCCGGCCGGGAAGGTCGCGACCAGCACGTCGTAGGCGGACTGGTCGGGGCGGATGTCGCCCACGACGGTCGACTCGAGGTGGGTCACGTGCGAGTAGCGCCGGACGTTCATGAACTCGACGACGTCGACCGTGCCTGCGGCGCACACGCGCTGGAGGTCGTTGCGGCCCAGGTCGACGAGCATCACGTGCTCGGCCCGCTCCTTGGGGTCGGCGAGCAGGTCCTCGGCGAGCCGCTGGTCGTCCTCCGGGGTCTTGCCCCGCGGGCGCGAGCCGGCGATCGGGTGGGTGATGGCGCGACGACCGGTCACCTTGACCAGGGCCTCCGGCGACGAGCCGACCACGTCGTAGGTCGTGCCGTCGCCGGCCGGGAGCCGCAGGAGGTACATGTAGGGGCTCGGGTTCGAGGACCGCAGCGCGCGGTAGACGTCGAGGGCGTCCGCGGGGCACGGCGTCGAGAACCGTTGCGACAGCACGACCTGGAACACCTCCCCCGCGCGGATGTCCTCCTTGGCCTGCTCGACCATCTCCTCGAAGTCGGCCTGGGTCAGGTTGCTGCGCACCTCGTCGCGGGCCGCGGCGAAGGCGGCCCGGTCGACGGTGGCCACCGTCGACGCGGCATCGGCGGCCAGGTCGCTGGTCATGGCGTCGAGCCGGAACACGGCGTCGGCCCAGGCGTCCTCGACCCGCTCGTCGGTGGCGTCGTAGTTCACCGCGTTGGCCACGAGCAGCACCGAACCGTCGGCATGGTCGAGCACCGCGAGGTCGGTCGCGAGCATCATCGAGATCTCGGGCAACCCCAGCTCATCGGGCAGGGTGGCCGGCACCTTCTCCCACCGACGGACGGCGTCGTAGGTGATCGCGCCGACCATGCCGCCGGTCAGCGGGGGCAGGCCCTCGATGGGTTCGGTGGCGAGGGCCGCCACGGTGTCACGCAGCGCCTCGAGGGGGTTGCCGTCCGTGGGGACGCCCACCGGCGGCTCACCCACCCAGTGCGCCCGGCCGTCGCGCTCGGTCAGCGTCGCCCGGCTGGCGGCGCCCACGATCGAGTAGCGCGACCAGACGCCGCCGTGCTCGGCGGACTCGAGCAGGAACGTGCCGGGCGCGTCCTGGGCGAGCTTGCGGTAGAGGCCGACCGGGGTCTCGGCGTCGGCCATCAGCCGCCGCACCACCGGGATGACGCGACGGTCCTTGGCCAGGATCTGGAAGGTCTCGAGGTTCGGCCAGGTGGTGCCGAACGACAGGTCGGGGCTGACGTCCGTCACGGCTCGACCACGCTCGCCCCGAGGTCGCCGGCGTCGAAACAGGTGCGGTCTCCGGTGTGGCAGGCGGCGCCGACCTGGTCGACGCGCACGAGCAGGGCGTCACCGTCGCAGTCGAGCGCCACCGAGCGCACGTGCTGGACGTGGCCGCTGGTGTCGCCCTTGCGCCAGTACTCACCTCGACTGCGCGACCAGAACGTCACGCGACCCTCGCCGAGGGTGCGGCGCAGCGCCTCGTCGTCCATCCAGCCCAGCATCAGCACCTCACCGGTGTCGTGCTGCTGGACGATGGCCGCCACGAGGCCCTGCGCGTCACGCTTGAGGCGCGCCGCGATGGCCGGGTCGAGGACTGCTGGCGAGGTCACCCCGCCATTCTGCCGTGCGTGGGCCCGAAGGGTCCGGCCCGCCCACCATCCGACGGGTATGCCGCGTGCTCACGTGCGCTGCCCGCGTACGTCCTCAGGTGACGAGGTGGGCGACCGGCCAGGCGATCAGCGCGAAGCGAGCAAGCCGTCCGGTCAGGCACCCTGCGATGAACAGGGGCAGCCGCAGCCGCGCCGTCCCGGCCACCACGCTGACCGCCGCCAGTGGAGGCAGGCCGACCGTCGCACTCAGCAGGACGACGGAGGTCCCGGCCAGCGGCCGGGCGAGCAGCCTCAGGAGGTGTTCCGGCCGCAGCCACGAGGGAGTCCGTGCCGCGAGCCCTGCCACCCACCGCGGGCGGGGCCGGATGCTGCGGGCACGGGCGCGGGCGCGGGCCCTGGAGCGGACGCGGTCCACGAGCCGGCCGACCCGGCCGTCCGAGTGGAGACGTTGCGGTCCCTCGCGAGCCGTGAGGTAGATCAACACCTTGGCGAAGCACTGCCCGACCGTGAGGCTGACGGCCAGGCCCAGCCAGAGGTGCGGGTTGCCTGCGGTGGCCGCCGTGAGCACCGCCTCCGCGTTGATGACCGGGACCAGGCCAGCGGCCGTTCCGGCGCCCAGGACCCCGAACAGGAGTCCAGCACTCCCCAGCTCAACTGCAGCGCTCATGGCTCAGGTCCATGGCGGTCGTCCTGACCAGCAGGTGCAGGCGGAAGCAGGACCACACCTTCGCCACGAGGACGGCGACGGCGAACACCGTCGCCAGCCCCACCTGACCGGCCAGGCAGGCCAGCACGATGCAGGAGGTGTTGAGCGCCTTCGCCGGCCGGGACCAGTTCCAGCGCCAGAGGAGCAGGTCGACGCCGTGGAAGTCGTTGGGGCCCAACACCTCGAAGGCGAGGAACCCCAGGGACAGCATCGTGTCCACGACCGCGAACTCGATGACGTAGATCGCCATGGGGATGGCGAGCCGCGGATCGAGCGCGACGAAGCAGGCCGCGCAGGTGAGGCTGTTGGCCCGGTCGGCGACGATGTCGAAGACTGCGCCGATCCGGGTCTCGAGGCCCATCCGCCGGGCCACCTCGCCGTCGGCCATGTCGCCGACCCAGTAGACGAGGTAGGAGGCGACCAGCAGACCGGGACTCGAGTGGGCCAGGGCGGCCATGGCGAGGACGAGCGAGAGGACCGTCCGCAGGACAGTGATGGCGTTCGGTGCCGTGAGGACGGGGTCGTGGTCGACCCCTCTGGGACTGGGGGCCACCGCAGCGGGTGACCACACCTCAGCCCAGCGCACGAGACCACTCCCCCAGCTGGGCGGCGGGTGCCGACGGGCGGGCGAACTGGCTGACCGTGCCGGAGGCGTCGACGAAGGCGACGACCCCCTCGTCCCACGCGTTCTGGTTGCCCCTGTTGGCCGCGGCGTCCAGGAACCAGACCGCGGAGAGGGGCACGGCGGCATACCCGACGGGCACCCCCAGGTCGCCCACCTCCGACTCGATCTCGGCCACGGGCCGCGGGTTGAACTTGTCGCCGGTGGGGTCGCTGACCAGCCCGAGCAAAGGAGGGTGCGAGGCGTTGCGCGCGATGAGGGGCTTCAGCCGCTGCACGGTCGCAGACACCTGGGGTCCGGTGCCGACGACCAGGACCAGGGGCTTGCCGCGGTAGTCCGCCCAGGCCAGCTCCCCGCCCCCGAGTCGCTCCACCGTGAAGTCGGGGACCGTGGAGTTGTCGAGCGCGTCCGGACCACCGCCCAGCTCGTGCGACACCTCCTGTCCCGGGGTCGTGCCGCAGACCTCGTCCATCCAGCCGGCCACCTCGGGGGTCGGTGGCGGGAGCGACCCGACCGGCGACGCCTCCCCCACCCGCCTCAGGGTGGCAAGTGCCCGGACGGCCGGCCGGATCCCGTCGCCGTCGGGACGCTCGCGGAAGTCGGAGACGGTGATGACGAGCTCACCGGTGACCAGGGTGAGCTCACCCATGACCACGCCGGCGGGCACGCCGAGCTGTGGGTCGAGGCGCTGGCAGGTCAGCCCGTCGACGTCCGGTCGCCAGTCGTTCGTGGAGACCACGACCGGGTCGGAGCACCCGCCGTCGCCGGAGGACTCGCAGGTGCCGTAGTCGGCCTGGACCTGGAAGGCGGGGGCGTTCTCCTCGACGAGGTCGAGCCAGGTCAGCGGGAGGTCGTCGTAGGACGAACCCAGGTAGTAGGCCGGCTTGCCGGTGGCCGCTATCTGGTCCACCGCGGCCCGGAAGTCGTTGCTGCTCAACGCTTGTCCGGTGCCGAAGCTGCTGCCCGCGCCGCAGGCCGCGAGGGCCAGCACGAGGGCGACGGCAGTCGTCACGGGGAGCAGGGTGGGCGGTCTCATCGAAGATCCTCTCGTAGCCCCTGCTCTGGGTGGATGGCTGCAGCGTGCCGCTCAGCGGCTCACGCCCGCGTCGGCGGTGCAGCCCGACTTCGTCGTCCCCAGGGGTGGTTCGCGTGTGGACCACAGGACGACGTCCCGAGGCCACCCACCCGCGTAGCCTTGGTGCATGTCGGGGCTGGTGCGCCGCCTCACCTGGCGGGACTGGGCGGTCCCTGCGGCGCTCTGGGCCGCGGGGCAGGTCGAGCTGTGGGTCGTCGGCCCGCAGACGGTCGCCGTGCACGGCCCTCGGTGGCCGTTCGCGGTCGCGCTGACCGTCTGTGCCCTGGCCGTGTGCTCCCGCCGTACGTACCCGGTCCCGGCCCTGTTCGTGGTGGTCGGCGCCCTCGCCCTCACGACGAGGGAGGACCTGCACGCGTTCCTGCTGTCGGGCCTCTACCTGTTGGTCGTCGCCGTGTTCGCGTGCGGGCGGTACGGGCGAGGCCCCACCCGGTATGCCGCGCTCGTGCTTCCCGAGGTGCCGGTCCTGTTGTGGACGTCGGTCATCCCGGAGATCGAGGTCGGCAACGCCTGGGCGTGGGGACTCAATGCCTGGTGGGTCTTTGCCCTCGGAGCCGCCTTCCAGCACGAGCGCCTGCTGCGGGAGCACGTCGCGCAGGCCGTAGCCGCCCAGTCGCAGGCCGAGTCGGCCGAACAACGCCTCAACCTGGCTCGCGAAGTGCATGACGTGGTCTCGCACGGCCTCAGCGTCGTGGTGGTGCAGTCGGAGCTGGCGCGGCTGTTCATGACCTCCGACCCAGCCCGCGCCGACGAGGCGATGCGACGGGTGCAGGACACCGGCCGCGAGGCGCTCGGGGAGACGCGCCGCCTGCTGGAGTCGCTCCGGGACCCCACGCAGGGCGGACAGACCGCACAGGCACCCACCTGGCCGGACGTGCCGGAGCTCGTCCGGCGGATGCGGGAGTCCGGACTGGAGGTCACCCTCGACGCTCCCGGCGACGCACCGACGCTGACCCCGGAGGCGTCGGCCACGGCATACCGCGTCGTGCAGGAGGCCCTGACCAACGCGCTGCGCCACGCGCACACCTCACCGACGTCCGTCGAGGTGACGCAGCAGGCCGACCTGCTCGTCATCGACGTGCAGAACGAGAGTGAGCTCACGAGCCAGGCCACTGGGTTCGCGGGTTCGCCGGGCTACGGCCTGTCGGGGATGCAGGAGCGGGTGGCCGCGTGCGGTGGCCTGCTGACGACGGGCCCTCGACCCGGCGGTGGCTACCGCGTGCGAGCAGTCCTTCCCCTGCGCGGCACCCCGTGACGACCATCGTCGTCGTCGACGACCAGTTCCTGATCCGCGACGGGGTCGCCGCGATCCTCGACGCCGAGGAGGACTTCACCGTCCTCGGCACGGCGGCCGACGGGGCCGAGGCGATCGGCCTGATCGCGACGCTCGCCCCGGACATCGCCCTGATGGACATCCGCATGCCGGAGGTCGACGGGATCGAGGCGACCCGTCGGGTGATCGAGTCCGGCTCGGCGACGAAGATCCTGATCCTCACTACCTTCGGCGCAGACGACTACGTGCTCGCCGCGCTCCGGGCCGGCGCCAGCGGCTACCTCCTGAAGGACGCTCCGCGCGAGTCACTCGTCGCGGCGATCCGCGCGGTCGCGGCGGGCGACGTCGCCGTGGAGAAGCAGGTGCTGGCCCAGCTCGTGCGCGGCCAACCCGCCCAACGGCACCCGGAGGCGGTCGCGGCGGTGGGTCGGCTGTCCCCCCGGGAGTCGCAGGTGCTCGAGCTCGTGGCACAGGGCGCGACCAACCCCGAGATCGCGACGAGCCTGTTCATCGGGGAGACCACGGTCAAGACCCACGTCTCGCGCATCCAGGCCAAGCTCGACGCCCGTGACCGCGTGCACCTGGTCGTCATCGCGCACCGAGCGGGGCTCGCCTGACGGGACCGGCGGCCCCTCACCCCCGGGCGCGCCCGGTCGGCTTCAGGCGCCCGGGCGCGCCCGGTCGGCTTCAGGCGCTGACGCCCTCCCCCAGCCAGACCGGCCGTGACGCGTCACCTGCCTCGAACGCGACCCAGACGTCGGCGCCGATGGCGGGGACGACAGGGGCTGACGCGGGGAGGCAGGCCGCGGCCCACACCGACTCGTCTCCGCTCACGTCGGGCACGCGGACGAAGAGCCGACTGCGCCCGAGTGGGTCCGCGTTGTCGACCACGGTGGCCCGGTGCACCCCATACCTCCGCCGCTCGCTGCCCAGATACGCCTCGGACCCGATCTGCTCGGAGTAGCTGCTGAGCAGGTCACCGACGTAGGCGAACAGCTCCAGCAGCGCCACGCCCGGATCATGCTGGTCGGCGTCCGTCCAGTCCCTCAGCTCGATGCGGGCGCGCTGGACCAGGTCCTCGAGCGCGGGCCGATCACGCCGACCCCGGTCTCGGCTCATCGATGCAGCCTTCCGCGCATGAGGGCCATTTTCCACGGGTTGCCCGCCCCCAGCCAAGGCCCTACGGAGCAGGCTGACGGGCGACGCCGCCAGCTCGGCCGCCTCAGGCTCGGCTGGCGACGAGGTGCTTACGGCCGGTGAGCAGTGCGGCCCCGTAGAGGACCGCCACCACGATCAGCAGCGCGTTGAAACCGAAGATCAGCGCGAGGTACTCCAGTGCCCCACCCACCATGGCACCGAGGAGGTTGGCTCCGAAGGCGACGGTGCTGGAGCCAGCGCCCTTGAACCGCACGGCAAACAGCAGGTTGGCGATGAAGATCGGGGCGAAGGCGATGGTCACCCCGGCCAGGAACCGCGGCACCAGCGACAGGTCCAGCAAGGCGTCCTGCGGGATCAGCCAGGCGGCCGCCAGCGCCGCCAGCAGCGCGGCATACAGGAGGATGGGGCGACGGATGGTGACGCGTCGCGCCACCTCGATCGCGGCGAGGACGCTGAGGAGCACCCCGGCGAAGACCGCCGCGTTCACTGCCCAGGTGGTGCCGAAGAGCAGCGCGAACTGGAGGACGTTCTTGGTCTCCAGCAACAGGAACGCGGCGCCCATGAAGAACAGGTCGACGTAGGGACGCATGGTCCGCAGCGGACCCGCGACGGTGCGGACCCCCACCACGGAGGCCAGCAGCACGAGCCCGAGCATCCAGAGGTAGAACGACGGGATCGTGCGGGACCCGAGGTAGGGGAACGGTCGGTCGTCGACGGACGGCTCGAGGGCGGCGGTCCGCGGCGACCACGTCGTCGTGCAGCCTCCGGTGCTGGCGTCCTTGCGCAGCGTCAGCACCGCCTGCTGCCGCGGTCCGTAGCTCGGGCCGAGCTGCACGCACGGGGCCGCGTCGTAGACGGTGCGCACGGTGTTGGCGTAGCGGTCCAGCAGCCACGGCTCGTAGTAGTTGTACATGGCGAACGTGCCGTCGGGCTTGAGCAGCGAGCGGGCCTGCGTCAGCGCCTGGGTGGTGAAGAGGTAGTTCTCCAGCCGCAGGGCGGACTGACCGGTGACGATCGTCGCCGAGTCGGGCAGCGCGAGGAGGATCAGGTCGTAGCGGCGGTCGGTGCGCTCCATGAACGCCCGTCCGTCGTCGACGTGGGTGGTCACCCGCGGATCGGCGAAGGGACGGTCCGGGTGGTGGTCGCGGCCGAGCTGCATGATCGCGGGGTCGATCTCGACCGCGTCCACGCGCTTGGCGCCCTGGGCCAGGGCCACCGCCACGTCGTTGCCGGTGCCCGCCCCGATGACGAGCACGTCGTCACGCGAGCCCGCGTAGGTGTACGGGTAGAGGTAGAACGGCGAGTCGCGCCGGATGTCGGCCACCGGGAGCGCGGTCTGGAGCGGGGTGTTGTTGACCTCGACCCGGAAGAGCCCGCCGGCCAGCTGGGTGGTGTGGATCTTGTAGTACGGCGACCACTGGAAGCTGCCCACGACCGACTCGGCGCCCAGCATCAGCACGAGGGCCGCGAGGGCGATCGCCGGCCCGTGGCGGAGCAACCGCACCCGACGGCCGAGGAGGACGACGAAGCAAGCGACCCCGACCAGTCCCCAGCCGAGCGGGGGCAGCCGCAGGAACGACAGGGCCGCGAAGCAGGCGATGCCGGTGAGGCTCCCCATCACGTCGAGCCGGTAGGCCTCCAGCGGCTCGAACCGTGCGAAGGTCCGGGCGACCTCCTGTGCCAGCGCCATCAGCGTCCCCACCGTGAGGACGAAGATGACAGTCAGGCTGAGCCAGCGCGGAAGGGGCGCCCAGTCGAACGACCCCACCAGCTCCCACCGGCCGCCGCGTCCCGTCCCCGTTCGGACGGGGAACGCGAGGACGAAGCCCACCAGCGTGGTGAGGAGTACCGGCGCGAGCGGGAACAGGTCGCGGGTGGCCCTGGCGCGCAGGAAGCCCATCCCGATGCCGAGGAAGCTCGCCAGCAGGACGAAGTTGGTCATGTGGACGAGGTAGAGGTTGTTGGACGAGGTCCACCGGATCAGCGCCAGCTCCACGAACAGCATGAGCGCGCTGGCCAGGACCAGCCTCGTGCGGTCACGGGGTGCGAGGAAGCGCGCTGCGCCACCGGCAGGGCGCGCCTCTGCCACCACCGCTGTGGGCTCAGCGGCGTGGCCCACCTCGTCGCCCAGCTGCATCGCATCCCCCTCGTATGCCGGTCGGCACTGACCGGGGGAACGGTAGCAACAGCGCGTGCTACCTGCCCGCCAGAGCGGCCACCACGGGGGCCATCACCTCGGCGAAGTCGGCCCCGATCACGACGTAGGAGAACCCCAGCTCCTCACGTCGTCGCTGGACCTCCTCGACGGCCGCGGCTGGGTCGTCCGGGAGGACGAGCATCGAGTCGGCGTCGTGGAGCGCGGCCGGGTCGATCTCGCGCGCCGACGCCATGAACGCCGCGATCCCGTCACCGACGACCGGCACGTGGAGGGCCAGCTCGACGTCGCGGGTGGACGTGAAGCCGCGGGCCAGGTCGGCCACCTCGTCGCGAGTGTCTGTCGGTCGCAGGACGAAGGTGACCGTGTCCGCGACCTCGCTCGCCAGGGCCTGCGCCTTCGGTCCACGGACCGCCATCACCACGGGCGTGTGGACCTCGGGTCCGTCCAGCTCGCGGAGCTGGGACACCGCCTCGCGCACCTCGCTCAGCCGCTGGCCCGGCGAGGTGACCGGCATGCCACGCTCGCGCAGCTCGTCCTCGATACCGGGCCGGCCGGTGCCGAGGCCCAGCTCGAAGCGTCCCTCGGTGAGCGTCGTGAGCGAGTGCGCCTCCCAGGCGAGGTTCCACGCCGGGCGGAACGGCGCGGCATACACCCAGGTCCCGACCCGAAGGTCCGGTGCGACCGCGGCAGCAAGGGCGAGGGTCGGAGCAGGGGCAGGCTGCCAGAGCGGGACGTCGGGCATGAGCAGGGTCGAGTAGCCCAGGTCAGCGATGTGGCGCACCCGCTCCCGCCAGGTCGGCAGGTCGGTGAGCACCGGGGCCACTACCCCGAACCGGAACGGTCTCGTCATGTCGGTGATCCTCCTCGCGGGGCACGACGCGCTCCAGCGCGTCACCACAACAGACCCGGGACTCCCACCGAACTCATCGCGCCGGTGCCCCCGTCGTGGTCAGACGCCGACGCCTCCCTCACCGTTGCCACAGTGTCAGTAGCCGCTGGCCGGCCATCCCTTGGCGCCCAGGTACCAGACCGCCGAGGACAGGACCGCTGCCATGAGCAGCGTGAAGAGCAGCCCACCCGCCACGGGGAGGAACCACCCGGGCGCGCGCCTCGACCGCACCGCGACGACCTTGGTCACCAGGGCGCCGATCACCAGGCAGCCGAGTATGCCGTGCAAAAGCGTCCGCGCGGACACGGGCTCTCCGTCGGGCAACGTCCCGTACTCCAGGCCGAGGGCCCAGAGGCAGTGGTAGGCGACGAAGACGATGAGCACGACGCCGATCGAGCCCGAGACCCGGTGGGCGGTCCCGAGCCACGCAGGCGCCTTCACACCCAGCTTGCCGTAGAGCACCAGCGCACCGAGGAGCTGGAGCACGGCGAGGACCCCGATGGCGACGGTGGCGACCACCTTCATGGCCAGCACCGTCCGGAAGCCGAGGGTCGTGGTGCCCGCCAGCGTGGGGTCGTGCACCCTGCCGAACACCCCGACGAGCACCGCGACGACCGCGCCGACGGCGAATCCGGTCAGGGGGACGGCCACGCTCCCGGAGGGCGTCGGCGCAGCCAACGAGCTCTCTGCCATGAGGTCAGGATGCTCCTGCGCCTCCACCCCCGCCCTAGTCTGCGGGAGCCAGTCGTCGCCGCACGGAGGTGTCGGACCTCGCGCCTGCAGGCTGGGGCACGGCGATGTTCATCGTTCGTTCGAGCTCCGAGACGCGCTAGCCGCGTTGCTGGGCCGCCCACGAAGCGTGCAGCGCGGCATACACCCCGTCCTGGCGGACCAGGTCGCGGTGCGGTCCGCGCTCGACGATCCGGCCACGGTCGACGACGACGACCTCGTCGGCGGCCTCGGCGGTGGAGAGCCGGTGGGCGATGGCGATCGAGGTGCGGCCGCGGGTGAGTCCCTCGAGGGCCCGCTGGAGGCGGACCTCGGTCGAGGGGTCCACTGCGGAGGTCGCCTCGTCGAGGACGAGGAGGTCGGGGTCGGCGAGGTAGGCGCGGGCCAGGGCGACCAGCTGGCGCTCCCCGGCGGACAGCGACTCGCCGCGCTGGCCGACCTCGGTCGCCAGGCCCTGTGGGAGCCCGGCGAGCCAGGCGTCGAGACCGAGCTCGGTGATGGCGAGACGCACGTCCTCGTCGGTGGCGTCGGGGCGGCCGAAGCGGACGTTCTCGCGCAGCGTCGCGTCGAAGAGGAAGCCCTCCTGCGGCACGAGCACGACGCGCTCGCGGAGGGAGGAGAAGCGCACGTGGCGCAGGTCGACCCCGTCGATGTGGACGGTGCCCTCGGTGGGGTCCATCAGCCGGGTCAGCAGCTTGGCCAGGGTGGACTTGCCCGACCCGGTCTCCCCCACGATCGCGACCCGCGACCGCGGGGCGATCGACAGGTTCACGTCGTGCAGGACGGTGTCCCCGCCGGGGTAGGCGAACGAGACGGCGTCGAAGTCGACGGTGATCGGTCCACGCGGCAACGTCTGGCCGTCGTCACCCGGGTCGGCCACGTCAGCCGGGGTGTCGATCACGCCGATCACCCGACGCCAGCCGGCCACGGCGTTCTGCAGCTCGTTGAGGATCTCGGTGGCCTGCTGCACCGGCTGGGTGAACAGGTTGACGAGGAAGAGGAACGCCAGCAGCTTGCCCAGCGTGAGGTGACCGCCGCTGGCCTGGATGGTGCCGACGACCAGGACCACCGCGAGCGTCAGCCCGGCGACGAGCTGACCGGAGGAGAAGGCCACGACGGAGCGCACCTGCGCCCTGATCGAGGCCGCGCGGTGCGCCTCGATGGCCGCGTCGATGCGGGTGGCCGTGCGCTCCTCGACGCCGTAGGCGCGGATCGTCGCCGCGCCCACGACCGACTCCGACACTGCGGCGAGCAGATCGCCGACCCGCTCGCGGACGATCGTGTAGGCCCGGCCGACGATGGCCTGGAACCGGCGGATCACGAACAGCAGCGGCACGAAGCAGAGCCACACCACGCCAGTGAGCAACGGGCTGTAGAAGAGCATCAACCCCGTGGCGACCGCGATCTGCCCGAGGCTGAGCACCAGGATGATGCCGCCGAACTGGACGAACTGGCTGATCGTGTCGACGTCGGACGTGACCCGGCTGACCATCGAACCGCGCCGCTCGGTGTTCTGGGTGAGCATCGACAGGTCGTGGATGTGGCGGAAGGCCTTGAGCCGCAACGATGCCAGCCCCGCCTCCGAGGAGCGGAAGAGGCGCACGTTCACGGCATACGCACTCGCGGCGGTGATGGCCACGGCGATCAGTGCGAAGAGCACGTAACGGGTCACGAGGCCGGGGTCCGGGCCGTCCTTGCCGAGCAGCCCGTGGTCGGTGGTCTGCTGGACCACGAAGGGCACGACGATCCGGCCGACGGTGGTCACCGCGGCGAGGCCGAGGGTGATGCCCAGGCCGCGGCGCAGCTCGGGCGACAGGTCGAGGCCGCGCTTCAGGGTGGCGACGGTGCCCAGCGACGACGTGGCGTCGATCGAGGTGCTCACGCGTCCACCTCCTCGTCCGCGGCGACGGCAGCACGCTCGGCGGCCTCACGCGCGTAGGCCGTGACCAGCCGCTGGTAGCCGACACACCGCTGCTCGAGCTCCTGGTGGGTGCCGTGGTCGACGACGCGTCCGCCCTCGACGTAGACGATCTGGTCAGCAAGCGTGATCGTCGACATGCGGTAGGCCACGACGAGCACCGAGGTGCCGGCACTGGTCTTGCGCAGCCCGGCGAGGATCGCCTGCTCCACAGCCGGGTCCACGGCGCTCGTGGCGTCGTCGAGGACCAGCAGCCGTGGACCGCGGATCACGGCGCGGGCCAGCGCGATCCGCTGCCTCTGCCCACCCGACAACGAGGTGCCCCGCTCCCCGACCCGGGTCTCGATGCCGAGCGGCAGGTCGGTCACGAAGCCGGTGGCCTGGGCGACGTCGAGCGCCTGCCAGACCTCCTCGTCGGTGTAGTAGCCGCCGAGCGTGACGTTGCCGCTCACGGTGTCGTCGAACATGAAGGTCTGCTGCGGCACCAGCGCGGCCACCGCGGACACCCCGCCGCGGGCGACCTCGCGCAGGTCGAGCCCGTCGAGGGTCACCCGGCCGTGGTGCGGGTCGACGAGGCGCAGCGTGAGGTTGGTCAGGGTGGTCTTGCCCGAGCCGGTGGGTCCGACGAGGGCCACCGTGGAGCCGGCCTCGACCTCGAGCGAGACCCCGTGGATCGCCTGGAACGTCGACTCCTCACCGTGCTCGTCGACGATGTCGTAGGAGTAGTCGACCCGGTCCAGGCGGGCGTGCGACGCCCCACGCGGCTCGAGCTCCTCGGACCCGAAGGCCAGCTCGCCGCGCGCCTTGAGAACGGCGTCGACGCGGTCCCAGCCGACGACGGTGCGCGGCAGCTCGCCGAGCACCCAGCCCAGCGCGCGCACCGGGAAGGCCAGCACCGAGATGAGGTAGGCAACCTGGACGACGGCGGCGGGCGTGAGGGCGCCGTTCGCGACCTGGTGCGCCCCGACGGCGAGCACCGCGAGGGTGCCGAGGGTGGGGATCGACTCGATGACAGGGTCGAAGGTGCCCCGGGTGCGGCCCACCTCGACGTTGGCCGCCTGCAACCGTCGGGTCACCTCCTCGAACCGGTCGGACTCCTGCTGCTCGCGACCCATCGACTTCACGATGAGCGCGGCCTCGAAGCTCTCGTGGGCGACCTCGCTGACCTCGGCGCGCAGCTGCTGGGCGCGCGAGACCCGAGGCGACATCGCCCGCTGGAAGACCATGTTGGCGAGGAACAGCAGCGGGAAGACGGTCAGGCCGATGATCGCCATGACCGGGTCGACGAGCACCATCTGGACGATGCCGGCCACCAGCATGATGATCACGCCGATGGCCATCGGCAGTGGCGCGAAGACGTTCCAGGTCGCCTCGACGTCGGCGTTGGCGTTGGAGAGCAGCTGCCCGGACGGGTGCCGGTGGTGCCACGCGAGCGGGAGCCGCAGGTACTGCCTGGTCACCTCGCGACGGAAACCGGCGGCCACGTTGTACATCGTGTAGCCGGCCGCGATGCGCCGGATCACGACGCCCACGACGTTGATGACGACGACGCCTGCGATCCAGCCGAAGACGGTCCACAGCTGGGCTGCGGTCGCGTGCCCGGCAGCCACGGCCGGCTGCACCTGCTCGCGGGTGACCTTGCCGATCGCCCAGGCGGTCAGCACCGTCATCACGCCGTAGAGCGCGCTCCCCGCGACGGCGAAGGCGAACCAGCGGGGCTCGCGCCGCACCCCCACCCACACGATCTGCAGGCTGCGCTTCAGCGACGGCGCAGCATCGGCTGACGCGTCGAGCGACACTGCTGACCTCCGAGGGCTGGGTGGGGAATCCCAACCCTCTCACGGGGCAGGCATGATGACGTCATGACCCACCTCGCCCGGACCGAGCGCGAATCCCTCTGCGACACCTTCGAGGCGGTCGGCCCCGACGCACCCACGCTGTGCTCACCCTGGACGACGGCCGACCTCGCGGCGCACCTCGTCGTCCGCGAGCGTCGCCCCGACCTCGCACCCGGGATCTGGATCCCGCCGCTGGCCGGCCGGCTCGAGGACGGCCAGGCCGACTACGCCGCGAAACCGTGGCCCGAGCTGGTCGACCTGGTCCGCTCGGGACCCCCGTCGTGGGCGCCGACCCAGCTGGCCTCGGTCGACGACGCCGTGAACTTCGTGGAGTTCTTCATCCACCACGAGGACGTCCTGCGTGGGGACGGCCAGGTCGGACCGCGCCGCGAGGTGCCGCTCCGTGAGCAGAAGGCGTTGTGGAAGACCCTCAAGCGGATGGGCAAGCTGTTCTTCCGGCGCAGCCCGGTCGGGGTGGTGCTCGAACGGACCGACGGCAAGTCGCTCACCGTCCGGGGCGAGACCGAGCTCGGCACCGTGACCCTGCGCGGGGAGGCGACCGAGCTCGTCCTCGCCGCCTACGGTCGCCGTCGCGTGGCCGACCTCCAGGTGACCGGCAGCGACGAGGCCGTCCAGGCGCTCTGGGACGCACCCCTCGGGCTGTCCTGAACCGGCGGAGTCCTGGCAACAGAAGGCATGGGGCAGGAAGGAGGAGCCGTGGGAGAGCAGGTCGAGTTCACCGCCCCGTTGTGGGAGTGGGGCGCCCGCGACTCCTGGTACTTCGTGACCCTCGACGAGGAGGCCAGCGAGGTGGTCAGCGAGCGACCGCCTCCCGGCCGTGGGTTCGGGTCGGTGCGCGTGCGGGTCACGGTCGGCGCGACGACGTGGACGACCTCGGTCTTCCCCGGCGACGACGGCCGCTTCGTCCTCCCCGTCAAGAAGGCCGTCCGCGTGGCCGAGTCCATCGAGGAGGAGGACCCCGTGACGGTGCTCCTCGAGGTGCTCGACTAGCTGTAACAGCCGACCGCGCGGGCCGGCTCGTCGATCGGCTGGGTCCTCAGCGGACCGGTATGCCGTCCTGCCGCAGTGCGTCCTTGACGTCACCGATGGTGAGCTCACCGAAGTGGAAGACGCTCGCAGCGAGCACCGCGTCCGCCCCGGCGCGGACCGCCGGGGCGAAGTGCTCGACCCGGCCGGCGCCCCCACTGGCGACCAGCGGGATCCGCACCTCGCGGCGCACCAGCTCGATCAGCTCGACGTCGAAGCCGTCCTTGGTGCCGTCGGCGTCCATCGAGTTCAGCAGGATCTCGCCGGCCCCCAGCTCAGCGGCACGGGCGCACCACTCGACCGCGTCGAGGCCGGTGCCCTGTCGGCCGCCGTGGGTGGTGACCTCGAAGCCGCCGCTGCGGTTGCCCGCGTCGTCGACCCGCCGCCGCACGTCCGCCGAGAGCACGAGCACCTGCGAGCCGAACCGGTCCGCCACCTCGGCGATCAACTCGGGTCGGGCGATGGCGGCGGTGTTGACGCCCACCTTGTCGGCCCCCGCCCGCAGGAGCCGGTCGACGTCGTCCACCGTGCGGACTCCCCCGCCCACGGTCAGCGGGATGAAGACCTGCTCGGCGGTCCGGCCGACGATGTCGCAGGTCGTCTCGCGGTTGCCGCTGCTGGCCGTCACGTCGAGGAAGGTCAGCTCGTCCGCGCCCTGCTCGCCGTAGAGCTTGGCGAGCTCGACCGGGTCACCCGCGTCGCGCAGGTTCAGGAAGTTGACCCCCTTGACGACGCGCCCGGCATCGACGTCGAGGCAGGGGATGACGCGGGTTGCAACACTCACGCGGCGAGCCTAGCGATCTAGTCTGGAGCCCATGCCCGTCGACCAGAGAGCGACCATGCCTGTCGACCAGAGAGCGGTGGTGGCGACGATCGTCGCCCTCGTCGACGCCAGCCGGCCGCTCTGTGGCACGACGCACCTGGTCTGCATCGACGGTCCGAGCGGTGCCGGCAAGACCACCCTGGCCAACGACGTGGCCGCCGACCTGGCCGCCCCGACGGTGCACATGGACGACCTCTACCCGGGCTGGGACGGCCTGCGGGCCGGCACCCATCGCGCCCAGGAGTGGGTCGTGGGCCCGCTCACCGAGGGCCTGCCCGCCCGGTACCGCCGGTGGGACTGGGCGGCCGGCCGGTATGCCGAGTGGGTGCAGCTGCCGTCCTCGGAGGTCGTCGTCCTCGAGGGCTGCGGCGCCGGAGCGCTGCCCGCCGGCAAGGCCGCCTCGGTGCTGGTCTGGGTGGAGGCCGAGGAGTCGGTGCGCCGGGCCCGAGGGCTGGCGCGCGACCCCGGCTACGCGCCGTTCTGGGACCGCTGGTCCACGCAGGAACGCCGGCTCTACGAGGCCGACCGCACCTGGGAACGCGCCGACCTCTTCCTCGACACGACCCACGACCGCCGCTAGCCCGTCTTTCGCCCCAGCTTTATCGGGTCTAGGGAGAAGCTTGACCTTCACCCCACTTCGAAAGTCGAGTGAGGGTCAAGCTTCCTGCTTGACCCGATAAAGCTGAGGTCAGGTCAGGTGGGAGGAGGGCGGGCTGGGCACCCGGCAGACATAATCGGGGCCATGGAACCCGCAGACATGATGGCCGCGGTCAGCGAGTCGATGTTGGCCCGCACCGGTCACACGCTCGACGAGTGGCTCGTGCTGGTCGACGGGTCAGGGGTCGACGCGCCGGACCAGCGGGCCGTGCGGGCCTGGCTGCGTGACGTGCACGGGGTGCCACAGAACTCCCAGTGGGCCATCGCCGACGCGGCCGCCACGGCTGCCGGGTGGAAGCGACCCGACCCCGACGGCTACACCGATGCGCTCTATGCAGACGCGAAGGCGCACCTGCGCCCGATCCACGACGCCATCGTCACGCTCGCGGAGGGACTCGGCGACGACGCCCACCGCGAGGGCCGCGGCACCTACATCCCGGTGGTCCGCCGCACCCAGTTCGTGGCGGTGGCTCCCGGCCCCCGCGACACCGTGCGCGTGGGCTTCCGGTTCCGCGGTGCCGTGCCCGACGACGAACGACTCTCGCCGGCCAAGGGATTCGCGCAGGCGACCCACTGGCTGCACCTCTCCGCCGACGCGGACGAGGACGACCTGCGCTCGCTCGGGCCGCTGCTCGAGGCCGCCTACGCGCAGAACGGCTGACGTGTCCACCGTCGACCTCGCCCGCGCGGCGCGGCGCTCGCGCCGTGAGGCGCGGGTGCGCACCGACCGGCTGGTCAGCCGGATGTTCTTCATCGTGCAGTGCGGCCTCGGCGCGGCCACCGCGTGGTGGGTGGCCAGCGACGTGCTCCAGCACGACCGGCCGTTCTTTGCCCCCGTCACGGCGATGATCTCGCTCGGCATGTCCTTCGGGCAGCGGCTGCGCAGGGTCACCGAGGTGATGCTCGGGGTCGCGGTGGGGGTCTTCGTCGGCGATGTCTTCGTGCACTTCTTCGGGTCGGGGTTCTGGCAGATCATCGTGGTGGTCGTGCTGTCGATGAGCGTGGCTGCCCTGCTCGGCGCGGGCATGCTGCTCATCACCCAGGCCGGCGTGCAGTCGGTGATCGTCACGACCCTGGTGGCCGGCTCGGGGCAGGCGTTCACCCGCTGGCTCGACGCCGTCGTGGGCGGCTGCGTGGCGCTGGCCTTCACGCTCGTGGCCCCCGCCGCTCCCCTGCGCCGGCCGCGTCAGCAGGCCTCCCTCGTCGTCCACGAGATCGGGGAGATCCTCGCGGACACGGCGCGCTCGCTGCGCACCGGCGACTCCGACCTCGCCTCGGCCACGCTGTCCCGCGCCCGGGACTCCGAGGCCATGCTCGACGAGGCGCGGGCACTGTCCGCCGAGGGCATCGCGGTCGTGCGGCTGTCGCCGTTCCGGCGCCGTCACCTCCCCGGCGTGCAGGCCATCGCCGACCTCCTCGAACCGCTCGACCGCGCGATCCGCAACCTGCGGGTCCTGGTCCGCCGGGCCGCGATCGCGACCTGGCGCGAGGAGGCGGTCCCCACGGCATACCTGCGGTTGCTCGACGCACTGGCCGAGACCTGCGAGGACATCGCCCGCGAGCTCGGCGAACGCCGGCTGCCCACCAACGCGAGGGTCGGCCTGCAGCGGATCGGTGAGGCCAGCGCGGTCATCGACCCGTCGGCCGGGCTGTCCGGTGAGGTGATGCGCGCCCAGATCCGGTCGATGGTCGTCGACCTGCTGATGCTCACGGGTATGCCGCTGGACGAGGCACGCGACATGGTGCCCGAGTCGATGACCACCGGCCCGCAGGACGACTGAGCGAGGCTGCGAGACTGGCGGCGATGTCCACTCGCCGCCACCCCCATCTCCCCCCGGTCTGGCTGATGGCGCTCGCGCTCGTCGCCGTCGCTGCCAACCTGCGCACCGCGATGGCCAGCGTGCCGCCGCTCACCGAGACCATCGCCGACGACCTGGGGCTGTCCAACACCGCCCTCGGCGCGCTCACCACGCTGCCAGTGCTGTGCATGGGGCTGTTCGCCCCCAGTGCGCAGCGGATCGCCGCGCGGCTGGGTGCCGCGGCCTCGGTCGAGCTGTCGATCGTGTGCGTCGCGGTGGGGCTCGGCCTCCGTCTCGCGGGCGGCGCCACGTGGCCCTTGTATGCCGGGACGTTCCTCGCCGGGGTCGGTATCGCCATCGGCGGCACGCTGCTCCCCGGTCTGGTCAAGGAACTCTTCCCACCCCAGCGCGCGGGGCTGGTCACCGGCCTCTACATGCTGGCGATGATGGGCGGGGCCGGTGCCTCGTCGGCGTTGTCGGTGCCGCTGGAGGGCTGGCTGGGCTCGTGGCAGGCCTCGCTCGCGTCCTGGTCGCTGCTCGCGGTGGTGGGCGTCCTCGCCTGGGTGCCGGTCCTGACGGGGCACGCGCGGCACCGTGCCGCGAACCCGACCGTCGTCGCCCCCGCCCGGCTCCCCTGGCAGCACGCGACGGCCTGGCTGGTCGCCGGCTACCTCGCCATCCAGTCGGTGGAGTTCTACTCCACGCTGGCCTGGCTCGCCCCGTCCTACACCGCCCGCGGCTGGGACCCGACCGACGCGGGCTACCTGCTGTCCGTCTTCACCGCCGCCCAGCTCGTCTCCGGGCTCCTGGCCCCGGCGCTCACCGACCGCATCCACGACCGGCGCGTGCTGCTGCTCTCGGCGTCGGTGCTCGGGCTCCTCGGCCAGGCCGGTCTGTGGCTGGCTCCGCACGGTGCGCCCTGGGTGTGGGCCTCGGTCCTGGGGTTCGGCCAGGGCGCGTCGTTCGCGCTGGGCCTCGTCCTGATGGTCGACTACGCCGGCTCTCCCGCCGCCAGCGCGCGGCTGGCCGGGATGGCGTTCCTGTTCAGCTACACGATCGCGTCGTTCGGTCCCGCGAGCATGGGTGCCCTGCGCGACCTCACCGGCGGGTTCACCGCGGTCTGGGGGACGCTGACGGTGCTGATGCTGGCCCAGGTCGGCTTCTCGGCCCTGCTCCGCCCGGGCCTGCGCAAGGTGGAGTGACCCGAGGACGGCCCGTCGAGACCGCGCCGGACCAGGTCAGTCGAGGGTGACGTCGGGGCTCGTGGCCGACGGGCCGAGCGCCTGCACGAGCGCGGCCAGTCGTCCGGCCTCGGCCCGCCCGAACTCGGCGTCGGCCTTCTGGATCGCCATCACCGCGAGCGTGTCGGTGTCGGACAACGCGAGGCTGACCCACGGGTCGCCCCCGGAGAAGCGCACGTCGAGCACCTCTCGCCAGGACAGCGTGCGGGTCGTGAAGAGGTTGCGCACCGTCAGGCCGTCACGCGTCGGCACCGCCCGGATGGCGGCGAACCTCCACAGCATCGCCGCGATCGCGACGCCGACACCCACGAAGAAGATCTTGTCGCCGGTGCGCCAGGTGCCACCCTCGGCAGGGCCGGGCAGCAGGACGGCGATCACCGCGAACAGCACCAGGGTCAGCGCAGCGAAGCCGTAGGCCACCTGTCGCCCGCGGCGCGGACGGAACACCGCGAAGGCCGCCTGCTCGTCCGCGCTCCCGGCGGCCGAGTGCGGGGTCCGACCCGACGGGGTCACGGCCGTCACAACCGGCAGGCGGCGATGTCGGTCACCAGGATCGCCCGCGCGCCCAGCTCGTAGAGCTCGTCCATGATCGCGTTGGTCCGCGCCCGCGGCACCATGGCGCGCACTGCGGCCCAGTCCTTGTTCTGCAGCGCCGAGACGGTCGGCGACTCCAGCCCCGGGGTGATGGCGCAGGCCGCCTCGACCAGCGCGACGGGCACGTCGTAGTCGAGCATCACGTAGTGGCGCGCGGTGACGACACCGGTCAGTCGCCGACGCAGCACCTCGACGGCCGCGGTCTCGTGCGAGCCCTCGCGCCGGATCAGCACCGCCTCGCTGCGCAGGATCTCCTCGCCGAAGATCTCCAGGCCCTGCTGGCGCAGCGTGGTGCCGGTCTCGACCACGTCGGCGATGACGTCGGCCACGCCGAGGGTGATCGCCGTCTCGACGGCGCCGTCGAGGCGCACCACCTCGGCGCTGACCCCCTGGTCGGCGAGGTGCTTGCCGACCAGACCCGGATAGCTGGTCGCGACGCGATGACCCGAGATCTCGGCGACGCTGGAGCAGGTGCCGGGCTTCGCGGCATACCGGAAGGTGGACCCACCGAAGCCGAGCGTCATCACCTCGATGGCGGCGCTGCCGGCGTCGAGCAGCAGGTCACGGCCGGTGACCCCGCAGTCGACCGTGCCGGAGCCGACGTAGACCGCGATGTCGCGCGGTCGCAGGTAGAAGAACTCCACCTCGTTGTCGGTGTCGGTGAGCACGAGCTCCTTGGTGTCGCGGCGCGTGCGGTAGCCCGCCTCGCGCAGCATCTCGACAGCCGGCTCGGACAGCGAACCCTTGTTGGGGACGGCGATGCGCAACATCTGCGTGACTCTCTGGACGTGGTGACTGGCTGTGGTTGCTGGCGGGCGGTGGTTGCTGGCGGGCGGTGGTTGCTAGAGGTGCGTGTAGACGTCGTCGAGGGAGATGTCGGCCGCGACCATGAGCACCTGCAGGTGGTAGAGCAGCTGGCTGATCTCCTCGGCCGTGCGGTCCTTGCCCTCGTGCTCGGCAGCCATCCAGACCTCGGCCGCCTCCTCCACGATCTTCTTGCCGATGGCATGCACGCCTGCGTCCAGCGCGGCGACGGTGCCGGACCCCTCGGGTCGGCTCACCGCCTTCTCGGCCAGCTCGGCGTACAGGTCGTCGAAAGTCTTCACGCGCCAAGGGTACGGGGAGCGAGGTCGCCGAGGGTGACCGCGGTCGCCACGGCGGCCATCGCGGCCTCGTGCCCCTTGTCCTCGCTGGACCCCGGCAGCCCGGCACGGTCGAGCGCCTGGGCGTCGTCGTCGCACGTGAGCACCCCGAACCCGATGGGGATCCCCGTGTGCACGCTCACCTGGGCCAGCCCGTGCGTGACCCCCGAGCAGACGTAGTCGAAGTGCGGTGTGCCACCGCGGATCACGACCCCCAGCGCGACGAGCGCGTCGTATGCCGGGGCGAGACGCGCGCACGCGACGGTGAGCTCCACCGTGCCCGGCACCCGCACGAGCGGCACGTCGACGACGCCGGCCTCGGCCAGGGCTCGCTGGGCACCCGCGACCAGCCCGTCCATCACCTCGGTGTGCCAGGAGGCGGCCACGATCGCGACCCGCAGGCCGCTGCCGTCCGCGGTGACAGCAGGGGCACCGTGTCCGCTCACGCGCTGGCTCCCTGGTCGCTCGCGTCGACCACGAGGTCGTGGCCCATCCGGTCACGCTTGGTGCGCAGGTAGTCGCGGTTGGCGGAGTTCGGCGCGATCGAGAGGCGCTCGACGGCCGCCACGGCGATGCCGTAGCGCGAGAGCGCCTCGACCTTGGCGGGGTTGTTCGTGAGCAGCCGCACCGACGACAAGCCGAGCGCGGAGAGGATGGCGGCACCGGCGGCATACTCCCTCGCGTCGACCGGGAGGTCGAGCTCGAGCTGGGCGTCGACGGTGTCGAGCCCCGCGTCCTGGAGCGCGTAGGCCTGCAGCTTGGAGACCAGCCCGACGCCGCGCCCCTCGTGGCCGCGCAGGTAGACGAGCACGCCACCCTCGGCGGCGATCCGCTCCATCGACCGCTCGAGCTGCGGCCCGCAGTCGCAGCGCAGCGACCCGAAGGCATCGCCGGTGAGGCACTCGGAGTGCAGTCGCACCAACGGGTTCGGGCCCTCAGCGCCCTTCGGGCTGACCAGCGCGACGTGCTCGTGGCCGGTCAGCCGGTCGCGGAAGCCGACGGTCGCGAACTCGCCGTGCCGGGTGGGCAGCGTGGTCTCCGCAAGCGTCTCGACCCGGTCGTGCAGCTGACGCCAGGCGACGAGCTGCTCGATGGTGATGACCGGGACGTCGTGGACGGCGCCGGTCGCGAGCACCTCCGGCAGCCGCATCATCGTGCCGTCGTCGTTGACCAGCTCACCGATCGCGCCTGCCGGTGCGAGCCCGGCGAGCCGGCACAGGTCGACGGCCGCCTCGGTGTGACCCGGGCGCTCGAGGACGCCGCCGTCCCTGGCCCTCAGCGGGATCACGTGTCCCGGCCGCACGAACGAGTCGGCGGTCGACAGTGGGTCGGCCAGGAGCCGGATGGTTCGCGCTCGGTCAGCCGCGCTGATCCCGGTCGTGACGCCCTCGGCCGCATCGATGGTCACCGTGTAGGCGGTGCGCAACGGGTCGCGGTTGTCGGCCACCATGAGCGGGAGCCCGAGCCGATCGGCGGTCGCCGCCGTCACCGGTGCGCAGACGTAGCCGCTGGTGTGGCGGATCGTCCAGGCGAGCCACTCGTCCGTGAGGGTCTGCGCAGCGAGGATCACGTCGCCCTCGTTCTCGCGGTCCGCGCTGTCGGTGACCAGCACCGGGCGGCCGTCGCGCAGCGCTGCGAGGGCCTGCTCGACGGTGGCCAGGCCGATCATGCCGAGACCTCACTCAGCTCGGGCGCCGGGTCGCGCTCCTCGCGAGAGGCCTTGAGCCACACGAAGAACCCGTAGATCACCAGGGCGCCGTAGACGACATAGAGGATCGCGGACGGGTAGAACTTCGAGTGCCACAGCAGCGGGACACCCACCAGGTCGACCGCGATCCAGGCGAGCCAGAAGTCGTTCCAGCCGCGCGCCATGGCATAGGTCGCCACGATCGAGCCGATGAAGATCCAGGCGTCGCACCAGAAGTACCACCGCGGCGCCTGCCAGAACGGGCCGCTGCCGATCGAGGCGAACACCCATTGCATGACGACGACGCCGGCCACCCAGAAGCCCACGTACTGCAGGCGTTCGGCTGCCGTCGCCCACCGCGGGGTGATGGCCGGGGCGTCGTCACCGGCGTGCCGGCGGGCCCTCACCTGGTTCCAGCGCCACCAGCCGTACACGCTGGTGATGATGAAGAAGATCTGCCGGCCGGCCTGCCCGTACAGCGTCTCCTGCTGCGGGTTGCTGAACGCGACGCCGAAGAACACCGTGAAGAGCAGCACGTTGCCGACGATGCCGACCGGCCAGGCCCACACCCGCCGCCGCATGCCACCGATCGCGGACGCGAAACCGAAGGCGTTGCCGACGATCTCACGCCACAGGATGTGGCTGCTGCCGAGGGTGAGCTCGGCCGAGAAGAGCTGTTCGAGCCAGTTCATGCGATGGTCTCCTTGGTGGTGATCAGGCGTTCGACGTACTTCGCCAGGACATCGACTTCGAGGTTGACGGTGTCGCCAACTCCCTTGTGTCCCAACGTGGTGAGGGCAAGCGTGGTGGGGATCAGCGAGACGCTGAAGGTGGCGGGGGTGCCGTCGGTGGGCTCGGTGAGGGCCGACACCGTGAGGCTCACACCGTCGACGGTGATCGAGCCCTTCTCGACCACGTAGCGGGACAGCGACTCCGGGAGGGTGAACTGCACGACCTCCCACCGGTCTCCGGGAGTGCGGCTGAGGATCTCGGCGGTGCCGTCGACGTGGCCCTGGACGATGTGTCCGCCGAACCGGCTCGTGGCCGACATCGCGCGCTCCAGGTTGACCCGGTCGCCCACCGCGAGGCCGCCGAGGCTGCTGCGGTCGAGGGTCTCGGCCATGACGTCGACGGTGAACTGCCCGTCGCCGTGCTCGACGACCGTCAGACAGACGCCGTTGACCGAGATCGACGCGCCGTGGGTCGCGTCGGACGTCACGAGCGGGCCGGCGACGGTGAGCCGGGCCGACGCGGCGCCGGGTTCGAGCGCGACGACGTGGCCGAGCTCCTCCACGATTCCGGTGAACATCAGGCGATCTCCTTCAAGGCTGCGGTGATCCGCACGTCGTGGCCGATCAGCGTGATGTCGGTGGGACGCAGGCGCAGCGCGTGGTCGATGGTGGTGATGCCGAGGTCGCTCACCGACGGGCGACCGCGGCCCAGCAGGACCGGGGCGACGTAGGCGACGATCTCGTCGACGAGGCCGCCCGCCATGAGGGCCGCGGCGACGGTGGGCCCGCCCTCCAGCCAGACGTGGTGGACACCGGCCTCGGCCAGCGCCGTCAGGACCTGCTTGGGGTCGCGGGTCCGCAGGTGCCAGGTCGGTGCGGCGTCGTCGAGCACCCGTGCCGTGGCGGGCAGGTCGCGCTCCCCCATCACCACCCGGATCGGCTGGTGCGGGTAGAGCGAGCCGTCGGGCTTGCGGGCGGTCAGCTGGGGGTCGTCGAGCAGGGCCGTCCCGGTGCCGACGAGGACCGCCCCGCACCGCGAGCGCTGTTCGTGCACGTCGGCCCGCGCCTCGTCACCCGTGATCCACTGGCTGGTGCCGTCGGCTGCCGCGCTGCGGCCGTCCAGGGTCGTCGCCAGCTTCCAGGTGACCCACGGCCGGCCGGTGGTGACCAGGTGCGTCCAGGTGGGGTTGAGCGCCAGCGCCTCCTCGGCGAGCACACCCGACTCCACGGCCACGCCCTTGCGGCGCAGCCAGGCCGCCCCACCCGCTGCGACCGGGTTGGGATCGGCCTGGGCGTAGACCACGCGGCTGACGCCCGCGGCATACAAGGCCTTCGCACAGGAGGGCGTGCGCCCAACGTGGTTGCACGGTTCGAGCGTCACGTATGCCGTGCTGCCCGCCGCGCGCTCCCCGGCCGCCTCGAGCGCGTCGGCCTCCGCGTGCGGGGTGCCGGCGCCGTGGTGCCAGCCTGCGGCCACGACCTCACCCTCGGGGTCGACGAGCACGCAGCCGACCCTGGGGTTGGCGTCGGCGTTCGGACCGTGGGCAGCCAGCGCCACGGCACGGCTCATCATCGCCGTGTCGCTGGTGGGTTGCTCTGCCACTGTCCTGCCCTCGCTCGAGACCGATGGTCGAGCTCCGGGGGGTCGTGCAGGGCGGGCCTGCTGGGCGAGATCAGTGACGCGGGGAGGCTGGTGCCTCACCGCGGACCCACTGGTCCCGCTGTCGCGTGCTGCCTACCATCCGGACTTTAACCGTCGGTCTGGGAGTTCCACCCAGTCAACCGGCCGCTGGCTGCGGTCGGGTCGCGGACTGTCACCGCCGGTTCGGAATTGCACCGACCCCGGAGCACGTCAGCTCCCAGTATGCCGCAGTGTCAGCGGGTCGGCGCCGACCGGTCCGCGTGATGGTGCTCACGACCGGTCGCTGGACCCCGGGTCCTTGGGCACGAACCGGTCGACCATGCGGTCGACGTCCAGCGCTGCTGCCCGGGCCGCCGGGGTGAAGCCGAGGACGACGGCCAGGAAGCGGGTCGAGAGCAGCGCGCGCAACCGCACGTCGGTGCGGGCCACGACGGTCGCGGTCCTCGGGGAGTCGCGCAGCAGGGCGATCTCCCCGAAGCCCTCACCCGGCCCGAGGGTGGTGACGAGCGCCCCGTCGCCCATGACCTCGACCTCGCCGGCCTCGATGACGTAGTAGCGGTCGCCCACGTCGCCCTGGCTGAACACGACCTGCCCGGCCGGGACGGCCACCGGCTCCAGCCCGCGAGCCAGCTGCTCGATGGACGGCAGCGGCAGGGTGCGCAGCATCGGCACCCGCTGGAGGAGCGCGACATCGACGTCGTGACCGCCCACCGACCGGTCCAGCTGTCGCAGCCGCGACCATGAAGCCACGGCCAGCACCGGACACACGAGGCCGATGGCGATCAACGCCGGGCGCGGGCCGAACTCGTCGACCACCCATGACGCGACCAGCGCGCCCACGCCGATCGACACCGCGACGATGCTCTCCAAGACCCCGAAGACCCTGGCCAGCACCTCGTCGGGAGCCATCCGCGCCAACAGCGTGAACCCTGCTACGTCGATCAGCGCGTTGCCGACACCGACGAGGGCGATGAGGCCGAGCGCCGCGCCCTCGTGCGGCACGACCCCGATGAGCGCGATCGGCAGCCCCCACAGGGCGACCCCGACCGCGAACCAGACCCCCAGACCTCTGGTGCCCACGAGGAGCGAGGCAGCCAGTGAGCCGAGCAGCGCACCCACCCCGACCGCGGTCATCAGCGCACCGGCCCCGGGCTCCCCGGTGCCGAGCAGCTCGATGGCGACGACGACTGACAGCACGGTCAGCGCGCCGCGGGTGAAGGACTGGACGGCCGCCAGGCCGATGATCAGGGCCAGTCCCCCGTGGCGGGCAACCGTCGTGAGGCCGTCGACGGCCTCACGGACCAAGCGGGGGCGGGTCGCTGCCGACGGGCGAGGCGGTGCGTCGTACCGCAGGCGGAGCAGCAGGAGGGCCGCCCACCACGACGCCGCGGCGGCCACCCAGAACACCGCGGACACGTCGGCGACCTCCAGGAGCACCGCGGCGAGCAGCGGCCCGACCAAGGTCGCCGCGGAGTCGAGCAACCCGCGCACCACGTTGGCGCTGGCGAGCTCGCTGCCCGTGTGGCACAAGGACGGGAGCAGCGCGGAGTGCGCGGGCCTGAACAGGGTGGCCGCGATGGTCGAGACCACGGCCAGGGCGTAGACGACGACCGTCGGCCCGGCCCCCGCGGCGACCACTGCGGCCCCGGCCGTCGCGGCCCCTCGTACGGTGGAGACCGCGACGAGGACTCGCTCGCGACGGCCACGGTCGGCCAGTGGCGAGAGCAGTGGGGCGCACACCGCCGCGGGGACCATGCGGAGCAGGCCCACGAGCCCGACGGCGGTCGCCCCGCCATCGCGGTAGGCGACGATCCCGAGCGCCACGGTGAACGCCCACTCCGCGGTCCAGGCCCCCAGGAAGCTCAGCTGCGCCCGCCGCAGCTGGGGGTTGCGGGCGTTGCTGGTGAACGCGACCGCGGCGTTGGCCAGCCGGCTGCGACTGCCCGCCTCCGCCATGAGCAGACTCTAGGCCCGCACCACGACACGACTCCAGACCTGCGGCCAGGGGCGCGGCGGCGGTCCCTGCGCTCAGTGCTGGTGGTTGGCCGCGAGCTCGCGCAGCTCGTCGACCGCTGCGGCGGCGTCCTCGGCCCCGTAGACGGCAGACCCCGCGACGAACACGTCAGCCCCGGCTTCGGCGCACTGCTCGATGGTGCTGGCCGACACTCCCCCGTCGACCTGCACCCAGATCTCCCCACCGTGCCGCCGGACCGCCTCGCGGACCTGGGCCACCTTGGGCATCTGGTCGGCCATGAACGACTGGCCCCCGAACCCGGGCTCGACCGTCATGACCAGGACCATGTCGAGGTCGGGCAGCAGCTCCTCGTACGGAGCGAACGACGTCCCGGGCTTGATCGCCATACCGGCGCGGGCGCCGAGCGCACGCAGGTTCCGCGCCAAGGCGCGCGGGTCGTGAGCGGCCTCGATGTGGAACGTCACCGACGAACCGCCGGCCTCGGCATACCTCGGCGCCCAACGGTCGGGGTCCTCGATCATGAGGTGGCAGTCGAGGGGGATCGGGCTGACCCGGGCCAACGCCTCGACCACGGGCAGGCCCAGGGTGAGGTTCGGCACGAAGTGGCCGTCCATCACGTCCACGTGCGCCCAGTCGGCGTTGGCGATGCGGCGGAGCTCGGCCTCGAGGTTGGCGAAGTCCGCGGAAAGGATGCTGGGCGAGATCTGCACGCGGCCACAGTAGTAGGGGGCCGTCCTAGTCCCAACGGACGGCCTCGCGCCGGATCCGCACGAGCTCGATCCCCCACCCGCCAGACTCGGAGCGTGACCCCGCTGATCACCGCAGTGCTCGGCTTTGCCCTGCTGGGCCTCCTGGTCGTCGCCGTCGTGCACTGGCGCGCCCGGCGCACCATCACGGCGATGACGACGCTGTTGATGGGCGGCGAGCACGAGCGCGTGCTCGCCCACCGTGCCCCACCGAAGGCCTACCGCCCCCTGGCCGACCGGCTCCGCGCCACGAGCGCGCTGCTGACCGGCCGGAACGAGCTCGCCCTGCGTCTGCTCGACAAGAGTGGAGTGCCCGCCTCGGTGACCGACCGGGTCGGCGACCTCGACCTGCACCTGCGAGCCGGAGCCCTCGTCGCGATGGGTCGCTACGCCGCCGCCGTGGCCGTGCTCGGCGACGACCCGAGCGGCGCCATCGTCCGCCACCAACGTGCCCAGGTGGCCATCGAGACCGGCGACGACGCCACCGCCCTGCGGCTGCTCGAGGTCCCGGAGACCGACCCGGACGAGGAGGCCGGTCGGCTGCGCATCCTCGGCGACCTGCACATCCGCAGGGGGCGGCTGGCGGAGGGCGAGGCGCTGGTCCGACAGGCTCGCGCCGCCTACACCGTCTCCCGCATGGCCGCTCGCGAGGTCGACACGGGGTACTGCCACCACCACCTCGGCGAGGCCGCCCTGGGGCGGGGCGACACGGCCGGTGCCCTGGCCCAGTTCACGACCGCCCTGGCGCTGTTGTCGGTCCGGCCGGACAACGCCCCCGGACTGGCCGCCGTCCATGCCCGGCTCGCCGAGGCCTACGCCCGGTCAGGGGACCCGCGCCTCGCGCAGGAGCACCTGGACGAGGCCCTGCAGCGCGGCGAAATCGTGGGATCGCCCAGCCTGACGACGTCGCTCGAACGCAGCCAAGGGGTGGTCGCGCTCCACCTCGGGCGGCTCGACGACGCTCGACGCCACCTGGCCAACGCCCGCGCCGGTCACCTCGAGCTGGGAGAGCTGCCCGCGGCCGCGGAGGTCGCCGAGCTGCTCGCCGACCTCGACGGCAGCACCTGACGGCACCACCCGACGGCAGCACCTGACGCCGCCGACTGGCGACCCCAGGGCTCAGGCGGCCTGCCGCCCGAAGGCCTCGGCCAGCAGGGCCAGGGTCGCCTCCCGAGCCGGGGCCCGTTCTGCCGGCGTGCCGACCAGCGCTCCCGCGACCGGGTGCACCATCACCTCGTCGACGTCGTGCTCGGCCGCCAGCGCAGCCACCCGCTCGGCGACCGAGTCGGGGGTGCCGACCACCCAGCGGCTGCGCATCTCGTCGGCGAGCACCCGGTGCGCGTCGGCGATCCCGGCCTCCTCGGCCTGCTCCACGAGCAGCTGGGGTGCCAGCAGCCCGCCGGTGCGCAGCGCCACCATCGAGGCCAGGTTGGGCAGCACCAGTCGATCCGCCTCCGCCTGGGTGGGCGCCACGACCACGTTGAGGGTGAGGAAGGTCCGCGGAACCGGGTGGCTCGCGGTGGGCGTGTACCCCGAGCGGTAGAGCTCGAGGGCAGCCGCGGTGCCCCGGCCCGAGAAGTGGTGGGCGAAGACGTAGGGCAGCCCACGCTCGGCCGCGAGGCGCGCCGAGTAGTCGGACGACCCGAGCAGCCAGACCTCGGGCACGGACTCCGCCCGAGGAGTGGCGTTCAGCGGGTGGACCTCCCCACCGACCCGGATGCCGACGCCCTCGGCCGACATCAGGGAGATGACGTCGTCGACGTACTGCGGGAACCGCGCCACCGCGTCGGCCTCCACTCCCCCGGCACCGTGCCGCAGGGCGTAGCTCGTGACCGGGTCGGTGCCCGGCGCCCGGCCGATGCCGAGGTCGATCCGTCCGGGGTGCGCCGCCTCGAGCAGCGCGAACTGCTCAGCCACCACGAGGGGTGCGTGGTTCGGCAGCATCACGCCTCCGGAGCCGACCCGGATCCGCTCCGTGGCTGCCGCGACCATGGCGATCAGCACGGGCGGGTTCGTCGCCGCGACTGCTGGCATGTTGTGGTGCTCGGCCAGCCAGTAGCGCCGGTAGCCGTGCCGGTCGGCGACCCGCGCCAGCGACCGGGTCGCGGCCAACGCCTGACCGGTGCTCTGGTCCTGACGGACGGGGACGAGGTCGAGGACGGACAGCGCGGGGGTGTTCACCTGTGGGCCAACCTGCCACCGGTGGCGGCTATTCCGGTCGCCGGACCAGCCGAGGATGCGCGTGGACCGGCCGGCGACCGGCCACTCCGGGTCAGCCCTTCTTGCGCAAGAGCGCCAGGAACATCCCGTCGGTGCCGTGCACGTGCGGCCACAGCTGCACGGTCGGCCCCGTTCCCGGCACGACGACCTGCCCGCCGTCGGCCCCTCGCACGAACTCGCGGGCGTCGAGGAGCTCGACGTCGGTGCGTCGCTTGGTCACGTCACCCACGACGAACGACGTCTCGGCCAGGTGCGGGCTGCAGGTCGCGTAGGCGATGACCCCGCCGTCAGCAGTGGCGTCGATCGCGGAAGCGAGCAGCTCGCGCTGGAGCTTGCCCAGGTCGGCGAGGTCGGCCGGCGTGCGCCGCCACCTCGCCTCCGGGCGACGACGCAGGGCACCGAGCCCGGTGCAGGGGGCGTCGACCAGCACCCGGTCGTAGCGGCCGGGGTCGTCCTCCCCCACCACCCGTCCGTCGCCGGTGCGCACGGTGACCGACCGGCCCTCGGTGCGCGCCCTGGCGATGGCGGGGCGCAGCGTCTGCCGGACCAGGTCGGCACGGTGCTCGCTGACCTCGTTGGCGGTCAGGTCGGCGCCCGCCTCGATCGCCAGGCCGGCCAGCAGGCCGGCCTTGCCACCGGGACCGGCGCAGAGGTCGAGCCACTGCTCGGGGTTCGCGGAGCGCGCGCCCGTGCGCGCCACCGGCACGGCCGCCAGGGCCAGCGCGACCAGCTGCGAGCCCTCGTCCTGCACCGCGGCGCGTCCCTCACGCACCGCGGGTATGCCGCCCGGGTCGCCTCCCTCGAGCACCGCACCGACCGGTGAGAGCGGCGAGGCGGATGCCCCGGCGTCGACCAGCTCACTGACCGTGGCCAGCCCCGGTCGGGCGACCAGCGAGACCTTGGCGGGCGCGTTGTCCGAGGTCACCAGGGCAGTGAGCTCGGCGTCGACGGTCGCGGCGGTCGCGGCGCCGTGGCCGAGCAGCGCGGCGCGCAGGGCCTTGACGATCCATTCCGGGTGCGACTGCTCGACGGCCAGCTGGGCGCTGAGCTCGCCCGACGGGACGACCTCCGCCAGCCAGGCGTCGAGGTCGCGTTCGCTGACCCGTCGCATGACGGCGTTGACGAACCCGGCCGCCCCCGCACCGTTCACCTTGCGCGCAAGACCGACGGTCTCGTCGACCGCCGCGTGGGTCGGCACGCGCATGCCCAGGAGCTGGTGGGCACCGAGCCGGAGCGTGTCGAGGACGTTGGGGTCGATCTTGTCGAGGGTCCGGCCGGCCGCCACGGCGATGATCGGGTCGTAGAGCCCGTGCATCCGGACCGCGCCGTAGACGAGCTCGGTCGTGAAGGCCGCATCGCGCCCCTGGATGCCCCGGTCGCGCAGCACCTTGGGGAGCTCGAGGTTGGCGTAGGCGCCGTCGGCGACGGCCCGCAGGACGGTGTAGGCCGCGAGCCGCTGCGGGTCACCGCCACGGTTCCGCTCGCTCGGCCGCTGAGCGGAGCGTTCCCGGCCACCGTGCGCGCGCTCGGGCCGCTGCCGACCCTTGGCGTTGCGCCGACCGCCGTCGCCGTCCCGTCGGGGGCCGCGTGGTCCCTGCTCACTCATGGCTGAACCGCTCTCCCACGTCGATCCGGACGCCACGGGCCCAGTCGGCCGCGGCCATCTCCTTCTTGCCGTGCGGCTGCACCGCCGAGAGACGCACCACTCCACTGGCGGTGCCGACGTGCACCTCATGCTTCCCGGCGGCAAGCTCCCCCGGAGCGAGGGGCGACCCGGCATACCCGGGCTCGAGGAGCACGGGAGCGAGCTTGACGCGGGTGTCACGGAAGGTCGACCACGCGCCGGGTGCCGGGGTGCACCCGCGCACCTGGCGGTCGACGGCCGCCGCCGGACGGTCCCAGCGCACCTGCGCGTCGGCGACCTCGATCTTGGGGGCGAGCGACACCCCGTCAGCAGCCTGTGGGACCGGCGTCAGGGAGCCGTCGGCGAGCCCGTCCATCGTGGCGAGCAGCAGTCCCGCACCCCCTTCGGCGAGCCGGCCGAGCAGGTCGCCCGCCGTGTCGCGGGGGCGGATGCGCTCGGTCATCACACCGAACACCGGACCGGTGTCGAGACCGGCCTCGATGAGGAACGTCGAGGCCCCGGTCACCTCGTCGCCCGCCATCACGGCGTGCTGCACCGGCGCGGCGCCGCGCCAGGCGGGCAGCAGCGAGAAGTGCAGGTTGACCCAGCCGTGCCGGGGTATGTCCAGCGCGACCTGCGGGATCAGCGCGCCGTAGGCGACCACCGGGCACGCGTCGGGCGCGAGCTCGCGCAGCCGGTCGAGGAAGTCGGGGTCACGGGGCCGGTCTGGGGTCAGCACCTCGATGCCGAGCTCCTCGGCTCGCTGGCGCACCGGGGACGTCACGACTCCGCGGCCCCGCCCGGCCCGGGCGTCAGGACGGGTGACGACGGCGACCACCTCGTGGGGCGAGGCGACCAGGGCGTCGAGCGACGGCACTGCCGCCGCGGGGGTGCCGGCGAAGACCAGCCGCATCACATGCCCCGGCCGAAGGTGGCGTGCGGGCTCACCTTGACCACGGGGGTCGTGCCACCACCCCAGTCGGCCTCGCGGATCGCCCGCATGGCCACCTTGCGCTGCTCCCGGTCCATCCGGTCGATGAAGAGGATCCCGTCGAGGTGGTCGGTCTCGTGCTGGAGGCAGCGGGCCAGCAGCTCGGACCCCTCGACCACCACCGGCTCACCGAACTGGTTGAAGCCCTTGGCCACCGTGCGCAGGGCCCGGGGCGTCTCGAACCGCAGTCCGGGGAAGGACAGGCAGCCCTCCTCGCCCTCCTGGAGCTCGGTCGACAGGTCGAGGTCCGGGTTGACCAGGTGACCCAGCTCGCCGTCGACCCAGTAGGTGAACACCCGCAGCCCGACGCCGATCTGCGGAGCAGCCAACCCCGCCCCCGGCGCGTCCACCATCGTCTCCGTCAGGTCCTTCACGAGCTGGCGCAGCTCCCGGTCGAAGTCCACGACGGGCGCCGCGGGCGTGCGGAGGACGGGATCGCCGAAGAGGCGGATGTTCTGGATCGACACGCGCAGCAGTCTAGGCGGGGCGTGGTGTGGGTCATCCTCAGGTGGCCGGGTCGCGCGGGTCCATCCGCACCTGGACCGAGGCCTTCTCCTTGCGGGCACTGCGGATCGACCGCATCGCCGCCAACGACTCGGCCAGGGCCGCCCGCTGGTCCAGGGGGCACCGCAGGAGCATCCGAACCGCGTCGTCGGCCACCTGGAGGGGGCCGAGGCGGTCGACTCCCTCAGGGAGCTGGGCCAGCCGCAGAGCCGCCTCGACGGCCCGGCGCTCACCGGTGACCGCAGCCAGGGCCACGGTCGGAGGCAGCGCGAGCTCGCGACGGTCGGCGAGCTCGCGGCCCGCGAACCACGCGGGATCCCAGCGGACCAGGGCCTCGACGACCGGCAGGGTCGTGTGGCTGGGGGCACCGCACAGGACCACCTGCCCACCGTCGAGGGCGCCACGCGTGAGGGCGGCCGCGGCGGTCCAGCGGCGCAGGGCCTCCTCGCCCGCGTCCAGGGTGGGCCGGTCGAGACTGGCCCAGGCGTCGAGCAGCAGGCACGCGGCATACCCGCCCTCGGCGACCGGCTCGGCACCCGGGGTGGCGATGACGAGGGCAGGTGTCGCCGCCACCCGCTCGAGCACCGCGCCGGCACCGGAGGTGTGCACCGGCACCCCGGGGAAGGCCCGGCCCAGCTCCTCGGCGGTGCGCCGGGCGCCGACGACCGACGAACGCAGCTCGCGACCCCCGCAGTGCCGGCACTCGAACCGACCCACGCCGCGACCGCACCAGCGGCAGGCCGGCTCGGCCTGGCGGGAGCCCAGCGCGACCGGGCCGCCGCAGTGGCCGCAGCGCACGGCGGTGCGGCAGGTCTGGCAGGACAGGGAGGGCACGTAGCCGCGGCGCGGCACCTGGACGAGCACCGGGCCGGACTCCAGGGCGGCCTTGGCCGTGCGCCACGCGATCGACGGCAGGTGGGCCGAGGCGGCCGCGGCATCGCGCTCGACCTCGACTCCCTCGCCGGCGACCTGGACCCGCGGGACCACCCCGCGCACGGAGGCGCCGGCGATGACGCGCAGGTCGCCGGTCTCGACAAGGCGCTGCACGGCCGCGGTGCGGGTGAAGCCACCGGAGAGCACCGCGGCGCCCTCCACCCTCGCCCGGGTCAGCAGCACGTCACGGACGTGCGGATAGGGCGCGCGGGGCTCGTCGAGCAGGTCGTCGCCGTCGTCCCACCACGCGACCAGGCCCAGGTCGCGCACGGGTGCGAAGGCCGCTGCCCGGGTGCCGACCACGACCGACACGTGGCCGCGCAGCACCTTGAGCCAGGCGGTGTAGCGGGCCTGCGGACCTTGGTCGGCGGTGAGGCGGACGTGGCGGCCCGGACCGAGGGCGGCGGTGAGCGCAGCGTCCACCCGGGCGACGTCGCGGTGGTCGGGGACGACCAGCACGCTGCCCCGGCCGGCGGCCAGGGTGGCGGCGGCAGCGGCGGCCAGCGCAGCCGGCCAGTCCTGCTCAGGAGACACGGTCGGCAGCGCCAGCCACGAGGCAGCCGGGGACTCCCCCGCCGCGAGCCGGGCCAGGTAGGCCGGCCCCGCGGCATACCTGCTCCAGGCCGGGCTGGCGACGGCTGGCGCCGGGAGGGGGTCGGGGGTGGGCGCCTCGAGGGCGAGGGCCTTCTCGGCCGCCGCGTGCCGCGGCGGGACGGCCAGTCGGAGCACGTCACCGAGGGTGCCCGCGCACGCCGCGGCGACCTCGGTGGCCACCTGCAGCTGCGTCGGCGTCAGCACCGGCTCGGCCGACACCACCCGACGGATGGGCGCGAGCCGTCCCTCGTGCTCGGCCTGTGGCTGCCGGCCGACCACGAACCCGTCGAGGTCCTGCCCGGCGAACCGCACCTTGACCCGGACGCCCGGCACGGCCGTCTCGGCCAGCGCCTCGGGCACGAGGTACTCGAAGGGACGAGCGAGGTGGGCCAGCCCGGTGTCGACCACGACCGAGGCCACCGGGTCGGTGGACGCGGTGGCCTGGTCGGTAGTGCGGGGCGGGCGGGCGGGCTTGGCCAGGGCAGAGCGGATCAGCGCCAGCTGTTCGCCGGCCTGCTCACCCGGTCCGCCCTGTCCACTCACGGGAGCGAACCTAGCGAACGGGTCCGACTAGCCCTTGACTGCCTTCTGCAGGTCCTCGACGCGGTCGGTCCGCTCCCAGGTGAAGGGGTTGTCGACGCCGGCGGCCACGGTGCGACCGAAGTGGCCGTACGCAGCGGTCGGCTTGTAGATCGGGCGCAGCAGGTCGAGGTCGTGGACCAGGGCGCCGGGGCGCAGGTCGAAGACCGACGAGATGGCGGCCTGGATCTTGTCGACCGGCACCGACTCGGTGCCGAAGGTCTCGACGTAGAGACCGACCGGCTGCGCCTTGCCGATGGCGTAGGCGACCTGGACCTCGCAGCGGCGGGCGAGCCCGGCGGCGACGACGTTCTTGGCGACCCAGCGCATGGCGTAGGCGGCCGAGCGGTCGACCTTCGACGGGTCCTTGCCGGAGAAGGCGCCGCCACCATGGCGGGACATGCCGCCGTAGGTGTCGACGATGATCTTGCGACCGGTGAGGCCGGCGTCACCCATCGGGCCACCGATGACGAAGTTGCCGGTGGGGTTGATCAGGGTGCGGTAGCTCGACACGTCGAGGTCGGTGCCCTCGTCGGCGAGCTCGGCCAGCACCGGCTTGATCACGTGCTCGATGATGTCGGGGGCGAGCAGGCCCTCGAGCGAGATGTCCTCGGCGTGCTGCGTGGACAGCACGACGGTGTCGAGCCGGACCGCCTTGTCGCCGTCGTAGCCGATGGTGACCTGGGTCTTGCCGTCGGGGCGCAGGTAGGCGACGTCGCCGCTCTGGCGGACCGCGGTGAGGCGCTCGGCCAGGCGGTGCGCGAGGTGGATCGGCAGCGGCATGAGCTCTGCGGTGTCCTCGCAGGCGTAGCCGAACATCAGGCCCTGGTCGCCGGCGCCCTGCTTGTCGAGCGGGTCCACGCCACCAGTGCGGTTCTCGTAGGCGGTGTCGACACCCTGCGCGATGTCGGGGCTCTGCTGCCCGATCGACACCTCGACGCCGCACGAGGCCCCGTCGAAGCCCTTGGTGGACGAGTCGTAGCCGATGCCCAGCACGGTGTCGCGGACGATCTTGGGGATCTCCACGTAGGCCTCGGTGGTGACCTCACCCGCGACGTGCACGAGACCGGTGGTCACCATGGTCTCGACCGCGACCCGGCTGCCCGGGTCCTGGCTCAGCATGGCATCGAGGATCGAGTCGGAGATCTGGTCGCAGATCTTGTCCGGGTGACCCTCGGTGACGGACTCGGACGTGAAGAGGCGTGCAGACACTCAAATCTCCTTCGGGGCGGCAATCGCTGTCGATGCTGGCTGTGCTGTCGGTACAGACGGTGCTGACAAGGGGCCGCACGACGGGCACGGCTGCGCGACCCCGAGAGTGTACCTAGGTCAGAGGATCTCCTGTACGGCGTCCCACACAGCGGCGGCGACGACCTCCTTGGAGGCCGGGCCGGCGTCGACGACGTGGCTCGACCCCTGGCGCAGGATGTGCACCGTGTTGTCGTCGAGCCCGAACGTCTTGTCGACGCCCACCTCGTTGACCACGAGCAGGTCGCACCCCTTGCGGGCCAGCTTGGCGCGGCCGTGCTCCAGCACCCCGCCCTGCTCGTCGCCGGTCTCGGCGGCGAACCCCACGATGACCGGCGTGGCCTCCTCGCCGCGCGCCTCGACCAGCCCGGCGAGGACGTCGGGGTTGCGCACCAGCGTGATGGTCGGAGCGGCGTCGGGGTCGGCCGGGTCGTGCGTCTTCTTGATCTTGGCGTCGGTGTAGTGCGCCGGGCGGAAGTCGGCCACGGCAGCAGCCATCACGACGACGTCGGCGTCCTTGGCGGCGCGCTCCACGGCAGCCTGGAGCTCGAGGGCGGTCGACACCGGCACGACGGTGACCCCGGGAGGCGCGACGAGGGAGGTGTTCGCGGCGACCAGGGTCACCGAGGCACCCCGGCTCGCGGCCACGGCAGCGAGGGCGTACCCCTGCTTGCCCGAGCTGCGGTTGCCGAGGTAGCGCACCGGGTCGAGTGGCTCACGCGTCCCGCCGGCGGACACGACGACGCTGCGACCGGCGAGCTCCGACGTGGTGGCCTCAGTCCGTGCCGAAATGTCCGGAGATCCGGGTGTTTCGCTTCCAACACCGGTGTGGGGGGCGGGATGGGCGAGGATCCGCTCGCACACGGCATACAGGGCCTCGGGCTCGGGGAGCCGCCCCGGACCGGTGTCGGCGCCGGTGAGGCGCCCCGACGCCGGCGGGATGATGTGTATGCCGCGTTCGGCCAGCGTGGAGACGTTCGCCTGGGTGGCCGCGTGCTCCCACATCTCGGTGTGCATCGCCGGGGCCATCACCACCGGGCAGCGGGCCGTCAGCAGGACGTTGGTCAGCAGGTCGCCGGCCAGCCCGTGGGCGGCCTTGGCGAGCAGGTCGGCGGTGGCGGGGGCGACGACCACGAGGTCGGCGGTCTGGCCCAGCCGGACGTGCGGCACCTCGTGCACGGAGTCCCAGACCCCCGTGTGCACGGGCTTGCCCGACAGTGCCTCCCACGTGGGGGCGCCGACGAACTGCAGCGCCGAGGCGGTGGGCACGACCGTGACGTCGTGCCCGGCCTCGGTGAACAGGCGCAACAGGGAGCAGGCCTTGTAGGCGGCGATGCCACCACTGACCCCGAGGACGATGCGCGCCATGGGGGTGGGGCTCAGCCCTCGATCGGCTCGGAGGTGACCAGACCCTCGTTGATCTCACGCAGCGCGATGGACATCGGCTTCTCGTGGACCTGGCTGTCGACCAGCGGGCCGACGTGCTCGAGCAGGCCCTCCTGGAGCTGGGAGTAGTAGGCGTTGATCTGGCGGGCGCGCTTGGCTGAGTAGATGACCAGGGCGTACTTGGAGTCGGCCTTGGTCAGCAGGTCGTCGATCGGCGGGTTGGTGATGCCGATCGGGTTGGCGACGGTTCCAGACACAGGGGTGCTCAATTCTCTTGGGGGTGACTCAGCTTCTAGACGGTTCACTCGGCTTCTGACCTCGGAGGTCAGTGCGATCGCATCAATGATACGAGTTCTTCGGCCGCACGACGAACGTCGTCGTTGACGATGGTCACGTCGAACTCGTCCTCGGCGGCCATTTCGACCTTCGCGGTCTCCAGCCGACGGGTGCGTTCCGCCTCGTCCTCGGTGCCGCGACCGACCAGCCGACGGACCAGCTCGTCCCAGCTGGGAGGAGCGAGGAAGACGAACAGGGCCTCCGGCATGGTGGCCCGCACCTGGCGCGCGCCCTGCAGGTCGATCTCCAGCAGCGCCATCCGGTGGTCGCGCAGCGCCTGCTCGACGGGGGCCCGCGGCGTGCCGTAGTGGTTGAACCCGTGCACGACGGCCGACTCGAGCAGCTCGCCGTCCCGCTCCATCCGAGCGAACTCGTCGGTGTCGACGAAGTGGTAGTGGGTGCCCTCGACCTCGCCGGGGCGGGGACTGCGGGTCGTGGCGCTCACGGAGAGCCAGACCTCGGGGAAGTGGTCGCGCACGTAGGCGGACAGGGTGCCTTTGCCCACCGCGGTGGGACCAGCGAGCACGACGAGCCGCCTCGGGCGGTCCTCGCCTGGGGGAACCGGCTGGCTCACGCCTCGTCGAAGCGCGTGAGCAGAGCGGAGATCTGGTTGGCGCCGAGACCACGGACGCGGCGGCTCTCGGAGATGCCGACCTCCTCCATGATCTGGCGGGCGCGGACCCGGCCGACGCCGGGCATCGACTCCAGCAGCGCGGAGACCTTCATCTTCCCGACGACCTCGTTGGCCTTGCCGTCGGTGATGACCTCCTTGAGAGAGCCTTGGGCGTACTTCAGCCGGTTCTTGACGGCCGCACGCTCACGGCGGGCTACTGCAGCCTTCTCGAGGGCCGCGGCACGCTGCTCCGGGGTCAACGGGGGAAGGGCCACGGTGGTACTCCTTGCAGGCAGATCGGCACGTACTTCGTGTCCGAGGTGTATCTCGGTGGTGCCTTCCGACAATAGCAACCGACCAGCGGGGTTTCGCGTCGAGGTCGTCCCGGCGCGCCCTCCCGAGGGCCGTCAGCGCAGCAAGGCGGCCAGCGAGGCGCTGGTCTGCAGGGCGCGGTCACGCAGGGCGGCGACCTCCGGTCCGGCAGTCAGGACTTCACGGCTGCTGGCCGGCAGGACGTTCGGGAGCGCGTCGCCGAAGACCCGGCGCAGGTCGTCCGTAGTGCCTCCTTGGGCACCGACACCGGGTGACAGCAGGGGTCCGTTGACCGCGGCGAGGTCGAGCTGGAGCTCCTGGACCGCCGACCCGACGGTGGCGCCGACGACGAGGCCGACGCTCCCCAGCTCTCCGCGGGCCGCCGCCGCGGCGTTCTCGGCGGCTGCCGACGTGACCATGCTCTCAGCGACGCTCGTGTCGCGCAGTCGGGCGTGTTGCACCGAGCGCCCCTCCGGGTTGGACGTGAGCGCGAGCACGAAGACCCCGCGGTGGGTCTGCGCCGCCAGGTCCAGGGCCGGCCGCAGCGACTCGAAGCCCAGGTACGGGCTGACCGTCAGGGCGTCTCCGGGGGCGACGGCGTCCTTGCCGAGGTAGGCCTCGGCGTAGGCCGCCATGGTCGAGCCGATGTCGCCGCGCTTGGCATCGAGGATGACCAGGGTGCCGGCCTCGCGCAGGGCGGCGATGGCGGCCTCGAGGATGGCGACGCCTCGCGACCCGAAGACCTCGAAGAACGCGGACTGCGGCTTCACGACGCCCACGTGGCCGGCGAAGGCCTCGACACAGGCGTCGGTGAACCGGGCCAAGCCGTCGAGGTCGTAGCCGAGGCCCCAGGACTCGACCAGCGCGCGATGCGGGTCGATGCCCGCACAGAGCGGGCCATGGGTGTCGGTGGTGGCGCGCAGCCGCTGCCCGAAGGTCAGTCCGGTCATGGTCGTGTCCGTGGTCGTGCCTGTGCTTGCACTCATGCTCGTGCCACCCTCCCGTGGGCCACACCGACGGCGTCGGTGAACCGCTCGAATCCCTTGTCCTCCAGGAGCCCGGCCAGCTCCCGGCCCACGCGCACCGGGGCGCTGGGGTCGTTGAAGGTCGCCGTGCCCACCTGGACGGCACTGGCTCCGGCGGCGACCAGCTCGAGGGCGTCGCGACCGGTGCGCACTCCCCCGACGCCGATGATCGGCACCGTGGGCAGCCGGCCCTCGAGCATCGCTGCCCGGGTCTGCCAGATCGCGCGGACCGCGACCGGCCGGACCGCCGGCCCGGAGAGACCGCCGGTGACCCCGGCCACCTGCGGCCGGAGCCGGTCGGTGTCGATGACCATGCCGAGCAGGGTGTTGATCATGGTGAGCCCGTCGGCGCCGGCCTTCACGCAGGCCTGCGCGACGCTGACGATGTCGGTCACGTCGGGGGTCAGCTTGGCGAAGATCGGCACGTCGCGCGGCAGCTGCTCGCGGACCAGGGCGACCACCTTGGCGCTGGCCATCGGGTCACAGGCGAAGACCAGCCCGCGATTGGCGACGTTGGGGCAGGAGATGTTCACCTCGACCCCCACCACGGCGTCGAAGGCGTCGCTGGCCCGCAGGGTCGCCGCCACGTCGGCGAACTCGCCGCTGGTGTTGCCGGCGATGGACACGAGGGTGCGCGCCCCGGCCTGCTTCAGCCAGGCGAGGTCCTGGTCGACGAACGCCGAGATGCCCGGCCCCTGGAGCCCGATGGAGTTCAGCATCCCCGACGGCGTCTCGGCCATCCGCGGGGTGCCGCGCCCGGAGCGCGGGTCGGCCATCACGGACTTGGTCACGAAGGCGCCGAGCTCACGGATGTCGAAGAACCGGGCCAGCTCGCGCCCGTTCGCCGCACAGCCGGAGGCGGTCATCATCGGGCTCGGCAGGGTCGCGGCGCCGAGCGGCACCGACATGTCGACCGGCATCAGTGACCACCCGCCCGAGGAGCACCGACAGCGTCGGCGGGGACGCGGCACAACCCGTCCGAGAACGCGTCCCAGCGCACCCGGTCGCCGCGGAAGACCGGGCCCTCGACGCACGAGCGCACCATGCGGGTCATCCCGTCCTTCCCGGTCACCGGCATCACGCAGGTCATGCAGACGCCCACCCCGCACGCCATCGACTCCTCGACCGCGACCTGCGCGACGGCACCTTCGGCCGTCGCGATGTCGGTGATCGACCTGAGCATCCCCATCGGCCCGCAGCCGTACACCACGGCCGCACCGGTCCGCCGGATGACCGTCGGGAGCACGTCGGACACCCAGCCCTTGTTGCCGGCCGTGCCGTCGTCGGTGGTGACGGTCACGCCGTCGGCGACCCGGCGGGCCTCGACGACGCCGAACAGCTTCGACTCCGTGGCAGCGCCGAGCACCATCTCGACGTGGCAGCCACGGTCGCGCAGCGCCCCCGCGAGCCAGAAGAGCGGCGCGCTGCCGTAGCCACCGCCGACCAGCACGCACGCCACCGGCTCGCTGGGCAGCGGGAACGGGCGGCCGAGCGGCCCGACGATGTCGACCTCGTCGTGGGCGCGCAGGGTGCTGAGCCACTCGGTCCCGGCGCCGACCGCGGAGATCACCACGTCGACCGTGCCGCCGTAGGTGCCGGACGGGCTCACCTTGTGGATCGAGAAGCACCGTCGCAGGAGGTTCGCGCTGGTCTCGCCACCGACTGCCAGGGCCACGAACTGGCCGGGGCGGGCCAGCTCGGCCAGCCCGGGGGCCACGAAGGTGAGGTGGTGGTAGGCGCCGGCCCGGCGGGTGGCGATCAGCTCACCGGTCACCTGGACGACGCCGGAGCCCTCGACCCGGGTATGCCGCGTGCTCGCCTCGCTCACGCGGCACCTCCTGCCGTGGCGACGGGCTGCCGGGGCGGTGCACCCACTCCGGTGCCGACCCCGTAGAGGTCGAGGTCGCGGGCGTGCTCCTGGAGCGGCTTCACGGTGAACTCGCCCTGCATCTGGGCCTCGATGCCCTGCACGGCGGCGGCCAGCTCCTGCACCGTGGTGACGATGGGCTTGTCCATCGAGGTCGTGGCCGCCCGGATGGCGTAGCCGTCGGCGCGGGCGTTGGGGCCGCTCGGCGTGTTGACCACCATGGCTATCTGGCCGTCGAGGATCAGGTCGACGATGCTGGAGTCGCCGTCCAGGCGCTCACTGTGCTTGTGGACGACCTCGGACGGGATCCCGTTGCGCCGCAACACATCTGCGGTGCCCGTGGTCGCGACGATGGTGAAGCCGAGGTCGGCGAGCCGCTTGACCGGGAAGATCATCGCCCGCTTGTCGCGGTTGGCCACCGAGACGAAGATCTTGCCCTCGCGCGGCAGACCGGAGCCGGCCGCGAGCATGCCCTTGGCGAAGGCCGTGCCGAAGTCCTGGTCGATGCCCATGACCTCGCCGGTGGAACGCATCTCGGGCCCCAGCAGGCTGTCGACGACCTGGCCGTCCTTGGTGCGGAACCGCTTGAACGGCAGGACCGCCTCCTTGACCGCGACCGGGGCGTGGCTCGGCATCGAGCCGCCATCGCCGTGCGGTGGCAGCAGGCCCTCCTCGCGCAGCTCCTTGATGGTGGCGCCGAGCATCACGCGGGCCGCCGCCTTGGAGACCGGCACCCCAGTGGCCTTGGCGACGAACGGCACGGTCCGAGACGCCCGGGGGTTGGCCTCCAGGACGTAGAGGATGTCCTGCGCGAGGGCGAACTGGACGTTCATCAGCCCGCGCACGCCGATCCCCTGCGCGAGCTTGAGCGTGGCCTCGCGGACCCGCTCGAGCTCGGCGACCCCGAGGGTCACGGGCGGCAGGGTGCAGGCCGAGTCACCGGAGTGGATGCCGGCCTCCTCGATGTGCTCCATGATCCCGCCGAGGTACATGTCGGTGCCGTCGTAGATCGCGTCGACGTCGATCTCGATCGCGTCGTCGAGGAAGCGGTCGACCAGCACCGGGTGCTCCGGGCTCGCGACGGTGGCCCGGGTGACGTAGGTGGCCAGCGTCTCGTCGTCGTAGACGATCTCCATGCCGCGTCCACCCAGCACGTAGGAGGGCCGCACCAGCACGGGGTAGCCGATCTCCCGCGCCACGTCGACCGCCTCGGCGGCGCTGTAGGCCGTGCCGTGCTTGGGCGCCGGCAGCTGGGCCTCGGCGAGCACCCGCCCGAAGGCCCCACGGTCCTCGGCGAGGTCGATCGCCTCAGGGCTGGTGCCCACGATCGGCACACCGGCCTCCTTGAGCGCCTTGGCGAGCCCGAGCGGCGTCTGGCCACCGAGCTGCACGATGACCCCGGCCACCGGGCCGGCCTGCTGCTCGGCGTGCACGACCTCGAGGACGTCCTCGAGGGTCAGCGGCTCGAAGTAGAGGCGGCTGCTCGTGTCGTAGTCGGTGGAGACGGTCTCGGGGTTGCAGTTCACCATCACCGTGTCGTAGCCGGCGTCGCGGAGGGCGAAGCTGGCGTGCACACAGGAGTAGTCGAACTCGACGCCCTGGCCGATCCGGTTGGGGCCGCTGCCGAGGATGAGGACCGCGGGCTTCTCGCGCGGCGCGACCTCGGTCTCCTCGTCGTACGCGCTGTAGTGGTACGGCGTGGTCGCGGCGAACTCGGCCGCGCAGGTGTCGACGGTCTTGTAGACCGGGCGCACCCCGAGGGCGTGCCGCACGCCGCGGACGACCGCCTCCGGCATACCCCTCAGGGAGGCGAGCTGGGCGTCGCTGAAGCCGTGCCTCTTGGCCAGCCGCAGCAGGGCCGGCGTGAGCTCGGGCGCCGCCGCGACGCGGTCGGCGATCGCGTTGATGAGGGCCATCTGGTCGAGGAACCACGGGTCGATGCCGGTGGCCTCGTGGACCTCCTCGACCGAGAGCCCACCGCGCATCGCCTGCTGCACGGTGACGATCCGGCCGTCGGTCGGCGTCCGCGCCGTGTGCAGGAAGGTGCGGGCCTGCTCCTCGCTGGGAGTCGGTCCCTCCCAGTGGAACGTGCTGCCCTTGCGCTCCAAGGAGCGCAGCGCCTTCTGGAGCGCCTCGGTGAAGTTGCGGCCGATGGCCATCGCCTCGCCGACGGACTTCATCGTCGTCGTGAGGGTCGGGTCGGCGGCGGGGAACTTCTCGAAGGCGAACCGCGGCACCTTGACCACGACGTAGTCGAGGCTCGGCTCGAACGACGCGGGGGTCTCGCGGGTGATGTCGTTGGGCACCTCGTCGAGCGTGTAGCCGATGGCCATCTTCGCGGCGATCTTGGCGATCGGGAAGCCGGTCGCCTTGGACGCCAGCGCCGAGCTGCGCGAGACCCGCGGGTTCATCTCGATGACGATGATCCGGCCGTCGACCGGGTTGACCGCGAACTGGATGTTGCAGCCACCGGTGTCGACGCCGACCTCGCGGATGACCGCGATGCCGATGTCACGCAGCCGCTGGTACTCGCGGTCGGTCAGGGTGAGTGCCGGGGCCACGGTGATCGAGTCGCCGGTGTGCACGCCCATCGGGTCGAGGTTCTCGATGGAGCAGACCACCACGACGTTGTCGGCGTGGTCGCGCATCACCTCGAGCTCGTACTCCTTCCACCCGGTGATCGACTCCTCGAGGAGCACCTCGGTCACGGGCGAGTACTGCAGGCCGGCACCGGCGATGCGGCGCAGGTCGGTCTCGTCGTAGGCGAAGCCGGACCCGAGGCCACCCATCGTGAACGACGGGCGGACGACCACCGGGTAGCCGAGCTGCGTTGCGGCGCTGAGGCATTCGTCCATGGAGTGGCAGATGACCGACTTGGCCGACTCGGCACCACAGCGCTCGACGACCCCCTTGAACTTCTCGCGGTCCTCGCCGAGCTGGATCGCCTCGACGTTGGCCCCGATGAGCGGGCAGTCGTACTTCTCCAGGACCCCGGACTCGTGCAGCGAGATCGCACAGTTGAGGGCGGTCTGGCCACCGAGGGTCGCCAGGACCGCGTCGGGACGCTCGCGCGCGATGATCGCCTCGACCACCTCCGGGGTGATCGGCTCGACGTAGGTGGCGTCGGCGAACTCCGGATCGGTCATGATCGTCGCCGGGTTGGAGTTCACCAGGATGACGCGGATGCCCTCCTCGCGCAGCACCCGGCAGGCCTGCGTGCCGGAGTAGTCGAACTCGCAGGCCTGACCGATGACGATCGGCCCCGACCCGATGACGAGCACGCTCTTGATGTCTTCCCGCTTCGGCATCAGGCGCCGCTTCCCTTCTCGTTGTTGCTCATCAGCTCTACGAACCGGTCGAAGAGGTAGGCCGCGTCGTGCGGACCGGCGGCCGCCTCCGGGTGGTACTGGACCGAGTAGGCCGGCAGGTCGAGGCACTCCAGGCCCTCGACCACGTCGTCGTTGAGGCACACGTGCGACACCTTCACCCGCCCGTATGCCGTGCCGTCGGCATCGGCGGGCGCCGTCACCTCGCGGTCGGTCGGGGCGTCGACGGCGAACCCGTGGTTGTGGGCGGTCACCTCGACCTTGCCGGTGGTCCGGTCCAGGACCGGCTGGTTGATGCCGCGGTGGCCGTACTTCAGCTTGTAGGTGCCGAAGCCCAGCGCCCGGCCGAGCAGCTGGTTGCCGAAGCAGATGCCGAAGAACGGGATCCGCGCGTCGAGCACCTGGCGCAGCACCGCGACCTCCGCGTCGGCGGTGGCCGGGTCGCCCGGGCCGTTGGAGAAGAAGACGCCGTCCGGGCCGTGCTCCCCCACTCCCCTGATGTCGTCGATGGTGGCGGTGGCCGGCAGGACGTGCACCTCGATGCCGTGCTGGGCCATGAGAGTGGGCGTCATCGCCTTGATGCCGAGGTCGAGGGCGGCGACGGTGAACCGCCGCTCCCCCACGGCCGGCACGACGTAGGCCTCGTCGGTGCTGACCTCGGCGGCCAGGGCCGCACCCTTCATGAGCGGCGCCTCCTGGACCGTCGCGACCAGCTCGGCCGCGGACCGCTCCGACTGCTTGCCGGAGAAGATGCCCACGCGCATCGCGCCGCGCTCGCGCAGGTGGCGGGTCAGCGCCCGGGTGTCGATCCCGCTGATGCCGACCACGCCCTGCTCGACCAGCGCGTCCTCGAGTGAGCGCTGCGAGCGCCAGTTGGAGGGACGCAGGGCCGGGTCACGCACGACGTAGCCGGCGACCCAGATCCGGCCGGACTCGTCGTCCTCGTCGTTCATGCCGGTGTTGCCCACGTGCGGTGCGGTCATCACGACGACCTGGCGGTGGTAGCTCGGGTCGGTCAGCGTCTCCTGGTAGCCGCTCATCCCCGTGTTGAACACGGCCTCCCCGACGGTCTGCCCGGTCGCCCCGTAGGCGTCCCCGCGGAAGGTGCGGCCGTCCTCGAGGACGAGCACGGCGGGGGCCCGGTCCAGGCCGAGGTCGAACCCAGTGGCAACGGCGCTCATGATGTCGTCTTTCCGGTGGTGTCGGGCTGTTCGTCGTCGGTGGTGTCGGGCTGTTCGTCGTCGGTGGTGTCGGTGCTGTCGGTGGCGTCGCCGGTGTGCCACCACAGGGCCGACTCGACCCGTTCGACGTCGGCCTTGTAGCGGGGCAGGAAGCCGGTCTCGTAGAGGTCGCCGTTCTCGGCCCGCCACTGGAGCACGACGAGGCGGTTGCCGCCGACGAACTTGCCGACCATGCCCCGCTCGCGCCGGGCCGAGCGCAGGCGGGCCGCGGGGATGACCACCGTCGCCTCGCCCTGTCGGTCGATGCGTACCAGCTCGTCGGCGTCGCCCCGGCTCACGACGAGGGTGGCCTTGGCGCGGTTGCCGAGCCCCTCCACCGTGACCCGCTCCAACCGGTTCTCGGCCGTGGTGGTGCTGACGTAGGTGCCCTCCACGATGACCTGGGCGGGCTTCTCCTTCAGGGCAGGCGCCTCGAGGGAGTGGTCGCGGGTCGTCCGGCTGCGCTCCGCGGCGATCGCCGCGGACTCGTGCTGGTGGCGCTTGCGCACCCACGCGGCATACAGGAGGGCGTAGATCAGCCCGAGGGCCACGAGCATGACGCCGACGGCTTGCAGACGGGTCACGCGATGGCTCCCTTCTGGGCGGTCACGCGGCCGCCGAAGACCGTGGCGTGCACGGCGCCCTGGAGGGTGCGGCCGTGCCAGGGGTTGTTGCGGGACAGCGAGAGCGAGGCGCTGCGGTCGACCGTCACCGTGGCGGTCGGGTCGACCAGCGTCAGGTGGGCCGGCGACCCCGCGGCGAGGGCCTGTCCGTGGGAGGTCAGCCCGGCGATCCGGGCGGGTGCCTGCGACATCACCCGAGCCACGCCCGCCCAGTCGAGCAGGCCACTGCCGACCATCACGTCGCTCACCACGGACAGCGCCGTCTCGAGCCCGAGCATGCCGAACGCCGCGTCGACGAACGCGTGCTCCTTGTCGTGCCGGGCGTGCGGCGCGTGGTCGGTGGCCACCGCGTCGATGGTGCCGTCGGCGAGCGCGGCGCGCAGGGCGTCGACGTCCTCCTGCGGCCGCAGCGGCGGGTTCACCTTGTAGGTGGGGTCGTAGCCGGTGAGCAGGTCGGTGGTGAGGACGAGGTGGTGCGGGGTGACCTCGGCGGTGACGGCGATCCCCTGGGCCTTGGCCCACCGGATGACCTCGACCGTACCCGCGGTCGACACGTGCGCGACGTGGACCCGGGAGCCGGTGTGCCGCGCGAGCATGACGTCGCGGGCCACGATCGACTCCTCGGCGATGCCCGGCCAGCCCGGCAGCCCGAGCCGGCCGGAGAGCTCGCCCTCGTGGGCGCAGGCGTGCGGGCCCGCGAGGTGAGGGTCCTGCGCGTGCTGCGAGACGACGCCGCCGAAGGCTCGGACGTACTCCAGCGCCCGGCGCATGACCCGCGAGTCGTGCACGCAGTGGCCGTCGTCGGAGAAGACCGTCACGCGCGCCCGCGAGCGGTGCATCAGCCCGAGCTCGGCGAGCTCCTCGCCGGCCAGGCCCTTGGTGACCGCACCGACCGGCACGACGTCGACCAGTCCGGCGTCCCGGCCCAGGTCGAGGATCCGCTCGGCCGCCTCCGCGGTGTCGGTGACCGGGCTGGTGTTGGCCATGGCGAGGATCGCGGTGAAGCCACCGACCGCGGCAGCAGCAGAACCGGACGCGATCGTCTCCGCGTCCTCCCGGCCGGGCTCGCGCAGGTGGGTGTGCAGGTCGACCAGCCCGGGCAGCGCCACCAGGCCGTCGGCGTCGAGGACGTCGGCGCCCTTGGCCGAGCGGATCGTGCCGACCTCGACGATCCGGCCGTCCTCGACGAGCAGGTCCTGGGCCCCCGCTCCCGCGAGATCCGCTCCGGTGACCAGCAGCGTGCTCATGCGGTGCCTTCCTCTGCTGTGCTTGCGCCGGCACTTCTCGGCGCTGCGGGCCTTGCTCGTCCCTCGCTCGTGTCCGCCCACGCGGAGCGTGGGACCCGCCGCTGGTCGTCGTTGCCGGAGAGCAGGTGGTAGAGGACGCTCATCCGCACCGCGACCCCGGCGCTGACCTGGTCGAGGATGAGCGACTGCGCGGCGTCTGCGGCGTCCGCGCCGATCTCGAGGCCACGGTTCATCGGACCCGGGTGGCAGATGACGACGTCGGGGTTCGCGGCGACGAGGGTGTCGAGCCGGGGCCTGGTCAGGCCGTAGCCGACGGTGTACTCGCGGGCGGTCGGGAAGAAGCCCCCGCTCATCCGCTCGCGCTGGACCCGGAGCATCATCACCGCGTCGGCGCTGGGCAGGACGGCGTCGAAGTCGTGGGTGAGGTCAAACCCCTCGGCCCGGGCCCACGCCGTGATCCCGCTGGGCATCAGGGTCGGCGGCGCGACGAGCGTGATGCGGGCGCCGAGGGTCTTGAGCGTGATCAGGTTGGAGCGCACGACCCGCGAGTGGGTGAGGTCGCCGACGATGAGGACGTGCCGCCCCTCGAGGCTGCCGAGCCGGCGCTCCATCGTGTAGGCGTCGAGCAGGGCCTGGGTCGGGTGCTCGTGCATGCCGTCACCGGCGTTGATGACGTGGGCGTCGACCCACTGGCTGACCTGGTGGGCCGCGCCGCTGGCGTGGTGCCGGATGACCAGGGCGTCGACGCCCATCGCGGCGACGGTCAGGACGGTGTCGCGCAGGGACTCGCCCTTGGAGGTGGAGGAGCCCTTGCCGCTGATGTTGATGACGTCGGCCGACAGCCACTTGCCGGCGATCTCGAACGAGCTGCGGGTGCGGGTGGAGTCCTCGAAGAAGAGGTTGACCACCGTGCGGCCGCGCAGCGTCGGGAGCTTCTTCACCTCGCGTCGCTGCACGCCGTGCATCTCCGCGGCGGTGTCGAGGATGGCCCGCACCTGGTCGAGCGAGAGGTCCGCGGAGGACAACAGGTGGCGGCGACCGCGGGGACCGTCCGCCGCAGCGAGCGGCGTGGCGGTGGGGCTGGTCGTGGTGGGGGCGGCAGCACTGGTGGTGGCGGCAGCGCTGGTGGTGGCTGTGCTGGTGGTGGCTGTGCTGGTGGTCATCGGGTCTCCCCTCCGGCGATGGTGACCTGGTCCTCGACGTGGTCGGGCTCGCTCAGCCGCACTCGGACCTTCTCGCTGCTCGAGGTCGGGAGGTTCTTGCCGACGTGGTCAGCGCGGATCGGTAGCTCACGGTGTCCGCGGTCGACCAGCACGGCGAGGCGCACGATCCTGGGGCGGCCGAGGTCGGAGAGGGCGTCGAGTGCGGCCCGGACGGTGCGGCCGGAGTAGAGCACGTCGTCCACCAGCACCACGACCTTGTCGTCGATCCCGGTCGGCGGGATGTCGGTGTGCATCGGGCTGCGGGTCGGCTGGCGACGCAGGTCGTCGCGGTGCATGGTCACGTCGAGCGCACCGACCGCGACCGGGGTGCCCTCGACCTCCTCGATCAGCGCGGCGAGCCGGCGCGCCAGCGCGACCCCGCGGGTCGGGATGCCGAGGACCACCAGGTCGGCTGCGCCCTTGTTGTGCTCGAGGATCTCGTGGGCGATCCGCCGCAGCACGCGGGCGATGTCGGACTCGGTCATCACCGAGCGGGAGTCGTCGGCGGGGACGGTTTCGGGGGCGGGAGCCGTGGGCTCGACCGCCGAGGGTGCAGCAAAGTCAGGACGCATCGCGTCAGGACCTCCTTCCCTGCCTCACAGGACAGGTCGTTAAAGGATGTCGTTCGCGGGCGACTCTACCTCGTGTCGTGGGCCCGCGGCATACCGGTCCACCGAAGTGGGGACGCAGCGAACCCCGCGCCGCACGGACCTAGGTCACGCGAGGGTGGGCTTGACCTCGGCCAGCCGGGCGAGCAGGCCGTTGACGAACTTCGGCGAGTCGTCGGTGGACAGGCTCTTGGCCAGCTCGACCGCCTCGGCGATGGCGACGCTCTCCGGCACCTCGGTCGCATAGAGCACCTCGAACGCCCCGAGCCGCAGGATGGCGCGGTCGACGCTGGGCATCCGCTCGAGCGTCCAGCCCTGCGAGTAGGTCGAGAGCAGCTCGTTGATGTCGTTCCAGTGGGCGACGACCCCCTCGACGAGGTCGGAGGTGTACTGGTTCAGGGGCACCTCGGTGACCGGCTTGGCCAGCCGCTCGGCGAGCAGGTCACGCGCGTTCATGCCGCGGTTCTCGGCCTCGAAGAGGAGGTCGATGGCCCGCTTGCGGGACTTGGTCCGTGCGCCCACTCAGTTCACTCGGCCGAGGTAGGAGCCGTCGCGGGTGTCGACCTTGACCTTGGTGCCCTGCTCGAGGAACAACGGCACGTTGATGGTCGCACCGGTCTCGAGGGTGGCTGGCTTGGTGCCACCGGTGGAGCGGTCACCCTGCAGGCCGGGCTCGGTGTAGGTGATCTCGAGGACGACCGAGGTCGGCAGCTCGACGTAGAGCACGGTGCCGTCGTGGGTCGCGACCTGGGCCATCTGGTTCTCGAGGAGGTAGTTGGCCACGTCGCCGACGGTGGCCTCGGGGATGTGGATCTGGTCGTAGGTGTCGCCGTCCATGAAGACGTAGTCGGACCCGTCCTTGTACAGGTACTGCATGTCGCGACGGTCGACGTTCGCGGTCTCGACCTTGACGCCCGCGTTGAAGGTCTTGTCGACGACCTTGCCGGACAGGACGTTCTTGAGCTTGGTCCGCACGAAGGCCGGGCCCTTGCCGGGCTTGACGTGCTGGAACTCCACGACGGTCCACAGCTGACCCTCGAGGTTGAGGACCAGGCCGTTCTTGAGGTCGTTGGTCGATGCCACGTGACTGTCTCTCTCTGTTCAGGTGCGCAGGCCGGTCAAAGGCCATCGGTGTGCCGCGGGCGTGCGAGCGCGCGGCAGTCCCGGAAAGGTGCGGGGTGGGAGTCGGCCGACAGTCTAGCCGTGCGGTCCACGCTCCCCCGAATCGCTGCCGGTGCCGCCCGCATGCGTCAGCTGCCACCCTGCCTAGGGTGAGGGCATGACTGCCACGCCTCCCGCCCCGGACATGACCTACCGACCGCTGGGGTCGAGCGGCCTGATGGTCAGCGTCGCGGGCGTCGGCTGCAACGCGTTCGGGCGACGCGTCGACCAGGACGGCGTCGCCTCGATCCTGACTGCGGCTCGCGACAGCGGGGTCACGCTGCTCGACACCGCCGACATCTACGGCGGCCACCCGGGCCAGAGCGAGTCGATGCTGGGCGAGGCCCTCAAGGGCCAGCGCGACCAGTTCGTGCTCGCCACCAAGTTCGGCATGGACATGCAGGGCGCCAACGGGCCCGACTTCGGCGCGCTGGGGTCGCGTCGCTACGTCCGCCGGGCCGTGGAGGCCAGCCTGCGGCGGTTGCAGACCGACCACATCGACCTCTACCAGCTGCACCGCCCCGACCCGTTCACCCCGCTCGAGGAGACCCTGGAGGCGCTGACCGACCTCGTGCGCGAGGGGAAGGTCCTCTACCTGGGGTGCTCCAACTTCGACGGCTGGCAGGTCGCCGACGCCTCCTGGACCTCCTCGACGGCGGGGCTGGCGTCCTTCGTGTCGGTGCAGAACGAGTACTCCCTGCTCGACCGCACGGTCGAGGACGAGGTGACGCCGGCGTGCGAGCGGTTCGGGCTCGGCATACTCCCGTTCTTCCCGCTGGCCCGCGGGCTGCTGACCGGGAAGTACCAGCGGGACGCCGCGGCGCCGGAGGGCTCGCGAGCGGCGCTCGAGGCGGACCGCGCCGGGTGGCTCGCGGAGGCCGACTGGGACCGGGTCGAGGCGCTCCAGGGCTTCGCCGACGAGCGTGGCGTCGAGCTGATCGACGTCGCGATCGGCGGGCTCGCGGCCCAGCCCGCGGTGGCCTCGGTCATCAGCGGCGCGACGTCGGCGGCGCAGGTCACCCGCAACGCGCGAGCGGCCCGCTGGGAGCCGGATGCCGCGGACCTCGCCGCGCTGGACGAGCTCTAGCCCACGCCGCCGCTCAGACGCCGACCGTCAGGTTGGCGACGTAGCCGTCGCTGGCGTTCCCGGTGACCGTGGCGAGCTGGTAGATGCCGCCGTCGTTGCCGAACACGTTGTCCGACGTCAATGACGTCTGCGCCAGGTTGCGCACGCTGGCCTCGTAGCCGGCCGTCGCGTAGGCCTCGGCGCAGGCGGCCTCGGGCAGGGCGATCTGGGAGGTCTTGACGATCTGTCCGCTGCTCGTGGCCTGCGCCAGGGACTGGTACACCTCGAAGTGGATGTGCGGCCAGCGGCCCGAGTATGCCGCGGGGAAGATGCTCGTGAACGTCGCCGTGCCGGAGGAGCTGGTCGCCTGCACCCCGCGCAGGTAGTTCTCGTCGGTGACCCCCTGGGAGTAGAGCGAGTACTGGCCGTCGCGGTCGCAGTGCCACAGGTAGACGGCGGCACCGGACAGGGCGGAGTAGCCGTTGCCCGCGTCCGTGACGGTGAGGTTGATCGTGAGCGGGACGCCCTGGGCCGTGGTCGTCGACGAGCCGAAGCTGCTGGTGATGTCGGACCGCACGATGCCCGAGTCGTCGAGGACGTTGGGCCCGTTGGAGCCGTCACCCGGGTAGGGGCCGCCGGTCTCGTCGGGGACCTCGGCCTGGGGCGTGCTCCCCGAGGCAGCGCTCGAGGAGGAGGTTGAGGACGTCGCGGAGGTCGCCGAGCTGGTGGAGGAGGACGACGAGGTCGAGCTGGTCGAGCCCGCGGAGTCGCCGTTTGCACCGCACGCGGCGAGCGCCGCCGTGGCCCCCAGGCCGCCGAACAGCCCGAGCACGCGACGCCGGTCGAAGAGCGTGGCGAGGTCGAACTCGAGCCCGCGGTCGTGCCGGTCGTCGTGTGGGGCACCGAGGTGGTCCGTGCCGTGGTCCGCTGGGGTCTGGTGTGTGCTCATGGCTCCACCATGGTCGCTCTCACCCTCCGCGGCGTGTGCCCTGGCTGTGCGGTCCCTGTGAGCGGTGGCCCCGGCTTCACCCCGGAACGTTGTGCTTCACCCCGGAACCGTTCCGGGGTGAAGCACAACCTTGTCCCAAGACCCGATAAAGCTGGGGCTGGTGGGGTGAAGGGTGTGGAGGGGCTACTCGCGGGAGACCTCGGCGTAGGCGGCCTGGAGCAGCGCCGGGTCGGGGCCCTCGAGCCGGGTGGGCCGACCCACGTCGGACAGCACCACGAACCGCAGCAACGAGCCCCGCGACTTCTTGTCGCGCTTCATCGCGTCGAGCAGCTGCGGCCACCGGTCGCCCCGGTAGGACACCGGCAGGCCCAGCGAGGTGAGGATGGCCCGGTGCCGGTCGACCAGCGCGTCGTCGAGCTTGCCGGTGAGGCGGGCGAGCTCGGCGACGTAGACCATGCCGATCGAGACGGCCGCGCCGTGGCGGAACGCGTAGCGCTCGACCTGTTCGACGGCGTGGCCGAAGGTGTGGCCGTAGTTGAGGATCTCGCGCAGGTCGGCCTCCTTGAGGTCCTGCGCCACGACCTCGGCCTTCACCCGGATCGCCCGTTCGATGAGCTCACGGACGTGCGGCCCGTCGGCGCGGGTGGCGCCCTCGGGGTCGGACTCGACGAGGTCGAGGATGACCGGGTCGGCGATGAAGCCGCACTTGACGACCTCGGCCAGCCCGGCCACGAAGTCGTGCTTGGGCAGGGTCTCCAGGGTCGCGAGGTCGCAGAGCACCCCGGCCGGCGGGTGGAACGACCCGACCAGGTTCTTGCCCTCCGCCGTGTTGATGCCGGTCTTGCCCCCGACCGCGGCGTCCACCATCGCCAGCAGGGTGGTCGGCACGTGGACCACCCGGATGCCGCGCAGCCAGGTGGCCGCCACGAAGCCGGCCAGGTCGGTGGTCGCCCCTCCCCCGACGCTAACGATGGCATCGGTGCGGGTGAAGCCGGCCTGCCCGAGGACACCCCACAGGAAGGCGGCGACCTGCGCGGTCTTGGCCTCTTCGGCGTCGGGCACCTCCGCGGCATACGCCTCGAAACCCTTGGCCACCAACGCCTCTCGCACGCCTTCACCGGTCGCTGCGAGAGCGCGCGGGTGGACGACGAGGACGCGCTGGGTCGCCGCTCCGAGGAGCTCGGGCAGCTCTCCCAGCAGACCGGTGCCCACGACGACGTCGTAGTCGCCTCCGACGCTGATGCGGGTGGTGCTCATGCGGTGGGTCCGTTCATGTGCTGTCTCCGGTCGGTGCGCCGAGGAACGCCAGGATCTCCTCGACCACGGCGGCCGGCTTGCGGCCCGCCGTGTCGACGCGCACGGTGGCGAGCCGCTCGTAGGTCGGGCGTCGCTCGTTCATCATCTTGGTCCAGCTGGCGCGGGGGTTGACCATCAGCAACGGACGGCTGGCGTCGAAGCCGATGCGTCGCGCGGCATCGGCGATGCCGACGTCGAGGAAGACCACGGTGTGCCCGGCCAGGGCGGCCTGCACCTCGGGGTCCATCGGGGCACCCCCACCGAGTGACACCACCCCCACCTCCTCGGCCAGCGCGCGCAGCACCTCGGCGCGCTCCAGCTCGCGGAAGTGCGCCTCGCCGTGGTCGACGAACAGGTCGGGGATCGACTGGCCGGCAGCCACCTCGACGGCCCGGTCGGTGTCGTGGGCGGGCAGGTCGAGCGCGCGGGCCAGCCGTCGCCCGATCGTGCTCTTGCCCACCCCGGGCGGTCCGATGAGCACCAGCCGGGGAGTCGTCGTGCCAGTCACCACGTGCGCATCGCCTCGGGGATGGCCGCGAGGTATGCCGCGTGGTTGCGCGACGTCTCGGCGACCGAGTCGCCGCCGAACTTCTCCACACAGGCCTGCGCCAGCACGAGCGCGACCATCGCCTCGGCCACGACCCCGGCCGCGGGGACCGCACACACGTCGGAGCGCTGGTGGATCGCCTTGGCGGCCTCGGCCCCGGTCGTGTCGACCGTGTCGAGGGCGCGCGGCACGGTGGAGATCGGCTTCATGGCGGCCCGCACGCGGAGCACGTCCCCGGTGGACATCCCGCCCTCGGTGCCTCCGGCCCGACCGGTGCGCCGGTGGATCACCCCGGCCGCATCCCGCTCCATCTCGTCGTGCGCGGCCGAACCCCGTCGTGCCGCGGTGCGGAAGCCGTCGCCGACCTCGACGCCCTTGATGGCCTGGATGCCCATGAGTGCCGCGGCGAGCTGGGCGTCGAGCCGGCGGTCCCAGTGCACGTGCGAGCCGAGGCCCGGGGGCAGCCCGTAGGCCACCACCTCGACCACGCCACCCAGCGTGTCGCCGTCCTTCTTGGCCGCCTCGACCTCGGCGACCATGGCCGCCGAGCCGGCGGCGTCGAGGGTGCGCACCGGGTCGGCGTCGATCTGCTCGACCTGGTCGGGGGTGGGCAGCGGGGCGTCCTCGGCGACGCCGGCCGCACCGATCGCCACGGTGTGCGAGACCAGCCGGATGCCGTAGGCCTGCTCGAGGAAGCGGGCGGCCACCTCACCGAGGGCCACGCGGGCGGCGGTCTCGCGGGCCGAGGCGCGCTCGAGCACCGGTCGCGCGTCGTCGAAGCCGTACTTCTGCATGCCCACGAGGTCGGCGTGCCCCGGGCGCGGTCGGGTCAGCGGCCGGTTGCGGGCGACCTCCTTCTCGGCGTTGACGTCGTCGGCCGCGGCATACGCTTCGTCGGAGACCGGGTCGGGCGACATCACGGTCTCCCACTTGGGCCACTCGGTGTTGCCGATCCGGATCGCCACCGGCGAACCCATCGTCACGCCGTGGCGCACTCCCCCGAGGAACTCGACCTCGTCCTGCTCGAACTTCATCCGGGCACCCCGACCGAACCCGAGCCGGCGTCGGGCCAGGGCGGCGGCGACGTCCTTGGTCGTCACCTCGACCCCGGCCGGCAGACCCTCGATCGTCGCGAGGAGGGCCGGGCCGTGGGACTCACCTGCGGTCAACCAACGGAGCATGGACCGATCCTCCCATGCAGGTCACCGACGTCTTCCGCTAGGCCACCACGTGGTACTGCACCAGGACGCCGACGAAGGCGCCGACCAGCATCGACGGCCCGAAGGCGATGTGTGAGCGCATCCCCACCCGGCGGCCGACGAGCATGACGAGGGCGATCAGGCCGCCCGCGAGGAAGCCGGCCATCAGGGCCACGACCGCCTCGCTGACCCCGAGCCATCCGAGCAGCAGGCCGATCAGCCCGGAGAGCTTCACGTCGCCGAAGCCCAGTGAGCTCGGCGACAGGAGCATCATCACGAAGTAGACGGCGTACATGGCGGCCAGGCAGGCCAGCGCCCGCACGAGGGCCCACCAGTCCCCCAGCCCCGCGGTCGCCACCACCACCAGCACGAGCAGCGCCGGGTAGGACGGCAGCACCAGCCCGTCGGGCAGCCGGTGCACGTCGGCGTCGATCCAGACCAGGCCCACGGTCAGCCAGCCGAAGTAGAGGAACGCCGGCAGGGCGGCCCAGCCGGCGAAGTCGCCGATCCGCCAGCCCAGCACCGCCCAGAGGGCGGCCAGCACCACCGCCGGCCACCACCAGTGCCGCGGCACGGCACCGGCCTGGTCGGACTCGACGCGGTAGCCACCGGTCGCGAGGGCTCGTCCGGTCAGCCCGCCCACCACAGCTCCCGCGAGCGCGAGCAGGACCAGCGCCCAGGGTGCGGTCCCGGCGCCGTCGGCCAGCTCGATCACCGGGCTCGTCCCTTGGTCGACCCGGAGTCCTTCATCGGCCCAGCGCCTGTCTCCCGGCGGCATACATCGCCTGGACGGGTGGCTGCTGGCCGGTGAAGAGCCGGAACTGCTCCGCGGCCTGGTAGACGAGCATGTCCAGCCCGGACACCACGTGCATGCCGGTCGCAGCCGCAGCCGTGGCGAGCGGGGTCGGCCAGTCGGCGTAGACGACGTCCATCAGGGTCCCGCGGCGCTTGCGCGTGCCGAGCGCCCGGGCAGCGAGCTCGCCGGCCGCCGGCGGCAGGGTGCTGACCACGAGCCCACCGGGGTGGGCCGACCCCCACGACGCCAGGGGCACGAGGTCGACCGCGATCCCGGCATGCACGGCGAGCCGCAGCGTCTCCGGGCGGGCGTCGCCGCGCACGACGAGCCGGATCCGCTGCACCCCGAGCGACCCGAGCGCCAGCACCGCCGACCGAGCCGTCGCCCCGCCCCCGAGCAGCGTGGCGGTGCCGTCGTGCTCGGCCTCGGCGAGCGCCGCCTCGAGCCCTCGGACGTCGGTGTTGTGGGCGTCCCAGCCGCCGTCCCGGCGCCGCACCAGCGTGTTGACCGAGCCGGTGACCCTGGCCGTCTCGGTGACGGTGGTGGCCACCGAGAACGCGGCCTCCTTGAGCGGCATGGTCAGGCTCAGGCCCCGCCAGGTGGCGTCCAGGCCCGCGACCCACCCGGGGAGCTCGGCCTCGGTCAGCTCCTGCGCCACGTAGGACCAGCCGGTCAGCCCCAGCGTGCGGTAGCCCGCCCGGTGCAGCACCGGGGACAGCGAGTGCGCCACTGGTGACCCGAGGACCGCCGCCCGGCGCGGCTCAGCCACCGCCCTCGCACTTCGGCTTGTTCTCCTCGCACCACGCCTGGCGCTGGGCGTTGTTGCGGTCGTGCTCGGCCTGGGTGGTCGCGAACAACGTCTCGCCGGTGTCGTAGTTGACCGTCACGAAGTAGAACCACGGGCCGTCGGCCGGGTTGGCCGCAGCCTCGATCGCGGCCGCACCCGGGCTGCTGATCGGGCCGGGCGGGAGGCCCTTGTGGGTGTACGTGTCGTAGGGGTTCGACTTGGCCGAGTCGTACTCGGCCTTGGTGAGGTTGCCCCGCTTCTTCAGCACGAAGTTCACCGTGGAGTCCATCTGGAGCAGCCCGACGGTCGGACCCGACGGGTTCTCCAGCCGGTTGTCGATCACCCGGGCGACCTTGCCCCGGTCGGCCACGCCGGCCTCGCCCTCGACGATCGAGGCCACGATGAGCGTCTTCTGGTAGTCGGCCTCCTCCACGCCGGCCTTCTGCAGCTCGTCGACGGCCTTGGCCACCATGATCTTGAGCTGCTGGGTCGCGGTCGACTTGGCGGGGAACTCGTAGGTCGCCGGGAAGAGGTAGCCCTCGACGTTGCCCTTCGCGACGGATGGCAGGCCGATCGCAGCCGGGTCCTTGATCGCCGCGGTGTACTCGGCGACGGGCACGCCGGTGCCCTTGGACAGCGCGGCGAAGACCTCCTTCTTCCACAGGCCCTCCCGCACCGTCACGCGGGGCACGGTGCGGTTCTTCGGGTCGAGCAAGATGGCCAGCGCACCCGCGCCGGACATCTGCTTCTTCATCGTGTACGTGCCCGGCTGGATCGCGGCCGCGCGCGAGTCACCTGCGGCGGCGTCGAGGTAGGCACTGGCGCTCTTGACCACGTCGGCCTTCTCGAGCGTCGCGCCGATGGCGCTGCCGGTGTCGCCGTCGTTGACGACGATCTGCACCTCACCGGTGCCGGGACCGGGGTAGTCGTTGCTCTCGAAGAAGCCGTCGACGACGGGCCGCAGGACCGTGTATGCCGCGAACGCCGCGACTGCGACGATCGCCAGGGCGATGGACAGGCATCCCATCCGCCGGCCCCTGCGCTTCTTCGGGCGGGCGTTGCGGTGGCGGTCCGCCCGGGTGCGGATCGGCTGCTCGGCCTCGTGCGTGCTCTCGAGCGCGTCCTCGTGCCCCCCGAAGATCGAGTGCTCCAGATGGGGCTCGGTCATCGCCGCCTGTCCTTCGTCCGGGGCTTGCGCCCACCTGTCCTGACCAGCTCGCCGGGCGGCCGCCCGGAACTACGCTCCGCGTCGAGCGCCGTCTGCAGGATGAGGACTGCAGCCGCCTGGTCGACCACCGAACGTTGCCGCCGGCCGTCGACCCCGCTCGCACGGAGGTTGCGGTGGGCATCGACCGTCGTGAGCCGCTCGTCGACCAGACGGACGGGCACGGGGGCGATGCGCTCCGACAGCCGCCCAGCATACGTGCGAGCGGCCTCCGCGGCGGCACCTTCGTCACCAGCGAGCGTCCTCGGGAGGCCCACGACCACCTCCACCGCCGCCAGCTCGACGACGAGGGCCGCGACCTCCTCGAGGTCGGTGGGGTGGGCGGCAGCGTCGTCGGGGTCCCGCGCGACGGTCCGCACGGGGGTGGCCAGCAGGGCCGACGGGTCGCTCGCGGCGACCCCGACCCGCACGCTGCCGACGTCGATGCCCACCCGCCGTCCGGGGCGGGTGGGCATCGAGGTGGGGGTGGGCTGGTTCACCCAGCGCCCTGGCTGGCGGCCTGCACGGCCCGGTCGACCTGGCCGAGGGCCTCACCAGTGCGGGTGGCGTCGGTGCCGCCGCCCTGGGCGAGGTCGTCCTTGCCGCCTCCGCCGCCCCCGAGGGTCTGCGCGGCGAGTCGCACGAGGGCGCCCGCCTTGATCCCCCGGTCGCGGGCGCCGGGGTTGGTGGCCACGACGATCGCCGGGCGACCGCCGGAGATCCCGGTCAGGGCGACCACGGACGGTGCCGCATCACCCAGGCGGTTGCGCAGGTCGAGCACCATGGTGCGCAGGTCGTCGGCGGTCGTGCCGTCGCCGGCGTCGTGGGTCAGGACCCGCACCCCGTCGACGTCGTGGGCGTACTCGACGAGCTTGCCGGTCGCGGCCTGCACCTGCTCGCGGCGCAGCTTCTCGAGCTCGCGCTCGGCGTCCCGGACGCGGGTCACCAGCGCGGCCACCCGCTCCTTGAGCTCGCCGGGCTGCACCTTGACGATGTCGGTGAGCTCGGCGACGAGCGCCCGCTCCTTCGCGAGGTAGTGCAATGCCTCCATGCCGACGAAGGCCTCGAGGCGACGCACGCCGGAGCCGACGCTGGACTCACCGGTGACCGTGAGGGCGCCGATCTGGCTGGAGTGGCCGACGTGGGTGCCACCGCAGAGCTCGCGCGACCAGGGGCCGCCGATCTCGATGACGCGGACCTGCTCGTCGTAGGTCTCGCCGAACAGCGCCAGGGCGCCGAACTCACGCGCCTCGGGCAGCGTCATGTACTGCGCCGAGACCGGGAGGTCCTGGCGCACCGCGAGGTTGGCCACCTCCTCGATCTCGCTGCGGGTCTCGGGCGACAGGCCCTGGCCCCAGGCGAAGTCGAGGCGCAGGTAGCCGGGCTTGTTGTAGGAGCCGGACTGCAGGGCCGTGGGGCCGAGCACCTGGCGGAGCGCGGCGTGGACCACGTGGGTGCCGGAGTGCGCCTGGCAGGCCGAGATACGCCAGTCGGCATCCACGGCGGCGGAGACGTCCTGCCCCACCCGCAGCGGGCCGGTGACGACCTCGACGGTGTGCGCGACCAGTCCCTTGACCGGACGCTGGACGTCCACCACCTTGAGGAGCGCCCCGTCGGCGGTGATCAGTCCCTCGTCGGCGACCTGGCCACCGGACTCGGCGTAGAACGGGGTGCGGTCGAGGACGACCTGACCCCGCTGGCCCGGCTCGAGCTCCTGGACGGCGGCGCCGTCGACGACGAGGCCGAGGACCTTGGCGTCGGAGGTCAGCTCCTGGTAGGCCCGCCAGTCGGTGGCACCGAGTGCGCGCAGCTCCTTCCAGACCTCGGTGTTCGCGTGCCCGCCCTTCTTGGCCTTCGCGTCGGCCTTGGCACGCTCCCGCTGCTCCTGCATCAGTCGCGTGAAGCCCTCGCGGTCGACCTCCAGCCCCTGCTCGGACGCCATCTCGAGGGTGAGGTCGATCGGGAAGCCGTAGGTGTCGTGCAGCGCGAACGCCTCGTCACCCGCGAGCGTGCTGCCCCCGGACGACTTGGTCCGCGCGACCGCGGTGTCGAGGATGGTCGTGCCCGAGGCGAGCGTGCGACGGAACGCCTCCTCCTCGGCGTAGGCGATCTGGGAGATGCGGTCGAAGCCGGCCTCGAGCTCGGGGTAGGAGTTCTTCATCCGCTCGACGGAGACCGGCAGCAGCAGCGGCAGGCTCGGCTCGTCGAACCCGAGCAGGCGCATCGAGCGCACCGCGCGGCGCAGCATCCGGCGCAGGACGTAGCCGCGACCCTCGTTGCCGGGGGTCACCCCGTCGCCGATGAGCATGAGGCTGGAGCGCACGTGGTCGGCCACCACCCGCAGCCGCACGTCGTCGGGGTGGGACTCGCTGGCCGCGTGGCCGGAGTGGGCGCCGTACTTCTTGCCGGTGAGGTCGGCCGCCCGCTCGAGGACGGGGTAGACCTCGTCGATCTCGTAGAGGTTGTCGACACCCTGGAGCAGGGTCGCCATCCGCTCCAGGCCCATGCCGGTGTCGATGTTCTTCTTCGGCAGCTCACCGGAGATGTCGAAGTCGTCCTTGGCGCGGACGGCGGACAGCTCGTACTGCATGAACACGAGGTTCCAGAACTCGAGGTAGCGGTCCTCGTCGACGGCCGGGCCGCCTTCGCGGCCGTACTCCGGGCCACGGTCGAGGTAGAGCTCGCTGCACGGCCCGCCCGGACCGGGCACGCCCATGTGCCAGTAGTTGTCGAGCTTGCCGCGGCGGGTGATCCGCTCCGCGGGCACGCCGATGGTCTTGTGCCACAGCTCGTAGGCCTCGTCGTCGTCCTCGTAGACGGTGGGCCAGATCTTGTCGGCGTCGAGGCCGTAGCCACCCTGCCCCTGCGGCGTGGTGATGAGCTCCCACGCGAACCGGATGGCGCCTTCCTTGAAGTAGTCGCCGAACGAGAAGTTCCCGTTCATCTGGAAGAAGGTGCCGTGGCGGGAGGTCTTGCCGACCTCCTCGATGTCACCGGTGCGCACGCACTTCTGCACCGACGTGGCGCGGTCCCAGAGCGGCTCCTGCTGGCCGAGGAAGTAGGGCTTGAACGGCACCATGCCGGCGTTGACGAACAGGAGGTTGGGGTCGTCGTACACCAGCGGTGACGACGGGACGATCGTGTGGCCCTTGCTCTCGTAGAACGAGAGGAAGCGGCGCCTGATCTCGGCGGTTTCCATGAAGTACTCAGTCCTTAGGCGCATGCGGGGCCACCGACGGGCCGGCATGACGAATCGTACGGGCAAACAACGGGGGTGTGCCGGGGCGGCGACGCGGGTGCGCCAGCGCCCCTACCGAGCTCGCGGGCCCGTGGGGTCGTCGAGGAGGGCGCGCGCCGACGCGGCGTCGAGCCGGGCCGCGCTCGCCTCGGGGTCGTCGGCCGTGCCGGCGTCGATGCCCAGCGCCAGGCGCAGCTCGCCCTCACGCTCGGCCATGCCCTCACGCACCGCGGCCGCGAGCTCGCGCAGGCCCTCGCCGAAGTCGGACAGGCCGTTCGCGACGCCGGCCGGCGTGTAGGCCTCGGCCGCCTTGCTGACCTTGCGCACGGCATACACACCGGCTGCGGCGCCCAGCGCCACCCAGAAGAGACGTGCCACGGTGATCAGCCCCTGCGGCGGCGACGGCCGCCTGCGTTCTTGGTGCCGCTGGCGCTCAGCGCCGAGCGGACTCCGTAGGTGAACGCCGCGACCTTCACGACGGGCGAGCCGAGGGTGGCCGCGAACAGCGAGGTGAGCGCGCTGGCGTTGGTCGTCATCGCCGACACGTTGGTGGTGATGCCGTCGACCCGCGCGAGCTGCTCGTTGGTCAGGCTGACGGTGTCGGTGAGCTTGAGCAGGGTCGGCTGCACGTTCTCCGTGGTGCTGCGCAGGCTGACCCTCGTCTCGTCGAGGATCTTGCCGGCCTTGCCGATGACGCTGCCCAGTCGGAAGACCAGGAACGCGAAGGCCAGCGCCGCGATCATGCCCGCGATGTCGCCCAAACTCACTGAATCCATGCGGGCACCCTACCCCGTGGCGCCGCAGGTCAGGAGCGGCGGATGCGCGCCTTGAGCCACTCCCAGCGCGGTCCGAGGCGCTCCTCGAACCCGCGGTCGGTCGGCCGGTAGTAGTCGGTCTTTCCCTGCAGGTCGTCCGGCAGGTAGTCCTGCTGGGCGACCCCGTCGGCCTGGTCGTGCGCGTAGACGTAGCCGTCACCGTGCCCGAGCCGGGTGGCGCCGGCATACCCGCTGCCGCGCAGGTGAGGGGGCACCAGGCCGCCCTTGCCGGCCCGCACGTCGGCGATCGCCTCGTTGATGCCGGTGTAGGCAGCGTTGCTCTTGGGTGCCAGTGCGTTGTGCACCACCGCCTGGGCGAGGATGATCCGCGCCTCGGGCATGCCGATCTGGGCGACCGCGTGCATGGCGGCGACCGCGGTCTGCAGGGCGGTGGGGTCGCCCATGCCGACGTCCTCGGACGCGGAGATGACGATGCGCCGGGCGATGAACCGTGGGTCCTCGCCGGCCTCGAGCATCCGGGCCAGGTAGTGCAGGGCGGCGTCGACGTCGGACCCGCGCATCGACTTGATCAGCGCCGAGGCCACGTCGTAGTGCTGGTCGCCGGTCTTGTCGTAGCGCACGCTCGCGAAGGCCACCGCCTGCTCGGTGTGCGCGAGCGTGATCTCCACGGGCCCCTCGTGCGAGGAGCCGGCCGGTATGCCGTCCTGCGCCACCCCGGCGGCGGCCTCCAGCGAGGTGAGGGCTCGCCGCGCGTCGCCGCCGGCGATGCGGACCAGGTGGTCGGTGGCGTCGTCGGCGAGGACGTACTCCCCGGCCAGCCCGCGCTCGTCGGTCACCGCGGAGGCCAGCACCTCGCGGACCTCCTCGTCGGAGAGCGGCGCGAGGGTGATCAGCATCGACCGGGAGAGCAGGGGGGCGATGATCGAGAACGACGGGTTCTCGGTGGTCGCCGCCACGAGGATCACCTGCCGGGTCTCGACACCGGGCAGCAACGCGTCCTGCTGGGCCTTGGTGAACCGGTGGATCTCGTCGAGGAACAGCACGGTCTGGCGGTCGTACAGGTCGCGGTCCCGCGCGGCCTGGTCCATGACCGCGCGGACGTCCTTGACCCCAGCGGTGACCGCGGACAGCTGGACGAACCGGCGGTCGGCCGCCGTCGCGACGAGGTGGGCGAGCGTGGTCTTGCCGGTGCCGGGCGGGCCCCAGATGATCGCCGACAACGGGCCGGCCGCTCCCGCGGACCCCTCGATCAGCCGCCGCAGTGGGCTGCCGGGCCGCAGGACGTCGGACTGCCCGCGGACCTCCTCGAGCGACCTGGGCCGCATGCGGACGGCGAGCGGTGGGAGGGAGGCACCCGTGGGCATGCCGTCCCCGTCCCTGGCAGCAGTGGCTGCCTCGAACAGGTCACCTCCGGCGTCGACTCCCACGACTGGCAGGCTATCCCCCGTGCCCGACGCCGCTGACCACACCGTCCAGCAGGAGGACGCCCCTGCTCACGGCGCACCCCACCCGGACCGGTCGCGCTCGGCGCTCAGTCACCTCGGCGCCGCGCTGGGCCGGCGCCCCGGGGTCGTGGTGGTCACGTGGGTGCTGCTGGTGCTGCTCGGCTTCGCCGCGGCGGGCGGGGCCTTCGGCAACGAGCGGCTGTTCGACCGGCTCACCGCGGGCGAGCCGACCGTCCCGGGCGAGAACGAGACCGGGCGCGACCTGATCGCCGACTCCGGGAGCTCGGGGTTCCAGACCATCACCGTGCGCGTCGACGGGGTGGACGTCTCCAGCCCTGCGGTCGGGCAGGCGGCGCAGCGCGCCGCCCAGCAGGTCGGCGAGCTGCCCGGGGTGACGCGGGTGGCCTCGCCGTTCGTCGTGCCGGGCGGGCTCAGGTCGCCGGCGGCAGCGACGATGCTCAAGGACGGTTCCGCCGCCTCCGACGGCTACGTCACCGTGGTGACGGTCGACAACCTGCCCGACGAGGCGGCCTTCCACGCGCTCGGGGACCAGGTCACCGCAACCGTCCGGACGGCCACGGCCGGCGAGGGGGCGACCGTGACGTCGGGGGGCGTCCGCGACCTCGTCGACGCGATCACCGGGCAGCTCGAGGTCGACCTCCGCACCGGTGAGGGCATCGCCCTGCCGGTGAGCTTCCTGGTGATGATCGTCGTGTTCGGTGGTTTCGTCGCCGCCGGCATGCCGATCTTCGGGGCGATCGCCTCCATCGCGGGAGCGCTCGCGTCGCTGCTGGGCTTCTCCTACCTCATCGACCTCGACACCACTGCCGTCAACGTGGTGACGGTCCTCGGGCTCGGCCTCTGCATCGACTACGGGCTGCTCGTCGTCAGCCGCTTCCGCGAGGAGCTGCGGGCCCGGGCGGCCGGCCTCCCGGTCGCGCAGATCCCCCGCTCGATGGTGGTGGACGCCGTGGCCCGCACCGTCGACTCGGCCGGCCGCACCGTGGTCTTCTCGGGCCTCACCGTGGCCATCTCGCTCGGTGGCCTGCTCGTCTTCCAGTCGCCGCTGATGAAGGGCATCGGCGCGGCCGGCGTCTCGGTCGTCGTCATCGCGGTCCTCGTCGCGCTCACCCTGGTGCCCGCCCTGTGCGTGCTCGGGGCCCGTCGGCTGCTGCGCCGCGGCACCGAGCAGGCGCCGGAGCACGGGGTCTTCTCGCGGCTGGCGCAGTGGGTCCACCGGTTCCCGGTCCCGATCATCGTCGTCGTCGCGACCGCCCTGCTGGCGCTCGCTGCTCCGGCGCTCGACCTGCGGCTCACCTCGTCGGGGGCGCAGCTGCTCCCCGTGTCGGCCCCCGAACGGGTCTTCTTCGACGGGTTGGCCGAGGACTACCCCGTGCTGGGTGGGGCCGACGTGACCGTCGTCGCCAAGGCGCCGCTCGCCCAGGCGCAGCGGTATGCCGCGGACCTGCGGCTCCCGGAGGGCGGCCGGGTCCTCGACGTCACGACGTTGCAGGGCCCCGGCCGCAGCGGGTCGGCCCCGAGCCTGGTCCGGATCGACGTGCCGGGTGGTCCTCTCGAGCAGCCGGCGCGCGACCTGGTCGACCAGCTCCGCGACCAGCGCCCGGCCTTCGACACCTACGTGGTCGGGCCGGCGTCCGGCCTCAAGGACTTCACCGACTCGATGTGGGATCGGGCGCCCTACGCCTTCGCCCTGGTCGCCCTCGCCACCCTGGTCCTGCTGTTCCTGATGACGGGGTCGGTCGTGATCCCCGTCAAGGCACTGCTGCTCAACGTGGTCTCCCTCGGGGCGTCGCTCGGCATCGTCGTGCTGGTCTTCCAGAAGGGCCACCTGGAGGGGCTGCTCGGGTTCGCCTCGGTGGGAGCCGTCGAGTCCACCATCCCGTTGCTGGTGCTGGCGTTCGGGTTCGGGCTCTCGATGGACTACGAGGTGTTCCTGCTGTCGCGCATCGTCGAGCTGCACGAGCGGGGCTACTCCAACGACGACGCCGTGGTCGTGGGGCTGCAGCGCTCGGGTCGCATCATCACCTCGGCCGCCCTGCTCGTGGTCATCGTGTTCTCCGGCTTCGTGGCCGGCCAGCTGCTCATCATCAAGGAGACCGGCGTCGGGCTGGCCACCGCCGTCGCCCTCGATGCCACCCTCGTGCGCATGCTGCTGGTGCCCGCCACCATGACTCTCCTCGGCGACTGGAACTGGTGGGCACCCACGCGGCTGCGCGGCCTGCACGCGCGGTTCGGGATCACCGAGTGACCGCGGCGCTGCGGCTGCTCCGGACCCACGAGGCGGCGCTCGAGGCGAGCGGCGGCAGCGCGTTCGTGCGCTACGACGTGCCCTCGCCGCTCGAGGGTGACGGCTTCGCCCTCGGCCGGGCCCTGGCCCTCCCCCGCCGCACCCGCACCCGACGCCTCGGGCTGCTCGTGCTCGGCCCGCCGGAGGACGTCGATCCCCTGGTCGGCGCCATCCTCGGACGAGACCTGCTCGACCCCGAGGTGCGGTCCGTCACCGTGCAGCGCGGGTTGCTCGACGCGGTCGCCCGCCACGTGCGGCTGCAGGAGGGCACCGAGTGGGAGTGGCTCTGCACCACCACTGCCCCGCCCGAGGTCGCGGCCGAGTCCCGGCTGCTGCCCCTGACCAGCGGCCACCAGCAGGAGATCGAAGCCCTGCTGGCCGCTGCCAACCCCCGCAGCGACGCCCGCCCGTTCCACGACCCCGGACAGCACTGGGTCGGGGTGCGCGACGACCACGGCCGGCTGGTCGCCTGCGGCGTCCGGGAGCGCAGCCTCGCCGGTCACCCGATGCTGTCCGGGATCACCGTCGACCCCGCGCAGCGGGGACTCGGGCTGGGGCTGGCCGTCACGGCACACCTCACCCGTCGGGCGGTCGAGGACGACGGCGTCTGCACGCTCGGCATGTACTCCCACAACGCCGTCGCGCGGCGGCTCTACCTCGGGCTGGGCTACGGCGACGTGCACGAGTGGTCGAGCCGCCGCTTCTCCGACTGAGGTCACGCGGGCGTGGCCCGGTGCGCCGGAGCCAGGTCACCCCGACCTGCGGGAACGGCCACGTTGTGCCTACATTCGTGCTGACCCACCAACACCGCTGACCCTGCACCCCCGGCGAGAGGACTGACATGCCCACCCTGTCCAACGGCGACGTCGAGATCCACTACGAGGACACCGGCGGCTCGGGCCGCCCCGTCGTCCTCGTCCACGGCTGGCCGCTCAGCGGTGCCTCGTGGAACCTGGTCGCCCCCGCGCTGACGGAGGCCGGCTACCGGACCATCACCTACGACCGGCGCGGCTTCGGGGAGTCGGACAAGCCCGGTGAGGCCTCCGGGTACGACTACGACACCCTCACCACAGACCTCGACGCCCTCCTGCGCGAGCTGGACCTCACCGACGTGACCCTGGTGGGCTTCTCGATGGGCGGCGGCGAGGTGGCCAGGTATGTCGGCACCCACGGCGAGGAGCGGGTGCACAGCGTGGTCTTCGCCGGCGCGATCCCGCCGTTCCTCCTCAAGGACGAGGACGAGAACCCCGGTGGTGGCCTCGACCGCGAGACGGCGGCCGGCTTCCAGGCGGCGCTCAGCCAGGACCGTGCCGGTTTCCTCGACGGGTTCATGACCAACTTCTTCTCCGCCGGGGGCGTGCTCAAGGTCACCGAGGAGCAACGCCAGGAGGCCCTGGGCCTCGCCGCCCAGGCCGACCTGCACGCGGCGGTGGCGTGCATCCAGTCATGGCTCACCGACTTCCGCGCTGACCTGGCCCGGATCACGGTGCCGACCCTCGTCATCCACGGCGACTCCGACGCCATCGTCCCCGTGGAGGTCTCCGGGCGGAAGACCCACGAGGAGGTCGACGGCAGCGAGCTGGTGATCGTCGCGGACGGTCCGCACGGCATCATCACCAGCCACCCCGAGGAGTTCAACGCGGCCCTCGTCGGCTTCTTGGCGAAGTAGCCCCACGTCGTCGCTCGGCTCAGGCGAAGGGTCGCTGTCCTGCTACGCCCGGAAGTCCTCCGGGGTGTAGCTGCTCTCCTCGACGAGCACCAGCCAGTTGCCGGAGTTGTCCCGGCACAGCGCCTCGGTTCCGTAGGGACGCTTGGACGGCGGCTGGATGAACTCGACGCCCTTGGCGCTGAGCTCCTCGTAGGTCTTCTGGCAGTCGTCGACGCTCAGGCCGAGGCCGTTCATGCCGCCCTCGTCCTGCGCGCGCCTGATGGCCTCGACCATCTCCGGGGCCAGGGGCGGACCGGGCACCGCGAGGTTGACGTTCAGCTCGGGCTGCTTCGGGTGCACGACGGTGCACCAGCGATAGCCGTCGCCGAGGGTGATGTCGTCCTTGGGCTCGAAGCCGAGGACGTCGGTGTAGAAGGCCAGGGCCTCGTCCTGGTCCTTCACGAACACGCTGACGATGGAGATGTTGGTGATCATGGGTCGACCCTAGGAGGGGGTCGGCTCGTCGTGCTTCTCCTCGATTGCGGGGTCCCGCTTCTCCGCCAGGCCCCACATGAACACGAAGCACCCGGGGATGTGCGGCGCCCCGGCGGCATACCGGCGCTGGAAGTCGCTCGGGCTCTCGCCGACCACCGCCCGGAACCGGCTGCTGAACGAGCCGAGGCTCGTGAACCCGACCGCGTGGCACACCTCGGTGACGGTGAGGTTGGTGGCGCGCAGCAGGTCCTGGGCGCGCTCGATCCGCCGCTGCGACAGGTACTCCCCCGGCGTCACGCCATAGGTGGCCTTGAACAGTCGCAGGAAGTGGTACTTGCTGAGCCCGGCCACGGCCGCCAGCGAGTCGACGTCGACCTGCTCGGCGTAGCACCGGTCGGCGTGGTCGCGCGCTCGGCGCAGGTGCACGAGCACGTCGCCCGGAGCCCGCAGTGCCTGGTCACCCACGAGCCCATTCTGCCGGTGGTGGACTGCGCCGTTTGCAGACTAGGCAGAACGCCGGATCTGCCCGGCCCGCCCGGCTCCTACGCTCGTCCTCACCCACCCAGTTGCTCGCAGGGGGCTCGAAAGGACGTCCGATGCGATCATCTGCCCGCCTGACCGTTGCAGCCGCGCTCACCCTCCCCCTTGCCGTCGTCTCCGTCGTGCCTGCCTCCGCAGCTCCGGCCCGGGCCGGGCTCGTCACCGTGCAGTGCGGGTCGACCCTCTACCAGACCTGGGTCAACGGAAACGGCGCGTTCACCCCTGCCCACGACCTCGGCAGCACCAGCACGCTCATCCCGTTGGCGTTCGGGCCCAGCACCTTCACGGTCACCGACCCGAACGGCGTCGTCGTCGACTCGGGGACCGACCCCGGAGCTGCGAAGGGGCAGTCCGCGAACGCAGCCGGAGCCCAGTGGTGCACCTTCTGGTTCAGTGACACCGATGAGGACGGCTTCACCTTCTCGGTGTCGGGCACGGTCCTCGGAAAGAAGACGCCGATCGGCTGACCAGAGCGAGCGCCGTTCCCTAGCGGACCGCGCCGGAGCGGGCGAGGGCCTCCTGCGCCGCGGCGAAGAAGGCGACGGCCCAGGGCTCGTGCGGCTGCGGGATGTCTGCGGCCAGCTGCTCGAGCCCGCCCGGCCGTCCCGGCACCGCGTAGCGCCGGGAGGTGAGGTCGTCGCGGTTGAGCTCCACCACGCGGTGCGCCACCGCGACGGGGTCGCGCTGGGTGATGGCGCCGCGCAGGTGCAGGCCCGACCACACCTCGTCGAAGTCCTGGAGGCCGTTGAAGAAGTTGCGGATCAGCACCCAGAAGACGAAGTCGATCGTCTCGTCGGTCCAGCCGTGCACCCGCACGATGCCCGGGACGGTCTCGCCGACGAAGGTGTACTCGTGCTCCCTGTCGACCACGCGGCCGTAGGCCATCAGGGTCGGCAGGGTGCTGGTGTCGAGCACCCCGAGCCAGCGCACCGCCCGCGACAGCAGGCCGACTCCCGCGGCGCTGTCCGAGTAGAGGAACGCGCTGCGGGCCATCGCGTCCGCGGCCGTCTCGACGAGGTGCCGCAGCGCCGGGAGGGCGGCCGGCAGCTCCAGTCCGACGCGGTCGAAGAACTCGCCCTCGGTCATCAGCCGGCCCTCGACCGCGAAGCGCAGCACGATCGCGGAGTCCTCCGCGCGCTCCGCGAGGTCAGGCGTCAGCTCGGCGGTGAGTGCGTGGATCGCCTCCGTCACGCCGGCGATGGTCCACGCGGGGACGGTGATGGTGATCAGGTTGCTGCGCTCGCCGGCCGATGGTCCGGCCGGACCGACCGGAGCGCCGGGGGCGAGCGGCGTGGCCTGGCTCGCCGGCACGCCCTGGCTCGCCGCCGCGCCGTGGGTCGCCGCCGCGCCCTGGGTCGCTGCCGGGCCGGGGACCCAGCAGTCGCGCTCGACCGGGACCATGGCGGGGTGCATCACCTCGACCGACGGTGCGCCGTCGAGGATCGCCGCGCCGTCGCCGAAGGTCTCGCGGGCCCGACGGTCCGGCAGGCCCTCGAGGTGGTGGGTGTACTCCGCGCACGGCACCCACGTGTTGGGCATCAGGCCCTTGCGCTCCAGCCACAGCCGGGGCGACGCGGACCCGTCGAGTCCCACACAGGTGTGGAACCCGTTGGTCCGCACCCAGAAGGCCTGGCCATCGGGTTGCCACGCCGCGAAGTCGGCCCAGCCGTCCGCCAAGGAGTCCAGGTCGTCCACCGCCGCACGGACCATCCGCTCGTCCCCCTGGAACCACGCGGGGTAGGCCGTGGGCGGCGGCCCGTCGTCCTCCGGACCACCGCCGTGCTCGAGGAGCGTGTAGGCGATCGCGTCCCAGTGCGCCTGCCGCTGGGCGACGGCGTACCGGCGGTCCGCGCCGCGGAAGTAGCCCATCGCGTCGGGCATGTCCTCGACCGACAGCCATGCCACCACCACCCGACCGAGGAACCTGGCCGGGTCGACCTCCCACAGCTGGTAGCACAGCCCGTAGCGACGCTCGACGGCGACGGGCGCGGTCTTCGCGCGACCGAGCAACCCCTTGGGCGCAGCACCGCCGGTGCCCAGGATCGGCACCTCGTCCACCGCCACCCGGGTGATGTCCTTGCGCACGGCATGGCGACCTTCGGGGCTCGGGATGAGGACAGGCGTCCGGACCATGCGCGGAGCCTAACTTTCGGGCGCCGGTCCTGGCGGCGGTTCCACCCAGTCCACCGTGGCTCGCCGCGAATTTCGGCCAATCGGCCGACTTCCGAGTGGTCACGAGCCTCCGCGTCCCGTGGTCTCGGGCAGTTGGCCGACTTCCCGGCCAACCAGAGATGGGTATGCCGCCCGCTCGGGCGAGCGGGCGGCATACCGATCGGGTGTGGTGGGGCTCAGGCCCCGGCGCCAACCTTCGCCTCGGCGGGCTCGGGCTCGGCGTCGACGCCGGCCTCCTTGCGCTGCTCGGGCGTGATCGCCGCGGGTGCCGCGGTCAGCGGGTCGTAGCCGCCACCGGACTTGGGGAAGGCGATGACGTCGCGGATCGACTCGGTGCCGGCGAGCAGCGAGACGATCCGGTCCCAGCCGAACGCGATGCCACCGTGCGGCGGCGCGCCGAAGGCGAAGGCGTCGAGCAGGAAGCCGAACTTCTCCTGCGCCTCCTCCTCGGACAGGCCCATCACCGCGAACACGCGCTCCTGCACGTCGCGGCGGTGGATACGGATCGACCCGCCACCGATCTCGTTGCCGTTGCAGACCATGTCGTAGGCGTACGCGAGCGCCGGACCCGGGTCGGTGTCGAAGCTGTCGAGGAACTCGGCCTTGGGCGAGGTGAACGCGTGGTGCACCGCGGTCCAGGCGCCGGCACCGACGGCCACGTCACCGGCGGCGACCGCCTCGGACGACGGCTCGAACAGCGGGGCGTCGAGCACCCAGAGGAACGACCAGGCGTCCTCGTCGATGAGCTCGCAGCGACGGCCGATCTCCAGCCGGGCCGCACCGAGCAGGGCGCGCGAGGACTTGGTGGGGCCGGCGCCGAAGAAGACGCAGTCGCCGGGCTGGGCACCGACGTGGCCGGCGAGGCCGTCGCGCTCGGCGTCACTGAGGTTCTTGGCGACCGGGCCACCGAGGGTGCCGTCCTCCTGGACCAGCACGTAGGCCAGGCCCTTGGCGCCGCGGCTCTTGGCCCAGTCCTGCCAGGCGTCGAGCTGCTTGCGCGGCTGCGAGGCCCCACCGGGCATGACGACGGCGCCGACGTACTCGGCCTGGAACACCCGGAACTGCGTGTCGGCGAAGTAGTCGGTGCACTCGACCAGCTCGTTCCCGAACCGCAGGTCGGGCTTGTCGGAGCCGAACCGGCGCATCGCGTCGGCATAGGTCATCTGGAGGAACGGCGTCTGCAGCTCGACCCCGATCAGCTTCCAGACCTCCTTGACGATCTCCTCGCCGAGCTCGAGCACGTCGGCCTGCTCGACGAACGACATCTCGATGTCGAGCTGGGTGAACTCGGGCTGGCGGTCGGCGCGGAAGTCCTCGTCGCGGTAGCAACGCGCGATCTGGTAGTAGCGCTCCATGCCGGCGACCATGAGCAGCTGCTTGAACAGCTGGGGGCTCTGCGGCAGGGCGTACCAGGAGCCGGGCGCCAGGCGTGCGGGCACGAGGAAGTCGCGGGCGCCCTCGGGCGTGGAGCGGGTCAGGGTCGGCGTCTCGATCTCGACGAAGTCACGCGCGCCGAGCACCGACCGAGCGGCCGCGTTGACCCGCGAGCGCAGCCGGATGGCCGCGCCCGCCGAGGAGGCCCCGGGGCGACGCAGGTCGAGGTAGCGGTGCTTGAGACGCGCCTCCTCGCCGACCGTCACCCGCTCGTCGATCTGGAACGGCAGCGGCGCCGAGGCGTTGAGGACCTCGATCGAGCTCGCGACGACCTCGACCTCACCGGTGGGCAGGTCGGGGTTGACGTTGTGCTCGCTGCGGGCGACGACCTCGCCGGTCGCCCGGATGCAGTACTCGTTGCGCAGGTCGTGGGCCGCACCGGTGAGGACCTCGTCCCGCGCCACGACCTGGACGATCCCGCTGGCATCGCGCACGTCGAGGAAGGCCACTCCGCCGTGATCGCGCCGACGAGCGACCCAGCCCGTGAGCGTGACGGTCTGACCGGCGTGGTCGGCACGCAGGGTGCCAGCCTCATGGGTGCGGAGCACGAGAGATCCTTCGTTTCAGTCGGGTGGTGAACCCGGCCATCCTACGGACCGGCCCACGCGGCATACGAATCGGTTGTCGGTGCGCTCAGGGCGTCAGCCCACGTCGCCATCCACATAGACCCAGCGCCCGGCTCGCTTCACGAACCGGCTCCGCTCGTGCAGCACGCCGTCGGCGTGGGCCGCCTCGAACTCCACCTCACCGACCGAGTCGCTGTCGCGGCCGTCCGCGGTCTCGAGCACGGTCAGTCGTTGCCAGGCCGGGCCGCCGGACGCGTCCAGCTCGCTCGGCCGGGTGCGCGGGTGCCACGTGCGCAGGAGGTATGCCGCGTCGTGGACGACGTAGGCGCTGTACCGGCTGCGCATCAGCCGCACCGCGGAGTCGGCGTGGGCCACGCCTTCGTGCAACGGACGGCAGCACGCCGCGTAGGTCAGGCCGGTGCCGCACGGGCAGGCGTCGGCGCAGGCGGGGTCGTGGGCGACCACCCCGAACGCGCTCACGACGAACTCGACGGGAGGAAGCAGAACTCGTTGCCGGAGGGGTCCTGGAGCGAGGTCCACGGCAGGTCGCCCCAGTCGTGGTCGATCCGCACGGCGCCGAGGGCCTCGACCCGCTCGAGCACGGCGGCCAGGTCGTCCCCGGCCTCGAGCCGCAGGTCGAGGTGGAGCTGGTTCTTGCCCGCCTTGGGCTCGTCGGCCACGAGGAACTCCAGGATCGGACCGCGGCCCGAGGGGTCACGCAGCGACTGGGGCGCCGTGCCGGCGTACTCCTGCCAGCCGGTGAGCCCCGCCCAGAAGGCCGCGTCGCGCGCCGGGTCGTCGCCCAGGACCGGGATCGCCGCGATCGGGCCGGTGTCCCGGTAGGCCTCGCGCTCCTCCATCACGCAGAACGGGTGGCCCTCGGGGTCGGCCAGCACCACCCAGGGCACGTCGCCCTGACCGATGTCGAGGGGGGTGGCGCCGAGGTCGAGCAGCCGCTGCACGGTGGCGGCCTGGTCACCACCGGCGTGCAGGTCGAGGTGGAGCCGGGGCGAGGGCAGCCGTGGGTCGGAGACCTGCTGGAAGCAGAGGTCGAGGGTCGGCCCGCCGTCCACCGACAGCCGGGTCTCGACGATGTCGGGCTCGTCGGTCAGGGTCTGCGTGCCCAGGGCCTGCTCCCAGAAGTGCCCCCGCACCTGGGGCTGGGCAGCATCGAAGACGAGGTTCTCGAGAAACATGCGACCGACCCTACGCGCGGTGGCCGGGCCAGGGCGCGTCCACCGGTCGCACGGTGGCCCAGTCCTGGTCCCGCGCCGCGAGGGCCGCGAGCACGGCGATGCCGAGGGTGGCGTTGTGCACCCGTCCGGCGAGGAACGCGTCGCGGGCCTCCTCGAGGCTCACCCAGCGCAGCGGCATACCCAGCTCCTCGCCGTCGCGCTCATGTCGATCGTGGTCGGGCACCGCGGTGAGGTCGCGGGCCAGGTAGATCCGCAGCACCTCGTCGAGGCCGCCGGGCGAGCTGACGTAGTCGGCGAGCACGTGCCACGTGCCGGCCACCAGGTCGGCCTCCTCGTGCAGCTCGCGAGCGGCGCCGACGTGCGGCGGCTCACCGTGGACGTCGAGCAGCCCGGCGGGGATCTCCCACTCGTACGCCCGCACGGGGTGGCGGTACTGCTGGATGAGGCAGATCCAGCCCTGGTCGTCGAGGGCCGCCACGGCCACCGCGCCGGTGTGCCGGACGTACTCACGGGTGACCTCGCCGGCTGCGCCGAGGTCGACGCGGTCGCGGACGACGTCCCAGACGAGGCCGTGCATCGCCACCTCGGAGTGCCGCACGGGGAGGTCGGCGTAGCGGTCGGCCAGCTCCTCCCCCTCGGACCCCTGCGTCACGCCGTGGCGTCCGCCGTGCTGCGCGGGCGCTCCACCTCGACGAGGCGCGCGGCGCGCTGGGCGTCGATCGCGGCCTCCACGAGGCCGGCGAAGAGCGGGTGGGCCCGGTGCGGGCGCGACTTGAACTCCGGGTGGGCCTGCGTCGAGACGTAGTAGGGGTGCACCTCGCGGGGCAGCTCGACGAACTCGACGAGGTTCTTGTCCGGGGACAGCCCGGAGAAGACCAGGCCGGCGGCCTCGAGCTCCTCGCGGTAGCTGTTGTTGACCTCGTAGCGGTGCCGGTGCCGCTCGTCGACGGCGACCGCGCCGTAGGCCTCGGCGACGACCGAGCCCTCGGTCAGCTTGGCCGGGTAGGAACCGAGCCGCATGGTGCCACCGAGGTCACCGGCCCCCTCGACGAAGGCCTTCTGCTCCTCCATGGTCGCGATGACCGGGGCCGGGGTGTTCGGGTCGAACTCGGTCGAGCTGGCGCCCTCGATGCCCGCGACGTTCCGGGCGTACTCGATGACCATGCACTGCAGGCCGAGGCAGATGCCGAGCGTGGGCACCTGCCTCTCGCGGGCCCACTTCAGGGCCCCGAGCTTGCCCTCGATGCCACGCACGCCGAACCCACCGGGCACCAGCACCGCATCGACCCCGCCGAGCGCCTTCTGTGCGCCGGACTCGGTCTGGCACTCGTCGCTGGCGACCCAGCGGATCGAGACCTTGGCGTCGTGGTGGAAGCCGCCGGCGCGCATCGCCTCGGTGACCGAGAGGTAGGCGTCGGGCAGGTCGATGTACTTGCCGACCAACGCGATCTCGACGGTGTGCTCCGGGCTGTGCACGCGACGCAGGAGCTCGTCCCAGTCGTGCCAGTTCACGTCGCGGAAGTTGAGGCCGAGCCGGCGGATCACGTAGGCGTCGAGGCCCTCCTTGTGCAGCACCTTCGGGATGTCGTAGATGCTCGGGGCGTCGACCGCCGCGGCGCAGGCCTCGGTGTCGACGTCGCACATCAGCGAGATCTTGCGCTTGATGCCGTCGGGGATCTCACGGTCGGCCCGCAGCACGAGGCCGTCGGGCTGGATGCCGACCTGGCGCAGCGCGGCCACCGAGTGCTGGGTGGGCTTGGTCTTCAGCTCGCCGCTCGGGGCGAGGTAGGGCACCAGCGAGACGTGCAGGAAGAACACGTTGTCCCGCCCGACGTCGTGGCGCACCTGCCGGGCTGCCTCGAGGAACGGCAGGGACTCGATGTCGCCGACCGTGCCGCCGATCTCGGTGATGATGATGTCGGGAGCCTCACTCGGCTTGACCCCGGGGCTGCCGGCGGCCTGCGCCCGCATCCGTTCCTTGATCTCGTTGGTGATGTGGGGGATGACCTGGACGGTGTCGCCGAGGTACTCCCCCCGCCGCTCCTTGGCGATGACCTGGTTGTAGATCTGCCCGGTCGTGACGTTCGCCTTGCCCACGAGGTTGCTGTCGAGGAACCGCTCGTAGTGACCGATGTCGAGGTCGGTCTCCGCACCGTCGTCGGTCACGAAGACCTCGCCGTGCTGGAAGGGGTTCATCGTGCCCGGATCCACATTGAGATAGGGATCGAGCTTCTGCATCGTGACCCGCAGACCGCGGGCCCGGAGCAGATGTCCGAGGCTTGAGGCCGTCAGGCCCTTGCCGAGTGAGGAGGCAACGCCCCCGGTTACGAAGATGTGTTTCGTCTGCTCCACCACGGGGTTCAAGCCTACGTCATTCCGAGCATGCCTGAGTACCACTCGTGCCAGCGACGCGCCGTCGCCGTGCCGTCGTCCCACGATGTGGCGCGTTCGCGCCCCTTCACCGAGGCGGTATGCCGCGCGGCCGGGTCGCGCAGGAACGCCTCGACCGCCTCGGCGAGCCGGGTCGGGTCGTTGACCGGCACCAGGGTCCCGATCCCGCGGACGAGGTCGGGCAGTCCCCCGGTGTCCGTCGCCACCACGGGTAGGCCGGCCGCCATCGCCTCCTGGACGACCAGGGCCCGCGCCTCCCAGCGACTCGGCAGGACGAAGACGTCGGCCGCGCGCAGCCACCGGGCAGGGTCGGGCTGGGGGCCGACGAGGTGCACGGGGAGTCCGTCGTCGCGGATCCGCCGCATCAGGGCTGCGCGGAGGTCCTCGTCGCCACCACCGACGACCACCCACACAGCCCCTCCTGCAGGTTTCTCACCCCATTGGAACGAAACCCGCGCCGCATCGACCAGGGTGTCGAGGTCCTTCTGCGGGGCGAGCCGGGCGATGGTCAGCACGAGCGGCATGTCGGAGGTCAACGGCCCGATCCCGTTCTCCTGCAACAGTTCTGCGACCAGCAAACGCCGCTCCGCGTCAGGCAGTGGCGTCGCGGTGAGCAGGTCGGGGACCCGCGGGGAGGGCACCTCGGCGAGGCGGGCATCGCGGGCGCCCAGCCGTCGCGCCTCGGCGACGAGGTCGCTGCTGGCCCCGGTGACGAAAGTGGCCTTGTGGGCGACCAGGCGCTGGACCAGGTCGAGGACGCGGCGTCGCGCCCCACCACCCAGGACGGCGTTGTGCTGGCTGACGACGACCGGCGTGCCCGTGCCCGCCGCAGCGACGACCGCGACGAGACCCGCCTGGTGGCCGTGGGCGTGCAGCACGTCCGCCCCACGCGCGAGTCCGCGCAGCCGACGCAGGTCCCGGAGCGAGCCGAGGACACCGGAGGCCCGGCTCGGCCACCACGGTCGCGCCCCGGGCAGGTCGAACCGGGCGGCGGTCGAGGCGTCGGTCACCACGGTGACGTCGTCGCCGAGGGCGCGCAGGTCGGCGGTGAGGTCGGCCACGTGGGTGCCGATCCCGCCCGCGCTGCGACCCAGCAGCATCACCACCCTCACGCCGAGGTCCCCCTGCGCCGGGCCCGGCCGCGCTCGCGCAGCGCCGTCATGGCCTTGCGGTCGGCGACCATCATCACGCCGAGGTAGGCCAGCAGGGTCACCAGCCCGACCAGGAGGCCACTGCCGAGCGCCGACCAGAGCGTGTCCGGCGAGAGGCCACGGGCGACCGTGTCACCCACGGCGAGCCCCACGGCGGCGGCGACGACGGCCGCACCGAGCGTGCGGCCCGACCCCTGGACTGCCTCCGGCCCCCAGGCACTGCGCACCAGCAGGGCGAGCACGGCGGCCGACACGGTCATCCCGACCGTCGACCCGACACCGAGGATGCCGAGCGTCGTGCCGGCGACCGAGCCCTCCGGGATCAGGGCCACGGGGATCAGGGCGGCCAGCGACCAGCCCGCCGCCACGGCCAGCGCGGCGTGGATCGGACGACCCCGCACGTAGAGAGCGCGGGTCAGCAGGGCGGCGACCGAGAACCCGACCAGGCCGGGGGCGTAGGCCGACAGGGCCCCGGGCAGGGCGGCCAGCGCCGCTCCCCCTCCGGAGCTGGCCGCGCTGTCGAACGAGGAGAAGAAGACCCCCACCGGCCGCGAGACCGCCATCAGCACGGTGGCCGCACCCGCGGTGAGCAGCAGGATCCCCCGCAGTGCTGCGGCCAGGGTGTCGCGCGCGGAGGTCCCGACCTGCTCCTTCAGCTCCTCGGCGGCGCTCGTGTGCGCCAGCGCCGGGAAGGCGGACGTCGCGATCGGGACGGCCAGCACGGCATACGGGAGCAGGTAGACGGCCTGGACGTAGGTGTAGACGTTGACGACGCCGGTGTCGACGGTGCGCGGGGCGTGGGTCAGCCACAGCGTGGCTGCGACGGCGGCCTGCTGCGCCACCAGCGCGATGACGCCCGCGCCTGCCAGCGAGCCGGCCCGGCGGGCCACCCCCTCGGGGAAGCTGAACGTGGGCCTCAGCCGGACCCCGGCCCGCACCGCCGGCACCAGCAGCGGCAGGCTCAGCACGACGACACCGAGGGTGGTGCCGCCGGCGAGCGCCCAGGTCGCGCTGGCGGAGATGTCGGCGGGCGACGTCCCCGGCTCCGCGACCAGCCGGTAGCCGACGTACGCGGCGATGACGACGAGGCTCGAGAGCAGCGGGGCCAGCGCTGCGGCGAGGAACCTGCGGTGCGCCTGGAGCACGCCGGCCAGCACGACGCCGACCCCGTAGAGGGCCACCTGCGGCGCGAAGACGAGGAGCATCGTCGTCCCGAGCTCGGCGGCTCCGGGGACGGTCGAGTCGCCGAGCAGTGCGTCGCTGAGCCACGGCGCGGTCAGCGCCAGCAGCACCGACAGCGGCACCAGGACGGCGACTGCCCAGGTGAGCAGGGCCGAGGCGGTCCGGTCGGCATCCGCACGGCGGCCCGCACCCAGCTGGCTCGCGATCAGCGGCACGGCCACGGCGGCGAGGGCGCCACCCGCGGCGACCTCGTAGACGACGTTGGGGAGCATGTTGACCGTCTGGTAGGTGTCACCCACCCCGCCCGCACCGACGGTGCGCGAGAACACGATGGTGCGCCCGAAGCCCGCGAGCCGGGCCAGCAGCGTCACGACGGCGATGAGTGCCGCGGCCTTGGCGACCGACGTGCCGACCGTCCTCGCGGTCATCGACGACACCGCACTACCGACGACACCGCGGTCATCGACGACCCAGGGCGTCGAGCTCGCGCAGGCCGGGAGTGGACTCGATGACATGGGTGAACGAGACCTTCTCCGAGGCGAGCGTCAGGGCGGTCAGGGCGGCCAGCGCGACCCATCGACCGCGCCGGCCGGTGCGCTGCACCAGGGCGGCGCCGAGCAGCGCGCCGGCGCTGTTCGCGCCGGTGTCGCCGAGCATGGCCTCCCCGGCCAGGTCGGGTCCGAGCAGGCCGGCCGCCGCACCCACGGCGGCGCCGGCGGCCGGTGCGCTCCGGGACGAGGTGGCGGTGAGGGCGCCGAGGACCATGGTCGCCTTGAGCGCGCGTCCGGGACGCAGGTCGAGCAGGTTGAGCAGGTTGGCCGACCCCGCGATGACCGCACCACCGACCAGCGTGTCCGCCGCGGTACGGCTGGGGTCCCGGCGGTCGATCAGGGCCGCGGACACCAGTCCGGTCACCCCGAGGCCGAGGATCTTGACCGCACCGGTCGTCACCTCACCGCGGGCCAGCGCGCCGAGGTGCCCCTTGAGGCCCTTGCTGCTCGAGTCGCCCCTGAGGTCGTCCAGCGCGCCGAACGCCGCAGACGACCCGGCCGCGACCACCGGCCCCGGCCCGGCACCCAGGAGCGCCGCGGCACCGGCGGCCCCCACGGCATACGCGGGACCCTCGAGGAGCGTGACCGTGCGACCCGCATGGTTGGTGCGGTCCCACGTGTCGGTGCCGCCCGGTGGGCGGTCCCGCAGCAGGCGCAGGGCGGAGGCGGCGAGCGCCCCGGCAACGGCACCGGACACGAGTGCGCGCACGGCGGCTACTTGGTCGCCAGCTGAGGGAAGGCCGCGGTCGCGTCGGAGGCGAGACCGTACTGCCCGGACTTGCCCGCCTCCTGCTCGAGCAGCCCGAACACCATGCTCGCCTGCCCCATCGGGAGCTCGGCGTTGTCGACGGTGGACAGCACCTTGGACTGGTCGCTGTCGTCGCGCGAGGTGGTGACGACGGACGTGGTGTTCGTGGCGCTGGGGCTGACGCTCGGGGCCACCAGGATCGCGCCCGCCCCGGCCTCGTCGAGCGCCCCCGCGAGGTGGCTCAGGCCGGTCGCGCGGTCCTCGCGCGCGGCGGCGTCCGAGCCGGTCACGGCCCCGGCCACGACCACGGCGATCGAGGCGACCTTGACGTTGTCGGGGGTGTAGCGGATCAGGTCACCGGTGCGCAGCGCCTCGAGCGCCGATGCGGCACCCGCGGCCGTGGACCCGGCCTTGGCGAGCACCGACCGGGCCAGCACGGCATCGACGACGTCGCTCCCGGTCTGGTCGATGGGGACCCCCACCTGGCTGGCCAGCTGCTGGCCGAGGGTGGCGCGGAAGGCTGCCTTCTCGGGGTCGACCCAGTTGTCCTGCACCGAGATCGTGGACCCCACCACCGCGCCTGCCGAGGCGAGCGTGCCCTGCGTGGACTTCACGAGGTTGGGGTCGGCGCCGGGGAGGACGACCAGGGTCACCGTGGTGTCCTTGAGCCGCTCCGCGAGCAGGCTCCGGTTGCTGGCCGAGGTGAACTCGTCGCGAGCCGCGGTCCCCTTCTCCGCGGCGTCGAGCTCGCTGCGCAGGGAGGCCTTGTCGGCGCGCAGGTTCTTCACCTCGGAGGTGAGGGTGTTGCCGATGTCCTCCTTGAGCGGACCGGCACCGAGCACGATCCCCACGGCGAGGGCCATGAAGATCGAGACGATGGAGACGAGGTGGTAACGAAAGTCGATCACGTGACGATTCCTACGACGAAGGACCAGAGGTCGTCCCACCGGGCGCCGAGCACCTGGAGGAACGCGCGCCCACCGGTGGTGGACCAGAGCGCCGCGAACAGTGCGCTCAGGCCCCCCAGCAGCATCAGCGTCAGGGCGAGGTTGGAGATGCGGGAGCGGTAGAGCCGGCTGACACCCTTGGCGTCGATGAGCTTGCCGCCCACGCGCAGCCGGGTGAGGAAGGTGCTGGCCATGCCGCTGCGGCCCTTGTCGAGGAACTCGACGAGCGTTGCGTGCGTGCCGACGGCCACGATCAGCTCGGCCCCCTTGTCGTCGGCCAGCAGCATCGCGACGTCCTCGCTCGTCCCGGTGGCCGGGAAGACGACCGGCTCGATCCCGAGCCGGTGGACGCGCTCCAGACCGGGGGCGTTGCCGTCGCGGTAGGCGTGCACCACGATCTCGGCACCACAGCGCAGGGTCGCGTCGGACACCGAGTCCATGTCGCCCACGACCATGTCGGGCTTGAGGCCGACCTCGAGAAGGGCGTCGGCACCGCCGTCGACCCCGATGAGCACCGGGCGGTACTCGCGGATGTAGCTGCGGAGCATGCGCAGGTCTTCCTTGTAGTGGTAGCCGCGCACCACGATCAGCGCGTGCCGACCGTCGATCTTGGTGGTGATGTCAGGGACGCCGACGCCGTCGAGCAGCAGCTCGCGCTCCCGGCGCAGGTACTCCATCGTGTTGGCCGCGAACGCCTCGAGCTGGACCGCGAGTCCGGCCCTGGCCTCGGTCATCGAGGACTGCACGAGCTCGTGGTCGAAGGCCTGTCCCTTGGCCACCACCTCGTCGCCGACCCAGATCTGGTCGCCGTCGATCCGCACGAGCTGGCCGTCGGCGAGGTCGTGCATGACGTCCTTGCCGACGTCGTCGATCAGCGGGATCCCCGCGTCGACGAGGATCTCGGGACCGAGGTTGGGGTAGCGACCCGAGATCGACGGAGCGGCGTTGATGACGGCGGCGGGTCGGCAGGCCAGCAGGGCCTCCGCGCTCACCTTGTCGATGTCCTGGTGGTCGATGACCGCGATCTCGCCGGGCTTGAGCCGCTTGGTGAGGTTCTTGGTGCGGGCGTCCACGCGCACCACACCGCGCACCCCCGGGGTCTCGGGGTCGCGGGCACGTTGGCGGGTGAACTTCAAAGGCATCCTGGCCATCCTCCCATGGGGCAAGGGGTGTGCCGCACGGCCCACGCGGGTGGGACCTGCGTCATGCGCGCACCCACCGGCGACGGGTGCGCACCGATCAGGTGTGGACCGCGGTGGCCCGCCGGGCCCTGGTCTCCTCGACGAGCTCGCGGGCGTGGTCAAGGGCAGTGCCCGAGTCGACCCCGGCCATCATGCGGGCGAGCTCGCGCAGCCGCTCCTCGCCGTCGAGCGCGTGCACCCCACTGGAGGTGATGTGCCCGTCGCTGGCCTTGCGGACGACCAGGTGGCGGTCGGCGTATGCCGCGACCTGGGGCAGGTGGGTGACGACGACGACCTGCGCGTGGCGGGCCAGCGCGGCCAGCCGCGCGCCGACGTCCAGGGCTGCCGCTCCCCCGACCCCGGCGTCGACCTCGTCGAAGACGAAAGTGGGGACGTCGCTGCCGCCGGCAGCACCGGTCACGACCTCGAGCGCCAGCATGACGCGGGACAGCTCACCGCCGGAGGCCGCCTTGGCGACCGTGCGGGCCGGGCTCCCGGGGTTGGCCGCGAGCAGGATCTCGACGTCGTCGCCGCCGTGCCGGGCCAGGCCGGCCGGCCGTGGGGTGACGGCGACGTCGACGGTCGCCTGCCCCATCGCCAGGTGGGCGAGCTCACCGGTCACCGCGGACGCGAGCCGCTTGGCCGCAGTGCGGCGGGCCTTGCCGAGGGCCTGCGCCGTGGTGCTGCGCTCGGCGTCGAGCCGGGCCACCTCGGGCTCGAGGGCCTCGATCCGGCTGTCGGAGTTGAGGAGGGCGTCGAGTCGCTGGGCCGACGCCTTGCCCCAGGCCAGCACGTCGTCGATGGTCTCGCCGTACTTGCGGGTCAGGGCGGTGAGGTCGGCCCGGCGCTGCTGGACCCAGGCCATCCGGGCCGGGTCGACCTCGATGTCGGACAGGTAGCTGCTCAGGTCGGCCGCGAGGTCCGCCGCCAGGTAGCCGAGATCCGCCATCCGGCGGTCCAGCTCGCGCAGCGCGGGGTCGTGGTCGACCTCGCCCGCGAGGGCCTGGCGGGCCGAGGCGATCAGCTCGACGACGCTGGGCGCCGGCTCCGCGGCATACTCCCCCGCCCCGGCGAGGTGGTCGTGCGCCAGTGCGGCGGCACCGCGCAGTCCCTCGGCATGGCCGAGCCGCTCGTCCTCGACGCGGAGCTCGGCATCCTCCCCCGACTGGGGGTCCACCTGCTCGAGCTGCTCGAGGCCGTGCTGGAGCACCTCGATCTCGCGAGCGCGGTCGCGGGCCTGCTCGCGCAGGTCGGCGAGCTCGGCGGCCGCGGCCTGGTGGGCGTCGTAGACGTCGGTGTGGGCCAGCAGGGCCTTCTGCAGGGGTGCTCCGCCGAACTGGTCGAGCACGGCGCGGTGCTGGTCGCTCTGGCGCAGGCGCCACTGGTCGGCCTGGCCGTGCACGGCCACGAGGTGCTCGCCGATCTCGCCGAGCACCCCCACCGGGGCGGAGCGGCCCCCGACGTGGGCGCGGGACCGGCCCTCGGCGCTGACCGAGCGCACGAGGACCAGCCCGTCTGTCACGTCGGCGCCCGCCTCGGCCGCGCGCAGGGCGGCGGGGTGGTCGCTGGCGACGTCGACGAGGCCCTCGACCACGGCACTACCGGCACCGGACCGCACCAGGCCGACGTCGGCCCGGGCACCCAGGAGCAGCCCCAGTCCGGTGACGACCATGGTCTTGCCTGCGCCGGTCTCGCCGGTGACGACGTTGAGCCCCGGGTGCAGGTCGAGCACGGCGTCGTCGATGACGCCGAGTCCCTGGATCCTCAGTTCGGACAGCACGGGCACAGCCTCTCACGCAGGGCCGACCGGGTCGGTCAGGCTGGCGGTGCGGCCGGCAGTGCGGCTGGCGGTCAGGCTGGCGGCGGGACCTCTGCGACGCGGGCCGCGTCCTCGCGACGGGCCTCACCGCGCCACCCGTGGATGGACAGGTCGAACTTGGCCACCAGCCGGTCGGTGAACGGTGAGGTGCTGAGCCGGGCCAGCCGCACCGGCGTCTGGGAGCGCACGACCTCGATCCGTGCGCCCGGGGGCAGGTCCACCGCGCGGCGACCGTCGCACCAGAGGGCGCCGGTGCCCAAGGTGTCGGGCACCACTTCGAGGGCGAGGTGCGAGCTGGGGCCGAGCACGAGCGGTCGGGCGAACAGGGCGTGCGCACTGATCGGCACCAGCAGGAGGGCCTCGACGTCCGGCCAGACGACCGGGCCACCGGCCGAGAAGGCGTAGGCGGTCGACCCGGTCGGGGTGGCGACCACGACGCCGTCGCAACCCCAGGTGGTCAGCGGTCGGCCGTCGATCTCCGCCACGACCTCGAGCATGCGTTCGCGGTTGGCCTTCTCGACGGTGACCTCGTTGAGGGCCCAGCTCGTGTAGACCGGGTCGCCGTTGACGTGCGCCGTGACCTCGAGGGTCATCCGCTCCTCGACCGAGTAGGTCTTGGCGACGATGTGCTCGACGGTGGCGTCGATGTCCTCGCGCTCGGCCTCGGCGAGGAAGCCCACGTGGCCCAGGTTCACGCCCAGCAGCGGGGCGCCGGTCCCCCGCGACACCTCGGCGCCGCGCAGGATGGTCCCGTCACCGCCGAGCACGCAGACCAGCTCACAGCCCTCCGCCGCAGCGTCCCCGTCGTCGACCAGCGTGACGCCCGGGTGCTCGGCCAGGTTGACGGCGGTGGCCTCGTCCCGCTGGACGACCACCTCGATGCCTGCGGCGTGCAGGCGCTCGACCACGGCGGTCGCCAGGTCCTGCGCCTCCTGGCGGCGCGGGTGCGCCACGAGCAGGATCCTGCGACCCGGCGTGCTGCTGCCCGGGTCGGTGCTCCCTGAACTCATGGTGTTCTCCCCACGGTCTGGTGTCCCTTCGAGGTCAGTCATGGCTCGGTCACGTCGTCGGCGGCCCTCACCAGAGCCTCCCATCCCATCGACTGCGCGTCGCGGGGGGTCAGCCAGAGCAGGTACTCCGCGTTGCCCTCGCCGCCCTCGATCGGGCTGCGGGCCAGGCCTTGGGGGTGCAGGCCGGCGGCCACCGCCGCACGGGCGACCTCAGTGACCGCCCACGCGCGGTCACCCTGCGCCCGGACGATGCCGCCCTTGCCCAGTCGGGTGCGGCCGACCTCGAACTGGGGTTTGACCAGCACCACGGCGTCACCCTCGTCGGTCAGCAGGCCTCGGAAGGTCTCGAGCACGAGTGTCAGAGAGATGAAGCTCAGGTCCGCGACGAGCAGGTCCACCGCTCCCCCGAGGTCACCGGCCCGCAGGTCGCGGACGGTGGTGCGCGACCGGTCGGTGACCCGCGGGTCGTCGGCCAGCGCGGGGACGAGCTGACCGTGCCCGACGTCGAGGGCGATGACGTGGGACGCCCCGTGGTGCAGCAGCACCTGGGTGAACCCACCGGTCGAGGCGCCCACGTCGAGGCAGCGCCTGCCGGTGACCACCAGTCCCCGGGGCCCGAACGTCTCCAGCGCCCCCAGCAGCTTGTATGCCGCGCGGCTCACCCAGCGCGGCCCCTCCTCGCGCACCTCGATGACCTGCCCGGGGGTGACGGGGAGCGAGGGCTTCGAGGCCGGCTTGCCGTCGACGGTGACGTCACCGGCGTCGACCAGCGCGCGAGCGTGGCCCCGCGACCGGGCCAGGCCGCGCCGGACGAGCTCGAGATCGAGCCGGACCGGGTCGCGCGGCGTCGAGTCGCGCGGCGTCGAGTCGTGCGGCGTCGAGTCGCGCGGTATGGAGTCGCGCGGCGTCGAGTCGCTCACTCGCCGCCGAGGTCGGACAGCCGGGCCTGGAGGGTCTGCTGCACGCGCTGACCTGCGTCGATCTGCGCATCGAGGTCGTCGGTGGGAGCGTCCTGCAGGTCCTGCAGGGCCGAATCGATGACGATGTCGCCGGTCGCCTGGTCACCCAGACCGGTGCCGAGCGACTCGGCCCGGTCGGTGGGGTTGTCGTGCCGGGAGGCGTGGGCGACGGCAGCACCCGACGACGGGGCGGCCTGCTCGTCCACGCCCTGCTCATCCACGGCGTCGTCGTCCACGGTGGGGTCGTCCACGGTGGGGTCGTCCACGGTGGGGTCGTTGGTCGGGTCTTCGTCGCTCACTGCGCTGCCTTCTTCGCCGTGGTCTTCGTGGCGGTGGTCTTCTTGGCCGCCCTCGTGGCTGCAGCCTTCTTCGCCGGCGCGGCCTTCTTCGCCGCTGTCTTCTTCGCGGGTGCAGCCTTCTTCGCCGGTGCAACCTTCTTCGCCGGTGCAACCTTCTTCGCCGGCGCGGCCTTCTTCGCCGCCGCCTTCTTCGCCGCCGCCTTGTTCGCCGCCGCCTTCTTCGCCGCCGCCTTGTTCGCCGCCGCCTTCTTCGCAGGGGCTGCCTTCGTGGCTGGTGCCGCCGGTGCGGCTGCGGGGGCGGAAGGCCGCACCCTGGTGGAGATCGCTCCGGAGCCGCCGACCGCCCGGCCGATCGAGCTGCGGGACGCGCCGGCCACGGCGGAGGCGCCGGTCGCCAGCAGGAGGGCTCGCAGCTCGGCGATCTCCTTGGTGACCGTGGTCAGGGCGGTGCGGGCCGCATCGACGTCCGCGGCGCGGGCGACGTCAGCCTTCTTGAGTGCCGACTCGACCTCGCTCTGGATGAGGGTCAGCAGGTTGGCCCGGTTGGCCCGGGCGGCTTCGAGGAGCTGGTCGGCGAGCGTCGAGGCCTGCACCGCCCGCCGGGTCACCTCGTCCGCGCCGGGGAGGGCCAGCAGGCCCTGCGCTGCGTCCATCGCCTTGGCCTTGGTCATCTCGCCCAGACCGCTGGCGAGCTGGATGTAGCTGCGCACGGATTCGAAAGCCACGGTAGGTCCTCCTCGATGAAGCGGCGGGGGGTCGCTCGCGCCCCTCACGCTACTGCCATGCGTCGATCTCGGGAACGAGCCGCTGCACCGCGTCGTCGTCCAGGTCGCCGAGGTCCAGGGCCTCGTGGAGGCACGCCACGCCAGCGCGGGCGGCCTCGATGGCGGTCCCCTTCGACGCCACCTCCCAGGATCCGTCGACGACGCGCCGCCGGTCCTGCCCGCAGACCCACCAGGAGTAGTCGGTCTCGGCGGGGACGTATGCGGCGGACAGCGACCGCAGGTCCTCGAGCAGGTAGGTGGGTCGCATCGCTGCCGGCGCGGACACCAGCGTGGTCACCGAGTCGATGCCGGTCAGCACGAGCGCCGAGTCCATGCCTGCTGCCACCGCCCCGGCGATGTCGGTGTCGAGCCGGTCTCCCACGGCCAGCACCCGGGCCGGGGCTTCCTCAAGCCGGGCGGCACACAGCTCGTAGAGGGGGGCGTACGGCTTCCCGACGACTCTCGGCTCCTGCCCGGTGGCCCGCTGGACCGCGGCCACCAGGGTGCCGTTGCCCGGAGCGGTGCCCCGGTGGGTCGGCAGGGTCGCGTCGGTGTTCGTGGCGACCCAGACGGCGCCGGCCGCCACGGCATACGCCGCTTCGGACAGGTCAGCGGCGGTGACGGCCGCGCCATACCCCTGGAGCACGCCGGCCACGACGTGGTCGAGCGCCTCGCGCGTCTGCTCGGGGGTGGCGACGTCGAACCCTTGGTGCTGCAACGCTTCCCGCACCCCGATCCCCCCGATCGCGAGGATCTTCGAGCCCGCCGGCACGAGGTCGCGCAGGACCGCCGCGCCGGCCTGCGAGCTGGTCGCGACATCGCGCGCCCGCACGTGCAACCCGAGGTCGGTGAGGTGTCCAGCGACCTCGTCCGGCGGTCGCGAGGCGTTGTTGGTGGCGTAGACGATCGGGACGGTCAGGGCGGCCAGGGCCGAGACGGCATGGTCCACCGCGTCCGGACCCCGGTAGACCACGCCATCGAGGTCACACACGACCGCGGCATACCGGTCGACCAGGTGTGGCCCGCTAGCGGGCATCGCCACCGGGCGCGGCGCCCTGGGCCGGGGCGACGTCGCCCTCGTCGTCGTCCTCCTCGCCGTCGAGCAGGTCGGTGAGGATCACCCCGTCGAGCTCGGCCAGTCGCTCCGCGGCGTCGGTCTCCAGCTCGTCGTCGGCGTCCGCGGCGCGCGCGAACCAGTCGCGCGCGTCGTCGTCGTGCCCGAGCGCCAGCAGGGCCTCGGCGTAGGCGTAGGACAACCGGGCCGACCACGGCTTGCGGGCCGAACCCTTGAGCTGCGGGATCTGCAAGGCCTGCTGGGAGGCCTCGAGCTGCCCGAGGTCACGACGGATGCCGGAGATGACGATGGCCAGCTCGACGCGGTCCTCGACGGCCAGCGTCTTGGCCTCGGGCGACATCGCGAGCTCGAGGGCTCGCTCCTGACGGCCCAGGCCACGCTCGCAGTCGACCATCAGCGCCAGCAGGTGCGAGGAACCGCTCAGCCGGCGCGCGGTGCGGAACTCGCTGAGCGCCCGGGCCCACTCGCCCTTGCGGTAGGCGACCAGACCGAGGGCCTCGCGGGCTGCGGGCACCCGACCGGCCCGACGGACCGCCGTCTCGGCGTGCGCCTCGGCGCTCTCCAGGTCGTCGACCTCGAGCAGCGCCGCGACCATGACCAGGTGCTGGGCCACCCCCTCGGCGTTCTCCTTGCTCAGGGTGCGCAGCTGCTGGTGGACCGAGCGGTCCAGCTCCTTGCCGGTCACGCCGTCGGCGATCCGCGGCTCGGGGAGCTTGGGCTTCTTGGGCGCCAGCCGCGGACCGGTCGTCCTGCCGTCGGCGCCGCCGCCGGCTGCGCCGTCGCGCCGGTCGCCGCGGCCGGCGCCACCGCGCTCCGGTCTACCACCCGAGCCACCGCGACCGCCACGCGACGGGCCGTCACCGCGGCCGCTCGCGCCACCGTCTCGACGGGGACCGGAGGAGCGCCCACCACCTGCACCGGGAGGACGACCACCACCCGATGCGGGTCGACGGTTCTGGCCACCTCGGCCTGGCTGGTTCTCGGGCACGTTTGCTCCTCGCTGTGCAGTAATCGTGTGCAGTCTACGGACTGTGGCTGTGCCGGGACACCGTGGTCCGCGCCGGCCGGCACCACGGCACGACCGCGGCACTGTCTTTCCGACACTTTCATTTCGACAGTGCCTGGCAAAAGACAATGCCTGGCAAAAGACAATGCCTGGCAAAAGACAATGCAAAAGGGCCATCCCGAGTGGGATGGCCCTTTTGAAAGTATGTCCGGCTGCGTCCTACTCTCCCACACCGTCACCAGTGCAGTACCATCGGCGCTGAAGGGCTTAGCTTCCGGGTTCGGAATGGAGCCGGGCGTTTCCCCTTCGCTATGACAGCCGAAACTCTATGGAGATTTCAATCGATTTCCCGACCGTATCTCGGGAACCACACAGTGGACGCGTAACATCTTTGTTAGTCAAGTTATCGGCTTATTAGTACCAGTCAGCTACATGCGTTACCGCACTTCCACGTCTGGCCTATCAACCCAGTAGTCTAGCTGGGAGCCTCTCGGACCGAAGTCCATGGAAACCTCATCTTGAAGCACGCTTCCCGCTTAGATGCTTTCAGCGGTTATCGTTTCCGAACGTAGCTAATCAGCCGTGCTCTTGGCAGAACAACTGACACACCAGAGGTTCGTCCATCCCGGTCCTCTCGTACTAGGGATAGCCCTTCTCAAGTTTCCTACGCGCACAGCGGATAGGGACCGAACTGTCTCACGACGTTCTAAACCCAGCTCGCGTACCGCTTTAATGGGCGAACAGCCCAACCCTTGGGACCTACTCCAGCCCCAGGATGCGACGAGCCGACATCGAGGTGCCAAACCATGCCGTCGATATGGACTCTTGGGCAAGATCAGCCTGTTATCCCCGGGGTACCTTTTATCCGTTGAGCGACGGCGCTTCCACAAGCCACCGCCGGATCACTAGTCCCGACTTTCGTCCCTGCTCGAGATGCCTCTCTCACAGTCAAGCTCCCTTGTGCACTTACACTCAAAACCTGATTGCCAACCAGGCTGAGGGAACCTTTGGGCGCCTCCGTTACCTTTTAGGAGGCAACCGCCCCAGTTAAACTACCCACCAGGCACTGTCCCTGATCCGGATCACGGACCGAGGTTAGATATCCAGAACGACCAGAGTGGTATTTCAACGTTGACTCCACCGACACTGGCGTGCCGGCTTCAAAGTCTCCCACCTATCCTACACAAGCCGTACCGAACACCAATACCAAGCTGTAGTAAAGGTCCCGGGGTCTTTCCGTCCTGCTGCGCGTAACGAGCATCTTTACTCGTAGTGCAATTTCGCCGAGTTCATGGTTGAGACAGTGGAGAAGTCGTTACGCCATTCGTGCAGGTCGGAACTTACCCGACAAGGAATTTCGCTACCTTAGGATGGTTATAGTTACCACCGCCGTTTACTGGGGCTTAAATTCTCAGCTTCGCTCCGAAGAACTAACCGGTCCTCTTAACCTTCCAGCACCGGGCAGGCGTCAGTCCGTATACATCGTCTTGCGACTTCGCACGGACCTGTGTTTTTAGTAAACAGTCGCTTCTCCCTGGTCTCTGCGGCCGATCACGCTCGGGCAGCAAGTGCCGTCACGATCAGGGCCCCCCTTCTCCCGAAGTTACGGGGGTATTTTGCCGAATTCCTTAACCATGATTCACTCGATCGCCTTGGTATTCTCTACCTAACCACCTGAGTCGGTTTGGGGTACGGGCGGCTCGAACCTCGCTAGAAGATTTTCTAGGCAGCATAGGATCACCCTCTTCCCGCATACGCGGTCACTATCAGGTCTCAGGATATGTGTGAGGCGGATTTGCCTACCTCACTCCCTACACCCTTGGACGTGGACTACCATCGCCACGCGGAGGCTACCTTCCTGCGTCTCTCCATTGCTTGACTAGTACTAGATCGGGTCGCGCGCTCCACTCGAATCAGTCCGAAGACGTCATCGAGCTTCAGGCGCTTAGCATCACTAGGTTCGTCATGGGCGGTTCTTCGCCGGTTCCGGAATATCAACCGGATGTCCATCGACTACGCCTGTCGGCCTCGCCTTAGGTCCCGACTTACCCAGGGCAGATTAGCTTGACCCTGGAACCCTTGGTTATTCGGCGGACGGGTTTCTCGCCCGTCATTCGCTACTCATGCCTGCATTCTCACTCGTGTGGCCTCCACGGCTGGATCACTCCGCCGCTTCCCTGGCCACACGACGCTCCCCTACCCATCAACACGCTTGGACCGTGGATCCTCAGATGTCACGGCCGGGCAAAGTGTCAATGCCACAGCTTCGGTGGTGTGCTTGAGCCCCGCTACATTGTCGGCGCGGAATCACTTGACCAGTGAGCTATTACGCACTCTTTAAAGGGTGGCTGCTTCTAAGCCAACCTCCTGGTTGTCAATGCAACTCCACATCCTTTCCCACTTAGCACACGCTTAGGGACCTTAGATGGTGGTCTGGGCTGTTTCCCTCTCGACTACGGAGCTTATCCCCCGCAGTCTCACTGCCACGCTCTCACTTACCGGCATTCGGAGTTTGGCTAACGTCAGTAACCTGGTGAGGCCCATTAGCTATCCAGTAGCTCTACCTCCGGTAAGAAACACGTGACGCTGCACCTAAATGCATTTCGGGGAGAACCAGCTATCACGGAGTTTGATTGGCCTTTCACCCCTACCCACAGCTCATCCCCTCAGTTTTCAACCTAAGTGGGTTCGGTCCTCCACGACGTCTTACCGTCGCTTCAACCTGGCCATGGGTAGATCACTCCGCTTCGGGTCTAGACCCAGCGACTAAATCGCCCTATTCGGACTCGCTTTCGCTACGGCTTCCCCACACGGGTTAACCTCGCCACTGAGCACTAACTCGCAGGCTCATTCTTCAAAAGGCACGCTGTCACCCCACAAGGAGGCTCCAACGGATTGTAGGCAAACGGTTTCAGGATCTATTTCACTCCCCTCCCGGGGTACTTTTCACCTTTCCCTCACGGTACTTGTCCGCTATCGGTCACCAGGGAATATTTAGGCTTAGCGGGTGGTCCCGCCAGATTCACACGGGATTTCTCGGGCCCCGTGCTACTTGGGATACTTCTCTGGAGTTCGCGTCATTTCGTCTACGGGGGTCGCACCCTCTGTGCCGGGCCTTTCAATGCCCTTCGACTATAACGCGAATTTTTGACTCCATGTCAGGATGTCAGTCCTGACCGAAAAGTCCCACGACCCCGACCATGCAACGCCTGACAGCTATCACACATGATCGGTTTAGCCTCTTCCGCTTTCGCTCGCCACTACTCACGGAATCGCGGTTGCTTTCTCTTCCTGTGGGTACTGAGATGTTTCACTTCCCCACGTTCCCTCTACCCGCCCTATGTGTTCAGGCGGGAGTGACTGGACTTGCCTCCAGCCGGGTTTCCCCATTCGGAAATCCTCGGATCACAGTCTGGTTATCGACTCCCCGAGGCTTATCGCAGATTCCTACGTCCTTCTTCGGTTCCTGGTGCCAAGGCATCCACCGTTTGCCCTTATAAACTTGAGTTTACAAAGATGCTCGCGTCCACTGTGTAGTTCTCAAGGTACGGGCGGCCCCTCCCCGGTGTCGGTGCCTACCGCTGGTCGCTGTACAACAGCACCGTGCGGCGGTTCATCCGTGGGGAGGGTCCTGGCCGATCTACCGGCCTGAGGTTCAAGCTTTCGCCCGAAGCCCTCAGGACCCAACAACGTGTCAGGCGCCGGCACCCTCTCGATTGCGTTCCACTGCCAGGTCCGAGGACCTGACTTGTACTTGCGACACGAGTCGGTGTCAGCGCCAAATAATCGATGTTCCACCCTTGAGCTCCTGGTGTAGGACGTACGCCTACAGACCAGGCTCTGGATCGCTTTCGCGACCAGTGCTCCTTAGAAAGGAGGTGATCCAGCCGCACCTTCCGGTACGGCTACCTTGTTACGACTTAGTCCCAATCGCCAGTCCCACCTTCGACGGCTCCCCCTCAAAGAGTTGGGCCACCGGCTTCGGGTGTTACCGACTTTCGTGACTTGACGGGCGGTGTGTACAAGGCCCGGGAACGTATTCACCGCAGCGTTGCTGATCTGCGATTACTAGCGACTCCGACTTCATGGGGTCGAGTTGCAGACCCCAATCCGAACTGAGACCGGTTTTTTGGGATTCGCTCCACCTCGCGGTTTCGCAGCCCTTTGTACCGGCCATTGTAGCATGCGTGAAGCCCAAGACATAAGGGGCATGATGATTTGACGTCATCCCCACCTTCCTCCGAGTTGACCCCGGCAGTCTCCTATGAGTCCCCACCATTACGTGCTGGCAACATAGAACGAGGGTTGCGCTCGTTGCGGGACTTAACCCAACATCTCACGACACGAGCTGACGACAACCATGCACCACCTGTATGCGAGTGTCCAAAGAGTTCTGCATCTCTGCAGCGTTCTCGCATATGTCAAGCCTTGGTAAGGTTCTTCGCGTTGCATCGAATTAATCCGCATGCTCCGCCGCTTGTGCGGGCCCCCGTCAATTCCTTTGAGTTTTAGCCTTGCGGCCGTACTCCCCAGGCGGGGAACTTAATGCGTTAGCTGCGGCACGGATCTCGTGGAATGAGACCCACACCTAGTTCCCAACGTTTACGGCATGGACTACCAGGGTATCTAATCCTGTTCGCTCCCCATGCTTTCGCTTCTCAGCGTCAGTAGTGGCCCAGAGACCTGCCTTCGCCATCGGTGTTCCTCCTGATATCTGCGCATTTCACCGCTACACCAGGAATTCCAGTCTCCCCTACCACACTCTAGTCTGCCCGTACCCACCGCAAGTCCGAGGTTGAGCCTCGGATTTTCACGGCAGACGCGACAAACCGCCTACAAGCTCTTTACGCCCAATAATTCCGGACAACGCTCGCACCCTACGTATTACCGCGGCTGCTGGCACGTAGTTAGCCGGTGCTTCTTCTGCAGGTACCGTCACTTTCGCTTCTTCCCTGCTGAAAGAGGTTTACAACCCGAAGGCCGTCATCCCTCACGCGGCGTCGCTGCATCAGGCTTTCGCCCATTGTGCAATATTCCCCACTGCTGCCTCCCGTAGGAGTCTGGGCCGTGTCTCAGTCCCAGTGTGGCCGGTCGCCCTCTCAGGCCGGCTACCCGTCGTCGCCTTGGTGAGCCATTACCTCACCAACAAGCTGATAGGCCGCGAGTCCATCCCAGACCGAAAAACTTTCCAGACGATAGCCATGCAGCTTCGTCTCGTATCCGGTATTAGCTCCGGTTTCCCGGGGTTATTCCAGAGTCTGGGGCAGGTTACTCACGTGTTACTCACCCGTTCGCCACTGATCCGGTAGGAGCAAGCTCCCACCTTCACCGTTCGACTTGCATGTGTTAAGCACGCCGCCAGCGTTCGTCCTGAGCCAGGATCAAACTCTCCATTGATGTTTAGCTCGTGATCCGAGGACCACGAAACTGCTACCCAAGAAGGGTTGTTTCACTGACTGAGCAAGAACAACTAGCTATTGCTAGAAATTCATTGTCAACCAAAGGATTTTCGTTCGACGTGACGGCATCCCCAGACCTTTGGCCTGGTTCGCTGCCACCTCGAGACGAGGTAATTGGCATCGATTTTTGACACGCTGTTGAGTTCTCAAGGTTCGGACGCGCACCATCCGCTGACCTTCCGGCCGGCGTTCGGGGCAACCCTTCAAAGTTACTCGCTTCGCTCTTGGGCGTCAAATCCTTGCGCTTCCTGCTGGAAGCGGTGGATTGAGCGCGCTTGGCTCTCCGCGAGGTGTTCCACTGTAGCAGGCTGACGGTGTTCCAAAAACTCAGCGTTTCCAGAACTCGCTAGCCGGCGTCCAGCAGCCCTTCCGGGCCGCTCAGATGCCCTCCGGCGAACCGGATGCTTTTCTGTGGAGCGCCCACTGTAGCAGCCTCTCGGCCCGCCTCTGACCACCCTTGCGGGCGCTCCGGAGCGTCTGGTTCCCCAGGTGCTTTTCGGTGGGGTCTGCCCCGGGACCGGCCTACTTCGCGCGAACTTTCGTTCACCGCGGTGGTGTCCGTTCCTCCCTGTCGGGCTGACGTCGAGAACATTAGACGGGCCTCCCCGCAAAACACAAATCCGCAGGTCAGCGACCTGCGGGGTCAGCTGGCGCGGCGGCCCGCGGCCAGCGACTTGCGGCCCCGACGCAGCAGCGCGACCCGTCCGTGCAGGAAGTCGGCCTCCTCGAGCGCCTGCTCGGGGTCGGTCAGCTTCGCGTTGTTGAGCGAGGCGCCGCCGTCACCGATCACCCGACGGGCGGCGTTGCGCGAGTCGACCAGGCCCACCGCCACGAGGGCGTCGGTCACAGACATCCCCACCGAGACCTCTCCCCCGGGCAGCTCCGCCGTGGCGTCGCCCAAGGTGCCTGCGTCGAGGGCGGTGACGTCACCCTTGCCGAAGAGCGCCTCGGAGGCGGCCTGCACCGCGGCGGTGGCCGCCGGCCCGTGCACGAGCGTGGTGACGTCGGCCGCCAGGGCCTTCTGGCACTCCCGCAGGAAGGGCTTCTCGGCCAGGGACTGCTCCAGCGCCGCGATCTCGTCGGCGGTGCGGTCGGTGAAGACCTTCAGCAGCGTCACCACCGACGCGTCCTCGGTGTTGATCCAGTACTGGTAGAAGGCGTAGGGACTGGTCATCTCCGGCGACAGCCAGATCGCGTTGCCCTCGCTCTTGCCGAACTTGTTGCCGGCCGCGTCGGTGAGCAGCGGTGTGGTGAGCAGGTGGACCGACTTTCCTTCCACCCGGTGGATCAGGTCCGAGCCGGCCGTCAGGTTGCCCCACTGGTCCTGCCCACCCGTCTGCAGCGTGCAACCGTAGTCGCGGAACAGCTGGAGGTAGTCGAGCCCCTGCAGCAGCTGGTAGCTGAACTCGGTGTAGGAGATGCCCTCCTCCGAGTTGAGCCGCGCGGCGACCGCGTCCTTCTTGACCATCTGGTTGACGCGGAAGTGCTTGCCGATGTCGCGCAGGAAGTCCAGGGCGGACAGCGGCTCCGTCCAGTCGAGGTTGTTGACGAAGACCGCGGGGTTGTCGCCCTCCACCGACAGGAACGGCCGCACCTGTCGCTCGATGTTCGCGACCCACTCGGCGGTCTGTTCCTTGGTCTTGAGGACCCGTTCCGACGACGGTCGTGGGTCGCCGATGAGACCGGTCGAGCCACCCACCAGGCAGATCACCCGGTGGCCGGCTCGCTGCAGGTGGCGCAGCACCACCAGCTGCACGAGGTTGCCGAAGTGCAGGGACGGAGCGGTGGGGTCGAAGCCGCAGTACGCCGTGATCGGCCCGTCGGCGAGGGCGTCGCGCAGCGCGGACTCGTCGGTGGTCTGGGCCACCAGTCCTCGCCACTTCAGCTCGTCGAGGATGTTGCTCACGGTGGGTCGCTCCTTCGCGTCGCACGACGTGCCGCGCTGTCGCGGCACGTCCACAGCCTGCCTCATGCCGGGTGCCTGCGTGCACGGGGTTTTGCCGGTCGGTACACCGACACCGTCGGCTCGCCGTCCAGCCAGAACCGCCACGGGTATGCCGCCGCCTCGCCGCCGGCTCCCGACACCCCCACGCGCGGGCCGGTGCGGATGGCCCGGGCCGGGATGGCGTGCGGGGCCGCGTGCAGCGCGACCGGTCCGCCCCGTGCGCAGGCGTCGAGGCCGGTCTGCTCACCGCGCAGTCCGAGGGTGGTCGCGAGCCGGGCCGGTCCCCGCGCCCAGTCGCGCCGCACCACCCCGGTCCGACGGGCGGCGGCGACGTCCTCCCCCGCGACGACCTCCCCTGCGCGCAGGAGCACGGCGCTGGCCTCACCCTCAGGGCCGCACACGAGGTTGGCGCACCAGTGCATGCCGTAGGTGAAGTAGACGTAGAGGCGGCCTGCCGCGCCGAACATCACCTCGGTGCGCGGCGTCGGGCCGCGAAAGGCGTGCGACCCCGGGTCGGCCGTGCCGGCATACGCCTCGACCTCGGTGAGCCGGAGCGTGACGCCCGCGTGCGAGATGGTCGCCCCGAGCAGTGCCGGGGCGACGTCGAGGACGTCCTCCGAGAAGAAGTCGCGCTCGAGCCGGTGGCCTAGCTCGAGCGGCGACGGATCTTGTTGCCCAGCCACACGACGGGATCGTAGTGACGGTCGACGACGCGTTCCTTCAGGGGGATCAGCGCGTTGTCGGTGATCTTGATGTGCTCGGGGCAGACCTCGGTGCAGCACTTGGTGATGTTGCAGTAGCCCAGCCCGTGCTCCTCCTTGGCCGCCTGGCGGCGGTCCGCGGTGTCGAGTGGGTGCATGTCGAGCTCGGCGACCCGCATGAGGAAGCGGGGCCCGGCGAAGCTGGTCTTGTTGTCCTCGTGGTCACGGACGACGTGGCAGACGTCCTGGCAGAGGAAGCACTCGATGCACTTGCGGAACTCCTGGCTGCGCTCCACGTCGACCTGCTGCATGCGGTAGTCACCCGGCTGGAGGTCGGCCGGCGGGCTGAACGCCTGCACCTCGCGCGCCTTCTGGTAGTTGAAGGACACGTCCGTCACCAGGTCGCGCATCACGGGGAAGGTGCGCAGCGGCGTCACCGTGATGACCTGCTCCTCGGTGAAGGTGCTCATCCGCGTCATGCAGAGCAGCCGTGGCTTGCCGTTGATCTCGGCACTGCACGAGCCGCACTTGCCGGCCTTGCAGTTCCAGCGCACCGCGAGGTCGGGCGCCTGGGTCGCCTGCAACCGGTGGATGATGTCGAGGACGACCTCACCCTCGTTGACCTCCACGGTGTAGTCCTGCAGGACTCCTCCGGCGGCGTCGCCGCGCCACACCTTGAACCTGGCGTCGTAGCTCATGAGCGGTCACTCCCGTCGGCGCTGCCCTGCTGGGTCGAGGAGCCACCCGCGTCGAGGCGGGCCAGCTCTGGTGCGGTGAGGTACTTGGACAGCTCGGTCCGCTCGAAGAGCTCGAGCAGGTCCTGCCGGATCTCGGGGACCGGCTGGCGCCTGAGCTGGACGGCGTCGGACCCGTCGAGCGTGCAGATCAGGTTGACTCCCCGCCACTCCGGGTCCATGCCCGGGAAGTCCTCTCGGGTGTGCCCACCGCGCGACTCGGTGCGCTCGAGGGCAGCCAACGCGACGCAGCGGCACACGGCGAGCATGTTGCGCAGGTCGAGGGCCAGGTGCCAGCCGGGGTTGAACTGCCGATGTCCTTCCACCCCAACGGATTTCGCGCGTTCGTCGAGGTCGTCGAGCATGTCGAGCGCCTCGCGGACCTCGCCCTCGCGGCGGATGATCCCGACCAGGTCGTTCATCTTCTGCTGGAGCTCCTGGTGGAGCGAGTAGGGGTTCTCCGAGGCGTCGCGGAACGGCGCCAGGGCAACCTCCGCCGCCCGGTCGACGTCTGCGTCCTGGATCGCCGGTCGTGAGTCACCAAGCGCCGCAATGTATTCCGAGGCACCGACGCCGGCGCGACGGCCGAAGACCAGCAGGTCCGAGAGGCTGTTGCCGCCGAGCCGGTTGGAGCCGTGCATGCCGCCCGCGACCTCACCCGCCGCATACAGGCCCGGCACGGAGGTGGCCGCGGTGTCGGCGTCGACCTCGACGCCACCCATCACGTAGTGGCAGGTGGGACCGACCTCCATCGGCTCCGCCGTGATGTCGACGTCGGCCAGCTCCTTGAACTGGTGGTGCATCGACGGCAGCCGACGTCTGATCTCCTCGGCCGGGAGCCGCGTCGAGACGTCGAGGAAGACGCCACCGTGCGGTGAGCTGCGCCCCTCCTTGACCTCGTTGTTGATGGCGCGGGCGACCTCGTCCCGCGGCAGGAGCTCAGGGGGTCGCTTGTTGTTCTCGGGGTCCTTGTACCAGCGGTCCGCCTCCTCCTCGGTGTCTGCGTACTGGCCACGGAAGACGTCGGGGACGTAGTCGAACATGAAGCGCTTGCCCTCGGAGTTGCGCAGCACACCCCCGTCGCCGCGCACCGACTCGGTGACGAGGATGCCCTTCACCGACGGTGGCCACACCATGCCGGTGGGGTGGAACTGGATGAACTCCATGTTGACGAGGGAAGCGCCCGCGCGCAGCGCCAGGGCGTGGCCGTCGCCGGTGTACTCCCAGGAGTTGCTGGTGACCTTGAACGACTTGCCGATGCCACCGGTGGCCAGGATGACGGCCGGTGCGGAGAAGAGCACGAACCGGCCCGACTCACGCCAGTAGCCGAACGCCCCGGCCACGGCGCCGTCGGCCTTGAGGATGTCGGTGACGGTCAGCTCGGCGAACACCCTGAGCCGGCTCTCGTAGTCGCCCGTCTCGCGGTGGTCCTCCTGCTGCAGGCTCACGATCTTCTGCTGGAGGGTGCGGATCAGCTCCAGGCCGGTGCGGTCACCGACGTGGGCGAGCCTGGGGTACTCGTGGCCACCGAAGTTGCGCTGGCTGATGCGGCCGTCGGGTGTGCGGTCGAAGAGCGCGCCGTAGGTCTCGAGCTCCCACACCCGCATCGGCGCTTCCTTGGCGTGCAGCTCGGCCATCCGCGGGTTGTTGAGGAACTTGCCCCCGCGCATGGTGTCGCGGAAGTGGGTCTGCCAGTTGTCCTTCTCGTTGGCGTTGCCCATCGACGCGGCGATGCCACCCTCGGCCATCACGGTGTGGGCCTTGCCGAAGAGGCTCTTGCAGATGATCGCCGTCCGCAGACCCTGCTCCCTCGCCTCGATCGCGGCACGCAGCCCGGCACCACCCGCCCCGATGACGATGACGTCGTAGTCGTGCCTCTCGAGGTCGGTCACTCGCACTCCTTGGGTCTGCCGTGGCCCGTGGGCCGGTCACGTGGGCTGGGCTGGTGGGCTGGTGGGCTAGTTGATGATGCGGAAGTCGCCGATCGTGCCCGCCGAGACGAGGGCGATGTAGGCGTCGGTCACCACGAGGCTGCCGAGGGTCACCCACGCGAACAGCATGTGGCGGGCGTTGAGCTTGCCCACCAGGCCCCACGCCTTGTAGCGCAGCGGGTGCTTGCTGAAGTGGTTGAGGCGACCACCGACGATGTTGCGGCAGGAGTGGCAGCCGAGCGTGTAGCACCAGAGCAGCACGACGTTGGCCAGCAGGATGAGCGTGCCGAGGCCGAGCCCGAAACCACCGTCCCTGCCGCGGAACGCGTGCAGCACGTCGTAGGTGTTGATCAGGCTGATGACCACGGCGGCGTAGAAGAAGTAGCGGTGCAGGTTCTGCATGATGAGCGGGAAGCGGGTCTCACCGGAGTACTCCCGGTGCGCCTCGGGCACCGCGCAGGCCGGCGGCGAGTTCCAGAACGAGCGGTAGTAGGCCTTGCGGTAGTAATAGCAGGTGAGCCGGAACAGCAGCAGGAACGGCAGCGTCAGCGCCGCGAACGGGATGAGTGCCGGCCACTCGCCGAACGGCGTGCCGAAGTGCGTCGAGCCCGGCACGCAGGAGGTCGACAGGCACGGGGAGTAGAACGGCGTGAGGTAGCCGTAGTCGGCCACGAAGTAGTCCCGCTGCAGGCTGGCGCGCACGAGGCCGTAGAGCAGCCAGGCCGAGAAGCAGACGAACGTGACGAAGGGCTGGAGCCACCAGCGGTCCTCGCGGAGGGTGCGCGCGGCGATGCGGGCCCGACCGGGGGCATGGACGCCTCCGCTGAAGGGGACGTTCGACACCTCAGTGGCCCCGGGAGGGGCCGACGCCCTCGTCCTCGGCATCGGACCACAGCGAGGGGTCGTACTCCTCGTCGGTGATGAAGACGATCTCGCCCGGCGCACCGGCCCGGTCCTGGGAGCCGACCCCGGCTCCCCGCGCCACGAGGTCGACGTCGTCCGCGAGCCGCACGACATCGTCGCGCAGTCGTTGCACGTCGATGGTGTTGCCGAGCTCCTTCGAGAGCGCGGTCACCGCCCGTCGCAGCCCGGCCACGTGACCTGCAGCCGCTGTGAGGTCGTCGCTGACGCCCATGACACCGTCCCTTCGCAAGGCGGATGCGGGTCGTCAGTGACCCGCATCACGAACCTATCGCGTGCTTCCCGAGATTTCTCGGAAGCGGACGGACGGGTATGCCGTCAGCGCACCCGGATCGGTGCACCCGCCCAGGCGCGGGCCTCGGAGACCGCCGCGGCCACGCGGTCGCGCTGCTCCGCGACGCGATCCGGGGCGGTGCCGCCCCGGGCGTTGCGGGACGCCAGCGAGCCCTCGACGCTGAGGACGTCGCGGACCCCGGGCGTGAGGTGCTCGGAGATGCCGGCGAGGTCGGCGTCGTTGAGGTCCCACAGCTCGATCCCCCGCTCCTCGCACGCCCGCACGCAGGCGCCGGCGACCTCGTGGGCCACGCGGAACGGCACTCCTTCGCGGACCAGCCACTCGGCGATGTCGGTCGCCAGCGAGAAGCCCTGGGGGGCGAGCGAGGCCAGCCGCTCGGTGTCGAAGACCATCGTGGCCACCATGCCGCTGAACGCCGGCAGCAGGACCTCGAGGGTGTCGACGGCGTCGAAGACCGGCTCCTTGTCCTCCTGGAGGTCGCGGTTGTAGGCCAGCGGCAGGGCCTTGAGGGTCGTGAGGAGACCGGTGAGGTCGCCGACCAGGCGGCCCGCCTTGCCCCGCGCGAGCTCGGCGACGTCGGGGTTCTTCTTCTGCGGCATGATGCTCGACCCGGTCGAGTAGGCGTCGTCGAGCGTGACGAACGAGAACTCCTTGGTCGCCCAGAGGACCACCTCCTCGGCGAGCCGGGAGATGTCGATCGCCGTCATGGCCGCGATGAAGGCGAACTCGGCCACGAAGTCCCGGGACGCCGTGCCGTCGATGGAGTTCTCGACCGACGTGGTGAACCCCAGGTCGGCGGCCACCGCCTCGGGGTCGAGCCCGAGCGACGAGCCCGCGAGGGCGCCCGACCCGTAGGGAGAGACCGCCGCCCGGACGTCCCAGTCCTGCAGCCGCTGGACATCGCGCAGGAGCGGCCAGGCGTGGGCGAGCAGGTGGTGGGCCAGCAGCACCGGCTGGGCGTGCTGGAGGTGGGTGCGGCCGGGCATCGGCACGTCGGCGTGCCGGGTGGCCTGGTCGACCAGGGAGTCGACCACGTCGAGCACGAGCCCTGCGACCGAGCGGGCGTGGTCCCGCAGGTACATGCGGAAGAGCGTGGCGATCTGGTCGTTCCGTGAGCGGCCGGCCCGCAGCCGTCCACCGACGTCGGACCCGGCCCGCTCGATCAGGCCGCGCTCCAGCGCGGTGTGCACGTCCTCGTCGTCGTCACCGGGCCGGAACGCCCCGGAGGCGACGTCCTCGGCGAGGGTCGCCAGGCCGGCCAGCATCGCGGCGAGGTTCGCGTCGTCGAGCAACCCGGCCGCGTGGAGCACCCGGGCGTGGGCCCGTGACCCGGCGATGTCGTACTGCGCGAGCCGCCAGTCGAAGTGGGTCGACTTGCTCAGGGCGGCGAGCGCGTCCGCCGGCCCGCCCGCGAAGCGTCCGCCCCACAGGCTGACCTTCGCCTGGCTCAGGTCTGGTTCCACAGCGGGGCTCACTCGTTCTCCTCGGTAGTCGTGCTGGCGCGGCCGAGCAGGTCGCCGGCGACCTTGCGGCTGGCGGCTGCGCCGGTGGTGATGACCATGATGGTGTCGTCGCCCGCGATGGTGCCGAGCACCCCGGTCAGGGCGGCGTGGTCGATGGCCGAGGCCAGGTAGTTCGCCGCTCCCGGTGGCGTGCGCAGCACGACCAGGTTGTGCGAGGGCTCGGCGGTGACCAGCAGCTCCTCGCAGACCCGGCGGAGCCGCGCGGTGAGCTGCGTGCCGTCCGGCGCGGGGCGGGCGGTGCGGTCACCGCCCTCTCCCGGCACGGCATACACGAGGGTGCGCCCCGAGCGGACCTTGACGGCACCGATCTCGAGGAGGTCCCTCGACAGGGTCGCCTGGGTGACGTCGATGCCGTCGTCGGCGAGCAGGTCGAGCAGCTCGTTCTGCGAGCGCACCTCGGTGCGCCCGAGGATCGCGACGATCCGTTGCTGGCGACCGGTCCGGGTGGCGGCGAGGCTCATCGGCTCAGGCCCCCTCGAGGAGGAAGGAGAGCAGCGCCTTCTGCGCGTGCAGCCGGTTCTCGGCCTCGTCCCACACCACCGACTGGGGGCCGTCGATCACCTCGGCCTCGACCTCGTAGCCGCGGTAGGCCGGCAGGCAGTGCAGGAAGATCGCGTCGGGGGACGCCTTCGCCATGAGGGACTGGGTCACGGCGAACGGCACGAAGGGGCTCTCCGCTCCCTGCCGGTCGCCCTTCTCCCCCTCCATGCCCATCGACACCCAGGTGTCGGTGACCACCACGTCGATCCCCTCGACCGCGGCGACCGGGTCGTCCGTGACGAGGACCGAGCCGCCCTGTGCCGCTGCGAGCTCCTCGGCCCTGGCGAGGATCGCCGGAGCCGGCTGGTGGGCCGCGGGGGTGCCGATGCGCACGTGCATCCCGGCCAGTGCGCACCCCAACAGGTAGGAGTGCGCCATGTTGTTGGCGCCGTCGCCGACGTAGCCGAGGGTGAGACCGGCCAGGGTCCCCTTGTGCTCGAGGACCGTGAGCAGGTCGGCGAGGATCTGGCAGGGGTGGAAGTCGTCGGTCAGGGCGTTCACGACCGGGACTCCCCCGTGGGCGGCCATCTCCTCGATCCGGTCCTGCCCGTAGGTGCGCCAGACGACCGCGGCCGACTGGGGGCCGAGGATGCGGGCGGTGTCAGCGACCGACTCGCGGGTGCCGATCTGCGCGAGGTTGCCGTCGACGACCAGCGGGTAGCCGCCCAGGCCGGTGATGGCCCCCGCGAAGGAGACCTGGGTGCGCAGCGTCGGCTTGTCGAACACGACGGCCACGGTGCGCGGGCCCTCGAGCGGGCGGCGCGAGAAGGGCGCAGCCTTGAGCTCGACGGCACGCCGCAGGACCAGGGCCTGCTCCTCGGCCGTCAGGTCGTCGTCGCGCAGGAAGTGTCGCAGGGTCATGACGCGTCCTCGGGGGTTGGCTCGTGGGGGGTGGCGGAGGTCGTGGCCGGGGTCGGGGCGTCGGGAACGGCGGCGGCCGACGCGGCGTCGAGCAGGGCGGGCAGGGCGTGCACGAAGGAGTCGAGCTCGTCGGTGGTGACGACCAGCGGCGGGGCGAGCCGGAGCGCGTCGGGAGCCACCGGGTTGACGATGAAGCCCGCTTCCCGGGCCAGCGCGGCGACCTGGGCGGCGACGGGCTGGGTCAGGACGATGGCGCGGAGCAGCCCGGCTCCCCTCACCTCCGCCACCAGCGGGTGCCCCAGGGCGGTCACCGAGTCGACCAGGTGCTGACCGGCCTCGGCAGCGTGGGCGAGCAGCCCCTGCTCCTCGATGGTGTCGAGCACCGCGAGACCCGCTGCGGCGGCGAGCGGGTTGCCGCCGAACGTGCTGCCGTGCTGGCCCGCGGTGAGCAGGCCGGCGACCTCGGGGCCGAAGGCGACCAGCGCGCCGATCGGCACTCCCCCGCCGAGCCCCTTGGCGAGCGTGATGGCGTCGGGCAGCACCCCGGCCTGCTGGAAGGCGAACCAGCTGCCGGTGCGGCCGATGCCGGTCTGGATCTCGTCGAGGACGAGCAGGGCACCGTGCTGGTGCGTGAGCTCACGGGCGAGCCGCAGGTATGCCGTGCCCGGGCTGAGCACGCCGGCCTCACCTTGCACGGGTTCGAGGACCACCGCGGCCGTGTCGGAGGTGACGGCGGCGCGCAGGGCGGCCTCGTCGCCGAACGGGACGTGGGTGACGCCGGGGATGAGGGGCTCGAAGGGCTCGCGGTAGGCGAGCTTGTGGGTCAGCGCGAGGGCTCCGGTGGTGCGGCCGTGGAAGGCGCCCTCGGCCGCGACGATCCCGCTGCGGCCGGTGCGACGACTCAGCTTGATGGCGGCCTCGATGGCCTCGGCGCCGGAGTTGGCGAAGAACACCGCCGAGCCCTCGGGGGCCCCGGCCAGCGCCACCAGCCGCTCGGCCAGCGCGATCTGGCCCTCGGAGGTGAACAGGTTCGAGACGTGGATCGCCTCACCGGCCTGCTTGCTGATCGCGGCGACCAGGGCCGGGTGGCCGTGGCCGAGCGCGTTCACCGCGATGCCGCCGACCAGGTCGAGGTAGCGGTTGCCGTCGACGTCCCAGACGTGGCACCCGCTGCCGTGCGACAGCACGAGAGGTGGCAATCCGAAGACCCCCATCACCGAACGCTGGTAGCGCTCGAGCAGCTCGTCGTTGCGCGCTCCCATCAGGACTCCTCGTCCGCGACGATCATGGTGCCGATCCCCTCGGACGTGAAGACCTCCAGGAGCAGCGAGTGGGGCTGTCGGCCGTCGATGACGTGGGCCTGCGGCACCCCGCCCCGGACCGCCCGGATGCACGCCTCGAGCTTGGGGATCATGCCGGCGTCGACCCGCTGCAGCAGCTCCTGGGCGCCCGAGACCGTCAGCGACGACAGCAGCGAGTCCCGGTCCGGCCAGTCGGCGTAGACCCCCTCGACATCGGTCAGCATGACTAGCTTGTGCGCCTTGAGGGCCACCGCGAGCGCCGCGGCAGCGGTGTCGGCGTTGATGTTGAGGACCTGGCCGTCCACGTCGAGGTCGGGGGCCACCGTCGACACGACGGGGATCCGCCCGGCGTCGAGGATGTCCTGGACGGCTCCGGGGTTGACCGTCTCGACGTCACCGACCAGGCCGAGGTCGACCTCCTCGCCGTCGACGTGGGTGCCGCGACGACGGGCCCCGAAGAGCGCGGCGTCCTCCCCCGACAACCCCACGGCGACGGGTCCGTGCTGGTTGAGCAGGCCGACGAGCTCGCGGCCCACCTGGCCGGTCAGCACCATCCGGACCACGTCCATCACCTCGGGGGTGGTCACCCGCAGGCCACCACGGAACTCGCTGTGCAGCCCGAGCCGGTCGAGCATGGTGGCGATCTGCGGCCCGCCACCGTGCACGACGACGGGGCGCAGGCCGGCATACCGGAGGAAGGCGACGTCCTGGGCGAAGGCGGCCTTGAGGCCGTCGTCGACCATGGCGTTGCCGCCGTACTTGACCACGACGAGCGCGCCACGGAACTGCTCAAGCCACGGCAGCGCCTCGACGAGGGTCTGGGCCTTGCCCTGGGCGACCCGCAGCGCCGCCGCGCCGATGTGCCCGCGGACGGTGTTGGTCGACCGTCGCGCGGGTGCGGCGGGGGTGGTGGTGTCGATGGCGCCGGACGGGGTGGCTGGAGTGCTCATGAGGAGTAGGCCGAGTTCTCGTGGACGTAGTCGTGGGTGAGGTCGTTGGTCCAGATCGTCGCTGCCTCGCCGCCGGCGTGCAGGTCGACGACGACGTGCACCTCGCGCGCGGTCAGGTCGACCAGGCTCCGGTCCGCGCCGACTCCCCCGGCCCGGCAGACCTCGACTCCGTTGATGGAGACATCGAGGGCGTGCGGGTCGAACTCGGCGCCGGTCGTGCCGACCGCGGCCAGCACCCGGCCCCAGTTGGGGTCGTTGCCGAAGACCGCGCACTTGAACAGGTTGTTGCGCGCGATCGACCGGGCGACCTCGAGGGCGTCGGCCTCCGAGGCGGCGGTGCGCACCTCGATCGCGATGTCGTGGTGGGCGCCCTCCGCGTCGGCGATGAGCTGGCGGGCCAGGCTCGCGCAGACCTCCGTGACGGCGTCGGTCAGCTGGTCGGCATCGACCGGCACCCCCGAGGCGCCGGACGCCAGCAGGACCACCGTGTCGTTGGTGGACTGGCAGCCGTCGGAGTCGATCCGGTCGAAGGTCGTCGCCGTGGCGGAGCGCAGGCTGTCGCCGAGCTGGTCGGCGGTCACCACCGCATCCGTGGTGACGACCACGAGCATCGTGGCCAGCGCGGGCGCGAGCATGCCCGCGCCCTTGGCCATGCCCCCGACCGACCAGCCGGCGCGCTCGGCGACGGCGACCTTGTGGACGGTGTCGGTCGTCTTGATCGCGATGGCCGCGTCGGGCCCACCCTCCGTGGAGAGCGCGGTGGCCGCGGACTCCACACCGGCGAGCACCTTGTCCATCGGGAGCAGCTCGCCGATCAGCCCGGTCGAGCAGACCACCACGTCGTGGGAGGAGAGTCCGAGGACCTCGGCGACCTTCTCCGCCGTCGCGTGGGTGTCGGCGAAACCCTGCGCGCCGGTGCACGCGTTGGCCCCACCCGAGTTGAGGACGACGGCGTCGACCCGTCCGTCGAGCGACGACTGCCGCGACCAGGTGACGGGCGCCGCCTCGACCCGGTTGCTGGTGAAGACGGCGGCGGCGTGGTGGTCGGGTCCGTCGTTGACCACCAGGGCGAGGTCGGGGGTGCCGCTGGCCTTGATGCCTGCGGTGACCCCGGAGGCGCGGAAGCCGCGGGGCGTGGTCACGCTCATGGGGTCGCCCCACCGAGTCGGGCCGGCGCGGCGGTGTTGCCGTCGCGCTTCCAGATCGTCATGGCCTCATCGGCGCGGTCGGCCTCGATGAGGATCCAGTCGGTGTCGTAGGTCGACAGGGCGAGGATGCTGATGCCCTGCTTGGCCAGTGGCTCGAGCAGGCCCGAGAGCACCCCGACGGTGGAGAAGTCGAGGGGTCCGGCGATCTCGAAGGCCACCAGCGGACCCTGCACCTTGGTGCCCGACGGCACCGACTCGTGGGCGCACACGATCGAGGTCTCGCTGTCGGTGTACGTGATCGAGGCGAGCGGCCCGGTCCGCCAGTCCCAGGACGGCTCCTCACCGGCGGGCAGGCGGGCGAACCCGACCTCGACCGCGTGCCGCATCAGGTGCAGTGGCAGGCTCATGGCGCCACCCCTGCCACCGGAAGTCCGGTCGTCTCGGCCAGACCGAGCGCGAGGTTCATGCACTGCACCGCAGCACCTGCCGTTCCCTTGGTGAGGTTGTCGACCGCAGCCACCGCGACCAGGCGCCCAGCGCGTTCGTCGATGGTGACCTGGACGTGGACGCTGTTGCTGCCCAGCACGCTCGCCGTCGACGGCCACTGGCCCTCGGGGAGCAGGTGGACGAAGGCTTCGTCGGCATAGGACTTCTCCCACGCCTCCCGTATGCCGCGTGCGTCGACCGGTGCGTCGCCGGCCTCCGAGGACGCGCGCAGCCGGGCGGTGCAGGTCGCGAGGATGCCCCGCGGCATGGGCGCCAGGGTCGGCGTGAACGACACCTGCACGCCGGGTCCGCCCGGACCCGCGGCCGCGGTGAGGTTCTGCTCGATCTCGGGGGTGTGCCGGTGCGTGCCGCCTACTCCGTAGGGGGACATCGCGCCCATCACCTCGGCGCCGAGCAGGTGCGGCTTCAGTGACTTCCCGGCGCCCGAGGTCCCGGACGCCGCCACGACCACGACGTCGTGCGGGTCCAGCAGACCGGCGGCGAAGCCGGGCGCGAGGGCGAGCGAGACGGCGGTCGGGTAGCACCCGGGCACGGCGACCCTCCGGGTCCCCAGCAGCGCCTCGCGCTGGCGGCCACCACCCACGGGCAGCTCGGGCAGACCGTAGGCCCAGGCACCGGCATACGGGGTGTCGTAGAAGGTGGTCCACGCCTGCTCGTCCCGGAGCCGGAAGTCGGCGCCGCAGTCGATGACGGTCACCGAGTCGGGCAGCTGGGCGGCCAGCGCGGCGGAGTGTCCGTGCGGGAGCGCGAGGAAGACGACGTCGTGACCGGCGAGGACCTCGAGGGTGGTGTCCTCGACCACGCGCTCCGCGAGCGGGGTGAGGTGCGGGTGCAGGTCACCGAGGCGGCGCCCCGCGCTCGACCCCGCCGTCAACGCCCCGATCTCGACGTCGGGGTGGCCGAGCAGGAGCCGCAGGAGCTCCCCTCCGGCGTACCCGCTCGCTCCAGCGACTGCTGCCTTGACCATGTGCATAAACATACACGATCGTGCAGAGTCATGCACGCTGCGGTGCGGTCAGCCCACCACGGCGGGCTAGGGCTCGATGCGTCGCGCCAGCCAGCGCCGGCCCCGCCGCACGAAGGTCGGGCTGCCCGAGGCCGTGACGACCCGGTCCCCCGTCCGGACGAACCGCGCCATCTTCTGTCCGGCCGGGTGGCCCCAGTCGCCGAGGTAGTGGTACTCCCACGGCCCGAACCTCGCGGCCCACGCGAGGTCGTCCGAGTAGTGCCAGAAGACGTTCTTCTCGTTGAAGAACGGCTTGCCCTTCTTGGAGGGGATGACCAGGTCGATGGGGGTCGACGCCGGGCGCATGAAGAAGGTGGCATAGAAGGAGCCGCCCTCGCGCATCGCCGGCGCGAGGCGGTGCAGGCACAGCCGGATGTGGTTGAGGGACACGTGGGTGAACACCGACTGGGCGATGGCGTAGTCGAACCGCACCCCGAAGTCGACGTCGAACCGGTCGTTGGCGCGCAGGTTGGCCACCGGCAGCCGGGCGCGCTGGTCGGCACTGAGCTCCACGTCGTAGCCGGCCTGGATCAGGCTGTGGTTCGCCTCGACGGCGTAGTAGTGGCCGGGGTCGAGGTAGTCGATGAAGTGCCGGCCTGCGCGGAACGGGCCGCAGCCGATGTCGACCAGGCGGTGCTGCGGCAGCAGGCCCTGGCTGCGCAGGTAGGTCAGCTGGCGCTCGCCGTGGGTGCCCCAGATGCCGCCGATGAAGGCCCTGTGCGCACCTGCCTCGATCTCCTCGGGCGTGAACTCACGCCCCGAGTAGTCCGGCTGCTCGCCAGCGGTCTCCACGCGGTGCTCGATGGTGTTCACGGCGCCTCCTCGTCCGCCGCCACCCTAGTGGCGAGGAGACCTTCCGGGAGGCCCAACGCCAACCGAGCACGGCGGGATCAGGTCAGCGGGTCGTCGTCGCCCCAGCGCAGGAGGCCGAGCGTCCGGTCGGACTCGGCCAGGCCCTGGGCCGCTCGCGCCTTCAAGGACTCCGGGGTGTCGATCCCGGCCCGGACCATCCGGCCGTTCCAGTCGTCGAGCTCGCCGCGGGCGATGGCCAGCAGCAGGTCGGTCACCACGGCGGGCTCGGTCCACTCGGTGCGGTCGCGGTACGCGTCCATCGCCTGGGTCATGTCGGTGCGCACCACCCCCGGTGCGAGGTCGAAGGCGCGGACCCCGCGGTCGGCGTTGAGGCCCGTGGCGGCGGTCAGCCTGGCCAGTGCCCCCTTGCCCACGTTGTAGGCCGTCGCGATGTCGTAGTTGCGGTAGGCCGCGCCGGAGTTGATGTTGACGATCCGCCCCGCACCGGCAGCCACCATGTGCGGCAGCACGGCGCGCGTCATGAGGTAAGGACCGCGGAGGTTGACCTCGATCGTCTCCCACCACTGCTCGGGGTCGCTGTCCAGCAGCCCGACCTCGCGGTCGATCACCCCGGCGTTGTTGACCAACAGGTCGACCCGACCGTGGCGACCGATGATCTCCCCCACCCAGCGCTCGACCGCCACCGGGTCGGTGACGGGGGCGACGGCGCGCGAACCCCGCTCGACGGCATACCCGGCGTCCTCGAGGGCCGCGGCGAGGTGGTGACCGATGCCCCTGGAGGCACCCGTCACGACCGCAACCGGATCGGTCACCGCTGGCTCGCGCCGGTGCGGGTCGCGGCTTCCGCGACGGCGCGGTCACGCAAGGCACTCACCTCGTCGGTGGTGAGGGTCCGGTCGGCGGCCCGGAAGGTGAGGCGGTAGGCGAGCGACTTGCGGCCCTCCCCCACCTGCTCACCGCGGTAGACGTCGAACAGCACCACGGACTCGAGGCTCTCGCCGGCTCCGGCGCGCAGCGCGCTCTCCACGTCGCCCGCCGCGACCTGCTCGTCGACGACGAGGGCCACGTCGGTGTGGGCCAGCGGGTAGGTCGACAGGGCCCGCGCATCGAGCGGGACACCGGTGGCGGCCACGAGGACGTCGACGTCGAGCTCGCCCACGACGGTGCGGGGCGGCAGCTCGAGCGCGCTGGTCACCTTGGGGTGCAGCTCGCCGGCGTGGCCGACCACCGTCCCGTCGGCCAGAGCCAGCTGGGCGCACCGACCGGGGTGCCAGGGCGCCCGGTCGGTCGCACTGACCACCAGCTCGAGCCCGACCGAGCGACCCACGGCCAGGGCCCACGCGACGGCGTCGGCGGCCTCGGCCTGCCGACTGGGCCCCCACGGACCGCCGCGCTCCAGCTCACCAGCAGCCGCGTATGCCGCGTGGCGCGGCTGCGCAGGCACGGCACCGAGGATGGCGGCCAGGGTGGCGTCGTCCGGTCGGGCTTCGATGCCGGGGACGGGAGCGCTGGTGGGTGCGCTGCTGGCCCGGGTGACCAGACCGATCTCGTAGACCGCGACGTCGCGCGACCCGCGCGCCACGTTGCGACGCAAGGTGTCGAGCAGGGTGTCGAGCACCGACGTCCGCATCAGTGGCGCCTCGTCGGAGAGCGGGTTGACCAGCCGCACCGCGGCGCGACGCTCGTCGTCGGCCGGCAACGCGAGCCGGTCGAAGAGCGAGGGCGCGACGAACGGGTAGCTCAGCACCTCCACGAGGCCCTGGTGGGCCAGCGTCGTGGCGACGACCCGGCGAATCCGCTGGCCGTGGGTCAGCCCGCGCCCGGCCGCCTTGGGCTGCGGGAGCACCGACGGGATCTGGTCGTAGCCGCGCACCCGCGCGACCTCCTCGACCAGCTCGGGGCCGTCGGTCAGGTCAGGTCGCCACGAGGGCGGCAGCACGGCGACGTGGGTGTCCCCGGCTCCGTCCCCGGCGGGCTCCACGACCTCGCACCCGATGGCGCGCAGGGTCGTGAGGACCTCGGCCCGCGGGTAGTCCAGCCCGATGTAGCGGGTGGGCAGCGTCGTGTCGAAGTCGAACGGCTCGGCCGCGACCCTCAGGTCGACGTCCGTGACGCCCTCGTCGGCGGTGCCGCCACCGTGGCCGACCAGCAGGTCCACCGCGAGCTGCGCCGCGGCGGCCGTCACGGCGTGGTCGACCCCGCGCTCGAACCGCTTGGACGCCTCGGTGGTGAGGCGGTGGCGACGCGACGAGCGGGCCACCGTGATCGGGTCGAAGTGGGCCGCCTCGATCAGGACGTTGGTCGTCGTGCCGGTGACCTCCGAGGTCGCACCGCCCATCACGCCGGCGATGGCGAGGGGGGTGTCGGCGCCGTCGACGATCAGCAGGTCCTCGGGGTCGAGGAGCCGCTCGACGTCGTCGAGGGTCGTGAGCTTCTCCCCCGCCCGCGCCCTCCGGGTCCCGACCGACCCGGACAGGGTGTCGAGGTCGAACGCGTGCAGTGGCTGGCCGAGCAGCATCATCACGTAGTTGGTGACGTCGACGGCCAGCGAGATCGGGCGCATGCCCACCTGGGTCAGCCGCTTCCGCATCCAGGCCGGGCTGGCGGCCGTGACGTCGACACCCCGGACCACCCTCGCCACGTAGCGGTCGCACCCGGCCCGCCCACCCAGCGGGGCGTCGTCGGTGAGGTGCACGGCATACCCGTGGTCGTTGGCCTGGGGGACGACGAGGTCGGGGGCCTCGGCCGGGTCGTGGAAGGCCGCCCCCGTCGACAGCGCGTACTCGCGCGCGATGCCGCGCAACGAGAAGCAGTAGCCGCGGTCGGGCGTGACGTTGACCTCGACGACCTCGTCGGCGAGGTCGAGCAGCGCGATGGCGTCGTCACCCGGCTTCAGGTCTGCGGCGGCGTCCGCACCGAGCAGCTCGGTCAGCACGATGATCCCCGAGTGGTCGTCACCCAGGCCGAGCTCGGCCTGGCTGCAGATCATGCCGTTGGAGACGTGCCCGTAGGTCTTGCGCGCGGAGATCTCGAAGCCCCCGGGCAGCACCCCACCGGGCAGGACGCAGACGACGAGGTCGCCCACGCCGAAGTTGTGCGCGCCGCAGACGATCTCCTGCGGCTTGCCCTCGGTGAGCCGCTGGCCGTGCTCGCCGACGTCGACGGTGCACCAGTTGATGGTCTTGCCGTTCTTCTGCGGTTCGGGCTCGACGGACAGGACCCGCCCGACGACGAGGGGTCCAGAGATGTCGCCACCGTGCAGCCCCTCTTCCTCGAGGCCGACCCGCACGAGGGCGGCGGCGATGTCCTCACCGGTGGCGTCCGCGGGGACGTCGGCGAGCTCGCGCAGCCAGGACACGGGCGCGTGCATCAGATCTCCATTCCGAACTGCTGGGAGAAGCGGACGTCTCCCTCGACGATGTCGTGCATGTCCCCGACGTTGTGGCGCAGCATGAGCGAGCGCTCGATGCCCAGGCCGAACGCGAAACCGGTGTAGCGGTCGGTGTCGACACCGGCCGCGCGCAGCACGCGCTGGTTGACCATGCCGGAGCCGCCCAGCTCGATCCAGCCGGTGCCACCGCAGGTGCGGCACTTCTCGCCGTCGAGCGAGCCCGAGCCGCCACAGACCCAGCACCGGCAGTCGATCTCGGCGCTGGGCTCGGTGAAGGGGAAGTAGTTGGGCCGGAGCCGGGTCACGATGCCCTCACCGAACAGCCGCTGGACGAACGCGTCGAGCGTGCCCTTGAGGTGGGCCATGGTGATGCCCTCGTCGACGACCAGGCCCTCGAACTGGTGGAACACCGGCGTGTGCGTGGCGTCGAGGTCGTCGGTGCGGAACACCTTGCCCGGGCACAGCACGTAGATCGGCGGCTCGTGGTCGAGCATGGTGCGGACCTGCACCGGGGAGGTGTGGGTGCGCAGGACCAGCCCGGAGCCGGCCGGCTCGACGAAGAAGGTGTCCTGCTCCTGTCGGGCGGGGTGGTCGGCCGGGATGTTCAGGGCGTCGAAGGTCAGCCACTCCGACTCGACCTCGGGGCCCTCGGCGATCTCCCAGCCCATCGAGACGAAGATGTCCTCGACCCGCTCGGAGACCAGGCTGATCGGGTGCCTCGCCCCCAGCGGCCGTCGCGGGACGCGCACCGTGAGGTCGACGGTCTCCTCGACGAGGATGCGGCGGTCGCGGTCGGCCTCGAGCTCGGCCTGGCGGGCGGCCAGCGCCTGCGACACCTGCCCCCGAGCCTGCCCCACACGCTTGCCGGCCTCGGCCTTGGCGCTCGGCGGAAGGGCCCCGATCTCGCGGTTGGCCAGCGCGAGCGGACTCTTCTCCCCCTGGTGCGCCAGGCGGGCGGCCTTGAGCTCGTCGAGGGTGCCCGCCGCTGCGATCGCCTGCCGGGCGTCCGCCACGGCCTGTTCGACCTCGGCCGGGTCGAGTGCGGCCACCTCGACGGGGTCGTACTGCTTGTTGGGTCCTGACATCTCTTCCACTCTGCTCGTCAGCTCGTCGGCTCGGCACACTGGCGGTGCCGCAGACGGGCCCACCGTAGGCGGTGCGCCGAAAGTCTATGGGCCGCACGGATGCGGCCCGGGGTCCGGGTTCAGCCTTCGGGGCGAGTGCTGGGTGCAGGAGGTGTGCCGCGTGGGCGGCGTGGTGACGCAGGCAGAGGCGTCGCCGGGTGTGCCCTCAGTGCAGCGGTGCGACCGCGCCCGAAGGCACGGTAAATCGCTCCAGCTCGCTGCTCACCTCGCCAGCCTGACCCGGCCCACCGGGGCGGCGCAACCCGGTTTCACCGGATGGGCGGCTCGGGCGAGGCAGCCCGGCCGCTCAGGCGAGGTAGTCGGGCGGTTCGGACGGCAGGCTGATCCGGAACTGCGCGCCACCTGCGTGCCCGTCCTCGACCTGGACCCGTCCGCCGTGCGCCTCGACGAGTCCCTTGACGACGTAGAGCCCGAGCCCGGTGCTGCCGCGCCCGGAGCCGTGCCAGAACCGGCTGAACACCAGGTGGCGGTGGTCGGAGGCGATGCCCTTGCCCTGGTCGGCGACCAGCAGGTCGACGCCCGCGGCGTGGTGACCCCTGGCCTCGAGCGCGGCCTGCCCGTCGTCGGAGGAGCGCTGGGCGGCGAGGGTCACGACTCCCTCGCCGTGGCGGAAGGCGTTCTCGATGAGGTTCGACAGGATCTGGTCGAGCCGGTCCGGGTCGGCCCACACCTCGGGCAGCTCGTCGGAGACCTCGATCGCGAAGCGGTCTCGGTCGAGCCCACTGGCCACCGCCCGCTCGACGTGCCGTTGGAAGACGGCGGAGACGTCGATCGGCAGGGGGCGGATCTGGAGCCGACCGGAGTCGATCCGCGAGACGTCGAGCAGCTCGGTGATCAACCGGGTGACGCGGTCGGCGTCGGCCTCGATGGTCTCGAGCATCAGCCGTTTCTGGTCGTCGCTGAAGCGGTCCCACCGGCGCAGCAGCGTGGACGAAAAACCCTTGACCGAGGTGAGCGGCGAACGCAGCTCGTGGGCGACCGTCGAGATGACGGCAGCGTTCTCGGCCTCGGCCCGGCGACGGTACAACGCGTCGCGCATGAGGATGTTGACCTGGTTCACCGGCTGGTTGCGCCCGGGTCGCAGGTACTTGGCGGTCACCAGCACCTCACGTCCGTTGTGCCGGAGCATGAGGAGCTTCTCGCGGTGACCGGTGCGGATCCGCAGCCCACCCCACGGGTTGGTGACGGTCCACCAGGACGAGCCGTCGCTGTCCTGCAGGTCGACCGCCTCGCGGATGTCGGCGCCGACGAGCTCCTCCCGCGGACGACCGAGGATGCGGGTCGCGCGGGTGTTGAGGAAGAGGATCCGACCGTCGGCGTCCGCGGCCACCAGGCCGTCCGGGATCAGCTCGGCGGCAGTGCCAGCGGACTGGGTGTCCATCAGCATGCCGGGCTGGAAGTCCATGCCGCCGACCTTAACGGTTGTGTGCGGCTGCAGACGCGTAGAGGCACACCGTGGCGGCCATGGCGAGGTTGAGTGACTCGGCCCGGCCGTAGATCGGGACGCGGACGACCTCGTCGCACAGGTCGCGCACCTCGGGCGCCAGACCCCAGGCCTCGTTGCCCATCACCCACGCATGGGGCGGGGCCAGGTCGACCTGCGGCAACAGGACGTCTCCGGCTCCGTCGGCCGCGAGGACCCTGATCCCGGCGGCTCGGAGCCGACCCACGGTCTCCTCGATCGGCAGCCCGGTGACCAGCGGCAGGTGGAACAACGAGCCCGCCGTGGACCGCACCACCTTGGGCGAGTGCACGTCGACCGACGCGTCGCTCACCAGCACCGCGTCGGCGCCGGCGGCGTCGGCACCGCGGATGACCGTGCCCGCGTTGCCCGGGTCGCGCACGTTGGTGAGCAGCACCAGCAGGCGGGGCACGGACGCGAGCACCTCGTCGAGGGTCGCGGTCGTCGTCGTGCAGACCGCAGCGAGCCCTTGCGGGGTGGGCGTGTCGCACATGGCGGCGAGCACCTCGTCACTGACCTCGTGCAGGTAGCGCCCGGCCTCGGTCGCCGCCTCGACGACGTCGGCGTGGCGGGTCCGGGCCTGCGCCGTGAGGTAGAGGTCGACCACCTGCTCCGGGTGGTGGACCACGGCCTCACGCACCGACTGCGGCCCCTCCGCGAGGAACCGTCCGGTGCGCAGACGCACTGAGCGCCGGGACAGTGCCTTCACCGACTTCACGCGCTCGGCCCCTGGGTTGGTCATCACAGGTGGCTCGCGGTGGGTCGGCGGGGGCATGTCCCGGCGCTCGGAGGTGCTTGGTCGATCAGGCCGACGCAGCCGCGGTCTCCGTGGTCGCCGGCACGTTCGCGCGGGCGATCTCGACGAGGGCGGTGAAGGCGACCTCGTCGCTGACGGCGAGCTCGGCCAGCATGCGACGGTCGACCTCGATCTCCGCGGCCTTGAGGCCCTGGATGAACCGGTTGTAGGTCATGCCGTTCGCGCGGGCGCCGGCGTTGATGCGCTGGATCCAGAGGCGACGGAAGTCACCCTTGCGGGCGCGACGGTCACGGTAGGCGTACCCGAGGGAGTGGGTGACCTGCTCCTTGGCCTTCCGGTAGAGCCGCGAACGCTGCCCGCGGTAACCGCTGGCGCGCTCGAGGACGACCCGGCGCTTCTTCTGGGCGTTGACCGCCCGCTTCACGCGTGCCACGTGAGTTCTCCTTGCTGTGTAGGTCTAGCGTCCGGAACTGCTGTGCTGAGCCCGGCTGTGCTGGTGGGGGTGGGCTCGGCTCAGCGGCCGAGAAGCTTCTTGACCTTCTTGGCGTCCGGCTTGGACACCTCGACGTCGTTCGCGATCGAGCGGGTGTACTTCGAGGACTTGTGCTCGAGGTAGTGGCGGCCGTTGGTCTGCTCGCGCATGACCTTGCCCGTGCCGGTGATCTTGAACCGCTTCTTGGCACCGGAGTGCGTCTTCATCTTCGGCATGGCTGCCGATCTCCTTGCTGTCGATGCGCTCGCCTCATGAGGCGACCGACTGTTCGGTGGTTCGTGCGTCGTTCGGTCGTGCAGGTCGTGCTCAGGCCTGGTCGGCCGTGGCCTCCGCTGCCGCGGGGGCTGCGTCAGGGGTGGTCTGCTCGGGGCTGGTCTGCTCGGGGCTGGTCTGCTCGGGGCTCTGCTCCGGGGCCTGCTCAGCGTCCTGCTCAGGGGCGGCGGACTGCTCCGCACCGCTGGCCGGCTCGTGCGAGGTCCGGGCGCGGCGCTGCTCTGCCATCGCCTCGGACTTCTTCTTGGTCGGGGCCAGCACCATGATCATGTTGCGGCCGTCCTGCTTGGGGGCCGACTCGACGGTGCCCAGCTCCAGCACGTCCTCCGCGAGGCGCTGCAGGAGGCGGAACCCGAGCTCGGGGCGCGACTGCTCGCGTCCGCGGAACATGATCGTCACCTTGACCTTGTCGCCACCCTTGAGGAACCGCTCGACGTGGCCCTTCTTGGTGCCGTAGTCATGCGGGTCGATCTTCGGGCGGAGCTTGATCTCCTTGATGACCGTGTTGACCTGGTTCTTGCGCGCTTCGCGTGCCTTGAGTGCCGCTTCGTACTTGAACTTGCCGAAGTCCATGAGCTTGGCGACCGGAGGCTTGGCCATCGGGGCGACCTCGACGAGGTCGAGGTCAGCCTCGGCAGCCAGACGCAGTGCGTCTTCGACGCGCACGATGCCGACCTGTTCTCCGTTGGGGCCAACCAACCGCACTTCGGGTACCCGAATGCGGTCGTTGATGCGAGGTTCGCTGATGTTGGTGCTCCTCTGTTGGAAGTTCACTGCCGTGAAGGTGCTGCTGTTGATGTCACGAGGGCGGCCGCTGCAACGAAGAAAGGCTCCCCGTCGCCGTTGCGCGGGAAGCCTCACCTGTCCGTCACTCGCCCCCGAGGGGAGGTATGCCGCGTGGCTCGCGCCCGCGGCATACGCCTCGGTGACTCCGTGGACCCGGCAACCGTGCGGTTGACGCGGGTGGAAGCAGGTGCTGCTTCACTTGCACACCGGGCCCGCTGCTGGGCGACCCTCTCAGGTCACCCGACGATGGACACGGCCGGTCGATCTGAAAGGCTACCAGCGTGAGCACCGAATCTCCCAATCCCGCCGCTGCCGACCACGACGGCGAAGCCGCAGGTCACGAGCAGGCCACGCGGGACATCGCGGAGGTGCCGGCGGTGGAGGTCATCACCACCGCCGCGATCCACCTGATGAGCGCCGCGGCGGTCAAGTGCGGGCTCGCCGAGGGGCCCGATGCGGCCGAGCACCTCGACCTCGACGAGGCACGGCGGCTGATCTCGGCGCTGGCGGGGCTGGTGACGGCCAGCGCCCCCGACCTGGGCAGCCAGCACGCCGCTCCCCTGCGCGACGGGCTGAAGTCCTTGCAGCTGGCGTTCCGGGAGGCCTCGGTCATCCAGGACCCGCCCGGGCAGGGCCCCGGCGAGAAGCTCACCGGCTCCGTCGTCTGACCAGACGTCACCCAGCTCTCGGCATCGCCAGGGCCCCGGCGAGAAGCTCACCGGCTCGGTCGTCTGACCAGATGTCACCGTCGTCGCCGACGTCAGTCCAGGTCGCGCACCGTCGTCGTCGACCGGGGGCCACGGCCGTCGGCGTACTGCGCCGCGCCCGACTCGTAGGTCTGGACCAGCTGGTTGCCGTGCAGCGCGATGCCCTCGGCCATCGTCGACGGGATCTCGATCGACTCCCGCTCCCCCGTGGCCCGGTCGATCCGGGTGAGGGTGCTGTGCTCCGCGTCGCGGCCCTCGGACTGCGAGACGTAGACGTAGTCGTCGTTGACCGCGATGCCCTGCATCTCCTGCTCGCCACCCATGACCGAGCTCGGGATGGCCGAGACGCTGCCGTCCGCGCCCACGTCGTAGGTGTAGATCCGGTCGCTCCCGTGCCCGTTGAACTGCGCGGTCCAGAGCTGGCCGTCGTGGTAGGTCACGGTGCTGTAGCCGTCGACCGGGAAGCTGTCGTGCACCGGCGCCGTGCTGCCGTTGTCGGCCGCGCGCAGCTCGGACAGTGAGTAGAGCTGGACCTGCCCGGCTCCGGACACCCACACGTGGTCACCGTGCACGGCCACCCCGCCGTAGTGGTCGATCCCGGCGAGCCGGACGGTGTTGAGGACTTCACCGGTGGCGGCGTCCTGGATGACGAGCAGCCCGTCGGCGGTGTCGTGCGCGTTGTAGAGCGTGGTGAGGAGGAGGCCGCCGCCGGCGTCGATGGCCAGGCCCTGTGGGGTCCACGGGGAGTCGGCACCGAACAGCGCCCACAGGAGGTCCTGGGGTCGCACCGGCAGCTCGGGGTCGAGGGGGATGTCGGGGCCGTCCTGCTCGGTGGTCTGGTCGAGCGGCACCGACGGACCGTCTCCGTGCCCGTCCGAGACGGCACTGGCCTCGACCTGGGCCTGCAGCTCGGCGAAGAGCTCGGCCGAGAGCTGGCGGACCCCGGCGGCGGCCGACTCGACGTCGTGGACCATCGCTCCGGATCGGCGCACGAAGGCCGCCGCGTCGGGGCCGGTCCACACCGGCCGCAGGGTGGCCACGGCCTTCTGGACGTCGGCGGTCGCCTCGTCCAACCACCGCGCGTGCGTCCTGAGGCGCGCGGCGATGTCACGCACGCGGTCCTCGCGCATGCCCTTCCGGTCGTCCACGCTGCCCCCAGTCGGCCGTTGCCTGTGTCGCCGCAGGCTATCCGCAGGACCGCCGTCCCGACATGGGCAGCACTCCCCGCCCGGGGTCGCTCAGGCGTCGGCGGTGGCGCGCAGGCGGTGCGCGGCCCGACGCTCGGTCGCCCGCCCCGACGTGGCCAGCGCGCCCACCAGGGCGACCAGGAGCCCCACGGCGGCGACGAGCAGGAACCCGGCCTGCCAGCCCCGGTGGTCGATCGCGAAGCCGGCGAGCGGCGCGCCGAGCGCCATGCCGCCGGTCATGAACGAGCCGTGCCAGCCCATCGCCTCGCCGCGGGCGGCGCCCGGCACGACCCGGCTGACCTGGTCGACGGTGGCCGTGATGGTGGGGGCGCAGAAGAGGCCGGCCACGAACGACAGCGCCGCCAGCGACCCGACGCCGAGCGCCAGGGCCATGGGTGCACTGACCAGCGCCAGCCCACCGAGCAGCCAGAAGGCAGACACCGACTTGTGCAACCCGCCGTAGACCAGCCCACCCAGCAGCGAGCCGAAGCCCCAGACGGCCAGGACCCACCCGATCGACGGCTGGGCGTCGAAGTCGCGCAGGGCCGCGACGATCGCGATGTCGGTCCCCCCGAGGACGAGGGTGGTCGCCGCTGCGGCGAGGCAGATGACGAGGAAGCGGGCCTTGAACCACTGCGAGCGCACGACTCGCGGCACCTCGACACTGACCCCCTCGTCGTCCACCGCGGCCTCGGCCTCGTCGTGCAGCACCGGGTTGGCGAACCACAGGAGCACCCCGGCCAGCACGCCCAGCATCTCGATGGCGAACAGGACCCACTGGGTGGGCCACACGGTCGCGGCCCAGACCCCGGCGGCCGGTCCGACCATGAAGGACAGCTCGACCGCGACGGAGTCGAGTGAGATCGCGGTGCGCCGGTCGTCCTCGTCGACGGCGGCGATGACGGCCTGGCGGATGATCGAGAACGACGGGATCACGAACAGCCCCGCCAGCGCGGCGAGCGCGAGCAGCCACCAGTACGAGACGAACGGGGCGATCGACCAGCAGACCGCCGCCACGACGATCGAGGGCACGACCACCCGGCGCAGGCCCCGCCGGTCGAGCAGCTTGCCGCGCCACGGACCGCTCACCGCGATGGCGATGGTCGCCGCGGCCGACACCAGCCCGGCCGCGGCATAGGGCCGACCGAGGTGGCTGACGACGTGGAGGGTCAGCACCACCCCACCGGCGAAGATCGGCATGCGCACCAGGAAGCCCAGCACCAGCGCCTGCCGCAGCGCGGCACTGGCGAGGACGCGACGGTAGCGGGCGTTGGCGAGCAGCACCCCCCTACTCTCGCACCAGCCACCGACACCGGCCAAACGACTTTTGCTCCTGTCAGTGGACACCGTGGTCAGGTCACGGTGCTCCTGTCAGCCGCGCGGTAGTTTCGCCGCGTGACGATCTACCACCTGGCCGAGCCCACGCACTGGGAGGACGCCGTCGCCACCGGCTCCTACGCGCAGTCCACCCGCGGTCGGACGATGCAGGAGGAGGGCTTCATCCACTGCTCGTCGGACCAGCAGTGGCCGGTGGTGCGCCGGGCCTACTACGGCGACCTCGCCGGCCCGTTGCTGCTGCTCGAGATCGACGAGGCCCGGCTCACCGAGCCTCCCGTCGTCGAGGTCGGCAACCCGCAGACCGGGGAGACCTTCCCGCACCTGTATGCCGCCCTGCCGGTCGATGCCGTCGTGCGCGTCACCGAGCTGCCGCCGCCCCATGGCGACTGAGCCCCGCGGGCCGGCGTCAGGAGATCGCGAAGGCCAGTCCGTCGATCCGGGCCCGGATCTCGCCGTCGGTCGCCAGCCGCTCGCCCACCGCGGTGGCGACGGCCTGGACCGCGGCCGCGTCCAGACCGGGCCGCAGGGTCAGCGAGATCCGCAGGACCCCTTCGCCCGGGGCGCCGGGGCCGACCTCGTGTGACAGCACCGCGTCCTGCTCACGCACGGCCGTGGCCACCGAGCGCCGGACCACCTCGTCCTCGTGCGCCGGCAACCACTCGCGCTGCTGGGCCAGGGCCCAGACCATGCTCGGTCGCAGGGCGACCGTGGCCGGTCCGGCGACGTCGACGACGATGACGTCGCACCGCTCGCTGACCGCGGCCTGACCCGCGCGCGCCGCGGTGACCGGCACCGGCCTGGCCCGGGGGTCCCACGCCGCGATGGCGGCCATCGAGGAGAAGACGGGCAGGGCGCGGGTGCCATCCGGTGCCACGAGGGTCACGGCGGCCAGGTCGGTCTGCTTCTCCACGGTGAGGCCCCCGGTGGAGTGCTCACCGGAGGTGTCGACCGAGACCGGCTCGGCCACGATCGGCACGAGCAGCCGGGCGGCGCCGAGCGCGGCCATCAGGCCGACCTCGTCGCCGGGGTCGCCGAGCGCGCCGGCCAACGCGGGGTCGGCCGCACCGGTGTCGTCGTCGAAGCCGGTGCTGCTGAGCTCCCGGCCCCCGAACGGGGTGCCGGCCGAGTCGCGCGGACCGCTCTGGCTCACGGCCGGCCCGCCACGTCGAGCGCGTCGGGGAGGGTGAACGCGCCGCGGTAGAGCGCGGACCCGACGATCGCCCCTTCGACACCCTCCGGCACCAACCCGCGGATCGCCTCGATGTCGTCGAGCGTCGACACTCCCCCGGACGCCACGACCGGTCGGTCGGTCCGGGCACACACGTCGCGGAGCAGGTCGAGGTTCGGGCCCTTGAGCATGCCGTCCTTGTTGACGTCGGTGACGACGTAGCGGGCGCAGCCCTCCCGGTCCAGCCGGTCGAGGGTCTCCCACAGGTCTCCGCCGTCCTTGGTCCACCCACGCGCGGCGAGGGTGGTACCCCGCACGTCGAGCCCGACCGCGACGCGGTCACCGTGCTCGGCGATGGCACGGGCAGTCCACTCCGGGTCCTCGAGCGCCGCCGTGCCGAGGTTGACCCGGCGGCACCCGGTGGCCAGCGCGGCGTCGAGGGATGCGGCGTCCCGGATCCCGCCGCTCATCTCCACCCGGATGTCGAGCCGGCCCACGATGTCGGCGAGCAGCTCCCGGTTGGAGCCCCGGCCGAAGGCCGCGTCCAGGTCGACGAGGTGCAGCCACTCCGCGCCCTGCTCCTGCCACGCGAGCGCGGCCTCCCACGGGTCGCCGAACTCACCCCCGCTGCCCGCCACCCCCTGGACCAGCTGGACGGCGCGACCGCCCTGGACGTCGACGGCGGGCAGGAGCTCGAGCCGGGGGGCGCTCATGGGGTGTCCTCCGTGGGTGGGGTGGATGAGGTCGGGGGCTCGGTCGCGTCGTGGCGGCGGCCCTGCAGGTAGAGGTAGCCGCCGACGAGCAGCAGGGCGAGCAGCACCAGGCCGATCCGCACGGGCCAGGACGCGTCGAGCAGCAAGGTGACCACGAGGGTCCCGAGGGCGGCGCCGACCGTCGTCGCGACCTTCGGCCGGGTGCGCCGCGTCGTGGTCGTGGTGCGACGCCGTCGGGTCGAGCTCGTGGCCCTCCGTGTCGTCGCCTTGCGGGTCGTCGACTTCCTGGTGGACTTCCTGGTGGCACTCACAGCGATCGCACCCAGTTCTCGAGGAGGGACAGGCCGGCATCCCCGGACTTCTCGGGGTGGAACTGCGTCGCGCACAGCGGGCCGTTCTCGACCGCCGCGACGAAGCGGCCGCCATGGTCGGCCCAGGTGACCTTGGGTGCGACGGCGGCGAAGGCGCCGGTAGGCTCCTCCAGCGTCCAGGCCTGCACGGCATACGAGTGCACGAAGTAGAAGCGCTCGGACTCGACGCCCGCGAAGAGGGTGGAGCCGGCGGCGACGTCGACGTCGGACCAGCCCATGTGGGGCACCACCTCCGCCTTCAGGCGGCACACCGACCCCGGCCACTCCCCCAGCCCCTCCTGGGGGGAGCCGCTCGGCTCGTCGGAGCCGTCGAAGAGCACCTGCATGCCGACGCAGACGCCGAGCACCGGTCGGCCCCCCGAGAGCCGCAGGTCGATCACGGCGGGACCGTCGGCGGCGCGCAGTCCGGCCATGCAGGCGTGGAAGTTGCCGACCCCGGGCACGAACAGCCCGTCGGCCGCGAGCGCGGTCGACCGGTCGCCGGTCAGCTCGACGTCGGCGCCGACGTGCTCGAGCGCGCGGACCGCGGACCTGACGTTGCCACTGCCGTAGTCGAAGACGACCACCCGGCTCATGAGTTCTCCTCCAGCTCGGAACGATGACGGGCCTGTTCGGCCATCCGGGCGTCGAACCGGGCCACCGACTGGGCGGTCGGGGCCACCACCTGGCCACGCAGCCCGACCTTGGGCCCGACCAGGTCGGAGCCCGGTAGACCCAGCACGGAGAGCAGGTCGGTGAGGACCACGTCGGCCCGCCCGTCGCGGCTTCCCACGATGTCGGTCACCGCGCGAGGATCACCCTTGCGGCCGGCCGCAGCCAGCAGGTCCGCGGGTCGGGCCAGCTCGAGGCCGGGCGCCCGGACCAGCCCGGCGCCGGGCTCCCAGACCAGCCACCGGACCCCGGTGCGCCAGCCGGGACCCTGGACGGTCACGACGGCACGTCCGTCGATCGTGAAGAAACCCAGGGCGCTGCGCAGGCGACGGGGCACGGGTCGCGCCGCGAGCACCGTGACGGCGTCGTCGTAGGGCGGCTCGGCGCGCGACGACGACTCGGTCGGCACCACGGCGGTCCACGACCCGAGCGGGATGACCTGGCAGGCCACCAACCCTCGGCGCACCCACGTCGACACCGGCCCGGTCTCGCCGCTCACCAGGAGCAGTCCGCGCGCTTCCTGCGCGGGCTGCCACGGCGCGCTCACGTGGAGAGGCTGCCCTTCGCGCTGGGTATGCCGCTGACCCGGGGGTCGCGCGCGACGGCGGCGCGCAGGGCCCGCGCCACCGCCTTGAACTGGGCCTCGACGATGTGGTGGGGGTCGCGCCCGGACAGCACCCGCACGTGCAGCGCGATCCCGGCCCGGCCGGCGAAGGACTCCCAGACGTGGCGGGTCAAGGAGCCGACGTAGGAGCCGCCGATCACGACGTAGGCCTGGCCCTCGGGCTCGCCCGTGTGCACGACGTAGGGGCGACCGGCGACGTCGACGACCGCCTGCACCAGGGCCTCGTCGAGCGGGACGGTCGCGTCGCCGAAGCGGGAGATGCCGCGCTTGTCGCCCAGCGCCTCGCGCAGGGCGTCGCCGAGCACGATGGCGACGTCCTCGACCGTGTGGTGGGCGTCGACGTGCACGTCGCCGCTGGCCTTGACCCGGAGGTCGATGAGCGAGTGCTTGGCGAGCGACGCGAGCATGTGGTCGTAGAAGGGGACACCGGTGGAGATGTCGGACTGCCCCGTGCCGTCGAGGTTGAGCTCCAGCTCGACGCTGGACTCGGACGTGGAGCGGCTCAGCGAGACGGTGCGGTCACCGGCCACGCTGTCGAAGGTTCCGTTGTCCTGCGTCACGGGGCGCTCCTGTCCTGCTCAGCTCGGGCGACCTGCGCCATGGCGGCGAGGAACGCACCGGTCTCGGCCGGGGTCCCGGCCGTGACACGAAGATAGTGGGGGATCCCCACGTCGCGGACCAGTACTCCCCGGTCCAGCAGCGCCCGCCAGGTCTGCGCGGCGTCGTCGAGACCGCCGAACAGGACGAAGTTGGCGTCACTGGCGACCGGGTCGAGCCCGAGCCGGGCGAGCTCTGCGACGATCCGGTCGCGCTGCTCCTTGATGACCTCGACGGTCGCGAGCATCTCGGGCGCGTGCCGCAGCGCGGCCAGCGCGATCGCCTGGGTGGGGGCGGACAGGTGGTAGGGCAGCCGCACGAGTCGGAGGGCGTCGACCAGGGCAGGGTCGGCGGCGAGGTAGCCGAGCCGCCCTCCCGCGAACGCGAACGCCTTGCTCATCGTCCGCGTGACGACGAGCCTGGGACGGCCCTCGAGCAGGGTCAGGGCACTCGGCGTGCCGGGGCGGGCGAACTCCTCGTAGGCCTCGTCGACGACGACGACGGCACGCTCCGCCGCGGCATACACGGCCTCGACGACCTCGAGCCCCAGGGCAGTGCCGGTGGGGTTGTTCGGTGAGCAGAGGAAGACGACGTGGGGGTCGTGGGCGCGGACCTGGGCGACCGCGGACTCGACGGTCAGGTCGAAGGGCGTGCCACCCGCTCCGCGCAGCCCGTTGACCCACGTGCTGCCGACCGAGCCGCTGATGATCGGGTGCATCGAGTAGGCGGGGGTGAAGCCCAGGGCCGTGCGACCGGGGCCGCCGAAGGCGAGCACCACGTGTTGCAGCACCTCGTTGGAGCCGTTGCCGGCCCAGACCTGCGCCGGGTCGACGGAGGTTCCCGACGACGACAGGTATGCCGCGAGGGCAGTCCGCAGCTCGGTGAACTCACGGTCGGGGTAGCGGTTCAGGTCGGCCGCCACCGCGGCGACCGCGGCGGTGATCTCGGCCACGACGGACGGCGGGACGGGGTAGGAGTTCTCGTTGGTGTTGAGTCGGACGGGCACGTCGAGCTGCGGTGCGCCGTAAGGCTTTTCACCGCGAAGGTCGTCACGGAGCAGCGCGGTGATGCCACCGTCGTCGGGGGTCTGGGTCATGGTCGGGTCAGCCCTGCCCGAACCGGACCTGGACCGCCTCGCCGTGGGCCGGGAGGTCCTCGGCCTGCGCCAGGGTGACCACGTGGTGGGCCACCTCCTCCAGCGCCGCCCGGGAGTAGGTGACGACGTGCACGCCACGCAGGAACGACTGCACCGACAGCCCGCTGCTGTGGCAGGCGCAGCCGCCGGTGGGCAGCACGTGGTTGGACCCCGCGACGTAGTCGCCCAGGCTGACCGGCGAGTGTGGTCCGACGAAGATCGCGCCGGCGTTGCGGACCCGCTCGCTGACGGCGGCGGCGTCGGCCACCTGCAGCTCGAGGTGCTCCGCGGCGTAGGCGTTGACCACCGCGAGGCCGGCGTCGAGGTCGTCGACCAGCACGATGCCCGACTGCGGCCCGGTGAGCGCCTCGCGGACCCGTTCGGAGTGCTTGGTGTTCGCCACCCGGTCCTCGAGGTCGGCGCGCACCGCGTCGGCGAGCGCCACCGAGTCGGTGACGAGCACCGAGGCGGCCTGCGGGTCGTGCTCGGCCTGGGACACCAGGTCGGCCGAGACGTGGGCGGGCACCGCCGTGTCGTCGGCGAGGATCGCGATCTCGGTCGGTCCGGCCTCGGAGTCGATGCCGATGACGCCCTTGAGGTAGCGCTTGGCCGCGGCCACGTAGATGTTGCCCGGTCCGGTGACGAGGCTGACCGGCTCGCAGACCACGGCGGCACCGCTCGCACCGGACTCGTCCTCGAACCCGAAGGCGAAGGCCGCGACCGCCTGGGCGCCGCCCACGGCATACACCTCGTCGACGCCCAGCAACGCGCAGGCGGCGAGGACGGTCGGGTGGGGGTAGCCGGTGAAGACCCCGGAGTTGTCGCGCTGCGGCGGGCTGGCCACGGCCAGCGAGCCGACGCCGGCGATCTGGGCCGGCACGACGTTCATGACGACGCTGGAGGGGTAGACCGCGCGACCGCCCGGGACATAGAGACCGACCCGGTCGACCGGCACCCAGCGTTCGCTGACCTCCCCACCCGGCACGACGGTGGTGGTCGTGGTGGTGCGTCGCTGGTCCTCGTGCACGAGGCGCACGCGTCGGATCGCCTCGTCGAGCGCGGCGCGGACCTGCGGGTCGAGCTCCGCGAGGGCGGCCTGCAGCACCTCGGCGGGCACCCGCAGGGCGGTCGGGCGGACGCCGTCGAACCGCTCCCCCAGTTGGTAGAGGGCCTGGGCGCCTCGATGACGGACGTCCTCACAGATCGGCCGGACCGTCTCGACCGCCGCGGCGACGTCGAACTCGGCGCGGGGCAGCAGGTGGCGCAGCTCGCGGACGCCCAGCTCCCGTCCGCGCAGGTCGATCGTGGAGAGCATGCGGCAAGTCTAGGTGGGGCGCGTGGGGCGTCCCGGTGCGGTCTCAGCCCCCGGTCTCGCGCTCCCTGGCAGCACGTCCTGGGGCCACTTGGCGGCCAGCAGGACGAGGACGCCCAAGGTCACGACGGCGCAGATGCCAACGGTGGCGGCAGGGGTGGTCCGCTCGCAGATCCAGCCCGCGACGACGAAGCCCGCCCCGGTCACGACCACCGACAGGACGCCAGCCAGCCCGAGGACCCCGCCGCGCCCGGCCGTGGGGGCGAGTCCGGCGAAGGCGGACTCCAGCGGCCGGAGGTGGCACTGAAGGGCACCGCAGCCGAACCACGCGAGCCAGACCACCGGCGGTGGTGGTTCGAGGATCGTGACGAGGAGCGGCAGCGGGGTCAGCAGCGCGAGGCGGAGCACGAGCGAGGCCTGGCGCTCCGCGGGGAGCCGCCCGATGAGCAGCAGGCCGACCACGGCACCGAGGATCGGCGCGGCCATCAGCAGGCCTCCCCAGGTCGACGACGTGTCCTGCTGCGCGGCATACGGCAGGGCCACGGCCGCCGGCGCGGCGATGGCCAGGGCGTTCGCCACCAACAGCCCCAGCACGGCGGTCAGGGCCCGGCTGCCGCGGACCTGGTGCCAGCCGCGGCGGAGGTCGGCGAGCCGGCTGGGCAGCGGGGCTGCGCCGGGCCCGACCGTGGGCTGGGGAGGCTTCACCGTGATCAGGACCACCGCACCCACGACGAACGTCAGCAGGTCGAGCACGAGGGCCTTGGTGCCACCGATCAGGCTCATGGCGGCTCCACCGACGGCCAGCCCGATGGCCTGGTTCACCTGCACCGCAAGGGTGCTCAGCCCGGCGGCGTGGGTGTGGAGGCGCCGGTCGGGGACGATGGCGGTGAGCAGCAGCCGGCTGCTGGGGACCGCGGGGCCTGCGACGAACCCGATCAGGGCCACCAGCGTCAGGACCAGCAGGACGGACCGGCTGGTGGCGACCACGACCATGAGGACACCGACCAGCAGCGCTGCGATCAGGTGACTGCCGATGAGGCAGGCGCGGGGGGTCAACCGGCCCCGGATCGGCGCGAGCAGCGTCCTTCCCAGCGGGCTGGCCACCAGCGCGACCGCGAACGTCGCGGCCGTGGCGAGCGCCGATCCGGTCCAGCTGAACACCACTGCCGCGGCGGTGATGCGAGCGATGTGGTCGCCCCACGTCGACAGCATCGCCGCCGCGAGGACCGGGCGGGCGAGCGGGGCGCGGAGCACCTCGGCGAACGAGGCCACGGTGACCGTGTCGTCCGTCCCGCTGGCCATGCGCCCGACCGTACCTTCCTAGGCGGAGCCGTAGAAGTTGAGCTCCATCACGGTCCGCGCATGGCGGGCTGCGCGTCGGTAGTTCTCCGCGAGGTCTGCCCCGCTCCCGGGCTCTCCCCCGAGGATCCGACTCACCCCGTCGGCCACCCGCAGGTCCGACGGCACACTGTCCACCGGCCGGCCCCGGTAGAGCACCGAGGCGTTGCGCAGGCGCGACGCGAACGACCACGCGTCGCGCAGCGCCGAGGCCTGGTCGACCTCGATCAGCCCGGCCTCCTCCGCAGCGTCCAGCGCCGGAAGGGTGCTCGTGGTCCGGAGGGCCGGGACCGCGTGAGCGTGTCGCATCTGGATGAGCTGCACGGTCCACTCGACGTCGGACAGCCCACCGCGCCCGAGCTTGAAGTGGCTCTTGGGGTCGGCGCCCCGGGGCAGCCGCTCCGCCTCCATCCGTGCCTTGAGGGTCCTGATCTCCCTGACCTGCGGCCCGGTGAGCCCCTCGCGGGGCCAGCGCAGCGGGTCGATCAGCTCGACGAAGCGCTCTCCCAGCTCGAGGTCACCGGCCAGCGGGGTGGCGCGCAGCAGCGCCTGCGACTCCCAGGTGAGCGACCAGCGACCGTAGTAGGCGCGATAGCTGGGCAGGCTGCGGACGAGGGGTCCGTTCTTCCCCTCCGGTCGCAGGTCGGCGTCCAGACCCAGCTGCGGGTCGGGACCGGCCGAGGAGAGGAGGCGACGCAGCTCCTGCACGGTCTCGAGGGCCTGCTCCTGCGCGGCTGCGTCGTTCGCGCCCTCGTGGGGGTCGTGCACGAAGAGGACGTCCGCATCGGAGCCGTAGGCCATCTCGCCGCCCCCGAGCCGGCCCATGCCGACCACGAGGACGTCGGTGACGAGCTGGCCGTGCTTGGACTCGACGGTCTGGATCGCGACCTGCAGGGCGGTCTCGACGAGGGCGGCCGTCAGGTCGGTGAGGGCAGTCCCGACCCCGTCCAGGTCGAGGCTGCCGGACAGGTCGGCCACCGCGATGCGGAAGAGCTCCTGCCGCCGGATGCTGCGCGCGGCCCGCACCGCCTTGTCGGGGTCGGACTGCCGCCCGGCCGCGGCCCGCATCCGGCGGATGAGGTCCTCGCGGGAGATCGGGGTGAGGCCGCCGGCGTCGCCGAGGATGGCCACCGACTCCGGTGCGCCGACGAGGAGGTCCGCGGCATACCGGCTGCGCGCGAGGGTGTGGGCGAGCCGCTCCGCGGCCGACCCTTCGTCGCGCAGCAGGCGCAGGTACCAGTGCGTCGAGCCGAGCTCCTCGCTCACCTTGCGGAACGCCAGCAGTCCCCCGTCGGGGTCGGCCTCGTCGGCGAACCAGCCCAGCATCACCGGGAGCAGGGTGCGCTGGATCGCCGCGCGGCGGCTCACCCCCGCGGTCAGCACCTCGAGGTGGCGCATGGCGCCCGCGGGATCGCGGAAGCCGAGGGCGGCGAGCCGCTCCCGGGCGGCCTCGGGAGCCAGCCGGGCGTCGCTCGAGCTGAGCCGGGCCACGGCGGCCAGGAGCGGTCGGTAGAAGAGTCGCTCGTGGATCCGCCTGACCTCGCGGGCCTGCTGCTGCCACTGCGCGACGACCGCCTTGGCGGCGTCGGAGCGGTGGCCGAGCGCCCGTCCGAGGCGGCGCAGGTCGCTGTCGGCGGTCGGCATGAGGTGGGTGCGCCGGAGGCGGAACAGCTGGATCCGGTGCTCCAGGGTCCGCAACAACCGGTACGAGGCGTCGAGGGTGGCCGCGTCCTCGCGCCCCACGTAGCCGCCGCGGGCGAGGGCGTCGAGCGCCTCCAACGTGGTGCCCGAGCGGAGCGAGTCGTCGGACCGACCGTGCACGAGCTGGAGGAGCTGGACGCTGAACTCGACGTCGCGCAGCCCACCGGGCCCCAGCTTGAGCTGACGGGCGGCCTCCCCCGACGGCACGTGCTGCTCGACGCGGCGGCGCATGGCCTGGACGTCCTCGACGAAGTTGTCGCGCGACGCCGCGCGCCAGACCAGCGGGTTGACGGCCGCGATGTAGGCCGCGCCGAGCTCGCGGTCACCGGCCACCGGGCGGGCCTTGAGCAGCGCCTGGAACTCCCAGGTCTTGGCCCAGCGCTCGTAGTAGGTGCGGTGGCTGTCGATGGTCCGCACCAGGGGGCCGTTCTTGCCCTCCGGGCGCAGGGCCGCGTCGACCGGCCACAGGGTGCCCTGACCCGTGCTGGTCGAGCAGGCCCGCATCAGGTGGGTCGCCAGGCCGGTCGCGGCGGCGATGGCGCTGGCCTCGTCGACGCCCTCGCGGGGCTCGGCCACGAAGATGACGTCGACGTCGCTGACGTAGTTGAGCTCGCGGCCGCCGGTCTTGCCCATCCCGATGACGGCGAAGTCGCACAGGTCGGCCTGCTCCCCCACCTCGGTGCGGGCGATGACCAGCGCCGCCTCCAGCGCCGCCTCGGCGAGGTCGGCCAGCGCGGCGGCCGCCTCGGGCAGGGCCCGCTCGGGCTCCCCCGACGTCAGGTCGAGGGCCGCGATCGCGAGCAGCTGCCGTCGATAGCCGATCCGCAGCGCGTCGTATGCCGTGTGCGCACCGGGTGCGCTCACCGCGGCGACGAGCTCCTCGACGCGTTCGGTCGGCGTCAGTGGCCGGGCTTGGGCGACGCTGCTCCAGTGCTCGGGGTGGGCCACGAGGTGGTCGCCGAGGGCGGTCGAGGCGCCCAGCACCGCCAGGAGCCGGTCGCGCGCGGGTCCGCGGTGGCGCAGGGCCGCGACCAGACCGGACACCTGGGCGCCGACGCCGGACTCGTCGTCGCGGCGACGGGGTGCGGACGCACGCAGCGACTCCATCAGCCGGACCAGGCTGAGGAGCGCGAGGTCGGGGTCGGCGACGACGCCGAGGGCGTCGGGCAGGCCGTCGCTGAAGAGGTCGTCGAGCGGGTCGACCAGACCGGCGAGGGCAGGGTCCCCGAGCAGCTGGACGGCGCGCGGCGGGTCGGCGAACCCGAGGCGGGCCAAGGTGGCCGTCTGCGAGACAAGGCGGCCGGAGGTCACCGGGTCAGCCTAGTTGCTGGTCGGCATGGCACTCGGGCCGGTGGCACTCGGGCCGGTGGCTGCGGTGTCCGGGCGTCAGAGCCCGGGCAGGTAGCGCTCGAGCTCGAACCGGGTGATCTCGCCGCGGTAGTCGTCCCACTCGGCTCGCTTGTTGCGCAGGAAGAAGTCGAAGACGTGCTCGCCCAGGGTGTCGGCGACGAGCTCGCTCTTCTCCATGACGCGGATGGCCTCGTAGAGCGACGTGGGCAGCGGTTCGATGCCCATCGCCTGGCGCTCGGAGGAGGTCAGGCCCCAGACGTCGTCCTCGGTCTCGGCGGGCAGGTCGTAGTCCTCCTCGATGCCCTTGAGCCCGGCCGACAGCATCAGCGCGAAGGCGAGGTAGGGGTTGCAGGCCGCGTCGAGGGTGCGGACCTCCACCCGGCTGCTCTGGCCCTTGGCCGGCTTGTACATCGGGACCCGCACCATCGCCGATCGGTTGTTGTGGCCCCAGGTCAGGTGGGCCGGTGCCTCACCGCCACCCCAGAGCCGCTTGTAGGAGTTGACCCACTGGTTGGTCACGGCGGTGATCTCCGCGCCGTGCCGCAGGAGACCGGCGATGAACTGCCGACCGACCTTGCTCAGCTGGTAGGGCGCGCCGGCCTCGTAGAAGGCGTTGCTGTCGCCGTCGAACAGCGACATGTGGGTGTGCATCCCCGAACCCGGGTGCTCCGCGAACGGCTTGGGCATGAAGGAGGCGAAGATGCCCTGCTCGAGGGCCACCTCCTTGATGACGGTGCGGAAGGTCATGATGTTGTCGGCCGTGGACAGCGCGTCGGCGTAGCGCAGGTCGATCTCGTTCTGGCCGGGGCCACCCTCGTGGTGGCTGAACTCGACGGAGATCCCCATCGACTCGAGCATGGTGATCGCCGCGCGCCGGAAGTCGTGGCCGGTGCCGTGCGGGACGTGGTCGAAGTAGCCCGCCTGGTCGACCGGCTCGGGGTTGTCGCCCGGCTTGAACCCGGCCTTGAGCAGGTAGAACTCGATCTCGGGGTGGGTGTAGAAGGTGAAGCCCAGGTCGCTGGCCCGGCTCAGCGCCCGCTGCAGCACGTGCCGCGGGTCGGCGTGGCTCGGTGAACCGTCGGGCAGGGTGATGTCGCAGAACATCCGCGCGGTCCCCGGGTTCTCACCGCGCCACGGGAGCACCTGGAACGTCGCCGGGTCGGGCTTGGCCAGCATGTCCGCCTCGTAGACGCGGGCGAAGCCCTCGATGGCCGAGCCGTCGAAGCCGATGCCCTCGGCGAAGGCCCCCTCGAGCTCGGCGGGGGCGACGGCGACGGACTTGAGGGTCCCGAGCACATCGGTGAACCACAACCGCACGAAGCGGATGTCGCGCTCCTCGATGGTGCGAAGGACGAACTCCTGCTGACGATCCATGTGTCGGATCTTGCCCTAGTTGTGTTTCCCCGGCGTTACGTGCCACGCGGGTTGGCTGCGTCGATGACGGTATGCCGCGGGCCTCGGTTCTGCCGGCACCCGCGCTGACAGCGACATGAGCGGGCGAGACGACGCTCAGGCGGGAGAAGGCCCATCGAAGACGAACCGTTCATCCGCGACTCGACGCAGTCCGCTGCGGCCCACCCGGAGCCCTGCTACCGTCCGAGCATCGCCCCGGACCCCGGCGGGTCCTGCACCGACCCCGCCCGTGAAAGGTCCCCCCGATGACCGCACCTGTCGACACCGCGCCGACGGTCCCGCTCGACCTCACCACCGTCGCCTTCACCGTGCCCCCGCTGCTCGACCTCGACCTCATGGCTGCCATCGCCGAGGACGCCGGACGCGCCGCCGCCTCCGGGTCCGAGGCATCCCCGTTCGACGCGTCACCCGCCATGCGCACCGTCTGCATAACCCCCGACGGTGGGCGCATGGTCACCGCCGCCCGCCTCTACCGGGCCGCATACCGCGGCGCCCTCGACCCTGGAATGGACTGACCCCGCCATGACCTCGACCTCGACCGCAAACACGCCTCCGAGGCCAGGCAAGGGCGGCGGCGAGGCCGGGTCGAGACGGCTCCCCTCAGGACGGCCTGCGCCTTGGTGAGCAGTTGCTGCGCACGAGCCAACACTGGCCCTCACCAAGCAGGTGACTGGACTGGTTCTCGCGCTTCGACTACCTCAGGACGAGCGCTAATCAGCGCTGAGGGAAGACGTCTACGGTCTCGCGATGGAGTGCCGATCTCACAAGATTCGCGAAGGCACCGGACGCCCGATTGCCGCCGTCCTCGGTGGTCAGCGCGCTGTCCGGCGCGGTCTCGGCGGCACCCGCACAGCGGCGAGTGAGTGCGTTTCGCATCCAGCTTGGGCTAGTCGGATTCCGGATGCATGAATGCGCGGCAGATCGTCCCCTCAAAGTCTTCTAGCCCGGCCTCGTCGAAGCCGACTTTCTCCAGCACTCTGGCGCTGGCGTCGTTGCCGACCGCGACGATGGCCCGGAGCGGGACACCAACGGTGTGCGACAGGTGCCAGCCGACGAGGGCTTCGGCGATTTCAGTGGCCAGCCCGAGTCCCCACCGACTTCGCCGGATGAGATAGCTCAGTCCCCGGCTCTCGGAAGTTCCACCGAAGCCTGCCCTACCAACCAACTGGTCATCGAAGTCCGCTAGGCGCCACTTGGTCCACCCACGCGCGGCGTGCTCCGCGATGTATTGATCGACCAACTGCTCGACCTCCGGTCGCGATTCAGGACGTCCATTGCGGACGAATTCCATCGTCTGTGGATCGGAGTGCACCTCGTGCAATGACTCAACGTCGTCGACTCGCCATGAGGTTAGGCTCAATCGCGGCGTCCTTAGGACGACCTCGCGCTGAACGTCGATCCGGCTGGCCTCATGCCTCATAACGCTCATGCTTGCAGGCCGCGACGCTGTGATCGCTCATCGGCATGATCGACCGTCCGCTCCGCGGCATGAGCGGGCGTTGGAGAGACATACGTCGAGCATGGCCAAGTACATCCAGCGTCGGAACAAGGGACCCGTCCTCAAGCAGTGTGTCTAGGCCCGCTCAGCGACACAGAGAAGCCGAGCCCGTCCTCGAACTACACGTTGTACTGACGCTTCATCGCTCGGGAAGAAGAGCCGCGGTCGGTTTCCCGCGGACCTCTGGGCTTGCGTCATGGCGGCAGATAGAGCGTTCAAAGCCGGTGACCGGGACGCAGTGTTCGAGTGGCCGACCAGCTACCGACGGGATTCGGCTCCTAGACCACCAGACACTTCTGGATGATTTGCAGCGTCCGCTCATCGGCCGAGTGCGCGAACAGCCGCATGAGCGGAGATTGAAGTGCACGCTGAGGACGTGAACGAACGACGGGCACGCGAGGACGCGAGTCCGACCGAGTCCGCGGTGACGAAGCCGTGGAAGCGCATCACGAACCTCGCTCTCCTAATCTCCGGCCTCGGCGGACTTGGCGTCGGCCTCGTCCTGGGATTCACGCGGCCAGTTGGGGAACGCCTGCAAGGGCCACTCGGCCTGCTCTTCATAGTGCTGGTCGCAACAACGGGCACGCTAAGCGTCGTGACTACGGTCGGAGACAAGCGCTCCTGATCCCCCTCGATCCGCGAGCGGGTTGCGGCGTGAGAGTGCGTTGCGTGCAAGGCTTAGCCGGTGCCGAGTCGATGGTTCAAACGCCTTTGGGAGGAGTCGCGCGGCGATAGTTTCGATTCTTGGGGGGCAGCGACGTACTACTTCGAGGTCGTTGGCCACTCCTTCCAGAGCCAAAGCCAGATGACCGATCAGCCTTTGCTCCTGGGTCTGGCTCACGGGAGCATCTCTCCTGTTGGCGCGGCAGCCGCCCGTGCTCGATCGGAATGCGGCATGTGCGGATGGCTCAACGGGGGGTGTCAGGTCCCGACGGCTTCGCCGAGAAGGACCTTCTGTGGCCCTCTGCGCTTTCAACTACGAGGCTCCTCGAGCCTCGGTCAACCCAGTAGCACTCGCCCTCTTGAACGAACACCGGCTGTTCTAGCTCGAACCACTCCACGCGCGAGATGAGTGTCAGGCGGTCCGCCACGGTCTTGTCGTCGGTGGACGGCACCGCGGTCGCCATCCCCTCGTCATCCTGGCCCACGCTTCGCAGCGTAGTGCGCGCTCATCGGCATGAGCGGACGTCGCGGCGATCCGACTCGCGGCGGAGTGACGCACACCTCGGATCACTTCGCCTCGTTCGACCAGAACGCTCTTCGCAGGTGGCTGGCTGGACGTGTGGAGTCAGTTCAAGCCCGGACGTGGCACGAGATCGGTGAGCGCCTGGCACGAATGGGTTATTGGGAGTTCGAGGACTATCGGGCCTGACACGTCGATCGGTCCTCAGTAGGTCCGAGCGAATCGCGGCATGATCGGGCGGTTCGTGCAGTCCTCGCGTGCCGGGTCGTCGAACCGGACGGCTGGTGCCGTCGAGACCGGCGGCTTCAGA
>NZ_LMST01000001.1:1936232-1968201 GCF_001429685.1 Phycicoccus sp. Soil803 | reverse complement strand
GAGGAACTGCGCGGCTACTGGCAGGCGCTGTCGGACGGAGGGACCGTGACGGTCGAGCTGGCCGCCCAGCCGTGGGGCGACGAGTTCGGGATGTGCGTCGACCGGTTCGGGACCTCGTGGCTGGTCAACATCGCCGGGGGCGGCTGACCTACCCGATCCGCGCTGCGCCCGGTCGGTCAGGCTGTCCGTCGGTACCGCAGGTCGGCGATGCCGCGGCCGGCGGCAGTCCCCTTGCGCTCGAACCTCGTCACCGGCCGCTCGGCCCAGCCATCGACCACCCTAGGACGGCCCCGCAGGTGTGCCGTCAAGGCACGACCGGCGGCATGTCCGGACGCGCCCTATCCGAAGGGCACTGTTTCGCCGTCGACGGAAGCCAAGACCCAAACCTTGCGTCCAACTACCTGCTGTAGGACTTGCTCCAACACGCGTATGTCGCCGGTAAGCGACAAGAGGTCCGCTTGGGCGAGCACGAAGCAGACCTCATCGCCTGAGTCCAACGGAAGCATGTTGAGTTCGCCGACATAATCAGCGAGTTCAAACGCACCGCGAACGGCAGCCTGCTCCCCGACGCTGAACATGGTGGGCACGCTAGCCGAACTCATCTCAGGACGTCCGCTCATCGGCATGAGAGGACGATGACGTAAGTGGTCAGGCGGCCTGGTGGCCGTGGCGGTCCATCGGGTGGGTGGTGTGGGTGCGGCCGTCGGGCGCGGTCCAGGTGCAGATCCCGCGCCCGTCCATGGAGACCTGCCAGCCGGCGTGGTGCTTGAACCCGTGGTGGGTCGCGCACAGGGTCTGCAGGTTGGTGACGGTGGTCGGCCCGTCGGGATGTCGCACCACGTGGTCGAGCTGGCAGCGTCGGGCGGCGGTCGCGCAGCCGGGGAACCGGCAGGTGCCGTCGCGGGACCGGACCGCCCGCGCGGTCCTGGCGCCGGGGCGGTAGGTGGTCGGGTCCTGCCAGCGGATGGCGCCGGTGACCGAGTCGCTGCGGGCGAGGCGGATGGTGACGTCCGGGTCATTGAGCAGGTCCACCACGTCCGAGGGGAGCAGCGACCCGAGCAGCGGCACCTCGGTGTGGGAGGACACGAACCACACGGTGCCGTCGTGGTCGTGCAGCACCCCGTCGTCGAGCTCTTCACAGCCGCCGAGATCGGTGGGCTCGTCGCCCGGCTCGGGGGACCACAGGTCGGTGGGCTCGTCGAGGCACTCGGCCGACACGCCGAGGTCGGGACGGGCGGCGTGGTGGCCGTTGCCCTGCTCCGTGTCGTGGTGGTGGTCGCCGTCCGGGCCTTGGTTGGTGATCGGGGCGACGAGCTCGATGGTGGTGCTGATCGTGGCGTTGGCGGCGATCAGGTCGGCCAGCGCATCGGCCCGCAGCGCGCCGATCCGCTGCCCGGGGTTGGCGCGGGCGTATTCACCCGCTAGCCCATCGACGGCACCCCAGACCTGCATGGCCATGGGCGTCGGTAGGTCGGCCACCAGCCGGGTCATGCCGGTGCACTCCCCCGGGCGGACCCGCACGTCGCTGCGGCCCCGGGCCAGCGCGGCGTGCCGGTCGGCGTCGTCGGGCGCGCACCGGTCCGCCGCGCGGCGGGCCCGGCGGCGCAGCGCCGCACACGACACCTCGGTGATCCCGCCCTCCAGCACCCGGGCCTCGAACTCGTGCAACCGCTCGGGCGGCGCGGCCGCGGACTCCGCAACGACCGCGTCGACCCGGTAGGGCTCGAGGTCACCCGCCCAGGCCAGGGCCTGCACCTGCGGCAGCGCGCACACCACCCGGCGGGCCTGGTCGATCCGGGTCGACATGGTCCGCGGCGACACGTGCAGCAACGCCGCCAGCGACCCCGCCGCGACCGCGTGCCCGGACAACCGCTGCCGTCGCGGGCCGGCCGCGACCACGTCGGCCGCGTCGAGCTCGGCCCGCTCGTCGCACCGCCGGGCCACGGTCTCCATCGCCGACCGCTGCCGCGCGGTCACCGCACTCACCACCCGCTGCGACGCCAGGGCCAGCGCCTCCGCCTGCTCGACCGGCAGGTCCGCGATCTCGTCGTCAGTCAAGGCCAAGAGCGCACCAGCGAGGACGGCCGGGTCGGCCCCCTGCACGTCCTGCACGCTCTCGAACATGTGTTCGATCCTACACGGCGGCACCGACAGCCCGAGGCGCTGACCGGAAGCAGCCTGTGGACAACGAACGGACTGCCGCCAGAAGACGACATCGGGGAAAACGGTTGGGACCAAAGGAGGTTGCGCTCCTCAACCCAACGGCTCACGACGACGCCGATCGCGCCCCAGCGAGGCAACCCCCGAGGCATCCGAGCCCCCGCGCACGATCAACCGGGCCAACCGAACGGCCCCGGCCAACCGAATGCCACGGGCCAACCGAATGCCCCGGATCTGCCGGATCGCCCGTCTGCGGCCCTGCTCGGCACCTAGCCTTGCCAGGTGCCCAGCGTCCAGGTGTCCGAGTCGACCTTCCGCGTCGTCCCGCTTCCGCCGGTGTGCGTCAAGACCGGGACCCCGACGGCCGACGTGCTGACCATCAAGGGAAGCGCGGCGCCCACCTGGTCCTGGTTCATGATCATCTTCGGGTTCTTCCCGTGGCTGGTCGCGAGCATGGCCAGCTCGAAGAGCTATGAGATCCAGGTCCCCATGCAGGCCGCCGTGTGGCGTCGCCATCGCCGCGTCCGCCGTGCCGCTGTCGTCCTCTTCGTCGTAGGGGTGACCTTCGCCATCGTGGCCACCCTCCAGGGACGCCCCAACTCGGGCATCCTGCTCATGCCGGCGATCATCGGTGCGGCGGTCTACGCCGGGAACGAGTGGTTCAACGCCATCTGTGTGCAGCTGTCACGAGAGGGTGGACTCATGCTCACGCGGGTCCACCCGGGGTTCCAGCGGGCACTGCTCGAGTCACTGCGTGGCAGCCAGGCAGGCGGCCGGGTCCCCGGGGCCTGACGACTGCTCAGCCCTTCAGCACCGACATCGCGGCGTTGTGGCCCGGGATGCCGCTGACTCCCCCACCACGGCGGGCGCCGGCACCGGCGATGCGGACCGTCGGGTACACCGTCTCCACGCCCCAGCTGCCGACCTCGGACGCACTCTCGGCCCACGGCCACTGCAGCGACCGGTGGAAGATGTTGCCGCCCGGGAGGCCGAGGTCCGCCTCGAGCTCGACCGGCGTCCGCGCCTCCAGGCAGTAGGCCCCGTCGGCATCGCGGAGCAGAACGTCCTGGATGGGCTCGGCGAGCACCGAGTTGAGCGACTCGAGCGTCCGGGCGAGCGCGAGGTCCTTGGCCGCGTCGTGCTCCTCGCTGGTGCCGCGGAACAGCCGGGCCGGAAGGTGCAGCCCGAACAACGTGAGCGTCTGGGCATCCGTCGCCGCCAGCGAAGGGCCGAGGATCGAGCGGTCCGACAGGCTGTGGCAGTAGATCTCGCACGGCGGCAGCTGCGGCACGCGCCCGGCGTCAGCGGCGGCATACGCCTCGTCGAGCTGCGCCCAGCCCTCGTTGATGTGGAACGTGCCGGCGAACGCGGCGGCGGGGTCGACGGACTCGTCACGCAACCGCGGGAGGCGCGAGAGCAGCATGTTGACCTTGAGCTGCGCGCCCTCGGGCGCTTCCTCGGTGGGCACCGGGTCGGCGCCGGCCGCCGCGAGCAACGAGTTGAGGACCGCGGGCGCGCACGCCGCGTGGATCGTGGTCGCCCGCGCCGAGCCGCCGTCGAAGTGCACCTCGCCGTCCGGGTCGACCGCCAGCACGCGGGTGGAGGTGCGGATCTCGGCGCCGGCCGCGACAGCGGCGCGGGCCAGCCCGTCGGTGACCGCGCCCATGCCGCCGACGGGGACGTCCCAGTCACCCGTGCCGCCACCGATGAGGTGGTAGAGGAAGCAGACGTTCTGGCGCAGGTCGGCGCCACCCATCCGCGCGAAGGTGCCGATGAGGGCGTCGGTGGCGACGATGCCGCGCACCGTGTCGTCGGAGAACTCCTCCTCGAGCACCTGGGCCAGCGGCCGGCGCACCAAGGCGTCCCACAGGTCGTCGTCGCCGACGAGGGAGGCCACCTCCGCCTCGGTGCGCAGCGGCTCGAGCACGGTCGGGAAGACCCGCTCGGCCAGCTGCTGGACGCGCCCGTAGAACTGCTGCCACGCGGCATACTCCCGCGGGCTGCCGGTGAGCTGCGCGAAGCCGGCCGCGGTCGCCTCGGTGTCCCCGTGGTCGACGAGCAGCCCCCGACTGGGCTGCGACGGGACGGGGGTGAACGACGAGAACCGTCGCCGGATCAGCCGGACGTCGAGATCGAGGTCGCTGATGACCTGCCGCGGCAGCAGTGAGACGAGGTACGAGTAGCGCGACAGCCGCGCGTCCACTCCCGGGAACGCCCGGGCCGACACGGCGGCGCCGCCGACGTGGTCGGCCGCCTCCAGCACCAGCACGCGCCTGCCTGCACGGGCGAGGTATGCCGCGGCGGTGAGCCCGTTGTGCCCCGCACCGATGACGACGTCGTCGTAGTCCACCGGGCGAGCCTACGGGCCGGCGTGGCCGGCCTGCACGCCACCCTGCGTCGGCGGCGGATGCACGCCGCGACCGCCATGACATCTGTCACCAGGGCCCGCGGAGCGGCCCCAGCCGCCGCACGGCGACACGGTGGTCGGGAGCGTGAGATCACGAATGGATAACAAACCGGTTGTGGGGTGATCACATTTCGGACAGGCAGGTCTTCACTGTGAAAGTCCGGGTCACCCCGCGTTCTTGAGGAGCGTCGCGACCGGGCGCCAGGAGGAGTTCCCACCGATAGAAGGCAGGGTCCACGTGACACACACGGTCCACTCAGGAAGGCGCAGGGCTTACAGCCTGGTCGCCATTGGCAGCATGGTGCTCGCCGGCTTCGTCGCCAGCACCGGCTCTGCCGCAGCCGTTCCACCCACGGACAAGGCTGGCGGAAAGATCAAGCACGGCAGCGACAACCTGCGCACGCCGTTGGCGATCAAGCAGGATGCCCTGCGACAGACCGCCCTCCAGCGCAAGCTCAAGGGCGACAAGGCGATGCAGGGATCGGTCGCCAAGCTCGGCAAGGGTCAGTACGTCGAGCTCACCAACGAGGGCACGGACAAGATCTTCGTCGTCATCGCCGAGTTCGGAAACCAGCAGTTCCCGAACCCGATCTTCCAGGGCCCGCCGCCGGACGGCAGCACCACGGACGTGACCGGCCCGCTGCACAACGAGATCCCCGAGCCGGATCGCAGCGTTGACAACTCCACCCTGTGGCAGGCGAACTACGACCAGGCCCACTACCAGGACATGTACTTCAACCGGATGAAGAAGTACTACGAGACGCAGTCCTCGGGCCGCTACTCCGTCGACGGCACCGTCACCGAGTGGGTGAAGGTCCCGTTCAACGAGGCCCTCTACGGCCGGGACTACTGCGGCGACATCGTCTGCAACACCAGCAAGGCGCTGGTCCGCGACGCGCTCGCCGTGTGGGTGAAGGCGCAGCTGGACAGTGGCCAGACGATGGCGCAGATCCAGGACTACCTGAAGACCTTCGACCACCAGGACCGCTACGACATCGACGGTGACGGCAACTTCGCCGAGCCCGACGGGGTGATCGACCACTTCCAGATCGTCCACGCCGGTGGCGACCAGGCCGCCGGTGACCCGAACCAGGGTTCTGACGCGATCTGGAGCCACCGCTCCGGGGCCAACATCCAGGCTGGCGGCCCGCTCGGTGTCGGTGTCAACGTCGGCTCCAACGGCGGCATCGTGTCCAGCGCGCTGGTCCCCAACAACCCGACGGGCGTGTGGGTCTACGACTACACGATCCAGCCCGAGAACGGTGGCCTCGGCGTGTTCGCGCACGAGTTCGGCCACGACCTCGGCCTGCCGGACCTGTACGACACCTCGGGCAACACCGGTGGCGCCGAGAACAACACCGCGTTCTGGAGCCTGATGTCCTCGGGCGCCAACATCGGTGACGGCAGCCCCGACGGCATCGGCGACGCCCCGACCGACCTCGGCAACTGGGAGAAGTTCCAGCTCGGCTGGCTGAGCGCCCAGGGCACCAAGGGCCCGTTCTACGAGGTGGCCCATGCCGGGGTGAAGTCGACCCACAAGCTCGGCCCGAACACCCCGGCGTCCAAGTCACCGCAAGCGGTCTTCGTGGTGCTGCCGGACAAGAAGCGGGTCGACGACGTGGGTGTGCCCGCGTCCGGGACGCAGTTCTTCTACAGCGGACAGGGCAACGACTTCACGCACACCATGACCAAGACGACCGGGATCACCGCCGGGTCGCTCACGGCCAAGGTCCGCTACAGCACCGAGGACGACTTCGACTACGCCTTCCTCGAGGCCTCGAGCAACGGTGGCACCTCGTGGACGCCAGTGCTGACCAACCGGTCCAGCACCACCGACCCGAACAGCAACAACCCGTCGCACACCGGGATCACCGGCACGTCGACCGGTTTCGCCACGGGTGCCTATGTCGACCTGACGGCCACCCTGCCGGCCGGCACCAACGCCCTGCGGTGGCGCTACACCACGGACCCGGCGGTCATCGGCTACGGCATCGCCGTGGACGACGTCGCCATCAACGGGACGACCGTGGGCAACGCCGAGACCGACGAGGGCTGGGTCCTCGACGGCTTCATCCGCACCACCGGAAAGGCCGAGAGCTTCCACTTCAACGCCTACGTGCTGGAGAACCGCCAGTACGACGGCTACGACGCGTCGCTCAAGACGGCCTACAACTTCGGGTTCCTCAACACCAAGCCCGACTGGGTGGAGACCTACCCGTACCAGAACGGGATGCTCATCAACTACTGGGATGAGTCGTTCGGCGACAACAACGTCGGCGAGCACCCGGGCGGTGGACTGATCCTGCCGGTGGATGCCCACCCGCAGTTCAGCCACTGGCCGGACGGCACGCTGATGCGCCCGCGGATCGCGGCGTACGACTCGACCTTCGGGCTCGAGCGCACCGACGCGATCACGCTGCACAACAACAGCGTCGCCGGCACGATCGCCTCCAAGCCGGCGGTGCCGAGGTTCGACGACACCAAGACCTGGTGGTTCAACGCCGACGAGCACGCCGCCACCGGCGCGCACGCCGGTCGCTACCAGCCCGGCTGGTACGGCGTGGACGTCCCCGAGACGGGCACGACCGTCACGGTCAACGGCGTCGCCAGCGGTGGTCACCTCAACATCACGGTGGCCCCCAAGTAGGTCTGCTGGTCCGCCAGCACCGCGAAGGGCCCCGTCAGCCAGCCGGCTGACGGGGCCCTTCCCGTGGCGGGGGCTAGCGCGGTGTCTGGTCGTCGACCGGTGCGTGCGCGCGGCCGGCGTCGACCCCGGCCGCGACGGGACCTTCCGTGGTCGGGTCGTCGGACGCTGCCGCCGTGGCCGCGCCGGTCCCCTGGTCGGCCGGTGGGACGTCGTCGTCGGCATCGGTCAGCTCGGGGATCTCGGGGTCGATCTCCTCGTAGCGCCGATGCAGCTCGGAGGCGTCCGGCTCCAGCCCGATCTCCTCCAGCTCGGACGCCACGGCGGCGACCACGGCCTCGGGGCCCTGGCCAGCCGCCTTCGCCTCGCCGCGCAGCTGGGCCGCCACGACCTCGTGCCGTTGTTCCTCGGTCAGCTCGTCCTCCGAGCCGCTCTGCACCACCTCGAAGCTGTCTGCCATCAGTCAGTCCTCCTGGGTTTGTCGAACTGGGTTTGTCGAACTGGGTGTCGAACTGGGTGTCGAACTGGGTTTGTCGAGCTGGGTGTAGTCGAGCGCTGTCGTGTCGCCGCAGGTCGGCGACCTCCTTCGAGTCTGTNCAGGGCCCCGGGATCGTGGATCCCGGGGCCCTGCCGTGTCGTGCGCACTGACCTCGGTCAGCGCGTCAGGTCACTTGAAGCTGACCTGGACCTGCAGCTGGTTGCCGCCGTCCTCCGACTTGTTGACCTTCATGACCGTGCCGGAGCCAGCAACCTTGACCGAGGACCAGGGGTTGGCTGCGGACCAGTACTTGTTCGGGTCGCTGTCGTCGAAGACCGGGATGGCCGGCTGCGACGGGACGTTCAGCGCGGTGCCGTTGCGGTGGAAGGTCACCGCGTCGGTCCGCTCGAGACCGAACGTGGCGTCCCACGGCTGACGCCGGTTGCCCAGCTTCACGCCGTCGGCGAACGTCAACGGGGCGGGACGTGCGTCCACCGGCAGCGACTGGCCGCCACCCGGGTGACCCGAGGTGTTGTTGTCGGTGAACTCACCGTCGACGTACCAGACCAGCAGGCCGTTCTGGTACGGGAACCGCTCCACCCAGTCGGGCTTGGTGTTGGCCCAGCCGAAGTTGTACGGGCCGGTCTTGAGGGTGTTGTCGTACCCGGTGTAGGTGCGGTTCTCAGCCAGGTAGTAGTGGCTGACGACCTCGGACGTGGAACCGGTCATGCGGGTGAACCCGTCGGCCGTCCAGCCGTTGGTGCCGCCCTCGACGTCGTCGGTGACGGTGGTGCCGCCGACGGTGATGGCCAGGTCGTCGAGGAACGGGCCCTCGAAGTGCAGACCGCCGTCGGTGGCGTAGCGGAAGCGGAACTGGACGCTCTTGCCGGCGTACGGCGTGAGGTCCCACGACTTCTGCGCCCACGGGGTGAGGCCGGCGTTGTCGGACGGACCGGAGATCGGCGCTGCCGCGTCCTTCCAGGTCGCGCCACCGTCGGTGCTCACCTCGGCGTACAGGTAGTCGTAGTCCTGCTCGATGTTGTACTGCAGCCAGGCCGAGACCGAACCGGTGGTCGCGTTGGTGAGGTCCACCGTGCGGGTCAGGGTGTTGTTGAGGCTGTCGTTCGCCCCGCCCCACCACTCGTAGGAGCCACCGTGCGGGGTGTTGTAGTCGGTCTTGACCGTCTTGTCCGGCAGCGTGACCGCGAGCGCCTGGTAGGACGCCGTGCCCTTGGGCTGGTCGGCCGGGTTGAGCTTGACCGTCATGTCCGTGCCGTAGGGCACGGTCTTGTAGTCGAGCCAGCCGAGCTGCAGCTTCTCGAGCGGGCCCATGTAGCCCGGCGTGGTGCCGATCGAGTCGGTGCCGTGGTTGAGCCACGAGCCACCGGACATCAGCGTCCAGAAGCCCGTGCCGTTGTCGCCACCCGCGGTGTCGTAGTAGTCCGGCAGACCGAGGTCGTGGCCGAACTCGTGGGTGAAGACACCGAGGCCACCGTTCTCGGGCTCGGTGGTGTAGTCACCGATCCAGATGCCGGAGTTGCCCAGCGGCACACCGCCGAGCTTCGCGCCCTCCGGGCCGGTCTTGCCGGCGTCGGTGGAGTAGGCGTACCAGCGGTGCGACCAGATGGCGTTGGTGCCCTGGGCACCACCGCCGGCCTCCTCGCCCTCACCGGCGTGGATGGCCTGGAAGTGGTCGATGTAACCGTCGGGCTCGTTGAAGTTGCCGTCCTGGTCCGCGTCGTAGCGGTCGACCTTGTCGAACTGCTTGAGGTACGTCGTGATCTCGGCGTCGCTCTTGCCGGCCGCCTTCTGGGCGTTGTACCAAGCGGTCGCGGTGTCCTTGACGTAGTTCCAGTAGCCGTCGGCGTTGTTGTTCTTGCCGTAGCGGGCCTCGTTGAAGGGCACGGTCACCCAGTCGGAGACGTCACCCTTGGCCACGAAACGACCGTTCGACTGCTTGAGGTAGAAGTCCTTGAACGACTCACCGTCGCCGAACATCATGTCCTCGTAGTGGGCGCGGTTGAAGTCCGCGGTCCAGTACGTCGAGTTGTCGTCCGTCGCGTTGCCGTCCCAGACGCGGTCGGGCGCCGGGATGTTGTTGTGCACCGGGCCGGGCGTGGCGTCGAAGCCGGTCTTGGTCTGGGTGCCGAAGTCGGTGAGGACGGTGAAGATGTCCTCCTCGCGCTCGACCGGGTAGGACACGAAACGGTCCCTCGCCTCCTTGCTCCCCTTCGGAGCCTTGGCGTTGCCCGCGAGCTTGATGACCCGCTGGCCCCCACGCATCTCGGTGGTGGCCTCACCCTTGACGAGCTTGTCGACGGCCTCCTTGCGGAGGGCGCGAGCAGCGTCGCCCAGGGGGTTCGGCAGGTCGTGCTCCCGGTTGGCAGCCTTGGGCTCCGAGTCCTTCGGCGCGGGGGTCGCCTGCGCCGGAGCGGAAACGAGGCTCAGGGTGACGGCGGCGATGGCCGCACCCGAGAGAGCGCTCAGATGACGTCTCTTCACAAATCCTCCAGTTGAAATTGGCGGTCCTTGTTCGGACACACAAGGGCGACCCAAACACGGTTGCGCTAACAGACCAATGGTTCGACGGTTAAGAACTTGGTAAAGAAACCCCCGAACGATGGAGAAGGCTCACCGCGCACGCACGAGCCCCGCAAAATCAGCGGTCCAGCGAACCGGTGCCCGACAAGGCCGCAACTGTCCCGCTCGCCGGGAAAGGGTGGGGTTTCCCAGCGTGGGGTCGCTCGGGCGGTCCCTCCCGTCGGCCCGACCCGTCGATAGGGTCCTTGCATGAGCGAGCAGCCTCCGAGTTCAGCACCGATCCCCGGCTCCACCGTCGCAGCCGGGGAGGTCACCGCGCCCTACGGCACCGGGGCCCAGGCCGCGCCGCAGCGCCGCGTGCGCATCCCCCACCTGCGCGCGATGAAGGAGCGGGGCGAGAAGTGGGCCATGCTCACGGCCTACGACATGTACTCCGCCGAGATCTTCGACGAGGCCGGGATCCCCGTGCTGCTCGTCGGCGACTCGGCCGGCAACAACGTCTACGGCTTCGAGACCACGGTGCCGGTCACGGTCGACCACCTCGTGCCGCTGGTCCGCGCGGTCACGTCAGCGGCCAAGCACGCGATGGTGGTGGCCGACTTGCCGTTCGGCTCCTACCAGGCCAGCCCGCAGCAGGCCCTGGCCACGGCCACCCGCTTCATGAAGGAGGGCCTGGCCCACGCGGTCAAGCTCGAGGGCGGCAAGCCGATGGTGCCCGAGGTCGAGCTCCTCGTCCGTGCCGGCATCCCCGTGATGGGCCACATCGGCTTCACGCCGCAGAGCGAGCACGTCCTCGGCGGCTACCGCGTCCAGGGCCGTGGCGACTCCGGTGACCGGCTCGTCGAGGACGCCGTCGCGCTGGAGAAGGCCGGCTGCTTCGCCGTCGTCATGGAGATGGTGCCCGCGCCACTGGCCGCGCGGGTCACCGAGGTGCTGTCCATCCCGACCATCGGCATCGGGGCCGGACCGGACTGCGACGCCCAGGTGCTCGTGTGGCAGGACATGGCCGGCCTGCGCGGTGGCAAGGCGCCGCGGTTCGTCAAGAAGTACGCCGACCTTCGCGGCGAGCTCGGCCGAGCGGCCGCAGCGTATGCCGCGGACGTCGCCTCCGGCTCGTTCCCCGCCTCGGAGAACTCCTTCCTCGAGTGAGGGAAGCGTCGTCAGGTCTCCCGAAACTCGTGCATCGGTAGGACCTGACCCGGGCATTTCACCCGCTAGCGTCCCCCGGTGGGTCCCGACCGGACCCGACCCCACCACGAGGAGGACACCCGTGCCCCAGCGACTACGCACCACCGCGCTCGTCACCGTCACCGCTGCCTGCACCGCCCTGGCGCTGGCTGCCGCCACCCCGGCCGCGGCCACCAAGACCGGGAGCGGCAGCTCGACCGGCACCGGGTCGGTCTTCATGGTGAACCCCGTCCAGTCGTCCGGCGACCAGACGCTGACCGACCAGAAGGACTCCGACGCCGCGGTGCCGGCCAGCGCGTACGCCACCGTGCCGCTTCGCAACCTCGACGGCTCGGGCTATCTGCGGGGCAAGTGGGCCACCGTCCAGTCCGCAACGGGCACACCGGCATTCAGCACGACGAACACCTTCGCCTACACCCGGCACCAGGACCAGTTCGAGCAGGTGATGGGCTACTTCTGGGTCAACCAGGCGCAGGAGTACCTGCAGTCGCTCGGGTTCGGGTCGACCCTGCCGGGCATCGTCAAGCAGCCCTTCGTGGTCAAGATCGACCAGTACGGCGGCGACAACTCCTACCAGACCGACAAGCCCTACCGGATCCGGCTGGGCAAGGGCGGGGTCGACGACGCGGAGGACGCCGAGGTGATCGTGCACGAGTACGGCCACGCCGTCCACGCCTCCCAGGTCCCCGGCTACGGCGCCAGCCTGGACGCGGGCTCGATCGGCGAGTCGTTCGGCGACTACCTCGCGGTGTCGGTGGGGCTGGACGCCGCTGGTCAGTACGGCTGGCCGGTCAAGGCGGAACAAGCCTGCCCGATGGACTGGGACGCCACGTCGTACACCAAGGCGCCGCACTGCATCCGGCGCTTCGACACTGGCATGACGGTGAAGACCCGCGAGGGCGAGGTGCACGCCGACGGCCAGATCTGGAGCCAGGCGCTCTGGGAGATCCGGCTCGGCTACGTCGCCATGGGCAAGACGACCCGCGCCTGGGACACCACCCTCATCGACGCGCAGTTCCGGTTCGCGCCGGACACGTCGTTCTCGGCTGCGGCCAAGGCGACCTACGACACCGCCCTGGCCCGTGACGGAGCAGCCGCCGCAGCGCTGGTCAAGGCGCGGTTCGCCGCGCGCGGCATCACGTTCTAAACCGGCAAGACCGCTTCGTACGGAAGTTCCGCCGGGTCAGGGCCCGGCGGAACTTCCGAACCAAGGCGGGTCCCAGCCGACGACGCTGCCGGAGGCCCGGCATACGGTGGGGCCATGACCCTGCGCATCGGCTACAAGGCCTCCGCCGAACAGTTCGCCCCTCGAGAGCTGCTCGACTTCGGGGTGCTGGCCGAGCAGGTGGGACTCGACAGCGTGCTCATCTCCGACCACTTCCAGCCGTGGCGGCACGAAGGGGGTCACGCCCCCTTCTCGCTCGCGTGGCTCGCGGCGCTCGGCGAGCGCACCGACCGCGTGCAGGTCGGCACCTCGGTCATGACGCCGACGTTCCGGTACAACCCGGCGGTGGTGGCCCAGGCCTTCGGCACCCTCGGCTCGCTGTATCCCGGTCGCGTGCTGCTCGGCATCGGCACCGGCGAGGCGCTCAACGAGGTCGTCGTCGGGTCGGTCGAGGAGTGGCCGGAGTTCAAGGAGCGCTTCGCGCGGCTGCGCGAGGCGGTCACGCTGATGCGCAAGCTGTGGACCGAGGAGCGGGTCACCTTCGACGGCGACTACTACCGCGTCGTGGACGCGACCGTCTACGACCGCCCGGACCAGCCTGTGCCCGTCTACGTGGCCGCAGGCGGCCCGCTGGTGGCCCGGTATGCCGGCCGGTCCGGTGACGGGTTCATCTGCACCTCGGGCAAGGGTGAGGAGCTCTACCGCGACAAGCTGCTCCCCGCGGTGGACGAGGGGCTGGCCAAGTCCGGCCGCACCCGCGACGACCTCGACCGGATGATCGAGATCAAGCTCTCGTGGGACCCGGACCGCGAGCAGGCCGTGACGAACTGCCGCTTCTGGGCGCCGTTGTCGCTCACCGCCGAGCAGAAGCACGGCACGACCGACCCGGTCGAGCTGGGTCGGCTCGGCGACGAGCTCTCGGACGAGCAGGTCGCCTCCCGGTGGATCGTCTCCGACGACCCGGAGGAAGTGGTCGCCGCCGTGAAGCCTTACGTCGACTGGGGTTTCAACCACCTGGTCTTCCACGGGCCGGGCCACGACCAGGCCCGCTTCCTCACCACGTTCGCCGACCGGGTCCTGCCCGGGCTGCGTGAGCTGGGCTGACCGGGTTCCCCTGCGCCCCAACCGAATCTACGCTGGATGACATGACCGAGATGGAGCCCCGCACGCGGTGGTCCGAGGTGTCCGGTGGCCCGGGTGCCGCGACCGCGTACCAGCGCCGGTTCGACGACCTGGCCGCCCAGGGAATGGACATCCACGGTGAGGCGGCCTTCGTGGCCTCGGTCCTGTCACCGCCGGCCCGGGTGCTCGACGCCGGCTGCGGCACTGGTCGGGTCGCCACGCAGCTCACCGCTCTGGGCTACCACTGCGTCGGGGTCGACGCCGACGCCGCCATGATCGAGGTGGCCGAACAACGCGACCCCGCGACGACGTGGGTGCGCCAGGACCTCAGCCGGTTGCAGCTGCGGTCGCAGGCGTTCGAGCTCGCCGTGCTGGCCGGCAACGTCATCCCGCTGCTGGCCCCCGGCACGTTGCTCGCCGCCGTGCAACGGCTGGCCGCCCACCTCCAGCCCGGCGGCCTGCTCGTGGCGGGCTTCGGGCTCGACGCCGCCCACCTGCCCCAGGGCTGCCCGGTGACCCCGCTCGACGACTACGACCGGGCCTGCGAGGTCGCCGGACTGACCCTCGTCCGTCGGCACGGCACGTGGGACCGCGAGTCGTGGCGGCCCGACTCCGGCTACGCCGTGTCGGTGCACCGCCTGGGCGGCTGACGCCGGGTTCAGCAGTCCGCCGGCAGCTCAGTCCGCCCACGCGGAGCGTGGGACCCGCGAGCGGCTCAGTCCTCGCCGTCCTCCCACGCCTTGTCCTCGGCGTCCCACTTCTCGGTGCGCTCACGAGCGGTCTGCAGGGCGTTGGACGCCGCCTCCTGCGAGTCGTAGGGACCCATCAGGTCGTCTCCCTGGCTCTTGTTGTCATCGCTCTCGACCTGACCGCTGCTGACGTTGTACCAGTAGGCCATGGGGGTGCCCTCCAACTCGACGGATCTGCGTACGTCCCTAGACTCCACCGTATGCCGTTGACGTACGCAAGCGTGGCGCCGGGCGTGGTCTCTCCACGCCGGCCGGTGCCCGCCTCGATCGCGCGGCCCGAGTACGTCGACCGGCCGGCGCCGGCACGGGACACCGGCTCGGAGGTCAAGGACCCGGAGACCATCGAGCGGATGCGGGTTGCGGGGCGGATCGCCGCCCAGGCCATGGCGGCGGCCGCAGCGGTGATCGCCCCCGGGGTCACGACGGACGAGGTCGACCGCGTCGGCCACGAGTTCCTCCTCGACCACGGGGCGTACCCCTCGACCTTGGGTTACAAGGGCTTCCCGAAGTCGCTGTGCACCTCCGTGAACGAGGTCGTCTGCCACGGGATCCCCGACGACCGCCGGCTCGAGGACGGCGACATCGTCAACATCGACATCACCGCCTTCATCGGCGGCGTGCACGGCGACACCGACGCCACCTACCTCTGCGGTGATGTCGACGAGGAGTCGAGGCTCCTCGTCGACCGCACCCGCGAGGCGATGATGCGCGGGATCAAGGCCGCCATCCCCGGTCGTGAGATCAACGTGATCGGGCGGGTGATCCAGAGCTACGCCCGGCGCTTCGGCTACGGCGTCGTCCGCGACTTCACCGGCCACGGGATCGGTCGCACGTTCCACAGCGGGCTGGTCATCCCCCACTACGACGCGGCGCCCTCCTACAGCACCGTGATCGAGCCTGGTATGACCTTCACCATCGAACCGATGCTCAACCTCGGCACCCCTGAGTGGGAGATGTGGGCCGACGGGTGGACAGTCGTGACGGCAGACCGCCGTCGTTCGGCACAGTTCGAGCACACCATCCTCATCACCGAGAACGGCAACGAGATCCTCACGCTGGCGTAGCACGGCAACACCGCAAGGAAGGCGGACCGATGGCGAAGGAAGCCAAGCAGGCCAAGCACGGACTCCCGTTGGGGATCGACGTGGGCGGCAGCGGCATCAAGGGCGCGCCCGTCGACCTGGCCGCGGGAGCCTTCGCGTCCAAGCGGATGCGGATCGACACCCCCACGCCATCGACCCCCGAGGCCGTGGCGGCAGTCATCGACCAGATCGTCGACCACTTCGACGCCGTGCGGGGCGACTCCCCCATCGGGGTGACCATCCCCGGGGTGGTGACCCACGGCATGGTCCGCTCCGCCGCCAACATCGACAAGTCGTGGCTCGACTTCGACGCCGAGCCGATGCTCGAGAAGGTCCTGGGCCACGACATCGTCCTGGTCAACGACGCCGACGCCGCGGGGGTCGCCGAAATCCACTACGGCGCGGCCAAGGGCCAGAAGGGCCTGGTCGTCATGACGACGCTCGGCACTGGCATCGGGACGGCGCTGATCTACGACGGCGTGCTCATCCCGAACTCCGAGCTCGGGCACCTCGAGATCGACGGCTTCGACGCCGAGTCGCGGGCAGCCTCCTCGATCAAGGACAAGGAAGGCCTGTCGTACCCCGTCTGGGCCGAGCGGCTGCAGCGCTACTACAGCCACCTCGAGGCCCTGTTGTGGCCCGACCTCATCGTCGTCGGTGGCGGGGTCTCCAAGGACGCCGAGCAGTTCCTGCCGCTCCTGAAGCTCAAGACCCCGATCGTGCCGGCCACGCTGGAGAACAAGGCCGGGATCATCGGCGCCGCCCACCTCGCCGCCCACAAGTAGGCAGGACGCTCGAGGGACCGGCGGCGCCGCCGCCGGTCTCAGCGCATCGCGACGAGGTCCTGCAGGAGCAGCGCCTGGCGACGACGGAACAGGTCGGCGCCGAGCCGGGTCCCGACCAGCAGCGCCACCCCGCCCAACACGGGGCCGAGCACGAGCGCGGCCCAGGCCGCCCAGCCCACGCCAAGGTATGCCGCGACCGCGAGCCCCAGCGCCGGGAGCGACAGCGTCCACACGGCGACGCCGCAGACGGCCTGCACGCCGAGGGTCACCCCCGCCGATCCCGGACGGCTGGTGAACGGGTTCTCGCCGGGTGCCGGCACGGCATACTGCTTCACCGCGCTGGTGACACAGGCGACCGCGAAACCGTTGAGCGCCAACGCGACTGCGGTGCCGAACGTCGCCGGCAGCATGCGCCACGGCGCACCGAACAGGGGTCCCAGCAGGCAGTACACAGGGATGCAGAACACGGCCATCAGCCCCGACGGAAAGAGCCGGCCGAGCCGGTCGCTCACGCCGTCGACCCCGGACGCGACGTGCAACCAGAACGCCGTGGAGTCGTAGCCGACGTCGTTGTGCTGCCCCCAGCCGATGAGGTACGCGGACGCCAGCGGCATCCCGAGGAGGGCCAGCTGGGACCCGGAGCCGAGGCCCGGGATGAGCAGCCCGGCCGGCAGCAGGATGGTCATGATGGCGGGGACGTTGAAGCGGGGGTCACGGACCCAGTAGGTGCCCGCCCGCGCTGCGATCGCACCCATCGGCGTCGCCGGGAGCCGTCCGAAGAGGCCCAGACCCGCCGAGACCTTGCCGCCGTCCGCGGACGCCGACCGTGGGTTGCGCAGGACGGAGACGAGCAGCCGTTCCCAGACCACGAGGAGGACCAGGACCAGGGCCGCCGCCAGGGCGAGGTGCGTGAGTCCCGTGCTCCACTCCCCCAGCGTGACGTCACCGGCCGCTGCCCAGGCCCAGCCCAGCGGTGTCCAGGCGAGCACCAGGGCCGTGCTGTCGAGGGTGGCGCGGTCGATGCCTCCGTCGGAGAGCCCGCCGATGATCGGGCCGGCGACGATGAACAGCAGCAGGCCCCCGACCCCGGCCACATCGCGCCCGCGCCGCGTGGCGAGGACGGCCGCGGCCGCGGCGGTGACGATCCGGCTGAGGAGGACACAGGTCACCAGCCCGAGCAACCCTCCGACCAGGGCGGCCAGGGTGGCCGCGACCGAGCGCGAACCAGCCACCACGGTCCCCAGCACCAGCAGGATGGTGGCGACGCCAGGCAGCCCGACCAGGGCGGTCAGGACCAGCCCGACGGCCAGGGTCCGCTCGCGGACGGCGAAGGTCGCGAACCGCGTGGGGTCGAGGGTCGGGTCGACGCCGAACAGGATGATCGGCAGCAGCGACCAGCCGGCCACGAGCACTGACCCCGTCACCACCACCACGGACCCGGGGAGCTCGAGGTCGCCCTGGGCGCGCAAGGCCACCAGCCCGGCGAGGGCGAGGACGACGAACCCGCCGCCGTAGATGACCCCGATCACCATGCCGACGACGGCGGCGACGCTGCGCCGGAGGCCGTTGCGGAGCAGGTGCAGCTTCAGTCGGACGAGGTGCGCAACCACGCCAGCCCCTCCACGTTGGTGCTGCCACCCACCAGGTCGAGGAAGCGGTCCTCGAGGCTCGCGCCGGCTCGCACGTCGTCGAGGGTGCCCGAGGCGCGCACCACGCCGGCGGCGATGATCGCCACGTCGGTGCAGATCCGCTCGACCAGGTCCATCACGTGGCTCGAGAGGACCACCGTGCCACCACTGGCCGCGAAGTCCTCGAGGATCCCCCGGATGGTCCGGGCGGACACCGGGTCGACGGCCTCGAAGGGCTCGTCGAGGACCAGCAGGCGTGGGGCGTGGATCAGGGCGCAGGCCAGGGTGATCTTCTTGGTCATGCCCGCCGAGTAGTCGATGACGAGCTTGTCCTGGGCGTCGGTCAGCCCCAGTGCCGCCAAGAGCTCGGCGGTGCGCTCCGCGACGAGCTGACGGTCCATCCCACGCAACAGGCCGGCATACGTCACCAGCTGGTGTCCGGTGAGGCGGTCGAACAGGCGCAGGCCGTCGGGGAGGATGCCGATCTGGGACTTGGCGGCGACCGGGTCGTCCCAGACGTCGACGCCGAGCACGTGGGCGGTGCCGGAGTCCGGGCGCAGCAGTCCCGTGGCCATCGACAGCGTCGTGGTCTTGCCCGCACCGTTGGGGCCGACGAGGCCGTAGAACGAGCCCCTGGGCACGTCGAGGTCGAGGTGGTCGACCGCGGTGGTCTGGCCGAAGCGCTTGGTCAGTCCACGCAGGCCCAGGGCGATCTCGGGCTGGCGCGTGGTCACCGGTGCTGGCCCTGCGGCGGGCTCGGGAGTGGTCGGCGCGTCCTGCATGGGACGACGCTAACCCGTCACCGCTGTCGCGCGATGAGCATTGCCTTCTTCGGGACGTTCTGCTCCACGACGTAGCGGCGCGGCTTGTCCTCGTCGCGCTCGGCGTAGCCCATCTTCTCCAGGCGCATCAGCACCACCGGACACGACGCGCACCGCGGCTTGTCCTTGCAGCACTTCTTCTTCGCCTTGGCGACCTTGGCTCCCTTGGGGGCCTTGGAGTTCTTGGGCACGGAAGGAGAGTAGGTGAGGCTATCCTAAGAACCAAATTCGACTCACTCACCGGACTGCGCGGTCAGCCGGCGTCGAACTCCTGCGGCGCTCCCCCGGCGAGGTCGTGGATCTGCGTGTCCTTCGACCCGAGGTTCGCCGCCTGGCCCAGGTAGAGGGCGCGGCCGGCGGCGCTGAGCAGCCCGTCGTGCACCGGGATCGCGTGCGGTGCCGCCAGGCGTCGCAGGAAGGCGGTCATCTCGCGGCTGCGCGCCCACGGGGCGTTGAGGGGGAAGGCCAGCACGTCGACTCCCTCGGGCTCGGCATCGAGGGAGTCACCCGGGTGGAAGAAGGTGGGCTCGCCGTCCGCGCTGACCCGCATGCCCGTGTTGTGGATCCTGGGGATCTCCTCGTGGATGAGCGCGTGCAGGTCCCCCACCCCCTGCACCGTCACCGACTCGATCGTCGTGGTGTCGCCCGCCGCGAACGCCGTCACGTCGATGCCCTTGTCGCGCAGGATCGTCGCGGTGTCGGGGTCGGTGAGGACCTGCGCGCCGGGGTTGGCCCTCAGCAGGTCGGGAAGCCGGTCCTGGTCGAGGTGGTCGGGGTGCTGGTGGGTCACGAGCACCGCGTCGAGGTTGCGCACCTCCTGGGCCGCGGGCGACCAGCCGCCGGGGTCGAGCAGGAGGCGGGTGTCGGCGACCTCGACGAGCAGGCTGGCATGTCCGAGGTGGGTGATTCGCATGTCCTCACCGTAGGCACAAACCTCCCGGCCAGCACCCGGTCTCCGTCCGAACTGCCGATGCCGGCGGTCTCCACGACATTGTGACTGCACCCCCGCCGTACTGGGTCGGGGCGGGCTGCAAGCCGCAGTCACGTCGCGCTTGGCCCGCGACGAATCCGAGCATTCGCGGCAAATCTGGTGAAAGGTGACAGACTGCCGGCCTAGGGGGTGGGTTCGATGGCAGAACAGAGGCATGTGCTCACACGGGACAGTCCGTGGATGCGCGCAAGAGTCCTCCTGGATCGCGAGGTCGTGAGCCGCGAGACCGTCGCCGGCGCTCTCGAACACCGCCTGTTCGGTCCCGAGGTCGACAGGGGGCGGTTCCAGCGAGGATGCGACTACGCCGCAGACGCCGGACTTGCCGCAGTGGTGTGCCGCCCCGAACACGTCTCCATAGCCGCCCGGAGGCTGCTGGGCAGCAGCACGGCGACAGTGACGACCCTGGGCTTCCATGACACCACGAGGCTCCAGGACCCCGCCGACCTCGCTGCCGAAGCTCTTGAACTCGTGGCTGCGGGGGCCTCAGAGGTGGCCTTGGTCGTGGCACCCGGACTCGACCGCCAGGGCTGCCTGCACCTGGTCCAGGAGCAGGTCGAAGCCGTGGTCGATGCTGTCGCGCCTGCAGGCGGCAAGGTTCGCGTCATGCTCAACACCACGGACACGTCCAAGGAGCAGATGACAGAGTGCACGGCTCTGGTCGGCGGACTGGGGCCGTCGCTCGTCCAAGGTGGGTCGTTCCGCGGCGACCGCGCGACGTTCTCGCAGATCGAGGCGATGCGCCATTGCCTCCCCGACAGGGTCCTGCTGAAGTGGACCCAGCCGTTGCGGTCGGTGGAGATGATGTTGGTGTCCATGGCCCTTGGCGTCGACCGCTTCAACGGCGACATCCCCGCTCTCCTGGAGTCGGCGAAACGCAGCACCCGCATCGCACCACTCAAGCTCCCTGTTCATGGTGTCGACTTCTGACATTCCTCAACGGGTCGTGAGTCACCACGGGACGCTCGCTCGGCGTCAGGACAGCCATGGCCTTGGGTGGATGAGTCGGTCGATACGCCCGGTCCAGCGACAACTAGCCCCTGACCTGCGCATTTCCTTCCCCTGATCCGTCTCTAGTCCGTGAGCGAACTCGATCGCGCCCACGATCCGTGCTTGATCCGAGAGCCAAAGGTGGCCGTAGGTGCGCAGCGTCCCTGAGGGATCTGCGTGCCCCAGACGGGTGCGGCCGGTGACCTGCTGCCCGGCGACGTCCTGCTGCTCAGGCTGGTTGAGGGGCTGCACGCGCCGGAGGCGTCAGCTTCACGCGCACCCGCCTCAACTTCTGCATGGCCCGACCGACGGACTTCACCGACCTGAAGGACACCGCCCTGTGATGGTGCAGGACGGTGTGCGCCTGCTCACCACACGTGGACCAATCGCGCCGCAGCAGCAGCCGAGTCGGTGCCCGTCGTGGCCGTGTCCGGTGGGGAGGCCCACGTCACCCTTCGCTGTCCTCGTGATCGTGTCGCACTCGTTCTCCCTGCTCGGCCACCCAGAGCCCATCTACGCCGGCGTCCCCCTGGGCGGGTGGGCAGTCGCCGGCTTCTTCACCATCTCCGGATACCTCATCCCCCGCGCCCGCCTCCACACCGACCTCGGCACCTTCCTCCTGCGCCGGGCACGCCGCATCTACCCCGCGTTCTGGGCCTGCTGCGCCATCATCGCCCTCATCGCCTCACCGATCGCCGCACACCTCACCGGCGCCACCTACCTGCCGCGTGCCGCCCTCACCTACGTCGTCACCAACGCCAGCACCTTCATCACCCAGCAGACCATCGGCGACGAAACGGCGGGCGCCCCGGCCGGCCTCGTCATGTGGAACGGCCCAGCGTGGACCCTCGTGTTCGAGCTCCTCTGCTACCTCATCGCAGGAAGCACGCTGACTCTCGCTACGGCCCGCCGACACCAGACGACGGTCGCGCTGGCGACCTACGCCATCGCGACGACATCCGCCATCACGACCGACAACCAGCACGGCCTCGGTTGGTTCGTCGCCCTCTTCGCCGCCGGCTGGGTCATCTCCACCCGCGCCGACCACATCCGCCCAACCCGCGGCACCACCCGGATCGCCCTGGCATTTGCCGTTGCGATGGCGATGGTGCACCCCGCGCTGGCCGCCATACCGCTGGCCTACGCGATCCTCGCCGGCGGCGCGCTCCTACCCGTCCGGCAGTTCCGCACCAACGACATCTCCTACGGCACGTACCTGTATGGGTGGCCCACCCAGCAGCTGCTCATCGTCCTCGGCGTCGACGCCCAAGGGATCGGCATCTTCCTCCCCGTCGCGGTCGGCGTCGCGATGTTCGCAGGCACCGCGTCTTGGTTCCTGCTCGAGCGGAGGCTCTTGCCTCGGCGCGCCCAGGTGGTGGCAGCGCCGGCAGCCAGCCAGGCCCTCAACCAGCTTGTCTAGGGCCGGCGCTTCTCGCGTGCCTTCTGAGCCTCGAGGTACTCAGCCAGAGCACGCCGCTCAGATGGATCGACCCGGGGACTCGTGTCGGCGCCGATCGGCGGTGCAGGGTTTCCTGCTTCGCGCCTGGCACGGCGCCTCTCGATAGCTCGATAGCTGTACCAAGTGACGGCCCCACCTGCGATGCCGAGCAGTAGCCCGAGCGCTTCGGGGCTCACAAGTCACGTCGTCTCATGCCTGACCCTCTCAGACCGGGACATGCCACGCGGCCGATTCAGCCCACGTACTCTGACCCCGTGTGGCGCTACTCCCTCTTTGACTTCCGCATGGACGGGTCCGAAGGCGCCCTCGAGACCTGGTGCGCCCGGCTCGCTGAGGACGGGTGATAGCTCTGGGACGCGGGCATCGGCGCCGTCGTCGAGCAGGAAGGGCGCGAGGTGCGACGGCTCAGCTTGCGACGGTGCCTTGCTGGTCCGTCCCAGGTCCGTCCGAGCGACGACCGCGGGCCACAGGTCCGTGGCGGGTCCGTCTGAATCGCGGTCGATTGTTCCCTGCGACTCCCCAACGCTCACGCGACATTCGTGCAGGTCAGAGGCTGACAAGCCTCTCGAGCACGCAGTGGGTGGATGAGTCGGTCGATACGCCGGGTTCTGTCACCGCTGGTCGTTACCAACCAGCGGGGGACGGTCATCCATCTAGGACAGCCGTTGCCGACTGCCTCCAGCGCCCTACCCGTGCACTCGGGCGGGCCGCCCTCGAACGTGCACTGTCTGAGCTTGCTCCAGGTGGGGTTTACCTAGCCGGACCAGTCACCTGGCCCGCTGGTGGTCTCTTACACCACCGTTTCACCCTTACCGCGGTGCCGGCCCGGCCGAGGCCGGGTGGTCCACCGTGGCGGTCTGTTCTCTGTGGCACTGTCCCGCGGGTCACCCCGGGTGGCCGTTAGCCACCACCTTGCCCTTCGGAGCCCGGACGTTCCTCGGCGGTGATTGCTCACCGACGCGACCGCCTGACCGACTCATCCGTCGCCAAGGATAGGGCAGGTATGCCGCGTGGCCGGCCACGCGGCATACCTCACCCCCGCCCTGCGCCCCGAGACGGCCCTGTTGGAAGCGAAACGCCCGGAACTCCGGAAGTTCTCGCTCGGACCCCGGACGCGACAGCGAGGGCGTCCTTGACCTGACCCAGGAACGCGGCGGTCTCGAGCCGCAGGCCGACCAGGTCGATCGTCAGCGCGATCGCGCCGCCGAGCTGCAACGCGTTGCGCCGGAGGTTGTCCGACGTGACGGCGAGCCCCTGGCGGTGCTGGGCGCCGTCGATCTCGACGACCACTCCGTGCTCCTCCCAGGCGACGTCGAGGTAGATCCGTCCTCGGGGTCCGCGGCGCACCACCTGACGGGTGGGCTCGGGCAGGCCGTTGACTCGGCACAGGCTCGGAAGAAGCGCTCCCAACAGGGCGGGGAGGGTCGAGGGCTAGTGGACGATCTCGAACCGGACCGTGCCGGTCGCGACGGTGGCCTCGGTGAGCCTGACCTGCACCGCGGTGCCGAGCTCGTTCTGCCCATCGGCGTTCGCGAGCACGGCCGGGTCCTGGATCTGCACGACGGCCCCGCCCTTCTCGCGCTTGTCCACGACCATCGCCTCGAACACCTCGCCGACCCGGTCCTCGAGGGCCGCGGCCTCGACGGCGTCGGCGCAGGCGCGCTCGACACCGTGGGCGACCTTGTCGGACGCGGCCATCACCTCGGGCAGCGAGGGCAGCGCCTCGCGAGCCCACGCGGGCACCTCGGCGCCGGAGCTGAGGGCCTCGCAGATCGCGAGTCCGAACCGGTCGACGAGCCGGCGCAGGGGTGCCGTGACGTGGGCGTAGGGAGCGGCCACCGCGGCGTGCTCGGCCTGCTCGGGGAGCCCCCCGTCGAACGGCGTGTAGCCGGCACCGCGGAAGAGCGCCGTCGCCTCGTGGATGAGCGCGAGGTGCTTGGGGTTGGTCCGGTCGAGCGTGCGCAGGAACTCGCCGTAGGGCGTGCCCTTGTGCCACTCGACGCCGAGCGCCCGGCTCGCGTGGCGGAACCGCCCGACGGCGTTCTGGTCGGGTGCTGGCATGGTGCGCAGGATGCCGACCTTGGCCTTCAGCATCATCTCGGCCGCCGCCATGCCGGTCATCAGCGAGATCTGGGCGTTCCAGTCCTCGACCTCCAGCGGCGGCCGGAAGTACAGCCGGTAGTGGCCGTGGTCGTCCTCGTTGACCTCCTGCTCAGGCATCGGCAGGCTCGCTCCGCCCCGGCGGCGCTCGAACTCGATCCGCTTCAGCCCGACCTCCTTGAGCAGCAGGAGCCGCTCGTCGGCCGAGCCGTCGTCGATGGCCTGCTGCACTCCCTCGTAGTCCAGCCGGTCGGTGCTGCGCACCATCGCCCGGTAGACCACGACCTCGGTGCCCTCACCATCGGCCTTGAGCGTCATGTCCCAGACGAACGCCGGGCGGGTCTGGTCGGCGAGGAGGCTGGCCGCGTCCTCACTCAGCACCGGTGGGTGGAGCGGGGTGCGCTGGTCGGGGGCGTAGATGGTCTGCCCGCGGCGCCGGGTCTCGGCGTCGACGGCTCCCCCGGCCCGGACGAAGGCCGGCACGTCGGCGATGGCGTAGCGGACGCGGTAGCCGTCACCGGCGCGCTCGATGTGCAGCGCCTGGTCGAGGTCCATCGACCCCGGGGGGTCGATGGTGAGGAACGGCAGGGCGGTCTCGTCGCGTTCGGGCAGGTCGGGAGCCTCGGCGGCAGCCTTCGCCTCGGACTCCACCTCGGGCGGGAAGGCCTCGGGGACCTTCAGCTCGGCCCGGATGGCGTCGAACCTCGCCACCAGGGCAGCGGACTGCTTGGCGGTCTGCTCGCGCGTGGGTTCCTGGACGTGGATGCTGCGCTTGGGCATGACCCCAACCTAACCAGCACCCGGCGCCGGGAGCCGTCGGCAGACCGCCGCCCCGCTGGTCCTAGGCTGTCCGTGTGCTCATCCTGCTGCCGCCCTCGGAGTCGAAGACCGGGCGGACCCGCGGCCGGCCGGTGGCCCACGAGCACCTCTCCTTCCCCGAGCTCGCGCCGACCCGCCACGCCGTCGCCGAGGCAGTCGCGAAGGTCAGTGCGCACCCCGATGCAGCGGCCACCCTGGGCGTCAGTGCCAACCTCACCGCCGAGATCGCCCGCAACCTGGTGCTCCACACCGCACCGGCCCTGCCCGCGTCCCGTGTCTACTCAGGGGTGCTGTACGACGCGCTGGCCTACGCCGACCTCGACCCCGCCGCGAAGCGTCGTGCCAACCGGTGGGTCGTCGTCGTCTCGGCCCTCTACGGCGCCGTCCGCCCCACCGACGCGATCGCCCCGTACCGCCTGTCGATGGCCGTGAACCTCCCGGGCGTGGGACCACTCGCGAGCGCCTGGAAGCCCGAGCTCACCGCCGTCCTCCCCGAGGTCGCCGGCCGTGGCGTCGTGGTCGACTGCCGCTCCAGCACGTATGCCGCGGCGTGGACGCCCACGGGCGACCTCGCCGACCGCTGGGTGCAGGTCCGGGTCCCGGGCGCCACCCACATGGCCAAGCACACCAGGGGTCTGGTCGCGCGCGAGCTCTGCCGGGTGGGACGCGACGTCCGGCGGGTGCGCGACCTGGCCACGGTGCTCGAGCAGTCGTTCGATGTCGAGCTCACCCCGCCGGGCAAGGCCGGCCGACCCTGGATCCTCGACGCCACAGCTCGCAGGTGAACGGCGCCGAGCTGGGTGACGTCCTGCTGCGGGTGCTCCCTGTCCTCATCTTCTTCGTGGCGATCACGGTGGTGGCCGAGATCGCCGACGCAGCGGGGGTGTTCGACGTCGCGGGTCACTGGGCGTCCCGGGCCGGGCGGCACCGCACGCCCGTGCTGTGGCTGCTGTTCGTTCTCGTCGCGGTGGCCTGCACGGTCGTCCTCAGCCTCGACACGACGGCAGTCCTGCTCACCCCGGTCGGCCTGGCCATCGCCGCGCAGCTCGGCATCTCCCCCGTGCCGTTCGCCCTGACGACCCTGTGGATAGCCAACACGGCCAGCCTGTTGCTGCCAGTCTCGAACCTCACCAATCTCCTTGCCCTGCATCACTTCGAGCGTTTGGGAGTCGGGCACGCCGGCTACATCCGACTGGCTGTCCTGCCCGCAGTGGCCGCGGTGGTCGGCACGGTGCTGGTCCTCTACCTCGTGCACCGGCGCGAGCTCACGGGTCGGTACCTGCCGGACGCCCCGCCCGACCCGCACGACCAGGTCCTGCTGCGGGTCTCGGCGGCGGTGTGCGTGGCCGTCGGTCCGCTCTTCGCGGTGGGGCTGCCGCCCGCCTGGGTGTCGGGTGTGGCCGCCATCGTCCTGGTCGTCGCGGCGAGGTCGCGCGACCGCGACCTCGTGCGGCACCTGAAGGTGCCGTGGAAGATGGCGCTGGCGGTGGCCGCCCTCTTCGTCGTGATCGACGCCGCCCTCCAGCTCGGCCTCGAGCCCGCCCTCGCCGCGCTGGCCGGAGAAGGCACGTCGGCCGCAGACCTGGCGCAGGTGGCCGGTGCGGGCGCGGTGACCGCGAACGCCGTGAACAACCTGCCCGCCTACATCGCCCTCGAGTCGGTGACCTCGGACGCCCCGCAACGCCTGATGGCGCTGCTCATCGGGGTCAACGTCGCGCCGCTGGTGACACCGTGGGCCTCGCTGGCGACGCTGCTGTGGGCGCAGCGGTGCCGGGCCCGGGGCCTCCAGATCTCGATGCGCTCGCTCGCCGTGCAAGGGCTCCTGTGCAGCGTCGTGGCGGGCGGCCTGGCGCTCGGCGCCCTGGTCGTCACCGCCTGACTGGGGGGTCCGCCGACCCCGCAACCTGGGCACCCTCGGGGGCGCTCAGGTTGCGGGCCCAGGTGGTTCAGTCGTCGAGCAGCCTGGCCAGGGCCTCCTCGCGACGACGGGCCACGACTCGCTCGTCACTGATGATGGCCGGCACCGGCGCGAGCATCACGACGAGGAGACACCACGGCACCCCGACACCGGCGGCGGCGAGGACGACGGCGAGCGTGAGGAGCGCCAGGGCGGCGGCACCGTTGCGCAGGGCCGCCTGGTCCAGCCCCACGAGAACGCCGTAGAGGGCGGCGAGGCACAGGCCGAAGACCGCCACGGGCCCGGCCGTGGCCAGGACCACCCCGACCGGGCCGAGCTCCGACTCGCCCTCGAGGTAGTAGGCGGCGACGTGCAGGCCCGCGCCCGTGGCGGCGATCGCCATGAAGACGGCGATGTGGCCGTAGCCCCAGCGGAAGCCGAGCGGGCGCCTGCGGTGCAGCACCTCCGCGGACGGCAGCGTGAAGTACAGCCACCACATGCTGAAGGCCAGCCCGGTGCCGGCCAGACCGAGCACGACGACGTCGACGCTGAGCCCGTGCTGCTTCTCCACGAGCACCGACAGCGCGGCGATGGTGCCGAGGAGGCACTCGCCGAGCGCGATGATGGCGAGGAGGCCGTGCCGCTCGGCCACGTGGTGCGCGTGCCACGGCGTGCCGCCGCGACGCCGCTCCGCGAACAGTGGCCCGCCGAGCTCCACGACGTAGAGCGGGAGCATCAGGACGAAGGTCTGCCACGGGGTCGTGTGCAGGGCGATGAGGGCCACCCAGCCGACCTGGGCGAGGGCGATGGCCTTCGCGTAGGCCAAGCAGGCCGACCGCCGGGCCGGGTCCTGCTTCGCGGCCCGCAGCCACTGGAAGACCATCGCGAGGCGCATGATCACGTAGCCGGCCACCATCAGGCCGTTGTCGAGGTGCTCCCCGTGCTCGAGCGAGGCGAACAGCGGAGGGATGCCGATGGCCAGGACGAGCACCCCGACCATCTGGACCATGGTGGTGACGCGGAACAGCCAGTCGTCGGTGTCGTAGGCCGAGGCGAACCAGGTGAAGTTGATCCACGCCCAGACGATCGCGAACATGCTGAAGACGAAGCCGACCAGCCCGCTGGAGAGGTGGCCGGCCGCGACGGCGTGGGAGAACTGCGCGGAGGCAGCGCTGAACGCGAGGACGAAGCTGAGGTCGAAGAACAGCTCGAGCGGCGTCGCGGTGCGGTGCGACTCGTCCTCGCTCCGACCGGTCATCCTGCTGAGCCGGTGCGTCGTGGCCATGCGGGCAGCCTAGGGGTGCCGGGTGCCGGGTGCCGGTCAGCCGAGGCCGCGGACGAGGTCCTCGATCACGTCCAGGGGGTCCTCGAGCCCGACCGAGATCCGGACCGTGCCGTCGGTGATGCCGACGGCGGCGCGCGCCTCGGGGGTGAGCCGTCGGTGGGTCGTGGTGGCCGGGTGGGTCACCATCGACTTGGCGTCACCGAGGTTGTTGCTGATGTCGACGACCCGGAGCCCGTTCATCAGCGCGAACGCCTCGTCCTTCCCGCCGTCGATCTCGAACGTCACCACCGTGCCCCCGCCGAGCATCTGGCGCCGGGCCAGGTCGTGCTGGGGGTGCGATGGCAGCCACGGGAACAGCACCTTCGTCACGCGGGGGTGGGCCTCGAGCGCCTCCGCGACGGCCAGCGCGTTGGCGGCCTGCTTCTCGACCCGCAGCGACAGCGTCTCGAGCCCCTTGACCAGGACCCACGCGTTGAACGGCGACATCGACGGTCCGGTGTGCCGCATGAGGTTCTTGACCGGACCGTTGACGAACTCCGACGTGCCGAGCACCGCGCCACCGAGCGTGCGGCCCTGGCCGTCGATGTGCTTGGTCGCGGAGTACACGACGATGTCGGCGCCGTGGTCGAGCGGCTTGGAGAAGATCGGCGTGCCGAAGACGTTGTCGACGACCACCTGGGCGCCGGCCGCATGGGCGAGGTCGGACACCGCGCGCATGTCGACGAGCTCCTGCATCGGGTTGCTCGGCGTCTCGAAGAACACCGCCTGGGTCGGCACCGACAGCGCCTCGCGCCACTGGTCGAGGTCGGGCCCGTCGACGAACACCGTCTCGACGCCCCACCGCGGGAGGATCTCGTCGAGGATGACGAAGCAGGAGCCGAACAGGCCGCGCGACGAGACGACCCGGTCGCCCTGGCCCAACAGGGCGGCCAGCGCGACGAACACCGCCGACATCCCCGAGGCCGTGGCGAAGCAGGCCTCGGCGCCCTCGAGCTGGCGCAGCCGCTCCTCGAACATGGTGACCGTCGGGTTGCCGTAGCGGCTGTAGATGAAGTGGTCGACCTCGTCCTTGAACGCCGCCTCGGCCTGCTCGGCGCTCTCGTAGACGAAGCCCGACGTCAGGTAGAGCGCCTCGGCGGTCTCGTCGAAGTTGCTGCGCGCCAGACCGCCTCGCACGGCCACCGTGTCGGGGCGGAACGCCTGGCCCGCCCCGGTCTCCGGGGTCAGCTCGCTCATCCCTGCCGCCAGGGCAGTCCGGCGTTCTTCCACCCGGAGACGGCCCGGTGGTGCTGCTCGTCGTGCGGTCCCTCGAAGCCCTCGAGGACGTTGTAGGACGGGCCGAGCCCGGCCCGGGTCGCCGCCTTGGCCGCGGCCACCGACCGCACCCCGGACCGGCAGATGAAGTAGATCGGCGCACCGTCCGGCAGGCCGGCGTCCTGGAGCTGCTCGACGAAGTCACCGTTGACCGCTCCGTCGGGATAGCGCTGCCACTCGACACAGACGACGCGCTTGCCCAGGGCACTCAGGTCGGGTAGCCCGACGTAGCTCCACTCGGCGGTCGTGCGCACGTCGACGAGGACCGCGTCGTCGTCGGCCGCCAGGGCGGCATACGCGTCGTCGGGGGTGACGTCGCCGGCGTAGCTGCTCGGGACGGCGGGGGTGGGGTCAGCGTCGATGGACTCCGCGCTCATGCCGCCAGCCTAGAACTCTCGCCACATGGCGAGACGAGGGGCCCACCTCGTGGACGTCTTCGCGCGACGTCCACACCGGGCGCGGAAGCCGTCAGGTCCGGTTGGTGAAGGCGACAGAGACGTTGCCGTCCGGCCAGACCTCGAGCGCGGTCAGCGAGCCGGGCGCTGCGGCGAGCCGCCAGACCTTGTCGTGCGGGATGCCCAGCACGTGCGCGAGCACGCACATGATCGGCTTGCGGTGGCACACGACGACGGTGGTGCCGCCCGCGGCGACGACGCGGTCGAAGGCCGCCACCACCCGCGCGGCGAGCTGGTCGTGCGACTCCCCACCCGGACGGGCGTATGCCGCGTCGACCCGCAGCGCGGTCAGCGCCTCGGCCTGGTCGCGGACCAGGTCAGGGATGCTGGCGCCGTCCCAGTCGCCGAAGTCCTGCTCGTCCCAGTCGGCGTCGACCGACGGCGTCACGCCGATGGCCTCCGCGACCGCCGCGCCGGTCTCCCTGGCCCTGGCCAGTGACGAGGTGACCACCCGGGCCGGGGAGCCACCCAGCAGGTGGGCGGTGGCCCGACCGGCGGCGGCGGCCTGCGCCTGCCCGGCGGTGTTGAGCGAGGGGTCGGAGCCACCCCGGCCGTCGAGGCGCGAGGCTTCCGTGAAGTCGGTGACGCCGTGGCGCACCAGCACGATGCGGGTCGGCGTGCCCTCCCCCGGGCCGGGTGGGGCCGGGCTGGGCGCGGGGTCGATGACCTCGTCGACCACCTCGGCCACGGTCGCGGCGTCGGACGAGTCGCCCTCGCCCGCGCCCCCACCGACGAGCATCCGGTCGATGGTCCGGCCGTCCATGCCGTCGTTGGACAACGCGTCGGCGTCCTTGTTGCGCTCCCGCGGGATCCAGGTGAACGACACCGACCCGCCGGCGGCGCTGATCTGCGCGGCCAGGTCGCGCGCCTCGAGCGCGAGCTGGCGCATGTCGGGGTGCTTGATCTTCCAGCGCCCCGCCATCTGCTCGACGACCAGCTTGGAGTCCATCCGCACCTCGACGTCGGCGCTCGCGTCGATCCGCAGCACCGCGCCGAGCCCGGCGATCAGCCCGGAGTACTCCGCGACGTTGTTCGACTCCTTGCCCAGTGGGGCGGCGCCTTCCCAGAGCACCCGGCCGCTGGCACCGTCGCGCACCAGTGCGCCGTAGCCCGCGACCCCGGGGTTGCCGCGGGAGCCGCCGTCAGCCTCGACGACGAGGGTGCGTCCACTCGCCGGCACGGGTCAGAGGCCGGACTCGGCGGTGCGCACGAGGATGCGGCGGCACTCCTCGCACCGGAGCAGCTCGTCAGCAGGAGCCGCCTTGATGCGGTTCATGTCGACGTTGTTGAGCTCGAGCTGGCAGCCACCGCACCGGCGCTGTCGCAGCGGGGCGGCACCGAGGCCACCGCTCTGCGCCCGGATCTTCTCGTAGAGGGCGACCAGGTCCTCGCCGACCCCGGCCACGATGTCGGCCCGCGGGGCGGCGACCCTGACGGCCTCGGCCTCGAGGTCGGCGAGCGCGGCGTCGCGGGCCTCGGTGGCCGCGGTCAGCTGCTCGGTCAGCGTCGCGCGCTCGGCGTCCAGCTGCGTGACCGCCGACTCCGCGTCCTCGGCGCGCTCCATCACCTCGAGCTCGACGTCCTCCAGCTCGGACTGCCGCCGGACCAGCGAGGTGAGCTCGTGCTGGATCGCCTGGAGGTCCTTGGCGGAGCCGGTGCCGGCGTCGAGGCGGGCCTGGTCGCGAGCCGCGCGGTCGCGGACCAGCTGCACGTCGCCCTCGGCCTTGGCGACCTCGCGCTGGATGTCGCCCAGCTCGGTCCTGGCCCGCACCAGCAGCGAGTCGAGGCCCTCGGCCTTGGTCTCGAGGTCGGCCAGCCGGGCGTGCTCGGGCAGGCTCTTGCGGGCGTGCTCGATCTGGTCGAGACGGGTGTCTATCGCCTGCAGGTCGAGC
>NZ_LMST01000001.1:1862196-1936219 GCF_001429685.1 Phycicoccus sp. Soil803 | reverse complement strand
TCCGACCACGAAGTCCCACGGGTCGGTGCGCAGTGTTGAGATGTGGGTCTCCACCTTAGAGGTGCCGTCGCCGGTCGCCGCAATCGCCGCCCGCACCCGCTCCGCGGCGCCGGCCAGCCACAGCGACTCGGTCGCCCAGTGGCCGGCATCGACGATGTAGGGCGGGCCGCCCCGGGCCTCCTCCCGCGCCTCGAGGACGGGGTGGTGCCGCAGGTCGGCCGTGACGTAGACATCGGCCCGGCTGGCCCGGACGTGGTCGAACAGGTCGTCGCCCGCGCCTCCCATCACGGCGATGCGTTCCACGCGGGCGTCGGGTGGCCCGGCGACCCGGAGCCCGCCCGGGGAGGGCGGCAGGGCGGCATACAGCGAGGCGGTGAACTCGGCCAGCGTGACGGGTGGGTTCAGCCGGNCCTGCGCCAGCGCGTCGTTGACGCCCGGCTGGGCGACGTCGGCGTTCGTGTGCGCGACATAGAGCGCGAGGTCGTTGACCACGAGCGCGGTGACCGTGGCGCCCTTGGCGCCGGTCGTCGCCACGCTGTGTATGCCGCGCAGCAGCAACGGGTGGTGCGTCACCACCAGGTCGGCCCCGAGGGCTCGCGCCTCCTCGACGACCGCGAGCGTCGGGTCCACCGCGAAGTGGATCCGGCGGACGGGTTGGCTGAGGTCACCGGCCACCAGCCCGACCTGGTCCCAGGACTGGGCGGTCGACGGTGGGTAGAGGTGGTCGAGCACCCGGACGACCTCGGCGAGGGTGGTCTGCATGTGGGCCCGGCCGGGCTCGAACCGACGACATCCACGGTGTAAACGTGGCGCTCTACCAACTGAGCTACAGGCCCCGTGTCGTCACGTCGCGGGACACGCCACGATCGGACAGCGGCGTCATTCTGTCAGGTCGCCGCGTCCGCCGCGTCCAGTCGTTGCCGGGTGTCAGCCGCGCAGCTCAGCCAGGGCGGCGTGGTAGCCGGTGAAGTCGCGGGCCTGACCGATCTCGTTGACCAGGCTCCACCGCACGATGCCCTCGGTGTCGATGAGGAAGGTGCCGCGCAGCGCGGCGCCGGCCTGCTCGTTGAAGATGCCGTACTGCCGGGCGACCGCTCCGTGCGGCCAGTAGTCGGACAGGAGGGGGAAGAAGTAGCCCTCCTTGTCGGCCCACGCACGCTGGCTGAACATGTGGTCGCACGAGGCCGCGAGCACCTGCACGTCATCGCCGACGAACCCCCCGAGGTCGTCGCGGATCTCGCAGAGCTCGCCCGTGCAGATGCCCGAGAAGGCGAACGGGTAGAAGACCAGGACGACGTTCTTGGTGCCACGGAACTCGGCCAGCGAGAACTCCTGGCCGTTCTGGTCCCTGAGGCTGAAGTCCGGGGCCGGGGTGCCCACTGCGATCGGTGACGTCATGGTCGGCAGTCTGCCAGCGAGGTCAACGCCGTCCGGTCTTGGGTGCGACCAGCTTGGTCGCGGTCCAGTCGTCGCAGGCGTTGACGGTGCCCGAGGTGTGCAGGCCAGCGGTGGTCGCAGCCTCCTCGATGTCGCTCGCCTCGACGTGGCCGCGGCGACCGGCCTTGAGGGTCAGGACGACGACCGAGCCACCGTCGCCGAGGTTGGTCAGGGCGTCGACGACCGCGTCGACGAGGTCTCCGTCGTCCTTGCGCCACCAGATCAGTGACGAGTCGGCGACGTCCTGGTAGTCCTCGTCCTCGAGGTCGGTGCCGGTCTGGTCCTCGATGGCGAAGCGGAAGTCGTCGTCGACGTCGGAGTCGTAGCCGAACTCCTGGATCACCTGTCCGGCGGTGAAGCCAAGTCGGCCCACCGATGTCTGCAGCGCAGATTGCGCTGGCGTGGTCACACCCTTCTCCATCCCCTCGAAGCGGTCAGTTGCGGGTAAGTCCATCGGGTTGGGCCGGGATTTTCAACCGAGTCGCCGGAATAGGCACCCTATTCCACCGTGTGGACAAGCACAGGCCCCTGCATGGACGGCACAGTCCCACCGCGTGGACCGGGTTGTCGCCGGGGTTAGGGTCGGAACCATGGCTGACCAGCACCGTTCCGCCGGGGATCCCGAGACCGCTCCCGACGCCCTGAGCGTCGTCGACCCGACCGGTGCGGTCGACGCCCACGAGCCCAAGCAGTGGGCGGCCGGGCTGCCGGCCGTGGCCAACTCCTTCCGCCACGGCATCGAGCAGATGGGGCTGCCGCGCACCGCGCGCGTCTTCGGCCGGCTCAACCAGGACCACGGCTTCGACTGCCCGTCCTGTGCGTGGCCCGACCCGGAGGCCGGCCACCGCCACGTCGCGGAGTTCTGCGAGTCCGGGGCCAAGGCGGTCGCGTGGGAGGCCACCAAGCGACGGGTCGACCGCGACTTCTTCGCCAAGCACTCGGTGGCCGACCTCGACGAGCAGAGCGAGTGGTGGCTCGGACAGCAGGGTCGGCTCACCGAGCCCATGCACCTGCGCGCCGGCGGGACCCACTACGAGCCGGTGTCCTGGGACGAGGCGAACTCGATCATGGCCCGCCACCTGCGCGCCCTGCCGTCCCCCGACGACTCCGTCTTCTACACCTCCGGGCGCACCAGCAACGAGGCCGCGTTCCTCTACCAGCTGATGGTCCGGGCCTACGGCACCAACAACCTGCCCGACTGCTCCAACATGTGCCACGAGTCCTCCGGCACCGCGATGAGCGAGCAGATCGGCATTGGCAAGGGCGCGGTGACGCTCGAGTCGCTGGAGCAGGCCGAGCTGATCGTCATCGCCGGGCAGAACCCCGGCACGAACGCCCCGCGCATGCTGACCCACCTGGAGCGGGCGAAGGAGAACGGCGCGGTCATCGTGGCCGTCAACCCGCTGCCCGAGGCCGGGCTGATCCGGTTCAAGAACCCCCAGACCCCGCGCGGCCTGGTCGGCGCGGGCACCGCGCTCGCCGACGACCACCTGCAGATCCGCCTCGGCGGTGACCACGCGCTGTTCCGCGCCGTGGGTCACCTGCTGGTCGCAGCCGAGGAGGCGGCCCCCGGCACCGTCGTCGACCGCGCGTTCGTCGAGGCCCACACGGCGGGCTACGACGCGTATGTCGATGCGGTGCGCGAGATCGACTGGGACGCAACGGAGCTCGCGACCGGGCTCCAGCGCCCGGAGATCGAGGCGCTGGCCCGGCGCTTCACCGAGTCGAGGGCCACCGTGGTCTGCTGGGCGATGGGCCTGACCCAGCACGTGCACGCCGTCATGACGATCCAGGAGATCGTCAACGTCCTGTTGCTCCAGGGCAACATCGGCAAGGATGGCGCGGGACCGTGCCCGGTCCGCGGCCACTCGAACGTGCAGGGCGACCGCACGATGGGGATCTGGGAGCAGATGCCCCAGTCGTTCCTCGACGCGCTCGGGGCCGAGTTCGGCTTCACCCCTCCGACCGGGCACGGCGTCGATGCGACGGCCACGGTCCAGCGGCTGCGCGACAAGTCGGTGCGGGTGTTCTTCGGCATGGGCGGCAACTTCGCGATGGCCACGCCCGACACCCCGGTCGTCCACGCGGGCCTGCGCGCCTGCGACCTGACGGTGCACGTCTCCACCAAGCTGAACCGCTCGCACACCGTCACCGGCACCGAGGCGCTGATCCTGCCGTGCCTGGGTCGCACCGACCGCGACTCGACCCCCAAGGGTGACCAGGGCGTCACGGTCGAGGACTCCCAGGGACAGGTGCACCTCTCGCGAGGGCGGCTCGACCCGCCCTCGGAGCACTGCCGGTCCGAGGTGGCGATCGTCGCCGGCCTCGCCCACCGCATCGTGCCCGGCGTCGGGACGATCGACTGGCGGGCCCTCGGCGAGGACAACGACCTCGTCCGCGACCACATCTCGCGCGTCGTCCCGAACTTCGCCGACTACAACGACCGGGTCCGCGAGCCGGGCGGGTTCCTGCTCCCCCACAAGCCGCGCGACCTGCGTGAGTTCGACACCCCGAGCGGCAAGGCGGAGTTCCTCGCCGGGAGCGTCCCCCTGCTCGAGGTCCCCGAGGGGCGGCTCCTGCTGCAGACGATCCGCAGCCACGACCAGTTCAACACCACGATCTACGGCCACGCCGACCGCTACCGCGGCATCTCCGGCAACCGCCGGGTCGTGCTGGTGAACCCCGACGACCTGCACCGGCTGGGGTTCCACGCCGGTCAGGTGGTCGACGTGGTGAGCGAGTTCGAGGGCGTCGACCGGCGGGCCGAGGGCTTCACCCTCGTCGCCTACCCCACGGCGGCCGACTGTGCCGCCGCCTACTACCCGGAGACCAACGTGCTCATGTCGGCCGACCACGTCGCGCTGCGCTCCAACACCCCGGTGGCCAAGGCACTGGTCGTCCGGTTCGAGGCCCGCTAGGCCCGCTGCCGGGCGCGGCTCGAGCGCACCACCTGCTCGTTGAGCAGCCGGACCGCGTCGGTCTCGTCCAGGTGGGCGACGGCCGGTGACACCGGACCGACCGTGGAGACGAGGCGGACGGTGGCCACGCCCCTGCGCCGTTGCACCGGCCCCTGCTCGAGCCTCAGCGACTGGATCCGGGCGTGCGGCACGAACTGCGCCGCGCGGTACCACGCGCCGCGGCGGGTCAGCAGGCCGTCGGGCAGCACGGCATACCCCTGGCGGCCCCAGCTGAGGGGGTCGAGGCGGCGAGCCCGCGCGGTCGAGGTGACGAAGCCGTGCGCCGTGCCGGCCCCTTCCAGCGCAGCCAGGGCCGCATCGCGAGGGATGCCGGGGTGCACCAGCGTGAGCACGCGCAGGGCCTCCTCGCGGTTGCCCACCGGCATGAGGACGGTCTGGGTCTCGGCGTCACCGGTGCCCGCGCCGGCGACGTTGACCTGGATGCGCCACCAGCCGGTGAGCCGCCAGGGCAGCGACTGGCTGACCTCGACCGCCTGGATGCGGTGGATCGGCACGGTCGTCGTGCGCAGGTCGGTCAGGCCGTGCCGGATCCGGAGCCGGTCGCCCTGGTGCACGAGCTCGAAGTTGCACTCCTGGGTGAGCCGCTTGAGGTGGGCGCTGCCGATCGCCAGCGTCATCGGCCCGAGCCAGGCCACCATCTCCGGCACCCCGAGCGCCACCGAGACCACCAGCGCGGGCACGGCGACCACGATGGCCAGGCCGGGACCGCTGTAGAGGACCGACTGGAGGATGCGCGAGTTGGGGATGGCCAGGACCCGGTCGCCGACGGGGGCGGGTGCCGGCAGGTCGGCGTAGTCCGCCTCGGTGAGGCCCGACGCGTCGGCGCGGACGTGGCCCGCGTCCTCGTCGGCGGCCGAAGCCCACGCGCCGGCCGCCTCGTCGCTGCGACCGGCCAGCGCCATCAGCTGCTCGCGCACCTGCTGGGCCTGCGCGTCGGTGAGGAACGAGAGCTTGAGGTGGGAGTCCTTGCCACCCGCCGACTGGACCACGACCTCGGACAGCCCGGTCAGGCGGGCGAGCAGTGGACGCCCGAGGTCGACGGCCTGGATCCGGTCGAACCGGACCTGTCGGTGCTGCCGGAAGAGGACGCCGGTGCGCAGCTCGATCAGCGTGTCGGCGACCCGGAACCGCGAGAACCGCCACGACACCCACGCCCCCGCGATGATGGCGAGCAGGACCACGACGACCCCGAGGGCCGCGAGTCCGAGGTGCCCCTGGGTGGGGTCGTCGCGATCGGCGCCGAACAACGAGTCCGCCTGCTGCGACACGATGTACGCCAGCACTGCCAGGAAGGCGATCCCACCCTTGAGCAAGGGCGAGAGCGGGTGCAGGTGGCGCCACTCCCCGGCGTNNNGGGTCCAGCCGCTCCGGGGGCCGCGGTGCTCACAGACCGGCTCGCTGCGACTCGCCTCGGGCGGCGAGCCGCTCGCGCAGCGCCTCGGCCTCGGCTGTGGGCAGCCCCGGGATCTGGCCACCGCTCTGGGGCGAGGCGGTGTGCAGCTCGACCGTCGCCATGTCGAACCGGCGCTCCAGCGGACCGGACTGCACGTCGACGAACTGGAGCCGGCCGTACGGGACGCTGACCAGGGTGCGGAACATCCGGCCGCGCCGGACCACCAGCTCCTCGGCCCCTTCGGCCCACGTGATCGCCGGGACCTGGCGACGGATCAGCCAGGCGCCGAAGGCGAGCGCGGCCGCGACGACGAGGGCGCCGACCCAGAAGCCCTTCCACACGAAGGCTGCCAGTCCCAGCAGCACCAGCAGGAGCGGCACCAGGAACACGGAGAGGACGAGCAGCCGGGCCGTGGCGAGCTTGGGTGACACCGGCCGCCACGGCATGCCGACGTCGCCGAAGAGGCGCACCTCGGTCGGGGACGGGGGCTGGTCCTGCGGGGCGTCGCTCACCCCTCCAACTTATCCGGCGACCCCGCACACCCGGCAGGCACCGCGCGGCATACATTGCAGGCGTGGGACGGGTGACGAGGCGGACGCCAGCGGTCAGGGTCGAGGTGACCCCGGACGGCGTGCGCAGCACCACTCGCCCGGACACGCTCGCCGTCGAGGAGCCGCTGGAGATCCGGGTGGGTGGAACGTCGGTCACCGTGACGATGCGCACCCCCGGTGACGACTTCGACCTGGCGCTGGGCAACCTGCTCACCGAGGGAGTCCTGCGCCGGGGCGACGACGTGGCCCAGCTGATGCACTGCCTCGACGAGGACGAGTCCGGCTCCCCCACCTACAACGTCGTCGACGTCACGCTGGCCCCAGGGGTCGTGCCCGACCTCGAGCGGAGCGCCCGGTCCGGCTACCAGAGCAGCGCCTGCGGCGTCTGCGGCAAGACCAGCATCGACGCCATCACCGCGACCGGCCAGTATGCGGTGGCCGACGATCCCGTCGTCCTCTCACCGGTCGTGGTCGCCGGGCTGCCCGACCGGATGCGGGCCAGCCAGAAGGTCTTCGACCGGACCGGCGGGTTGCATGCCGCCGGGATCTTCACCGCCGACGGCGAGCCGCTGGTCGTCCGCGAGGACGTGGGCCGGCACAACGCCGTCGACAAGGTGGTGGGCTGGGCGGCGCGCGAAGGGCGGCTGCCGCTGTCCGGACACGTGCTGGTGGTCAGCGGCCGGGCCAGCTTCGAGCTGGTGCAGAAGGCGGTCATGGCCGGCCTGCCCGCACTCGTCGCGGTGTCCGCGCCGTCGTCGCTGGCGGCCGAGCTCGCGGAGCAGAGCGGGCTGACGCTGGTGGGCTTCGCCCGACCGCCACGGCTGACCGTCTACGCCGGCGCCCACCGGCTGGGCCTCTGAGCGCCCACCGGCTGGGCCTCTGAGCGCCCACGGGCTGGGCCTCCAGGTCAGGCGCCGGTGCCCTCGAGGCCCTCCGGGGCGAGGTCGACGACGTCGACGACGACCACCTCGACGCCTGCGGCCTCGAAGGGGCGGAGCTGCTCCGGAGTCGCGGAGTCGTCCGTCACGAGCGTCCAGCGGGCCGGCATCACCGCCCAGGCGTGGAACGGCGCCACGCCGAGCTTGGCCCCGTGGGCCAGGACGTAGACGTGGTCGGCGCGGCTCATCATGAGCTCCTTGAGCCTGGTCTGCTCGAGGTCCTTCTCGCAGATCCCGCGGTCGGCGCGCACGCCGTCGGCGCCGATGAAGGCCCGGTCGAACGTCATCCGCTCGAGTGCCGCCTCGGTGACGGGTCCGACGAAGCTCTGGCTCACGGTCCGCAGCCGTCCGCCGAGCAGGATCACCTCGATGCCCTCGGCCTCAGTGAGGGCCTCGAGGGAGGTCAGGCCGATGGTCGCCACGGACAGGCCGCGGAAGTCCTTGAGCTCGGCGGCGAGCGCGGCATTGGTCGACCCGCCGTCGAGGACGACGTTCTCGCCGGGGACCACCTGCGTCGCGGCCCAGGCCGCGATGGCCTGCTTCGCCTCGTGCGCCTCGCCCAGCCGCTGGCGCAGCGACGCCTCCGGGTGCGGCTCGAGGCTGAGCGCGCCGCCGTAGGTACGGGCGAGCTTGCCCTGGGCCGTGAGCAGAGCCAGGTCGCGACGGATCGTGGACGCGGTCACGGCGAACCGGGCCGAGAGCTCCTCGACGCTGGTCAGCCCGTGGGACGCCGCGAGCCGGGCGATCTCGTTGCGGCGGTGCTCAGACCTCAACCGTGCCATCAGGGGCGCACACTATCCGACTTCGTCACGTCATCGGGCGAGTTCAGGGGTGGGCGTCGTGGGCGTCGGGGCCATCTCGGCGGCGAGTCGCATCGCCTCGACCATCGACCGGTGGTCGGCGATGCCCTTGCCGGCGATGTCGAACGCCGTGCCGTGGTCGACCGAGGTGCGGATCACCGGCAGGCCGACCGTGATGTTGACACCGGCCTCCAGGCCGAGGATCTTCACCGGTCCGTGCCCCTGGTCGTGGTACATCGCGACGACCAGGTCGTAGTCGCCCCGACCGGCGAGGAAGAAGAGGGTGTCCGCGGGGAGCGGCCCCACGACGTCGATGCCGTCGGCCTGCGCCGCCAGGACACCCGGGGCGATCTTGTCCTCCTCCTCGCCGCGCCCGAACAGGCCGCCCTCACCGGCGTGGGGGTTGATCCCGCACACGCCGATCTTGGGGTTGCTGACGCCCGCGTCCACGAGCGCGCCGTGGCCGCGACGGATGGTGCGCTCGACGAGGCCGGGTTCGATGCGGTCGACCGCGTCGATGAGCCCGATGTGGGTGGTGACGTGGATGACGCGCACTCGCGGCGTGGCCAGCATCATCGAGACCTCCTCGGTGCCGGTCAGCTTGGCCAGCAGCTCGGTGTGCCCCGGGAAGATGTGGCCCCCGGCGTGGAGCGCCTCCTTGTTGAGGGGTGCGGTGCAGATGGCCTGCACCTCGTGGGCCATCGCGAGCTCGGACGCCACGCGCACATAGTGGTAGGCCGCGTCACCCGCGACGGCGGACAGCTCACCGAACGGCAGGTCCTCGGGGATCAGGCCCAGGTCGATGACGTTGATCCGGCCGGGGACGAACTCGCACTCGGACACGTCGGCGACCGTGACGATGTCGGGCTCGAGCCCGACGAGCTCGGCCGCGCGACGCAGCCGGGCGGCGTCACCCACGACGACGGAGTTCGAGCGACCCGCGCACTCGGGGTCGAGCAGGGCACGCACGATCACCTCAGGGCCGATGCCGGCGGCATCCCCCATCGTCACGGCAATACGGGGCAGGGCGGTCATCGTGGCTCCTAGGTCAGGTGTGCGGTCGAGATCAGTGGAGGTGGGTCTGGTGCGGATCGGTCTGGGGTGAGGTGGCCCGGGGCGAGGCGGTCTGGGGTGAGGCGGCCTGGGTGGCGAACGGCGCCAGCGCCTCGCGCAGCGACGACGTGGACGCCCCGTGGCTCCCGGGCCTGGTGACCACGACCAGACCGTCGGGTGTTCGTGACGTCACGGCCGCCGCGTGGGTCGAGAGGGGCGTGAGCGTCCGCACGCCCAGGGAGTCGAGGACGGCGCGGGCGGTCTCTCCGCCGGTCGCCAGCAGGACCGTGGCCCGCGCCGTCGCGGGCGCGGCCGCCGCGGCCAGGGCCACGGCGAGGCCTCGAGCGGACCGCGGGTCCACGGTGACGGCCTGGTCGAGGCTGAGCACGAGCCCCGTGGTGGTCAGCGCCTCGGCGACCAGTCCGACCGCCTCCTCGGGCGACGCGAGGAGCCGGTGCGGGTCCAGCGTCACGACCGTGAGCCCCAGGTCGGCCAGCGCGGCCACCTGCTCCGTGATCCCCGGCGCCGCGGAACCGACGACGGCGACGACCACGTGGTCAGCCGTGGTGTCGGCCACGGGGTCGGGGGCCGGGTCCGGCTCGAGCTGCCGGGCGTCTGCGGCGACGAGCGCGGCCGAGCCCACGAGCAGGGCGTTCCGCAGCACCGTGGCGCCAGCCACGACGGCGTCGAGGTCGGCGTCCGTCTCCGCGTCACAGACGGCTGCAGCGCCGGCGGCTTCGACCGCGGCCAGCGCGGCGCGGAGACGCGCGCGGTCGCGCACGACCTCCAACGGGACGAGGACGTGGTCGAGACCGGGCAGCGCGTCGGCGACCGTCGCGGGGGCCGGGCCCTCCTCCGCATCCCAGAGGTTCGTGGCGGTCAGCGGGGAGCCGTCGACCAGCGGGACGCCGCCCACGACGGTGCGCTGCGCCGTCGGCAGGGCGGTGGCCACGACGACCGTGGCGTCGAGCGCCGACGCCAGGCCTCGTACCTCGGCAGCCAGGTTGCCGCGCAGGAGTGAGTCGACCTTCTTGACCACGCGGGTGGTCGGCGACGCGCCCACGAGCTGCGCGGCATACCGGGCCACGAGGTCGCCCGCCACAGCGGGGGCGGCGTGTCGGGTGTCCGAGTCGAGGACGACGACCCGCGGGCTCTCGTCGCCGCGGTCCGCGCCGTCGAAGTCGTCCCGCGCAAGCTGCACCGTGATGCGCGTTGTGCGCAGGAGGAAGGTAGCTGCTGACTCGGCAGCTCCGGAGAGATCGTCGGCGACGACCAGCCGTTCGAGCACCGTGACCTCCTTCGGACTGTCGCGCAATCTCTATGAACAGCAGCATCTTTGATGCTGTAGGCGGGCCTCTCGATGCTGCCTGGAACCACACTGGGCGGTCGACTGGAGGAGAATTCCGACGCGAATGACGCTACAGGTATTGCGCACAACGCGCAACTGTGCCAGTGTTTGGAACGCGAAACACGGCGCCCGTCGTCAGGGCCGCTCACAGACTTCAAGGAGGAAGTTCGATGACCCACAACATTCCCATGGGTGGCACGAGCGGTGCAGAGGTGGTCGCCGAGGGCGGCGTGTCCCGCCGCTCGATCCTGCAGCTGGCCGCGTTCCTGGGCGCCGGCACCCTGCTCGGCCCGACTCTCGCCGCGTGTGCCGGGCCGCAGACCACCGGTGGTGGTGGGTCTGCCGCTGGCGGCACCGGAGGCAAGCTGAGCATCACGCTCAACCGCAACCTGGTGAGCCTGGACAACAAGCTCAACCAGTACGACGCCGCCGTGACCGTCCAGCGGGCCGTGCGCCAGGCGCTGACGCGGATCGGCCTGGACCTCAAGCCCGAGCTGGTGCTGGCGAAGTCGTTCACCCAGACCTCGCCCACGGTGTGGACGGTCGCCCTGCGCGACGACATCCACTACTCCGACAAGTCGCCGGTCACCGTCGCCGACGTCGAGACCGCGATCAAGCTCTACTTCCAGGTCAAGGCCGGCTACGTCGCCTCGCAGTTCCCGGAGCAGCCCACCTTCGCCAAGGTCGACGACAAGAGCTTCACGCTCACCACCAAGAAGCCGGTCGTCACCCTCGACTCGCTGATGTCCAACATCCTCATCACGCCTGCCGCGGCCAACAAGGCCGAGGAGCTGCGCGAGGGCATCGGCTCCGGCCCGTTCACGGTGGCTGCCGCGGACTCGGGAACCGGCACCTACCGCCTGGTCCGCAACGAGAACTACTGGGGCGAGAAGGCCCTGCTCGACGAGGTCAACGTCAGCTACCAGGAGGAGGAGGGTGCGCGAGTCATCGCCCTCACCTCGGGCCAGACCGACGTCATCGACACGATCACCCCCGAGTCGGCCGACAGCCTCAAGACGAACAAGGACATCGAGGTCCTGCAGACGAAGGGCACGCGACTGATCCACCTCTTCTACAACTTCCGGAAGCCCGCCGGGCACCCGCTGACCAAGCCCGCGGTGCGCGAGGCGCTGTCCCACGCGATCGACCACGACGCCCTCATCAGCTCGCTGATGGCGGGGCAGGTGACCTCCGCCGAAGGCGTGGTCCCCTCCACCCTCGCCGGCTTCGCCGCGACGGGCACCTACACCTTCGACGTCGCCAAGGCGAAGTCCATGCTGGCGGCCGAGGGAGTCTCCGGGCTCAAGCTCCGGGCCATCTGGGAGGACTCGGAGTTCGCGGGTGCCGCGCGGGTCATGGAGGCCATCGTCGGGATGCTCGCCGACGTGGGCGTCACCCTGGAGCTCAAGCAGATCCCCAAGGGCGGCGACATCAACGCCTGGCGTCGCGGCGAGGCCGGCGACTGGGACATCCTCGGCAACGGCTACGGCAACCAGACCGGTCTGGCCATCACCAACCTCCAGGGCCAGTACGGCGGGACCGCGCAGAAGGAGAAGACCCGCGACACCTACCACGGGTTCGTCTTCCCCGAGGTGACCGCCCTGCTCGACCAGGCGTCGCAGAACCCCGACGTGGCAGCCCGCAACGCCCAGCTCAAGGAGGCCCAGGAGAAGATCTGGGCGCTCTGGCCGGCGATGTGGGCCTGGACCCCGAACAACCTGCTCGCGCGTCGCAAGCGGGTCACCACGCTGGACCTGTCGCCGGGCAACTTCTACGACCTGTCCACCGTCAAGGTCTCCGGCTGACCGATGGGCCGCTACGTCCTCAAGAGGGTCGCGCAGACGATCCTGACCGCCTGGTTCACGGTGACGGTCGTGTTCGTTCTGCTGCGGCTCGCCCCCGGTGACCCTGCGGTCAGCTACGCGCCGCCCAACCCCAGCTCCGAACAGCTGGACGCGATCCGCAAGGAGTTCGGCCTGGACCAGCCACTGCTGGGCCAGTACTGGACCTTCCTCGGTCACCTGCTCCACGGGGACGTCGGCCAGTCCTTCCAGTTCCGGCAGTCCGCCCTCACGGTGGTCCTCGACCGGCTTCCCTACACGATCACCCTGGCGGTGGCGGCCATCGTCCTCACCGCACTGCTCGCGATCCCGCTCGGGGTCTGGATGGCCCGGCGGGCCAACACGGGAGCCGAGCTCGGGGCCAACATCGCGACCATCGCCGGCCAGTCGATGCCGGACTTCTGGATCGGGTTCGTCCTGCTGATCCTGTTCGCCGTCAACCTGCACTGGTTCCCGTCGTCCGGGTTCACCTCGGTCTCGTCGCTGGTCCTGCCGACGGTGACCATCGTCGTCCTCCAGGTCGCCCTCATCTCCCGCCTCGTGCGGCGGGAGATGTCGGCGAACCTGGGGGCGCCCTACGTCACGATCGCCCGGTCCCGTGGGGTGTCGGAGCGCCGGCTCACCTGGCGCTACGCGTTCTCCAACTCGGCGATCCCCGTCGTCACCGCGCTGGGCACCCGGTTCGCGGCCATGCTGAACGGTGTGGTGATCGTCGAGGTGGTGTTCCGGTGGCCAGGAGTCGGCCAGCTGGTCGTCGACGCCCTCGAGCGCCGCGACCTGCCCGTCATCCAGGCGACCGTCCTCGTCACCGTGCTCCTGGCCTTGTTCGTCCAGCTCGCGGTCGACCTGATCTACCCGCTGCTCGACCCGCGGGTCCGGCTTGGAGAGGCGGCCCGCTGATGGCCATCCACGCAACCACCGACCAGACCGCCACCCCCACGGCGGTGACCCCGCGGCAGCTGCGTCGTTCCGCGGCGCAGCGCAAGGCCCGGCACAGCACGATCAAGATCTGGCTGGGTGCGATCTGCGCATCCGTCATCGTGATCCCCGTCGCGCTCGCGCGGGTGTTGCCGCTGCCCGACCCGGTGCGGGGCGTGCTGCGCGAGAGCTCCCTCCCCCCGCTCTCCGAGGGGCACCTGCTGGGCACCGACCCCAACGGTCGCGACCTGCTCTCCCGCATCCTGCACGGCGGCCAGACCAGCCTCGTCATCGGCCTGCTGGCCATCGTCATCTCGGGGCTGGTGGGCATCATCCTCGGGGCAGTTGCCGGCTACTACGGCAGCTGGGTCGACACGCTCGTGTCGCGGGCGCTCGAAGCCCAGATGTCTCTGCCGCTGCTGCTCATGCTCCTGCTCGTCGTGGCCCTCTTCGGCCCGTCGGTCCCGGTCATCACGGTGGTCATCGCCCTGGCCCAGTGGCCCGAACCAGCGCGCCTCACGCGCGCCCTCGTCCTGGTCGAACGCGAGAAGCCCTACGTTGCCGCAGCCCAGGTGCTGGGCCTGCGCCGCCCGACCGTGATCGGCCGCCACATCATCCCGAACATCCTCCCGCAGGTCCTCGTCGTGGTCTTCCTGCTCCTGGCTCAGGCCGTCCTGCTCGAGAGTGCCCTGAGCTTCCTCGGGGCCGGTGTGCAACGGCCCTACCCCACGTGGGGCGGGATCATCTCGGACGGCCGCGAGCTCTTCGTGACCGGCAAGTGGTGGCTCGTCACCCTCCCCGGTGTGGCCATCGCACTGCTGGTAATCGGCGTGAACCTCCTCGGCGACGGGCTGCGCGACCGCACCCGTCGGGCCAAGGCCGGTGACGCCTGATGTCCGTCCTCACCGTCCGCGACCTCGTCGTGGAGCTCATGACCCCCCGCGGGGTGATCCGGGCCGTCGACGGCGTGAGCTTCGACCTCGACGCCGGGGAGACCGTCACCATCATCGGTGAGTCGGGCTCCGGCAAGTCCACCACCGCCATGGCGTTGCTCCGGCTGCTGCCCGACGACCTCGCCGTCATCTCCGGCTCGGCCCAGATCGACGGCCAGGACGTCGTGGGCACGCGCAAGCACATCGGCACCCTGCGTGGGCGCTCCGTGGCGCTCATCCCCCAGGACCCCATGACGGCGCTCAACCCGATCGCCACCGTGGGCAAGCAGATGGTCGAGGCCATCCGGCACGCCCACCCGTCGCTGTCGAAGGCGCAGGCCCGCGAACGCGCCCTCGACCTGCTGCGACAGGTGCACCTCAGCGCCCCCGAGCGACGGATCAAGTCCTACCCGCACGAGCTCTCCGGCGGCATGCTCCAGCGCGTGCTCATCGCGATGGCCCTGTCGACCGAGCCCCGGCTCATCGTCGCCGACGAGCCCACCTCGGCCCTCGACGTCACCGTCCAGGCCGGCATCCTCGACCTCCTGCTGGAGATGCAGGAGCGCACCGGGGTCGCCGTGCTGCTCATCACCCACGACCTGGGCGTGGCCCGGCTCATGAGTGACCGCATCCACGTCATGCACCGCGGGGTGTTCGTCGAGGACGGACCCGTCGAGCAGGTCGTCGACCACCCCACGCACGACTACACCCGAGCCCTCCTCGCGGCCATTCCCGAGCTGGGCGACTGGACCGACCCCGAGGCCCCCTCGCAGGTCGGGGAGTCGGAGCCCGCGGACTCACCGCACCCCGATGACGCGCCGCTGCCCGAGCCGGCCGGCACACCCGCCACGAACGGAGGGCCACGAGCATGAGCCCCAGCCAGAGCCACCAGGACGCGACGGCGCCCGCACCCGGCGCTCCCCTGCTCGAGGTGTCCGGACTGGTCGTCGAGTACCGCCGTGGTCGGGAGACCTTCCGCGCCGTCGACGACGTGTCGTTCTCGGTGCCCCGCGGCGGGTGCCTCGCGGTCGTCGGTGAGTCGGGCTGTGGCAAGTCCACGATCGCCAAGGCCCTGGTCCGGCTGGTCAAGCCGACGGCCGGCTCCATGGTGTTCGACGGCACGGACCTCGCCACCGTGTCCGAGCGCGACCTGCGCCCGATGCGGCACCGGATCCAGATGGTCTTCCAGGACCCCTACGGGTCGCTCGATCCGCACCTCACCGCGCAGCAGATCGTGGCCGAGCCGATGCAGGTCCGCGGCGAGCGCTCCGCCACGGTGCGCCGCAAGCGCTCGGCCGAGCTCCTCGACCGGGTCGGGCTGCCCACCTCCGCGCTCCAGCGCAAGCCGCACGAGTTCTCGGGAGGACAACGACAGCGGATCGGTATCGCGCGTGCGCTCGCCTCCGAGCCCGACCTGCTCGTCCTCGACGAGGCGACCAGTGCCCTCGACGTGTCAGTGCAGGCCCAGGTGCTCGCCATCCTCGCCCAGCTGCGGCAGGACACCGGGCTGACCTATCTCTTCATCTCGCACAACCTCGGGGTCGTGCGGGCCATCTCCGAGGAGGTGCTGGTGCTGCGCGCTGGGACGGTCGTCGAGAGAGGTGAGACGGAGCAGGTGCTCGCCTCGCCCGCGGACCCCTACACCCGCCGGCTGCGACGTTCGGCGCTCGAGCCCTCGCGGATGGTGGGACGCAAGCCGCGCGAGGTCGTGCGCGGGGTGGCCGCCGCCCGCATCGCCGAGAGCGCCGCGAGCGCATGAGCCCGACCGAGCTCGCTGGGTTGGACACCCCGCTCCCCCAGCTGGTGCTGGGCACGATGACGTTCGGTGACACCGCCGACGCCGACACCTCACGCGCCATGGTCGACGCCGCCCTCGACGCAGGCATCACCTGGCTCGACACTGCCAACGGGTATGCCGCGACCCGCACCGAGGAGATCCTCGGCGAGGTCCTCGCAGGGCGTCGGGACCAGTTCTCCGTGGCCACCAAGGCCGGCATCTACGCGGGCGACGCCGGTGGCGAACCCTTGCTGTCCCGCAAGGGAGTCCGCACGTCGCTCGAGGCAAGCCTGCGTCGGCTGCGCACCGACCACGTCGACCTCTTCTACCTGCACCAGCCCGACCGGTCGGTGTCCGTGGACGAGACCGCCGACGCCCTCGCCGATGTCGTCGCCTCGGGGATGGCGAAGGCCGTCGGGGTGTCCAACTTCGCCGCTTGGCAGATCGCCGACCTCACCGCGGCGTGCGAGCGGGCAGGTGCGCCGCGCCCGGTCGTGGCCCAACAGCTCTACAACCTCGTCGCCCGACGGGTCGAGGACGAGTACGCCGAGTTCGCGACGACGCACGGGCTGGCCACGATCGTCTACAACCCGCTGGGTGGCGGCCTCCTCACCGGCCGACACAGCTTCGACGCCGCGCCCGGTGAAGGTCGCTTCGGCTCGTCGTCGCTGTCGACCATGTACCGCGACCGCTACTGGAACCGCAGTCTGTTCGAGGCGGTCGACGCCTTGGCCGCCATCGCGAGCGACGCCGGGATCGGCCTCCCGGAGCTGTCACTGCGGTGGCTCCTCTCCCGACCGGTGGTCTCCGCCGTCCTGCTCGGCGGGTCGAAGCCCGACCAGCTCCGGGCCAACATCGCCGCGGCCGACCGTGGACCCTTGTCCGCCGACATCGTCGCGGCGTGCGACGAGGTCGGCGCCACCCTGGCCGGCCCCATGCCGGCCTACAACCGATAGGAGCACCGTGAGTTCCCCTGTGCCGCAGACCAACCCGACCGCCCAGGAGTTCACCCGGAGGTTGGGTGCACGGGAACGCGCCGTCGGTTACTGGGTCGTCCTGGACGCCCCCGTGGCCACCGAGCGGATCGCCCGTCTCGGCTACGACTACGTCTGCCTCGACGCGCAGCACGGGCTGCTCGGCTACAGCGGGCTGCTCGCGGGCCTGATGGCGGTCGACGCCGGCCGAGCCTCGGTCGGGCTGGTCCGGGTCGGTGCCAACGACCCCTTCCACATCGGCCAGGCCCTCGACGCCGGAGCAGCGGGCGTCATCGTCCCGCTGGTCAACACCGCTGACGACGCCCGACGGGCGGTGGCGGCCGCGACCTACCCGCCGACCGGGGTGCGGTCGTACGGCCCCATGCGGTCAGGACTGCGCATCGGCCCGGTCCCGGCGGAGGCGAACGCCGCGGTCTCCTGCCTCGCCATGATCGAGACCCCGGAGGGGCTCGCGAACGTCGAGGAGATCTGTGCCGTCCCCGGTCTGACCGGCATCTACGTCGGCCCGTCCGACCTCTGCCTCGCCGTCGGCGGGGCCTTCCCCGGCGATCCGGCCGTCGCCGACGAGTTCGAGGCCGCGCTGACCCGGATCAGCGCCGCCGCCGAGGCCGCCGGTGTGGCTGCAGGCATCCACACCCCCGCTGGCGCCGATGCGGCCCGGCGGCTCGGACAGGGCTTCACCTTCGCCACGGTCTCGTCCGACCTGGTCCACCTCGAGCGCGCTGCTGCCGACCACCTGGCCGCAGCCAGCGCGACCCCGTGACCATGGCCACCGCGCTGGGCACCGACGGCGTCCTCCGCTCGCGCGAGGGGGACGACGGGGTCGAGGAGGCCTTCCTGCCCGCACCGACGGTCCAGTCCCACGCGGCCAACCTCGCCGTGCTCGGTGACGGAAGCCTCGGCTGCGTCTGGTTCGGCGGCACGCAGGAGGGCGTGGCCGACATCGACGTGTGGTTCTCGCGACTCGCGCCCGGGGCTGACCAGTGGACCGAACCCATCCGGTTGTCCGACGACCCCACCCGCTCCGAGCAGAACCCAGTGCTCTTTCCCGCCCCCGACGGCCGCCTCTGGCTGTTCCACACCGCACAGCACGCCGGCGACCAGGACACCTCCTTCGTCCGGGCGCGGACCTCGCCGGACCACGGCGCGACGTGGGGTCCGGCGCGGACCTTGCTCGAGGCCGAGCGCGGCGGGGTCTTTGTCCGCCAGCCCCCCGTCGTGCTGCCCTCGGGGACGTGGGTGCTCCCCACCTTCACGTGCGTGCGGGTGCCCGGCGAGAAGTGGGTCGGCGACAGCGACACCAGCAGCGTGTGGGTCTCGACCGACGAGGGCGGCTCGTGGACCGAGCGCGAGGTGCCGGACTCGACGGGGTGCGTCCACATGAGCATCGTGCCCAGGGCCGATGGGGGGTATGCCGCGTACTACCGGAGCCGGTGGGCGGACCACGTCTACCGCAGCGTCTCCGATGACGGACTCGACTGGACCGCACCGCAGCCCACCGAGCTGCCCAACAACAACTCGTCGATCCAGGCGGCGCCGTTGACAGGTCACCGAACGGCGTTGGTGCTCAACGAGAGCAGCCGCCTCGACGCCGTCGCGCGCCGGGTCTCGCTGTACGACGAGATCGACGACGACGGCATCAGCGATGCGGCCCCAGCCGAGCCCGAGACCGTGTCGCAGGAGGACCTCGCCGCGGTGCAGGGCGCCTTCTGGGGGGCACCCCGCGCGCCCCTCACCCTGGCCGTGTCGGGTGACGACGGAGCGACCTGGCCGCTGCGCTGGGTGCTCGAGGACGGCGACGGCTACTGCCTGAGCAACAACTCGCGCGACGGCGTGAACCGTGAGCTGAGCTACCCGTCCGTCTGCCAGGACGCCTCGGGCACGGTGCACGTCGCATTCACGTACCACCGCCGCGCCATCCGGCACCTCCGCATCCGGGCGGCCGCCCTCGACGCCCGAGCCGCGGCAGCACCGCCTTCCGCATGAGTCGGACCGCCGTCGTCACCGGCGTCAGCTCCGGCATCGGCAGGGCGATCGCCCGTCGCCTGCTCGACGACGGCTGGTCGGTCGTGGGGCTGTCCCGGACCCGGCCGGCACGCGGCGACTTGCCCGGGCTCGACTGGCGCGCCGCGGACCTGGCCGACACCGGTCCCGCGACGGGTGTCGCGGCAGCCGTCGCCGACCTGGGTGCGGTCCACGCCCTCGTCCACGCGGCCGGCTTCCAGGAGTCCGGTCCGCTGACCGACCTCGACCCCGGGGCCAGCGAGCGCATGCACGCCGTCCACGTCGGCGCTGCCGTGCGTCTTGCCTCCTGCCTCGAGGGACGGCTGGCCGACGGCGGGCGGATCCTGCTCATCGGTAGCCGGACCGCTGACGGGGCCTGGGGCAAGAGCCAGTACGCCGCCACCAAGGCCGCGCTGCGGGCGCTCAGCAGGTCGTGGGCGATGGAGCTCACCGACCGGGCGATCACGGTCAACGTCCTCGAGCCGGGGCCCACCGGGACCGCGATGACCGCTGACCCCCGGCGGGCGGCGACGCCGCCCCGGACCCCACCCCTCGGCCGGCTGGTCCGGGCCGAAGAGGTCGCGGCATACGCCTCGTTCCTCCTCGAGGACACCGGCGCGATGGTCACCGGACAGCACGTGGTGATCTGCGCCGGTGCCTCGCTCTGACCCGGCCCGGCCCCACCCGACCCGGAGTCGGCGGACCGACCGGCGAAGATATATGTCGCGGACGCTCCGGATACTGGCCAGTAGGCCGGTCCGGTTGTGACCTGCGACTCCAACGGGTGGAAGATGGACGCGGAGGTCGCAGGCAACCCCGCGGCCCCTCGTCAACACTGGCGCGAGAAAGGACTCACGACCGTGGCCGCACGCGAGGAAGCCGGACCGATTCTCAACGGCATCCCCAGCCAGCTCCCGGATATCGACCCCGAGGAGACCAAGGAGTGGCTCGACTCCCTCGACGGGGTGATCGAGGAGGGCGGTCGGCAGCGGGCGCGCTACGTCATGCTCAAGCTCCTGGAGCGGGCCCGGGAGATGCAGGTCGGGGTGCCGTCGCTGACGGCCACCGACTACATCAACACCATCTCGCCGGAGCAGGAGCCGTGGTTCCCCGGTGACGAGGAGGTCGAGCGCCGCTACCGCGCCTACCTGCGCTGGAACGCCGCGGTCATGGTGCACCGCGCCCAGCGACCCGGCATCGGCGTCGGCGGCCACATCTCCACCTACGCCTCGGCGGCGACCCTCTACGAGGTCGGCTTCAACCACTTCTGGCGCGGCCAGGACCACCCGGGTGGCGGCGACCAGGTCTTCTTCCAGGGCCACGCCTCCCCCGGCATGTACGCCCGGGCCTTCCTCGAGGGTCGCCTCACCGAGGACCAGCTCGACGGCTTCCGCCAGGAGAAGAGCCACATCGTCGCGGGCCAGCCGCTCGCCCTGCCGTCCTACCCGCACCCGCGGCTGATGCCGGACTTCTGGCAGTTCCCGACGGTGTCGATGGGCATCGGCCCGATGAACGCCATCTACCAGGCGCAGTTCAACAAGTACCTGCACAACCGTGGCGTCAAGGACACCAGCCAGCAGCACGTCTGGGCCTTCCTCGGCGACGGTGAGATGGACGAGCCCGAGTCGCGCGGCCTGCTGCAGCTCGCCGCGGGTGAGGAGCTCGACAACCTCACCTTCGTCGTCAACTGCAACCTGCAGCGGCTCGACGGCCCGGTCCGCGGCAACGGCAAGATCGTCCAGGAGCTCGAGGCCTTCTTCCGCGGGGCCGGCTGGAACGTCATCAAGGTGGTCTGGGGCCGCGGCTGGGACCCGCTGCTCGCGCAGGACCGTGATGGCGCCCTGGTGCACCTGATGAACACCACGAGCGACGGTGACTACCAGACCTTCCGCGCCAACGACGGCAAGTACGTCCGCGACTTCTTCTTCGGCCGCGACCCGCGGACCCGCGAGATGGTCAAGGACTGGTCCGACGAGGACATCTGGTGGAAGCTCAAGCGCGGTGGCCACGACTACCGCAAGGTCTTCGCCGCCTACCAGGCCGCGATGAACCACACCGGACAGCCGACCGTCATCCTCGCCAAGACGATCAAGGGCTATGGCCTGGGCAGCCACTTCGCCGGCCGCAACGCGACCCACCAGATGAAGAAGCTGACCCTCGACGACCTCAAGGGCCTGCGCGACAGCCTCAAGCTGCCGATCTCCGACGAGGTGCTCGAGCGCGACCCCTACGCCCCGCCCTACTTCCACCCCGGACCCGACGACCCGAGCATCCAGTANGGCGGGAGAAGCTCGGCGGGCCGATTCCGATCCGTCGGGTGCAGCACGAGCCGCTCAAGCTGCCGGACCACTCGGCCTACGACATCGTCAAGAAGGGCACCGGCAAGCAGCAGGTCGCCACGACGATGGCGTTCGTGCGACTGCTCAAGGAGCTGATGCGCGACAAGGAGTTCGGCAAGCGCGTGGTGCCGATCATCCCCGACGAGGCCCGCACGTTCGGCATGGACTCGTTCTTCCCGACGATCAAGATCTACAACCCGCACGGCCAGAAGTACACCTCGGTCGACGCCGAGCTGATGCTGGCCTACAAGGAGGCGAAGGACGGCCAGATCCTGCACCTCGGCATCAACGAGGCAGGGTCGCTGGCGGCGTTCACCGCGGCCGGCACGTCCTACGCGACGCACGGCCAGCCGATGGTCCCGATCTACGTCTTCTACTCGATGTTCGGGTTCCAGCGCACCGGCGACTCGATCTGGGCGGCCGCCGACCAGATGGCGCGCGGCTTCCTCATCGGGGCCACGGCGGGTCGCACGACCCTCACCGGTGAGGGGCTGCAGCACGCCGACGGCCACTCACCACTGCTGGCCGCGACCAACCCCGCGGTGGTGTCGTACGACCCGGCCTTCGCGTTCGAGATCGGCCACATCATGGAGGACGGGCTGCGCCGGATGTACGGCGACGACCCCGAGAACGTCATCTACTACATGACGGTCTACAACGAGCCGATGAGCCAGCCGCAGGAGCCGGAGAACGTCGACCGCGAGGGCATCCTGCGCGGCATGCACCTCTTCGCCCCGGGCATCCCGGACGGTCTGCCGGACGACGCCCCCCGGGTGCAGCTGCTGGCGTCGGGTGTCGGTGTGCCGTGGGCCCTCGAAGCCCAGGACCTCCTGCGCAACGACTGGGGCGTCGTGGCCGACGTCTGGTCGGTCACGTCGTGGAGCGAGCTGCGCCGCGACGGGATGGCCTGCGACGAGCAGCGCTTCCTCCACCCGGACGGCGAGGCCCGCACTCCCTACGTCACCGAGCGGCTGCGGCACGCGCGCGGTCCGGTCATCGCGGTGTCGGACTACATGCGGCAGGTGCAGGACCAGATCCAGCCCTGGGTGCCGGGAGACTTCGCCTCGCTCGGCGCCGACGGGTTCGGTTTCTCCGACACCCGTCCGGCCGCGCGGCGCTTCTTCCACATCGACGGCCCCTCGGTCGCGGTGCGCGCGCTGCAGATGCTCGTTCAGCGCGGCGAGGTCGAGGGCGGGGTGGCTCGCGAGGCCGCCACGCGCTACCGCCTGCTCGACGTCACCGCCGGCACGTCCGGCAACGCCGGCGGCGAGAGCTGACCACCCGCGGTGCTGAACTAACGAAAGCCGTTGCACGACAAGGTATGCCGCCCGCTCGCCTGAGCGGGCGGCATACCGGTCTGTTGGTGGGTACGGCTGTCGGTGGGTACGGCTGTTGGTCGGTGAAAGCGTGGGGCAGGATGGTGCGGTGACCTCCCCCACCGCACCCTCCCGTCCCGTCCGCGTCGCCGTCACCGGGTCCACCGGCAAGCTCGGCCGCACCGTCGTCGCCCACCTCGTCGAGCAGGGCTACGACGTCCTCGCGCTCGACCGGGTGCGGCCGGCCAGCCCCACGACCCCGTTCGTGGCCGTCGACCTCACCGACTACGGCCAGGTCGTCGAGGCGCTGTCAGGGGGTGTCGACGAGCACGACGGTTCGGTGGACGCGGTGGTGCACCTGGCCGCGATCCCCGCGCCGGGGCTGACCACCAACGCCGCGACCTTCGCGAACAACTCGGCCGCGACCTACAACGTCTTCGCCGCCGCCCGGGCCCTCCGGGTGCGCCGCGTCGTGTGGGCGTCGAGCGAGACGGTCCTCGGCCTGCCCTTCGACACTCCCCCGCCCTATGTCCCCGTGGACGAGGAGTACCACCCCCGGCCGGAGTCGACCTACTCCCTGAACAAGGCCCTCGAGGAGGAGATGGCCCGGCAGTTCTGCCGCTGGGACCCCGAGCTGGGGATGGTGGGACTGCGGTTCTCGAACGTCATGGATCCCGAGGACTATGCAGCCTTCCCGTCGTTCGACGCCGATCCCTCCCTGCGCAAGTGGAACCTCTGGGGCTACATCGACGGCCGCGACGGGGCGCAGGCGGTGCGCCTCGGGCTCGAGCGGACCGAGCCGGGCTGCGAGGTCTTCGTGATCGCCAACGCCGACACCGTGATGAGCCGCTCGAGCGCAGACCTCGTGGCCGAGGTGTTCCCAGGGGTCGAGGTGCGCAAGGAGCTCGGCGAGCACGAGACGCTGCTGGGCATCGACAAGGCCCGCAGGCTGCTGGGCTACCAGCCGGCCCACTCCTGGCGCGATCACGTGGGCTGACCAGGAGGCCAGCCCACGCGTCGCCGGAGTCGTCAGTCGCGGCCGAGGAACTCCTTGCGGGCCGTGACGCAGATGTCCGGCTGGTCGCAGAAGACGCCGTCGACACCGGTGCGCAGGAAGGCGACGACCTCGTCGATGGCCCGCCCGAAGTCGGCGGGGTTGGTGCCGACCCGGTAGTCGACCGGGAGGAAGGTGTTCTCGGCGCGGAACGTGTAAGGAGTCACCTTCAGTCCCGCCGCGTGGGCATCAGCCACGAGGCGGGTTGGGGTCCCCATTGTCCCGTCCGCTCGCCGCGGGATGACCAACGACTTGTCCGGGCCGATGCCGTCGACCCAGCGGGAGACCGATGCCAGACCTGACGGCGTCATGAGGTCGCGGTAGGTGCGGGGGTCGTGGGCGGCGACGAGGTCGTAGGGCGCACCAGCGGCACTGGTGAGGAAGACGGAGCTGGCGCGGTAGCGGTACTCCTCGCGGAGCGCGACCAGGTTGGTCAGCTCGAAGCTCTGCACCCACAACGGCGCGTTGGGCCGGTTGAGGTGGTGTCGGGAGACGGCGTCGATGAGGGCCCGCTCGGGGTTGAGCCCGGCCGCATGGAAGTACGTCGAGTGCTTGAGCTCCGGGATGATGCCGATCTCACGGCCGTACTCCTTGGACAGCCGCTCGCGCACGCGCAGCACCTCCTCGAAGGTCGGCACCTGGTACCTGCCGTCGTAGAGGGTGTTCTCCTGCCGGACAGCGGGGAGCCGCTCGACGGCGCGCAGCGTCGTGAGCTCGGCCAGCGTGAAGTCCTCGGTGAACCATCCCGTCGTGCTCACCCCGTCGAGGACCTTGGTCGTCCTACGCGCGGCGAACTCCGGGTGGGCCGCCACGTTCGTCGTGCCGGAGATCTCCGGCTCGTGGCGGTCGACGAGCACCCCGTCGCGGGTCATCACGAGGTCGGGCTCGATGTAGTCGGCTCCCATGGCGACGGCGAGCTCGTAGGCGGCGATGGTGTGCTCGGGCCGGTAGCCCGAGGCGCCGCGGTGGGCCAGGACGAGCGGCGTGGTCGTGGTCCGGCGCTGCTCGGTGGCCGGCCGGTCGACGGCGTGGGCCGCGGCCTGGGCGGCGACCGCGCCGGGTGAGCTGGTGGCTCCCTGGGCGGTGCTGACCGCTACAGCGGTGGAGCCCACCAGGAGGAGTCCGGCGACGGCGAGGACGGGGAGGATTCTGGTCATGCCCGCGACGCTAGGAATTGCCGCGCGGCGGGGGGCGACCGCGCGGTGACGCGAGGGTGAAGGGGTGCCGAACTCTGACCAGCGACGCGGGGTGGGTTGTCGGCGGCATACAAATAGACTCCCCGTATGCCGCCGACTCGCGTCACCACCTCGGCCGCCACCCTGCAGCGGGTGGAGCGGTCCGCCGGCGAGCTGTCGTCGGCGGCGACGCGGCGGATGGAGTCGGCGCACGACTGGTACCGCGTGCTCTCGGCCGAGGACCGGTCCTGGGTCGGGCTGGTCGCGCAGGCCGGCATCGCGGCCTTCATCGCATGGCTGCGCGAGGGCGGCGACCAGACCCCGGTGACGGCCGACGTCTTCGGCACGGCGCCCCGGGAGCTGACCCGGTCGATCACGCTGCGCCAGACCCTCGACCTGGTGCGCTCGGTCGTCGACGTGGTCGAGCAGGACGCCACCGCCCTCGCCGAGCCCGGCGAGGAGCAGGCCCTGCGCGAGTCGGTGCTGCGCTACTCCCGCGAGATCGCCTTCGCCGCCGCGGAGGTCTACGCGCACGCGGCCGAGGCCCGCGGTGCCTGGGACGCGCGGCTCGAGGGCCTCGTGGTGGACGCCGTGCTGCGTGGCGAGGCGGACGACTCGATGCAGTCCCGGGCCGCCGCGCTCGGGTGGGGCTCGACGACGCGGGTTGCCGTGATCGCCGGCAGCACGCCCCCGGGCGGGTCAGAGGGCGTCGTCGACGGCCTGCGTCGTGCGGCCGAGCGGGTGGGAGTGGACACCCTGGCCGCGGTGCAGGGACGCCGGCTGGTCTGCATCTTCGGCAACGTCGACGACCCGCTGGCGGCGGCCCGTGCGGTCGCCGACCACTTCGGCGACGGCCCGCTGGTGGTGGGGCCGACGGTGCCCCACCTCTTCGCTGCCGGGCGGTCAGCGCGTGCGGCACTGGCCGGCCAGTCGTGCGCACACGCGTGGCCCGGCGCCCCGCGGCCGGTCACGGCCGACGACCTCCTGGCCGAGCGGGTCCTGGTCGGCGACGCGCCCGCGCGTGCCCTCCTGCTCGACCGCATCTGGCACCCGCTGTCGTCCAGCAGCGGCGCCCTCCTCGAGACGGCCTCGGCCTACCTGGAGTCCGGCGGTGGCCTCGAGGGCACCGCCCGGGTGCTCTTCGTCCACCCGAACACGGTCCGCTACCGCCTGGGCAAGATCGCCGAGCTCACCGGCTACCAGCTGACCGACCCGCACGACGCCCACACCGTGCGCATCGCCCTCGCCCTCGGACGGCTCAGCCGCCCGGTCACACAGCGGGCCATCCCCTACACCGACCGACCCGCGCCTGGCTGAGACCCTGCTCACACGACGCCCAGCCGAGGACTCCATTCCCTGCGGCTTTTGTAGACATCCTCCAAAAGACCCCGTCGATGTTCGTGCCAAACGGTCACGCGGGGGTCACCGTCCGACCGCAAGGGTGGAGAGGTGATCGCAATCGTCTGCCCCGGACAGGGCTCCCAGACCCCCGGCTTCCTCGCGCCCTGGCTCGAGCTCCCGGCCTTCCGTGCCCGGCTCGAGTCGCTCTCCGACGTGGCGGGCCTCGACCTGGTCGCGCACGGCACGACGTCGGACGCCGAGACGATCAAGGACACCGCCGTGGCCCAGCCGCTCATCGTGGCGGCCGGTCTGGCCGCCGCTGCGGTGGTCCTGCCCGGTGGACCCACCGGCACGGTCGGCGTCACCGCCGGGCACTCGGTCGGCGAGATCACCGCCGCCGCCTTCGCGGGCGTGCTGTCCGACCACGACGCCATGGTGTTCGTCCGCGAGCGCGGCGCGGGCATGGCTGCCGCCAGCGCGCTGACCCCCACCGGCATGAGCGCAGTCCTCGGTGGCGACCCTGCCGAGGTGGCCGAGGCGCTGGCCCGGTACGGGCTCACCGCCGCCAACGCCAACGGCGCGGGCCAGACCGTCGCCGCCGGCACCCTCGAGCAGCTCGCGGCGTTCGCCGCCGACCCGCCGGCCAAGGCCAGGGTCATCCCGCTCCAGGTCGCCGGTGCCTTCCACACCTCGCACATGTCCCCGGCCGTGGAAGCCCTCGAGCGGCTGTCGGCCGACTTCGCCGTCAGCGACCCGGGCGTCACGTTGCTCTCCAACGCCGACGGCCAGCCCGTCGCAGACGGCGCCGACGCCCTAGCGCGTCTGGTCAAGCAGGTGAGCAGCCCGGTCCGCTGGGACCTGTGCATGCAGACCATGGTCGACCTCGGGGTCACCGCCATGGTCGAGCTGGCCCCGGCCGGCACCCTCGTCGGGCTCGCCAAGCGGGCGATGCCCGGAGTTGCCACACTGGCAGTCAAGACGCCCGACGACCTCGAGGCGGCACAGCAGCTGGTTCGCGACCACGGCGGAGACCCCGCCGACGCAGGATCCCTCCCGACCGACGCGCAAGAGGCCTGACATGAGCACACCAGCCCCCAAGGGCACCGGCTCCATCACCCCGTCCGACGGGGCCACCTACGCCCGCATCATGGGTGTCGGTGGCTACCGGCCCGAGCGCGTGGTGATGAACTCGGAGATCATCGAGGCGATCGACTCCTCCGACGAGTGGATCCAGGAGCGCTCCGGCATCAAGAGCCGTCGCTTCGCCGCCAAGGACGAGTCCGTCGTCGACATGTCCGTCGAGGCCACCCGTGAGGCCCTCACCGCCTCGGGCCTCGAGGCCTCCGACGTCGACGCCGTCGTGGTCGCCACGGTCACGCACCCCTACCAGACGCCTGCCGCCGCACCGATCCTCGCCGACCGGCTGGGCATCCGCGGCGCGGCCTTCGACATCTCCGCCGCCTGCGCCGGCTACTGCCACGCGATCAGCCTGGCCAGCGACATGGTCCGCGGCGGCAGCGCCCGGCACGTGCTCGTGGTCGGGGTCGAGAAGCTGTCCGACTTCACCGACCCGACCGACCGCGGCTCGGCGTTCATCTTCGGCGACGGGGCGGGCGCGGCGGTCGTCGGCCCGTCCGACACCCCTGCCATCGGCCCCACGGTCTGGGGCTCTGACGGCTCGCAGTGGAAGACCATCTCGCAGCGCGACTCGTGGGTCGACGTGCGCGACGGCAACCTCGGCTGGCCGGCGATCGGCATGGCCGGTCAGTCCGTGTTCCGCTGGGCGGTCTGGGGCATGGCCCCGGTGGCCCAGAAGGCGCTCGACGCCGCCGGCGTGCGCGCCGAGGACCTCGACGCGTTCATCCCGCACCAGGCCAACATGCGGATCATCGACGCCATGATCAAGCAGCTCAAGCTGCCCAGCGACATCGCGGTGGCCCGCGACATCGCCGAGACCGCAAACACCTCTGCGGCCTCGATCCCCCTCGCCACCGAGCGCATGCTGCGTGAGGGCGAGGTGCCCCACGGTGGCCTGGCCCTGCAGATCGGGTTCGGCGCGGGCCTGGTCTACGCGGCCCAGGTCGTCGTCCTTCCCTGAAGACTCCCGTCGGCCCGCGGGTGAACCGGGCCACCGCAGTGACCACACCACGTGACGACCAACTGTCACACCAACAGAAGGAGCTGAGCCGGATGGCGCAGAGCGAGCAGGAGATCCTCGAGGGTCTGGCCGAGATCGTCAACGAGGAGACCGGTCTGGACACCGAGTCGGTGCAGTCCGAGAAGTCCTTCACCGACGACCTCGACATCGACTCGCTGTCGATGATGACCATCGTCGTCAACGCCGAGGAGAAGTTCGGCGTGCGGATCCCCGACGACGAGGTCAAGAACCTCAAGACGGTCGGCGACGCCGTGTCCTTCATCGCCAAGAACCAGGGCTGAGCCCAGCAGTTCCCCTGCGCGGGTGGCGGCCACGCGGCACACCACTGCCGGTCAGTGACCCCGTCGCACCAGCCGCCACCCCGCACCGGCCACCAGCCACACCGCACGACCGACGAAGGAGCAGACCCAGCCATGACCGCCGAACGACGCGTCGTCGTCACAGGCCTCGGAGCCACCACCCCTGTGGGCGGCACCGTCCCCGAGACGTGGGACGCCATCCTGGCCGGACGGTCGGGCGCCAAGATGATGGACTTCGACTGGGTGGAGAAGTACGAGCTCCCGGTCAAGTTCGCCGCCACGATCCACACCCAGCCGACCGACGTCCTGACCAAGGTGGAGGTGCGCCGGCTCGACCCGAGCGCGCAGTACGCCCTGATCGCCGCGCGTGAGGCCTGGGCGGACGCCGGCGCCCCCGAGGTCGAGCCCGAGCGACTCGCTGCCTGCATCGGCACCGGCATCGGTGGCGTCTGGACCCTGCTCGACCAGTGGGACAACCTGCGCGAGAAGGGCCCGCGCCGGGTCTTCCCGCTCGCCGTCCCCATGCTCATGCCCAACGCCTCCTCCGCCGCCGTCTCCCTGGAGATCGGGGCCCGGGCCGGTGCCCACACCCCCGTCTCCGCCTGCGCCTCCGGGCTCGAGGCGATGGGCTACGCCTACGAGATGATCCGCAACGGCCGGGCCGACATCGCGGTCGCGGGCGGCACGGAGGGCGCGGTGCACGCGCTGCCGATCGCCGGCTTCGCCGCCATGCAGGCGCTCTCGACCCGCAACGACGACCCCGAGCGCGCGTCGCGCCCCTACGACACCGGCCGCGACGGGTTCGTCCTCGGTGAGGGCGCCGCCGTGATCGTGCTCGAGGAGTACGAAGCGGCCAAGGCCCGTGGCGCCACCATCTACGCCGAGATCGGTGGCGTGGGCATGTCCTCGGACTCCCACCACATCGCCGCGCCGGAGCCTGAGGGCGCGGGCGCGTCCCGGGCGATGGTCGAGGCCGTCGAGCGGGCCGGCCTGACGCCCAAGGACATCGTCCACGTGAACGCGCACGCGACCTCGACCCCGGTGGGCGACGTGGCGGAGTCGAACGCCATCCGGCGCGCCTTCGGCGACGACACCGACGGTATGCCGGTCAGCGCCACGAAGTCGATGACCGGTCACCTCCTCGGTGCGGCCGGGGCGCTCGAGGGCGTCCTCACGATCCTGGCGCTGCACCACCGGATCGCGCCCGCGACGATCAACCTCGACGACTTCGACCCCGCGATCAAGCTCGACGTGGTGCACGGTGAGGCCCGCAAGCTCCCCGCAGGCGACATCGCGGCGCTGAACAACTCATTCGGTTTCGGTGGTCACAACGTCGCGGTGGTCTTCACCTCGGTCTGACCTCAGCCGTTCGGCCGACACATCTCGAGCGCCCGCCCCGAACCTCGGGGTGGGCGCTCTATGGTGTGCCGACGGTCGCTGCAGGGGCGGCCCGGGAAGGTCAGCGATGGTGGGCAATTCGGGGGGGACCCTGGGGGGTCGCGAGCGCATCGTGATCGTGGACGAGCACCTGGCGGGACGGCTCAAACGGGCTGGGCGCCGGCACGTGCTGCGCCGTCGGCAGACCTGGACCTCGTCCGTGCTGACCAGTCTCGTGCTCCTGCTGTGCGTCTCGGCTCCGGACCTCCTGGGCGGACGGCCCGGTGGTGTGTCCGCAACGGCCCTGGCGGCGCCAGGCGTCTACCTGGTGGTGACGGCCGTGATGCTCGGCTACACCGTCTTCACCATCGGCAGGCACTTCGACCGGGAGTTCGTGCCGGGTCGCATCCTCGGCCTGACGGTCGGGAGCCAGACGATCCGCCTCCGCGACCACGACTCGTGCACGGAGCTGGCCTACTCGGTCATCGCCGGCGTCGTGATGCTGCGGGACGTCGTGGTGGTCGACCTCGGCCAGCGCTTCTGGGCGCTGCCGATCGAGCTGCTCGATGGCGTCAGCCTCGAGGTGCTGCGCGCCCGCGCCGGCCGGCCGGCGCTCGGCAACGAGCTCTGGCCCGAGCTGCAGGCCTAGCTGCCGGGACACCTTGGCTGCATCGGCAGGCGCTGGTCGTCTGGAGCCGCAGGTCAGGCGCCGGAAGTCAGCCGGGCGGCGGCGGGAGGGTGACGCTGACCAGAGGGGCGCCGGTGCTCGTGGTCGACCGGGTCGGCGAGCCCGTGCCCGGGTGGGTCTTGGTGGGCTTGGGCTTCGTGGCCGTGGAGGACGTGGAGGACGTCGACGCATCGGTCGACGTGGAGCTCGAGGAACCGGTGCTGGTGGCCGAGGAGTCCGTCGACGCCGCCGTCGAGACGGGCACGGGCCGCTGAGAGCTGGACCGGGAGGCGGTGGTCGCCGTCCGCGTGCCATCCGTGGAGCTGCTCGCCGAGTCGACCTGCTGGCCAGTCAGCGACGTGCTGGTGGCGGCCGGGTCGTCCGCACCGTCGGCCGGCGCCTTGTCGGGGAGCACGAACGAGAACGACACCATCGCGGTCAGCCCGCCGATCCACAGGAGCACCAAGCTCGGCAAGGGCTTCCACGAGGCCTCCCGCCCCACGGCCTCCCGGTGGGCGAGGAACTCACGGGCGTAGGCGACCAGGGTCACGACGGCGGCGGCCGAGAACAGCCAGAGCACCCACGTCGCGATGGTGGCGCCACGGGGCAGGTCGGCGGCCAGAATCAGCCAGGCGTACCAGAGCAGCGTCCCCACACAGGCTGCGGCCAGCACCCCCAGGATGAGCTTGGGGCGGGTCACACGTTCCTCCAGAGTCGATCGGACAGCCGCAAAGGCTACCGAAGACCCCGCCGAACCCCCGAAACGTGCAGGTCACGCGGCTGCCTGAAAGCGCTCAGCCCACCTTGTGGAGCCAGCGCACGGGGGCTCCGTCACCGGCATACCGGAACGGCTCGAGCTCGGCGTCCCAGTCGGTGCCGAGCAGCTCCTCGACCATCTCGACCATCGCCTCAGGCGACCCCTGCGACAGCCGCAGCACGTCACGGAGCCGGTCCTCGTTGATCACGGCGTCACCGGCCGCCGAGGTCCAGGTGTGGTGGATCCCCAGGGCGGGGGTGTGCGACCAGCGGGACCCGTCGGCGCCGGCGCTCGGCTCCTCGGTCACCTCGTAGCGCAGGTTGTCCCACCCGCGCAGGGTGGAGGCGAGCTTGGCGCCGGTGCCCTGCACTCCTGCCCACGGGAACTCCGCGCGGACGAGTGCGGCACCGGCCGGCTGTGGGGTCCAGTCGATGGCCAACCGGCCGTCGAGGGCGGACTCGAGGGCCCAGGTGATGTGGGGGCACAGCGCTTTGGGGGTGGAGTGAATGAAAACCACCCCGCGGGTCATGACACGCGGCATCGCGACAGACATTCCGGGCCTCCTTGGTGTGCGAGGGACGTCTTCCCCACGAACCTCGTCACCTGCTGGCTCGGCGTGTTGCCGCGTTGTTCAGTTGGCTGTGCGGGTCCCATTGTGCATCACGAACCACATCCGCACCAGCACCACCACGAACCCCGTTCTCACCACCTCCATCGCAGGCACACTGGCGACGGTAGGCTCACGGCGCCCAGCCGGTGCGAGCCGAGCTGGTGCCGGGGCAGTAGCTCAGTCGGTCAGAGCAGCGGACTCATAATCCGTCGGTCGTCGGTTCAAGCCCGACCTGCCCCACAGGACGTTTATGCAGGTCAGCGCCCTAAGCGGCGTCATCGTGACCTCCGCTACGAGCCTCGGTCTCGGTGATGTGGCGCATTTGTGGCACATGCGAATCGAGCAGAGCCGCAACCGAGTCGAGATCGTCGCCGAACAAGCCGGCGTAGACGTCGAGCGTCATCGCCGCCGACGAGTGCCCCAGCATGCGCTGGACGGCCTTGACGTTCGCCCCTGCCGCAATCGCCAAGGATGCGGCGGTGTGTCTCAGGTCGTGCGGCGTCAGCCCGGTGATCCCGGCTGTCGCGCAGGCGGGGTCGAACACTCTGTGACGCCAGTTGCCCAGCCGCATGGGCGAACCGGTGGGTGAAGCGAATACCAGGTCGGCCGGCTGCTTCTCCTCGCACATCCGAGCCAGGTCCGGGATGAGGGCCGGCGGGACCGGTACGGACCGGGTCTGGTGGTTCTTCGTGGTGCTCCAGACCAGGCGACCGCCGACCTCCGAGGCGCTCTCAACGATGTGCAGCCTGCGCCGCTCCAGGTCGACGCGCGAGACCCGCAGAGCAGTCATCTCTCCGAACCTGATCCCGGTGAACGCCAGGACGCAGATGACCAGACCACCCGGACCGGCCGACTGCACGAGGGCGGCCAGCTCGGGAACGCTGAGGAAGCGTGGCTCGTCACGAACCGCCCGTGGCAGCCGCACACCAGTCGCCGGGTTGCGGGCGATCCGCCCGTCCTGCACGGCCATGCCCATGATCAGCGAGAACACCCGATGGATGTGCCGGACTGTCGAGGCCGTCCGGCCCGAGGCGCTCAACTCCCCCACCCACGCCGCGACGTCGGAGGTCGCCACCGATGACAGCCGGTAGGTACCCCAACGCGGTTCGACATGGGTCCGGACGATGCCCCGGTATCGCTCTGCCGTGGACTCCTTCAGGTGGGACAACCCCGCGGCCCAGACCCGGGCGTAGTCCCCCACGAGGACCTTGCCCGCCGACGGGTCGAGGTACTGGCCTCGGTTCATCTCGGCCTCGAGGTTGGCCAGGAACCTCTCGGCGTCGACCTTGCGGCGGAAGGACTTCTTTCGCTGGCGGTGCGACGGATCGCGCCATCGGGCGAGCCACCGGCCGTCGCGGCTGTCCTTGACGACGTGTGCCACCTCAGGCCACCTGCTCGGCTGCCCAGGCCCGTACTTGCGTCGGGTCGAACCGGAGGTGCTTGCCCAGCCGCATCGCTGGCGGCCCCTGCTCCCGATGCCGCCACTGGTAGAGGGTGCCCACCGGGACGCCGAGGAAGGCCGACACGTCGTGGATCGTCCACAGGCGGTCGATGGTGGGCAACACCCTCACCTCGGACGAGGCCTTTGCCTCGGGTCTGTCGTTTCTTCTCATCTGTCTCACTTCTCTCCTGATGACTGCTGCTTCCTGCTCTGTGCGCGTTCTTGGGCGTATTCGCGGGCTCGGGAGGCGGCTGCGGTCGCGAGGGCGGTTTCCCCGTCGTTGGCCCATCCGGTGCCGGCGTAGGCCCAGGACCCGATCACAACGGTGGTCCCGTCCGCGCCGTCGGCCAGCAGCTCGGCCTCGAGCTGGCGCAGGTCGACAGGAGTGCCGGTGCGATTGGCTTCGGCGATCCGGGCCTGGGCGCGCTGCCGTGCTCGCCGCAGGGCGCCGAGGGTGACGGAGTAGCGGCGTGACTTGGTGGCGAAGTGTCCGCGGAACCCCAGGGTGTGCGCCCACTTGCCGAGCAGCCCGTAGGGCGCTGTTGGGTCCTGGTCGGCGCTGACGGTGCGGCTGGCCATGTTGCGGGCGGTGGCGTGCAGGCGCCGCAGGTGGGTGCTGTCCTTGGACTCGGTGTCGGTCGCGGACTTGGTGGCGTACTTGGCCAGGTACCCGGCGACCTGTCCGGGTGTGAGTTCGCGGTCGGGGTCGTCGGTGCGTGAGGAGGTGCGCACCGGGCGGGTGTCGACCTGGGTGCCGAACGCAAGCACCCGTTGGATGTCGTCGTCGTGGACCGGATCGGCGGTGACCCGAACGGCTTGTACGGCTTGCTCGACTAGGGCGGAGAGCACCGGTGCCGTGACCGTGGTGGGGGCAGGGGCGAACCCGTCGGGCGTTTGGGGGCCGTCGAGGCGGACCAGGGCGTGGAAGTGGACCGCGCCGCGCAGCTGGTACTCGGCGACCTTGGCGTACTGCACGCTCGCCACGTGCCCGAGGTTCGCGGGGAGCACGCGTAGGTGGTGGGCCAACATCCGTCGCAGGGTGATGGTGAACCGTCGCCACAGCTCGGGCGCCCACCACTGCCACACCACAGCCGAGGCGTAGTCGTAGCAGTCCGGGCACAACGGCTGCCCCAGCGCCGGGTCGTCCTGTTCGTGGATCGCCATGCAGGACAGGGGTCTTCCGTGCGGGCACCGGGCTCCGGTGTCGCGACGTGGCCGGCACCGGCCGTGGTTCGGGTGGGTGCCGTGGACCGACCCGAACGAGGGCGCGGTCAGGGTCGCGAACACCAGCGGGTTCTCCGCCACGCGCTCGGGGACGCCCTTGCCGCCACTCACCCCGGCCCGGATCAGCTGGAACGTGTCCGCCGCGTACAACCTCGAGCAGGACTCGCACTCGGAGGCACGCCGGTTGCCGCAGCGCACGAACGTCACCCCGGTCGGCTCCTCCGCCGATGCGTACGTGCGGACCAGTCCAGCGGTTCCCCGGTCGAAGGTGTCGCTGCGGCCGACGAGGCGGATGGGCTTGGCGCAGAACCCGACCCGGGACGCGGCCACCGACCAGGCGTCGAAGTCCGGCGACAACAACCGGGCCACCACCTGCGCCTGGGTGACGGCGTCCAGGTGAGGCAGGTCCAGCGGTCGGTCGTCCCGCTTCCCGATCGGGGGCAGCGCCGACCAGACCTGGTTACGGGTCGTCAAGGTCACGACCACCACGCCCTTTCCCAAGGGTGTGCCGCGTGGAGCTAGTGCGACCCGTTCCACACGACACACCCAGTACTGGGGCGGCCACTAAGGGTGGTGCACACCGACGCTGGGGGTCGCTCAAACGCCGGACACGAAGAGATACAAGGTGCGGACCAAGAGTTTGGTGTCGTTGTGTGTTTGAGCGGCTGTCAGTTTGTGTGCGGCCTCAGGCCAAGGGTGGAGGAGCCGACCCTCCAGGGATATACCCGTCAATTTTGTGTGTTTGCTTTGTGTGTAATTGTCCGCTGCTTCGAGGGTGGCACCCACCACCGACAGCAATCCACCTTTTCCCCCGCCGACCGGCGATCCTTGACCATTTCCTTACCCAACTAGGCGCAGACGGAACTTCACCTCATGCGCCCTCAGCTCGCGTCCTCGCCCGGCCGGATGCGTCCGGACGGCAGGGACCGCCCTCTCGGCCACCCGACCGGACCAGCAGTCGAACAGGACGACAACTCGGAGATGCGACGAGGTCCGAACCAACAGGTCCGGACCTCGCCCCTGTACCTGCCGACATGCATGCGTCAGCAGTGCGCCCCTCCTTGTCCGCTGGCTGCCATGGGCACGTTGCGGAGGTCGACGATGAGGGCGGTCACCATGCCGTCGGCATCGCGGACGACCTCGTCAATGAACCCGGTGGCCTGCAGCGCCCTGAAGTCAGACTGTGAGAACGCCAAGGGCTCCCCGAAAGTGATCGTCAGGAACGGGAAGCTCACCGTGATGATCTCCTCGGCGAAGTCCTCCGGCGTCTGGCCAGGCGGATCCGCGATCGGGGCGTGCGCAAAGGCGGCCGCGGCGGCGCAGTTGATGGACTGAACGATCGGGTGGATCGTCGCTTGTGCGGGACTCGGCATGAACGCCAGGGTCGCCACACACACAGCAGCGGGAACCGCTGCACGGACAAGCACACGGGTCTCAAACATTGGTCGGCTCCCTTCGGGCCAGTGGTGGACTAGACACCCCCCCAGCATCCCGCCGGCGGCGGACCTTTGAATCCGCCAATGGGGTGAGGAATCCCCGCCGCCGACCAACGCAGCTGCCCGGCTCGGCCCCGGTTCTGAGTCTTGCGGCCGAGGGGCCGAACAGCTGTAACGCCCGCGACCCCTCGAATTTGCGCGATGATGCCGTCATGACTGTGGATGTGCGGGTGCAAACCACGATCAACCTGCCGATCAGTACCGTCGCGTCCTTCGCAGGCGACCCTACGAACGCGCCTGATTGGTACGCCAATATCAAGTCGGTCGTCTGGCAGACTCAGCCGCCGGTTGCGGTCGGGTCACGGATGGACTTCATTGCCCAATTTCTTGGCAAGCGCTTGGCGTACACCTACGAAGTGGTCGAACTCGAACCAGATCTGCGACTGGTGATGCGCACGGCAGATGGTCCCTTTCCGATGGAGACGACCTACAGCTGGGAGGTGGCCCGTGCAGGCAGCACCCGGATGACCCTGCGCAACCGCGGCAACCCGGCAGGCTTCTCCCGGGTTGCCGCACCCGTGATGGAGCTCGCCATGAGGCGGGCCACCACCAAAGACTTGGCTCGGCTCAAGACGCTCCTCGAGTCCGGAGAACGTAGCCCCTGAGGGCATACGCCACGGTCCTGCTTGGCGCGTGGTTGAGCTGCTCGCACCGCTGACCGCGCGTTCTAGGAACGAAAGTTCGGCGGGCGGCCTCAATGGTCAACACTCACATGGCCTGTGGAATCGTCAAGGACGACCTTATCGCCAGGGTCGGGAAGGCCCGTCACAACGCTGCCCGGGCATGCGGAGCGCAGGAAATGGATTCACCGGACGCACGATGGTCGGCATGGTGATGGTCCCAGGCCCTGCCTCGGCCAAGACTCGGATCTGGACCCTCCGGTGTATCTGGCTGTCGAGTTCGCGCGCAAATCGGAACCACCAAGGCGAGGGGTAGGTCCTTAGTTTGGAAGGTGCCATGATCTCCGAGAGGTCGCGGCGTCTTCAACTCTCAGCGCGTCGAGCGACACCATTCTTGGCGGAGCGGCGCCTGTTCATCACCATAAGAATTGCTGCGGTGACGGAGAGCATCCATGGCCGGTGCACCTGTGTGCGAGTTCGTCGTCTCACGTTTGACGCGCTCCAGCGCTGAGCTGGGAGGCTTGTGCGTCTAGGCCGTATCGGGGCAGGCCGTATCGGGGCCGTGCCTAGGTCCACTTGATGGGTGTCGTGCGGGGTTCAGTTGATGGGTAACACTTCCTAGGCTTGTTTGACACTTCGGTGGCCGTAGGCCTTGTGCCGTGTCACCTCCTGGTCGGTCAGTCGGGGCACGGTCTTGAGGATTGTCCCGCTCTCGTTGCTGATCCGGAGGGTGGTGTCGTCGACCTGCACGGTCACGACCTCGCGGGCGTGGGGCAGGCCGACCTGGACGCGCTGGCCGGCGACCTGGATCCCGCCCCGGCAGGACACCAGTCGCTCGACCCGTACCGGCCGGGTAGGCGGCGTGGGTGGTGGCCCCGCGGGGCGGGCTCCCTGCAGCCTGGCGAGCTTGCCCGCTGGCAGGGTGAACGCGATGGTGCGCCACAGGGTCCCGTCGCCCAGGACGACGTGGGCCAGCCGTTGCTCGAGCCGGATCGTGACCCGCTGCCCGGCCAGCACGCTGCTCACCGAGAGCTGCTGCTGGGCGATGCTGATGATGCCGATCGCGTTGACGGTGCGGTCGACCTCCACGGCGGTACCGGCCAACAGGCGCCCGGGTAGGCGAGGAGCTGGTGGTGGCCCGGCGGCGCGGGCACCGGCCCTGCGGAGCCGGGCGACGTCGCGGTCGGACAGCCGCGACGGCAGGGTCTTCAAGTACCGGCCGTTGCTGGACAGGTGCACGGTGGTCGAGTCGACCCAGAACGTGATCACCTCACCGGCGCGCTGCGGCCCGAACCAGAACTGCTGCTTGCCGATCGCCAGGTTCCCACTCGGCGGCACGGCGCGTTCGAGCTCCATCGCACCGACCGTCTCCGGCACCACCACCGCAGCGTCATCAGGCGGGGTCAGCGGCTGCGCATTCGGCTCGGGGGTGCCCTGCGCGGGCGTGGTGACCAGGGCCGGCGGGACCCACAACGGCAGCCCTGCCCGCGGCGCACCGGCACCGAACCGGTCAGCCGGAACCGCCATCCCCAGCGACTGATGGGGGCGGGTCGTGTTGTACTCGGCCCGCCACCCATCGACCGCCTCCTGCGCCGCGGCCACGGTCGCGAACAGTGGGGCGTCGTCGAGCAGCTCCCGCTGGATCGACTGGTGCCACCGCTCCACCTTCCCCGTCGTGGTCGGAGAGCGGACCTTGGTCAGCAGGTGCTCGATCCCGTTCATCCGACAGATCCGGTCGAACAACACCTCCGAGGGGCGGGGCCGCCCGTACTTGCCGGTGAACTGCTTGCCGTTGTCGGTCAGGACCTGCTCGGGCACCCCGTACTCGGCGAGGGCGGCAACGAACGCCGCGCACACCGCCCGACTCGTCGCCCGGGCGGTAACCACCCCGATCACCGCGAACCTCGAGTGGTCATCGATCCCCGAGATCAGCTTGGCCTCCGACCCGTCAACCATGCGCACCGAGCCCATCACGTCCATTTGCCACAGCTGCATCGGACCCGGCCGCTCCCACCGCACGAAGTCCTCCCGCCGCCGTTTCCGTGCCCGCGCCGCCACCAGGCAGTGACGCACCAGCACCCGGTACACCGTCGAGCGGGACGGCACCGGCTCCACCCCAGCCCGGCCCAGCTCATGCACCAGCCGCCGCGGACCCCACCGCGGATGATCGATCCGCAGCTGCACCAGCAGCGCCTCCACCTCCGCTCCCAGCCTCCACGGATGCGAGACCGGCCGGTGCGACCGGTCCACCAACCCCGACAGGCCCTCGGCCCGGTACCGGCCCACCCACGCATGCACCGTCTTGCGGGACACCCCGTACCGGGTGGCGACCTCGGTCACCTGCGCCCCGCCGAGCACCTCCATCACCGCGTGATACCGCTGCTCCACAACACTCAACTCCACGAGCATCAGCCCGGTCCTCCCACGCGACGACAACGCCACATACGACGGTCCGGGACGGCAGCGTCACCCATCAAGTGAAGCCAGCGTGTAACCCATCAAGCGGAGTCGGACAGCCGTATCGGGGCCGATCGGTGAGAACTTTCCTTACTGGCTCAAGCGCGGCTCCGCCGCAAAGCGCGGGGCCCCGCGATGGGGCCCCGCGCTGCAGGCGCTTCGCGCCTTCCGCGCACCCCACCGCACCCCACGCCAGACAGCACGAAGGGCGCCATGTGCGATGACGCCCCCACCTGACTGATCGTCCCTAGCCGGCCGGGGAGCCCGTCACAGAAACGCGCGCAGAAATCTCAGCCCATTCCGGGCGCTCTGCCCAACAGCACCCGCGAACGAGCGACCAGCCCGTCGGCTGTCCCTGTACGCGACCACGACAGCACCGACCAGCCCCAGGAGACCCACCAGGAGCGCCAGGAGGCCGACGACCGGAGGCCATGGAACAACGAACGAAGTCGCGAGGATGAGGCCGGAACCCAGCAAGACGACCAACGACAACAGACCAACTGCAGACAGCCCTTGGTGCTCCTCGCGCATCGCCATGTGCAGAGTATGCGCGACGCTCACCTCTGAGCCGCCGACCCAGCGCTCCACTCTCCGCCCACCTCCGGGCCGCATCAAGGGCGCTACGCGTCACTGCGTGATGGCCTCCGGCCACCCTTGACCCGACCACTCCGGCAGCCTCCCCTGCTCCGCTATCGGGTCGGTGGCTTCCTCTGGCCAACCACACCAAGGCGTCCAGCCGAGGCGCCTGTTGCATCTCCCCAAGGAGGATTGCCGCGGCTAGATTGGACTGTCCAGCCCTGGGAGGTGCGCGGTGCTCAACGAGAAGGAACTCCTGCTCGCACTCCGCCGTCACTGGGAGCACTCGGGGAGGGACGAGGACATTGCCCACGAGATCTACCACGATGACGCCGTACTGGAGTTCCCCCAATCCGGTGAACGCTTCGAGGGTGTGGAGAACTTCAGGGAATGGCGTCGGCAGTACCCGGCGGCGCTCAAGTTCCACACCCGGCGAATCACCCACCGCGCAGACCTGGTGGTCGTGGAGAACCTCATCAGCTACGACGGTGCCCCGTGGATGCACACCGTGAACCTCTTGGAGTTCAGAGGCGACAAGGTCGCACACGAGCGGATTTACATCATGGACGGCTGGGAAGCCGCTGAGTGGCGGGCCCCATGGCGAGCTGCGACTGTGGCAGACCCACCACCACCGCCGCCCTAGGGCACACCACGAGCCCAGTGATGGGGGCCGCGAACTGGCAGCATTCGGCGCCCTGAGGTACCCGAGAGATACCCACATGTCCGGAAGGAACCGCAACCCCACGGCATAGCAACAGGGCAAAGCCGTTGCGACGCAATGGAATTCGAGAGGCTCTTGGAGCAAGGTCAGACTCCACAAGCGGTGGTAGCTTCTCCTTGACGCGCTTCTCAGAGTCTGTTGATCATCCACATAATGACTCCCTTCGCTACTGACCGACGATCGCCGGTCCGCTGGTCGAAGGTGTGCCATGAAGGGCTTCAAGGCCAACCAACGCCCCCGGAAACGGGCTCTGAGAGGCCCGGATCGTCGTGGCACCTCAGTGGCACACCAGTTTGAGAATCGACCATTTTGGGCGTCAGACAACCACCACGAACTGAGCACGAAATGGCCAAAATTGGCGCCCGACCTGCACCTTCGGGACTTCTCATAATCCGTCGGTCGTCGGTTCAAGCCCGACCTGCCCCACCGGTATCCAGGCAGGGTCAGCTTGCCTCGGCCTCGAAGTCGCCGGTCAGGGCGGTCTGCATGAGGGCGAGGTGGGCGATCCGGCGTTGCTGCGGGTCGGCGGTCTGTCGACCGCGCATGAGCCGTCGACGCAGCTCGTTGATGAGCTCCTGGTTGGTCACGAAGCGGAGCACGAAGGTGGGCTCCCCCTCCTGGTTCTTCGGAAGCCCGCACGCCACTGCAGCGGCCACGACCAGCTCTCGGTACGTCAGATCGAGGGCCTTCGCCAGGGATGCAAGGGTTTTCTCGTCGGGCATGCAAGGCAGCTGATCCGGGCCGATCAGCGTGGCGAGGACTTCGGCGCTCACGCCGCTCTCAACCGTGCAGCGCGAGACCGACCAGCCCTTCTCGCACAGCTTGTCCTCGATGACGGTGCCGAGTTCATTTCCCATGTCGCCCCTCCTGCGTGGATTCGCTCCGTATGTGCCCCTCTTATGGTGATCAAACCATGATCACTTGTTCTGCTTTCGGTAAACCGCAGAACAAGTTGTTAAAGGTTCGGTAAAGGGGTTTGCCTCCTTTGAGGGCAGACGGCCGGGCACCCGTCCTGGTGCCGAAGACAACCGAGGCGTTGCCACCGCCGGCCGTGGGCTGGACGACTCCGCCCGATCGTTGACAGGTGTTTCGCCCTGTTCCTTGACGCCGTCTCCAGAAGGCCACCGTCACCGGCGACTGAAGAGGGAGAGGCTGCGGCCGGTGGCTCCGACCGCTCGCTGCGGGCGCCTCAGGTTGCCTTTGGGTGACAGATGGGGACGGAGAAGGCAAGGAGATGCGACAAACGGGTAGGTTGCCGGACATGACGGAGCCACTGGTCGTTCTCAAGGGCGTCAACAAGCACTTCGGCGAGCTGCACGTCCTCCAGGACATCAACCTGTCCATCGGCAAGGGCGAGGTCGTCGTCGTGATCGGTCCCTCGGGGTCCGGCAAGTCGACCCTGTGCCGCACCATCAACCGGCTCGAGACGTTCGAGACCGGCTCGATCACCATCGACGGCGTGCCGCTGCCCGAGGAGGGCAAGGAGCTCGCGAAGCTGCGGGCCGACGTCGGGATGGTCTTCCAGTCCTTCAACCTGTTCGCCCACAAGACGATCCTCGACAACGTCACGCTCGGCCCGATCAAGGCCCGCAAGGTGCCCAAGGCCGAGGCCGAGAAGCGGGCGATGGAGCTGCTCGAGCGGGTCGGCGTCGCGCACCAGGCGGAGAAGTTCCCCGCCCAGCTCTCCGGCGGTCAGCAGCAGCGCGTGGCCATCGCCCGATCGCTGGCGATGGACCCCAAGGTGATGCTCTTCGACGAGCCCACCTCCGCGCTCGACCCCGAGATGATCACCGAGGTCCTCGACGTCATGATCGCCCTCGCCAAGGAGGGCATGACGATGGTCGTCGTCACCCACGAGATGGGCTTCGCCCGCAAGGCGGCCAACCGCGTCGTCTTCATGGCCGACGGCCAGATCGTCGAGGAGAACGACCCCGAGGGCTTCTTCACCGCCCCGAAGTCCGACCGCGCCAAGGACTTCCTCGGCAAGATCCTCACCCACTAGTCCGCACGCGCAGGACCACCCCCCCTCGGTCCCATCCACCACAGGGTCCCGCCGCACTGGGATCCGCTGACACAGAACGACATCAGACCGCACTGCACTGAACACCGGGGCGCGCCAGCGCAGCGGCAACACATCAGGAGGAAACGGAATGAAGATTCGTCAGATTGGCGCCATGACCGCCGCATCGGTTCTCGCGCTCGGCCTGGCCGCCTGTGGCGACAGCGCCAAGGACGGGGGCAGCGGCGGAGGCGGCGGAGGCGAGAAGTTCAAGGTCGGCATCAAGTTCGACCAGCCCGGCCTCGGCCTCAAGGAGGGCGCGAAGTACACCGGCCTCGACGTCGACGTCGCGACCTACGTCGCCAAGGAGCTCGGGCACGATGCTGCAGACATCCAATGGGTCCAGGCCCCGTCCGCACAGCGCGAGACGCTGATCTCCACCGGCCAGGTCAACATGGTCGTTGCGACCTACTCGATCACCGACGCCCGCAAGGAGAAGATCACCTTCGCCGGCCCGTACTTCATCGCCGGCCAGGACCTGCTCGTCCGTGCCGACGACACCACCATCACCGGCCCTGACTCGCTCACCGGCAAGAAGCTCTGCTCCGTGACCGGGTCGACCTCGGCGCAGAAGGTCAAGGAGAAGTACTCCGGCGTCCAGCTGCAGGAGTTCGGCACCTACTCCGAGTGCGTCACGGCCCTGGTCTCGAAGGGCGTCGACGCCCTGACCACCGACAACACCATCCTCGCCGGCTACGCCTCTCAGGCGCAGTACAAGGGCAAGCTGAAGGTCGTGGGCAAGACGTTCTCGGAGGAGCGCTACGGCATCGGCATCAAGAAGGGTGACACCGCGACCTGCGAGAAGATCAACACGGCGATCGCCAAGATGATCTCGTCCGGTGACTGGCAGAAGGCCATCGACGCCAACCTCGGCCCGGCCGGGTTCAAGGTCGACAGCGCGACCAACCCGCCCAAGCAGGACGCCTGCGCCTGACCTGCTCGACTCCGCAACGGGTATGCCGCGCGCTCGGCCTGAGCGCGCGGCATACCGCGGCCACTGTCCTCACCACCTTCGCGACGGAAGGCATCCCTGAATGGGCGACATCCTGAGCAACTACGGTCCAGAGATCCTCCGGGCTTTCTGGGTCACGATCCGCCTCGCCCTCGTGGCGGGCATCGGCTCGCTGGTCATCGGCACCCTCGTAGCCGTCATGCGGCTGTCGCCGGTGCGCGTTCTGCGGCTGCTGGGAACGTGGTACGTCAACGTCTTCCGCAACACGCCACTGACCCTGCTCATGGTTTTCAGCATCCTTGGCCTGACCTACATCCTCGGCCTCAACCTCGACCAACAGGACATCACCCAGAACGCCCTGCGTTGGTCGGCCGTGATGCTGTCGATCTACCATGCCGCCTTCGTCTGCGAGGCCTTGCGGTCGGGAGTGAACACCGTGCCTGTGGGTCAGGCCGAGGCCTCGCGCTCCATCGGCCTCACGTTCTCCCAGAGCATGCGGGAGGTGATCCTGCCGCAGGCCTTCCGCGGCGCCGTCGCCCCGCTCGGGTCCAACTTCATCGCCCTCATCAAGAACACCACCGTCACGGCTGTGATCGTGGCGGCGGAGGCGGGCGGTCTGATGCAGAAGATCATCGAGAACGAGACCGGGACGCTGTCGGTCTTCCTCATCTTCGCCATCGGGTTCGTCATCCTGACGCTGCCGCTCGGGGTGTTCTTCACCTCGCTGTCGCGTCGCCTGGCGGTGAAGCGATGAGTGCCTCCGTCCTGTTCGATGCTCCCGGGCCCCGTGCCCGGCGGCGCCACGCCGTCCTGTCGGTCATCGGCGTCCTCCTGGTCGTCGCGACCGGCTACGTCGTCGTCCGCAAGATGCAGACGGCCAACCAGCTGCAGGGCTTCATGTGGGAGCCGTTCGTCACCGACCGCTCGGTCTGGCGGGACTACCTCCTGATCGGACTCTGGGGCACGCTGAAGGCCGCGGTGATCTCGATCGCCCTGGCGATCGCCTTCGGGCTGGTGTTCGGGCTGGGCCGGCTCTCGACCATCCGCCCGATCCGTTGGGTGTCCGGCGTGGTCGTCGAGTTCTTCCGTTCGGTGCCGGTGCTGATCATGATGATCGCCAGCTACGGCTACTACTCGCGCTCCGGCGTGTTCTCCAGCGAGACGGCACCTCTCGCCGGTGTCGTCACAGGCCTGACGCTCTACAACGGGTCCGTCATCGCGGAGCTCGTTCGCTCGGGCGTGTTCTCCCTGCCGAAGGGCCAGTCCGAAGCCGGACTGTCGATCGGACTCACAGAGTCGCAGACGCTGCGGTCGATCCAGCTGCCGCAGGCCATCACGGCCATGCTGCCGGCCCTGATCGGTCAGTTCGTGGTCATCCTCAAGGACTCTGCCCTCGGTTACTCGATCACCTACGGCGAGCTGCTCATCTGGTCGAAGACCTTGGGTTCCGCGTTCGCGAACACGCTTCCGGCCTACATCGTGGCGGCGCTCCTTTTCATCCTGATCAACTACACCCTGACCGTGATCGCGGGTCGGGTGCAGCGCCGGCTCTCGCGTCGTGGCCGGACCACGATTCGCGAAGCCGCAGCAGTGCCGGCCCCTGCACCGGTTGATGCGAACCCGGGCGGCTGAGCCGCCGCTCCCAGCAGGACGACGAAGGCCCCGGACCTGATGGTCTGGGGCCTCGTGGGCGGGGTGGCTCCCCCGGTTGGACTCGAACCAACAACCTGCCGATTAACAGTCGGCTGCTCTGCCAATTGAGCTACAGGGGAAAGTCCGTCGGCGGTCCCCCGCGTTCGGCGCTGCGCAACCATAGCAAAGGATGCGCGCAGTTCTGAAAACGGGTGGAGGCTCGGGTGGAGGCTCGCCCGGCCGTCCCTAGAGCCCGACCTGCTCGCGCAGGTAGACCAGCGCTGCCTCGGTGCGGGCGACCAGCTCGGGGTCGTCGGCGCGGACCCCTCGGCCGAGCACGACCTGCTCGACCAGACCGCCACCGCCGAGGTCCTGCCGCAGGGCCACCTTGGCCGTCCGGCGTGGTCCGAGCTCGATCCGCTGGGCCAGCACGACGCTGGCCTGGACGCGCTCGCGCAGGGTCTCCGGCACCAGGCTGGTGGCGCCGAGGACCCACTGCGACGGCCGCGACCCGTCGACCCAGGTGACGGTGAGGGTGGCGAGCTCCGCCGACCAGGTGCCGCCGTCGACCTCGTGCCACGGGCGGTGGAGCGTTCGCACGCCGGCCGCGTCGACGGCATACAAGGCGTGGTTGGTGGCGACCACGGTCGTTCCGCTGGCTTCCTCGCGGCCCCAGCTGAGCACCCGCTCGCCGGAGCCGAGCCCGACCACGGAGCGGATGTCGGCGGGCAGCCGGTCGGGGCGGCGCAGCGAGAGCGCCATCAGGACGCCTGGTCGCGCAGCGTCGCGAGCTCGCGCTGGAGCTCCTGGAGCTCCCCGCTCAGGCGGCGGGCCAGCGCAGGGTCGGTGTGCGGGTCGGTCGCCATCCGGCGCATGGCCGACATCGCATCGGCGATCCTGCGGGTCAGCGAGACCTCCTGGACGCGGGTGAGCAGCGCGTCGATGTAGCGGCGCTCCGGAAGCCCGGTCGCCTTGTCGAACCTGGTCGGCAGCGACGCGACCGCCAGCTCGGCCACGAGCCCGTGCACGGCCAGCGGCGCCGCCTGCGTCACGCGGTCGGCCCAGGCCTGCACGGACAGGCCCCGCTGCGGGCCGCCGGCCCCACGGACCCCGTCGAAGACGGCCCGGTGCGCGGGAGCCGTGAACGCGTCGGCCGAGACCTTGTCGACGTCGTCGGCATGGAAGCTGTCGGGGTACTGCAGCAGCGTCTGGAGCAGCTGCCGCTCGGCGAAGACGATCGGGTCGCGCAGGTCGGGGGTGGGCAGCGCGGCGCGGGCCTCCTCGATCGAGGGCTCCGGCACGGTGTCGGCGTCAGGCCGGCTGGCGGCCTCACGCGAGCGCTCGTGCTGGCCGGGCCGACCGTCGCGGCCCTCGCGCCCGGCTGGGGACTCCGCTGCCTCCTTGGCGTCCCGGGCAGCGATCCGCTGCGCGCGGGACACCTCGGCCTGCACCTGCTCGACCTCGACCCCGATCCACCCCGCGACCGTGCGGATGTACTCGGGTCGCATCGAGCTGTCGCGGATCGAGTTCACGATGGGGGCGGCGGCGCGCATCCCCTGCACCCGCCCCTCGGCGGTCGTCAGGTCGAACCGCGCGATGGTCGTGCGGACGGCGAACTCGAACATCGGCACCGCGTCGTCGATCAGGTGCCGTACCGCGTCGTCGCCCTTGGCGATCCGCAGCTCGCAGGGGTCCATGCCGCCGTCAGCCACGGCCACGAACGACTGCGAGGCCCACCGCTGGTCCTCGCCGAATGCGCGCATCGCGGCCTTCTGTCCCGCGGCGTCGCCGTCGAAGGTGAAGACGACCCGAGCCGGCGCGAGGTCGGCCTCGTCGCGCATGATGCGGCGCAGCAGCTTGATGTGGTCGACGCCGAACGACGTGCCACACGTGGCGACGGCACCCTCGATGCCGGCCAGGTGGCACGCCATCACGTCGGTGTAGCCCTCGACGATGACGGCCTTGCGGTCGCCCGCGATCGACTTCTTGGCCGCGTCGAGACCGTAGAGGACGGTCGACTTCTTGTAGATGGGGGTCTCTGAGGTGTTGAGGTACTTGGCCGCGATCCGGTCGTCCTCGAACAGCCGCCGCGCGCCGAACCCCACGGTGTCTCCGGTGATGTCGCGGATCGGCCAGACCAGTCGCCCGCGGAACCGGTCGTAGAGCCCCCGGCTGCCGCGACCCGACAGCCCGCCGAGGGTGACCTCCTCGTCGGTGAAACCCTTCGACCGCAGGTGCCGCGACAGCTCCTCGCCACCGCGGGGGGCGAAGCCGACGCCGAACTTCTTGGCGGCCTCGCTGTCGAACCCGCGCTCGCGCAGGAAGTCGCGGCCGGCGCGCGCCTCGGGCGCGTTGAGCAGGGCGTGGTGGTAGAACTCCTGCGCCACCCGGTGCGCCTCGATCAGCCGCGAGCGGCGGCCGAGGGACTCGCCGCCACTGGGCTTGCCGCCCTCCTCGTAGTGCAGCTCCAAGCCGATCTTCTGCGCGAGCCGCTCGATCGCCTCGCTGAAGGTGAGGTGCTCGACCTTCTGGACGAACGAGATGACGTCACCGCCCTCGCCGCAGCCGAAGCAGTGCCAGGCACCAACGGCCGGACGGACGTTGAACGACGGGGACTTCTCGTCGTGGAACGGGCACAGCCCCTTCATCGAGCCCGGGCCGGCAGGTCGCAGGGTCACGTGCTCGCGCACGACATCCTCGATGGACGAACGCTCCTTGACGAGCGCGACGTCCTCGGCCTTGATCCGACCCGCCACTGGCCCTCCTTGTCGCGGTCGAGTCTAGGTGGTGGTCGTGACGCCGGGTGGCCGACCTTCCCCAGCCGGAGGTCAGGACCAGGCGTGGTGCAGGTACTCCGCCCGCACGTCGGTCAGCGACGCGACCTGGTCGACCACGACGCGCAACGCCTCCGCGTCGTCCGTGGCTGCCTTCCAGTCGCCGAGCAGGTCGGGGTCGAGCCGTCCGACCGGGTCCTGCTGGTAGCCGGCCACCAGGTCGGCCACGATGGCGCGCTGCCGGCTCAGCACGTCGACCCGCTCCTGGGCGTGCATGACGAAGTGGGCGGCCACGGCCTTGAGCACGGCGCACTCGGCCCGGGTCTCGTCGGGCACGACCAGGTCGGCGGCGTAGCGGGTCAGCGGCCCGGCGCCGTGCCGCTCGCGGGTCGCCACCTCCACCCCGTGGACGAAGCGGCCGATCAGCCGCGAGGTCATGTCCTTGAGCGCCGCCCGGTCCACCCGTGACCCGTCGTATGCCGTGGGCACGGCCCCGCTGGCGAGCACGCGTTCCAGCGCGGCACCGAGGGCATCCACCCCGAGGTCCGCGGCATAGAGACCGGTCGCCACCGCGAGCACCGAGTCGACGTCGGTGCGGTCCCGGAGGCGTCGCACGTCGAGCCGGCCGGACGCGATGGCGTCCTCGACGTCGTGCACGGAGTAGGCGACGTCGTCGGACCAGTCCATGACGTCGGCCTCGATGCACCGCTGCCCGTCGGGCCGGCCGTCGCGGAACCACTCGAAGACCGGGAGGTCGTCGGCGTAGACCCCGAACTTCGCGCTGGCGCCGACCACTGCACCGTCCTCGCCCTCGCCCCGGCGCCACGGGTACTTCGTGGCGGCATCGAGGGTCGCCCGGGTCAGGTTGAGCCCGGCCGGTCGGCCGTCCGGGTGGACCCGCTTGGGCTCCAGCCGGGTCAGCAGCCGCAGGGTCTGCGCGTTGCCCTCGAATCCGCCGATGTCGCGCGCGACCTCGTCGAGGGCGCGCTCGCCGTTGTGGCCGAACGGAGGGTGCCCGAGGTCGTGGGCGAGGCAGGCCGAGTCGACGACGTCGGCACTGCAGCCGAGCGCCTGCCCGAACTCCCGGCCGATCTGGGCGACCTCGAGGCTGTGGGTGAGCCGGTTGCGCACGAAGTCGTCGTCGCCGGGCTGCACCACCTGGGTCTTGGCCGACAGCCGGCGCAGCGACGCCGAGTGCACGAGCCGGGCCCGGTCGCGGGCGAAGTCGTCTCGGTCGGCGCGCTTGGTCGCAGGGTCCTCCCGCACCCAACGCTCCCGGTCGACTGCGCTGTACGCCACGCTGGCGAGCCTACGGCCGGGCGGCCCGCGCTGCCTCGGCGGCCCGCTCCACCCACTTCGGCTGGGTGCCGTAGCGCTGGCTCGGGATCAGCCGCCCCGCCGCGCTGTCCTCCACCAGCTGGGCCATCCGCTTGTCGCGGGTGGCCTCCTGCTTGGCGGTCACCACCCAGTGGATGGCGAGCCTCTGGTACGACGGGGTCGCGATCTCCCAGAACGCACTGGCGGCCGGGTCGCTCGCCAGCCGCGCGGCATACTCCGGCGGCAGCTCGACCTGACCCGCGCTCTCGTAGGAGTAGATGCCTGAGCGGTCCTCGCGGCGCAGCGCGTAGGCGGCCAGCCCCGATGGCTGCATCCGCCCCTCGGCCTTGAGCCGCTCGACGGCGGCGATGTTGATGGCGCTCCAGTTGCTGGTGGCCTTGCGGGGGGTCCAGCGCTGGCGGGTCGTGTCCTCGTCGATCCGCTGGGCGACCGAGTCGATCCAGCCCCAGCAGAGCGCCTCGATGACCGCCTGCTCCCAGGTCAGGCCGCGGTCGGGCACGTGCTTCTTGTAGAGACCCATCCAGAGCTCGGTCGCGCTGTCGTGGTTGGCCGCCAACCACGCGGCGAACTCCTCAGGCCCCGAGAAGAACGTCGCCGGCCGCTCCGCGGTCCCGCCCGGCGTCCCGATCTGGACCTGCCCCGAGGTCCGCTTCGTCGTACCCATGCACGCAGCCTGCCACGACCCGCCGACGGTCGTGCCACACCTGGTAGCCGACCGCCGCGGCTGCGACCCCGAGCGCCCAGAGCACGTGCCAGCCGTTCATGACCAGCAGGCCCAGTACCGAGACCAGTGCGACCACGGCGGTCCACCAGGCTCGTGAGCCGCGCTCCAGCAGGCGCACGGCCGCCGCCGTCCCCAGGACGTAGACCAGCGTGAAGCAACCGGTGGCCAACAGCATCAGCGGCGTGAGCCCGAGGTGCAGCACCTCCGAGGCGACCAGCCAGAGCACGGACTGCCCGGCGATCAGGGCCAGGCTGCGCCGCGGCACCCCGCCCTTCCCCGCGCCCACGGCGAGGTATGCCGGCAGCGCACCATCGCGGGCCAGTGCGGCTCCCAGCCGTGAGCCGCCCGCGTAGTAGGCGTTCATGGCCCCGACGGTGAGCAGCACCGCGACCACTGCGGTGACGACCCTGACCTCGCCGCCGACCCCCGCCGCCAGAAGGTCGGAGAGGGGTGCCTCGCTCGAGCCGGTGGCCGGCCCGAGCACCATCAGGCTGGTCGCCGCGAGCGCGAGGTAGAGGGTGCCGACGACCACCAGCGCGATGGCGGTCGCCCGGGGCACGTCGCGAGCCGGGCGCCGGTAGTCACCGGCGAGCGAAGCCACCGCCTCCCAGCCGGCGAACCCCCACACCAGCAGGGCCGCCGCCGAGCCCACCGCCCCCCAGCCGTGCGGTGCGAACGGCTGCAGGTTGTCCCACGACGCCCGGGGCAGGGCCGCGACGATGGTCACGAGCATGAGGGTCGCGAGCACCGCGGTCAGCCCCAGCTGGACCCGGCCGGAGAGGCGCAGGCCCGCGGCGTTCATCAACGCGACGCCCACGATCAGGCTCGCGGCCACCGCGACGGCGACCGTGCGCCCGCCGCCCACCGCGTCGGACACGTAGTGCCCCGCCATCAGCGATGCGGGCGGAGCACCCACCGGGACCGCGAAGTAGAAGCACCAGCCGACCGCGGCCGAGGCCCGCGGACCGAACGCGCGCCGCACGTAGGTCGACACTCCCCCGCTGTCGGGGAACCGGGCCCCCATCGCGGCGAAGGTCGAGGCGAGCGGGATGCTCAGCACCACCAGCGCGGCCCAGGCCACGAGGGACGCCGGTCCGGCGATCCCGGCCGCGATGGCCGGCAGGGTGATGACTCCCGTGCCGAGCACGGCGCCGATCGACAGGGCGGCGCCCTGCGGGATGCTCAGCCGAGCCTGCGTCGTCGCCGGGGCGGTCGGGGTCGTCGTCATGGGACCAGCCTCGTCGCTCATTGGCCCGGTCAGAAGGTCCATTCTTTGGTCATCTGATTGAGCCAATGCCCGGTCCCCGCCCTACCCTGTGGTGGTGGACCTGTACCTCGATCCCGACACGACCGGCAACCGGTCCGCGACCATCTACCGCGAGCTGCTGGAGGCCATCCTCGACGGACGGCTGGCCGCCGGCGAGCGGGTCCCGCCGAGCCGCGAGCTCGCGTCGTCACTGGGCGTCGCCCGCGGCACCGTCACCACGGCCTACGACCGGCTCACGGCCGAGGGCTTCCTGGTGACCCGGGTCGGCGCTGGCACCTTCGTGTGCGCCGACATCGAGCCACGACGGGCCCGGCGGGCGCCGGTCGGCGACCTGCGCCCCAGGCAGGTGTGGTCGGCGCTGCCGGCACCGGTGCCCGACGCGGCGCCCACCGAGTTCGACCTGTCGGTCGGCGGGCCGGACACCACGCTCTTCCCCCTCGCCGTGTGGCGCCGGCTCGTGTCCGCGACGCTGCGGCCGTCGCTGCTCACCGCCTCCGCCTACGAGGGTGGCGGCCACCCGGGGCTGCAGGCCGAGGTCGCCAGGTATGCCGGCCTGGCCAGGTCGGTGGTGGCCAGCCCCGATGACGTGCTCCTCACCAACGGCGCCCAGCAGGCCCTCGACGTCGTGGCCCGGGCCGTGCTCGACCCGGGCGATGTCGTCGTGGTCGAGGACCCGGGCTACACGGCTGCCGCCCGGCTCTTCGCCTCGCACGGCGCCACCGTGCGACCGGTCCGGGTCGACGAGGAGGGCCTCGTCGTCGACGACCTCCCCCGCGCCGCCCGGATGGTCTACGTGACGCCGTCCCACCAGTTCCCGACTGGTGCGGTCATGTCGCTGCGACGCCGGATCGCATTGCTGGAGTGGGCCTCTCGGCGCAACGTCGTCATCGTGGAGGACGACTACGACAGCGAGTTCCGGTTCGAGGACCGGCCCCTCGCGCCCCTGCAGAACCTCGACCGGGACGGTCGGGTGGTCTACGTCGGCTCGTTCTCCAAGACCCTCATGCCCTCGCTCCGGGTCGGCTACCTCATCGCCCCACGGTCCCTCCAGGACACCCTGCGCCAGGCCAAGCTGCTCACCGACTGGCAGGGCGACGCAGTGACCCAGGGGGCGCTGGCCCGGTTCATGGGCGAGGGACTGCTGTCCGCCCACGTCCGCAAGGTCACCAAGCTCTACGCGCGGCGCAGGCAGGCCCTGCTCGACGGCCTGGCCACGCTCCCCCACGGCGTCCTCGAGGTGCTGCCCTCGGCGGCCGGCCTGCACGTGTGCACCTACTTCACCGACCGCACCGTCGACGACGTGGCCGTGGCTGCTGCCGCGGCAAAAGCCGGGGTCGCGCTGGAACCCGTGTCGGTGCGGTTCCAGGGCACCACCCCGCGACCGGGCCTGGCGATGGGGTTCCGCCGGATCACCGTCGAGCAGGTGCCCGAGGCGGTGGCCCGGCTCGCGTCAGTCCTGCCGGCTCCCGGTCAGGCCCCGACGTAGAGCGCGAGGTGCTCGCCGGTCAGGGTCGACCGGTCGGCGACCAGGTCGGCCGGCGTCCCCTCGAAGACCACCAGCCCACCGTCGTGCCCCGCGCCCGGGCCGAGGTCGATGAGCCAGTCGGCGTGTGCCATCACGGCCTGGTGGTGCTCGATGACGATGACCGACTTGCCGGAGTCCACGAGCCGGTCGAGCAGGCCGAGCAGGTTCTCGACATCGGCGAGGTGCAGACCCGTGGTCGGCTCGTCGAGGACGTAGACGTCGCCCTTCTCCGACATCTGTGCGGCCAGCTTCAGGCGCTGGCGCTCGCCGCCGGACAGCGTCGTGAGCGGCTGGCCCAGGCTGAGGTAGCCCAGGCCCACGTCGGCGAGCCGGTCGAGCACCTTGTGGGCGGCCGGCGTCTTGGCGTCCCCGTCGGCGAAGAAGGCCTCGGCCTCGGTGACGGACAGGTCCAGCACGTCGGCGATGTTCTTGCCCCCCAGCGTGTACTCCAGCACCGCGGCCTGGAAGCGGCGGCCCTCGCACTCCTCGCAGGTCGACTCGACGGTGGCCATCACCCCCAGCTCGGTGAAGATGACGCCAGCGCCGTTGCAGGTGGGGCAGGCGCCCTCGGAGTTGGAGCTGAAGAGAGCCGGCTTGACGTCGTTCGCCTTCGCGAAGGCCTTGCGGATCGGCTCGAGCAGACCGGTGTAGGTGGCCGGGTTGCTGCGGCGGGAGCCCTTGATCGCGGCCTGGTCGATGACGACCACGCCGTCACGACCCGCGACGGAGCCGTGGATGAGCGAGCTCTTGCCCGAGCCGGCGACACCGGTGACGACGCAGAGCACGCCGAGCGGGATGTCGACACTGACGTCGCGCAGGTTGTGGGTCGAGGCGCCGCGGACCTCCATGGCGCCGGTCGACGCGCGCACCGCGTCCTTGAGCGCCGCCCGGTCGTCGAGGTGGTGACCGGTGGTGGTGTCGCTCGCCCGCAGACCGTCGACGCTCCCTTCGAAGCAGACCGTGCCACCGCCGGTTCCGGCGCCGGGACCGAGGTCGATGACGTGGTCGGCGATCGCGATGGTCTCGGGCTTGTGCTCGACGACGAGCACCGTGTTGCCCTTGTCGCGCAGCTGGAGCAGGAGCTCGTTCATCCGCTCGATGTCGTGCGGGTGCAGGCCGATCGTGGGCTCGTCGAAGACGTAGGTGACGTCCGTGAGCGACGAGCCGAGGTGGCGGATCATCTTGGTGCGCTGCGCTTCCCCCCCGGACAGCGTGCCGGCCGGCCGGTCGAGGGAGAGGTAGCCCAGGCCGATCTCGGTGAACGAGTCGAGCACGTGCTGCAGCCCTGCCAGCAGCGGTGCGACGGAGGGCTCGGCCAGGTCGCGGACCCAGGCCGCCAGGTCGCTGATCTGCATCGTGCAGAGGTCCGCGATGTTCTTCCCCTTGATCCGCGAGGACCGGGCTTCCTTGCTCAGCCGGGTGCCTTCGCACTCGGGGCACGTCTGGAAGGTGATGGCGCGCTCCACGAACCGCCGGACGTGCGGCTGCATGGCCTCGACGTCCTTGGACAGCATCGACTTCTGGATCTTGGGGATGACGCCCTCGAAGGTGAGGTTGACGCCCTCGACGTTGATCTTGGTCGGCTCCGCGTAGAGCATCGTCTCGAGCTGCTTCTTGGTGAAGGAGTCGATCGGCTTGTCCATCGGCAGCCCCATGCCCTCGAAGAGCCTCCCGTACCAGCCGTCCATCGAGTAGCCCGGCACGGTCAGGGCGCCCTCGCGCAGCGACTTCGTCTCGTCGTACAACGCGGTCAGGTCGAAGTCGGAGACCGACCCCATCCCCTCGCAGCGGGCGCACATGCCGCCCAGGTAGACCTGGTTCTGGACCACGGCCTTCTCGACCCGGCCGCCGGCCTTCTCGGTGCTCATCACCCCGCTGGCCTTGCGGGTCGGGACGTTGAACGAGAACGCAGTGGGTGGTCCGATCTGCGGGTCGCCGATCCGGCTGAACAGGATGCGCAGCATGGCGTTGGCGTCGGTGGCGGTGCCCACGGTGGAGCGTGGGTTCGCCCCCATCCGCTCCTGGTCGACGATGATCGCCGTCGTGAGCCCCTCGAGGAGGTCGACGTCAGGGCGGGCCAGGGACGGCATGAAGCCCTGGACGAAGGCGCTGTAGGTCTCGTTGATCATCCGTTGCGAGTCGGCGGCGATGGTGCTGAAGACCAACGAGCTCTTGCCCGATCCTGAGACCCCCGTGAAGACGGTCAGGCGACGCTTCGGGATCTCGACGCTGACGTCCTTGAGGTTGTTCTCGCGGGCGCCGTGGACGCGGATCAGGTCGTGGCTGTCGGCCGGATGCATCCCGGTCGAGGTCGCCTGCGTGGTCGTGCCCCTGCTCATCGTGTCTCCCTCGTGAACCGATCGGTGCGCCCGAGCCAGCCTAGCCACGGCCCTCGCTGGGGGTCTTCTCGATTCCTGACGGAACCACGTGCGGCGCCGGTGGGTCAGCCGCCGGAGACGGAGAGCTCGGCCTCGGCGACCGCCTGCCGGTGCGCCTCACTGAGCTCGCGGCTGTCGAGCCACCCCTCGGGCAGGGCGACGTGGCGCGGCGAACCCGCCCGCCCACGCTGGCCCTCGGCGGCGTCTCCCGGCCAGGGCGCCCCGGAGTCCATCGTCGCGATCAGCTCGTCCAGGGCCGCCAACGAGTCGACCAGCGCGAGGTGGTGGCGCACGGTGGAGCCGGCCGGGAAACCCTTGAGGTACCAGGCGATGTGCTTGCGGATGTCGCGGCAGGCCTTGTACTCGTCGTCGTAGAAGTCGATGAGGTACTCGGTGTGGCGGCGCATGGTGGCGGTCACCTCGCCGAGGGTCGGCTCGACCCGCGCCGGGGTGCCGGCGAAGGCCGCCGCGAGGTCGGTGAACAGCCAGGGTCGACCCAGGCAGCCGCGGCCGACCACGACCCCGTCGCAACCGGTCTCCCGCGTCATCCGCACGGCATCCTCGGCCGACCAGATGTCGCCGTTGCCGAGGACCGGGATCGTCCTCACGGTCTCCTTGAGTCGCGCGATGGCGGTCCAGTCGGCCTCACCCGAGTAGGCCTGGGACGCGGTCCGCCCGTGCAGCGCCACGGCTGCGACGCCGGCGCGCTCCGCCATCAGCCCGGCCTCGAGGTAGGTCAGGTGGTCGTCGTCGATGCCCTTGCGCATCTTCACGGTGACCGGCACGTCGTACGGGCTCGCCTCGCGCACCGCCCCACGCACGATGGCCTCGAAGAGGTCGCGCTTCCACGGCAGGGCGGCGCCGCCGCCCTTGCGGGTCACCTTGGGGACCGGGCAGCCGAAGTTGAGGTCGATGTGGTCGGCGCGGTCCTCGGTGACGAGCATCCGCACGGCTGCCGCGACGGTGACGGGGTCGACGCCGTAGAGCTGGATCGACCGTGGGTCTTCTTCGGGGTCGTGCTCGATCAACCGCATCGACTCCGGCGTCCGCTCCACGAGCGCGCGGGAGGTGATCATCTCGCTGACGTACAGAGAGGTCGCGCCGGTCGCGCCACCCTCGTCCAGCCCTTGGTTGCCGTACTCACGGCACAGCTTGCGGAACGCCCGGTTGGTGATGCCCGCCATCGGCGCCAGCACGACGGGCGACTCGATGGTGTGGCGCCCGATGGTGAGCGGCGGCAGCAGGGCGGCAGTGGTGGCGGTCATGGCCGCACCAGTGTCCCATCTGGTGCTTGACTGGCCGAATGCGTGCCCTGACCAGCGCCGACGAGCTGCTCGCCGACCTGACCCGCGACCCCCGCTCCGTGGTGCTCGTCGACGTGCAGTGGAACCTCACGACCACGGCCGGCCCACCAGGGCGTGACCGGTATGCCGCGGCGCACCTGCCGGGGGCCCACTACGTCGACCTCGACGCCGAGCTGGCCGGCCCGCCCGGTCGCGGGGGTCGGCACCCGCTCCCCCAGGCCCACTCCGTCGCCGCGGCGGCCCATCGGTGCGGGGCCGACAACGACTCGCGCATCGTCGTCTACGACCAGGGCCCGTCGTTCGGGGCGGCTCGGGCCTGGTGGGTGCTGCGCTACTTCGGGGCCAGCGACGTGCGGGTGCTCGACGGTGGCCTGGCCGCGTGGCGCGCCGCCGGCGGACCCGTCACCAGCACGCTGCCTGAGCCCGGGGCCGGGACCTTCGAGGCGCATGCGGGTGGGATGCCGGTGGTCGATGCGTCGGGGGCGGCCGAGGTCGCCCGGACCGGCGTCCTGCTCGACGCCCGCGCCGCGGAGCGGTTCCGTGGGGAGCACGAACCCATCGACCCAGTGGCCGGCCACATCCCCGGGGCGGTCAGCGCCCCCACCACCGAGAACCTCGGCCCGGACGACCGCTTCCTCGATGCCGGGGTGTTGCGGGAGCTGTTCTCCAGCAAGGGAGTTCCCGCAGCCGGCCCCGTCGGTCCGGTCGCGGCATACTGCGGCTCCGGCGTGACCGCCGCGCACGAGGTGCTCGCACTGCACGAGGCAGGCATCGAGGCGGCCTTGTATGCCGGGTCGTGGAGCGAGTGGATCACCGACCCCAGCCGGCCGGTCGCCACCGGCGACTGAGGCAGCCAAGCAACCGGTTCGGTCAGAGCCAGCCGTACTCGTCGGCGATCCGGACGGCGTCGGCGCGGTTGCGCGCCATGGTCTTGCCGATCGCGGAGGACAGGTGGTTGCGGACGGTCCCCTCGGAGAGGCTGACGTCCCTGGCGATGTCGGCCACCGAGCCGCCCTCGCGGGCCGCGATGAGCACCTCGGTCTCCCGCGCCGTCAGGGGTGACTCGCCTCCTGCCAGCGAGTCGGCGGCCAGGGCCGGGTCGACGACCCGCAGCCCGGAGTGCACCCGGCGGACCGCCTCGGCCAGCTGTCGGGCCGGGGTGTCCTTGACGACGAAGCCGCTGGCGCCGGCCTGGAGCGCACGACGCAAGAACCCGGGCCGCCCGAACGTGGTCACGATGAGCACCCGCACCCCGGGCATCGCCTCGTGCAGCGCCGCGGTGGCGGCGATGCCGTCGAGCCCGGGCATCTCCACGTCCACCAGCGCCACGTCCGGCTTGCTGGCCCGAGCGGCAGCGACGACCTCGTCGCCGCTGCCCACCTCGGCGACGACCTCCATGTCCGGTTCGAGCCCGAGCAGCGTCGCAAGGGCGCCGCGCACCATCGCCTGGTCGTCGGCGAGCAGCAGTCGGATCGTCATGCCTCCACCCTCTCGTGCGAGTCTGGCGCCGCGGGGTGCGGGTCCTGTGCTGACCTCACCGACAGCTCGAAACCGTGCGGGGGCACGGTCCTCGTGGCCATCCGGGCGCCCACCGCCTCGGCACGCTCCTGAAGGCCGATCAGACCGGTGCCCGGGACACCGGGCTGGTGCCCGACACCGTCATCCGCGATGGTGATGCCGCGTTCGTCGAGGGTGACCCGGCACGTGGTCGCCTCGCTGTGTCGGATCACGTTGGTCACGCCCTCGCGCAATGTCCAGGCACACAGCTCGCGCAGGTGGCTGGGCACCGCGTCGGCGGCGGTGGGCAGGTCGGCCTCGATGCCTGCTGCGGCGAGCGACGAGCGAGCCCGGGCCAGCTCCGCGGGAAGGGTCATCTCGCGGAACCCGGCGACGGCCTGGCGCACGTCGGCGAGGGCGTCACGGGCGAGGCGTTCGAGGTCGGCCACCTCGACCTTGGCCCGCTCCGGGCTGACCTCCATGAGCCGGGCGGCGAGCTCGGCCTTGACGGTGATGACGGTCAGGCTGTGGCCGAGGATGTCGTGGACGTCCCGGGCCATCCGGTTGCGTTCGTCCTGGACCGCCAGCCGGGCGTTCTCCTCCCGCGCCTCCGCCAGTGCCCGCTGCCGCTGCGAGGCGATCATGCCCCCGGTGACGGCGGCCATCGCGAGCACCATCGACATGCTGATGCTGGCGTCGTGGCTCCATCCGTCGACGTGGAAGGTGAGGAACTCGTAGATGCCGACGAGGAGTCCGCCGATGACCCACCCGATCCGCAGCCGGAAGGTCCAGAGCCCCGAGACCGCCAGGAAGACCCAGGTGCTGGCACCCTCCTGACCGATGGTGGCCGTCGTCAGCACGGCGAGCAGCGCGAGTCCGGCCCAGTAGAACAGGCCGATCCGCGTGACGTACCACGATCCGGCGATCGAGCCGCGGCTTCCCCAGACCGCCGCTCGCAGGTGGGTGAAGTGCAGGAGATAGAGGAGCACGAAGAGTGCGAGCAGGATCAGTCCGGTGTCACCGCGCAGGTTCTGGCGCTGTCGCCAGGCCTCGGTGAACGCGTCGGAGAGGAAGACCAGCCAGATGCCGGCGAAGAACGTCCCGACGACGCGGCCCAGAGGCCCGTTCTCCTCGGGTCCGCCCACGAGCCCTTCGCCCGGGCGCGCCTGCGCCGGGGCCGCTCGTCGCTCTTCTCGTCCGCCCACGGCCACCAGCCTCTCAGAGTCGGTCGCCGGGGCGGACGCGAAGGGCAGCAGGTCCCTCAGACGCGGGCGGTGTCGCGTCGGAACCGCCATGCCGCGCCTCCCGCGAAGACCGCCAGCCAGACGAGCACGTTCACCACGGCCGACCACCCGGGCGACTCTCCGGTGAGCGGCGCGTGGGTCAGCTGGCTCACGCCGTACATGGGGGTGAACTTCGCGATGGTCTGGAAGGTGTGGCCCATCTGGTCGAGCGGGGTGAAGAGCCCGCCGAGGAAGGCCAGCAGGGCGAGCCCGGGCCCGAGGATCTGCATGACGTTGTCGCTGGGGAGCAGATAGCCCATGAACACCCCGAAGGCAGCGAAGACCAGGGACCCCACCCAGGCGATCAGCGCCGTCTCCCACCACAGGTGGTGGCCCATCTGCGCCTGCGTCAGGGCCCCCGCGGCATACACGACGACGATGGACATCGCGCCGAGCAGCATCGCCACGAGCACCTTCACCGCGATGTAGGCGGTGGGCGTCAACGGGGTGAGCCGGAGCTGGCGGCTCCACCCCTGGCTCCGCTCGCTCGACACCATGGCGCCGCCCGCCGTGGTCGAGAGCATGGCGCCGTAGAGCGCCATCGAGATCATGATCGCTGCGGCCCAGTTGCCGTGCGGCCCGGCGCTCTGGAGCGAGTAGTCCTTGCCCGTGCCGAAGAGCAGGAAGAACACCACGGGCAGGACGATCGAGAAGATCACCGTCCGGCGGTTGCGCAGCAGGCGGCGCAGCTCGATGCGCAGCAGCGTGGTGTTGAACCCACCGAGGGGCGGCACCGCCCGCTCGGGGACCGTGGCGCTGGCCGTGGTCATGACTGGTCCTCCTCGGTGGTCAGCGAGATGAAGGCGTCCTCGAGCCCCCGAGAGGTGATCTCGAGGTCGTGGGCGGCCGTGGCGCTCAGCAGGTGACGGGCGACGGCATCGCTGTCGGTCGTGGCGATGAGGACGGAGTCACCACGCACCTCGACCGTCTCGACGCCCGGAAGCCCTTGCAGGGCAGTCGCATCCGCATCAGGAAGGGTGGCCCTGATGGTGCGACCGGACACCAGCGCCTTCACCTGGGCGGCGGTGCCGTCGGCGACGACCTGCCCGTGGCTGATGAGGACGATGCGGTCCGCGTAGGCGTCCGCCTCCTCCAGGTAGTGGGTCGCGAACAGCACGGTCCGTCCCTGCGCGGCGTCCTCACGGATGGCGGCCCAGAAGTCCCGCCGCCCCGTGACGTCCATGCCGGTGGTGGGCTCGTCGAGCACCAGCAGCTCCGGGTCCGGCAGGAGCGCCATCGCGAACCGCAGCCGTTGCTGCTGGCCACCGGAGCACTTGCCGACCCGGCGGTCGCCGAGGTCGGAGATGCCAGCTCGCGCCAGCACCTCGGAGACGGGGCGGGTGTCGCTGAACAGGCTCGCGGTCAGCCGCAGCGTCTCCGCGACAGTGAGGTCCTTGAGCAGGCCACCGGTCTGCATGACGGCCGAGACCAGCCCGTGGCGGACCGCCGCGGACGGCTCCATGCCGTAGACCTGCACGCTGCCGCCGTCCGGTCTCGACAGGCCGAGCATCAGGTCGATCGTCGTGGTCTTGCCGGCGCCGTTCGGGCCGAGGAAGGCGATGATCTCACCGGGCCGCACGGTCAGGTCGATCCCCCGCACCGCACGGACACTGCCGAAGCTCTTGGTGAGCCCCCGGAGCTCGATGGCGGGCACCGCGGTGGTGCGCGCTTGAAGTGCCTGCGTCTGCGTCATGCCGACCACCGTGCCGCGGGCGGGCGTCACCAGCCCCACACAGTCGTCACGAGCCGACCATGACGTCTGTCAGTCGCGTCGGCCGACGTTCAGGGCGACCGGGGTGGCCGGGTCGTCCGGCGCTCCGGTGGTGATCCGCGAGACGTCGAAGACCTCCCCGGTGGTCGTCTTCCACGCCAGGATCCAGCGACCGTGGCTGCCCACCGACTGGAAGAGGACGGTCTGGTCGTCGGCCCAGCCGAGCACGGTGCAGCAGCCCTTGAACCGTCCGGTCTGCCCGTCCGGGTTCTCCGGCGCGAGCAGCACCTTGGCCGCCCCGGACGCGGGCTCGACGACCAGCAGGCCCTGGTAGATCGGGCCGAACCCCCTGCGGATCACGGTCGAGGTGATGTTCTGGTCGAAGAACGCACCGGTGGCGGCCAGCTGCTCGGTGTTGACCGTCTCGCCGTCCAGCCCGGTCACCGGGCTGCGCACGGGAGTGGACTCCAGCGGCGCGCCGTTCGGGTCGAACCGCGTCACCCGGACGTCGGCCGGCACGGTGTCGCCGGCGGTCACCCTGAAGACTCCTTCGTAGCCGTTGCGCACCGCCACCGCAGGCGTGCCCGGCTCGGAGGGGTCGATCGCCCAGGTGCCGTCGGACGACCGGGCGATGACCAGGGTCCCCGCGGCGTTCCAGCCGGCCCACTCCACGTGCTCCGAGGGGACCGGGTAGGACACCGTGGCGCCGGTCCGGGTGTCGAGCCGCACGACGTGGTCTCGCTGGGGGAAGACGACGTAGCGGCCGCCTCCGCCGACCGCCCGCGGCCCCAGCGGCGTGGCCTGGTTGCCGCTTGCGTCGGTGGTCCGGACGAGGGCGACGCCGGCGACCTCGAGCTGGCGGCCGTCGCCGGTGACGAGCACCGGGTGGAAGCGTTCGCCGTCCTGGCGCAGGTAGACGGCCACGACCGAGGCCGGCGGCCGGGCCGGCGAGAACGCCTCAGTCCTGGCCCTGACGTCGATCGTCGACGGCAGCCCGGCGTCGAAGTCGGGCAGCTGCGCCTCCTTGCCCTCCGGGGGCATGACCGCGTATGCCGTGCCGTCCGAGAGCGTGCCCCGGCTGGCTGTCGTGGTGGACGAGATGGCGGGGCGGGGCTTCGCGTCGTCGGACCCGCCCAGCTGGACGGCGGTCACGGCGAGCGCCGCCGCGGCGAGCGCTCCCGCGCCGGTGACGAACCTGCGTCGGCGACTGCGGCGACCGTCGAGCGCCGCGTTCCAGGCGTGCTCGGCGAAGTCGCGCTCGACGACGTCCTCCGTCGCCCGCTCCAGCAGGGCGCTCAGGTCACGGTCGGTCATGACGGCTCCTCGGTCGACAGGTGCTGTCCGGTCAGGTGCGGCGCGAACTCCGGCAGGAGCATGCGCAGCCTGGCGAGCGCGGCGTGCGTCTGGCTCTTCACCGTGCCCACGGAGACGCCGAGTGCCTCGGCCGTGTCCGCCTCGGTGCGGTCCTCGAAGAACCTGAGCACCACCACCGCGCGTTGCTTCGGGGTCAGCTGCCCGAGGGCCCGCAGCAGGTCGACGCGCTCCCCGGCCCGCGTCGACCGGTCCGGCTCGGTCCCGTCGAGCTCGAGCTCCGGGAAGAGCGAGAGGCTCTCGCGCCGGGTCCGGCGCCACGACGACACCGCGTCGCGGTAGAGGATGCGGCGGACGTAGGCGTCCGGGTTCTCGTGGCGCAGCCGCTCCCACCGCGTGGCGAGCTTGGCCAGGGCGCCCTGCAGGAGGTCCTCGGCGAGGTGCAGGTCGCCGCAGACGAGGAACGCCGCGCGCAGGAGGCGGTGTTGTCGGGCTCGCACGTACCGCGCGAACTCCGCATCCACCTCCTGCTGCATACCCACCTCCAGCCGCCCCGACCGGCCCCACTGACCCGCGCCAGCGAGGGCTCCCACCCCCAGTAACGCACGGGCGTGGTCAAAAGGTTGGCCCACGGCATACCGAAGATCCCTGGCGGGGCCACCGCTGCGGTCAGCAGCCGAGCAGGCGCCCGCCGAGGTACTCCTCGACCTTGTCGAGCGACACGCGCTCCTGGGCCATGGAGTCCCGCTCGCGGATCGTCACGGCGTGGTCCTCGAGGGTGTCGAAGTCCACCGTGATGCAGAACGGCGTGCCGATCTCGTCCTGGCGACGGTAGCGGCGACCGATCGCCCCGGCGTCGTCGAAGTCGATGTTCCAGTGCTGGCGCAGGGTGGCGGCGAGGTCGCGGGCCTTCGGCGACAGGTCGGTGTTGCGCGACAGGGGCAGCACGGCCGCCTTGACCGGGGCGAGGCGCTTGTCGAGCTTGAGCACCACCCGCTTGTCGACACCGCCCTTGGTGTTGGGTGCCTCGTCCTCGGTGTAGGCGTCGACGAGGAAGGTCATCAGCGAGCGCGACAGACCGGCCGCGGGCTCGATGACGTAGGGGGTGTACTTCTCGCCGCTGGCCTGGTCGAAGTAGACGAGGTCGGTGCCGGAGTGCTCGCTGTGGGTCTTGAGGTCGAAGTCGGTGCGGTTGGCGATGCCCTCGAGCTCACCCCACTCGCTGCCCGTGAAGCCGAAGCGGTACTCGATGTCGACGGTGCGCTTGGAGTAGTGGCTGAGCTTCTCCTGCGCGTGCTCGTAGTGCCGCAGGTTGTCGGGGTTGATGCCGAGGTCGGTGTACCAGCGGGTGCGCTCGTCGATCCAGTACTGGTGCCAGTCCTCGTCCTCGCCGGGCTTGACGAAGAACTCCATCTCCATCTGCTCGAACTCGCGGGTGCGGAAGATGAAGTTGCCCGGCGTGATCTCGTTGCGGAAGCTCTTGCCGGTCTGGGCGATCCCGAACGGCGGCTTGCGGCGGGCGGAGTTCATCACGTTGAGGAAGTTGAGGAAGATGCCCTGCGCGGTCTCGGGGCGCAGGTAGTGCAGGCCCGACTCGTCCTCGACGACACCGAGGTAGGTCTTGAGCAGGCCGGAGAACTGGCGGGGCTCGGTCCACTGGCCGCGCGTGCCGCAGTTGGTGCAGGCGACGTCGGCCAGGCTGACGTCGTCGGGGTTCTCGATGCCCTTCTTCTCGGCGACGGCCTCTTGCAGGTGGTCGGCCCGGAACCGCTTGTGGCAGGACAGGCACTCGACCAGCGGGTCGGAGAAGGTGGCCACGTGGCCGGAGGCCTCCCACGTCTGGCGGGGCAGGATCACGGAGGAGTCGAGGCCCACGACGTCGTCGCGACCGGTGACCATGGTCCGCCACCACTGCCGCTTGATGTTCTCCTTCAGCTCCACGCCCAGCGGCCCGTAGTCCCACGCGGACCTCGTACCGCCGTAGATCTCACCGCAGGGGAACACGAACCCGCGGCGCTTGCAGAGGGAGACGACGGTGTCGACGGTGGAGGGTGCAGCCATGCGCGCAAGGCTACTGTGCGCCTGCTCGCCCCTCGACGGGGTATGCCGCGCGGCCTACGCTCGACCGCACACCCACCGTCCGAGGGGGCCCCGTGAGCGACCGTCCCGTCTCCGAGCGCAGCGTCCGCATCGGCGACGCCGCCCCGTTCCGGATGTTGTTCGAGTTCGCGCGGAAGTCGGGCTACCAGGAGCGCCGCCTCGAGCCCGGTGTCCTGGACTTCACCTTCGGCGACCCGCACGAGATGCCGATCCCGGAGTACGTCGAGGCCCTGCGCGCTGCGGCCGTGCCCGGCGACGAGCTGTGGTTCGCCTACAAGTTCAGCCTCGTGGAGGCGCAGGAGGCCGCGGCCGCCTCGCTCCGCAAGGTCGTGGACCTGCCGTGGACCGCCGACCGGATCCGGATGACCACGGGGGGCTTCGGGGCGATCACGCTGTCGATGAAGGCGGTGGCCGACCCCGGCGACGAGGTGGTCTACAGCCTGCCGCCGTGGTTCCTCTACGAGGCGCTGGCGCTGGAGGCCGGACTGGTGCCCGTGAAGGTCCGCATCGACCCCGACACGTTCGACCTCGACCTCGACGCGATCGCCGCCGCGATCACCCCCCGCACGCGGCTGGTGGTGGTCAACTCCCCCAACAACCCGACCGGCCGGATCTACCCGGAGCCCACCCTGCGCGCGCTGGCCGCCCTGCTGGAGGAGGCCTCGGCCCGCAACGGGCGGCGGATCTACCTCATCTCCGACGAGCCCTACAACCGGATCGTCTTCGACGGTGCGCGGTTCCGCAGCCCCGCGGAGTTCTACCCCCACACCATGCTCTGCTACAGCTACGGCAAGACCCTGCTCGCGCCCGGCCAACGGCTCGGCTACCTCGCCCTCCCACCGCAGATGCCGGATGCCGACCAGGTCATCGACGCCGTCGAGAGCCTGCAGGTGGCCGCGGGCTGGCTGTTCCCGAACGCGGTGATGCAGTACGCCGTCCCCCGCCTCGAGACGCTCTCCCTCGACGTCGCGCACCTGCAGGCCAAGCGCGACCGGATGACCGTGGCGCTGCGTGCGATGGGGTACGACGTCGCCACCCCCGAGGGCACCTTCTACCTCTTCCCGAGGTCGCCGTTGGCCGACGACGAGGCGTTCGTGGGCCGGCTCGCCGACGCGGGGGTCCTGGTGATGCCCGGGCGGTTGTTCGAGACGCCGGGGTTCTTCCGGATCTGCCTGACCGCCACCATGGACACCATCGAGGCGAGCCTGCCGATCTTCGCAGCCGTCCTCGACCAGGTCCGCGCCGACTGACGACCCAGCCGGCTGACGACATAGGGTTTCGCCGTGTCCTCCCTGCGTGAACGCGTCACCGACGCCAGCCTGCCCGTCGTCAACACCCTGAACCGACTGCCGCGAGCGGTCCCCTTCCTCGTCGTGCTCGCCCTCATGGTGGCCGGGATCTTCGTCCCGGGCTGGGGCTGGGTGTTCCTGGCCGTGGTGGTCGCCTTCCTGGCGTGGACCCTCTACCTGGCCTGGCCGGCGCTCGACGCCGCGGCCCGCGCCGGACGCGTGGCCGTCCTGCTCATCGCCGTCGCCATCACGGTCACCCAGGCGCTGCCGCGCAGCTGACGACTTTGACAATCGTTCTCATTTCAGATGAGAATGATTGTCATGACGCGTCGCCCCCTCGGTCTGCTCGCAGGCCTCCTGTCCATCGCCGTGGTCTCCGCCTGTGGCTCGACCGGGGGGCGCGGCGCCGACGACGGCCGGCTCGAGGTGGTCGCGGCCTTCTACCCCCTGCAGTACGCCGTGCAGCAGGTCGGCGGCCAGCACGTCGCGGTGGAGGGACTGACCAAGCCCGGGGCCGAGCCCCACGACCTCGAGCTGAGCCCGCGCCAGGTCGCCACGATCGCGCAGGCGGACGTCGTCGTCTACGAGGCGCACTTCCAGCCGGCGGTCGACGCCGCCGTCGACGAACAGGCCAGGAAGACCGCGTTCGACGTGTCCTCCGCGGCCCGGCTCGACCTGGTCGCGGTCGAGGACGGGCACGACCACGGCGGCGAGACCGAGGAGGAGCACGCCGAGCACGGCGCCCGGGACCCCCACTTCTGGCTCGACCCGCTGCGCTACGCCGACGTCGGCGACGCCATCGCCGCCCGGCTGGCCGAGCGCGACCCGGCCGACGCCGCGGCATACCGAGCGAACGCAGCCGCGTTCCGCGCCTCGATGACCACCCTCGACGGCGAGTTCCGCACCGGCCTGAAGTCCTGCGCCATCGACGAGCTGGTGACGTCGCACGCCGCCTTCGGCTACCTGTCGCAGACCTACGGCTTCCACCAGGAGTCGATCACCGGGCTGACCCCCGACGCCGAGCCGAGCCCGGCCGCCCTGGCCGAGCTCACCCGGCACATCCGCGCGACCGGCGCGAGCACCGTGTATGCCGAGACGCTCGTCAGCGAGGACGTGGCCCGCACGCTCGCCCGGGAGACCGGTGCCAGACTGGCCGTGCTCGACCCCATCGAGGGCATCACCTCCGCGTCCGCCGGCCGCGACTACCCCAGCGTGATGCGGGCCAACCTGAAGGTCCTGCGTGCCGGACAGGAGTGCTCATGACGACCACCGAGGGCACGCCCATCATCGAGCTGCGGCACGCCTCCTTCGGCTATGCCGACCAGGCGTTGGTCACCGGCGCCACCCTCGCGATCCACCCCGGCGAGGTCGTCGCGGTCCTGGGGCCCAACGGGTCGGGCAAGTCGACCCTGGTACGTGGCCTGCTCGGCCTCAACGACCACCTCGGCGGCGACGTCGAGCTGTTCGGCCAGCCGCGGGAGTCGTTCTCCGACTTCGCCCGGCTGGGCTACGTCCCCCAGCGACACACCCTGTCGGCGTCGGTGCGCGCCACCGTCGCGGAGATCGTGGCCGTCGGCCGCCTCTCCCACCACCGGTGGTGGCGTCCGGTGGTCAGGTCGTCGAAGGACGCCGCGATCATCGACCGTGCCCTCGACGTCGTCGGGCTCAACGACCGCGCGCACGCCGACGTCGCCACCCTGTCGGGCGGCCAGCAGCGTCGGGTCCTGATCGCCCGCGCCCTGGCCTCCAACCCCGACGTGCTCCTCATGGACGAGCCGACCGCGGGCGTCGACACCGCGAACCAGCAGGTGCTCTCGACCGTCCTCGCCCGGCTCGCTGCCAGGGGCACCACGATGGTCATCGTGACGCACGAGCTCGCAGCCCTGGCCGACATCGTCACCCGGATCGTCGTGGTGCAGGGTGGACACCTCGTCTTCGACGGCTCACGTGACGAGTTCGCTTCCAGGACAGGCGAGTTCGCGTCGTCGATCGACGGCCACCACCATGAGGACGAAAACCGCGTGCGCTCCCCCAGGCTCCCCGGCGCCCCCTCGGCCGGTCCGCTCGACCCCCGCGGAGGTGGGCACTCATGAGCGAGCTCCTCTCCCTCGACTTCATGCGGCAGGCCCTCATCGCCGCTGTCCTGGTCGGCATCGCCGCTCCCCTCGTCGGGGTCTTCCTGGTGCAGCGTCGGCTGTCCCTGATCGGCGACGGGATGGGCCACGTGGCGCTCGCCGGGGTGGCCGTCGGCGTCCTCACCGGGCAGGCGCCCGTCCTCACCGCCCTGGTGGCGGCGGTCGCTGCCGCGGTGGCCATCGAGCTGATCCGCGGGCGCGGCCGGACGAGCGGCGACATCGCCCTCGCGGTGATGTTCTACGGCGGCATCGCCGCCGGCGTGGTGATCATCGCCAAGTCGCCGAGCAGCAGCCCGGCCAACCTCACGGCATACCTCTTCGGTGCGATCACCACGGCCGACCAGAAGGACCTCTGGGTCTTCGCGGGGCTGGCGCTGGTCGTCCTCGTCGGCACCTGGCTGCTGCGGCCCTGGCTGTTCGCCGCGGCCAACGACGAGGAGTACGCACGAGCCAGCGGGCTGCCCGTCACCGGGCTCAACATCGCCCTGGCCGTGCTGACCGCCGTGACCGTCGTCGTCTCGATGCGGGTCGTCGGGCTGCTGCTCATCAGTGCGCTGATGATCATCCCCAACGCCACCGCGCAGCTGCTCGGCCGCAGCTTCCGCGCCTCGACGCGCTGGGCCGTCGCCGTCGGCGTGGTCTCCAGCGTCGGTGGGGTGATCGCGTCGTTCTACGCCGAGACCCCGTCCGGCGGGACGATCGTGCTGCTGGCGATCGGCTTCTTCGTCGTGGCGGCCACGGTCACCGCGGCAGTCGCCAGGGCCCGCGCCCACCAGCACCGGCGGGCCGAGCGGCACGACCACGAGCACGGCCCGGAGTGCGGCCACCCGGCGGTCGCGCACGGTGACCACGTGGACTACGTGCACGACGGCCACCGCCACGCACCGCACGAGGGCCACTACGACGAGCACGACTCGACCCACCAGGCGAAGGAGGCGGCCCAGCCATGACCGGCACCCGCGAACGCCCCACCCTCGAGGGCACCCGTCGCCCGACGCGGCAGCGCACCGCGGTGGCAGCGGTGCTCGCCGAGACCGATGAGTTCCGGTCCGCCCAGGAGCTGCACGCCATCCTGCGCGAGGCCGGCGACAAGGTCGGCCTCGCGACGGTCTACCGCAACCTGCAGGCGATGGCCGCCGACGGCGAGATCGACATGCTGCGCACCGACGACGGTGAAGCCGTCTACCGCGCGTGCTCGACCGGACACCACCACCACCTGGTGTGCCGGGTGTGCGGCCGCACCGTCGAGGTCGAGGGACCGACCGTCGAGGCCTGGGCGAACAAGGTCAGCGCGGAGCACGGGTTCACCGACGTCCACCACACCCTGGAGATCTTCGGCACCTGCGCCGACTGTTCTCGCTGACGCGCCTCAGGTCGTGGCGCGGTCGACCGCCCCGCCGTAACGACGGTCCCGCTCGGCATAGGTCTGGATCGCCGCCCACAGGTGGCGTCGGTCGTAGTCGGGCCAGAGCGTGTCCTGGAAGACCAGCTCGGCGTAGGCGCTCTGCCACAGCAGGAAGTTCGAGGTGCGCTGCTCCCCCGACGACCGCACGAACAGGTCGACGTCGGGCATGTCGGGTTCGGGGAGGTGTCGCGCGATGGTCCTCTCGTCGATCGAGCCCGGCTTGAGCTTGCCGCGCTGCACCTGCTCGGCGATCCGCTGCACGGCGTCCGCGATCTCGGCGCGGCCGCCGTAGTTGACGCAGAAGTAGAGGGTCAGCCCGGTGTTGTCCTTGGTGAGCTCCTGGGCTGTCTCAAGCTCCTTGATGACCGAGCCCCAGAGGCGTGGGCGGCGCCCCACCCAGCGCATCCGCACACCCCACTCGTGGAGCTGGTCACGGCGCCGGCGGATCACGTCGCGGTTGAAGCCCATCAGGAAGCGCACCTCGTCGGGGCTGCGCTTCCAGTTCTCGGTCGAGAAGGCGTAGGCCGACAGGTGGGTCACCCCGGCCTCGATCGCCCCGGCCGTCACGTCGAGCAGCGCCGCCTCGCCGGCCTCGTGCCCCTTCGTGCGTGGGAGACCCCGTTGGTTGGCCCAGCGGCCGTTGCCGTCCATGACGATGGCGACGTGGCGCGGCACGAGCTCCCTTGGGAGAGAGGGAGGTTGGGCTCCGCTCGGGTGGGCGAACGGCTTCGGGTATGCCGCGCTCACGCTTGCGCCTGCGCGGCGGCGTGCGCCTCTTCCACCGTCTTCACCACGCTGAGTGGGGCCGGCGCCCACGTCACGCGGGAGTCGAGCCTCGGCTGCGCGTCGGGGTCCCGTCGATCCACGAGGCGCAACGATCGCACACCCTTCTCGAGGTGCCACTGGAGGAAGGCGCTGGCCAGGGTGCTGCCCTCTCTGCGGTGACGTCCCTGCGACGCGTCGGCGACGACCCAGTCGCCGGCGAGCAGGGCGGCCAGCAACGACAGCGTCTCCGGCGCCGGCGCCGCGGAGCCGACCGGACGGCATACCGGGCACACCGTGCCACCCGCCGCGAGGTTGAACGCGCGGTGCGGACCCTCGGCCCCGCACCGGGCACAGTCGTGGAAGCTCGGCGCCCAGCCGGCGATGGCGAGGGCCCGGAGCAGGTAGGCATCGAGCACCAGGCCGGGGTCGTGCAGCCCCTCGGCCATCGAGCGCAACGCGCCCTGGAGCAGGAGGTACTGCTGGAGGTTTGGCTCGCGCTCCTCGGTGAGCCGGTCCGCGGTCTCGAGCATCGCGGCCGCGGCGGTGTAGGTCGTGTAGTCGCGGGCCAGCACGTCACCCCACGAGGCGAGCGACTCGGCCTGGGTCACGGTGTCGAGGTTGCGGCCCTCGTAGCACTGGACGTCGACCATCATGGCCGGCTCGAGCCGCGCCCCGAAGCGGCTCTTGGTGCGGCGCACGCCCTTGCCCACGACCCGCACCTTGCCCAGCCCGCGGGTGAGCAGCGTGACGATGCGATCGGCCTCACCCAGCTTCTGGGTGCGCAGGACGATTCCCTCGTCGCGGTACAGGGGCATGACCCCATTGTCGCAAGTCCCGACCCGGAAGCCGGTATGCCGTGCCGACGGTCAGCCGCGCAGCCCGAGACCGAAGAAGGCCAGGGCGACGATGACGAGGATGACCACGACCGCGACCAGGCCCGCCCAGAGCCCACAGGCCAAGCCGCGGGCCAGCTGGTCGTCCTCGGGGCGACGCTCGGTCATGGGACGACGGTAGCGTCCCGCACCCGAGCCCGGCGACCGTGCTGGGGCCGACCCACGACGGGCTGCGGGCCGCGCTGACCGCCCACCTCGACGCCGTCAGGGACTAGAACACCTGTTCGAATGTGAGTTAGAGTGCCGACATGTCCACGGCATTCCAGGGCTCCCTGCTCGACACCGGTGACGACATCGCGCTGCACGCGCTGACCGACGGCCTGCACCGCACCCCGCTCAGCCGCGGGGCGTGGGTGGACTACCGGCCCGGGTGGCTCGCGGGCGCCGACACTCTGTTCGAGCTGCTCCACCACGAGGTCCCGTGGCACGCGGAGCGCCGCGAGATGTACGACCGCATGGTCGACGTGCCCCGCCTCCTCAAGTTCTACGACGAGGACGAGCCCCTCCCACACCCTGCGCTGACGCAGGCCCGCGAGGCGCTGAGCAGCCACTACGCCGCCGAGCTGGGCGAGCCGTTCGTGACGTCGGGCCTGTGCCTCTACCGCGACGGACGCGACTCGGTGGCCTGGCACGGCGACCGGATCGGCCGCTCCAAGGACCTCGACACGATGGTGGCGATCCTCTCGATCGGCTCGGCCCGCTCCCTGATGCTGCGTCCGCGCGGCGGCGGCGCCTCGATGGGCTTCTCGCTCGGCCACGGCGACCTGGTCGTGATGGGTGGCTCCTGCCAGCGCACCTGGGACCACGCGATCCCCAAGACCACCAAGGCGGTCGGCCCGCGGATCTCGATCCAGTTCCGACCTCGCGGGGTGCGTTGACCGGCGTTCGGAAGACACCGGTTGCGCCGGTATGCCATGATTCGCCGACTTCGCACATCTGATTCTTGGGGGAACCACCGTGTCGCGCCGCCTGCTCGCAGCCCTTGCCGCCGCCCTTCTGCTCCTGCTCGGGACCACCACGGCGGCCCAGGCCGACCCCAACGACATCAGCATCACCCTGCCCGGCGGGAACTTCGGCGAGGACCGCACCCCGCTGTTGACCGGCACCGGCGACCCGCTCTACCCCGTCCACGTGCTCGTCAACGGGGTCGAGGCCACGGCGGTGACCCCCGCCACTGACGGGACCTGGTCCTTCCAGCTGGTCGACCCGCTCCCGCAGGGCGAGCAGGCCGAGATCAGGGCTCAGGTCCGGGACAACTTCGACGAGGTGATCGCCGAGGCGGTGACTTACTACTACGTGCTCCCCCCGGTGGTTCCGCTCGTCATCACCGAGCCGTCCTCAGGCCAGAAGATCAGCGGTCACTTCGACCTCCGGGCCACTGCGACCGACCAAGGCGCCACGTATCGGATCTACGTCGATGGCCAGCCGATTGACGCCTCGATCGGTTTCGAGGACCTTGGCTCCTTGCTGGCCTTCGTGGACCTCGAGGACTTCGCCGATGGCCCCCACCAGCTCCAGCTCCGGGGCAAGGATGCGTGGGGCCGCCAGCTCGCGTCGCAGGTCGTCGACGTCGTCGGCGACTCCACCGGTCCGCCGAAGCCGGTGATCACCTCACCCGCCGCCCACGAGGTCGTCACGTCGCACCACGTCGTCATCTCGGGCACCGCCGTGCCGGGCCAGGAGCTGTCCGTGGTCGGCTGGGAGTCCGGCGAGCCTGCCTGCGAGCAGAAGACGGTCGTGGCCGATGCGGACGGGCGGTGGTCCTGCGACCTGCTCGCCCGGTCGATCGACTACCTCGACGGCAAGCGCATCGAAGTCCACCTCACCGCGTGGTCCTACGACGAGATCGGCAACCGCTCCAACGCCGACATGGTGCCGTTCATCCTCGATCTGCGAGCCACGGCCCCCACCCCGACCGATCCGGCCGTGCCGGCTCCGGCCGACCCGGCCTCGGCGGTGCCGGCCGCGGCTGCTGCCCCTGAGCTGGCGAACACCGGTCCGACGACCGGCCCCGGCCTGGCCGTGGCGCTGCTGCTCATCGCTGCGGGTCTGGCGCTCACCACGTTCTCGCGCAGGCTGCCCCAGCACTGAGGTCTCGACCGCCTCCGACCTCGCGGGGCTGCTGACCAGCCCTGCCGAACCGCGCCCACCACTGGCTAGGTTCATGGGTTGACGTTCGAACGTATGTTCGAANCCCGGCGCCGCCCCTGGCGGCCGCCGATGCGGTGCGTCAGGTGCACACCGTGCTCGACCGCTGTGCTCCCGTTGACGACCTCGATGGGTATGCCGCGTCGCGCCTCCTCGGCGACGTCCAGCGGGCCAGGACCCGGCTGGAGGCGATGGAGCTCTCGCTGGTGGCCGTGGTGGACAAGTCACCCGTCGCCGCCGACGCCGGGATGACCGGCACCGCGGCCTGGCTGGCCGCCCGGTCCCGACGGGATANNNGACGGCCACCAAGGCGGCGTTGGGCGAGGGCGAGGTGACCACCGAGCACGCCAGGGTGATCGCCACCACGGCCGAGCAGTTGCCGACCGGGCTCGACTCGACGGAGCGGGCGGCGATCGAGGAGTCGCTCGTGGCGGTGGCCAAGCGGGTCGACCCGGCCGCGTTGCGCCGCAAGGCCCGACGAGCCCTGGAGGCGGCGCAGCGGTCCCGGGCCGAGGTCGACGCCCACGAGGACGCGGTGCTGCGCGGCGAGGAAGAGCACGCCCTCGCCGCGACGAAGCTGACCCTGCACGACAACCACGACGGCACCACCACCGGACACTTCACCGTGCCCACGCTCGCCGCCCACATCCTCAAGAAGGTCGTGCAGCAGATGGCGTCGCCGCGCCGGTTCGCCCAGCAGGCGGCCCGTCGGGCCCGAGCCGAGGCGTCCGCCGGTGCTGCGTCACTGACCACAGACCAGGTCGCCGAGGCGACCTGGGACGCGTTCCGGGCCGAGGACCTGGACTGGTCCCAGAAGTACGGGCGGGCGTTCGTCGAGCTCCTCGAGCACCTGCCCACCGACCACCTGTCCGGCAAGGTCAACGCCACCGTCCTGGTCACCCTCGACCACGACCAGCTCAAGGCCTCGCTCGGCGCGGCG
>NZ_LMST01000001.1:1652660-1862119 GCF_001429685.1 Phycicoccus sp. Soil803 | reverse complement strand
CACCGGCGGTGCGACCGACCTCGACAACGCGGTCCCGCTCTGCGGGTTCCACCACCGCCGGATCCACCACCCCGGCTTCCACCACCAGATCACCCAAGACCCCAGCGGCCGCAAACGAGTCACCATCCACCGGCGGACATAGCCGCACCGTGAGGCCAGATCGAGACCGACCGGCACGGCTGGCGAGGTGTGCCGCGTGGCCCAGCCACGCGGCATACCTCACCTCACTCGACGGGAGCCATCCGCTCGGCGCGGTTGACGGCGGACAGCACGGCCGTGAGGGACGCCTTGACGATCGAGGAGTGCAGCCCGACACCCCACAGGACGCGGTCGCCCACGGCGCACTCGACGTAGGCCGCAGCCTTGGCGTCGCCACCGGCGGACAGGGCGTGCTCGGCGTAGTCGAGGACGCGGACGTCCACCCCGAGGGTCGACAGCGCGTCGATGAACGCGGCGATGGGGCCGTTGCCGGTGCCCTCGACGGTGACCTCCACGCCGCGGTCGAGCATGGTCGCGCTGATCCGGTCGACGCCGCCCTGCTCGCTGAGCAGCGAGTGGCTGATCGGGGTGAACCGACCCCATGTGTTGACCGCACCGTCGACGGCCGGCAGGTACTCGTCCTGGAAGATCGTCCACAGCTCGGCCGCGCTGACCTCGCCACCCTCGCTGTCGGTCTTCGCCTGGACCACGCCGCTGAACTCGATCTGGAGCCGGCGCGGCAGGTCGAGCTGGTGCTCCGCCTTGAGCAGGTAGGCGACCCCACCCTTGCCCGACTGGCTGTTCACGCGCACGACGGCCTCGTAGGACCGGCCCACGTCGTGCGGGTCGATCGGCAGGTAGGGCACGCCCCAGACGAGCTCGTTGATGGACTTGCCGCTGGCCGCCACCTGGCGCTCCATGTCCTCGAAGCCCTTTTTGATCGCGTCCTGGTGCGAGCCGGAGAACGCCGTGAAGACGAGGTCGCCGCCCCACGGGTGCCGCTCGCCCACCGGCAGCTGGTTGCAGTGCTCCACGGTGCGCCGGATCTCGTCGAGGTTCGAGAAGTCGATCTGCGGGTCGATGCCCTGGCTGAAGAGGTTCATGCCCAGCGTGACCAGGTCGACGTTGCCGGTTCGCTCGCCGTTGCCGAACAGGCAGCCCTCGATGCGGTCGGCGCCGGCGAGGTAGCCCAGCTCCGCCGCGGCGACACCGGTCCCGCGGTCGTTGTGCGGGTGCAGGCTGACCACGATCGACTCGCGCCGCTCGAGGTGGCGGATCATCCACTCGATCGAGTCGGCGTAGACGTTCGGGGTCGCCATCTCGACGGTGGCCGGGAGGTTGATGATCATCTTGTGGTCCGGCGTCGGGTCGATGACGTCGGCCACCTCGTTGCAGATCCGCACCGCGAACTCGAGCTCGGTCCCGGTGTAGGACTCCGGGCTGTACTCGTAGTAGACCGTCGTGTCGGGGATGGTCTCCTCGAGCTTGCGGCACAGCCGGGCGGCCTGGAGGGCGATGTCGACGATGCCGTCCTGGTCGAGCCCGAAGACCACTCGTCGCTGCAGGATCGACGTCGAGTTGTAGAAGTGCACGATGGCCTGCTTGGCACCGCGGATCGAGTCGAAGGTGCGCTCCACGAGGTGGTCGCGACACTGGGTCAGGACCTGGATGGTGACGTCGTCGGGGATCATGTCGTCCTCGATGAGCATCCGCACGAAGTCGAAGTCGGTCTGGCTCGCCGAGGGGAACCCGACCTCGATCTCCTTGTAGCCCATCCGCACCAGGAGCTCGAACATCCGCTTCTTGCGGTCAGGGCTCATCGGGTCGATCAGGGCCTGGTTGCCATCCCGGAGGTCGACGGCGCACCAGCGCGGCGCCTGCTCGATGACTCGGGTGGGCCAGGTGCGGTCGGGCAGGGCGAAGGGGATCTGGTCCTGGAAGGGGACGTACTTCGCGACCGGCATGCCCGATGGCTGCTGGGGGTGGATCATGTTCTCTCGCCTCACGATTCGCTGCAGTTGGCCGTACTCAGGGTCTCAGCCGGCAACGCAAACTCCGCGACGAGGGGCGGCTGATCGGTCAGGCCCCGCCGCGGCGGCGAAGGAGGAGGCGCAGTGAACGCACGGATCGAGGGTATGCCGCGTGGCCGGCATACGTCCAACGTCCGAACCGGCCCGCCCACCATCCGGACGGCCGCGAACCAGACGCAGGCCGGTAGGTTGCCGCCATGATGATCCGACCGGACACCCTCGCGGCCATCAAGGCGGGCGACGTCGACCTCGCCTTCCGGCGGTGGGACCGGCCCCGGGTCGTCGTCGGCACGCGGCTGCGCACGCGCGTCGGGCTGCTCGAGGTGACGAGCGTCGACAAGGTCGCCCCGTCGCGGATCAGCGCCGAGGAGGCCCGGCGCGCGGGTGCCAAGTCGGTCGTCGAGCTGCGCCGGATGCTCGAGGCCAAGGCCGACCGCCCGGTCTGGCGGGTCGGGCTGCGCCACGCGGGCGCCGATCCGAGGGAGCAGCTGCGTGCCTCGGTGCCCCAGGGCAACGAGGTGGCCGCGATCCGCGAGCGCCTCGACCGGCTGGACCGCGCGTCGGCGGTCGGGCCGTGGACGAGGGCGACGCTGGCGATCATCGACCGGCTCCCCACGGTCCGTGCGCCCGAGCTCGCCGCCGAGCTGGGTCGCGACACCCCGAGCTTCAAGCGCGACGTCCGCAAGCTCAAGGAGCTCGGGCTCACCGAGTCGCTCGACATCGGCTACCGGCTGTCCCCACGGGGGGCGGCGGTGGTCGACGCCGAGGCGGGAGCTCCCCGGCTGGACCGGCCGACCGCCCCCGACGGCACTCCCCTGCCCCGCATCGGCGCCCCCGCCACGCGGGCGCTGCGGGCCGAGGGGATCTGGACCCTCGAGCAGGTGCGGGACCGCAGCGAGGAAGAGCTGGCGGCGCTGCACGGCGTGGGACCGATTGCGCTGCGGTTCCTGCGCGAGGCCCTGGCCGAGCGCGGCTGGGCCTTCGCTCCCACCCCCACCCCCGGTTCGACTTAAACGCGCCGGTGATCACGGGCGCGTTTACCTCGAACCGTCGAAGATTCCGGAGTAGGCGTTGAGGGCCGGCTGCCCGCCGAGGTGGGCGTAGAGCACCGTCGAGTCGTTGGGGATCTCGCCGGACGTCACGAGGTCGACCAGGCCCGCCATCGACTTCCCCTCGTAGACGGGGTCGATGATCATGCCCTCCAGGCGACCGCTCAGCAGGATGGCCTCGACGGTCGACTCGACCGGGATGCCGTAGAGGTCGCCGGCCCAGCCCTCCAGCACGGCCACCTCGTCGTCGCGCAGCTGTCGGTCGAGCCCGATGAGGTCGGCCGTGTGCTGGGCGATGCGCCGGACCTGGTCACGGGTCTTGTCGATCGTGGCCGAGGCGTCGATGCCCAGGACCCGGCGCTGGCGACCACCGGCGTCCTCGAGGGTCGCGAACCCGGCGATCATGCCCGCGTGGGTCGAGCCGGTCACGGTGCAGACGACGATGGTGTCGAAGAAGACCCCGAGCTCCTCCTCCTGCTGGGCCACCTCGTAGGCCCAGTTCGCGAAACCGAGCCCACCGAGTCGGTGCTCGGAGGCCCCGGCGGGGATCCCGTAGGGCTTGCCGCCGGAGTCCTCGACCTCGCGCAGCGCGTCCTCCCACGATGAGCGGATGCCGATGTCGAAGCCGTGCGGGTCGAGCCGGGCGTCGGCGCCCATGATCCGCGACAGCAGGATGTTGCCGACCTTGTCGTTGACCGGGTCGTCCCAGTCCACCCACTTCTCCTGCACCAGGCGGCACTTCAGCCCGAGGTGCGCGGCGACGGCCGCCACCTGCCGGGTGTGGTTGGACTGGTAGCCACCGATCGACACCAAGGTGTCCGCGCCCTGCGCGAGGGCGTCCGGCACGATGTACTCGAGCTTGCGGGTCTTGTTGCCACCAAAGGCCAAGCCGCTGTTGCAGTCCTCGCGCTTGGCCCAGACCTGAGCGCCACCGAGGTGCTCGGTCAGCCGCGCCAGCCGGTGCACGGGGCTCGGGCCGAAGGTCAGCGGGTAGCGCTCGAAGTCGTGGATCGACATGGGGATCTCCTGGGCTTGCCGGTGGTGTGGTGGTGTGGGTCAGGTGTCGAGCAGGGGTGCGAGGGTCTGCCAGGTCTGGTGGGAGACCTCGGCGGCCGCCTCCCGGTCCCCCGCCTCGCACAGGTCGATGAGCCGGGCGTGCAACGCCACGGACCCACGACCCGAGAGCGAGCTGAACCGCAACCGCTCCACCCGCCGGAGCACCGGTGTGAACTGGTCGAGGACCGCCGCCAGCGCGGCGTTCCCCGCCGCCGCGACCGGTATGCCGTGCAGCTCGTCGTCGGCGGCGAGCGCGCCGTCCGCGTCGCCGGCCTCCAGGGCTGCCCGGAAGCGCGCGTTCGCGGCACGCATGCGGGCGAGGTCGTCGGCCGTCAGCTGGCCGACGGCCTCGTGGACGGCGAGCCGGTGCATCTGGGCCACCACCGCCTGGGCGTCACGAGCCGCCCGGGTGTCGAGCGAGGCCACCGTGGTCGAGCGGCCCGGAAGGGCGGCGACCAGCCCCGACTGCTGGAGGCGGAGCAGCGCCTCCCGCACGGGGGTGCGGCTCACCCCGAGCCAGGCCGCCAGCTCGTGGTCACGCAGCTGCTCGCCGGGGCCGAGGGTGCCGTCGACGATCGCGTCGCGGACCCGGCGGTGGACGTCGTCGCGCAACAGGGCACGCGAGACCGGAGGCTGCGGCGACGGGACAGGCATGCGATATATTGCATATCACTGGTCTCGTCAGGTCAAGTGCTGCTCACCTGGTGGGCTGCACGGACTGGACTTCATCGAGCTGCTCGATGGACGCGGTGGAGAAGACCGGTGACCAGAGCAGGAACAGCACGGACAACGAGCCGCCGACCGCCGCGACCACCATCGTCGGGGCCAGCCCGATCCACTCCCCGACCAGCCCGCCGAGGACCGCGCCGAGGGGGCGGATGCCGTAGTTGACCGACGAGAAGGCACCGCTGACGCGGCTGCGGACCCCGTCGGGGGTCACCGCGGTCATCAGGGCGTTGAGCGGGATGTCGAGGCACATCACCCCCAGCGCCGAGATGAACTCGACCAGGGCCAGGACGCCGGCCCTCGACCACGTCGGGCCGCCGGCCAGCGGCAACAGCGCGAACGGCGCCGAGAACACCACCGCGCCGACCGCGATGGTGCGACCGAGGCCGATGCGTCGGGCCAACGGACCAGCGAGCACCGTGCCGAGGAGACCACCGGTCGCGCCGATCCCGAGGGCGAGGCCGATGACCCCGGCAGAGAGGCCGAGCTCGCGGCTGGCGAAGAGGATCAGGAGTGCGCCGGCCATCAGGTTGAACAGGTTGATGGTCGTGGCGCAGGCGAGGGAGGCGCGCAGGTAGCGGTCCTTCAGGACCAGGCCCATGCCGTCGCGGGCCCGTCGGAGCAGCCCCGCCTCGTTCGTCGTGTCGACCGGCAGGTCCGGCACCCGCACCCTGCCGATGAGCACCGCGGAGACGGCGAAGGTGACCGCGTCGACCAGCATGGCGACGGGGGCCGTCACGGCCTGGATCAGCCCACCGGCCACCGCCGGACCCGCCACGAACGACGCCGAGCGCGTGCCGCTGAGCAGGCTGTTGGCCTCGACGAACTGGTCGCGCCGGACGAGCGTCACGAAGAAGCTCGGGTAGGACGTCTGGTAGAGCACCTGGCCGGCTCCCGCGAGCAGGGCCACCGCGAACAGCTGCGCCATCGTGATGGCGCCGAGGAAGTGGGCGACGGGCAGGGTCAGCAGGACCACGCAGCGCAGCAGGTCGGCCACGATGAGCAGCCGGCGCTTGCGCACCTGGTGGTCGACCCACGTGCCCACGAACAGCGACAGCAGGTTCGGGGCCCAGACCGCGGCGGTCAGCAGGCCCACCGTCGGGGCGCTGGCGTGCAGGGCGGTGACCGCGATCAGGGGCAGCGCCAGCTCAGTGATCCGGTCGCCGAACTGCGAGACGCCCTGGCCCACCCAGTAGGTCGCGAACCGCCGGTCCCGCCACAGCGCAGCCTTCTGCGTCGCCTCCGTCGCCACGGCGGCTGCAGTGGGGTCGCTCATGACGTCACCTCGGCCTCGGGCAGCACGTAGCGCAACATGCGGACCCGGCGGGATCCCGCGACCGTGGCAGGTCGTCCCTTCCGCAGCACGTAGGGCGCAAGCAGCTCCTCGATCCGCTCCTCGACCTCGGCCAGCTCGTCCGCCGTCAGCTCGATCGTCGTGTTGGACAAACCTGCGGAACGCCGCCAGTCGACCTCGAGCACCGGCTCGACGTCACGCGCCCACCGCTGCGGGAGGTCGGCGGCCTGCTCCATCATCACCCGACCCAGGAGACTGGCGGCGTCGAGGCTGTCCTCGTCGCCGGCGACGAACCGGAAGCCGGACCCCACGGCCTCCCACCAGCGCTGCCGCCCGTCGGCGTCCGGCACGCTCGAGGCGTCTCGGACCAGGCCGTGCTCGGCGAGGTGGCGCAGGTGCCAGCTCACGACCGACGGGGTCGCCCCGACCTGTGCCGCGAGCGCCGTCGCCGTGCTCGGCCCACTGCCCTGGAGACGGCTGAGGATCGCGAGCCGCGTCGGGTGCGCGAGGGCCCGCATCCCCCGAGGGGTGAGCTCGACGTCGCCGTACGGGTTGCTGGTCACGGTGCGCTCCTTCCGCGCCTCCTCCGGTTGGAAGCGAAACTTCCGGATCTCGGGAAGTTTCGCTTCCAACAGGAGCCGGCGCGGGGCGGGACAGATGTGAGAGGACTCTTTCGAGAGGACTCTCTCACAATATCCGCCGGATGTCACCGCGGAAAACCACGTGCGTCCGGACCCGCCCCCCGGCACGATTCCGCCATGGACCTTCCCGACGGGCTGGTGGCCCGCCCCCTGTCCCCGCCCGACGCCCGCGCCGTCTTCGAGATCGTCGCCGCCGCCGAGACCCACGACGTGGGCGAGGCCGCCATCGAGGTCGAGGACATCGAGGGCGACTGGGCCCGCGGCAGCTTCGACCTCGCGACCGAGGCCATCGGGGTCTGGGACGGTGACCGGCTGGTGGCCTCCGGCGAGGTCTTCAAGGGCCGTCGTGCCGACGCCTCCGTGCACCCCGACTACCGCGGGCGCGGCGTCGGCACCTGGCTCGCCAACTGGCTGGAGGACTGCGCCCGCGAGCGCGGCTCGAAGCTGGTCGGGCAGACCGTGCCGGGCGACACCGACCCCGAGGCGTTCTTCAAGGCGCGCGGCTACCGCGAGGGCTGGACGTCCTGGGTGCTGCAGGTGCCGGCAGACCGCCCGATCGAGCCGCAGCCGTTGCCCGAGGGCTACACCCTCCGCGAGTTCGCCGGTCCTGCCGACGGCCGGGTCGCCTTCCAGCTGATCGAGGACGCGTTCAACGAGTGGCCGGACCGCGACCCCTCGACCTTCGAGGACTGGGCACCCCGCGGCCCCCTGCGGCCGGGCTTCGAGCCGTGGCAGATCCGGTTCGTGGTCGACCCGCAGGGCACCGAGGTCGGGGTCTGCTACACGATCCACGCCGGGGCCACCGGCTACGTCGACGCCATCGCGGTGCGCAGCGACCAGCGTGGTCTGGGCTTGGCCAGGGCCCTGCTGGTGGACGCGTTCAAGCGCGCGCGGGACCACGGCGCCACGGTCAGCGAGCTCTCCACCGACTCGCGCACCGGCGCCCTGGGGCTGTACGAGCACGTGGGCATGCAGGTCACCCAGACCTGGCGGCACTGGATGACCGACCTCGAGCCCTGACCTGCGCGCGGTGGTCGCCATGCCTACTCGGGAGTAGCGTGAGGCCAGGGAGGCGATCACATGAGCAGTGACGTCGAGCAGGACCAACCGACCCCGGCCAGCGGCACCGATGCCACCGAGCGCGAGTCGCGTGCCGTGGCCGAGGCGGCCCGCGAGTCGGACTGGAGCCGCCCGAGCTTCGCCAAGGGGCTCTACCTCGGGCACTTCGACCTCGACCTCGTGCACCCGCACCCGCGGGCCACGCCCGAGGACCAGGCCCGCGGCGAGGAGTTCCTGGTCCGGCTGCGCGAGGTGTGCGAGGGCATCGACGGCGCCCAGATCGAACGCGACGCGCTGATCCCCGACGACGTCCTGGCCCGGCTCGCCGACATCGGCGCGTTCGGGATGAAGATCCCCCGGGAGTACGGCGGTCTCGGCCTCACCATGTCCGCCTACGGCCAGGCCCTCATGCTGGTCGGTTCCGCGCACCCGAGCCTGGGCGCCCTGCTCTCGGCACACCAGTCGATCGGGGTCCCCGAACCGGTCAAGCTCGTCGGCACGCCCGAGCAGAAGCAGGCCTTCCTCCCCCGCTGCGCCGCAGGCGCGATCTCGGCGTTCCTCCTGACCGAGCCCGACGTCGGCTCGGACCCGGCCCGGATGGGCAGCACCGCGACCCCGAGCGAGGACGGCACGGCATACCTGCTCGACGGGGTGAAGCTGTGGACCACCAACGGCGTCGTCGCCGAGCTCCTCGTCGTGATGGCGCGCGTGCCCGAGCACGACGGAAAGAAGGGCGGCATCACCGCGTTCGTCGTGGAGGGCACCGCCGAGGGCATCACCGTCGAGCGGCGCAACTCCTTCATGGGGCTGAAGGGCATCGAGAACGGCCTCACCAGGTTCCACCAGGTGCGGGTGCCCGCGGAGAACCGCCTCGGCAAGGAGGGCGACGGCCTCAAGATCGCGCTGACCACCCTCAACGCGGGCCGGCTCTCCATCCCCGCGATGTGTGCCGCGGCCGGCAAGTGGGCGCTGAAGATCTCGCGCGAGTGGTCGGCCGAGCGGGTGCAGTGGGGCCGACCGGTCGGTGAGCACGGTGCCGTGGCCGAGAAGATCGCCTTCATCGCGGCGACGACGTACGGCCTCGAGTCGGTGCTCGAGCTCTCGGCCCAGCTCGCCGACGCAGGCAGCAAGGACATCCGGATCGAGGCGGCGCTGGCCAAGCTCTGGGCGTCGGAGATGGCGTGGCAGATCGCTGACGAGCTCGTGCAGGTGCGCGGTGGGCGCGGCTACGAGACGGCCGAGTCGCTCCGGGCCCGCGGTGAGCGCGCCGTCCCGGCCGAGCAGATGATGCGTGACCTGCGGATCAACCGGATCTTCGAGGGCTCCACCGAGATCATGCACCTGCTCATCGCGCGCGAGGCGGTCGACGCCCACCTCAAGGCCGCCGGTGCCCTGGCCGACAAGGACGCCTCACTGGAGGCCAAGGCCCGCGCCGCCGCGGGCGCCAGCGGCTTCTACGCCAAGTGGCTCCCCCAGCTCGTCGTCGGCAAGGGTGCCGCACCCACCTCGTATGCCGAGTTCGGCGCGTTGGCCACGCACCTGCGGTTCGTGGAGCGGTCCAGTCGCAAGCTCGCCCGGCAGACCTTCTACGGGATGTCGCGCTGGCAGGCGAAGATGGAGTACCGCCAGGCGTTCCTCGGTCGGGTGGTCGACATCGGGGCCGAGCTGTTCGCGATCGCGGCCGCCTGCAGCCGCGCCGAGATGCTGCGTACCGACGACGAGGCGCGCGGCCGCTCGGCCTACCAGCTCGCCGACGTGTTCTGCCAGCAGAGCCGGTTGCGAGTGGAGCGGCTGTTCACCGACCTGTGGTCCAACAGCGACGACGCCGACACCAGGCTCGCCAAGGGCGTGCTGGCCGGCGACTACACCTGGCTCGAGGAAGGGGTGCTCGACCAGAGCGAGGGCACCGGCCCGTGGATCGCGCCGTGGTCGCCAGGGGCGAGCGAGTCCGAGTCGGTCTGGCGCGCGGTGCGCTAGCTGGCCGCTCGCCGATCTTCGGAAGATCCACCGGGTCCTGACCCGGCAGATCTTCCGAACACCGTGCCTAGCGGCGCTTGAGCAGCTCCTCGGCGATCTGCACCGCGTTGAGGGCGGCACCCTTGCGCAGGTTGTCGCCGACGACGAACAGCACCAGGCCCTTGCCCGCGGGCGCGGCCTGGTCGACCCGCACCCGACCGACGTAGACCTCGTCGCGACCGGCCGCCTCGAGCGGGTTGGGCACGTCGGTCACCACGACGCCGGGGGCCTTGGCCAGCAGCTCGAGGGCCCGCTCGGGCGTGATGTCGTCGGCGAACTCGGCGTGGATGGCGAGCGAGTGACCGGTGAAGACCGGCACCCGGACGCAGGTGCCGGACACCAGCAGGTCGGGGATGTGCAGGATCTTGCGCGACTCGTTGCGGAGCTTCTGCTCCTCGTCGGTCTCGAGCGAGCCGTCGTCGACGATGGATCCGGCGAGCGGGATGACGTTGAAGCCCACCGGCACGGCGTAGACGTTCGGGGCCGGGATCTCGACCGCGCGCCCGTCGAGCGCGAGGGCGGCAGGCTCGCCCGCGGCATACCCACCGCGCAGCTGGCCGTCGAGCTCCTGGACGCCCTTGCCCCCGGAGCCGGACACCGCCTGGTAGGACGCGACGGTGAGGCGCACCAGCCCCGCCTCGTCGTGCAGCGGCTTCAGGACCGGCATGGCGGCCATGGTCGTGCAGTTGGGGTTCGCGACGATCCCCTTGGGGATGGTGTCGAGGTCGTCGGCGTTGACCTCGCTGACGACCAGCGGCACGTCAGGGTCCTTGCGCCAGGCCGACGAGTTGTCGACCACGACCGCGCCTGCGGCCGCGACCTTGGGGGCCAGCTCCTTCGACGCCGCTCCCCCGTTGGAGAACAGCGCGATGTCGAGGCCGGAGAAGTCAGCCGTGGCCGAGTCCTCGACCGTGACCTCGCCGCCGGCCCACGGGAGCGTCGTGCCGGCTGACCGTGCGGACGCGAAGTAGCGGATCTCGTCGACCGGGAACCCCCGCTCGGCGAGGAGTGCGCGCATGACCGAGCCGACCTGCCCGGTGGCCCCGAAGACACCAATTCTCATGGGACCAAGGATAGGTCGGCCCGGTCGTGCACCGGTTCAGCGGCTCACGATGTGGCAGAACCTGCGCGCTCAAGGGCAGGATCCGCTGGCGTCGTGCCCACGAGGTCGCCCACGCCTTCACCGGGAGCGGACTCCTCGAAGGTGAGCGTGAAGTCGTCACCGTGCTCGGTCACGCCGGCCACCACGGCCTGCTCGACCGCCGCCACGGCGTACGCACCGCGGACGATCATGGGGTCGTTGCTGAGGTCCCTGACCAGGGCGATGGCCAGCCCGACCATGACGAGCAGGAACGGCAGTGCCGCCACGATCGTGATGTTCTGCAGCCCGGACAACGCGTCCTCACCCCCGACGAGGAGCATCACCGCTGCCACCGCGCCGGTGGCCGCGCCCCAGAAGACCACGGTCTTGCGGCTCGGCGCGAGCGTCCCGCGCTCGGAGAGGGTGCCCATGACGATGGACGCGGCGTCCGCCCCGGACACGAAGAAGATCGCGACCAGCAGCATCACGACGACCGAGGTGATGGTCGACAGCGGCATGTGGGAGAGCATCGCGAAGAGCGTGCCCTCGGAGGTCCCCGCGCCGGCCACGTCGGTGCCGGTGCGCTGCATCTGGATGCCGGCGCCGCCGAAGATGGCGAACCACACGAGTGACACGACACTCGGCACCAGCAGCACGCCGGTGACGAACTGGCGGATGGTGCGACCCCGCGAGATGCGGGCGATGAACATGCCGACGAACGGCGTCCAGCTGACCCACCAGGCCCAGTAGAAGATCGTCCAGCCCGACAGCCACTCCTTCATGGCGTCCCCACCGGCGGCGTCCGTGCGGGCCGACATCATCGCGAGGTCCTGGAAGTAGGAGCCCACTGCGGTGGGGATGAGGTTGAGGATGAACACGGTCGGGCCGACGACGAAGACGAAGACCGCCAGCGCGAGGGCCAGCACCATGTTGATGTTGGACAGCCACTGGATGCCCTTGGCGACACCCGAGACGGCCGAGAGGATGAAGCAGACCGTCAGCACGGCGATGATCGCGACGAGCAGCATGTTGCCCGCCTTGCCGAGCCCGGCGACGATCTCGAAGCCGGAGCCGATCTGCAGCGCGCCGAGGCCCAGCGAGGCCGCAGAGCCGAACAGCGTGGCGAAGATCGCGAGCATGTCGATGACGCGGCCGGCCGGTCCGTTGGTCCGCTGCTCCCCGAGCAGTGGCGCGAACGCCGAGCTGATCAGCAGCGAGCGGCCCTTGCGGAAGACGCCGTAGGCGATGGCCAGCCCGACCAGCGCGTAGATGGCCCACGGGTGCAGGGTCCAGTGGAACAACGTCGTGGCCATGGCGTTCTGCACGGCCTCGGGGTTGCCGGCCGCCCCGGTGCCGGGTGGCGGCGTCACGAAGTGCGAGAGCGGCTCGGAGACGCCGTAGAACATCAGGCCGATCCCCATGCCCGCCGAGAACATCATGGCGATCCACGAGACCGTCTTGAACTCCGGCTGCTCGTCGTCGCGGCCCAGCGGAATCCGTCCGTACTTGCTGGCGGCGAGCCAGATGACGAAGAAGACACAGCCCGACGCCACCAGGGAGAAGAGCCAGCCCATGTTGTGGACGACCCAGCCGAGGCCGGCGCCCGAGGCCGAGCTGAGGGTGTCGGTGCTGAGGAAGCCCCAGAGCACGAACGCGACCGCGATGGCGGCCGTGACACCGAAGACGATGGTGTCGATCTTGCGTGGTTCGTTCGCCTGGTGCTCCACCACGACGGGGTCGAGGGCGGGGTGTTGGGTGTCGGGCAGGTGCTCGAGGGCATCGTGCTCGCCCGAGGCCTCAGCCGGTGCGGCCGGGCCGGTGTTCGTCAGTGTGCTCACAGGGTGTTGGCGCGTGCGGGCGCCGCTCCTTCGGTTCTCGTCAGTTGCGTATCAAACTCGGGTACAGGTCAAAACCGTTGCAACTCAATACCATTGCAACCGACCGCCTACCCTGTCGAGAACGAGCGCCGATCTCAAGTCGCGACGCGGAAGTCAACGACGTACGTCACCGAACCCGTTGTCCCCCAACGGATCGGGGTATGCCGTGAGCCTCACCACACGAGTCCGAAAGCCCCGCCGGCTGGTCAGAAACCCAGCCGCTGCAGCTGCTTGGGGTCGCGCTGCCAGTCCTTGGCGATCTTCACGTGCAGGTCGAGGTAGACCTTCTGGCCGAGCAGCTTCTCGATGCCGATCCGGGCGTTCGTGCCGACCTCGCGCAGCCTCGACCCGCCGCGACCGATGATGATCGCCTTCTGCGACGAGCGCTCGACGAACACGTTGACGCGGATGTCGAGCAGCGGCTTGTCCTCGGGACGGTCGGGCCGCTGCACCATCTCCTCGACCACGACGGCGAGGGAGTGCGGCAGCTCGTCGCGGACCCCCTCGAGGGCCGCTTCGCGGACCAGCTCGGCGATCATCACGACGTCGGGCTCGTCGGTCAGCTGCCCCTCGGGGTAGAGCGGACCGGGAGACGTGGGGAGGTAGGTCGACAGGACCTGCGCGACGTCCTGCACCTGGCGGCCGTCGACGGCCGAGCAGGGCACGATGGCGTCCCAGTTGCCGAGCTGGTCGATGGCGATGAGGTGCTCGGCCAGCCGCTCGCGGTCGACGGTGTCGATCTTCGTCGCGATGGCGACGACCGGGCGACGCCGGTCCTGCTGGATCTCCTTGAGCTCGCGGGCGATGAAACCGTCACCGGGCCCGATCCGCTGGTCCGCCGGCAGGCAGAAGCCGATGACGTCCACCTCGAGCAGGGTCTCGCGCACGACGTCGTTGAGCCGCTCCCCCAACAGGGTGCGGGGCTTGTGCAGACCCGGGGTGTCGACCAGCACCAGCTGCGACGTCGGCGTCGTGACGATGCCGCGGATGGTGTGCCGGGTGGTCTGCGGCTTCGACGAGGTGATGGCGACCTTCTGCCCGACCAGGGCGTTGGTCAGCGTGGACTTCCCCGCGTTGGGCCGGCCGACCAGGCAGGCGAAGCCGGCCACGTACGGGGGTCGCGCCGGCGCGGACGCCGTCTCGGCGGCATACCCATCGGTCGGACCCGAACCATTCGCAGTCATGACACTCCCTCGCGCTCGGGCTCCACCGTAGTGCGCTCGGGGGTGTCGTCGGTCGCCGCGTGGCCGCCATCCGGGTCGGCCACCGCGACGGGCTCGACGATGACGCTGGCGATGCGGTGCCGCCGACCGGCCATCCGCTCGGCGGTCAGCGAGAGCCCGCCGACCTCGCACCTGGACCCGACGATGGGGACCCGGCCGATGGCCTTGCCGATCAGGCCACCGACGGTGTCGACCTCCTCCTCCTCGATGTCGACGCCGAAGAGGTCGGCCAGGTCGTCGATGTCCATCGTCGCGGGGACGCGGAAGGTGCCGTCCCCGAGGTCCTCGACCCCGGGCGCCTCGCGGTCGTACTCGTCGGCGATCTCGCCCACGATCTCCTCGATGATGTCCTCGATCGTCACGAGCCCGGCGGTGCCGCCGTACTCGTCGACGACGACGGCGAAGTGGCTCTGGTCGCGCTGCATCTCGCGCAGGAGGTCGTCGACCGGCTTGCTCTCCGGCACGTAGTGCATGGGGCGCATCTGGGCCGTGACCGGCAGCGTGCCGGCCTCGTGGTCGGCGTTGACCCGGCGCACGACGTCCTTGAAGTAGAGCAGCCCCAGGATGTCGTCGGAACCGTCACCCACGACGGGGATCCGCGAGAAGCCCGACCGCAGGAACAGCGACATCGCCGAGCGCAGCGACTTCTCGCCGTCGATGGTCACCATGTCGGTCCGGGGCACCATCACCTCGCGCGCCACGGTGTCGCCGAGCTCGAAGACGGAGTGGATCATCTCCCGCTCGCCGGCCTCGATGACGGAGCTCTCCCCCGCGAGGTCGACCAGGTCGCGGAGCTCGGACTCGCTCTGGAACGGGCCGTCGCGGTAGCCGCGTCCCGGCGTCACCGCGTTGCCCAGCGCGATCAGCACCCGCGCCACCGGGCCGAGGAAGGTGCGCAACCCGACGATGAGCGGGGAGGCGAGCAGGGCCACCGAGTCGGAGTGCTGCCGGCCCAGCGTGCGTGGTGAGACGCCCACGACGACGAACGAGACGAGCGCCATCACGCCGATGGCGACGAGCAGCCGCCTCCAGAACCCGTCGACGAGGTTGATCGCGCCGAGGGTGATGAGGACGGCGGTGGTCGACTCCGCGACGATCCGCAGGAACGCCGTCACCGACAGGTATGCCGCGCTGTCGCCGACGATGCGGTTGAGGGCCACGGCGCCCGGTCGCCTCTCCTCGAGCAGCTCCTGGGCGCGCACCCGCGACATCCGCCAGAGGGCGGCCTCGGCGGCGGAGAGCAGGAAGGCCGCGCCGACGCTGACGAGGGCGGCGAAGACGAGTCCGGTCATGACGGCACCATCACGGGGTGGGACGCCCGCGACCCGCGAGGAAGGTCAGCAGCAGCTGACGCTGGAGCTCGAACATCTCGCGCTCCTCCTCGGGTTCCGCGTGGTCGTACCCGAGCAGGTGCAGGATCCCGTGCGTGGTCAGCAGCAGGAGCTCCTCCTCGGTCGCGTGACCGGCGTCGGAGGCCTGCTTGGCCGCCACGGACGGGCACAGCACGATGTCGCCGAGGACACCCTCCTCGGGCTCCTCGCCCTCGCGGCCCGGCCGCAGCTCGTCCATCGGGAAGCTCATCACGTCGGTGGGGCCGGGCAGGTCCATCCACTGCACGTGGAGCACCTCCATCGCGGCCTCGTCGACCAGCCGCAGACACAGGTCTGCTCCGGGGTGGACCCGCATCTCGCCCATCACGTAGCGGCTCAGCGCCACCAGCTCGAGCTCGTCGAGCTGGTAGTCGGTCTCATTGAGAACGTCGACGCTCACGCGGCCCTCGACCTTCCGAGCCGGAGACGCGCGGCCGGGACTGCTGGCCACCCGCCTGGTGGTCGTCCCACCGGCCGTACGCGTCGACGATCGCGCCCACGAGACGGTGCCGGACGACGTCCTGCGGCGTCAGCACCGAGAAGTGGATGTCGTCGACGTCGGCGAGGATGTCGCGGACCACGCGCAGGCCCGACTTGGTGCCCTCCGGCAGGTCGACCTGCGTGATGTCACCCGTGACCACCATCTTCGAGCCGAACCCGAGCCGGGTGAGGAACATCTTCATCTGCTCGGGCGAGGTGTTCTGGGCCTCGTCGAGGATGATGAACGCGTCGTTCAGGGAGCGGCCACGCATGTAGGCCAGCGGCGCGACCTCGATGGTGCCGGCGGCCATCAGCCGCGGGATCGACTCGGGGTCGACCATGTCGTGCAGCGCGTCGTAGAGCGGCCGCAGGTAGGGGTCGATCTTGTCGTTCAGCGTGCCGGGCAGGAAGCCGAGGCGCTCCCCGGCCTCCACGGCCGGGCGGGTGAGGATGATCCGGTTGACCTGCTTGGCCTGCAGCGCGGCGACCGCCTTGGCCATCGCGAGGTAGGTCTTGCCGGTGCCGGCCGGGCCAATCCCGAAGACGATCGTGTGGGCGTCGATGGCGTCGACGTAGTGCTTCTGGTTCAGCGTCTTGGGCCGGATGGTCCGGCCGCGGTTGCTCACGATGTTCATCGTCAGGACGTCGGCGGGACGCTCGGTGGTCTGCGCGCGCAGCATGCTAATCGAGCGCTCGACCGCGTCGCGGTTGAGCGGCTGGCCGCCGTCGATCACCAGGAGCAGCTCGTCGATCGTGCGCTCGGCCAGGGCCACCTCGGCGCTCGGGCCGGACAGGTGGAACTCGTTGCCGCGGACGTGGATCTCCAGCTGCGGGAAGGCCCGCTCCATCGTGCGCAGGAGCTCGTCCCGCGGGCCGAGGAGCGTCACCATCTGCACCTGCGGTGGGATCTCGACGGTGTGTGTGGGCATCGGGAGAGCACCCTCGGGCGCGCCCCCCAATGTTTTCTGATGAGTCGGATGGTCAGGATCTGGCATGGTCCGTCCAGTCTACGGTGCGCCTCAGCCGGGCGGCCACGTCATTGACCGCCCGCCGAGCACGTGGACGTGGGCGTGGAACACCGACTGCTGGGCGCCGGCACCGGTGTTGAAGACGGTGCGGTAGCCGCTGGTCGCGACGCCCTCCTGCTCGGCGACGGCCCGCACGGTGTCCAGCACGGCCACCGCGTCCTGCGGTCGCTCGGTCGCGAGCCCGCCGACATCGGCGACGTGGTGGCGCGGGATGACCAGCACGTGCGTCGGCGCCTGCGGGTCGAGGTCGCGGAACGCCAGGGTCGCCTCGTCCTCATGCACGACCGTGGCCGGGATGTCACCCGCGACGATCTTGCAGAACAAGCAGTCCGGGTCGGTGCGCCGCGTCGTCGAGTTGTCCACGCACCCGAGCCTACCCAGGCAGGTATTCCTCCAATGGGAACGAAACCTGCAGCCGACCTGTGCAGGTCTGGTTCCAATGGGTGAGAAACCTGCGATCGGCGCGTCAACCGGCGGGTGGGGGTGCGCGTCTAGGTGGCGTGAGACTGTTGAGTGTGGCTGAGCGCGACCGGGGTGGTGAGGTGCGGCCGAGTGCCGACGAAGCCATCACCGAGCTGTATGCCGCGCACTGGACCGGACTGGTGCGGCTGGCCTGGTTGCTGCTGCGCGACGACCTCGCGGCCGAGGAGGTCGTCCAGGACGCCTTCATCGCGGTGCACCGCCGGTGGGACACCATCCGCGACCACCAGGCCGCGTCCGCCTACCTGCGGCGGGCGGTGGTCAACGGAGCCCGCTCCGGCCTGCGCCACCGTGGCGTCGAGGAGCGCTACGTGACGCGCGAGCAGCAGGGCGGCCCCACGGCATACACCCGGCACACCGAGGCGAGCGCCGAGGACCACGCGCTCCAGTCCGAGAGCACCACCACGATGATCGGCGCGCTGGGACGACTCCCCCAGCGCCAGAGAGAGGTCCTGACCATGCGCTACTACCTCGACCTCAGCGAGGCCGAGATCGCCGATGCGCTCGGCATCTCCGCGGGCTCGGTCAAGGCCCACGCGCACCGCGGGCTCGCGACCCTGCGCGACCGGATGGAGGCGGCGTCATGAGCGATCGCATGGACTTCCTGCACCCCGACTACGAGCCGGGCGAGTTCGACCAGGTGGAGCGCCGGCTGCGCCAGGCGCTGGTCCGCGACGCCGCGCAGGTGCGCCCGTCCAACCGGCTCGACACGATCCTGCACGAGGCCCACGAGCTGGGGCCGGTGACCGCCACGGGTGGCTCGGGTCCGCGGCGCTGGCTGATGCCGCTGGCGGCTGCGGCGGCCGTGGCCGCCATCATCGGTGGCGTCTGGTGGTCCGGCCAGGACGACCGGTCCGGTGTCACGCCGCCGGCCACCAACGCCCCCTCGCTCTCACCGACGCCGTCGACCGCGCCCACGACCAGCTCGCCCACCACGAGCGGCCCGGTGGCGACCGAGTCGGTCACCCTCCCGGTCTACTTCGTCGGACCGGTCGGTGGTGCCGAAGACAAGTACAAGCTGTTCCGCGAGTTCGTCCGGCAGGACCTCCCGGTCGGAGCCACTCCGGCCGAGAAGGCGAAGGCTGCCCTGGTGCTCGCCATCAACGCGCAGCCCTACAGCAACACCGATGGCTACCTCCAGCCCTGGTCGGGGCAGACCATCGGCGACGTGACGGTGGCTGACGGTGCCGTCACCGTGCACCTCGCCAACGCCGGTGTGCCGGAGGCCGTGGTCGGCGACGAGAACAAGCGCCTTGCCGTGCAGGAGCTGGTCTGGACGGCCCAGGCGGCGATCCAGCAGACCCTGCCGGTGCGGTTCGAGGTCGCCGACGGGTCGACGAAGCTGTTCGGGTCGATCTCGACCGACCAGGACTTCACCCGTCCGCCGTCGGACCGGCTCTACGAGGACGTGGCGCCGATCTGGGTCACCTCACCGACCCGTGACCAGGTGCTGCCGGCCAGCAAGCCGGTCACCGTGAAGGGGCTCGCCATCGTCTACGAGGCAACCGTCAACTGGCAGCTGGACCGCGGCACCACCACGGTGTCCTCGGGCCACGCGATGGCGTCCATCGGGGCTCCCATGCAGGGCGAGTACTCGTTCTCGCTCGGCCGGCTCGCCGCCGGCGACTACACGATCCGGGTCCGCGAGCTCAGCGCCAAGGACGGCTCGGTCAGCGCGGAGAAGGCAGTGACGTTCACCGTGAAGTAGGCGGGGTCAGCGCCAGCGACCGGCCGCGCTCAGCACCGCGAGCGCGGCTGGTCCGGCGCTGGAGGACCGCAGGACGGTGTGGCCCAGCCGCACCGTCACCGCGCCGGCCGCCTCGAATTCGGCGACCTCCTCGGGCGTGATGCCGCCCTCCGGGCCGACCACGACCAGCACCTCGCCCGTGGCCGGGAGCACCTGGGCGGCGAGGCTCTGGGTCGCGTCCTCGTGCAGCACGTATGCCGCCGCGGCGCTCCCGACCCGGGTCGCGAGCGCCTTGGTGGTGGCCAGCTCCGCGACGACCGGCACCCTCGCCCGCCGCGACTGCTTGGCGGCCGCCACCACGGTGGACTCCCACTTGCGGCGGGCCTTGTCGGCGCGTTCGCCGCGCCACTGGACGATGCTGCGGGACGCCTGCCACGGCACGACCTCGTCGACCCCGAACTCGGTCGCGGCCTCGATGGCCTGGTCGTCACGGTCGCCCTTGGCCAGGGCCTGCACGAGGACGAAGCGCGGCTGGGCCTCCGGTTCGCGGTCGACCTCGACCACGCTGAGCTCGAGGTCGGCCTTGCCGGCGGCGACGACCGCGCAGGTGAGCCGCAGTCCTGCTCCGTCGGCGAGCATGACCTGCTCCCCCACGCCGATCCGGCGGACGGTGGCCGCGTGCCGACCCTCGGGGCCGTCGAGCACCACCCGGCTGCCCGCGGCGGCGCCGGCGACGACGGCGGGGTCGATGAGGAACAGGGGCAGGGTCACGACGGTCGGCCGCTACTTGGCCTTGAACGCGTCGCGGAGCTTGCCGAACAGCCCGGGGTGAGCCGGGGACAGCCGTCCCTCCGGACGCTCCTCGCCACGCAGGGTCGCGAGCTCGCGCAGCAGGGCCTCCTGCTGCTCGTCGAGCCGGGTCGGGGTCTGCACGTTGGCGTGGATGATGAGGTCGCCCCGGCCGGTGCCCCGCAGGTGGGTGACACCAAGCCCGCGCAGGGTCATCGCGTCGCCCGGCTGGGTGCCCGCCTTGATCTCGAGCTCGTTGGTGCCGTCGAAGGTGTCGAGCTTGACCGTCGTCCCCAGTGCTGCGGCGGTCATTGGGAGCTCGACCGTGCAGTGCAGGTCGTCGCCGCGGCGCTGGAAGGTCTGGTGGGGGCGGACCGCGACCTCGACGTAGAGGTCGCCGGCCGGGCCGCCGCCCTGGCCGACCTCGCCCTCGCCAGCCAGCTGGATGCGGGTGCCGGTGTCGACGCCCGCGGGGACCTTGATCGTGAGCGTGCGGCGGGTGCGGACCCGGCCGTCGCCGGAGCACTCGAAGCAGGGGCTGACCAGCACCTCGCCGTAGCCCTGGCAGGTCGCGCAGGGACGGGTCGTCATGACCTGGCCGAGGAACGAGCGCTGGACCTGCTGGATCTCGCCGCGACCGCCACAGACGTCGCAGGTGCGCCGGGAGGTCCCGGGCTGCGCACCGTCGCCGTGGCACGTGGAGCAGACCACGGCGGTCTCGATGGCGAGCTCCTTCTCGGCCCCGAACACCGCGTCGGCGAGGTCGATGTCGAGCCGGATCAGGGCGTCCTGGCCCCGGCGCTGACGGGACCGCGGCCCGCGCTGGGCCTGGCCGGCGCCGGCGCCGAAGAAGGCGTCCATGATGTCGCTGAACGAGAAGCCCTGGCCGAAGCCGGCGGCCCCGCCCGCATAGGGGTCGGAGCCCATGTCGTAGGACCGGCGCTTCTCGGCGTCGGAGAGCACGTCGTAGGCCTGCGAGACCTTCTTGAACTGCTCCTCGGCCTCGGGGCTCGGGTTGACGTCAGGGTGCAGCGTCCGCGCCTTCTTGCGGTAGGCCCGCTTGATGTCCTCGGGGCTGGCGTCCCTGGACACGCCCAGGTCCTGGTAGTAGTCGTTCAACGAGATGTCCTTGGTGTCAATGGCTCTGAGGTCGGTGGCTCTGGTGTCGGTGGCTCTGGTGTCGATGGTTCGGTGTCGATGGCTCTGGTGTGAGTGGCCCAGACAGTCGGTGGGGCAGGTGGATGCGCGTCACTGCGCGAGGATCCGGGAGACGTAGGTGGCCACGGCCCGCACCGACGCCATCGTCGTGGGGTAGTCCATCCGGGTGGGTCCGAGCACGCCCAACCCCGCGACGAGCTCCGAGCCCGAGCCGTACTCCGTCGAGACGACGGAGGTGGACTGGAGCCCGGCGAACGGGTTCTCGTGCCCGATACGCACCGAGACGGCGTCGGAGGTCTCCCTGGCCGTGCCGAGCAGCTTGAGCAGCACGACGTGCTCCTCGAGCGCCTCGAGCACCGGGCCGATGCTGAGCGGGAAGTCGGTGCCGACCCGCGCGAGGTTGGAGGTGCCCGCCAGCACCACCCGCTCCTCGCGCTCCTCGACGAGGGCGTCCTCGAGCGACTGCACGACGGAGCGGACCAGGTCGCGGTCCGCGGGGTCGAACTCGTCGGCCAGGCTCGCGAGTGACGCGGCGGCCTCCACCAGCCGCTGACCGGCGGCCCTCGCGTTGACCTTGGCGCGGACCAGGCCCAGGAGGGCCTCGCCGTCCGAGGCGGACAGGTCGTGGGGGGTCTCGATGACGCGCTGCTCGACCCGGCCGGTGTTGACGATCAGCACGACCATCAACCGGCTCGGGCCCATCGGCACGAACTCGATGTGGCGCACGGTGGACCGGGTGAGCGACGGGTACTGCATCACGGCGACCTGGCGGGTCAGCGAGGCCAGCAGCCGCACCGTCCGGTCGACGACGTCGTCGAGGTCGACCGCCCCCTCCAGGAACTGGGCGATGGCGGCCCGCTCGGCTGCGGTCATCGGCTTGACGGAGCTGAGCCGGTCGACGAACAACCGGTAGCCCGCATCGGTGGGCACCCGCCCGGCGCTGGTGTGCGGAGCGGCGATCAGCCCCTCCTCCTCCAGCGCGGCCATGTCGTTGCGCACGGTCGCGGCCGAGACCCCCAGCTGGTGGCGGTCGAGCAGCGACTTCGACCCCACCGGCTCGGAGGTCTGGACGTAGTCCTGCACGATCGCGCGCAGCACGGCGAGACGACGTTCCTCGCTCACTCGACACCTCCGTCCGATCAGGTTGGCACTCACGCTCAGCGAGTGCCAAGTCTACGTGGTTCCCGGGCCGGGACCAGCACGGGCGGCGCGCCCGCGCCGCACAGGCGCGTCCGCGGCATACCCTGCCTCGGTGTCCGACCGCTATGGCTCCGATGTCCTGTCCGGTGACTGGAAGGTCCCCCCGCGGGGTCGCTCCCGCGAGGTCGAGGCCGAGACCGGGCTGGTCGTCGAGGACGTCGAGACCGGCTGGTGCGGCGCCGTGGTCCGCGTCGAGAAGGCCGGTGGCATGCGCGTGGTCCACCTCGAGGACCGGCGCGGCCGCACCAAGGGCTTCCCGATGGGACCGGGCTTCCTGCTCGACGGCGCACCGGTCGTCCTGACCCCACCGACCGCTGCCGCTCGCGCCCAGCTGGCCGAGGCGCGGGTGGCCGCCGCCCGCACCGCCTCCGGGTCACGGACCGTCGAGGGCGCCCGCGCCAAGGTGGCGAGCGGGTCGCGGATCTTCGTCGAGGGCCGCCACGACGCCGAGCTCGTGGAGAAGGTCTGGGGTGCCGACCTGCGGGTCGAGGGCGTGGTCGTCGAGCTGCTCGACGGCGTCGACGACCTCGTGGGGGCGATCGCCGAGTTCCAGCCCGGGCCGGGGCGCCGGATGGGCGTGCTCGTCGACCACCTGCTGCCCGGCACCAAGGAGCACCGCGTCGTGCAGGCCGCCGCCCAGGGCCGGTATGCCGCGCACGTGCGGGTGCTGGGCCACCCGTACGTCGACGTGTGGCAGAGCGTGCGCCCCGAGCGGCTCGGGCTCGCGGCGTGGCCGGTCATCCCGCGCGGCCAGTCGTGGAAGGACGGCATCTGCGACCACCTCGGCTGGCCGCACGACAGCCAGGCGGACATCGCCCGCGCCTGGAAGCAGATCCTCGGCACGGTCCGCTCCTACGCCGACCTCGAGCCGACCCTGCTCGCCAGCGTGGAGGAGCTGATCGACTTCGTGACGGAGCCCGGTCACTGAGCCGGTCACCGACGCCTTGGGAGGACGACAGGGTCAGGGTCGGCCCTGACGCACCCCTGAACCCGCCCCGAGCGCACCCCGAAAGCCGTTCTCCCCGCGGGCCGGATGCGTTTCACTGGGGGCAGACACCACGCAGACCACGGAGAGAGCCATGAGCGACCAGCCCCAACAGCCGCAGTCCAACATCCCGCCACCGCCGCACCCGCCGCAGCCCCAGCAGCCGCCGCCGGGTTACGGCGTGGCGCCCCAGCCCATGTCGCAGCAGGACGAGAAGACCTGGGCGACCCTGGTGCACCTCGCGCCGTTCCTGGCAGCGGTGGTGGGCATCCCGTTCCTCGGCCCCTTGATCGTCTTCCTGATCTTCAAGGACCGGGGCCCGTTCGTCCGGTTCCACGCGGCGCAGGCCCTCAACTTCCAGATCATCATCACGATCGCGTTCTGGGTCTTCGGGCTGCTGTCGTTCGTGCTGATCGGGATCCCGTTCCTCATCCTCACCGCGATCGCCTGGGTGGTCTTCTCGATCATCGCCGCGATCAAGGCCAACAACGGCGAGTGGTACCGCTACCCGATGACGCCGGAGCTCGTGAAGTAGTCGCCTGGTGAAGTAGCCGCCGCGGGGATCGCTCAGCACAGGCCGAGGAGTCGTCGCACGGCGGTGTCCGTGAGCAGCCGGCCCTGCCTCGTCAGCACCACCCGCTGACGGCGCAGGGCCGCTGTCGCGTCCACCAGCCCGTCGGCGACCAGCCCGGCGACGGCGACCCGTCCCTCGTCGCGGAGGTCACCGATCGGTAGCCCGTCGACGAGTCGCACGGCCAGCAGGACGCGCTCGTCGTAGCGCTGCTCGTCGGTGAGGGTCTCTCGGCCGTGGGCCGGGCTGAGCCCCTCGCCGACCCGTGCGGCATAGGCGTTGGGGTGCTTGACGTTCCACCAGCGCACTCCGCCGACGTGGCTGTGCGCCCCCGGGCCGATCCCCCACCAGTTGCCGTCGGCCCAGTAGCCCTCGTTGTGCCGGCAGCGGGCGTCGTCGCGCAGCGCCCAGTTGCTGACCTCGTACCAGCCGTAGCCGGCCGACGCGAGGTGGTCGTCGGCGATCTCGTACTTGACGGCCTCGTCGTCGTCTTCCGGCGCGGGCACCTGACCGCGCCGCACCTGGGCGGCGAGCTTGGTGCCGTCCTCGACGACGAGCGCGTAGGCCGAGACGTGGTCGGGCGCGAGCGAGGTGGCGGCGTCGAGGCTGGTGCGCCAGTCGTCCAGCGACTCGCCGGGCGTGCCGTAGATGAGGTCGAGGCTGACCTGGAGCCCTGCGGCGCGCGCGGCCCGCACGGCGCGTTCGACGTTGTCCGGGTCGTGGGTGCGCTCGAGGGTGCGCAGGACGTGGGGCACCGCCGACTGCATGCCCAGTGACACCCTCGTGAAGCCCGCCTCCGCGAGCACCGCGAGCCCTTCGGGCGTCACCGAGTCGGGGTTGGCCTCGGTGGTCACCTCGGCGTCCGGGGCCAGCCCGAAACCCTCGCGGATGCCGTGCAGCATCCGGGCCAGGTCGCCCGCGGCGAGCATCGTCGGGGTCCCGCCACCGACGAACACGGTGTCGACCACGGGGGTGGCACCCAGGACGGTGCGGGCCAGCGCGAGCTCGCGCAGGGCCGCGTCGGCGAAGGTCGCCACGCTCGCGCCGTCGATCCCGAGCTCGGTCAGCGTGTAGGTGTTGAAGTCGCAGTAGCCGCAGCGCACCGAACAGAACGGGACGTGCAGGTAGAGGCCGAACTGGTGGTGTCCGAGGGTCTCGAGTGACGCCTGCGGCAACCGCCCGTCGGACGGTGCCGGGTCACCGTCGGGCAGCGCGCTGGGCATGGCTCCATCCTCTCAGGCGAGCGTCTGTGGCCCTGACACGGCGTGTCTCGGCGACACGCCGGAATGGGGAGGAAGCGGACCCGAAAACCTCGGGAAATTCTCACCAAACCCCTTGTGGGGATGGGGTTGCTCGACTAGAAATACGCCTACGCACTCGCTTCGGCGAGAGCGGCGATCAGGACCTCGGTCTTGATCGGAGGGCCTCGGAAACTCATACTTTCCGAGGCCCTCACCTATTGTTCGACCTCCCCACGTAGGGTCGAGGCCGTGACCACTCCCCGCTGGATCGAGCTCGACGGCGTCGTCAACATGCGCGACGTGGGCGGCCTGCCGACGACCGACGGCGGCGTCGTGGCCACCGGCCGGCTGCTCCGCTCCGACAACCTCCAGGACCTCAGCGCGGCGGACGTCGAGGCGCTCGAGCAGCTGGGGGTCACCGACGTCGTCGACCTGCGCAGCAATGCGGAGCTGACGCTGGAGGGCCCGGGCCCCCTGCGGGCCCGGGACCTGACCCACCACCACCACTCGCTGTTCCGCGACGACGTCCGCGCGGTCACGGCGCAGGAGGCGTTGGTGCTGCCGTGGTCGACGAAGGACCAGGAGAAGGCCGACGCCCAGCCCCGGCTCGACGACGACTACTGGGCCAGCCACTACCTCGGCTACCTCGCCCACCGGCCCGACTCGGTGAGCGCCGCCCTGGCGGTGGTCGCGCGCAGCACGGGGGCGACGATCGTGCACTGCGCCGCCGGGAAGGACCGCACCGGGACCGTGGTCGGGCTCGCCCTCTCGGTGGCCGGCGTGAGCGATGACGACGTCGTCGCCGACTACGTCGCGACCGGCGAGCGGATCGAGCGGGTGATCGCCCGGCTGCTGGCCCGCCCCGCGTACGGCGAGGCGCTCCGCGACCAGCCGGTCGACCACCACCGCCCCCAGCCACAGACCATGCGACGGATCCTCGAGGTGCTGGCCGAGCGGCACGGCGGCGCGGCCGGGTGGCTCCGTGCCCAGGGGTGGTCCGACGAGGACGTCGAGGCCCTCCGGGCCAGCCTGCGCTAGCGGGCCGGCCGGCCGGCATACCGGCACCTGGGCGGTCGGCCAGCCGGGACTCAGCGCGCGGGCTTGTCCGTCACCCAGAGGCGAATGGTGCCCTGCACGACGACGGTGCCGTCCTCACGGGTTCCCTTGACCCGCACCGGGATCTCGACGTCGCCCGGACGCGCCCAGTCGCCCGGGTCGGTCTCGGCCACGCAGGTGATGTCACTCGTCGCCTTGGCGGTGTACTCGACCTCCATGCCCTTCGGGATCCACCGACGGGTGCTCGGGATGGTCGCCTCCGCCAGCGCGCCCATGGCCGCCTCGAGCCCGTTGCAGATCGCGATGACGTGGACCGTGCCGAGGTGGTTCTGCACCCGGTGACGCTTCTTGATGGTCAGCTCGGCGCGGTTGGGGCCGAGCTCGACGAACCGCGGACGAGCGGTGCGGAAGTACGGCGCCGCCTGCTCGAAGACCAGCGAGAACAGCCGCTTGCCCTGCGGGTATGCCGTGAGGCGCCGGTAGAGCGCGTAGGTGTCGACCATGGGACAGACATTACCCGCCGGTAACCTCGCCGGGGCGGGTCCCCTACTTCTTGGTCACCGCGTCGTTCGACAGCGCGGCGATGAAGGCCTCCGGCGGCACCTCGACGCTGCCGATGTTCTTCATCCGCTTCTTGCCGGCCTTCTGCTTCTCGAGCAGCTTGCGCTTGCGGCTGATGTCACCGCCGTAGCACTTGGCCAGGACGTCCTTGCGGATCGCGCGGATGTTCTCGCGGGCGATGATCCGCGAGCCGATGGCGGCCTGGATCGGCACCTCGAACTGCTGGCGCGGGATGAGCTCCTTGAGCTTGCCGGCCATCATCACGCCGTAGGCATAGGCCTTGTCCTTGTGGACGATCGAGCTGAACGCGTCGACGGTCTCGCCCTGCAGCATGATGTCGACCTTGACGAGGTCCGCCACCTGGTCGCCGTCGGGCTCGTAGTCGAGCGAGGCGTAGCCCCGCGTGCGCGACTTGAGCTGGTCGAAGAAGTCGAAGACGATCTCGGCGAGCGGCAGCGTGTAGCGCATCTCGACGCGCTCCTCCGACAGGTAGTCCATGCCGCGCAGCGTGCCGCGCTTCTGCTGGCAGAGCTCCATGATCGCGCCGATGAACTCGCTCGGCGCGAGCACCGTGGCCCGCACGACGGGCTCGGTCACCGAGCTGACCTTGCCGTAGGGGAACTCGCTCGGGTTGGTGACCGTGAGCACCTTGCCGTCGTCCATGGTGACGTCGTAGACCACGTTGGGCAGCGTGGAGATGAGGTCGAGGTCGAACTCGCGCTCGAGCCGCTCGCGGACGATCTCGAGGTGCAGCATGCCGAGGAACCCGATGCGGAAACCGAAGCCCAGCGCCGCCGAGGTCTCCGGCTCGTAGACCAGGGCCGCGTCGTTGAGCTTGAGCTTGTCGAGCGCGTCGCGCAGGTCGGGGTAGTCGGACCCGTCGATCGGGTAGAGCCCGGAGAAGACCATCGGCTTGGGGTCGCGGTAGCCGCCCAGCGCTTCCTTGGCGGGCTTGGCGGCGTTGGTGACGGTGTCGCCGACCTTGGACTGGCGCACGTCCTTCACGCCGGTGATGAGGTAGCCCACCTCGCCGACACCGAGGCCCTTGGCCGGCGTGGGCTCGGGCGAGCTGACGCCGATCTCGAGCAGCTCGTGCGTCGCGCGGGTCGACATCATCGCGATCTTCTCGCGCGGGTTGAGGTTGCCGTCGATGACGCGGACGTAGGTGACCACCCCGCGGTACGTGTCGTAGACCGAGTCGAAGATCATCGCGCGGGCGGGCGCGTCGGCGTCGCCGGTCGGCGGAGGCAGCTGCGTGACGATCTCGTTGAGCAGCGGCTCGACGCCGACGCCGGTCTTGCCCGAGACCCGCAGGCAGTCCTCGGGCTCGCAGCCGATCAGGCCCGCCAGCTCTTCCGCGAACTTCTCCGGCTGCGCGGCGGGCAGGTCGATCTTGTTGAGCACGGGGATGATCGCGAGGTCGTTCTCCATGGCGAGGTAGAGGTTCGCCAGGGTCTGCGCCTCGATCCCCTGCGCCGCGTCGACGAGCAGCACCGCGCCCTCGCAGGCGGCCAGCGACCGCGACACCTCGTAGGTGAAGTCGACGTGGCCGGGGGTGTCGATCATGTTGAGCGCGTAGGTCGTGCCGTCCAGCTCCCACGGCATGCGGACGGCCTGGCTCTTGATCGTGATGCCGCGCTCGCGCTCGATGTCCATCTTGTCGAGGTACTGGGCGCGCATGTCACGACCGTCGACGACACCGGTGATCTGGAGCATGCGGTCGGCCAGCGTCGACTTGCCGTGGTCGATGTGGGCGATGATGCAGAAGTTCCGGATCAGGTCCGGCGGCGTTGCGTGCGGCTGCAGCGCGGTGCGGGCCATCGGGGACACGGGTGCTTCAAACCTCACGGGCGTCGGGGAAGAACGGAACGGCCCATCCTCCCATGCGACCGGGGGTGTCAGTGACGCAGCATGACGAGCGCCGTGTCGAGGGAGTCGTCCGCCGGGACCTCGACATCCGGCTGTATGCCGCGTCCCTCCCAGTTCTCGCCGGTGAACAGGCTCACCGACCGCGCGACGGGCAGGGTCAGCTCGAGCTGCGGGTGGACGGCCAGCCCGATCCTCGGGTGCGCCCCGCCCCTGGTGGGCTGGCCGACGATCGTGGCCCGCCGCTGCTCCTGCAGGTCGAAGGCGAGCCCCTCGCCACCGGAGAAGGTGTCCGGGCCGACCAGCACGACCACCGGCTTGTCCGGGCCGAACCACCGACCGGGGACCACGGCCGACGTCCAGAACTGGCGGGTGCCCTCCTCCCGCGACTCGATGTCGCTCAGCCGCACCGGTTCGGGTCCGAAGAGGTGGCTGAGCAGCAGGACCACGCCGTCGGGGCTCCCGCCGCGACAGCCCCGCGCGTCCAGGACCAGGGCGTCCGCGTCGGCGACCAGCGACATCGCGGCGGTCATGGCCTCGCCGGCCACGCCGGGGTGCCCGATGACGGGACCGATCTCCACCAGCGCGATGTTGTCGTCGAGCCGCTCGACCCGACGCATGCCGCCGGCCGTGCGGCGGGCCTGGTCGGCCCAGAACGCCTCCAGCTCGGCCTCGTCCTGCTCCCCGACCGCGCCCTCCTCGTGGAACAGCAGCCGCAGGTGCAGGTCGTTCCCGGCAGCGTGGAGGTCGGCCGTGACCAGCTCGGCCAGGCCCTCGGGGCCGGGGCACGCGGCATACCGGCCGGCCTCGAGGTGGGACCGCAGGGTGGCGGCGATGGCGATGCCTCGCTCCGGGAAGACGTAGCGGTCCTCGACCGCCCTGGCCGCGGCAGTGACGGTGGTGGTGAGCTCGTGGGGGTCCATGGCTCCAGCGTGCGGTCCCGGTTGACAAAGCGTCAAAATCCCTTGACGCTTTCGGGGTGGACCGACCCGACTCCCCCGTCGACGCACCCGCCGAGGTGCTCCAGACCACGGACCCCCGGCAGCTCAAGGCGCTGGCGCACCCGCTGCGCAACCGGATCCTGTTCGCGCTCGGGCCGGACGGGTCGACGGTCAGCCAGCTCGCCAAGACGCTGTCGACCAACAAGGGCAACGTGGCCCACCACCTGGCCGTGCTCGAGGGCGCCGAGCTGGTGCGACGGGGCGCTCGACGGCAGGTGCGCGGCGGCACCGAGCAGTACTTCGTGCGGGCGGCCCGGCGGTTGCGGACCCCCGGTGGGAGCCGAGCCGGCCACACGGCCGCCCTCCTCCAGGCGGTCGCCGAGGAGATCGTCGCCTCCCCCACCGACTCGCTGCTCACGCTCCGCCGGATCCGGCTGACCCGGGCCCAGGCGGCAGCGCTGTCTCAGCACCTGGAGCGCCTCGTCGAGGAGCTCCCGGAGGCCGGCTCGCGCGAGCCGGACCAGGGTGTGCTGGTGAGCGTCTTCCGAGCCAGTCCCCGCTGAGACGGGCCGGGCCCGCTTAGGCGGGCTGGGTCTGCGGGGTGCGGCGCGTCGAGCGCTGCAGCAGCGCCGACCAGACCGCGATGCCGATCCCCGCGACGGCGAGGACGCCGCCGACCCGGGAGGGCCACTCGTAGCCGAGCCCGGCGGAGAGCACGATCGACCCGAGCCAGGCGCCGAGGGCGTTGGCGATGTTGAGGGTCGAGTGGTTCAGCGCGGCTGCGAGCGCCTGCCCCTCGTGGGCCACGTCCATGAGCCTGGTCTGGAGCATCGGGACGAGCACGCTCGGCAGGAGGCCCAGCAGGAAGACCGCCGCGAGGGCGGTGGCCATCGACGCCTTCACCGCCGGGCCGAACAGGAAGAGCATCACCGCGATCGTGACCAGCGACGCGTTGATGGCGCGCAGCAGCCCGATCCGCGACACCGGACCGGAGAGGAGGGCACCGACCGTCATGCCCACGCCGTACAGCGCGAGGATCAGCGGGATGGTGGCCCGGCCGAACCCGCCGAGCTCGGTCATGGTGGGCGAGATGTAGGAGAACGTAGCGAACATCCCGCCGAAGCCGACCGTGCCGATGCCCAGCGCCAGCCAGACCTGCGGGCGCTTGAGCGCCGACAGCTCGGAGGCCATGCTCACGCCGCCGTCGGGTGGGCAGTAGGGGACCCAACGCCACACGGCCAGGACGGTGAGCAGCGCGATCACGCCCACCGCGGCATACGGCCACTGCCACCCGTAGCTCTGGCCGATCCGGGTCGTGACGGGCACGCCGACGATGTTGGCGACCGTCAGGCCGGTGATCATCATCGAGACCGCCCAGGTGCGCCGGTGCGCCGGCACCAACGACGCCGCCACGAGGCTGCCGACGCCGAAGTAGGCACCGTGCGGCAGACCCGACAGGAAGCGCGCGACCATCAGCAGCCCGTAGCTGGTGGCGAAGGCGGAGAGCACGTTGGCCACGGCGAAGGCACCCATCAGCCACAGCAGCAGGCGCTTGCGCGGCATCCTTGAGCCGAGCGTGGCGAGCACCGGGGCCCCGACGACGACCCCTGCCGCATAGGCGGAGACCACGTGACCGGCGGTCGGGATGTCGATGCCGACCCCCTCCGCCACTTCGGGCAGCAGGCCCATCGTCACGAACTCGGTGGTGCCGATCGCGAACCCGCCGACGGCCAGGGCCAGCAGGGCGAGGTTGACGTGCGCCGGGCGGATGGCGGCGTCGGCGCCGAGCTCGCTGGACGGGTCGGCGATGGCGTCGGTCACGGCAGTGCAACGACAACGGGTCGGCGGGTCATTCCTCCATGGTGCGCTCAGCGTGGCGGGCTGAGTGCGGATCGCCCAGCCGTCGAGACATAGCATCGGAGCCGACCGCCGACCGCACGAGGGGACCATGTCCGAACCCATCCAGTACGCCTCGCCGCCCATGGAGGCTCCCGCCCACCGTAAGCAGATGCGGTCGCACCTGCGGCACCCCCTGGAGAACCTCTGCCTCGTGGTGGTGATCCTCGGGTCCCTCCTCGTCTGGGCGATCTCGACCTACGAGGTCGTGTCGGCGATCATCGACCGCCGGCAGCCCGACCCGTATGCGGTGTTCTTCCTGGCCGCGCCGGTGATCATCTACTTCATCCGTGGCCAGCTCTATGCCGGGCTGCGGCTGTCCGGGGTGAAGATCTCCCCGACGCAGTACCCCGAGGCGCACCAGATGCTGCTCGACGCGTGCGCCCACTACGGCCTGCCGAAGGTGCCGGACGCCTACGTGGTGCTCGGCAACGGCAGGATCAACGCGGCGGCGTCGGGACATGGCTTCCGGCGGTTCATCTTCGTCTACAGCGACCTGTTCGAGATCGGCGGACAGGCCCGCAACCCCGACGCGCTGCGGTTCATCCTCGGTCACGAGGTCGGCCACATCGCCGCCGGCCACACCAGCTACTGGCGGATCCTGGCGATCAGCGGGTCCCAGTGGATCCCGTTCGTCGGCTCGACGCTGAGCCGCAGCCAGGAGTACACCGCCGACAACTTCGGCTACTCCCTCGTGCCCCACGGCAGCGCCGGGGCGATGTCGACGCTCGCGGCCGGCAAGTACCTCAACCGGACCGTCGACGTGAACGCGCTGGCCGACCGGGCCACCACCGAGAAGGGCTTCTTCGTCTGGGTCGTCAACGCCCTCGCCTCGCACCCCGTGCTGGTCTGGCGCTCCCACGCGCTGCGTGACCGTCGTCGTCCCGGCCGCCTGCTGTGGCGGCCGAAGCACCGCCCGTGACGCCGGAGCTCCCACCAGCGGTCCATGGCTACACCTTCGTGGCGATGGCGGCGATGGTGGCGATGGTGCCGAGCCGCCGCGACTGGCGGTAGGACTCGGGCGAACCCACCTGGGCGTCCGCACCTCGCCACTAGCGTGGCCCTCATGGGGGACACGACGCGTTCGCCGGTCGCGCAGGACAGCTGGGTGCGGCGGCTCGCCAGGTGGCTGACCGGGGCCTATCCGGGTGACTTCAACGGCGTGCCCGAGATGGAGTACTCCCCCGTCGCCGACGGGCGGCCCGACCCCGGCGAGGTGGTCTGGACCTGGGTGCCGTTCGAGGACGACCACCGCAAGGGCAAGGACCGTCCGGTACTGCTCATCGGCCGCGATGGCCGGTGGCTGCTCGGGGTCATGCTGACCACCAAGCTGCGGGCTGGCACCGACCCTCGGCGACGGACACCGTCCGACCGGGTCCCCGTCGGGGTCGGCGCATGGGATCGGCAGCGGCGACCCAGTGAGGTGCGGGTCGACCGCATCATCCGGGTCAAGCCCAGCCGCATCCGGCGCGAGGGCGCGGCGATCGACGCGGTGCGCTTCGCCGCCGTGGCCGAAGGCGTGCGCCGCAACGCCTGAGGTCACCGGGCTCCGGCCCACGTGCCTGGCGCTGTCAGACCCCGGACGTAGACTCGAACACATGTTCGATGCAGCCGTCGTCGCCGAGCCGCTCCGCGAGGAGCTGGCTCGGCTACGGGCGGACGGCCGGCGCCGATCGGTGCCCGAGCTGGTCGCCCTTGCGGAGCAGTGCCAGTCGTTCGCGAACCAGGTTGCTGCGCTGCAGGTGCTCGCCATGGCCCACCTGGCTGCGATCGAGGACGTCGAGCTCGAGGACGGCACGGTGGTCGAGCAGCACCGCGGGCTGGGGCACCAGCGACTGGACGCGCCCGCCCTGGTCAGCGACCAGCTCGGCCTCAGCGACGCGGCCGCCACGAGTCGGATGACTGTCGCAGTGGAGGTCGTCACCCGAGCGCCCTTCCTTCTCGAGGCGATGGCCTCCGGTCGGCTGGATGCCTACCGCGTCGGGATCGTCTGCGAGGAGCTGCGCGAGGCCAGCCCGGAGGTGTGCCGAGAGGTCGGCGCGAGGCTCGAGGGCTCGCTGGGCACGGAGCCGCCCGCGATGCTGCGTCGCCGGGTGCGACGCGTGCTCGGTGCTGTCGACGCCGACCTGGTGCGGGCCAAGGCCGCGCGGGCACGGGCCGCGCGGAGCCTGCGTCGGTGGCCCGGCGACGAACCCGGAGTCGACACGTGGATGGGCAGCTTTCCGGTGGAGCAGGCCCGCAGCGGGTGGGCGGTCATCGACGGCTTGGCACGACAGTACGTCCGCGATGGCCGCGCGAGCGGCGTCGACGAGGCACGGGCCGACGCGTTGATGGACCTGATCCACTCCCGGGCAACGGGCACGTTCGTGGTCCAGCTCGCCGTGCCCGCTGACCGACTCGCATCGGAGGCACCGAGCACGCCAGCCGACGGTGGCTCCGCCGATGCTGCTGCGCGGGCGTCAGGCGCGGTGGCGAGGCTGGCTGGACGCGCGTCGGGTTCGGTCGCGGAGCTGGCTGGGCAGTCGGACGGCCTCGTGACCGTCGCCGGGCTCGGGATGCCGGGCGACACCCACGTCCGTCGTGAGTGGCTGGAGCACGTCGTCGCGACGGAGCCAGCCAATGGCCCTGACTCGACCAGCTCCAGTGACCCCCCTGAGGGCAGTAGCGCGACCCAGGGCACCCGCCGAGGCGTGGTGGCCTGCCACGCTGACACCGGTGCGCTGCTCGCCGTGGACCGCACCACCGCTTCCGGGCGGCCCGGTACGACGGAGTCACCGGCCTACCGACCACCTCCGACGCTGGTCGAGCTGGTCAAGGCACGGGATGGTAGGTGCCGGTTCCCGGGATGCACGGTCAGTGCGGTGTTCTGCGACCTCGACCACGTGCGGCCGTGGCCATCGGGACCGACCGAGGCGGGCAATCTCATCTGCCTGTGCCGCCGGCACCACCGGATCAAGCAGACCGTCCGATGGCGGGTGCGCATCGAGCCTGATGCCACCGTCACCTGGACCGACCCGGCCGGGATGACGCGCACCACCCTGCCCATCGACTTCCTCCAGCTCGAACGCGATGCGCCGCACGACGCCGAGCCCATGCGCGACGGGCACGGGCACGACAAGCACGGGCACGACAAGGACAGGCACGACAAGGACGNCAGGCACGACAAGGACAGGCACGACAAGGACAGGCACGACAAGGACAGGCACGACAAGGACAGCCGCGACGAGCACGGGCACGACAAGCACAGGCACGACAAGGACAGGCACGACAAGGACAGGCTGGGAGCGCCAGTCCATGGGTCGCGCTCGCCCGAGCAGAGCGCAGCGGAGACGAGGCGCGGCGGGTCACCGCCGGCCGACTCACCCCCGGTCGACGAGGTCGGCGCCCACTGGTCGGCGTGGGAGGACGAGCTCGCGCACCACCTGGCCCGGGCCGAACGCGACCGACGCCGAACGGGTCGGCCCAGGTTTCGGGTGAGCCGGCTCCTGCATCGTTGTCGGGAGCACCACCGGAGGGGCGACCGGAGCGGCTCAGCGAGAGCGGGTCCCGAGGAGCCACCTCCGTTCTGACTCCGTCGCCTCAGTCGTGAGCGAGTCGGCTCAGTCGTGAGCGAGACGATTCCCACCAGGCGACAAGAGCCGGACGACGCCCACCACGACGCCGCCCACCACGACGCCGCCCACCACGACGCCGCCCACCACGACGCCGCCCACCAAGACGACCCTCACCAAGACGACTCCCCTCCACAGCCATGGGTCCCGGCTAGCGTGGTGGGCATGGCTTCCCTGCGTTCGCGACTGACCCAGCTCTGGCGACGAGGGGCCACGACGGTTCCGGGTCCGGCTGCGCCACCGCGGACCACGCCGCAGAGCGGCCCACTCGAGCAGGTTCGGTCGACGTACCCGGGCGACTTCACGGGGATCCCTGACCTGACCTACGCCCCGCAGCCTGACGGGCAGCCCGATCCCGGCGAGATCGTGTGGACCTGGGTGCCGTACGAGGAGGACCACCGCCAGGGCAAGGACCGACCGGTCCTCCTCGTGGGACGTGACGGTCGGTGGTTGCTGGCCCTGATGCTGACCAGCAAGGACCACGACCGCGACCACGCGCAGGAGGCCCGGCACGGTCGGCACTGGCAGGACATCGGGACCGGCGCGTGGGACGGGAAGGGCCGCCCCAGCGAGGTGCGGGTGGACCGGATCCTGCGGGTGGACCCGGCAGCGGTACGACGGGAGGGAGCGGTGCTCGACCGCGAGCGGTTCGACGAGGTGGCCGCGGCGGTCCGTGCGGCGACCTGAGGCTGGTCCCTGCGGGTGACCTGAGCCATGGGGGAACGCGAAGGGCCGGCCACCCAGTGGGTGACCGGCCCTTGCTGCCGTGGAGGCGACTCGCGTCAGAGCGAGGCGGCCTTCTTCGCCATGGCCGACTTCTTGTTGGCGGCCTGGTTGGCGTGGATGACGCCCTTGCCAGCGGCCTTGTCGAGCTTCTTGCTGGCGGTCGCGAGGGCATCCTTCGCCGCCGCTGCGTCGCCGGCGTCGACGGCCTTCTGGAACTTGCGGATCCAGGTCTTGAGCTCGCTCTTGACGGCCTTGTTGCGCTCGGTCGCCGTGCGGTTCGTCTTGATCCGCTTGAGCTGGGACTTGATGTTTGCCACAGGTGTGTCTCTCTTGGTTGGTCGGTGGTTGCCGTTAGAGGGCGGCAGAAGCCTCTCGGGACCAGGCGTGGGGCACCTGTGGTTGAGTGGCTCTGGATGAAGCTGCATGCGCGCACGACCATGCGCGCACGCGACGGGTAAATCTACCAGCGAGGGGGCCACTCCCCCAAAACGTCACCGACTGACGTCATCGACCGGTGCGGGCCCGGGTGATCGTGAGCACGGCTCGCTCGACCGCATAGACCGGGTCGCGGCCACCGCCCTTGACCTCGAAGTCGGCGTGGGCGACCGCCTGGATCGCCTCGGCCAGACCCTCGGGGCCCCATCCGGACAGACCGCGTCGGGCCTTGTCGACCTGCCACGGCGCCATGCCCAGGTCGCGGGCCACCTCGGCCGACCGACCACGCCCGGCCGCCCCGACCTTGACCAGCTGGCGCAGCTGTTGGGCGAGCACCGCCACGATGGGCACCGGGTCGACCCCGGTGGCGATGGCGTGCCGCAACAGGCGCAACGCCTCGCCAGCGCTACCGGCCACCGCCGCGTCGGCCACCTTGAAGCCCGTCGCCTCGACCTTGCCCCCGTGGTACCTGGCCACGAGCTCCTCGTCGATCGTGCCGGTCGTGTCGGCGACGAGCTGCTGGCAGGCGGCGGCGAGCTCGCGCACGTCCTTGCCGACGGCTTCGATGAGGGCGCGCACGGCGTCGGGGGTGGCTCGACGACCCGCCGCGCGGAACTCGTGGGTGGCGAAGTCGGTCTTGTCGCGGTCGGACTTGATGGCCGGGGCCTCGAGGACCCTGGCCTGCGACTTCTTGAGGGTGTCCAGCACCTTCTTGCCACGCTGGCCCGACTTGTGGGTGACGACCAGGGTGACGTCGGGCTCGGGCGCGGCGAGGAAGGCCAGCAGGTCTTCCTGCAGCTCGTCGGGCGCCTCGTCGAGGTCGGCGACGACGATGCACTTCGCGCCGCCGAACAGCGACGGGCTCGCGTGCATGCCCAGCGCGCCGGCCTCGTAGGTCTCCGCGAAGAGCCGGATCACCTCGACCTCGGGGTCGACGGCGCGGAGGTCGTCGAGCGTGGCTCCGAGCGCGCGGTCGGCGATGACGGCCTCGGGCCCCGAGATCAGGACGAGGGGCGGGACGGTGCGCGTCGCGGTGGCGGTCACGGGGCACAGCCTCCCATGACGGACCGACAGGTCGGCTCGGTCACCCGCCGGGGCAGTAGGCGTCGCCGGCGGGCAGGTCCGGGTGGATCGGTCCCTGGCGGTCGCCCACCGACCCGGCGGCGGTCCGGCCGGCCCGGACGGCGATGACCTCGGCCAGGATCGCCACCGCGATCTCGCCCGGTGCGTTGGCACCGATGTCGAGCCCGATGGGCGCGTGCACGGTCGCGAGCGCCTCCTCGGCCACGCCGTTCTCCAACAGCCATTCGCGGCGACGTTCCTGGGTGCGGCGCGACCCCATCCCGCCGATGTATGCCGTGCCGGCCTCCAGGCCTGCCCGGATCGCCGGACCGTCCACCCCGTCGTGGTGGCTGGTCACCACGAGGGCGTCGACGCCTCCGGGGACACCGGGGTCGTCCGTCGAGGACGTCACCGACCAGCCCAGCGGTGCCGCCAGCGTGAGGAGGGCCTCGGCCACCGGCCCGTCACCGACGACGTGGAGCCTGCACGTGTCCGTCATCGCGCCAGTATCACCCACCAGCCCGGCTGGCACGGGAGTCACTGGGCCGGCAGCTACTCGAAGGCCAGCGTGGCCGCCCCGGTCGCCTCGAGGCCGAGCCCCTTGAGCCGGGCCGCGACCACATCAGCAGGCAGCTCGAGGCTCTCCGCCAGCTCGTCCACCGACAAGCCGAGCTCCACGCCGTCGCGCAGCTCCTCGTCGGACTCCGCCGTCCAGGCATGACCGGCCGTGACCGCGGTCCGCGCCGACTCGGCGGGCGGCGGTGCGTCAGCCACCGGCCGCGGGTGCTCGGCGGCGGCATCCTCACCAGTCCCACCCATCGTGGTGCCGACCAGGGCACCGGTGATCCCCCGCAGCGCCGGCTCGTGCACCTCCATCGGCGGTGCCGCGGTCTCGTCGAGACGCTTGAGGGCGGCGAGCACCCGCTCGCGGTCGGTGGTCGGCCAGAAGGGAGGCAGCGAGCGCTGGAGGAACCCGGCATACCTCGCGGTCATCATGCGGGAGTCGAGGAAGGCGACCACGCCCCGGTCGTCGGCCCGGCGGATCAGCCGCCCCGCGCCCTGGGACAGCCGCAGCGCGGCGTGGGTGGCGGAGACGGCCATGAAGCCGTTCCCGCCCATCCGGGCGATGGCCTGCGAGCGTGCCGACGACAGCGGGTCGTCGGGTCGTGGGAAGGGGATCCGGTCGATGATGACCAGCTGGCACGCCGAGCCCGGCACGTCCACGCCCTGCCACAGGGTGAGGGTGCCGAAGAGGCACGTGCGCGGGTCGCGGGCGAACTGGCGCACCAGCGTCGTGATCTGGTCCTCGCCCTGGCAGAGGAAACCGATGTCGCCGTCGAACCGCTCGCGCATCGCCTCGGTGGCCTCCTTGGCCGCCCGCATGGAGGAGAACAGCCCGAGGGTGCGTCCGCCCGCCGCCCGCACGAGCGCCTCGATCTCGTCGAGGGTCTGCTCGCTGAGGCCGTCGCGGCCGGGCGCCGGCAGGTGCTGGGCGACGTAGGCGATGGCCTGTTGGGGGTAGTCGAACGGGCTGCCCACGTCGAGGCCACGCCACTGCGGGGCTCCTTCGCCACGCAGCCCCATCGTCCCCGCCACCGCGTCGAACGTGCCGCCGAGCTCGAGGGTCGCCGACGTCATGACGACCGTGCGGTCACCGAAGACCTTGTCCCGCAACAACATCGCAACGCTCATGGGCGCTACCCGCAGCACCGAGCCGCGTCGCTGGTCGCGGCTGACCCAGACGACGTCGAGGTCGCGCTGCTCGAGGACCCGGGAGGAGTTCTCGAACATCTCGTCGATCGCGGCCTGGGCCACCTTGCGGGTCCCGTCGGGCTCGACACCCTTCTCGGGCTTGAGCTCCGACTGCACCTGTCGCGTCGTGTCCCTCACCCGAGCGAGGGCCAGGGACAGCGCGTCGGGTATGCCGTTGAGCTTGCCCTCGGGGAGCTCGTCCAGGACGCCCTGGAGGAAGACCGAGGCGTCGTCCACGGCGTCGGTGGACTCGGCGATGCGGGCCGCCCGCTTGGCCGCCGCCGCGACCATCGAGGGGGTGATCTCGTCGGTGATGGTGGAGGTCACCCGGTCGACCAGCTCGTGCGCCTCGTCGACCACGAGCAGGTCGTGCTCGGGCAGCATCTGCCGGCCCTCGAACGAGTCGATCGCCATGAACGAGTGGTTGGTGACGATGACGTCGCAGTCCTTGGCGGCCTCACGGGACCGCTCCACGAAGCAGTCTGCGAACGCCGGGCACTTGCTCCCCATGCACTCGTGGGCGCTGACGGACACCTGGCGCCAGGCCCGTTCGCTCACGCCGGGCACCAGCTCGTCGCGGTCGCCCGACTCGGTGGTCTCGGCCCACTCCCGCAGGCGGACGACCTCCTGGCCGAGCCGGGACGCCGCCCGGTCGACCTCGCCGACCTCGAACAGCCCGTCCTCGTCGTCGGGGAAGCCACCCTCGAGCTTGTGGGCGCACAGGTAGTTGCGCCGCCCCTTGACCAGCCCGTAGGTCGGGCGCTTCCCGAGGAGCGGGGCGATGGACTCGGCCAGCCGGGGCATGTCGCGGTCGACGATCTGGGCCTGCAGGGCCAAGGTGGCGGTCGCCACGACTGCCGGCTTGCCGGTCTTCTGGGCGTGCATGACGGCTGGGATCAGGTAGGCCAGCGACTTGCCGGTGCCAGTGCCGGCCTGCACCAGCAGGTGCTCGTCGGCAGCCACGGCGTCCTCGACCGCGTGGGCCATCTCGACCTGGCCCGGTCGCTCGACTCCCCCGACTCCCTGGACGGCAGCGTGCAACAGGTCGTCGAGTGAAGCCATTGGGTCAGCGTATGCCGTGGCTCGGGTGGGTGGGTCGACCGTCCCCACCCGAGCCACGGCCCGCCGCGTGATCTCACCTCTCGTGCACCCAACGGGGTGCCGGGACACCGTTCCCCGTCAGGTTGTCGCACGCGACGAACTGGGTCCCCACGCGCTCCGGCGGGCAGAAGTGGGTGGCGGTGGTCGGTGGCGCCGGGGTGTCGATCTGGCCGGGGTCCTGCCGGGCCGCCGCGGGCGACGCGCTGACGGCGACGACGAGGGTGGCAGCGGCGACGACGCCCCAGGCGCGCCGGGTCGAGGTGATGGTGCGGTGCTGGTGCTGGTGTGCGTTCACGGTGTGCTCCTGGTGCTTCGAGAGGTGATCCCTGCTGACTCCTCCACGGTCCGGCGGGAGGCACCTGAGCCACATCGGGAGGACCCCCTGAGAAGCAGCCCCCAACCCCCTCAAATGAGGTGCGTCGAGACCGGTCGTGAGGCCACACTGGGGCCGTGGGACCGTCGGACATCCCCTCGGGGGACGTCTTCGTCGGCAGGGTGGACGAGGTGGGCGAGCTGAGCGCCGCCCTGGCCTCAGCGCGCGCCGGCACCGGTCGGGCGGTGCTGATCACGGGCGACGCAGGCGTCGGCAAGACCCGCCTCGCCCAGCACGCCGCGTCGCGGGCCGAGGACGTCCTCGTGCTCACCGGCACCTGTCTGCCGCTCGCCACCCTCAACGTCCCCCTCCTGCCCCTGCGCATGGTGGTGCGGAGATCCCTCGGCACCGACCCCGCGGAGGAGTTCGACGGCTGGTTGGCCGAACGCTGCGCGGAGCGTCCTGTGGCGCTGGTGGTGGACGACCTCCAGTGGGCCGACCAGGCGACCCTCGACGTGCTCATGTGGGTGGTCGCCGGGCTCCCCGCACGCCGGCTCGCCCTCCTCATGACCGTGCGGCGCGGCGAGGTCGGCCCGGGCCACCCGTTGGCCCGCTGGTTGTCGGACGTGCGCCGGTTGCCGGGCTTCACCGAGCTCGCCCTGGGTCCCCTCGACCCCGAGGAGACTCGGGCGCAGCTCCGGGGGCTCCTCGGCGACGAGCCGCACGACACACTCGTCCGTGAGGTGCACGACCGCACCGGTGGCAATGCGTACCTCAACGAGCTGCTCGTGACCGGTCTGCCCCCGACCGCGACGTGCCTGGACGAAGGCCTGCTCCCCGACACCCTCGTCTCGGCCGTGCTGCGGCCCTGGCACCAGCTCTCGCCACCAGCACGCGAGCTGTCGCGCGTCGTCGCCGTCGGGGGCAGGGTCGCGCGCGGCCAGGCGCTCGAGGACGCGATTCGGCTGGCCGGCGTCGACGAACCGGGGCCACTGCTGCGGGAGTGCGTCGACGCGGGCCTGCTCGAGGCCGTCGACGGTGACGGCTACTGGTTCCACCACCCGCTGCAGGCGGAGGCACTCGAGGCGAGTCTGTCGCACCCCGAGCGCCAGCGGCTCCACGCCAGCTACGCGCAAGCCCTGCAGAGCCGCCTGTCCCCCACCGGGCCAGACCTCGATTCCCTGGTGCTGGTGGCGGACCACCTCCATCGCGCCGACGACGCGGAGGCTGCCTACACCTGGGCCTGTCGTGCCGCGGCCGCCGCCGAGGACGGGCAGGCCTGGGCGAGCCTGGTCAGGATGCTGCGCCGGATGATCGAGGTCCGGTCGCTGGTTCAGCAACCGTCCGAGACACCGACGGACCTCTGGTCGCGGCTGCGCGTCGCTGCGGAGCGCGACGGCGACCTCGACACCGAGCTCGACGCGACCGAGGCGCTGCTGGACGACGGCGACCTGGGCCCGCTGGACGAGGCCGAGCTCGTGGTCCGCCGCCAGCACCTGCGCTTCATGAAGGGTCTCGGCTTCTTCGACCGTGGCGAGCTCGCGCGGGCGACGCAGCTGTCAGCCGCCGAGCCTGGTTCGTGGCAGCACGCCTTCGCCTTGGCCGAGTCGGCGCACGCGGGGCTCTGGGCCGACGACCCCGACGCTCCGGCGCTGGCCGCAGAGGCGCTCACCCGGGCCAGGACGGCCGGTCACCCCCGTGCGCTGGCCTACGCGTTGGCAGCCAACGCCATGCACGCCGTCTACCTCAGCCACGTGGCCGACGCCGAGACCTGGGCGGCGGAGGCCGTGGCGTGCGCCGCGCGGTCCGGCGACGGCTTCGCGTTCGGCCACGCGGCAATGTGGGAAGCGAACTCCGTCGGCGGCAACGCCGACCCTCGCTGGACGGCGCGCGTGGCAGGCCGCCGGCAGCAGCTCATCGAGCTGGGGCTGCCGCACCCGTACATCGCGTGGCTGGCGACGGGCGAGGCCCAGGGCCAGCTCCAGCGCGGCGAGTGGCGCACCTGCCAGAGCCTGCTGCGTTACGCGCTCGGTCGCACCCCTGGGGCCCTCGTCGACGTCGCCGCCCGCCTCCGCGCTGCACAGCTGGCCGCCTTCCAGGGTCGGGTGCGCGAGGCCGAGGGACATCTGGCCCGTGCCGACGAGCTGTTCGGCGAGACCTCAACCTTCCTTCCGTTCGAGTTCGACGCGACCCGCGCCATGGTCCGGATAGCGGCGGGCGACGCGAGGGGGTGCGTCACCGCCGCTCTCGTCGGGACCTCGAACCCCGGCGTGCCACCCACCCAGTGCGAGTGGCTCATGCCGCTGGCGGCCCGTGGCCTCGCCGACCTGGCCGAGGACTGCCGCGACGCGCTCGAGGACCCCCAGCCGGTGCTGGACGAGCTCGACGAGCTCGAGCGCCGGTTCCCGCATCCGATCGCCGACGCCGGCGGGGACGAGTTCTACGACCGGGAGCTGGCTGCCTTCGACGCCCTGTACGCCGCGGAACGCGCCCGGGCCCGCCTCGACCCCGACCGTGCCGACGCCTGGGTGCGGGCCGCCGAGTCCCTGCGCGACCTCCTGCCCTGGGAGGAGTGCTACGCCTCCTGGCGGCTGGCCGAAGCGCTCTTCGACCAGGGAACGACCCATCGAACCGAGGCCGTTGCCGCACTGCGCCGGGCCCACCGGCTCGGCAGGCAGCTGGCGGCACAGCCCGTCCTCGACCAGGTCACCGCACTGGCCCGGACGGCAAGGGTCCCCGTCGCGGACCCCGTCCTGCCGTCCGTGGTGTCGGGGGCGACGGCGGCGGGCACCGACCGCGTCGGGGACGCCGCTCACCTGACCGGCCGTGAACGTGAGGTGCTCGCCCACATCGTGGCCGGGCGCACCTACGGCGAGATCGCCCGCGAGCTCGTGCTCAGCGAGAAGACGGTCAGCTCGCACGTCAGCCACCTCCTGACCAAGACGGGCACCGCCAACCGGATCGACCTCGCGCGCTGGGCGACCCGTCGGGCTCACCAGTAGCCCTGAGGATGGGAGGATGGCCGGCGATGCCTTCCGCCCCGCCGCTGACCCTCGACGCCCTGCTGCCCGAGGGGGCCGGGCCCGACGAGGTGTATGCCGCATTCGAGGGCTGGGCGCGTGACCAGGGCACCCCCCTGTACCCCCACCAGGAGGAGGCGCTGATCTCGCTCCTGGCCGGCGAGAACGTCGTCCTCTCGACCCCGACCGGCTCGGGCAAGTCGCTGGTCGCCACCGGCGCCCACCTCGCGGCGCTGGCCACCGACCGGGTCAGCTTCTACACCGCCCCGATCAAGGCCCTCGTGAGCGAGAAGTTCTTTGCGCTGTGCGAGATCTTCGGGGCGTCCGAGGTCGGGATGCTCACCGGCGACGCCTCGGTGAACCCCGACGCCCCGATCATCTGCTGCACGGCCGAGATCCTGGCCAACATCGCCTTGCGCGAGGGCCCGGACGCCGACGTCGGCCTGGTCATCATGGACGAGTTCCACTTCTACGCCGAGCCCGACCGAGGCTGGGCCTGGCAGGTCCCGCTGCTCGAGCTCCCGCAGGCGCAGTTCATCCTCATGTCCGCGACGCTCGGCGACCTCACCGAGCTCTCGGAGGACCTGAGCCGGCGCACCGGTCGCGGCACCGCCCTCGTGACGGGCACCGAGCGGCCGGTGCCGCTCAGCTTCAGCTGGGTCCTCACGCCTCTCCCGGAGACGATCGAGGAGCTGCTCACGACCCGCCAGTCACCGGTCTACGTCGTGCACTTCACCCAGCAGGCAGCTCTGGAGCAGGCCCAGGCCCTGCTGTCCCTCAAGGGCACCGTCAAGGCCGACCGGGCCGCGATCGCCGAGCGGATCGGCGGGTTCCGGTTCACCGCCGGCTTCGGGCGCACCCTGTCCACCCTGGTCCGCTCGGGCATCGGGGTGCACCACGCGGGGATGCTCCCGCGCTACCGCAGGCTGGTCGAGCAGCTCGCCCAGGACGGCCTGCTCAAGGTCATCTGCGGCACCGACACCCTGGGCGTCGGCATCAACGTGCCGATCCGCACCGTGCTGTTCACCGGGCTGGTGAAGTTCGACGGCTCACGTCAGCGGATCCTCAAGGCACGGGAGTTCCACCAGATCGCGGGTCGGGCCGGCCGGGCCGGCTTCGACACCAGCGGGTCGGTCGTGGTGCAGGCACCTGAGCACGTCATCGACAACGCCCGCGCGATCGCCAAGGCCGGCGACGACCCGAAGAAGCTCAAGAAGGTCCAGCGCCGCAAGCCCGCCGACGGCGAGGTCTCCTGGACCGAGCAGACCTACGACAAGCTGGTCGCGGCCGACCCGGAGCCGCTGGTCTCGCGGATGCGGGTGGACCACTCGATGATCCTCAACGTGGTGCAACGGCCCGGCGACCCGGTGCGCGCGCTGAGCCACCTCCTGCGCGACAACCACGAGACCCCGCGCAACCAGGCGCGGCTGTCGCGTCGGGCCATCACCCTCGGCAAGAGCATGCTGGACACCGGTGTCCTGCAACGGATCTCACCGCCCGCGCCGAACGGCCGGACCATCGAGGTCCGGGGTGGGTTGCAGGACGACTTCGCCCTCAACCAACCACTCGCCCCCCTCGCCCTCGCGGCCTTCGACGTCCTCGACCCCGAGTCGCCCACCCACGCCCTCGACGTCGTGTCGGTCATCGAGGCCATCCTCGACGACCCCCGCCAGGTCCTGATGGCCCAGCAGTTCAAGGCCAAGGGCGAGGCCGTCGCCGAGATGAAGGCCGACGGCGTGGAGTACGACGAGCGGATGGCCCTGCTCGAGGAGGTCACCTGGCCGCGGCCCCTGGCCGACCTGCTCGAGGCGACCTTCGAGATCTTCCGGCAGAGCCACCCCTGGGTGTCCGAGTCCGCCCTCTCCCCCAAGTCCGTCGTCCGTGACATGTACGAGCGGGCGATGACGTTCACCGAGTTCGTCTCCGCCTACCAGCTGGCCCGGTCGGAGGGCCTCGTCCTGCGCTACCTGACCGACGCCTACCGGACCTTGCGCCAGACGGTGCCGGCCGCTCACCGCAGCGAGCAGTTCGACGACCTCTTCGAGTGGCTCGGCGAGACCGTGCGCCAGACCGACTCCTCCCTGCTCGACGAGTGGGAGGCGCTGTCCGACCCCGACGCCAACGAGCGCCTCGAGGAGCTGGAGGGCCTGCACGAGCACGGGGGCACCCGCCCGGCCCGCCCGATCACGGCCAACGAGCGGGCCTTCCGCGTCATGGTGCGCAACGCGATGTTCCGGAGGGTGGAGCTGGCCGCCCGGGACCGGTTCGGCGACCTGGCCCAGCTCGACGCCGCGAACGCGGCCCTTCCCGAGCCCCCGCGTGCGGTCCTCGTCGACGAGGCAGCCTGGGACGAGGCCCTCGGCGCCTACTACGCAGACCACGACAGCATCGCCACCGACTCCGATGCCCGCGGCCCGCAGCTGCTCGCGGTGAGCGCCGTCAACGGCCCTCCGCCCGGCGCCACCGAGCCTGACCGCGACCACCGCCTCTGGGAAGTGCGCCAGACCCTGCACGACCCCGACGGCGACCACGACTGGGTGATCGAGGCAGTGGTCGACCTCGACGCCTCCGACGAGGCGGGCGAGCCGGTGGTGCTGACCACGGGGATGCGCCGCCTCTGACGACGTGCCACGGTCGGACCATGCACCAGGACGAGATCTGGGACGAGACCGCCGCCGCGGAGTACGACACCCCGGGCGAGGGCATGTTCGCCCCCGACGTGCTGGGGCCCATCGTCGACCTGCTCGCCGAGCTGGCCGAGGACGGTGCTGCCCTGGAGCTGGCCGCCGGCACCGGCCGGGTCAGCATCCCCCTGTCCGAGCGCGGGGTGCCGGTCAGCGGGATCGAGCTATCGCGGCCGATGCTCGACCGGCTGCGCGAGAAGGCACCGCACCTGCCCGTCGTCGAGGGCGACATGACGACGACGCGGGTGCCCGGCGAGTTCTCCCTGGTGTTCCTCGTGTTCAACACGATCTCCAACATCCTGGAGCAGTCCGGCCAGGTCGAGTGCTTCCGCAACGCGGCGCGTCACCTGCGTCCCGGAGGCCGGTTCGTCATCGAGCTCTGGGTGCCGCAGCTGCGCTCCCTCCCACCGGGGTCACCGGCTGCCGTGTTCGCCAGCGAGGACGGCTACGTCGGTCTCGACACCTACGACGTGCTGCACCAGCAGGTGGTCTCACACCACTTCCGGTTCGGACGGGGGCGGGAGGCCTCGCACGGGGTCAGCCCGCACCGCTACGTCTGGCCGGCCGAGCTCGACCTGATGGCCCAGCTCGCCGGCTTCACGCTCGAGGGCAGGTACGCGGACTGGGACCGCTCCCCGTTCACCGCGGACTCGCCGTCGCACGTGTCGGTCTACCGGCTGCCCGGCTGAGCCGGCTCAGTCCTCGGTGAGCAGGTCACGCAGGCTGGCGGCCGGCCGACCGGTGAGCCGCGGCACGGCGTCCGAGACAGCGGCGACCTCCCCCGCGGCGATGGCGGTGTAGGTGGACACCCACGCGTCGACCTGCCAGTCGGGCGCACCGTAGGACGCCCGTGAGGCGTACGCCTCCGCCAGCGTCTCGTCGAGGAAGCGCGTGGGGGTGCCGGTCACCTCCGTGATGACCGCCGCCGCCTCGGCCAGCGTGAGGGCCTCGGGTCCGGTGAGGTCGTATGCCGCGCCGGCGTGCGCGGGGGGATCGGCCAGCACCACGGCGGCCACCGCCGCGACGTCGGCGCGGGCCACGGCAGCCACCCGTCCATCACCGGCGGGACCGCGGATCACGCCGTCCTGGGCCATCAGCGGCAGGAAGTCGGCGTAGAAGCTGTCGCGCAGGAACGTGAAGCCCAGCCCCGCCTCGCGGATCGCCTGCTCGGTGGCCCAGTGGTCCCGACCCAGGGTGAAGGTGCAGTCGGGGGCAGCGCCCTGGAACGAGGTGTAGACGATGTGCCGCACCCCGGCCCGCGCCGCAGCTGCGACGAAGGACCGGTGCTGCTCGAGGCGATCGGCCGCCTCGGACGCCGAGACCATGAGCAGCGTGTCGACCCCGGCCAGCGCGCGGGCAGCACCCTCGGGGTCGGCGAAGTCGCACGGCCGCACCTCGTCGCGCGGACCGGCGGTGACCTTCGACGGGGTCCTCGCCAGCAGCACCAAGGGCTGACCGGTGTCGGGGAGCAGCTCGCGGACCCGACGTCCCACGTGGCCGGTCACACCGGTGAGTCCGATCGTCATGGCTCGAGCGTAGACAGCGGCTCGGGCTGCTGCGCGGTCAGGTCAAGGGTCATGAAGACGCTGAACTCGTCGTCGAGGTACGGACCGAACGGCCCGCACGTCGTGAAGCCGTACGCGGCATACATCGTGCGCGCGGGGGCGAGCTCGGCCGGTGAGCCGGTCTCGAGGCTCAGCCGGGCGTAGCCGCGCCGGCGCGCCTCGGTCACCACGTGGTCGAGGAGCGCGGCGGCGACCCCGCGCCGGCGATGGGCCGCTGCGGTACGCATCGACTTGAGCTCCCCGTGGGAAGGGTCGAGCTCCCGCAGCGCGGCGCAGCCGAGCACCTCGGCGCCGTCCCAGAGGCTCCAGAAGGTCAGGTCGGGCGTCCGCAGGCGGTCGAGGTCGAGGGCGTGCACGCTGTCGGGCGGTGAGTAGCGCCGCATGTCCGCCAGGTGCTCCGTGAGGAGGGCGGCAACCTGCGGCGTCTCGAGCCCGCCGAGCCGGATCTCCACCGGGTCGGGCAGGCTAGGCGGCAAAGGCCGCGAGCTCACCGGCCAGGTCGGCGTGCACCCGGGCCTTCACCAGCGTGCCAGTGCCGGTGTGCTCGCTGGAGAGCACCTCGGCCTCCTGGTGCAACCGGCTGACGAGGTCGCCACGGTCGTAGGGCACCAGCACCTCGACGTCGATGGTGGGACGCGGCAGCTCCTCGGCGATCAGGGTCCGCAGCTCCTCGATCCCGGCGCCGGTGCGGGCCGAGACCACGATCGAGTGCTTCTCGTGCCGCTGGATCCGGTCGAGCACCTCGGGGTCCGCGGCATCGGCCTTGTTGACGACGATGACCTCGCGCACCGAGGCGGCGTCGACATCGGCGAGCACGGCCCGCACGGCGCTGATCTGGCCCTCGGGGTCGGGGTGCGAACCGTCGACGACGTGCAGCAGCAGGTCGGCGTCGCCCACCTCCTCCAGGGTCGAGCGGAAGGCCTCGACCAGCTGGGTCGGGAGCTGGCGCACGAACCCGACGGTGTCGGCCAGCGTGTAGAGGCGGCCGTCCTCGGTCTCGGCACGGCGCACGGTGGGGTCCAGGGTGGCGAACAGCTGGTTCTCGACGAGCACGCCGGCGCCGGTGAGCCGGTTGAGCAGCGACGACTTGCCGGCGTTGGTGTAGCCGGCGATCGCGACGCTCGGCACCTCGTTGGCCTTGCGGGAGAGCCGACGGGTGTCCCGGCTCGTCTTCATCTCCTTGATCTCGCGGCGGAGCTTGGCCATCCGGGTGTTGATCCGCCGACGGTCCAGCTCGATCTTGGTCTCACCCGGACCACGCGAGCCCATTCCCTGGCCACCTGCGGCTTGGCCACCGGCCTGCCGGGACATCGACTCACCCCAGCCACGAAGGCGCGGCAGGAGGTACTGGAGCTGGGCCAGCTCGACCTGCGCCTTGCCCTCCTTGGACTTCGCGTGCTGGGCGAAGATGTCGAGGATCAGGGCGGTGCGGTCGATCACCTTGACCTTGACGACGTCCTCGAGCGCGCGGCGCTGGCTGGGCGTGAGCTCGGTGTCGCAGATGACGGTGTCGGCGCCCTCCGCGATGACGATGTCGCGCAGCTCGACCGCCTTGCCGGACCCCAGGTAGGTGCCCGTGTCGGGCTTGGCCCGGCGCTGGACCAGGCCGGCGAGCACGGTGGAGCCCGCGGTCTCGGCCAGGGCGGCGAGCTCGCGCATGGAGTTGTCGGCGTCCTCGGCCGTGCCCTCGGTCCAGACCGCGGCGAGCACCACGCGCTCGAGGCGCAGCTGGCGGTACTCGACCTCGGTGATGTCCTCGAGCTCGGTGGACAACCCCGCGACCCGGCGCAGGGCAGCGCGGTCCTCGCGGTCGTACTGGTCGCCGTCGTAGCCGGCCCCGTCGCGGGGGAGGAACTCGTCCTCGCTCGCCAAGGCGGTGGCCTTCAGGTCAAAGATGTCTGATCGCTTCAGTGTCATGTCCCCTCAAGAATCTCACCCTTTCAACCACCGCGGCGACCACTTTTAGTCCACGACCACCACACGAGGCACACCTGGAGCATCGACCACTGCGACTCACCACGTCCGCTCCGTCTACCGTTGGCCCCGATGAGCACGCAGGACCACTACTTCACGGCCGAGCCGGCCAGCCCCGCCCAGCAGCGCACGATCACCGTGCGCCTCGCTGGACGGACCGTCGAGGTGCGCTCGGCAGCCGGCATCTTCAGCCCCGGCGGCGTCGACCAGGGCACGGCGGTGCTGCTGCGGCACGCCCCCGCACCACCCGCGTCGGGCACCCTCCTCGACCTCGGCTGCGGCTGGGGCCCGATCGCCCTCACCCTCGCGCTCCGGTCCCCGGAGGCCACCGTGTATGCCGTGGACGTCAACGAGCGGGCGCTCGACCTGCTCCGCAGCACGGCGGCGTCGCTGGGACTCGACCGGCTGCACGCGAGCCAGCCGGACGGCATACCCGAGGACGTGCGGTTCGACGCCATCTGGTCGAACCCACCGATCCGGGTCGGCAAGGCGGTGCTGCACGAGCTGATGCTCACCTGGCTCCCCCGGCTGGCGCCGGGCGGCGTCGCGCACCTCGTGGTGCAGAAGAACCTCGGCTCCGACTCGCTGCAACGCTGGCTGGGTGAGCAGCTCGACCCCGCCACGTATGCGGTGTCCCGGTTCACCTCGGACAAGGGTTTCCGGATCCTCGAGGTGCGTCGCTCCGCCAGCTAGACCAGGTCGGTGGTGCCGTCGGCGACGAGGACGGCCGGACCGGCCAGCTCGACCTCCTGGCCGGGCAGCGCGCGCACCCGCAGTCGCCCGCCCGGCACGTCGACGGTCCACGTGTCCGTGACGTCACCGGCCCAGAACCGCGTGGCCAGTGCGGCGGCAGCCGCACCGGTCCCACAGGAGCGGGTCTCCCCCACCCCCCGCTCGTGCACGCGCATGCGGACGTGGCCGGCCCCCATCGGCCGGACGAACTCGACGTTCGTGCCGTACTCCGGCAGTGGGTTCACGACCGGGGGCAGGTGCAGGTCGAGGGAGTCGAGGTCGACGGCCTCAGGCAGGGCCACGACGGTGTGCGGGTTGCCCAGGTCGAGGGTCAACGCCGAGAGCGGTTCGTGGCGCTCGAGGTGGACCAGCGCGTCGAAGCCCTCCTCGTCGGCGATGGCCTGCTGGGCGAGGCGCCATGGACCGAGGTTGACCGCGATCAGCTCCGGTGACTCGAACCGCACCAGCTTGGTGCCGGCCCGCGTCGCGATGGCGAACTCGTCGGCGGTCTCCAGGCCCTCGCGCCGCAGGTAGGTCGCGAAGACCCGCGTGCCGTTGCCGCACATCTCGGCGACGCTGCCGTCGGCGTTGTGGTAGTCCATGAACCAGCGCGCGCCGGCTGCCTGGGCGAGCACGCCGGGCTCGGTGGCGAGCGCCGTCGGGACGACCCGGATCACGCCGTCGCCGCCGATGCCAGCTCGCCGGTCGGCGAGCAGCGCCACCTGCTGAGCCGAGAGGTCGCGGACGCCCTCGAGGTCCGGCACGAGGACGAAGTCGTTCTCGGTGCCGTGGCCCTTGGTGAAGGCGGTCTGGTCAGCCATGCGCACCATTGTCGCTGATGGCAGCCTGCACCACCTCCACCGCCTGCTCCGCCAGGTTCGGGGCGAGGGCGTCGAGCCAGGTGATGCGGGGGTCCGGGTTGAACCAGGACTCCTGGCGACGGACCAGCCGGCGGGTCAGTGCGGTGGTCTCGTCCTGGGCCTGCTCGGTCGTCATCGTGCCGTCGAGCTCGGCGAGCGCCTGCGCGTAGCCCAGTGCCCTCGACGCCGTCCGACCCCTCCGCAGCCCCAGCGTCTCCAGGTGCCGCACCTCGTCGAGCAGCCCTTGCGCCCACATGCGTCGCACCCGCGTGGCCACCCTCTCGTCGAGCACCGCGCGCGGCATCCGCAGCCCCAGCACCACGGTCGGCTGCAGGGAGGTGCGGGTCGGCATGGTGGCCGAGAAGGGCCGGCCGGTCAGCTCGATGACCTCGAGCGCGCGGACGATGCGGCGCGTGTTGCCGGGCTCGATCGCCGCCGCGGCGGCAGGGTCGAGGTCGCGCAGTCGCGTGCCCAGCACAGCGGGACCGACCTCCTCGGCCTCGCGCTCCAGCCGGGACCGGACCTCGGGATCGGTCGGCGGGATCTCGAGCACGTCGAGCGCCGCCCGGACGTAGAGCCCCGAGCCCCCCGCCAGGATCGGGTGGCGCCCCCGCCCCTGGATGGCCGCGAGGTCCGCGCGCGCCGCCACCTGGTAGGCGGCCACGCTGGCCTCCGCCACGACGTCGATCACGTCCAGCTGGTGGTGCGGTATGCCGCGCCGCTCGGCCGGCGGCACCTTGGCGGTGCCGATGTCCATGCCCCGGTAGAGCTGGCTGGCATCGGCGCCGACGACCTCCCCGCCGAGGGCCTCGGCGAGGTCGAGCGCGAGATCGGACTTTCCCGTGGCGGTGGGACCGACGACGCCGACGACCAGTGGCGTCCTCATGGGTGGGAGGTCACCGGTTCAGAGGTCGTGCTCGTGGTCGTGGTCGTCGTCGTGGCCGAACGGGTCGGGGTCCACGCCCGGGAGCCACGAGAAGCCGGGCTTGCCCCAGCCCTGGTTCTTGACCGCCTTGCGGGCCTTCTTGCCCCACCGGTCGTTGAGCCGGTCGACGTAGAGGAAGCCGTTGAGGTGGTCGTACTCGTGCTGCATGCACCGGGCGAACCAGCCGCTCGCCTCGAACGACAGCTCGCCGCCGTCGACGTCGAACCCCGTGACGGTGGCCCGGTCACCACGCTTGAGCGGGAAGCTCTCGCCCGGCACCGACAGGCAGCCCTCGGCCTCGTCGTGCGGGTCGGGCTCGTCGACCGACGGCTTCGTCGCGGTGACGTAGGGGTTGACGATGACTCCGCGCGCGGGCACCCCGTCGTCGTTGTCCATCTGCCAGGTGAAGACCCGCAGCCCGACGCCGATCTGGGGCGCGGCCAGGCCCACACCGTGGGCAGCGTCCATGGTCTCGAACATGTCCGTGACCAGGCCGCGCAGGTCGTCGTCGAACTTCTCCACCGGTTCGGCGCGACGGTGGAGCACGGGCTCCCCGGTGATGACGATGGGGCGAACTGTCATGCGCGGGAGTCTTTCAGATCACCCGCAGCCTGGTTCACCCGCACGACGTGGCTGGCGGTGCCACCGGTCGCCCCACCCCCGGCATGCCCAGCGCCACCGCCGGCTTGCCGGGGACCGGTGCGTCCTGCAGCGCTGCCCACGCGTCGCCGCCCGAGGTGCGACGCACCGCGTAGGTGCCTCCACCGAGGGCCGCGTCGGCCACCAGGTGGTGCGGGGCGCCGTAGGTGACCCCGACCGTCACCAGGTCACCCGGTCGCGGGCGCTCGGCTCCGTCGGGCACCGCGAAGTGGACCAGCCGGTTGTCCCGCGCCCGTCCCGACAGGCGGTGGGTCTCGGTGTCCTTGCGGCCCTCGCCGGTGGCCACCAGCACCTCGACGTCACGACCTTCGACGGTGCGGTTCTCGGCCCAGGAGATCTCCTCCTGGGCAGCGAGCAGGCGTTCGTACCGCTCCTGCACGACGGCCTTCGGCAGCTGGTCGGGCATCGTCGCGGCGGGCGTGCCCGCGCGGATGGAGTACTGGAAGGTGAAGGCGCTGGCGAAGCGCGACGCGCGGACCACCCGCAAGGTCTCCGCGAAGTCGGCCTCGGTCTCGCCCGGGAACCCGACGATGATGTCGGTGGTGATCGCGGCGTCTGGGATCTGCTCGCGGACGCGGTCGATGATCCCGAGGAACTTGTCACTGCGGTAGGACCGCCGCATCGCCTTGAGCACCCGGTCGGAGCCCGACTGCAGCGGCATGTGCAGGCTCGGCATGACGTTGGGCGTCTCGGCCATGGCGGCGATGACGTCGTCGGTGAAGGCGGCCGGGTGCGGGCTGGTGAAGCGCACCCGCTCCAGCCCGTCGATGTCGCCACAGGCCCGCAGCAGCTTGCCGAACGCCAGGCGGTCACCGAACTCGACGCCGTAGGTGTTGACGTTCTGGCCGAGCAGGGTCACCTCGACGACTCCCTGCTGCACGAGCGCCTCGACCTCGGCCAGCACGTCACCGGGGCGTCGGTCGGCCTCCTTGCCGCGCAGGCTCGGCACGATGCAGAACGTGCAGGTGTTGTTGCAGCCCACCGAGATCGACACCCAGCCGGCGTAGGCCGAGTCACGTCGGGTCGGCAGCGTGCTCGGGAAGACCTCGAGGCTCTCCAGGATCTCGACCTCGGCGCGCCGGTTGTGGCGGGCTCGGTCGAGCAGGGCGGGCAGGCTGCCGATGTTGTTGGTGCCGAAGACGACGTCCACCCAGGGTGCCCGCTGCACGATCGTCGCGCGGTCCTTCTGGGCCATGCAGCCGCCCACGGCGATCTGCATGTCGGGGTTCCGCGTCTTGGCCGGGCGCAGCTGGCCGAGGTTGCCGTAGAGCTTGTTGTCGGCGTTCTCCCGCACCGCGCAGGTGTTGAAGACCACGACATCGGCCGCCTCCGGGCGGGCGCCCGAGGGCAGGCTGTTGACGTCGACGTACCCGGCCGTCTCGAGCAGCCCGGCGAGGCGCTCGGAGTCGTGCACGTTCATCTGGCACCCGTGGGTGCGGACGTCGTAGGTCTTGGCAGCGCTCTGGGGCGCGGTGGCGTGCGTCGTCATGGCATCGCCAAGGGTACGTGTCTCAGTCGCGTTGGTGCTCGGGGGCGGCGTGGATGGCCTCGCGGATCACGGCCATCGACAGCTCGGCCGGGTAACCCTTGCGCGCCAGCATGCCGGCCAGCCGTCGCTTCTGCACCAGCGGCTCCAGCCCGTGCATGGACCGCAGCTTCTTGGCGACGAGCTGGGCGGCCCGGTCGCGCTCGGCCTCGGGGTCGATCTGGTCGAGGGTCGCCTTGGCCGTCTCGTCGTCCACGCCCTTGGTGCGCAGCTCGCGCGCCAGCGCCCGCTTGGCCAGCCCCCGACCGGCCTGCTGGGAGCGGACCAGCATCCCGGCGTAGGCCTCGTCGTCGACCAGCCCCACGTCGGTCATCCGGTCGAGCACGGCCTCGGCGACGTCGTCGGGGCAGTTGCGGGTGCGCAGCTTGTCGCGCAGCTGCTGGCGGCTCTTGGGTGACAGGGCCAGCTGGCGCAGCACGATCTGGCGTGCCACGTCGTAGGCGTCCGGCTCACCGTCGCGCGTCTGCAGGTCGGCCTCGGGGTCGCCGGGGATCGGCTGCCACGCCTCGGGTCGCGACCTCGCCGCCGCGACCGAGGACCCACCCGTCGCGGCCAGGGCAGCCTCCATGGCTGCCCTGGCCGCGTCGTGTCGATCAGTCATGTCAGTCGGTCAATCGGTGGGTACGGCTCAGAACTCGACCGGGACCTCGGGCACCGCTGCCTCCGCGGGCTTGTCGACCTGCGGCCCGATGCCGAGCTTCTCCTTGATCTTCTTCTCGATCTCGTTGCCGAGGTCGGGGTTGTCCTTGAGGAACTGCCGGGCGTTCTCCTTGCCCTGCCCGAGCTGGTCGCCCTCGTAGGTGTACCAAGCGCCGGCCTTGCGGACGAAGCCCTGCTCGACCCCCATGTCGATCAGGCCGCCCTCACGGGAGATGCCCTGCCCGTAGAGGATGTCGAACTCGGCCTGCTTGAACGGCGGGGCCACCTTGTTCTTGACGACCTTGACCCTGGTGCGGTTGCCGACCGGGTCGCTGCCGTCCTTGAGGGTCTCGATGCGACGCACGTCCAGGCGCACCGAGGCGTAGAACTTCAGCGCCTTGCCACCTGTGGTGGTCTCCGGCGAGCCGAACATGACGCCGATCTTCTCGCGGAGCTGGTTGATGAAGATCGCCGTGGTGCCGGTGGTGTTGAGCGCACCGGTGAGCTTGCGCAGCGCCTGGGACATCAGCCGCGCCTGCAGACCCACGTGGCTGTCACCCATCTCGCCCTCGATCTCGGCGCGCGGCACGAGCGCGGCCACCGAGTCGATGACGATGATGTCGATGGCGCCGGACCGGATCAGCATGTCGGCGATCTCGAGCGCCTGCTCACCGGTGTCGGGCTGGCTGACCAGCAGGGCGTCGGTGTCGACGCCCAGCTTCTTGGCGTAGTCGGGATCGAGGGCGTGCTCCGCGTCGATGAACGCCGCGATGCCACCGGCGCGCTGCGCGCTGGCCACGGCATGGAGTGCCACGGTCGTCTTGCCCGAGGACTCCGGGCCGTAGATCTCGACGACCCGGCCCCGCGGGAGGCCGCCGATGCCGAGCGCCACGTCGAGGGCGATCGAGCCGGTCGGGATCACGTCGATCGGGGGTCGGACGTCGTCGCCGAGCCGCATGACCGCGCCCTTGCCGAACGACTTCTCGATCTGCCCCATCACGCTGTCGAGGGACTTTGCCTTCTGGTCCACCGTTGCGGAGTTCGCTCCAGACATCTTGGCCACCATTCCTTCTTTCTTTCGAGTCGGGCGCGCCTGCCTTCGACCCTCGGGCAGCTGCTCTGCTTAGGGTCAGACGCTAGGTGTCGGCACCGACAGCCGTCCGGGTCGCTCGCACGACCTGTGGACGGTGGCTCTGTGGCAGTTCCACCTGGGGATGAACCTACCGAACACCTGTTCGAAATCCGGCATCCGACACGCGACACGCCGCGACCGAGCTAGCCCCGGCCCGACCGGCGCATCGGCGTGTGCGGGATGCCGTCGTCGAGGAAGCCACGGCCGCTGGGAGCGAAGCCGAACGCGGCATACCAGTCCACGAGGTGCGACTGCGCGTCGAGCACCACGGTCCGGTCCCCGGCCAGGTCCAGGGCGGCCCGCACGAGGCGCGCGGCGAGCCCCTGGCCGCGCGCCGACGGCACCGTGGCGACCCGGCCGATGCGCAGCGCGTCGCCGTCGTCGAGCAGCCGCAGGGTCGCCACCGGCACGCCGTCCTGCTCGATCCACAGGTGTCGGGTCAGCGGTTCGAGGTCACGGCCGTCGAGGTCGAGGTAGGGACAGTCCTGCTCCACCACGAAGACCTCCGACCGCAGCGCCCAGAGCCGGTAGGCGGTCAGCGGGTCGAGGTCGGCGAACCCGGCCGTCCGGACGTCAGGGTCCGAGCCCCGGTCCCCGGTCGACGACGTCATGAGAGCAGCAGCTTCTCGAGCCGGCGGGCCGTGCCCACCACCCCGATGGCGCCGAGCACGACGAGGTAGCCGACGTGGGCCAGCACGCCCCAGCCGACCTCCCCGAGCATGAGCGCCCGCTCGAGCGCCACCCCGTGGTAGAGCGGCGTGACCCGCACCACCCACCGCAGCGCCTCGGGGTAGGTGGAGAGCGGGAAGAACGTCGCGGAGAACAGGAACATCGGCTGGATCGCGAGGGTGATGTAGTCGAAGTGCACCCACGACTTCATGAACGTGGTGGCGAACATGCCGAGCGCGGCGAACGCGAAACCGATGAACACCGCGGCCGGCAGGGCCAGGACCGCCCACCAGGAGCCCACGGCCCCCGCCAGCAGGGCGACGACGAGGAACGCCGCGGAGTAGAGACCGCCCCGGATCAGCGACCAGGCGATCTCACCGACGGCGATGTCGCGCGGACCCATCGGCGTGGCCAGCACCGCGTCGTAGAGCTTGGCGTAGCGCAGCTTGAAGAACACGTTGAAGGTCGAGTCGAAGACGGCGCCGTTCATGGCGGAGGCCGCCAGCAGGGCCGGGGCGACGAACTGGGGGTAGGACACCTCGGCGCCCGAGTCGGTCGTGACGGTCTGCACGAGCGCCCCGATCCCGATGCCGAGGGAGAACAGGTAGAACACCGGCTCGGCGAACCCGGTGACCAGGGCGACCCACCCGTGCCGGAACGACGTGATGTTGCGCTCGACGAGCATCCGCGCGAGACCGGCCCCGGCCGGCATGGGCACGAGGGTGGTGAGCCGGGTCGTGGTCGGGGCGCTCACGGGACCAGCCTCGCGGCGAAGGAGCGCTCGGCGAGCCACCAGCCGACGGCGACGTAGACCGCGAGGACCGCCACGTGACCGACGAACGGTCCCAGGGCCACCGAGGCCGTCGCCACGTCGCGGCAGGCCTCGACCCCGTGCCACAGCGGCGTCACCCAGGCGATCGGCTGCATCCAGCCGGGGAGCTGCTCGACCGGGAAGAACGTGCCGGAGAAGAGCATCAACGGCGTGACCACCCAGCGGAACAGGATGTTGAAGCCGTCGTCACCCTCCTGCCGCGCGGTGAACGCGAAGATGGGGGTGGTGAACGCCAGGCCGGTGAGGATCGCGATCGGCAGGCAGAAGACCGCCATGACCGACCGGAACCCGCCGAACAGGGCGGCCACGCCCATGAAGATCGTCGTGGCGGTGGTCAGGTGGGCCGCCACCGCGAGGAAGTGGCCGCGCAGCACGTCGCGCACCGACATCGGTGACGCGAGCATGGCGTGGTAGCCCATGTTCCACTTGATGTAGCCGAGCACCTGGTAGGTCGACTCCCCCATCGCCACCCACATGGTCTGGGTCGCGACGATCGCCGGCACGACGAACTGCAGGTAGGGCAGCCCGTCGACGCCACCCACCCGGTCGTTGACCAGCGACCCCAGCCCGACGCCCATCGCCAGCAGGAAGAACAACGGCGACAGGAACCGGCCGATGATGCTGCCCCGCCAGGTGCGCCGGTAGACGGTCAGGAAGTAGGAGAAGACGGCGAGCATCCGCTCGGCGGTCGACAGGGGCTGCCGGGGTCCCGGCCGGGCCCGACTCCCTGCGCCTGCGTCGGTGCCTGCGTCGGAGGGCAGGGGCGTGGCCATGGCCATCAGTCGACCAGCGTCCGGCCGGTCAGGTGCAGGAACACGTCCTCGAGGGTGGCCCGGCGCACCAGTGCCGACAACGGCTCGATGCCCCGCGAGTGCACCACCGCGGCTGCCTGGTCACCGTCGTCGGCGTAGACGAGCAGCCGGTCGGGCAGCACCTCGACCCGCTCGCCGATCCCGGTGACCTGCTCCGCGACGTCCTGGTGGTCCTCGGCGTCGAAGCGCAGCTCGAGCACCTCTCGCGTGGAGTACTCGTCGATGAGCGACCTGGGCGACCCCTCGGCGACGATCCGCCCGTGGTCCATCACGACGAGCCGGTCGCACAGCTGCTCGGCCTCGTCCATGTAGTGGGTGGTCAGGACGAGCGTCACCCCCGACCGCTTGAGCCGGAAGAGCCTGTCCCACAACACATGTCGGGCCTGCGGGTCGAGCCCGGTGGTGGGCTCGTCGAGCAGCAGGATCTCGGGAGAGTTGATCAGCGACCGGGCGATGGTGAGGCGTCGCTTCATGCCCCCGGAGAGCGGCTCGACCTTGTCGCGGGCGCGGTCGGTGAGCTGGGCGAAGTCGAGCAGCTCGGCGGCTCGGGTGCGGACCTCCTTGCGGGACAGGCCGAAGTAGCGGCCGTAGACCCAGAGGTTCTCCTCGACGGTGAGCTCCTCGTCGAGGGTGTCGCGCTGGGGGCAGCTGCCGAGCCGGGCGCGGATGTCGGGGCCGTGGCGGGCCGGGTCGAGCCCGAACAGCCTCAGCTCGCCACTGGTCACCGGTGAGACGCAGCCGACCATCCTCATCGTGGACGACTTGCCCGCCCCGTTGGGGCCGAGGAACCCGAAGCACTCCCCCTTGCGCACCGCGAAGTCGATGCCGTCGACCGCGGTGAAGTCCCCGAACCTCTTGGTCAGCCCGGTGGCGCTCAGCAGGGTCTCGTCCTCGGTCACTGTCGCCACGCTACCGAGGACCACTGACGGCGCTCATCCCGTTTTCAGGCGTGGGCGAGCTCGTCGACCAGCAGGCGAGCCAGCTCAGCCGCGGGCAGGCTGCGCAGTCGCGCGTGGCCGGTGCCCGCCCAGAGGTTGACCAGCTCGGCCTCACCGGTCGCCCTGCCGTGCGCCCGCAACGGGGCGGTGAGGTGGTGGACGTGCGGGTATGCCGCGGGGGCGGCCTCCGTGAACAGCTCGGTCCACGTCGTGGTGAGGGCGCGGGCACTGCGACCGGTGAACGCGCGGGTCACCGTGGTGCCGCTGCGGTGGGTGAGCGCGTGCCGGTGCACCGGCGCCGTGCCCGCTTCGGGGCAGCCCAGGAACGCGGTGCCGAGGGCGACCGCGGTGGCCCCGGCCCGCAGCACGTCGGCCGCCTCGGTCCCGGTCATCACCCCGCCGGCTCCCATGATCGGCAGGTCGGTGCGCCGGGACACCTCCGTGAGGAGGGGCAGCAGCTCGAGCTGGGGGTCGCCGGTGTCCACCGGGCCGCCCCGGTGACCGCCGGCCTCCCACCCCTGCACCACGAGCCCGTCGACCCCGAGCGCCTCGGCCCACTCGACCTCGGACGGCTCGTTGACCGTGACCCACACCGCGGTGCCCGCCTCCTGCAGCCGGCCCACGACGTCCGCCGGGGGCCACCCGAACGCGAAGCTCACCAGGGCCGGCGCGGCCTCGACCAGCAGGTCGACCTTGGCGGCGAAGGAGTCGTCGTCGTACCGGGGCGTCCCCAGCTCGACGCCTGCTGCGGCGGCCCACGGAGCCAGCGACGCGGCATACGCCAGGGCGTCCTGCTGCATCGACGGCAGGTCAGGGGACGGCGCGAACACGTTGACGCCGAAGGCAGTCGGCGTGACGGCGCGCAGCTCGGCGACGTCGGCGCGCAGCCGCTCCGGGGTGAGGTAGGCGCCGGCGAGGAACGGGAACACCCCGCCCTCCGCGGCGGCCGCGGCGAGCGCGACGGTCGCCGGGCCGCCGGCCATCGGTGCGAGGACCAGGGGGTGGGCCGACCAGTCGACCGAGCTCACCGCGCGGGCCGTCGCTCGATCCCCAGCCGGCGCGACTCGGGGACGTCCATGGCGTCGCACAGGGCCAGCCAGACCCGGCGCGGGCTCTCCCCCGCGTCGAGGGCCTGCGCCACGGTGCGGTCACCGAGGACGCCCAGCACGTGGTGCTGGGCGAGCGAGCTGGCGTAGGTCTCGCCGAACTCGTCGTTCATCAGGTTCCAGAAGTGGCTCAGCCGCACGGCAGGAGTCTAGGCCGGGGCCGAGGTCGGGACGCACCGGTGTCGGCGCCGGGTGAGAGGCTGTCACCCTCATGGCAGCAGACGTGCTCGACAGGTTCTCCCCCGCCACCGCGGAGTGGTTCAGGAGCTCCTTCACCGCGCCCACCGCCGCGCAGGCGGGCGCCTGGGAAGCCATCTCCTCCGGACAGCACGCCCTGGTCGTCGCCCCCACCGGTTCGGGCAAGACGTTGTCGGCGTTCCTCTGGGCGCTCGACCGGCTGGCGGCCGAGCCGCCCCCGGCCGAGAAGCTCAAGCGCTGTCGCGTCCTCTACGTCTCTCCCATGAAGGCGCTGGCCGTCGACGTCGAGCGCAACCTGCGCTCACCCTTGGTCGGCATCGGCCACGCGGCCACCCGGCTGGGCGTGCCGCCACCCGACATCACCGTCTCGGTGCGGTCCGGGGACACCCCGGCAGGTGAGCGGCGAGCCTTCGCCCGCACCCCCACCGATGTGCTGATCACGACGCCGGAGTCGCTCTTCCTCATCCTCACCTCGCAGGCCCGCGAGGCCCTCGCCGGGGTGGAGACCGTCATCCTCGACGAGGTGCACGCCGTCGCCGGCACCAAGCGCGGCGCCCACCTCGCGCTCACCCTCGAGCGGCTCGACGCCCTGCTCGACGAGCCCGCGCAGCGGATCGGGCTCTCCGCCACCGTCGAGCCGGTGTCCGAGGTCGCCCGCTACCTCGCCGGTGGGCGCCCCGTCGAGATCGTCCGACCACCGTCGACCAAGGAGTGGGACCTCGAGGTCGTGGTCCCCATCGCCGACATGTCCGCGCTCGGTGAGGTCATCGAGGGCGACCTGTCCGGGCCTGCGTCCGGGGCCGAGCGCCGGGCCTCCATCTGGCCCCACGTCGAGGAGCGGATCGTCGACCTCGTGTCGTCGCACCGCTCGACGCTGGTCTTCGCCAACTCGCGCCGCCTCGCCGAGCGCCTCACCGCCCGGCTCAACGAGATCTGGGACGAGCGGCTCGAGACCCTCCGCGAGGCGCAGGGCGACGAGCCGCCCTCGGCGCCGCGGCCCGCCGGCCTGCGCACCCCGGCCCAGCTGATGGCCCAGTCCGGCGCGTCGTCCGGCGCCCCCGCCGTGCTGGCCCGCGCGCACCACGGCTCGGTCAGCAAGGAGCACCGCCAGCTCATCGAGGAAGACCTCAAGGCCGGCCGGCTGCCCGCGGTGGTGGCGACCAGCTCGCTGGAGCTCGGCATCGACATGGGCGCCGTCGACCTCGTCATCCAGGTCGAGTCCCCACCCTCGGTCGCATCGGGTCTGCAACGCGTCGGCCGGGCCGGCCACCAGGTCGGGGCGGTGTCCCGGGGCGTGTTGTTCCCGAAGTTCCGCGGCGACCTGGTGCAGACCGCCGTCGTCGTCGAGCGGATGCGGGCCGGCGCCATCGAGTCGCTGCGGGTGCCGGCCAACCCCGTCGACGTCCTCGCCCAGCAGATCGTGGCGATGTGCGCCCTCGACGAGTGGACCGTCGACGACCTCGAGTCCGTGGTCCGCAAGGCGACACCGTTCGCCGCCCTGCCGCGCTCGATCCTCGAGTCGGTGCTCGACATGCTGTCGGGGCGCTACCCGAGCGACGAGTTCGCCGAGCTGCGCCCGCGGATCGTCTGGGACCGCGTCACCGGGGTCCTCACCGGCCGGCCCGGCGCCCAGCGCCTCGCGGTCACCTCCGGTGGCACCATCCCCGACCGCGGTCTGTATGCCGTGTTCCTTGCCTCCAGCGAGGGCGCCGGCCGGCGCGTGGGCGAGCTCGACGAGGAGATGGTCTACGAGTCGCGGGTCGGCGACGTCTTCACCCTCGGGACCTCGACCTGGCGGATCGAGGACATCACCCACGACCGCGTCCTGGTGACGCCGGCGCCGGGGCTGCCCGGGCGGTTGCCGTTCTGGAAGGGCGACCAGCAGGGCCGTCCGGCCGAGCTGGGCCGGGCCGTGGGGGCGTTCGTCCGGGAGGTCGTGGGGCTGTCGCCCGCCCGGGCCCGGGCCCGGGTCGAGGCCGCCGGGCTCGACGAGTGGGCCGCCGACAACCTGCTCGGCTACCTCACGGAGCAGCAGGAGGCCACCCGGCACGTACCCGACGACCGCACGATCGTCGTGGAGCGGTTCCGCGACGAGATCGGCGACTGGCGGGTGGCGGTGCACTCGCCGTTCGGTGGGCAGGTCCACGCCCCGTGGGCGCTGTGCGTCTCGGCGCGGATGCGAGAGCGCTACGGCGTCGACGTCCAGGCGATGCACGGCGACGACGGCATCGTGTTCCGGCTGCCCGACCTCGAGTTCGAGGACGACGGCGGCTCCGGTCGCGGGGTGGGCGCCGAGCTGCTCGAGCTGGTGCGGCTCGACGCCGACGACGTGCACGACCTGGTCACCTCCGAGATCGGCGGGTCTGCACTGTTCGCGGCCCGGTTCCGGGAGTGCGCGTCGCGAGCCCTGCTGCTCCCCCGCCGCCGTCCCGACCGTCGGCAACCCCTGTGGCAGCAACGCCAGCGGGCCGCCCAGCTGCTCGAGGTGGCCAGCCAGTACGCGTCGTTCCCGATCGTCCTCGAGACGGTGCGCGAGTGCGTCCAGGACGTGTTCGACGTGCCTGGTCTGACGGCGTTGATGCGCTCGATCGAGTCGCGCGAGGTCACCCTGGTCGATGTCGAGTCGAGCCAACCCTCGCCGTTCGCCCGGTCGCTGATGTTCGGCTACGTGGCGCAGTTCCTCTACGAGGGCGACTCGCCGCTCGCCGAGAAGCGCGCCGCCGCACTCGCCCTCGACCCGACCCTGCTGGCCGAGCTGCTCGGCCGCGGTGAGGGGCTCTCGCTGCGTGACCTGCTCGACCCGGCCGAGGTGACCCGCACCGAGTCCGAGCTCCAGCGGCTCGTGCCCGAACGCGCCTGTCGCGATGCCGAGGACGTCGCCGACCTGCTGCGGGTGCTGGGTCCGCTGCCCCTCGACGCGATCCGGGCGCGCTCCAAGGACGACCTGACCCACCAGGAGATCGGGGGCTGGCTGGTCGAGCTCGAGGGCGCCCGCAGGGTCATCCGGGTGCGGGTCGCGGGTCAGGAGCGCTGGGCGGCGATCGAGGACGCCGGGCGGCTGCGCGACGCCCTCGGCTGCTCGCTGCCGGTCGGCATCCCGCAGACCTTCATGGAGTCGGTGCCCGACCCCCTCGGCGACCTCGTCCGGCGCTACGCCCGCACCCACGGCCCCTTCCCCGCCGCGTCGGTCGCGGCGTGGTGGGGCGTGGGCCCGGCTGTGGCCCTCGACGCCCTGCGGCGGTTGGTCTCGTCCGGCCGGGTGGTGGAAGGCGAGCTGCTCCCGACCGAGAACGGCGGGGGCATCCACGGCCTCGACTACTGCGACGCCGAGGTCCTGCGGCTGTTGCGACGGCGTTCGCTGGCCGCCCTCCGGGCCGAGGTGGAGCCGGTCCCTGCCGTCGAGCTCGCGCGGTTCCTCCCCCAGTGGCAGTCCGTCGGCGGGGGGCTGCGTGGTCGCGAGGGGCTGGTGCGCGCGATCGAGCAGCTCGCTGGAGCGGTGCTGCCGGCCAGCGCGCTCGAGAGCCTCGTCCTGCCCTCGCGGGTCGTCGACTACTCCCCGGCCCTGCTCGACGACCTCACCAGCAGCGGAGAGGTGCTGTGGCGCGGCCACGGTTCACTGCCCGGCGACGACGGCTGGGTGTCACTGCACCTCGCCGACACCGCCCACCTGACGCTGGCGCCGCTGACCGACCGGGCGCCCAGCGAGACCGAGCAGGCCGTGGTCGATGCCCTCGCCGGCGGCGGCGCGTACTTCTTCCGCACCCTGGCCGACGCCGTGGGCAGCACCGACGACGAGCAGCTCCTCGCCGACCTCTGGGCGCTCACCTGGGACGGTCGGGTCACCAACGACACCCTCACCCCGCTGCGCGCGCTCCTCTCGGGGGGCCGCACCACCCACAAGCGCAGCCGCTCGGGTCCGCGCACGACGCGGTATGCCGGTCGGCGCGGCTCACTGGGCGCGCTGTCCGGCCAGCGCGGGCTCGGACGGCCCGCCCTGCCGACCCGGACCGGCCCGGCGGCCGGCGCCGGGCGCTGGTCGCTGCTCCCCGAGGGGGAGGCGGACGCCACCGTCCGCGCCTACGCGACGGCAGAGGTGCTGCTCGACCGCTACGGCGTGGTCACCCGTGGCTCGGTCGTGGCCGAGGAGGTGCCCGGCGGGTTCGCCGGGGTCTACCGCGTGCTGGCCGCTGCCGAGGAGTCCGGGCGGGTGCGACGCGGCTACTTCGTCGAGTCGCTCGGGGCCTCGCAGTTCTCCACCACCGGCGCCGTCGACCGGCTCCGGGCCGGTGCCCGACCGGTCGGTGACGAAGCCAACCGGAGCGTCCCCGCCATGGTCCTGGCCGCGACCGACCCGGCCAACGCCTACGGCGCCGCGCTCCCGTGGCCGGACCGCGCGATCGGGCCCGAGGGCGCAGACGACGACGCCCAGGGCACCGGCAAGGACACCGGCAAGAGCTCCGGCAAGCGTGGTCACCAGCCGGCGCGCAAGGCCGGGGCCCTCGTCGTGCTCGTCGACGGTGAGCTCGTCCTCTACGTCGAGCGCGGCGGCAAGACGCTGCTGTCCTGGACCGACGACGTCCAGTCCCTCCAGGGGGCCGCCGACGCCCTGGCCCTGGCGGTCCGCGAGGGCGCCCTCGGACGACTCACCGTGGAGAAGGCAGACGGGGGCTCGGTCCTCGGGTCAGACCACCCGCTCGCGTCGGCGCTGGCCCATGCGGGGTTCCACGCGACCCCCCGCGGGTTGCGGCTGCGGCGATGACCACGCCGAAGCCCGGAGGTATGGGCTGCCGTGCCTGAGGGCGACACGGTCTGGCGCACCGCCCATCGGCTCCACCAGGCACTCGCCGGAGCCGAGGTCGTCCTCTGCGACCTGCGCTTCCCCAGCCTGGCCACGCTCGACCTGCGCGGGGCGAGCACGCTCGAGGTGGTCAGCCGCGGGAAGCACCTGCTCCACCGGTTCGACAACGGCATCACACTGCACTCGCACCTGAAGATGGAGGGACAGTGGCGGGTCGAGGCGCCGGCCGACACGCCCCGGTGGCTGCGTCGCGACGACCTGCGCGCGGCGGTAGGCAGCACGTCGTGGAGCGCGCTCGGGCTGCGCCTCGGCCTGCTCGAGGCCGTGCCGACCAGCGCCGAAGCCACCCTCGTCGGGCACCTCGGACCCGACCTGCTCGGCCCCGACTGGGACCTGACCGCGGCCGTGGCCAACCTGCGCGCCTCCACCGACCCGATCGGGGCGGCCCTGCTCGACCAGCGCAACCTGGCCGGGATCGGCACTCTGTGGGCCGCCGAGTCGCTCTTCCTGTCGCGCCTCGGGCCGTGGACCCCGGCCGCCGAGCTCGACCAGGCCGACCTCGAACGGCTGGTCACCCGGGCGCAGACCCTGCTCGACCAGGCCCGCCACCACGCCGTGCAGTCGAGCACCGGCAACCGGCGGAAGGGCGAGGAGAACTACGTGCACGGCCGGTCGGGTCGCCCCTGTCGCCGGTGTGGCACCACGGTCCGGGTGGCGATGATCGGGCCGGCCGGACGGGAGCGGACGATGTTCTACTGTCCCGGCTGCCAGCACGGGCTGGGGCCCACCGACGACGGCCGGCCGCAGCGACCGCTCGGGTCGACCGCAGGACGAGCGACGCCCTACCGCCGGGCCTGACGGACCGCGGCGGAGGTCAGGCGGCCGAGGCGGAGACCATGGCCGATGCGGGCAGCGGCAGTGAGACGGGCGCGGTGAGCGCCTCGGTCTCGGCAACCCGCTCGGAGACCTGCCCGAGCACCTCGGACAACGGCAGGTGCAGCGCCCCGCAGATCGAGGCCAGCAGCTCGGAGGAGGCTTCCTTCTCGCCACGCTCGACCTCACTGAGGTAGCCGAGCGAGACGGAGGCGGCGGCGGACACCTCGCGCAGGGTGCGCCCCTGGGTCTGGCGTTGCTCACGGAGCACGTCACCAAGTTCACGACGAAGCAGAATCATGACGCCTCCTTCACTGCTCGAGCCTGGTACTTCTCATGGCGTGGCCACGGCGATGGTGCGGACCGTGGGCACCAACGTTACCCCGAGGCCCTGACGCTTCGCGCGCAGGATTCGCAGAACACGCGGTACGAGGAGGTCAACCGTCCACGGGCCGAGAATCTTCCGTCCCATTCACCCCATCCGCCACGATCTCGGCGACCAGGTCGAGGGCGGCCTCGACGGTGCCGGCCCTGATGGTCGCGCGATCGCCGGCCAGCGACAGCTCGCGGACCTGGACGCGACCCTCCGCGGCGACCGCGACGAACACCGTCCCCACCGGGTGGCCGTCCTGCGGATCCGGACCGGCGACACCGGTGGTGGCGACGCCGACCTGGGCGCCGAGGACGCGGCATACCCCGGTCGCCATCTGGCGCGCCACCTCGGCCTGGACCGCGCCGCCGGTGGCGAGCAGGTCGGGGTCGACCCCGAGCACCTGCGCCTTCAGCTCGGTCGCGTAGGCGACCACGGCCCCCCTGACCACCGCCGAGGCGCCGGGCACGTCGGTCAGCGCCGCGCAGACCAGGCCGCCGGTGAGGGACTCCGCGGTGGCCACGGTCCGTCCCGCCCCGACCAGTGCGGCCACCACCTGCGACGGTGTCGTCGTCATCCCTGCCGGGCCGCGCGGCGGGCTCGCTTCATCGCCGAGCGCTCGCTGGTCTGGCGCAGCCGCAGGGCCTTGACCGCGATGTCCAGTCCGGTCACGACGGTCACCGTCACCGCGAGGGCCACGATGACGTCGGCCACCGTCGTCCAGGTGTCGGCGCCCGAGAACGACGCCAGCGGCAGCGTGAAGAGCAGCAGGCCGAAGAACTGCAGGGTGGTCTTGACCTTCCCGCCACGACCGGCCGGCATCACCCCGTGCCGGATGACGAAGAACCGCAGCACCGTGACGCCCCACTCGCGCACGAGCACGAGGAGCGTGACCCACCACGGGAGCTCGCCGAGGATCGACAACCCCACGAACGCCATGCCCATCAGCGTCTTGTCGGCGATGGGGTCGGCGATCTTGCCGAAGTTGGTGATCAGCCCCCGACGCCGGGCGATGTCACCGTCGATGCGGTCGGTGAGGGTGGCCACGACGAAGACACCCGCTGCGGCCCAGCGCATGCCCGGCCGGTCTCCCCCGTCGAAGAGCAACAGCCAGGCGTAGACCGGGACGAGCAGGATCCGGGTCACGGTGAGGGCGTTGGCGATGTTCCAGGAGCTCGGCGGCGGCACCGCCACGGGGGCGGCGGCCGGGTCCGGAGCCGGGGCGGACTCGCTCAGCATGGCGCGGCCAGCAGGTCGATCCCCTCGGTGCCGGTGACCACCGCACGCACGATGTCGCCCACGGCGACGTCGGGGAACTCGGCCGGGTCGAGCAGGGTGACCCCGTCGACGTCGGGCCCCTGGTGGGCGGCTCGGCCGACCACCGAGGTCTCGTCGTCGTCCGCCCCGTCGCTCGGCACGGACTCGACGAGCACGTCCACGTGCTCCCCGATCCGCTCCTCCGCGCGCTGGAGGTTGAGCTCCTCGATCAGGGCGGTGAAGCGCGAAACGCGTTCTGCCACCACGTCTTCGGGCAGCTTGTCGCCGTAGGACTCCGCCTCGGTGCCGTCCTCGTCGGAGTAGCCGAAGACACCCACCACGTCGAGGCGGGCCGCCACGAGGAACGCCTCGAGCTCGGCCAGGTCGGCCTCGGTCTCCCCGGGGAAGCCGACGATGACGTTGCTGCGGATGCCGGCCAGCGGGACTCGGGCGCGGACCTCGTCGAGCAGCCCGAGGAACGCCTCGCGTCCGCCGAACCTTCGCATCGAGCGCAGCAGCGGAGCGGAGGCGTGCTGGAAGGAGATGTCGAAGTAGGGGACGACACCGGGCACGGACGCCATGGCGTCGAGCAGCCCGGGGCGGATCTCGGCCGGCTGCAGGTAGCTGACGCGGACCCGCTCGATCCCGGGGACTGCGGCGAGGTCGGGCAGGATCTTCTCGAGCAACCCGAGGTCACCGAGGTCCTTGCCGTAGGACGTGGAGTTCTCGCTGACGAGGAAGAGCTCCTTGACTCCGCGCTCCCCCAGCCAGCGGGCCTCGGCGATGATGTCGTGCGGCCGGCGCGAGACGAAGGCGCCGCGGAACATCGGGATGGCGCAGAACGCGCACCTGCGGTCGCAGCCGCTGGCGATCTTCAGCGGCGCCCAGGGGCGTCCGTCGAGCCGGGCCCGGATGACGCGCGGGCCGGAGGCCGGGACCGGGCCGTCGATCGTGACGTCGACGGGCTCCGCCGAGGGCTGCTCGGGCGATGTGGGGTCGGCGGTGTTGCCGTGGCCCGGGAGGGCCACGCCGGCCGAGCCGTCCTGGCGCTGCACCGGTGACAACGGGAGCAGCTGGCGACGGTCGGACGGCACGTGCGAGGCGGGGGCGTGCCCGTCGAGGATGGCCCGCAGGTGGGTGGACATGTCGACGTAGGAGTCGAAGCCCAGCACCGCGTCGGCCTCGGGGAGCTCGTCGGCGAGCTGCTGCCCGTACCGCTCGGCCAGGCACCCGACGGCCACGACCTTCTGCGTCCTGGCGTGGCCCTTGCGGGCGGAGGCCTCGAGGAGCACGTCGATCGAGTCCTTCTTCGCCTGCTCGACGAACCCGCAGGTGTTGACCACCGCGACGTCCGCGTCGTCGGCGTCGTCGACCAGGAGCCACCCCTCGGCCGCCAGCCGGCCGGCGAGCTCCTCGGAGTCGACCTCGTTGCGGGTGCATCCGAGGGTCACCAGGGCGACGCTGCGCTGCGCTGTCGGGGTGCCCTGTGCCGTCGAAACCATGGGCCCACTCTACGGGTGGGTAGCGTGGCGTCATGACCGCCACAGCCGATGCGACCAGTGCCCGGATCAGCGCCCTCCTCGCCCGTCACCCTGTGGTGGACGGCCACAACGACCTCCTGTGGGAGGCGCGCGAGAAGGTCGGGTACGACTTCGACCGGCTCGACATCGAGGCCGGCGGCACCCCGACCCACACCGATCTCCCCCGCCTGCGCGAGGGCGGGGTCGGCGGACAGTTCTGGTCTGTCTTCGTGCCGGCCTCCCTGAGCGGTGACGACGCGGTGAGCGCCACCCTGGAGCAGATCGACGCGGGCCACCAGATGGTGGCGAGGTATGCCGGTCAGCTGGCTTTCGCGCGGACCGCCGACGACATCGAGGCGGCGTGGGAGTCCGGACGGATCGCCTCACTGCTCGGCGCCGAGGGCGGCCACTCGATCAACAGCTCGCTCGCGACGCTGCGGATGCTGCACGTCCTCGGCGTGCGGTACCTGACGCTGACCCACAACAGCAACGTCGCCTGGGCCGACTCCGCCACCGACGAGCCGGTCCACGGCGGCCTGTCGGCGTTCGGCGTCGAGGTGGTGCGGGAGATGAACCGGATCGGCATGCTCGTCGACCTCAGCCACGTGTCGGCCGACACCATGCGGGATGCCCTGCGGGTCGCGGAGGTGCCGGCGATCTTCAGCCACTCCTCGGCGCGGGCGGTCTGTGACAGCCCGCGCAACGCGCCCGACGACGTGCTGGAGTCGTTGCGCGACAACAACGGGGTCTGCATGGTCACGTTCGTGCCGACCTTCGTGAGCCCGCAGGCCGCCGCGTGGCGGCAGGAGCTGAACGACCACGCGGCCGGGGAGGGCATCACGCCGGCGGACGCGGCCTACACCGCGTTCTACGACGACTACGCGGCCGCGCACCCGACGCCGACGGCCACGCTGGCCGATGTCGTCCGGCACGTCGAGCACGTCCGCGAGGTGGCCGGGGTCGACCACGTCGGGCTCGGTGGCGACTACGACGGCGTCGGCACCCTGCCCGAGGGCCTCGAGGACGTCACCGGCTACCCCCGGCTGCTCGCCGCACTGGCCGACCGGGGCTGGTCCGACGACGACCTCGGCAAGCTCACCAGCGGCAACATCGTGCGGGTCCTGCGTGACGCCGAGGCGGGCGCCAGGGCGCTGCAGGAGCAGCGGGGCCCGAGCCTCGCCACGATCGCCGAGCTCGACCGCGCCCAGGGGTAGCGGGGATCAGTTGCGCCAGCGGGTGATCGTCAAGCCGACCACGCGCGCGATGATCAGCGCGACGTACATGACGCCGGCCACCTGCTCGATGATGACGACCGACCGGGCCAGCGGCAGCACCGCCGTGACGTCGGACAGCCCGACGCTCGTGAGGTTGGCGAACGACAGGTAGAGCAGCTCGAGGAAGGTCCGGTGGCCCTCCCCCTGGTAGGCGGTGAACGACCCGGGGTAGACCACCTGCACGGCCATGAAGAGGTGCGCGAACATCCACGAGACCACCGTGAAGTTGGCGCCCACCGCGAAGATCTCGTCGCGGGTGACCCACGAGTCGTCGAAGAGGTAGCGGATCAGCCCGTAGCCCGTGTAGCCGTAGAAAGCCGCGTGCAGCAGGGCGGACCAGAAGACGACCTGCTGGTTCGTGGGGGCGAACCCCTCGGCGATGGTGAGGGCGACGACCGGGATCCCGAGCACGACCGCCACCCAGGTCAGCGCTGGGGTGGCGCGCACGGCATACACGGCGATCGACAGCACGAAGACGCCGAACACCCCGATGAGGGTGCGCCCCAGCGGGGTGTCACCCGCGAACGGGTAGGCGAGCACCTCGAGCAGCTGGGCTGCGAGCAGCACCCCGCTCGGGTGTCCCTTGACGGCACCGAACCATTCACGCATGGCGCCCACCCTAGGGGTGGCCGCCACCGGGACGGCTCGGTGCCGGGTCAGGCGGTGACGACCCGGACCCGCAGCGTGCGGGCCGCGACCACGGCCGCCAGGGTCGCGGTGGTCGCCATGACCAGCGCCATCGGGACGGCCGAGCCGGAGCCCATGACGCCGATCAGCGGAGCAGCGGCGCCCCCGATGACGAACTGCGACGCACCGAGCAGGGCCGCCGCGGTACCGGCCGCCTCACCGTGCCGGGTCAGGGCGAGCGCGGGGGTGTTGGGCAGGGTCAGGCCGCAGGCGAACAGCAGGAACCACAGCGGCACCAGGATCAGCGCCAGGCCACCGAAGCCCGTCGCGGCGGACCCGAGCAGGAGCAGGGCGGCGGTGGCCCCGATCGACACCCCGGCCCGGACCAGCTGGCGGGGCGCGAACTTCTGGAGCAGGAACGGGTTCAGCTGCGAGCCGGTGAGGAAGCCGAGGGAGTTGATGCCGAAGGCCAGCCCGAACTGGGCGACGCTGAGGCCATAGATGTCCTGCAGCACGAACGACGATCCGCCGATGTAGGAGAACAGCGTGGCGAACATCAGGCCGCTGATGAGGACGAGGCCGACGAAGGTCCGGTCGCGCAACAGGCTGGCGTAGGTGGCGAGCACCGGGCGGAAGGCCAGCGGGCGACGCCGCTCGACGGGGAGGGTCTCGCGGAGCGCGAGGCTCGCGAGCGTCACCATCAGCACCCCGGCGACGGCGAGGATGACGAACACCCCGCGCCACGACGTCAGCTGGAGGATGAAGCCACCGAGGGTCGGTGCGAGCACGGGCGCCAGACCCATGACGAGCATCAGGCGGGAGAGCATCGTCGCCGCGGCGGAGCCGGCGAAGAGGTCACGGACCATCGCCATCGACACGACCGCGACAGCCGCGTTGCCGAGCCCCTGGATCGCGCGGCCGGCCGTGAGCAGCTCGATGGACGGCGCGAACGCACAGAACACCGACGCCGCGATGTGCAGCGCCAGTCCGGCGATCAGCGGGCGACGGCGGCCCACCGCGTCGGCGAGCGGACCCACGAGCAGCTGGCCCAGGCCCATGCCCAGCAGGATGCCCGTGAGCGTGCCCTGGACGGCGGACTCGGAGGCTGCCAGGTCGCGGGTGATGGAGGGCAGCGCCGGCAGGTAGGTGTCGATGGTGAGCGGCCCGATGGCGATCAGGGCACCGAGGACGAGGACGAACCGCACGTAGGACCGCCCCGTCGGCGCCACGGTCGCGGCGGGCGCAGTCGGTGCGGTCGGCGCAGTGGGTGTGGGAGAGAGAGGGGCAGTGGTCGTCTCGGGGGCGGCAGTCACCCTTGCGCAACGACCTGGGGCACGGGATGCATTCCATCCCGTGCCCCAGGTCTCGCAATGTGTGCAGGGTCACCGCGAAGGCCGCAACCCCGGGCTGCTCAGTCCCGGCCGGTCAGCTCCCAGGCGTCCACGGACTCCTCGACCTCGTCGAGCCCGTCGTAGGCCCGGGCCACCGGGTCGTTCGCGTAGCGCGGATCGGGCTCCGCGGCATACCCGGTGGGGACCTCGTCGGTGCGGTCGACGGACTCGTGGGTGGTGGACGGCGTCCCGGAGAGCGCGTCCACGTCGAACACCGGCTCGGGGTCGGCGATCTCGTCGCCGCGCATCAGCGCCAGCGTCATCGGCAGGTCGTCGGGCTTGACCAGCACGTCGCGCGCCTTGGAGCCCTCGGAGGGACCCACCACGCCACGCGACTCGAGCAGGTCCATGAGCCGCCCGGCCTTCGCGAAGCCGACGCGCAGCTTGCGCTGGAGCATCGAGGTCGAGCCGAACTGCGTGGTCACGACGAGCTCGGTGGCCTGCAGCAGCAGCTCGAGGTCGTCACCGATGTCGTCGTCCACCTGCTTCTTGGCGGCGACCACGGTGACGTCGTCGCGGTAGTCGGGCTTGAGCTGGCCGGTGACGTGCTTGACCACCTGCTGGATCTCCGACTCGGTGACCCAGGCGCCCTGCACGCGCATCGTCTTGGAGGCACCCATCGGCAGGAACAGCGCGTCACCCTGGCCGATCAGCTTCTCCGCACCGGGCTGGTCGAGCACGACCCGGCTGTCGGCGAGCGAGGACGTCGCGAACGCCATCCGCGACGGCACGTTGGCCTTGATCAGGCCGGTGACGACGTCCACGGACGGGCGCTGGGTCGCGAGCACGAGGTGGATGCCGGCGGCGCGGGCGAGCTGGGTGATGCGGACGATCGACTCCTCGACGTCCCGCGGTGCGACCATCATCAGGTCGGCTAGCTCGTCGACGATGACCAGCAGGTAGGGGTACGGGTGGATCGTCCGCTCCGACCCGGGCAGCGGCTTGACCTTGCCGGCCTTGACCGCCTTGTTGAAGTCGTCGATGTGCTTGAACCCGAACTGGGCGAGGTCGTCGTACCGGGTGTCCATCTCGCGGACCACCCAGGCCAGCGCCTCGGCGGCCTTCTTGGGGTTCGTGATGATCGGGGTGATGAGGTGGGGGATGCCCTCGTAGGCGGTGAGCTCCACCCGCTTGGGGTCGACCAGGACCATCCGCACCTCGTCGGGCGTCGCCCGCATGAGGATCGAGGTGATCATCGAGTTCACGAAGCTCGACTTGCCCGCGCCGGTGGCGCCTGCGACGAGCAGGTGGGGCATCTTGGCGAGGTTGGCGATGACGTAGCCGCCCTCGACGTCCTTGCCGACCCCCATGACCATCGGGTGCTCGTTGCCCCGCGCCGCCTGGCTGCGCAGGACGTCGCCGAGGCTGACCTTCTCGCGGTCGGCGTTGGGGATCTCGATGCCGATCGCCGACTTGCCCGGGATCGGGGAGAGGATGCGCACGTCCGCCGACGCGACGGCATACGCGATGTTCTTGGACAGTGCGGTGACCCGCTCCACCTTCGTGCCGCGGCCGAGCTCGACCTCGTAGCGGGTGACCGTCGGACCGCGGCTGAAGCCGGTGACCTGGGCGTCGATGTCGAACTGCTCGAGCACCTGGCTGAGCGACTCGACGACGCGGTCGTTGGCGGCGCTGCGGGTCTTGTGGGGCGAGCCGGGCTCGAGGATCGCGTTGTCGGGCAACGTGTAGGTGATGTCGCCGGCGAGCGCCAGCTGCTCCACGCGCTGCGGCAGCGGCGTCGTGGGCGGGGCCTCGAGGGCGGCCTTGACCTCGATCACGGGGCTCTTCGCCGGAGTCGACTCCGGGGCGAGGACGCCGGGACTGGTCGGGCGCTTCTCACCGGGACGGAACCGTCGGCCATCGGGGGCCACCAGGGCAGCCTGCTCGAACGCCTCGTCGCCCTCGAGCGGGCCCTCCGGGTCGATCACCCGGCGGCGACGCTTCGGCTTCTCCTCGGCGACCTCCTCGGGCGCGGAGGCTCCGTCGTCGAGGTGGCCACGGTGCAGGAGGTGGTCGCGCAGCTCGGTGAGGCGCGTCGGGATCATGTGGACCGGGGTCGCGGTCATGACCAGCAGGCCGAAGAAGCCCAGCATCAGCAGGATCGGCACGGTGCCGTAGACCGACACCGCCGCCTCCAGCGGGCTGGAGGCCAGGAAGCCGATGATGCCGCCACCGTCACGCATGCCGTCGGCGCCCTGGGGCGGGGTCGGGATGTCCGCGGCGACGTGGGCCAGGCCGGCGGCTGCGAACGCGAGCGCACCCAGGCCCACCCCGATGCGGGAGTTGGCCGAGTCCTCCTGCGGCGCGCGCAGGAAGCGGATGCCCAGGAAGAGCAGGGCGAGCGGCACGGCATACGCGACGCGCCCGAAGGTGCCCGCGACGACGGCGTGCACGATGTCACCGAGCGCGCCCTCGAAGGCCCACCACTCACGGGCGGCCACGAGGATCGACAGCCCGATGAGGAAGAACCCGAGCCCGTCACGGCGATGCTCGGGCTCGAGCTCACGGGCGCTGGTGCCGACCCGGCGCACGGCGCCACCGGCCACGTGCGCCATGCCCATCCAGGTGCCCCGGACCGCGCGCAGGGGCAGCGGCAGCCCGCCCCCCTTGGTCTTGCCACGGGCGGAGGTCTTGCGGGGTGCACTGGTCTTGCGGTTGGCGGGGCGTGTTGCGCTGCCCCGGCTCCCGGTCGAGCGCGACCCTGCTGCTGATCGTGCGGAGGTGGACGGACGTGTCGCCATGCTCCGCAGGCTACGCGAAGGTCACACCGGAAACACGCGTCACACGCGTATCACTGCCGGGCAATCTGCCCCGGCCGCCCCTCATCCGAACGGTCGACATCTGGTCGCGATTGGGTCGCACGGGCCGCTTTCCCCTTACCAAGAGGTGACCGCAGGTGACACGCTCAGCAGTGCGTCTGGCGGGGCCTGCGCCGACGACCAGCAATGGTCGTCGGCGCAGGCGCGCATCGAGGGGGAACCGGTCGCGGGGACCGGCCAGGCCGACCCCCCGCCAGGCCACGGAGCCGACCGCTCGAGTCCGCGCGGTCCATGTCTCAGATGACGGGAACCTGCGCCCACAGGGTGGCTCGTCCCCGTGTCGACGCCCTACCCTCGACACCAGGTCATGAGTGTCAGCGCGAAGCCCCGGCTTGCTGACCAGCAACCCTCCTCCGCGGTGGGGTGCTCCGGGTGACGACCGGGCCGTCTGCACCCGCAGCCGGCAAGCGCGGACCCGTGAGCACTCTCGGGTCCCACCCGGACCAGGAGCACCCCTCATGTCGATCGCGAGCACCCCGCCCCCCGCCTTCCGCCGGAGCGCGCCCCTCGCCCACGCCCGCACGCACCTGCGCCCCGTGCCGGACGCGCGCACGTGGGGCGAGGTCGGGCCGCTGCCCGCCGTCGTCTCCGAGGCGCTGCCGGTGCCGACCCTCGACGGCACGGTGGACTACGCCAACTTCGACCACGCCGCCTCGACCCCGGCCCTGGTCAGCGTCAAGGCAGCCGTCGACAGCGCGCTGCGCACCTACTCCTCGGTGCACCGCGGCAACGGCTGGGCCTCCCGCGTGACCTCCTCCTGGTACGAGCAGGCCCGCGCCGAGGTGCGCGCCTTCGTCGGGGCGCGCGAGGGCGACGAGGTCGTCTTCACCCGCAACAGCACCGACTCGTTCAACCTGCTGGCCCGCTGCCTGCCCCGCGACACCCACGTCTTCGTCTTCGAAACCGAGCACCACGCGGCCCTCCTGCCGTGGGCGCCCAAGCGGACCCACCGCCTCCCGGTGCCCGGGAGTGTCGGCGACGCGGCGGTCCTGCTGCGGACGGCGCTGCGTGAGCACCCCGGCCGGCACAAGCTGGTCGTCCTCGCTGGTGCCTCCAACGTCACCGGCGAGATCTGGCCGATCCGCGAGCTCGCGGCGATCGCGCGCCGCGGTGGTGCCCGGGTCGTCCTCGACGCGGCGCAGTACGCCCCGCACCGCCCGGTCGACCTCGACGACCTCGGCGTGGACTACCTGGTGCTGTCGGGGCACAAGCTCTACGCGCCCTTCGGCGCCGGGGTGCTGGCCGGCCGGGCCGACTGGCTCGACGCGGCCGCCCCCTACCTGGCCGGCGGCGGGGCCACCAAGGCGGTGACCACCCGTGGGGTCGTGTGGCAGGACGGTGCGGCCCGCCACGAGGCCGGCAGCCCCAATGTCATCGGCGCGGTCGCCCTCGCCGCGGCCTGTCACAGCCTGCGGTCGCACGCCGAGGCGATCGAGGCCCACGAGGCCGCCCTCGGGAAGCGACTGCTCGACGGCCTGGCCGCCATCGACGGCGTCGAGACCTACTCGCTGTTCGCGGCCGACCACGAGCGGGTGGCCGTCGCGACCTTCACCGTCGACGGCGTCGAGTCGTCGCTGGTCTCCGCCGCCCTGTCCGCAGAGCACGGGATCGGCGTCCGGGACGGCAAGTTCTGCGCGCACCTGTGCGTCGACGCCCTGCTCGACGACCCGTATGCCGCGGCGTCCACGACCGCGGTCCGCGCCAGTGTCGGCCTGGCCACGACGGCCGAGCACGTCGACCGGCTGCTCGCCGCCGTGGCCGAGCTCGCCGAGCACGGCCCGCGGGCCGAGTACGTCGAGGGACCGCAGGGCTGGGTGCCGGTCAACGACCCGCGCGCCCTGGACGTCGCCCGCCCCTGGTAGCCGCCCCCGCGGCATACCTAACCTCATCTTTATCGGGTGACCCGATAAACGTCGGCTTCACCCCGGAACCGTTCCGTGGTGAAGCCGGCGTTTGTCCCTAGACCCGATAAAGGTGATTCGCGGGCTAGGCCTGGATGACGACCGGGATGATCATCGGGCGGCGCCGGATCTTGCCGCCGACCCAGCCGCCGATGGCCCGGCGCATGACCTGCTCGAGCTGGTGGGAGTCGGTGACGCCGTTGCCGGTCGCCTCCGCCAGCGCCTGCTCGATCTTGGGACGCACCTGGCTGAAGATCTCGTCGTCCTCGGCGAAACCGCGTGCCTGGATCTCCGGGCCCGCCGCGATCTTGCCGGTCGCGGCGTCGATCACGACGATGACGGAGATGAAGCCCTCGTCGCGCAGGATGCGACGGTCCTTGAGCAGCGCCTCGTCGAACTCGCCCACCGACGACCCGTCGACGTAGACGTAGCCGCACGGCACGGCCCCGACGATGCGGGCGACGCCGTCGACCAGGTCGACGACCACCCCGTCCTCGGCCAGCACGACCTGCTCACGCGGCACGCCGGTCTGGACGGCGAGCTCGGCGTTGGCGACCAGGTGGCGCCACTCACCGTGCACCGGCATCACGTTGCGGGGCTTGACGATGTTGTAGCAGTAGAGCAGCTCGCCGGCGCTGGCGTGGCCCGAGACGTGCACCTTGGCGTTGCCCTTGTGCACGACGTTGACGCCGAGTCGCATGAGCCCGTTGATGATGCGGTAGACGGCGTTCTCGTTGCCCGGGATCAGGGACGAGGCCATCAGCACCGTGTCGCCCTCGCCGACGTCGATGCGGTGGTCGCGGTTGGCCATCCGGGACAAGGCGGCCATCGGCTCACCCTGGGACCCGGTGCAGATCAGGACGACCTGGTCGTCGGGGAAGTTGTCGAGCTTCTTGACGTCGACGAGCACGCCGTCCGGCACGTGGAGGTAGCCCAGCTCGGCCGCGATCCCCATGTTGCGGACCATCGAACGACCCACCATGGCGACCTTGCGGCCGGCCTGCTCGGCCGCGTTGAGCACCTGCTGGACCCGGTGCACGTGCGAGGAGAAGCACGCCACGATGATCCGGCGCTCGGCGTCGCGGAAGACCTTGTCGATGGCCGGCGCGATGTCCTTCTCCGGCGTCGTGAACCCCGGGACCTCGGCGTTGGTCGAGTCGGTCATGAACAGGTCGACGCCCTCCTCCCCCAGCCGGGCGAAGGCGCGCAGGTCGGTGAGGCGGTTGTCCAGCGGCAGCTGGTCCATCTTGAAGTCGCCGGTGTGCAGGATCGTGCCGCCGGGCGTCCGCACGAACACCGCGAGCGCGTCGGGGATCGAGTGGTTGACCGCCACGAACTCACAGTCGAAGACGCCGAGCTTCTCGCGCATCCCCTCCTTCACCCCGAGGGTGTAGGGGGTGATCCGGTGTTCCTTGAGCTTGGCCTCGATGAGCGCCAGCGTCAGCATCGAGCCCACGACCGGGATGTCGCGCTTCAGCTTGAGCAGGTAGGGGACGGCACCGATGTGGTCCTCGTGGCCGTGGGTCAGCACGATCGCCTGGATGTCGTCCAGCCGGTCCTCGAGGTACTCGAAGTCGGGCAGGATCAGGTCGACGCCCGGGTGGTGGTCCTCCGGGAAGAGCACCCCGCAGTCGATGACCAGCAGCTGTCCTTCGTGCTCGATGACCGCCATGTTGCGGCCGACCTCGCCGAGCCCACCGAGCGCGATGATGCGCACGCCGTTCTTGGGCAGCGGCCGGGGCAGGTTGAGCTCGGGGTGGGGATGACTCACAGCAGGCCAGACTCCTTGAGACCGGCGCGCAGGATGTCCAGGTGCTCCGGTGGTGACTCGACGAGCGGCAACCGCACCGTCGCGTGGTCGATGACGCCGAGCTCGACGAGCGCGGCCTTCGCCATGATCGCACCCTGGGAGGTGCTCATGATGGCGTCGACGGCGGGGACCAGCCGTCGGTGGATGTCGCGGGCGGTCGCGAGGTCGCCGCGGTCGACGGCGGCGACCATCGCGGCATACTCCTTGCCGGCCACGTGGCCGACGACGCTGACCGTGCCCACGGCACCCAGCGCGAGCCAGGGCAGGGTGGTCGCGTCGTCACCGGAGAAGTAGAGCAGGTCGGTCTCGGCCAGCACGTGCGTCGAGGCCCACGGGTCACCCTTGGCGTCCTTGACGGCCACGATGCGGTCGTGGGCGGCGAGCTCGACGAGCGTGGCGGTGTCGAAGGGGATGCCGGTGCGGCCCGGGATGTCGTAGAGCATGACCGGCAGGTCGGTGCTGTCGGCGACCGCGAGGCAGTGCGCGACCAGCCCGGGCTGGGTCGGCTTGTTGTAGTAGGGCGACACGAGCAGCAGCCCGGTCGCGCCGGCGTCGACCGCACGGGCAGCCATCTCGACGCTGTGCGCGGTCGCGTTGGAGCCGACCCCGGCCACCACAGCGGCGGCCCCGTCGACGGCCTCGGCGACGACCCGGACCATCTCGATCGACTCGTCGTCGCTGAGGGTGGCGGCCTCACCGGTCGTGCCGTTGACGACGATGCCGTCGTGGCCGTGGTCGAGCAGGTGGGCGACCAGACGGCGGGTGCCCTCGAGGTCGAGGCTCCCGTCGGCCTTCATCGGGCTGACCATGGCGGTCAGGACGCGGCCGAACGGGGACGAGGTGCTCATACCTGCAGGCTATCGCCCCGCCGAGCAGGCCCCGCGCAGCGGACACCGACCGGGACCCGATTTGGCGGGAAGGCGACGCCGCGTGGCGCCAACGCCGCGTCGGCACGGCGATGTCACCGGCCGGCGTTACGCTGCCTCCGTGCAGCAGTACCTCGATCTCCTCGACCACGTCATGACGACCGGCACGGACAAGTCCGACCGCACCGGCACCGGCACCCGTTCGGTGTTCGGCTACCAGATGCGCTTCGACCTGTCCGAGGGCTTCCCGGTGCTCACGACCAAGAAGCTCCACCTCAAGTCGATCATCGGCGAGCTGTTGTGGTTCCTCCGGGGCGACTCCAACGTCAAGTGGCTGCAGGACCGTGGCATCACCATCTGGGACGAGTGGGCCGACGAGAACGGCGACCTCGGGCCGGTCTACGGCTACCAGTGGCGGTCCTGGCCGACCCCCGACGGCCGGCACATCGACCAGATCGCCAAGGTCATCGAGTCGATCCGCACCAACCCGGACAGCCGGCGCCACATCGTGTCCGCCTGGAACGTCGCCGACGTCGACTCGATGGCGCTCCCCCCGTGCCACACGATGTTCCAGTTCTACGTCGCGAACGGGCGGCTGTCCTGCCAGCTCTACCAGCGCTCGGCCGACATCTTCCTCGGCGTCCCGTTCAACATCGCGTCCTACGCCCTGCTGACGATGATGGTGGCGCAGGTCTGCGACCTCGAGCCCGGCGACTTCGTGCACACCCTCGGCGACGCCCACCTCTACTCCAACCACGTCGAGCAGGCGACCCTCCAGCTCACCCGTGAGCCGCGACCGCTCCCCACCATGCGGATCACCCCGGGCAAGGACATCGACCAGTTCGACCTCGACGACTTCGAGCTGGTCGGCTACGACGCCCACCCCTCGATCAAGGCGCCGATCGCGGTCTGAGCCCGCCGTCCCAGCCGGGTCCTGCGGGGGCTGTCGATTAACCTGTGCGCCATGACCAACGTGACGCTCATTGCCGCGGTCGGCCGCAACGGCGTCATCGGGGCCGACAACGACATGCCCTGGCACCTGCCTGAGGACTTTGCGTTCTTCAAGCGCACCACGATGGGCCACCCGATGGTGATGGGGCGCAAGACCTTTGACTCGATCGGCCGCGTGCTCCCCGGGCGACGCACGATCGTGGTGACCCGCCAGGCCGACTGGAGCCACTCCGAGGTCGAGACCGCGCACTCCCTCAGCGAGGCGCTGTCACTGGCCGGCCCGGCGGACGAGGTGTTCGTCTGCGGTGGTGGGCAGATCTACGCCGAGGCGATGCCCTGGGCCCGTCGGCTCCTCATCACCGAGGTCGACCAGTCCCCCGAGGGCGACGTGCGCTTCCCCGAGATCGACCCGGAGGAATGGCAGGAGGTCGCGCGCGAGACCCGCGACGGCTTCAGCTGGGTCACCTACGAGCGCAGCTGACCGCCCGGCTGGCGGCCCACGGGCGGCCATCCCCCGAATGGCAGGATGCAGGCCATGGCACCGCAGCACGACCACTCCCACGACCCTCAACACAGCCACTCCCCGGGCCCGCTCGCGGACGCGAGCGTGCGGGTGGCCCGCGAGACCGACGCCCCCGCCGTGGGCCTGGTCCAGGCGGTGGTGTGGCGCGAGGCGTATGCCGCGGTGCTGCCCGAGGAGGTCCTCGCCACCTTCGAGCCACAGGCCTTCGCGTCGGTCTGGCGCCAGTCCCTGGCGTCCCCACCCCAGGGCGTCTACCGGTTGCTGGCGGCGTGCGCCGGTGACCAGGTGGTCGGGTTCGCCTCGATCGGGCCCAGCCAGGACCCGGACGCCTCGCCCGAGACCGGTGAGCTGTCCGCGCTCGGCGTGCACCCCGACGCCCGCCGGGTCGGGCACGGCTCCCGGCTGCTGAACGCGGTCGTCGACACCTTGCGCGGAGCCGGCGCCACCCGGATGCACACCTGGGTCCTCGCCTCCGACGAGGCGACCCGCGGGTTCCTGCTGGCCGGTGGGCTCGGTCCCGACGGCGCCTTCCGCGACCGGGTGATCTCGCCCGACGGCGACACGGCCCGTGAGGTGCGGCTCGTCGCCGACCTGGACACTCCTGCCCCGTGACCCGCGACTCGCGGGTCCTGCGGCAGGCCTTCTCGGTGGCCGTCGCGACCGGCGCCTACGGCATCAGCTTCGGCGCGCTCTCGGTCGCTGCCGGACTGTCGGTCCTCCAGACGCAGGCGCTGTCACTGCTGCTCTTCTCCGGTGGGTCGCAGTTCGCCCTCGTGGGCGTCCTGGCGGCCGGCCCCGCCGGGGCACCCGCTGCCGTCGCCGCCTCCAGCCTGCTGGGCGTGCGCAACGGCCTCTACGGCCTCCAGGTGTCGAAGATGCTCGACGTCCGCGGTTGGCGCCGGGTCGCCGCGGCACAGCTGACCATCGACGAGTCGACGGCGGTCGCGGTGGGACAGCGCGACGAGGCCGCAGCACGCACCGGTTTCTGGGCCACCGGCCTCGGTGTCTTCGTCTGCTGGAACCTGATGACCCTCCTGGGTTCCCTGCTCGGCGACGCGCTGGGCGACCCCCGCCGGTACGGGCTCGACGCAGCGGCCGCCGCGGCGTTCTGCGCCCTGCTGTGGCCACGGCTGCGATCGGTCGACGCCTGCGCCATCGCCGCCCTGGCCGCGCTCGTGGCGGTGCTCGTCGCGCCCCACGCGCCGTCCGGCATACCCGTGCTCGTCGCCGCGACCACCGCCCTCCTGGCCGGGGTGTGGCGCCGCGCCCACCACGACCCGCCACCGCCGCACCACTGGGAGCACGAGGGCGAAGGGGCCGCCGCGTGAGCACCTGGACGGCCGTCCTCCTGGCCTCGGCCCTGGCCTTCGCCCTCAAGCTGTCGGGCTATGTCGTGCCGGCCCGCTGGCTCGACGGCGACCGCACGACCCGGATCACGTCGGCGCTGCCGATCGCGCTGCTCGCGGCCCTCGTGGGCGTGCAGACCCTGACCGACACCGACGGTTCGATCGCCGTCGACTCGCGGGTGGCCGCCGTGGCGGTCGCGGTCGTGGCACTCGTCCTCCGGGCCCCGTTCATCGTCGTCGTGGTGCTGGCGGCCGCTGTCGCGGCCGGCCTGCGGCTACTCGGCCTGCCCTGACCTCACGGCCACTCCCGGGCGTCCTCCTCGAACCGGTCCCCCGTCTGGATGCCCACCACGCAGAACACCACGCCGCCGGGGTCGGCCATGATCACGTAGCCGTCGCGGCGCTCCAGCACGGTGGCACCGAGCGCCTCCAGCCGGGCCACCTCGGCCGGGATGTCGTCACTCTCGATGTCGAGGTGGACCCTGGGCTGCCCCTCGTCGAGGCGCTGGACCTCGAGGTTCAGCGACCCGATCTCCCCCACGCTGGCGTACGGCCCGTCGGGGACGGGACGGACCCCCTGGACCCCGGCCCAGAAGGCCAGCGCCGCGTCGTGGTGCTCGCCGGGGTGGTCGACCAGGACGATGCCGATGCGCGAACGGTGCATACCACCACGGTATGCCGCGCAGGGGCCGCTGGCGCCCCGGTCACCCCACCCGGCTCGCGCGCCAGGCCCGCACGGCGGCTCGGTAGTGCCGCTGCTCCCCGGCCCGGTCACCGGCGACCCGGCTCGCCTCGGCCTGCTCGAGCTCGGCGCCCCAGGCCCCCTCGGCGCCGTGCTCGCGGGCCTGCGCCAGCATCGCCGAACCGTCCCTGGCCAACCGCACCAGCGGCACCATGGCGAGGAGCGCGACCACCGGGATGAGGATGACGGCCAGCCCGAGGAGCACGGGGACCGGTCGTCCGTCCCGGACCAGCTCGACCCCGCGCCACCCGATCGTGGCGGAGTAGAAGCCCAGGACCACGAGGAGGACGAGGGCGGTGACCTTCTCGCGCACTCAGTCGTCCAGGCCGAGGTAGTGCTCGAGCCCGACGGTGAGGCCGGGGTGGGCACCCACGTGGCGCACCCCTTCGAGGACCCCGGGCATGAACGACGTGCGGTCGAAGGAGTCGTGCCGCAGCGTGAGCATCTCGCCCTCGCCGCCGAGCAGGACCTCCTGGTGGGCGACCAGGCCGCGCAGCCGCACCGAGTGCACCGGGATGCCGTCGACCCGGCCGCCCCTGGTGCCGTCGGGGTCCTGGGTGGTGGCGTCGGGCACGTCGCCGAGCCCGGCGTCCGACCGGGCCGCCGCGATGAGCTGGGCGGTGCGGGCGGCGGTGCCCGAGGGGGCGTCGACCTTGTTGGGGTGGTGCAGCTCGATGACCTCGACCGACTCGTAGAACCGGGCGGCCTGCTGGGCGAACCGCATCATCAGGATCGCCCCGATGGCGAAGTTGGGCGCGATGAGGACCCCGACCTCGGGGTGCGCGGCCAGCGGCTCCCGCAGCGAGTCCAGCTTCGCGTCGTCCCAGCCGGTGGTGCCGACGACCACGTGGACGCCGCGCTCGACGCAGTGCGCCACGTTGCCGGGCGAGGCGGCCGGGACGGAGAACTCCACCACGACGTCGGCCCCGCCGAGGTCACCGAGGTCGTCCCCCTGGTCGAACGTCGCGACGAGCTCGAGGTCCGCCGCGGCGGTGACCGCCCGGCACACCTCCGCGCCCATCCGACCCGCCGCACCGACCACGGCCACCCTGGTCGTCCCCACGTTGCTCTCGCTCACGGTGCCAGCCTAGCGACCGTCCACCCGACGGCAGCGGGCCCGGTGCTGATGGCACCGGACCCGCTGAACCGCTGGGTGATCCCTCCTACGTGGCCTACTGCACGAAGGCCTTGAGGCCGAGGACCACGGGGTCGTGGTCGGACGAGCGGTACGGACCGGACTGGTAGAAGTCGGTCGAGTGGTAGTTGTACCGGCTGTACTCCAGCGCCACCGACTCACCGGAGTTGATGTTCCAGTGGTCGGCCCCCGTCGACATCCGCAGGGCGTAGTCGTTGACGAGGATGTGGTCCAGCGAGCCGGACAGGCCACTGAAGGAGTACGAGTAGCTGGACGGGTCGAACGTGCTCCCGACATCGGTGTAGCCGGCCCGGTACAGCACGTCGAGCGGGTCCTCCATCGTGTAGGAGTTGTAGTCGCCGGCCATCACGACGGCCTTGGCGCCGTACTCCGCCGCGACCCCGGGCACCCAGTCGCGCAGGGCCTGGGCCTGCAGGATGCGGCTGGTCACCGAGGCGCCCTGGCCGTCCCCGGTGTCCTCGTCGCCCGGGAAGGGACCGGCCGAGCCCTTGGACTTGAAGTGGTTGACGACGAAGAGGAACTTGTCGGCCTTGGCGGTCTTCTTCTTGAAGGTCTGGGCGATCGGCTCACGGGCGTTCCCGAACGCCTGCGTCGGCCCACTCTGGTCACCCAGGGCGCGCGACCGGTCGACCCGCATGACCTTGGCCGGCTGGTAGATGATCGCGCTGGTGATGAAGTCCTGGTCGTCGGCCGACGGCAGGTCCGTCGACGACGGGACGAACGCCCAGGTGCCGGCCCCCACCTTGGCGTTGAGGGCTGCCACGAGGGCGGCGAGCGCAGTGTCACGCGGGTGGCCGAACTTGGCCGAGTTCTCGATCTCCATCAGCCCGACGACGTCGGCGTCCAGCGCGGTGATCGCCGACACCTCCTTCTCGGTCTGGCGAGCCAGGTCACCGGCATCCCAGGCACCACGGCGGTCGCAGCCGTCGCGCACCGTGACGCCGTTGTCGTCGCGGTCGTAGTAGGCCAGGCAGGTGGGGTCCTGGTCACCCAGGTCGGTGAAGTAGTTGAGGACGTTGAACGAGGCGACCTTCAGGTCGGCCGTGCCGAGCTGGTCGATGTCTGCGGTGTCCGGTGCCGCGGTGCGGGTGTTCTGGAAGCTCACCGGCGACGTGGCGTTGTCGGGACCGACGACCTGGGCCGTGGGCTGGAAGCGCCACAGGCTGAAGCGGTAGTCGACGACGACGGGGGCACTGAAGCTCGCCGCCTCGCCGACCCGGACCGGCTTGGTGTTGGACACGTAGGCCGGGGTGAGGTCAGCGTTGAGCAGGCACGGGATCGGCCGGGTGCCACACGTCGAGGTGGAGAAGCTGCTCGCCGTGAAGTTGCTCGACGCGCCGTCGTCCAGGGTGACTGCACGCTTGGCGTTGTCGGCCACGACGGCCGCGGCCTCCGGGCTGCCCGGGGCGCCGACCTCGGTGTTCTGGAGCAGCGGGTGGTCACCCACGGCCAGGCCCACCTCGCCGAACTGGTTGGTGCCGAAGGTGTTGGTGACGGTGTAGTCGCCGGTCGGCTGGAACAGCATCCCCTCGAGCGACTCACGACCGGCATCGGTGGTGGGCCACGGCACCGTGAGTGCCTGCACGGGGCTGAAGTCCTCGCCCGCGTCGACGATGTCCGCACCGGCAGCGGTCACCTCGGTGAGCCCGCTGAACTCGCTGACCTTGCCGGTGACCTCGACGTAGTTGCCGACGACGGCGTCAGCGTCGAGCGGGGTGGAGCTCCCGGACTGGAACACGAAGACGCCGTCCGAGGCACCGGACGCGCTCGGCTCGGGGCCGGTGCCCTGCGTCTGCAGGTAGAAGCCGTGGAAACCGCCGGTCGGGTAGGCGGCCGTGACGACACCCTTGACGATGACGTTCTGGCCGACCAGCGGCGAGGTGGAGCCAGTGCCCTGGACCTCGGCGATGGTCTTGGGGACCGGGGTGCCGGGAGGCGGCGGGGTGCCTGCACCCGGCGTCGGCGTCCCGACCGTGAAGTCGGTCGCGTTGTTCGCCGTGTTGCTGCTCGTGCTGTTGCGCGACACCGAGGTCGCGTTGGCCGTGCCCGGGGCGGCGCCCGCGCCGGCCCAGTCGTTGGCCGTGCCGTAGCCGACGAAGTCGACGACCTGGGGCAGGTCGGAGCAGGCGTCGGTGCACGTGGTGCCGGGCAGGGCGGTCTGGGTGTCGACCAGCGCGACCTTGCCGGCGCTGCCGCTGAGGTTGATGCCGCCGTCGACGTCGGCGGTGATGGGGGCGCCGTTGGCCCCGCTGGCGCCACCGACGACGACCCGACCGCCGGCCGGGATCCTGACGCCGGTCAGGTTCGTCTTGGTCGACCAGCTGGTTCCGGCCGCCGACGCGTACTGCACCGACCAGGTCGACAGGTCGACGGCCGCGGTGGTCTTGTTCACCAGCTCGATGAAGTCGCGGTTGAACGTGGCGCCGGAGTTGCCGCCGCCGCCGTACACCTCGTTGATCACCACGGCTGCTCCCGGCGACGGTGCGCCCAGCGCACTCGTCGGGGCCACACCGACAACTCCAGCAGTGAGGGCGATCGCGCCCACCGCTCCCATCACGTGCTTGCGGGGTACGCGCACAGCAGTCCTCCAACAGCGAACTCAGGATTGGCAGCCCCAGGACGGTGGTCCGGGCCGTCGAGCATCACATCACGAGGACGGGGAATGCGGAATGTCTGGAATGGGTCAGGAAGGTAAAGTTCGGGTCAGATTCTGCGAGAGGTCAGGGCGCGGTCAGCGAGCGATCGCCTCGAGCTCTACCTCCGGGTCGGCCAGCTGGTCGCGGTCCACGACCGTGCGCGAGCGGATCAGCGCCTTGATGCCGTCGCCGACGTCCCACACGTTGACGTTCATGCCGGCCACCACGCGGCCCTCGCGCAGCCAGAACGCGACGAACTCCCGGTCGGCCAGGCTCCCCCGGACCACCACGTCGTCGTCGGGGCCCCCCAGCCCGTGGTACTCCATGCCGAGGTCGTACTGGTCGGTGAAGAAGTAGGGCAGCTCGGGCTCCGGGCCGTCCTGGTCGAGCATCGCGGCAGCCACGACGTCGGGCTGGTTGAGCGCGTTGGCCCAGTGCTCCACCCGCACGCGGTGGCCTAGGAACGGGTGCTCGACGTTGGCGAGGTCACCTGCGACGAAGATGTCGGGGTCGCTGGTGCGACCGACCGCGTCGGCGCTCACCCCGTTGTCGACCGCGAGGCCGGCCGCCTCGGCGAGCGCCACGTTGGGGGCCGCGCCGATGCCGACCACCACGGCCTCCGCGGGCACGACGGAGCCGTCGGCGAGCCGGACCCCGCTCGCAGCGCCGTCCGAGCCCTCGATCGCCTCGACGGTGATCGAGGTGCGCAGGTCAACCCCGTGCTCGCGGTGCAGGTCGGCGAAGACCTGGGCGACCCGTGACCCGAGCACCCGCACCAGCGGCAGCTCCAGGCTCTCGAGCACCACGACGTCCGCGCCCGCCTCGCGCGCGGCCGACGCCACCTCGAGGCCGATCCAGCCGCCCCCGATGAACACCAGCCGCGCGCCGGGCTGCATCAGCGCGCGGATCCGGTCGCTGTCCTCGATGGTCCGCAGCGACAGCACCCCACCGAGGTCGTGGCCGGGCAGGGTGAGCGTGCGTGGCGAGCTGCCGGTGGCCAGCAGGAGCCGGTCGTATGCCGTGCGCTCACCGTCCGCGGTGACGACCTCCCGGGCGTCGCGGTCGATCGCCGTGACGGTGGTGCCGGTGCGCACCTCCACGTCGTGCTCGGCATACCACTGACGGGTGTGGACGTAGGCCTCGTCGAGGCCCTCGCCGGTCTTGAGGTAGCCCTTGGACAGTGGCGGGCGCTCGTAGGGCAGGTGCTCCTCGGTCCCGAAGACCACGATGGACCCCTGGAAGCCGCGCTCCCGCAACGCCTCCGCGCCCTTTGCCCCGGCGAGCCCGGCACCGACGATCACGAACCTGCGCTGGTCAGCCATACCCTCATCCTCTGCGCAGGTGCACCGGTGGCGCCAGCCGGGACAGCGCCACCGCGCCCGCGAGCAGTCCCACGTCACGGAGGGCGACGTCGTAGTAGTCGCCCAGCGTCAGGAGATCCACGATGATGCCGGCCAGCCAGGCCGCGACGACGAGGCCCCCGAGTCGCGGTGCGAGGGCGACGAGGAGCCCGGCCACGACCTCGGTCACACCGACCGCGTACATCGCCTGTTGCGCCGTCCCCGGCACCAGGTCGTCGATCCACGGCGCGAGGTAGCCGGGCCAGTCGGTCAACAGGTTGGTGAACTTGTCGAGGCCGAAGAGGATCGGCGCGACGGTGAAGGCGGTCCGCAGGAGGAGGAAGGCCTGCCTGGCTCCCGCTGGAGCCGCGACGGCCTCGGGGGCTGGTGCTGCGGTGGTTGACCGGGTCGTGTCCATGAGTTGCTCCCACTTTCTTCTATCGGAGTGATATTTTGACTTTACGACCGCGCCACCGAATTAGTCAATGAATCTGTCTTTTAGAAGAACCCAGGGAGAGGCCCATGACCACCAGTGACGACCTGACCGTCCTCGGGGCGCTCGCCGAGCCGTCGCGACGGGCGCTCTACGACCACGTCGCCGCGGCCGATTCCCCGGTCAGTCGCGAACAAGCCGCGCAGGCGGTGGGGCTGCCGGTCCACTCGGCGAAGTTCCACCTCGACCGGCTGGTGGAGGAGGGCCTGCTGGACGTCGAGTTCAAGCGGCTGTCCGGCCGGTCCGGCCCGGGCGCCGGCCGGCCGACCAAGCTCTACCGCCGCTCGGGTCGCACGCTCGACGTCTCCCTGCCCCCACGACGCTACGACCTGGCCGGGGCCATCCTCGCCGAGGCCTTCGACGCGGTGACGGTCACGGGCGGGGCGCTCCGCGACGCGGTCGCGACGGCCGCCGCCACGACCGGGCGGGAGCTCGCGGCGCAACCCCCAGCGCCACGGGCTCGTCGCCCGCTGGCCAGGGTGGCACAGCTGTTGGAGCGGTACGGCTACGAGCCGCGCCTCAGTCCGGACGGCACCGAGCTGGCCCTGGACAACTGCCCCTTCGACCGACTGGCCAGGGAGCACACCGACCTCGTGTGCTCGCTGAACCTCGCCCTGGTCGAGGGCGCCGTCGACGGGCTGGGCTGCCCCGAGGTGCGCCCTCGGCTCGACCCGACCCCGGGGCACTGCTGCGTCCGGGCCACCACGACCACCTCGACCTGACCGGCACAACAGCAAGCGGGCCGGCCCACCGAATGGTGGACCGGCCCGCTCGTCATGTGTTTCAGTCGATCAGCCTGCGGCGTCCTCGGACGTGGCCGGGGCCGCGCCCTCCGGGGCGTCGCCGCCACGGTCGCTGTCGCCCCGGTCGTCGCCACGCCCGCCACGACGGCGGTTGCGGCTGCGACCACCCTCGCGACGCTCGCCACGGTCCTCGCGGGGTGCCTCGTCGGCGCTGGCCTCGGAGGCCGGGGCCTCGTCGGAGTCGCCAGCCTCGGCGTCGCCACCCTCACCCTCGGCCAGGACGGCCGCCAGGGAGAGCTTGCCGCGCGGGTCGATCTCCTTGAGCTCGACCTGGACCTTCTGGCCGACGGCCAGGACGTCCTCGACGGCCTCGATCCGCTTGCCACCGACGAGCTTGCGCACCTCGGAGATGTGCAGCAGGCCGTCCTTGCCCGGCAGGAGGGAGATGAACGCACCGAACGTCGTGGTCTTCACCACGGTGCCCAGGAAGCGCTCGCCGATCTCCGGCATCTGCGGGTTCGCGATGGCGTTGATCTGCGCACGGGCCGCCTCGGCCGAGGGGCCGTCGGTCGCACCGATGTAGATCGTGCCGTCGTCCTCGATCGAGATCTGGGCGCCGGTCTCGTCCTGGATCTGGTTGATCATCTTGCCCTTCGGCCCGATGACCTCGCCGATCTTGTCGATCGGGACCTGCACCGAGATGACGCGAGGAGCGAAGGGGCTCATCTCGTCGGGTGCGTCGATGGCCTCGTTCATGACGTCGAGGATGTGCAGGCGCGCGTCGCGGGCCTGGGTGAGCGCGCCGGCCAGGACCGACGCGGGGATGCCGTCGAGCTTGGTGTCGAGCTGGATGGCCGTGACGAACTCGCGGGTGCCGGCGACCTTGAAGTCCATGTCACCGAACGCGTCCTCGGCGCCGAGGATGTCGGTCAGCGCGGCGTACTGCGTCTCACCGTCGACCTCGTCGGACACCAGGCCCATCGCGATGCCGGCGACCGGGGCGCGCAGCGGCACACCGGCGTTGAGCATCGAGAGGGTGGACGCGCAGACCGAGCCCATCGACGTCGAGCCGTTGGAGCCGAGGGCCTCGGACACCTGACGGATCGCGTAGGGGAACTCCTCGCGGGTCGGGAGCACCGGCATGAGCGCACGCTCGGCGAGCGCTCCGTGACCGATCTCGCGACGCTTCGGCGAACCCACCCGACCGGTCTCACCGGTGGAGTAGGGCGGGAAGTTGTAGTTGTGCATGTAGCGCTTGCGCGTCACCGGCGACAACGTGTCGAGCTGCTGCTCCATGCGGAGCATGTTCAGCGTGGTGACACCCATGATCTGGGTCTCGCCACGCTCGAAGATGGCCGAGCCGTGCACGCGCGGCAGGACCTCGACCTCGGCGCCCAGGGCGCGGATGTCGGCGAGGCCACGGCCGTCGATGCGGACCTTGTCGCGCAGGATGCGCTGACGGATCAGCTTCTTCTGCACGGACCGGTAGGCCGCGGACAGCTCCTTTTCGCGACCCTCGAACTCCGCGGCGAGCTTCTCCTTCATGGAGTCCTTCAGCTCGTCGATCCGCTCCTCGCGCTCCTGCTTGCCGGCGATGGTGAGCGCCTGCGCCAGGTCGTCCGAGGTCGCGGCCTCGACGGCGGCATACGCGTCGTCCTCGTAGTCGAGGAAGATCGGGAACTCCTGGACCGGCTTGGCGGACTTGCTCGCCAGCTCGGCCTGGGCTTCGCAGAGGACCTTGATGAACTTCTTGGCGGCCTCGAGGCCCTCGGCGACGACCTCTTCGGTCGGGGCCTGCTTGCCCTCGTTCTTGACCAGGTCCCAGGTGGACTCGGTGGACTCGGCCTCGACCATCATGATGGCGACGTCGTCACCCGCGACCCGGCCGGCGACGACCATGTCGAAGGTCGAGCGCTCGATGTCGGAGAAGTTCGGGAACGCGACCCACTGGCCGTCGATCAGGGAGACGCGGACGCCACCGATCGGACCGGAGAAGGGCAGACCCGAGATCTGCGTGGAGGCACTGGCCGCGTTGATGGCGAGCACGTCGTACTGGTGGTCGGGGTTGAGCGCGAGCACCGTGATGACGACCTGGACCTCGTTGCGCAGACCCTTGGTGAAGGTCGGGCGCAGCGGGCGGTCGATCAGGCGGCAGGTGAGGATCGCGTCGGTCGACGGACGACCCTCGCGGCGGAAGAACGAGCCGGGGATCTTGCCCGCGGCGTACATCCGCTCCTCGACGTCGACCGTCAGGGGGAAGAAGTCAAAACCCTCGCGAGGGGACTTCCCGGCGGTGGTGGTGGAGAGGAGCATCGTGTCCTCGTCCAGGTAGGCGGCGACTGCGCCACCGGCCTGCTTGGCCAGGCGTCCGGTCTCGAACCGGACCGTGCGGGTGCCGAACGAACCGTTGTCGATGGTTGCTTCGGCGAACTGGATCTCTGGACCCTCCATGGGCCCTCCTTCTCTTCAGTTGAGAGTTCTGTCTCTCATACGACCCTGTGCATCGTCGTTGTGCACGGGTTCTTCTTCGGGGTGGTGCTGTTCTTCGGGTGGTGCTCTCGGGCGGCACGGGTGCCACCCTCATGCGAGAGGGACGGTCCTCGTGGTGAGGACCGTCCCTGTCGAATGCTTAGCGGCGCAGACCGAGGCGCTTGATCAGCGAGCGGTAACGCTCGACGTCGACGCTCTCGAGGTAGCGCAGGAGCCGGCGGCGCTGGCCGACCAGCAGCAGCAGGCCGCGCCGGCTGTGGTGGTCGTGCTTGTGCTGGCGGCTGTGCTCGGTGAGGTCGAGGATGCGCTGCGTAAGCATCGCCACCTGGACCTCGGGGGAGCCGGTGTCGCCCTCGTGCGTGGCGTACTCGGACATGATCTTCTGCTTGACGTCTGCGCTCAACGGCATGGGTCGGCACTGCTCCTTCGTGTGATCGTTGCGCGGTGCGCCAGGGCTGGTTCACCTGGGCTCTCTGAATCCGCGGCCGGTCTACGGCGGTCCCAAGGCTACCAGCGGCGTGCTGCACCCCCCTAATCGCCGGTGCCGCCGACACGGTCAGCTGCGCGCGACCGCCAGCTCGCGCTCCGGCTCGGGGCTGCGAAGGGCTGCGCGCGCGTGGAGGACGTGCCTGGCCGGGCGCTCGACCAGCACGTGCATCAGCCACGCGGCGGCACCCAGCGCCAGCACGAGCGCGACGACGGCCAGACCCGCCGACCACCAGGCGTCGTCACCCCACTCGCGCAGCCACGTCACGACCGGCCGCATCAGGTAGTGCGTCATGTAGAGGCAGTAGGACGCCTCCCCCGCCGCGACCATGAGTGGGGTCGACAGCCAGGCGCCGACCCACCCGCCGGCCGAGGCCACGACGGCGACCACGAGCCCCATCACCGGAGCCATCCAGTAGTCGCCCGACGAGAGCGCCGGCACGAGCGCGACCGCCACCACCACGAGCGGAAGCACCGGCGCCAGCCGACCCAGGGCCAGGCCACCGCGCACCCACGCCAGGCACAGGAACATCCCGGCGACGAACTCCCCCAGGATCCGCACGTAGAACATGTGCTCGAGGTTGCCGTTGGGCAGGGCGAGCCCGGCGAAGACGGTGAGCATCGCGGCATACGAGAGGACGGCGAGCAAGAGCGAGGTGCGCGCCTGCACCACCCGCGCGACGAGCACGAACAGCAGCGGCGCGAGGAGGTAGGCGAACCATTCCGACGCGATCGACCACGCGGGGCCGTTGAAGCTCGGGCGGTCGTTGAACCAGTTGTGCACCATCAGCACGTTCTGCCCGTATGCCGCGGGCGTGCGACGGTGCCCTCCCTCACCGGTGCCGAGGGTCCCCATCGCGACGGCCATCGCCAGGTCGATGTTCAGCGCGACGAAGTGCACCGGCCACACGCGGGCGAACCGGTTGCGCACGAAGGAGGAGGCCGACCCCCGCGAGAAGGTGCGCATCGAGTCGGCGTAGTTGTACGCGAGGATGAAGCCGCTCAGGGGGAAGAAGAGGTCGACACCGAGGTACCCGGCCCGCATGAAGGTGTCGGCGGGCAGCGTCCACGGCGCGAGCGCCTCGAGGTCGGCGCGGTAGTGGAAGAGCACCACCCACGTGGCGGCCAGCACGCGCAGTCCGGTCAGCGCCGGGAGCGGGGAGCGACGCTCCGGGGTCCCTGGCGTCGTCGTGGCGGAGGTCAGGAGCTGTCCCCGGACGTCCACTCGTCGGCGCGGATCGCGTAGATGGCCAGGTCGGTCCACCGTTCCTTGAACCAGGACCCCTGCTCGAAGTACGCCTCGCGCCGCATGCCGAGCCGCTCGCAGATCCGCGACGACCCGGTGTTCTCCGGCTCGAGCTGCGCCCAGACCCGGTGCGCCCCGATCTCCGTGAACGCGACCTCGGCCAGCGCGCGGGCCGCCTCGGTGGCGTAGCCCTGCCCCTGCACGTCGGGCGTGAACACCCAGCCGAGCTCGACCTGCTTGCCGTCGGAGCCGTCGAGCCCGTTGAGGGCCAGCATGACGTCGCCGATCACCCGTCCGCCGAGGTCGACCGCGAGCGTGAGGTGGGTGCGCTTCTCGTCGACCAGGCCGGCCGTCGTCGAGTGGGCGACGAGGTCGGACACCTGCTCGCGGTCCCGTGGCTCCCCCGGGATGTACCGCACCACGTCGGGCTGCGACCGGTAGGCGTGCACGTCGTCGACGTCGCGCGGCAAGAAGCTGCGCAGCACGAGTCGCTCGGTCGTGATCGGCAGGCTGACGCGCGGCATACCGGGTCCTCCGAACTGTCCGCGGACGGACGGTGGGGTGCGGTCAGAGGTTGATCATGTGGCCGGCGATGCCCTCGACGGCTTCCTTGACGGCCTCCGACAGGGTCGGGTGGGCGAAGACGTTGCGGGCGACCTCGTCGGCGGTGAGGTCCCACTTCTGGGCGAGCGTCAAGGCGGGCAGCAGCTCGGTGACGTCCGGGCCGATCAGGTGGGCGCCGATGATCTCGTTGTGGGTCGCGTCGGCGACCACCTTGACGAAGCCGACGGCGTCGCCGAGGCCCATCGCCTTGCCGTTGGCCGAGAACGGGAACTTCGCGACCTTGACGTCGAAGCCCTTCTCCTTGGCCTGGGCCTCGGTGTAGCCGAACGACGCGATCTGCGGCTGGCAGTAGGTCGCCCGCGGGATGAAGTCGTACTCGACGGGCATGGTCTCCGCGCCCGCCATGGTCTCGGCGGCGACGACGCCCTGGGCCTCGGCGGTGTGGGCCAGCATGAGCTTCCCGGTCACGTCGCCGATGGCGTAGACGTTGTCGATGTTGGTGCGGCAGTGGTCGTCGATGACGATGGCGCCCCGCTCGGTGGCCACGCCGAGCGCCTCGAGGCCGTAGCCCTCGAGGCGCGGCGCGAAGCCGATCGCCTGGAGCACCTTGTCGGTCTCGATGACCCCCGAGTCGCCGCCGGCCGCCGGCGAGACGGTGACCTTGACCTTCTCGCCGCTGTCGTCGATCGACTCGACCTTGGTGGACAGCAGGACGGTGACACCGAGCTTCTTGTAGTGCTTGAGCAGCTCCTTGGAGACCTCGGCGTCCTCGGTCGGCACCATCCGGTCGAGGAACTCCACGATGGTGACGTCGACCCCGAAGTTCTTCATCACGTAGGCGAACTCGACGCCGATGGCCCCCGAGCCGGCGATGACGATCGAGCCGGGCAGCTGGTCGGTGAGGATCTGCTCCTCGTAGGTCACGACCCGGTCGGACAGCGAGGTGCCGGGGATCAGGCGGGTGGTGGCTCCGGTCGCGATGATCAGCTTGTCGAAGGTGACCGTCTGCTTCTCGCCCGAGCTCAGCGCCACGTCCATCGAGGTGGGGCTGGTCAGGGTGCCCCAGCCGTCGATCTCGGTGATCTTGTTCTTCTTCATCAGGAAGTGGACGCCCTTGACGATCCCCGCGGACACCGCGCGCGAGCGGGCGTGGGTCGGGCCGAACGACATCGTGGCGTCGCCCTCGATCCCGAACTTGTCCTTCTCGTGGGTCAGGATGTGGCTGAGCTCGGCGTTGCGCAGCAACGCCTTCGACGGGATGCAGCCGACGTTGAGGCAGACCCCGCCCCAGTACTTCGACTCGACCACTGCGGCCCGCAGGCCCAGCTGGGAGGCGCGGATCGCCGCGACGTAACCGCCAGGACCAGCACCGAGAACTACGACATCGAAGTCAGCCATGCGCGCCAGCCTACTGACTCGTCCGACGAGTCCCCACTTCGCCCGTGCCTAGCGCAGGGTGCGCAGGACGTCGTGGATGGCGCGAGCCGCGGGGGCCGCGGCCTCGGCGCCGGTCCCGCCCTGCGAGACCACGACCGCGACGGCGTACCTCGGTCTGGTGGTCGGCGCATAGGACACGAACCACGAGGTGTCCTGCTGGTCGAACGCCTCGGCGGTGCCCGTCTTGCCCGCCACCGGCCACTGCGCCAGCGGGAAGCCGGCAAAGGCACCCCGGGCCGTGCCGTGCGTGACGACGCCGCCGAGCGCACCGCGCAGGAAGGCGAGGGTGCCGGGCGGGAACCGCACCGTCCCCGCCTTCACCGGCGCCACCTTCCGCGTCGCCCCACCGGGCGTGACGAAGGCCCGCGCCACCTCCGGCTTCCAGAGCGTGCCGCCGTTGGCGATCGCGGCGTAGACCTGGGCCATCTGGAGCGGGGTCACCGTGATGTCGCCCTGGCCGATCGCGAAGTTGGCGGCGTCCCCGGCCCGGAACTGGAAGCCGGTCTGACAGTTCTCGACGGCCAGCTGCTTGAGGTATGCCGCGCGGCTGGGGTCCGTGGCAGCCACCTCCGGGTAGCCGGACCGGGCCCGTCTGCAGGTGTCGGCCCTGGTGTCGGCCCACTGGCTCTGCTTCCACTGGCGGTCGGGGATCCGGCCGGCCTGCTCGCCGGGCAGGTCGATGCCGGTCCTGCGGCCGAGCCCGAACCGGTCGGCCATCTCGACGAACGGGTCCTGCGCGTCGGACTTCGCCGCGAGGCCGCCCTGCGCCAGCCACGACCGGTAGGCGAAGTCGTAGAAGATCGTGTCGCAGGAGACCTCGATGGCCTTGCGCAGCGGGATGGGTCCGTAGGCCCGCGACTCGAAGTTGGCGAACCTGCGGTTGCCGATCGTGTAGCTGGAGGTGCAGTTGTACGTGCCGCCGAGGGAGTTTCCTGCCGCGACTGCGGCCGGCAGGCTGACCACCTTGAACGTCGAGGCCGGTGAGAACGCCGCCGAGGTCACCCGTGAGACCAGTGGTGTGCCGGCCTTCGGGTCGGTGAGCCGGGCGAGCTCGGCGGCGCCGAGGCCACCGGTCCACACCTGCGGGTCGTAGGACGGGTAGCTCGCCGCCGCCACCACCGCGCCGGTGGTGACGTCGAGGACCACGGCGGCGGCCGAGTCGGCCCGGTCGCCCCGCTTCCGGGCGTTGGTGACTGCGGTGGCCAGGGCCTGCTCGGCGGCCGACTGGACGCGGGCGTCGAGGTTGGTGACGAGGTCCTGCCCCGGCACCGGGTCGGCGTGCGCGAGCTGGCTCGTGACGATCCCGCGGGGGTCGACCGCGACGGTGGTCGTGCCCGGCGTGCCCCGCAGCTGCTGGTCGTACTGCTGCTCCAGGCCGGAGCGGCCGACGAGGTCGAGGTCGCCGATCGCGCCCTTAGACGTCCTGACGTCGTCGGCGTCGGAGCGCCCCAGGTACCCGAGGAGGTGGGCGGCGTTGACGGTCCGCTCGGCGGGGTAGTCCCGCACGGGCTCGGCGGAGACGCCGACGCCCGGGTAGCGGTCCGGGCGCTCGAGGAGGCTGAGGGCCTTGCGGGGATCCACGCCGCTGACCAGCGGGATGGGCACGTAGGCGGAGCCCGCCCAGCAGACCGGCGCGGGCGGCGCTCCCGCGACGCCGCACAGCTGGGTCCGCCCCCACAGCTGCTCGAACGGGGCGCCCACGACCTTCGCCACCCGCCCGACGAGGTCACGGCCACCGTCGGCGGAGTCGACGAGCACGGCCCGGTCGACCGTGACGACGGTCTCGGTGGTGTTGTCGACCAAGGGCGTGCCGGTGCGGTCGAGGATCCTGCCCCGCACCGCCGCTTCGGTCACGGTGCGCGTGTTGACCGTGGCCGCGGCTGCCCGGTAGTCCGCGTGGCCGGCGATCTGCACCTGTCCCAGCCGCCCGAGCAGGGCGCCCATGAACGCCAGCACGACCAGGGCCAGCACCCAGACCCGCGGCGAGTGGTCGGCGCGGGTGGCCGGGAGCCTCATCCTCGACCCCTGGCCAACCGCTGCTCGCAGCGCACCAGGACGGGGACGAGGACCGCGCACAGGAGGACGGTCAGGAGGAGCTCCACGCCCACCACCGGCCACTGCACCGGCGCACCGGTCAGGGCCGCGACGGCCAGCCGCCCCGTCGTGACCACCACCGCGGCAGACGCACCGACGGTGGCGATCCAGCCGAACGGTGTCTGGCCCTCGCGGCGGCCCGCGCCGGCGACGAGGCCGGCCGCGGCATACAGGAGGGCTGCGGTGCCGAGCACCGCGGAGCCGGGGGGCATCAGGTCGACCAGCCAGCCGCCGACCAGCCCGAGGATGGCTCCGCGGGACGGCCCCACCCAGAGCGCCCCGGCCACGACGACCGGGAGGACGAGGTCGGGCAGGGCGAGCTGCGTGCGCGCCGAGAGGACGACCGAGGTGACGGCCGCGAGCAGCAGGAGCAGGCTCCGGAAGGTCAGCGTCAGCGACGGCAGCGGCACGGCCTCACCCCGTCGCCGTGCTGGGGGTGCGTGGCGTGGTGCGCGGGCCGGTGAGCAGGACACCGACGACGTCGAGGGTGGTCAGGTCCACGGCGGGCCGCACCGACGCGGTCGGCGTGAGGTCACCGGGCGCCTCGTCGACGTCCTGCACCGAGCCGACCTGTAGACCTGCCGGGAAGGGAGAGCCACCGACGCTGCCCAGGGTGGTCACGGCATCGCCGCTCCGCACCGTGCCGCGCTCGACGACGGTGAGGCTGAGCTGCCCGGCAGGGCGGTGCTGGGGACCGCGAGCGCCGCTGCCCACCGAGCCCAGCGTGCCCGCTGCGCCGACGCGGACGCCGACGACCAGGTCGGCACTGCCGACGAGGAGCACGTCGCAGGTCCACGGCGACACCGCCACGACGCGGCCGACCAGCCCCTCGGCGGCGACCACCGACAGGTCGGTCCGCACCCCGTCGCGGGCCCCGAGGTCGAGGGTGACGCGCTCGGGCCCGGCAGCCCCCTGGCGCCCGACGCCGACCACCCGAGCCGGCAGGAAGGTGCTCCCCGCGAGGTCGGGCGCCCCGGAGAGGGCGGCCAGCTCACGGGACTCACGGGACTGAGCGACGAGCTGGTCGCGCAGCACCCCGGCGCGGGCCTCGGCCGCGCCGACACCGGCGGCGTCGGCGCCCGGCGACAGGAACCGCTCGACCGGTCCGAACGCCGCACCCCCTGCGGCCCGCAGCTGCCCCGCTCCCGGGCCGCCTGCGACGTCGACCCCGAGCAGGACCAGGGTCAGGGCCAGCAGCACCACGAGGAGCCGGCGGCGAGAGGTGTCACGCATCCGTCACCTGCGCCGGTCAGAAACGGCGGGTGTCGATGAGGACCCGCTCCAGTGTCGAGAACTCCTCCACGCACCGCCCGGAGCCGCGCACGACGGCCCGCAACGGGTCGTCGGCGACCCGCACCGGCACGCCGAGCTCGTGGCGGAGCCGCTCGTCCAGCCCACGCAGGAGCGCTCCTCCGCCGGTGAGCGTGACGCCGTTGTCGAGGATGTCGCCGGCGAGCTCGGGCGGGCACACGTCCAGGGTGGCCCGCACCACGTCGACGATCTGCAGGACCGGGGCCTCGATCGCGCGGCGCACCTCCTGGCTGGTGATCGTCACGGTCTTCGGGAGCCCGCTCACCAGGTCGCGACCCCGCACCCGGGTGCTGGTCTCCTCGCTGAGCGGGAACGCGGAGCCGGCCGCCACCTTGATGTCCTCGGCGCTGCGCTCGCCCAGCAGCAGGGAGTACTCGCTCTTGACGTGCGCGATCACCGCCTCGTCGATCTCGTCGCCGCCGACGCGCACCGACCTGGCCGTCACGATCCCGCCCAGGCTGATCACGGCGACGTCGGTCGTGCCGCCCCCGATGTCGACGACCATCGAGGCTGACGTCTCGTTGACCGGGAGGCCGGCCCCGATCGCGGCGGCCATCGGCTCCTCGATCACGTAGACCCGGCGAGCGCCCGAGCGCACCGCCGCGTCCTCGAGGGCCCGGCGCTCGACCCCGGTGACCTCGCTCGGGACGCACACCACCATCCGCGGGCGGACCAGCCGCGACGGGCGGACCTGGTCGACGAAGTACCGCAGCATCTGCTCGGTGACATCGGCGTCCGAGATGACGCCGTCGGCCAGCGGGCGCACGGCCCGGACGTGCCCGGGCGTGCGCCCGAGCATCTCCTTCGCCCGGGTGCCGGCGGCGATCAGCCGGCCGGTGCCCGCCTCGACCGCCACGACCGAGGGCTCGTCGAGGACGACGCCCCGACCGCGCTCGTAGACGAGGGTGTTGGCGGTGCCGAGGTCGATGGCCAGGTCCCTGCCCATCGTCATCCAGCCGCGCGCACCGCTCCTCACGCCGCGATGCCAGGTCGGCGGCTCCCCGCGATCGGGGAGCCGCGCCCGAGCCACCCCGAGGATGGTGCGGGTGTGACTGGTGTGACCAAGACTCGCCTCGGTCGAGGTGAACCCGCAGGTGATCACCGGCGGGTTCACCTCGAATCGGCGGGTGTGCCGCGGGGGTCCTCAGGCGGCCAGGGCCGCCGCCTCCCGGACCGGCTGGGCCACCTCGCGGGGCTGGCGCATCGCGGCCCGCAGGCGCCAGGCGGCGAACACGGCCACCAGGCTGATGGCCACGTGCAGGCCGATGAACAGGCTGCCCAGCCCGGCGCCGAGGACCACCCCGGCGACCAGTGGCCCCACGGCCGAGAACCCGGTCTGCAGCGCCGTGAACATGCCGAGGGTGGTGCCTACCAGCCCGGACGGGGCCAGGCTCGCGGTCAGCGGGTTGAGCACCGGCGCGTACATCGTCTCGCCGACGGCGAAGATGCCGAAGGTCGTCACGAACAGCGCTGCCGAGAGCTCGGGGCTGAGCGACGCGGCGGCCAGCACCAGCCAGGACACGGTCCAGATCGCGCCCACGCCCATGAGCAGGGTGGCGCCACTGCGCTTCGCCGTCAGCCGGACCACGAGCATCTGGAGGGCGATGATGACGACGCAGTTGACCGCCGCGGCCAGGCCGATGGTGGTCTCCTGGACGTGCAGGACGGTGAGGGCGTAGGCCGGGAGGCCCGACTCGAACTGGGCGTAGAAGCCCAGCGCCAGGGTCACCGTGATGAGGGCGGTCCACCGCAGCGCCGGGATCGCCCAGATGGCCCGCAGCGCCTCGCGCGGGCTGGTCGACCCGACGCCCTGGGAGGTGAGGCCGGGCTCGTCGACCGAGCCGACCGGCATACCCCAGCGGCGGGCACCGGCCGCGACGAGCAGGACACCCGAGACGAGGAAGCCGACGGCGGCGGCGGCGAACGCCGGCCACATGCCGGTGGCGCGGTCGAGGTCGACGACGTAGCCGGCCGCGAACGCGCCGACCGCCATGCCGAGCGCCTGCCCGGTGAACTGCCACGCGAAGACCTTGCGGCGGTCCGCCCCGCCCACCCAGCGCAGCACGAGGACGGACTGGGCCGGACCTGCGGCGGTGATGCCGAGGCCGAAGACGAACATGCCGACGAGGAAGGAGACGGGACCGTTCGCCCAGATCAGCGACGCGGCTCCCGCTGCGGCCACGACCTTGGCGGCCACGGCGACGGTCACCGGTGAGATGCGGTCGGCCAGCCGCCCGCCGACGGGCGCGGCGAGCAGCGCGCCCACCGAGAACAGGCTCGACGCGGCGGCCGCGACGAGGGCGCCCCAGCCACGCGTGGTGGCGGCGTAGGCGTACTGGTAGGGCAGCACGGTGCCCCAGCCGAGCATGGCTACGGCTGAGGCGATGATCAGGAGGCGGGCGCGCATGGGAGGTCACAGTTCTTCGAGTCCGAATATTTCGATATCGAAATCTTAGCAGTCGAAAACTTAGCATGTGAAGATGGAGCCATGCCTCCCCGCGGAAAGCGCGCCCCGAGCGCCCAGGAGCAGTACCAGGAAGCCGTCGCGACCTACGTGGCGGCCGGCGGTGACGAGTCGGTGCAGCGGGTCATCACGGCGGTGAACTCGATGAGCCGCAAGCTCGAGCAGTGGTACACCCGCCAGCTGGTCGACCTCGACCTGTCGCACGGCGAGTGGTCGGTCGTGGCGCAGCTGGCCACCGCCGACGGCGCCCCCATGACACCGAGCCGCCTCGCCGACGCCAGCAACGTGGCGGCGTCCTCGATGACCCACCGGCTCGACAAGATGACCGAACGCGGCCTGGTGCGCCGCTCCCCCGACCCCGACAACCGCACCCGCGTGCGCGTCGAGCTCACCGACCAGGGCTGGGAGCTGTTCGGTGCCGCCGTGCGCGAGGCGAACGTCGTCGAGTCCGACGTCCTCGCGGGCCTGACCCGCAAGGAGCGCAGCCAGCTGGCCGCGCTCCTCGAAGTGGTGATCAGCAGGCTCGACGACCTCGAGACGCCGTAGGACCTAGAGGTTCGGGAACCAGATCGCGATCTCGCGGGCGGCCGACTCCGGGGAGTCAGAGCCGTGGACGATGTTCTCCTGCACCTTCTTGCCCCAGTCGCGGCCGAGGTCGCCGCGGAGCGTGCCGGGCAGCGCCGCGGTCGGGTCGGTGGCACCGGCCAGGGCCCGGAAGCCCTCGATGCAGCGGTTGCCCTCGATGACGATCGCGGTGACCTGGCCGCTGGACATGAACTCGACGAGCGGCTCGTAGAACGGCTTGCCCTCGTGCTCGGCGTAGTGCTTGGCGAGCTGCTCCCGGGTCGGCGTGGTGATCGCGAGCGCGGCCAGCGTGTAGCCCTTCGCCTCGATGCGGCGCAGGACCTCGCCGGAGAGGCCGCGGGCGAACCCGTCGGGCTTGACCAGGACAAGGGAACGTTCGGTCTGAGTCGTCACGGCGCCAGCCTACCGAGCCGCAGAGGCCCGGTCCCGCTCGGCCACCTGGTCCTCGACCCGCCGGCACAACACCAGCGAGCCCACCCACAGCACGAGGAAGATGACCCCGACGCCGATCATCGCCGGCACCACCACGGCGCTCGCGAAGGTGAGCACCTGGATCAGCCAGCCCAGCGTGACGCCCCACGGGCGCCGCATCAGCCCGGCGGCGAGGAAGCACAGCAGCGCCAGCCCGACCCCGGTCCACAGCCACGCATGGCTGCGGCTGTCACCCTCGGCGCTGGCAAGCCCGCGCGCGACCAGGGCCCCCAGGAACACGACGACTCCCTGGCTGCCCAGCACGGTGGCCAGCATCCGCCAGGTGAACGTGCCGAGGGACCCGTAGAAGACGATCCCCTTCATCGACCACCCCGGCCGTTGTCACGGAACCTCGTGACCAGCCAGAAGACGACCGCCACCACGAGGACGAGCACCACGAGCTTTCCCATGCCTCGAGCGTATGCCGTGCGGTCACGGCCGCGTGCAGGCACCGGAACGGCGTACTGTCAGAGCACGGAGTCATTCAGGCTTCCTAGCGCTGGGAGCACAGCCATGGCCGACAAGTCACCTCGACAACACCTGGCCAAGAAGGCGGGCAAGTCCATCAAGGAGAAGCGCGCCGAGAAGCACGCGAAGGCCGACGCGAAGACCCACCTCGACGTGGGCCAGATCGGCAAGAAGTAGCGCACCGGATCGGCACGTCGCCTCACCCGGCAAAGGTCGGCTCCACCCCGGAACCGTTTCGGGGTGGAGCCGACCTTTATCGGGTCACCCGATCAAGGGGGGACGCGTGGGGTCTCCCGGTCAGACCTCGGTGGCGCCGAGCAGCATGCGCACCTCGGCGGCGGTCGTCACCGAACCGGTGGCGAGCACTCCCCCGCCGACACCGCCCTCGTCGGCCAGGCCCGCTGCGGTGTCGAGGGCGTCGGGCAGGTCCTGCACCACCGTGACGCGGTCCTCGCCGAAGATGTCGACCGCCAGCTCGCCGAGCTCGTCGGGGCGCATCGCCCGCGGTGAGGTGGTCCGGGAGACGACGACGTGGTCGAGCACCGGCTCGAGGATCTCGAGCATCTCGGTGGCGTCCTTGTCCTTGAGGATCGCCACCACCCCGATGATCCTGGCGAAGTTGAAGGAGTCCTCGAGGGCGGCCCGCAGCGCGAGGGCGCCGGCGGGGTTGTGCGCCGCGTCGACCAGCACGGTGGGCGACCTCCGCACGATCTCGAGGCGCCCCGGTGAGGCGACGGCCGCGATCCCCGCCCGCACGATGTCGGGCTCGAGGCGCTGTTCGCCGCCGCCGAGGAACGCCTCCACGGCCACGATGGCGAGCACGGTGTTGTGGGCCTGGTGGGCACCGTGCAGGGGCAGCAGGAGGTCCTCGTAGTCGCCGCTGAGGCCGCGCACCGAGATCTGCTGCCCACCGACGGCGACTTCTCTCGTCAACAGACCGAAGTCGTTGCCCTCCAAGGCGATTCGTGCACCCACCGCTTCCGCCCGTGCCGCCATGATCTCGGTGACCTCGGGCTCCTGGACGCCGATGACGGCCACGGCGCCGGCCTTGATGATGCCGGACTTCTCGTCGGCGATGGCCTCGACGGTGTCGCCGAGCATGCGGGTGTGGTCGAGGCTCACCGGGGTGACCACGGCGACCTGGCCGTCGGCGACGTTGGTCGCGTCCCACGCCCCGCCCAACCCGACCTCCACGATGGCGACGTCGACCGGCGCATCGGCGAACGCGGCATACGCGATGGCCACCAGCATCTGGAAGTAGTTCATCCGCGGACGCCCGGCCTCCGCGGACTGGGCGTCGACGAGCTCGACGAACGGCAGCACCTCGTCGTAGGCGGCGATGAACCGCTCCGGGCTGATCGGCACCCCGGACAGGGCGATCCGCTCGCGCATCGAGTGCAGGTGCGGCGAGGTGAACCGCCCCGTCTTCAGCCCCATCTCGCGCAGCAGCGAGTCGATGATCCGGGTCGTCGACGTCTTGCCGTTGGTGCCGGTCAGGTGGATCACCGGGTAGCTGCGCTGGGGGTCGCCGAGAAGGTCCATGACCGCACGGATCTGGTCGAGGGACGGCTCGATGTCGGACTCCGGCGCGCGGGCGTCGATCGCCTGCTCGACCTCACGGAGCCGTTTCATGACCTCGAGGTTGTGCGCGGCCTCGCGCTGGGCGGCATCAGGGGCGGGCATGCCACCCATCCTCCCGCAGTGACCACCCTCGACGCGAAACGGGCAGCGGTCCCGGAGGACCACCGCCCGTCTCGTCCAGCCGGGTCAGGGCCGGGTCAGAGCTTCATCACCTTGATGCGCACCGGCTCGCCGTCACCGACCGTGGCACCGACGACGTCGGCGCGCTCCGGCAAGGCGTCGAGCTGCGGCGCCGACCCGAACTGGCTGGCCAGCGTCTCCTCGACGATCAGCGTCTGGTGTGCCACCGTCGCCTCCCAGACCGCCTGGGAGCCCGTGACCGTCAACGAGATCCGGTCGGACACGTCGAGCCCGCCGTCGCGCCGTGCCTGCTGGACGGCCCGGACGATGTCGCGCGCCAGGCCCTCCTGCGCGAGCTCGGGCGTGACGAGGGTGTCGAGGACCACGACGCCACCGCCGTCGGGCAGCAGGGCCCGGCTGTGCCGCTCGTCCTTCTCCCCGAGGAAGGCCTGCTCGAGGGTGAACTCGCCCTCCTGCAGCACCATCCCGCCGGCCTGCACCGTGCCGTCCTCGTCCACCGTCCAGTCGCCGGACTTCGAGGCCTGGATGACCTTCTGCACCTCGCGACCGAGTCGGGGCCCGGCCACCCGCGCGTGCACCGTCAGCCGCTGGTCGACCGCGAACGCAGCGGCCGCCGGGTCGCTCTCGTCGATGAGGGTGACCTGCTTGACGTTGACCTCGTCGGCGATGATCGGCGTGTAGGCCTGCAGGGACGCGGCATCGGCCACGACCACGGTGAGGTCACCCAGCGGCAGGCGGGTGCGCAGCCCGTCGGCCTTGCGCAGCGACGAGGCGACGGAGCAGACGTCGCGGACCCGGTCCATCGCCGCAACGAGCGCGTCGTCAGCAGGCAGGTCCGAGGCCTCCGGCCAGTCCGTGAGGTGCACCGAACGGCCACCGGTCAGGCCCCGCCAGATCTCCTCGGTCACCAGCGGGAGCAGCGGCGCCGTCACGCGGCACAGCACCTCCAGCGCGGTGTAGAGGGTGTCGAACGCCTGCGCGGCACCACCGCCGGCTGCACCGCCGGTCGCTCCGGTGTCCCAGAACCGCTCGCGCGAACGCCGCACGTACCAGTTGGTCAGCACGTCGAGGAAGCCGCGCGTCGTCTCGCAGGCCGAGGCCACCTCGTACCCGTCGAGCTGGGTCGTCATGGTCTCGACGTACTGGCGCAGCTTGGCCAGCAGGTAGCGGTCGAGCGGGTCGGTGGACGCCGTCGACCACTTCGCCTCGTACCCGGCCCCACCACCACTGCCACCCTTCCCCCCAGTGCCACCAAACGCGTTGGCGTACAACGAGAAGAAGTACCAGGTGTTCCACAGCGGGATGATCACCTGGCGCACCCCGTCCCGGATGCCCTGCTCGGTAACGATGAGGTTGCCACCGCGCAGGATCGGGCTGCCCATGAGGAACCAGCGCATGGCGTCGGCCCCGTCGCGGTCGAACACCTCGCGGACGTCGGGGTAGTTGCGCAGCGACTTCGACATCTTCTGGCCGTCGGACCCGAGCACGATCCCGTGGCAGATCACCGAGCTGAAGGCCGGTCGGTCGAACAGCGACGTCGAGAGGATGTGGAGCATGTAGAACCAGCCGCGGGTCTGCCCGATGTACTCGACGATGAAGTCGGCCGGGAAGTGGTGCTCGAACCACTCGGCGTTCTCGAACGGGTAGTGCACCTGGGCGTAGCTCATCGAGCCGGAGTCGAACCACACGTCGAGGACGTCCTCGACGCGACGCATCGTCGACTGCCCGGTCGGGTCGTCCGGGTTGGGCCGGGTCAGCTCGTCGACGAACGGGCGGTGCAGGTCGACCTGGCCGTCGGCGCTGCGGGGCAGCCGGCCGAAGTCGCGCTCGATCTCCTCGAAGGACCCGTAGACGTCGATCCGCGGGTACTGCGGGTCGTCGGACCGCCACACCGGAACGGGGCTGCCCCAGAAGCGGTTGCGGGTGATCGACCAGTCGCGGGCGTTGTCGAGCCACTTGCCGAACTGGCCGTTCTTGATGTGGTCGGGGGTCCAGTCGATCTGCTCGTTGAGCTCGAGCATGCGGTCCTTGAACTTGGTCACCTCGACGAACCAGCTCGACACCGCCTTGTAGATCAACGGCTGCCGGCAACGCCAGCAGTGCGGGTAGGAGTGGTCGTAGGTCTCCCGGCGCACCAGGACGGTGCCGTCCGTGACCGAGCCGTGGTCGGCCTCGCCGCGGGTGGCGGCCTTGAGGTGGTCGATGATCGGCAGGTTGGCGTCGAACACGAGCATGCCCTCGTACTCCGCGACCGGGAAGGTGAAGCACCCGTCCGGGCCGACCGGCATGACCGGCTCGATGCCCTCGCGGTCGGTCACGATCTTGTCGTCCTCGCCGAAGGCGCCGGCGCTGTGCACCAGCCCGGTGCCGTCGCCGGTCGTGACGAAGTCGGCCTCGACCACGCGGTGGGCGTTCTCGTGGCCCTCGTAGTAGCTGAACGGCGGCGTGTAGGAGCGGCCCAGCAGGTCGCGGCCCTTGAGCCGCTCGACGACGAAGGACTCCACGTCGGACTTGGGGTCGCCGAACAGGTCCCGCGCGTAGCTGGGCAGCCGCTCCGCACCGATGACGTAGCGCTCGGTGCTGCCGGTGGGCAGGGCGGACTCCACGACGACGTAGTCGATGTCGGGGTGGACCATCACCGCGAGGTTCGACGGCAGGGTCCACGGCGTGGTCGTCCAGACCAGGGCCAGCTCGCCGGTGGACAGCCGGACGCCGACGGTGACGGCCGGGTCCTGGCGCATCTGGTAGACGTCGTCGTCCATCCGCAGCTCGTGGTTCGACAGCGGCGTCTGGTCGTTCCAGCAGTAGGGCAGGACGCGGAAGCCCTCGTAGATCAGGCCCTTGTCGTGCAGCGACTTGAACGCCCAGATGACCGACTCCATGTAGTCGGGGTTGAGCGTCTTGTAGTCGTTGTCGAAGTCGACCCAGCGGGCCTGGCGCGTGACGTACTCACGCCACTCCCCCGTGTACTTCAGCACCGACTGGCGGCACTTGGCGTTGAACTCCTCGATGCCGATCTCGAGGATCTCGTCCTTGGTCTTGATGCCGAGCTGGGCCATCGCCTCGAGCTCGGCGGGCAGGCCGTGGGTGTCCCACCCGAACCGGCGCTCGACCCGGCGACCGCGCATCGTCTGGTAGCGCGGGATCAGGTCCTTGACGTAGCCGGTGAGCAGGTGGCCGTAGTGGGGCAGGCCGTTGGCGAACGGCGGGCCGTCGTAGAAGACGAACTCGTTGTCGCCGTTGGTGCCGGCCGACCGGTTCTCCACCGACGCGATGAAGGTGCCGTCCTCGTCCCAGTACTTCAGGATGCGCTCCTCGATCTCCGGGAAGCGCGGGGACGCGGGCACGCCCGAGGGAGTGCCCGGGGCGTCGCTGGAGACGGTGTCGCTGGAGACCTTGGGGTAGGTCATGGTGTCGGCGGTCCTCACATCACTCGTGTTCTCACACGAGGACGACGTCGCCGGGTTTCCCGACGGCACCGCGGTGCCACCTCGCTTGCCGTGCCCCGCGTGCTCCGCACGCGGCATACGGCCGCTCTTGCCGAAGGTTGTGACGGACCCACCCGTCCGGTTCTAGTGAGCCGGGTGCCCTGCGTATGCCGCGGGGCGCCCTGCCGTTCTTCCGGAGGCTCCCCGGTGATGGCCGGTTCGACGCCTGTGCAGCCCAGTCTAGCCGTCCGTGACGAACGGCACGTGCGCACGACGGGAGGACGCCCTCCAGCGGTGTAGTCTGAGCGGCGTTGCCCTGAGGTCCCGACCGCATGGCAACACCCACGACGCGACACCAGGGGAAGCCGGTCAGATGCCGGCGCTGACCCGCAACCGTAGGCCGCCTGAAACGCGGCAAGCCGGAACACCTGGTACGCGAAGCGGCTCCATTTCCGTCGAGGTACGCGGGGCGGAGCCCGGACACCCAGTCCGAGGCCGCCCCCCGATGTCGCTCCAGCGACGTCGGGGGTCTTTCACGTTCTGGTGCCGGTGCACCCGTCGCGACACCGTTCGCATTGAAGAGGCACCATGCACCGCACCCTTCGCACCGCCCGTCCGGCGGCTGCCCTCGCCCTGGCCCTGGCGGCCACCCTGGTCGTCCCCGGCGCGGCGTTCGCCGGCACGACCGAGCCGACCGGCACGAGCACCGGCAGCACGAGCACCACCACGCCGTCGACGACGACCACGACGGCCACCGAGTCGCCCACGACGACGACACCGCCGACCACCGGCACCGCGACGACGAGCACCGAGTCGTCCACGACGTCGACGACCCCGCCCCCCGCCACGACGACGACCGCGTCGAAGCCGAAGACCGCCGCGAAGGCCAAGGCCCCGGCCGCGTCGAAGGAGCGGATGCCGTTCGGCGCCAGCTCCTCGATGCGGGCCGCCCTCGTGCCGGGTGACAGCTCGGACCAGGCCGCCTACGCCGCGGGCTTCGTGGTCCGCACCCTCGCCGCGCGCGACGACCACTACAACTACCCTGCCTCGACCTTCTTCGATGGCGGCAACACCATCGACGCGATCCTCGCGCTGGACGGGGCGGGCGCCGGGCTCGACCAGGCGGATGCCACCACCGACTACCTCGCCGCCCACGTCAACGACTACGTCGGCTACCCCGACCCGCCCGGCTCACCCACCGCCGAGACCTACGCCGGCCCGCTGGGCAAGCTCATCGTCGGCGTGGTCGCCCAGGGCGGCGACCCCACCGACTTCGGCGGCCAGGACCTGGTCGCGCGGCTCGAGGGCCTGATGACCGTCGACGGCCGGTTCTCCGACAAGTCCAACTTCGGTGACCCGACCAACCCGAGCGGCGACTACTCCAACACCATCGGCCAGGTCCTCGACATCATCGCCCTCGGTCGCGCGACCGGCTCGGTCCCGGACGCGGCTGGCGACTACCTCCTCGACCAGCAGTGCTCCGACGGCGGGTTCCGCGGCAACCTCGACGTCGCGGGTGCCGCCTGCACGAGCGACGCGGATGCCACTGCCTTCGCCGCCCAGGCCCTCGTCGGCCTGCTGGGGGCGGACGACCCGGCCACGCTCGACGCACTCGACTGGCTCTCGTCGCGCCAGGCGCCCAACGGTGGCTTCCTCAACCAGGACGGCCAGTACAACGCCAACACCGCCGGTGTCGCGGCGCAGGCCTTCGCCGCCGGTGGCCTCGACGACGAGCTCGCGAGTGCCCAGGAGTTCCTGGCCTCGCTCCAGTTCGACTGCTCCTTCGCGGTCGGCCTGCGCGGCGGGATCGCCTTCACCGCAGCCGACCACGCCACCCTCAAGGCAGCCCCGACCACGACGGCTGCGATCGACCGTGCGCTGCGGGCCACGCCCCAGGCCACCCTGGGCCTGGCCGGCGACTCGCTGCTGACGGTCAGCGCGGACGGCGCCGCGGCCACCGCGCCGACGCTCGACTGCCGCACCAGCACGACGACCACCACGTCGCCCGCGACGTCGACGAGCACGTCCTCGGCTCCCTCGACCGGTAGCAACGACCCGGCTGACCCCGGGTCGGCCACGCCCGGGTCGCTGGCCCTCACCGGCACCGACGTGGCGGCGATGAGCCTGTTGGGCACACTGCTCCTGCTGGCCGGGGTCGGCGCCATCGTGCTCGCCCGGCGCAAGGGCGTGCACGCCTGATGCGGCTCGTCGCGCGCTTCGTCGCCGTCGCCGGTCTGGTCCTCGCCGGTGGCCTCGCCCTCCCGGGCGGGGCCGCCCAGGCGGCGGCCTGCAGCAACACGACCGGCGTGACGGTGGTGATCGACTACGGCTCGAGCAGCAGCACGCTCTGCGCCGCGGACGACACCTCCGCCATGAAGGTGCTCAAGAAGGTCGCCACGGTCGTCAGCCCGGTCCAGTACCCGGGCACGGTGGTCTGCAAGATCAACAGCGTCCCCTCCGACCAGTCCTGCCAGCGGATGCCTCCGGCGAGCGCCTACTGGGCGTTCTTCCACGCGCCCCGCGGAGGTTCGTGGACCTACAGCAGCTCCGGCGTGGCGGACTACGACCCTGCGCCGGGCAGCGTCATCGGGTTCGCGTTCGGCTCCGGTGGGGCCCCCAGCAGCCCCCCTCCCGCCAAGGCTGCCCCCAAGCCGTCGCCGTCGCCCAGCCCGTCCTCGTCGTCGAGCCGGCCGCCGGCGCCCAAGCCGAAGCCCGCGAGCACCACTCCCCCGCGTCCCAGCAGCTCGAGCAGCTCGGCCGGCGCGAAGCCCGGCACCACCTCGGCCGCCGGCTCGGTGACCAGGCCCGGCCCGAGGCCGTCGACCACGGCGCCGGGCAGCACGACCACCACGGCGCCGAGTGGCACCACCACCGGCACGACCCCCTCGACGGACTCGACCGGCGACGGCGCGAACGCCGCAGCGGCCCGGGCGGACTCGACCGACTCGGGCTCGCCGACCACCCTGTTGGCCGGTCTCGGCCTGGTCGGGCTGGTCGGCGCCGGCGCGGCATACCTGGCGATCCGTCGCCGAGCCGCCAGCTGAGGCTCGTGCGCACGGCAGGCTCCCCGCTGGCCCGACACCTCCACCCGGTCGCCTGGTGGGTGTGGGCGATCGGGCTGGCGGTGGCCTGCTCCCGCACCAGCAACCCCCTCCTGCTCCTGCTCGCCGTGACCGTCGCCTGCCTCGTGGTCGCGGCCAAGCGCGGCAGCTCCCCGTGGGCGCGGGCGTTCCGGCTGTACCTCGTGCTCGGGGCGGTGATCATCGTCCTGCGGGTCCTGCTGCACGTCGTGGTCGGCTACAAGCTCGGCAGCACCCGCCTCTACACCCTGCCCAGTGTCGAGCTGCCCGGCATCACCCTCCTCGGCCCGCTCTACCTCGAGGGCCTGCTGGCCGCGGCGGTCGAGGGTCTGCGGCTGGCCAGCCTGATCGCCTGCATCGGCGCAGCCAACGCGCTGGCCAACCCCAAGCGCCTCCTGCGGGCGCTGCCGAGTGCGCTGCACGAGATCGGCACCGCCGTCGTCATCTCGGTCACGGTCGCACCGCAGCTGGCGGAGAGCGTCCAGCGGGTCCGGCGCGCCCGGGTGCTGCGGGGCGAGGGTGGCACCGGCCTCCGGTCGGTCGGCCGGGTCGCGCTGCCGGTCCTCCAGGACACCCTCGACCGGTCACTCTCGCTCGCCTCGGCGATGGACTCGCGTGGGTACGGGCGCCGGACCGAGCAGTCGCCGGCCACGCGGCGGGTCACCGCCGCCCTGACCCTCACCGGGCTGCTGGGCGCCGGTATCGGGATGTACGGTCTGCTCGACAGCACCGCACCGGCGGTCATCGGCCTCCCCATGCTCGTCCTCGGCCTCGCCCTGTCGGCGATCGGCCTGCGGGTGGGCGGCCGCAGCGTGCAGCGCAGCGTCTACCGGCCCGACCCGTGGTCGCTGCCCGAGTGGCTCGTCGCCGCCTCGGGCCTGCTGGCCACCGTCCTCGTCGTCGTGCAGTCCGCCCGTGCGCCGGGCACCCTCGTCCTCCCCGTCGACCCGCTTGCTGCCCCCGCGTTGCCGCTGCTGCCCGTCCTCGGGATCCTCGTGGCCGCCCTCCCGGCGTTCGTCGCCCCCGACCCGCCGGTGGCCCGGCGAGGAGAGCCATGAGCGGCCCCGTCGACCCGCACGCCCCCGTCGTCTTCGACCGCGTCACCATCCGGTATGCCGATCGCCCTCGTCCCGCGCTCCGCGCGGCGTCGTTCGCCCTCCAGGAGGGTGAGCTCGTCGTCGTCACCGGCCGAACGGGCTCGGGCAAGTCGACCCTGCTGGGCGCGGTCAACGGCACCGTCCCCCACTTCACCGGTGGCCACCTCTCGGGCCGGGTGTCGGTCTTCGGCCGGGACACCCGCAACCACCGGCCGCGGGACCTCGCGGGCGTGGTCGGCGTCGTGCGCCAGGACCCGTTGGCAGGCTTCGTGACGGACACCGTGGAGGAGGAGCTCGCCTACACGCTCGAACAGCTGGCGCTCGACCCGGCAGCCATGCGCCGCAGGGTGGAGGAGGTGCTCGACCTGCTGGGCATCGCCGACCTGCGCGACGCGCCGTTGCGCGACCTCTCGGGCGGGCAGCAGCAGCGGGTGGCCATCGGGTCGGTGCTCACGGCCAGCCCGCGTCTCCTCGTGCTCGACGAACCCACCTCGGCCCTCGACCCGACCGGCGCCGAGGAGGTGCTCGCGACGCTCTCGCGGCTGGTGCACGACCTCGGCCTGACCGTCCTGCTCTCGGAGCACCGGCTGGAGCGGATCGTCGGGGCGGCCGACCGGGTCATCGAGGTGCACGACGACGGCACGGTCAGCGACGGCCGACCGAGCGACGTCATGGCCACCTCGGCCCTCGCGCCACCGGTGGTCCACCTCGGACGCTGGGCCGGCTGGGACCCGCTGCCCCTGACGGTCCGGGATGCCCGGCGTGCAGCGACTGGACTCCGCGCCGACCTTTCCCGCAACCTGGGCGCCCCGGGGGGTGCTCAGGTTGCGGGAGTGGAGACACACCCCCTGGGACCTGAGCGCCTCATCGCCTCGGCCGTCTCGGTCACCCACGGCACTGTGGCCGCGGTGCGCTCGGTGGACCTGTCCCTGCGCGACGGTGAGCTCGCAGTCCTCATGGGCCGCAACGGTTCTGGCAAGTCCTCGTTGCTCTGGGCCCTGCACGGCAGCGGCACCCGCAGTGACGGTGCGGTCACCGTCGTCACGGCCACCGGCGCACGGGTCGACCCCGCCGCCGAGGCTCCGCGCACCCGGCGCGGCCACGTCGGGCTTGTCCCCCAGAGCGCCCCGGACCTGCTCTACCTCGACTCGGTGCACGCCGAGTGCCAGCAGTCCGACCACGAGTCGGGAGCCGCACCGGGCGCAACGCGCGCCACGCTCGATCGGCTCGCACCCGGCATACCGGACGACCACCACCCACGCGACCTGTCCGAGGGGCAGCAGCTGGCCCTCGTGCTCGCGATCCAGCTCTCCGCGTCTCCGGGGGCGCTGCTCCTCGACGAACCCACCCGGGGGCTGGACTACCCCGGCAAGGCGGCCCTGGCCACCGTCCTGCGCGATCTCGCCGCAGGGGGGACCGCGCTGGCGGTGGCGACCCACGACGTGGAGTTCGCCGCCACGGCGGCCGACCGGGTCGTGGTGCTGGCCGAGGGGAAGGTCGTCGCGGACGGGCCGGCCACCGACATCCTGTGCGACTCCCCCGCGTTCGCACCACAGGTGGCCAAGGTGCTCGCCCCGGCGCGAGTGCTGCGCCTCGACCAGGTGCTGGGCGCCGCCACCAGGCTCGGGGCACCCTGATGGCCACCCCGATGCGCGCCATCGCCCTGCGTCCGCGCTCCACGGCGGCGCTCGTCCTGGTGTCCGTGGCCGGGCTGCTGGCCTTCCTCTGGCCGCTCTTCGCGACGGCCGGCTCGCGGCTCGGCCAGCACGCCGACGCCCCGCTGGTCTTCGCGCTCCTGCTGCCGCTGCTGATGGCGGTGGTGCTGTTCGAGATCAGCGAGGGTGGCCTCGACGTCAAGGCCGTGGCGATGCTCGGCGTGCTGTCGGCGGTCGGTGCTGCGCTGCGCCCGCTGGGCGCCGGCACGGCCGGGCTCGAGACGGTCTTCTTCCTGCTCGTCCTGGGCGGCCGGGTCTTCGGTCCCGCCTTCGGGTTCGTGCTCGGCTCGACCACGCTGTTCGCCTCCGCGCTGGTCACCGGTGGGGTCGGCCCGTGGCTGCCCTACCAGATGCTCGGTGCCGCCTGGGTGGGTCTGGGCGCCGGCCTGCTCCCGCGGGTCCCCCGGCGCTGGGAGCTGCTCCTCCTGGCCGGCTACGGCGCGGTGGCCGGGCTGCTCTACGGGGTGGCGCTCAACTTCTCGTTCTGGCCGTTCGCCAGCGGGTTGGCGAGCGACCTGTCGTTCGTCGCGGGTGCCCGACCGTGGGAGAACCTGCGCCGGTTCGGGCTCTTCTCGCTGGCCACGTCGGTCTGGTGGGACCTCGGGCGCGCGGTCACCAACGTCGTCCTCATCGCCGTCACCGGGCGGGCTGTCCTGGGCACGCTGCGCCGGGCCTCGCGACGGGCCGCCTTCGACGCCGACGTGGAGTTCGCCGACGTGGAGCTCGCCGACGCCGACGAGCCGGCCACGCGGCATACGCTGCACGGGTGAGCACGCCCACCTCGCTGCCCATCCGCACCGTCACCGACCCCGACGTCAAGGCGACCTACGCCGTCGACCAGTCGGTGGGCGCGGTCGCCCCGGCCGACTTCGAGGTCGTCCGCGCGCGGGACCTCGGTGACGTCGTCGAGGTGATGCGGTGGGCCCACGAGACCCGGACGCCGGTCGTGCCACAGGGCGCGCGCAGCAGCCTGAGCGGCAGCTCGGTGGCGATCGAGGGTGGCGTCGTCCTCAACACGGAGGGCCTCGACACGATCACCACGGTCGACCCGCTCGAGGGCCTGGCCGTGCTCGGGCCGGGCGTCGTCACCAAGGCGCTCAAGGACGCGGCGGCCGCCGAAGGGCTCTTCTACCCACCCGACCCCGCCAGCTCGGCGTTCTGCACGGTCGGCGGCAACGTCGCCACCAATGCCGGCGGCCTCTGCTGCGTGAAGTACGGCGTCACGGCCGACTACGTCCGCGCCCTCCAGGTCGTGCTGCCCGGCGGGGAGGTCATCCGCACCGGCCACCGCACCGCGAAGGGCGTGGCCGGCCTCGACCTCACCGGCCTGTTCGTCGGGTCGGAGGGCACGCTCGGGGTGGTCACGGAGGTCACCACGCGCCTGGTGCCCGCGCCCGACCCTGCCCTCACCGTGCTGGCGACCTTCGACTCGCTCGACGCCGCCTCCGTGGCGATCGTCGCCCTGCGCCGCGAGCGGCACGTGCCCTCGCTGGTCGAGCTGCTCGACCGGGCCGCGGTGGCGGCCGTCCAGGCGCTCGCGGACTACGGCTTCCCGCAGGACTGCGCGGCGGTGCTGCTCGTGCAGTCCGACCGCCCCGACCACACCGGCGAGGACGTGCAGCGGTATGCCGCGTTGCTCACCGACGCGGGGGCCGTGGACGTGGCCGTGGCGGACGACCCGGCCGAGGCCGACCTGCTGCTCGCGGGCCGTCGGGCGCTCAGCCCGGCCCTGGAGGCCAAGGGCCCGCGCTACCTCGAGGACGTCTGCGTCCCCGTGGGTCGGCTGACCGACCTGATCCGCACCGGTCAGGGCATCGCCGCCACCCACGGCGTCGAGATCGTGATGGCCGGCCATGCCGGGGATGGCAACCTGCACCCGAGCATCTTCTTCGACCCCGCCGACCCGACCAGCCGGCAGCGGGCCCACCAGGCGTTCTCCGCGATGGTCACGGCGGCCCTGCAGATGGGCGGCACGATCACCGGCGAGCACGGGGTGGGCACGCTGAAGGCGCCGTGGCTCGCGCAGGAGCTCGGCGAGCCCGAGCTCGAGCGCCAGCGCGCGGTGAAGGCGCTGTTCGACCCACGCGGAATCCTCAACCCCGGCCGGGTCTACTGGTCCTGACCGAGTCACACCTTTATCGGGTCTAGGGACTTCGTTGACCCTCGCACGACTTCGCAACCGGGGTGAAGGTCAACGTTCCTGCATGACCCGATAAAGCTGGGGCTCGGGGGTGACTGGTAGAAACAGGGCCATGAGCAACCTCGAACTCGACCGCAGTGAGGCCTGGTTGACCCGCGAGGAGCTCGACGCCGCCCGCGAGCGGCTGCCCATCCTCTACGTCGACGCGGTCCCGGTGCGGGTCGACGAGCGCGGGGCCGTGAGCGCGGTCGGTCTGCTCCTGCGCGCCTCCGACGGGGCGATCAACCGCGAGCTCGTCTCCGGCCGAGTGCTCTACCACGAGCGGGTCCGCGACGCCCTGATCCGGCACATCGAGAAGGACCTCGGGCCGATGGCCCTGCCCCAGGTCCCCGCCAGCCCGCAACCCTTCACTGTGGCGGAGTACTTCCCGACACCCGGTGTCACGCCGTTCCACGACCCTCGCCAGCACGCGGTGTCGCTCGCGTTCGTGGTGCCGGTGGCCGGTGACTGCCAGCCGCAGCAGGACGCCCTCGACCTCGCCTGGCTGACCCCCGATGAGGCCGTCGCGCCCTCGCTCCTCGAGGAGATGGACGGCGGGCACGGTGTGCTCCTGCGCCAGGCGATGGCTCACCTGGGACACCCGCTCTGAGCGCGGCCGGGCCCGGCCGAACCAACCTTTGTACGGCTGACGTCGCCGGCTGCGCGACCACATTCGGCCAACATCGGCCGAACGGATGACGCGTCTTCGCACGCAAGAGGACGAAACTGGGTACGTGCCGGGGGAAATCGCCACATACCTCCACGGCGCCCAAGGGGGCGTCGCGGACGATTTCGCACGCCTCCACGCGGCCACCAACCCGGTGCTGCTGCGCTACCTGCGGGTGACGGCCGACGGCGACCACGCCGAGCTCGCCCGCACGGCCTGGGCGGCGGCGTTGCCCCAGCTGCAGGTCTGCCCTCCTGACGACGACGCCTGGCTCGAGCTGGTCGTGGGCGCTGCCCGCACCGCCGTGCTGGCCGGCGACGGTGCCTCCTCGCTGGCACCAGCAGGTCCGTCGGAGGCTCCCTCCGACGTCGAGCCCGAGGCCCTCGGCCGGGCCATCGCGGCGCTGCGCGCCTGCCCGCCTGCGGAGGCGGAGGTCCTGGCCATGGGTGCCGTGGCCAACCTCGGCCGCGAGGCCGTCTCGCGACTGACCGGCCTCGAGCCCAACACCGTCCTGGCCCTCGTGCGCCAGGGCCAGCAGCACCTGCCCGTGACGCTGGAGGTGCTGATCGACTCCCTGCGGGTGCCGGCGACTCCGGGCGAGCTCGCCGACCTGCCCTTTGCCGCTGGGCTGTTCGCGGCGGGGTTCCCCGTGGTGCTCAGGCCAGTGGCCCCGGCCGCCCTGGCTTCGGCTCGGGCACCAGCGACACCGGCTCCGGTGGGCCCGTTCGGCGCCGCAGCCACCGCGGGACCGGCGCTGGTGCCGGTCGGGGCGCTCCAGCAGCCGTCGGTCGTCGACATCCACAGCCTGCAGTCGTCCGCCCCCGCCAGCGCCCAGCGGACCCTCGGCACCCCCAGCCGGTCGGCCCGGACCGCCGCCGCCGCAGCCGCGTGGCTGCTCGCCGTCGGCGGCATCAGCACGGCCGCGGCCATGAGCGGCCTGCTCAGCGTCGCCATCGACGGCATCCTGGGCCGGGACCGCGGTCCACTCGTCACGGCCGACGGCCCGGTGGTCCCCGGCCCGCTGCCCTCCACCCCGGGCGACACACCCTCGCCCGGACGGGTCCCCACCCCCACGCCGACGAAGCCCGCCACCGGCCCGACCGACTCCGGCGGAGGTCAGGACGGCAGTGGCGGCACCGACGAGGGCGTGAGCCCGCCTCGCGGGACCGGGGTCCAGGTCGTGGTCGCCGTCTTCCACCCGAACCCCCAGACGCCGTCGACGCCCGTCGACACCCCGACCCCCACGCCCACCGAGCCGCCCGTCACGCCCACCGCTCCGGAGGTCCCCACCCCGCCGAAGCCGCGGCCACCCGTGGTGCCCGCGGGCAACGGAGAGGGCAACGGGAACGGCAAGGGCCAGGCCATCGGGAAGGGCAGCGGCAACGGCCGGGGCAATGGCACCGTCAAGCCGGCCGTCGCCGGGAACGGCCACGGCAAGGGCCACCCCAAGCACCACGGCAAGCACCTCGCCAAGGGCCACGAAAAGCACCACGGCAAGCACCTCGCCAAGGGCCACGCCAAGCACCTGACCAAGGCGCAGGCCAAGGCCAAGGCGCAGGCCAAGGCGCACGGCAAGGGCCACACCAACCAGGGCAAGCGCTAGTCCGCTCGCCGCTGCGACCCCGCCAGGGCGGCCTGCCTCAGTGGCTGCTGCGCCGGCGCCGGTCGGCCCGGTCCATCTCCTCGGCCTCGTCGACGGAGGGTGCGGTGCCCCCGAGTCGGACCGGCAACAGGTGTCGCTCCGCGTCCGGCCAGTGCGGGTAGCGGTCCTGGTCGGCGTGCAGCTGGGCCTCCATCGCCGCCCGCACCCGAACCGTGGCCAGGCCCGGCTTCTCGTCGGCGCCGACCACGATGGGTGCGCCGACCGTGATGAGCAGGGGTATGCCGTGCCGGCCCATCTTGCGCGGCTGGCCCTTGGTCCAGACCCGCTGCGAACCCCAGATCGTGACCGGCAGGATCGGCACGCCGGCCTCTTGGGCGAGGCGGACGGTGCCGGACTTGAAGGCCTTGAGCTCGAAGGACCTGGAGATGGTGGCCTCGGGGAAGACGCCGATGATCTCACCGCTGCGCAGCGCGTCGCGCGCGGCGTCGAACGACCCCAGACCGGCCTCGCGGTCGACCGGGATGTGCTTCATCCCCCTCATCAACGGGCCGGCCACCGGGTTGGACCAGATCGACTTCTTGGCCATGAACCGCACGTAGCGCCCGGCCTTCACACCGACCAACCCGGCATACGTGAAGTCGAAGTAGCCGGTGTGGTTGATCGCCATCACGGCACCACCGTGACGCGGCACGTGCTCGGTACCGGTCATCGTGATCTTGAGGCCCTGGGCGGCGAACAGCGTTCGGGCCAACCCGATGACCGGGGTGTACACGGGTTCCATGCCGCAACCCTATGTGGTGGTCGTCGACGGCCCCTAGGGGTGAGCCCGCGGCATACCCGTATCCCGTTGGTCACCACTGGTGAGGGGATGGGAAGATTCACGCCATGACCGATGCACCCACCACGTCCGGCGCCGCCACGATCCCCGACAAGCCCTCCATCGAGGGACTCGAGGACAAGTGGGCGCAGGTATGGCGGGAGCAGGGCACCTACACCTTCGACCGCGCCACGGCGCTCGCCCGGGGGCGTGAGTCGGTCTTCTCGATCGACACTCCCCCGCCGACCGCCTCGGGTTCCCTGCACATGGGGCACGTGTTCTCCTACACGCACACCGACTGCATGGCCCGGTACAAGCGGATGCAGGGCCTGGAGGTCTTCTACCCGATCGGCTGGGACGACAACGGCCTGCCGACCGAGAAGCGGGTCCAGAACTACTACGGCGTGCGGGGCGACGCGTCGCTGCCCTACGTCGAGGGTTTCGAGCCGCCGCACCGCGGTGACGCCAAGAGCCTCAAGGCCGCCGACACCTTGCCGATCTCCCGGCAGAACTTCATCGAGCTGTGCGACGAGCTGACCGTCGAGGACGAGAAGGCCTTCGAGTCACTGTTCCGCCGGATGGGCTTCAGCCTCGACTGGGACATCAGCTACCGCACCATCGACGACCACTCCCGCGCCACCGCCCAACAGGCCTTCCTGCGCAACCTCGCCCGCGGTGAGGCCTACCAGTCCGAGGCGCCCGGACTCTGGGACGTCACCTTCCAGACCGCGGTCGCCCAGGCCGAGCTCGAGGCCCGCGACTACCCCGGCGCCTACCACCGGGTCGCCTTCCACGGCGCCGACGGCCCGATCCACATCGAGACGACGCGGCCCGAGCTCATCCCGTCCGCGGTCGCGCTGATCGCCCACCCCGACGACGAGCGGTATGCCGCGCTGTTCGGGACCACGGTCCGCTCACCGTTGTTCGGGGTCGAGATCCCGGTGGTGGCCCACCCCGCGGCCGAGCCCGACAAGGGCGCCGGCATCGCGATGTGCTGCACCTTCGGCGACCTCACCGACGTGCTGTGGTGGCGCGAGCTGCAGCTGCCGACCCGGTCGGTGATCACCCGGTCCGGACGCATCCAGGCCGAGACGCCCGAGTGGCTGGCCGGCAGCCCGGGTGAGCAGCTGTTCGCCGAGCAGGTCGCGGGCAAGACCACCTTCAGCGCCCGCGAGGCGATCGTCGCCGCCCTGCGCGAGTCCGGCGACCTCGACGGGGAGCCCACCCCGACCCAGCGCAAGGCCAACTTCTACGAGCGCGGGGAGAAGCCGCTCGAGATCGTCACCTCGCGGCAGTGGTACATCCGCAACGGTGGCCGCGACGCCGACCTCAACGCCGAGATGATCGAGCGCGGCCGGCAGGTCGACTTCCACCCCGCCTTCATGCGGGCCCGCTTCGAGAACTGGGTCAGCGGTCTCAACGGCGACTGGCTGGTCTCCCGCCAGCGTTTCTTCGGCGTGCCGATCCCGGTCTGGTACCCGCTCGACGACCAGGGCGAGCCGGTCTGGGACAAGCAGCTCGTGCCCTCCGAGGACCAGCTGCCCGTCGACCCGGCCGCGCAGGCGCCCGAGGGCTACGACGAGTCGCAGCGCGGGCAGGCCGGCGGCTTCGTCGGCGACCCCGACATCATGGACACCTGGGCCACCTCGTCCCTGACCCCACAGATCGCCGGGCGCTGGCGCGATGACCCCGAGCTGTTCGCGGGGGTGTTCCCGATGGACGTCCGCCCGCAGGGGCACGACATCATCCGCACCTGGCTGTTCTCCACCGTCGTGCGCTCGCACTTCGAGTTCGGCTCGGTGCCGTGGCGCAACGCCGCGCTGTCCGGGTGGATCCTCGACCCCGACCGCAAGAAGATGAGCAAGTCCAAGGGCAACGTCGTGACGCCCGAGGACGTGGTCAAGGAGCACAGCACCGACGCCGTCCGCTACTGGGCGGCCTCGGGCCGGCTCGGCGCCGATGCCGCCTACGACACCGGGCAGATGAAGGTCGGCCGACGACTGGCCATCAAGATCCTCAACGCCACGAAGTTCGCGCTCAGCTTCGGTGAGGTGGATGGCGACCTGGCTGCTGCGGTGACCAACCCGCTCGACCGCGCCGTGCTCGCCCAGCTCGGCGACGTCGTCACGAAGGCGACCGCGGGCTTCGAGGCGTGGGACCACACCCGTGCGCTCGAGGTCAGCGAGACCTTCTTCTGGACGTTCTGCGACGACTACCTCGAGCTGGTCAAGGACCGCGCCTACGGCGGGCAGGGCGACGGCGAGGCCGCGTCCGCGCGCGCTGCGCTGCGCATCGCCCTCGACGTGCTGCTGCGGCTGTTCGCGCCGATGCTGCCCTACGTCACCGAGGAGGCCTGGTCGTGGTGGCACGAGGGCTCCGTGCACCGGGCCCCGTGGCCGACGGCTGCTGACGCCGCAGCCGGCGACGGGGGCGACCCCGCACTCCTGGCCGCCGTGGGCGAGGCCCTGGCCGGTGTCCGCAAGGCCAAGTCCGAGGCGAAAGTCGGCATGCGCGCCGAGGTGGCGTCGATCGTGCTGGCCGGACCGGGTGGGTGGACCGACCACGTCCGGCTCGCCGAGACCGACCTGCGGGCGGCCGGCCGGATCACCGGGACGGTCGACTACGCCGAGGCCGAGACTCCCGAGGTGCGCGACGCGGAGCTGATCCCGGTGGCGAAGCCGAAGGCCTGAATCCGACGGGTTCCGTTGGGCTGCACCGCGATCCACGGCACGTCCCATCCGGCGATCCGCAGCTCACGGCTGGCGAACCTGCCCTCGTCCAGCAGGGTCACCTGACCCGTCGCCGGGTCGTAGACGTCGAGCACCCGGTCGCCGTCACCCGGGAGGACCAGCGTGACGTGGCGCGGCAGCAGGCCGTTGCCGATGTAGAGCAGGGCCGGCTCGCCGTCGGCGACGACCTCCACGAGGCGCGCGTGCGCGTCCCGCAGCGCGCGCCGGGTGAGCTGCCGGAGCACCCGCAGCTCGTAGTCGGTCCCCCGCCGCGACGCCCCGAACTCGAGCTCCTTGCGAGCACCCCAGGGTGGGGTGCCCAGCGACCGGGGCCACGGGACGTTGAGCCGGCCGCCCCCGGAGAACAGCCGGTTGGTGCGCCCCATCACGACCCGCTCGTATGCCGCGAAGCGCTCCTTCTCGGTGGCGCCGGGTGGGGCGTCGGCCCGTGGGCCCTCACCGGAGGTGATCCACCGCGCGAAGACGGGGTTGACCAGCATCCTGGCCACCGTCAGGCAGGCCGAACCACACGTCACCGGGGACTGCTGGACCGGCCCGATGTCACCGCTGCGCAACCGGTACCCCGAGGACATGGCCTCATCCTCGCGGGTGACGCCGCAAACTTCCACCAACGGCGCGCGCGGTCACCAGCGGGTCGACCGCCCGGCCTGGGCCAGGAGCCGGGCGGCAGGCGTCGCCCAGTCCGACAGCTGGACCGGTTCACCGAACCGAATCGGCCGGTCGGCGTCGGTGATGTGGTCCCGGGCCACCGGCCACAGGTCCATCGCCAGAGCAGGGGGGATCGAGCGGGGCCGGCCGATCGACTCGGCGACGTCCCAGCCGTGCAGGGCGATCTCCAGCGCCCCGACCGCACCGAGGAGCTCCCGCGACAGGCTCAGGTCACCCAGCCCCACCGGGCCGGCCGGCACGTCGTCCTCGGGATGCCACTGCGCGAGCAACCCCCGCGCCCGGTGGCAGATGCTGTGGAGCAGGTCGGCGCCCTCGGTCGGCGGGACGGGCGGCACGAGGCTGAGCGAGGTGGCCCGGGCCGCCGCGGCCATGGCCTCCAGCGAGTCGTCCATGTGCGTGAGCAGGTCGTGGAGCAGCCACCCCCGGCACGGGGTGCGCCGCCCCAGGTCGGCCTCGGTCACCAGGACCAGGCTGGTCCGGGTGTAGCTGATCGCCCGCTCGAGCAGCTCGACGGCCCGCGGTGGCCGGCTGTGGCCGGCCGCGCTGGACACCTGCTGCCTCACGTCGGGCCGGAGTAACCGGCCGGGAGCGAGGCGGGCAGGCCGAAGGTCTCGAAGAGCGTCAGGTCGAAGAAGGCGGCGACGTGGCTGACCCCACCCGAGGCGTCGAGGGTGAGCACCTGGAGGTGGAAGGGGGTGAACGTGCCGTCGGGCTGGCGCATGTAGAGGCCGAAGGCCGGCTGGCCGTTGGCGCGGGTCGCCACCATCGGCATGTCGTGGCGTTCGCCGGGGCACTGGGTGTCGATGAGGCGGCCGATGTTCTCGGCGCCGGTGTACCAGCCGGTGAACGGCGGCATCTCCCAGACGGCGTCACGGGTGAGCATCGCGACGATGGCGTCGACGTCCTTGTCCCAGAACGCCGCGACGTAGCGGTCGAGCATTTCCTGCTGCTCGGCGTCCAGCTCGGCGGGCACCTCGTCCTGGCTGACCTTCGCCTTGGCGATCTGGGCGTGCGCGCGCTGCAGGGCGCTGTTGACCGCGGCCTCGCTCGTCTCGAGCGCCTCGGCGACCTCGGAGGCCTTCCAGCGCAGGACGTCGCGCAGGATCAGCACCGCGCGCTGCCGGGCCGGCAGGTGCTGCAGGGCAGCGACGAAGGCCAGCCGGATGCTCTCGCGCTGCGCGACGATCGTGGCCGGGTCGCTCGCGTCGCCCGCGACCAACGGGTCGGGCGCCGGCTCCAGCCAGGACACCTCCGTCGACTCCACGAGCCGGTCGGCGGCGTCGCTGGAGGGCGTACCCAGCCCGGCCGGGAGCGGCCGTCGGTCCTTGCCCTCGAGCGCCGTGAGGCACACGTTCGTGGCGATCCGGTAGAGCCAGGTCCGCACCGACGACCGGCCCTCGAACGCCGCGTAGGCGCGCCAGGCGCGCAGGTAGGTCTCCTGCACGAGGTCCTCGGCGTCGTGGATCGACCCCGTCATCCGGTAGCAGTGCGCGGTCAGCTCGCGCCGGTAGCCGTCGGCGGCCTCCGGGAAGTCCTGCACGTCCACCCGCTCGCGCACCTCGGTCATGGGGTCCTCCTCCGTCGTCCGACCACTGGGCCAGCCCTGCCCACCCTGCCCACCTTGGCACACCCGTGCGACAGCCACACCGGTGCGACCTGGCTCCAGGGCACGTGACACCAGGCCACGTGACACCAGCGCTACAGGGACAGACCGGTCCTCCTCCGAAAACTCATCGGTCCGTAACGAACTGTGTGCGATCTGCCGGGTTCGCTCGACTCCACTGGCGCCGTTGCTAGGGTCGACCATCGTGAACCAGCGTGGTGTGGCCGTGGGTGTGGGGGCAGGGGCGACGCTGCTGCTGGCTGCCTGGGTGTCCGCTGCGGGGCCGGTCGGCGTCTTCGCGCGCAAGGACTTCTCGGGCAAGGAGTCGGGCACACCGGGCAAGGACTTCGGCGACGTCACCGCCCCGCCGAGGAGCGGGAACGGCCTCAAGGGCGCGGACGTCCGGCACGCCGACCCGTGGACCGTCACCCTGGTCGAGCTGGCCCTGAAGCTGCTCCTGGTGGTCGTCGTCGTCATCGTCCTGGTCGCCATCGGCCGCGCCCTCCTCGACCGCTGGCGCGCCCGCGAGGTCACCGCGGACCAAGAGGCCGCGGTCGACGTCGTGCCGGAGGTGCTCCTCGAGGCCGCGCTCGAGGGAGAGCGCCAGCTGTCACGGGGCACGCCGGCCAACGCCGTGATCGCCGCCTGGGTGGCCCTCGAGGACGCCTGTCGCGCCGCCGGCGTCCGGGACGACGACTCCCGCACCGCAGCCGAGCTCCTCACTGCGGTGCTGCGCTCGCACCGCGTCGACCGCGCGCCCCTCGACACGCTCGCAGCGCTCTACCGCGAGGCCAGGTTCTCCACCCACCCGATCGGCGAGGACCAGCGCACCACGGCCCGGGAGGCCCTGGTGCAGGTGCAGTCCGATCTGCGACGCACCATGGCGCGGCTCGCCCCGGAGAGGACCGTCAGCCGGTGATCCGCCGTCTCGCGGGTCTCTCACCCGCCCAGCTCTTCCTCGTCGTCCTCGGCGTCACGGTGGCCATCGGCGCGCTCGCGGTGTCGGTGTCGGCGCTGGGCAACGTGGGCATGCTGATCGCCTCCGCCGCGCTGCTCGCGGCCCTGGCCATCGTGGCCCAGTGGCTCTGGCAGGCGCGCCAGCCGACGGACTGGGACAACACCTTCACCGAGGCCGCTGCGCCCCGCGGCGTCGACTCCCGCATCAGCCGGCTCGCCGGCGACGTGCGCGAGGCCGGCACCGGCGCCCCCGTCGCGAGCGCCCGCCTCCACGCGACGCTCAGCAGCCTGGCCACCGAACGGCTCCGCAGCCGCGGCGACGGGACCCTGACCGACGGCGCGGCGGTCCTGGGTCCCGACCTCGCGGCATACCTCGCTGCACCCCCGACCACCCGCCTCACCGCCGCACAGCTCGCGGCGTTCACCACCACCCTGGAGGAGCTCTCGTGACCCTGACCCTCGACGAGGTCGCCGCCCGCGCGACCGCCATCCTCACCGAGGTCGAGCGCGCCGTCGTCGGCAAGCGCCGGAGCCTGGAGATCGTGCTCTCCGGCATCCTCGCCGGCGGCCACGTGCTGATGGAGGACTTCCCGGGGCTGGGCAAGACGCTCGCGGCGCGGTCGTTCGCGCAGGCGCTGGGGCTCGACTTCGCGCGAGCCCAGTTCACGCCCGACCTGCTGCCCAGCGACCTGACCGGGTCGTTCCTCTACGACCAGCGCAGCCACGAGTTCACCTTCCGCAAGGGGCCGCTGTTCACCGGGCTGCTGCTCGCCGACGAGATCAACCGGACGCCCCCCAAGACCCAGTCCGCGCTGCTCGAGGCGATGCAGGAGGGGCAGGTGACCGTCGAGGGCGAGACCTTCGTGCTGCCCAAGCCGTTCCACGTGCTGGCCACGGCGAATCCTGTTGAGTACGAAGGGACTTACCCCCTTCCCGAGGCCCAGCTCGACCGCTTCCTGCTGCGGGTGAGCTTCGGCTACCCGACCCCGGCCGACGAGTGGGAGGTCCTCCAACGACGGATGGCGCGCCAGCAGGAGGCCCAGGTCGTCGCCAGCGTGACCGACGGGGCCGGCCTCATCGAGATGCAGCGGGCCGTCGAGACGGTGACCGTCGACGCGGGTGTGGGCCAGTACTGCGTGCGACTCGTCGGCGCGACGCGCACCCACCAGAACCTCCTCATGGGTGCCTCGCCGCGCGCCTCGCTGGCGCTGCTGCTGACGTCCCGCGCGTATGCCGTGCTGCGCGGCCGCGACTACGTCACCCCCGAGGACGTCAAGGCGGTGGCGCACGCTGCCCTCGACCACCGCGTCACCGTGCGTCCCGAGCTGTGGATGAACGACGTCTCCGCGGCCAGCGTCGTCGACAGCGTGCTGTCCTCGGTGCCGATCCCGGCGGCCACGGAGACCGGCCCGCGGACTGGTTTCGAGCGTCCGTGACCACCTCACCCGGGCGCCGGCTGGAGGCGCGCTGGCGCGTGACCTCGGCCCACCTCCGGGCGCTGTTCCTGGGGCTGCTGCTGGCGGGGATCGGCGTCCTGCTGCGTCGGCCCGACGCCCTGGTGATCGGTGCCCCGCTGCTCGTCGTCGGGCTGTGGGCCACCGCCAGCCGCCCCAGGTCCGCGCCGACCGTCGTCGCCAGGCTGGTCCACCCCCTCCTGCGGGAGGGGCAGGCGACCAGGTGGCGGGCCACGATCTCGCCCGGCCCTGGCATCGAGGAGGCCGGGCTCGCACTGCTGCCGACCCCGCACACCGAGTACACCCCGGGGCACCGCACCACGGCGACCGCCTTCGCCCGTGACGACCAGCCCCGCTCGCTCGAGGTCATCTGCCGGAGCACGCGATGGGGTCGGCGACCCCTGGGGCCCGCGATCCTCGCCGTGAGTGGGCCGTTCGGCGCCTTCCGGTGGGAGCCACCGGCGGTGTCCCTGCCCGCCATCCCGACCGTCCCCCTCCCCGACACGTTCTCGGCCCGGGTCCCGGTGCCCCACCCCGACGGCCTGGTGGGCCAGAACCGCTCGCACCACCAGGGTTCCGGTGGCGAGCTCGACCAGATCCGGCCGTTCCGGTTCGGCGACCGGCTCCGGCGGGTGCACTGGCCGGTCTCGGTCCGCACCGGCGAGCTCCACGTCACCGCGACCCATGCCGACCAGGACACCGAGATCCTCCTGCTGGTCGACGCCATGCACGACATCGGGCAGAGCACCGGCATCGAGGGGTCGAGCAGCAGCCTCGACAACGCCGTCCGCGCCGCGGGCGCGATCGCGGAGCACTACCTGCGCAGCGGCGACCGGGTCGGGCTGCTGGTGCTCGGCTCCCGCGACACCCCGCACGTCACCGCGGCCGCCGGGAGCAACCACCTGCGCCGCCTGCTCGACGTCCTCGCCCGCGTCACCGTCGCCGACGGCACGGTCAGCGACGAGAAGCGGCTCCGGTCCCAGCTGCGCCACCACGTCTCGGCCGGCACGCTTGCGATCGTCCTCACCCCGGCCGTCTCCCCCGAGGTGCTGGCCCACGCGGTCGCGCTGGCCCGACGCGGCATCTCCGTCGTCACGGTCGACACGCTGCCCGCCGAGCTGGCCTCCCCCGGCATCCCGCAGGAGTCGCTGGCGCAGCTCGCCTCGACCGCCGACGAGCACCCGACCGAGACCCGGTTGGCCTGGCGGCTGCGGCTGCTCGAGCGGCACCGGGAGATGACCAGGGCGCGCGAGGCCGGCGTACCGATCGTTCCGTGGGCCGGCCCCGGCACGCTCGACCTCGTGCTGCGCGACCTGGGCCGGCGGTCACGGGCGCCGAGGGTCGTGAGCCGCTGATGTCGCGCTCCCAGCTGGTGCTGCGCGGTCTGCTGACGGTGGCCTCGCTGACCTTCCTCGCCCTCACCCTCGCCTGGTCCCCCCACCCGATCGTCGTGCTGGCAATCGGCATCGTCGCGCTCACCGTGTACGCCGCCGTCGAGCCGGACTCCGGGCTCGTCACCGTCCTGCTCGGGGCGCAGGCACTGCACTGGGCGGCGGCCGTCCCCGTGCCGACCACCACCGGGGCGTGGGTGGCCCTGCTCGGCGCCGCGTGGTCGGGACTGGTCCTGCACCTCACCGCCAGCCTCGCGGCCAGCCTGCCGGGTCCGGCCCCCGTCCCCGTCCCGAGCCTGCGCCGCTGGGCCCGTCGTGGTGCCGTCGTGGCCGCGGCCACGGTGCCGGTGTGGGCGGTGGCGCTGCTCGCCGGGCAGGAGAGCGCCCGGGGTCAGGTCTCCCTGACGTATGCCGCGATCGCCGCCATCGCGCTGCTCGCGTTCGCCACCTGGCTGCTGAGCCGCGAGGACCGCCCCCGCCCCTGACCCACCCCGACTTCTGGCCACCCATGCCGCTCCGGGGTGCCGAAAAGGGGCGCACACCCGGCACCGGTGGCCAGAGCTGGGTGCCACACCAGGGCAGACGTGAGGGGCCGTCCGGCGAACCGGGCGGCCCCTGGCGTCTGGGCTGGGGTCGAGCTCTCTCAGGCGGAGCGCTTGCGGGTGCGCTTGGGCTCCTCGTCGCGCCGCACGATGGTCGGCAGCACGTTGTCGAGGACGACCTCACGGGTGACGACCACGCGGGAGATGCCCTCGTCGCTCGGGACGTCGAACATCACCGGCATGAGCACCTCCTCCATGATCGCGCGCAGGCCGCGGGCACCCGTGCCGCGCTTGAGGGCCTGGTCGGCGATGGCCTCGAGGGCGTCGTCGGTGAACTCGAGCTCGACGTTGTCGATCTCGAACATCTTCTTGTACTGCTTCACCAGCGCGTTGCGCGGCTGCGACAGGATCGTCACGAGCGAGGCCTGGTCGAGCGGGCTGACCGTGGTGATGACCGGCAGGCGCCCGATGAACTCGGGGATGAGCCCGAACTTCATGAGGTCCTCGGGCATGACCTCGTGGATCGAGTCGGCCAGGTCCTTGGGCGTGTGGAGCTCGGAGCCGAAGCCCAGGCCCTTCTTGCCGTTGCGCGACTCGATCAGCTTCTCGAGGCCGGCGAACGCACCACCCACGATGAACAGCACGTTCGTGGTGTCGATCTGGATGAACTCCTGGTGGGGGTGCTTGCGACCGCCCTGCGGCGGGACCGAGGCGGTGGTCCCCTCGAGGATCTTCAGGAGCGCCTGCTGGACGCCCTCACCGGACACGTCGCGGGTGATGCTCGGGTTCTCGGACTTGCGGGCGATCTTGTCGACCTCGTCGATGTAGATGATGCCCGTCTCGGCCTTCTTGACGTCGTAGTCAGCGGCCTGGATCAGCTTGAGGAGGATGTTCTCGACGTCCTCGCCGACGTAGCCGGCCTCGGTCAGGGCGGTGGCGTCGGCGATCGCGAACGGGACGTTGAGCATGCGGGCGAGGGTCTGCGCGAGGTAGGTCTTGCCACAGCCCGTGGGGCCGATCAGCAGGATGTTGGACTTCGCGATGTCGACCGACTCGGCGTCCTTCTTGCCGGCCGTCTCGCCCGCCTGGATCCGCTTGTAGTGGTTGTAGACCGCGACGGCCAGCGCGCGCTTGGCGACGTCCTGGCCGATCACGTAGTTCTGGAGGAAGTCGAAGATCTCGCGGGGCTTGGGCAGCTCGTCGAGGCCCAGCTCGGAGGACTCGGCCAGCTCCTCCTCGATGATCTCGTTGCACAGGTCGATGCACTCGTCGCAGATGTAGACCCCGGGGCCGGCGATGAGCTTCTTGACCTGCTTCTGGCTCTTTCCGCAGAACGAGCACTTCAGCAGGTCGCCGCTCTCTCCCATGCGTGCCACGCGACGTCCTCCGGTCTGTCTGACGAACCTGTCTGACGAATCTGCCCGACGGTGTGCGGTCCACCTCGGACCGGCAACGCCCCGACGCTACAGCGCAGGACACCGCCTTCGCTCCATTGAAACGGTCGAGTCGCCGGTTCGTCGCGCTTGTCCGCTGAGGGCGGACAACACGCCGCAGGGGCGCCGCGACCCGTCCTCACTCCCTGCGGTGACCACGCTGGACCACGACGACCAGGGCCACTCCCAGCCCGAGCGCGAGGGCCAGCCCGCCGAGCAGGGGGACCAGCCAGGCCCGGTCCGACCCCGGGGCGACGGCGCCAGGAGGCTGCCCGCTCGGGGACTCGGGCAGCGCCTGCGCCGGGGCCTGCCCCGGACCAGCCACCGCCTCGACCTCCCCCACGAGACGGGTGCCGGCCGGCGCCGTGCCACCGCAGAGGTTGGCCCACAGCTCCTCCCCACGCTCCTGCGCGAACACGACGTACTCGCGGCCCGGCTCGAGGCCCTTCAGCCCACAGCTGGCGCCGTCCGCTGCCGAGCCGACCCAGGTGGTGGGGGCCACCGTGCCCCGGTAGACCTCCGCGACCGTGAACCGATAGCTGCGCGCGGGTGCAACGGAGGACGGTTCGGCCAGCCCCGCTGGCTCCGCGACGTCCTCGAGCGTGCCGCGCAGGACGACGTCGGACCGGTCCACGAGCTGCGCCGGCGTCGCGGCGGCGCACGAGCACGCCCACGCAGGGGCCGTCGGCAGCACCAGGAGGGCGGCGAACACCAGCGGGACGACCAGCAGCGCGCGCTTCATGACGGTCGGACGCACCCCACCAGTGTGCCGTTCCCCACCCCGGGACGCAGGTATGCCGCCCGCTCTGGCGAGCGGGCGGCATACCTGGTGGCGCGGTGTCGGGGACGTAGCCCGGGGCGGGTCAGTCCGCGAGGGTGCCCTTGCGCGAGAGCAGGACCTCGTCGATCAGGCCGTACTCGACGGCCTCGGCCGCGGACAGGATCTTGTCGCGCTCGATGTCGTTGCGGACCTGCTCGGGGGTGCGACCCGAGTGCTCGGCCCAGGTCTCCTCGAGCCAGGTGCGCATCCGCAGCACCTCGTTGGCCTGGATCTCGATGTCGGATGCCTGGCCGTAGTCGCCACCGACCAGCGCGGGCTGGTGGATGAGGATCCGGGCGTTCGGGAGGGCGAACCGCTTGCCCTTGGCGCCGGCCGACAGCAGCACCGCGGCAGCCGAGGCGGCCTGGCCGATCACGAACGTCTGCACGTCGGGCTTGATGTACTGCATCGTGTCGTAGATCGCGGCCATCGCCGTGAACGAGCCACCGGGGCTGTTGATGTACATCAGGATGTCGCGGTCGGGGTCCTGGGACTCCAGCACGATGAGCTGCGCGATGACGTCGTCCGCGGACGCGTCGTCGACCTGCACGCCGAGGAAGATGATGCGGTCCTCGAAGAGCTTGGTGTAGGGGTCGAGCCGCTTCATGCCGTAGGAGGTGCGCTCCTCGAACTGGGGCAGGATGTAGCGGCTGGACGGACCCGGCACCTGCAGGCCGCCGCGGCCGGCCGAGTGCATCGAGGGGTTGATGTTGGCGTTCATGTGTCGATCCCTCACTTGTCCCCGGTGACCGGGTTGTCGTCGCTGCCACTGCGGCCACCGGCCTGGGCGGCGCTGCTGAACACGTGGTCGACGAAGCCGTACTCCTTGGCCTCCTCGGCACTGAACCAGCGGTCGCGGTCGGAGTCCTTCTCGATCTGTTCCTTGGTCTGACCCGTGTGCTCGGCGATCAGCTCGGCCATCTGCTTCTTCACGTAGAGCATCTGCTCGGCCTGGATCTTGATGTCCGAGGCCGTGCCGCCGATGCCGCCCGAGGGCTGGTGCATCATCACGCGGGCGTGCGGCGTGGCGTAGCGCTTGCCCTGGGTGCCGGCCGACAGCAGGAACTGGCCCATCGACGCGGCCATGCCCATCGCCACGGTCGCGACGTCGTTGGGGATCCACTTCATCGTGTCGTAGATCGCCATGCCCGCGGAGATGGAGCCGCCGGGGCTGTTGATGTAGAGCCAGATGTCCTTGCTCGGGTCCTCCGCGGCGAGCAGCAGCAGCTGGGCGCAGATCGCGTTCGCGTTGTCGTCGCGCACGTCGGAGCCGAGGAAGATGATCCGCTCCTTGAGCAGACGGTTGTAGATGTGGTCGTCCAGACCACCCTGCGGGCCCTCGCCCGCGCCGTGAATCTCGTTCACCATGTCTCCATCACTTGAGGTCCTTGCCTGTCAGTGACCCTAACGCGGTCATGGTGGGCAGAAGTCCCCGATCCGCTCCATGTTCGCCCTGAGCGCACAGGACTCAAGTGCGGGGCGGGCCGGCGTCCGGACCGGTATGCCGTCCGGCCGGGCCCCGCGGCGAACTCCCTCAGCTGGTCGCGTGGCCGCTGCGTGCCGACTCCTCGGCCGGCTCACCAGCCGAGTCTGCGGCCGAGTCACCAGCAGCGTCGCCCGAGGGCCGGCCGGCCAGCTCACGGGTCGCCGGGATGACCAGCATGGCGAGCGCCACGATGACCGTGACCACCGCGAGCGAGCGCAGCACGGTGAAGCGGTCGCCGAGGAAGCCGAGCAGTGGCGGACCCGCGATGAAGGCGGTGTAGCCGATCGTGGCCACCACGGACATCCGGGCACCGGCCCGCGCCGGGTCGTCGGCGGAGGCGGAGATCCCGACCGGGAAGCCCAGGGAGGCACCCACACCCCAGATCGCGGCACCCACGTAGGCCACCGGCGCGTTGCCGAAGATCACCAGCACCGAGCCGAGGGCAGCCATCGCGAAGGTGGCCCGCAGCACCGGCACCCGGCCGTGCCGGTCGAGCAGCCGGGTCCCGAGGATCCGGCCGAGGGTCATGAAAGAGAGGAAGACCGCGAAGGCGAGCACGCCGGCCCAGTTGGGCAGGTCGTGACCCTCGACGAAGCCGACCGCGATCCAGTCGTTGGCGATGCCCTCGGTGAACGCGGCCGCGAGGACGACCAGGCCGATCATCAGGGTGCGCGGCTCGAGCCAGGCCGACCGCGGCGCGACCACGGCGGCGTCGTCGACGACCTGCGCTGCGTCGGTGTCGACCTCGACGTCGCGCGGGAGGAACGCCCGCAGCGCCCACGCGGCGACGAGCACGGTCACCACGACCGCGCCGAGGAGGTGCGGCACCAGGGTCACGCCGGACCACGACATCAGCGCCCCGACGAGCGCGGCGCCGACGGTGCCACCGGAGAAGGCGGCGTGGAAGTGCGGCATGACCGTGCGCCCGAGCAGCCGCTCGACGGCAGCGCCCTCGAGGTTCATCGCGACGTCCCAGAGGCCGACCCCGATGCCGAGGAAGAACAGGAAGAGCGCCATCAGGGGCCGCGACTTCGCGACGTCCACCGCGACTCCGATGCCGGTCAGCCCGATCGAGGCCACCACCACACCCACGACCACGGCCCGGGCCGCCCCGATCCGGTCGGCGACCCGCCCGGCGAACGGGAGGGTGAGCACCGAGCCGACGGAGGCGGCGAAGAGGGTCAGGCCCAGCTCTCCGGCGGAGAGCCCGAGCGCCGCCTTGCTGTCGGCGATCCGCGACGCGAAGGACGAGAAGGTGATGCCGGCGAGCGCGAAGACCACGAAGACGGCGTTGCGGGCGGCCAGCACCCGGTGCTGGGGAAGGGCGAGGGAGGAGGTCGTCACGGAGGTGCTCTCGGCGGTCGGTACGGAGGGAATCTGCGGATCGAATCGATTCGGTCGAATCGATTCGATAGTCTGTCGTCCATGAGCCGTCCGCGTCAACCTCGTCCCACCCTGCGCGCCGTGGCGCAGGCCGCGGGCGTGTCCACGTCGACGGCCTCGCTCGCCTTCAGCGGCAAGGGCCCCGTGGCACCGGAGACCGTCGCCCGCGTGCGCGCCGCCGCGGAGGAGCTCGGGTACGCCGGGCCGGACCCCCTCGCGTCGTCCCTGCGGCAGGGGCGCTCCGGCGTGGTCGGCGTCGTCGTCGAGGGCCGGCTGCTGCACGCCTTCCGCGACCCCTTCGCCGTCAGTGTCCTCGACGGGCTCTCCCAGGTGCTCGACGAGATCCCCGCCGGCATGCTGCTCATCGCCCAGCCTGCGGGCACCCCGGAGCGGGCCATCACCCAGCTGTCCGCCACCGCCCTCGACGCGGTGGTCTTCTCGCTCTGCGGTCCCGACACGAACCCGGCGGTCGATCACCTGGCCGCCCGCGGCATACCGATGCTCGGGGACGGCTCACCCGCCGACCCGCGCATCACCCACCTCGCCCTCGACAACCGTGGCGCCACGGTCGAGCTGGGCCGGCACCTGGAGTCGCTGGGTCACCGCCGGGTGGCGCACGTGATGATGCCCCTGCGACACGACTCCGTGACCGGACCGGCCAGCCTGGCGGACGTCGCTGCCGCCGAGTTCGCCGACACCCGCGACCGGGCGCTCGGCTTCCTCGACGTCTTCGGCGATGCGGGCGGGGTGCCGAGCGCGCCCTCCGGCCTCGTCCAGACCTCGATCCCCGACGTCGAGCAGGGCGCCATCGCCGCCCGCCTCTTGCTGGACGTTCCACAGGCCCAGCGACCGACGGCCGTCGTCGCGCAGTCGGACCTGCTCGCGATGGGGGTGGTCCGGGCGGCCGAGGAGCTGGGGCTCCGGGTGCCCGACGACCTGAGCGTGACCGGGTTCGACGGCGTGGAGCTGCCGTGGTTCCCCGGCACGCTGACGACCATCGACCAGCACGGCGGCGCCAAGGGTCGGCTGATGGGCGAGATGCTGCGCAGCCTGCTCGACGGTCACCGGCCCGACGACGCCGTGCAGCGCACCGACCTGCGGATCGGCACGACCACGGCACCGGTCGGCTAGGTCACCCGGACGCGGTCAGGACCGCAGGATGCTGACGCTCTGCTGGGCCTCGGCGGTCTCGCCGTCGGCCTGCTCGGCGAGCTCGGCCTGGCGCTCGGCCTCCCGCTCGGCCTCGGCGGCCTGCGCCGCCTGGACCGCCTTGGTGGCCTCGGACGGCTCGGCCACGACGTGGACGGTGATGTAGCGACCCTTGTCGTCCACCGTCACCGCGGCCTGGAAGTCCATCAGGCTGTCGGTGCACGACACGAAGTGGGCCTCCCAGGCCGTGTCGGCCGCCACGGTCTGCCACAGCCGCTCCAGGCCCATGCCGGCCTCCCACGGGAGGACGCCGTCGGCGCAGCGGCAGACCCCGATGACCAGCTGGTCGACGTCGTCGGTGTGGCCGAGCTCGACATCGCCGAACAACCGGCTCTCGGTCAGGGCAGCCTGCAGCGCGTTCCGCAGGTGGGTGGCGAGTGCGGAGTCAGCCGGGCTGGCATTCTCCTGCACCGCGAGCCGCAGCTTGTTGAAACTCGTGACGTCCATGCCTCATGGTCGGGCGCGGCGGGGCTCCAGGAAATCACCCAAATGCAGTAGGTCGCGTCCCCGGGAGGGGACGCGACCTACTGTTTGTTGCTGGATGACCTCGTTCGGGTCGGTCAGACGGAGCGCTCAGGCGTGGTCGTGACCCTCGTGGTCACCGTGGTCGTGGTCGTGGTCGTGGTCGTGGGCGTGGTCGTGGCCCTCGTGGTCGTGCTCCGAACCGCCCTCGAACAGCTGCGAGGCGACGTCGGTGGCGGTGACCTCGTTGAGGTCGACGGGCTGACCGGCCGTGTCGACGACCTTGGCCTGCTCGAGCACCGCGGCCAGCGCCTTGCGACGAGCCACCTCGGCGACCATCGCGGGGACCTGGCCCTGCTGGTCGATCGCCTGGGCGAACTGGTTGGGGTCCATGCCGTACTGCTGGGCGGACATCACGAGGTACTCGATCAGCTCGGGCTGCTCGACCTTGACCTCGGTCTTCTCGGCGATGGCGTCGAGCAGGAACTGGGCCTTGAGGGCCTTGCGCGTGTTGGCGTCGACCTCGGCGCGGTGCTCGTCGTCCTCGAGGCGGTTCTCGCCCTCGAGGTGCTGGTTGACCTCTGCCTCGACGACGCCGTCCGGCACGGGGATGTCGATGGTCTCGAGCAGGTGCTCGAGGACCTTGTCGCGGGCCTGGACGCCCTGCTCGAACTTGGCGGCCTGGTCGGCCTGCTTGGTGACGTCCTCGCGCAGCTCCTTGAGGGTGTCGAACTCCGACGCCAGCTGGGCGAAGTCGTCGTCCAGCGCGGGGAGCTCGCGGACCTTGACCGACTGCACGGTCACGACCACGTCGGCGTCCTCGCCCTCACGGTCACCGCCGGCGAGCGGCGCGGTGAACGACTTGGTCTCCTCTGCGGCCATCCCGGTGAGGGCCTCGTCGAGCCCGTCGAGCATGTTGCCCGAGCCGACCTCGTAGGAGACACCCGTGACCGAGTCGATCTCGTCGTCGCCGATGCTGGCCTTGAGGTCGATCGAGACGAAGTCGCCGTTCTCGACGGTGCGCTCGACGCCCTTGAGGGTGCCGAAGCGCTCCTGCAGCGCGATCAGCCGGGCCTCGACGTCCTCGGGGGACGCCTTGGCCTCGTCTACCTCGACCGTGATGCCGCTGAAGTCGTCGGGCAGCTCGACGTCGGGGCGCACGTCGACCTCGACGGTGAACTTGAGGTCCTGCCCGTCCTCGGCCGGCACCTCGGTCACGTCGACCTCGGGCTGCCCGATGGGGCGGACCTTGTTCTCCTCGACGGCCTGGCCGTAGAACTGCGGGAGGGCCTCGTTGACGGCCTCCTGCAGGACCGCGCCGCGGCCGACCCGCTGGTCGATGATGCGCGAGGGGACCTTGCCCTTGCGGAAACCGGGCACCTGGATCTGCGAGCCGATGGTGGCGTAGGCGGCGTCGAGGCTCGGCTTGAGCTCCTCGAACGGCACCTCGACGGTCAGCTTGACCCGGGTCGGGTTCAGGGTCTCGACGGCACTCTTCACTGCGGGATACTCCAAGGTCGTGGGGGGCGTGGTGCTGGTGGTGGTGCTGGGGCGTGGTGCGTGCCTGCGGTGCGGAGCACCACCGGTCACCTCGCGACGGGGCAATGCGAAGGCCCGCTGCGCCGGCTTCAACAGGCGGCGACCGGGCCAAAACCTCATGGTAGCCGGTGTGCGCCCACGCTCCGAACCGGCGGCCCACCAGCCCGAGGAGTATGCCGCGGAGCATGCCGCGCGGGACCACCGCCACATCGCCGGCCGAAGTGCCCATGACATCCGTCACGACTTTGTGTCAAGGGTCTCCCCGGCGCTTCCCAATTCTTCGCCAGCCGGGAGGTTGGGCACCGAAATCCATTGCCAGACAATGCTTTCGGAGTGAGTCTTCCACGGGTGAGGCGGTAGTGGCCGCCTCCTTCCACGTCAGGAGACACTTCGTATGCGCACGCAGATCCTCTCTGTCGCGTTGGCGGCCTCGGCATCCCTGGGGCTCGTCACGACCGCGGTCACCGCCGCTTCGGCAGCCCCCTCCCCCAAGGCGCACGCCCAGCGCGTGTGCGCGACGCCGAGCTCACCGACCGTCGCGGCGTGCCACGCCCTGAAGCTGGTCGACCCCGACGGCCGAGCGGTCAGCCCAGCGGGACAACCGGTCACCCCGAACGCCATCTCCGGCAAGACCCCCGCGGACATCCAGAGCGCCTACAAGGTGACGGGGCTGTCGGCCGGCGGACGCACCGTCGCGATCGTCGACGCCTACGGCTACCCGAACGCCGAGCGCGACCTCGGCATCTACCGCGCCCAGTGGGGCCTGTCGGCCTGCACCACGGCCAACGGCTGCCTGCGCATCATCAACCAGACCGGCGGCACGTCGCTGCCCCGCTTCAACGTCGGCTGGGCCGGCGAGCAGGCCCTCGACCTCGACGCCGTGTCGGCGACCTGCCCGAGCTGCAAGATCGTGCTGGTGCAGGCCAACAGCGCCAGCCTCACCGACCTCGGTGCAGCGGTGAACACCGCGGCCACGCAGGCCGGTGTCGCCGCGATCTCGAACAGCTACGGCGGAGGCGACCTTGCCGACGGCTCGTACGGCGCGGCATACAACCACCCCGGTATCGCCGTGACCGCCTCGACCGGCGACAACGGGTACCAGGGCGGCAGCTTCCCCGCGTCATCGCACTACGTCACCGCCATCGGCGGCACCTCCCTGGTCAAGGACTCCAGCGCCCGCGGGTGGTCGGAGACGGCCTGGAGCGGCGCCGGCTCCGGCTGCACCACCCTCAACGCGGCGCCGGCCGGCCAGACCTCGGCGATGACCAGCTGCAGCGGTCGTGCCATCGCGGACGTCTCGGCCGTGGCCGACCCGGCGACCGGACTGGCCACCTACGCACCGACCACGAAGACCGCCTCGTCGTGGGCGCAGTACGGCGGCACCAGCCTCTCCTCGCCGATCGTCGCCTCGGTCTACGCCCTCAGTGGCAACACCGCCGGTTACGCGAACACGCTCCCCTACGCCAACCCGGCGGGACTGTTCGACGTGACCTCGGGCTCCAACGGGACGTGCGCCTCCTGGTGCACGGCGAGGTCCGGCTGGGACGGCCCGACCGGGCTCGGCACCCCGAACGGCACCTCGGCGTTCTGACCTGACCGGTCAGTCACACCGCCGGCCCCGGGGACGACCCCCGGGGCCGGCGGTGTACCCCAGGGCACCTGCGTGTCCGGCGCTCCGGTCCTGCCGAAACCTTCCGTTCACGCCCGTTGGTGAGCAGTTGGTTGACCTTGGACAAGGCTGGGACGGCAGACCTTTGGCGCAGCCGCACCCCGCACCTAGCATGTGCCGAACGGCCAACGGCGGCCGCTGTTCGGCGCCCCCACTCCACGGACGTCGAGTGGACGAATAGGGGTTAGCGCTGTGCCGTCAGTCCAGTACTCGACGCCGCATCGGGTTGCGGCTCCTCGACGAGGTTTCCTCGTGCTGGTCGTCGCCCTGACCTCGGTCGTCACGGTCATCGCTCCCGCGGACCGGGCGCTGGCGGCCGCGGTGCCGCCCTCGGGCACCCCCGCCTCCCACCCGACCAACGGCCCACCGGCACCCGCCCCGGCCGTGGCCCCGGTCCACCCGCCCTCCGCTGAACAGAAGGACGCCAGCGACACCCCCGCGGCGCCCGAGGCGGCCGCCGCCTCTGCGGACGTCTCCATCGTCAAGACCGTCTCGCCGCCGGTGCTGGTGCCGGGGTCGACGGTCACGTACACCCTGACGGTCGACAACGACGGCCCGTCGGCGGCCACCGACGTCACCGTCGAGGACGTGCTCGATGTCGCCCTCAGCGGGGCGACGTCGACGACGACCGCCGGCACGTGCGACGCCGTGGGCACGGACAACACGCTGCGGTGCTCGCTGGGCTCCCTGGACCCGGACGACGACCCGGTGACGATCAGCGTCATCGCGCTCCTCGACGGTGACCACGTGGGGACGATCTCCAACACCGCGAGCGTCGAGAGCGCTACGCCGGACCCCGATCCCGCCGACAACACGGACACGGTGACGGCCACGACCGGCCCGAGCGCCGACCTGTCCCTGGTGAAGTCGGTCAGCCCCCGCGCTCCCGTTGCCGGCACGAGGGTGGCCTACACGATCAGGGTGCACAACGCCGGTCCGATGACCGCCCACGGCGTCACGGTGACCGACCTGCTGGACGCGGACCTGCTCGACGCGTCCGTGACCACGACCGTGGGCAGCTGCGCCCCGATCAGCACCGACCACACGGTCGCCTGCGCGCTCGGGTCCCTCGCCGACCGACAGACCGCCAGGATCACCATCAGGGCGACCGTCGCCGGAGGCGCCCGGGGCGCCCTCACCAACACGGCGTCGGTGTCCTCCCCCACCCGCGACCCCGATGAGGCCGACAACGCCGACACGGTCTCGACCCCGGTCGTCGTCGACACGGACGTGAGTCTCCTGAAGAGCGTCTCGAGCTCGACCGCCGAGGTGGGCGACGACGTCGTCTTCAGGCTCAAGGTCTCCAACGCCGGACCGTCGACCGCCCGCAAGGTCGTCGTCACCGACCTCCTGCCTGCAGGGCTGCGGGTGTCGCGAACCCCCGTGGCCGACGATGGTGAGTGCTCGGTCTCCGGACCCAGGGTCACCTGCCGCCTCGACGAGCTGGCGGCCGCTGCATCCACCGAGATCCGGGTGACCGCAACGGCGCTCGCCGCAGCGGGGGGCGAGTCCCTGACCAACACGGCCCGCGTGGTCACGCCGTCCAACGACCGGGTCGGCACGAACGACCAGGACTCCGTGGTGCTGGCGGTCGCCGCCCCGGAGCCTCCGCCACCGGCGGCCTCACCCGATCCACCGGCGGCGTCGCCCACGCCGCCCGCGGTCACCGACCGGTGCCCCTCGTGCCCCCCCGAGCTGGCCGTCACGGGAGCCGACCCGGCGCCCGAGACCGCCCTGGCGCTGGCCATGCTGCTGGCCGGGCTGCTCCTCACGTGGACCGCCCGCCGTCGTGGGGCGCTCCTCGCGCACGCGGACCGACCGCCGTCTACGTTGAGGTCATGGCTGCACAGACCCCGCCCAGCACCCCCGACCTGCCGCCCGAGTGGGACGTCATCGTCGTCGGCGCCGGCCCCGTGGGTGAGAACGCCGCGGACCGGGCGCACAAGGCCGGACTCACGGTCGCGCTCGTGGAGAAGCACCTCGTGGGCGGCGAGTGCAGCTTCTACGCCTGCTCCCCGAGCAAGGCCCTGCTCCGCCCGATCCACGCGACGCGCGCCTCCCAGCGGGTGCAGGGCTCCGAGGGGGCACGCGTCGACCCCGCGGGGGTGCTGGCTCGCCGCGACGCGTGGGTCAACCGGATCGGCACGACCGACACGTTCGACGACGGCGGCCAGGTCGGCTGGCTCGACCACGTCGGCATCACCCTGCTGCGCGGGGAGGCCCGCCTGACCGGTGAGCTCGCGGTCGAGGTCGACGGGAAGCCGTACCGGGCCCGACGGGCCGTCGTGCTCGCGACCGGCACCACCTCGACGATCCCGCCGATCCCCGGGCTGCGCGAGGCGCGCCCGTGGACGAACCGGGAGGCGACCACGAGCCGGCGGATCCCCGACCGGTTGGCCGTGCTCGGGGGCGGCGTGGTCGCGTGCGAGCTCGCCCAGGTCTACGCGGCGCTCGGGTCGGCGGTCACCATCATCGAGCAGGCCGACGGGATCCTCGGCCGCCACGAGGAGTTCGCGGGAGACGCGGTCGCCGAGGCGCTGGAGCGCGACGGCGTCGACCTCCGCCTGGGGACGCGAGCCGAGTCCGTCTCGCGACTGGGGCCCACCGGCGAGGTGACCGTCCAGCTGTCCGACGGCACGAGCGTGACCGCGGACGAGCTGCTCGTCGCCGTGGGTCGCACACCCGCCACGAGTGGCCTCGGGGTGCAGGAGGTAGGCGGCGAGCTCGACGACGCGGGCTTCGTCCGGGTCACCGAACGCATGGAGGTCGAGGGCATCTCGCCGGACCACCCCTGGTTGTATGCCGTGGGCGACGTCAACGGGCGAGCCCTCCTCACGCACATGGGCAAGTACCAGGCCAGGGCCGTCGGGGACCTGCTCGGTGCGCGCGCGGCCGGCCGTGAGCCGGACCCGCGGACCACCGTCCCCTGGGCCACCGGCGCCGGGTCGCCCCAGGTCGTCTTCACCGACCCCGAGGTTGCGGCGGCCGGGCTCACCGAGGCCGAGGCTCGCGAGCGTGGCCTGACCATCCGGATGGTCGACCTGCCGATGGACTCCGCGGCCGGCGCCGGACTCCAGGCCGAGGGCTACCAGGGACAGGCGAGGATCATCGTCGACGAGGAGGCCGGCGTCCTCGTCGGGGCGACCTTCGTCGGTCAGGACGTCGCGGAGCTGGTCCACGCCGCCACGGTGGCGATCGTCGGCAAGGTGCCGCTGACGACGCTCTGGCACGCAGTGCCGTCCTACCCGACGATGAGCGAGATCTGGCTGCGCCTGCTGGAGGAGTACGGCGTCTGAGCCGGGCGACGGAAGATCTCCGTCGGCGAGCGGAGCTCTCCGTCATCCGTACGGCCCACGAGGACGTTTCGCGAGGTACGGTCCGAATTTGACCCCGGCGACCGCACGCGGGGGAAGACCTCCGAAGGGAAACACCATGCGACTTCGCACTCCCCTGCGCCTGGGCGTCCTGACCGCGGCAGCAGCCCTCGCGTTGCTCGGTGGTGGGACGGCCGCCACCGTGAACGCCGCGGCCGTGACGTCACCGGGGGTGGCCGCGTGCCAGCCCGGCGGCAACCACAGCGGCGCCCGGGTCAAGGCCGGCAGCAAGGCCGTCGAGCCCGCGCTCTACCCCAAGAACGAGGCCAACGCCTACGGCGTGCTCACGAACCTGCCCACCCTCGCCGACGGCAGCGTGCGCATCGACACCGTCTTCCACATGGTCGACAAGGATGCCTTCACCACCGCGGAGAAGGCCCGGTGGCAGACGCTCATCGCGGCCCAGCTGAAGGTGCTCAACGACTCGTACTCGGGGGCGACCGCCACCGGTGCCGCCGACACCCCCTTCCGCTTCCGACTGGTCGACACGACGTGGACGACCAACCCGGCGTGGTACACCGCGGTGCCCGGCAGCAACGCCGAGCGGGAGATGAAGCGGACGCTGTACCGCGGCGACGCCACCACCCTCAACGTCTACGGGACCCAGGGTGGCGGGCTGTTGGGCTGGGCCTACTTCCCCAAGGGCTACAACCACGGCCGCGACTACATCGACGGCGTGGTCATGATGGCCGAGTCGATGCCCGGAGGGACCGGGCTGGGATACCCGCAGTACACCGGGGGCGACACCCTCACCCATGAGTCCGGCCACTGGCTGATGCTCGAGCACACGTTCGCGCACGGCTGCGCAGCCAACGGCGACTGGGTGGCCGACACCGCACCCGAGGCGATCCCGCAGTTCGACTGCCCGATCGGCGCGGACACCTGCGCCGCCCCCGGGGTCGACCCGATCCACAACTTCATGGACTACACGCAGGACTCGTGCATGAACATGTTCACGAAGGGTCAGGCGGACCGGATGAGCGACGCCTGGCAGCAGTTCCGCGCCAGAGGCGGCAAGAGCTGACCCTCCTGGGCACCGTCAGCGAGGGCCCGCACCGGACGTCGGTGCGGGCCCTTGGCTGACTCTGGAGCGGGTGACGAGAATCGAACTCGCGTAGCTAGTTTGGAAGACTAGGGCTCTACCATTGAGCTACACCCGCGTGGACCGACAGACCCCCGGAGGGGCGGCTGATCCGAGGCGTTAGCCTAATGCCCGCGATCGTGTGACCTGAAATCGGCACACCATCGACGGGGTATGGCGCAGGTTGGTAGCGCGTCCGCTTTGGGAGCGGAAGGTCGCCGGTTCAAATCCGGCTACCCCGACACAGGGCTCGGTCAGCGCGGGGTGGCCCGGAACTCGCTGACCCGACGGCCCGCGGCCAGCCCCTTGGCCTCGAACCCGTCGGTGGGTCGCCACGGCGGCCGCTCCCCCTCCTTGACGTCGAACCCCCCGTGCGCCGCGAGCTCGGAGCGCACGTGGGCGGCATACCCGTCGTGGTCGGTGGCGAGCAGGAGGTGGCCACCGGGGGCGAGCCGATCGGCCACCAGGTCGAGGGTCTGTCGTGAGACGAAGCGGCGCTTGGCGTGCTTGGCCTTGGGCCACGGGTCGGGGAAGAAGACGTGCACCGCGGCGAGGGAGCCCGGGAGCACCCGGTCGGCCAGCAGCAGGACCGCGTCGCCCTGGTGCATCCAGACGTTGCCGAGCCCCCGGCGCTCCGCCTCGGCCAGCATCCGGGCGAGCGCGGGCGTGAAGACGTCGACGGCGAGGAGGTCGTGCCCCGGGTGGGTGGCCGCGTAGGCCAGGGCGGCGGCGCCGTGACCGCAGCCGACCTCGAGCACGACGGGTGCGGTCCGCCCGAACGCCTCCTCCGGCACGAGCGGACCGTCGGTCGGGACCGAGTGCGCGGGGGCGAGGGTCTGCATGCGCTCGACGGTGAGCGCCGACAGCCGTCCCCGGCGGGCGTTGTAGGACCGCACGCGTCCCTCGGTGTCCACCGCCCCAGCCTAGGGACCGGACGACGTCCCCTGACCCCGGCCTGCGGAGTGGCTGCCGACACCCTCCCCGTCCCGACCTGCGACCCACGGGTCGATAACCGACGCTTATGTAACCCATAATGTGGGCATGCGCATCTCCCGCTTCCCCAACATCGTCGACGACGTCACCGTCCGCCTCATCGCGGGCGTCATCCTGGTGCTCGCCGTCGTCGCCCTCGCGGCGCACCAGTGGTGGCTGTATGCCGTGCTCGCGACGGACTTCGTGCTGCGCTCGGGCTGGGGACCGTCGGCCAGCCCGGTGGCGATCCTCGTCAACCGCTGGATCCGACCCCGGGTGTCGGCCGCCCCGCGCTACACGGCCGGGCCCCCCAAGCGCTTCGCCGCGACCGTCGGGGCCGTCTTCACCCTGGCCGCGACGATCCTCTGGCTGGCCGGGACGAGCCTGCCGGTCATCCTCATCGGCGTCGTCATGGTGGTCTTCCCCGCGCTGGAGTCGCTCGCCGGGATCTGCGTGGGGTGCATCGTCTTCGGCTGGTTGATGCGACTCGGCCTGATCCCCGAGTCGGTCTGCCTCGAGTGCGCCGACATCACCCGCCGCGCGGCCCAGCGCCAGGCGGCGGCCGCAGGGGCCCCCGCGGGTTCGCAGGCCTGACCACGACCGGGCCGGCGCCCACCCGACGCAGGCTCGGGCTCAGCGGCGCCAGACGAGGACGGCCGCGCGGTCGTCGGTCTCGCCGGCCCGGGCCGCGTTGCACACCTTCGCAGCCATGCCCTCGAAGCCCTTGCCGATCATCCGCTCCGCCGTCCCGAGCATCCGGTCGATGCCGTCGCGCAGGTCGCGGTTGCGGACCTCGATGACCCCGTCGGTGTAGAGGAGCAGCGCGTCGCCACGGCCGAGCTGGCCGCGGATCCGGGGGAAGGCCAGCCCCTCGGTGACGCCGAGCACTGGGCCCTCGTCACCCTCGAGGACCTCCCACCGGCCCGAGCCGGCCGAGAAGCGCACGCCCGGGGGGTGACCGGCCGACCCCAGGCTGTACTCCCCCGTGGTCAGGTTGATCATGGCGTGCGCCGCGGTCGCGAAGCCCTCGTCCCACGCCTGGCGCAGCAGGTAGGAGTTGGCGGCCGGCAGGAAGGTGTCGTAGGGCAGCGACCCGAGGAGGCCCCCGAACGCCCCGGACAGCAGCAGTGACCGCGTGCCGGCAGCGATGCCCTTGCCCGAGACGTCGACCAGCGCGAGCTCGAGGACGTCGTCGTGGCGGCTGGTGACGAGGAAGTCGCCGGAGAACGAGTCACCGTACGCGGACAGGACGGACAGCTCGGCGCCCCACCCGCTCGGCAGCTCCGGGAGCTCGCCCTGGGTGCGCAGCCGGTCGCGCAGGTCGACCAGCATCGACTCCCCGAGGTTGCCCTGCACGCCCAGGCGGGCCCGCGAGGCAGCCACCCAGAACATGATGATCATGACGAGCGTCAGCACGCCGTACGCGGCCAGGATGCCGGGGGAGGCGTCCCGGTCCAGCACCGTGTAGGCCCCGGCGATGAGGATCGCGACGTCGACCGCGGCCAGCACCTTCGGGGTGAGGAAGAGGCCCGCGAGGACGGCCACCGGGACGTACGCCGAGAAGGGGACGTTGTCGGGCCACAGGGACATGGACCAGCAGAGCAGCGTGTTCGCAGCGATGACGCCCGCCGCGGTCGCCGCCTGGCCCCAGCGCACGAACCTGTACCGACTGCGCTGGACCCGGGACATGACGGATCGCCGAGCGAGAAAAGTCCTCTCGACAACCACTGTGAAGTTCCTTCGGCAAGGCAGGGTGCGGGCACCCTTGTGCGTCTGCGGGATGGGTCGACCCCTATCCGACCCGCCGCCAGCGTAGTGGGAGGTCAGTGGGTGCGCGCCAGATCGGTGGAGATCAGGCGGCGAGTCAGGCCTGCGGCGGCAGCGTGCCGGACTCCTCGTAGGCGCTGACCATGTCGATCCGGCGCTGGTGCCTCGGCGCACCGGAGAACGGCGTCGCGAGGAACGCCGCCACCATCGCCTTGGCCTCCTCGACGGTGTTCATCCGGCCCCCGATCGAGATGACCTGGGCGTTGTTGTGCTCCCGAACGAGGGTCGCGAGCTCGGCGTTGTAGCACAGGGCCGCGCGGATGCCGGCGACCTTGTTGGCCGCCATCTGCTCTCCGTTGCCCGAGCCACCGAGCACGACACCCAGCGAGTCCGCGTCAGCGGCGACGGCCTCGGCTGCACGCAGCACGAAGACGGGGTAGTCGTCCTCGGGGTCGAGGGTGTGCGGCCCGTGGTTGGTCACGTCGTGGCCCTCGGCCTCGAGGAACGAGACCAGCTCACCGAGCAGCTCGTATGCCGCGTGGTCGCCGCCGATGTGGACGCGCATCTGGTGCTCCTCCGTCGAAGTCTGCTGTGTCGCCAACAGCGCGCAGCGATCCTATTGCGCCCTGCAGCCCCCGTCTCTCAGTCGCTGCGTGGGTCTGGCTGCTGCGTGGGTCTAGCTGCTGCGTGGGTCTAGCTGAAGATCGGGCCGACGGTCCGCGACCGCTTGAGCTCGTAGAAACCGGGGGTGCCGGCCACCAGGACGCAGCCGTCCCAGAGCCGACCCGCAGCCTCACCCTTGGGGGCGGGTGAGACGACCGGACCGAAGAAGGCCTCGCCGTCGACCGCGACGACCGGCGTGCCGACGTCGTCACCGACCAGGTCGATGGCCCGCTGGTGGCTCGCGCGCAGCTCTGCGTCGACCGCGTCGGACTCGGCGAAGTCGGCCAGCTCCCAGGGCAGCCCGACCTCTTCCAGGGCAGGGCCGATGACCTTGGCGTAGTCCTTCTCGTCACCGAGGTGGATGCGCGTGCCCATGGCGTCGTAGAGGGGCCTGATCACCTTGTCGCCGTGGTCGCGCGCCGCGGCGATGATGACCCGCACCGGGCCCCAGGCTCGATCCATCATCTCGCGGTAGCTGTCGGGGAGGTCGCGACCCTCGTTGAGGACCGCCAGGCTCATCACCGACCAGGTCACGTCGACGGGACGGACCTCCTCGACCTCCATCATCCAGCGGGACGTCATCCACGCCCACGGACACAGGGGGTCGAACCAGAACTCGGCGGACGTACGGGTCTCGGACACAGGGGTGGCAGTCACACCCACAATCCTGCCACTGCCCTCCGGGAGCCACACCAGCGGTGGTCGCCCGGTGGCCCACCCGTGCGAGGATGGCCGCCGAAACCACTCGACCTCCCTACGTGCAGGAGCACCGTTGCCTGGCATGAACCTCACCCGCGACGAGGCCACCGCCCGCGCCGCTGTCATCGCCGTCGACCACTACGACGTCACCCTGGACCTGACCACCTCGGACACGACGTTCCGGAGCACGACCACGATCACGTTCACGAGCGCCGAGCCCGGCGTCGAGACGTTCGTCGACCTGATCGCCCCGTCCGTGGAAGCGATCACCCTGAACGGCGAGCCGCTCGACCCGGCCACCCACTTCGACGGCGTGCGCGTCCGGGTCCCGGCCACGGCGGAGCGCAACACGCTCACGGTCGACGCCACCGCGGCATACATGAACACCGGCGAGGGGCTGCACCGCTTCACCGACCCGGTGGACGGGGAGGTCTACCTCTACTCGCAGTTCGAGGTGGCCGACTGCCGCCGGATGTTCGCGGTCTTCGAGCAGCCCGACCTCAAGGCGACCTTCGCGTTCACCGTGACCGCCCCGGACCACTGGCAGGTGGTGTCCAACTCCCCCACCCCCGAGCCGACGCCGGTGCGTGCCGGCGTGGCCACGTGGGCGTTCGGCACGACCGCGCGGATGTCCTGCTACATCACCGCGCTCGTCGCCGGCCCCTACGCCGTGGTGCGCGACGAGGTGGAGACCCGCCGCGGCACGGTGCCCCTGGGGATCTTCTGCCGCCAGTCGCTGCTGGAGCACCTGGACGCCGACAACGTCTTCGCCTGCACCAAGCTCGGCTTCGCCTTCTTCGAGGAGGAGTTCGACTGCGAGTACCCGTTCGAGAAGTACGACCAGCTCTTCACTCCCGAGTACAACATGGGCGCGATGGAGAACGCCGGCGCCGTCACCATCAGCGAGATCTACGTCTTCCGCTCGAAGGTGACCGAGGCCCTCGTCGAGCGTCGCGCGCTCACCCTGCTCCACGAGCTGGCCCACATGTGGTTCGGCAACCTCGTGACGATGAAGTGGTGGAACGACCTGTGGCTCAACGAGTCGTTCGCCGAGTGGGCCTCGACCACCTGCCAGGCGGAGGCCACCGAGTGGACCAGCGCCTGGACCACCTTCGGCACCTCCGAGAAGTCCTGGGCCTACCGCCAGGACCAGCTGTCCTCGACCCACCCGATCGTCGCGCCGATCCGCGACCTGCAGGACGTCGAGGTCAACTTCGACGGGATCACCTATGCCAAGGGCGCCTCGGTGCTCAAGCAGCTGGTCGCCTACGTCGGCCGCGAGCCGTTCACCGCCGGTCTGCGGGCCTACTTCGCCAAGCACGCCTGGGGCAACACCCGGCTCGAGGACCTGCTGCGCGAGCTCGAGGCCACCTCCGGGCGCGACCTGGGATCCTGGTCGAAGCTGTGGCTGGAGACCGCCGGCGTCAACACCCTCCACCCCGAGATCGACACCGATGACCAGGGTCTGGTCTCCTCCGCGCGGATCGTCCAGACCTACGCCGAGGGGTTCGAGACGCTGCGTCCGCACCGCCTGGCCGTGGGCCTGTACGACGTCGACGACAGCGCCCCCGGCGGTGGCGCGCTGGTCCGCACCGACCGGATCGAGCTCGACGTCGACGGGGAGTCCACCGACCTGCCGCAGCTGGTCGGTCGCCCGGCCCCCGACCTGCTCCTCGTCAACGACGACGACCTCGCCTACGCCAAGATCCGCCTCGACGAGCGTTCGCTCGCGACCGCCCTGGCGCACCCGCGCGGGTTCCAGGACAGCCTGCCCCGCGCCCTCGTCCTCGGCGCCGCGTGGGACATGACCCGCGACGCCGAGATGTCGGCCCGCGACTTCGCGGCGCTCGTCCTCGCCTCGCTCCCCGGCGAGACCGACTCGACCCTGCTCCGGGTGCTCCTGGGCCAGCTGCAGACGGCGTTGCACCTCTATGTCGCGCCGGCCCACCGCGAGGCGGCGCTCGCGAGCGCCGCCCGCGACCTGCGGGCCCTCGCTGTGGCCGCCGAGCCCGGCAGTGACGCCCAGCTCCAGCTGGTCGGGGCGTATGCCGCGCACCAGCGCGGTGGCGAAGACGCGGCATACCTGCGTGGCCTCCTCGACGGCACGGAGGTGCTGGACGGCCTCGCCATCGACACCGACATGCGCTGGCGACTGCTCACCACGCTCGCCGCCTGTGGCGCGGCGACGACGGCCGACATCGACGCCGAGCTGGCGCGCGACAACACGGCCACCGGGCGCGAGCACGCCGAGCAGGCCCGCGCGTCCTTCCCGACCGCCGAGGCCAAGGCCGAGGCCTGGCGCCGTGGCGTGGAGGAGACCGGTCTGCCCAACTCGATCCTCGAGTCGGTCGCCGCCGGCTTCGCGACGGTGCACGACAACACGCTCCTGGAGCCCTACGTCGAGAAGTACCACGCGATGCTCGACACCGTGGAGGGCAAGGGGTCGCACGCCATCATCGAGATCCTGGTCCGCGGCTTCTACCCCACGGTCCTGGCCGACCAGCGGCTCCACGACGCCACCGAGGCCTGGCTGTTGGCGCACCCCGACGCGCCCGCGGCCCTGCGCCGCCTGGTCACGGAGAACCGCGACCCGATCGCCCGCGCCCTGCGCGCGCAGCAGCGTGATGCCGATGCCTGAGAGGTTCTTGGACGGGTTCAACCTGCATGCCCTGCTCGAGGTCACTCCCCACTCGGCCTGGGACTGGTTCACCGGCCAGCCGTTGGACATCGTCATCACCGTGGTCGCGGCCGTCATCCTCCGCTGGCTGGCGCTGAGATCGATCGGTCGGGTGGTCGCCACGACCCTCGCCCGGTCGGACGCCCGGCGGACCGGCGAGAGCAGCCGGGCGGCACGAGTGCTGGCCCAGGCCACCGGCTCGGCCCACGAGCGGCACCGCCAGCGCACCCTGACCATGGGCTCGCTGCTGCGGAGCATGGTCACCTTCGTCGTCGTCATGGTCACGGTCCTCACGATCCTGACCACGGTGGGGATCAACCTCGGACCGGTGCTCGCCACGGCCGGGGTCGGCGGTGTGGCGCTCGGGTTCGGCGCCCAGAGCCTCGTCAAGGACTTCCTCTCGGGCATCTTCATGATCCTCGAGGACCAGTACGGCGTCGGTGACGTCGTCGACACCGGCGAGGCCATCGGCACCGTCGAGGAGGTCTCGCTGCGAGTCACCCGGCTGCGCGACGGCCAGGGCGTGGTCTGGTACATCCGCAACGGCGAGATCATCCGGATCGGCAACAAGAGCCAGGGCTGGTCCACCGCGATGGTCGACATCCCGGTCGCCTACTCCGAGAACCTCGACAAGGTGATCCCGCTGATCCGCACCGTGGTCCACGAGCTCGACCAGAGCCCCGACTGGACCGACAAGCTGCTGGAGGAGCCCCAGGTCGTCGGGGTCGAGTCGATGACCGGCTCGGTCGTGACGATCCGCGTGATCGCCAAGACCGCCCCCGAGCAGCAGTACGGCGTCTCGCGCGAGATCCGCGAGCGGGTCAAGGCCGCCTTCGACGAGAACGGCGTCAAGGCCCCGGTCATGACGCCCTTCGGCCCCGCGGCAGGCGCCCGATGAGCATCCAGTCGCCCGGTGGCGAGCAGTTCGGCAGCTTCTACGACCAGGTCGGCGGGCACGAGACCTTCCGCAAGCTGGTCCACGAGTTCTACCGGGGAGTGGCCACCGACCCCCCGCTGCGCGCCCTCTACCCCGAGGACGACCTCGGACCGGCCGAGGAGCGGTTCCGGATGTTCCTCGAGCAGTACTGGGGTGGCCCGACCACCTACTCCGACCAACGTGGCCACCCCCGGCTGCGGATGCGGCACCACCCGTTCAAGGTGACCCCTCTGCAGCGCGACCGCTGGCTGCACCACATCATGGCCGCGGTCGACACCCTCGACCTCCCCCCGGCGAACGACCTGCTGCTGCGCGACTACCTCGAGCGCGCCGCCCACTCGATGGTGAACTCGCTCGACGAGGACTGACCCACCGCTCACGGTGCGGGGTGCCGCGTGGCCCGGCCACGCGGCATACCCTCCGGCTCGCGGGTGGTTCCGCTGGGCAAGACGGTGGCAGGCTGGGTTCCCCGAACGCGTTCGATGCGTCAGCATTGTCTCCCGTGACGACGACCCTCTCCACGCACCTCATCCACCCCGCAGCCTCGGCCGACGCAGCCTGGTGGCGGCACGCCGTGATCTACCAGATCTACCCCAGGTCCTGGGCCGACGCCGACGGTGACGGCATCGGCGACCTGCCCGGTGTCACCGCCCGGCTCGACTACCTCAAGGCGCTCGGCGTCGACGCCGTGTGGTTCAGCCCGTTCTACAAGTCGCCCCAGGCCGATGCGGGCTACGACGTCGCCGACTACCGCGACATCGACGACCTGTTCGGCACGCTCGAGGACGCCGACGCGATGGTCGCGCGGGCCCACGAGCTCGGTCTGAAGGTGATCGTCGACCTCGTCCCCAACCACACCAGCGACGAGCACGAGTGGTTCCAGGCGGCGCTCGCCGCCGCACCCGGCAGCCCGGAGCGCGACCGCTACATCTTCCGCGACGGCAAGGGCCCGGACGGCGCCCTGCCGCCCAACGACTGGCACTCGGTCTTCGGCGGCAACGGCTGGACGCGCATCACCGAGGCCGACGGACAGCCCGGCCAGTGGTACCTCCACCTGTTCGACACCAAGCAGCCCGACCTCAACTGGGACAACCCCGAGGTCGGCGACGAGTTCGAGTCGATCCTGCGCTTCTGGCTCGACCGCGGCATCGACGGCTTCCGGGTCGACGTGGCGCACGGCCTCATCAAGGAGAAGGGGCTGCCCGACTACGACGCCGAGCTGCACATCCTCGACGGCGAGGTGAAGCCCGGCGCCCCGATGCCGCCGATGTGGGACCAGGACCCGGTCCACGACGTCTACCGCCGTTGGCACAAGGTGCTGGCCGAGTACGGCGAGCCCGACCGGATCCTCGTGGCCGAGGCCTGGGTGCGACCCCAGGAGCGCGCGGTGCGCTACATCCGCCCGGACGAGATGCACCAGACGTTCAACTTCGACTTCCTGCAGAGCCAGTGGCGCGCCGAGGACCTGCGCGAGGTGATCGAGTCCTCGCTCGCGGCGGCCGACTCCGTGGGCGCCCCCAGCACCTGGGTGCTGTCCAACCACGACGTGGTGCGGCACGCCTCCAGGCTGGGCCTGCCGGTCGGCGAGCGCCGGCCCAACGGCATCAGCGCCGAGGACCCGCAGCCCGACCGGGCGCTCGGGCTCCGGCGGGCGCGGGCGGCGACCACGCTCATGCTCGCCCTGCCGGGTGGGGCCTACCTCTACCAGGCCGAGGAGCTTGGCCTGCCCGACTCCACCGACATGCCCGGCGAGTTCCGCCAGGACCCGACCTTCATCCGCAGCAAGGGCAAGGAGATCGGCCGCGACGGGTGTCGCGTCCCGATCCCGTGGGAGAAGGACGCGCCGTCGTTCGGCTTCGGTCCCACCGACCAGACCTGGCTCCCGCAGCCCGCGATCTACGGCGACTACGCCGTCGACCAGCAGGACGGCGTGGAGGGGTCGACGCTCGAGCTCTACCGCACCCTGCTGCGGACGCGGCGCGACCGCCAGCTCGGCACGGGTGGGCTGCGGTTCGCGGAGGGCTTCGGCGACGAGGTGGTCGCCCTGGTCAACACGGGCCAGGGCCAGGACACCCTCGTCATCGCGAACCTCGGCACCGAGCCGGTGGCGCTGCCCGACGGCGCGACCGTCGTGGTGGCCTCGGGCGACCTGACCGACGACGGCCTGGTGCCGACCGACACGACGGTCTGGGCCGCTCTCTGACGTGACCCTCACCCTCATTCGATGTGAACGCGCCGGGAATCCCCGGCGCGTTCACATCGAACCGGCTGACGGAGTCGGGTCGTGGCACAGAATGGGCGCGTGAGAGCCGCGGACTTCGCCTTCTTCGACGCCCCGACCCCCATCGGGCTGGCGCACCGGGGTGGGGCGAAGCTCGCGGCCAACCTGCACCTCGAGAACACCCTCGCGGCCTTCCGCGAGGCGGTACGGATGGGTTACCGCTACCTCGAGACCGACGTGCACGCCACGGTGGACGGCACGCTGCTCGCCTTCCACGACCTGCGGCTCGACCGGGTCACCGACCAGCGTGGCGTGATCGCCGACCTCCCGTATGCCGCGGTGCGGGTCGCCCGGATCCACGGCACCGAGCCGATCCCCCTGCTCTCGGACCTGCTCGAGGAGTTTCCGGACACCCGGATCAACATCGACGTCAAGGCGCCGGGAGCCATCGAGCCCCTGGCCGAGGTGATCCGTCGACACAGGGCGATCGACCGCGTCTGCGTCGGCTCGTTCTCCGACCGGCGGCTGCGGGCCGTGCGCCGGCTCCTCGGACCGGGGTTGGCCACCGCGACCGGACCGGCTGAGGTGGCCGCCCTGCGCCTGGCCCCCCAGCGGGTCGCCTCGTGGCTGCGCTCCCCCGCGGCCGTCCTGCAGATCCCGACCGGGCACCTCGTCGGCGGTCGTCGCCTCGACCTGGTCACGCCGGGGCTGGTCGAGCGGGTGCACGCGATGGGCAAGCACGTCCACGTCTGGACCATCGACGACGCCGACGAGATGCACCGGCTCTTCGACCTCGGCGTGGACGGCATCGTGTCCGACCGCATCGACACCCTCGCCGACGTCCTGACCGAGCGCGGCGTACCGTTGCGCCAGTGACCACGCCCACCCCACACCCTGCCCCGGAGGGTGTCGAGGATGCTGGTCCGGGCAGCGCACCCGAGGCGCGTGTCGGCGTCTTCCACCCGCGCTACGTGCTGCTGTCCGTCTCCCTGCTGGCGCTGATCACGGTGATCGCCTTCGAGGGCATGGCGGTCTCCACGGCGATGCCGGACGCCGCCCGCGAGCTCGACGCGGTGCGGTCCTACGGGCTCGCCTTCTCGGTCATGCTGACGACCCAGCTGCTCGGCATCGTGCTGGCCGGTGTCTGGTGCGACCGGTTGGGTCCGCTGCCCTCCCTCTTCGCGGGCCAGCTCCTGTTCGCGGCCGGGTGCGGCCTGTGTGGCGGCTCGCAGTCGTTCGGGCCGTTCCTCGCCGGGCGTGGGGTCGCCGGCCTGGGAGCCGGGCTGATCATCGTCGCCGGCTACGTCGTCATCGGCCGGGCCTACCCGGAGTCGTTGCGGCCCAAGGTGTTCAGCGTGATCTCCGCCGCGTGGGTGCTGCCCTCGCTGCTGGGTCCACCGGTCGCCGCATGGGTCACGACGACGTGGTCCTGGCGCTGGGTCTTCTGGCTCGTGGTCGTGCCGGTCGTCGCCGCCCTCGCGCTGGTCTTCGCCCGGCGCGCACAGATCGCAGCCGCCGACGAGGGTATCGACGAGTCGAGCCGCGACCACCGCGAGCACGCCCGGGCAGCGTGGTTCGGGGTGCTCATCGCGGTGTCCGCGGGCGCCCTCCAGTGGGGCACCCACGACCTCGAGCTCAGCTGGTCGACCAAGACCGCGGTCGCCGTCCTCGGTGTGGCGGGGATCGCCGCCACCGCACCGATGCTCCTGCCGCGCGGCACCTGGCTGCTGCGTCGCGGGCTGCCGTCGGTGATGCTGGCGCGCTTCCTGCTGACCTGTTCGTTCTTCGGCACGATCACCTACATCCCGCTCATGCTGGTCAACGAGCGTGGTCAGACCCTCGCGACGGCCGGCACGATCCTGGCGGTCGGGTCGCTCGGGTGGTCCACCGGTTCGTGGGTGCAGGGCCGCGACCGCTGGGCCGGGCGTCGCCACCAGCTCGTGGTCGCCGGTGGCGTGCTGCTGACCGCGGGCCTGCTCGCGATCGTGGCGGTCGCGCAGTTCGCCTGGCCTCCGTGGCTGATCGCCGTGGCGCTCGTCTCCTGCGGCATGGGCATGGGCCTGGGCACCGCGAGCCTCTCGGTGCTCTCACTCACCCTCACGTCGCCTGCCGACCACGGCACGACGTCGTCGTCGCTCCAGCTCGCCGACGTCCTGGGCTCGGTGCTCGGCATCGCCGCCGCCGGCGCGGTCTTCGCGGCCCGGCACACGACCGCCGGCCAGGACGTCCCGGTGTTCGTGAGCATGTGGCTGGGACTCAGCGTCGTCGCCGCCCTGGTCGTGGTCGCCGGTCAGCGGATCAGGACCTGAGCCCGCGGCCCCGGCTCCGCACCGCCGGGACGGCTGGACCGCGCCCGGACTGCAGCGATGACCGCGGCCATGTCGAGGCCTCCCCACCCCCCGTCCACGGTCTCGGCGAACAGGTCGTGCGCCGCATCGGCCAGTGGTGTGGCGACCCCGGCCTGCCGGGCGGCCGAGACCACGAGCTCGGCATTCATGAGCACGTCGGCGGCGCCTGCCTGCACGGCCCAGTCACCCGCGACCAGCTTGGCCAGCTTGGCGCGGGACACCGTGCTCGCCATCGGCCCCTCGTCGACGACCCGTTGCAACACCTCGAGGTCGAGCTCGTGCGCGGCCGCGAAGTGGAACGCCTCGACCAGGCCGGTCACCTGGGTGATGAGGAAGAGGTTCACCGCCAGCTTGGTGAGGAGCGCGCTGCCCACCGGGCCCGTCTCGACGACCGCCCTGCCGAGCGGCGCGAGAAGCGGCGCGACGCGGGACCGCACCGCTGCCTCACCGGCGAGCATGATGACGAGCTGGGCCGCCTCTGCGACCGGTCGCGACCCCGAGACAGGTGCCTCTGCGTACCAGCCACCGGCTGCCTCGACCTCGCGTCCCAGTGCGACCGAGAAGGACGGTGACGTGGTCCCGAGGTGGACCACGGTGCGTCCCCGGACCAGGTGGGTGAGCTCTTCGGTGCCTCTCGGCAACGCGGCGTCCACCCCACTCTCCCCGGCCAGCATGAGCAGGACGACCTCGCTTCGCTCGAAGACCTCGGCCACGTCGACAGCCCTCCGTGCACCCAGGCTCGCGAGGTGGTCGAGCGCCGGTGCCGAGCGGTTCCACACCACCAGGTCCTGACCTGCTGCGAGCAGGTTCGCCGCCATCGGTCGCCCCATAATGCCCAGCCCGATGAATCCGACCGTCATGTCGATCCTCCTGTCCAGGTGTGTCACGACCCTGTCATGACACTTGTCATAGTAGAGCGATCATGACAAGTGTCATAGTGTGGGTCGATGGAGAAGCCGCAGCGGTCCCCACGGGAACGGATGGTCTACGAGGCCGCGCAGGCCATGCGCGAGGACGGTGTCGGAGGCGCGGCCCTGCGGACCGTCGCCACCCGTGCCGCCGCCCCGCGCGGCTCACTCCAGCACTACTTCCCCGGCGGGAAGGACCAGCTGGTGACCGAGGCGCTCGAGTGGTCAGGAGAATTCGCTGCCGCACAGGTCCGCGCCTACCTCCGCGACACACGTCGGCCCAGTCCTTCTGGCATGTTCAACGACTTGGTGCGCCAGTGGGCTGCGGAGCTCGAGGACCGGCAGTTCGCGCGCGGCTGCCCTGTCGCCGCCTCGGTCGTCGACACCGCCAACGCCAACCCGCAGGTACGGGCGGCCGCAGCGGCTGCTCTCGCCACCTGGCAGAAGCCCCTGCGCTCCGGCCTGCGGACCATGGGAGTGCGGCCGGCTCGGGCCGCCGCCCTCGCCACGCTGATGCTCGCAGCGTTGGAAGGAAGCCTGGTCCTGGCCCGCGCCGAGCGGGACACCCACGCGCTTCGGGTGGTGTCCAGGGAGCTCGCGCCGCTGTTGGACGCAGCCCTGCCGTGAGGAGGCTGCGAACGGTCGTGGCGAGCGCCCTGCTGCTCGGCGGCGCCGTGGGCTGCAGCAGCACCCCTGCGCCGGTGCCCATGCCCTCTCCCCGGCCCATGCAGTGGGCGGCCGTGGACCTCCCTGCCGGTGCGCGCCCGCTGCTGGTCCGCGCGGGCGACGGAGTCGTCCTGGTCGCGACCCGCACCGGGGAACGGGCATCGATGTACCGGGTCGACGTGCCGGGCACGGCCGCTCCGGCCCGGTCAGGCTCGAGCCGCACAGCGTCTACGCCCCGGGCGCCCGCTGGGTCGACCTTGCCACCGACGGCCGGCGCGTCCTGGCGCTCGGGCGAGCGTCAGGCGGGGCCCACGGCCTCCCCCGGTGGACCGTGTGGGACGGCACGCCGGCACGCCTCGTCGAGGAACCCCAGCCGTTCGAGACCTTCGGTGGACCACGATCGGGCGGGCTGGCCGCGGTCGGACTCGGCCGAGGAGCTGTGGTGGCGGGGACGTGGGACGACGACGGCCCGGGCCTGGACGCCAGGCTCTGGACGGACACCGCGCCGCACGGGTGGGACCGCGTCCCTGCCGACCCTGCTCTGGCCAGCACCGGCCGCCTCCTGCCCCAGCCTGCGGCAGTCGGCTGGTCAGCCACGCGGCTCCTCGTGGCCGGCTCCGTGACCGACCTGGGCGGAGGTTCGTCCGTCGTCACCCGCGCCACGACGTGGACGGCACCCAAGGTGAGCGGGCCGTGGACGCGCCATGACCTGCCCACGAGGAGCCCCTCGGCCCGCGCCACCAGTGCGGCCTGCGCAGGTGACGCCTGCTGGGTCGCCGGGCTCGACGGGGATGCTCCCGCGGCATGGGAGGTGGCGCCGGCGTCCGTCACCCGATCGCCCCTGCCCGCGGTGCCGACCTCATCGGGCGTGCCTCCAGCCCTTTCCGTGACAGCGGGCTCTGTCTGGGTCGCGGTGGCCGGGCGCGAGGCCGTCGTGCTGGCTCGTCAGGAGGGCAGCGGCTGGGTCGCCTTCCGGGGACCTCCCGGTCGACCGGTGTCGCTGGCCGCGTCACCCGGGCGGCTGGTCCTCGTGACGGGCACGGCGACCGGCACCCGGCTCTGGACGGCCGCGACGGAGTGACCGTGGTGGCCGGTCAGCGGATCAGGACGTGACCTGCGGGCGTTGACAGCCGGGTCCACCGGCCGTGCGCCCACACCGTCATCTCTGCCCCGGGAGCAGCGAACCCCAGCACGTATGCCGCGAAGGCGCCGCCCGCAGGAACCGGCGGGGTCGTGGTCGTCAGCCGCCCCCACACCCGTCGGCGCAGGGCCGTGACGGCCGCGCTCCCCGCGTCCGCAGGGGCGCCCGAGGCGACCTCCTCGATCCCCTGTCGCGCCACGGCATACACCTCGTCGGCGGTGACCGCCCCGACGCGCTCCCACCCGCCACGCGGCGGCGCCATCGCCGCCCAGGCGACGCTGACGGTCACCGGGGGCAGGGACAGGGTGGAGCCGCCCTCGCGGGCGAGGCGGTCGGTGACCGCGGCCAGCGACACCGTGACGTCGAGGTGGACCGGCTCGGCCAGCGGCATCGCCCGCAGGCCGATCACGACCCCCTCGGCCATCAGGCCGCTGCCCGGCAGGACGCCGACGTAGGCGGCCAACGTCTGCCCGGTCGCCTGGAGCCGGATCGCGCCGTCCTCGTCCGCGGCCTTGGCGCGGGCGACGTAGGTGCGCAGGTCGTCGAGGCCCTGCGGGTCGGGGAAGGTCAGCTCCATCAGCGTCGACGCCAGCGGAAGGGCACCGGCTCACCCGAGTGCGCCCTGAGCATGGCCCGCAGCGTGTCGTCCATCCGTCGCGGGGTGCTGGTTGCGAAGTCGTAGAGGACCAGCGTCGTCTCCGCGCGGGCGTAGACCACGTCGCCCTCGCCACCTTCGGCCGACGGCCGCCCGTCGCGCACCTCGTAGGCGAGGTCGAAGCCGGCGCCCCCGATCTTGGTGGCCCACATCTCCACGACGATGGGCGGCACCCGGAACAGCAGGGGCGCGAGGTACTCGATCTCGTGGCGCGCGACGAGGATCCCCTCCGAGAGCACCGACCGGTCCTGGCCGAACCAGTCCTCGAAGCCGATCACGCGGGCGTCCTCGAGCAGCCGGAGGAACTGCACGTTGTTGACGTGGCCATAGGCGTCCATGTCGCTCCAGCGGAGCGGCACGTTGACCCGGTACCGGGCGGTGGGCTCGGTGGAGTCGCGGCGGTCGTCGGGACTCCCGTCGGGGTGCTGGTCGTGGGCCATGTGGACATCCTCGCAGGGCTGTCGGGCCGGCGGCATACGGTGGTCGCCATGGAGACCACCGCGGCACCCGACCTGCACACCCAGGCCACCACCGTGCTGCGGCGCCTGGTCGGCCGCGACGACGTCGACTTCCGCGACGGCCAGCTCGAGGCCGTCGAGGCGCTGGTCGGCCGGCGCCGCCGGGTGCTCGTCGTCCAGCGCACCGGCTGGGGCAAGTCGGCGGTCTACTTCGTCTCCACCGCCCTGCGCCGGGCCGAGGGCGCCGGCCCGACCGTGATCGTGTCGCCGCTGCTCGCGCTGATGCGCGACCAGATCGCCGCCGCGGGCCGGGCCGGGATCCGGGCGGTGACCATGAACTCCGCCAACGCCGACGAGTGGGGGCAGGTCTCGGCGGCGCTGGCGGCCGACGAGGTCGACGTGCTGCTCGTCAGCCCCGAGCGCCTCAACAACCCGCGGTTCCGTGACGAGCAGCTGCCCGACCTGGCCCGCCGGTGCGGCCTGCTCGTGGTCGACGAGGCCCACTGCGTGTCCGACTGGGGCCACGACTTCCGCCCCGACTACCGCCGGATCCGCGACCTGCTCACGGTGCTGCCCGCAGACACCCCGGTGCTGGCGACCACGGCCACCGCGAACGCCCGCGTCGTGACCGACGTGGTCGAGCAGCTCGGGGCCGGCGGCCATGACGTGCTGACCCTGCGCGGCGGCCTCGCCCGCGACTCGCTGCGCCTGGGCGTGATGGCCCTGACCTCACCCGAGCAGCGGCTGGCCTGGTTGCTCGCCCACCTCGACTCGCTCCCCGGCAGCGGCATCGTCTACACCCTCACCGTGTCGGCCGCCGAGGACATCGCCGTCGCCCTGCGCGAGGCGGGCCACGAGGTGCGGGCCTACACCGGCCGCACCGACCCGGCCGACCGCGAGCGCCTCGAGGCGATGCTGCGCGACAACCAGGTCAAGGCGCTCGTGGCGACCTCGGCGCTGGGCATGGGGTTCGACAAGCCCGACCTGGGCTTCGTGCTCCACCTCAGCGCGCCCTCGTCGCCGGTCGCCTACTACCAGCAGGTCGGCCGTGCCGGTCGCGCCACCGAGCGGGCCGACGTGCTGCTCCTGCCCGGCCCGGAGGACAAGGACATCTGGGCCTACTTCGCCTCCGCCTCGATGCCCCGTCAGGAGCAGGCCGACGCCGTGCTGACCGCCCTGGCCGGCTCGGCCAAGGCGCTGTCCACCGCAGCGTTGGAGTCGATCGTCGACATCCGGCGCACCCGGCTCGAGCTCCTGCTCAAGGTGCTCGACGTCGACGGCGCCGTCCAGCGGGTGCCGGGTGGCTGGACCTCGACCGGCCAGCCGTGGACCTACGACGCCGAGCGCTACGCGCGGGTGACCGCAGCCCGGGTGCGCGAGCAGGACCTCATGGTGAGCTACGAGCAGACCGGCAGCTGCCGGATGGAGTTCCTCCAGGAGTCGCTCGACGACGACTCCGCCGCGGCGTGCGGACGCTGCGACTCGTGTGCCGGGGTGTGGTTCCCCACCGACATCCCTGCCGTCGCGGTCACCACGGCGCGAGGTCGTCTCGAGCGGGCCGGGGTCGAGCTGGAGTCGCGGGCGCAGTGGCCGACGGGCATGGACCGGCTCGGTGTGCCAGTGCGAGGGAAGATCAGCCCCGACGAGGCGATGGAGACCGGTCGGGCCGTGGCCCGGCTCACCGACCTGGGCTGGGGTCAGCAGCTCCGGTCGCTCCTGCGAGCGCCCGATGCCGCGGTGCCGCCCGAGCTGTTGCGGGCCTGTGTGCCGATCCTGCGCGACTGGGGCTGGACCGAGCGACCCGTCGCCGTGGCCATGGTCCCGTCCCGCACCCGTCCGCTCCTGGTCGAGTCGCTGGGCCGGGGCATCGCCGAGATGGGCCGGATGCAGTGGCTGGGCGCCCTCGACGCCGTCGACGGTGGACCGGTCGGCGAGGCGGGCGGCAACAGCGCCTTCCGGCTCGCCGGGGTGTGGGGTCGTCTGGAGGTCGGCGCCGAGCAGGCGTCAGGCCTGCGCGGGCTCGACGGACCCGCCCTGCTGGTCGACGACATCGCTAGCTCGCGCTGGACGCTCACCGTCGCGGCCGCCGCCCTGCGCCGTGCGGGTGCCACCGGCGTGCTGCCGTTCGTGCTGGCCCTCGACGCCTGACGCCGGAGGGTTGCCTGCAGCCGTCAGGCCGGCCACGCCTGCCATGCCGTCGAGCGGCACGGTGAAGATCGGCAGGAACACCTGCACGACCGGGCCGATCAGCACGGCATACAGCACGGTGCCGAGCCCGACAACCCCGCCGAGCAGCCAGCCCACGACGAGCACGGTCACCTCGATGCTGGTCCGCACCAACCGGAAGCTGCGCCCGGTGCGGCGCACGAGACCGGTCATCAGACCGTCGCGCGGACCGGGGCCGAACTGGCTCCCGATGTAGAGCGCGCCGGCCAACCCGTTGAGGACGATCCCGCCCACCAGGAGCACGACCCGCAAGACCATCGCGTCGGGCGCCTCGAGCAGCGCCAGCGTCGCGTCGGTGGCCAGACCGATGACGACCACGTTGGCGACGGTGCCCAGCCCGGGCCACTGCCGCAGCGGGATCCACAGCAGCAGCACCGCCACCCCGACGATGATCGTCACGGTGCCGAAGCTGACCGGCAGGTGCTGGGCGATGCCGTAGTGGAACACGTCCCACGGGTCCAGCCCGAGCCCGGAGCGGACCATCATCCCCATCGAGACCCCGTAGAGGGTCAGGCCCACGGCGAGCTGGACCAGCCGACGGGTGGTGCGGCCGGCCCGCAGCTGCTGCCGGGGAGTGAGGGAGGCGAGGGAGGTGCGGGTCATGGTGCCAAGATTGGCCTGCATTGGTCTGTTCTTCCATAGCCAATCGTGAGAAAGTGGTCTGCATGGCGACCCGAGCAATCTCCGCGACCCGGCTGGTGCCGATGCTGGGCGCGGCCCTCGAGACGGCGCCGGCGTACCGCGGGCTCGCCGACGCCGTGCGGCTCCTCGTCGCAGACGGGCGGGTCCCCGTGGGCACCCGGCTGCCCAGCGAACGCGACCTCACCACCGCCCTCGGGGTGAGCCGCACCACCGTCACGCGCGCGTATGCCGAGCTGCGCGACCGCGGGTACCTCACCTCGCGGCAGGGCTCCGGCAGCGTCGTCGCGCTGCCGGGCGACCCGGCCGGGCGACGGCAGGGCACCGCGCTGCACCCGTCGTCCGAGCAGCACGACGGAGGCGTCATCGACCTCACCTGCGCCTCGATGAGCGCCCCGCCGGGGACGGTCGCCGCCTACGAGCGCGCCGTGGCCGAGCTGCCCCGCTACCTCGCCGGCACGGGCTACCACCCACTCGGCCTGATGTCCTTGCGCGAGGCCCTCGCCCAGCGGTTCACCGAGCGCGGGCTGGCGACGACACCCGACCAGGTCATGGTGACCAGCGGAGCCCTCGCCGGGCTCGCCGTGACGGCTCGCGCGCTGCTCTCCCCCGGCGACCGCGTGCTGCTCGAGAGCCCGACCTACCCCAACGCGATCGACACGTTGCGGCGCTCCGGGTCGCGCGCGGTGGCCCTGCCCCTCGACCGCAGCGGCTGGGACATCGGCGCCGCCGAGGCCGCCCTGCGCCAGACCGCCCCGCGTGCCGCCTACCTGATCCCCGACTTCCACAACCCGACCGGCGCGCTCATGCCCGACGCCCAGCGCGCCGAGCTCGGCGACGCCCTGGCCGGCACCCACACGGTCGGGGTCGTCGACGAGACGCTGGTCGACCTCGCCCACGACCCCGACCTCCGCATGCCCCGCCCGCTCGGCGCCCACCACCCGCGCACCGTGACCCTGGGCGGCGCCAGCAAGTCGTTCTGGGGTGGCCTGCGGATCGGCTGGATCCGCGCCCCCCGCGAGCTGATGCCCGCCCTCGTGGGCGCCCGGCTGACCCTCGACCTCGGGGCGCCGGTGCTGGAGCAGCTCGTGCTGACCGACCTGCTCGCGCACCGGGAAGAGATCATCGCGGACCGGCGCGCTGCCATCGTGTCCACTCGTGACGCCCTGGTCGACGCGTTGCGGATTCGCTTGCCGCAGTGGAGGTTCCGCATGCCCGAGGGCGGCCTGTGCCTGTGGGTGGAGCTGCCCGAGGCGTTGTCGACCCCGCTGTGCGCGGCGGCCGACCAGCGCGGCCTCGTGCTGGCTCCCGGGGCCCAGTTCGCGGTCGAGGGTGGCATGGAGCGGTTCCTCCGGTTGCCGTTCACCGGTCACCCGACGGAGGTGGTCGGCGAGGCGGTCGAGCGCCTGGCCCTGGCCTGGGACGACGCGCAGTCGGCCCGGCCGTCGAGGCACGGTGGCTCACCCCTCGTCGCGTGAGCGCGGGCGGCGGCGGCTGACCACCACGCCGACCAGGCAGACCGCTCCGCCGACCAGGGCGAGCGTGCTCGGCACCTCCGACAGGAAGACCCAGGACATCAGCACGGACAGCACGGTCACGAGGTAGCCGAGCGGTCCGAGGCGACCAGCCGGCATACGTCGCAGCGCGTAGGCCCACGTCGTGAAGGCCACCGCCGTCGGGAACGCACCGAGGTAGGCCGCCCCGAGCAGCGCCGACGTGGGTGCATCCTGCGCCTCGCGCACCAGCTCGCCCGCGTACGGCAGGGTGACCACGGTGCCGACCAGGCAGCCGAGCCAGGTGGCCCGCAGCGCGTCCACGCTGCTAAGTGTGACCTTCTGCAGGAGCACCGACGACGCGTAGAGCACCGCGGCCACGAGGGCGAAGGCGATGCCCGCGCCGTCGCGCCGTCCACTGGAGTCCGACGCCATCAGGGCGACGCCCGCGAAGGCCACGGCGCACCCGAGGAAGACCGGTCGCGAGAAGCCCTCACGGAGGAAGAGCCCGCCGCCGAGGGCGATGAGGACGGGGGCGACGTTGACCAGGAGCGCCGCCGTGCCGGCGTCGACGTGCCGCTCCGCGGCGTTGAGCGCGACGTTGTAGCCCGCGAACCAGAGCGCGCCGTACCCCACGACGGGAAGCACCGCGCGCCAACCGCGGGGCAGCAGCGGGCCGGCAGCGCGTCCGGGCCCGAGCAGCACGAACGGGGTGAGCCCGACCGCGGCGACCGCGACCCTGGCGAGGGCCATCGGCCCGGGCGACAGGTGCGCACCGCTGCTGCGGATGACGACGAAGGCCGACGCCCAGAGCACGATGGTCACGAGCGCGGCCCCGGCCGCCCGGGTGGCGGGGCTGACCAGCCGCCGCGGCTGCGCGGTCTCCGGCAGGGTGGCGTCGCGGGGCTCGAGGACTGGACTGGTCGCGGTGGTCACCGGTCAATCGTCGAGGGCGGGGACACATCAGCACAAGCGATGGTTCCTTCACTTCCGTTAAGCATCACTGTATGGTCGGAGCATGCTCGACGTGCATCGCCTCCGTGTCCTGCGCACCGTCGTCGCCACCGGTTCGGTCGGTGCGGCAGCCACCACGCTCGGCTACACCCCGTCCGCGGTGAGCCAGCACCTGGCCACTCTGCAGCGCGAGACCGGCCTGCTGCTCATCGAGCGCAAGGGTCGCGGCATCCAGCCGACCGCGGCGGGCCGCACCCTGGCTGACGAGGCCGGCCGCGTGCTGGAGTCGCTCAGCGGCGTCGAGGGGGTGGTCGGTGACCTGCGCGCCGGTCGGGTGGGGCGGCTCTCGATCAGCTACTTCGCCTCTGCCGGGGCGGCGTGGATCCCGCCGATCGTCGCCGGGCTGATGCAGGAGTTCCCCGAGCTGCGCCTCGACCTGCGGCTCATCGAGCTGCTCGGCGACGGGCACCCCGATCCCGACCTCGAGATCTTCGTCGGCGGTGCCGACGAGCACCTGCGCCCGGGCCGCGCCCAGTCCCGCGTGCACCACCTGCTCGACGACCCCTATGCCGTGGTCGTGCCGACCGACCATCCGCTGGCCCGGGCTCGGAGCGTCCCGCTCGCCGAGCTGGCGAGCGAGCAGTGGGTGGACAACGACTTCAACCGCGGCTTCTGCCGCCAGGTCATCCTCGACGCCTGTGCCGAGGCGGGTTTCAGCCCCGACTTCCGCATCGAGACGCACGACTACCCCACCGCGATCGCCTTCGTGGCGGCCGGCGTCGGCGTCACCGTCCTGCCCGGTCTGGGGGCGACCCGGCTGCCCCCGGGTGTCGTCGCGATCCCGCTCGTGGCACCCACGCCGGTGCGGCACGTCTACGTCGCCGTGAAGGCCTCCGTCGAGCACCACCCGGCCGCCCGGAGAGCCGTCGCACTGCTGCGTGAGCGCGTCACCGCCCCCGCTAGGGTCGAGGCGTGAGCGACGAGAGCACCCCTGACATCGCCCCTGGGTCAGACCCCGACTTCGACCCCCTGGCCGACCTGCTCGACACCCTCGACCTCGAGGAGCTGGGCACGGCCAGGATCACCGTCGAGGGCGTCGGCGACCGCGCCGACTTCGGCGAGTCCGGGGCAACGGTCTTCCTGGGGCGCAGCCAGAAGATGCCCCACGGGCGGGTCTTCGGCGGGCAGGTCCTGGCGCAGTGCGTGATCGCCGCCGGCCGCACGATGCAGGACGTCGACGACGGCGACGGCCCCCGGCACATCCACTCCCTGCACGGCTACTTCATGCGGCCCGGCGACGACACGCAACCCATCCGGTTCGCGGTCGAGCGGATGCGCGACGGCAACTCGTTCTCCACTCGTCGCGTGCACGCCATCCAGGACGGCTTGCCCATCCTGTCGATGATCACGTCGTTCCAGGAGGCCTCCGGGGGCCTGGACCACCAGGACCCGATGCCCGTCGTCCCCGGCCCGGACGAGCTCCGCTCGCTCGCCGACGAGTTCGGCGGCATCGACCACCCGGGTGCCCGTCACCTGGTGAAGCGCCCGATCGAGCACCGCCACGTCGAGAACAACCTCTTCGTGGCGCCCGGGCCCGAGCTCACCGCCCACCAGAGTGTCTGGATGAGGGCGCTGGGGCGGCTGCCCGACGACCCGCTGATCCACGCGGCGGTGCTCGCCTACGCCTCGGACTACACGCTCCTCGAGCCGGTGATCCGCAAGCACGGGCTCACCTGGACCGACCGCCGGCTGCGCCCGGCGAGCCTCGACCACGCGATGTGGTTCCACCGGCCGGTGCACGCCGACGAGTGGATCCTCTACACGCAGGAGTCGCCCTCGGCCTCGGGCGGCCGCGGGTTGGGGATCGGGCGGATGTTCGCCGCCGACGGCACCCTCGTCGCGACCGTCGCCCAGGAGGGCATGGTCCGCGTCAAGGAGTCCTGACCGTGACCGAGGCGGGACCGCGCGACCCGGGCCAGTGGGTGGTCGACGACCTCCGCGCCGACGACCACGAGGCCTGGTCCCGGCTGCACCGCGGCTACCTCGACTTCTACGAGTCCACCCGCCCCGACGAGGTCAGCGCCATCGTCTGGGGCTGGCTGACGGACCCGGCCCACGAGCTCGAGTGCCTGGTGGTCCGCAAGGCAGCTGGCTCGGAACCCGTTGGCATCGCTCACCTCCGACCCTTCATCCGACCGCTGCACGGATCGGTGGCCGGCTTCCTCGACGACCTGTTCGTGGCACCGGGGCACCGTGGCAGCGGAGCCGTCGACGCACTCCTCCGCGGCGTGCAGGAGCGCGCCCGTGAGCGGGGGTGGACCACGGTCCGCTGGATCACCCGGGCGTCGAACACCAGGGCCCGGTCGACCTACGACCGGCTCGCCGTGCAGACCGACCTGGTGACCTACGACCTCGCCGTCGACTGACCCATCCGCACGACTGCCGCGGTGAACGGCGGCAGGTGCACGCCATGGCCCCGGAGCCGGGTCTGTGCCGGCTCCCAGGCGAGCACGACACTCTCGGGTGCTGCGTCGAGGGGCACGGTCCAGCGCGACTCGGCCAGGTTGACGACCACCCGGTGGGCGCCACGACGGACGACGAACCAGCCGGCACCCTCATCGAAGTCGACTGCCACTGACTCCAGGCTTCCGTTGCCGAGGTCGAACTCCTTGCGCCGCAACGCGATCAACGCCTGGTACCACGCGAACATCCGCGCGTGCTCCCCTTCGTGGAGCTCGGCCCAGTCGAGCTGCGAGCGACGGTAGGTCTGCTCGTCCTGCGGGTCCGGCACGTCCTCGGCGGCCCAGCCGTGGGCCTCGAACTCGCGACGGCGCCCTTCGGTGACGGCCCGCTTCATCTCCGGCTCGTCGAAGTCGGTGAAAAACTGGAACGGCGTCGTGGCCGCCCACTCCTCGCCCATGAACACCATCGGCGTGAACGGACCGGTGAGGTAGAGGGCTGCCCCGATGGCCTGGCGACCCGGTGTCACGACCGCGGAGATGCGGTCGCCGACGGCCCGGTTGCCGACCTGGTCGTGGGTCTGCAGGTAGGCGAGGAACCGTCGCCCGTCGACCTTCCGGCGGTCGACCGGGGCACCCCACTCGGCGTCGCGGAAGCTGGACCAGCGGCCGTCGTGGAGGAACGCCCTCGTGAGCGTCTTGGCCAGCACCGCGAGCGGCCCGCCGTCGGGCAGGGCACGGCAGTGACCGGCGAAGTCACCGTAGTAGCCCTGGGTCTCACCGGTCAGGGTGACGTGGAGGGCGTGGTGGATGTCGTCGTCCCACTGGGCGTCCATGCCGAGCCCACCGTCGGCGGTCGGGGTGACGGTGCGGGGGTCGTTGAGGTCGCTCTCCGCGATGAGGTCGAGGGGCCGGCCCAGGCGCGCGCTCAGCGTCGCCACCTCGTCGGCCAGCTGCGCGAGCACGTGCTGGTCGGAGTCGTCCCTGAGCTCGTGCACGGCGTCGAGGCGCAGCGCGTCGACGTGGAAGTCGGCGAACCACCGCAACGCGTTGTCGATGATCCAGCGCCGCACGTGGAGGCTGCCCGGGCCGTCGAGGTTGAACCCGTGGCCCCACGGCGTGGGGTGCGACTCGGTGAAGTAGGGACCGAACCGCGACAGGTAGTTCCCGACCGGCCCGAGGTGGTTGTAGACGACGTCGAGGCACACGCCGAGGCCGAGGCCGTGACACGCGTCGACGAAGCGCTGGAGCGCCGCGGGCCCGTCGTACTCGTCGTCGACCGCCCACGGCCCGACGCCGTCGTAGCCCCAGTTCCAGCGACCCGGCCACGAGGCCACCGGCATCAGCTCGACGACATCGACCCCGAGGTCGACCAGGTGCTGCAGCCGACGCTGCGCAGCGTCGAGGGTGCCCTCGGGGGTGAAGGTCCCCACGTGCAGCTCGTAGACCACGGCGCCGCGCACACCCTCACCGTGCTGCGGCCCGGCCCAGGTCGCGTCGCGCCAGGCGTACCGGCCGGCGTCGAACCAGCGGCTCTCGCCGTGCACGCCGTGGGGCTGCCAGGCCGAGCGCGGGTCCGGGGTCACGTCACCGCCGTCGACGCGGAAGGCATAGTCCAGACACGGGTATGCCGCCGTGCCCGGCTCAGCGGCGGGGGCCTCCCAGCGCCACCAGCCGTCGCCCTTGCGCTCCATCTCCGAGCGCCGCGCCGGGCCGTCGTCGAGCGACCACTCGACCTCCACCTGCTGGGCAGCGGGCGCCCACACGGTGAGCTCGGGCCCGGGAAGGACCGGCTCGCCTGCCGGCTTCGTCGCGGGCGAGGACGTCATTTGTGCGGTGTTCATTTGGGGTCAAGGCTGCCATGCCGCACGAGCAAGGCAACCGGAAGGGCCGCCAGCACCTCGGAGAGCTGTGCTGACCCCCCGGGTCCGGGCGGCACGGGCCGGCCGGTGAGCAGGTCCTCCCACCCACCTTCGGGGAGGTCGAGCCCGGCAGCGCCCCACCCGCCGTCGGCGCGCAGCCGCTCGCCGAGGCGGGTCACCACCGCGACCACTTGGGTGCCGCTCGCGTCGCCCCTCCCCAGGGCCAGGGCGTGCGCGCTCGAGGTGGGGACGGCGGCATACGTGGCGTCCTCGCCGGTGAACCACTCGGGGTGGTCACGGCGCAGTCGGAGGGTGCGTGAGGTGACGAGCAGCTTCTCGTCGTCGAGGTCGCGGGCGGGCTCGCCGGCGTCGAGCCGGGCGAGCCGCTGCCTGCGGGTGGAGTAGTCGACGGGCCGGCGGTTGTCGGGGTCGACGAGGGACAGGTCGACGAGCTCGGTGCCCTGGTAGACGTCGGGGACGCCGGGCAGCACGAGCTGGAGGAGCTTCTGGCCCAGCAGCGTCTCGCGGGCGGCCGGGGCGGCGCGGTCCACCCATCGGCCGACCTGCTCGACGAGGGCGGGCTCGGTGGTCAGGGCCGCCACGAACGTCGCGACGTCGGCCTCGTAGTCGCCGTCCGGGTCGGTCCAGGTGGTGTGCTGCTTGGCCTCGCGGACCGCCTTGGTGGCGTAGGCCTGCAGGCGGTCGTTGTCGACCGGCCAGGCGCCGACGGCGGTCTGGAGCAGGAGGTACTCGGTGGCCGGGTCGAGCCGGCTGCCCCGGTGGGGCGCCGCGAGGTCGCGGGTCGCGCGCACCCAGGCCGCCCACTCCCCCGGCAGCTCGGCGAGGACCGAGAGCCGGGCGCGGACGTCCTCGGACCGCTTGGTGTCGTGCGTGGAGAGCGTCGTCATCGTGGTCGGCCAGCTGGCGAGCTGACGGCTGGCGAACGCGTGCAGCTCGGTCGGGTCGAGGCCGAGGTGGCCGGGGTCGCCGCCGACCTCGTTCAGACCGGTGAGGCGTGCGTAGCGGTAGAACGCGGTGTCCTCGATGCCCTTGGCCATGACCGGGCCGCAGGTCTGCTGGAACCGCACCATGAACTCGCGGTGGGCGGCCTCGGCGGCCTCGTCCAGCTCGTCGAGCGGCGTGCCCTCGGCCAGGAGCGAGACGATCCCCACCGCGTCCTGGTCGGCCTCGGCGACGTGGGTGGCGGCGCGGGCCTCGGCGTGGGCGACCACCTGCAGCTGGTCGTGGTCGTCGGGCTGGCCGGGCACGAGGTAGGCGCGGTAGCGGTCCATCGCCACGAGCAGCGCGCCCAGTCCACGGCGCAGGGCGGCCTGGTCCTCGTCGGGCACGATCTTCGCGAGCAGGCGCATGAGCCGGTTGACCTCGGCCTCCTGGACCTGGGCGACGACCTGCTCCTTGGCGGCCAGCACCAGCTCGTCGAGCTCCTGTCGCTCACCCACGAGCTCGGCGAGCAGGTCGGTCAGCGGCGCCTCGCCCTCGGAGTCGACGAACACCTGCTGCACGCGCAGGAGGGTGTCGTAACCCGTCGTGCCCGCGCAGCGCCAGTCGTCGGGCAGCTGCTCGTGGCCCTCGAGGATCTTCTCGGCGACCACCCACGCGTCGCCGGTGGCGTCGGCCAGCCGGGCGAGGTAGCCCGCCGGGTCGGCCAGCCCGTCGGGGTGGTCGATCCGGAACCCGTCGATCGTGCCGGCACCGAACTCCTCCAGCAGGAGCCGGTGTGTGTGGTGGAACACGTCGGGGTCCTCGACCCTGACGGCGACCAGGGTGGTGACGTCGAAGAACCGCCGGTAGTTGAGCCAACTGCTGCCCTCGCGCCAGTCGCAGAGCCGATAGTGCTGCGCTGCAACGAGATCGGCGAGGTCGAGCGACTCGGTCCCGGACCGGACGGGGAAGACGTGGTCGTAGTAGCGCAGGACCGTCTCGTCACCGTGCGGCCCACCGCCCGCCTCGACGGAGAGCTCGTCGGCGGCCAGCACGGCCTCGAGCGACTGGCCGAGCACCGGCACCAGGACGCGCCCGTCCTCGGCGTCCCAGTCGACGTCGAACCAGTGCGCGTGGTCGGAGTCGCGCCCCTCGCGCAGCAGGAACCACCAGGGGTGGTTGAGCGACGCCGGGGTCGGCGTCGTCATGTGGTTGGGCACCACGTCGACGACCGTGCCGAGGCCGGCCTGCCGGAGGGCGGCAGCCAACAGGTCGAAACCCTCCGCGCCCCCCGCCTCCTCGTTGAGGAACTCGTGGCTGACCACGTCGTACCCGTGCGTCGACCCGGGGGCCGGCGCCAGGATCGGCGACAGGTAGGCGTGTGAGACCCCGAGTGCGGCCAGGTAGTCCGCCTGCTCGGCAGCAGCACCGAAGGTGAAGGCCGGCTGTACCTGCAGCCGGTAGGTCGCGGTGGGCACCACCCGCCCGGCGGCGGGCCGGTGCGGTGCTGCACCCCCCGGCATACCGGTCTGCACCGCGCCCGTCGACGAGCTCATCGGCGCGCGAGCGCCGCTCCGGCCGGCGACCCTGACGGAAGCACTCGAGGACAGCGCAGCACCACGACGCTGCGGCCCTGCGCGGTGATCTTGGCGTCGGGCTTGTACTCCTTCGCCTCGACCTCCTGCGCGGACGTGTCGAGCTCGGTGACCCAGCGGTCGCCATACTCCTTGCCCGGGAGCACGAACGGGAGCGGGTCGTGGTGGCCGTTGAAGATCACCAGGAAGTGGTCGTCGAGGGTCTGCTGCCCGCGGGTGTCGGGCTCGGGGATCGTCTGTCCGTTGAGGAAGACCATCATCGAGCGCGCGTAGCCGTTGGCCCAGGAGTCCTCGTCCATGTGGTTGCCGCCAGGCTCGAACCAGGCGATGTCGCCGACCGCGCTCTCGCCACCGTGGTCGGCCGACCCGGCGAAGAACCGGCGCCGACGGAACACCGGGTGGTCACGACGCAGCGCGACGAGCTTCTGGGTGAAGGAGATGAGGTCGAGCTGGTCCTGGTCGAGGTCCCAGTCGATCCACGAGATCTCGTTGTCCTGGCAGTAGCCGTTGTTGTTGCCGGACTGGGTGCGACCGAGCTCGTCACCGTGCAGGAGCATCGGCACTCCCTGCGAGAGCAGCAGCGTTGCCAGCATGTTGCGCTGCTGGCGCAGCCGGAGCGCGTTGATCTTCTTGTCCTTGGTGGGGCCCTCGACGCCGCAGTTCCAGGAGCGGTTGTGGCTCTCGCCGTCGTTGCCGTCCTCGCCGTTGGCATCGTTGTGCTTCTCGTTGTAGGACACCAGGTCTCGCAACGTGAAGCCGTCGTGCGCGGTGACGAAGTTGATCGAGGCGATCGGCTTGCGCCCGCTGTGCTCGTAGAGGTCGCTCGAGCCGGTGAGCCGCGAGGCGAACTCGCCCAGCGTCGCGGACTCGCCACGCCAGAAGTCGCGGACCGTGTCGCGGTACTTGCCGTTCCACTCGGTCCACAGGGGCGGGAAGTTGCCGACCTGGTAGCCACCGTCGCCGACGTCCCAGGGCTCCGCGATGAGCTTGACCTGGCTCACCACCGGGTCCTGCTGGACGAGGTCGAAGAAGGCCGACAGCTTGTCGACCTCGTGGAACTGGCGGGCCAGCGTCGCCGCGAGGTCGAACCGGAAGCCGTCGACGTGCATCTCGGTGACCCAGTAGCGCAGCGAGTCCATGATCAGCTGCAGCACGTGGGGGTGCCGCATGAGCAGGCTGTTCCCGGTGCCGGTGGTGTCGTAGTAGTGCGCCTTGTCGTCATCGACCAGTCGGTAGTAGGCGGCGTTGTCGATCCCGCGGAAGCAGATGGTGGGGCCGAGCTGGTTGCCCTCGGCCGTGTGGTTGTAGACCACGTCGAGGATGACCTCGATGCCCGCCTCGTGGAGCGCCTTGACCATGCCCTTGAACTCGGCGACCTGCTCCCCCCGCGTGCCGTATGCCGCGTAGCCGTTGTGCGGTGCGAGGAACCCGATCGTGTTGTAGCCCCAGTAGTTGGACAGGCCCTTGTCCCGCAGGGTGAAGTCGTTGACGAACTGGTGCACCGGCATCAGCTCGATGGCCGTGATGCCGAGGCCCTTGAGGTGCTCGATGATCACCGGGTGGGCGATACCCGCGTAGGTGCCGCGGATCTCGTCGGGGATGTCGGGGTGGGTCTCGGTGAGGCCCTTGACGTGGGCTTCGTAGATGACGCTGTTGTGGTACTCGTGCCGTGGCAGGCGGTCCTGGCCCCAGTCGAAGAACGGGTTGATCACGACCGAGAGCATCGTGTGGCCGAGACTGTCCTCGACGTTGGCCTTGGCCGGGTCCTCGCTGGGGGCGTCGAAGTCGTAGGAGAAGAGCGACTGGTCGCCGTCGGGCTGGCCGTCGATCGCCTTGGCGTAGGGGTCGATGAGGAGCTTGTTGGGGTTGCAGCGATGGCCCTCGGCCGGCTTGTAGGGGCCGTGCACGCGGTAGCCATAGCGCTGGCCGGGCTGCACGCCCGGGAGGTAGGCGTGCCACACGAACCCGTCGACCTCGGGGAGCTCGACCCGGGTCTCCGCGCCGTTGTCGTCGATGAGGCAGAGCTCGACCTTCTGCGCCACCTCGGAGAAGAGCGCGAAGTTCACCCCGGTGCCGTCATACGTGGCGCCGAGGGGGTAGGACTTGCCGGGCCAGATTTCCATGCATCGCCTTCGTCGTTGATCAGCCCACGGGGGTGCGGGGCCGGGTGAAGAAGGACGTCGACGGCCTCCAGCGAACCCATTGTGCACGACTCCTCGCCATTCACACGCCAGGTCCACCCCAACCACTAAGCGGTCGCTTAGTACACTCGCCGGGAGACCCACTCGCGGCGCATCCCGGGCGCCACCCACCACCAGCAGGAGTCCCCATGAGCACCCAGCGCGTCGCAGTCGTCACCGGAGCAGCCCGCGGCATCGGGGCGGCCACGGCCCTGCGTCTGGCCCGCGACGGGAACGCGGTCGCGGTCCTGGACCTCGACGAGGCGTCCTGCGCCGGCACGGTCGAGGCGATCGAGGCCGTGGGCGGTCGAGCCATCGCCGTGGGGGTCGACGTCAGCAAGGCCGACCAGGTCGAGGCGGCCGTCGCCCGCGTGGCCGACGAGCTCGGGGCGCCGACGATCCTGGTCAACAACGCCGGCATCATCCGCGACAACCTCATCTTCAAGATGACCGAGGACGACTGGGACGCCGTGATGGGCGTGCACCTGCGGGGGTCCTTCCTGATGACCCGGGCGGTGCAGGCGCACATGTCCGCCGAGAAGTACGGGCGCATCGTCAACCTCTCGTCGTCCTCGGCGCTGGGCAACCGTGGCCAGGCGAACTACTCGGCGGCCAAGGCCGGGCTCCAGGGCTTCACGAAGACCCTCGCCATCGAGCTGGGTCGCTTCGGCGTCACCGCCAACGCGGTCGCCCCCGGCTTCATCCAGACCGACATGACGGCCGCCACCGCCGAACGCATGGGGGTGCCGTTCGAGGACTTCATCAGGCACTCGGCCGCCCAGATCCCGGTGCAGCGGGTCGGCCAGCCCGAGGACATCGCGGCCACCATCTCGTTCCTGTGCTCGGAAGAGGCCGGCTTCGTCTCCGGCCAGGTCATCTACGTGGCCGGTGGCCCGCTCGACTGACCCCGGCAGGATTCGTCCGGTTTGCCCCCCGAGCCGGGGATCCCGCACCTAGACTCCCGCCGTGCCTGAGCCCCTAGCACCGGCAGCGTCCCTGACCGTCGATGCCACTCGTCGACGGCAGATGGTGATGGACCTGTGGGTTCGCGAGGTGCGCCGGAGATGGGCCGCCAGACCGTACTGGGTCCTCATGGCCGGCTTCGTCACCCTGCTCGTCGTGCACCGCTTCCTGGTCGTCGCGGCCGTCGTCGTCGTCCTCCTGGCGGCCCGGATCCTGTGGTGGTGGACCAGGCTCACTCGCACGTTGGGAAGGCGGCTGCCTGACGGCCAGCTCGTGAGCGTCAGCCGCACCGCGGACGACCAGCTGCTGATCCGGGACAGTGACGAGGTGTGGCTCCCCCGCGGTTCGGCCGTCCTCGTGGAGCGCATCGGCAGCATGACCGTCGTCCACGGCCGAGCCATCTCCGCCTACGTCCCGTCGGCGCTGCTCAGCGAGGCGGACGCCGCCTTCCTCGAGGGCCACGGGGCGTCGGCGCCGGCCCATGAGACGACCGAGGCAGCGCCGGACCTGCCCCTCTCGGTCGAGCTCACCCCACAGGTGCAGGCGGCCATGGTGGCCGCCCGACGCAGGTCCTATCTCCGCTCCGGCGAGTTCGGCATCGTGGTCGCGCCGCTCGTCATGCTGGTCGCCCTGTCGGCGTTCCTCGCCAAGCCGGCGACGACACTCCTCGTGGCGGTCGCCTGCTGCCTCCCGATGGCCGTCGCCCTCAACGGCATGCAGAGGTCGTGTGCGGCCCTCCGCCGCGCCTACCCCGTCGGACACACCCTGCGGGCCCGCGTCGACGAGGACGGTCTCGTCCTCACCATGGTCCACGGCGCCTTGCGGGTGCGCTGGGCCGACTACGAGGCCCACCGCCTGGGCCCGCGGGTGGTGGAGCTCCGCACCAGGAAGGGTCGCCCCCTGCGCAACCTCACCCTGCCGCTCGAGCTCTTCACCCCCGAGGCGTTCCAGCTCCTGTGCACGGCCGTCCCGACGTCCTTCTGAGCGCGTCAGACCCCTCCCGAGAGCCCAGCTCTCGGGCGTCCGAGGCGTCGACAAGCCCGAGAGCTGGGATCTCGGGGGGCCTTGACAGTCGGCACTCCCTGGGTTGATAGTTTCCGTATCAGTTAATAAACCGATCGGTTAAGGATCATGGACCACCACGACCAGCTCAGCACCACCTTCGCCGCCCTGGCGGACCCGACGCGACGCGCCATCCTCGAGCGCCTCGCCGACGGTGACGCCACGGTCGGGGAGCTCGCCGAGCCGTTCGCCATGACCCTGCCGGCCATCTCCAAGCACCTCTCGGTGCTCGAGCGGGCCGGACTGGTCGCCAAGGACCGGGACGGCCAGCGACGCAACTGCCGCATCACCGCCACCCCACTGAAGAGCGCGACGTCGTGGCTCGAGGAGTACCGCCGCCACTGGGAGGCCAACCTCGACAGCCTCGACGCCTACCTCAATTCCCTTCAACAGCAGCGCATCCACCAGACTCAGGAGAAGCAGTCATGAGCAACGCAGCCGACACCCACCAGCGCGCCACCATCACCCACGACGGCTGCGAGGTCGTCATCACCCGCACCTTCGCGGCCCCTGCTGCCCTCGTCTACGAGGCGATGACCAAGCCCGAGCACATCCGCCAGTGGTGGGGGGCCGGCCACGGCGAGGTCACCACCTGCGAGGTCGACCTGCGCGTCGGCGGCAAGTGGCACTTCGCCCAGACCACCCCCGGCGGCGACGTGGTGTCGTTCTCGGGCGAGTACCGCGAGCTCGACCCGCCCGGCCGGATGGTGCACACCGAGATCTTCGACAACATCCAGAGCCCGGAGTCGGTGATCGAGTCCACGTTCTCCGAGCAGGACGGGTCCACCACGCTGACCGCCGTGATCACCTACGACTCCCCCGAGACGGTGGAGATGGTGCTCGCCTCGGGCATGGAGGTCGGGATGAACGACTCCTACGACGCCCTCGAGAAGATCGCCCAGGGGCTCGCTGCCTGAGTCAGGCGCCGAGCACGACCAGGCGTCCGGTGCTCTCCCCGGCTCCGAGCCGGGTGAGGGCTCCGGGCGCCTCGTCGAACGGCACCTGCTGCGACACGACCGGTCGCACCAGACCGGCGTCGGCCCAGGCCACGAGCTGGTCGTGCGCCGCGGCCGCGACGGCATGGTCGCGCTGGAGGTACAGGCCCCAGTGCAGCCCGAGGATCGAGTAGTTCTTGACCAGGGCGTGGTTCAGCGCGGGCGCCGGGATCGAGCCGCTGGTGAAGCCCACCACCACGATCCGGCCCTCGAACGCCACCACCTTGGTCGAGGCGTCGTACGCCGCGCCGCCCACGGGGTCGAAGACCACGTCGGCACCCGAGTGCCCCAGCGCGTCCTTCAGGGCGGCCACGAGGTCGCCGGCCGAGCGGTCGAGGACCACATCGGCCCCGGCCGATCGCGCGACGTCTGCCTTGGCTGCGCTGCCGACCACGGCCACGACCCGCGCGCCGAGCGCCTTGCCCACCTGCACCGCCGCCGTGCCGACCCCGCCGGCCGCCGCGTGCACGAGCAGGGTCTCCCCCGCCTCGAGTGCGGCTCGCCGCACGAGCCCCACGTATGCCGTCTGGTAGCCGATCGTCAGCGCGCTCGCCTCGGCGTCGGTGAGGGACACCGGTGCCGCGAACGTCCCGGTAGCCGGCATGAGGCACTCCTGGGCCAGACCTCCGTGCGGCACCGCCGTCGTGCCGACGACCCGGTCCCCGACCGCGAACCCTGCGACACCGTCGCCGAGCTCGAGCACCTCTCCGCAGACCTCGACGCCGGGGGTGAAGGGGAGGTCGGGGCGCACCTGGTAGTGACCGCGCACCATCAGGACGTCGGGGAAGTTGAGCGCCGTGGCCAGCACCCGCACCCGCAGGTGACCGGGCCCGACCTCGGGCAGCGGCGCCTCGACGGCACCCATCACGTCGTCCGGCTCACCCAGCGCGGCGACCTGCCACGCCCTCACGCGTGTGTCCGATCCGCCGAGGCGGCCGGGAGCGAATGACGTTGCGACACTAGAGGTTGCCGCCGAGGGTCACGCCACCGTCGACCACGAGGGTCTGCCCGGTCACCCAGCTCGCGTCCGGTGACAGGAGGAACGAGACGGCCCCCGCGATGTCGTCGGGAGCGCCGAGCCGCTTCATCGGGTAGCGCGCGGCGACCTTCTCCTCGCGACCCTCGTACAACGCCTGCGCGAACTGCGTCTTGACGATCGCCGGCGCCACCGCGTTCACGCGGATCGACGGCCCGAGCTGGTACGCCAGCTCGACGGTGAGGTGGATCAGCGCAGCCTTGCTCACGGCATACCAGCCGATCGTGCCGGTGGCCCCGAGTCCCGCGATGGACGCGACGTTGACGACCGCGCCGGGGCGCTCGCCCTCTCCGAGCCCGGCGGCGATCGCCTTCTGGGTCCAGGCGAACGCGGCCAGCACGTTGACGTCCATGATCTTGCGGGCGACGTCGAGGGGTGCGTCGAGGATCGGGCCGTAGACCGGGTTGATCCCGGTGTTGTTGACCAGGTGGTCGAGCCCGCCGAACGCCTCGTGGGCGAGCCGGATCACCTCGTCCTGGTGCGCCTCGTCCGCGGCGTTGCCCGCGACGCCGAGCGCCCTGGACTCGCCACCGAGCTGCTCGACGGCCTCCGCGAGGGCCTCGGGCTTGCGGGCGGTGATGACGACCCGCGCACCCTCGGCCACCAGTTTCTGGGCGATGCCGAGACCGATGCCCCGGGAGGCGCCGGTGACGATCGCGACCTTGCCGGCGTGGACGCCCGGGCCCGCAGCGTCAGGACCAGCCGTGTCAGGAGCAGCCACGTCAGAGACCGAGGTCTCGGCCGATGAGCTCCTTCATGATCTCGTTCGACCCGGCCCAGATCTTGGAGACCCGGGCGTCGCGCCAGGCGCGGGCCACGCGGTACTCGTTCATGAAGCCGTAGCCGCCGTAGAGCTGGACGCACTCGTCGAGCACGTCGTTCTGCACCTGGGCCGAGAACCACTTGGCCTTGGCGGCGTCGACCGCCGTGAGCTTCTGCTCGGCGTGGGCGGCGATGCAGTCGTCGACGTAGGCCTGGGTGACCTCGAGCTTGGTCTGCAGCTCGGCCATCTTGAACTTGTTGTGCTGGAACGAGCCGACCGGCTGACCGAAGGCCTTGCGCTCCTTGGTGTAGGCGACCGTCTCACGGAAGATCTGGAAGGCGTGCGCGGTGTTGGCCACGGCCGCGCCGACGCGCTCCTGCGGGAGGCGCTGCATCATCGAGATGAAGCCAAGCCCCTCCTCACCGAGCCGGTTGGCGTCGGGGACCCGGACGTCCTCGAAGAACAGCTCGGACGTGTCTGCCTCCTCCTGGCCGACCTTGTCGAGCTTGCGGCCCCGGCTGAAGCCCTCCATGCCGGCCTCGACCATGAACAACGTGATGCCCTTGGCGCCCTTGGCCGGGTCGGTGCGGGCGGCGACGATCACGAGGTCGGCCTGGTAGCCGTTGGTGATGAACGTCTTGGAGCCGTTGAGGACCCAGCCGTCACCGTCACGGACGGCGGTGGTCTTCAGGGCGGCGAGGTCGGACCCGCCGGACGGCTCGGTCATCGCGATGGCGCAGATCAGGTCGCCGTTGGCCATGCCGGGCAGCCAGCGCTCCTTCTGCTCCTGGGTGCCGAGGTCGACGATGTAGGGCGGGCACACGTCGGAGTGGATGCCGAAGCACGACGAGACGGCGAAGTTGAAGCCCGCGATCTCCTCGGCCGCGACGGCGTTGAACCGGTAGTCGTCGGCGCCGGCGCCACCGAACTCCTCCGGGATGTCGAGCTCGAACAGACCCTGCTTGCCCGCTTCCTTCCAGATGTCACGGTCGACCGACTTCACCTCGAGCATCTGCTCGGCGCGCGGCTTGAGCGTGCGCTCGACGAACTCCCGGACCGAGCTGCGGAAGGCCTCGTGGTCGGGACCGTAGACGTTGCGGGGCATGGCTCTCCTTGACGATGACACTGCTGGTGAGGCTGGCTGGCACGCTGGACTCCGGGTAACTAAGCGCTTGCTTAGTGTCCGATGGCTGGGGCATGCTGTCAACCATGTCCATCCCCGCGCGCCCCATCGAACCCGTGGTGGACACCGCCCACCGCCTGCTCGAGGCGGCGGCCGAGGCGTTCGCCGACCGGGGCTTCCACGCGACCACGACCCGCGACATCGCCTCGCGCGCCGGGCTGTCCCCCGCCGGCGTCTACGTGCACTTCGCCTCCAAGGAGGAACTGCTCTACCAGCTGAGCCGCGAGGGCCACGTGGCTGCGCGCGACATGCTGCGCGCCGCGGCCGAGGGGGCGGCGTCCCCCACCGAGGCGCTCCGGGCGATCATGGGCCGGTTCGCCACCTGGCACGCCGAGCACTTCCGCGTGGCGCGGATCGTCCAGTACGAGTTCGCGAACCTCACCCCCGAGCACCGCGACGCCGTGCTCGCCCTGCGCAAGCAGATCGACGCGGTCGTCCGCGACGTCGTGACGGCAGGTGTCGCCAGCGGCGAGTTCTCCGTCGACGACGTCCCCGACACCACCTTGGCGCTGATGTCGATGGCCGTCGACGTCGCCCGCTGGTACGACCCGGAGATCAAGCGCACCCCCGACGCCATCGGCGCGGCCTACGCCGACCTCGGCATCCGCCTGGTCACCGGCTGAGCCACCCGCACCACGCGGACGCCACGGCACGCTGACGCGCGACCCCCGGTCGTCCGGAGGCCGCGCGTCGCCTGCTGCCGGCCGTTCAGGGCTCGACACCGGTGGTCACAGGGCGAGTCGCATGACCGGCCTCGTGGCACCGGTGCGACCGACCTCCACGAAGCCGGCGCGCTCGAAGGTGGTCAGGACCCCGTGGTAGAGCTCGGCACCGCCGACCTTGCCGGACCGTGCGGCCACGTCGACCGGGTGTCCCTCGAGGGTGCGGGCGCCCTGGGCACGGGCCAGGTCGACGGCCGCCGCCAGGAGCGCGGAGGCGACGCCCCTGCGGCGGCGTCCGACCTTGACCACGAAACAGGTCACCGCCCAGACCGACGGATCATCGAGGTCCTCGCCCGTCACCGCGCGCAGGGCCCGGCTCTCGCACAGCCGCGGGTATGCCGTGCGCGGACCGAGCTGCGCCCACCCGACCGCCTCGTCCCCCAGCCGGGCGATCACGCCCTGCGGGCGGGGGTCGTCCCGCACCTGTGCGTGCAGCGCCGCCTTGTTGTCGGCGCTGGAGTGCGTGTAGTCCTTGCCGGTCGTGCGGAAGAACTGGCACCAGCACCACGACGGGTCACCCCGCGTGCCGAACAGCGCGACGAGGTCGTCCCAGTCCCGCTCGGTGAGCGGGGCGGTGACGACCCCGTCGGGGTCCGTGGTCACGCGTCGTGCCGTGGACATGCGTTGCCGGGGAGACCGGTCAGTCGCGGGTCAGCTTGCGGTAGGTGACCCGGTGCGGGCGGGCCGCGTCGGCACCGAGGCGGTCGACCTTGTTGGCCTCGTAGGACTCGAAGTTGCCCTCGAACCAGTACCACTTGGCCGGGTTCTCGTCGTCTCCCTCGTAGGCGAGGATGTGCGTCGCCACCCGGTCGAGGAACCACCGGTCGTGGCTGATCACGACGGCGCAGCCGGGGAACTCCAGCAGGGCGTTCTCCAGCGAACCCAGCGTCTCGACGTCGAGGTCGTTGGTCGGCTCGTCGAGCAGGAGGAGGTTGCCGCCCTCCTTGAGGGTGAGCGCCAGGTTGAGGCGGTTGCGCTCGCCACCGGAGAGGATGCCGGTCTTCTTCTGCTGGTCCGGACCCTTGAACCCGAACTGCGACACGTAGGCCCGTGACGGGATCTCGACCTGGCCGACGTTGATGTAGTCGTGGCCCCCGGACACCGTCTCCCAGAGGTTCTTCTCGGGGTCGAGACCGCCGCGGCTCTGGTCGACGTAGGAGATCTTGACCGTCTCGCCCACCTTCACCGACCCGCTGTCGGCCTCCTCGAGGCCGACGATGGTCTTGAAGAGCGTGGTCTTGCCTACACCGTTCGGCCCGATGACGCCCACGATTCCGTTGCGCGGCAACGTGAACGAGAGCTTGTCGATCAGGACGCGGTCGCCGAACCCCTTCTTCAGGTCCTTGACCTCGATGACCGTCGACCCCAGGCGCGGGCCGGGCGGGATGGCGATCTCGTCGAAGTCGAGCTTGCGGGTGCGGTCGGCCTCGGCGGCCATCTCCTCGTAGCGGGCGAGGCGGGCCTTGGACTTCACCTGACGGGCCTTGGCGTTGGACCGGACCCACTCGAGCTCTTCCTTGAGCCGCTTGGAGAGCTTGGCGTCCTTCTTGCCCTGCACCTGCAGTCGGGCCTGCTTCTTCTCGAGGTAGGTCGAGTAGTTGCCCTCGTAGGGGTAGGCGCGACCGCGGTCGAGCTCGAGGATCCATTGGGCGACGTTGTCCATGAAGTAGCGGTCGTGGGTGACCGCGACGACGGCGCCGTGGTAGGCCCCGAGGTGCTGCTCGAGCCAGAGCACCGACTCCGCATCGAGGTGGTTGGTGGGCTCGTCGAGCAGCAGCAGGTCGGGCTTCTGCAGGAGCAGCTTGCAGAGGGCCACCCGGCGGCGCTCACCACCGGAGAGGACGGAGACGTCCGCGTCCGGCGGCGGGCAGCGCAGGGCGTCCATGGCCTGCTCGAGCTGGGAGTCGAGGTCCCAGGCGTCGGCAGCGTCGATGGCCTCCTGGAGCTTGCCCATCTCCTCCATCAGCGCGTCGAAGTCGGCGTCCGGCTCGGCCATCTCGGCGGAGATGGCGTTGTAGCGGTCGAGCTTCGCCTTGATCTCGCCGGCACCCTCCTCGACGTTGCCGAGAACGGTCTTCTCCTCGTTGAGCTCGGGCTCCTGCATGAGGATCCCGACGGAATAGCCCGGGGTCAGCCTGGCCTCACCGTTGGACGGGTGGTCGAGGCCGGCCATGATCTTGAGGACCGATGACTTGCCGGCTCCGTTCGGCCCGACGACGCCGATCTTGGCGCCGGGGTAGAAGGAGATGGTGACGTCATCGAGGATGACCTTGTCGCCGTGGGCCTTGCGGGCCTTCGACATGACGTAGATGAACTCGGGCATGGGGGCAAGGCTATCGGCCGGGGCCCCCACGCCCGAATCCGCGTCACACCGTCGAGAGCTCCCGTCCGCCGTCCTGTCGAGGCACCTCGCCGGTCGGCTCGACCGCCACCTCGTAGTCGTCCGTCTCGGGATCGTGCTCCCCGGAGGCGCGGCGGGTGGCGAGGTCGCCGGGGTCGTAGGAGGCAAAGTCCTCCTCGACCGCGACCGGTTCACCCTCGAGGGCCGCCATCGCGTCCTGCACGCCCTCGTCAGCCATCCGGTCCTGCGTGTCGAGCTGCGCTCGTGACACGCGGGTCAGCGAGGTGGTGCCCCAGCTGAGGTCGTGACCGACGTTGTAGGCGTCGATCTCGACCGAGGTCGCGTGGCTGTTGTCCTGGCGCAGCCACTGGTTGATCCGGAGCCGGCCGTAGACGACCACGGGCTCGCCCTTGTTGAGCGAGTTCGCGACGTTCGCGCCGAGCGACCGGAACGCCGTCACGTTGTAGAAGCTGGTGCCACCGTCCTCGTACTCGCGCGTCTTGGGATTGAGCCGGCGCACCGTCGACGCCAGGCGGAAGGCCGCGAACGGCACCCCGTGGCGGGTGGTCCGCGACTCGGGGTCGGCCACCACCCGACCGGTCACCGTGATGTAGGACTCGTTCATCTCGCTCACCTCATCTGTGTCGTACCTCAGCTGTCCATGAGCCCCGGGGAGCTGACTCCCTGGGGTACGACGCAACTGTGGTGCGGCCGCCGGGCCCCCGCGACAGTGCGGGCTGTCGCCTGTGGACACACCGAGGGAGCGGGACGACCGGTGGACGAGCGACGCCTCAACGGCGCGAGAACTGCTCCGCCCGGTCGAGTGACTCGCGGGTCCGGCGGTGCCGTTCGAGCACGGCGCGCACCGGGCCGACGATGCGCTCACCGGCCACCTCGGCGACCTTGTCGGTGAGCCGCCGTCGGATCTGCCGGCCCCTGCGTCGTGCGCCCCTGCGCCCGAGGGCGCGGGCCAGTGCGGCCAGACCCAGTCCGACCAGCAGACCACCGACCAGCATCAGCAGCGGGTAGGGCAGCGGACCGAGCCGAGGCGTGTCGATGTCGGGCAGCGCGAGCCATCCCATCACCACGAGCACGGCGAGCCAGCCGAAACCGAGCACCGCGACGAGGGCGAGCACGAGCTGCGCCGCACCGAAGAGCCGCCACCACAAGGGAGCCCGCATCTTGAGGGACGTGCCCACGACTGCCTGGTCGAGCGCGTCGGCGAGCTCGGGGCCTGGCGGCGTCGCCGCGTCGGCGACCGCCTCGGCCCACCGGTTGGGCAGGCCCTCGGCTGCCTGGTCCCCGACCCGTCGGGTGGCCAGCTCGACCGCGGAGCGCGCAGCAGGGGTCGGGGGCGGCAGCGACGAGCGACCGAGCACGGTGCGCACGTCGCCGGCCGTGACGGCGAGCTTCTCCTCGACGGCGTCACGGGTGTTGAGCCGGAGCCGCTTCATCGGGTCGGGGCGCAGCGCGCGGACCCAGCGGGTGAACGGCCAGCCCGTGCGGCCCCAGGCCTGGTTGCGGTAGTCACGCTCGACCGCGGCCACGACGGTGGGGATGCCAGCGGCCCGCGAGAGGGCGTCGACGAGCTCGGCGTCCACCGATTCGGGCAGGGTCGGCTCGGTCGGGGCCACGCCCCCCCGCAACGTGGCGGCGCTGGCCGAGACGTCGGCGAGCAGGCGGTGCTGTGCAGCGTTCTGGGCAGCCACCGCGGTCGCGAGTCGCATCCGCAGGTCGTCGACCCCGACGCCGGTCGTGGCCGAGGTGGTGATGACCTGGAGACCGGGGATCCCGTCGTCCGCGGCGAGCCGCGTGAGGTCCTTGCGGATCTGGCCGGTCGCGTCGCCGATGAGGCGGTCGGACTGGTTGAGGACCACCACGGTCACGGCGTCGTGCGTGGCGAGCACGCGCAGGTAGTCGTCGTGCAGGCGCGCGTCGGCGTACTTCTGCGGGTCGGTGACCCACACGAACACGTCCACGAGCTCGAGCACCCGCTCGGACTCCTCACGGTGGGCGACCACCCGCGAGTCGAAGTCGGGCAGGTCGAGCAGCACCAGCCCGTCGAGGGTCCAGGGGGTGACCCGGGTCGCGTCGGTCGCCCCCGGCGCCACGTGGTGCCGCTGCGACACCGACAGCCAGTCGAGCAGCTCGGTGGCGTCCTCGTCGCCCCAGACCGCGGCCACGGGCCGCGAGGTCGTGGGCCGCCGGGCGCCGACCACGGCGACCTCGGCTCCGACCAGTGCGTTGAAGAGGCTGGACTTGCCCGAACCCGTGGCGCCCGCGAGCGCGACCACGGTGTGGTTGCCGGCCTTGGAGATCCGCTCACCGATCTTGTCGACCACGGCCCGGGCGGCAGCGACCGCGGCAGGGTCGAGCTCGCGACCGCCGGTCTCCACCGCCTGTTCCAGAGCCGCCGACCTGGAGGTCAGCTCCTCGGCACTGACTGCCTTGACCTGCTTGCTGCCCATTTTCAACGGGCTCATCGAACCGCCTTCACCGCTGCTGCCGCGTCGGCCAGGCGTTGCGCCTGGCCGGATCTGGTCTCGACGTCCTCGAGGGCCTGGTCGTAGCGGACCCGCTCCGCGGCATACAGCTCCTGCACGTGCTCGAGGAGGCGCTTGCGCGCCTTGGTCGCCATCTCCCGCACCGCCTGGTCGCCGAAGATCGCCTCGAGCACCTTCTGGGCCAGCACCGCGGTGCCGCCGGCGATGCCCACCTCGGCGCCGATCAGGCCACCGGTGTGCGCGAAGGCCACCAGCATGAGGATCACGCCGATGCCGTTGAGCCCGTATGCCGCGATGCGGGCCGTCGTGCGACGGTCCTTGCCCTCGCCGCGCACCAGCTCGAGCACCTCGCCCTGCCAGTCACGGACCAGCCGCTCCGTGCGCTCCCCCAGGTCCGGGGACGCCTTCGACAGCCCTGTCGTCTCGTCCAACAGCGCATCACCGCCGGGGAGCTTGCGCCACTGGCGGGCCACGGTCGCGGCGGCGCCCTGGCCCTGGGCGTCGATCAGCGCGGCGACACCGGTCTGCAGCGCCTCGCCGAGGTCGCCGGACGGTGGGGCCTGGCCCTTGAGCGCCGCGGTGATCCGGTCGCGGACCTTGGAGATCGTCGACTCGACCTGCTTGAAGAACTCGCCGGTGCCGACGTACTCCTGCCAGCGAGCCAGCACCTCGCCGCGCAGGAGGGTGCCGTCGGTCATGCCGTGCTCGACGTTGGCCAGCGCCTCGCGGTAGGCCGTGTCGGACTCCCGCTGCAGCGCGGCCAAGGCCTGCGCCTGCTGGTGGGTCGCCGTCACGAGCACCGCGGCCCGCTCGTCGAGGCTGCCGAGAGCGCCGTCGAGGGTCTGCTTGACGATCACCGAGCGGGCTCGGGCGTCGCTGGCCAGGGCGGTGAGCCACGAGCGCAGCCGGGCCACGTCGGGCTCGGGCAGGCGCCCCTCGGCCGTCAGGGTCGCCTCCGGGATGCCGAAGATGGGTGCGGTCGACAGGCCCTGGTCGCGCAACATGGACGCGAGGTGGCTGCGGATGTCGGCCATCGCCTCGGGCGGCACGCGGTCGAGGACGATCGCGATGGCGGTGCCGCGCTCGGCGGCTTCGCGCAGCAGGTCCCACGGCACCGCATCCGCATAGCGCGCGGCGGTCGTGACGAAGAGCCAGAGGTCCGCCGCGGCGAGCAGCTGCGCGGCCAGCGCGCGGTTGGCGCTGACCACCGAGTCGATGTCAGGGGCGTCCAGCAGCGCCATGCCCGGCGGGAGGGAGCTGGACGGCACGAGGCGCAGGGCGTTGGCCCCGTCACCCTCGGTCGGCGCGCCGGTGATCCGGCTGAGGGTCGGGAGCACGCGGTCGTCGGCGAACCACCGCTCGTCCTGGGGGTGGTGCACCAGCACGGGGGTCGTGGTCGTCGGTCGCAGCACCCCGGAGCGACTCACCTCGGCGTCGACGATCGAGTTCACCAGGGTCGACTTGCCGGCTCCGGTCGACCCGCCGACGACGGCCAGCAGGGGCGCGTCGAGGGAGCGGAGCCGCGGGATGACGTAGTCGTCGAGCTGCTTCAGGAGGGCGTCCCGGGTCGCGCGCCCGGTCATCGCATCGGGGATGTCGAGAGGCAGCCGGGCCTGCTCGACCTCTTCGCGGAGGATCGACACGGCGCCCAGCATGGACACGGCGTCGTCCCTGGAAATCACACCGCAAGCCTAACGAACTGAATGACCGCGACTGCACGCGACAGACCCGACCGAAGGCATGCGTTCGATAAAGGCAGCCCTAGAAACGGCGGAAGTAGTCGTCGTACCCGCTCGGCGTCGATCCGTCGCCGTCGTCGTCGCGCGGGTGCAGGCGCTCGACCGGCTCGATCAGCTCGACCCCGTCGAGGGTCAGGTCGTCGACATTCGCGTCCGGTGCGGGGGCGGGGCGCCAGCGACGCGGCCGCCGGACCGACGGGTCCGGCTCCTCGTCAGGCGCCTCGAAGTCGACGGGGAGCCGGAGCCACCAGAGCGCCGAGACCGACAGCAGGAAGAGGCACAGCACCGGGAGGGTCGCCCCGGCCGCCAGCACCTCGATGATGCTGGGCCCGGTGTCGATGCGCACCACCCCGTCGTCCGGTGGCGCGTTGGGGTCACCGCGGACCAGCGCCACCACCACCGAGAGGACCAGCACCACGTTGCCCAGGAACACGACCGCCCACAGGCTGAAGACCTCCCAGCGCAGCACCGACGCGTGGCTGACCGGCTGGGCGAAGTGCAGAATGGCGACCAGCCCGAGCAGCACCAGGCACGCGAGCGGGGCGGAGAAGGGGGCCTGCCCGTAGCCGAAGCCGTACATCGCGAAGAGCGTGACACGGTCGAGGAACGGCGGGGCGCCAGTCGGGGTGCCGTCCTCGCCGAAGTTCTGCGCGGTCGACTCGTAGACCTGCCAGCTCTGGAGCGCCCACCCGAGGACGGCCACCACGGCCGCGACCTCGAGGAGCCGAGCGGTGACGAACCACGTGCGCGGCGGTGTCCACGCGACACGAAAAGTCGACAGCGGCATGGCGACCCCTTCCTCCTCGCGCCAATCTATTCCAGCCCGCGCCACACGGAGCAGTCCATGGGGATGCCTCCGACAGAATGGGCCGATGCGCATCTTTGCCGCCGTCGTCCCGCCCGAGTCGGCCCTGGACGACCTCGCGGAGTTCCTCGACCCGCGCCGGGATGCCGGGCCGGACCTGCGCTGGACCGATCCCAGCCTCTGGCACGTCACCACGGCGTTCATGGCCGACGTCCCGAGCCGGCTGGTCGACCCCATGGTCGAAGGCGTCGCGGAGGCGGTGGCGAGCCGCCGTCCCCTCACCGTCTCGATCCGCGGTGGTGGCGCCTTCCCCAACCCCTACGAGGCACGGGTCACCTGGATGGGCATCGACGGGGAGCCGGACGAGCTCGAGTCCCTGGCCGGGCTCGCGCGAGCGGTCCGTCGCGCCTGCAGCCACGTCGGCGCCAGCCCCGAGGGCGGGCCGTTCACCCCGCACCTCACGGTGGCCCGGTCACGCCACCCGTTCGAGGCGACCCGGTGGTTGCGGGTGCTCGAGGGGTATGCCGGTCCGGCCTGGACCGCGGACGAGGTCACCGTGTTCGCGTCGCACCGCGGTGAGGGCCGGGCTCGGCCGCACTACGAGCCGATCGCCGTCGTGGAGCTCTCCGGCTGAGTCCCCCACGGTCACCACTTCTGGCCAGAGGTGGTGGATCGATGGCCGGTTCGGGGCAAGCGATGAGGCCTGGGTGGCCAGAAGTCGCGGTGCTTGGTGCCCCCGGCAGGACTCGAACCTGCAACCTGCGGATTAGAAGGCCGCTGCGCTATCCATTGCGCCACGAGGGCTTGGGCGACGCACAGTCTAGGACGAGCTGGGGGTCGATCCGGGTGCTGCCAGCTGGCGCAGGCGACGAAGGGCGAGCTCGGCGAGCAGGGCCGCCCCGTCGGGGACGATCGAGTCGTCGAAGTCTGCTCGCGGCGAGTGGTTGTCGGGCGCCGACGCGAAGTCGGCTGCCGGGCAGGCGCTGAGGTTGACGTAGGCGCTGGGCACCTCCCGCCCGACGAAGGCGAAGTCCTCCGCACCCATCTCCGGGTTGCGCTGGTGGACGTAGCGGTCCGGGCCGAAGACGTCGACGATGGTGTCCTTGGCGAAGGCGTACTCGTCCTCGTCGTTGACCGTCACCGGGTAGCCCGGGATGTACTCCACCTCGGCGGTCAGGCCGTGCGCCTCGGCCAGACTGGTGGCGAGCAGCTCGATCTTGTCGGCCATCTCGGCGCGGGCCTGCTCGGACAGGCTGCGCAGCGTGGCTTCGAAGACCGCGTCGTCCGGGATGATGTTGTCCTTGGTGCCGCCGACGAACTTCCCGACCGTGACGACCACGGGGTCGAAGACGTCGAACTGGCGCGTGACGAGGGTCTGCAGCGCCACGACGATCTCGCACGCCACCGGGATCGGGTCCTTGGCGCGGAACGGCTGCGACCCGTGGCCACCCTCACCGACCACGCGCACCTTCACCTCATCCGCGGCGGCCATCAGCGGCCCGGGACGCCCGAACCAGGTGCCGAGCGGGTGCTCGGAGGAGTAGACGTGCAGGGCGTATGCCGCGTCGACCCGTCGCCCGGCCACGTCGAGCAGGCCTTCGTCGATCATCGGCTTCGCGCCGCCGGGGCCCTCCTCCCCCGGCTGGAACATGAACACCACGTCACCCTCGAGCTCGTCGCGCAGCTCGTGCAGGATCCGCGCGGCGCCCACGAGCCCCGCGACGTGCAGGTCGTGGCCGCAGGCGTGCATGAGTCCCTGGTGTTGCGAGACGAAGTCGAGCGGCAGGTCCTCGGTCACGGGCAAGGCGTCCATGTCGCCGCGCAGCAGCACGACCGGGCGCTCGGCCCCCACCGGGTCGACGCCCGCGCCGGTCGCGGTGCCCCGCCCACGCAGGACGGCGACGACGGACGAGAGCGACTTGCCCAGCGTGATCTCGAGGTCGAGCCCGTCGAGCGCCTGGAGCACTGCCTGCTGGGTGAGCGGGAGCGACATCCCGAGCTCGGGGATCTGGTGGAGGCGGCGGCGGAGCGCGATCAGGTCCGGACCGATGGCGGAGGCGAGTTCGAGGGTGCGCACGCCCTGCACGCTAGTACGCGCCGAGGAGGTCCCTGCGACTGGCGGTGATGGCCTCCAAGAGCTCACGCTCGGTCTCCAGCGCTCGGGTGTCGGCAGCGCTGTGGTGCATCCGGGCCCGCAGCAGGGCCAGCTCGCTCGCGGAGTCCTGGAACCTGCGCATCGACCGGAGCATGGCCCGACCACCCGACGTCCGGGCCCACACCCGCGCCGATCGGCGACCGTTCATGGTGGACAGCATCTGCACCTCGCTGGGTGACAGCCAGCCCGCGTCGGCGTACTCGCTGAGGTGGCGCCCGATGAGGCGACCCTCCCGTCGCCGGGCCCAGACGACCAGGGCGACGAACGCGATGAAGATCGGCACCTCGACGACGAGGTAGACCGAGAGCATCCCCGCGCCGCCGGTGATGGCGGCCAGGTTCCACACGGCGTGCGAGAGCACGGCCAGGAGGTAGCCACCCACCGGTGCCAGCACCTTGAGGCCGCGGTTCTGCGTGGTGGCGGCGATCCCGATCCCGATCCCGGTCAGCACGGTGAACATGGGGTGGGCGAACGGAGTGAACAGGCAGCGGGCGATGAATGTGCCGGTGAGGGACGCGTCGCCGCCGGAGTCGTAGGCCATGCCGAGGTACTGGATGTTCTCGGTGAACGCGAAGCCCGCCGCGACCACGCCGGCGTAGACCATCCCGTCGATGATCCCGTCGAACTCGCGACGCCGGAACCACCAGATCAGCAGCACGAGCAGGCCCTTGGACGCCTCTTCCACCAGGGGCGCTGAGAAGACCGCCGTCGCGAGCAGGGCGTCGTCCTCGCGACCGGTGGCGGCCTGGAAGGCGATGTTGGCGCCGGTGTTGAAGATGCCGGCGACCAGGGCGGCGACCAACGAACCCCACAGGAACGCCGTGACGAGGTAGCGGACCGGCTCGGCCTCGAACCGGTCGAGCCAGAGGAAGGTGGGGATGACGATGCCCAGCGGGATGGCGGCCAACACCAGGGCGAGCAGCGTGGTCACCAGGCCGAGCGTGCCTCCGTAGTACACGGCGAGCACGACCGCGGCGAGGCCGAACCCGACGACGGTGAGCCCCACCAGGAGCCACCCGCGCAGGCGGCTCCGGCCGGAGGCCGTCGACCCGGCCCCGACGCCCGCGGGCGCGCCCGCGGGCGGTGCCTCCGCGGCATACTCCTGGCCATGTCCCCACGTCATGCCGGGAAGGGTAGTCGAGGAGGTCACGCGGCCGCCCGTGTCACACCGTGGCAATAGGGTGGCCCGGTGACTGCCACCCCCACCGACCGCTCCGTCAACGACCGCATCGTCTGGATCGACTGCGAGATGACGGGGCTCTCCCTCGAGGCCGACGCCCTCATCGAGGTCGCGGCCCTCGTGACGGACTTCGAGCTCAACCAGCTCGGCGACGGCGTCGATGTCGTGATCCGTCCTCCGGACGCGGCACTGGAGCAGATGGACGACTTCGTCCGCACCATGCACACCACCTCCGGGCTGCTCGAGGAGCTGCCAAGCGGCACGACGATGGAGGACGCGCAGGAGCAGGTGCTCGCCTACATCCGCGAGTGGGTGCCTGAGCCGCGCAAGGCCCCCCTGGGCGGCAACACCGTCGGCACCGACCGCAACTTCCTGGCCCGCGACATGGCCGAGCTCGAGGCGCACCTGCACTACCGCATCATCGACGTCTCCTCGATCAAGGAGCTGTCCCGCCGCTGGTACCCGCGCGCCTACTTCGGCTCCCCCAAGAAGGCGGGTGGCCACCGCGCGCTCGCCGACATCCGCGAGTCGATCGCCGAGCTGCGCTACTACCGTGAGGCCGTCTTCGTTGCTCCCCCCGGGCCGGACAGCGAGACGGCCAAGGGCATCGCCGCGCGGCACATCGTCGACCACGGCTGACCACACCACCACGACCAGCCCGCATGCCGCGGCCTCGCCGGCCGCGTCTGCGTCACCTTCCCGGGGTGGTCACGAGCACCGGTCCGGAACAGGTACTATTGGCGTCGCTTCCGCGACCGGCACTGTCCGGTCGTGACGCATGGTGGGCGTAGCTCAGCTGGTAGAGCACCGCGTTGTGGTCGCGGGGGTCGCGGGTTCAAGCCCCGTCGCTCACCCCACACCGAAGGCCCCTGACCGAGACGGTCAGGGGCCTTCGTCGTCCCCGGTCTCCCGGCTCTGGTGCTCGTGCTCACCGCCCGGGAGACTGGCGGCATGTCCGGCTGCTGCGACCCGCATGGGTACGACGAGGTGTTCAGCCCGCGGTTCGCGCGCCGGCAGGCGCGGCGCTACCGCAGGCGCGGGCTGGGCCGGGCGGAGCGCGACATGGTCGAGTTCCTCGCCGGTCGCGGCGTGGCCGGGGCGACCGTGCTCGAGATCGGTGGTGGCGTCGGCGAGATCCAGCTCGAGCTGCTGAAGCTAGGCGCCGCCCGCACGACCAACCTGGAGCTGGTCGCGTCCTACGACGGTCCGGCCGGCGAGCTGGCCCGCGAGGCCGGTCTGGCGGACCGGGTCGAGCGGCGGCTGCACGACATCGTCGAGGCCCCGGACCAGGTCGCGAAGGCCGACGTCGTGGTGCTCCACCGGGTCGTCTGCTGCTACCCCGACTACGAACGCCTGCTGGGAGCAGCAGCCGATCATGCCGGACGGCTCCTGGTCTTCAGCCACCCGCCGCGCAGCCTGGCGGTCCGTGCGTACAGCGCCGCCCAGAACGCCGTGCTGCGGCTGACCGGCCACTCCTACCAGTCGTTCGCCCACCCGCCCGAGGCGATGTTGGCCGTCTTGCGGGACCGCGGGCTGACCGCCGTGCACACCCACCGCGGGCCGGTCTGGCACGTGGAGGGCTTGGAGCGTCGGGCGGCCTGAGACGCAGTGTGCGCCTGGGGCGCCAGGATCGCGAGGCGACCGGTCAGGCAGGATGGTCGGGTGTTCATGGACTCCGAGGGCAAGACCAAGGTCATCCGGATCGGGGTGTGGGTCGCGATCATCGGCCTGCTGCTGGGGGTGCTCAGCTCGCTCGTGATGGCGACCAGCGCTGACGCCCACGCCGTGCTGAGGTCGATCACCCCGAAGGATGGCGCGACGCTGACTGCCGTCCCCACGAAGGTCGTCCTGACCTTCAACGAGCCGATCGGCACGAGCTTCGCCACCGTCAGCGTGGCCGGTCCCGACGGTTCGGTCTCGGAGGGCAAGGCCGTCGTCGACGGGTCGACGGTCACCCAGGCGCTGGCCGACGACCTGCCCAACGGGCGCTACACGGTGTCCTTCCACGTGGTCAGCGAGGACGGTCACCCGGTCTCCGACCGGACCACGTTCTCGGTGGCTGCGGTCGCCACCGCCACCCCGCTGCCGGCTCCCTCGTCGACCTCGACCACGAGCGCACCGCCCACCAGCGAACCGACCACCAGCACGCCTTCGACCCTGCCTGCCGACGACGAGGGAGACGGACGGGCCCTGCGGCTCGGGCTGGCCGTCGGCGTGGCTGCTCTCGCGCTCGCGGGAGGTACTGCCCTCGTGGCCGCGTCCCGGCGCCGATCCGGCGACTGACCCCTCGCCGAACCGGCGCAGGACCCCTCGCCGAACCGGCGAATGAGCCGTCGCGTCAGCCGATTTCACGCCGCCCGCATCGTCCTGCTAAGGTCTCTCCTCGCGCGCCATTAGCTCAATTGGCAGAGCAGCTGACTCTTAATCAGCGGGTTCGGGGTTCGAGTCCCTGATGGCGCACCATTACTGCAGGTCAGGCGACGTGTCCGTCTCTGGGGCCACCCGCAGATCTCGACTTTGATCCGGAAAAAGGTCCGACTTTGAGTCTCGGACGTCATTCTCGATGGCCGCGTCGAGCGCGGCCGCGGCCGCTGGGTTCTTCGATCGGCGACCCATGTACACGTCTTGGGTCAGCGAGGGCCGGGCGTGTCCGAGCTGGTCGGCGATCTGCCGCGCAGACTGGCCCGCGTCGTCCAGGATGGTCGCGGTCGTCTTCCTGAAGCTGTGCGACGTGATCCATGCCAGGGCGTCGGCCTCCGAGGGCTCAGCCGCTTCCTGGGCCAGCGTGACGATCTCGGCCCGACTGCTCCCCCGCAGGTCGTAGAGGTCGATCAGGGTGAGGACTTGGTCATCGTCGAGCCGGACGCGACCGGATTCGATGAGCTCGATGCGGGTCTTCGGCCAGGCAAGTGCTTCCGCCACGTCCGACCTCGACCGCCTTGTCGACCTCCGAGCCTGCGCGAGGGCGACGCCTAGCTGTCCCCGTGCTCGGCTCCCGAACGGCGAACGAGCCTGCCGAAGATCGCGCCGGACATTGTTGGGGTCGCGGAAGTTGCCCAGCGCGTCGCAGAACACCGGCTCGTCGGGCCGGACTCCCTCGGCCCACCTGCGCTCGAGCATGGCCAGGCAGCTGGATGGCAGCTTAAGCACGCGCTCGCCGGCGACTGACTTCGTGCCGATCCGGACCAGCCCTTCGCCCTTGATCCGCGTCACCTGGTGGGTGATCTCCACTTCGCCGACCCCGAGGTCGACCTCCGCCCACAGGAGTCCGAGCGCCTCACCGATTCTTACCCCGGTGGCCAACAGGAAGGCGGTCAGGTCAGGCAGATCGGCGGCCACTGCACGCGGGTCGGCGGCCAGCATGGCGAACCAGGCCGTCCGTTCCTCCTCATCCAAGGCACGAGGTCGGCGCTTTGGCCGGGCAGGGATGCTTCCGACATCACGGACCGGATTGGCCGAGATCGCCCCATTCCGGACCGCAAGGCTCAGGACGCCCGAGATCACCGTCCGCGTCAACTTAGCGGTGGGTGGGCCTACCCGCTTCTTGACGGACTGGATGACGCTGTCCACCAGCGGGGTAGAGATCTCTGCCAGGCGGACATCTGCCAGGGCCGGCAGCACGTGGCCGTCCAGCTTGCGACGGTAGGTCTCCCGAGTACCGGGCGACCGCCGGCCGTCCTCAACCATCTCGCTGATCTGGTCGAACCAGAGCTCGGCGGCGACCGAGAATCGGTCTGTCGACTTGAGCGATCCGCCATGGCGTGCCGCGGCCCGCTGGCGCAGCTTCGTCAGCAGGCTGGCTTCTGCCGCAGATCGAGTGCGGGCCTTGGCTACGACCTCACGGGTGACACCATCGAAGTCCCGGTACATCGCCCGGGCTCGGTAGGACGTCGCCTTACCCTTTCGGGCGGGCCCCACGGGACTAACCCATACCCGACCCCAGGTCCCGAGCTCCAGCGGCGCCCTAGCCATGCTGGCGCCTCACGACGCGAGCTGCTTGCGGCTCTCGACCCACGCGACGACGTCGTCCTGAACGTAGCGCAGGTGCTTGCCCACGCGCAGCCATGGAGGGCCGTGCTTCTCCAACCGCCACTTGTAGAGCGTCTTGACGGGCACACCCAGGTAATCCGCCACCTCTTCAGTGCCCCACAGGGGGCGCGGCTTCGCCGTCTTTGTCTTGAGATCCATGGACCTCTCCATTCCCATCGCGTCGCGCTCGTGGACCAGCGCGACCTCTGATATGACAACGGGAACGAAGGGGCACTATGGGGACTCCGGCCCGCACCACGCGCATATTCCGGACCGTGCAGAGCCTCCCTCAGTCGTAACCGTCGGAGCACAACCGAGGCACAAGACCGACGGTGGTTGAGCGCGATCCGGCACGGCAAAGGGCTGATAGGCCTCTCCTTGCGAAGGGTTCAAGAAACCAGCGCGCGGAATGACGACGTGCTCGGGGCGCGCCACATGGATGCAAGAGTGCAGCGCACGGACCCCGCAGCACAATCGGGGCACATGTGGAGCGCGACGGCCAAGCTGGTTCTGCACCGATAAACAGTGCTCGGTGTGCCGCCCGCTCATCATCGGCTTTGCCGTCCGTCGGTAACCCACGCCGCGATATCCCCACAGACTATCGACGTACGTCGTGGGCAATCGTTGTCCTTCGGCCGTGCTTAGATAGCCAGCCGGCCTCAGCCCAGGTCGATGGTGTAGTCCGGCTCGGTCTTCTCGCGGACCACGTCCTCGGTGATGCCCTCGGCCAGCTCGCGCAGGACCAGTCCGTCGGGGGTGACGTCGAAGACGCTTAGGTCGGTGATGATGCGCTGGACGACGCCACGGCCGGTGTAGGGCAGCGAGCACTCGTCGACGATCTTGTAGGAACCGTCCTTGGCGTTGTGCTCCATCAGCACGATGACCTTCTTGGCACCGTGGACCAGGTCCATCGCGCCGCCCATGCCCTTGACCATCTTGCCCGGGATCATCCAGTTGGCGATGTCGCCCATGGCCGAGACCTACATGGCGCCGAGGATCGCGGCGTCGACCTTGCCCCCGCGGATCATCCCGAAGCTCGTGGCAGAGTCGAAGAAGGAGGATCCGCGGCGCAGCTCCACAACTCTCCTTCGTGCGTGCTCCCCTCAAGGTGACCGGGGGGTCATCGGCCGAACCGCTACTGCTGAACGGGGAAATGGATCAGTTTCCGGTTCAGGAACTCGGCGAAGCCTTCCGGGCCCAGCTCACGGCCGAACCCGGATCGCTTGGTGCCCCCAAACGGCAGCGACGCCCCTCCGCCTTCACGTTCGTTGATCCAGACCATTCCCGCTTCAAGCCGGTTTGCGACGTCAACGGCTACGTCCGGGTTGTTGTGGAAAACGGCCGCGCCCAACCCGTACGGCGAGTCGTTGGCCATGTCCACGGCTGCGTCGATATCAGCCACCCTGTGCACGACTGCAACAGGTCCGAACAGTTCCTCGTGGTAGGCGCGCATGCCGGGCTCAACACCGGTGAGCACAGTGGGAGGGAAGTACGCGCCCGGTCCGTCGAGAGGCTGGCCGCCCGTCTGGGCCACAGCTCCCTTGTCCAGCGCGTCCTGAACCTGAGCGCTGAGTTCGTCGACGGCTTGCTTCGACACGAGAGGGCCGTAGCCAGCATCGTTGGAGGTCGGGTCTCCTGGCTGCATCGCAGCCATCGTGCGCGTGAACTCGGCGACGAAGTCGTCGTACAGATGATCGGCGACGATGAAGCGCTTGCCCCCGTTGCATGACTGTCCAGCGTTGCTCAGTCGCGCCTTCGTGCACTGGAAGGCGACGTCGCTCAGGTCGTCAGTCTCCAGGACGAGGTAAGGGTCGGACCCGCCCAACTCGAGCACGACTTTCTTGAGGTGCTTGCCAGCGAGGCTGGCCACCGCAGCTCCTGCCCTCTCACTGCCGGTGATCGAGACGCCGCGCAGACGCGGGTCGGCGATCACTCGCTCGAGCTGTTCGTGGGTCGCGAAGAGGTTGATGTAGGCGCCCTCCGGAAGTCCAGCCTCACGGAACAACTGCTCAATGAGCAGGGCCGATTCCGGACACTGCGACGCGTGCTTGACCAGGATGACGTTACCCGCGGCCAAATTGGGAGCCGCAAACCTCACGACTTGGTAGTAGGGATAGTTCCACGGCATGACGCCAAGCAGCATGCCGACCGGGGTCTTCCTGACGATGGCGCGGCCACCGGAGGTGCTCTTCCGGACCTCGTCGCCGAGAAACTCCTCGGCGTGATCGGCGTAGTAGATGGGGATGTCGATCCCGTACTGCAGTTCACCCTTGGCGTCCACGACCCGTTTGCCCATCTCCCGCGAGATGACCGTGGCCAAATCGTCGCGCCGCTCTTCTATGAGATCGGCAAAGTTGCGCAGGACCTGCGTCCGCTCCTTCAGGGGCGTCTTCCGCCATTCTTCGTACGCGTTCGCTGAACGGTTCAGGGCGTCGTCCAGCTCAGCTTCGGTCAGCGTCGCGAACTCTGTTTCCGTCTCGCCCGTTACAGGGTTGGTGACGCGGAATGTGCTCATGCGGTTCAGAACCTTTCGGGTATAGCGTTGGACCGAAATGCGTTGACGCTGTTGGGGCGTCGGTAGGGACCGGACTCACTGGTCGTGACGAATGACCGCCGGGGTGAAGTATCCAGCGGTGGAGCCGCCGTCCACACTGTGCACCGCCCCAGTGACGTAGCTCGACTCCTCCCCCGCCAGATGAAGAACGGCCTTGGCCACCTCGGCGGGTTGCGCGAAGCGGCCCAGCGGCACGGTGCCTTGGTAGTACTCCCAACTGTCAGAGTCGCCCTCGAAGATCCGCTCAGCCATGGGCGTCTCGACGAAGCCGGGCGCCACTGCATTCACCCGTATGCCGCGAGGCCCCAGATCTAGGGCTATGGCTTTCATTAGCCCCACGACGCCGTGCTTGGAAGCGCAATATGCGGCGTAGCCCTGGGCTCCGGTGATACCGGCATCAGAGGCGACCATCACGATGGCACCGCGAGTCTCGAGCAGTTCGGGAAGCACCGCGCGGACGGTGTTGAACGTGCCGGTCAGGTTGACGTCGAGGCATCGTTGCCAGTCCGCCTGGCTCAACGACAAGATGTCGTCGACGACTTCGATACCGGCACAGGTAACTGCAGCCGTCAGGGGCCCCCGGTCCATACGCGTCTCTGAGATGGCAGCCGCGAGCGAAGCGGCATTGGTGACGTCAGCTTGGGCTGTCATCACCTGGGGTGACCCAGGTAGCTTGTGCACGTCCTCGATCAGCGAATGCAGACCGGTCTCATCGCGGTCCAACGCGAGCACCTCGTAGCCGCGCTGGGCAGCGAGAACCGCGGTTGCCCGCCCGATGCCCGATGCCGCTCCTGTGACAAGGACGGCACCGGGCGTCGGACCGGTCATCCGGCGCGGACGGGTTCGCCGGTCTGAGTACGCTCCGGCGCCCCGAGCATGGCCCGATACTCCCCCGGCGTAGCCACCGGTCGTCCCGTGACTTCGGCGATCAGCTGACCCATGTGGAGGGCCTGCAGGTTGCTCTGAATCTTGTCCTGGCGGTGGGGGTAGAGCCAGTACGTGTCCTCCATGCCGACGCGGATGTGCAGACCCATGAGGGCGGCCAAGGTTGCGACGTGGGTCGACGCGCGGCCGGCGGCGCAGACCATGATGAAGGCGTCCGGGTCGATGTCCTTGATCGCCGAGACGGTGCGCGTGAGGCCCTCGATCATCTGGCGAGGGTTCTCCATGGGGCTGCAGCCCGGGAGCGCGGGGAGGACGAGCCACACGGCCGGGGTTTGGATCAGGCCCGGCTTGATGAGGAAGCGATCAGCGTTGGAGACGTCCGCGTCGGTGTAGACCGCGATCTCAGGAACTGCACCGGCCTCGTTGATGAGGCGAACCTTTTCGATCATGACCGGCGCCGGCTTCACGAAGAGCGAGTCGCCGATGTACGTGGCCGTGGTGTTGATAGGCGCGGCGTCCAGCAGGCCACTGCTCAGGACCTGCTTCATCAGGTCCCACTCCCCGTCGAGCGCGGGGACCAGGCAACCATCAACCACCAGTGAGGGGAACTCGCTGTGCAGCGGGTCGATGACGTGATGGAACCTCTCCGGTGAGAGGACGTTGTAGCCCTGGTCGTCGCGGACGTGGATGTGGACCGTGCTTGCGCCAGCGCGGGCCACCTCGCGGGCTGAGTTCAGGATGTCATCGGGTGCGATCGGCTGATTCGGGTTCTGGCTGTGCTGGAAGAAGGCGCCGGTGATCGCGACTGAGACCGCGAGCTTCTCGGGGATGTCCCACGGTGTCGAGATGGGTACGTCGTGGTAGGCCGAGTGCTCGAGATCAAGGACGGTTGGCAAGCCGTACGGGCGCCAGATCATCTTCTCGTTTTCGCGGGCGACGCCCTTGCTGACGCGCTCCCAGTCGATGTTGGTCATGGTGATAGTCCTTTCGTAGACGTTCTGGTTCATGAGGAGTAGCCGTTCACCCAGTTGGGCTCGTGCGCGACAGAACGGTCCTGTCTGACCCACGCGGGCTGGCCATAGATGGATTGGCCGCCGTCGACTAAGAGCTCCGCGCCCGTGATCCACGCGGCCCTGGAGGAAGCGAGGAACGCGACGGCGTCCGCGACCTCAGTGGCGTTCCCGAGTCGCCCAAGGGGAGTCAGAGAAAGCAGGCCTTCCCGGACTCCTGGCTCTGCCAGCATGCCGCTGGTCATGGCCGTCTCGACGACCCCTGGCATCACCACGTTGACGCGGATACGGTGCACACCGAGCTCGGCCGCCGCCGACTTGGCCAGGTGGTTCAGCGCTGCTTTGGTGACGCAGTAGGCGCCAACCTGGTCGCCGTGACTCGCAGCGAGGTTTGAGGATATGAGCGTGATCCAGCCACCCCGCCGAGCACTGGCCATCGCCTGAGCTGACACCTGAAGCATGTGGAAGGTGCCGTTGAGGTTGACGTCCACGTGCCTGTGCCACGTCGAGACTGGCATGTCGAGGACTGGGCCGAACTTGGCGTAGCCGGCGTTGGCGACGAGGCCGTCGATTCGCCCGAGGTCCGCGCGGATCTCCGCGATGGCGCTTTCGACTGCGCTCCGGTCGGTCTGGTCCACGGTCATGATTAGGATTTGGCTAAGGCCTAGCTTCTGCCAGCCCGCGTCGGCTTCTTCCAGGGCTCGCGTGTCTCGATCGAGAGCCACGACCTGGTTGCCGTCCGTCGCCAGGGACTGGACAATGCGGCGACCCAGCGCGCCGGCGGCACCCGTGACCACCGCGACGGGGATTTGCCGGTCGGTCTGTTGGGGCGTCACGTGATCAGCCCCACTCGTTGGTCGATGCGCAGCGCCTGCGCCTCCGCCCAAGCGCGAGTCTGCTTGAACGGAAGCGTGTCTCCCCAGGCCAGGGACAGTGGCGTGAGGGCAACTGCTCCATGAGCCAGTGCGTCGAAGTCTGTACCCGGCTCGTCGTGGATCGGCGGGTCGGACTCGTCGTTGACATGGAATGTGAAGAACCCATGTCCGTGTTCGTTGTGACCCTGCTCGAGGCCTCCGCGGCGATAGGCGCGTCGTCCCAATCGCACAACCCGGGTGGCGCTGCTGGGTACCGCACCGGGAACATTCACGTTGACGACCGTCCTGGCAGGGAGGGGATCTGCGCAGGCAGCGAGGGCAAGTTCGGCCGTGATGACACCGGCGGCGTCCCAGTCGTACCCGTCACGATCCACCAACCGGAAGCGTCGGTCGCGGGACTGCTGAGAGACGGCAATGCTGCCAATTCCCAGCAGCGCACCCTCGACGGCTGCCCCAACGGTGCTTGAGTACGTAGTGTCGTCACCGAGGTTGGCGCCTTCGTTGATGCCCGAGACGACGACCTTGACATCCGGCACGAGGTCGCTCATCAAGGCCACACGAATGCAGTCGACGGGTGTGCCATCGCAGGCATAGATCGGGTTGCCGGCGTCGTCGTTGACCTGGTCGAACCGAACGGGTCGACGGAACGTGGCGGCGCGAGATCCCCCGCTCCGGGGTCCGTCCGGTGCCACAGTGACCACACGCAGGCCGACGGCGAGGAGCGCGTCCCGCGCGGCGGCGAGGCCGTCGCTCTGGTAACCGTCATCGTTGGTCAGCAGAACGGTCATGTTCGCACCTCACTGTGGTTTGGCTGGTTACGGAAGGCGTCGAGAGACTCTCGGTCGGGCCGGAGTGCGATGGTTGACGGAACCGTGGTCGGCGTGCCGTTCAGTGCCCACTCCGCGGCAGTCGCTCCGGCGATCGCGCCCATGGTGACGCCGACTCCGCCGAGCCCTGCACAGGTGACGACGGTTGGGTCGCTCTCCGGACCGAGGATGAACCGGCTGTCAGGGCTCAGCGGATAGATGCCGGTCCATCCCGGCTTGAATCCGAGGCCGTCGACCCGGAAGCGCTCCGTCAGGTGCTCCGCGACCTCGTAGAGGTACTCCTCGGAAACCTTCGTCCGGTAGTCGTCCGGATCGGCGACGGCGATGTGGTCGAGCACCGTATAGGTGTGCATGCCTGCGATCAGCGAGTCGGGACCGTCCTGGCGGAAGTAGAGCGCCTCGCCAGCCTGGCCGGGCATATAGAGGTTCACCATGGGAACCACGTAGTCGAGTTGATGAGGGAGCTTGACCTGGACGACCTCATGGACCTGTGGCAGCAACGGGACCGGATGCCCGAGGAGGACTCCCACTTTGCCTGCCCATCCGCCTGCGGCGTTGATGACGAGGTCGAAGGTGTCCACTTCGCCGTCCAGTTGGAGGGCGTGGTGCCCGTCAGGCGTGACGTGGTGACCGGTGACCTTGGTCCGGCTTCGCAGGGTGGCGCCGGACTCTGTGGCCTCGGCGAGCAGCACGTCGCACAACTGTTGACCGTCGAGATGCCCATCATTCGGCCCTAGGAGGCCCCCAACGAGGTCGGTCACATTGAGGTCCGGGACCAGGCGATGCAGGCCATCCCGATCGAGCAAGATTGAGTCGTCGGCTCCGAGCTGGTGCTGCAGGTCGATTACGGCCTGGAGACGGGGAAGCTGGCTTTCATCGGTGGCGACGCGGACATTGCCGATGCGGGACAGATGGAGCCCCCTGTCCCTCTCGAGCCGGAAGAAGAGCTCCCGGGCATGGATTCGGATCTCCACGTCGAGCGGGTCGAGTGTCTGGATGTTGTAGACCCCGGCACTGCGGCCCGATGAACCGGTGCCCGGGTGGTTCTGTTCGATCAGCGTGACGTCAGCGCCGAGCTCGGCGGCGCGCCGGGCAGCTCCGCAGCCTGCTACGCCGGCCCCGATGATGGCGATTCGGATAGCCACGATCACTCCTGCGGGAGGGTTTCAAGGATGTATAGGTTTGCGAGGGTTCCGCCGTCGACGATGAGGTCCACCCCCGTGATGCCGGAAGCCTCGGGCGAGACGAGGTAGGCCACAGCCGACGCGATTTCGTCCGGTGTAAGCAGGCGACGCAGCGGTACCCGGCCGAAGTCGCTGCGCATGTGGGCCAGCATTGCAACGCTGGTGGCTTCGGCAGCCATGTCGGTGAGCGTCCAACCGGGACTGACCGCATTGACCCGGATCCCCTGCGGCGCCAGCTCGACGGCTGCTGCCTTGGTCAATCCGACCAGACCGGCCTTGGCCGCGACGTAACTGGAGAACGGTCCGTCAGCTCCGTAGGCGTCGATGGAGGTGATGTTCACAATTGCGCCGCCAGCTGTCATGCGTGTTGCGGCCTGCTGCGCGACGAAGAACGGCGCGGACAAGTTGATGCCGATGACTCGGTCCCAACCCGCGCGGGTCACGTCGGCGAATGCTGCCTCGTCCGCGACACCAGCGTTGTTGACCAGGATGTCCAGGCGTGGGCTGAACTCGTCGACCTTGGCGAAGAGCTCGCGCAAGCCATCCTCTGTGGAGACGTCAGCCACGACGCCGCGCGCCCGACCATGCACACGGAGGTTCTCGGCGGCCATGTCGACGGAGTCGGCATTACGACCCACGATGACTACGTCGGCACCGTCCTGCAGAAGCCGCAGAGCCATGGCGAAGCCGAGGCCGCGGTTGCCGCCCGTTACAAGAGCCGTCAGTCCGGTGAGTTTCCCCATGTCAGCCAGCCCGACTCGCGGGAGCGGCGATGAGGTCACGGATGCGGACGCGCTTCCCGACCTGGCCGTTGACGAGCTCATGCAGCTCAAGGCCACCCCCGCCGCGGCTGACTCGGCGCAACGCCGTAAAGAAGGCCGACGGCGACAATGTTTCGGGGGCAAGCACTCCTGTCTCGGTGACCTCGCCGTCGATCAGCATCACGAGGCCAGCCGCTGCTGGAACGCCCGTGGCCTCCTCCATCGGGGTGACGGCGCCGGAGGAAAACCGCAGGCCATTTCCGCCGGAGTGGACGTCGATCTGCAGGCCGCTGCCGACTCGGGGGTTGTCAGGACGGGTGTCGCGATAGCTGGAGAAGACAGCGACGGCGGCGTCCAGGGTGCTTGAGGAGATGTCGGCGCGCTTGGGGTCCACGGCATAGGCAAGCGCCCACGCGGTCCGCATGGCGTCGAGGGGAGTAATTGCACCGTGGTTGATGGCGCGCTGCACGGGAAGGAACAACGGAGCCGTCAGAGGCTCTGGATGCGCCAACCGTGCGACGGTCTGCTCCCCGACAGTGCCCGGGAACACGACCATCTTCGTGTCTAGCTCGTCCCATGCCGGCACCGGGTGGGTCGTTCCGTCCGCCTCCACCAGGTTGAAGCAGTGCCAGAAGTGGCGGATCGCCGCGTCGGTGATGTCGGCGACGTCAACGGTCCAGGAGATCTCGACGTCCTCGACCGGGCCGAGATAGTCGACTGCAGCGCGGATCAGGATGTTCGTTGTTCCGGGCGATGAGCCCATGCCGATGACGGCGGTCACGCCGGCGGCTCGGGCTGCCTCGGCCCGCTCCAGCATGGGGAGGGTAACGTCGGCGTCGTCGCAGATGTCCAGGTAGGCCGTGTGGGTTTCGATCGCCGCATCGAGGACCTGGGCGCCGGTGCGGTAGTACGGTCCGGCGAGGTTGGCGACGATGGCGCCCTCTGACAGCAGAGCCTTCAGCGCTGAAGCGTCCTTCAACGGGTCTACCTCACGGGTGGTGATTCCCAGAGCTTCAGTGGCGGCGTGGGTTTCGGTGCGCCACAGGCGGTCGACGGCCAGCCATGTGGAGACGTCTGTTCCTCGAGCGGCGGCGGCGAGCATCGCCTGAGCCTGGGCGCCGCCAGCGCCGATGACAATGACCTGATACTGACGGGAGTTCATTCGTTCTCCTGGAGGGTGGAAAGGATGAGTTGGCGTGCCGCCCTGCGGTCGACCTTGCCGGAGGCGGTGCGGGGCAGAGACTCCATGACGAACCACTTCTCCGGTATGGCGTAATCGGGCAGCTTCGACTCGATCTGATGAACGGTTAACTGCTCATCGAAGGTGGTGTACGGACGGAGTTCGACGGCGGCCGCAATGCGGTTCTGGAGGATGGGATCCTCGATGCCGAATACCGCGGCCTGCGAGATGGCTGAAACGTCTGCGAGGCACGACTCGACGAAGGCTGGAAGGACCTTCTCCCCACCGCGGTTGATGACATCGTCCACTCGACCTGTCAGCCACAGCAGCCCCCGCTCGTCCTGAAAACCCAGGTCGCCGGTTCGCAGCCAAGGGCCGTGGACCTTCGCCGCGGTGAGGTCCGGCCGCCGCCAGTACTCGAGCATTCGCGTGGGTCCGGAAACCCACACCTCACCGACCTGCCCGACCGGGGCTGGGCTGCCGCTGTCCGCAGCAAGCCGCATGTCCACGCCCGGAGCCGGGAAGCCGACCGATTCGCCGTCGGACAGCATGAGCTCGTGCGGCAGGAAGCTGCATGCAGACGTGAACTCCGTGAGGCCATAGCCGTGCACCAATCGCAGTCCCGGCCACCGGTCCATGAGTTCCTTGCTCCATGCGGACGGCATTGGACTCCCGCCGAAAAGGACCACCCGGGCGCGTGAAAGTGCATCGTTGGCGCCGTCCGCGACCATGAGTAGTCGGAGGATGGACGGAACAGCGGTGACGAAGGTGACAGGTTGGCGGGCGAGTGCCGCCGCGGCGTCCGCGGTTCGGAACTTCCGTAGCAGGTTGGTGCGCCCGCCGCACACGAGCATGTGCCCGAGCTGGTCGACGAACCCGGTGTTGTGGAACAGAGGAACCAGCACCAACGTGCTGTCAGCCGGGGAGCTGGCCAAGTAGTCGGCAAAGACAGCTGAGCCGGCAAAGAGGGCGGACGAGCTGATGACTGCACCTTTCGGCTGCCCTGTCGTGCCAGAAGTGAAGCTGATCAAGGCTGCTGCGTCCGGGGCGGACGCATGCGGAGAGGTCAGGTGAGCGCCGTTCGTCCCGCGCGTCAGTGCCGTCAGTTCGAGGACTGACCTGTGGTCATTCATCACCTCTTGGGCAAGGTGCCGATGGTCTTCGTCGTGCAGAACGAGTCGGGCGTCCAAGAGGTCGACCTGTTCGCCGAATTGGGCCGGACTTAGCCGATTGTTGGCCGGCGCGACTACCGCGCCCGCGTGCAGGACCGACAGGTAGGCGACGACCCATGCCACAGAGTTGTGGCCCACGATGACCACCCGCTCGCCCGGGTGCACATGGAGGGCTCGAAGCTGCGCCACGCCGTCCTCGACACGGATTCTCAGGGCGGCGTAGCTGATCGCCTCGCTGCCATCGTCCACAGCCACGGCGTTCGGCTGGACGTCTGCCCAGTGCACCAAAGCTTCGGGGATGGACGAGAACGTCCGCTGGTCGGCCAGGGGCGGACGTGCTCCCCCGTCCATCAGCATCGTGCGTCCGGACGGAGCCGGCGCGCGAGACGCAGGTAGTCGTCAAATGCGCCACTGTCGATGACCTGAGCCGCCTGCCTGATGTTGCGCTTTGCGTGCGCCTCGTAGGTCCATCCGTCCAGCGGTGTCGTCTTGTAGCCGAGATACGGCTCCGCCATGAGGGCCCAGGTGGCCTCGCGGATACCGGCGACGAATCGCATGAGCTCCACGCGGGCTCGCTGGCCGTCGTCAGCGTCAGGGTCGTAGGCCCTCAGAAGTGTTCGGGTCTGCCAGTCATCGAGCTCGGCCTGGCAGCAGAGTGACCCCAGCTCGAAGGCGGTCCATCCGTAGCCTGCGTAGTCGAAGTCCACGAGTCGAATATCGTCGCCGTCGACCAAGTAGTTCTGAGGCACGGAGTCGCTGTGACAAAAGCCCTTGGGCAGGTCGCGGTTGACGAAGAGGGCTTCGATCCGCAGCAATGCCGCAAGCATCTCGTCAAGGCGATCCGGTCGCGGTGCATTGTCGGCGTCCGCGCAGTCGATGAACGTACGCGCATCGTCAAAGGGCGAAAAGATGCGGGACTTCGTGCTGTTGATGTTGAGGCGGCGCCACGCTCCGGCAACCATGGCGAGGTAGCGCTCCTCGCGAAGCAGCTCGGGAGTCAACTGGAACCCTAGGATGAACTCCGAGAGGTAGTCACCGCGAGGCAGTTCGGAGGCCAGGACGCGGGGCGCCAGCCCGTGCTCTGCCGCTTCCTTCTGTGCGGTGATCGCTGCCGCTCGATCCACGCCCCAGCGCGCGGCATCGGCGTCGCACAGCCTCAGGGCGTACCGATTGCTGCCGGACTGCACGACGAGGTTCACGTTGCTTGCCCCGCCCTGCAGCATTGCCAGAGTGACCTCGCCCTGCATGTGGTGGACGGCCTGACGCTCCAGAAAACCAACGGCGTGCTGGTAGACCTCGTCGCTCACGCCGGGCAAGGCCCGGTAGCTGCGTTGCGTCGCGGTCATGTGATCACTCCCTTGGATGCGTGTCGTGTCCGGCTGTTCAGGCCGCGGTCGCTGGCTTCATGGCTACGACGCCCTGTCGGTAACCGCCTTCACGGACGGCGAGCTCCTCGAAAAGGGCCAGGGCGCGGTCGTGACGAAGGACCTCGGGCCCGAACGCTCCGGCAGGGGCGCCGGTCTCGAGCAAAGTAGTAACGGCCGACGCGGCACCTAGGCCGGTGCCACGCGCCATTACCTCGTCGTCGCTGATGGCCAGTGCCCCAAGGACTTCAACTCCCCGCAGGACTTGGACCAGAACCGCGGTGGCGGCGTGTCGCTCGCGGGCCGGCCGGCGTGAGTACCGCTCCCACATCAGCCTCCATAGAAACTCGGCCGGCTCGACCTGCACGCCGCCCACATCGACCTTCACGTCGGTGTAGCCAAAGCCGATCTGGCCAAGCGTGGAGAAGGCCTGGTTCGCCCACTGAGGCAACAAGGCACCCTTGCAGTTGGCGTACTTCAGTTGCGGGTAGTGGCGCGACAGGGTCCGCGGCTCAGGGTGCGCGGTGTCATATGCCTCCACCTCGCCCATGGGCTCCGGGAATCGGTACCGGCCCGCCGTTGAGGAAACGAATCCGGGCGAGTTCTCCCATCGCCCATCGCGCAGGACGGGGCACGGCGAGACCGCCATGTGCAGCATGTGGCGCAGTGGCGCCAAGCCGCCGGGGTCGGTCTCGTGGACCACCCAGGCCACCTGGACGCCGTCTGCCTCCGGGTGGTCGTCAAGAAGCTTGCCTGCCATCCAGTTAGACACGCCGGGTGAGAGGCCTGCGCCGGTGACAAGGGTGACGCCAGCGCGCTCTGCCTCCTCGTGCAGGGCCAAAATGGCGTCGGTGCACTCGATGTCGTCGCCCACGTCGACATAGGAGATCCCGCGGGTCATGGCTGCTCGGGCGACTGCGTCTGAAGCGACAAAGAATGGTCCAGCCAGGTTCAGGACCACGTCAACGCCGTCGAGGGGCAGCGTGTCCGCGAGCACGTCTCCCACCCAGCCCACAATGCGCGAGGGATCCAGCGCCACCGCCGCGTCGACGGACTCCTTGAGGCGGTCACACGCAACAAAGGTCGCACTGGAGTCACTCTCAGCGAGGATCGACAGCGCGCTGCGGCCCATTTGGCCGACTCCTACAACCGCAATTCGAGGCACTGTCTTCTCCAGTTGTGAATGAATGTTCGTTAATATTGGCGCCCGAACTCCAACAGTGTCAACCCCTCGTCGCCTAGGATCTCGCATGAACAAACGTTCACATCCCTCCCAGCGGAAGAGCAGGCGCCATGACCCAGACCGTTGAGCACACTCGTGAGCGCCTCCTGCAGGCCGCCTTGCGGCGGTTCAGCGAGCGGGGGTTCGCCGCCACGACGGTCAAGCAGATCGCCGCCGATGTGGGGTTGAAGGCGCCGGCGATCTACAACCACTATGCATCCAAGGAAGAGCTGCTGGTCGCGGCATCGACCTGGGCGCTGGACGCTTTCCAGAACGACGTGCTCGGTCACGACGACCCCGATTTGAGCGACCTCGATCGCCTAGAGGGACTGGTGAGACGCCACGTGGTCTACCAACTGACGAATCTCGAGGTGGCACGGGCCAACGACCTGATCCTCGACGAGGTCACCATGCAGGAGTCGCTTCCGCAGGGGATGTCGCGCGAGATCCGAGGCCGCATGCGGGTGCATCTCGACCTGACGACGACACTGACGGCGGCCGTGATCGGGTCCACTGCCTATCCCGATGCGCGGACCACGGCCCTAGCCATCACGACGCTCTGCGACCGGGTAAACGTGTGGTACCGGCCGGACGGCCCATTTANCGCCGAGTGAGGTCGCCGACGCCTACTGGGTGTTGGCGAGGCGACTACTCGGCACCTAGGGCGAGCAT
>NZ_LMST01000001.1:1597402-1652631 GCF_001429685.1 Phycicoccus sp. Soil803 | reverse complement strand
GCGGCATGCAGCGTGATCGTCTAATTCGTCTCAGTCCTGACGGCCTGCTCGCGAATAGCCTTTTCGCTGTCGGTCAGGCCTTCGCCTCGACGCAGCCGAGGCGCAATGGTGGTCACGTAGTAGATGAGACCCAGCACCAGCGGGAGCCCGATCAGCCACCAGGCAACGGGCAACCCAGCCTTGGCCGGATTCGTCGCATCGCGCGGCCACATGAGGTTGATCATCATGGCGAGGCTGAAGATGACGCCGTAGATATTCAAGACGAGACCGGCCCTGCCCAGCTTGAACGGAGCCTCCTGCTGCGGCCAACCCTTGAGTCGAGCGATGAGCATGACCGAGGTCATGAGGAAGTACGCCACGTACATGACCGCTACGGCGCCCGCAACAAGAACCACGATGGTGCTTGAGGCCAAGAGCGGAAGGGCGGTGATGACGCTGACGACGATGATGGCGCCAATGGGAGCCGCGGTCCGAGTTGAGGTCCGGCTCACTAGGCCTGACGCAGGCAGCATGCCGTCACGCGCCATGCTGAAGGCGTGGCGAACAGCTCCGGCCATGAACGCCGTCCCACCGAGCAGAGTGATGCAGGCGATCACGACGAGGTACACGTTGCTGCCCGCGTCGCCGAGCGCAGACGTCATAACGTCCGAGACGGGGGTGCCGTTGGTGTTGATCGTTGCGCGATCAGGAATGGCCGTGAGGATCGCCACGATGAACAGCAGGCCAGCCACGAACGTCACCGCCCAGGCTCCGAGGACGGCACGCGGCGCCTTGCGATGGGCGTCGACGGTTTCCTCGCCGAGAGTGCCGCCATTCTCGAATGAATAGATAACCCAGAGAGAGACGAAGATGCCACCGCCGAGGAAGTTCTTGAGCCATCCAGAACCATCGGCCGACGTGCCGAGGGTGTCGTTGATGATGCTCAAGGGTTGGTGGTTGGGCGCGAGGAGCATGACCAGCAGCGTGATGACGAAGAAGACGCCCATCTCGAGCGCGACACCGTACTTGTTGAGACGACCGAGGATCGTGATGCCGCCGGCATTGGCGAGGAACGCAACAGCAAGACACACGGCGGCCATGGCCACGACCTGGCCCTCAGTGCCTTCAATTCCAAGCAGGGGGACGATCGAGGCCGGTAGGACGAAGTAGTAGCCCGTGAGGGTGAAGATCACGCCGAAGAGGTAGATCCAGCCGACCCACCAGCCGACTCTTCGGCCTCCGAGGATGGCCGACCACTGATACACCGCTCCGGCATAGGGGTAGTGGGAGGCGAGCTCCGCCCAGAGCAGTGACAGGACGCCCCACGACAGGCCAACGATGATCCAGCCCCAGAGCATCGTTCCCCCGCTGACGCCAAGGGAAAATCCAAAGAGGCTGAAGAGGCCTGCTGCTGCACCGACACCGGAGTAGGTGATCGCCAGATTTCCGAAGGTGGTCAGTGTGCGAGCAAGGCTGCGGTGCCGCTGATCTTGGCCACCGGACTCAAGCGGGGCTGTCTCCGACATGTTCACTCCTTCAGGCGCGCATGGGTCTCTGTGTACGCGCCGTCGGCTTCGCTGCCTATGGCGTCGTGAGATGCGTAGAGATTAATGAACATTTGTTAATGGCGCAAGAGTCCTGTGAAGGTTTTGTTTTCGCTGCGGGGCACCCCTCGTCAAGCGCAGCCGGGGTGCCGATGCGGTCGCGACGACCGATAAGCGACGGGGCGCGCTGGAAATCTTTGAGCGCGACCCGGCGCTGTCACTGTGACGACCATGGCGGTCGTCGCCGTCGCGGAGGCCGCCTCGGCGGCATTCAAACAGCCGCCGACGACTGACCTGCCCCCGCCGGGTTCATCGCAGCGCCCTCGGCATCAACACCGACCCTTCGTCGGAATGAGACGCGCAATCGGGTGCATGGGGTGCTTGGAGTGCATGTGCGGGCTCGGGGTGCGATGGGGACACAGGCCGAACGGTCACATAGCAAGACACCCTGTCCAGCCTGTAGCGTTTTCGCAGGTCGGACAGGGTGCCAGTGACGTGGAGCTGAGGGGATTCGAACCCTGGCCTTCTCATTGCGGAGGCTTCCAATGGCCAACGCAATTGGATTCGCTGTGCTCCACAAGGCAATACCTCAGTGCATCTGATGCGCTCCGTCTCGTTGCGGGAGCACAACCGGGGCACAAGCCGAGAAGGCGCGACACGCGAGCCTGTCCTACAGGATGCGCGAGGGCTTCACAGACCGGCGACAGGTTGCGTCACGCGGCCTGAGTCGCCGAGATGAGCAGCGACCTTTTTAGGGACGGTGGCAGGTCAAGGATGCGAACCTTCGAAATGTCGCGATGGATCTACAGACCAACGCGTGCCCACCGCTCACCTGCTACCTACGCTCCCTAGCGAACTTCGCTGCGAATTCGCTACAGACCCTCGGCGACAACCGAACCCGGATCACGTCAGTCGGACACCACTACACGGATTCCCGTCGGGAATCTCATTGCAGGAACTTGGGGGCGCAAGTGAGGCACACGTAGAGCTTCCGAGGCAGCCAGCGAGCACCGCTTGCCCAGGATCCGGACCAGGGGCCGCACCCTCACGACCGTGTGGGCTAAGGTCGGACACGTCCTTCACGGGAGTCCGGTGCACCGGGCTGAGAGGGGGCTAACGCAGCCCCGACCGTCCAAACCTGATCCGGATCATGCCGGCGCAGGGAGTCGGGAGTCTGATGACCGCAACTTCGGTGCCCAATGCTCATCGCCATCGGCGGCCACCACTGGCCATACCGCGTCTCCATCTCATCACTGACACCCGAACGGGTCGCGACCCGCTGCCGGTGGTGCGTGCCGCCCTTGCGGCGAGCGACGCGTGTGGCCAGCGGATCGCCGTTCAGGTCCGGGCGAAGCAGGCCACCGAACGTGAGGTGGTGGACCTGACGCGGCGGGTGCTGTTGCTGGCCCGCCCCGCCGGCGCCCTGGTGCTCGTCAACGACCGTCTTGACCTTGCAATGGCGGCAAGCGCTGATGGGGTCCACCTCGGGGCGGACGACCTGCCGATCGAGGACGCCACAAGACTCTGCAGTCCCGGCATGGTGATCGGTGGAACCGCGCGACACCCGCAGGCCGCGGCCGACGCCGGTCGGGCCGGAGCGGCCTACCTCGGCGTCGGGCCGGTCTTCGCCACGGCGACGAAGAAGGGCCTCCCCACCCCGTTCGGGGTGGCGGGGCTGCGTACGGTCGCCTCCGGTTCACCCCTTCCCGTGATCGCCATCGGTGGCGTCAATGCCACGAACATCGCCGACCTCATGGGTGCCGGCGCCCACGGAGTTGCCGTCGTCACGGCGGTGTCCGACGAGGCCGACCCGCAGGCAGCCACCGCACGGCTGCTCGACGCCATGACCCCATGGGCTGGGAGACGCCGCGCATGAGCGCCCCGCGGCCCACCGTGTGTGTCTTGGGCGCTGGCGTCATCGGTCTGAGCATCGCGTGGCAGCTCGCCGAATCCGGTTGCCGCGTAACGCTTTTCGATCCGAACCCTGCCTGTGGCGCCACTCATGCGGCAGCCGGGATGCTGGCGCCGGTCAGCGAGAGCGGCTACGGCGAGACCGAGGTGCTCGGGCTCGGGCTGGAGTCGTTGCGCAGGTGGCCCAGGTTCGCCGCGGACCTGGAGCAGGCGGCAGAGCAACCGGTGGGGCTGCGCCGACACGGCACCATCCTGGTCGCCCACGACGCGGATGACGCCCGCGAGCTGAGCCGCTTCGCCGAGCTCACTGCGCGCCAAGGGCTCCCCACTGAGCTGCTGACCGGGCGGGCCGCACGCGCACTGGAGCCGGCCTTGTCGCCGAGGACGGTGGCAGGGCTGGAGGTGCCCGGGGACCACAGCGTCGACACCCGCGCGCTGACCCGCGCCCTGCTGGTCACCACGGCACGCGCTGGCGTTGTCCTGCACCGCAGCCCCGCAGTCCCAGTGGTGCGCGACGGGCGTGCGGTCGCGGTCACCCGCGCAGGGGACGGGTCACACCACCCCTGTGACGTCGTCGTCGTCGCGGCCGGTGCCGACTCGAGCCTTCTCCCGGGGCTGCCGCCAGGCACCGTGCCGCCGGTCCGCCCCGTCAAGGGCCAGATCCTGCGCCTGCGCGGCGCGGCAGGTCTGGTGCGACTCACCGTGCGCGCTCGAGTAGCGGGTGAGCAGGTCTACCTGGTTCCCCGGGCCGGCGGCGAGCTCGTCGTCGGCGCCACTACCGAGGACATCGGACCCGACACCCGAATCACCGTGGGCGGTGTGCACGACCTGCTGCGCGCAGCCACCACTGTTGTGCCCGAGGTCAGGGAGCTCGAACTGGCCGAAGCCTGCGCACGGCTGCGCCCGAGCAGCGCGGACAACCTTCCCCTGATCGGCGCGACATCGGTGTCGGGCTTGCTCGTGGCGACCGGGCACTACCGCGGCGGGATCCTGATGGCTCCCGCCACCGCGGCGGCCGTTGCCGACCTCGTGCACGGCCGCGCCTGCTCGCAGGCGGCGGCCGCCTGCTCCCCCGCCCGGTTCCTGCCCCGACCCGTCGCCCAGGAGGCCACCCGATGATGATCGTGCTCAACGGCAAGCCAGCCGCAACACCAGCCGAAAGCACGCTCGCCGACCTCGTCACGGCGATGCAGCTACCCGGGCGTGGCATCGCCCTCGCCCTCGACGGCGAGGTCGTCCACCGTCACGCCTGGCCCACCACGCACCTGACCGAGCAGTCCCGGGTCGAGGTCGTCACCGCGATGCAGGGAGGCTGAGGTGGCCAAGGTCCGATTCGGCGGTCCGCCGGACATCGCAGCAGACAACCGCAACGACCATCCTGACGACGACGTGCTGATCCTTGGTGGTGAACGCCTGGGCTCCCGGCTCCTACTCGGCACGGGAGGCGCCTCGAGCCTCAGTGCGCTCGAAGGCGCGATCCGGGCCTCGGGCACCGAACTCGTCACCGTGGCCATGCGACGCGTGCCGTCCACCGGCACGGGCGGCCTGCTCGACCTGCTGGACGCGTGCGGGGTCCGAGTCCTGCCCAACACCGCGGGCTGCTACACGGCACGGGACGCGGTGCTCACCGCGCACCTGGGCCGCGAGGCGCTCGAGACGTCATGGGTCAAGCTGGAGGTGATCGCCGACGACCGCACCCTCCTGCCCGATGCCGTCGAGCTCCTCGACGCCGCCGAACGGCTGGTCGCCGATGGATTCATCGTGCTGCCCTACACCACCGACGACCCGGTGCTGGCACGCCGACTGGCTGACGTGGGCTGCGCCGCAGTGATGCCCTTGGGGTCCCCGATCGGCAGTGGACTGGGCATCCGCAACCCGCACGCGATCGAGATGATCCGCGATGCCGTCGAGGTCCCGGTGGTCCTGGACGCCGGTGTCGGGACCGCATCGGACGCCGCCCTGGCGATGGAGCTGGGGTGCGACGCCGTGCTGGTGGCCAGCGCGGTGACCCGGGCCGAAAACCCGACGGCGATGGCGGCGGCGATGGGGCATGCGGTGCGCGGGGGTCGGCTGGCCAGGCTGGCCGGACGGATCCCGCGACGCTACCTGGCCCAGGCGTCGTCCTCCTTCGAGGGCCTGGTCGGGGGATGAGGCCCCCGACCGGTCGGGCGAGCGTCCCCGTGCCCCGCGTGCTGCTCCTCACCGACGGCCGCTCCATGCGCGACAGCCGCGCGCTGGCGGTCACCGTTGCAGCCGCGCTCGATGCCGGCATGGACGGAGTGGTGATCCGCGAACGTCAGCTCGCGCCGGGCCGCCGCCGGGCACTGGGTCAGCAGGTCCGCGCTGCGGCCCAGGCCGCCGGCTCCTCTGCAGCGCTGCTGTGGGCCGCGCCATTGCCCAACCAGCCGCGACTGGCCGGCGGGAGTCCAGGACCGGGCCCCGATGCGATGACAGCCGATCTGTTGGACGGGGTGCACCTGCGCGCCCGTGACCCCTTCCCGCACGGGGAGCGTCCGGCCCTCGTCGGCCGGTCCTGCCACGCCGAGGACGACCTGCGCCATGCCGCGAACGAGGGATGCGACTACGTCACGCTCTCACCCGTCGCCGCGAGCGGCTCCAAGCCCGGGTACGGACCCGCCCTCGGTGTCGACGGCGTGCGCGCCCTGCTTACACGCGCGGCATACCTCAACCCCGGTGCACCACGGGTGCTGGCCCTGGGCGGGGTCGAGCCCGGCGCAGCTCACCAGTGGCTCGAGGCCGGCGCCCACGGCGTCGCGGTCATGGGCACCGTCATGCGGGCGAACGACCCAGCAAACGTCGCAGCACGGCTCGTCGCCGAGGTGATCGGATGAGCACTCCGGCGGTGGCGCTCACGATCGCCGGCTCGGACAGCGGCGGCGGCGCCGGGATCCAGGCCGACCTGGCGACCTTCGCCGCCTTCGGGGTGCACGGCACGAGCGCAGTCACGGCGATCACCGTGCAGGACACGACCGCGGTGCACGCGGTGCACCCGACGCCCGCGGCGATTGTCGTGGCCCAGGTACGGGCGGTGCTCGCCGACCTGCCCGTCGCCGCCGTCAAGACCGGGATGCTCGGCGACGCTGGCACAGTGCGGGCGGTGGCTGAGCTCGCCGCGGCAGGTCTGCTGCCCCGCCTCGTGATCGACCCGGTGCTCGTCGCCACCAGCGGCGACCGGCTGACCAGCGATGCGGCCGCCAGCGTGCTGGCCCGCGAGCTGCTGCCCCACGCGCTCCTGGTCACGCCCAACACCGATGAGGCTGCAACGCTGTTAGGGACCACGCGAGCCGCCAGCAGCGCCGAGCAGCGGGCGCACGCACTCGCGCTGCTCGCCTTCGGCCCGACCGCGGTCGTCGTGACTGGCCGGGTCGACGGCGACCACCGGGTCGACGTCCTCGCGCATCGCGAGCAGACCGTCGAGCTGCGCGCCCGGTCGATTCCCACCGCGAACGACCACGGCACGGGCTGCACCTTCGCCGCAGCCGCGGCCGCTGCCCTGGCGCGTGGCGCGGACGTGCCCACCGCGGTCGAGCTGGCCCGCGACTTCGTCCGTGGCGCCCTGGTCGCGGCGGCGGGCTGGCGGATGGGGCGCGGGCCAGGTCCCGTCAGCCATCTTCTCCTCGGCCCGGCCACTGTCCCGATCACCCCAATCCCGATCCCCACCAACGTCCCAACACCCTGATTCCGATCATCACCGACCACCGGAGGAAACCATGAGCACCACCGCCCGCACCAAGATCTACGTCGAAGGCAGCCGCGCCGACCTGTCGGTGCCGTTCACCGAGATCGCGCTCTCGGACTCCACCGGCCCCGGCGGCCTGCCTGTGCCCAACCCGCCACACCGGCTCTACGACACCTCAGGCCCCGGCAGCGTCCCCGAGGAGGGCCTCCCGCCGCTGCGAGCGAACTGGGTGGCCGCCCGGGGTGACGTCCAGGAGTACACCGGGCGCCAACGCACCCTCGCTGACGACGGTCGCGGAGCCGTCCGGCGCGGAGCTGCATCAGCCGAGTGGCGAGGCGAACGCCAGCCCACCCTGCGCGCCAAGCCTGACCGCAAGGTGACGCAGATGCACTACGCCCGGCAGGGCACGGTGACGCCCGAGATGGAGTTCGTCGCCCTGCGCGAGAACTGCGACGTCGAGCTGGTCCGCACCGAGGTGGCCGCCGGCCGGGCCATCATCCCCGCCAACGTCAACCACCCCGAGAGCGAACCGATGGTCATCGGCCGCGCCTTCCTGGTGAAGGTCAACGCCAACATCGGCAACTCGGCCGTGACCAGCTCCATCGCCGAAGAGGTCGACAAGCTCACCTGGGCTACCAAGTGGGGCGCCGACACCGTGATGGACCTGTCCACCGGCGAGGACATCCACACCACGCGGGAGTGGATCGTGCGCAACTCCCCCGTCCCGATCGGCACCGTCCCGATCTACCAGGCACTGGAGAAGGTCGACGGTGAGGCACACCAGCTGTCGTGGGAGGTGTTCCGCGACACCGTCATCGAACAAGCTGAGCAAGGCGTCGACTACATGACCATCCACGCCGGCGTGCTCCTGAGGTACGTGCCCATGACGGCACGGCGGATCACCGGCATCGTCAGCCGCGGCGGGGCCATCATGGCCGGGTGGTGCCTGGCCCACCACGAGGAGAACTTTCTCTACACCCACTTCGACGAGCTCTGCGAGATCTTCGCTCAGTACGACATCGCGTTCAGCCTGGGCGACGGCCTGCGCCCCGGATGCACCGCCGACGCCAACGACGACGCGCAACTGTCCGAGCTGCGCACCCTCGCCGAGCTGACGCAGCGCGCCTGGAAGCACGACGTGCAGGTGATGGTGGAGGGTCCCGGCCACGTGCCGCTCAACCTGGTCAAGGAGAACGTCGACCTGCAGCAGGAGTGGTGCCATGGCGCGCCGTTCTACACCCTCGGCCCGCTCGCCACCGACATCGCCCCCGGCTACGACCACATCACCTCCGCCATCGGAGCGTCGCACATCGCCTGGCACGGCACCGCCATGCTCTGCTACGTCACCCCGAAGGAGCACCTCGGCCTGCCCAACCGCGACGACGTCAAAACCGGTGTCATCACCTACAAGATCGCCGCCCACGCCGCCGACCTCGCCAAGGGCCACCCAGGGGCACGCGACTGGGACGACACCCTGTCCAAGGCGCGCTTCGAGTTCCGTTGGGAGGACCAGTTCAACCTCTCCCTCGACCCCGACACGGCCCGCGCCTTCCACGACGAGACCCTGCCCGCCGAGCCCGCCAAGACCGCCCACTTCTGCTCCATGTGCGGACCAAAATTCTGCTCCATGCGGATCAGCCAGGACGTGCGCCAGTACGCCGCCGAGCAAGGCCTTGACGGCCAGGACCCCATCGCCAAGGGTCTGGAGGACAAGTCCCGCGAGTTCGTCGAGCTCGGCGCCTCGGTCTACCTCACACCGTGAACAAAACGACCCGTTCGAGTTCGTACCCAGCGCAGCCAACGAACACGCGCGCCGGGCAACGCGCGCCTCGATCGCGCCGTCATCGTGGCGCGCCCACCGCCTGACCCTCTGTATGTGTTCAGCTGAGGTCGATCCCGGCTCGGCGAACCGTGAACGCACTTCTCCATGCCTACGCCACCGGACAGGACGAGACGGCCCGCGGACGAATCCAGTCGGCAGCCCGGAGGTTCAGTGAACGCCGCATCCAGGACAGGACCGCAGGGCCAAATTCCTCACCAGTTCCGCAGCGACACACGTAGAAGGCCCCTCGCCCGCTAGCTGACCCGCTCATTGCGAATGCGGCCAAGGGCCGATGTACGGAATGGGGGCGTGCTCAAGCCAGGACTAGTGGGCGGCTGCAGTGCGGGGCCACGCCCGGGGGCACAACCGGGGCACAAGCCAGTAGTTTCAGGTGCCGGCGAAGGTTGAGGCACGAGCGGAAGCACGGGGCTCCCGAGGCCCTCTGGCCTGCGCATGCGTCCATGACGAAAGATCGGAAGTTCGGTGGTTGGACCCGCCCTTGGCCACCAGCCAAGCCGCCGGGCGGAGTCGTTCCTCAAGGGCCTTGCGGGGGGAACCACGCCGCACGAATCCACAGCTCGGCCCGGCCTGCTGCCCGGAGCCAACCACTACGTGACGAAGCCGTTCAGGAGCGCTCACATCACCGCCCTCGTCGCGCATCATCTCGTCGGGCGCCCCCTCTTGCCGCCGCCGCGTGATCACTTCCCGACCTTGCGGACTGAGAACCCAAGGTTTACCACGGGGACGTCCGGCAGACCCTTGTTCGACCATCCGCCTGACTTGAAGGGGCCCTTTCGTGCGAAGTTGTCATGCCACGCGGCGAGGCCCGACCGAGCCTCGCTCGATGAGTTTGATCGGAAACCGCCGATTTGCGACCGCACCGCCTCCTCCCGCGATGCGTGACAGCAGCAAGCGACAGGCCGCCACCCCGATCTCGTAGGTCGGCTGGGCGACAACGGTCAGCCCCGGACTCACAACGTCCGCCCACTCGGCGTCGTCGAAGCCGAGCAAAGACACATCCTCCGGGCATCGAACCTTCGCTCGCGACAGGGCGCGCAATGCCCCCAACGACTGCGTCGCGTCGAACGCGAGGATCGCTGTTGGACGGTCCTTCAGCGCCAACAGCCGGGCCGTCTCCGCCTCGCCGTCCTCACGTCGAGGACCGCCCGAGGAGATCAGTTCCGGCCGGATCGTGACTCCTGCCGCCACCATCGCATCACCGAACCCAGCCGCGCGAGCGCCGACCATGGTGGCCGACGCCCGCTCAACGCCACCAACGTCGGGTCGCAGTATCCGTTCCAACATCGCGTGCGTCCCACCCGTCACGATTGCGATGTCTCGGTGGCCGCGGGCCAGCAGATGTTCAGTAGCGACCCGTGCAGCCTTCCGGTCGTCGATGCCGACCGAGTCGGTCCGCAGACCTGCCATGCTCCGGTCCAGCAAAACCACGCGGATACCGGCCGCGATGACGTCGCTGAGGTGAGACGTCACACCACCGTCCGCCGGGCAAACCACCAAGCCGTCGACGCGACGTTCGGTCATCACCCTGACCGCGGTCACCTCCTTGTCCAGCTCCGCGTCGGTGTTGGCCAGAAGCACCTCGAACCCCTGCGCCCGTGCCGTATCGGCGACGCCGCGCAGCGCCTGCCGGAAGAAGGGGTTCTCGATTTCGGAAATGACAATGCCGAGAGTGCGCGTGGAGCCGGTAGCCATGCTGCGAGCCAGGCTGTTGGTCCGGTAGCCGAGCTGTCCGGAAGCCGCCAGTACGCGCTCGCGAGTGCTGTTCCGCACCGAGCCGTAGCCACCCAGCGCCCTGGCCGCGGTGGCCACGGACACCCTCGCTTCACGCGCGACGTCGTCAAGCGTCGCGATGCTGCGCGGCTGGGCGCTCCTGCTCACGACGCTCCTTCGAATCATTTGGTGACAACCGGTTTGCGATGCGCCGGACTTTCGTCGACCGGTGCTCGGGTGCCGGTGCCCGCGGCGCACGTGGCGACCTCGCGCGGGTGCGCCGCGTGGAGGTTGCCGTTTTGCCACTCCCCGGGGCGCCATGGCCGGCTCTCCGGTCCGAGCCCTTCCTGTCCCCCAAGGGGCTCAGCAGCGATATGGAGCCGACGGAAGGATCAACTGGGCGCCCAAACCCCAGGAACCATTACGAGTGAGAGCCAGCGGACGACCTCCGCACGGCACTTCGAGCGGCAGCCGCGGAGTATGCGTTGGCGAGTGGGAGATGTCGATACTCCACCCCACGGGAGCAATCCGACAGCAGTGCGCTGATGAAGCGCCGGACGGGGTTTACCCGTGGCACGCCCGGGACCACGCGAAGGTCTTTCATCGCCCTACCTCGATTCGGAAGCGTCAGCTCGGTCACCGATGATCTGCGGGCGACTCCGCCTTACGCACGTTAGTTAGGTATGGTGAAGTGTGGCAGGAGCGGGGCTGAAAGGCAATGGTGTGTTCGTCGCATCGCAATCGCGCTCCGAGGTCGTGCGCACTACGATGACCGATGACCGGCGACGGAGTTCGGCTGCCTATGCGGAGGGAGGGAGATGACTTCAGATCGCCGGCTCGATGCCCTAGAACGACTGCGGGAGCATCTTGAACAGTTCGACTGGTCGAGCCAGACCCCGTCCCGACGCGCTGCGCTCGAGGCTTTCCTGCGCTTGTCGAACGTGAACGGGTTTGGCGCGGTGACTATGCGTGCCTTGGCCTCGGAACTGAAGATCAAGGCACCCAGCCTTTACGCGCATTTTCCGAATGGCCGGGACGAAATCGTTGCCGAGTCCTTGCGTTGGCACTTCTCCAAGTTCGGCTATGCGGTCATCGCCAAGGTCGAAGTCACCGAGACCGCGCGTGAGTTTTGGGAAGCTATGGTGCGCGAACACCTCATTCGACAGGTGATGCTGCCCGAGAGCAACCTGTGGGACATTCTTGTGGCCACGGACAAGATCGTTCGCTTCCTCCCGCCGGGCCTTCACGCCGAGGTCGATCGTTGGGTGACCCACTACGAGGATCTATACCGAGCCTGCGCAGCGGACATGGGTATGCACGAGACGACTGACGAGCACATCCACCTAGTCCTCACAGTCATCGAGGGCGCCGGCCGATGGTGCGATGTCGAAACTTTGCCGCACGCCGTCGATCGGGCGACGCAGGTCGCCTACACATTGATCGCTCTGCCAGCACCGGATGCCGTGCGCGTCTAAGGCGGCTGCACCCTCTGGCATCCAGGGCAGCACCCGCAGGCTTCGCCCCGAGCGCGGCAACCCGACGAGATTTGCTCGTTTACCCGCCCTCAGCCGTGAGCATCGCTTTCCTTATCTCATGGCGCAGGCAGTTGGACAGAGGGGTCGAGCAGTACCGCCAAATGCCTGCTTTCACGCTGCGAATCGACCTGGGCTACCTGCAGCGAACAACTGAAGCCGTCGGTGAGCACGGTGGCATCAGGCGCACACGTTAGGGCCGCCTTAATAGAGTGCTCCGCCACCGCCATCGACATCTCGTAGTGCTCGGACTCAAAACCGAAGTTGCCCGCGACGCCACAGCACGACGATGACACAACCACGTCAGCCACACCCCACTGCGCAAGCACTCGCCTCCCAGGGTCGGAGCCGAACACGGCGTGTTCGTGGCAATGTGTCTGGAGCACGACACTCTGCGGCGGACGGACCGTCGGCCTCCACCCGTTTGCCATCGCCTCATCCACCGCGATCGCGAAAGGGCGCACCCGGGCAGCAACGCGCAGGGCGGCTTCACCCCCAACGAGTTTCGGCCCGTCGTCACGGATCGCAGCCGCGCAGCTCGGCTCGAGCACCACAATTGGCCGATCCGTGCCGTCGTCCAAGCGGTCGATCAGGACTCTGAGTCGACGACGAGCACCGTCGAGCTGGCCCGTGGAAATCCATGTAAGGCCACAGCAGGCGTCTGGGGCGCACCCCACGTAGTGGCCCGCCTGGGTGAGCACACGAGCGGCGGCGGGAATGAGCTCGGGCCGAAAGGCCCGAGTGAAACTGTCGACGAAGATCAGAATATCGGCCTTGTCAGAGAATCGGGCATAGGCCATGTGGCGGCGCATCGCCCGTGAGGACCCGATATCGGGCAGCCGGCGCCGGGCGCTGATACCCGCGCGAGCGCCAAGGCGCCGGAATAGTGCGCTGCCCGCCGCGAGATTCGCCAGGGGTGCGATGCGGCCCAGCAGCGGCAGCCACCGCGGCAGCCAGCCGAGCGTGTAATGTGTGATGGGCCGTCGCCTTCCACGATAATGCTCATGCAGGAGTTCGGACTTCGCAGCCGCCATATCGACGCCAGTGGGACAGTCCGTCTTGCATGCCTTACACGACAGGCAGAGGTCAAGGGCCTCACGGACGTGAGGACTGGACCACCCATTGCGGCTGCTCCCTGTGGCGCGCGTCAGTTCCTGCAGGACACGGGCCCTGCCACGGGTGGAGTCCTTTTCATCCTTGGTGGCTCGAAAACTCGGGCACATGAAGCCTCCCGAGGCTGCGCGGCAGCGACCCACGCCAATGCACGCGTGCGCACTGCCCACGAAGGGCGAGTCGGTCTCCCCGGCTGGGCGCAGCGTCAAAGACGCGCGAAGGCCGGCGGGCGAGGCTGCGTCCCATGAGATCGGCTGTGGGAGGCCGTCGAGCGCCAAGGACGCCGTGAACTTGACGCTGTCCACGATGATGCCTGGGTTCAACAGCGATTTGGGGTCCCATCGCTGCTTGACTGCCCGAAACAGCGCAATCATCTCTGGCGAGTACATGATCTCGAGGAGCTCACTGCGCGCACGACCGTCGCCGTGCTCCCCAGAAAGCGACCCGCCGAACGATACGACGAGCGCTGCAGCGTCCCGGGTGAAGGTCTCGAACACCTGGCGTCCGTGGTCGCTGCGTAGGTCGTAGTCCAGCCGCATGTGCACACAGCCGGCACCGAAGTGTCCGTACAGGTACGCGGTGTAGTCGTACCGTTCGACCAAGCGAAGCAGTTCAGTTAGGTAGTCGGCCAGGTTCTCGGGGGCCACGGCGGAGTCCTCCCAGCCCGGCCAGGTCTGCGTGCCGTCATTTCGCCTTGAGGACAGGCCTGCGCCGTCTTCGCGGACCCTCCACAACTTCGCCCGCTGCTGAGGCTCGGTAACGATCGTGTGGTCAAGCACCCGCCCGAATGGATCCAGGGCCGTGAGCAGACGTTCACACTTGGCTCGCACCTCGTCGACCGTCGCGCCGGAAAATTCCACCATGAGGTAGGCCCCTCCCGTCGGCAGCGAGTCGACCGAGTGGGATCCACGCCGGTTTCGCATGATGTCAACAATGGGCTGGTCCAGTCCCTCGATCGCAGTGGGGCTTGCATCGAGGATGGTCATCACGTCGCGAGCGGAGTCGATCGTGTCGCGATACCCCAGGCAGATCAGGGCGGTCGCTCGCGGCCTGGGTACCAGGCCGACGCGCGCCCGTACGATGACAGCCAGTGTTCCCTCGCTGCCGGCGAGAGCACGCGCTACGTCAAATCCGTTCTCTGGCAATAGCTCGGCGAGGTTGTACCCCGACACTTGGCGCGGAATCTTCCCCAGCTCCACCCGCAGAGGCCCGAGGTGGGCGCTCACTAGCGACTTCAGCTGATCGTTCAGCTCGGCCGCGCGCGCCACCGAGGCCGCGTCGAGGGGGTCCATGGCACTCAGGCCGCCGCGACCGGCCTGAAGGTGCGCTCCATCACTGGTGACCAGCTCAAGCTCGCGGACGTGGTGGCTCATTCGCCCGTACGCGACGGAGTGGTTGCCACATGCATCGTTGCCGATGGACCCGCCAACCGTCGCGCGAGTGAGGGACGAGGGATCCGGTGCGAAGGTCAAGTCGTCACCCGTCGGGGCCTCCTGCACTGCTGCGGCGAGGTCACCAAGCACGACCCCAGCATCAACCCAGACCGATCGGGAGACTGGGTCCACGGGATCAATGACCGTCATGCGACGCGAGAGGTCGATGACGAGGCCTTCGCCGACGGCGTTGCCGGCCATTGACGTGCCGCCCCCGCGCGTGGTCACCGGAACCCGCCAGGCGCCACACAGGCGCAGGATTGCGCGGATGTCATTCACGCTGCCGGGGAACGCTACCGCCGCTGGTGGCACCCGATAGTTCGAGGCATCAAAAGCGTACTCCCACTGGCGTCGAGTCGTCGCCTCCACTGCGATGTCCTGCTGCCGCAATGCGCGAACCAGATGGTCGACATTCGATGGGTGGTCGGGGGCATGGGACATCCGACGTCCTTTCGTTGGGACATTGCGAGTTGAACGAGCCCCGACGGCTGACGCACAGGTCATCTCCAACGGTGGCACCCTGCCGCCGTCGTGCCCTGGGAACTGCCGACGGGGCGGGTGCCACAAGCAGGCACCCGCCCCGGGCTAACCGATGAGTCGCCCCTATTTGAACTCGGCGACGTTCTCCTTCGTGATGAGCGTGAAGGGCAGTGTGTAGCGGTTGTCGACCTTCTCCCCCTTGAGGAACTGGGTCACTACGCTGACGGACTTCGCGCCCTGACCGGCCGAGTCCTGCCGGACGGTGGCCGTCATCGTGCCTGCCTCGATCGCCTCGACCGCCGGCTTCGTGCCATCGACGCCGAGCACCGCCTTGAACTCCGAGGTGCGCTTCTTGTCAGCAATCGCCGAGGCAGCGCCGAGCGCCATTTCGTCGTTGTTGGCGACCACAGCGACAATCTGGCCAGGACCGAAGCGCTGGAGGACGTCCTCCATGTTGCGCTTAGCGTCGTCACGGCTGCCCTTCGCCTGGAACTCAGCGACGACCTTGAAGTTCGGATTCACCTTGGAGGTGAACCCCTTCTTGCGGCGGTCGGTCCACGAAGCTCCGTACTGGCCTGCGGCGAATACGATGTTGCCACCCTCAGGGAGGACCTTGTTGAGCTCCTCGGCCTGCATCTCACCTGCGAGGGTGTCGTCAACTCCGATGTAGCTCTTGTACGTGACGGTGGCTCCCTCGGCGAACTCGGTAGACAGGATGAACAGCGGAATCCCCGCCTCGTCGATGCGCTTGGCGGCGGTCTGGCTGGCCTCGCCGTCCAGTGGCTGCAGAATGATTGCGTCGACCTTACGGGTGATGAGGTCTTCGACCTGGGTCAGCTCGGTGGCCACGTCCTTCTTCGAGTCGGTCACGTCCAGGGTCACGCCCTGCTTTTTCGCCTCGGACTTCATCGCCTCGCTCATGACGGCGAGGTCCGGGTCCTGCAGATCGAGGATGACCACGCCGATCTTGAAGTTCTTGTCGCCGCTTTTGGTGCCGCCGCCGTCGCCGCCGGACGCGGCACATCCGGACAGAAGGAGCGCGCCTGCGGTGAGTACGGCGGATGCTGCGGCGAGGTGTCGTCGCATTCCCATGATGTTTCCTTTCGATGGGTACGTAGTGATTGCTGTTGGGCGCGAGATCTGGGGTGTGATCTGTTGGGGGAAGTACTGGGTCTCAGTCCGACTTCCAGCGGTTGAGCAGCACGGCGAGCACAAGGATCACGCCCTGCATGCCTTGCTGGTAGTAGGAGGACACGCCTAGAAGGTTCATTCCGTTCATCACGACACCGAGTAGCAGAACGCCGAGAACAGTTCCGCGGATCGTGCCCACACCACCGAACAGGCTGGTGCCGCCGATGACGACTGCCGCGATGACCTGCAGCTCGTAGCCGGTTCCGGCCACAGGGGCGGCTCCATTGAGGCGGGCGGTGAGCACGACTCCGCCGATGGCCGCCATGACGCCCCCGATTAGGTAGACCGTGAAAAGCACACGAGTGACAGAAATGCCGACCTTCTTGGCGGACTCTTCGTTGCCCCCGACGGCATAGACGTGCGAACCAAACTTGGTCCGGCTGAGGACGAACTCGCAGACCAAGGCAAGTGCGAAGAAGATGATTACCGGGACGGGTATAGGTCCGACGAATCCAGAGCCGAGCCACTCTGCCGGCCCGCTGAGACCACTGACGACCTGTCCCTCGGTGATGACCAGAGCCGCAGTACGGGCGATGGCCATGGTCGCCAGCGTGGCCAGGAAGGGCAGAAGCTTGCCCCACACGATGAGTGCAGAACTGAGGAAACCAACGAGGAGCCCCACGGCCATGCCCGCGATCAGAGGGACAATGAGTGCCGTACCGTCCCGCGGCGCGAGCATGGCGAACACAAGGCCTGCAACGCCGACCACCGAACCGACCGAGAGGTCAATACCGGCTGTGATCATGACGAAGGTCATGCCCAGGGCGATGATGCCGATGATGGAGGACTGGCGGACCACGCTGATGAGGTTGTCGATCGTGAAGAAGTTGGGCGCTGTGAAGGCGAGGAGCGCCACGATCAGGACGAAGAACAGGATGATTCCGTAGTCGCCTACGAACCGTTTCATCTGCGTTGATCGTGAGCCATCGGGGAGGTCGGGTTTGCGCAGCACCGGCAGGATGGTCTTGGTGTCCAGGCTCACGGAACGCTCCATTCGGTCGAGTCGGGCCCGCCTGCGGCGGGCACCGCCTGCGTTGACGTACTGCCGATCAGCCGGCGGCCGGCGTGTACCTCAGCCCCGTCACCGACGAAGTCATCGAGAGTTCCGTGCGAGATCAGGTGCGCGACCTGAGCCTCGGTCACATCGCCCGTGGCGTATCGACCGACCACCTGTCCATGCCGCATGACGGCGAACCGGTCGGCAACGGCGAAGGCTTCATCGAGGCGGTGGGTGATGATGATGACGGCAATCCCAAGATCCTTTAGGCGCTGGGTTACCTCGATCAGCTTGTCGACCTTTGCGACCGACAGGTTGGCGGTCGGCTCGTCCATGATTACGAGCCGGGCGTCGAACGCGAGGGCCCGCCCGATGGCAACAGCTTGACGCTGACCACCAGAGAGCCGCTTGACCTTCAGCCGAGGGTTGATGGGGATGTCGAGCCGCTCCAGAACCCGGGTGGTCTCGACTTCCATCCTCTTGCGGTCGATTACGCGAACGAGGGGCCCCAGGAGGTTCTTCTGCGGCTCACGACCCAGGAAGATGTTGGTTCGGACGTCGAGGTTGTCGGCGAGAGCGAAGTCCTGGTACACCATCTCGATCCCTTTGTCCCGAGATGCCGAAGGCATGTGGAACTCCACACGCTCTCCATCGAGCTCGATCGACCCGCTGTCAGGCTGGTACACCCCCGTCAAGATCTTCATGAGGGTCGACTTTCCGGCCGCGTTGTCTCCGAGCAGCGCGAACGTCTCGCCCGGAAGCACGTCGATGCTCACCCCTCGGAGAGCGGTCACCGCGCCGAATGACTTCGCGACTTCCTTCAGCGCCACCAAGGGTCGAGTGGCGGTTGGTTCGTCCGTCATTTGGTCCTCAATCGTCGTTCGGTCCGTCAGTTCCTGAGTCACGAGGCGCCGCAACCACACGTTGCGACACGACGTCTTCGTCGTGGATGAGGGTGTTGGTCTCGTTATCGGATCCCAGCGTTTCCTTCACCGATGCATTGCGGTAACTGTGAACGTTGGGCCACCACACAGGGTGTGCCAGTTTGAAACACGGCGCAGTCGCGACGCTACGGGTTGAGGCCAGGGGCGTTCGGCCCGCTGGGCGCGCGGCCTTCCGGCGTGTCTGCCCACTGTCCCAGATCGCAGCCCTCCTTGGTCCTCACCCGAGACGCAGGGTTGCGCGGGCGGCCTCATCCGGATGGTTTCGAAGACTTTGCCCGTGTTGGCGTTCGTCGCCAACGTCCCCGATGCGACGGACGGGGTCTACAGCCCAGAGGCGATCTCCGCTTGGGCCGTGCCAGGATGAGCCGTACGCCGGAAGTTCATGTGCCGGTGGATGCCTGGCCCGTGGTCCCAAGAGCGCGGAGGTCGACGACGTCACGCAACGGCTCGCCGACCTTCCAGCGTCGCAGGTTTTCGACGAACCGATCCACCACCCGGCCACGCCATCCAACGAGGTCCCCCGAAGCGTGTGGTGAGACCAAGATGGTCTCGCGGCTCCAGAAGGGACTATCGGACGGAAGGGGCTCCTGCTCGAAGACGTCAAGTGAGGCAGCGCCCAGGTGGCCGCTGTCGATGGCGGCGATAAGGGCCTCGGCGACGACGACCGCGCCACGCCCGACGTTGACCAGGTGTGCACCGGGGCGCATCCGGCCCAGGCGGCTCGCATCGAACATGCCGCGGGTCTGCTCGGTGAGGGGCATCGTCAGGACGACATCGTCGAAGCATGGGAGTAGGTCGTCCAGCTCGGCAAGCGAGTGCACGGTACCGAGTTCCGCGTCGTGACGCGCTGAGCGGCCGACGACGGTCACGTCCAGCCCCGCAGCACGAAGCAGCAGCACCGTCTCGCGCCCCACCGGCCCCGGACCAACGACGAGGGCTCGGCGACCCAGCACGGGTCGTGTTTCACGATGCAGCCAGGTTCGCTGCTGCTGAAGTTCGATGGTTCGGCGGATGTCCTTGGTGAGCATCACGATGACTGCGAGGATCCATTCAGCGATGGGACGCTCGCAGACGCCGCGCGAGTTGCTGACGACTATGTCGCTGTGGACGATAGCGTCGGTAAGCAGCGGGTCCATGCCGATGCTGGAAGTATGGATCCAGCGAAGGTGTCCAGGCCCCACCTCGCGGAGCAACGTGGAGCGGAAGTCGTTGAGGAAGAGAATCTCGGCCTGCTGCTGGGCCGCTCGAAGCTCCTCGACGGTGCGGACCAGGAGGACCTCGGCTTCACCGTTGAGGGCGTCGAGGGGCGGCGCAGGCGACCCCGCGGGGACGACCACAATGGTCTTCGGTCTGGACATGCCTCTCCTGGTCAAGCTCGCAGGTGGATCGGTGACGCCGGTGTCGGTATGGGACTGGAGGTGCTTACCAGCCCCCCTGCCAACCGCTGGTCAGTCCGTATGGCAGTCGCTGCGGCTCTTCGTCGTCGAGCTTGTGCAGGAAGTCAAAGTCGCAGCCTTCATCGGCCTGAGTGACGTGGTCAAGGAAGAGACGGCCGTAGCCGCGGCGGTACCGTGGCTCGGGGGCAACCACGGAGGCCAGCCGCCGAGCGATCTCGTCGTCGGGGACATCGAGGTCGAGACGTTGGCTGTCAACGTCGAGCACAATGATGTCGCCGTCGCGCACCGCCGCGAGTGGACCACCGATAGCTGCTTCGGGTGAGACGTGCAGGATTGTGGTTCCGAACGCCGTGCCGCTCATTCGTGCATCCGAGATGCGTACCAGGTCCCGGATGCCCTTCTTGAGGAGACGCTCGGGGATGGGAAGCATCCCCCATTCCGGCATTCCGGGTGCCCCCTTGGGGCCGGCGTTTCGCAGGACCAGCACCGAGTCCTGGCTGATCGGGAGGTCGGGGTCATCGATACGGCGTCCTAGGTCGTAGATGTCGTCGAACACGACGGCAGGTCCACGATGGGTGAGCAGTTCCGGTGACGCCGCGCTACGTTTGATGACGGCCCCGCGGGGTGCGAGGGAGCCACGAACCACCGCTATGCCACCGGAGGCATCGAAGGGCTTGTCGAGACTGCTGATGACATCACCATCCGGCGCCGCTGCGTGCTCGTAGCCATCCCCCAAGGACCTGCCAGTGACGGTCAGCGCGTCTCGGTGCAGCAGCGGGTCGAGCTCCTTGAGAACCGCTGGGATGCCGCCTGCGTGGAAGAGCTGCTTGATGAGGTGCTCCCCTGAGGGGCGCACGTTTGTGATGCGCGGTGTGCGCTGAGAGATGTCGTGGAACCGCTGTAGCGAGAGTTCGTACCCGACCCGACGAGCCAGAGCCAGCAAATGCACGACTGCGTTGGTCGAACCGCCCACTGCCATCAGGAGAGTGATCGCATTGTCGAAGGCCTGCTCGGTCAATACCTCGCTGGGTTTGGGTCCCTGAGCCAAGGCCATCTCGACCGCCCGACGTCCTGTCGCCTCGGCCGCCGCCGCACGACGGGCATCGATGGCTGGGATTGATGCGGTTCCAGGGAGGCACATGCCAAGCGCCTCCACCAAGGAGGTCATGGTGGAGGCCGTGCCCATCTCGCTGCAGTGTCCCGCGGTGGGCTTCGCGCTCGACTCAAGGTCGTTGAAGTCCGCCTGGGTGATGGTGCCGGCTCTGAGCTCGTCGGCGTACTTCCATGTGTCGGTACCGACCCCGAGCTGGCGACCTCTAAAATAGGCGGGTTCCTGGGGGCCGCCCGTGAGCATGATGGTGGGCACGTCGGCGCTGGCCGCGCCCATGAGCTGGGCCGGGACTGTCTTGTCGCATCCCCCCAGGAGAACGATCGCGTCGAGCGGGTAGGCCCGGATGGACTCTTCGACGTCCATGGCCATGAGATTCCGGAAAAGCATGGCCGACGGCTTCATCAGGCTTTCGCCCAAGGAGATCGTCGGGAATTCCAGCGGCAGACCGCCTGCCATAAGGACACCACGCTTGACTGCTTCGGCGAGGAGGCGGAAGTGGGCGTTGCAGTTGACGAGCTCGGACCAGGAATTCGCGATGCCGACCACGGGGCGGTCCTTGACGGCGAACTGTGAGAAGCCCTCGGACTGAATGGCGGTGCGGTGGATGAAGCCCGTCAGGTCGTGCGGGCCGAACCACCGCTGGCTACGGAGACTGCTGATGCTGGGGTCGGGCATGGTGGTCGGTTCTCCTTTGACGGACTGCGATGGAAAGGCTGTGGGCGTCAGGCCGCAGAGGTACCGCCATCGAGCGCCATGCTGGTCCCTGTTGCGAACGTCCCGTCGAAGGCGAGGAACGAGATGGCGAGAGCGACTTCTTCGGGCTGAGCGAGTCGGTTGAGCGGAACGGTGGCCTCCTTTTCCCGCAAGGAACGCTCGGGATCGGCCTCGTCCAGCCCGCCGCGAAGCATCGGGGTGTCGATTGGTCCCGGACATACCACGTTCACACGAACGATGGGGGCGAGCTCGAGGGCCAGGCCACGGGTGAGCCCGACAACGCCGGCCTTCGCCGCGCAGTAGTGGGCTAAGCCCGCGACGCCCATCGACGCCAGATCGGAGGCCACGTTGACGATCGACCCGCGACCCGCCGCCTTCATGTGCAAGCCGGCTGCTCGTGAAACGAAGAAGGTCCCTGAGAGATTGGTCTCGACAACCTCACGCCATACGGCGTCCGTGAGGTCCTCCAGCGCGGCGAGACTCGCAATGCCTGCGGCGTTGATGGCGACGTCAAGCCCGCCCATGACCTCAATCGCCGCCGATACAGCCGCCTGAACGCTCTCCGAATCGGAGACGTCTACCGCAACCGAGTGCGCAGCCGGGCCGATGTCGCTGGCGACCCGCTGCAGCTGGTCAACGCGACGCCCGAGGAGAGCGACGGTGGCACCTCGGTTTGCGAGGAGCTTCGCTGTCGCCTCTCCCACACCCGAGCTGGCCCCGGTCACGAGGACGCGCGCGCCTTCGACGTCGATTCGGTGCGGTCGGCCATGGTCGCTCATCGGTCGCAGGGCTCCTTAGGCGCTCAGGGGTGGCTTCGGACGAAGTCAGTAGACCAGCGCGACGACATCGGGCGCTGTTCCACATTGACACAACGGGAGTCCCCGAAACCTTCCTACGCTAGGCGGACCACAGGTGCCGCGCCCAGTAGGGCAGTGCTGCCACGTTCAAGACCAAGGAGTCACCCGTGCACCACCAGAACAGCATTGGAGTTGGCCTCATCTCGGTGGGATGGATGGGACGGCTGCACTCCCGTGCCTACCTCGCAACGCGCCAGTTCTATCCGGAGCTGCCCCGTCACCCGGAGCTTGTGATCGCCGCCGACCCGGACGAGCGGGGCCGCGCCCACGCAACGAACGCGCTGGGCTACCGCGAGACCACCGACGACTACCGTGACGTCCTCGCCCACCCTGACGTCGACGTCGTGTCGATCTGCTCACCCAATTACCTGCATCACGAGATCGCCCAGGCAACCATCGCCGCCGGCAAGCACTTCTGGATCGAGAAGCCGATGGGCCGCAACGCCAGGGAGTCGAGGGAGATCGCCGAAGGCGCTGCCGGCGCGGGCCTCCTGACGTCGGTGGGTTTCAACTACAGGCACGCTCCGGCGATCGAGCGGGCCCGTCATCTCATCCGCTCTGGCGCGCTCGGCCGCATCACCAACCTGCAGATCCGGCTGATCACGAGCTACGCCTCTGACCCCACTCAGCCCTTCACCTGGCGCTACGAGGAGGCCCAGGCAGGATCGGGTGTGCTCGGTGACGTGCTCAGCCACGGGTTCGACCTAGCGCAGTTCCTTGTGGCACCCATCAGCTCGGTGCACGCCGTCACTGAGAAGTTCATCCCCCAGCGGGCCCTGCCCGATGGTGGCCTCCGCGACGTCGAGAACGAGGACTACGCGGCGTTGCTGACCCGCTTCGAGGGCGGAGCCGTTGGCATCCTCGAGTCCACCCGAGTGGCCATCGGTCCACACGCGGAGTACATCGTCGAGGTGTACGGCACAAGGGGATCCTTGCGCTGGAACTTCGACCGGATGAACCAGCTCGAGGTGGCCGACGACGGCAGCGGCTACCGCACGCTGATGACCGACGTCACCTACGGGGAGTTCGGCCGATTCCAACCCAACGCCGGCCCAGGTATCGGCTTCAACGATCTCAAGACCATCGAGGCCGCGCTCTTCCTGCGTTCTATCGCGGAGGGTCGCCAGCTCGCCCCGTCGGCAGCCGACGGGTGGTCCGCGTCGGAGATCGTCGACGCGTGCCTCCGAAGCGCCGCTTCGGGCCAGTGGGTCGACATCCCCGCCGTCACGGGAGTCACCACCACTCAGACGTGACCCTGAGGGCGGTCACGGTTCCTGGGTGTGACGGCAAAAGGTGAAGGGGCGGAGATCAACGATCTCCGCCCCTTCAGGCGCGCCAGATGCCCACCGCCCACGGGTGCGCGCCCTACTCGGCGTCGATGCGAACGATTGCACCCTTTTCGGCCGAGCGTCGTGCGGCGTTCGCGAGCAGCAATGCCGCGCGTCCATCGTCGAAGGTCGGGCTCGCCGACACTTCGCCTCTCACCAGCTTGATAAATTCTCGAAGCTCGCCGGCGTAGGCGGCGGCGTAGCGCTCAAGGAAGAAGTCCACGTATGGCGGCTTGGCCTCCACAGCAAGCGAGTTGGAGGCACTGACCAAGCTCGAGGGTGCGTTCGCGACCTGGATCATGCCCCTGGCCCCGTGCGCCTCGATCCGCTGGTCATAGCCGATCACAGTGTGCCGCGAGTTGCTGACCGTGGCGATGCCGCCCGAGGCCGCCCGCAGGATGACCGCAACGGTGTCGTAGTCGCCGTGGGCGCGAGCACCGTCGTCGAAGAGCTGCGCACCGGTTGCACTCACCTCGACGATGTCACCCAGAAAGTGCCGGGCCATATCGAAGTCGTGGATGGTCATGTCGTGAAAGATGCCGCCGGAGACAGCGATGTACTCCGCGGGGGGAGGGCCCGGGTCTCGGCTGATGATCGACAGTTGTTCAAGGCGTCCGATCTCTCCCGCAGTCACCCGGGCACGAGCCTCGGCAAACGAAGGGTCGAATCGCTGATTAAAGCCGATTGCGACCGGAACCGCGCTCCCCGCCACCTTGGTGCGCAGGTTGTCGACCCGAGCGATGTCCAAGTCGATGGGTTTTTCGCACAGGACTGGCAGTCCGGCGTCGATGCACGCCTCGATCAAGGCGAGATGCGTCGGAGTTGGTGAAGCCACCAGTACGGCGTCGATGTCACGGGCGTCGAGCAACTCTTCGGTCGAGTCCGTCGGCTTTCCTCCATAGCGGGCTGCGACACCTTGCGCGCCAGAGAGGTTCGGGTCGGCCACCCAGACGAGTTCAGCGTCAGGTTCTGCGGCGATACCGGCCGCGTGGACCTGCCCAATCCGACCGGTGCCGACCAGCCCAAAGCGCAGCCGCTGTCGAGTCATCTGATGTTCCATCTTGTTGGTATGAGGTGGGGCTGTCTACGCACATGCGGGGGCTGGTGGTGGACTTTCAACCTTCAACTTTCAGCCGGCGAAACGGTAGAGCTTCTTGTTCGCGAACTCGAGCATGCCTACCTTGCCCATCTCGCGGCCGTAACCTGACTTCTTCACGCCGCCGAAGGGGACGTCCGGTCCGCCGAGGCCGCCGGCATTGACGAAGACCATGCCGACCTCAAGCTGGTCACCGACACGCTCTGCACGCACCAGGTCCTCGCAGATGACCACGGAGCCGAGGCCGTAGGGCGAGGAGTTCGCGAGGGCAATTGCTTCTTCATCAGTGGAGACGCGGTAGAGCTGCGCGACGGGGCCGAACAACTCTTCGCTGTACACGTCCATGCTCGGGGTGATGTCTGCCAGGACGCTGGGCGTATAGACGTTGCCCGTCGGTTCGTTGTTGCCGACCAGGACCGTCGCGCCCTGCTCAATAGCATTCTTGACCTGGGCCGTAAGCGTCTTGGTCGCCGAGTCGGACGATAGTGGGCCGAAGTCTCCGCCTTCGTAAGACTGCGCACCGATCGCGGCGGTGAACTTGGCCGCGAACTCATCGAAGTACTGGTCCGCGACCACCATGCGCTTGGAGCCGTTGCAGCTCTGGCCGGTGTTGTCCATCCGCATGGCGACGGCGTGCTTGACCGCGTTGTCTAGGTCGCTGGTGTCGAGGACGAGAAAGACGTCGGAGCCGCCGAGCTCCAGGACGCACTTTTTCAGGGCCCGGCCGGCCTGCTCGGCGACGCTCGCTCCGGCCCGTTCGGATCCTGTGAGTGACACGCCCTGAATCCGATCGTCGGCGATCATCGCCCCGATCTGGTCGTGCGTGGCGAACACGTTGACATAGGCGCCCTCGGGGAAACCAGCGTCGAGGAAGAGCTGCTGGAGAGCCAGCGCGGACTCCGGGCACTGGCTTGCATGGCGCAGAATGACCGTGTTGCCGAGGATCAGGTTGGGCACGGCGAAGCGGGCCACCTGGTAGTACGGGTAGTTCCACGGCATGACGCCGAGGATCACCCCAGTGCCTTGGTAGCGGAAGAAGCTGCGAAGGCCGTCGGCCACCTGGAGCGGCTCATCGGCAAGCCACTCCTGCGCATTGGCGGCGAACGCCGCTGCGATCTTGGCCGAAAAGTCGATCTCGCCGACTCCTTGCTGGATCGGCTTGCCCATCTCGCGGTTGATGATCTCCGCGAGATCGTGCTGGCGTTCGATAAAGAGCTCGGAGAAGCGCTGAGCGAGCGCTGCCCTCTCAGCGACGGTCGTAGAACGGGACCATTGCTGGTACGTGTTGTGAGTGGCCGCGAGGGCGGCTTCGACCTCCTGGTCGGTCGCCTCGGGGTACTCGGCAACGACCTGACCGGTCGCGGGGTCGGTGACGGCAAATGTGCCCATGCTGAACTCCTTGGATCGGGCTGGTGGGGTGGTACCGGCGGCCCCGGGCGCAAACCTGCACTGAGGCCGCCGGCGTGCAACCCCCGGCATGCGACGAGCGGTCAGAAGACCTGGCCGCCAGGGGGGACGGTCGCGCCGTAGTAGCGCTGTGTCTGGCGGCCGGCGCGGTGCTTCTCTCCAGCTTCCAGCGTCTCTGGGCGCTCCGAGGTCATGGCGGCGCCGACGTCCCAGAAGGTGCCGTTGCCAGTTAGGTAGCGCCACGGCTCCGTGTGAGCCACGACGACGGCCGGGCGACCCTCGACGGCGCGGGCCTCGAGCAGGGCGGCCTCGAACTCCGCCAGCGTCCTGGTCGACCAAGCTGCGGCGCCCATGCTCGCGGCGTTCGCGGCGATGTCGACTGGGACGACGGCCCCATCAAGCCGTCCCGTGGCGGCGTTGCGCTCGCGAAGCTGGGTTCCGAACTCGTGCCCCGCTCCGCCCTTGGCGACCTGGAGCGGCCATATGCACTGGTGTCCACTGTTGTCGATCACGACCACGATGATCTTCAGATGCTCCTGAACAGCAGTGATCAGCTCCGTGGGTTGCATGTAGTACGTGCCGTCTCCGATGAGCACGAAGACGTCTCCCGGAGCCTTCGGCCGAGCCAGCCGAGCACCGAGTCCGGCGGGGATCTCGTGGCCCATACAGGAGTTCGCGTACTCGAAGTGGATCTCGGTGCGGTTGGAGGCGTCCCACGCCTTGTGGATGCTCTCGACGACACCGCCGGAGCCGAGCACGAGAGTGTCGTCGGCGCCCGTATGCGCATTGAGGGCTGCCACGACCTGGGCCTGGCTCATGATCTCGCCCGGGAACACCTGCAGATCGTGTGCGAGCCGCTCCGCCGTGGCCTTCTGCGCGGCCGCGATGGCATCGGTATACGACGCCTCGGCGTGGTAGCCCGCGGCGGCGAGCCCCTGATGAATCGCCGTGAGCGACAGCTTCGCGTCGCCGACGACGGGGAAGGAGCCCATCTTGTGCGCATCGAAGGAGTTGACGTTGAGGTGCACGAACCGCACGTCGGGGTTCTGGAACAGCGAGTGCGACGCGGTGATGAAGTCCTGCAGGCGCGTGCCGACGCTGATCACGCAGTCGGTCTGGTCCGCCAGCTGGTCGGCGCCGAAGGTACCGGTCACGCCGAGCCCACCGACGTTGAGTTCGCTGATAGGACCGCTGCCCTTGCCGGCGAAGGTCTCCGCGACGGGAATGCCGAACTCGGCGCTGAACGTCGCGAGCTCGTCGCGCGAACTCGAGTACCGCACGCCGCCACCCGCGATGATGATCGGACGCTTGGCGGAACGGATGATCTCGATCGCGTCGAGGATCTCATCCTCAGCGGCGGGGCGCCGACGGATCGGCCAGATGCGCGGAGCGAAGAAGGTCTCCGGGAAGTCGAACTCGTCGCCCTGCACGTCTTGCGGCAGGCAGACGACGACCGCGCCCGTCTCGACCGGGTCGGTGAGCACGCGCATCGCCTCGGGGAGCGTCGAGAGCAGCTGTGCCGGGTGCGTGATGCGGTCGAAGTAGCGGGCCACCGGACGGAAGCAGTCGTTGGCCGAGACGTCGCGCTCGATGGGGTGCTCGATCTGCTGCAGGACCGGGTCACCCTTGCGGTTGTTGATGATGTCGGCCGGGAACAGCAGGACGGGGAGACGGTTCGTCGTCGCCGTCGCCGCGCCTGTGACCATGTTGGTCGAGCCTGGTCCGGCCGATGCGGTGCAGGCGTAGGTGGCGGCCCGGTTCGTGGCGCGCGCGTACCCGATCGCGGCGTGGACCATGGACTGCTCGTTCTTGCCCTGGATGTGGGGGAAGTCGACGCCGTACTCATCAGCGCCCTGAGCCAGTCCCACCGAGTTGCCATGGCCGAAGATCCCGTACAGCCCGGGAATGAGTCGGCGACGTTCCCCATCCAGCTCGCTGTACTGCACTTGGAGGTACTCGACGACGGCCTGGGCGACGGTACGTCGACGCACGCCGGTGAGGTGGGCCTGGGTTCGGCTGTCGACGGCCGCTGTGCTGCTCATGCAATTGCTCCTCAGTTCATGGATCGACGTCGACGTTCTCGTTCGAGTCGTTCAAGCGCTCAGGGTTTCACCGTGCGGCGGGTCGCAGGTGTGCCAGATTGACACGGGGGCACCTACTCGTGCTCGCTGCCGTCGCCCATTGGCAACGCCTCGATCGCCAGCCACAGCTCGAATGCGTCTCGGTAGCTCTTGAGGTCCTTTGACGTGAGTTGCTCGATCCTCTTCAAGCGGTAGGTCAGGGTGTGCTCGTGGATGAACAGCTGCTCGGCCGCCGGGCGTAGACGGCCTTGGTGCCGGAAGTACACGGCGAGGGTGCTCACCAGTTCCGATCCATTCGCGGTGTCGTACTCCCGAAGCGGGTGCAGGGCCTCGCCGGCCAGGTGGCGCACCGTCTCGAGATCCGGGTTGAGCCACCGTGCCAGGCCGAGCTGCTGTTCCGCGAGTACGACATTCGGTTGGGGAGCTTGCATCGCGACGCTGAGGGACCAGACCGCTTGCCGCCGCATGCGGCGGAGGTCCTCGAGCCCCGTCATTCGGGAACTGACGCCCATGGAGAGTTCGAGATCCGTGACGAGGGCTCGAAGCTCCTCGTCGTTGCACAAGGCGAGCGCCACCAGATGCTCCTGATTGATCAGGAGGTGGGGGATGTCGCGATCTGCCATCCAGTCGCGGACGGTCAGCTCGGTCGGCACGGATCCGTCCGCCTCGGCGCTCACTTCGGCGAAGGCCAGAACCCGCGGGCCAGCTCCGGAGTCCAGGCCGAATGCCACAAAGCGCTTCGCGAGCTCATCGAGGTCCGCGCGCTCATCCAGCGCCTGGGCGAACAGTTCACCTCCCTCTCGGTGCAGTGCTTCGCGACGTCGCTGGTCATCGATCGCGTCGAGCACGGCGAGAGTGCTGACGTGCTGGAGGGCGGCCAGACCTCCAGGTTTGGCGTCTGAGTGCTCCAGGCCCACGAGGTATGCGGTCACGCGGTCGCCCACCACCATGGGGACGATGAAGCCGCCGTCGATGACCTGCAGTTCGGTCGAACCGGCCATCTGGGGGTTGAGCGCGACCCCGGCTGGCACGCGCGGCCATTGGCTCAGGAGCGGTCGCCATGTTGGTGTGAGGACGGACAGGCGGTAGCCGGATACCTTCTCGAGTTGGGCGTAGATGGTCGCCACGTCACCGCCGCGACTGTTGCGCAGCCGTAGCGTCTTGAAGATCTCGAGGTGACGCGACAACCGCCCTCGCGCGGATCGGTCACTCGCGTTCGCAACGAGGTATGACAACTCAATGAACGGAACCTGACGCGGGATCTTCAGCACCGGGAAGTTGCATCGGTCAGCCGCCGCCAGGAGTTCGGGGGTCAGGTCCGGCGAACGCACACTGATGGCGATCCCGGCGAGGCGATACCGGGACAGGCTCTCGATGTACTTGGCTTGTGCAGGGCCGGTCGGCGGAATGCCGAACCCGTTGACGATTAGGAGTTCACCCCCTTCGAGCCATGGCCCGGGCTCAGCGAGCTCGGACGTGTGGGTCCACAGGACGGCGTTCTCTGCGCCGCCGTGGCCTGCCACCATTTCGAGACCCAGGTGGGGCATAGCGATGAGGTCGCCGATCGTGAGGAACTCACGGCCGGTTCCGGGCTCGCCACCCGCCGCCATGGGCCTAGTCGAATCTGTACGGCTCTTGGGGCCCCACCGAGGGCAGCGGCCTGGGCCGTTCGCAGGTGCTCGTGATATCGATGTGGCGGCCGCGGGCGGCGGACTTCTCGAAGGCGAGCAGTATTTCGAGCACGTGGTAAGCGAATGCGCCGCCGGTTCGCGGCTCGAGTCCGTGACGGACGGCATAGCCGAACTCCGCCAGGCCGATACCTCGGTAGGCGTCGTCTCGGTGCGTGAGCGAGGTGGCGCGCCAGTCGCCGCCGCCAGGGGGTGTCATGTCGAGCGCGAGGTCGCGGGGCTCGCCGCGGCGTAGAACTGGAGCACCCGAGAAGTGGTCGGGGTTCGGCGTGGCCAGCGATCCACTTGAGCCATAGATCTCGAGGTGGGGAAGGTTGTGGTTCCAAACGTCCCAGCTGACCATGACGGTGGCGACCCCTCCCGACTCGAACTCGATCGTGCCGGTGACGTGCGTCGGGGTGTTGATTTGGATGACGCCGTCGTACACCCCTGCCGCAGATGGACGCGGACGCGTTTCCGAGGACCTGGGCGCGCTGGCCGCGACACGGCGTGCCGGGCCGAAGAAGTTGATCAGGTTGGTCACGAGATAGGGGCCGATGTCGAGCATGGGACCGGCACCAGGGCTGTAGAAGGGGTCCACGTTGGGGTGCCAGTGCTCGTAGCCACGGCAGGCGAACGACCCGAAGGCGGCCAGGGGTTCACCTATCCAACCGTCGTCGATCAGCTTGCGGCTGGTCTGCATTCCCGACCCGAGAAACGTGGTCGGGGCGGAGCCGACCTGCAGCCCGGCTTGTCCTGCGGCGTCAAGGATCTGCTGTGCCTCCTGCAGCGACGTCGCGAACGGCTTCTCTGACAGCACGTGCTTACCGGCGGCGATGGCTGCGAGCGTCACTGGCACGTGCAGATTGGGCGGTGTCAGGTTCAGGACCAGCTCGATTTCCGGGTCAGCAAGGAGGGCCTCGGGTGACAGAGCCTTCTTGACGCCGTATTCGGTCGCACGTGCGGCAGCCGCCGCGGCGTTGACGTCCGCGAGCGCCGCAATGCTGACTTCCGGGTGAACGCCGATCTTGTCGAGGTACTGGTTCAGGACGTTGCCGACGCCGATGACGCCGACGCGAATGGGATCCATTTGTGTGCTCCGTTGCGGGATGGGTTGGAGGGGTCGAAGGGTGAGGACGCCGCTGGGTGTGCGCGCCGGGGCGCGAGCGCTCAGGGTCGGGCCGCAGCCTTCTCTTCACGAAGCCGCTGGGTCGCGCCGATGTCGACCACGTCTTGGCTGATGACAACGCCGTAGTCGGCCAGCACCGAGCCCGGGGACACCCGGCCTTCGCGCAGGTCGTCCAGCACTGCGTAGACATCCCGCTCGAGGGGGTCGCCATAGCCGCCCCCGCCCGGCGTGATGGACACTACGAGCTCGCCTCGGAGCATGTCGTAGCGTCCTACAACGGGGATCTCCTTGCGGCTGCCGTCGCTTGCGACGACCCATGCCTGCGGAACGGAGCCACCGGCACCGCCGCGCACACCCTTCGGGGGGTTGAACTTGCCCTCGAGCCCGTAGGTGATGGTCAGGTCGTCGTCGCGCGCTTCGATCGTGACTCTTGTCGCGAGTCCACCGCGCTGACGACCGGCGCCACCTGTGTCGGCGACCAACACGCGCTCGTGGATAAGGATCGGGTATCTTTGCTCGTCGACCTCGACGCTGTCGTGGTATAGCAGCGAACCGCAGACCGGGCGCTGATAGGTGGGCCAGCCATCGACATGTGGGGTGGCAGGACCCCCGACTCCCCCCACCAGGATCTGGTTGACGTAAGCGTTGCCGTTGCGCTCATCGATGCCCGAGATGACTGACTTCGCCGGCGCCTGGCCGGTTGCGCCCTCAGCGGTGCCATAGCCGTCCGCGATCTGGGAGAAGGCCGCTTGGACGATATTGACGATTCGGTCCGCCAGGTTCGTGGTACCGGATGAGCAGGAGTAGGGGTGCTGGGGAATGCCCACCGCACACCCCTGTCGTAGCAGCACGTCGAAGCGTCGGAAGGTGCCCGCATTGCTCGGAAGGCTCACCGGCAGACCGGATAGGATGCCTGCCAAGGCCGCGCCCGTGGCCGTGGCTCGGGTGAGGTTCAGGCCGTTGGGGAGGTTGTCCGGGTTGTCGCGCAGGTCGATCGTCACCCGTCCCTGATCCGGCTTCACGGTGATCGTTGCCTGCAGCTTCACCCCGTCGGGGCCGGTGCCGGGGAATGGGTCGTGAGATGACGTGCCGGTCATCTCGAATTCGGGGAGCGTCTCGACCGCGCTAGTGGCCAACCGCTCCGAGTAGTCGAACCATGCATCGACGAAATCGATGAGGGTGTCGGCACCGAACTTCGCTGCGAGCTCGTTGACGCGACGCTCAGCAATTCGCGACGCGCCCACCGAGGCGAGGTAGTCGCCGTACCACTGATCGGGCACGCGGATGCGTGCACGGCACATGCGGATGATGTCGTCGACATCCTGGTGATCGCGCTGAACGCGTACGCACGGAAAGATCAGCGCTCCCTCTTCGTAGACGTCCCGCGCTGTCGGGGAGAACGTCGTCGGAATTGCGTTGCCGCAGTCGGCCTGATGGGCTTTGGTCACTGCGGTGAACAGGTGACGTCCGTCGATGAAGATCGGCACGAGGATGCAGTGGTCGGCCGCGTGCGAGTTGCCCCCGTAAGGGTCGTTGTGCAGGAACGCGTCGCCCTCACGAATGTCATCGTGCAGGGCGATCATGTCCTCGCCCAAGGGGCCTGCACCGAACACGTGGACGGGCACGCCCTCCGCAGCGGCGAGGAGCTGATTGTCGGCGGTAAGGACGGCGCAGGAGAAGTCCCGTGCCGTGTTGATTACTGAGGACCGGGCCGATCGGAGCAGCCCATTCGTCATCTCGCGCACGATGCCGTCGAAGGCATTGGCTAGCACCGAGAGCTTGACGGGGTCGAAGTCGCTGGGCATGTCAGGCCTCCTTACGGGTGAGGTAGATGTTGGAGCGGTCATCGAGTTCGGCGTCCCATTCGGGCGGCACGACGATGGTGGTGGTGGGGAGGTCGATGACGACGGGACCCACCAGCCTGTCGCCGGGCCCGAGGGTGACGCCTCGGTATCGGGGCGTTTCGTACGCCTCGCCGCCGAAAATGATCGAGTCGGTGCGGTGCGACTCCTGCGACCCGGTAGAGCTTTCGGGCTCGCTCAGCTGGTCCGGACGCGGGACTTCCACCCGCACCCCCCAGGTGATGATCTCGACGCGACTCTTCGAGTCGCTCGTCCCATTGCGCCGGTCGTGCTCCTCGTGGAACGCGGCTTCGATCACTCCTGCTGCATCCGACACCTCCGGGGCACGCTCGAGGTGCACACGTAGGTCCCAGGCCTGGCCGGGGTATCGAGCATCGACGAAGTACGTGAACTTCGCCTCGGCTCCGACTCCGTCGAACCGCTCGGCGAACGCCGCCGCCTTGGCCTTCAGGTCAGAAACGGCCCGCGAGGCCGAGGACGAGTCGAAGGACCGTGTGTCGTTGGCGAGGGGCGAGAGGAACTCCGTGGCGATCGGGGCTCGGTGCGCCCCGTACGCGGCGAGCACGCCCGCTGTAGCAGGGATCAGAACGGTTCGTGCCTCGAGCAGTGTGCCGATGGCTGCAGCAACCATGGCGCCGGCTCCGCCGCCGGCAACGATGAGCGCACCCCGCGGATCAACGCCGTGCTCCAAGGCGGCCTGACGGATGGCGGTGGCCATGTGGTTGGCTGACACGTCAAGGATGGCCTGAGCAGCCTGCCGCAGCGTCATTCCGAGCGGACGAGTCACGCGGGACGTGATCGCTCGCTCGGCCGCGTCCCTGTCCAGGACGAAACCACCCTCGAACCCAGCCGCGTCGAGGTATCCGAGTACCACGCAGGCGTCAGTCACAGTCGGCTCTTCGCCACCGCGGCCATAGGCAGCGGGGCCGGGCGTGCTGCGGGCACTCTGCGGCCCGACGCGCAGCAAACCGCCCCCGTCGATCCAAGCGATGCTGCCCCCGCCGGCGCCGATACTCGACACCGCCACGGAGGACAAGCCCGTCAGGTGGCCGACGAACGGCTCCCCGAGCCACGACTCGCGCGTGTGTCGCACGACGCCGCTTTCGACAAGGGATACGTCGAAGGTGGTGCCGCCCATGTCGCATACGACGACCGTCTCCTGGTCAGGTGCGGCGGCGGCGCCCACGAGGGGCGCCATCGACGGTCCTGAGTTCAGCAGGAGCACCGGCCTGTCGAGGACATCGGCGACGTCAAGCACTGCGCCCTCCGACGTGACCACGAGTAGGTCTCCAGCGAAACCGAAGGTGAGGAGGTCGGCGCGCAGGTTTCCGAGGTGGTCAGCCATGAGGGGCTTCAGCGAAGCATCGATCGACGCGGCCGACGACCGGCGGTACTCACGGATGGTGGGATTCGCGTCGTGGGACAGCGTGTATGGGACTCCGGGAAGGATCTCCTCGATGAGCTCCCCGAGCCTCGTCTCGTGAACGTCGTTGATGATCGACCACAGCAGCGAGACGGCGACCGCCTCGACGTTCTGCGCGGCCAGCCCCTGAAGCGCCCGGCGCGCCTGATCATCGTCGAGGGCCTCCAGGATCTCACCCTCGGCGTTGATACGCTCGGTGATCTCGTACGTGAGGTGGCGCGGAATGTACGGGCCAGGGTAGGCCGCCTTCGAGTCGAACGCGTCCCGGCGGCCACCTTCGCGCAGAAGGAGGGTGTCGGCGAACCCCTCGGTGACGAGTAGGGCGGTCTTTGCCACCTTGCCCGTCAGGACCGCGTTCGTCGCGTGCGTGGTCCCGTAGACGATCACGTCCGCCTTGCTGAGCACGTCGTGTCCGTCCCACCCGACCGACTCCGCCGCACGACGCACGGCAGCCTCGAACCCGGTGAAGACGCGGTCGTACGTCGTCAGGGCCTTGCCGACGGCCATCTGGCCGCCGTCGGACCCGACTACGACATCCGTAAAGGTTCCGCCCGTGTCGACCGCGATGCGGTACCGGGTGGTTCCGGGCGTGGAAGCGATAAGCTCAGTCATCTGTAGTCCAACTCTGTGTCGTGCGATCTGCGGGGGATGTCTCGTAAGCAGTGAGGGGGTTGCTGTCAGGCTGGTCCGACGCGGTTGCGCAGCAGGCCGACCCTCTCGACCTCGACCTCGACCTCGTCTCCGGGGTTGAGCCACATGGGAGGCGTGCGCTTGGCTCCAACGCCTTGGGGAGTACCCGTGGCGATGACGTCACCCGGCTGGAGGGTGAGGAAGCTGGACAGGTAGGCGATGATCCGCGCGATGGGGAAGATCTGGTGCCGGGTGTTCGATCGCTGCATCTCGGTGCCGTTGACTCTGGTCACCAAGTCGAGGTTTTGCGGGTCGCCGACCTCATCGAGCGTGACGAGGGCAGGACCCCATGGTGTGGAGCGGTCAACGGACTTCCCGGCCAGCCACTGCGTTCCTCGGTATTGCAGATCGCGTGCGGTGATGTCATTCAGCGGCGCCAGGCCGGCCACGTAGTCCAAGGCCTCATCCTCCGAGACGCGGCGTGCCGTGCGCCCGATGACGACTGCGACCTCCCCTTCGAAGTCGAGGTTTGCCGTGATGTCGGACCCCTCGATGTGATCCTCCGGACCGACCATCGTCGAGGCGAACTTGGCGAAGACGTCCGGGAACTCGGGCAGCGCGCGGCCGGTCTCGGCTACGTGGTCCTTGTAGTTCAGTCCTACGCACAGAACCTTCGCGGGGTCTGGGACCGGCGAAGTCAGGTGCACGTCCGAGAGTTGGCCGACGCGCGCGGCGTCCCTCACTTGGACCAGCTCGTCGATCTTCGCCGAGAGCTCGGCGAGTTCGTGGCCACTCGCGTCGAGGAACTGGCGGACGGTGCCCCCGCGCACACTGTCCGTATCGTCGAGGAGCCGCCACAGGTCGTAGACCACATCGCCGACGAGCACGCCCGCTCGCGTTCCTGACGGGTGCGTGTAGGAGACGATCTTCATCTGAGTGCCTTCTTCCGTCAGCCGCGAGGGGCGTCGTGGGCGACGGCCAGGACAGCATCAGCCAAGCGATCAGCGATGTCATCGACGACTGCGGCATCCATCGGCGTCGACAGCGACAGCAGGTTCGCCGGGGACCCGAGCAGCCCTCGCTTGTAGGACTCCCACCACAGCCGATGCTGAACGTCCTCGGCGACCTTTTCCGCGCCGGACGGAACGGCGCGCAGCAGGGAGCCGCTCCCACGGATCTCCCAGCCAGCGCTGGCGACTCGATCATTCACCGACCGACGTGCGCCGTCACCCAGCTCGTTCAGGCGCTGGATTTCCGTCTCAGGGTAGAGACGCAGGGCAACGGCACCGGCCGCCATGCTCACCGGGTTCCCGGAGAAGGTGCCGCCGTGCGGCAGGCTGCCGGTCCGTGTTGGGTCCACCTCGGCCATGAGCGCCTCCAGGCCGACAACAGCGCCAACGGCGAAGCCTCCCCCGATGGTCTTCCCCGTGGTCAGCAGGTCCGCTTCGACGCCGTACTCGCCGCTGAAACCGTTGAGGCCCAACCGGATGCTGATGACCTCATCGATAATGAGGACGACCCCGTGCTTCGTTGCGAGGTCGCGGGCCGTTTGCACGAACTCCTCGGTGATCCTCAGCAGACCGGCCCGGTTCGGGAGCAGATCCAAGATGATGGCCGCGTAGGCGTCTGGCTCCGACTCGATCGCCCGACGGAGGGCGGTGCTGTCGTTGAGCGGCACTGGGGTGACATCCTCAATGACACCCCGAGGTACTCCCCGCGTGTAACTCGGGCCACCCGGCACGAGCGCGACATCCGAGGTGCCGTGGTACCCGCCCTTCGTAACGACGACCCGCTCCCGGCCAGTGCTGGCCCGCGCGATGCGAATCGCCGACATAACTGCTTCGGTGCCCGAGTTGGTGAAGCGCACCTGGTCAAGGTGCGGAAGGCGGCCAAGAAGCAACTCCGCCAACTCCCACTCGTACAGGTTCGGGATCCCCCAACTGGCTCCTGACGAGAGAGCCGTGAAGGCTGCCTCTGTGATCGCGGGGTGCGCGTTTCCGTGGATGAGCGACGTGAAGTTGTTGTTCGCGTCGATCAGCTCATGGCCACGGTCGTCCCAAACCTTGTATCCCTCGCCGCGGACGGCGTATGGGCTCGGCTGACCCGTGTAGTAGGTGGAGCGACCGTAACCTCCAGGCAGCAAGGGGTAGCCGCGAGGTCCTCGGCGCAGGTGAGGATCTCCTACTGAGTCGTTGCCAGCGGCCTCGTTAGTCGCAGACGTCGTTGTCACTTCGTTTTCTCCAGGTTCAGTTCACGAGATCGATGAGGGGCTGTCCGGTGAGGGCCAGCCGCGCCCGTGCCACGGCGCCCTCTTGCAGGGCACCAGTCGAGCGGTTCGAGCGCCAGGCGATGTGCGGGGTAAGGATGGTGTTCGGCGCCGAACGGAGCGGGTGGTCGGCGGCCAAGGGCTCTTGGGAGAAGGTGTCGATGCCTGCGCCGGCGATGTGGCCGGAAACGAGGGCTTCGGCGAGTGCCTCCTCGTCAATCAACCCTCCGCGGGACACGTTGACGATGACCGCGCCCTTGCGCATGCGCTCCAACACATCTGCGGAGACGAGGTGCCAGGTGTCGTCGTTGAGGGGCAGGTGCAGCGAGATGACGTCCGACTCTTCCAGGATGCTGTCCAGGCTCGCGAGCTCGACTGGTGCCTCCGTGACCAACGGGTCGTATCCGCGGACCTGCGCGCCGACGGCGGAAAACATCCGCGCGACGTGCTGTCCGATGCGTCCGAGCCCGACGACCCCGACCTCGAGTTGGGAGAGCACCGGGGTGTCGTAACCGATGATGCCGGCCCAAGCGTTGTCGCGAATGGCGGCGTCCCCGGCTGGGATCCGGCGGGCGAGCGTCAGGGCCATGGCGAAGGCGTGTGAGGCGACTTCCTCGGAGGCGGTACCTGGCACTATCGCGACGGGGATGTGCGCCTGGGCCGCGGCGGCGACGTCGATATTGTCGTAGCCCATGCCGTAGCGGATGACCGCACGGCACTTGGTCATCACGGGGAACTCCTCGGCGGTCAGCCGCGCGTACGGGGTGACCATCACGATCTCGGCCTGAGGAAGTCCTGCGCGGAACGCGTCGACATCGGGAGCCGCGACAAGCTCGTACTCGAGCTCGTCGGCGAGCGCACGCTCGCGGTTGAGATCCGGGAAGTGGTGGGGAGCCACCAGAATGGTCCCCTGGCCGTCGCCGCTCATGTTCTGTCGTCCTGTTCGTTTTGTGGTCTGACGGCGCCGCGTGGCGGCGACTTGAGGTCAGGCTTCGTTCTGCCCCCGGGGCCGTCTTGCAGGGGCTCTTGGGGACTTTCCTCAAGTAGAGCGCGGGTGGAACGGCAAAGTCCGTGCCAGATCGGTACACCCACGCCACTGCATCCGGGCATGACGAATCGACCCGACGAGCAGGATGGGAGAGGGCGCCGGGCTCCTACAGCTCGAAGCCGCGACCGCGGAAATAGTCCATTCGCCGGTAAAGGGTGGAGCGTCCTATCTCAAGGATCTCGGCCGCGAGCCGGCGGTTGCTGCCGGCCTCGCGAAGGGCTCGGCGGATCTCGGCGAGTTCGACGTCCTCCAGTCGCGACAGTCGTCCGCTCGTTAGCTTGCGGTGCAGCCCCGGACAGAGGTCGTCTTCATTCACCTCGATGCCGCGGGCGCGCTCGGCCGCGTCCATCACGACGTGACGCAACTGGCCTATGTTTCCCGGCCAGTCGGCATTGGTCAGGGTCGTCACTAGCTTGCGGGAGAGACGTCGCTCCCCCACGTCGGTGGCCATGGCGTTGGCCAGCAGCGCGATGTCCTCGCGCCGGCGTCGAAGGGGCATCACGGGGATCTCCATCGCCTCGCAGGCGTCCGTGATGACCTGGACGACATCCGTCGAGGCTTGGGCTGTGAGGACAACGGTGGTGCGCGTATGGCTACGTAGGTGCGCGGCGAGGGCGCGAGCCTGCACAGCGCTGAGTTCGTCGGCGTGGGCGAGCAGGAGAGCACGGGACGCATCGCTGGATTCGTGTTGAGCCTGCTCTACTACCCCGGCAACACGGGTCGCGGCGTCTCGCGCATCGATTCGGATGACGTATTCCTGGAACGCTGCGATCGCCTCCGCCAAACATCGTTTGCCGCTTCCCGGCTCGCCGATGATGACTACGGATCGGTGTCGCTCGATCGCGAACTGCGCCGCGGCCAGAGCACGCTCGAATGCGACGCTCTGCCCGTGCAGCCGCTTCCTCAACCGCTCGTTGGCCGTGGGATCGCTGGTTGCGGACTCACTGATCGCAGGCGCGCCGACCGTCGAAGTCTGCGCAACGACCGCGTCTCGGCCGCGCAGGCCTGTTCGAGGACGCACCACCGCAACCGCCCCGAACTGGTTCGGCTGCAGGGCAATCGGTGAGATTTCGATGGTGGACACACCAGTGCCGGCCAGCATCACCTCGACGTTGGTGGCAGCGCCGGACGTCAAGACCCCGGTCGCATAGCCATTGAGGATCGCCAGATCTGCACCCTGCAAAGTGGTCATTGCCGCGGAGTTCATGAAGGAGTGCTTTCCGTCGGTGGCCACCACGGCGGCGACGCCACGCCGCCGTGACGCGGTGAGGTACTCGCGAAGGAGGGCGCGCTCTCGAACGGAGATCCGGGTCTCGATCTCACGTTCGACGCGAGAGGCGATGCCCTCGAGCATCAGCAGTGTGGACGATGGGTCGAGGTCACGGACCCGGCTTGCCGGGAAGGTGAGCCCGATGACGCCGCGAACGCGGTTGTGGAGGGGATCGCGCACGAGCGATGCGAAGCACCAGTTGCCCCACATGTCCTCGCGATAATGCTCTTCCGGTGCCAGCCAGACTCCGCGCCCTTCCTCTAGCGCCATGCCCTCACCATTGCTCCCGCAGCTCGCTTCGAGAAGCGAGTAGCCGTCGGGGAAGTCCTCGACCTGGCGCAGGTAGCTGGGGTTGACCAAGGTGCCGTTTGGGGCCGTCAGGCTCACATACCCACCGATGTCCTTAGCAATCTCATCCAACCGGCGCAGGTGCGGCTCTGCGATGAGCACGGTCGGTTCGTCGACCCGGCCTTCCTCGAGGTAGCCCTTGTCGATGTGAGGCACCACTCCCGCCGCCCGACTTCTACGCCACGAGCGCGCCACCGAAGGACGAACGCCAGTGAGGTCGTCCGATTCGTGGCTTTGGAAGCGGTCCCGAATCTGGGCAACAGTGCGGCCAGCGTGAGACCGATCAGGAAGGGCTGCGACAGACACCATGGCGACTCCTAGTGGTTTTGCTGCGCCCCAACCTAACAGGTGTTAGGTTGGTTGTGTCTAGTGGATATACCCAAAAAGTTGGTCTCGAATTGGGGCTTTGATCAAGGTCGCCCTTCTTGACCCGCGCGAGAATTACGTTTGTCAGGAGGAACCACCAGACAAAATCTGCCGGGCAAGCCCGGGCTGGACGACCTAGGCCGCAACTGGGCGGCAGCCGACTCAGCGCGACACACCCCGCATCGATCGGTTTGTTCCGAGGCACCGGCGACCGGTGTAATCGACCTCCGCATCCGTCGATGATCGTCAGTAGACCGCGCAGCTGCTGGAGAGCCATCAAGGCTCTTGCCCTGTCTGCAATAGGTCTCCGTGTCGGCAGACACGTCCGAGTCGCCTGGCGGGACGGCGGGTCGTGCCCGATCCCGGCTGCGCCTACTTGATAGGCACCGCGTCGCACGTGCCCGACCCTGCGGTTCCGGCCGTTCCCGGACCGCCACTAGCCCAATATCTACGGCAGGCCGTCCCGCGGGGTTAAGCGGTAACCCTCACCTTCAGAGTCACCTCTGGGCATGACTCCCGCGAGTCCGACGATGCCCATGCAGAGCAGCGCCGGCACGACCATCGCGTGATGGAGGCCGATGCGACTGACGAAGAAGCCCATAACAGCCGGTCCGACGAGGAAGGCGGCGTAGCCAAAGGTGACCACAATGGCAAGAACTCGCCCTCCCCCGGCGTGCCCGGCGACGGCATAGACCTGGGGCGCGATCATCCCCACTCCTAGTCCGACGAGCAGCCAACCGATGATCAGTGGAGCGAGCCCGCTCACCAACGTGACGGCCAGGTAACCGACGCCCGCACAGCCCCCGCCGAACCGAACGACGGCGCCTCGGCCGAAGCGCTCAACAAGTCGATCACCCACCAAGCGGATTAGGACCATGGTGCCACTCACGGCCACGAATCCGAGGGCGCCTGTTGTGCTGTCAACCTGCGCGACTTCTGTGACCTGTAGCGAAGACCAGTCGTACGCTGTGCCCTCGGCCAAACCGAATCCCACTGCCATGAGCGCCAGCAGCCAGGCGACGTTGGGGATTCTGGTGCGCATACCGTCAACACGATGGCGAATGACTGCTGTCGGGGGTGCAATGACGCAGGCGACGGCGAAAGCAGCGAATGCGGCAAATGCCATCAATAGCATGAGCGGCATGACAATAGCCGGACCGTTGCGACCGCTCAGAGTCGCCAAGAGCACCACGCAGCCAGCGCCTGCGAAGCTGCCGACGGACCAAAGGGCATGGAGGAAGCTCATGACCGGGCGCTGTCGTGCTCCTTCGACCTGCACTCCAAGGGCGTTCATCGCCATGTCCAACGCCCCGTTGCCCAGTCCAAGGAGGACGGCCCCGAGCACCGCGACAACATACGTTGTGGCGAACGCGAACGCGACCGGCGCCGCGATTAGAAGGGGTAGGGACCCGAGGGCGACTTGGCGTGCGCCGATTGAATCAGCAAGTCGTCCCCCAATCTGCATTGAGATGATCGCCGACAAACCAGCTGCACCAAGCAGGAAGGCAATCTGCGTCGAGTCGATCTCAAGCCGAACCCGAATCGAGGGTAGTGCGCCGCCGTAGCCACCGACCACCATGCCATTGACGGCAAAGAGGAGCGCGACCGCAACGAGGGATCTGGTGCTCGCAAGGCACGCGGCAAGGCTTTGCGCCTTTGGAGTTGGCGCTGGCGTGTTGATCATCTGGCGCATCCTTGTGCGGCGCGAAAGGGCTGGATGCTTCACTCTTTCAAGCGGTGTACAGGGTTGTGTCGCCAGGATCACGACACCGGCCACCTTGCCTTCGTTTCCGCCGTTCGCCGTCCTCGCCTTACGGGCGCAGATCGGTCCCAGAAGACCGACGACGCCCGCTTGCGGACTGTCACTGGAACCGCCTCAAACTACAGCACGATTGGGCGTCGACAACTACCTTCGATCAGCACGGTCGCTTCTCAACCGGCATGTGCGAGTGTGCATACGGGCTGCGCCCAGGTGCAATCGGTCGAGGTCGCAAGCACGTCTCGACAAGAGCCCGTGCCAGCGCAAGCCTCGATGGCGTGAGCACGCCTAGTCCGTCTCAGGCCCGTTGCAGTAGCGGCAGTCGGGCTCACACTCATGCGAGTCCATGGTCACCTCTCCTTGTCAGATTCATCGAACCCGAATCCTCATCCCCGCGAGGTCTCGACGACGTGCCTCTCGCATGGAATGGGCAAGCCGAGGAGACTCGAGCGCTGAGGCACGGGGCGACGTTTTGTCGCGACTGTGGCCCAACGGGTTGCTCGATGTGAGCATGCAGACGAAAGCGGACTACGAGCTGGCCGCAGGTTTGCAGACCGGCGTCCGAAGTTGCGATGCTCAGGTATCGACGTGCGAGGCACGCGAGGCCGCGCCTCGGATCGCGGTCTCCGAGTACCACTGCGCGATGGGCATGTTCTTGTACCCAACAGCGCGGCAGTAGTCGTCACGAACAGCGCGAAGGAACCGCCAGACGCGGTTCGCTTGTGATGCGGACGAGCTCTCATGAACGTCATTCATGTGGTTACCTCGATCTTCAGGCCGCGAACTCGCCAACGTAACCGTGGCATTCTCGGCAACTGCCTAACGCACGTTAGTTAGGCATCTCCGAGTGTGACACTTGAAGAACGCGAGCGCAATGCTCCTGGGCGACTTTCGCGTCTCCATGCCCAACCCAAGCGCGCGGATGTAGTTGACATTGCAATCAATTCGGGGACGAGGCGCGGCGGACAGCGCCCGGCTCAGGTCAAGCGACGTCCCGTCCCTAGCGCGCCTTCCCCGTGTGACGATTCGTCTGGAGTCGATTCGTCTGGGTTGAGGCCTCGGTATGGTCGTCACGCGATCACGTCGCACCAAGCGGCGATCATCGGACTCCTCGCCCGAGGCAGCCGCTGTGCATGTTCTACTTGGGGCCACCTTCAACCCCGTCCGCCGTGAGCGCAACCGAATCTACGGTGGAACCCCTCAGATGCTGAGAGGTGGAGATGCGTGCGGCAGGCCACAGAGCTGCTCACAATGGACGACTGATCTTCTTCCAGAGGCCGACTGCGCTAGAGCAGGTGGCTGCCGAAACACATGAGCCATCCGATGGTCAAAAGAGCAAGCTCGGGATCGTTGAGCGACCACCTCGACTCGACCAACACGGCAAGGTCATGTGGCTGTGCAGCACCCCGTATGGCACTCGCGATTGAGGTCACGCCCTTCGGTTCCAGAGCTTCGCGACCAGACAATATCGGGATCGAGCTCACGACAATGATGTTGGTGCCAGACGACAGTCGCAGTTGCAGAAGGCCATGCCAGGCCTCCTCAACGTCTTGGAGCAGACTGAGAGGTACCACATGGGTCCGCAGAGGATTTCTTATGACCAAAAGATTCGATTGGATCTCTGTGTAAGGACGTCCCAACAGCACATGCATCGTCACCGAAACGATCGCGAGGGACAGACCGACCGAGACCAGGTCACGATGCGCTCCTGATAATTCCTCATGAGATGGCCTCAGTTGGTGCAGAAGAATCACGGCGGTGACAAGGCAACCCCACGCGGCAGCGCGCGCAGAGTGAGCGACACTGTCGTTACGCAGGCGCGTCCACCGCTCGTGTTCCATGTCCATCTGACCAATCCGCATCCGCGCCTCATGGGTCTGCCATTGACCCGTACGGCCCTACCGTGGCTCCAAGTATGCCGCTCGGCAGCTGCAAGAATCGTCCGTACCTTGGCGTGCACAAGGCTTCTCCGGTCATGCTCGCACGCGCCCGATCACCTCATCGAGTAGCTAAGTCTTCACATCTCCCGCAAAATGCCTTTGGCGTTCGAGCCAGCAGGTACGGGGACCGCAACGGTTGTAGAAACCGGATTTGCGAGCTTCCCGCGCAGCAGTTGCTTCATCTTCAGCACAGCGTGTCCAGCGGCATGGAGCTCAAGATCTTCCTGACTGGTCCATTGTTCGACCATGACCAACCCGGTGCCACTGTCATGCAGCGCGTAGATCTCGCAACCCTTCTCGCTGTGGACTACGGGCACAAGCTCCGCTAGCCCGCGGGCGACGTCTGCGTGATTCTGGGGGCGCGGGTTGATGCAGGCGATGACGACTAGGGGCACCGGAACTCCTCAAAGGCATTGGTTGGCCATTCATGCTAAGGACGCGAGCGAGGTGTTAACCAGCGTGTGCCGGCCCGATTCAGCCGGTTGCGGTCTCGCCACCAAACAGCGCTCCCGATAGGCGCGTGGCGAGCAACCATACTCCGCTTTGAAGGCCCGGCTGAAGTGAGCGGCATCCCAGAATCCCCAGCGAGCTGCAATAGCGCCGATTGAAGGCGCATGTTCGGGTGACTCGACAACGCCTTATCGCCCGGACCAGCGCGTGCAGGCGTTCGCATCCGAGGCTGGGAACGTAATCGCTGCGACCTCCTGGCAGCACCTGATCGCAGTCATGAAGGAGGCGATGGGGGTCGCCGACGAACGGGACAACCTACATGATCTCGCTCAGATCCAAGGTCTCGTTGAGTGGCGAAGCCGAGTCGGGTGGACGCCACTTCTGCCAGGTGACCTCCCAATCCGCACCGGCCGCCAGTTAAGCGCATTGGTAGACGTACTGCTGGGTGCTGCCGCGGCGGTTTCTTCCGCAAGGGCAACTTCGGGATCAAGCGATTCCGGAGCGGGCCGGTACGTCACCAGTCCGGGCGGACGCGTTGTCTGGGTCGGCATCTGGACGTCGTTGTGGGGCACCCATGGGGGGTCCCCGGCTTGGATTCAAGCCAAGGCTCTGCAAGGGCAGCCCGTAGACCTCATCGCCGCACATCTCCGATCCGTGCCCGGTGTCGTCGCGCGACACGACCGCAACGATGTCGTCGCCCCGCTGATCGTGCCCCCTGGCGTCGAGATAGATGCAGTAAGGGCCAGCCTCATTGAACAGTTGGAGCGTTTCCTTGAGCTGTTGGATTCGATCCAGACACATGGCGTGTAACGCATCCTTCAGAAGCGTTAACACGTATCCGAGTCACCGCGTCCACGCGCGCGGCAGAGAGAGGACTCTGGCGGCGGCGTTCGGCAGCGTGCTCCCTGAGTCGTGGTCAGCGCTCCTCGACCTGAGAGTGACCTTCGCTGCTCCCGACTATTTAGGGGCGCTGGCTTACGCGGAGCAGGTCCCTGATGGATCATTCAGACCTGTTGTTGAAAGGGATTCATCTCATGTGCTGACCGCCACGGTCGTGCTTGCCGATCATCCCTGAACGCTCCCGGAGTTTGACCGATCTCGCTTGCCAGGAGGCTGGCCGGAGGGTGCAAGGCAGCCGTTCCTTCCGTCGGGCGGCGGGTTGTCAGTCGCGCAGCTCTGCGAGCTTGTGCCTTTGCTCCAGCGCCGCGAGTTCAGCGGCCTGTTCGCGAGTTGCCGACAGAACCTCGTACTCGTTGGCCGTCTTTAGTAGGTCGAGCTGGGTCTGGGCACGTTCAAGTTCTACCTGTTCGGAGGTCGATCGCTCGGCGAAGGTCTTGCGAGCCGAGGAGGTAGCGTCGATCAACTCGCCGAGTGCAGGACCGATCGTGCCGAGGGCTGACTCGGAGCCGACGCCGAAAGTCTTTACAGATTGGTCTGAGTGGAAGGCCAGCTTGAAATTCCGTGAGCGCCATCCCCGTTGATCGACGGATATCGACTGGTAGTGACTGAACTCGTCAACTATGTCCAGGTGTACAACGGATGATCTGTCGAGAACCCATAGATTGTCTGTGTCCCGCGTGTACACGCCCACGGTTGCAGGGCGGGCCACCCTGATGATGAGTGCGTCCTCTTGGTCGGCATCTGGCGGTGTCTCGAACTTGTCTCGCGCGGGGTCGTGAAGGGCGAGAATCACGCCGAAGTCACGTGCCGAGTCCTCTTGGTCCGCTGGGATCTCTGGTGCATTCAGGCTCTCGGCCAATCCGCCGCGAACGCGAAGAAGCTGTCTTGGCGTTAGCACCCACGAGGCCGCTGCCTCGGGTGTGCTGCTTGCACGCGCTGCAATCCACGCTCGCCGCGCTTCGCTGATGGCAGCCAGTTGGCTTTGACATGTCGTGAGCGCGGTTCCCATCATGGCGGTGTCCCCGGGAGGGGTTTCTGGATCCGCGACCGCCTTGAGCAGCCCCTCGACCTTCAGCGCCAACTGCTTGCGGCATAGCGCCAGTCCGGAATGCGAGGCTTCCCACTCCTCCTCGAGGCTCGCGGGTCTTTTGATCCAAAGGACCATCGTGGCCAGACTGACCGCCTTCGAAGCGAGCGAGATGACCGCGGACATGGACGACGAGGTCTGCCCGTTGATGCCTTGAATGACTCCGTTGTCGTCGAGGTCTACTTCGATCGAGACGTTCTCCAACAGACCCTCACGTATCTGGAGGGTCTGGCGCCGGTCACGGTCGGGTGCAACTGTTGGGACAAGCGTCACGGCGACGTGCGGCTCGAGGAAGCTGCCGCTCACCGTGGTCACGACCCGCTGTGCCAAGTGCGCGTGGAATGTGAACTCCGTACGTGGCAACCAGTAGCCCAGACTCAGTTGCTCTTGCATCGCAACACCCCTTCAGCGCAGTTGCTTACCATCACTTTGGGGGGTGTCACGATCAGGGGCAACAGGAAACGCCCGCTCGGACGGCGTTCGGACGATGGTCATTCCGCTCACCACCCGGCTTGTCAGGCTTTCGCCGGCCAGCGCATACACCCGGGGGGGCTCATGCAACACCCTCCGATGCCGCAATCTATGCGTTGATAGGCGGCGGATAGACGCAGGCGGTTCCATCCCCAAGGGACCTTGTTCGTAGCGCTCAACGCACCGCCGATGGCACCGGCCGATCTCAGTGCAGCTCGTCACTAGCAGCGGCTACCTCGCTCGCCTTGGTGCGCTGGTCTTTGTCGAGGCTGGCCACGAACCATGCCGCGATGGAGGCCGTAACCGCCCCGACCAGTGCGATGCCCACGATCATCAGAGCAACCGCGATGACTCGTCCGGTGGTGGTGACGGGGTATCGATCTCCGTAGCCGACTGTCGTCACGGTGGTCGAGGCCCACCAGAGCGCATCGCCGATGGTGGTGATGTTTGCACCCTTGGCGTCCTGCTCAACGTCGAGGACTGCGACAGCTCCGAGGCCGACGGCCATCACGGCGGCCCCGATGACGTAGGTGGTGACGCGGCCGGCGAGGTTGCCTGCGGCACTCCGGTTGAGGATCCGGAGGAAGGCCAGCAGGCGCAGTAATCGGAGGGGTCGCAGGACGGGCAGGGCGATCAGGGCGACGTCGTACCAGTGCTGGAGGGCGTAGTGCCGTCGGTCCTGGGCAAGCGCCAGTCGCACCGCGAAGTCGAGTGCGAATGCGGCCCAGACGGTCCAGCTGACGTAGCCGAGGAAGACGTCGAGAGTGGGGTCCAGTCGTGGGTCAAGGACTGGCCATGCGTAGGCGACAAGGAATGCGAGGGCCAGCAGCAGGAGGGGGACCTCGACGCGCCGCTCCCAACGCTCGACAGACATGCGTGGAGCGTATGACCTGGCTGAACGAATGCGCGGCATCTGGCCGTAGTACCTGGGCGCCCGAGCGAGGCTCGAATCGCCCACGCCCAGCACTAACGGCGTGCGGAAGGCGCGCCTCGTCCACCATTTCCAGGCAAGGCTCGGCGAACGTCGACCTATTCGGCTACCGTTCTCGCAGGTGGAGCCTTCAGGTTCCTTGGTGGCCGATCGCTATGAGGCGTGAACCGCGTACCGGGCAGGATATGAGCCGGCCGAGTGCGACAAGTCGAGGAAGATCGACATGTCGGACTGCTCGAAGATCCATTACCCCAGCCGAGGGGCCGCCATCCGTGCGATGCGGGCCATTACCCGCAGGTACCGCGACCGAGCGCGCGTGTGTGAGGCCGGTGCCTACTTCTGCAGTTTGTGCCGCGGCTGGCATCTGACGTCGAAGTCGGGAACTCAGGCCCCTCCTTGGGCGCGGGGAAGGTGAGTCGACGTCCCAGGAGCGAACCTCCTCGCGACTCGTTCGTTGCCCGCCGGCGAGCGGAGTTGGTCAGACGCCGGCGACGTAGGCGGTGAGGAAGTGGACGCCGTGTCGATCGAGATTCCCGCGGGCGCGGTCGTAGTGCTCGGTTGTCCTAGGGTCAGCGTGGCGGGCCAGGATCTGCGCGTCGCGCAGAGGGACACCGGCGTCAAGGGCGTTGGTGATGGCGGCGTGCCGCAATGAGTGTGGGCTGATGTGCCGGGGTATCCCGGCGGTCTTCGCGATCCTGGCGACCATCCGGTACACGTCGCGCCGGTCGATCGGGTTGCCAGTCAGCGGTCGCAGGATCAGCCGACCACTGGCGCGTTCGCCCCGGCAGGCTTCGAGGACGCGTAACACCGGGACGGTGACGGGCATCGTGGCGGGCTTGTTGCCTTTGCCCACAAGGTGCAGGACGCGATGCCCGCGCATGGTCTCGGCGTAGTCCTCGATCCGGACCGCGGCGGCTTCGGACGCCCTCAGAGCGTTGATCCCCAGCAGGAACGCCAAGGCTCCGTGATGAACCGTGATTGTCTGGGAGACCTGCAGGAATCTGATGAGCTCGAGCCGGTCCAAGCCTTGGGTGCGGGACTCGTCGCGGTGCACCTTCGGCAGCCGCGCGTACACCGCGGGGTCGGACGGGATGAGCCCGTCGATGTGAGCGAACCGGAAGAACCCGCGAACCCCGTGCATCATCGTGACCACTGAGGAGTCCATGAGACCGCGGTCGGTGAGTTGTCGGATGTACAGCTCGACGTGGGCGCGCTGCACACCGACCAGGGGGTCGAGACCGTGCATCTCACACCAGGAGAACCACTGCCTGAGCTCGTAGGCGTACAGGGTGTGCGTGTGGCCGGAGTAGCGGGCGAGGTAAGAGACCGCGGCCAGCTGGGCCGTCGACATCGATGCGGGCTGGAACGGAAGCAGGGTCGTCGTGCTCGTCGTACCGGACATGGGTCACCTCACGCGGCGAGCCAACACTGGCCCGACCCCACCCGCCGCCAACGCGGCCAAGCACCCGGACGCCACCGACGCTAACCCGGCCCCGGCCCCGGGCGCGGTACCAGCCAACGGCAGAGGACACAAACGCCTCACGCCTGCCGGGCGGGCCACGTACCGTGCATCCGTGGACGGGGGAACCGGTGAGAAGGTCATGCGGCTGCGGTACGCGGGCACGTGCCGAATCTGCGGTGCCGGACTCCCGGAGAAGGCATGGGCGATCTACGAACGAACGACCAAGACAGTTCGTTGTCTGGGCCACGACGAGAGCAGCCCGGCCCAACCCACCGCGGCCGCAGACCCAGGGCCGGCTCCGGTCCAAGTCGTCGACGCAGGCGTCGCTGGGGCGTCGGCGCGTCGCGAGTTCGAGCGACGCAAGGCCAACCGTGAGCAGCGCATCCGCACCAGGCATCCACGACTCGGCGGTCTGATCCTCGCCCTCTCCGAGGAGCGGCAGTCCACCACCGCGTGGGATACCGGTGCCATCGGTGAAGAACGCCTCGGCAGAGGCCTCGACCATCTCGACTCCGAGACCGTGAGGCTGCTGCACGACCGACGGATCCCCGGGTCCAAGGCGAACATCGACCACGTAGCCGTCACCGCAAACGGCCTCTACGTCATCGACGCCAAGAAGTACCGCGGCCTCCCCCAACTCAAGATCGAAGGCGGCGTACTCCGGGAGCGAGTCGAACGACTGCTCGTGGGATCGCGCGACTGCACCAAGCTCGTGGACGGGGTGCTGAAGCAGGTCGACGTGGTCCGCGGCGTCGTCGGCCCCGACATCCCAGTCTCGGGAGTGCTGTGCTTCGTCGAAGCCGACTGGCCACTGATCGGCGGCAGCTTCACCACTCGCGGCGTGAAGGTTCTGTGGCCCAAGAAGCTTTACCCGCAGCTCCAGGCAGACGGCCCGCTCGCAGCCGAAACAGTCGCCGACCTCCACCGCAAGCTCGCAATCGCACTCCTTGGTGCTTGATCGGAACGTCGGGGCGATAAGACTCAACAGCAGCGCGGCTTGACTCTCGAATGAGTCGCACGTGACGTGGCCGAGTCTCCTAGTCTGATTCGGTGAAGGCGCTGAGGACCAATCGGCAGATAGAGGACGCGGCCATCCTGCATGTTCTCCACTTGGAGGCAGCCGCCGGACGTCGCGCCAGTGACAGTCGCGGCCGGCGAGCCGTTGCAGATATCGAAGGCGACCGAGTGATCGAGGTGAAGGCCTACGGCGGCTCGGCTCGAGGCTCCGATCTCTGGCTGGAGGCGCGGCAAGTCCTGGCCGCAGAGGAGGACCGGGAGCGGTTTCACCTCGTGATCGTGGAGAACGTCCGCCAAGGAGATCCAGCCGCCTTCCGCGTTCTCGACCTGAGCGGTGAGCGGCTATCCGCCCTGTTGAAACGGAAACGAGAGAAGAACTACTTCGAGGTGCCCTTTCCGGTCAGCCTCTACGACACGCTCGTCAGCGAGCAGCGCTAGCGCAAGTGTTCCTGCGTGGGACGGGCGGTATGACGCGACTGAGGTGGATGATGCGGAAGAGGCCTCTCGCTGGGACCGTTCCCCCGCGACACTATCAAGCGCGCACTTGCACACCGATTATCCGCGGTCTACGTCAGGGCTGGGCCATGAGTTTTCGGACGACCCACTGGTTGATGCTTAGGTCTTCCTCGGCGGCTCGAAGGGCGACCTCCCGGTGCAGCTTCTCGCCGAGACGAAGGTTGAATTTGCCCGAGTAGTTGCGCTCAGAGATCGGCTCTGGCACCTCCTCGCCCTGTGCCTGCATGTCGACGACTACGTCAGCCAACAGCGCTTCGAGCCCTTCCAGGGCCTGAACCTGCGAAGCAGCTAGCCAGGAGAGGGAGGGAAACTCAGCGACGGTGGCGACGAACTCGCCGTCTTCCGCGGACCAGGCAACGCGGTACGTGTAATGCGACACCTCCACCTGAGGCCGCTCCATTGTGTCCATCACTTGCCCTCCTTCTTGTCAATCGCCTTGAGCACCTGACGTACTTGGTAAGCCTTGGCCTTGCCCTTGTCGTTCTGGATGTTCACGCGAGGGTCGCCGGGCCACGGCGTCTTAAACACCGCGTGGGATGAGCCTGACTGGCGGGGCTTCCCAAAGTAGTGTTCGCAGACTTTGTGGAGCTCGTTGTAGGGGACGTTCTGCTGGTTGTTGCGCATCGCCGCAACTACCGACTCCACCGAGGCCACGTGATGATGGTACTACAGGTAGTACCATCATCACAAGGGCCGCCCTAGTTCACGGCAGCGCGGAAGCATGCGGAAGAGGCCTTCGGCGGGCTGACTGACGCGGCGAATAGGCGCGCCCGCTTGGCCGCAAGCTCACGCGGGAAGCATCGGTCGGGCGCCGCGGATCGATGACGCGGTCTGGACGCGCTGGTGGTTAGGGCTGGATTCGACTGCCACGAAGCAACGCGAAGCGGGTGCTCAATGAGGGGGCCACCGATCACGTGGCACTGCGGACTCCAAGATTCGTGGTCTGAGTGATCTCAGACCCTCGCGTAGGGCATTCTCTATCAATGAGTTCTCAGCTTGCGGGTGACAAACAGGCTGCCAGCGCACCGGTGGCGCGGATGGAGCGCATTGTCGCGGGCACCTTCGGAGTTGCCGCCTCAGTTGCCGGAACATTTGCTGTATTTCGGACCACGAACGAATTGGGCACAGCCGCTCTGTTCCTCGTCGCAGGCGCTTTCCTCTTGTGCGCCACCTTTGGCGTTGTGCCAACCCGATTCAAGGTGGGCGACAACGAGGTCACCGTGGGGAGGGCGGCTCTTCAGACTCTCGAGCAGCTAGTAAGTGAGGGCGACCTTCCTACGCAGGAAAAGGCGATCGAGGCACTGGAGGAGAACCTTGCGCGGGCGGGCATCACCCGAACCAGTGACGACGCTGTTCGGGCCATGATCGCCCGATTTGATCGCTACTCAGGGTCGCACTTGTCGCAAGCGCTACACGACGAGTTGCTGAGATCCGGCTGGAGCCCCACTACCCCGCCTAAGAGCACCTACGTCCGGTGGAGCTACGACGGGAAGCTCCACAACGTGAGCGTCTATCAAAACAGCGCGCAGTTGATTGTGAACTCCAACCGCATCGTCGACCAAGTGGTTGGGTTACCCGGTTACGAGCATCGGACAGCAAAGAACGAGGTCATCTTCAACTACTCGGAGGGAATAGAACCTGCCTTGGAGGCAGCCAACGTTCTCCGGCGGTACGCGGACGGCGAGCTTTCCCCAGACGCGGAGTCCCCCTGACCCTTCCCTCCCATTCCTGCCAGTCCCTGGCCCGGCGCAGCTCGCAAGCTCGACGCGCTGCGCACATGTGTGCTTAGCGCGGCGGTTAGACGCAGTGTGGCCGGGCGCTGTCGGCGGGTTGGCCCACACTGCTCATGTGGACGACCAACGCTCTGAGCTACGCGAACTTCTCGAGGGGCTCACCCCTGCTGGCGCGCCGATGCGGATGACAACGCCATTCGCCGTCGATGAAGCCGCTTGGTTCATGCGGGCAGTCCATGCCGAGATCGTTCGCTTCCGTGACTGCCCCCCCGGACTGCTTCCGGTTCAGGAAGTACGGAACTGTAGGGCCAGATCATTTCGATACCCCGGCCGGGAATCCTCGGCACCTGTTCTCGAAGCCCGGCGGCGAGGAAGCTTGGCTCAATCGTGAGTATGTGCCTCACGTCGGCGCCTTCGGATTCGCCATCTTGGCCGGTGGCTTCGACTTAGCACGATGTTCCTTCTCGCTCTACCGCAAGTTCGCTCGTGATCTCATCACCAAGCGCGCGGGTCAGAGCTACGAGACGGACGCGGAGTTCTACGGTTCGGACGGAGCCATCCGCCTGCAGATCGAGGCGAAGGCCTCGCCACTACAGACGGAACGTCTTGCTGCCGCCATTCGGCAGCATGGCGAGCTACAGGGTCTGCCGGGGAACGTCGTCAAGGAAATCGAGTACGTGCTCGATCTCAAACCCGAATTTCTGTGGGTGGTTGGCCCAGACGCTCTGGACCCCGCACGCCACGTCTACGCAGTTGAGGTCAGTGGCAAGAATGCGAAGTTCACGCCCGTGCCAGGCCTTCCGACACCGCCCGCCTGACGACGGCGCACGGTGGACGGCGGGCCTCAACGACCGTACGTTCGCGGCATGACGGATCACGGCATGGATCCCCTCGAGCGATGCCAACTGCACGACATGCAGAACTGCGCCTACTGCCACCCGCCCGAAGCCATGTACCGGCGTGGACAACGAATTGCCGTACCGCAGGACTCCTACGTCAGCATTCGCGGCGGCAAGGTTGTCTACCACCACCCGGACTGCTACAACGTCACCGGCGACTGGGACGGTGCAGAGAACGCCACACTGGGTGAGCGTCTCATTCACAGCTCTGATGAATTGGCTGCAGGAGACCTCCGACCCGCCGAGTGCTGCCAACCTCCATTGTTCGGACGGACAGACCGTGACCCGCGAGACCGGGAGTCAAGGCGCCTGGCACGCGGCGGGATGACGCGCCCTTGAGTCCGCTTCCCCGGCGTATCGCCCTGGACAATGGGGTCACGCATCTTGCCGCCCAACCGTTCACCGTGCTGGAGACCTATGACCAAGCGCGAGTGGAGATTCAGAGCACAGTCGACCCGCTATCCCTGCAAGCGAGTGCCGAGAGGAAGGCGGAGTTCCGCGCAACGCTGGGTGACGCTGTCCGTGACGCTTCGCGCGGCATCTTTGTCCACGACGTCGAGGTGACCCTGACTTGGTACATCGAAGAGGCTCGGCGTTACCAGACGCACCTCGTGGCGGACTTGGACAATGTCATGAAACCAATCCTGGACGCGGTAACGGGTCCAGATGGTGTCTTGATTGATGACAATCAGATCCAGTCCATCAAGGCCTCGTGGATGACGCCCGGCGCGGCTGGAACGGGCTTCTACCTTGCCTTCGATTCACTTCTCAAAGACGACTACATCGAGCGGGAAGGACTCGCCTTCGTCGAGTTCTCTGCCGATCGCTGCTACATACTTCCTGGGGCGCTCAGCGGCCACGAGACGCAGTTCGTCAGTGCCTATCGTGCCAGGGTCGAGGCGTACAGGGCGATGTTGTCCGAAGGCATCATCGAGGTTGCCGCGCAATCTGTTTTCCCGATCGCACGGCCCTTCCCACGCGCCCGACTGGGGCGATTTCGAGTGCGACACGAGTCCGACTTCGCGAGATCCACGCCTGACTGATTGCAGCGCTCGCGGCGGAATGACGCTGCCTGAATCCACCCGGCGGCAATGCGGCTCCAATGTCAGGATGGGTCCGTGCCCGCGCCTCTCTTCGAGTACGTCGCCTGGTTTCGCGACGAAACGCTGCCGCCCGAGGATCAGGATTACGAATGGCCGGGCATCATCTACATTCGCACCCACACGCTTGAGTCGGCGCGCGCCTGGGGCGACCACCTGGCCCAGACCTGCCTCGACAGATTCCTCTGGTCAAGCGTCGAGCCCTACCTCGAAGTCCCGCCGGCGGGCCAGCCGGTCGCTATCGACGGTGAGGAGCTCACCGCCAGTCAAATCGGCTGGTAACCGCACGAGCACGCTATGCGGCGGTGTGACGCGCCCACGCTCCGTAGAGCCGTAGGGTGCGCTTGCAGCGCGTGGCCGCCGAGCATCTCGACGTGCGGTTCTTCGCTACTGGCCGGCGCTCGTGATAGCGCAAAGCGCGCGGCGCTCCCACTGCCCGAGCGTCACGGGCCGGGGCCGGTGGGTTGGGGAACCCGGTGGGGCGACGGCTCCACCGATGGTCTCTGGTGCTCTCGTTCCGGCGAGTGCACAATCAGGCAGATCGCACGGTCACCGAGGATGGAGGCTTCATGACGATGACGCAGAGC
>NZ_LMST01000001.1:1597202-1597342 GCF_001429685.1 Phycicoccus sp. Soil803 | reverse complement strand
GTGATCAGCGGTGTGATGACTTTCGTGGTCGGCGACCGGCGCATCGAGGCTTCTGCCGGCGAGTTCGTGTGGCTGCCTCGAGACGTCCCCCACACGTTCGCCAATCTCGGTGACGACCCAGTATGGGCCTTCGGAGTGAC
>NZ_LMST01000001.1:919449-1597197 GCF_001429685.1 Phycicoccus sp. Soil803 | reverse complement strand
CACCCCGGCGGGGCTTGAGGGCATGTTCGAGGAACAGAGCGCGTACTTCGCGAACCTCCGAGGTGCGCCCGACCCCGACAAGATCGCCGAGATCGGTGCTCGCTACGGCGTCAGCGCATTGGGACCACCGCTGCAGCCCTCCTAGCTCAGCATGCCAACCCGATGCCTGCCCAGCAACGCCCGCAGGCGGCGAAGAGACGCACTCCCGCATCGCGGCAGATGAGTGTGGTCAGTCGAGGGGACATACTCGTCCGGTGAGACACAGGGGCAGGGAAAGGCACGAGGGACGGAGTCGGCCCGTTCGTGTTGATGGTTCGAGCCCTCGCCTGGGTGCGAAGGAATGGCTCCTGGTCATCGGGACTCTGGTCTTTGCGCTCCCGTTCTTCTTTAAGTACTTGCTCTCGGGGGAGATGCTCAAGGCGCTTCTGGCGCTCTCGCTCTTCGTCGTCGCCTGCCTCGTGTTGGGGTGGGCGCGAGAACGTGACGAATGATGGGCGGCGAACAAGCGCCACCAACGGCAGGGTCGCTCTTTGGCATTACCGACCGCCGCGCGGCATGTCAGGGCGTTTGCCGTGGACCTCGTCTAAGAGTCGCGGCTAGGACTCCGCCGACCATGAGCACGATTGCGCCGAGGATGAGGATCGGATACCCCGGGCCGGGGAGCGGGATAAGTACAACACCCAAGACAGCGATGGCAGCACCGGCGATGATCAGCAATCTGCTCACGCCTATGACCCTATGTCCGCCGGCGCAGCCTCTGGCATCCGAAACGCGGCGTGAGCGGACGTCGGACGCGTACATGGCGCCACTGATTAAGTCGTCAGGCGTGCCGCTCTACCGTTTAGCAGTCTCTCCCGGCGACACTGCGTGGCGGCGGCGAGGCATCGAGAGCCACCACTCGGCGACGGCGCGGGCCCACATGAGATTGATGGCGGCGATGCCAACGAATGCGACCACGACCGTAGCTGCGCTGTAGAAGTTGCCCGTTGTCGTGTCGCCTCCTGTTGCAGTGGATGTCCAAGTGGCTAGCCAGCCAATTGGATAGGTGAGCAACCAGGAGAACGGGAGCGTGAGGATCGCACTGACCGCGTAGGGGACCACAGACCCACCCGAGACTTGATTCAGGACTGCGGCGATGCCGACGGAGGCAAGATAGGTCGCCTCCCATCTATGCCCTCGCCTCGCTTTCGCCCTCACGCGGCAAGGGTGGCATAAGGAGCGCCGCTAAGTAGACACAACTCAGAAGGATCAGTGCAAGGCCCCGAATCGCGGCATAAGTGTGCGTGTTCGCCCAAGGCGCGGTAACTGTCTCCGCAGCTTTGCACCTGCACTCCATCGCTGATGCGAGGATCGATCCATGACGAATGGTCAGGAGCCCAAGGGGTGGTCGCTCTGGGACGAGCCGGTCTTCCGTCTCCTGATGTTTGGGGGCTTCACCGTGTTCACACTGGACGACGCGCTGCATCGTCACGGGCTTTGGCGCATCGCGTATGGGATCGGCTGCGCGTTCTTCCTCGTCGGCGTCCTCATCGAAGTCCGCCACCTTGTCCGTAGGCGGCGGACCGGTCGCAGTCCGATCGAGTAGTGGTTCATTCATCGGCCGGAGCGACCGGATCGCGGCATGAGCGGACGTCCTAGTGGCGTGTCCAAAGCCCTCGAACGTGTTCTGACTGCTGCACCTGGTCAAGGTGAGTGACGTCGAGTTGGTGGTCCACGTCCAACGGCGCGGATTGGTTCGCGTGCAGAGTCTCGAACTCAACGTCGGTCAGGTACACCTTGCGTGTTCGAGCTCGTCGCCGCGCCTCCACCAGCGACACCGTGAGCCGGACAATGAGTACGTCTGGAATAAGCCGCCGATACTCCGCCAGTGATTGGGCGTCCAGAACGTCCGCCAGAATGACGTTGAACCCGGCACCGAGGAAGTTGCTGGTCAGCGCGGCGGCGTTCGTGACCCCCAGCAACTGCTGGGCTTGCCCCTCAGCACCCTCCCACGGCGCAGCATCGCCATTCTTGATCAACTGGCGAACGTCGTCGACGTCGAGGCAGGCGGTGCGCGGAGTCGTTTCAGCCAAGAGTGTGGCCGTGACGGTCTTACCGACGGCGGGACCACCCGTGAGCAAGAGTGGGGGCAGCGGAGTCATGCCACGAATGTACGAGCAGTTCCTGAACAGCCTGCGACCACGGAATCGTCGCAGCGGCAGCGCTCATCTCGGCACTTTCGAGCACACTGTCGGCGGCATGAGCGGACGTTCGGCGAGCCAAACTTCTGCCATGCGGCACCTATCGCCGGGCGCGTCTGGCGTCCACCTCCTTGAGCCAGTCAGAGCGTTTGAGAGTCAAAGGATCAAGAGCGGCTGCGCGGCCGCCAGAACGGCGGAGTCGGGACCGCGTCCGGTCACCCATGGTTCTCTGTCACGTGCCACGACCAGGACGCGTTGATTCCCGAGTTCCTCTGTCGTGAAGTCCGCACCGTGGAAGCCCTTGTCCAGGTGTCGCGGGTTCAGCACTAGAGCAACGTTTGGCCCGATGAGGAAGTCCTCGGAAAAGATTGAGTCGCGATAGAGCTGTTCGGCCTCGGTGGGCTGCCGCCCGAGGCGGCGCATGCTCACCTGATCCGACGGACGACCAACCCGGTCCATTCGGACATAGGCGGAGTCGAGCAGCGGGCCTACGATGCGCAGCGCTTCTATGACACGCTCCAGGAGGTCCAGGACCGGCTGCGTCTCGTCGTACGCCTGCACAGTGGCTTGAGCGTCGAAACTGAACTTCACCTGGGACAGGCGCCGAGGAACGAGGGTGTACTGCGTCAGGCTCAGCTGCTCGTCGAAACTCTTAAGCAGCTCCCTTGCGCCGGTTCCGGGTTTGCACGGGTAGCGGCCCAGGCCCCTTGACACGAACGTGCGACCACTCGGCCATCGCCCCCACGTTTCCAACCGCTCCGCCACGAGGTCAAGGACTGCCGGTTCGAGGCGCCGGAACAGTCCACCATTAGGTGCGACATGCGAGGGGGCCGAAAAGAAGAGGAACGCGGTCGGGGCATACCGCGTCACATCACGCCATGACTCCAAGATTGTCCAGGGCACACCACTCTCTCGAGGCTGGGTGGTGACGCGCACCGGCACGCCCTTGATCGCAGTGGCGAAGTCCGACAACCAGGCCAAGACCTCCTCCTCGCCCATCAACCCGTTGTTGATCTCCGCCGCGAGGTAGCTCCGAACCACATCGGGGGCCGTGCAGACCGTGGAATCGTCAGGCACCCGCTCCTCGGCCGACTTGTTCGCACTGGCAATCGCCGCTGCGGCCGCGGCCCTGAGCTCGTCCAATGTGGTGGTCCTTCGGCGAGCCACGATCTTGAGAGGTAACGAGTAGTACTCATCCTCACGCAATCGCTCCAAAAGGGCCCGAGTGTCGATGACGACGTCGCTCACTCCAGGGACGCTACAACTAGGCGACGCATGACGCCGGCAGGTCCGAAGTTCTTACACGCACGGATCGCGGCATGAGCGGGCGCTGCGGGCCGCCTAGTTGGGGCGCTGGGATCGGACGTCGCCGGTCCCTGGCTTGCCATCGACGGCGGGGTCACTCGTAGGTCGCAGCCTTTGCTCGATGACCTTCAGCACCACGCTGATCAGGGCGTACAGAAGAAGCGCGGCCACGAGCGCGTACAGCACCTGACTCCACATGCGCCGAGTGTCTCAGGAGGAACAGGCCCCGGGTCCCTGAATCGCGCACTTTGCGGCATGAGCGGACGCTTATGTCAGTGCCAACCAAGTGTCGTATCGGGCGAATTCAGCATCGTCAGGCGCCTCAAATAGCCCAACCCATTCACTCAGATCAGCGCGCTGGACGGGCGGCACCTCGATGGCCCTTTGTTGAATGCGTCGCCAAATTTCCTCGGCATCAACGTCAAGGTAAATCAGTTCGGTGGTGGCCCCGAGCGCTTTTGCCTGGCGCCGGAGCACATCCCGTTCCGATCGCGCCCACGTTCCCCACTCGATGATGACCGTGGTGCCGATGGACAGGAGTTCCTGCGCCCAGCCCCATTGGAGTGCCTCCACGCGCTCACGCATGGCGGCATCCCAGAGGTTGGTGCCGAGCGCGTGCAGCCACTCGTCCGGGCTCAGCCGGACGCCACGCCGCTCAGGGGCCAGCGCCCTTGCAAGGGTGGTCTTCCCGCTTGCAGGCAGTCCACACACGATGACGAGTTGCCCAGCAGTGTGCCCTTGGTTACCGGGCTCGGCACTTTCAGTCGTCACGCCCTCCATTGTTGCGTGCCGGGCATGTTGCACGAGTTCATCGGCAAGTACGCACACGTCCTCAATTCGGCAGTTCCGATCGCGCTGTCCGCGGCATGAGAGTCCGTTTCCACCCGAGCGCCCTGAGACCCTCGATATCGTCACGACTATGCGTCGTGGACTGTTGAAGGACCTCGCGAACACGCCCACTCAGATCGCATGTGGGTGGAGGCTTTACGGCGACCTCCCGCGACTTCGTCAACTGTCGGGTTCGGTCGTCACCGTGGACCTGCTGAGCGGGACGGCGACCGTCGAGGACCGAGAACTCTCGCCGTCGCTTGAGATTGCGGAGGAAACGAGCCGCTGGTTGAGGGACCGGTTCCAGCGCGACGGCGTACCGGCCCAGACCGTGACCGCTGCGCGAATGACACTCGCTCCTCGCGCCGACAATCGCGGGACGCTCACCGTCGAATGTGCCACCGTGCTGGAGACGGATTCGCGGACCTACGACAGTCGCGACGCAACTCGTTGGGCACGAGGCGACTAGTACGCTCATCGGCACGACCGGACTGCGGCATGAGCGGATGTTTTCAGTTAGTGCGCTTGGACGCTTGCCGGCGGCGCCTCGACCACGACCGGTAGAACTGACCCACGAGCACACCGAGGGCAGCGCCTCCCAAGGGCCAGACAACGCGCCAGTCCAACTCGAACCAATCCACGAGCCGACACTACCTCCGCACCGCGGGGATAGAGCGGGTGCAGCTCTTGCACGAGGCACATCGCGGCATGTGCGGGCGGATCAAAGTACGGTCGTGGCGTGCCACTCCTCCTGTCCGGATCGGACATCGTTCACCTCGACAAGAACACGTTCATGTGGGTCTAGATGACGCACTTCGTCATCGACGTCGACCAGGACGATGCCGACGTTCTTGCGTCCCTAATCAGCAGCCCTGGGTATGCGCACGATTACGCATCGCCGTTCCAGTCGGAGAGCGCTCCGTTCGGAAAGCCGGTTCATGGCCGCTGGGTGCTGAGCGAGATCGATGTTGGCCGGTTCGAGCCCTCGACAGCCGGACGTACCGAAGCGGACCTTCACAGGTGGGCCAACGAGCAGGACTGGACAGATCCTGAATATCGGCAGCCGCCTGAAGTCATGCACCAGCTTGGAGCCGTCTACTCGCTACTCAGGGTGGGCAACATCTACAAGCTTCGTAACCCCGGGCCCGAGGCCGAACACGACTACGGCGATGTCACGGGCGGCTTGGGCTTCCACGAGTTCGTAGTCATCGATCGCGCCAACGCGGATCTGCACGTGATCGTCGCGTCTAACGACTGACGCCCGCTGCGATGTGCTCTCACATCGGCAGATGAGTGCATATCCGACCGCCCCGCCCGCGGCGGTAAGACGCACGCTCCGGACGGCGGCAGATGAGGCCACGCCGCTACGGGTATGGGATGTGCGAGGTCCTACGTCCTAGTACCCATTCTCCATGCCCGGTCTGGATTTTGAGGCGTGGACGCGGGCCGCCGAGGAGGTGCCGTCTCCACTCAATGTGACCACCTCCCGCCAAGTACTCCCGGGCAACGGTCGCCAGTTCGCGGATGGTGTCTTCGAGCTCTGCCTCGTCGTAATCGGAATCAAAGATCGTCGCGCTAACACCGAGGTCGTTGGCCCTGATGTCGAACCACTCCGGCGTGGCTTGGATCGTCACGTTGCGACCTGGGACGTCCCGGCTGACCAGATCAGCACGCGCAGAATCAGGCCACTTGTGGTCGACGTCGCACGTGGCAGCTGCCGCGTCACCGACCACCTCCCGGAGCACCTGAGTCAGCACAGCGACTTTCCCGGCTACGGAGTCCATGGGTGCAGTGTTTCAGCCACAGGCGGTGGCCGCCGAGGAACCGTCGGCTCATCGGCATGAGTGCGCGCATTTCCCCTGCCCGGCTCGCGGCGGAAAGACGGCGTCCGGGACGCCCAGCGTCGGACCCTTCTGGCAGGCTCGCGACATGCTTAGCGAACCCATGGTGACTCAATGAAACTGCAGCGCCTGGAGGCTCGGGTGCTCGAGGTAGTGGATCGTGCTCTGTCAGGGCGCAAGGTTGAGGATGACCGAATCGAGCTAAAGGCGGAATGGCCTGACGCGCACAGGGCGGCACGCCAAATTGCTGGGCACGCCAACGCCAGTGGCACCGAGCCGGTTCTGTGGATCATCGGGATTGATGAGAACAGGGCTCGGGTGTGTTCGGTTGATACGGAGGAAGCGTCCTCGTGGTGGCACGGCGTGCGTCGATGGTTCGACGGTGACGCCCCCGAACTGACCGTACTTAATGTGACGGTCCGTCCCGGCACTGCGGTTGTTGCCCTGGAGTTCCAAACTGATCGCGCACCCTATGTCGTAGGAACGAAGTCAGGTGGCCAGGTTCAGCGAGAAGTACCGTGGCGAGAAGGCAATGCCACTCGCTCAGCGCACCGCCATGAGCTACTTCGCTCCGTCGTTGCCCAGGCTTCCGTGCCGACGCTTGAACTCATCAGAGGGCAACTGACGCTGACAAAGTTTGATCCAGGCTCGGAGCGCCATCATGACCCCCACCCATACTCTTCGCTCCCGCTCGAGCAGGGTGACTGCAGCCTTAGCATTGCGCTCTCGCTCTTCCTCTCATCGAGAGGGGTGGCGGATCTCCCTGAGCATCGCCAAACGATAGTTGTCGCGTCCTCGTTGCTGGACCCAATTCCGCTGGACCACATAGCGGTTTCAGGGCCATTTCGTCACGGCCGATACACACAAACGGGCGGCCGTGAGCGCATCGCCGCGGGCGCAATCGACGTGCTGGGTAACAGTTCCCTGGCTGTTCAAGGTTCTGGCGCCCTCGATTTGCGAGCCGGCGCTCGCCTCACGGAACAGGAAGGTGAGCACCTGAGGCGCGCCCGTCGCGTCACCGTGCTGCTTCAATTTCCGATAGATCTCTCGGATCGAATTGCGCGCCTCGAATCGCCCCTGCATTTCGTTGCGGGGTCAGGCGAGAAGCCAGGCGACCAGAACCGGTACTCCTCTTGGCGCCGACTCGCCGCCTTCCAGCCCGCCGGATCCTCGGAGGACGTCAGCCACTACTACTAGCGCCGACCACCCAACACCTTCGCCGCCTCGCGGCGATGTGACGCACTCATCGCGGCTTCGAAGGGGGCCCCTGGCCAGGGCCCCCTCTCGGCATGTAGCCACAGATACGACAGAGACGATGCTCGTCGATACACGAAATGTTCCGCGGTCCGACAAGCACGAGCGCATCCCTTCGCTCCTTGGTGCAGCATGTCCTCATGGCAGACGACCTCGTACTCGACATTCGCCCAGGAACCGCCTTCGAGCAAAGCGACCTCGAGATCGGGGTTCCACGAAGCTATGTCGACGAGATGGTCGAGACCCTCAGAGAAGCTGGCCTGGCTGCGGAGGAACCGATCTCACATTCATCGGGCGACTCCGCCGGTGTGAGGATCACAGTAGCCTTCCTCAAGGCCGGAGGACTCGCTGCTGTCGCAACGGCGCTAGCCGCAATCCTTGCTAGGCACGACAGCAAGCGCCTCCTGCTGGATGGCGAGAGAGTGGATGCCACGGGTTACACCGCGAAAGAGTTGGAGCGGATCCTTCGTGCGCGCTATCCCGATGGTCGGCAGCAGGCCGATCCGACGAGTCGCGAGTAAGACCGCCAGGCCCAGCGGCACGAGGATGAACTGAGCCTGATCGCGGCGGGAGGACACGACTCATGGCACCGACATTCCTGTGCAGGCAGCAGCCATTTGGCGCCGACAGGATCCGCCGCAGTACGCGACGGATGCACACATCTCCCGCACCCCTCACCCTTGCTCGTCCACCCCAGCACGTTCCCAAGCTCCTTCTGAAACCTGAGGATCGAGGTCTTGGCCAGGTGGGCGGGCATAGAAGCGCAACGTCCGTCTCGCCAACCCACTCTTGGCGAGCCCGTGCCGCGAAGGCCAAATTACGGTTGATTGCGGAAGGCGGGAGCCGCGGCCTTCAGGCATGTCAAGATGTCTCAGATGGAACGGTTTCGGCTGGTGAATGCGGCCGGAATCGTGCATCGTTCCGGCCCGGCTGGCTAGACCGGGCAGGCCGAATTGCTGGCCGGCGCCTGACCGGGCCGCTATCTCGAAGGAAGTGACCGTTGACGCAAAGTCTGGCCCTCAAGTCTCTCAGACTGGTCAATTACAAAGGATTTGAGAATCACTCAATCAGCCTTCGACGGACCAACGTGCTCGTGGGAGCCAACAACGCTGGGAAATCGACCGCCTTGGGTGCTATGCGCCTGCTGGCCTCGATGCTCCCGCAGGCCCGACGGATAAATCCGAACGGCTCCGGCGAGGTCGAAGGCAGAGCCACTCGTGGATGGCCCATTACGGCTGCCGCGATCGAAGCATCTGCCTTCTCAGACGAGAACATTAGACACGACTTTCGGTTGGACGAGACACGCATCGAGGCGGTCACGAGCACGGGTGTCCGGATTCTCGTGTCTTGGGCAAGCATGCTCGATTACGACGAAGAAGACGGTCAGGCAGTTGGCACGTTTTTTGTCTTCCCCCCAGACGGCGGAAAACTCATTCAGCCGCGAGCTGCCGCGCGAGACCTAGTGCCGAACATCGCCGTTGTTCCCACGTTAACCCCATTAGACGATCGTGAGGCTTACGTCAGCGACGAGACGTGGCGACGGCATAGAACTAGCAAGCGCTCGAGCCGCTACTTCCGTAATGCCCTCTATAGGCTCGATCCGCAGCAGTGGATCGAGTTCACGTCGTATGTTTACGAAAGAACACCCGAGTTGACGAACCTCACACTTCGTCGCGCCATGGGCACTGTAGAGGACGACTTCGACCTCTTTTTCGAAGAGGAGGGCACGCGACGGGAGCGGGAAATTGCGTGGGCTGGGGATGGTGTCCAAATTTGGCTTCAAGCGCTATATCACCTCTGGCAGCAGCGGGGCGCCCCAGTTGTGATTCTCGACGAGCCAGACGTGTTTCTCCATCCAGATCTACAACGACGTCTCGCACGAACGATCTTTGCGGGCAATCAACAAACGATTCTTGCTACGCATAGCGTGGAAATGCTCGCGGAGGCAGAGCCTGGAAGTGCGGTCTGGATTGACAGATCTCGCCGCACCGCGGAGAGGCCTAAAGGCGATGGATCGCTTGCCCTAATGGGTCGCCGGCTGGGGAGCGGCTATGAACTCGGTGTCGGTAGGGCTCTCCGAAGTAGGGTGGCGCTCTTCGTAGAAGGCGACGACGCGCCGGTGCTCGCTCAACTTGCGCGCCGGGCTGGGCGAACGTCTGTCGCATCGTCGGACGGCTACGCCACTATCCCATTGGGTGGCTTTAGCCGCAATTCTGTTGCTGGGGCCTTCGCCGAGACCATGGGCGCCTTGGGAAGTCAGGTTAGGACGTACGTCATCCTTGACGGTGACCTCCGCTGTGATCACGTGCGTCGGGCGGAGATAACCGCCCTCGAGAACGCTGGCGCACGCGTGCACCTGTGGCGCCGCCGAGAACTTGAAAACTATCTGCTAGTTCCAAGTGCCATAGCGAAGGTTTCGGGCGTTTCAATCCAGGATGCTCGCGAGCTACTAGGGCAGACCCTCGAACAGCTAGGGGACGAGGCTCTGCTTGCACTCCAAACCACGAGAATCGAAGAGAAGGGCGCTAGGGGCAACCCTGCGGCCGCCTTGGCGCCCAAGAGTGTGCTGAGCGCTGCGGGACAAGAGTTCGAGCAGCAATGGGCGACGACGGAGGGGCGTCTCTCGCTGGTGGACGCCAAACTGGCCATACGTTCGATGAACACAGCACTGCAGCAACGGCAAGCTCGCACGATCAACGTCCACTCGCTCGCGAAGTCAATGCCAGCCGCAGACGTGCCCGCGGAGGTACTTTCAGTCATTGATGCTCTCGAGGAACTCATCTCAGGACGCTAGCCCCCATCAGCCATCGCATCCGCCGCCGCGGTCAGCCACGCAGGTGCGCGCGCATGCAGACGCGGCGAAAAGAGGCGGGTCAGGGAAGGGTTGGGAGCCGGCACCCGCAGCTCAGCGCAAGAGCAGATTGAGCCCGACGCTCAGCACAACCGAGAGGAGCACTGACACAAGGATCATGATGAGGCAGCCTGCAGCGCCCCCGAGGGGTTGGACGTCGACTCTTCCTATACGCATGGGGCTTCCCTACCCCGGACTGCCTACATCGACACAGTGCGCGGGAGTTCGGGAACCGCGGTGCGGTGCACCGTCACGGCAGCTGCCGTCCTCGCATCGGCAGCGTGCCCTCCGCACAATCTTGGGCGGCGGAAAGACTGTGAGGACCGCCAAGGCAGCCTGAAGGTGATGAGTACCGGCCCAACTACATGGCCCTCCTCGAGGAACCAGTGATCAGGCTGGTCCATCAGGACCTTGGGCTGACTCAGCCTGAACGCCCTCGTTTGCCCCGCCGCTGGCTATACAAGGCCGCAGGGCACAGCGGTGAACCGGTTGCATGACCGGGCCGTCGCCTGCTCCGTCGAGTGCACTCCCTCATTCTTCTGCGAGCGACCCGACGGCCGTGAACCGCTGCGGCATGCACGAATCGGGGCAGAGCGGTATGCCCGGTCAGCTCCGGTGATGGCGTAACGCGAAGTTAACTGGACCCGACCTCACCTAGAAACACGTCCTCCCTAGGTTTGCCGCGACCGAACGGCACAGCGTGGTGTCGCCCTTGCACGGCAGACCGAGAGGTATCCCCAGTGCTAGACACGCGCACACGTATGACCGCGGCCGCTGCCGCGGTCCTGGCCGCGGCCGCAACCCTCAGCGCCTGCGGCGGCTCAAAGACCGGTGACAAGACAGCTTCGGCCGCGTCCTGCGTCAAGACGGAGGGTGGCTCCATCAAGCTCGGGTTCCTCAACTCCACCAGCGGCGCGATGTCCATCAGCGAGCAGACCGTCCGTGACTCCCTGAAGCTCGCGGCGAGCGAGATCAACGCTGCCGGCGGAATCCTTGACAAGCAGGTCGAGTTCGTCGAAGAGGATGGTGCCTCGGACCCTGCGATCTTCGCCGAGAAGATCGGCAAGCTCCTGACCAGCGACTGCGTGGCCGCGGTCTTCGGTGGCTGGACCTCCGCCTCGCGCAAGGCGATGCTGCCGGTCGTCGAGGCCAACAACGGCCTGCTGTTCTACCCGGTGCAGTACGAGGGCCTCGAGGCGTCGAAGAACATCTACTACACCGGCGCCACGACGAACCAGCAGATCATCCCCGCGATGGACTTCCTCAAGTCCAAGGGCACCAAGACGTTGTTCCTCGCCGGCTCGGACTACGTGTTCCCCCGGACTGCGAACAAGATCATCAAGCAGTATGCCGCCGAGCTGGGGATCAAGATCGTCGGCGAGGAGTACGTCCCGCTGGACAAGGACGACTGGTCGACCCAGGTCGCCAAGATCGTCAAGGCCAAGCCGGACTTCGTGTTCAACACCATCAACGGCTCGTCCAACGTCGGGTTCATCAAGGCCTACTACGAGCAGGGCCTCAGCGCCAAGACGACGCCGATCATCTCTGTGTCCATCGCCGAGGAGGAGGCGCCCGCGATGGGCAAGAACGTGACCGGTCAGTTCGCCGCATGGAACTACTTCCAGTCAGTGAAGTCGCCGACCAACGCCACCTTCATCAAGGCCTTTCAGGCGAAATACCCGGATCGGCCGACCTCCGACCCCATGGAGGCGGCCTACACCTCGCTCTACCTGTACAAGAACATCGTGGAGAAGGCGGGCTCCTTCGACGTCGACAAGGTGAACGCGGCCGCCGACGGCGTGTCCTTCGACGCCCCCGAGGGCAAGGTCACCATCAACGGCAAGAACCATCACATCGCCAAGACTGCTCTCATCGGCCAGATCAACGCACACAACCAGTTCGACATCGTCTGGTCCTCAAAGAAGGCGATCGAGCCGGACCCGTTCCTGGAGGGGTACTCGTGGTGGAACGCCGACGCCAAATGACGCGATAGCGCTCCGCCCGACGACGCGGCGTCCAACGCCCGCGGTGTCCCGCGCCCCGGCCCGTGCCCTGGCCATGGCACGGGACACCGCACCGGGTGACCCCACCGACCTAGGAGCTTCTTCATGGAGTCCTTCACCACACCGCTACTCACGGGAACGTCGACCGGCGCCATCCTGCTGGTCGCCGCGCTCGGCCTCGCACTCACCTTCGGCCAGATGGGCGTGATCAACATGGCCCACGGGGAGTTCCTCATGGCCGGCGCCTACTCGACCTACCTCACCCAGCAGGTCGTCGCCAACAGGACCCTGTCCCTCTTGTTGGCGATCCCTGTCGCCTTCGCTGTCGCCGGCCTGCTGGGCCTGGCGCTGGAAGCGGGCGTGATCCGCTGGATGTACCACCGGCCGTTGGACACCCTGCTGGTGACCGTCGGCGTCAGCATGGTCCTGCAGCAGGCCGCCAAGGACCTGTTCGGCGCTCAGGGCGAGTCGGTGTTCACGCCGGGATGGCTCGACGGCCACTTCACCGTCTTCGGGTACAACTGGCCCTACGTCCGAATGTTCACGATCGTCATCGCGCTCGCCGGCCTCGCGGCCATGGGGGCACTGCTGAAGTACACGTCCTTCGGCCGCCAGATCCGAGCCACCGTGCAGAACCGCGACCTGGCCGAGACTGTCGGGGTGGCGACACGAGGCGTGGATCGGATCACCTTCTTCGTCGGCTCGGGACTGGCCGGTCTCGGCGGTGTCGCGGTCGCGCTCAGCGGCGGCACCAACCCGGGCCTTGGCTCGACCTACATCATTCCGGCGTTCCTGGTGGTCGTGGCCGGTGGCCTCGGGCAACTGCGGGGCACAGTCATCGCCGCGTTCGTAGTCGGCATCGTGATCGCCTACCTGACCCGCTGGCTCAACGCCAGCATGGCGCAGGTAATCATCTTCGCGCTGGTGGTCATCTTCCTGCAGCTCCGCCCGCAGGGGCTGTTCACGGTCCGGACTCGGGGGCTCGCGTGACCGCCCGACGACTGCAGCCCTACCTTCCCCTGGTCGGGATCGCCGTGCTTGCCATCCTGCTGCTCGTGGTCGCGCCGGCAGTCCTCAGCTCGTTCCGGCTCGGCAACCTCGGCAAATACTGCGCATGGGCGATCGCGGCTGTCGGCATCGGCCTGGCCTGGGGCCGCGGGGGAATGCTGGTGATGGGACAGGGTGTCTTCTTCGGCCTCGGCGGCTACGCGATGGCGATGCACCTCAAGCTGGAGGCGGCGATGGCCACCGGAGGTCCGGATGCCGTGCCCGACTTCATGGTGCTGTACGGCGACGGCTCGATGCCCGGGTGGTGGGAGCCGTTCCGCAGCTCCGCTTTCACCCTGGCCGCGATCGTGGTCGTCCCCACGGCTGTCGCGGCGGTCCTCGGGTTCGCGATCTTCAAGCGAAAGGTGAAGGGCGCCTACTTCGCGATCTTGAGCCAAGGTCTGGCGGTCGCCTTCGCCACCCTGCTAATCGCCACCATCAAACAGACCGGCGGCTTCAACGGCCTGAACCAGTTCACCTCGTTCTTCGGCTACAACCTCTACGACCCAGTGAACAAGAGGCTCGTGTACACGATCGTGGCCGCTCTGCTGATCACCTGCCTGGTCGTCGTCTGGCAGCTCAACCGCAGCCGGTTCGGCGAGCTTCTGGTCGCGACTCGAGACGCTGAGGAGAGGGTGCGGTTCCTCGGCTACGACCCGGCCAACATCAAACTCGTCGCATTCGTCCTCGCCGCGCTGATGGCCAGCGTCGGTGGGGCCATGTTCGCGCCGATTGCCGGGATCATCTCCCCTTCCGACGTCGACGCGACGGCCTCGATCTGGCTGATCGCAGGCGTCGCCCTGGGTGGCAGAGCATCGCTCTTCGGGCCGGCGCTGGGGGCGCTGGCGGTCGGGTACGGCCAGTCGACGCTCTCGGAGTCGTTCCCCAACCAGTGGAGCTACGTCCAGGGCGCGCTGTTCGTCGTGGTCATCCTGCTCATCCCGGCCGGGCTGTCCTCAGTGTTGCCTGAGGCTGGATGGCTCAAACGGACCAAGTCACCCGTCCGCGCGAAGGAGGCGCAGCCCGCATGAGTGCACCGGACGTGCTCGGCCGGGACTACCTGGAGGTCCGCAACCTGACCGTGGAGTTCGACGGTTTCAAGGCCGTCGACGGGGTCGACTTGACCCTGCTCCAGGGTCGGCTCCATTTCCTGATCGGCCCCAACGGCGCGGGCAAGACCACGGTGGTCGACGCGTTGACCGGCCTCGTGCCAGCGACCGGCATGGCGCGATACCGCGACCACGACCTCCTCACCTCGAAGTCGCACCAGATCGTCCGGGCTGGGATCGGACGGACCTTCCAGACCGCGACCGTGTTCGAACGGCTCAGCGTCCTGCAGAACCTGGACATCGCCGGTGGCATCCACCGCAAGGCCTGGAGGATGCCCTTCGCCCGTCGCGCTACACCTGACTACGTGGAGCACGCCTTGGAGACGATCGGCCTCGCCGATCAGCGCGACCGGCCAGCTGGCGTCCTGGCCCACGGTCAGAAGCAGTGGCTCGAGATCGGGATGCTCCTGGTCCAGGACGCGAAGGTGATGTTCCTCGACGAGACCGTGGCCGGGATGAGCCACGAGGAACGGGACGCTACCGGGGAGCTGCTACGACGGATCGGCTCGGAGCGGACGACCGTGGTCATCGAGCACGACATGGATTTCGTGCGGAACTTCGCCGACGTCGTCACGGTCATGCACGCCGGGAAGGTCCTTGCCGAGGGCACGCTCGCCGAGATCCAGTCCGACGAAAGGGTGCAGGACGTCTATCTCGGACGGGCCGCTACCGCCATGGAGGGGATCGCCTGATGCTCGAGCTGCGCAATGTCACTGCGGGGTACTCCCGGGCCCCCGTGCTCCATGACGTCTCGATCACCGTGCCCACCGGACGTGCTGTGGCGATGACCGGACACAACGGCGCCGGCAAGACCACCCTCCTGCGCGCTGCGGTGGGGTTGCTGCCACCCCAGCGTGGCCAGATCCTCCTCGACGGCGAGGACGTCACCAGGCTGCCCCCGAACAAGCGCGTCCGCCGCGGGATCGGCTACGTCCCCCAGGGACAGCTCTGCTTCGGACAGATGACGACGCTGGAGAACCTCCAGCTCGTCGACACCTCCCAGTCCGCCATCGATGCGGTGCTCGACATGTTCCCCGCCCTGCGGGACCTGCTGACTCGCCCCGCAGGGCTGCTGTCGGGCGGCCAGCGCCAGCAGCTCTCCATCGCGCGGACCCTGCTCACCAAACCGCGGATGCTGATCCTTGACGAGCCGACCGAGGGCATCCAGCCCAACGTGGTCACCGAGATCGAGCGTGTCATCTCCGAGCTGACGCAGCGCGGCGACATGTCGGTGCTACTCGTCGAGCAGCATGTGGGCTTCGCGCTCCGGACCACCGATCGGTACTACGTCCTCGAGTCCGGACGCGTTGCGGCCAGTGGCGACGGCGGCGACGGGGCGATCGACACGGTCCGTGACGCGATGGCCGTCTGAGGCGCCGGGACCCATCTGGGCCCAGGAGACACCGAGAAGGCCGCGAGGTAACCGGATTATCGGGCTCGGGAGTCATCTGCTGACCGCAAATCAGGTGAAGCACAAGGTCGCGGCGAGACTCACTGACGTCCGGGAGAAGGCCACAGCGGTGATGTGCCGATACCTCCAGCCGGGGTGTCCCGTTCGGTAGCACGGCGACCGCGCCCTTGACGGGAGAACCGCTCCGGGTCAGACACGCGCACGCTGGCTCTCCAACGGGCGGAAAGCCGCTACGGGCGCAATACCTGAGCTGGACGAGTCCAGCGCAAGCTGCAGAGGGTTGGCGTCCGTCAAGGTGCGCCTGGGCGCCCTTAGTGGGCGGTATGCCCTAGTGGCTAGGCGAGCGCTGCCGGCACGTTGCAGTCCCACCCTCAAAGCCCGCATGGTGCCCCCATGGCCGCGTCTTCCTACCAAGGGAGATCGGGAGGCAGAGCGAGCAAATGAGCGCAGGACGGCCTAGAGACACACAGGCGCGCCGCGCGCGACCTGGGAGCCGCGTTGCGGGCATGCGCCGATCGTTGGGGACAGCATCCGCAGCCGTGGTTCTCGGCCTAGCGAGTCCGGTTGAGGAAGCCCACGCCTGGACCGAGAGTCTCTCAAACTCCGAATGGGCCAGAACACTCGTCCACCTCCCACGGATAGACCGGCTGGCCCTCATCGTCGTTCTTGCCACTGCCGCAATGTGCACTGCTTCGTTGGCAGTGCGGCGAAGCACGCTCACCCCTCGGAGGCCAGGGATGGCAGCCCGTCGACACGTTCAAGCCAACGCCGGCCGACGTCGCCTCCATGCCAGAGCAGCGGCCCTCCGGCCGTCGATGACTAGAACCGTGACGTCCCAGGACCTGGGCTATCACCTCGGCGAGTCAGGTGGTGTGTCCTGCTACTGCTCGGTCGAAGACTCAGTCGTGGTCCTGGGTCCGCCGCGTGCAGGCAAGGGATTGCATCTGGCCATTCCCATGATCCTCGACTCCCCTGGCGCCGTCCTCACGACGAGTACACGGCCAGACAACCTGACGGCGACAATGCGACGACGAGCCCTCCGCGGACCGGTCGCCGTGTTCGACCCGCAGGGGCTCGCACGCGGCATACCGTCCGCCACCCGCTGGTCGCCCATCCGCGGGTGCGAACACCCACACACAGCGATGGTTCGCGCGAAGGCACTCACGAGCGGAACTGCCGCTGGCACCACCGATTCCAACTTCTGGCAGGCCTCGGCCGAGCAGGCTGTGCGCTGCCTGCTCCATGCCGCGGCTTTAGGCGGCTACACCTGCTCGGAGTTGTACCGGTGGTCTCTGTCTGCGGTGCATGCCCGCGAAGCCGTTCAGGTACTCAACGTCACCCCCAACGCCGCCCCTGGATGGCATCAGGGGCTCGATGCGATCATCAGCGCGGACCCGCGTCAGCGTGATTCGGTCTGGGCCATGGTGACGATCGTCTTCTCGGCGCTGGCTGACCCGCGAGTCTTGGATGCCGTATCCCCCTCCCCCGATGAGGTCTTCGAACCTGCTGACTTCCTGCGCAGCGACGGGACCGTGTACCTGCTGGGCACCTCGACGGGCAGCGCGGCCACCGCGGGTCTGGTTGGGGCGTTCGTTGAAGACGTCGTCGAAGCAGCCCGCCGCATCGCCGCCCGCTCCCCTGCCGCCCGACTCGACCCGCCCTTGACGCTGGTCCTGGACGAGGCGGCCAACTATCCGTTGCCGTCCTTGCCCGCCCTGATGTCCGATGGAGGCGGCACCGGGATCTCCACCGTCGTAGTGCTGCAGTCCCTTGCACAGGCACGCGCCGTCTGGGGTGAGCACGCCGCCTCCGCGATCTGGGACGCCGCCATCGTCAAACTGATCCTTGGCGGCGGCTCGAACACGCGTGACCTCGAGGACCTCTCGAGACTCCTGGGTCAACGCGAGGAGAAGCAGACCTCGACCAGCCGTGGCGCCGATGGACGACGCACCTACTCCACCACGACCACACGCGTGCCGATCCTCGAACCCGCCCAGCTGCGCACTCTGCCGTTCGGCAACGCGATCATGCTGCTTCGCGCGGCCCAGCCCATCGACCTTGCCATGAACCCGTGGACGAGCCGCGCGGATGCCAAACAGCTCGTCGCGGACCGCCGGCTACTGGAGGGGGCGGTCCAGCGTGCAAACGCGTCGGACCGCTAGGCGACACCGTGTCGACTCCATCGCTCGCCGGGCAGCCTACGACGCGTACCTCGCCTCTGGCGGATGGCGGGCCCGACGACGAGCTTGGTATGCCGCCTGGCTGACGTCACACGGGACACCGCCCCAATGCCGGGTCTGCGACCGGGTCTGGTGCCCGCGCAGAGGGCACCTGCACCACCTCACCTACATCCGTATCGGGCGCGAGGACGATGAGGATCTCGTGCCATTGTGCGCCCGCGACCACCGACAACTGCACCGGGTCCTCGAGCGCAGCAGTGGGTGGCGGCACCTGAGCCGACGACAGGCGAGCTTGGGGATCATCGAGCTACTGCGCCGCCGCGACGTCATCCGTCGAAACGCCTCATGACCGGCCAACCAGCGCTGGCCTTCGGCGACGACGAGTACGCGACGACCTTTGGTCAGCTGACCGGACCGGTGCACCTGCCGTCGCTGTCACGCGGCGAGTGTGAGCAGGTCAAGGCGGAGCTACGCGAGTGGGTGGCCGATTTGGTGCGCCGCTTCTGCGTCGACGCCCGCGCGATCCCTCCCTGCTGGGAGAAGCACAGCGGCATGATCGAGGCGCTGTTGGCCCTGAGGGACCACGAGCGGGCCTGTTTCGCGCAGTCGGCGGCACCGACCGCGGCCGTCGACTGGCTGCGCGCGCTGCAAGAGGTGACGCACTTCCTCAGAGAGCTCAACGCGATGACCCAGTGCACCATCCATGAACACCGGGACCCGCCACAGCGACCCGCACCCTAGGCGCCTTGATGCTTGCCACCCGCATAGTGCCCCCCTGATGCCGTTGTCCAAACGGAGCGCGGGAAGGCCCCGCGCGAGGAAGGCCGCTATGAGCGCCACCTCCGACGGAACAATGCAGAACCGCGTCGCCGAGCAGTTGATCGCCCTGTCCCGCAATGCACATCAGCACGTCGACCTCGACGACCCCGCGGACTACTGGTACCGCCTCGGCCAACGCAACGCCTACGCCCACGCAGTCGGGCTCACCCTCAGCAACGGTGTGGACGACGTCGCCTTCACCGTCGCCGACCGCATCACCGGCGCGCTCAGTGACGGTGTCCACGAGCTCAGCGCATTGACGATGGCCGCCTCCGGCCGCGCGCCCGGCGACCCCGCTCCGACGTCGCTCACCTGGACCGGTCCGCAGGCGTTCAAGGCCGCCTACGGACACCTGCCCGGCATCGACCGCGACTACGGCATGCGGTGGGGCGACCGGCACGAACAGCGGATCTCACTGCGCCGAACCGCCGACGCCAACGAGGGCCTGCTGTACGCGTTCGACCCCACCTGGGACGAGTACGCCGTCATCAGCACCCACGCACCAGCCGATGCCGTGGAGACGACCTTCACCAAGGCCCTCCAAGTCGATGTGCACATGACCGTCCCGCAGTTCGCAGAGCTCTTCACAAGCCAGCTCCTCGAGCGAAGCAGCTCCATGCAACGCCACCCAGCCCGCGGAGTCGAACTGTGACCACAACCTCCGGATCCGTCGACGTCGCCGAGGTCCGGCGCCGTCACCCGATCGAAGACGTGATCACCGCATCAGGGGTCGAGCTGCACCGCTCGGGGCACGGCTTCATGGGCTGCTGCCCGTTCCACGACGACTCCACAGCCTCCCTCTCCGTGGGCGGCAAGATCCCGGACCGGTTCCACTGCTTCGGGTGCGGCGCGTCCGGCGACGTCATCGATTACGTCCAGCGCCGCGCAGGTGTGGGGTTCCGCGACGCTGTCGCCCGTCTCGAGAACACCCACCGTGCGACCAGGGCGACGCGCCCCGCAGCCGGACAACGGCCATCGCAACCAATGCCCACTCCGTGGAGGCTCACCAGCGTCGATCGTGCCCACGAAATCCATGTGTTGGCGTGGGAACACCTCACGTCGAAGGTCCGGCACGCGTTCGCAGTCAGCTACCTGCACAACCACCGCGGCATCGACGTTCGCGAGCTGGAGTCGGATCTCGCCCAGCCGGTCATCGGTCACAGCGGGCGTAGCTGGTCCTGGCTGACCGACCGCCTCCTGCGCGACGGGGTCTCGATCGACGAGCTGCAAGCCGTCGACCTCGCGCATCGCAGCCGATCCGGTTTGCCCCGCGACACCTTCCACGGCCGCCTCATGGTTCCGGTCCGATCGGAGTCAGGCCACATCGAGGGCTTCATCGGACGCAAGGTCGATGACACAGAGCGGGGGCCGAAATACCGCAACCCAACCCGCACTGCGACCTTCGACAAGTCCCAGGTGCTCTACACACCCCGCGTCGAGCCCCCGGGTGCGCAGGCCACGACGGTGGTCGTCGAGGGACCGCTCGACGCCCTAGCGGTGGCCGCCGCCGCCGCCCGGGCGAAGCGTCTCGATGAGTTCTGGCCATGCTCCACCAACGGGGTGACGGTGTCATCGACACAGGCAGAGCGCGTGACCGCGTCGGGGGCGGCACGCATCGTCGTTGCCATGGACGGGGACGAGGCGGGCGCCGAAGGCACCCAGCGGTGGGTGGACTCGGTATGCCGCGGTATGGGTCAGCCTGCCATGGTCACCCGGCTGCCGGACGGGCTTGACCCCGCCGAATGGCTTGCGGCGCATGGCTGCTCGGGACTGTCGGCCTTCGACGCGCAGCGCCAATCGGAGCCGAACGTGGTGGCACCCAGGCAACCAGGGCACGAGCTGGTGCGAGCCATCGCAGCGCGGGGCCGTGAGCCCCTTCAAGAGACCGTCGACACCGTCGTACCGCTGAGCCTGCTCACCACCTCACCCCGAGAGGCGGCCGAGCTCTTGGCGCAGGTCGAAGCCGAGCTGACCCTGCTCGGCTTCGACCCGGCGGCGACCGCGATCCCCGTACTGCGCCGCCGTGCCATTGAAGGCCAATCGCCCGAGCGCAGCATGCTCCTGACCGCCCTCGCGATCGACCACCCCGGCCCCAGCCTCTGACACGCAGACCCGAGCACCCTGCATACCTAAGCGAGGAGCCATGACCAACGCGTCCGAACTGCTCGACCGTGCCGCAGGCCACCTGCACGCAGCCGCCCACCAGGTCGAGAAGCTAGGGGACCTGCGCGACTCGCTTTCGTTGCGCGCGTTCGCCGGCCAGATCCGGCTGAACGCCGCCGGGCTCAGCGGCGACCCGCAGCCGACCGACAACCAGCAGGTCGACTGGTCCATCCCAGAGCAGCTCCAGGCTGCTCTCGACACCCTCGATGAGATCCCCCCACTTGAGGGCCCGCCAGATCTTCCGATGTGGGCATGGCACGTCGCCGACCTCGTCCGGAGCGCCAAGGACATCGAAGCGCGATGAGCACGACCAGCGCAGCTGATCTGCTGGCCCACGCCGACCTACTCACCCGGCAAATGCGTGACAGCGACGTCCCCATCTCGGGCGGCCAGTGGGCCACTTTCGACGTGACCGTGCACCGGCTCATGTTTGAGCTCGTGGGTCCTGGCGCGCTGCATGAACCTGGCATGCCGCGGACGGCGCTCGCGCCCACGCTCGAGGTGTTTCGCTCCTACCCCGAACCTCTGCGGCATCCCGTCAACACCCGGCTCAGCCTGAGACAGGCCGCCGCGCTCACGTCCAAACCTGAGGACTCCTTGCGACGCAGGGTTCAGCACGGCAACCTGCATGTGGTCCGTGACGCGGGCATCAACCTGGTCAACACCCGTGACCTGGACACGGACCCCGACGTAACACCCGCGGACCTTGGCGACCCGCACCCGCTGGCCCGAATCGCTTGCGCGCTCGGCGCGGCGGCAGATCTGGCCGTGGCCGAGCGACAGGTCGCACAGGGCCGCTTCATGGACGACGCACAGGTGGCCGGTACCTACGTCCACATCCTTTCCCTTGCCTACTCGGCAGCCCGCCATGCCTTGGCGCACGGCGCAGTCCTGGACGCCGACCGACCCTTGGCCGTCGCGCAATTTGCCGAACAGTCAATAGACCTCTTGCGCGAGGCTGCGGAACGCCCGATGGCGTTGGTGCGGCTCACCGCCACCTCAGCTGAGCCCGCACCCGCGACACTCAACGAGCGCCTTGAAGCCGCCGTCGACCACTGGACGAAGGCCACTGAGCCGGAGCTCCTGCGGCAAGTTCCGAGTGCAGACACCTTGCGGATGGTCGCCAACCAGGGGGCGCACCTGTACGCGGTCATCCACGAAGTGGTAACCGCCACACCCCACAACGTTTTCGGCGACGTGTCACGCGACGAGACCAGCGCCTCCCTGGCCAGCGCGGCACGCGCCTTCAGAGCCGCCGACAAGCCCTGGGAGACCCTCACCACCGCAAGCCGCAGCAGCGCCGCGTTCGTCGCCGCAAGTCGCAAACTCTTCAACGCCCTCAACGAAGTCGACTCGCAGGCACCGGAGCCCGCGCCTTACTGGGACGGGCTCCACGGCCTGCGCGACCTCAGCCGAGGTGCCGAGACGTTGAGACAGGTCATGGAGCTCAGCCAGACTCTTCCGGACCGTCTGCTCCGATCTGGACTCATCTATGCCCCTGCACGGACCCTGCCAAACTCCCTCCCCCGGCTGCGCTCTCAACGGCAGGGAAGATTCGTGCCTGTTACGCGGGAGGAGATGCCGGACCTCCAAGCTCTGTGGGACGACGCCTATCGGCAGGCGCAGGACGTCGAGCATTCATTGCTACGGCTCGACGTGCATCCTGTTCCCACGCCAGTCCAGAGATCGCTCGAACTCTGAACCAGCCACTCGGCTTTCCGCTGGGCACAGTGGCCGTACCCGAAATCAACAGTCACGGGTAAAGAGGCGGGCCTCAGTCGGCTCGCTCGCCGGAGCTCGCAATCGAGGCCGGGGGTCCGACAAACCGTCCGACTTTGGTCGAGAAACGCGGCGAACTGACGAGCACCTTAAGGCCCCCAAGACCAGCATCTGCGCAGGTCAGAGGGTATTCACGGGTTTGAATGGGCAACGTCGCGAATCGCCATCGGATAATCAGCGGGTTCGGGGTTCGAGTCCCTGATGGCGCACCATCCACGTGTACGAGTTCGCCCGACGCTTGACGTTTGGGCTTCGGTTGATGCCTGACAAGCTGTCCGCATCAGATGGACCCGGCGGTCGAGGTCGCGGTGCTGCCCCAAACGATGTGCGCCAAACGACGTAAGGATCGAGCGCCAGAGCGGACCTAGACTGAGTGGACCCCTGCGGCTCAACCGGCGGGGTGAAGGGTTCGGACGGCCATGGCACGTGCGAAATCAGCGGCGAAGGCGCCTGGCTCACTTCCCGCCGAGATGACCAGCTTCGTCGGGCGGCGACGCGAGCTGACTGAGACCCGCCGTCTCCTGTCCGCCAGCCGTCTGCTCACGCTCACCGGCATGGGTGGTGTCGGAAAGACCCGCTTGGCGCTGAGGACGGCGGCCGACCTGCGCCGGACCTTTCCTGACGGGGTCTGGTTCGTCGAGCTCGCCTCGCTCCACGACCCGCAGCTGCTCCCCCACACCGTCGCCAACACCTTGGACCTGCGACAGGTCTCCGCGAACCCCGCCGCCGACCTGGCGGAGTACCTGGAGGACAAGCGGCTGCTGGTGGTGCTCGACAACTGCGAGCACCTGACCGATGCCTGCGCGGTGCTCACCAGCAAGCTGCTGGCCGCGGCTCCCGGGCTGCAGGTCCTGGCCACCAGCCGACACGTCCTCGGGGTCGAGGGGGAGCAGATCCTGCCTGTCCCACCGCTCTCGTCACCGGACGAGGACGCCACGGAGACCCGGGAGCCCCGACGCTATGAGTCGGTGGCGCTGTTCCTGGACCGCGCCACCGCCGTGACCCCCGACTTCCAGCTCGTGGACGCCAACCGGGCCGCGGTGCTCGAGCTGTGTCGGCGCCTCGATGGGATTCCCCTGGCCATCGAGCTGGCCGCGGTGTGGCTGCGGACCCTCACCCCCGCACAGATCCTCGAGCGGCTCGAGGACCGCTTCGCGCTTCTCACCTCCGGGCGGAACGCCGCGCCAGCCCGCCAGCGTGCCCTGGACACCGCGATCGGGTGGAGCTTCGACCTCTGCTCTCCTGCCGAGCGCCTCCTCTGGGCGCGGCTCTCGGTGTTCGTCGGAGGTTTCGACCTCGAGGCCGCCGAGGACGTGTGCTCGGGGGGCGGCATCGTCCGAGACGATGTCCTTGGCCTGATCGCGGGTCTGGTCACCAAGTCGATCATCACCCGACAGGACGGTACGAGCCAGGCATCGTCCCGCTACCAGATGTTGGAGACCCTCCGCCAGTACGGTGCTGCGCAGCTCGTCGAGTCCGGGGACGCGCCGGACATCCACCATCGACACCGGGACCACTACCGCTCACTCGCGCAGCAGTTCGGGCGTGAGAGCTTCAGCGCGCTGCAAGCCGACTGGTTCCTGCGGCTGAGGCGCGAGCACGACAACGTGCGAGCCGCCATCGACCTGTGCTTGGAGACACCGGGCGAGTCCTCCGCCGCGTTGGACATAGCAGCCCCCCTGTGGAACTTCTGGTTTGCCGGCTTCCTGCGGGAAGGACACCGCTATCTCGTCCGGGCGTTGGAGGGTGCCACGGCGCCGGACCTCTGCCGCGCTTATGGGTTGTGGGCTGCGAGCTACCTGTCCATGTTCGCCGGCGAGTTCGACCGGACGCACACGATGCTCGCCGAGTGCACGGACCTGGCCGAGCAGTTCGACGACGAGCTGTTGCGAGGGCGCATCGACGAGTGCCGTGGCCACGCGGCCATGTACCAGGGGGATCTTCCTGGCGCCTGCGTGCTCTTGGAGAGCGGGCTCAGTCGATTCCGCGCGGTGGGCGACCCACTCGGCGAGTTCGACACCTTGCTCCTGCTGTCGGCCGCCGCGTTCTTCATGGACGACCCTCGGACCGAGGAGTTCAGCGAGCAGGCTCTGGCCCTCGCCGCGCGCCACGGCGCGCTCTCCTCGAAGGCCTACGCGCTATGGAGTGTCGGGATCGTGCGCTGGAGCCAAGGTCGGCTCGACGAAGCTCGCCGAGCGCTCCGCCAGTCGATCAGCCTGTTCGAGCCGATGCACGACCTGACCGGGCTCAGCTTCGACGTCCAGGCGCTGTCGTGGTGCGCCGCGCTCGAGGCCCCCGACGAACGGGCGGCCCGGTTGCTGGGCGCATCGCAGGCGGTGTGGCGGGCCAGCGGGGCAAAGGTCGACGAGACCACGGCATACGGCATGTTCGACCGGCGATCGGAGGACGCGGTCCGCGAAGCTCTCGGTGACACCCTGTTCGAGAAGGCATTCGCCGAGGGTGCCGCCTCTTCACTCGACCAGGCACTCGGCCTGGCCAAGGGAGACGACGAGGGCCCCGACCAGGGAGCCAGCGACGGCGAACCACCCCCAGCTGCCGACGTCGGCACCGCCCATGGACTGACCCGCAGGGAGCAGGAGATCGCGGCCCTCATCGCTCAGGGGCTGAGCAACAGGGAGATTGCCGCACGTCTCGTGATCTCGAGCCGCACAGCCGAGACGCACGTCGGCAACATCTTGAACAAGCTGGGGCTCACCTCACGAGCACAGGTGGCCAGCCGATTGGGGCAGCACTGGCCTCACTGACGGTCGACTACGTACTCGGACGATCTCAGTACCGATCCCCGTAGTTCTCCGGATGCCGCGGTCGTGACGCACGCGGAACTCTGTGGTGCACGAAAGTTAGCGCTCACACCCCGAGGCCCACCACGATGCACAGCCTGCCCAGCACCGCACTCCGCCAGCCTGGCGGACCTGTGCGTCCTGCGCGGCACCCCCACCCGCAGGCCGCCCGCAGCAGCGGGTCGCACAGCGACCAGGGGAACCTCGGCTGGTGGCGCCAGGCCGTTACCTACCAGGTCTATGTGCGCAGCTTTCAGGACTCTGATGGTGACGGCGTGGGCGACCTCGGCGGAGTCCGCCAACGCCTGCCGTACCTGCGCAGCCTTGGCGTCGACGCCATCTGGCTCAACCCGTTCTTTCCCTCGCCCCAGCATGACCACGGGTATGACGTCGCTGACTATCTCGACGTGGACCCCCAATACGGCACTCTCGAGGGTTTCGACGCCCTGGTCCGCGACGCTCACCGGCTCGACATCAAGGTCCTCATCGACGTCGTTCCCAACCACTGCTCGATCGAGCACGCCTGGTTCACTGCAGCAGTGGCCGCCGGACCGGGCAGCCCCGAACGTGGTCGCTTCCACTTCGCCGACGGCCGAGGCGCGCAAGGAGAGCTGCCGCCCAACAACTGGCGCTCCATCTTCGGGGGACCGGCATGGCGGCGGATCATCGAGCCCGACGGCACGCCCGGGCAGTGGTACCTGCACACCTTCGCTGAGGAGCAGGCTGACTTCAACTGGCGACACCCAGCCGTGCCGGCGTACTTCGAGGAGGTGTTGCGGTTCTGGTTCGACCGGGGCGTCGACGGGTTGCGGATCGACGTGGCCCACGGTCTCCACAAGCAGGAAGGGCTGCCGGACCACGACTCCGCCCTCGACGACGAGCTCACCGGCGACCCGAACAACCCCCATGCCTGGAACCAACTGGAGGTGCACGACGTGTGGCGCCGCTGGCGCGCCATCGCCGACTGGTACACCGCTTCCACCGGACACGAGCGCGTGCTCATCGGCGAGGTCGGGGTGTTGGACACGGCGGAGCTCGCCGCATACCAGCGCCCGGACGAGCTTCACCAGAGCTTCTTCTTCGAGTTCCTGCGGACCCCCTGGGACGTCGAGCAGCTGCGCAGCGTGATCGATCGCGGACGGCTGACGGTTGCCGCCACCGGCTCACCCGTCGCGTGGGTGCTCAACAACCACGACATGCCCCGGGTGGTGACCCGGTACGCAGGCGGCGCCCCGGGCGGCCCGGTCGGCGACATCGAGCTGGGCCTCAGCAGGGCTCGCGCCGCCGCCCTGCTCATGCTGGCGCTCCCCGGGTCGGCGTTCATCTACCAGGGCGAGGAGCTGGGTCTGCCGGAGGTCACCGACCTGCCGGAACACCTCCTGACAGACCCCATGTTCCACCGCACGGCCGGTGCGCGCCGGGGACGGGACGGCTGTCGGGTCCCACTGCCCTGGGACTCGGGCAGGGACGCCTTGGGCTTCTCCCCGGAGCCCGCTGCTGCGACCACCTGGCTCCCGCAGCCGGACTGGTTCGGTTACCACGCCGTCGACCGGCAGCTGGAGTCCGGCGAGTCGATGCTGCACCTGTACCGCGAGGCGATCGCGCTGCGCCGCAGGGTGCCTGGCATCACGCAAGGGGAGTTCCGGTGGCTGCCCACCGAGCCGGGAGTGCTGGCCTTCATGCGCGGTGACGGCTTCGCGTGCGTGGTGAACTGCTCGTCCCGACCCGTGTGCATGCCCGTCGACGGTCACGTGCTGCACGCCAGCAAGGCCGAGGTGGGCGAGAAGCTGCCGCCCGACAGCGCGGCATGGCTGCTCGTGAGGGCCTGTGATGAGTGACCGCTTCCGACCCCTGGTGTTCGGCTACATCTGTGAGGGCGCGCTCGATGAAGGGGAGCCCCTCACCAGCGCCGAGACGCGTCTCGAGCACTTCGCCCGCAGCGAAGGGTTCACGCTCGGGACCATTTTCATCGACCGACGCCACGCCGCGCCATCGGCGTTCGACGCGCTGATGCAGCACTTCCGCCGCGGCGACGAGGCCTGGGGCATCGTCATTCCGGACATCGGGCACCTGAGCGATGCGAACCGGCGGGCCATGAGCGCCAGCCAGGAGGACTACACGAGCCTGACCGTCCTCGTCGCCAACGCGTCCTTGCGCTCCCCCTAAACCGGCGGACCTGGCGGTTGAGCCCCCCTATCGCCGCCAGGTCCGCCTTTCCAAGAGTCGCGGCTTGGTGCAGTGGTCAAAGCCGTCTCGCCGGGCAGTAGACGATGCCGCTATCCGCCCAGCAGCGCTCGGGTGCGTATCTCCGCGTGACATCCGGGCGCTTCGCCGGCGGCGCGGGCGCCTGCCCCCCTGGTCAGGCTAGTGGGCGGGCGCACGGGTGTTGAGGCTGAACACCTGGTGCGGCGGCTTCTGTGACAGCTCCAGGCGTCTGTATGCGCTGGGTGTCATGCCGACTTCGGCGAGGAACTGGCGGTTGAAGTTCGCGAGTTGCTGTAGCCGCTCAGTCACGGCGGCTCCCCGACCGGGTCGGCTGGGAACGGCTGGACTCGGGTCGGAACGACATCGTCGCCTGCCTCTCAAGGACACGAGAAAAGTATCGAGAACGCGGGTCGGGGGCGCTTGTCGTGCGTCTCGCCCGCCTCCTAGCGTTCCCCGCATGAGCAGACAGCGCAGCCTGCGAGACACAGTCGTCGTCGTCACCGGTGCGGGTGGCGGGATCGGGGGAGCGATCACCCGCCAGGTCCTGGCGGGTGGCGGCCGGGTCGTTGCGGGCGACCTGCGCCCCCAGTCGTTGGCGACCGTGCAGGCTGAGCTCCAGGACGAGGACCGGCTCGTGGTCGTCCCCGGGGACGTCCGCGACGAAGCCACCTCGGCAGCCCTCATCGAGGCCGGGATCAGCGCGTTCGGGCGGGTGGACTCGGTGGTGGCCAACGCCGCCATCGGCTTCTACGGCGGAGTTCTCGACTTCTCGGCCGACGACGTCAGCCTCATGATCGACGTCAATGTCAAGGGTTCCGTCTGGCTGGCCCGCGCGGCCGTGCGCCAGTTCCGCGTGCAGGGCGACGGAGGCGACATCGTCATCATCGGTTCCGTCGCCGGCCTCCTGATCGGAGGTGGCAAGGAGGCGGTGTATGCCGCCACCAAGGGCGCGCAGATCAACCTGGGTTACGCCCTCGACCGCGAGCTTCGAAGCGAAGGTATCCGCACGACCGTGATCGCGCCGGCCGGCGTGAACACGGCGTTCGCGGCCGCCGATGGACGGTTCGGAGGCGCGGACCCGTCCGAGGGGCAGTTCATGGAGCCGACCGACATCGCCGAGGCCGTCGTCTACACGCTGCAACAGCCGCGGCGGATGCGCACCGAGCTCTGGACCATGTGGAGCATGGCCGAAACCCACTAGCTTCCGTTGCGTTGGGTTGGCGGTCAGCGAGATCGTCCGCCGGCGAGGCCCGCCACTGTCACGGCGCCCAGGGTCAGGGCGCCCAGCGCGGCTAGCACTTGTGTTGGTGGCAGGCCGGCGGTGAGACCGGCGGCTGCCGTGCCGGCGGACGCGAAGGCCACCTTCGTCCCGGCCACGGTGACGAAGACGGTGCCCTGAGAGCCTGCGGGTGCGTACTCGCCTCGGGCCGCGAGGCTGAGCATTGTCTGGGGCGCGACGACCAGGCCCAAGGTCGTGAAGGTGGCCAGCAATGGGGGAAGGCTCGTCCCGAGGAGCGCACCCGCGGTGAGCACCGGGACGAGCCCACCGACCCACATCATCATCCCGCGGGCTGGGTCCGCTCGCAGTGGGTGCACGGCGAGCAGAAGGCCGCCGACAAGGCCACCGCTTCCGAAAGCAGCGGCGATCCATCCGCCGTGGCCGGTGGCGTTCCGTTCGCCCAAGGACATCCCGGCGAGCAACGCTGCCGCGACGACGAACGCGCCCAGCCAGGTGAGTATCGCGACCTGCCTGAGCCGCCGGTCACGCCAGATCGCGGACAGGCCGGACCGAAGACCAGAAAGCGCGGGGGATGTCGGATCGTGTTGGCTTTCGGCGCCCCACGACGCATGACGCGTCCGCTCGCTCCGCCCCTTCACCTGTCGGGTGGAGGGTAGGTGCATGACCAGCCCGGCGCCCAGAAGGCCCAGACCGCAGAGAGCCAGGAGCGCACCGCGGGGCGACACGAGCGTCGCGAGGACCGCGATGAAGGCGGGCGCGGCTGCCCCGGCAAGGCCGTAGGTGAGAGCGTCGAGAGCGCGACTCCGTCGTGCCTGTTCGTCGGCCCGACGTCCGTCGACCAAGCTGCTCAACCCACCGGTGAGCAACGGCCCTGACCCGCCGGCGATCAGGCAGAGAAGGAAGACGACCCCCAGTGGAGCGGTTGCGAGTGCCGTCGTGGCCGCCGCAAGCATGCTCGCAAAAGTGGCTGCGGCGGCACCGATGACCCGTCGCGGGTCGCGGGAGTGGTCGAGGAGGGGGGCCGTGACGAAGCCGAGGACGTGCGGAGCGGTGAGGGCCGCCCCGAGGAGTCCGGCGGTCCGCAGCGGCGACGACATCTGCGAGGCGCTGCACAGGAGCACCACGCCGACGGTGGCTCCCGCGTCCATGGCCCGCACCAGCACGGCCGCTGCCATGTAGGTGGTCATCGTCCTCGAAGGCATGACACTCCTCAAACCGGTTACCTCCACGTTGCCAGACGCGAGGTAACCGGTCAAACTGGTGGCATGTCAATGGCGCACGTCGCTGGGAACGCCGCGCTCGATTTCGTGGGCACTGTGAGCGAGCGGGGCACCCGCAACGAGGAGGGCCTCGACAGCGGCGCCACGCTCGGTCGCTGGTACGTCGAGGCGGGTCTGGTCGACCGCGTTCCCCCGGTGAGCGAGCCAGACTTGAACCGCGCCCGTGAGCTGCGAGAGCACCTGTTCGACGTGGTTACTGCACTCTTGGAGGGGACACCGATACCTGAGCGCAGCCGGCTGGCCCTCAACAGGGTCGCCAGCCAACAAGGGCCCATCAACAGCGTGGGGCCAGACGGCCGACGTGTCCGACGTGGCGATGCAGCAGCCTGTCTTGCGGCCGTGGCCCAGGCCGGCGTCGCTCTCGTCGACCCCACCGACGGCGCCATCCTGAAGCTGTGCGCAGACGACCTGTGCACTCACCCCTTCCTCGACCGCTCGCGCGCGAAGGCGCGACGGTGGTGTGACATGGAGACGTGCGGAGATCGCGCCAAGGTGCGCCGTTACCGCGCCCAGCAGGCGGCGGCCCGATCGCATCGTGACGGCTCTCTCGTCGTCTCTCGGCCTTCGCAAGGGCTGCCCCCGGCTCGGTCAGAATTCGGGGTCGACGACGTTTAGAAGCTCCCGGTCTGGGCACTATCTCTGAAGCCTGAGATCAAGGAGGTAGGCATGATCATCCTCGGCATCATCCTGGTCATCATCGGCTACGTGGCCGATCTCCCCATCCTCATCACGATCGGCGTCATCCTGGCCGTCATCGGCCTGGTGCTGGTGCTGCTCGGCTCGACGGGCCGCGCGATCGGCGGGCGTCGGCACTGGTACTGACCTCGCCGCGGAGTGCCAGGAGGAAAGAACCACGGAAGGAGTCCACCGTGTCCAAGGACCTCAGTGACACCGAGAACCGCAAGAAGCTGAAGAAGTCGTCGTTCGCGTTGCCGGAGCAGGAGAAGTACCCCATTCCGGACATCGAGCACGCGCGTAACGCCCTGGCCCGGGTCGCCCAACACGGGTCGGAGTCCGAGCAGAAGAAGGTCCGGGCGGCGGTCGAGAAGAAGTACCCGAGCCTCAAGAAGGACGACTGACGAGCGAGTCTCGGGCGCGGCCAGGGTCGCCAGCTTGATGTTGTGCTGTTTCGAGTAGCCTCGCAGGAGTCCGAAGGCGACCTCGGCGTCGACGCCGAAGCGCAGCATCAGCGCGCCCTTGGCCTGCTCGATCGCCGATCGATGTGCTGCCGAGGATGAGCTCGGTCGTGGGCGCCTGGTGATCGCTGCCCTTCAGGGGCACGGAACCCACCGTGTCCAGCAACAGCCCCTTGCGTTGACCCCACTGCTACATACCATTGACAGAAGCGCCTGCCCGGACCCGCAGGCCATGGTCGATGGCCATCGTCGGGTCCAGCAGCGCCGCTCAGACCCCCGGCCATCACGGCGACGTCCTGCAAGTTCAGGGGCGCTGGACGTCGGCCGAGGTGGTGCCCCCGCTCGCTCGGGTGGGGGCACTGCTGCGTCAGGGGTCTGGCGTTCGGCAAGCCCTTTCGCACCGTTGACCGAGCCCGAGGAGGACAAGATGGCCGATCCGGCCGACACCTACACCCAGACCCGGCTCAGCCTGCACGCGCTGGCCGAGCTGGTCCTCGCCGGGCCGCGGTTCCGCGAGACCGGCGACCTGCGGCTGCGGGTGCGCCCAGAGGGCATCGGCACCTGGGACGACCCGGTCATCGCGCTGGCCGCCGGTGAGCTGGTCACCCCGCACTCACGGATTCCCCTCAACGGGCTCACGATCTCGGACGCGGCCAAGCAGGCCGGCTGGGAGGCCAGCCCGCTGGACGACGTCTACAGCGACGGTCCCCACGTCCCACCGTCGGAGACCGTGCACCTGGATCCCGACTCGGTCCACGTCATCGAGACGGCCTTCCGACTCGGCGAGGAGGCCCTCCGCGATTTCAGACCCGACGCCGAACGCACCCTCTGGCCGGAGCACTTCGACGTCGCCACCACTGTGGACGAGGTCAACTACGGGGTCTCCCCCGGCGACGGCTACCTGGACCGGCCGTACGCCTACGTCGGCCCGTACCGCCCGGTGACCGGTGACTTCTGGAACGCCCCGTTCGGCGCCGCTCGCCTCGTCGACGAGCTCGCCGACGTCGCCGGGATCGCAGCCTTCTTCACGGAGGGTTCCCGCCTCGCCGCCCGCTCCTGACAAGACTCAGCTGGACGCGGTGAACTGGTGGTCCCCGGCGCCCGCCACCACCCGTTCCGTGCCGTCGGGCAGCCGCACTGTGGCCTCGACGCCCTGAGGCACGGTCATCCGAAGCGACAGCGTGCCGTGGTCGTCCAGGGACCAGTCGGAGGCGATGGTGCCGTGCCTGGTGTCCAGGGCTCCCTTGGCCCAGGTCAGCCCTCCACCCGGTCGTGGCGCGATGAGGACACGGTCGTACCCGGGCGCGAGCGGGGCGATGCCGGCGATGGTCCGGTGCATCCAGTCGGCCACGGCGCCCAGGGCGTAGTGGTTGAAGCTCGTCATCTCGCCGGGGTTGATGGTCCCGTCGGGCAGCATCGAGTCCCAGCGCTCCCAAACGGTGGTGGCACCCATCGTGACCGGGTACAGCCACGACGGGCACTCCCGCTCCAGGAGCAGCTGGTAGGCATCGTTGAGGTGCCCCGTGGACGTCAAGGCGTCGGTCACGAACGGCGTACCGGCGAAACCCGTGGAGATGCGGAAACCGTTGTCCCGCACCAGTTCTGCGAGCCGGTCACCGGCACCCTGGCGATCGGCCTCGTCGAGCAGACCGAACTCGATGGCCAGGGCGTAGACGGTGGCGCAGTCGCTCAGGACGCGGCCGCCCTCGGTGACGTAGTGCTTCTGGAAGGCACTGCGCACCCGCTCGGCCAGGGCCGAGAAGTAGCCCGCGTCGTCGGGGATGCCGAGGATCTCGGCCGTCGCAGCCACCTGGCGCAGGGTTCGGTAGTAGCACGCCGTTGCCACGACGCCGTTGTCCGCCTTCGCCTTGAACGGCTCGTCCGGTGGAGCTTGCGGGTCCAGCCAGTCGCCGAACTGGAAACCCTTGTCCCACAGGTCGTTGTCCGAGAGCAGCCCTTCGACCCGACGGGCGTGCGCCGTCATCGCCGGGTACTGGCGCTCGAGGGCCGCCTTGTCGCCGTAGGCGGTCCACAGTGCCCACGGCACCCAGGCCGCCGCATCGCTCCAGACCGCCGTGCTGTCGGGGTCAGGGAAGTCTGCCGGGATCTCCATGTACTTGAGGACGTCCGGCACGACGAAGGGCACCATGCCATCGGCATGGCTCTGCTCGAGGTCGACGTCGACGAGCCAGTTCGACAGGAAGCCGGAGACGTCATAGAGGTATGCCGCGGTGGGGGCGAAGGCAGCGATGTCACCGGTCCAGCCCAGCCGCTCATCGCGTTGCGGGCAGTCGGTGGGGACATCGAGGAAGTTGCCCTTGAGGCCCCAGACCACGTTGCGGTGCAGCTGGTTGAGGAGCTCGTCGGACGACTCGAAGGTGCCGGTCCGCTCGAGCTCGGAGTGCACGACCACGGCCTCGATCGAGTCCTCGGTGAGCTGGCCCGGCCAGCCCGACACCTCGGCATACCGGAAACCGTGGAAGGTCTTGGTGGGCTCGAAGGTGTCGACCCCCCCGCTGAGGATGAAGCGGTCGGTCGCCTCGGCGGTGCGTAGCGGCCGGGTGCCGAGCTCGTCGCGCTCGAGGACCTCGGCATGGCGCACCGTGATCTCGCTGCCTGCCTCGCCCTGCACGGAGAAGCGGAGCCAGCCGACCAGGTTCTGCCCGAAGTCGACCAGCGTCGCTCCCGCCGGGGAGGTCCACACCTTCACCGGCGCCACGACCTCCTGACGACGGACGGGGGGCCCGAGGTACGGCTCCAGCCGTCCACCGTCATGGGCCACCGCGTGCACCCCGGACCAACCCTCGAGGGCGGCGCCGGGCCGGGTCCAGTCGGAGGACTCCAGGCGGGCGTCGATGGTCTGGCCGTCGTACAGGTCGTTGACTAGCGTGGCGGAGGGACCTGCCTGCCAGGTGGCGTCAGTGCCCACGAGCTGGCGGTGCCCGTCCTCGAACTCCACGTGGAGCTCCGCGAGGCCCGCGAGCTCGGCGCCGTAGAACCCACTCTTTCCACTCCACCCCAGGCGCCCACGGAACCAGCCGTTGCCCAGGGCGAGCCCCAACACCGAGGTGTCCGAGACCAGCGGCGTGACGTCGTAGCTGCGGTAGCGCAGGCGCCACTCGTAGCTGGTCCACCCCGGGGTGAGCACCTCGTCCGAGACGGGAGTGCCGTTGATGGTCGGCTCGACGATCCCGTGCGCCGTGACGAAGAGCGTCGCCCCCACCACGGGACCGTGGCCCTGGTCGAGCGCAAACTCCTTGCGCAGCAAGGGGGCTCCGGCGAAGTCCTCGTCAGGGGCGATCAGGTCCGCGGACCATTCGTGGGTCATGGCTGCCTTTCGGGAGAGCTGTGCGAGCTGTCGGGAGAACGGTTTGGTAGGGATGGTCGGGCGGGCCCTGCGCCCACCCGCCGAAGGGCGTCAGCCCTTGACGGCGCCGGACGTCATTCCGGCGACGATCTTGCGGTTGAAGAAGATGAAGAGGACCAGCGGAGGCAGCGTGACGAGCACGATGTCCATGAAGAGCAGGTTGTACTGCGTGCTGAACTGGCTGAGGAAGTTGAACAGCGTGAGCTGCACCGTGGCGTTCTCGTCACCGGGCAGGAAGTACAGCGGGTTGACGAAGTCGCTGTAGATGAAGACCGAGCTCGTGAGGATCACCGTGATCGTGACTGGCCGAAGGAGCGGGAAGATCACGCGGAAGAACAGGTTCAGCCCCGTGCACCCGTCGATCATGGCTGCCTCGTCCAGCTCCCGGGGGATGGCGGCGACGAAGGCGCGGAAGAGCAGCACGCAGAACGCCATCTGGTAGGCGACCTCGACCAGGATCAGCCCGGGCAGGGTCTTGAACAGGTGCATCTGCTGCAGGACCCAGATGGTCGGCACGACGGCCGGCGGGATGATCAGCCCGGAGATGACCAGGATGTTGGCGAGGTTCGCCACCCGCCCAGGACGGCGCTGGATGACGTAGCCGACCATCGAGCACAGCACCACGAGGATGGCCACCGAGACGACGGTGAGGATGGTGCTGTTCTTGAAGGCCGTGAGCAGCATCCCGTCCCGAGCTGCGAAGGCCTCCTTGATGTTGTCGACGACAGCCCAGTCGGTGGGCAGCGAGAACTTCAGGTCGGCCGACTCGAACTCGTCCTTGGACGCGGTGAGGAACATGAACACGAACGGAACGACGAACACGACCAGGGCGACCAGGATGGCCACGACTTCCAGCGAGACGCTTCTCAGGGTTTTCGTCCTCATGACTCCACCTCCTTCGAGTTGAAGTACCGGAACAGCGGGAAGATGATCAGGGACACCATGACGAAGAGGACGACGTTGCCCGCCGTGGCCAAGCCGTAGAAGCCGGCTTGGTACTGCTTGTAGATCACCGACGCGATCACGTCGCTGCTGAACCCGGGCCCGCCCCCGGTCATCGTCCAGATGAGGTCGAACGACCGGAGGCCTCCGATCAGGGACAGGAGGATGACGGTGAAGGTCGCCGGGCGGGCGAGCGGGAGGGTGATGTTCCGGAACTTGGTCCAGGCATTGCCGCCGTCGACGTCGACGGCCTCGTAGTAGTCCTTGGGGATGGCGAGGATGCCCGCGATGTAGATCAGCGTCGCGAGTCCCACGCCCTTCCACACGTCGACGAGGGCCACGGACAGCAGGGCGAGGCTGGGGTCACCGAGCCAGTCGGGCGAGGTGATGCCGACCTTGCTCAGGACGGTGGCGACGAGGCCGAAGTCCGGCTGCAGCAGCACGCTGAACGTGATGCCCACGGCCACGGTGCTCACGAGGACGGGGAAGAACACGACCGAGCGCAGGAGGCCACGCGAGCGGATCGGGCCGGTCAGCAGGACCGCGAAGAGCATGCCGAGCACCACCTTGAGGCCACTGGTGAGGACCGCGTAGATCAGCGTGTTCTTGAGGCCGCTGACCAATGACTGCTCGGAGAAGAACTGCCTGAAGTTGTCCAGCCCGATGAACTCTGAGTCGAACAGGGTCCAGCGAGTGAGGGAGTAGTAGAAGGCGATCACGGTCGGCACCAGGAAGATCAGCCCATAGATCACCGCTGCGGGCGCGTAGAACCAGTAGGAGTAGGTCCGGGCGCGGAGGTTGCGGGCGCCACCGGACCGGGCCTGCTTCCGGGTGGGCCGACCGGCCCCCGCGTCACCGCGGGGGCCGGTCGTCCGAGTCTGGCTCGGGGTGACGCTGGTTACCATCCCGGCAGTCCCAGCTGCTTGGCCTGCTTGGTCACGTCGGCGTCGTACTGGGCGGCACCGTCCTTGCCCGAGGTCTGGCCGGTCTCGACGGCGACGGTGATCTGCTCCAGCGACGGGCCCTTCACCGGCGACAGGAACTCGAGGGCCGGGGTCGTCGCCTTGGCGTCGATGTAGGCCTGGAGGTCCTGGGCGACCGGCGGTGCGTCAGCGGGCACCTTCGATCCGGTCACCATGTACGGGCCGGTGGGCGGGGCTGCGGAGGAGTACACCTCGGAGCCGGCGGGCGAGGCCACGAAGGCGATGAACTTCTTGGCAGCGTCGATGTTCTTGCTGGTCTTGGGGATGTACTGACCGTTGCCGGGCCAGATGGTGGCGCCGTTCTTGCTCGCGTCGTCACCCGGGATCCCGAAGAAGCCGATCTTGGCGGCGTCCTCCTTCGACAGCGTGCCGACCGGGAAGGTGAGCAGCGGGTACTGGCCCGCCTTGCCACTGGCCAGCAGCTTCATGCCCTGGTCGAAGGTCGTCGAGCCGGCACTCTTGTTGAGCCAGCCCCTGGCCTTCGCCTCTGCGGTCTTCTCGAAGCCCTTCACCGCCGTCGGATCCGTCGCGTACTTGACCTTGTTCGCGGTGTAGTCGGCAGCGAAGCTGGGGTTGGCCGAAGCGACGTTGTGGAAGTCGCCGAGCACGAACAGCTGGGACGTCCAGGTGTCCTTGAAGCTGCCCACCACCGCGGTGAGCCCGGCGGCCTTGATCTTGTCGCTGTTCGACTCGAACTCCGCCCACGTCTTGGGGACCGACAGGCCGAGCTTGGAGTAGACCTCCTTGTTGTAGAGGATCCCGCCACCCATCACGGTGCCCACGGGAGCACCGTAGACCTTGCCGTTCTGCGTGACCGTCGGCAGGAACGCCGGGTCGGTGTCCTTGAGGGCAGGGTCGCCGGTCAGGTCGACCAGGTTCTTCGCCGGGCTGAGCGCCTGCAGGAGCGAACCGGAGTTGTACCAGAACACGTCTGCCATGTCGCCGGTCGACAGCTTGGTCTTGACCAGGTTGTCGCCATCGGCGCCGCCGGGTCGGGACTCCAGCTTGACGGTGATGGTCGGGTTGGCCTTCTCGAAGGCCTCGGCGATCGCCTTGGCCGGCTTCACCGTCGTCTCCGCGTTGTCGGTGAGCAGCGTGATCGTCGTCTTGCCGGACGAGGCCGCATCCCCACCGCCGCCACAGGCAGCGAGCGACACGACGGCAGTTGCAGCAACGACGGTGGCCGCGAACTTTGAACGGGAAATCTTCATGGGTACCTCCACAGCATTGGGGCGCGTATCCGCGTTGGTCTCACGTCGTGTTTTGAATCGCTTCATTTCCTGACGTGGCTCCAAGGTAGGGGCGCCGCCTGGACCTGTCAACCATTCTCCCTCTATTTGTTTCTGCTGTGAATTGCCTTGATATCAAGACTTCCAACCCCAGCGCTCCTCCTGCAGGGCGTTCCCGAGCTCGGCGTTGACGCGCGTCGCTTCTTGCTGTTTACTCCATGCAACTGAAGCGCTTCATTTGCACTCATGAACGGACGGTCAGGCATGAACACCTTCGCCGACATCGCGGACAGCCTCGCCCAACAGGCGATCGAGCTGCCCTCCTGGGCGTTCGGCAACTCGGGCACGCGCTTCAAGGTCTTCACCACCCCGGGCACGCCGCGCACGGTCGAGGAGAAGCTGGCGGACGCGGCCCAGGTGCACCGGCTCACCGGGCTCGCGCCCTCGGTCGCCCTGCACATCCCCTGGGACAAGGTCGACGACTACGACAAGCTCGGCCGGGTCGCCGAGGACCTCGGGGTGCGCCTCGGGACGATCAACTCCAACACCTTCCAGGACGACGACTACAAGTTCGGCAGCCTGACCCACGTCGACGAGCGGATCCGGGCGAAGGCGATCGCCCACCAGCTCGAGTGCATCGACATCATGGACGTCACCGGCAGCCGAGACCTGAAGATCTGGCTCGCCGACGGCACCAACTACCCGGGCCAGGGTGACCTGCGCGACCGCCAGGACCGGCTCGCCGACTCGCTCGCGCAGGTCTACACGCGACTCGGCCAGGACCAGCGACTGGTCCTGGAGTACAAGTTCTTCGAGCCGGCGTTCTACGCGACCGACGTCCCCGACTGGGGCACCTCCCTGGTCCACTGCCTCGCCCTCGGCGAGCGCGCCACGGTCTGCCTCGACACCGGCCACCACGCACCCGGCACCAACATCGAGTTCATCGTCGCCCAGCTCCTGCGGCTGGGCCGGCTGGGCTCGTTCGACTTCAACTCGCGCTTCTACGCCGACGACGACCTCATCGTCGGCGCGGCCGACCCGTTCCAGCTGTTCCGGATCCTCTACGAGGTGATCCGCGGCGGCGGCTACGGCGAGGACAGCGACGTCGCGTTCATGCTCGACCAGTGCCACAACGTCGAGGACAAGATCCCCGGTCAGATCCGCTCGGTCCTCAACGTCCAGGAGATGACCGCTCGGGCCCTGCTCGTCGACCGTGCCGCGCTGCGCGAGGCCGAGCGCGCGGGCGACGTGCTGGGCGCCAACGGCATCCTCATGGACGCCTTCTACACCGACGTCCGCGCAGACCTCGCCGACTGGCGCGTCACCCGCGGGCTGCCCGCCGACCCCATGAAGGCCTACGCCGCGAGTGGCTACCAGGACCACATCGCCGCCGACCGCGTCGGCGGCACGCAAGCCGGCTGGGGCGCCTGAGCCCCACTCCCCCTCCCTGGCTCTCCCCACGTCCTCCCGTTCGACCGAGAAAGAACCCCGATGACCAACAACGCCGTTGCCGACCTGATCGCCCGCTCCAACCGGCTGGGTGCCGACCCGAGGAACACCAACTACGCGGGTGGCAACACCTCCGCCAAGGGGTCCGAGACCGACCCGGTGACCGGCGAGCAGGTCGAGCTGCTGTGGGTGAAGGGCTCCGGCGGTGACCTCGGCACCCTGACCGAGTCCGGTCTGGCCGTCCTTCGCCTGGATCGGATGCGTTCCCTCGTCAAGGTCTACCCCGGCGTCGACCGTGAGGACGAGATGGTCGCCGCCTTCGACTACTGCCTGCACGGCAAGGGCGGCGCAGCTCCCTCGATCGACACGGCCATGCACGGGCTCGTCGACGCAGCGCACGTGGACCACCTGCACCCCGACAGCGGCATCGCCATCGCCACCGCCAAGGACGGCGAGCAGCTCACCAAGGAGATCTACGGCGACAAGGTGGTCTGGGTGCCCTGGCGGCGCCCCGGCTTCCAGCTCGGGCTCGACATCGCGGCCATCAAGGCGGCCAACCCGCAGGCCGTCGGCACCATCCTCGGCGGGCACGGCGTGACCGCGTGGGGCGACACCAGCGCGGAGGCCGAGGCCAACTCGCTGTGGATCATCCAGACCGCGCAGGCCTACCTCGACGAGCACGGCAAGCCCGAGCCCTTCGGCCCGCAGGTGCCCGGGTATGCCGCCCTACCGGAGTCCGAGCGGCGCGCCAAGGCCGCGGCCCTCGCGCCACACCTGCGCGCGGTCGCCTCGCAGGACAAGGCGATGGTCGGCCACTTCACCGACAGTGCTGTCGTCCTCGAGTTCCTGGCCAGCGAGAAGCTCGCCCCCCTCGCCGAGCTCGGCACCTCCTGCCCCGACCACTTCCTGCGCACCAAGGTCAAGCCCCTGGTGGTCGACCTCCCCACTGACGCAACGGTCGAGGAGATCGTCGCCCGGCTCGGCGAGCTGCACGCGGCATACCGGGAGGACTACCAGGGCTACTACGACCGGAACGCCACCGCGGACTCCCCCGCGATCCGCGGCGCCGACCCGGCCATCGTCCTCGTGCCCGGCGTGGGGATGTTCTCCTACGGCAAGGACAAGCAGACCGCCCGCGTCGCCGGCGAGTTCTACACCAACGCCATCAACGTCATGCGCGGCGCCGAGTCGGTCTCCACCTACGCCCCCATCGACGAGTCCGAGAAGTTCCGGATCGAGTACTGGGCCCTCGAGGAGGCCAAGCTCGCCCGCCTGCCCAAGCCCCGCTCGCACGCTGGTCGGATCGCCCTCGTCACCGGCGCCGCCTCCGGCATCGGCAAGGCCATCGCAACCCGCCTGGCCGCCGAGGGCGCCTGCGTCGTCATCGCCGACCTCGACCTCGCCAAGGCCCAGGAGGCCGCAGCCGAGCTCGGCAACGCCGACGTCGCCATCGGGGTGCAGGCGAACGTCACCGACGCCGCCGCCGTCCAGGCCGCCGTCGACGCCACGCTCCTGGCCTTCGGCGGGCTCGACCTGCTGGTCAACAACGCCGGACTGTCCATCTCCAAACCCCTGCTCGAGACCACCGAGGCCGACTGGGACCTGCAGCACGACGTCATGGCCAAGGGCAGCTTCCTCGCCTCCAAGTCCGCCGCCGGCGCGATGATCGCCCAGAAGCTCGGCGGCGACATCCTCTACATCTCCTCCAAGAACTCGGTCTTCGCCGGCCCCAACAACATCGCCTACTCCGCGGTCAAGGCCGACCAGGCCCACCAGGTGCGGCTGCTCGCTGCCGAGCTCGGCGAGCACGGCATCAAGGTCAACGGCATCAACCCCGACGGCGTCGTCCGCGGCAGCGGCATCTTCGCCGGCGGCTGGGGCGCCAAGCGCGCCGAGGTCTACGGCGTCCCCGAGGAAGAGCTCGGCGCCTACTACGCCAAGCGCACCCTGCTCGGGCGCGAGGTCCTGCCCGAGCACGTCGCCAACGCCGCTGCGGTCCTGACGTCCGACGAGCTCAGCCACACCACCGGCCTGCACATCCCCGTCGACTCGGGCGTCGCCAACGCCTTCCTGCGCTAGACCATGGCGGCAAGGGTGTTCGGCGCCATCGACATCGGCGCCTCCGGTGGGCGCGTGATGGCGGGCGTCGTCGACCCATCGAGCGGGCGGACCCAGTTGCACACCCTGCATCGCTTTGCCAACGGGGCGGCGATGCAGGGTGGTCACCTGAGGTGGAACCTCACGGGCCTGTTCGCCGAGGTCATGACCGGCCTGACCGCACTGGCAGCCCAGTTCCCCGAGGTCGAGTCCATCGGCATCGACACCTGGGCCGTCGACTACGGCCTGCTCGACGCCCACGGCCGGCTCCTCGCCGAACCCATCTCCTACCGCGACAGCCGCACCGACAGCGTCATCGAACGCGTGCACGACCGGATCACCCCGGACCAGCTGTATGCCGTCAACGGCCTCCAGTACCTGCCCTTCAACACCCTCTACCAGCTCGAAGCGGAGAAGCGCTCCCCGTTGTGGGACAAGACCGCCCACGTCGTCCTCCTGCCGGACCTGTTGGCCTACTGGCTCACGGGCCAGCTCCGCACCGAAGCCACCAACGCCTCAACCACCGGGCTGCTCGACGTCTCCACCGGGGACTGGTCGGCCGCGCTGCTTGAGCTGCTCGACCTGCCTCCGCAGCTGCTTCCGGAGATCGACCAGCCGGGCGAGGTCCGCGGTCGGCTGCTCCCACGTGTCAGCCGCGCCACCGGTCTGGCTGACCGGGTCGTGGTCACCACGGTCGGGTCGCACGACACCGCCTCGGCCGTCGTCGCGGTCCCCGCGACCAGCCGGCGCTTCGGCTACGTCTCCAGTGGCACCTGGTCCCTGGCCGGGCTGGAGCTCGACAAGCCGGTGCTGACCGCGGAGAGCCAGCACGCGAACTTCACCAACGAAGGTGGTGTCGACGGCCGGGTCCGGTACCTGCGCAACGTCGGCGGCCTGTGGCTGCTCCAGGAGTCGCTGCGGACCTGGGCCGACGAGGGCACCAACCACGACCTCGCCTCGCTCCTCACCGAGGCCGAGACCCTCCCCAGCGGCGGCCCGACCATCGACGTCGACGACCCCGAGCTCATCCCGCCCGGACGGATGCCGCAGCGGATCGCCGCCGCCGTGACCCACAAGGGCGGCACTCCCCCCACCGGACCCGCTGCCACGGTGCGGTGCATCCTCGACTCGCTCGCCGCGGCATACGCAAGCACTCTGGGCCGGGCGAGCGAGCTGGCCCACGGCATCGACGTCATCCACATCGTCGGCGGCGGGTCACAGAACGCCCTCCTGTGCCAGCTCACGGCCGACCTCTCCGGCACGCCGGTCACCGGCGGGCCGGTCGAGGCCACGGCGCTCGGCAACGTCCTGGTCCAGGCACGCACCCACGGTGCCGCACCGGACAGCCTCGAGGAGCTCCGCGCCGCCCTGCGGGAGACCCAGGAGGTGCGTGTCTATGTGCCTTCCTGACCCCACCGACTCCTCCCCACCGCAACAATGAGAGGGCGTCCCGGTACCGTGCATGGACGGATAGGAGCGCAGATGGCATCGGCCAGCATCAAGGACGTCGCCGCAGCGGCGGGTGTGTCCGTCGGCACCGTGTCGAACGTGCTCAACCGTCCTGCTGCCGTCCGTCCGACCACGCGCGCCAAGGTCGAGACGGCCATCGCCCGGCTCGGTTTCGTGCCCAACGCCTCGGCGCGACAGCTCGCGGCGGGCCGCAGCGACACCCTGGCCTACCTCGTCCTCGATGCCTCGAACCCGTTCTTCACCGATGTGACGCGAGGGATCGAGGAGGTCGCCAAGACCGAGCACCTCTCGCTGTTCCTGTGCAACAGCGACCTGGACGCCGACCGCGAGGACCAGTACCTCGAGCAGCTCACCCAGCTGCGGGTGCGCGGGGTGCTCATCACCGCGATGGACTACTCGAACCCGCGACTGACCCGACTGCGCGAGCAGGGGGTGCCCGTCGTCCTCGTCGACCGGGCGCCACAGGACGGCCACGACTGGTGCACCGTCGGCGTCGACGACGTGAGCGGGGGGGAGCTGGCCATCAGCCACCTGCTGGAGTCCGGTCACCGCAAGATCGCGTTCATCGGCGGGCCCCTGGAGATCCCCCAGGTGACGGACCGCCTCACCGGGGCCCGTCGGGCGATGGAGACCGCCGGCCTCAGCGCCGACGACCTGAGCCTCATCCAGACCGACGCCCTGACCATCGCCGACGGCAGACGGGCCGGGGAGCGGCTCCTCGGGCTGCCGCGGAGTGGCCGGCCCACCAGCGTGTTCTGCGCCAACGACCTGCTCGCCCTCGGTCTCCTGCAACACCTGGTCCAGCTCGGGGTGCGGGTCCCTGACGACGTGGCCATCGTGGGCTACGACGACATCGAGTACGCCGCCGCGGCGGCGGTCCCCCTCACCACCGTGGCGCAGCCCCGCCAGCTGCTGGGGCGCACGGCAGCCCGGCTGCTCATGGACGAGGCGGAGCGGGGCGACGACCACCACCACGAGCACGTGGTCTTCCAGCCGGAGCTCGTCGCCCGCGCCTCGTCCGCAGCGGTCCGCAGGACTGCCTGATGAAGGTCGCCCTGTTCGTCACCTGCCTGGGTGACGTCCTCTTCCCCGACGTGGGCCGCGCGACGGTCACGGTGCTCGAGCGCCTGGGCCACGAGGTGGTCTTTCCCCAGGCGCAGACCTGCTGCGGCCAGATGCACACCAACACCGGCTACCAGCGCGACGCCGTGGGCCTGGTGCGCCACCACGTCGAGGTGTTCGAGCAGGCCCTCGCAGACGGCTGCGAAGCCATCGTGGCGCCGTCCGGGTCGTGTGCCGGGTCGGTCCGCCACCAGCACGCCGCCCTCGCCCGCCGTGCCGGCGACGAGGCGCTCGCCGTCCGCGCGGAAGCCGTTGCAGCACAGACGTTCGAGCTGTCCCAGCTGCTCGTCGACGTGCTCGGGGTCACCGACGTCGGAGCCTCCTATCCCCACCGCGTCACCTACCACCCCACCTGCCACTCGCTGCGGCTGCTGGGGGTCGGCGAGGCTCCGTTGCAGCTCCTGCGGGCGGTTCGTGGCATCGACCTGGTCGAGCTGCCGGCCGCCGACGTGTGCTGCGGCTTCGGGGGCACCTTCTCGATCAAGAACGCCGAGACCTCCACTGCGATGCTCGCCGACAAGATGTCCTCGGTGCTCACGACCAAGGCGGAGGTGGTCACCGCGGGCGACGCCTCCTGCCTGATGCACATCGGCGGCGGCCTCTCCCGCCTCAAGACCGGCGTCCGGTCCGTGCACCTCGCCGAGATCCTCGCGAGCACGGCGTGACGACCTTTCTGGGTATGCCGGGTGGCCGGGTCCGTGGGCCGGCCGCCGACCCCGCCGTGGGTCACCTCACCGGGGACCGGTCGTTCCCGGCTGCGGCCCACGACGCGTTGGCCAACACCCAGCTGCGGCGCAACCTCGCCCACGCGACCTCCACCATCCGGGCCAAGCGCGCGAGCGTGGTGGCCGAGGTGCCCGACTGGGAGGCGCTGCGCGACGCCGGGTCGGCGATCAAGGCCGACACCATGGCCCGGCTGCCCGAGCTGCTCGAGCAGCTCGAGGCCAACGTCATGGCCCGCGGCGGCACGGTGCACTGGGCCCGCGACGCCGCCGAGGCCAACCGGATCGTGACCGACCTGGTCCGCGCCACCGGCGCCGACGAGGTCGTCAAGGTCAAGTCGATGGCCACCCAGGAGATCGGGCTCAACGAGGCCCTCGAGGCCGCGGGGATCACCGCCCACGAGACCGACCTCGCCGAGCTGATCGTCCAGCTCGGCCACGACAAGCCGTCGCACATCCTCGTGCCCGCGATCCACCGCGGCCGAGCCGAGATCCGCGAGATCTTCGCCCGCGAGATGCCCGGCGTCGACCCCTTGCTGACCGACGAGCCAGCGGTGCTCGCTGCCGCCGCACGGACCCACCTGCGTGAGGTGTTTCTGCGCGCCAAGGTGGCCGTGTCCGGCGCCAACTTCGGGGTGGCCGAGACCGGCACCCTGACCGTGGTCGAGTCCGAGGGCAACGGACGCATGTGCCTCACCCTGCCCACCACCCTCATCACGGTGATGGGGATCGAGAAGGTCGTCCCGACCTGGCGCGACCTCGAGGTCTTCCTCCAGCTGCTCCCCCGGTCCTCCACCGGCGAGCGGATGAACCCCTACACCTCGACCTGGACCGGCGTGGTCCCCGGCGACGGGCCCCAGGACTTCCACCTCGTCCTCCTCGACAACGGCCGCACCCGGGCCCTGGCCGACGAGCTCGGCCGGACCGCCCTGCACTGCATCCGCTGCTCGGCCTGCCTCAACGTGTGCCCTGTCTACGAACGCACCGGCGGCCACGCCTACGGCTCGGTCTACCCCGGGCCGATCGGCGCCATCCTCAGCCCCCTGCTGACCGGGCTCACCGGCGGCGACGACCCCAACGACTCGCTTCCCTACGCCTCCAGCCTCTGCGGCGCCTGCTACGACGTCTGCCCGGTCAAGATCAACATCCCGGACATGCTCGTCCAGCTGCGCGCCGAGCACACCGAGGCCCACGCCGACACCCATCGCCTACCCAGCCCCGAGGCCGCCGCGATGAAGGCCGCCGCCTGGTTGATGGCCGACGAGGGCCGCTTCGCGAAAGCCGGTCGCGCCGCCGCCGTGGCGCGACACGGCATACGTCGAGGGAAGCCACGCATCCCGCTGCCGCCGCCGCTGAACGGCTGGACCGCCTCGCGCGACGCACCCGCCCCGGCGGCCGAGTCGTTCCGCGACTGGTGGGCCCGCACCCGGGGAGCCTCCTCATGACGACGGCAGGGACCGCCCGCGACGAGGTGCTGAGCCGCATCCGCGGGGCCCTCGGTGCCGACCCCACGGCGCCGCCGGTCCCGCGCGCCTACCGCCAGCACGGTGAGTATGCCGCCGGGGCACCAGAGCTCGTCCTGCAGCTCGTCGACCGGCTCGAGGACTACCGCGCCACCGTGGTCCGGATCGGCGCGGAGGACGACGACTCGATCGGCCGGGCCGTTGCTGACGCGCTGGCCTCCCGGGAGATCGGCCAGGCCGTCACGCCGCCCGGCACGCCCCGGGAATGGACCGGCTGGCTGGCCGACGTCGTCGTGGACGACGGGTCGCTCGACGCCAGGGCGCTCGACCGCATCCCCGCCGTCGTCACCGGATCCGTCGTGACCATCGCCGAGACCGGCACCATCGTCCTCGACGGCGGCGAGCTGTGCGGACGACGAGCCATCACCCTCGTGCCCGACACCCACGTCTGCGTCGTCCGCGTCAGCGACGTGGTGCAGACCGTCCCCGAGGGCCTGCAGCGTGTCGACCCCCACCGCCCGCTCACCTTCATCAGCGGCCCGTCCGCCACCAGCGACATCGAGCTCGACCGGGTCGAAGGAGTCCACGGCCCCCGGAAGCTGGTCGTCATCGTGAGCGGCTGACGCCGGTCACGTGCGCCCGACGCTGGCTTCCTGCTGCGTCGCTGCCCACGAGGCAAGCAGTGAAAGGGCCTGCGCCGTGGGCGATCCCGGTTCCGCACTGTAGATGGTCATGCTCAGACCGGCCCCGGAGCGCAGGTCCATCGACTCGTAGGCCAGCTCGAGGTCGCCGACGACGTGGTGGTGGTAGTGCTTGGTGCCACCAGCATGCGTCCGGACGTTGTGTGTACCCCACCGGCGTCGAAAGTCGTCACTTCGCGTGGACAGCTCCCCGATGAGGTCCTGAAGGGCCCTGTCGTGGGGGTCCTGCCCCGCCGCGGTGCGCAGGTTGGCGACGGTGATGTCGGCCATGTGTTCCCAGTCGGGGTAGAGCCGATGGGCGGCGGCGTCGAGGAACGCGAACCGAGCCAGGTTCGGCGGACGGGTTGGGTCGGTGTACACGTCGACATACAGAGCTCGCCCCAGGTGGTTGGCGGCGAGCAAGTCGGACCGGTTGTTGCCGACGATCGCCGGTCCGGTGGTGATGGAGTCCAGCACCCACTGCAGGCTCGGCGGGAGCGCCCACTGGGCGGGGCTACGTCGGCGGGGGCGCATGGCTGCCGTGGTGCCGTCGGCAGCTTGGGCAAGCATGAACAGGTGGCGGCGCTCGGCATCGTCGAGCTGCAGCGCGCGGCCGATCGCGTCGAGGACACCCGCAGACACGCCCCCAAGTGCGCCGCGTTCGAGCTTGGCGTAGTACTCGACGCTCATCCCGGCCAGTGCGGCCACCTCGCTGCGGCGCAGGCCTGGTACCCGGCGCTGCCCAGCCTGGGGCACGCCCGCCTTCTCGGGGGTGATCTTGGCTCGCCGCGAGGTCAGGAACTCGCGGACTTCGGCTCGGTTGTCCACGTCGACCACGGTACGACCGCGAGTGACGATGAGGGATGCCCTGTCGGTACACCCATCATCAGTGACTTTTCCAGGCGTCGCGCCGACGGTCTCCTTGGGACATGACCAGCACCCGACGACCCCGACGCCAACCCCGCCTGGTGGCGGGCGCAGCATTGGTCCCCGCGTCCGTGGTCGCGTTGCTGGCGTGCTGGACCCTGAGCGGCCCCGCTCCCTCCGGGTCGACACTTCCCGCCGTCCCGGCTCTGCCGACCGACGCAAGCGTCAGCCGCGTTCCCAGAACGGGCGACGTCTTCTTGCGTGTCCCCGCCGGACGGGCGGTGGTCAGCCTTGATGACACTCCGGCAGCGCGAGCGTTTGCTGCGATGCTGCCGTTGCGGGTGTCCATGGGCGACCCGATGGGTCAGGCCAAGTCCGGCAGGCTGCCGGCGCCGATCGACGTGTCCGGCGCGGCGCGGGTGTTCGACCCCCGCGAGGGGGAGCTGTACTACTGGGCTCCGAGCCACACGGTCGCGATCTTCCATGACGACCTTGGGCAGTCGGTTCCCCCGCCTGGCCTGGTTCGGCTCGGGGTCGTGGACAGTGGGCTCTCGTCGATCGACGAGGCCGGCAACAGCTTCCTCGTCCGGATCGAGCCAGCGGCCGGCACCCCCACGACCATGGGGTCTTGAGCGTGGAAACCACTCCGCCCCTCGTTGACCCAGGGCCTGTGACGTCCTCGGCAACAGTCGAGGTGGGCCGCGGCGTCCCTGCGATCCTGGCGTTGCTCACGGTCTTGGGGCCAGCCTCCATGGACCTCTACCTTCCGGTTCTGCCCGCCCTCGCCCGCGACGTGGAGGCGAGCACGTCGTCCGCGCAACTGACCATGACCACGTGCCTGCTCGGTCTGGCGCTCGGCCAGGTGGTCGCGGGGCCGGTCTCTGACCGCCACGGTCGCCGTCGGCCGCTGATCGCCGGCTTGGTCGTCTTCATGGTTGCCTCGGCGTTGTGTGTCTTCAGCAGTTCCGTCGGGATGCTCATCGCACTGCGTTTCGTCCAGGGTTTGGCCGGCGCTGTAGGCCTGGTCATTGCGCAGGCCGCAGGCCGCGACATCTACGTGGGTCGGCAGCTGACGCGTTACTACGGTCGGATCGTCGTGCTGTCCGGGCTGGCTGCGATCGTCGCCCCGGTGGTCGGAGGGCAGCTGGCGACGCTGCTCGCGTGGCGAGGATTCTTCGTCGTTCTCACCGCGATCGGTGGGCTCGTGCTGCTCGCCGTCATCCTCGGATTCCGGGAGAGCCTGCCCGTCGCACTGCGCGTCAGTGGGGGCGCTCGGAGCACCGGCGGACACGTCCGGACCCTCCTCGGCGACCGCGTCTTCCTCGGCGCGATGCTCGCCAGCGCGTTCACAGCCGCTGCCTACTTCGGCTACCTTGCGGGGGCATCGTTCGTCCTGCAGGACGTCTACGCGCTGCCACCGGCGACGTACTCCCTGGTCTTCGGTCTCAACGCGGCAGGGTTCGCTGGGTTCGGATTCCTCGGTGGGCGCCTGGCCGAGCACTGGTCGGAGAGACTGGCCTTCATCGTCGGTCTCGGCATCATGGCGGCGGGGGCTGGCGGGCTCCTGGCGACGGCCGTGACCCACCTGCCGCTGCCGTGCGCGATCGCGTCGTTCTTCGCAGTTGCAGCGGGCGCGGCGGCGGTCTCTCCGCCGGCGACATCGCTGGCCCTGGCCGACTACCCGCAGTTCGCCGGCACCGCGTCATCCATCCTCGGCGTCACCCGGTTCGCGGCCGGCGCCCTGACCGCGCCACTGGTCGGCCTCGGCGGCTCAATGACGCTGGTTCCCCTGGGCATCGTCACCGTGGCCAGCGTTGGACTCGCTGTCGCGGCCTACGTCTGGTTCGTCCACAGGGCCGTAGCCTGACGACGTTCCGATCGAACGGCGGCCGGCCGGAGCTCAGCACCCCCGGCGAGGCGTTCGACATCAAAGGTGTGCGCGACCGAGATCTGGGGTATGCCTTCTCCATCACACGAGAGGCTGGTCAATGAGGTCGTGGCGCAAGTCCGAGGCCGGCGGTCTCGCCAGGCTGTTCGCGTGGCTCGTGGTCACGTTCCGCTGGTTCCTGGTGGCCGGGTGGGCGGTCGTCCTCGTCGCTGCGGCCCTCTGGCTTCCGGCAAGCACGTCCAACGCCGACCTCGGCGGTTTCGCGCCGCCCAACAGCCGCGCCATCGCGACGGAGACGACGTCGGCCAAGGCCTTCGGGTTCCCCATCCTGTCGCGCACCCTGCTGGTGCAGCGCGACGAGGACGGTCTGTCGCAGGCCGCGCAGCAGCGCGCCGTGGAGCGGGCGGTGGCCGTGGCGAAGCACACCGCGGGAGACGTCGGCCCGATCGTGGCGGTCGTGCCGATCGGCAACGCCGAGGCCGTCTTCCCGTCGTCGTCGGAGCGGGACACCACCGCCCTGAGCTACGTCTTCACCAAGCCGGGCACCACGTTCGGCGACGAGGTCGCTGCCGCGAAGAGGTTCGCCCGGGAGCACGTGAACCAGCCCGACGACCACTACGTCGGGGTCACGGGGACGGTCCCCGCCCAGCTGGCGCAGTCGGACATCCTCTACGGCCACCTGCTGCTCCTCGAGTGCGCCACGCTCGTCGTGGTGATCGGGATCGTGGCCCTCAAGTTCCGTTCGATCGTCGCGCCGCTCGTGGCGTTGGTGACCGCTGCGGCGTCGTACTTCCTGGCCGTTCGCGTCACCAACTACGCCGGCGGGTTCATCGAGGGCGGGGCACCCGAGGAGCTGAAACCGCTCGTGCTGGCGCTGGTGCTGGGCATCGTGACGGACTACGCGATCTTCTACCTCTCCAGCATGCGCACCGGTCTCGAGGACGGCCTGGACAAGGTCGAGGCGGCCAAGGCCTCGGCCACCCAGACCGGTCGGATCGTGCTGGTCGCCGGGATCGCGGTCGCGGCAGGCAGCGCGGCGATGCTCGTGGCCAAGTCGGGCTTCTTCCGCGCCTTTGGTCCCGTGCTCTCGCTGTCCGTGCTGTCCGCGGTCGTCGTCTCGCTGACCCTGATCCCGGCGCTGATGGCGATCTTCGGTCGCGCGCTGTTCTGGCCCAGCCGGCCCAGTCGGAACACCACGCTCCCCCTCGCACGGGCCGCCGCCCGGCTGCTGACGGTGCGGGTGGTGGCGCTGGTCCTCGGTGGAGCGTGCGTGCTCGGGCTCGCGACCCTGGCCACCGACGCAGGACGCCTGCACCTGGGCGTCTCCTTCGCGGCGTCCCTCCCTTCCGACAGCGCGCCGCAGCGGGCGGCGCAGGCCGCCGCGTCCGGGTTCGCGCCCGGCATCGTCGCGCCGACCGAGCTGCTGCTGCAAGGCAGCAAGGTCGGGGGCGACCGGGACAAGCTCACCCGCCTGGGCAAGGAGCTCGCGGAACAGAAGGGCATTGCGGGGGTGCTGAGCCCAGAGGCCCTCCCCGACGAGGTGGTGGCCGGGGCGCTGGTGACCAAGAACGGCGACGCGGCTCGTCTCATCGTGGTCCTCGACCACGATCCGTTGGGGCCCACCGCGATCCGCGACCTCAACCGGGTGTCTGCGGCCATGCCCGACCTGCTGCAGCGGGCGGGACTGGGTGACGCCCGCTACGGCCTCGCCGGCGACACGGCCGTGGCGAGCGAGCTCGTGGCCGCGACCAACGCCGACCTGCAGCGCATTGCCGTCGCGGTGCTGCTCGTCAACCTGGTCCTGCTGATGGTCTTCCTGCGGGCCTTCGTCGCCCCGGTGCTGCTGCTCGCGTGCAGCGTGCTCGCCCTCGCCGCATCGCTGGGTTGCCTCACGCTGGTCTTCCAGGACCGGCTGGGCCACGAAGGGGTGGCCTTCTACGTGCCGTTCGCCGCCTCGGTCCTGCTGCTGTCCCTCGGGTCCGACTACAACATCTACGGGGTCGGTCACGTCTGGACCCGGGCCAAGCAGACCACCATGCGCAAGGCCATCGCCGAACGCGTGCCGGAGACCTCCGGCGCCATCACGGCCGCTGGCATCACCCTCGCGGCGAGCTTCGGCATGCTCGCCCTCGTCCCGCTCCGCCAGTTCCGCGAGCTGGCGTTCGTCATGGGGCTGGGAGTCCTGATCGACGCCCTGGTGGTGCGCGCGGTCCTGGTCCCCGCCCTGCTCGCACTCCTCGGCGGGTTCAGCGCCTGGCCCCGCAAGCTCAGGGGCGCCGAGGTCGACCGGGAAGAGGTGCCGGCCAGCACGACGGCGTGACTCGGCGAACCCAGCCCCATCTGCAGCGCGCGGCCCCTACAGTCCGGTCATGGACTCAGCGCTGACCACCGTGGGGCTGCCCGTCGCCCTGGCCATCATCATGTTCGGGCTCGGCCTCTCGCTGACGCCCGACGACTTCCGCAGGGTGGGCCGCCACCCGCGGGCCGTCGCGGTCGCCCTCGCCTGCCAGCTCCTCCTGCTGCCCGCCGTCTGCTTCGGGCTGGTCAAGCTCTTCGACCTGCCCCCGCTCCTGGCCATCGGCATGATGCTGCTCGCCGCCTCGCCCGGCGGCACCAGCGCCAACCTCTTCAGCCACCTGTTCCGGGGCGACGTCGCGCTCAACGTGACGCTGACCGCGATCAACTCGATCATCGCGATCGTCAGCCTGCCGATCATCACCAACCTCGCGATCGCGCACTACGACCAGTCCGACACCGTGAGCCTGCAGTTCGGCAAGGTCCTCGAGGTGTTCGCCATCGTCCTGGTCCCCGTCGCCATCGGGATGGCGGTGCGCGCCAAGGCCCCCGCCTTCGCGGCCCGCACCGACAAGGGTGTGCGGATCGCGTCGGCCGTGATCCTGGCCGTGCTGGTCGTCGGCATCCTGCTCGACCAGCGCGAGAACGTCGCCGACTACCTCGCCGACGTCGGTCTGGTCGCCGCCCTGTTCTGCGCCGCCAGCCTCGTCTCCGGGTACGTCATCCCGAAGGCGCTCGGCATCGTCGAGGGTCAGGCGATCGCCTCGTCGATGGAGATCGGGGTGCACAACGCGACCCTCGCCATCTTCGTGGCGGTCGAGGTCCTGGAGGCCACCGAGATCTCCATCCCGGCCGCGGTCTACTCGTTGTTCATGTTCGTCTTCGCTGCGGCGTGGGGCTCGCTCATCAGCCGGCGGCTCACCGGGAGGGCCACCACCGCAGCCTGAGCGCCAGTCGGTTCGTTGAAGCGCCCCGACCCACGGCTCCGGGGCCTTACACTCATGCCGCCACACGACATCTCTTGGGGGGACCAACCGTGAGCTCTCTGCCGACCTGGCGCCATGTCCTGAGTGGAGCCACCGCGTTCGCCGTGCTCGTCGGCGTGCTCGCCGTCTCCGCGCCGACTGCCCAGGCCGCCGACACCGACGCGCCCGTGCTGACCTCCTTCTCGGTCTCCCCCCGCGCCGTCGGGCCCGGCCAGGACGTCACCGTGGCCTACGCAGCGACGGAGGCGGCCGGGACCCTCGCGTCGGTCGAGTTCCAGTTCCAGTACGCCACCGTCATCTACACGGCCCACGCGACCAGTGCCGTGCCGACCTCGGGCACCGTCCACGTCAGCCTGCCGGACGGTTCCGCGAACGGGACCTACGCCCTCACCCTGGTGCGGCTCAAGGACCCAGCCGGCAACACCTCCACCGCCTTCCGCAGCGGCACGGTCGGCTACTCCGCGGGCGCCACCGGGCCGGCGACCCATGCCTTGGTACTCGCCCAAGGTGACCTCACCCTGACCGGCTCGCTAGCCGACTGGACGTCAGCGCTGTTGACCTCCGCCTCCGTCACCGACTCGACAGTCACCGTGGGCGACCAGGTGTCCGTCGGCTATGGGACGGACGAGCAGCACCTCCTGCGCGCCGTGACCGTCTACTACCAGAACAAGACCGCCAACTTCTCGACGTTCGTACGGGTCTCCAAGCTGACGGACTCCGACCTGCCGAGCTCGGGCACTGCGACCACCACGGTCCCGAACACCTGGGCCAACGGCACGTATGCCGTGACGTCGGTCGTCGTGGTCGACCAGTTCGGCAACAGCTCGAACTTCTACCCCGACGGTAGGGCGTACCGCGATGGGGTCTGGGGCACCCACGACGTCGACCTCACGGCCCTGTCCTTCACCGTCTCGGGGTCCCCGGCCGACTTCGAACCCCCCGTCCTGACCAGTCTGGGCCTTCCCACGCCGGTGGCCACCTTCGGGGGCACGGTGTCCCTGCCGTACACCACGACCGACGCCAGTGGCCCGCTCAGGAGCATCGCGGCGACGTTCAGCACGCCCCAGGGGGACTCCTTCACCCTGACCAACCTCGACGCACCGTTGTCGGGGGCCCTCACCGGTACAGCCAACCCGTCCCCGATGAAGAGCATCGGGGACTACGAGCTCGCCTCCCTCCGCGTCACGGACGCAGTGGGGCGCTCAGCGACCTATCACCGTGGGGGCCTCCTCGACCTCCCGGGCGGTTCGAGCATCCACAGCTTCGACTTCTCGCGCCGCGTGGTCCGGCTGGCGAAGGTGCCGACCGCTCCCACGTGGGCTGCCGTCACGTCAGGCCCGTCCTCGGCCAAGGTCCAGTGGGACGACGCCGGTGACAACGGCGCCCCGATCACCGGCTTCACCGTGACCGTCAGCCCCTCGGGCAAGGTACTCACGACGAGCGGCGCTGCCAGGTCCGTGGCCATCACGGGGTTGACCAACAAGACCCGCTACACGTTCACGGTCCGCGCGAAGAACGCTGTGGGCACTGGGGCCGGACGCTCGGTCTCCGGCACCCCGCGCGCCTTCGGGCTGCGCATCCTGTCGCCGGGAGACTTCGGCGACGACGGGAAGACCGACATCCTGGCCGTCAACCACGACGGCAAGCTGCTCTACTACCCCGGCAACGGGCGCGGGGGCTTCGCGTCCACCGGCAAGGTCATCGGAGCCGGGTGGCAGGTGAACCGACTGGTCCTCCCCCGGGTGGGTCCTCGGGAGGGTGGCCTGCTGCCCGACGCGTGGGCGGTCACCTACGGCGGCGCCCTCCGACGCTACGACGCGACACGCCAAGGAACGTTCTCGTCCTGGGCACCGGTGGGCTCCGGCTGGGACAAGTTCGACAAGGTGTTCACGTCCGGCGACTTCGGCACCGACGGCTACCCCGACGTCATGGGCATCACCGACGGCGGCGACCTCTACTACTACCCCTACCGGTCGCAGACGGCCGGCCTCTACCCGGGCGTCCGGATCGGCGGCGGCTGGAACGTGTTCACCCAAGTGTTCGGCGCGGGCGACCAGACCGGCGACGGACGCAACGACCTGATGGCGATCAAGTCCGACGGCACGCTCTGGCTGTACGCGGGTAACGGCAAGGGTGGGTTCGCCGCAGCGGGGAAGCGGATCGGCAGCGGCTGGGGCTCGGTGCGGGCGGCCTTCGTCGCCGACTTCGACGGCGGCGGTCCTGACCTCCTCACCGTCGACGCCAAGGGAGACCTGCGGCTCTACCACGGCAACAACCGGGCGGGCTTCAGCTACCGCGGCGTCATCGGCAAGGGCTGGAACATCTTCCTCTGACCGTCGGTCACGACCTGCTGACGAGCGGGCACCCGGCGGAGCACACTGGCCGGACGAGTCGTCGGCAGGAGGCCCAGCATGACCGTGTCGCCATCGGAAGCACCCCCGCCGCAGGGCGTCCCCGACGGGGTCCGCGCGCAGATCCTCGCCACCGAGCACTGGAGCCTGCTGGCCACGCGCAGCATGACCTGGTCCGAGGTGATGAGCCGGATCACCATCCACCTCACCGTGTCCTCGGCTTCGCTCGTGGTGCTCGCGCTCTTCGCCCAGGCCTCCGGGTTCGACACCGCCTTCCGGGTGATGGCGATCGGACTCGCAGCGGCCGTGCTCGTCATGGGCACCCTGACCCAGATCCGGGTGGTCAACGCCAGCATCGACGACGCCTCGACCGTCCTCGGCATGAACCGGCTCCGCGCGGCCTACCTCGACCTCGACCCGGGCATCGCGCCGTACCTGGTCACCTCGGCCCACGACGACCAGAAGGGCCTGATGGAGACCTACCTGATGGGCTGGCCGCGCTCGACCCTGAGCCACATCGCTGGGAGCACCAGCATCTTCCTGACCGTCGTCAACGCGATCGTCGCCGGGACGCTCGGTGCCCTGGTGGCCGATGCGGCCGGCGCCGCGTCACCGGCAGTGGCGATCATCGGCGTCGGGTGCGGCCTCGGCTACGTGGCCGGCCAGCTGGTGATCGGGCAGCGGACCTTCGCCTCACCCCGGCAGGAGTCGCGCTTCCCCACGCCGGACGTCGACTGATCCCCCGTTCGTCCGCGTTTCGTCCGGTCTGCGAGACGGCTGGGCGACTCCGTGGACGAGTCCCGCCCCGTCGTGCTCCACTGGTGGCATGTCTTCGACCACCGCGGTGACCGCCACGCACATGGCTTCCATGTGCTGCGGCGTCATGCGGTGTTGCTGCTGCGCCTGATCCCAGCCCCGCACCAGCCCGGCGCTCCATCTGAGCGAGCGCCCCACCGCACCGGAGACGAACCCATGAGCACCACTCTTGCCAGCCACGCGGCATACCACCGCATCCACCTCGACCTGCACCTGACCCAGGGCTCTGTGTGTCCCCGAATGTGTTGCCACACCGCACATTCCGACACCCAGTCCACTGAACAGGAGCAGTTCCATGACCGCCATCACCACCGCCGGGACTCCCGGCGTCAACCGCTTCACCCGTAGCCAGCTGCTGCGCACCGCACGGCTCTTCGCCACCGACCCCGACCTCGACCGCCTGGTCGACCCCGAGGCCACCGAGCGCAGCTGGCAGCGCCTCGACGCGACCGACCACCTCGAGATCTGGCTGATCAGCTGGCCCGTCGGCGCCAGCACCGGGTGGCACGACCACCTCCAGTCGGAGGGCGCCTTCCTCACCGTCAAGGGCGAGCTCGCCGAGCAGTCCTGGTCGGGGAACACCGCCCACGACCGCTACCTCTGGGAGGGCGAGGGCCGGACGTTCGGGCCGCACCACGTCCACAACGTCGCCAACCTCGGCGACCGGCCGGCCCTGTCCGTGCACGTCTACTCCCCCTCGCTGCGCGGGATGACCCGGTACGCCCTGCTCGACGGGCGCCTGAAGCAGACCGGGATCGAGCGGGCGGGAGAGCAGTGGTGACCGCCGTCGCGCCCAGCACCACGGCGGCACCCTCCGTCCACTGGGAGACCCGGCTGTTCAGCGACCCGACCGCGACCAGCGCGTCGCCGGCCGGGCGCGGCTGGGACGCGCCGACCTACGCCGGCATCGACGACCAGCTGGGTGACGCCCGCAGCCGGCTGGACCGGGTGAGCGTGCGCGCCGCCTACCAGGAGGTGCTCTACGGGCGGGCCATCCTGGTCGACATCCGACCGGCGGCCCAGCGCCTCGTCGAGGGCGAGGTGGCGCCCCACCTCGGCGTCCTCGTCGTCGAGCGCAACGTGCTCGAGTGGCGGTTCGACCCCCGGCACGACGCGCGCCTCGAGGTCGCGTCGTTCGACGCCCGCATCCTCGTCCTGTGCCAGGAAGGCTTCACCTCGTCGCTGGCCGCGGATGCCTTGCTGCGCCTGGGGATCCACCGCAGCACGGATGTCGTGGGCGGGTTCCGCGCATGGCGCGAGGCGGGCCTGCCCGTCGCCGCCTGAGCTCACCCTGGGACCGGGGTATGCCGCGCGGCTCGGCCCCGCGGCATACCTCCTGTCGGCTGGGCCGCTGGAACCGGCCAATTGGCCGCTTTCCCAGCCACGATCGCCGGTAGGGCCGCTGGAACCGGGCAATTGGCCGACTTCTCAGCCAGGATCGCGGGTTGGCGCGATGGAACCGGGCAATTGGCCGACTTTAGGGCGCGCGACGGTGCCGCGCGGCGCCCTCCGCCGGGTCGTTCAGCCGCGTCGGCGGCGGATCGCCCCCAGGCCGATCAGCGCGACCGCCGCCGCGGCCAGCGCGGCGATGCGCTCGGTGCGCAGGTCACCGGACTCGGTGCGGGTGGCCTCGGTGAACTTCGCCTTGACGGACTCCACCTGACGTCGGGCGATCTCCTGCGGCGCGGTGCGGGTGTGCAGCTCGTCGACCGTGCCCGCAAGCCGCTCGCGCGCCGCGGCGATGTCGGCCTCGATCTGGTCGACGGACCGGCTCGCCCCGGACGAGGCCTTGCCGTTCTGGTTCTCGCTCATGCGGCGCTCCTCGGTGGGTCGGGCGGAGTCTGGGTCAGGCGGGGAGACGAAGGTGAGCCGGACGTCAGGCCAGCCCGAGGTCGCGGCGCAGCTTGGCGACGTGCCCGGTGGCCTTGACGTTGTACCAGGCGTTCGAGACCTTGCCGTCCTCGTCGACCACGACGGTGCTGCGCAGGACGCCCTCGACGGTCTTGCCGTAGAGCTTCTTCTCGCCGAACGCGCCGTAGGCGTTCATGACCGCCTTGTCGGCGTCGGACAGCAACCGGATGGTCAGGCCGTCCTTCTCCCGGAACTTCGCGAGCTTCTCGGGCTTGTCGGGAGAGATGCCCAGCACCTCGTAGCCCTCACCGCGCAGGGTGTTGATGTTGTCGCTGAAGTCGCACGCCTGCGTGGTGCACCCCGGAGTCATCGCCGCCGGGTAGAAGTACACGATCACCTTGCGCCCACGCAGGTCGGACAGCGAGACCTCGCCGCCCTGGTCGTCGGGCAGGGTGAAGTCGGGGGCGGTGTCGCCTGTGGTCAGTCGCTCGGCCACTGCTGTCTGCTCCTCGTCGTCCGGACGGTGTTGTTGCACGATGGTGTTATTGCGAGTCAGTTGCAATAACGTGGCTGTCACCAGCGGTTCCCAACCTATCCCAGCCGGGCTACGAACACCTCAGGACAACCGCAGCCGACGGCACCACCCCACGGCAAGGAGCGACCCGTGCACGTCCCCGATGGATTCCTCGACGCACCGACGTCGATCGGCACCGCAGTCGTGGCCGCCGGTGGGGTGGCGCTGGCCCTGCGCGGAGCCCGTCGCGAGCTCGACGACCGCACCGCGCCGCTCGCCGGGCTCGTCGCGCTGTTCATCTTCAGCACCCAGATGCTCAACTTCCCCATCGCCGCAGGCACCTCGGGCCACCTGCTGGGTGGCGCCCTGGCTGCGGTCCTCGTGGGTCCGTGCACGGCCACGCTGTCGATCACGGTGGTCCTGCTGGTGCAGGCCACCCTGATGGCTGACGGCGGGATCACCGCGCTCGGCACCAACATCACCCTGATGGGCCTGGTCGGGGTGTGGACCGGCTGGCTGGTGTTCATCGCCCTGCGCCGGGTCCTGCCCAAGCGCCCACTGTGGGTGGTCCCCGCCGCAGCCGTCGCCGCGCTGGTCTCCGTGCCCACGGCCGCCCTGGCGTTCTCGCTCCTCTTCGACGTGGGTGGCACGGTGGACGTGCCGTTCGCCACCGTCGCCACCACCATGGTCGGGATCCACACCCTGATCGGGATCGGCGAGGCGGTCATCACCGCACTGGCCGTGCTGAGCATCGTCGTGGTGCGTCCCGACCTGGTCCACGGAGCCCGCCCGAGCCTGGAGCGCCGCACCCTGACCATCCGCGAGGGGGTGTCCGCGTGACCGCAGCCGCGCCACGACCCCGCGTCTCGACCCGACGCCTGATGGCGGTGGGCATCCTGGTGTGCCTCTTCCTCGCGGGGGTGGTCTCCTACTACGCCTCCAGCCACCCCGACGGGCTCGAGTTCGTCGCGAAGGAGCAGGGCTTCGCTGGTTCGGCCGCGCCGCACGCCAGCGACGGCTCCCCCTTCGCCGGCTACGCGACCCGCGGCATCGACGACGCCCGGGTCTCCGGCGGCGTGGCCGGCCTCGTGGGAGCCGCGCTCGTGTTCGTCATCGCCGGCGGACTCTTCGTCGCCGTGCGTCGACGCGACCGGGCCACCAGCGACGACGTCACCAGCGCCGGAGCCACCAGCGACGCGGGGGTCAGCGTGGGCGCCGACGGCGGCCGCCCCGAGCGGGACGGCGCCTGACGTGGGCGCGGGACACGGTCACCACCTGCACTTCCACGGGCACTCCCCGGTCCACCACCTGCCGGCGCACCTGAAGCTGCTCGCCCTCGTGGGTTTCGTCCTCACCATCGTCCTGACTCCCCGCACCGCCTTCCCCGCGTATGCCGTGTACCTCCTGCTCGTCCTCGTCGCCCAGCGGGCGTCGCGGGTGCCGTTCGGCTACTTCGCCAAGCGGATGGTGGTCGAGGTGCCGTTCGTGCTCTTCGCGCTGCTGATGCCGTTCGTCGCGACCGGGCCCCGGGTCGACGTGGGTCCGCTGCGCCTGTCCGAGCACGGGCTGGTCGGCGGGTTCGCCCTGCTGGCCAAGGGCACGCTGGGGGTGATGGCCTCGCTGGTGCTGGCCACCACCACCGAACCGCGGCACGTCGTCGCCGGCCTGGAGCGGCTGCGGCTGCCAGGTCAGCTCGTGCAGATCATGGGCTTCATGGTCCGGTACCTCGAGGTCGTGACCGGCGAGCTGTCCCGGATGAAGGTCGCGCGCGAGTCGCGGGGCTTCCGGGCCACGTCGGTCCGTGCGTGGCCGGTGCTCGCCACGACCGCCGGGGCCCTGTTCATCCGCTCCTACGAGCGCGGAGAGCGGGCCCACCTGGCCATGCTCTCGCGCGGCTACACGGGGTCGCTGCCGGTGACCCACCCCGCAACGGCGACGCCCGCGCAGTGGCGCCTGGCCGGCATGCTCCCGGCTGCGGCGCTCGCGACCCTGCTCGTGGTGGTGACCAGGTGACCACCCCGGTGCTCGAGGTGCGCGGGCTGGCATACGCCTACCCTGACGGACACCAAGCGCTGTTCGGCGTGAATCTCCATGTGCACCAAGGGGAACGCGTTGCCCTCCTCGGACCCAACGGCGCCGGCAAGACCACCCTCGTGCTCCACCTCAACGGCATCCTCACCGCCGGTGCCGGCTCGGTGTCGGTGTCCGGCCTGCCGGTGACCGAGCCCAACCTGATGGAGGTGCGTCGGCGGGTGGGCGTGGTCTTCCAGGACCCCGACGACCAGCTCTTCATGCCCTCGGTGCGCGCCGACGTGGAGTTCGGTCCGGCCAACCTCGGCCTGCGCGGCGCGGCGCTCGAGGCCCGGGTGGTCGCCGCCCTCGACCAGGTCGGGATGCTCGACTTCATCGACCGACCGCCGCACCACCTGTCGTTCGGCCAGCGTCGGCGGGTCGCGGTGGCCACGGTGCTCGCGATGGAGCCCGAGATCCTGGTGCTCGACGAACCCTCGTCCAACCTCGACCCCGCGTCGCGACGGGAGCTGGCCGACATCATCCGGTCCCTCGACGTCACGGTGCTGATGGTCACCCACGACCTCCCCTACGCCTACGAGCTCTGCCCCCGCTCGGTGGTCCTCTCCGACGGCGTCGTGGTCGCGGACGGCACCACGCGGGAGGTGCTGACCGACGACGCGCTCATGTCGGCGCACCGACTCGAGCTGCCGTTCGGCTTCGACCCGCGGACCATCCCCACGCCCTAGCGGGGTGCGTCCTCCCACGCGGCCTCGTCGGCGCCGTAGCGGCGCCCCACCCAGGCGAACTCCCGCGGGGAGTCGTCGAGGGTGAACGCCGGGCGAGCCTGCACGACGTGCCCGTATGCCGTGTCGGAGCCGACCGTCCACGGGCCCAGGTCGTCGACCGGCACGACGGCCCCGTCGAGGGCGTCGGTCTGCAGCAGCCAGTGGGCGGTGCGGGCCAGGTGCGCCGACACCCGCCAGGTGCCGCCCTCATCGGCGCGGCGGCGCAGGGCGGAGAGCACGCCCGCCGCGAGGAGGTAGCCGGTCGCGTGGTCGAGCGCCTGGGCGGGGAGCGCGCCCGGGGCCTGCCCGTCGCGCGACTCGAGCACGGCGATGCCGGTGGCCGCCTGCACGATGCTGTCGAAGCCCCGGCGGGCGCCCCAAGGACCACTCGGGGTCCACGCGCTGAGGGTCGCGCAGACGAGGTGGGGGTGCTGCTCGGCGAGCCGCTCGGGGTCGAGGCCGAAGGCTCCGAGCGCCCCGGGCCGGTAGCCGGTGACCAGGACGTCGGCCCTCCCCAGCAGGTCGTGGAGGCGGTGGCGGGCGTGCTCGTCCTGCAGGTCCACGAGGGTGGAGCGCTTGCCGGAGTCGGTGTCGAGGTGGAGCGCGGCGAGCTCGGGGAGGTGGGGGCTGTCGACCCGCAGCACGTCGCACCCCAGCTGGGCCAGCGCCCGCGTCGCGACCGGGCCCGCGAGGACCCGCGTGAGGTCGAGGACGCGCGGTCGGACCGGCACCGGCAGGGGGTCCGTCGGGGCGACCGAGCGCACCGCCAGCACGTCGTGGCCCGCGACCGCGTGGGCCTGCTCCGACGCCATCCACTCGGCGATCGTCCGCACCCGCACGGCGATGCCGTGGTCGGCGGTGACGAGGTCCTCGAGGTGCTGCGCCGGTCGCTCGGCTATCGCCGCGGTGGCGGCGTCGCGGGTGGCGCCCTCGGGCAGGCCGAGGGCCCGCAGCAGCCGCACCCGGTGGTGGGGGTAGTTGGCGTGCGTGCGGACCCAGCCGTCGCTCGCCTCGAAAAAGCCTGACAGCGCTGCGAATCCGGGTTCACGCGAACCGTCGATGGTCTGCACCTGGTCGTTCCGGAACGACACCGACACCTGACGAGGGTCGACCCGCACCCGCTGTGCACCACGCAGCGCCGCGCCGGCCAGCCCAGCCGCTGCGACCGCTCCTGCGGCGAGGGTGTTCACCGGGAGTTCGGAGGGCAGGGACCCGCCGGGCGCGAGCTCGAGGTGCGCCGCGGCATACCCCTCGTCGAGGCCCAGGGCCGGGAGCACCTCGCGCAGCAGGTGGTTCACACGTCGACTCTAGGACCCGCCGCAGGCCGCGTCGTGCCGGCCGCCCACGAGGGCGGCTCGATGCCTCTCGCGTCCCGTGGCCCGGGCTCGTGACAATTGTCATGGGGCATTTCGTGCATTGGGCGGAGCCTTGCGGATGACGCCGCACCCACGGTGTCACCAGGGGACCACGAGGCCCCACCCCTCCATCCAGGGAGCACACGATGACCCTTCGAATTGGTCTGGCGACAGTCGTCGCCGGATGTCTCGGGCTGGCCGCCGGGGCCCCCGCCCTGGCCGGCACCACGACGCCGGTGTCCACGGGCACCTCGCTGTCCGCGCGGGCGCCTGAGTCCGCCTTCCACGCTTCCGGCGCCGCTGCCAGCTCGGCCGACCCGGCCAGCTGCACGCGACCCGCCCCGGACAACCGCGTGAGCACCACCATCCACTGCTACACCCCGGACCAGATCCGCGCGTTCTACGGGCTGGCGCCCCTGACGCCGGCCACGACCGACGGAGCCGGCCAGACGATCGTGCTGGTGGACTCGTACGGGAGCCCCACCGCCGCGAACGACGTCTCCTTCTTCGCCCAGACCTTCAACGGACCGACGCCCGACTTCGAGGCGGTCTTCCCACTGGGCAAGGTCGACTACAGCCACGCCACGGGCAACGGCAGCGGCACCGCCGGGCCGACGGCGGCCGACGGCTGGGCGGGTGAGGCCAACCTCGACGTGCAGTGGGCCTACGCGATCGCCCCGAAGGCGCACATCGTGCTGGTCGCCACCCCGGTGGCCGAGACGCAGGGTGTGCAGGGCATGCCCAACTTCATGACCGCGATCGACTGGGCCATTGCGAAGTACCCGGCCGGGACCGTCTTCTCGATGTCGTTCGGCACCAGTGAGGAAGCGTTCGGCGGAACCTCGGCGAAGGCGCAGTTCGCCCGGTTCGACCAGACCTTCCAGCGTGGGCTCGCCAAGCACGACACCTTCTTCGCCTCCTCTGGGGACGACGGCTCGACCGGCGTGGGCCGCTCACACCACCAGGGCACGGTCGTCGACCACCCGTCGGTGAGCTACCCCAACTCCTCCCCCTACGTCACGTCGGTCGGCGGCACGCAGGTGCAGTCCGGCTGGACGTGGGCGCCGACCCAGGACAAGCCGTTCAACGACGACGGCAGCCGCAACCCGCTCTACTGGGCGTGGATCCAGGGCGGCAGCAGCCAGGCCGTGTGGAACGAGAGCTGGGCCGCCATCGGCACCGGCGGCGGCCTGTCGAGCGTCTACGCGCGACCGGCCTTCCAGTCGACCGTGGCCGGCGTCGTCGGCACCCACCGCGGCGTCCCGGACCTCGCCTGGAACGCGGCGGTCAACGGTGGGGTGCTCGTCTTCCACACCTACTTCCCCGAGATCGAGGGACCCCCGGCGTGGGGTGTCTTCGGAGGCACGTCGGCGAGCTCACCGCAGGTCGCAGCCCTCACCGCCATCGCGAACGCCTCGCGCAAGGCGTCTGGCAAGGCCGGCATCGGCAACCTCAACGCGGCCATCTACGCCAGCGGCTTCCCGCGGGCGAGTGCGTTCAGCGACGTGACGGCGCACACCTATGGCACCGCTCCCAGCGGCGTCCTGCAGGACAACCGGATCTGGGAGACCGGCGCGGACGGGTTCGTCACACCGGGTGCGGTGCCCGGCTACCCGACCACGGTGGGCTACGACCTCACCACCGGATGGGGCAGCCCGCAGGCCCCGGGCTACGTCGCGGGACTCACCGCCGCGCCCTGACGCCGACCGACCTAGCCGGTCCCGGGGCAGCAGCAGGGCTGCTCCGGGACCGGCGCCCCGTCTCCGGCTCCGTCAGCCCCTGGTGCGCCAGCCAGCCGTGGCCTTCCGGTCAGCCGTTGGCGCGCGCGTCACCTGCGGTCTGTGCCTTCCACGCTGCGTACTCGGCCCGCAGGCAGGTGCCACAGGGCCGGTACCCAGCGGCGACGGCGGTCGCCTCGTCCGCGAAGAAGACCCGGTGCTTCACGTAGCCACCCTGTCGCAGGGCGCGCAGGGCGGACGGGCAGTCGAGGCGTCCGTAGAGCTTGCCCCGGTGGTTGCCACCCAGCGTCCCGGGCACCGCACTCTCGCAAGGCTTTCCGTCGGCCCCGATGAGGGTGAACACGGCGAGTCAGTACCCCTCCGGCAGCAGCTCGCCGACCGGGATGCTGGGCTCGATCCGGTTGGCGGCCGGCGCCAGGGGACAGACCCAGCGGTAGTCGTAGACGCACGACGGGTTGTAGGCGAAGTTGAGGTCGACCACCCACCGACCGTCGTCGTCGCGCCCCAGGTCGGTGCCCTTGACCGTGTCGAGCAGGTAACGCCCGGCGCCGTAGGTCTCCTGGCCGGCCGAGCCGTCGCGCACCGGCAGGAAGATCCCGCCGCCGTAGGAGTTGAGCCACCACACGTCGAGCGTGCCGAGCGCGTCGAGGGTCACCCGACCCGCGCCGGTGAACGGCACGATCCCGTCGGTGGCCGACCGGAACTCCCACTCCTGCTGGGGTCTCTCGTCGCCGGCGTCCACCGGCTCCACCTCGACGACGAACCGGTATGCCGCGTCGTAGGCCGCGTGCCGCAGCTGCTGGCCCTCGCGGCGCGGCGAGGCGGGGTGCTCGTGGAACAGCCGCGACCGCCTGTCGACCCACAGCGCGTGGGCGGTGGCGGGGTCCGGCTCGGCCCGCACCGCGGCATACAGGGCATGCACCTCGCGTCGCCACGACGCGACGTCGAGGGCGCCGGGGTACTGCAGCTCGTCCTGCCCTTCGAGGGCTTCGTCGGTCACGTGCGCAAGGCGGGACTTGAACCCGCACACCCGAAGGCACCAGCTCCTAAGGCTGGCGCGTCTGCCAATTCCGCCACTTGCGCGTGGTCGCCAACTCTAACGCGGCGGGTGACGTGGCGAGTGAGCGGCAACCCACTCACCCGGCCCCGGAATGAGTGGGTTGGCGCTCACTCACGACGGGCGGAGCGGCTCAGCCGAGGAGCTCGCGCAGGTGCGGGACCATCGCGCGGAAGGCCTTGCCGCGGTGCGATATCGCGTTCTTCTCGTCCGGACTGAGCTCGGCCGCGTGGCGGGTGTCGCCCTCGACCACGAGGACCGGGTCGTAGCCGAACCCGTTGGTGCCCCTGGCCTCGCGCGCCAGCGACCCGGCCATCCGGCCCTCCGTCGCGCGGACCGTGCCATCGGGCAGAGCCAGCACCGCGGCGCAGACGAAGGCCGCGGCCCGGTGCTCGTCCTTGACGTCGGCGACCTGGGCGAGCAGCAGGTCGAGGTTGGCCTGGTCGTCGCCGTGCCGACCCGACCAGCGCGCCGAGAAGATGCCGGGCGCCCCACCCAGGACGTCGACCGCGAGCCCGGAGTCGTCGGCGAGCGACGGCAGGCCGGTGTGGGCCGCGAGCGCCACGGCCTTGAGGCGGGCGTTGCCCTCGAAGGTCACCTCGTCCTCGACGACATCGGGCGCACCCTCGAACTCGGAGGCACCCACGATCTCGAGGCCGAGCTCCTCGCACACGTCGGCGAGGATGGCCCGCAGCTCACCGACCTTGTGGTCGTTGCGGGTGGCCAGGACGACCCGGGTCACAGGCTGCGCCGACATCAGAGCACGCGCTCGCGCGGGGTCGTGGCGAGCGCCTCCTGCTGCTTGCGGGTGAGGTCGGCGCAGCCGACGGTGGCCTTGTCGAGCAGCTGGTCGAGCATGGCGCGGTCGAACGCACCGTTCTCGGCGGTGCCCTGCACCTCGACGAACCGGCCGTCGCCGGTCATGACGACGTTCATGTCGGTCTCGGCCGTGGAGTCCTCGGGGTAGTCGAGGTCGATGACCGCCTCGCCCTTGACGATGCCGACGGAGACCGCCGCGATCGAGCCGGTCAGCGGCTGGGCGTCCTTGGCGATCAGCCCCTTGGCGCGGGCGTCCTCGATGGCGTCGACGAGCGCGACGTAGGCACCCGTGATCGAGGCGGTGCGGGTGCCGCCGTCGGCCTGGAGGACGTCACAGTCGAGCACGATGGTGTTCTCGCCGAGTGCCTTGGTGTCGATGATGGCACGGAGGCTGCGGCCGATCAGCCGGCTGATCTCGTGGGTGCGCCCGCCGACCTTGCCCCTGCGCGACTCGCGGTCGGACCGGGTGTTGGTCGACCGCGGCAGCATCTCGTACTCCGAGGTCACCCAGCCGGTGCCCTTGCCCTTGAGCCAGCGCGGCACGCCCTCGGTGAACGACGCCGCCACCAGCACCCGGGTGCGGCCGAACTCCACGAGCACGCTGCCCTCGGCGTGGTCGAGCCAGTTGCGCGTGATGCGCACCTCGCGGGTCTGGTCGGGGGTGCGTCCGTCGTGGCGAGTCATGCGGCAAGGCTAACGGGGGCGTATCGGGCGTCGGTGGCCCGGCCTAGGGTGGGAGCCATGGCTGACACCACTCGTCTCGGCGCCCACGTCGACTCGGCCGACCCGGTCACCGCCGCCCAGGAGCGCGGCGCCGGGCTGAGCCAGTTCTTCCTCGGCAACCCGCAGGGCTACAAGGGTCCGGAGTACGCCTACGAGGGCGGGCCGGAGGGGTTGCGGGCTGCGGCGGAGGCCGCCGACGTCGACCTCTACATCCACGCCCCCTACCTGATCAACGTCGCCTCGACGAACAACCGCATCCGCATCCCCAGCCGCAAGCTGCTGCAGCAGTTCATCGACGCCGGTGCGCTGATCGGCGCCAAGGGGCTGATCGTGCACGGTGGCCACGTCGAGCAGGCCGATGACGTCGACAAGGGCATCGACAACTGGCGCAAGGCGATCGAGGCGACCGACCTCAAGATCCCGCTGCTGCTGGAGAACACCGCGGGCGGCGACAACGCCATGGCCCGCACCCTCGAGCGCATCGCCCGGGTCTGGGACGCGATCGGCAGTGCCGAGGGGTCCGACCACGTCGGCTTCTGCCTCGACACCTGCCATGCCCACGCGGGCGGCATCCCCCTGGCCACCGCGGCCGACGACATCCGCGCCATCACGGGTCGGATCGACCTGGTGCACTGCAACGACTCCCGCGACGAGTTCGACTCCGGGGCCGACCGCCACACCAACCTCGGCGAGGGACTCATCGACCCCGACGAGCTGGTGGGTGCCGTGCGGGCCGCCGGTGCACCGGTCGTGATCGAGACCCGTGGCGGCCTCGAAGGTCAGCAGGCCGACCTCGACTGGCTCCGCGCCCGACTCTGACCGACTCCGATGGGCTCCGACCGACTCTGACGGGCTGGGCCCGCGGCTCAGTCGACCGTCGGGTGCGTCGCGAGGAACCGGCGGATGTGCTCGCGCGGCTGGTCGGCCAGGTGTGGTCCGTGGGTGAACGCCGCCGTCGTGTAGTCCAGCTCGGCGAGGCGGTGCGCGGTCTTCTGGGTCAGCGCGAAGTTCGAGCAGAACGACTTGATCGGCCAGCGCAGCCCGCGGACGTTGAAGATCGAGTCACCGGTGATCAGCACCCCCGACTCGCGGTGCAGGTATGCCGCGTGGCCGGGTGAGTGCCCGGGGGTGTGCACGACCTCGAGACCGCCGGCGACGTCGAGCACCTGCCCGTCGGTCAGCCGCTCCCCCACGGTGACCGGCGGGAACGCGTTGCTGCCCATCAGCTTGGTCATGATCCTGGCCACGAGGAACGACTGGTCACGCTGAGCGGTGGTCCCGGCCTCGGCATAGGGCGCGTCGTCCTCGTGGATGCCGAAGTCGCGCCCGGTCTGCTCGGCCACGTGCGCGGCCCCGCCGGCGTGGTCGGGGTGGGCGTGGGTCAGCAGCAGCCGCGTGACGTCCGACGGGCCGGAGCCGATCGACGCGAGGGCGGCCATCACCTTCGGCCCGGACTGCTTGATGCCCATGTCGACCAGGGTCACCTGGCCGTCGGCGGCACGGAGGATGAAGCCGTTGACGAAGTCCCCGAGGAGGGGGATGCGCCAGACACCTGACGCGATGGGGACGGCTGCCGCTCTGGCCATGCCCGGAGCCTAGGGCGCTCGGGGTCAGTCGGCGAGGTCGGGCGGCCAGACGAGCGTGAACCGCTCGAAGCAGACCTCCAGGTCCTCGGAGAACTCGATGCCGAGACCGGCGCACTGCCGCTCGTACGCCGCGCGGTGACCGTCGAGCCAGGTCTGCAGGGTCCGGTCGCCCTCCCCCTCGTCCCGGGCGAACTGGGGGTCGACGCTGTGGAACGGCCCCAGCCGCAGCTCGGTGGTGCGCAGGACCGCGCGGGGACGTCCCGACCCGTCGCAGCAGACCCAGTAGGCGCCCAGGGGTGGAAACGGATCACTCGAGGCGAGGTAGCCCGCGGCCAGGGTCGCGGTCGCCCGCTTGGCGGCGCCGACGATCAAGCCGAGGATCTCGTCGGCGTACGCGGGGTTGTCACCCCAGCAGACCACGTCGACGTCATCGCGGCGCGGGACCTCGGGGTGCGCCGCGAGGAAGTCGTCGTACATCCGCAGGCCGGCCTCGCGGTCGACCACCACCGGGCCCGTGCCGTCAGGTTCCTCGGGCGGTCCGCTCACGCGCGGCCGCCCACCTCGTAGGTCGCGCCCTGGACGGCCACGTCCAGCGGACCGGACCAGATCGCGGCGGCCTCCGCGCGGCATACCTCGGGGTCGTTCCACGGCGGGATGTGGGTGAGGACGAGGCGACGGACCCCACCGGCGGCGACGGCGGCCGCGGCGGCGCGCCCACCCGAGAGGTGGATGCCGGGGGTGTCGTCGCGCCCGTCGACGAAGGCGCTGTCGGTGAGCGCGAGGTCGGAGCCCGTCAGGAGCGGCGTCAGGGCGTCGCAGGTGTCGGTGTCGCCGGTGTAGGCGATCACCGCGCCGTCGGCCTCGACGCGGAACCCGTAGGCCTCCACCGGGTGGTTCACCCGGTAGGCCGTGACCGTGAACGGGCCGACGGGGGTCACCTGGGTGTCGGCCAGCTCGTGCACGGCGAACTCGTTGGTCATCCCCCCGTGCTCGAGCCCGTGGTACATCAGCGCGAACCGCTCGTCGGCCCCCGAGGGGGCGTGCACGGGGAGCTGGCCCTCGACCGGGCCGCTCGGGCGGTACTTGCGCGTGACGTAGAGCCCGCAGACGTCGACACAGTGGTCGGGGTGCAGGTGGCTGATGAACACCGCGTCGAGGTCGGCCAGGTCGACGTAGCGCTGGAGCGGACCGAGGGCGCCGTTGCCGAGGTCGAGGACGATCGACCAGGTGCGCCCGAGGTGGTCAGCCTGGATGAGGTAGGAGGAGGCGGGCGAGGCGGGTCCGGCGAAGGATCCGGAGCAACCGACCACGGTGAGCCTCATCGAGCCACCACGACCGTCCGCACCACGGAGTTGCCGTAGACGTCGCCGACCTCCGGCCCGAGGAACCGGCGGGCCAGCGCGCGGAACTCCTCGGCGTCGCCGGTCGTGGTGAACCCGTGCTCGGGCGGAGGCAGGTGGCCGGGACGAAGCAGGTCGCGGTCCGCGAGCACCCGATAGAGGTCCTTGGCGGTCTCGTCCGCAGACGACACCAGGGTGACGCCGTCGCCCATGACGTAGGAGATCGCGCCAGTCAGCAGCGGGTAGTGCGTGCAGCCGAGGACCAGGGTGTCGACGTCGCGGTCGACCAGCGGGGCCAGGTAGTCCCTCGCGACGTCGATGACCTCCGGGCCACTGGTGACCCCGGACTCCACGAGCTCGACGAACCGCGGGCAGGGCACGCTGGTGACCTCGAGGTGCGGGGCCGCGGCGAACGCGTCGACGTAGGCGCCGGACTGGTGCGTGCCCCGGGTCGAGATGACGCCCACGCGGTGGTTGCGGGTGGCGCGGGCCGCGCGACGGACCGCCGGCCGGATGACCTCGACCACCGGGACGTCGTAGCGCTCCCGGGCGTCGTGGAGGACCGCCGCACTCGCGGTGTTGCAGGCGATGACGAGGGCCTTCACACCGTGGTCGACCAGCCGGTCGAGGCACTCGAGCGCGAACTCCCGCGACTCGGCGATGGGACGCGGTCCGTAGGGCGCGCGGGCGGTGTCGCCGAAGTAGGCGATCGACTCGTGGGGCAGCTGGTCGAGGACGGCCCGGGCGACGGTCAGCCCGCCATAGCCCGAGTCGAATATCCCGATGGGTGCGTCCGCCACGGGCACAAGGCTAGGTGCCGACCCCGCTCCCGTCCTCATCCTTCCGGCGTCTCGTGTGTCACACAGCACGCTCAGGGCGCCAGCGCGTGCGCCAGCGTCTCCTGCAGCCAGGTGAGGAAGTCGTAGACGGCCAGGGCGTAGACCGCCGGGTCGTCGTCCTCGAGGCCGGAGACCTGCTCCTCGAGCCGGTCGAAGTCGTCGTCCTGCTTCAGGCCGAGTCGCTCCCCCAGCACCAGGCGGACGTCGGTCAGGGCGATGAGGAGGGCCAGGGCCTGCGGCTGCTCGAGCGAGATCTTCTGGTCCTCGAGCGCCGACAGGGCCGTGATCGCCGTCGTCAGGTTGGCCGCCTTGCGGGCCCGCAGCCCGTCCTCGGTGAGGCGACGGAACTCAGCGGCGACCTGGTCGTCCTGGCGGTTCGCGGTCGGGAAGATGCGCTCCAGGGCGGGGTCACGCGGCTGCGGGACGGAGCCGGAGAGCTCCGGGGCCTGGTCGGCCGCAGACAGCGAGACGCCCATCCCGATGCCGCCCAGCCCGGCCACGATGCGGTCGAACTCGTCACCGTCCGTGGCGTCGTCGTCGAGCTCGTTCCCGGCCGCGGGCTCCGGCTCGACCAGCTCGAGCACCTGTTCCATCAGGCCGACGACCAGCCCGCGCTCGACCGCGTCGAGCTTGGCGACGAACCGCCCGTCGCGCCGCTTGAACCCGCGGGCCACGTCAGCTGTCCTTCTGGAAGGTGGCCCACAGGCCGTAGCCCTGGAGGGCCTCGGTATCGGTCTCCATGCGCTCACGGGCACCGGTCGACACGACGGCGCGGCCCTTCACGTGGACGTCCATCATCAGCCGCTCGGCCTTGGCCTTGGAGTAGCCGAAGTAGGTCTGGAAGACGAAGGTCACGTAGGACATCAGGTTGACCGGGTCGTTCCACACCAACGTGATCCACGGGACGTCCACGTCGGCGAGCTCCTCCGTGGAGACACTCTCCTGCTCCACGGGCGCGATCGACATCACCGCAGTGGACGTGATGGTGGGGACAGCACGGGGCACGGGTCCACCTTAGGCTGCGAGCGTGACCCCGCGTTCACCCAGCACCGCCCTGTTGACCGACCACTACGAGCTCACGATGCTCGAAGCCGCCCTCCGCAGCGGGGCGGCCGCGCGCCGCTGCGTCTTCGAGGTGTTCGCCCGCCGGTTGCCCGACGGTCGCCGCTACGGCGTGGTCGCCGGCACCGGCCGGCTGCTCGACGCGATCGAGCGGTTCCGCTTCGCGGACGCCGAGCTCGAGCACCTGCGTGACGTCGTGGACGGGCCCACCCTGGCCTTCCTCGCCGACTACCGCTTCGACGGCGACGTCTGGGGGTATGCCGAGGGCGAGTGCTACTTCCCCGGCTCACCGGTGCTCGTGGTCGAGTCCGACTTCGCCCACGGGGTGGTCCTGGAGACCCTCGTCCTCAGCATCCTCAACCACGACAGCGCGATCGCCTCCGCCGCGTCGCGGATGACCTCGGCGGCCGGTGACCGGCCGTGCATCGAGATGGGGTCGCGCCGCACGCACGAGGAGGCGGCGGTCGCCGCCGCCCGCGCGGCATACCTGGCGGGCTTCGCGACCACCTCCAACCTGGAGGCGGGACGGCGGTTCGGGGTGCCCACGGCGGGCACCGCCGCGCACGCCTTCAGCCTCCTGCACGACGACGAGCGGGAGGCGTTCGCGGCCCAGATCGCGGCGCTCGGCAAGGGCACGACGTTGCTGGTCGACACCTACGACGTGCCCACGGCGGTAGCCCTCGCGGTCGAGCTCGCCGGCCCCGAGCTCGGTGGCGTGCGGCTCGACTCGGGTGACCTGCTGGTGCAGGCCCGCGAGGTGCGCGACCAGCTCGACCGGCTCGGCGCCACCCGGACCCAGATCGTGGTGACCAGCGACCTCGACGAGTACGCCATCGCGACCCTGGCGGCCGGTCCGGTGGACCGCTACGGCGTGGGGACGTCACTCGTGACCGGGTCGGGCGCCCCGACGGCCGGCATGGTCTACAAGCTCGTGGCGCGCACGGATGATGACGGCGTGCTGGTCGGGGTCGCCAAGAAGAGCAAGGACAAGGCGTCAGTCGCGGGACGCAAGTACGCACTGCGCCGGCGCAACGCCAAGGGCATTGCCGAGGCCGAGGTGCTCGGCATCGGCGAGCCACCCCTCGACGACGGCGACGACCGCGAGCTGCTCGTCCCGCTCATGGCTGGGGGGCGCACCGTCTCGACGTCGACCCTCGAGGACGCCCGCGAGCGCCACGCCGTCTCCCTCGCCGAGCTCCCCGCCGCGGCCCTGCGTCTGCAGCGCGGCGAGCCCGTGATCCCCACCGTCTACGAGGACTGACCACGCGTCGGCTCGCGGCGGGCAGTAGCGTCGCCGCATGAGCCGCGCACTGGTCATCGTCGACGTGCAGAACGACTTCTGCGAGGGTGGCTCGCTGGCCGTCGCCGGTGGGGCCGAGGTGGCCCGCCGGATCAGTGCGCACGTGGTCGCGCACCTCGACGACTACGCCGCAATCGTCGCCACGGCCGACTGGCACGAGGACCCGGGTGCGCACTTCTCGCCCGACCCCGACTTCGTGGACAGCTGGCCCGCGCACTGCCGGGTCGGCAGTGACGGCGCGCTCTTCCACCCTGCTGCCGAGCCCGCGTTCGAGCACGTCGAGGCGATCTTCCGCAAGGGCCACCACAGCGCTGCGTACAGCGGTTTCGAAGGTTTCACCGTCGAGGCGGACCGCAAGGTCGCGCTCGCGGACTGGCTGCGCGACCGGGCCATCGAGCAGGTCGACGTCGTGGGCATCGCCACCGACCACTGCGTCCGCGCCACGGCGCTGGACTCCGCGGACGAGGGGTTCGAGACGACGGTGCTGCTCGACCTCACCGCCGGCGTCGCTCCCGAGACCACGAGGGCAGCCCTGGCCGAGCTGGCCGCCGCAGGAGTCGAGACGACCGGCTCCCCCGCCTGAGGAGCCGCCCGCTCCCCGCGCGAAGGTTTACAGGGACGTCACACGGGCACCCTCGTCGCGAAACAGCCGGTCCCTAGCGTGGCCGCGTGGACGAGGAACCCGATGCTGCCCCGCGACCGCGGACAGCCGCCGCGCAGATGGCGTCCGCACGGGTGGCCTCGGCGCGGGTGGCGCCCGACCTCGTGGCGCTCTGCGGCCTCAAACACGTGCCGACCCGGCACGGCGCCGCCATCACGGTCGCCGGCGTGCCCCTCGCGCTGTTCCGCGCCGGGGACCGGGTCTGGGCGGTCGAGGACCGCAACCCCTACACCGGGTGCGGGGTCGCCGGTGGCCGGATGTCACGGGTCGGCCGCACGCCGGTCGTGGTGTCGCCGATGTACCACCTCGTGTTCGACTTGCGGACCGGCGCCTGCCTGAACGCGGTCGGCCTCCCGCAACAGCGTCTGCGCACCGTCCCGGTCGAGGTGGTCGCGGACGTCGTCCACATCGACGTGACCGCCCTGCGAGCAGACCGGGCGGTCGCCGTCGGTGTCAGCGCCTAGTCGTCCGGCCGCTGCCCCGACGAGTTCCCCACTTCTGGCCAGCGGTGCTGTGTCGCACCCCGGACCGGGGGCGCGGGTGAGCCAGGCGTGGCCAGAGGTCGAGGCGGGGTCGCTGTTCTCACAGCCACCCGGAACCACCTGTGCGGCAATGGTTACGGAGCCTTTACGGCAGCCGTCGGGTCGGGAAACACGGTCTTGCCACGCTGACTGCGTGACCACGAACCTGAGCCCCGAACCCACGACCGCGACGTCGCCGACCACGACCACGCCGCCCTCGTCGTCCACCACCACCGCCGCACCCACGCACCGCAGCGGCCGCTGGATCGACCACTGGGATCCTGAGGACCCCACCTTCTGGCGCGGCGGCGGCCGCGCCATCGCCCGCCGCAACCTGACCCTGTCCGTCTTCGCCGAGTTCCTCGGCTTCTGCGTCTGGGCCCTGTGGAGCGTGGTCGTGCCACTGCTCCCGGGCGCCGGCTTCACCCTCACCCTCGACCAGCAGTTCTGGCTCATCGCCGTGCCGAGCCTGGTGGGCGCGACGGTGCGGATCCCCTACACCTTCGCCGTACCGCTGTTCGGTGGCCGCAACTGGACCATCATCTCGGCCCTGCTGCTGCTCCTGCCGGCGTCCGCCCTCGCCTGGGTGGTCACGGAGCCGTCGTCGTCGTTCGGCCTCCTGCTCGCCTGCGCCGCCCTCGCCGGGTTCGGCGGCGGCAACTTCGCCTCCTCGATGACCAACATCTCCTTCTTCTTCCCCGAGGCCGAGAAGGGCAAGGCGCTGGGCCTCAACGCCGCCGGCGGCAACCTCGGCACCGGCCTCGTGCAGATGGTCGTGCCTGCCGTCATCGTCATCGGGGCCGGCACGCACCTCGAGCGAGCCGGGTTGATGTTCATCCCCCTGGCGATCATCGCGGCCGTCCTGGCCTGGAAGGGCATGGACAACCTCACCGGCGCCAAGGCTGACTACCGCAGCTTCGCGGCGGCCACCCGCAACCGGCACACCTGGATCATCTCGTTCCTCTACATCGGCACCTTCGGGTCGTTCATCGGCTACTCGGGGGCCTTCCCCACCCTGCTCAAGACCCAGTTCCCCGAGACGCCCACGACGATCGCGTTCCTGGGTGCCCTGATCGGGGCGCTGACCCGCCCGCTCGGTGGCATGGTGGCCGACCGGCTCGGCGGCGCCCGCGTCACGATCGCGTCCTTCACCCTCCTCATGGCCGGCGCGATCGGGGCCATCGAGGGCCTGAAGTCCCACAGCTTCGTGGTGTTCTTCGGCTCCTTCCTGGTGCTCTTCGTCGGAGCCGGGATCGGCAACGGCGCCACCTACCGGATGATCCCCGCGGTCTTCCGGGCCGGGGTCAGCGCCGACCGCCTGCCCATCGCGCGCAAGACCGCCGCCGGGTGCATCGGCATCGCCGGTGCCGTGGGCGCCTACGGAGGCTTCTTCATCCCCCGCGGGTTCGCCATGGCCAAGGCCCACTACGGCTCGCTCGTCCCGGCCCTGTGGGTGTTCGTGGTCGCCTACCTGCTCATGGCCATCACCACGTATGCCGTGTACGCCCGGAAGGGCTCCACCCTCGCCGCCGAGTCGATCTGAGCCTTCGTGACGACGACCTCCACCTCCACCGTCCGGGCCGACAGTGTCGCGACCCACTGCCCGTACTGCGCCCTGCAGTGCGCCCAGACCCTGACGGCCAACCCCGGACTCGACGGTGCCAACGGCGTCACCGTCGAGGGCAGGGCCTTCCCCACCAACCGGGGTGGGCTCTGCCAGAAGGGCTGGACGAGCGCGGAGGTCCTGACCAGCCCTGACCGCCTGACCAGCCCCCTGGTCCGGGGGGTCGACGGCGAGCTGGCCCCCTCGAGCTGGGACGACGCCCTCGACCTCGTGGCCGACCGGCTGCTCGCGATCCGGCGGGACTCCGGGCCGGACGCCGTCGCGGTGTTCGGCGGTGGCGGGCTGACCAATGAAAAGGCTTACCAGCTGGGCAAGTTCGCCCGGGTGGCGCTCGGCACCGCGAACATCGACTACAACGGACGGTTCTGCATGAGCAGTGCCGCAGCCGCTGCCAACCGGTCACTCGGCGTGGACCGGGGGTTGCCGTTCCCGCTGACGGACCTGGCCAGCGCCGACGCCGTCCTGCTGCTGGGGAGCAACCTGGCCGAGACCATGCCCCCGTCGGTCGCCCACCTCGCCGGGGTGCGCGGTCGGGGTGGGCTGGTCGTCGTCGACCCACGCCGCAGCGCGACCGCCGACCTCGCGGCCGACGGCCAGGGGCTGCACCTCCAGCCGGTGCCGGGCACCGACCTGGTCGTCCTCCTGGCGCTGCAGCACGTGCTCCTCACCGACGGCCTCGTCGACGCCGACTACCTGGAGCGACGCACGAACGGGCTCGAGGACGTCAAGCGTCGCTCGGCCCTGTGGTGGCCGGAGCGGGCCGAACAGGTCTGCGGCGTCCCGGCCGACCTCCTGCGCGACACGGCGCGGCTGCTCGCCGCAGCCAGCCCGTCCCGTGGCGGCACGGGTGCCTTCGTGCTCACCGGCCGAGGCGTCGAGCAGTCCCGGCAGGGCACCGCCACGGTCTCGGCGGCCATCACGCTGTCGCTCCTGCTCGGTCTCCCGGGCCGGGTGGGCAGCGGGTACGGCGCGGTGACCGGTCAGGGCAACGGCCAAGGTGGCCGCGAGCACGGGCAGAAGGCCGACCAGCTGCCCGGCTACCGCATGATCGACGACCCCGCGGCGCGCGCCCACGTGGCCGCGGTCTGGGGGGTGTCGCCGGAGTCGTTGCCCGGCAAGGGAATGCCCGCCGTCGAGCTGCTGGCCTCCCTCGGCACCGCCGACGGTCCGCGGGCCCTGCTGGTGCACGGCTCCAACGTCCTGGTCAGCGCTCCGAACGTCCACCGCGTGGCCGACCGGCTCGCGGCCCTCGACCTGCTCGTGGTCTGCGACTTCGTCCCGTCCGAGACGGCGCTGCTGGCCGACGTGGTCCTCCCCGTCACCCAGTGGGCCGAGGAGGAGGGCACCATGACCTCCCTCGAGGGTCGCATCATCCGGCGACGCAAGGCCGTCGAGCCCCCCGCGGGCGCGCGCAGCGAGCTCTGGGTCTGGGCCCAGCTCGCCGCACGGCTCGGTGCCGCCGGCACCTGGGACACCGAGCCCAGCCTGGTCTTCGACGAGCTCGCCCGGGCCAGCCGCGGCGGCCGGGCCGACTACAGCGGCCTCAGCCACACACGGCTGGACGGCGACGAGGCGCTGCACTGGCCGTGCCCCGCCACCGGCGACGGGGAGCCCGACCACCCCGGCACCCCACGCCTGTTCGCCGAGTCCTTCCCGACTCCGGACGGGCGGGCCCGGATGGTCGCGGTCGACCACCTCGGGCCGGCTGACGACCTCCGCCCCGACGCCCCCCTCTACCTCGTGACCGGGCGGGTCCTGCAGCACTACCAGTCCGGCGCCCAGACCCGGCGGGTGCCGGCCCTCGCAGGCGCGGTGCCGGGCGCCTTCGCCGAGGTCCATCCCTTGCTGGCCGCGCGGATCGGCATCGCGGACGGTGAGCGGGTGCGGCTGACCACGGCGCGGGGCTCGCTCGCCGTCCCGGCCAGGGTGACCGACTCGATCCGCCCCGACACGGTGTTCGTGCCGTTCCACTGGGCCGGCACCGGCAGTGTCAACCGGCTCACCACGGACGCGACCGACCCCGTCTCGGGCATGCCCGAGTTCAAGGTCTGCGCCGTGGACGTCACCGCCGCGCGGGTGCAGTCCGCTGGCTCAGCCCGACCGACGGCGGGGGTGCCGGCATGACGCGCCTCGTCGTCGTCGGGAACGGCATGGTCGGGTCGCGGTTCGTCGAGGACCTGCTGGCCGCCGACACCAGTGGCCGCTACGACATCACCGTCGTGGGGGCGGAGGCCTGCGAGCCCTACAACCGCGTGCTGCTGAGCGAGGTCGTGGCCGGCAAGCACGACCTCTCGGCCCTCACCCTCCCCACCCCCACCAGTCCACGGCTGACGGTGCTGCGCGGCGCACCCGTCTCCCACCTCGACCGCGAGGACCGCGTCGTCGTCACCACCGACGGCGCCCGACTGCGTTACGACCGCCTCGTGCTGGCCACGGGTTCGGCGGCCCGGGTGCCCCCACTGCCGGGCCTGCGCAGCGCCGCCCCGGTGGACCGCGACGACCCGTTCCCCAGCGACGACCTGACGGCCGGCGTCCACGCCCTGCGCACCATCGACGACGCGCGTGAGGTCGTGGCCGCCACCCTCAACGCCACCCGCGCCGTGGTGCTCGGTGCGGGCGTGCTCGGGATGGAGGCGGCCTGCGGTCTCGCCCGGCGCGGCGTCGCCGTCACCGTGGTGCACCCCGCGAGCACGCTCATGGAGCGTCAGCTCGACGCCGAGGCAGGACGGGTGGTCGAGCTCGCGATGGCACGCCTCGGTATCGACCAGCGCGTCGGCGTCGGAGCCACCAGCGCGGTCGTCGACGGAGGCCGCCTCACCGGACTGCGGCTCGACGACGGCGAGCTGGTGCCGACGGACCTCCTGGTGCTCGCGACCGGCACCGTGCCCAGCACGACGCTCGCAGCGAGCGCCGGGCTCGGCGTGGATCGCGGGGTCGTGGTCGACGACGACCTCCGCTCCCCCGACGACCACCGGATCTTCGCGATCGGCGACTGCGCCCAGCCCCCTGAGGGCGGCACCGGCCTGGTGGCCCAGGGGTGGGAGCAGTCCCGACGCCTCGCCGCCCACCTCTGCCGCGACTCCAGCACCTCCGGGAACCCCTCCCGCACGGTCAGCACCGACCTGGCTCGCCGGTCGTCGACGTCAGGCAGCGACGTGGTGCGGCTCAAGGCCCACGGCCTCGACGTCGTGACCATGGGCGTGTGTGGTTCGGCTCGGACGGACGACCCGGCCCAGCGCACCCTGCGCCTCAGCGACCCCGACGTCGGCCGGCACGTCGAGGTCGTCGTGTCCGGCGGTCAGCTGGTCGGCGCCACGTGTGTGGGCGCCGGCGCCGTCGCCGCCGACCTGGTCACGACGTACACCCGGCGCACGCCGGTGCCGGCCGACCCGGCATACCTGCTGCTCCCGGCACTCGTCCCGCACCAGGGCCTCGGCCCCAGCTCCCCCGCCGACCTGGCCGACGACACCGCGGTCTGCCGGTGCAACGGCGTGACCAAGGCCGGCATCACGGCGTGCGTCCGGGACGGCGCGACCAGCGTCGCCGAGGTCGCCGCCGCCACCCGCGCCACCACCGGCTGCGGCGGGTGCCACGACGACGTCTGCGCGCTCCTCGACTGGCTGGCGCCCGCGACCTCACCCGAGGGCGCCGGCACCGGTGAGAACCACGTAACGAAGGGGAAACACATGATCCACAGCACCGAAACGGCGGGCTCCTAACGTGGCCGCCATGGTCCAGCCCACGGTTCCGCGCCAGCTCGTCGTCGTCGGCGGCGGGATGGTCGCGCGCCGGCTGGTGGACGCCCTGCGCTCCCGGGACGTGGCGGGCCAGTGGGCGGTGACGCTGCTCTGTGAGGAGCCGCGCGCCCCCTACGACCGGGTTGCCCTGACGTCCTACTTCACCGGTCGCGACCCCGACGACCTGGCGCTCGGTGGCCAGGAGCTGTGGGACGACCCGCTGGTGACGCTGCGGCGCGGCGTCGCCGCCACCTCCGTCGACCGCGACGGACACACGGTCAGCACCTCCGACGGCCGCGTCCTGCCCTACGACTCCCTCGTGCTGGCGACCGGTTCGTATGCCGCCGTGCCCCCGGTCCCGGGCAAGGACCTCCGCGGCGCGTTCGTCTACCGCACCATCGACGACGTGGCGGGACTGCGCTCCTACGTGGAGAACCTGCGCACCGAGGTCGACCGCCCGCTGCGCGGGGCCGTGGTCGGCGGCGGCCTGCTCGGGCTGGAAGCCGCCGGGGCGCTCACCGCCCTCGACGTGCACACGACCGTCGTCGAGTTCGCGCCCCGCCTGATGCCCCTGCAGGTCGACGAGGGTGGCGGCGAGGCGCTGCGGCGCCTGATCGAGGCGCTGGGTGTCACCGTCCGCACCGGCACGGCGACCGCCAAGATCGTGGGACGGCTCGGCCGGGTCTCGCGCATGGAGTTCGCCGAGGGTGCCCCGCTCGACGTCGACGTGGTCGTCTTCGCCGTCGGGGTCCGTCCGCGCGACGAGCTCGCCCGCGAGTCCGGTCTCGAGGTCGGGGAGCGCGGCGGCGTCGTCGTCGACGACACCTGCGCCACGAGTGACCCGGCCGTCTGGGCGGTGGGCGAGGTCGCGTGCATCGGTGGCCGCACCCTCGGCCTGGTCGCCCCCGGCTACACCATGGCCGAGATCGTGGCCGACCGGCTCCTGGGCGGGGAGGGCACCTTCCCGGGGGCCGACCTGTCCACCAAGCTGAAGCTGCTGGGCGTCGACGTCGCGTCGTTCGGTGATGCCTTCGCCGCGGAGCCCGGTGGGCTCGAGGTGGTCATCTCCGACCCCGTCGCCGGCGTCTACAAGAAGCTCGTGATGTCCGACGACGCCCGCACCCTGCGCGGCGGCATCCTCGTCGGCGACGCCAGCGCCTACGCCGCCCTGCGCCCCATGGTCGGCCGCGCGCTCGGTGGCGACCCCGCGGCATACCTGCTCCCCGAGGGGGCCGCGCCGGCTCCCGCTGGCGACCTCCCGGACGACGCGGCGGTCTGCTCCTGCAACAACGTCACCGCCGGCGCCATCCGCTGCTCGGTGACCGACGCGGGGTGCACCGACCTCGCCGGGGTGAAGGCGTGCACCCGCGCCGGCACGAGCTGCGGCTCCTGCCTCCCCCTCGTGAAGCGCCTGGTCACGACCGAGCTGGAGAAGTCCGGCATCGAGGTCAGCAGCGCGCTGTGCGAGCACTTCGAGCTGTCCCGCGCCCAGCTCTTCGACGTCGTGCGGGTGCAGGGGCTGACGACGTTCAGCGAGATCATCGCCAAGCACGGCACCGGCCGTGGCTGCGACATCTGCAAGCCGGTGATCGGCTCGATCCTCGCCTCGCTCGGCACCGGTCACATCCTCGAGGGCGAGCGGGCGTCGTTGCAGGACACCAACGACCACGTGATGGCCAACCTGCAGAAGGACGGCTCGTACTCCGTCGTCCCGCGCATCCCCGGCGGTGAGGTCACCCCCGAGGGGCTGATCGCCATCGGCGAGGTCGCCAAGGACTTCGGGCTCTACACGAAGATCACCGGTGGCCAGCGGATCGACCTGTTCGGGGCCCGGATCGAGCAGCTGCCGAAGATCTGGAAGCGGCTCGTGGACGCGGGGTTCGAGTCGGGCCACGCCTACGGGAAGTCGCTGCGCACGGTGAAGTCGTGCGTCGGCTCGACGTGGTGCCGCTACGGCGTGCAGGACTCCGTGGGCCTGGCCATCGCGTTGGAACTGCGCTACCGCGGGCTCCGGTCGCCCCACAAGCTCAAGCTCGGGGTGTCGGGCTGCGCCCGCGAGTGCGCCGAGGCGCGCGGCAAGGACGTCGGGGTCATCGCGACGGACCAGGGCTGGAACCTCTACGTGGGTGGCAACGGCGGCTTCACGCCGCGGCACGCCCAGCTCCTGGCCGAGGACCTCGACACCGAGACCCTGGTGCGCACCATCGACCGCTTCCTCATGTACTACGTCCGCACCGCCGACCGCCTCCAGCGGACCGCGGCCTGGGTGGAGGACCACGAGGGTGGCCTCGACGCCATCCGGGCGGTCGTGCTCGACGACTCGCTCGGGATCGGTGCCGACCTCGACCTCGCGATGGCTGGTCACGTCGACGGCTACGAGGACGAGTGGGCCGCCGCCCTCGACGACCCCGAGACCCTGCGGCGCTTCGGGTCCTTCGTCAACGCCCCGGACCAGCCCGACGACACCCTCGCCTACGTCAGCGAGCGCGGGCAGCCGCGTCCGGCCACCGAGTCCGAGCGGGCCGACTCGGGCGTCCTGATCGCCGGGACGACCCTGGAGGTGCGGCGATGAGCGTGGAGGTCAGCGCCGAGGTGGCAGCCGCGGCGGCCCTGACGTGGCACGAGGTGTGCGTGCTGGCCGACCTGTCCCCGGAGCGCGGAGCCGCCGCCTTGCTCGACGGCGTGCAGGTCGCGCTGTTCCGCACGCACGACGACCAGGTGTATGCCGTGCAGCAGCTCGACCCCTACAGCGCCGCGAACGTCATGTCCCGAGGGATCGTGGGGAGCCGGGGAGACGTGCCCACCGTCGCGTCGCCGATGTACAAGCAGGTCTTCGACCTGCGCACCGGCGAGTGCCTGGACGCCGTGGGCAAGGAGCCGAAGCCGTTGCAGTCGTATGCCGTGACCGTCGTCGACGGAGTCGTCAGCGTCGGCCTGCCCGCCCCTGGTCCCCCCGGCGGTGCGACATGACGACCCTGGTCGGCCTGGACGTCACCGGGCGGCGCGTGGTCGTGGCCGGCGGTGGACCGGTGGCCGCCCGCCGCGCCAACGCCCTGGCCCGGGACGGAGCCCTGGTCACGGTGGTCGCCCCGCAGCTGTGTGAGGACCTGTTCGACGCGGTCGCCGACGGCACTGTCGAGTGGGTCGACCGCGAGGTCGAGGAGAGGGACCTCGCCGACACCTGGCTGGTCCACGCCGCCACCGACGACCCGGGCGTGAACGCCCGGGTCTCGCAGTGGGCCACCGCCGCCCGCATCTGGAGCGTGTGCGCCAGCGACGCCGAGCTGGGGACCGCCCGCACACCGGCCACCACCGAGCACGCCGACCTGCTCGTCGGGGTGGTGTCGACCGGCCACCCCGACCCGCGCCGGGCCGCCGCGGTGCGCGACCGGCTCGAGTGGACCCTGCAGTCCGGCGACCTGGACCTGCGCGCCCGACGTCGCCGGGAAGGGGGCCGGGGGCGGGTCGTGCTCGTCGGCGGCGGCCCCGGAGCGCCCGACCTGATGACCCTGCGGGCCCGTCGGCTGCTGTCCGAGGCGGACGTGGTGGTCACCGACCGGCTCGGCCCGACCAGCGTCCTGGCGGACCTGCCGCGCGACGTCGAGGTCGTCGACGTCGGCAAGACGCCCGGCCTGCACGCCGTCACGCAGGACGAGATCAACCGGATCCTGGTCGACCACGCCCAGCGAGGTCGGCTGGTCGTGCGCCTCAAGGGTGGCGACCCCTTCCTCTTCGGCCGCGGGGGCGAGGAGGAGCTCGCCCTGGCGGCCCACGGCATACCGGTCGAGGTCGTGCCCGGAGTGAGCTCGGCCCTGGCGGCTCCGGCGGCGGCCGGCATCCCCGTCACCCACCGGGGCACGGTCGCCGCCGTGCACGTCGCCCACGGCCACGGCCGGCTCGACGACACCGCTGTCGGGGCGGTGGTGCGGGGTGAGGCGACCCTCGTGGTCCTGATGGGCATCAGCCTGCTGGCCGACCACGTCGCCCGCCTGCTCTCGGCCGGGGCGTCCGAGCAGGTGCCGGTGGCGGTCATCGAGGACGCCAGCCTCGACACGCAGCGGGTCACCCGGGGCACCCTGTCGACCATCGCCGCGACCTGCGCCGCCCGGCAGGTGCGTGCCCCGGCGGTCGTCGTCGTGGGCGCCGTGGCAGCCGAGGGATTCCTGGCGGCGCCGCCGTGAGCACCCGCCTGGGCCAGGTCATGACCGGCTGCGTCGTGCTGGTGACCGCCGACCGCCGGTCCGGAGAGCTGGCCTCGGCGCTGACCCGGCGCGGCGCCACCGTGCGGCACGCCCCGGCCCTGAGCATCGTGCCCCACGAGCACGACGACGAGCTGTTGGCCCACACCCGGGAGCTCCTCGAGGCCCCACCCGACATCGTGGTCATCACGACGGGCATCGGGTTCCGGGGGTGGGTGGAGGCGGCCGACGCCGCCGGTCTGGCCGACCAGCTCGTGCAGGTGCTCTCCCGGGCGCGGATCATCGCGCGTGGCCCCAAGGCCAACGGGGCGATCCAGGCCGCCGGGCTGCAGGCGGACTGGGTGGCCGAGTCGGAGACGAGCGCGGAGATCCTCGACCTGCTGCTGGCCGAAGGCGTCGCCGACCAGGTGGTCGCGGTGCAGCACCACGGCGCCGGGGCCGACGGGCTCGACACCGAGCTGGCCGCCGCCGGGGCGCAGGTCCGCAGCCTCGTCGTCTACCGCTGGGGCCCGCCCCCCGACCCGGTGGCCCTCAAGCTGTCCGTCCTTGCCGCGGCCGACGGCGAGATCGACGCGGCCGTCTTCACCTCCGCCCCCGGCGCAGCGGCCTGGCTCGCCGAGATGGACGCCCAAGGCGTCGGCGCCGAGATCGTGGCGCGCACCTGCAGCGGCAGCATGGTGGTGGCCGCCGTCGGTCCGGTGACGGCAAAGCCGTTGCAGGAGAGGGGCATCCAACCGATCGTCCCCGACCGCGGACGGCTCGGTGCCCTCGTCCGCACCCTCGTCAACCACTACGAGCAGGCCCAGACCTCCGCGGTCCAGACGACCGCCGGACGACTCCAGGTCCGGCGCACCGTCGCGCTGCTCGACGACCACGTCCTCCCCGTGTCACCCAGCGGCCTCGAGGTGCTGCGCGTGCTGGCCGACGCCGGGGGCGAGGTGGTCACCCGAGCCCAGGTGCTGTCGGTCCTCCCCGGGGACTCGACCGACCCGCACGCGGCCGAGGTGGCCATCGCCCGGCTCCGCGAAGCCGTGGGGCACAAGGGAATGGTGAAGACCGTGGTCAAGCGCGGCTACCGGCTGACCACGACCTGACCACAACCCGACCACGACCTGACCCGACCGGCCGACGACTGACCCGAACGGCCGACGACCGGCCGATGACTGACCAGGCCGGGCGACGGCCGACCTAGTGGCGGCCGCCCTCGGCGGCTCCCTCGACGACGACGGGCTGGCCGTTCGAGACGAGCCTCCAGTCGTACGTGGTGAAGGTGGTCGGGTCGATCACGCCCTGGTCGGTGGCCCAGTCGATGAGGAGCTGCCGGATCTCGACCTGCGCGTTGTAGAGGACCGGAGCCGTGGTCACGCCGGGGAAGCCGCCACCACCGGACTGGCGGTAGTTGTTGATGGCGATGACGAACCCCGCTGCCGGGTCGATCGGTTGCCCGGCGTAGGTGAGGTTGGCGATCCGCTGGCCCACCGGCTGGGCGATGTCGATGTCGTAGGCCAGGGAGGCGTCGAGGCCGCCCATGATGTCGTAGTTGTAGTCCGGGATGGGGCTGCCGGTCGTCGGGCTGATGGCACCGGTCACGGCGTCGGGGGCGAAGGGTCCGGTGCCGGTGACGGTCTTGAAGTAGGCGGCGGAGTACTCGAGGTAGGCCTTGACCTGCGCGCCGGTGAAGCGGATGCCCAGGAGCGTGTTGTCGTAGATGTACAGTCCCGCGACGTCGCGCACGGTGACATTGCCCGCGGGGATCGCGGCATCGCGGTTGAAGGGCGCGGCGATCGACAGTACCGGCAGCGACTCGTCGGGGGTGCCGGCCAGCGCCGCCTTCACGGCGTCGGCCTGCACGTGGTTGATGAAGTCGATCGCGGCGGTGTCCTCGAACCGGGCCGTCGCCGCCGACATGGCCACGGTGCAGGTGCCGATGACGGAGTTGACGTAGGTGCGCACGATGGCGTGGTCCTCGAGCACGAGGGCGGCCACCTCGGGGTCCTCCGGGACCGTCTTCGCGTCGAGGAGCGTCGCACGAGAGCTGGTCAGGTGCCAGCGGCCCTTGCTGAACTCGAGGACGAAGTCCATGACGGACAGCCGCATCCCCCACTTGAGCGGCTCGGTCAGCAGCACCTTCTTGCCGGGCGTGACCTTGCTCGGCACGAGCAGCTCGACGACCTCCTCGTGGGCGTGCCCCACGAGGACCGCGTCGACACCCGCAACCTCTTCCGCGAGCTGGCGGGACGCGTTCTCCGGGAACGGCAGCGCGTCGCCGTACGACGAGCCCGGCTTGGAGCCCGAGTGGCACGAGACGATGACGAGGTCGCACCCGGCCTGCTTCAGCCGCGGGACCATCACCTTTGCCTGCTCGACGATGCCCGGGAACTTCACCAGTCCCTCGACGTTGGCCTTGTCCCAGATGGCGACGCCGGGCGTCACGAGGCCGAGGATGCCGACCTTGACCGGCTTGCTCCCCCGGACCTGGAAGGTGCGGATCACGTAGGGCTTGAAGATCGGGGCGCCGCTGGTCCAGTCGACCGAGTTGGCGCTGAGCAGCGGGAAGCTGCACTGCGACTCGAAGGCACGCAGGGTGTCGAGCCCGTAGTTGAACTCGTGGTTGCCCAGGGCGGCCGCGTCGTAGCCGATCGCGTTCATGGCCTTGGCCATCGGGTGCTTCGACCCGCCCGTGATCGGGTCGACCTTGGCGTAGTAGTAGGCCAGCGGGGTGCCCTGGATCGTGTCGCCCGCGTCGAGCAGGAGGGTGTTCTGGGCGCCGCGCTCGGCCCGGACAGCGCTGACCAGGGTGGCGATCTTGGCCAGGCCGATGTCGTTGTGCGCCGAGTCGTCGTACTCGACGTCCTTGAAGTAGTCCCAGTTCAGCGCGTTGCCGTGGGTGTCGGTGGTGCCCAGCACGGTCAGCCGGAAGGTGGGCGGCGTCTTCGCCGTCGGCCGGCCGGCTTCGGGCACCGCGTCGGCCCGCGGGGCACTGGCGAAGAAGGCCGCTCCGGCCCCTCCGACGACCGCGAGCGCGAGCATCTCGCGACGGCTCGTCTCGTGCTGGACGAGGTCCTGGACGGCGGGGCGGGCGGACGTCACGATTGCCTCCAACGACAAGTGGCCGGGAGCGGGGGCGGCTCCCGGGTGCGCGAGCCTCGTCGTCGTCGACGGGGCGGGTCTTTCAGCCTAACCCGGGCATGACACGACAGACCATGCCGAACTGGCAAAGTCTGCCGGTCAGCCGATGCTGGTCAGCCGATGCTGTAGTCGGAGCCGTCCCCCGTGGCACCGTCGCCGGTGCGACCGCGGCTCCACGACCAGGCGTACTTCCCGTCGTCGACGGCCCGACCACCCTCACCGAGCTCGAGCGGGCGGAAGGTGTCGACCATGACGGCCAGCTCGTCGAAGTACTCGACGCCGATCGACGCCTCCGACGCCCCGGGCTGCGGCCCGTGGGCATGACCGCCCGGGTGCACCGAGATCGAGCCCTTGCCGATGCCCGAGCCCTTGCGGGCCTCGTAGTCCCCGTCGACGTAGAACATGATCTCGTCGCTGTCGACGTTGGAGTGGTAGTAGGGCACCGGGATCGACAGCGGGTGGTAGTCGACCTTGCGGGGGACGAAGTTGCAGATCACGAAGTTCCAGCCCTCGAAGACCTGGTGCACCGGCGGCGGCTGGTGCACCCGGCCGGTGATCGGCTCGTAGTCGCGCACGTTGAACGCATAGGGGTACAGGCACCCGTCCCAGCCCACGACGTCGAGCGGGTGGAACGGCAGGGTGTGCACGGTGCCGACGATCCCGCCCGGTCCGTTCCCGCGGTGCTTGATGTAGACCTCGGTCTCGTCGCCCGGCTCCGCGCCGACGTCCTCGGCGAGCAGCGGGCCGGCCGGTGCGCGCAGGTCGCGCTCGCAGTAAGGCGCGTGCTCGAGCAGCTGGCCGTACTTGGACAGGTAGCGCTTGGGCGGGGCGATGTGGGAGTTCGCCTCGATGCAGTAGGTCCGCAGCGGCTCCTTGGCCGAGCGCTTGGGGATCCACCGGTGCGTGGTGGCCCGCGGGATGACCAGGTAGTCGCCCTCGGCCACGTCGAAGGCCCCGAACACCGTCTCGACCCGCGCCCTCCCGCGCTCGACGTACACGCACTCGTCGCCGATCCCGTTGCGGTACCACGGGCTGGGAGCTCCGGCCACGGCATACGAGATGCGCACGTCGCCGTTGCCGAGGACGAGGCGACGGCCGGTCACGACGTCGGTGTTCTTCACGTCCTTGGCCTCGAAGAGGTCGTGCAGCTTGAGGTGCCTGGGCATCAGCGGGTGGTTCGGCGTCGTCGACAGGTCGCCGATCACCCACTCCCGCGCGCCCGCGACGGTCGAGGGGATGTTGCGGTGGTAGAGCAGCGAGGAGTCGGAGGAGAAGCCCTCCTCCCCCATCAGCTCCTCGTAGTAGAGCTCGCCCTGCTTGCCTCGGCCGGCCGGCCGGCGGTGCTGGGTGTGCCGCTTCGGCGGGATGTTGCCCTGGTGCTGGTAGAACGCCATCGCTCACTCTCTCGTCCGGTGGTCCCTCGTCCGGTTGGGGCGAGCATTGCACGACCGACCGCCATCCCGACACCGTGGGCTGCCCGGTAGCCTCACCGCCATGACCTCGCTGTCGGATGCCGTGGCCGACCGCCCGGCCGAGCCGGCCCTGTTCGCCGGCCTCGTCGACGACGCCGCCGTCTTCCCCCCGGGCAACGCACCGCTCGCGGAGGCCGTGCGGCTCCACCGCATCCACCGCGCGAGCCGGTATGCCGCGTGCGTCGGTCCGCTGCTCGTCCCCGCCTCGGCTGCCCCCGACCTCACCGGCCTGCTCGACGGGGCAGCACTGGCTGTCGGGGTCATCGGCCGGCCCGGCACCCCGGCCTCCGAGGTGGCCGACGCGGTGGCGCTGCTGCGCCGGATTCCCGGCGTCGAGGTCGCGGGGGTGGAGCTCGGCTGGACCCCGGACTGGCGGGCCACGGACTTCGGTGGGCTCCCCCGCACCCTCGAGGTGCCGCGCGGCTCCGAGCAGGAGACAGCCGTCGCCGACATCGCCGCCGACGCCTCCGATTCCGTTGTCCTGCAAGCAAAGTTCCGCACGGGCGCGACCGAGACCTGGGCCTGGCCCGACGAGGCCGAGCTCGCGACCTTCGTCCGCACCGCCATCGACCACGACCTCGGCTTCAAGCTGACCGGCGGGCTGCACCACGTCGTCCGCGGCACCCACGACGACCAGGAGCAGCACGGGCTGCTCAACGTCCTGGCGGCGGTCCGCTGGGCGCTCAACGGCGAGGAGGTCGACGAGCTGGTGCCCCTGCTGGCCGAGCGCGACCCGGCCGTCCTCGTCCCCCAGGTCACCCGCATGAGCGCCGCCGACGCGGCGATCGTGCGGGCCTTCTTCACGGCCTACGGCTGCTGCGAGGTCACCGACCCGCTCGGCGAGCTGACCACCCTCGGCCTCATCCAAGGAGCCTGACGTGTCCTCCCCCTCCACGCCGGTCACCGCCACGGTGCCCGCACAGTCCTGGCTCGACCTCCCCGCCGGCCACCCGTTCGGGGTCGCCCACCTCCCCTACGGCGTCTTCTCGACCTCGCGCACCACGCCCCGGGTCGGCGTGCGGATCGGCGACTGGGTGCTCGACGCCAGCGAGGTCGCCCGGATCGGGCGGGACGCCGTGGGCGTGGGCGACGGCCCCGACCTGACGGCCGCGTGGGAGCAGCCCAGCCTCAACGCCTTCCTCGACCTGGGCCACGAGGCCTGGGCGGTCGCCCGCGCGTGGCTGGTCGAGATCCTCACCGACGACGTCCACGCGGAGGGCGTCCGGCCGCACCTGGTGCCGCTCGCCGACGTCACCCTGCACCTGCCGATCGAGGTCGCCGACTACGTCGACTTCTACGCAAGCGAGCACCACGCCACGAACGTCGGTCGCATCTTCCGCCCCGACTCCGAGCCACTGACCCCGAACTGGAAGCACCTGCCGATCGGCTACCACGGTCGCTCCGGGACGGTCGTCGTCTCCGGCACCGACCTCGTCCGGCCGCAGGGCCAGCGCAAGGCCCCGAGCGACCCGGCACCGACCTTCGGGCCGAGCCGCAAGCTCGACATCGAGGCCGAGCTGGGCTTCGTGGTGGGCGGCGGCACGACGCTCGGCGAGCCGGTCGACGTCGGCCTCGCCGCGGAGCAGCACCTCTTCGGTGTCGTCCTGCTCAACGACTGGAGCGCCCGCGACCTCCAGGCCTGGGAGTACGTGCCGCTCGGGCCCTTCCTGGGCAAGTCGTTCGGGACCTCGATCAGCGCCTGGGTCACCCCGATGGCGGCCCTGGCGTCGGCCCATGTCCCGCTGCCCGGCCAGGACCCCGAGCCGCTCCCCTACCTGCGTGGTGGGGCCGACGCGGTGTTCGGGCTCGACCTGCACCTCGAGGTGGACTGGAACGGCACCGTCGTCGCCCGGCCGGAGTTCCGCGACATCTACTGGTCGCCGGCCCAGATGCTGGCGCACCTGTCCGTCAACGGCGCCTCGATCCGCAGCGGTGACCTGTTCGGCTCGGGCACCATCTCGGGCGCCGCGAAGGAGACCCGTGGGAGCTTCCTCGAGCTCTCGTGGAACGGCACCGAACCGGTGCAGCTCGAGGACCGCAGCGAGCGGACCTTCCTCGAGGACGGCGACACGGTCGTGCTGCGCGCGTGGGCCACCGGCACCGACGGTGCGCGCCTCGAGCTGGGCGAGGTCAGCGGCACGATCCTGCCGTCCCGCTGACCCGGCGGCCTAGCCCCTGGGCTGCTTCCCCACCACGACGTTCGTCCGCGCGAGCTTGTCGTGCAGGGCCTGCCTGCGCTCGTCCCAGGCCGGCCACAGGAGGTCGACCAGGGCCACGAGCGAGAACAGGTTGCCGAGCAACGGGATGTTGCCCAGCAGGCTGAGCCCGGCCTGCAGTGACGTGCGCTTGGCCGCATCGCCGACGGACAGCACGCCGGGCCGGTCGCGCAGCCGCACGCTGATGCCGACCGCGGCCTTGCCGGGCGTGGCGCCGGTGCGGCTGAGGAAGAACACGGCGTACCCGAAGGTGATGACGGCAGCGATGACGCCGAACGCCAGGATGTAACCGAAGTTGACGTTGTCGGCGGTGATCCGGTCGAAGGCGCCCGGGTCCCCGGAGTCCATGGCCGTGACCAGCTCGTCCCACACGGGCTCGAAGCCCTTGAACAGGAACCAGCCACCGAGCACCAGCATCAGCACGAACTGGATGATGCCGTCGAGGATGAACGCGCCGACCCGCTGCCAGTAGCTCGCGAGCGGCTGGCCGTCAGGGGTGGTGGCCACCCGCTGCACGCCGCCGTAGGTCGGGGCGTTCCAGCCGCCCTGCGGCGACCCGGGGAACTGCGGGTTCTGCTGTCCCGGCTGGGGTGTCGGTGGGGCCGACCAGCCACCGGTCGCCGGCGGCTGCGCCGGTGCCTGGCCCGGCACCGGGCTCGGCGACGGCGCCTGGGTCCCGCCCTGGCCCGGGTACTGCGGTGGGTGGCCCTGTCCCGGGAACTGCTGCTGGCCGGGCTGCGCCACCCCTGTCGCGGGCCGCGTCGAGCGGGGCGTCGTGTGCTTGCTCCAGACCACGCCGTCGAAGTACCGCAGCTGGCTGTCGTCCTCGGGGTCGTCGTACCAGCCGGGAGTCGTGGGCGTGCTCATGCCGCAAGCCTCTCACGCGCGCAGGAGCCTTCCTCCCACGCCCACCGCAGGTCGGTGCCCCGGCCACGGCAGGGGCAGGTGTGCCGGGTGGTCACCACCCGGCATACCCCCTGTCGTGCGGTGCGGCTCAGAGGTTGCCGCGCGCGTCCTGCTCGCGCTCGATGGCCTCGAAGAGCGCCTTGAAGTTGCCCTTGCCGAAGCCGAGGGAGCCGTGCCGCTCGATGATCTCGAAGAACACCGTCGGGCGGTCGCCGAGGGGCTTGGTGAAGATCTGCAGGAGGTAGCCGTCCTCGTCACGGTCGACGAGGATCTTGCGCTTCTGCAGCTCTTCGATCGGGGCCCGCACCTCGCCGATGCGGGCGCGCAGCTCCTCGTCCTCGTAGTAGGAGTCGGGGGTGTCGAGGAACTCGACGCCGTTCGCGCGCAGCTCGTCGACGGTGCGCAGGATGTCGTTCGTCGCCAGGGCGAGGTGCTGGGCACCGGGACCGTTGTAGAACTCCAGGTACTCGTCGATCTGGCTCTTGCGCTTGGCGATGGCCGGCTCGTTGAGCGGGAACTTGACCCGGTGGTTGCCGTTCGCCACGACCTTGGACATCAGCGCGGAGTAGTCGGTGGCGATGTCGTCGCCGATGAACTCGGCCATGTTCACGAAGCCCATGACCTTGTTGTAGAAGGTCACCCACTCGTCCATCTTGCCGAGCTCGACGTTGCCGACGATGTGGTCGAGGGCCTGGAAGAGGCGCTTGGGCGAACCCTCGCGCTTGACCCAGGTGGACGTCCTCGCGACGTAGCCCGGCAGGTAGGGGCCGTCGTAGCGCGAGCGGTCGACGAGGGTGTGCACCGTCTCGCCGTAGGTCGCGATCGAGGCGATCCGCACCGTGCCGTGCTCGTCGGTGACGTCCTCGGCCTCGCGGACCACGCGGGCGCCGGCGCGCTTGGCCTGCGCCACGCACTTGTCGACGTCGGGCACCTCGAGCGAGATGTCGACCACACCGTCACCGTGCTTGGCGTGGTGGGCGATCAGCGGGCTGTCGGGGCTGACCGCGCCGTTGATGACGAAGCGGATCGAGCCCGACTTGAGGACGAACGACTTGTGGTCGCGCTGGCCGTTCTCGGGGCCGCTGTAGGCGACCAGCTCCATGCCCCACGCGGACTGGTAGTAGTGCGCGGTCTGGCTCGCGTTGCCGACGACGAAGACGATCGAGTCCCAGCCGGTGACCGGGAACGGGTCCTTGCTCTCGTCGTACTCGACGAGGCCGACGAGCTGCTTGAGCTGCTCGATGTTGAGGTTGGCCTCGCGCTCCTGCGGCGTCAGGTCCAGGGCAGTGTCCGTGGCGTGAGTGGTCATGCGTGCAGGGTGCCGGGCTGGGGCCACGGTGTGCAACCGCGCCCCGTTGGGCTGCACACTCTGCGCAGACTGTTGGTCATACCCGGCCGGACAGTGGACAATGTGCCCATGAACCTCGACGAGCTCGACGGCCGGCTGATCACCCTGTTCAGCGAGCAGCCCCAGATCGGGGTGCTCGGCGCGTCACGCGAGCTCGGCGTGGCCCGCGGCACGGTGCAGGCTCGGCTCGACCGGCTGGTCCAGCACGGGGTGATCCGGTCCTGGGCGCCGCAGCTCGACGCCGCGGCGATGGGCTACCCGGTGTCGGCGTTCTGCACGCTCGAGATCCGCCAGGGCCGCGGTCACACCCCCGTGGTCGACCACCTCTCCGGCATCCCCGAGGTGCTGGAGGCGCACACCATCACTGGCTCGGGTGACCTGTTCATCCACATCGTCGCGCGCGACAACGCCGACCTGCAGCGGGTCATCGACGCGGTCGTCGACGACGAGCACGTCATCCGGGCGAACACGGCGATCTCGCTGGCCACCCGCATCCCGCTGCGCACCCTCCCCCTGGTCCGCGCGGCATCGACGGCTCGCTCCTGACTCAGTCGTCGAGCCGGAAGCCGAGCTTGACCGTCACCTGCCAGTGCGCGACCGCTCCGTCCGCGATCTGTCCACGGACGCTCTGCACCTCGAACCAGTCCAGGTTGCGCACCGTCTTGGCGGCCTGGGTGACGGCGTTGCCGACCGCGGCCTCGATGCCGTCGGGTGAGGTGCCGACGACCTCCGAGATGGAGTACACGTGGTTGGCCATGTCCTGCTCCGTCCTCGGCGGCCGGGCGTCGCCGTTGCCGGCCACGCTAGCCCTCCGGCGGTGATGCCGCCTAGACCGCGGAGAAGGCGTCGGGGTCGGTGCTCAGCCGGGCGCGGAACGCACTGTCCAGCGCGGCGTCGTCCTCGATCGCCTCGTCGTAGTGGTCGTCGGACGACAGGTCGAGGGCACTCGCGCTGGTCGGGTCGTCGAGGGCTCCGTCGGCGATCGCGCGACGCACCGCCGCGATCGCCTCCGAGGCCGCCGGCACGTGCAGCCAGCGGTAGCCCGCCTCGGCCGCGTCCAGCTCCTCGTCCGTCATGCTCTGCACGGCATCGAGGACGCCGTCCGCCATCGCCGAGCTGTGCAGGCGCAGGGCAGCGGCGAGCGCCTTGTCACCCTCGCCCGGGTTGGAGCCACCGGCCTCGAGTGCCGCGCGGTTCCAGATGCTGTCAGCCAGGTCGTCCATGACCGCAGCATGTCACCTGACCCGGCTCGCGTCCCCCGGAACACGCGCCGGTTCGAGGTAAACCCGCCGGGGACTCCCGGCGCGTTTACATCGAACCGAGAGGGGCCCGACGGCGACGCGATCAGCGCCGGCCGACGAACCAGGCCCGGATCTTCTCGACCCGTGCGACGACCTGCTCCGAGGTGGCCTCGTCGAGGGCGGGCCCACCGCAGGCCCGCCGCAGCTCGTTGTGGATGACTCCGTGCGGGGTGCCCTTCTTGCGCGCGTAGGCGGCGACCAGCTTGTTGAGCTCCTGGCGCTGGGCCGCCAGGGCCCGGTGCGCCGAGACCGGCTGCTCCACCTTGCGGGGGCGACGGGTGCTCTGGGCGGTCTGGCGCTCGTGGAGCAGCACCGCCATCTGGTCCGGCTCGAGCAGCCCCGGCAGACCGAGGTACTCCTGCTCCTCCTCCGACCCGGTGACGGCGTTGAGCCCGAACTGCTTCGCGTCGAAGAGCACATGGTCGAACTCCGCGTCGGACTCCAGCGCCTCGAAGGCCAGCTGGTCGATGTCGGGCGTGCGTGCGGTGCGGTTGGCGGCGTCGAGGAGGGCGTCCTCCTCGGCCCACATGGACGCCGCGCTGTCGTCCTTGCTGACCCGGTCGAGCGCGTGGTCGCGCTCGTCCTCGAGCCGGGCCGCGTGCTCGAGGATGACAGGCACGGACGGCAGGAAGACCGAGGCCGTCTCGCCGCGCCGACGCGCGCGGACGAAGCGCCCGACTGCCTGGGCGAAGAACAGCGGGGTGGACGTCGAGGTCGCATAGACGCCGACACAGAGCCGGGGCACGTCGACACCCTCGGACACCATCCGCACGGCGACCATCCAGCGCGACTCGCTCGCCGCGTACTCCTCGATCCGCGACGACGAGCCCGCGTCGTCGGAGAGCACCAGGGTGGGCTTCTCCCCGGTGATGGCCTCGAGGGTCTTGGCGTACGCGCGCGCCGCGGTCTGGTTCGAGGCGATCACGAGGCCACCGGCGTCGGGCACGCCGCGCCGCACCTCGGTCAGGCGCTTGTCGGCGGCGGCGAGGACGGAGGGGATCCACTCCCCCTTGGGGTCCAGCGCGGTGCGCCAGGCCTGCGCCATCGAGTCCTTGGTCAGCAGCTCCCCCAGCCGGGCCGCGATCTCGTCGCCGGCCTTGGTGCGCCAGCGCATGGCGCCGCCGTAGGCGAGGAACAGCACGGGCCGCACGACCCCGTCACGCAACGCCTCGGCATACCCGTAGGTGTAGTCGGCCGACGAGCGGCGGATGCCGTCGGCATCCTGCGCGTAGGTGACGAACGGGATGGGCGAGGTGTCGGAGCGGAACGGCGTGCCGGTGAGGGCGAGCCGGCGGGTGGCCGGCTCGAACGCCTCACGGATCGCGTCGCCCCACGACAGGGCGTCGCCGCCGTGGTGGATCTCGTCGAGGATCACGAGGGTCGGCACCGACTCGGTGCGGGTCCGGTGCAGTGCGGGCTTGCTCGCCACCTGGGCGTAGGTCAGTGCGACCCCGTCGTACTCGCTGGAGTGCCGGGCCGAGGAGTTGGAGAACCTGGGGTCGATGTGGATGCCGACCCGCGCGGCCGCCTCGGCCCACTGCGTCTTGAGGTGCTCGGTGGGCGCGACGATCGTCACGGCCGAGATGGTGCCCCGGCCGAGCAGCTCGGTGGCCAGGCGCAGCGCGTAGGTGGTCTTCCCGGCGCCGGGCGTGGCGACCGCGAGGAAGTCCCGTGGGTCGGCGCGCAGGTATGCCGTGAGCGCGGCCTGCTGCCAGGCGCGCAGCTTGTCGGCCGTCCCCCACGCCGCCCGCTCCGGGAAGGCTGGTGAAAGGTGCGAGGCGGCTGCGGTACTCATGGGACCGGCCACGTTATCCGTTGTCGCAAAACGACATGCCGAGGCCCCGGCGTCTCCGCCGGGGCCTCGGTCGTGTGCTAGGCCGCGAGGGCCGCTGCCCTCACCTGCCTACCGCGCTGTCAGCTGGCTGTCAGCCGCGGTAGGTCACCCACTGGTTCTGCATGCGGGTGGTCTGCCCGGCCGAGAAGGTGTTCATGCACGAGTCGTCCGTGTAGTCCATGAAGTTCTTGATCGGGTCGAGGCCGGTGGCGGAGCAGGTGTCCCGACCGGTCGGGCACCCGAACGCCGGAGAGGCCTCGGCCGGGGTGTCGCTCACCAAGTCGCCGCCCGAGCAGCCGCCCTGGAAGGTGTGGTAGAGCCCGACCCAGTGGCCCACCTCGTGGGTCGCGGTGTCGCCCTGGTTGTACGGCGACAGGCTGCCCCCGGGGATGCTGCGGTAGTCGATGACGACACCGTCGAGCGTGGTGTTGTTCGTGGACGGGAACTGCGCGTAGCCCAGCGTGCCGTCGGAGAACGTCGTCGAGTAGATGTTCAGCGCGGCCTTGGTGCCCTTGTGGAGGGCGGTCTTCATGGCCTTGGCGTCGCTCGGCTCCTGTCCGCTGGCGGGGAAGGCGATGCTGTACCAGTCGCTGTTCGTCGTGGTCTCCGTGCCGGCGAGGGTGAACGAGAAGCCCGACGAGGCGTAGGCGTTGTTGAGGACGTTCAGCTGGCTCTGGATCTGCGTCGTCGTCAGCTTGCCGCTCGTGCCGTTGGTGATCACGTGCCAGTAGACGCTGACCGTGGTCGCGGCGAAGGCGGGCGTCGTCGGCCCCGGCTTCCTGCTGCTGGTGTGGCCCAGCTTGCCACTGGCCATGGGGGCCAGGCCCTTGGCAGCCGCGGCGGTGCGGTAGGCGGCCTCCATGCGGTCGACCTGGGCCTGGCTGAACTCGTGCGGGTCGACGCGGTTGCCACCCTTGGCCGACCGTGCGGTGTTGACGGCGTCGGTGTGGGTCGCGCAGTCCGCGGCCACCGTGGCCTCACCGGCCATCGGCTGGGCGGTCGCGGTGCCCTGGCCGAGTCCGAGGGCGACGGCTCCCAGCATCAGGGAGGAGAGTGCGATTCGAGAGCGAAGCTTCATGGGCGTCCTTTCGAGGTGCCTCCCTCCGGGTTCGGTGGGTGGCTCGACCTCGCACGCTAGGAGCCCGATGCCCTGGCCCCGGGTCAGGAGAGGCAGGCGCAGGTAAAGACTCGTTCAGGCTTTCGGAGAAAATGAGACCCCTGTGCCTCGGCGGACGTTTGAGGCGCCCACCTGCACCGATGCGGCTACTCGCCGCCGTCCTGGGGTGCCCGCAGGCCTTCGTAGATCTCCTTGCACGTCGGGCAGACCGGGAACTTCTTCGGGTCGCGGCCGGGCACCCACACCTTGCCGCAGAGCGCGACGACGGGGTCGCCGGACAGGGCGCTCTCGAGGATCTTCTCCTTGCGCACGTAGTGCGAGAACCGCTCGTGGTCGCCGGGCTCCTGCAGCTGCTCCTCGACCTGCTCGCGCTCGAGCACGGCGGTCGTGGTGGAGGGCTGGGAGGGCTGGGCCTCAGGGGCCAGCGGGTCGTCCAGGGGGATCTGGGGCTCGCTCATCCCCCGAGTGTATGCCGCGTGGTTCAGCCGCGATTCGGTGCCACAAGCTCCGGATATCCGGGCGTTTCACTTCCAACAGGGGGCTACCGACCGAACGGGAGGAAGGGGTCAGTTCATCTCGGGGTCGGTCGGGAAGGTCGCCACAAAGGCGAGGTGGTCGCGCTGGCGCCGCAGCACCCGGGCCCACAGCTGCTCCGGGTCTGCGTCGAACGCGTCGCGGCCCTCGGACTCCACGACGTACCAGCTCCCCGAGCGGACCTCGTCCTCGAGCTGCCCCGGCGACCACCCGGCATACCCGGCGAAGATCCGCAGGCCGGCCACCTCGGGGACCACGATCGCGGGCGGGGTGTCGAGGTCGACGAGACCGAGCCCGCGGAACAACCGCTTCACCCCGAGCGGCTCGACGTCGCCGGGGACGGTGACGAGGCCGAGCGCACTGTCGAGACCGACCGGGCCGCCCTCGAAGAGCACCGAGGGCGCGGTGGCGTGGGCCTGCCAGTCGGGCAGCACCGCGTCGACGCGGGCGTCCATGGGCCGGTTGAGCACGACGCCCTGGGCGCCCTCCTCGTCGTGGTGGAGGACCAGCACGACGCTGCGACAGAACACGCCCTCCTGGATCTGGGGGGTCGCGACGAGCAGGCTGCCCGACAGGTCCTTGATCTCCACGAGTCCATTCTGCCTGCCGACGCCAGAGCCCCGGTCGCGGGGACCGGGGCTCTGGCCGTTCAGTTGATGCGCTCCCCCGCAACCTGGGCGCCCTCTGGGGGGCTCAGGCTGTGGCTCAGGTGACCGCTCAGCCGCGAGCGGCGCGCGAGTAGCTGCCGCGCTCGCCGCGCGAGCCGCCGGAGCGGTCGTCACGGTAGGAGCGGTTGCCACCCTGGCGCGGGCCACGGGGGCCACCGCCACGGGGACCGCCGGAGGGGCGACCGCCGCCACGCTTCGGGCCCTCGAGCACCCGACGGACCTGGTCCTCGGGGACCGGGATGCCGCTGGGGGTGACGGCACCGGTCGCCGCGAGGCGGTCGTCGCCGGGGACGGCCTTGGTCGGCATCGCGTCGATGCCGGCCTCGCGGGCCATCCGCTCCATGGTGCGGCGCTGGTGCGGGAGCGCCAGGGTCACGACGGTGCCCTTGTCACCGGCGCGGGCCGTGCGGCCCGAGCGGTGCAGGTAGTCCTTGTGGTCGGCCGGCGGGTCGACCTGGAGGACGACCGAGACGTCGTCGACGTGGATGCCGCGGGCGGCGACGTCGGTGGCCACCAGGACCGGCAGGCTGCCGTCGCGGAAGGCACCGAGGACGCGGTTGCGCGCGCCCTGGTTCAGGCCGCCGTGCAGCGCGGCCGCGAAGACGCCCTGCTCGCGCAGCTGGAGGGCCACGCGGTCGGCGCCGAGCTTGGTCCGCACGAAGACCACGGTGCGGCCCGCACGGTTGGCGACCTCGGCGGTGATCGTCTTCTTGTGCATCGGGTCGATGAGCAGCACGTGGTGCTCCATCGTGGTGACCGAGGCCTTGGCGTCGTCGGTCGAGTGCGTCTTGGGGTCGGTGAGGTAGCCCTCGACGAGCTTGTCGACGCCCTTGTCCAGGGTGGCCGAGAACAGCATCCGCTGGCCCCCGGCCGGCATCTGGTCGAGGATCGCGGTGACCTCGGGCATGAAGCCCATGTCAGCCATGTGGTCGGCCTCGTCGAGGACGGCGATCTGGATGTCGCGCAGCTGCACGGCCTCCCGCTCGATGAGGTCCTTGAGGCGACCGGGGGTGGCGATGAGCAGGTCGACGCCGCGGTTCAGCGCACTGATCTGCGTCGTGTACGAGAGGCCACCGGCAACGAGCTTGTGCTTCAGGCCCAGGACGTGCACCAGCGGCTCGAGCGCGTCGGACACCTGCATGGCCAGCTCGCGGGTCGGGACCAGCACGAGGGCACGCGGGCGACGGGGACGGGCCCGCTCGCCATCGGCCAGCCGGGACAGCATCGGCAGGCCGAAGGCCAGCGTCTTGCCGGAGCCGGTCTGGCCACGGCCGAGGATGTCCTTGCCGGCCAGCGCGTCCGGGATGGTCGCGGACTGGATCGGGAACGGCGTGGTGATGCCGTCACGGGCGAGCCGCTCGACGAGGCGCTCGGTCAGGCCCAGGCCGGCGAAGCCGTTGTCGGCGTCCACGGTCACGGGGCCGTCGACGCTCTTGCGGGTGGCCTTCACCCAGGTGTCGGCCTCCATGCGCTCGGACTCGGGGTCGACCTGGCTGTCGAAGCCCCGGGCCGGACGGTCGTTGCGGTCGAAGCTGCGGGCCGGACGGTCGGTCCGGTCGAAGCTGCGCGCGGGGCGGTCGCTGCGGTCGTAGCTGCGGGCCGGACGGTCCGTGCGGTCGGTGCTGCGGGCGGGGCGCTCGCTGCGGTCGAAGCTGCGCGCGGGGCGGTCGGTGGAGCGGGCCGGACGGTCGTCACGGGTGGAGCTGGTCACAGGGCGGTCCTCACGGTTGTACTGACGGGGACCACGGCTCTCACTACGGTCTCTGGCATCACGGTCATTGCGACGAGCCGGGCGGTCGTCACGGGTGGACTCGCGGCGCTGGGGCCGGTCGTCACGGTTGAAGGTGCGAGCCGGACGGTCGTCACGGTCGAAGCTGCGGGTCGGACGGTCGGTGCGGTCGCTGCGGTCGTAGCTGCGCGGCGCGCGGTCGTCACGGGTGAACGAGCGGGCCGGGCGGTCGCTGCGGTCGTAGCTGCGCGGCGCGCGGTCGTCACGGGTGAACGAGCGGGTCGGACGGTCGCTGCGGTCGTAGCTGCGCGGCGCGCGGTCGTCCCGGGCGAACGAGGGGGCCGGACGGTCGCTGCGGTCGCTGCGGTCGTAGCTGCGCGGCGCGCGGTCGTCCCGGTTGAACGAACGGGCCGGACGGTCGCTGCGGTCGTAGCTGCGGGCCGGACGGTCGCTGCGGTCGTGGCTGCGGGCGGGACGGTCCGCACGCTCGGAGCGTTCGGGGCGACGGTCACCGTCGCGAGCCGGCCGCGCGGCATACGAGCTGCCACCGGTGGGTGCGGAGGACTGGCCGCGGTGGGCCTTCTTGGGGCTCTTCGTCCGGGCAGCCTTCTGGTCCGTGGTCCAACGGGCCTTTTTGGGCGCGCCGGATCGCAGGTTCTTGGGCACAGATGTTCAACTCACTTCAGGTACTCGAGGTAGACACGTCTCGAGCCACCTGGCGAGGGCAACGAAGAAGACGAGCCTCAGGCCCGATGGGCCCGTTGGACCGGATCAACAGTTGTCATCCGGTGGTCTGCAGTCGGAGTAGGGAATGCGTCTGTGGCGCCTGTGCCACCTGATGGCGCTGCCGAGCGCCGCCGAACTGAGCCCGACCAGTCTATCAGCGCCGCAGCGCCCTCCCGACCACGACCGACGTGACCCCCAGCACCACGCCGCCGAGGTCCGCCACGGCGTCCCAGGCGTCGCCCGACCGGTGCGGGAGCAGGTAGTGCTGGAGCAGCTCGCTCACCGGGGCGTGCAGGGCCAGCAGCGCGACGAGGTAGGCCGGGCGCACGCCGGCGAGCAGGCCCGCGACCGTGGGCGCGAGGAACAGGAGCACGTGCCCGACCTTGTCGCTCCACGTGACCGGGCCCACGATGTCGACCCGCGGCCAGTAGAGCGCGGCCAGGTGCGCGACGAGGATGACGGCGAAGACCACTACGACGGACCTGGGCCGTCGGCTAGCCAATGAACTCGGGCTCTTCGGCCATCCGCCGGGTGGGGACCTGCTCCGGTGTCGTGCCGAGCACGGCCGCCTTGACCGCAGCCGCGACCACCTTCGACACGTCGGGGTGGAACACGCTGGGGATGATGTAGGCGGCGTTCAGCTCCTCGGGGTGGACCACCTCCGAGAGTGCCTTCGCGGCGGCGAGCATGACGTCCTCGTCGATCGAGGTCGAGGCGGCGTCGAGCAGGCCGCGGAAGACGCCCGGGAAGACCAGCACGTTGTTGATCTGGTTGGCGAAGTCGGAGCGGCCGGTGGCCACGACGGCCGCGTGCTGGGCGGCGGCGATCGGGTCGACCTCGGGCTCGGGGTTGGCCATCGCGAAGACGATCGCGCCGTCGTTCATGGTCGCGATGTCGTCACCGGTGAGGATGCCCGGGGCGGAGACCCCGACGAACACGTCGGCGCCCGCGATCGCCTCCTTGAGGGTGCCGGTCACGCCCCGGTGGTTGGTGTGCTCGGCCGACCACGCGAGGGCCGGGTGCTCGCCGGACGCGATGTCGTCGCGGTCACGGTGCAGCACGCCGAACTGGTCGGCCACGACCACGTCGGTGGCGCCGGCCTTGAGCAGCAGCTTGAGGATCGCCGTGCCCGCCGCACCCGCCCCGGACATGACGACGCGGCACTCGCTCAGCTCCTTGCCGACCACGCGCAGCGCGTTGCGCAGGGCGGCGAGGGTGACGATGGCGGTGCCGTGCTGGTCGTCGTGGAAGACCGGGATGTCGAGCTCGTCGCGCAGCCGGGCCTCGATCTCGAAGCACCGCGGCGCCGATATGTCCTCGAGGTTGATGCCGGCGAAGACCGGGCTGAGCGCCTTGACGGTGCGGATGATCTCCTCGGTGTCCTGGGTGTCGAGGCAGATCGGGAAGGCGTCGATGTCGGCGAACCGCTTGAACAGCGCGGCCTTGCCCTCCATCACCGGCAGCGCAGCGAGGGGCCCGATGTTGCCCAGCCCGAGGACCGCAGAGCCGTCGGTCACCACGGCCACCGTGTTGCGCTTGATGGTGAGGCGGCGGGCGTCCTCGGGGTTCTCCGCGATGGCCATGCAGACCCGCGCGACCCCCGGGGTGTAGATCAGCGAGAGGTCGTCGCGGTTGCGGATCGGGACCTTGGACTCGATCTTGAGCTTGCCGCCCAGGTGGGCGAGGAAGGTGCGGTCGGAGACCTTGCCGATCTCGACGCCGTGCACCCCGCGCATCGCCGCGACGAGCTCGTCGGCGTGGTCGGTGTCGCGAGCCGCTGCGGTCACGTCGACGCGCAGCCGGTCGGCGCCGGACGCCGTGACGTCCAGCCCGGTGACCAGGCCGCCACCCTTCTCGATGACCCCGGTGAGCTCGGAGACCGCGGTGGCGCGGGCCGGGAGCGTCAGCCGGACGGTGATGGAGTTGGACACGGACGGGGCTGCGGTCATGTCGGGCATTCTCCCGATTACCGCGGGGTATGCCGAACCGGGTCCACGACCTGACGCCCGGGCCGAGCCATCGCCAGCCGCCGGTCGACGAGGTCCTGCCCGCTCACGGCCAGCCAGCCGCACACCACCGCCAGCGGGAGCTCGACCAGCACGGCCATCGCGAGCGCGACCCACCGCTCACCGTGGGTGGGTGCGGTCACCACGTCGAACCACGCGTCGGCGGCGAGCAGGGCGGCACTGGCCCCCGCCGCCGCCGCGAGCCACCGTCGGCGCCGCACCGCGGCCCAGCCGGTCAGGGCGAGCAGCACCAGGAGGGCGAGGTCGAAGCCGCCCCACGCCAGGTCGAAGTGCGCGGCAGGTGCGGTGCGTGGCAGCACCACGAACAGGTATGCCGTCCACGGCACCATCAGCGCGGCCAGCGCGGCCAGCATCCAGCCCGCCACCGTCACGCGTCGCGCCCGCGCCCGCATCAGGGCGTCGCCGCCCGTGCCACGGCGCGCAGGAGGTAGCGCTCGTGCTCGAGGTCCTTGCCCCAGAACACCGAGTCGGTCAGCTGCACGACGGTGCACTCCCCCACCAGCTCGCCCACGACCGCCGCGAGCTCCTCCGAGGGCACGCCCGAGCTCCACGGCAGGGCCGGCTTGTCGGCGGCGGCCTCCAGGCCCCAACGCCCCTCGACCAGCACCATCCGGCCACCCGGGCGCAGGAGGGCGGCCCACCGACGCAGTGCCTCGGTCGGGTCGGGCAGGGTCCACAGGATGTGCCGGGCGAAGACCACGTCCACGGAGCCGGGCTCGAACGGCGGGTCACCCGCATCGCCCTGCTCGACCTCGATCGCGGCTCCGAACGGCGCGGACTTGGCCCGGGCCAGGCGCACCATCTCCGCCGACAGGTCCACACCGCGGACCTGGTGGCCGAGCTCGGCCATCAGCACGCTCATCGTGCCCGTGCCGCAGGCGAGGTCGGCCACCGACGACGGCGTCGTGGGCAGCCAGGTGCGCAGCAGGTCCTTCCACGCCGACCGGATGTCGGAGTCGAGCAGGCCGTGGTCGGGGTAGCTGTCGTACTCGGCCGCGAAGTCGTCCCAGTAGCGGCGGATCTCGTCGGTGCTCGTGCCGTCGGCGGTGACCGGCTCGGCGGTGACCCGCTCGGTGGTCGCGGCCCGGGTGCTGGTCTCTTCGGTGCTCATCTGCGCCAGCCTAGGCTGGTCCCATGACAGGACACAGCGGGTCCGGTGGCGACGTTGCCCACGTCGAGGTCACCGGTTCAGGGACCGCCTCGGCCGCCCCCGACGTCGTCCGGGTGCGGGCCGGGGTGCAGTGCGAGGCCGACGACGTCTCCTCGGCCCTCGCCGACGCGGGCAGCCGCGCGCAGGCCCTCGCCCAGGCAGCGCGCGACCACGGCGTCGCGGACGCCGACCTGCGCACCACGGGCACCGGGGTCCATCCCCGCCACGACCGCGAGGGGGTCACGGTCGTGGGCTACACGGCATACCAGAGCCTGTCGGTGACGGTCCGCGACCCGGCCCTCGTGGGGAGCCTCGTCGAGGCCTTCTCCGGCGCCGCCGGCAACGCCCTGACCATCGACCACATCGGCCTCGAGCTGGCCGACTCCGCCCCCCTGCTCACGCAGGCGCGCGAGGCCGCGTTCGCCGACGCGCTGGGCAAGGCGCAGCAGTATGCCGCGCTGGCCGGTCGCACGCTCGGGAAGGTTGCGCGGTTGTCCGACGTTGAGCGTGGTGGGACCCAGCCCCGGTTCGCCATGATGGCGGCCGGCAAGGCAGCCGACCTGTCCGTCGAGCTGGGCGAGAACTCGGTGACCGCGACCGTCGCGGTCCGATGGGAGTGGACGTAGAGATGGCTAGCACGACGCTGACGGCGGAGAACTTCGAGAAGACGATCCTCGAGGGCGGCACCGTCTTCGTGGACTTCTGGGCCGAGTGGTGTGGGCCGTGCAAGCGGTTCGGACCGGTCTTCGAGAGCGCCTCGGAGCAGCACGCCGACGTCGTCTTCGGCAAGGTCGACACCGAGGCCGAGCAGGCCCTCGCCGCCGCCGCCAACATCACCTCGATCCCGATGCTGATGGGCTTCCGCGACGGCATCCTCGTCTTCGCCCAGGCCGGGGCCCTCCCCGCCCCGATGCTCGAGGACGTCATCACCAAGGTGCAGGCCCTCGACATGGACGCCGTGCGCGCCGACATCGAGGCGCAGAAGGCCCCGCAGGCCTGAGCCGCGGGGGCCCGTGCCCCGGTCAGGCTGCCCGGCTCCGCACTGCGGTGCGGTGTGCCCTGGCCGACCGCGCCGCGAGGAGCAAGGCTGCGCCCACGGCGATGCAGACCACCTCGGAGATGGCGGCCGCGAACACCGCGAACCCCTCCCAGTGGCTGTGCACGCCCATCAGGCCGACGGTCGTCGAGATGACGAACGCGCCCAGCGTCGAGAGGCCGAAGCCGAGGGTCAGGAAGGCCGGCACCCAGTGCTGCCACGTGAGCAGCAGGACCGCGATCACGACGCCGGCCACGACGTTGACGAGGAAGGCGGGACCGACGGACTGGTCGCGTACGCCGCCGAACCAGAGCCTGAGGTGGACCGCGGCCGACACGACCAGCGCGACCGCTCCCAGTGCACGCCACTTCATGGTGATCTCCTTTGCCAGGGTGCCCTGCGACCGGGCCAGACCCGGCCACCTACCCATGACGACGGTGCAGCCCCCGTCGGGAGTTCACCCGGCCGGCTCCGTCACCGGCTGCCTCGGTCACCGGGCGACTGCGGCACCGGTGCCCGGGAGCGGGCCGAAGGCCGTCAGCACCCGATCGCGGAACGCGTCCATGCGCCAGACCGGTGCTGCCGAGGTGGGCCGCATGCCTTCGTCCCAGCCCCAGCCCGCGATCCGCTTAGTCACAGCAGGGTCGTGGGCGACGAGGGTGACCGGCACCCGGTGGCTGGCCCCGACCCCTGACACGACCGTCGACGGCTGGTGGTCGCCGAGCAGCACGAGCACGAGGTCGTCGTCGTGGGCCCGTTGCACGAACCCGACGAGGCTGTCGATCGAGTAGGAGATCGACTGGGCGTAGGCCGCCCGCACCGACGCCGGGTCGCGCCAGACCTCCGCCCTGGTGGCGGCCCGGTCGCGGATCGGCCGGTAGACCGACCCGTCGCCGAGGGAGTCCCAGTCGACCAGCCGGGGCAGCGGCGCCCACGGGACGTGGCTCGTCACGAGGTCGATCTCGGCCATCACCGGCGCGCGGGGACGAGGGGTCAGCTCGCGGTCCCTGAACGCCTCGAGGGTGTACTGGTCGGGGATGGTGGCGTAGCCGAACCGCGGCCCGGCGTACCCGACGTTGCGGGCGTCGTAGACCTGGTCGTAGTGGTAGAACGAGGTCGCCTCGGGCCAGTCCTGACGGTTCGACGGGACGTCCACGACGGTGCGCCAGCCGGCCTTGCCGAAGGCTCCGCTGAGGGTGAGCCGGTCAGTCGTCACGAGCTGGTCGTAGCGTCGCTGGCTGTCGACCCACACCCCCGACTGCAGGGTGGAGTGGGCCAGCCAGCTCGTGCCCCCGAAGGTGGGCGAGTCCAGCCACGCGCTCCGGATCGAGTAGCCGGCCGTCTCCAGCTGGTCCGTCGCCCGGTCGAGGGTGGGGGCGACCCCTGCCGGCGCGGGCGTGCCCGTGACGGCGACCTCGCCATAACTCTCGACGAAGACCACCAGGACGTCCTTGCCGCGCAGACCGGTCAGCAGGTCCGCCGCGGGGGCCGCTGCGAAGGGATCGGTCGCGACGGCCCTGGCGAAGGCGGCCCGGTCGTGCAGCCCCGCGCGCGTCAGGGCCACGTGGTCACCGACGAGCCCGACCGAGGAGGTGGACGCCAGCGCCAGCCCGGGCGCGACCTGCAGCGGGGTCGCCGCGGCCACCAGCCAGGCGGTGCCCAGGACGACCGCGGCGCGGGTCCAGCCGAGCCGGTGCCGGTCCACGTGCGGAGCGAGCCGGCGGACGAGTCCGTGCAGCGACCACGGCACGACCACGAGGAGCGCCACGGCGACGACGGCTGCACCGACCACGGCCGCAGTGGCCCACGACGTCCCGACCGAGTCTGCGAGCAGGTCGCGCGCCGACCTCAGGTAGGTCCAGTCGGCCAGGAGGTCGAAGGGCCGGCGCAGCGCCGAGGTGAAGCCGATGTCGAGCAGCTTGACCAGGGTCGCGGCCCCGAGCACCGCGCCGAGCACCAGGCCGGCTCGGCGACGCGAGCGGTCCCGGAAGGCCAGGAGCAGCACCGCCAGCAGGACCGGTTCGAGCGGCAGCCTGAGCAGCCACGTCAGCGGCTCGTGGCCCGGGTCGTCCGGCGCCACGAGCACCACCCACACCACCATCAGCGGCACCAGCCCGACGACCGCCGCCACAACAGGCCGGATCCGACTCCCCCGGTGTCGGTCGGCGGGGTCGGGCCGGCTCACGGGCTCACCCCGACCCGCTGCCCGTGCCCTTCGTCGACGCCGGGAGCAGGTCTGCGCGCGACCGTTCGGCGTGCGGTCGGCCAGGCCGGTCGGCGGGCCTGTGCCTGCCACAGCTCGGCACCCTGGGTGCCGAACGACCAGGCAAGCAGGACGAGCGCCGCGGCGACGGCTCCGGTGAGCACGGGCCGCGGCAGGACGTCTGCGGTCGCGAGGGTGAGCACGATGCCCTGCAGGGCCGCAATCGCCTTGCGCCAGTAGCTCGGCGGGACCGAGCCGCCGAGCCACGGAGCGACCCAGGTGGCAGCGACGAGCGCGTAGCGGAAGAGGCCGATGGCCAGCACCCACCAGCCGAGCAGCTGCGCGGCCGCGATGCTGAGGACGAGGATCAGGAAGGCGTCGACCTCCATGTCGAGCCGGGCACCGAGGGAGGTCGCCGTGCCGGTGCGCCGGGCGACCCAGCCGTCGACCGCGTCCAGGGCGAGCGCCACGCTCGCGAGGGCCACGAGGGGCGACCGGAGGACGGAGCCCGCCAGCCCCGCCTCCGTGGCGCCGCCGACCGTGGCGGCACCGACCGAGGTGCCGGCCACGGTCGGACCGAGGAGCGAGCTCGTGGTCAGCGCGGCCACGACGCAGGCGAGCGTCCCGCGGGTGACGGTGACCAGGTCGGCCGGCCCCAGCCCTCGTCGTCCGCGGCGGGCCAGCGCCTGGGCCAGGAGGACCCAGCCACCCCCGGCACACGCGACAGCCACCAGGAAGCCTGCGAGACGTGCGACCCCACCGAGCTCGCCCAGCCCGGGCGCCAGGGCCCCGAGGAGGGCGCCGAGCACGGCCCACTGCACGACCATCGGCGCCACCGGGACTGCATTCCTGCGCACCACACCTCCACTGTCTCGGGCCTCACCCTAGGACGGCCCAGCACGCCGCTGAGTTCACCGGGTCGCCACCGCGCCGCCCAGCGGGCAGGACACCGGGCGGTCGCTAGGGTGGGGCCGTGTCCGGGGCTGCACGCGCATACTGGTTGACCGCACCCGGGGTGGGCGAGCTCCGGCCGGTCCTGGTGCCCCTCCCCGGGCCGGACGAGGTCCTCGTGCGCACCGTCTGCTCCGCCGTCAGCCGGGGCACCGAGGTGCTGGTCTTCGAGGGCAGGGTGCCGCAGAGCCAGCACGCCACGATGCGAGCGCCCTTCCAGGAGGGCGAGTTCCCGGCCCCGGTGAAGTACGGCTACCTCAACGTCGGGATCGTGGAGCAGGGGCCGGCCCACCTGAGTGGTCGGCTGGTCTTCTGTCTCCACCCCCACCAGACGAGGTACGTCGTGCCGGCCGACGCCGTGGTGGTGGTACCCGACGGCGTGCCTGCCGAGCGGGCGGTCCTCGCCGGCACCGTCGAGACCGCGGTCAACGCCCTGTGGGACGCGGCACCGTTGGTGGGCGACCGGGTGGCCGTGGTGGGCGCGGGCATGGTGGGCTGCTGCGTCGCTCGCCTGCTCGCCGGCATGCCCGGTGTCCGCACCACCCTGGTCGACGTCGACCCCTCGAGGGCCGCGGTGGCCGCAGCCCTCGGTGTGGACTTCGCCCGGCCGGACCAGGTCGGCGCCGGCGAGGGCACCCACGACCTCGTCGTGCACACCAGCGCCACCGCCGCGGGCCTCCAGCTCGCCATGGCACTCCTCGGCGCCGAGGGCGAGGTGGTCGAGCTCAGCTGGTACGGCGACCGGGAGGTCAGCATCGGGCTCGGCGGGTCGTTCCACTCGGGCCGGCTCGCGATCCGCGCGAGCCAGGTCGGAGTGGTCTCCCCCGCCCGCCGGTCACGCCGCACCCCGGCGGACCGGCTGGCCCTCGCGCTCGACCTGCTGACGGACCCCGCCTTCGACGCCATCGTCACCGGACGCTCGGCGTTCGACGAGCTCCCGACCGTCATGGCCCGTCTCTCGGACGGGAGCCTGCCGGCGATCTGCCACCTGATCACCTACGACGCCGGCACCACCACAGACACCACCACAGGCAGCACCACAGACACCACCACGAGCAGCAACGACGAGCAGGGGTAGCCGTGTTCAGAGTGACCGTGCGGGACCACATCATGATCGCCCACAGCTTCCGGGGCGAGGTCTTCGGTCCCGCCCAGTCGCTGCACGGCGCCACCTACGTGGTCGACGCGACCTTCCACCGCCCCGACCTGGACGACGACGGCATCGTCGTCGACATCGGGCGGGCCGGGGAGCAGCTGCGCGTGGTGCTCGCCGACCTCAACTACCGCAACCTCGACGACGACCCGACGCTGACCGGCGGCAACACCACGACGGAGGCCCTGGCCAAGCTCGTGGCGGACCGCCTGGTCGACCGCATCCACGCCGGGGAGCTCGGCGCCACGGCCGCCGGCATCACGGCGGTCACGGTGACGCTGGCCGAGTCGCCGGTGGCCTCGGCCAGCTACGAGCGCGAGCTGTAGGACGACCGGTGCGGACCGTCCACGTCGTCGTCCCCGACTCGGTCGACGACCCGGCCCGGCCGAGCGGCGGCAACACCTACGACCGTCGCGTCTGCGCCGGTCTGCAGGACCTCGGGTGGGACGTCCGGGTGCACCGCCAGCCCGGACGCTGGCCGCACCCGGACCCGGCCAGCGTCACGGCTCTGGCCAGCGTGCTGGAGTCGCTGCCGCGCGACGCCGTGGTCCTCGTGGACGGGCTCCTCGCCTCGGGCCACCCGGAGGTCCTCCGGCCGGCCTCCGAGCGGTTGCGCGTCGTCGTGCTCGTGCACCTGCCGCTCGGGCACCCGGTCGCCCTCGACGCGACGGGGCAGGCCGCGCCCGCAGCCCGTTCCGCCGTGCGAGCGCAGGAGGGCTCGGTGCTCGAGGCAGCCGCGGCGGTCCTGACCACCAGCCGCTGGACGGCGGACTGGCTTCGGGCCTCCTACGACCTGGCTGCGCACCGGCTGCAGGTGGCCCGACCGGGGGCGGACCACGCCCAGCCGGCGACCGGCACGGTCGAGGGCACCGCGCTGCTCAGCGTCGCGGCCGTGGTGCCCGCCAAGGGTCACGCCGAGCTGCTGGACGCCCTCGCCACCCTGACCGACCGGCCGTGGCGGCTCGTCATCGCCGGCGCGCTCGACCTCGCCCCCGACCACGTCACCCGGCTCCGCGCGACGTGCGCGAGGGCGGGGATCACCGACCGGGTCCGCTTCGCCGGCCCCCTGGGCGGGGCGGCGCTCGACCGGGAGTATGCCGCGGCCGACCTCCTCGTCGTCCCGTCCCGGATCGAGACCTATGGCCTCGTGGTCACCGAGGCGCTGGCCCGGGCGCTGCCGGTGGTGGCCGCAGCCGTCGGCGGGGTCGAGGAAGCCATGGGATCGGTCCCGGACGGCGGCCGACCGGGCCGGCTGGTGCACCTCGGGGGCGCCGAGCTGGCGCTCGCCCTGCGCTCGTGGCTCGAGGACCCGGGTCTGCGCGAGCGCTGGCGGTCGGTGGCCCGGGAGCGCAGGACCACCCTGGAACCCTGGTCGGCCACGGCACGGCAGGTCGCCGACGTGCTCCGCGGGGTGGCCGCCCGGTCCTCGGGGTCGGCCAGCACCGGGCGACCCGCAGGCTCCGACGGCTCCGCCGGAGCACGCTGGTGAACCGCATGCGCACGGCATACGTAGGTCTGGGTGGAGGACCGCACCCCAGCCCACGACGCCACCCCACCCGAGAGGCCCGCACCATGACGGTGACCGAACGACCGGCCGGTCGGCCGCGAGCCGCGGACATGCTGGTCACGGCCGGGCGCCGCCTGGTCCACTCCTCGTCCCTCCGCAGGGTCGGCGGCGCGACCGTCCTCGGCGTCGTGGTCTGGCGGCTGGGCGTGCACCAGTCGCTGCGCGCAGTCGGCGCCATCGACGCCCGCGCGCTGGTCGCCGCCCTCGTCCTGACCGCCCTGACCACCGTCTGCTGCGCGTGGCGGTGGCGCCTCGTGGCCACCGCGATCGGCGCGGAGGTCCGGCTGGGCGCTGCGGTGGCCGCCTGCTACCGCTCGCAGTTCCTCAACACGGCCACCCCGGGTGGTGTGCTCGGGGACGTGCACCGCGGTGTGCAGCACGGTCGACGCACGGGCGATGCCGGCCGGGGCCTGCGCTCGGTGGTCTGGGAGCGCACCGCCGGTCAGGTGGTGCAGGCCGTGCTGGCCGTCGTGGTGCTGTCGGTACTGCCCTCACCGGTGCGCTCCGACCTGCCGTGGGTGTGGGCCGCCGCCCTCGTCGTGCTCGCCGGCCTCGGGCTCGCGCGACGCCGGCACCGGCCGGGCGGTCGGCGCCAGGTGGGCCTTAGGTCAGCCTGGCTGGTCGAGGTCCGTCGAGGGGTCCTGGCCGCTCGCACCTGGCCGCTCGTCGCCCTCGCCTCGGCGCTCGCCATCGCCGGTCACGTCCTCACCTTCCTCGTGGCCGCCCGCACCGCCGGGGTGACCGCCTCGGTGAGCCAGCTCGTGCCGCTCGCCTTCGTCGTCCTCCTCGCGATGGGTGTCCCCGCCAACCTGGCCGGCTGGGGACCACGGGAGGGCGTCGCGGCCTGGGCGTTCGGGGCGGCCGGGCTGGGTGCCGGGACGGGCCTGTCCACGGCCGTCGTCTACGGGGTGCTGGTCCTCGTCGCCGGCCTGCCCGGCGCCGCGGTGCTCGTGGTGGCGCAGGTGCGGGCGCGCCGGGGTCACGCCGACCGGCCGGCCACCACCACGGTCGCCCCACCCGCGGTCACCTCCCTGACGACGGGGGTCGCGCGTGGCTGACCGGCCCTACACCCTGCTCAGCTGCAGCATCTCCATGGACGGCTACCTCGACAGCGCCACGTCCGGTCGGCTCAAGCTCTCGAACGCTGCCGACTTCGACCGGGTCGACGCGGAGCGGGCGCGCTGCGACGCGATTCTCGTCGGCGCGACCACGATCCGCAACGACGACCCCCGACTGCTCGTCCGTTCCGCCGAGCGGCGGGCCGAACGCGTCGCCAGGGGCTGTCCCCCGTCGCCGACCAAGGTCACGGTGACCTCGGGTGCCGACCTCGACCCTGGTGCCGCGTTCTTCGCGATGGGCGACGCGGAGAAGCTGGTCTACTGCCGCAGCGAGGCCGTGGACCAGGCCCGCGGTCGCCTCGGCGGTGTCGCGACGGTGGTCGATGGCGGCGCCCCGGTGACGCTGCGGGCGGTCGGCGTGGACCTGGCCCGACGAGGCGTGCGACGCCTCATGGTCGAGGGTGGTGGGTCGGTGCTCACCCAGCTGCTCAGCAATGACCTCGCCGACGAGCTGCAGCTCGTCGTCGCGCCCCTCTTCGTGGGGGACTCGCGGGCCCGCCGGTTCGTCGACGACGCGGCGTTCCCCTGGTCGCCCGGCCGACGCGCCGACCTCGTCGAGGTGCGTCACATCGGCGACGTCGCCTTGCTGCGTTATGCGCTCTCACCCCGTTTCCACGAGGCCGACGGTGGGCAGGTACCCAACCACGGCCCTGAGCAGCACGGCCACGGGACCCAGTCGGGAGGCACGTCATGACCCTGCGCGACGTCACGGTCCGGGCCCAGGTGAGCCTTCCGCTCACCCTTGCCGACGGCTCCCGCACGACCGCTCGGGTGTTCACCTTCACCGGCCTGCGCGACGGGCGCGAGCACCTCGCGCTCGGACTGGGTGGCTGGGCAGACCGTCCGGTGGCGCCGTCCGCACTCGGGCGACCGCCGCTGACCCGGGTGCACAGCGAGTGCCTGACCGGCGACGTCCTGGGCAGTCGCCGCTGCGACTGCGGCCCGCAGCTCGACGAGGCGCTCCATCGCCTCGCCGAGGAGGGCGGGCTGCTGCTCTACCTGCGACAGGAGGGACGCGACATCGGCCTCTACGCCAAGCTCGACGCCTACGTGCTGCAGGACGAGGGTCTCGACACCTACGAGGCGAACGTCGCCCTCGGGTTCGAGGAGGACGCCCGCGACTACACCGTCGCGGCCCAGATGCTCTCGGCGCTGGGCGTGGACCGGGTGGCGCTGCTGACCAACAACACCGACAAGGTCGCCCAGCTGGAGCGGCTCGGCATCGAGGTGGCCGAGCGGGTGCCGACCGGGCTGCACCGGTCCGACGTCAACGGGCGCTACCTGGCCACCAAGCTGGGCCGGCACACCGCCTCCCCCCTCCCCGGCGACCGGTCGCCCGCGAACCCAGCCGCGTGGTGAATTGGGCCGCTCCCACGCTGGCAGACTGCGGGCATGACGTCGTGGTCCATCCAGGCCCTGGGCTGGGCAGGCTCCGCCCTGCTCATCTTCTCCCTCCTCCAGCAGCGCGTGCTGCGCTTCCGGCTGCTCAACCTCACCGCAAGCTGCACGCTGATCGTGTTCAACGCGATGCTGCACGTCTGGCCGATGGTGGGGATGAACACCGTGACGGCCGGCATCAACATCTGGATGGTCGCCAAGCTGCTCCGTGAGCGCGGCGACGAGTCCGTCTACGAGGTCGTCGCGGTCGGACCGGACGAGTCGTACCTCCAGCACTTCCTCAAGGTGCAGGGTGCCGACATCCGCAAGTACTTCCCGCAGTTCGACGCAGGAGCCCTGGGCGCGGGTCGCAGCGCGTACCTCGTTCAGCGCGGCAACGAGACCGTCGGGGTCGTCGTCGTCCGCGACGCGGGGGACGGAGTGGCCCAGGTGGAGCTCGACTACGTGACGCCGCGGTTCCGCGACTTCTCCCCCGGCGAGTTCGTCTACCGGAGCAGCGGGCTGTTCCGTGGCAAGGGGATCCGCCAGATCGTGACGCCCCCCGGCATGGTCAACCCCTACTACGCCCGGCTCGGCTTCCGCGAGGAGGGCGACCACTGGGTCGCCGACCTGGCCTGACGCACCGTCAGGAAGAGCCGGTGGGCGGTGATGACCGCGGCCGCCCAGCCGAGCCCGAGCGCCCAGCCGGCCACCACGTCGGTCAGCCAGTGGTGCCCGAGGAAGACCCGGGACAGCCCCATCGACAGGACGAACGCAGCGCCGACGACGACCGTCGTGGTCCGCGCCCACGCCGAGTCGAGCCGCCGCAGGAGCAGGTAGACGAGGACCACGGTGATGACGGTCGCGTTGAGGGTGTGGCCGCTCGGGAAGCTGGGCGAGCTCTCGTAGGGCGGCACGGCCTCCGACAGCGGTGGCCGGGCCCGCCCGATCACGGCCTTGCCGGTCGTGGTCATGGCCAGTGACCCGGCCGCTGCGATCAGCACGAGCACCAGCGGCGTCCGCGACCGCCAGCGCCACACCATGAGCAGCGTGAGCACCGTGGCGAGGACCGGCATCCCCACCGGGCCCCCGATGTCCGTGTAGAGCGTGACCCCGTGGTCGAGCCCGGGCGAGCGCCAGGCGATGGCCTGGTCGAGCACCGGCTGGTCGAGCCCGGCGATGCCGTCGGCCTCGGTGACGGCGTCGTAGACCTCGGCAGCCACCGCGGTGAGCGCCACCGCCACCGCGCCCCCGACCACAGCGGTCACGACGAGCACGAGGTGCGCGGCGCTCCACCGCGCGAGCCCGGTGGCGTGCCCCACGACCCAGCCCGCGAGGCGACGGCCAGCAGGGGTGCGCCAGTCGGTCAGGTCGCGGGACCCGATCCGCTCCTCGGCGAGGGTGTCGTCGCGCAGCATGGGGCCCATCCTCGCAAAGCCGGCCCGGCGGCATACCCCTGCGCCTGCGGTAACGCCGGTATGCCGCGTGGCTCGCTCGTCGTGCTGGGCACCACGAAGGCCCGGTCGCGAACGACCGGGCCTCGGTGGCTGAACTGGCGTGTGAACACCGCGGTGGTGGAGGTGGCGGGAATTGAACCCGCGTCCACTGACGGGAATCCAGGACTTCTCCGGGTGCAGTGCGCTGTGGATTTTCTCGGCCCCAGTGCTCGCACGCACACGTCCACTGACAGGCCCAGTCGAGTAAGAGTCCCGCGCAGTCCCCCGACATGACTGCGCAGCAAGTTCTCTAGCTGACGCCAGACACTGAGTCGAGAACTAGCTCAGGCTGACGGACTTCGGAGCTCGCTCAGGCGGCGAGGGCGAAGTCGGTGCGCTTGGAATCGGCACCTATTGGTTTGCCAGGATCGTTAACGAGATAACCGGGCATCCTCGACCCGCTTCCCCTGAAATGCCGACCAATGTCGAAACCGATCACCCCCGTGCTCCTGCGAGTGCAGGGGTGTTCACACGTCCACTGTTCAGTTGGTGCTGCTCCCACAGCCTACCGTCCAACGCCGACGGCCCCGCACGTATTTCCGCCCCGGGGCCCTCTGTCCAAGGTTTGTCCAATCCAGTGGGAGGCCGGCGTCGAACCCCACGCGCAGGGTCCGGACGTGCGGCCAGCGGTGACCGCGCTTCCGGGACCACCACACCGCAGTGGATTCCTGGAGGACAAGCATGTTCGCTCGACGCTTCACGACAGCGATGGTGACCCTCGGCCTCGCCGGCACGGCCGCCCTCGTCAGCGCACCATCCGCCACGGCGCACGGGTGGGACCACGCCGCCACGGGCACCCGCAGCCTCGCGGCGGTGCTCGCCAGGGACGGGTCCGGCTTCGACCGGAACTGGAACGACTTCGACATCGTCGACACCGCGGTCACGGCAGTGCTGACCGCCAAGCCGGGCTCGGCCGTCGGGGTCCTGGCCGACGGGACGGTCGCCCTCACGGCGTTCCTGCCCACCGACCGGGCCTTCCGCCACCTCGCGTCCGACCTCACCGGCAAGCACTACACCTCGGAGTCGGCCGTCTTCGCCGACGTCGCCTCCCTGGGCATCGACACCGTCGAGGCCGTCCTGCTCTACCACGTGGTACCGGGGGCGACGATCACCTACCGCCAGGCCCTGGCCGCCGACGGCGCGACCCTCACCGCGGCGTCCGGTGGCACCGTGCAGGTCGACGTGGTCGGCCGGTTCTTCGTCTCGGTGGTGGACGCCGACCCGAGTGACCGAAACCCCTGGGTCGTGCGGGCCAACCTCAACAAGGGCAACGCGCAGATCGCGCACGGGATCTCCGAGGTGCTGCGACCGCTCGACCTCTGAGCCGGACAGCCGACCGAGCCGCGGGCGCGACAGCGGGCACCCGCGGCTCGGTCAGCCCCCGAAGTCCTGGGTCCAGTAGTGGCCGTACGACCCGCCGGTGGCATGGCCGACGCCGAGGGCCGTGAAGGAGCAGTTGAGGATGTTCGCCCGGTGGCCCGAGCTGGCCATCCACGACCTCATCACGGCTGAGGCGGTGCTCTGCCCGGCGGCGATGTTCTCGCCGATCGTGCTGCCCCGGTAGCCAGCGGCGCGGATGCGGTCGGCGAAGGTGCGGCCGTCCTTGCTGGTGTGCGAGAAGTAGTCCTTCGCCGCCATGTCGGCGCTGTGTCGCTGCGCGGCGGTCTGGAGGGCGGAGTTCGCCCGCACCGCACGGCAGCCCGCCTTCGACCGCTGGGAGTTCACCAGCGCCAGGACCTGCCCCGCGACCCCGCCACTGGACGGCGGCGTGGGTGCGGGCGTGGGCGAAGGTCTGGGTGGCGGCTTCGGTGCCGGCTTGGGTGACGGCTTGGGGGTGGCCCGCGGCGGGCTCGTGGCCGTCCCGGTCCGCGACGCCGCCGGACGAGCCGTGCGGGTGGCCGTGGTCGGGCGGGTGGGCGGGGTGCTCGTGGTCGGCACCGTGGTGGCGGCCGTCCCTGCCGAGCTGGTGGTCGCCCCGGCCCCGGTCGGACCCCCCGCTCGTTCAGCGTCGTCGGCGCAGGCGGCCAGCGAGGTCAGGGCCAGGGCCAACGCAGCCAGGGCCGGGAGGCGGTAGATCGGGCGGTGCGAGATCGGGCGGTGCGGCGAGCGGTGAGTCAGGCGTCGTGCGGTGCCGGTCACGGGGGGATCTCCTCGAGCGGGGAGCGTGGGGCAGCGGCCGCAGCCGCGACCGGTCGCCCAACCTACGCTCCTTGGGCCTCGAAATCGTCCCTGGCGGCCACGATCCGGCCGACGTGGGCCTCGGCCCAGTCGGTGAGCACGGCGATCGGTCCCCCCAGCGAGACCCCGAGGTCGGTGAGCGCGTAGTCCACTCTTGGTGGCACCTGGGCGAACACCGTGCGGGTGAGCAGCCCGTCGCGCTCCATCGCCCGCAGGGTCTGGGTGAGCACCTTGGGGGCCACGCCGCCGACCCGCTGGCGCAGCGCCGTGAAGCGCAGCGGACCGTCGATGAGGGCGCCGATCACCAGGACCGTCCACTTGTCACCGATCCGGTCGAGCACCACCCGGGTGGGGCAGTCGGGGTCGAAGGCGTTGCCCCGCTCGAGCTCGTCGCGCTTGGTAACCATGAGGTACTTATAGCACGTTGAAGTGCTCAGTTACCAATGGTTACTGTCGCAGCGATCCACCATCCCCGCTTCGACACCACCCTTGAACGAGAGGCACCACCATGACGAAGAACACCCAGCTGACGATCGCCCTGTTCGGCGCCAGCGGCATGATCGGCTCGCGGATCGCGACCGAGGCCGTCTCGCGCGGCCACGCGGTCACCGGCTACACCCGCCGCGGCGGCCAGCTGCCGCCCGGTGTCACGGCGGCGACGGGCGACCTCGCCGACGAGACGACCGTCAAGGACGCCGCGACGACCCACGACGTCGTCCTCTCCGCGACCGGTCCGAGCCGCACCGGCGAGAGCCACGAGCCGTGGCTCGAGTCCGTGCAGAACCTCGTCGACCACGCCATCGGGGCCCGGGTGCTCTTCGTCGGTGGTGCCGGCTCGCTGCTCACCCCCGAGGGCACCCGCCTGCTCGACTCCCCCGGCTTCCCGCCGGAGTATGCCGCCGAGGCCACCTCGGGCGCGGCCGCCCTGGACCTCTTCCGCACGGCTCCCGAGGACCTGGACTGGACCTTCGTCTCGCCGGCCCCGGTGATCGCGCCCGGCGAGCGCACCGGCAGCTACCTGGTCGCCCTGGACACCCCGGCCGGCGGCTCCATCAGCGCCGAGGACTACGCCGTCGCGCTGGTCGACGAGCTGGAGCAGCCGCGCCACCGCCGCCAGCGGTTCACCGTCGCGAACTGACGCCCGCACGGCATACCCCTCTCCCGCCCGCCCTGTTGGAAGCGAAACGCCCGGAGATCCGGCAGCTTCGCTTCCAACAGAGCCGGGGAGACGACGAGCCCGTCCGCATCGCGGGCGGGCCGTCTCACTTGTCGGGACCTCACTAGGATCGGAGCCACCCTGCCCGCCCCGTGCTCCTCGAACTTCGCCGGCTCCCACCACCTCCTGGGGGCCGACCACCTGGAGGTCAAGTGTTCAGCAAGGTCCTCGTCGCGAACCGGGGTGAGATCGCGGTCCGCGCGTTCCGCGCCGCCACCGAGCTCAGCGCCAAGACGGTCGCCGTGTTCCCCTACGAGGACCGCAAGTCCGAGCACGTGCTCAAGGCCGACGAGGCCTACCGGATCGGCGAGCAGGGCCACCCGGTCCGCGCCTACCTCGACCCCGAGGCGATCGTGCGGACGGCCGTCGAGGCCGGCGCCGACGCGATCTACCCCGGCTACGGCTTCCTGTCCGAGAACCCCGACCTCGCCGAGGCCTGCGCCAACGCCGGCGTCACGTTCGTCGGCCCGCCGGCCTCGGTCCTGCACCTCACCGGCAACAAGGCGCGAGCCATCGCCGCCGCCAAGCAGGCCGGGCTCCCCACGCTCCAGAGCGCCGAGCCCAGCACCGACATCGACGCCCTCGTGGCCGCAGCCGAGGAGATCGGCTTCCCGATCTTCGCCAAGGCCGTCGCCGGTGGCGGCGGCCGAGGCATGCGACGGGTGGAGCGTCGTGAGGACCTGCGCGAGGCGCTCGAGGCCTGCATGCGCGAGGCCGAGTCGGCCTTCGGTGACCCGACCGTCTTCCTCGAGCAGGCCGTGGTCAAGCCCCGCCACATCGAGGTGCAGATCCTCGCCGACGGCGAGGGCAACGTCATCCACCTGTTCGAGCGCGACTGCTCGGTGCAACGGCGCCACCAGAAGGTCGTCGAGATCGCGCCGGCCCCCAACCTCGACCCCGAGCTGCGCGAGCGGATGTGTGCCCACGCCGTCGCCTTCGCCAAGGAGATCGGCTACGTCAACGCCGGGACGGTCGAGTTCCTGCTCTCCCCCGACGGCCGCTACGTCTTCATCGAGATGAACCCGCGGATCCAGGTCGAGCACACCGTCACCGAGGAGATCACCGACGTCGACCTGGTCAGCTCGCAGCTGCGGATCGCCAGCGGCGAGACGCTGGCCGACCTCGGGCTCTCGCAGGACACCCTGCAGATCCGCGGGGCGGCGCTCCAGTGCCGCATCACCACGGAGGACCCGGCCAACGAGTTCCGGCCCGACACCGGCCGGATCACCACCTACCGCTCCGCCGGCGGCGCGGGTGTCCGGCTCGACGGCGGCACCGTCTTCGTGGGGGCCGAGATCGGCGCCCACTTCGACTCGATGCTGGTCAAGCTCACCTGTCGCGGCCGCGACTTCCCGACGGCGGTCCGGCGCGCCCGCCGGGCCCTGGCCGAGTTCCGGATCCGCGGGGTGTCGACCAACATCCCGTTCCTCCAGGCCCTGTTGGAGGAGCCGGACTTCCAGGCCGGCCGGCTCTCGACGTCGTTCATCGACGAGCGCCCCGACCTGCGCACGGCGCGGATCCCGGCCGACCGTGGGACCAAGCTGCTCACCTACCTCGCCGACGTGACGGTCAACCAGCCGCACGGTCCGGGCCGCACCCGCGTCTCACCGCGCGCCAAGCTGCCGGCCATCGACCGGTCGACTCCCCCGCCGCCCGGTGCCCGCGACCGGCTGCTGCGCGTCGGCCCGCAGGCGTTCGCCGAGGAGCTGCGGGCCCAGGAGGCCGTCGCCGTCACCGAGACCACCTTCCGCGATGCCCACCAGTCGCTGCTGGCCACCCGGGTGCGCACCCGCGACCTGATGCACGTGGCCCCCCACGTCGCCCGGCTCACGCCCCAGCTGCTGTCGGTCGAGGCCTGGGGCGGTGCGACCTACGACGTCGCGTTGCGCTTCCTCGCGGAGGACCCGTGGGACCGGCTCGCGGCCCTGCGCGAGGCGATGCCCAACCTCCCGCTCCAGATGCTGCTGCGCGGGCGCAACACCGTGGGCTACACGCCCTACCCGACCGAGGTCACCGACGCCTTCGTCACCGAGGCGGCCGGCACCGGCATCGACATCTTCCGCATCTTCGACGCCCTCAACGACGTCGACCAGATGCGTCCGGCCATCGAGGCGGTCCGCGCCACCGGCACCGCGGTGGCGGAGGTCGCGCTCTGCTACACCGGCGACCTCACCAGCCCGGACGAGAAGCTCTACACCCTCGACTACTACCTGCACCTCGCCGAACAGATCGCCGAGGCCGGGGCCCACGTCATCGCCATCAAGGACATGGCCGGCCTGCTGCGCGCCCCGGCGGCCCGCACCCTCGTCACCGCACTGCGCGAACGGTTCGACCAGCCGGTGCACCTGCACACCCACGACACCGCCGGTGGCCAGCTGGCCACCCTGCTCGCGGCCATCGACGCCGGAGTGGATGCGGTCGACGTCGCGAGCGCGGCGATGGCCGGCACCACCTCCCAGCCGCCGATGTCGAGCCTGGTCGCCGCCACCGACGGCACCGCGCGGGCCACCGGGCTGGACCTCCGGGCGGTCAACGACCTCGAGCCCTACTGGGAGGCGGTGCGGCAGCTGTACTTCCCGTTCGAGTCCGGCCTGCCCTCCCCCACCGGTCGCGTCTACACGCACGAGATCCCCGGCGGCCAGCTCTCCAACCTGCGCCAGCAGGCCATCGCCCTCGGGCTCGGCGACCACTTCGAGGAGGTCGAGGACATGTATGCCGCGGCCAACCGCATCCTCGGCAACATCGTCAAGGTGACCCCCAGCAGCAAGGTCGTGGGTGACCTCGCGCTGGCCCTGGTCGGGGCCAAGGCCGACCCGGCGGACTTCGAGGCCAACCCCACGAAGTACGACATCCCCGACTCCGTGATCGGCTTCCTCTCGGGCGAGCTGGGTGACCCGCCCGGGGGCTGGCCCGAGCCGTTCCGCACCAAGGCGCTCGAGGGTCGCACCCCGAAGCCGCGCGTGACCGAGCTGGGCGACGACGACCGGGCCGCCCTCCAGGCCGATCCTCGGCACACCCTCAACCGGCTGCTCTTCCCGGGTCCGACGACCGAGTTCGAGAAGTCCCGGGACGCCTACTCCGACCTGGCCGTCCTCGGCACCCGCGAGTTCCTCCACGGGCTCGAGGTCGGGTTCGAGCACGAGATCGACCTCGAGCCCGGCAAGCGCCTGCTGCTCGGCCTCCAGTCGGTGTCGGACGCCGACGACCGCGGCATGCGCACCGTGATGTTCACGATGGGTGGCCAGCTGCGTCCCGTCCAGGTGCGGGACGAGCGGATCGCGGTCGACGTCAAGGCCGCCGAGAAGGCCGATCCCGCAGCGAAGGGCCAGGTGGCTGCGCCGTTCGCCGGGGTCGTCAGCCTCGCGGTCGAGGAGGGCGCGAGCGTCGAGGCCGGTGCCGTCGTGGCGACGATCGAGGCGATGAAGATGGAGGCCAACATCACCGCGCCGGTCGCCGGCTCGGTGCAGCGGCTGGCCATCGGCTCGCAGCAGCAGGTCGAGGGCGGCGACCTCATCCTCGTGATCAGCTCGTAGCCCGCCACCGCCCACACCCCGTTTGGGCCGCGGCAAACCGGGTAGGCCGGACACATCAACCCCTACCCAAAGGAGATTGCCATGGGCGCCGACGACAAGATGAAGAACATGGGTGAGGACCTGTCCGGCAAGGCCAAGGAGGCCACCGGCAAGGTGACGGACAACGAGCGCCTCGAGGCCGAGGGCAAGGCCGACCAGACCGAGGCCGACCTCAAGCAGGCCGGCGAGAAGGTCAAGGACGCGTTCAAGAACTGAGCCCGGTCGTCGGTATGCCGCGTGCGGACCTCCGCACGCGGCGTACCGGTGCGAGGCTGCAGGTTTCGTTCCAATTGGAGGGATACCTGCACGGAGGGCCGGGACATCGCCCTCCAGCGTCGGGCCGCAGGCCCTACCAGGAACCGCCCGAGCTGCCGCCTCCACCGCCGCCGGAGAAGCCGCCGCCCCCGGAGAAGCCGGAGCCTCCCGAGCTGCCGGGCGTGCTCGTGAAGGTGCCCCCAGCGGTGGTCGCGAAGGAGTCCATGTCGCGGGCGATGCCGTCGTAGTCGAACCCGCCCGAGCCGATGTACCAGAGCGGTGCCGCCATCGAGTGTCCGGCGGCCGCGGCCGCCTCGGCCACCTGGCGGAAGGTGGCCGCCCACTGCGAGGCGACCCCGAAGACGATGGCGTAGGGGAGGTAGCGGCTGAAGATGTCCTGCGCCTCCTCCCACTTGATCTGGGTGGCCTCGGCGGTCACGAGGTACTGCTTGAAGCCCTCGGACTGGGCGAGCACCGCGCTGCCCTCGGCGGTGCGGGCGGCCATCCGCTGGCCGAGGAAACCGACGATGAGGCCGGCCAGGACCAGTCCGCCGAGCAGGATGAAGGCCGGCGGGATCGGGAGGCCGGTGCCGGCCCCGAGGTCCGAGAGCGGACCGCCGAGCCACACGAAGAGGAAGAACGAGCCAACCACCAGGATCGCGCCGAGGGCCGTCCAGGTCGCGCGCTGCGACTCCGGCGAGCGACGGAACCAGCCGCGCCGCACCACTTCGTCGTACATCAGCTGCTGGACCCGGCCCAAGGTCGGCTTGAAGTGGTTCTTCAGGCTGGAGAGGGTGCGCGTGGGGCCGCTCTCGAAGAGGCCTACGAGGAGCGCCTCCTCGTAGGGCAGCAGCGCGGTCCGGGACTGCTCGGCCGTCGGGGTGGTGCGGGTCAGCCGCCAGTCCTTCCCCTGGAGGAAGCCGCCCTCCTCCTCGGCGATGGTGAGGTGGCCACGGGCGGCGAGGTCGATGATCGTGGCGGAGACGTCGATCGTGTTGGCGGTCTCGTCGATGACCGTGCCGACCAGCCCGGGCTGCACGCCGTCCGGCGGGGTGAACTGGACCGCGACGGGGCCGCTGCGGCCGCGCACCACGTGCCCCTCCTCCCCCACGACCGGGCTGAGCCCCGGGGTGAGCCCGGCGTACTGCTCGTCGCGCCCGCGGGTGTAGACGAGGGTCCCCATCAGCCCGGCCGCGAGCAGCGGGATGGTGATCCCGGCGCCGGCCGCGAGCGCGCCGAGCGCCTTCGACGTCGTCGAGGTGACGATCACGCCGTCGTCGGAGACCTGCCCTTCGTGGAGCACCGGGTCGAGCGGGCCGAACCCGTCGATCGGCAGCGACGCCAGGATGGAGACGCCCTGGCCGGCCCCGGCCTTGGGCGCGCTGAACTGGGCGCTGGCGCCCGGCGTGGCGGTGCAGCGCTCGGTCGAGCCGAACTCCCCGATGAAGCACTCGGCCCGGTCGCTCGCCCCCGGTCCGGTCACGGTGGCGCTGACGTCCTCGTAGACGTTGTCGTCGGAGGCGTCGACCAGGTTGTAGTAGACCTCCGCGTGGTCGGTGAAGCCGTTGACGTAGGCCCCGAGGTGGTAGCGCACGACGTAGGTCTGCGTGCCGCTCACCGTCTCGTCGGCCCGGCCCACCCGGATCCGCATCGCCGAGCCGTCGGTCGCGTCGGTCACCGAGACGTCGGCCGGCGCCCCCGAGGGTGAGCTGGCCGAGACCTGGGACAGCGGGTACTCGCGGAAGGTGTCCGTGCGGTCCTGGTAGCCCACGCGGACCGTGACGAACCGCTCGATGCCGTGTCGCTCCTCCCCCTGCGGGAAGTGCCAGGTGATGTTCTCGACGACGTCGAGCGAGCCGTCCTCGTTGGCCGTGATGTCGACGTGGAACCGGGTGGCCAGGTCGTCCGGGGCGGCAGCGACGGCGCTCGAGGCGCCGAGGACGAGCGCAGCGGAGGCGAGCAGCAGGGCGAGCCCCGCCCCGGCGGCATACCGGCGTCCGCCCCCGCGCACGCGCATGCCCCTAGCGTCCCTCGCCCGAGGCGCGCCGGGCCTGGCTGAGCGCGCGCTGCGTGTCACGGGTGTCCTGGCGCTCGCGCAGGGCATGCCGCTTGTCGTACTGCTTCTTGCCCTTGGCGATCGCGATCTCGACCTTGGCCCGGCCGTCCTTGAAGTAGAGCTGGAGCGGCACGATGGTGTGGCCGCTCTCGGTCGACTTCTTCATGATCTTGGCCAGCTCCGCGCGGTGCAGCAGCAGCTTGCGGCGGCGCCGCGGGGTGTGGTTGGTCCAGTTGCCGTTGACGTACTCGGGGATGTGCACGCCCTCGAGCCACAGCTCGTCGCCCCGCCAGGTCGCGTAGCCGTCGATGAGCGAGGCGCGACCCATCCGCAGCGACTTGACCTCGGTGCCCATCAGGACGAGCCCGGCCTCGAAGGTGTCCTCGATGAGGTAGTCGTGGCGCGCCTTCTTGTTGCTCGCCACCACCTTGCGACCTTGTTCCTTGGCCACTGCACGTCCTTCGGTCATCGTTGGGTCGCCGTGGTCGACAGCCGACCCCGGCGAGGCAACGCTACCTGCCGGACCGGGTATGCCGGCCAGTCGGTTTCCGTGCGGCGCGCCGGACCACCCGCCAGTCGACGGCCACCGACCTCAGAGCCAGCGTCGCGGGTCCCTCGGGATGCCGTCCTCGTAGGTCTCGAAGTGCAGGTGGCAGCCGGTCGACGAGCCCGTCGTCCCGACGTAGCCGATGACCTGGCCACGCGAGACGTTGCCGCCGCGCACGGCATACCGCTCCATGTGGTTGTAGGTGGTCACGAGGTCGACGCCGCGGACGATGCCGTGGTCGATCATGATCCGGTTGCCGTAGCCGCCGCCCCAGCCGCGCGAGATGATGTGGCCGGACGCCGCCGCCCTGATCGGGGTGCCGCAGTTGGCCGCGAAGTCGCGCCCGGCGTGCAGGCGCCAGTAGTGCAGGATCGGGTGGTAGCGCATCCCGAACTCGGAGGAGATCCAGCCCTCGGACGGGCGCGACAGGTAGCCGCCGGAGGACGAGACCGGCGGCGGCACCGGCTTGTGGTGCTTGCGCAGCCAGGCGGCGCGACGGGCCGCCGCGAGCTTCGCGGCCCTGGCCCGGGCGACGAGGACGCGCTGCAGCCTCGCCTGCTCCTTCTGCGCGGCGTCGAGCTTGGTCTTCTCGGCCTTCTTCTGGGCCTCGAGCGCCTTGGACTGGGCGGTCTGCTTGGCGGCGAGGGCGTCGAGCCTGGCCTTCGCGGCGGCCGCAGCGGAGCGGGCCTTCTGCGCCTTGGCCAGAGCGGCCTCGGCCTGCTTCTTGGCCGCCTGGACCTGCACCTTGAGCGCCTTGATGTGCGCCTCCTGGGCGGTCGCCGCGGCGCGGGCGGTGGCGAGCCGGGTGAGCGACTGGTTCTGCACGTCCATCACGGTGTCGTTCATCGCGATGCGGTTGGCGAAGTCGTCGGGCGTGGTCGCGCTGAGGGCCACGGACAGCTGGCCCATCCCCTGGTCCTGGTAGAGCTGCGCGGCGAACCGGGCCACGCGGGTGCGGGTCTCGGCCAGCTGGGCGCGGGTGGCCGCGAGCTCGTCGACCGCGCGGGCCTCGTTGGCGCGGGCGACCTCGAGCCGCACCGCCATCTCGTCGTTGTAGGCGTCGGCCCTGGACACGGCGGCAGTGGCCTGGTCGAGCGCGGCCTGGGCCCCCGGCAGAGCGGCCTGCGTGCGCCGCAGCGCGAGGTAGGCGTTCTTCAGGCTGGCCGAGGTGTCCTCGAGCTCCTCCTTGAGGGACTCGATCTCCTTGTCGACCTGCTTCTTCGCCTTGCCCGGGTCACCAGCGGCCGGCGCGGTCCCGACCGCGGACCCCAGGACGGGTGCGGCGGCCAGCGACGGGGTGGCGACACCGACTGAGCAGGCGACCGCCAGCCCGAGGGCCAGCAGGCGGACGCGGCGGGACCCGCGACCGAGGGGCAGGTGGGCGCGAGAAGGCGGGGGGATTGCGCTCATAGGCCTCATTGGTAACACAAACCACACCCGTATCCGGGGATTGGCACCTGTGAAATGTCCGATCGGCCGACTGCTCCCCCAGCAACCTTGGCCCGAGTGGGCCCGGGTCAGACGCGCAGATAGCGGCGCAGCGTGGCCCACGAGGTGAGGACCGAGACCACGAGCATGAAGCCGACCAGCCACGGAGCCACGAACCAGATGTCGTGGGCGCCGACGAGCGGGGCGTCCTGCAGCACCGCGGAGACGCGCGGGAGCAGCGAGTCCGCCGTCACCCACAGCCCGGCGATGGCCAGACCGGTGCCGGTCAGGGCGGCCAGGACGGTCTCCATGACGAACGGCAGCCGGATGGTGAAGTTCGAGGCACCGACCAGCTTCATGATCCCGGTCTCGCGCCGTCTGCTGAAGGCAGCCTGGCGGATCGTCGTGGCCATCAGCAGGATCGAGCAGAGCACCATCAGCCCGGCGAGGAACAGCGAGCCGATGGTGACGACGTTCATCACCTTGAACAGCTTGTCGAGGGTCTTCTGCTGGTCCTGGACGCGACCGACCCCCGGGGCCCCCTCGAAGGCGCTCACCACGACCTCGTACTTCTTGGGGTCGGACAGCTGGACGCGGAAGTTCTGTGGGATGTCGCCGACCTGCAGGTAGTCCGACAGCGGCGAGTTGCGGTACTGCTCCTTGAACCGGTCGAAGGCCTGCTGCTCGGACTCGTAGTAGACGTTCTTGACCAGTGGCTTCATCTCGTCGAGCTGGCTGCGCAGGGCGTCGCGCTGCTCGTCGGTGACCGCCTTGCCGTCACAGTTGACGTCGAGGGAGTCCTTGCCGCACATGAAGATCGAGACCTGGATGCGGTCGTACCAGTAGCCCTTGAGGGTGTCGACCTGTCCCTGCGCGAGGAACCCGATGCCCATCAGGTAGACCGACACCATCGTCACCAGCATCACCGAGATGGCGATGGACAGGTTGCGGCGCAAACCGATCCCGATCTCGCTGAGGATGAACTGGATGCGCATCAGCGACCACTCCCGTAGACGCCCTTGTTCTCGTCACGGATGATGTGGCCGTTGCGCAGCTCGACGACGCGCTTGCGGAGCTGGTCGACGATGTCGTCGTCGTGGGTGGCCATCACGATCGTCGTGCCGGTGCGGTTGATCCGGTCGAGCAGCCGCACGATGTCGAGGCTGGTGGTGGGGTCGAGGTTTCCGGTCGGCTCGTCGCACAGCAGGATCGGCGGCTTGTTGACGAACGCGCGCGCGATGGCGACGCGCTGCTGCTCGCCACCGGAGAGCTCGTGCGGGAGGCGCTTCTCCTTGCCCTCGAGGCCGACCATCTCCAGGGTCTCGGGCACGACCTGCCGGATGGCGTGGCCCGAGCGACCGAGCACCTGGAGCGCGAAGGCGACGTTCTGGTAGACGGTCTTGTTGGGCAGCAGGCGGAAGTCCTGGAACACCGTGCCGATCTCGCGGCGCAGGCGGGGCACCTTGCGGGCCGGCAGGCTGCCGACGTCCTGACCAGCGACCAGGACGGTCCCCTGCGTGACGCCCTCCTCCTTGAGGACCAGGCGCAGCAGGGTGGACTTGCCCGAACCGGAGGCGCCCACCACGAAGACGAACTCACCACGCTCGACCTCGAGGTTGATGTCGCTCAGCGCCGGTCGGGTCGACCGGGGATAGACCTTGCTGACGTTCTCGAAACGGATCATGCGCGGTGGGTGAGCCTCACGGGGAGATACGGGCGGAACGGGACGGAAACGGCATACGTGCGCTGGTGGCGCACGCCCACCCGAGGATAGGTCGCCAACCTTGGTATGCCGCGCAGCCCCGCCTCCTCGGCGTTGCGGCTCGCCCGGACCGAGCCGCGTCAGCCGTCGAGCTTCTGCTGCTCCTTGCGCCACCGCACACCGGCCTCGATGAAGCCGTCGATGTCTCCGTCGAACACGGCCGAGGGGTTGCCCACCTCGTACTCGGTCCGCAGGTCCTTGACCATCTGGTAGGGCTGCAGGACGTAGGACCGCATCTGGTCACCCCACGACGCCTTGACGTCGCCGGCCATCTCCTTGCGCTCGGCGGCCTCCTCGGCCTGGCGCTGGAGCAGCAGCCGGGACTGCAGCACCCGGAGGGCGGCCGCACGGTTCTGGATCTGCGACTTCTCGTTCTGCATGGAGACCACGATCCCGGTGGGGATGTGCGTCATCCGGACCGCGGAGTCGGTGGTGTTGACGCTCTGGCCGCCGGGACCGCTGGAGCGGAAGACGTCGACCTTGATCTCGTTTTCCGGGATCTCGATCGAGTCGGTCTGCTCGATCAGCGGGATGACCTCGACCGCTGCGAAGCTGGTCTGCCGCCGCCCCTGGTTGTCGAACGGGCTGATCCGCACGAGCCGGTGCGTGCCGGCCTCGACCGAGAGGTTGCCGAACGCGTAGGGGACGTTGATCTCGAAGGTGGCCGACTTGAGCCCGGCCTCCTCCGCGTAGGAGGTGTCCATGACCTGGGCGGGGTAGTTGTGCCGCTCGGCCCAGCGCAGGTACATCCGCATCAGCATCTCGGCGAAGTCGGCGGCATCGACCCCACCCGCGCCCGCCCGGATCGTGATCACGGCGGCCCGCTCGTCGTACTCCCCCGACAGCAGGGTGCGGACCTCGAGCTCGCCGACCGCCTTCTGGAGCGACACGAGCTCCTTCTCGGCCTCGATCATCGTGTCGGCGTCGCCGCCGTCCTCGGTGCCCATCTCGACGAGGGTCTCGAGGTCGTCGATCCGCTGGTCCATGCCGGTGACGCGCTCGTACTCGGAGTTGGCCCGGGACAGGGCGGAGGTGACCTGCTGGGCGGCATCCGGGTCGTCCCACAGGTCGGGGGCGGACGCCTTGGCCTCGAGCTCGGTGATCTGGGCCTGGACGGAGGCCAGGTCAGTCACCTCACGCACCGAGTCCATCGTGTTGCGGAGGTTCTTGATCTCTTGCTGGAAGTCAACGGCCACGAGACCCAACTCTATGGCACCTCGCGCACGCCCCCGACCTTCCGGTGCCGCGCAGCGACCCGGGCAGGGAGACGGGTATGCCGCGTGGCCCAGGCCACGCGGCACACCCACCTCCCACGAGCCGTGGGTCAGACGACCAGGCCGAGGATGAGGACGAAGACCAGGCCGGAGACGGAGAGCAGCGTCTCCATCAGCGACCAGGACTTGATGGTCTGGCCGACCGAGAGGCCGAAGTACTCCTTGACCAGCCAGAAGCCGGCGTCGTTGACGTGCGAGAAGAACACCGAGCCGGCGCCGATCGCGAGGACCAGCAGCGACACCTCGGGGGTGCTCATCCCGGCGGCGAGGGGCGCGAGGATGCCGGACGCCGTGACCGTCGCGACGGTGGCCGAGCCGGTGGCGAGGCGGATCAGGACGGCCACGACCCACGCGAGCAGGAGGATGCTGACGCCACTGCCCTCCACCCAGTCGGCGACCAGCTGACCGATGCCGGTGTCGACCAGGGTCTGCTTGAACCCGCCACCGGCGGCGACGATGAGCAGGATGCCGGCGATGGGCGGCAGCGACTTCTCGAGCGAGGAGGCCAGCTCCTTGGTGCCCATGCCGGCGCCACGGCCGAGGGTGAACATGCCCACGATGACCGCGATGAGCAGCGCGATGATCGGCGTGCCGAGGAAGTCGAGCACGGTGCGGACCGCGTTGCCGTCCTCGGCGAAGATGTCGGCGAGCGCCTTGCCCATCATCAGGACCACGGGGGTCAGGACCGCGAACAGCGTGACCGCGAAGGTGGGGCGCTGGAGCCTCGCCTCCGGCTCCTCACCGGTGCCGAAGAACTCGGGAGCGGGGACGTCGACCCAGCGGCCGGCGAACCGGGCGAAGAGCGGGCCGGCGATCGCGATGGTCGGCAGGGCGATGAGCACGCCGAAGGCCAGGGTGATGCCGAGGTTGGCCTTCAGCGCGTCGATCGCCACGAGCGGCCCGGGGTGGGGCGGCACCAGGCCGTGCATCGCGGAGAGACCGGCCAGCGCGGGGATGCCGACCTTGACGATCGACAGCTGCGCGCGCCGGGCCACCAGGAAGATCACCGGCATCAGCAGGACGAGGCCGATCTCGAAGAACATCGGCAGGCCGATCAGCGCACCGACGCCGGCCATCGCCCAGGGCAGGGTGCGGGGAGAGGACCGCCCGACGATGGTGTCGACGATCTCGTCGGCGCCACCGGAGTCGGCCAGCAGCTTGCCGAACATCGCGCCGAGCGCGATCAGCGTGCCGACCCCGGCCGCGGTCGAGCCGAAGCCCTTGGTGAAGCTGTCGATGGTGTCGGACATCGCCACACCGGCCACCGCCCCCACCGTCAAGGAGCCGAGGGTCAGGCCGAGGAACGGGTGGAGCTTGAACCGGGTGATCAGCACCACGATCACGGCGATGCCGAGCAGCGCCGCCGGGATCAGCCTGGCTGCCGGGATGTCGGGGACCTCGGCCGCGTCGGCCGCGGTCAGGAGGGGGTGCAACAGGGAGAGGACGTCGCTGGTCATGCGTGGTCACGCCTTTCGGGGGAGTGGCCGGCCGGTGGGGTGAGGCCGGAGGGGGCGGTGAGGATGGCGAGGGACTCGTCGACGAGCGTGTCGACCGGCTGGGCCACGTCGAGCGTGGCGCCGAGCTCGTCCGGCTGGAGCACCTCGAGCGTCGCGAACTGCGAGTCGATCAGGGCGGCGGGCATGAAATGACCCGGTCGGCCGGCGACGCGGGCGGCGAGGACGTCGCGGTCGCCGTGCAGGTGCAGGTAGACCGCCTGGGGAGCGGCCGCGCTGAGCACGTCACGGTAGGCACGCTTGAGGGCGGAGCAGCTGGCGACTCCGCCGGTGGCGGTGTGCTCGGCCAGCCAGGTGGCGATGGCCTCGAGCCAGGGCCCGCGGTCGTCGTCGTCGAGCGGGATGCCGGCCGACATCTTGGCGATGTTGGCCTCGGGGTGGAAGTCGTCGGCGTCCGCGAAGGGGACGCGCAGGCGCTGGGCGAGGGCCGCGCCGACGGTCGTCTTGCCTGACCCGGACACCCCCATCATCACGACTAGGGGCGGTGCGGGGTGTTCCGGTGCTGCAGGCATGGGCTGACTCCTGTGTCGGCTCGGGCTCGTCATCGAGGACCTGTCGACCAGAGTGACTCATCAGAACGGCTTTATCAAGACTTCGAGCCAAATAAATAATATTTAAATGACCGTCCACGTGTTCGCAGCATGTCTGGCAGGCTGGACCCATGAGCGACGCCCCCACCTCCCCTGCCGGCCACGAGGTGGGCCTGCACGCCGGCGTCCTCGACCGGCTGGGCCAGGAGATCGTGTCCGGCACGCTGGCGGTCGACTCGGTGGTGCGGATCGACCAGCTCGACGAGCGGTTCGGGGTCTCGCGGTCGGTGGTGCGCGAGGCCGTGCGGGTGCTGTCCTCGATGGGACTCGTCGAGACGCGGCGCCGACTCGGCGTGCGCGTGCTCCCCTCGGCACACTGGAACGTCTTCGACCCGCGGGTGATCCGCTGGCGCCTCGACGGGCCCGACCGGGAGGACCAGCTGGTCTCCCTCGGGGAGCTGCGCCGCGGCTTCGAACCCGTGGCCGCCGAGCTGGCCGCCGACCGCGCCACCCCCGACCAGTGCGGGGCGATGGCGGCCGCCGTCATGCAGATGACCGTGCACGCGAAGTCGGGCGACCTGGTCGCCTACCTCGAGGCCGACAAGGACTTCCACCGCACCATGCTCGAGGCCTCGGGCAACGAGATGCTCGCAGCCCTCTCGAGCGTGGTGGCCGAGGTGCTCTCCGGGCGCACCCACCACGACCTGATGCCCCGCACGCCCAACCCCGCGGCCATCCGCCTGCACGGCGAGGTCGCGCAAGCCATCGGCTCGGGCGACAGCAAGGCCGCCAGCGCCGCCATGGCCGCGATCATCGACGAGGCGAGCGCCGCCGTCCGCGAGACGAAGGGCTCGGGCCGCCGCAGCTGACGGACGGCCCCCTCCCACGCCTCACAGCTCGCAGGTGTTGACCAGGTCGCCAACTACGGGTCGGGGGCGCAGTCCGTCGGCCGGCGGCGGCACGCCGTCCTCCACCCAGGCGGTGAGGTCGTCGAACGCCGCCCGCGCGCACGGCAGGAGCGGGCGCAGCCGGTCGGGGTACGCGGCATACAAGCCGTCGGTGTGGGTGCCGTCCTCGACGCGGTAGTAGCGGTGCAGCGCACCGGAGCCCGCATCGTCGACCAGCCGGTCGTAGACGTCGGCGTCGGTCGCCGGGGGAAGGAGGGTGTCGAGGGTCCCCTGCACGGTCAGCATCGGCTTCCCGATCGCCCCGGTCAGCTGCACGGACGCCACCGCCTGCTTCACCGCGGCCGGGCGGGCGGCGTAGTCGTAGTCGGCGTCGCAGCTCGGGGTTCCGCTGGCGCAGAACGGGATCCCGGCCTTGAGGGCGCCGTCGAAGGTGGGGTCGAGCTCCTCGCGGTAGATGCGCTGCGTCAGGTCCCAGTACACCGTCTCGTGGAACGGCCAGAGGAACTCCGAGCCCGCTGCGAAGCCGGCTCCGATGATCGCGTCGTGCGCCGCCTGGTCTCCCGTCGCGGCATACGCCGGGTAGTTCCTGATCGCGGTCGGCAGGTAGGTCAGCAGGTTCGGGCCGTCGGCGCGGAACAACGTGCCCTCCCAGTCGAGCCCACCGTCGTAGAGATCGGGGCGGTTCTCCAGCTGCCACCGGGCGAGGTAGCCGCCGTTGGAGATCCCGAACAGGTAGGTGCGTTGCGGCGCTGCGGCGTAGACCTGCTTGACCACCCGCTTCGTGGCGATGGTCAGCTGGGTCACCCGCGAGTGCCACTCGGCGATCGACCCGCCCGGCGCCGAGCCGTCGTCGTAGAAGGCGACGCCGGTGTTGCCCTTGTCGGTCGACGCGAAGGCGTAGCCCTTGGCCAGCACCCAGTCGCCGATGATGAAGTCGTTGGCGTACTGCCCCCGCACCCCGGGAGCCCCGCTGATGACGAGCCCGCCGTTCCAGTCGTCGGGGATCCTGATCACGAACTGGCTGTCGTGCTTCCAGCCGTTGTTGGCGTTGGTGGTCGAGGTGTCGGGGAAGTACCCGTCGACCTGGATGCCCGGCACGCCCGAGGGGTTCGTGGTCCCGGCGGCGTGCAGGCCGGCCCAGTCGTTCGGGTTGGTGTGGCCACTGGCGACCGTGCCGGCCGTGGTGAGGTCGGCGAGGCAGGCCACCTCCTGCAGCTCGGCGCCAGGCACGGCGATCTTGGCCTGGCGCGCGCAGTGGCCGCCGTGCGGCTTGTCCGCGGCGGCCGGCGTGGCGGCGGCGAGTGCGCCCCCGAGCGCGAGCGCGAGCGTGGCGGTGAGGGCGGCGGTGCGGCGGCGTGACGTCGTTGTCAGTGGCATGCGGTCATGCAACCCCCGCGGCTTCCGCCCCTCAATGTGGGTGCCCCACACAAACCGGTGTGCCGCGTGTGCGCCACCAGCTGCCCGCTCACCTCTCTTGTACTCTACCTAGGGGGCTAGGTAGAGTACGACCATGACTTCCACTCGTGAGCCGCGGATGACGCTGGCGACCCAGCTGGTCCTGGGCGTCCTCCTGTCCGATCCGTCGAGCGACCGCTACGGCCTCGAGCTGAGTGCGGAGGCCGGCCTGCCCAGCGGGACGATCCACCCGATCCTGGCCCGGCTCGAGGGTCTCGGCTGGCTCGAGTCGAGCTGGGAGGACATCGACCCCCGCGTCGAGGGGCGGCCCGCCCGGCGCTACTACCGCCTCAGCGCCGCGGGAGCCGACTCCGCCCGCGTGGCGCTCGCCCGGGTGTCACACCGCCGGGCCACCGCCACGCTCCGGCCCGCACCGAGCGGACACTGACGTGGCCAGCGCGCACGGGGCCGGCGCGACCACGCACCGATGGCCGGCGCGGCTGGTCCGGCTGGCCGCCCGGGCCCTCCCTCGCGGCCCGCTGCGCGAGCGCTACCGCCAGGAGCTGCTGGCCGACCTGGCCCTGGTCGACCACCGCGGACGGTTCGCCCTGCAGGTGCTCCTGCAGGTCCCGCACCTGCGCCGCGCCACCACGGCCCACCCCACCGACTCACCCTTGGGGGACATCGTGGCCGCTACCAAGCCGTTCCTCTGCCGGACCAACCTCCACCACCGCTGGGAGCTCGCCGAGACCAGCGACCGCGAGGAGTACATCCGCTGCGCCAAGTGCCTGAAGGAGAAGTGGACGGGGCTCGGCGACGACCGGTCGGTGGCCTCCAACGTCATCGCCAACTACGGCAGCATCAACTGAGGCACTGGGCTGGGAGGACGCCGTGACTCGCCGGGCTGCACTGCCAGGGACCACGTGGACGCGCGTCCTGCCCTGGCCCGCACGCCTCGTGCGCCTCGCGACCCACACCCTTCCGGCGGGCACGGTGCGTGACCGGTACCGGCTGGAGTTCCTCGCCGAGCTCGCGGCCGTGCCCGGACCGCACCAGACCCGCCACGCGGCGGGGATCCTGACCCATTCCCTGGCGTTGCGCTCGGCCATCCGAGGCACGCAGGTCGCTCCCCTGGAGGAAGCCATGACCGCACCCACCAAGCCGCTGCTCTGCCGGACCAACCTCCACCACCACTGGGAGTGGGCCCACACCACGGACGGTGAGCGCTACATCCGGTGCGCACGCTGCCTCAAGGAGAAGGACTCCGGCGCCGGTGGTCGCTGGGTCGGTGGGGTCAGCATGAGTGGTGGCTACACCGGCCCCTAGCCGACGCCGTGGCGCAGGACGTCGCGGGTCAGCTCGAGCTGGCCGCGGTGCTGGGCCAGCTCCTCGTAGACGTGCAGCAGCACCTCTCCCTGCGTGGCGTACTCGTCGCGAGGGTCCGGGTTGGCCGGGGGCGCGAGGACGTCGCTGGCCCCGACCCACTCGGACAGGCTCCGCCGAAGGCGGTCGGTCTCGGCCGCGAGGTCACCGACCGCACCCGTGGCGGTGAACTCGCCCGGGCGGTCGCGCGGGACGACCACGCCGAGGTTGGTCGTGGACGCCCACGCGGCGCACATCCCGAGGCAGTGGGTCAGGATCGCGAACGGGCTGTTGGCGCCGGGCAGGTCGGGGCGCCGGTTGGCCAGGTCGTCGCCGAGGTCGACGACGATGTCGCGCATCGCCACGAGCGCCTCGTCGCAGAACCGCAGGTAGGTGTCCTTGTCGATCACGGTGCTAGCTCACCCTGTGCCCGGGATGGCGCCGGGGCCGGTCGATCACGGCTGGCCCGTCTCGAGGAGTCGGCGGAAACCGGCCTCGTCGAGGATCGGGCGCCCCAGCTCCCGCGCCTTGTCCTCCTTGGTGCCGGCGTTCTCCCCGACCACGACGTAGTCGGTCTTCTTCGACACCGAGCCGGACGCCTTGCCGCCACGCGACAGGATCGCCTCCTTGGCCGAGTCGCGGGAGAACCCCTCGAGCGATCCGGTGACCACCACCGTCATCCCCGCCAGGGTCTGCTCCACGGACTCGTCGCGCTCGTCGGCCATCACCACCCCGTCGGCCTGCCACTGCCTGACGATCTCGTCGTGCCAGTCCACCGCGAACCAGGCGGCCACCGCCTCGGCGATCACCCCGCCGACCCCCTCGACCCCCGCCAGCTCCTCGGGGCGCTCCTTGGCGGCCTCCCGCAGGGCGTCCATGCTGGCGAAGTGCTGGGCCAGGGCCCGTGCTGCGGTGGGCCCGACGTGGCGGATCGACAGGGCGACCAGGACCCTCCAGAGCGGCTGCTGCTTGGCCTGCTCGAGGTTCTCGGAGAGGCGGATCCCGTTGGCGGACAACACCTTGCCGTCGACCACGGCCTCCTCCGGGTCGGTCTTCTTGGCCGCCCGGGTGAACAGCGGCACCGTCGCGAGCCGGGCGCGCCCCGCCTCGCCGGCCAGCCCGAACAACCCGCTCTCGTCCTCCAGCACCCCGGAGTCGAGCAGGGCGCCGGCGCCCTCCCAGCCCAGCGCCTCGATGTCGAACGCACCCCGCCCGGCCAGCCCGGCCAGGCGCTCCCGCAGCTGGGACGGGCAGGTCCGGGAGTTGGGGCAGCGGATGTCCTTGTCGCCCTCCTTCTCGGGCGCCAACGGCGTGCCGCACGAGGGGCACTCGGTCGGCATGACGAACGCGCGCTCGCTGCCGTCGCGCAGGTCGACCACCGGGCCGAGGATCTCGGGGATGACGTCGCCGGCCTTGCGCAGCACCACCGTGTCGCCGATCAGGACCCCCTTGCGGTGCACCTCGTCGGCGTTGTGGAGGGTCGCCCGCTCGACCGTCGACCCCGCGACAACGACCGGCTCCATCACCCCGAACGGGGTCACCCGGCCGGTGCGCCCGACGTTGACGAGGATGTCGAGGAGCTTGGTGTTGACCTCCTCGGGCGGGTACTTGAAGGCGATCGCCCAGCGCGGCGCCCGCGAGGTCGAGCCGAGCCGGCGTTGGATCGAGATCTCATCGACCTTGATGACGATGCCGTCGAGCTCGTGCTCGACGCTGTGCCGCTCCTCGCCGTACTGGTCGATGAACTTCTGCACCTCCTCGATCGAGTCGAGCACCCGGTAGTGGGTCGAGATCGGCAGCCCCCACTCGCGGAACAGGTCGTAGGCCTCGGACTGCCTGGTCAGCTCGAAGCCCTCGCGCAGCCCGATGCCGTGCACCAGCATCCGGAGGCCACGACTGGCGGTGACGCGGGGGTCCTTCTGCCGCAACGACCCCGCGGCGGTGTTGCGGGGGTTCGCGTAGGGAGCCTTGCCGGCCTCGACCAGGCTGGCGTTGAGGTCGCCGAACGCCTCGACCGGGAAGTAGACCTCGCCCCGGATCTCGACGCGCGCCGGGTGGTCGGACCCGGCCAGCTGGTGCGGGATGCCCTCGATGGTCTTGACGTTGTTGGTGACGTCCTCCCCCGTGCGGCCGTCGCCCCGGGTCAGCGCCCGCACCAACCGCCCGTTCTCGTAGAGGAGGTTGACCGCGAGCCCGTCGATCTTGAGCTCGCACAGGTAGTGGTAGCCGGTCGAGCCTGCGTCGCGGGCGACCCGCGCCGCCCACGCGGCGAGCTCCTCGGGGGAGAAGCAGTTGTCGAGCGACAGCATCCGCTCGAGGTGGTCCACCGCGGTGAAGTCCGTGGAGAACACCGCTCCGCCCACCTGCTGGGTCGGGCTCTCCGGCGTGCGCAGCTCGGGGAACTCCTCCTCCAGCGCGTTGAGCCGTCGGATCAGCAGGTCGTAGTCGCCGTCGCTGATCGTCGGCGCATCCTTCACGTGGTAGGCGAACTGGGCCGCCGTCGCCTGCTCGGCCAGGTCGGCCCACTCGTGCCGGGCGGCGTCGGGGGCAGGGGTCGGGGTGGGGCCGGAGGTGTCGCCGGCGGTGGTCGCGGACGCGGTCGTCGAGTCGTTCTCACTCACGGCGCCCATCCTGCCGCACACCCCTGACGCCGCGCCCCCGCGCGCCCGGAGGCCGGGCCTTGGGACGGTGGCAGGCGGCATACCCGAACCCGTAGCCAAACCGCCCGCGCACCGGAGAGGATGGCTGGGAACCGGACCCCCAGCGTCGAGGAGCCTGCGTCATGACCAATCTCGCCACCAACCTGGTCACCACCGCCCGGGAGCGGCCCGACCAGGCCGCCATCAAGTTCATGGGCAACGACATCAGCTACGCCCAGATCCACGGCATGGCGGCGAAGGTGGCTGGGTCCCTCAAGGCGGCTGGCATCGAGCCCGGCGACCGGGTGGCGATCATCCTCCCGAACGTGCCGGCCTTCCCCGTGGTCTTCTTCGGCTCCCTGCTCGCCGGCGCGATCGTCGTGCCGATGAACCCGCTGCTCAAGGCCGGTGAGATCGACTTCTTCTTCACCAACTCCGGCGCCAAGGTCGCGTTCGTCTGGCCTGACTTCGTCGCCGAGGCGACCGAGGGGGCCACGAACTCGGGCACCCGCATCATCACCTGCGGGCCGATGGGTCCCGTCGAGGGCGCCCTCGAGGACGGGGACCCGATCACCGAGCCGGTCGAGCGGGACGACGAGGACACCGCCATCGTGCTCTACACCTCGGGCACCACCGGCCGCCCCAAGGGCGCCGAGCTCACCCACCGGAACGTCCACCTCAACGCCCACCGCAGCGCGGTCGAGATCCAGGGCACCACCCCGGACGACGTCGTGATGGGCTGCCTTCCGCTGTTCCACGTCTTCGGCCTGGTGGTGGGGCTCAACGCCGCCGTCATCGCCGGCGCGGCGCTGGCCCTGATCCCCCGGTTCGACCCGGCCGAGGCGATCAAGGTGATCGGCAACGAGAAGGTCACCATCTTCATGGGCGTGCCGACGATGTATGCCGCGATCCTCAACCACCCCGACTCCGACGCCCTCGACGCGACCTCGCTGCGTACCTGCTGCTCGGGTGGCTCGGCGATGCCGTTGGAGGTCATGAAGGCCTTCGAGTCGAAGTTCGGCTGCATGATCCTGGAGGGCTACGGGCTGTCCGAGACCTCACCGGTCGCGTCGTTCAACATGCCGACCATGGAGCGCAAGCCCGGCACCATCGGAGTCGCCATCCCCGGCTGCGAGATGAAGCTCGTCGACCTCGACGGCAACGACGTGCCGCCCGGCGACGGCGTCGGGGAGATCGCGATCCGCGGCGACAACGTCATGAAGGGCTACTGGCAGAACCCCGAGGCGACCGCCGAGGCGATCCCCGACGGCTGGTTCCGCACCGGCGACCTCGCCACCGTCGACGACGAGGGCTACTTCACGATCGTCGACCGCAAGAAGGACATGATCCTGCGCGGTGGCATGAACGTGTACCCGCGGGAGGTCGAGGAGGTGCTCTACACCCACCCCGACGTGCTCGAGGCCGCCGTGGTCGCGGTGCCGGACGACCTGCTGGGCGAGGACATCGGCGCCGCGGTCGCCCTGCGCCCGGGCGCCACGGCGACGCTGGACGAGGTGCAGGCGTTCGTCAAGGAGAAGATCGCGGCCTACAAGTACCCGCGCCACCTGTGGCAGGTGGACGAGCTCCCGAAGGGACCGACCGGCAAGATCCTGCGCCGCGAGGTGCACAAGCCGGCCGACGCCTGACGGCTCAGCGGCGCTTGGCCGGCAGGCCGATGGTGACGGCCGAGACCAGCACGATCGCGGCGCCGAGCAGCTGCGGCCAGGCCAGGTGCTCGTCGAGGACGACGACGCCGAGCAGCACCGAGACCACCGGGATGAGGTAGGTGACCGTCGTGCTGACGGTGGCCCCTGCCCCCCGGACGACGTCGAACTGGAGCATGTAGGCCAGGCCGGTGCCGACGACCCCCAGGGCCACCACGCACAGCAGGGGCAGCAGCACTCCCCCGCCCCCGACGTCGACGTGGCCGGACCACGGAGCGGCGTAGGTGTCGCGCGACACCAGCCACCACACGAGGAGCACGGGCACCATCAGGGCCGACCCGACGAGCAGCAGGGCGGTGGGCATCGAGAGCCCGCCGAGGTCTGCGCCCCCGAGGAAGCGGCGGTTGTAGGTCCAGCCGAGGCCGTAGCACGCGCCGGCGACGAGGGTCATCCCGAAGCCGAGCAGGTCGGGACGGCCCATCGACTCCCACGGCTGCATGATCACGACGACGCCGAGGAAGCCGATGACGACGGCGGCCAGCTTGCGCGGGGAGAGCCGATCGCTCGGCAGGAAGATCAGGGCGAAGAAGACGGCAGCAAGAGGCGTCGTCGCGTTGCCGATCCCGGCCAGCGCCGAGGAGACGCGGACCTCGCCCGCGGCGAAGAGGCTGAACGGCAGCGCCGTGAGGAAGACGCCGGACACCGCGAGGTGGCCCCAGACCCGGCGCTCCCGGGGCAGCCGACCACCGGTGAGGGCCAGCAGGGCGAGCAGGGTCGCGGTGCCGGCGAAGATCCGCAGCCCGGAGATCTGCAGCGGGGCCATGGTCCGCAGCCCCACCTTCATGAGCAGGAAGCTGGAGCCCCAGATCAGGGCGAGCAGGAGGTACTTGGCCTGCCAGGGCACCCGCGTCGTCGACGTCCCGGCAGGGGGGACGACGGTGGCGTCGGATGGGCTCGCGGCAACACTGGCGCTCATGGGCGGGTCAACTCTCGGCTCGTTCGGACCATTCCGCGGCCACGTCGACCGCTGCGCGTTGAACGCGCCAGGCCCCGTCCGGTGTGAGTCCGGCGAGCCCACAGGCGGGGGTGGCGGTCAGGGCCCCGAGGCCCTTGGGTGACATGCCTGCGTCGGTCCAGCCGCGTGTGACGAGGTCGGACGCCCCGCGGACAGTGCCGCTGGCATCGGTCGGGAGGCACCCGGCATACAGGGCCACGCCGTCCTCGACCGTGGCGGCGATGGACTCCCACCGCGCGGGTGAGAGGGCGGTGACGTCGAGCGCGACGGCGCCGACGCCGGTGGCGCGCAACAGCGGCAGCGGTATGCCGGGGTCGCAGCAGTGCACGACTGTCGCCGTGCCCTCGGGCACCGCGGCGAGGACGTCGCGCAGGCCGGTCATCGCGGTCTGGGGGTCGACGGCACGCAGGTGGCCGTAGCCGGACACGGTCGGGAGCCGGCCGGCGAGGACCGCGGGCAGCGACGGCTCGTCGACCTGGAGGACCACCGTCGCGCCCGGGACGAGCCGCTGCACCTCGGCGACGTGCTGGCGCACCCCTTCGGCCAGCGAGCCGACCAGGTCACGCAGCGCGCCTTGGTCGGCCAGGGACTTCTCGCCACGGTTGAGCTCGATCCCGGCGGCGAGGGTCCACGGCCCGGTGACCTGGACCTTGAGGTCGCCGACGTAGCCGTCGAAGACCTCGGCCAGCTCGTCGAGGTCCTGGTGCCACAGCGCGGCCGCGCGCGACGAGTCACGCCCGGGCCGGTCGACGAACCGCCAGCCACCCGGCTGGAGGTCGACGTGCAGGTCGACCAGGAGGGCCGCGGCGCGCCCGATCATGTCGGCGCCAGGACCCCGCGCGGGCAGCTCTGGAAGGTAGGGCAGGTGGCCGTCGCCGAGGATCTCGCGCACCCCCCGGAGGGCCTCGCTGACATCGGTGCCGGGAAGGGATCCGATGCCAGTTGCGCGAGCCACGCCCTGAGCGTAGCCAGCCCCACCGACACCACCACGGGCGGCAGGGGAACTGCGTCATTTGACTGGGGTGTCCATGGTTCGCCGTCGTTAGCCTTGGTGGGTCCCGGTTGGTGAGGGACAGGTGCGACGCAGGGTGACCCGGGCCTCAGCGCCCCAGGGGAGCACGCCCAGGGACCGGGCGGCTCCCGACCGTCCCATCCCTTCGCCCAGGGGAGCGAAGCCATGACCCTGTCCACCATCGCCGCCGGTTCTGCGTCCGTCCCGGTCAGCAAGCTCGGCCAGAACGCCGCCCTCGCCAAGGAGGTCCAGGCCCGGCTCGCCGCCCTGGGCTGCCTCGACCCGCCCGCCGACGGCCAGTTCGGGTCCGCCAGCAAGCTCACCCTGGCGCGCTACGCCAAGCTGCGGGGCTTCGCCTTCAAGGAGCACCTGACCCCGCAGATCGCCAAGGGGCTGCTGACCGACAAGGCCGACGTGATCCTGCCGCTACGACTCGGCAACGACTTCGCCAGCCGGATGGTCCGCTACATGCAGGCTCAGCCCAAGCCGTTCTTCGTCGCGCGGCTCCCCGGCTTCCTGAACATCGTCTACGTCGAGGGGGCCGACAAGAGCGGGCGGCACAACGCCGACACCTTCAACGTCTTCAACGACCGCCGGACGGTGTTCCACTTCGACAAGACCGGCAAACCGGTCATGGACCTCAACGTCCTGTGCACCACCGAACCGGGCAAGTTCTTCACCGACACCCCGATCAACCCCGACGGTGCCGCCCGGATCGCCTTCGGCCAGTACAAGTCCTGGACCATCGGCCTCCACCACCCGGAGGCCCAGCCTCCGCGAAGGCACAAGGCACTCGTCCAGTCCGCCAAGGTCCACATCTTCCGCGACAAGAACAAGGACGGCATCCGGCCCGGGGACAAGGAGTTCATCGTCGGCAGTGGTGCCGGCATCAACCAGCACTCCGGTCACAACCAGTCCCCCTCGAACATCGGCAGGCTCAGCGCCGGGTGCCTGGTCGGCCAGAACGACGACGAGCACAAGAAGTTCATGAAGCTGCTCGAGGGCGACCCACGGTTCATGGCCAACCACGGCTACAAGTTCATGACGACGGTCATCGCCGGGGACGACCTGGACAGGAAGGTGCCCTGACCGGCGGTGTATCACCGGCGACCGGTCGCTCCTCTTCCCCACCAGGGACCACCTGAGAGGAGCGACCATGTCCGAGCAGCGTCGCCTTGCCGTCATCGTCGTGCGCAACGACTCGTCGACACCACAGCCGAACCTGGCCGACGTGATGGACCTGGTGCTGTTCAGCCCCAGCTCGATCGCGCGCTACTTCCGGGAGAGCGCCGAGGACTACTTCCAGTTCGCCAGGCTCGACTTCTTCGGGTCCTACGACGTCACCCTGCCGATGGCACCCAGCAGCCGGGACGTCGGGATCGAGGCGGCGCGCAACGCCGCGGCCGGTGCGGGGGTCGACCTCAGCCCGTACGACGGCACCGTGGTCTTCGCCTTTCCCGGCACCGGGTACGACGCCGGCGCCTACGGCTCCTCGGCGTTCCTGCCGGCGACCGCCGACTTCACCTTCTTCTGCCACGAGGTGGGCCACGTCCTCGGCCTGGACCACAGCTACGGCATCTTCACCACCGGAGCGGACTGGATCGACAACAACCAGCCCGACTACTTCCCGGTGTACGGCGACCCGTACGACCTGATGTCCTCCGCCACCTTCGGCGCCTCCGACCCGACGACGACGCGACCGGCGGCCGACGTGCCGACCGCCCACCCGTCGTGGGGCGCGGCCCCGCCGCACATCGCGCGCGCCCTGCTCCACCACCAGAAGCCGGCCGCGCTCGAGGACAAGGGCCGCGTCGTCCACGTCAACGAGTCGCAGGACGTCACGACCACGCTCTACCCGGTGGGGACGGCGACCGACGGCAAGCCCGAGCTCGTCGTGTTCCACCCGACGGGCGAGGACGCCGCCGGGCACGGACGGGTCTACGTCGAGTACCGCCAACCCTTCGACCACAACGCCTACTCCCGCTGGGACGAGGGACTGGCCGACACCAACGAGCCCGGTGCGCGGGACCGGTGCGGCGTCATCGTCCACACGATCGTCGACCAGCCGGGAGTGACGCCCGGGCCTGTCGTCTGGTACGCGGGCCGCATCGTGTTCCCCACTCCCGACACCGACGTCGCAGTCGACACCCCGCTCGGGCAGGTGCACGTGGGTGTCACGCAGGAGTTCGGCCAGACCACGCGGCCCGGCTTCGTGCGCGTGCGCGTGCGGCGGCACAGCGCCCCGTCGCTGACCGTCCGCACGGCGAGCGCCGACACCACCGCCGTCATCTCGACCGAACGCCGCCCGCACCCCGGTTGGGAGTGGGCCGGCGACTTCACGTGGGAGACCCGCGAGACCGTGCGCGTGACGACCTACACGCCGGTCACGGTCGGCATCGGCGGGACCTCACCGATCGACGCGGAGTCCAGTGTGGTGGTGAGCTGGTTCGTCGGCGGCACCCAGGTCTTCGGTCCGAGCTCGTCGATCCCGGTCACACTGCCGGACGGGCGGGTCGTGACGCTCGAGACGACCCTGCACCCGACCACGCGGGTCCTCACCATCACCAACCACCCCGCGGACGGCGACATCGACGTCCCCGTGGTCGCCCGGGCGTCTGCGGCCGACGGGACCGGGGAGGTCTTCGCCACGAGCGCCTACTCGGTGCAGGCCCGGACCAGTGGCTGGGGATCCGACTGGGACCGGTTCATGGACTTCTGGTACCGCATCACCCACCCCGTGCCGCGGGAGCGGATCGGCCCGCCGGACCCCGGGGACCCGCTCAAGCGGTTCGACCCCCTCGCCGAGGTGGCGCGACAGCAGCTCGAGCGCGTGCGGGAGGCGTATGCCGAGCTCGCGAGGGTGAGCCCGGCGGTGGCCGAGAACGTCCGCTCGGTGATGGCCGACCAGGAGCGGATGCTCCAGCCGCAACGACTCAGGGCCGTCAGCGTCGAGCGACGGGTGGGCTAGCAAGCGTCGCTCAGGTGGCGTCGAACGCCGCCAGCAGCCGCTTCGGCGCCACGCCGCGCCAGCCGTCCTCGACCAGCTCCTCGACGTGCGGCCAGTCGATGTCGTCGACGTCGAGGTAGACCCCCACCCAGCCTCGGTGCCCGACGTACGGGGGACGGAAGTAGCGCTCGGGCTCAGCGGCGACCAGGGCCGTCTGCACCCCGTCGGGAGCGGCGACCCAGATGGCCGTCCGGTCGTCGTGGTGCTCCTGCGCGGCCATCACGAAGGTCTTCTTCCCACCCGCGAACCAGCAGGGCTCACCGTGCGACTCCCGCTGCTCGGTCCCCGGGAAGGCCAGGCACAGCGACCGCACCCGCGCGAGCGGCGACCCGGCCCGGATCTCGCGGCGCGGCATACGACCTAGCGCTCCAGCCAGGTCGACGCGATGGTGGCCGATCCCACCACGCGCGTCCCCTCATAGAGGACCACGGACTGTCCCGGCGCGACCCCGCGGAGCCGGCCGGAGAGCCGCACCTCGACATCGTCACCGTCTGCCCAGGCCTGGGCCGGCACCTCCTCGCCGTGCGCTCGCACCTGCGCCCCGACCTCGACCACACCCTCGGGCGGCGGTCCGCACCAACGCGCGTGGTCACCGCGAATCGCGTTGACCCCCAACAGGTCTGACGTGCCGATCAGCACACGGTTGGCGGCGGCGTCGACCTGCACGACGTAGCGCGGGTCACCGTCGAGCGCAGACCGGTCGAGACCCAGACCCCGCCGCTGCCCGACGGTGTAGGCGTAGGCGCCCTGGTGCGACCCGACCACCTCACCAGACTCCGCGTCGACGATCTCGCCGGGCTGCTCCCCCAGCCGCGACGTGAGCCACCCGCGGGTGTCGCCGTCGGCGATGAAGCAGATGTCGTGGGAGTCGGGCTTGCTCGCGACGTAGAAGCCGCGCTCCTTGGCCTCCGCCCGGATGTCCGGCTTGGTGGTGTCGCCGAGGGGGAAGAACGCGCGGGCCAGCTGGTCGGCGTCGAGGACCCCGAGCACGTAGGACTGGTCCTTGGCCATGTCGACCGCGCGGTGCAGCTCGCGCCCGCCGTCGGGCCGCTCGAGGACCTGCGCGTAGTGGCCAGTGGCCACCGCGTCGAAGCCGAGCGCGAGCGCCTTGTCGAGCAGCGCCGAGAACTTGATCTTCTCGTTGCAGCGCAGGCACGGGTTGGGGGTCCGCCCTGCGGAGTACTCGGCGACGAAGTCCTCCATGACGTCGCGCTTGAACCGCGCGGCCATGTCCCAGACGTAGAACGGGATCCCGAGCACGTCGGCGACCCGCCGGGCGTCGCCCGCGTCCTCGATGGTGCAGCAGCCACGGGCGGACTCCCGCAGGGTGGCAGCACTCTGTGACAGCGCGAGGTGCACGCCCACGACCTCGTGCCCGGCGTCGAGCATGCGTCCCGCCGCGACGGCGGAGTCGACGCCGCCGGACATCGCGGCGACGACCCGCATCAGCCGGCCCACCCGCTGGCCCGACGCGCCCGGTCGATGGCGGCGGGCAGCGCCGCAAGCACCGCGTCCACGTCGGCGTCCGTCGAGGTGTGGCCGAGCGTCAGGCGCAGGGCACCCTTGGCGGACTCCTCGGGGATCCCCATCGCCAGCAACACGTGCGACGGCTGCGGCACGCCGGCCTGGCAGGCCGAGCCCGTGGAGCACTCCACGCCTGCGGCGTCGAGGAGGTAGAGCAGCGAGTCACCCTCGCAGCCGGGGACGAGCAGGTGGGCGTTGCCCGGCAGGCGGTGTATGCCGTCGCCGGCCTCCCAGGCGCCGGTCACGGTCACGTCGTAGCCCAGCGCCATCGCCTCGCGGACCAGCCGGTCGCGCAGAGCCACGAGTCGCGGGGCCTCCGTGGGGACGGTCTGCACCGACTCCTCCATGGCCACCGCGAAGGCTCGGATGGCCGGGACGTCGAGGGTGCCGCTGCGGATCTGCCGCTCCTGTCCCCCGCCGAAGCTCTGCGGCACCACCACTGCGTCACGACGCACCAGCAGCGCGCCCACCCCGAGGGGACCGCCGACCTTGTGGCCGGTGACCGTCATCAGGTCGGCCCCGGAGGCGGTGAAGTCGACCGGGAGGTGCCCAGCCGCCTGGACGGCGTCGGTGTGGAACGGCACGCCGAACTCGTGGGCCAGCGCGGCGAGGTCGGCCACCGGTTGGACCGTGCCCACCTCGTTGTTCGCCCACATCACCGTGACGAGCGCGACGGAGTCGGGGTCCTGCTCGATGGCTGCGCGCACGGCCCCGGTGGTGATGAAGCCGGCCGGGTCGGGGTCGACCCAGGTGACCTTCGCGCCCTCGTGGGAGACCAGGTGCTCCACGCAGTCGAGGACGGCGTGGTGCTCGATGGAGCTGCAGACGATGCGGATGCGGGCGGGGTCGGACTCGCGGCGGGCCTCGAACGTCCCGGCCACCGCCAGGTTGTCCGACTCGGTGCCACCGGACGTGAAGACGACCTCCGACGGACGGGCGCCCAGGGCCTTCGCCAGCCGCTCGCGCGACTCCTCCACGACGCGGCGCGCCATCCGGCCCGAGGTGTGCAGGGACGACGCGTTGCCGGTGGTGGCCAGCTGGTCGGCCATCGCCGCGATGGCCGATGGCAGCATCGGCGTGGTGGCGGCATGGTCGAGGTAGGCGGTCACTGGCGAAAGTTTACGCGTCAACCGCTCAACCTTCCGCGCGAGTCCGCGTCGGGGTCCGGCGAGGGCATCGGCTACGTCGAGTGAGCACCCCACGCTCCGGAGGCGCTGATTCCTGACCGTCCCTTTACCTACCTGCACGTAACCGCCCGGGCGCACCTTCGTTGCACACGGCATACCGACCATCGCCGTAGCTGGTCAGTCACGCTGGCCAGCGCCGAAGGGAAACCCATGCACACCGTGAAGAGAACCCGGACCGTCGTCGCGACGGCCGCCACGGCGGCCCTCGCCGCCGTGGCCCTCGCCACGCCCGCGTCCGCGGGTCTGCTGTCCTCAGGCCTCGCGTCGAAGGGCACGGGCCTCGCGCCGGTCCAGCCCTGGCTGGCGTCCCAGCTGGGCGTGCTCAAGGCCGCGACCCCGACCACCGTCCTCGTGCACGGCACCGACCTGGCCTCGGCCACCAAGGCGGTCCAGGCCGTCGGCCTGCGCAAGGTGACCTCGTTCGACAAGGTCGGCGTGGTCGTGGCAACCGGCCTGCCCGCCCAGGTGCAGGCGGTGCGTGCGCAGCCGGGCGTCACCTACGTCGAGGGCAACCGGCCCATCGAGATGCTGCTGTCGACCTCCAACAAGGCGACCCGCGGCGACGAGGCGCGCAACACCCTCACCGGCGCGAACGGCACGGCCCTCGACGGCAAGGGTGTCTCGGTCGCCGTGATCGACTCCGGCGTCGACCCGACCCACCCGTTCCTCCAGAACGCCGACGGCACCAGCGCCGTCGTCAAGAACCTCAAGATGGTCTGCGAGCCCCTGACCGAGAGCACCTGTGCCCCGGTCGACGCCGGCTCGCTCGACACCGACCTGGTCTCGGGTGGCGGTCACGGCATGCACGTCAACGGCATCGTCGCCGGTCGCGACGTCACCCTCGCGGACGGCACGAAGATGCACGGTGCCGCACCGGGCGCGAGCCTCGTGAGCATCAGCACGGGTGCGGTCCTGTTCATCATCGGGGCCGACGCGGCGCTCAACTGGGTGCTCGAGAACCACAACGCTCCCTGTGGCGCAGGGGTCTCCGCGGCCACCTGCCCGCCGATCAAGGTGACGTCGAACAGCTACGGACCCACCGGCGGTGGCGCGTTCGACCCGAACTCGGCCACGGTCAAGATCCAGCGTGAGCTGGTCAAGGAAGGCGTGGTGAGCGTCTGGGCCAACGGCAACGACGGCGGCGACGGCTCCGAGGACCTGTCCAACCCGCCCGGCAAGGACCCGACCCCCGGCATCCTCTCGGTCGCCTCGTTCTTCGACCAGAACACCGGCACCCGTGACGGCACCGTCTCCGACTTCTCCAGCCGCGGCAAGGCCGGCGACAAGTCGACCTACCCGGACATCTCGGCGCCGGGTGAGGACATCACCAGCTCGTGCCGGATCTACCTGCCGATCTGCTCCACGGGGCTCGACCCGCAGGAGGGCGGCGACTACAACACGATCAGCGGCACCTCGATGGCCACCCCGCACATCTCGGGCATCGTCGCGCAGCTGTTCCAGGCCAACCCCGCAGCCACCCCGGCGCAGATCGAGGCGGCCCTGGAGTCCACGGCCTACAAGTACACGGACGGTGCCCCGTACGAGTCGGGCACCAACGGCACGACGAGCTTCGACAAGGGCCACGGCCTGGTCGACGTCGTCGCCGCCGCCAACGCTGTTCGCTGACAGCCCAGCGCAACAGCGCGGCGTCTTCGGAGTCCCGTGAGGGGGGTTCCGAAGACGCCGACACCGCCGCCACGCGACCCAACCCCGCAGGCAGGCGGCGCGAACGCCCCGGACCCCCTGTCCGGGGCGTTCGCCTTGGCACGAGACGCGAAGCGCCCCGGACCACAGATGGTCCGGGGCGCTTCGTCGGTATGCCGGGTGGCCGACGCGCGAGCGCCGGCCGGAGCGGTCAGCCCTTGGCTGCGTTGACTGCCTCGGTGGCCTGCGGGAGGACCGTGAAGAGGTCACCCACGACACCGAAGTCGACGAGCTCGAAGATCGGGGCCTCCTCGTCCTTGTTGATCGCGATGATCGTCTTGGACGTCTGCATGCCGGCACGGTGCTGGATGGCGCCGGAGATGCCGCACGCGACGTAGAGCTGCGGCGACACCTGCTTGCCGGTCTGGCCGACCTGCGAGGTGTGCGGGTACCAGCCGGCGTCGACGGCGGCGCGCGAGGCGCCGACCGCCGCACCGAGGGAGTCGGCGAAGGTCTCGACGGGCGAGAAGTCGCCGCCGGTGCCGCGACCACCGGAGACCACGATCGCGGCCTCGGTGAGCTCGGGACGGCCGGTGGCCTCCTTGGGCTTGGACTCGGTCACCTTGGCGCCCTTGGCGGCGTCGGAGATGGTCGGCTCGAAGACCTCGTCGGCGGCCGCACCGGCTGCCTCCTCGGGCGTCGCCGAGTTGGGCTTGACCGTGATGATCGGGGTGCCCTTGGTGACGGTGGCCTTGACGCTGTAGGACCCGGCGAACACGGACTGGGTCGTGGTGACCCCGCCACCGTCCCCGGCCTGCACGTCGACGGCGTCGGTGATCAGACCGGAGTCGGTCTTGATCGCCAGGCGGGCCGCGATCTCCTTGCCGGCCGAGTTGCTCGGGATGAGCACCGCGGCGGCGGAGGTCTTCTCGACCAGCTGCGCGAGCAGCTCGGCCTGCGGGGCCACCAGGTAGTCGGTCACGTCGGCGTCCTCCACGCGGTAGACCTTCTCCGCGCCGAACCTGGCCAGCGTCTCCTTCGCGGCGTCGAACCCGTCGCCGACGAAGACGGCACTGGGCTCGCCGAGGCGGCGGGCGATGGTCAGCAGCTCCGAGGTGGTCTTGCGGACGGTGCCGTTCGCGTGGTCGACCAGGACAAGTACTTCAGCCATTTGCGGTCTCTCTCCCTATGTCTTTGGTGGCCGGACCGAGCTCAGACGAACTTCTGCGCGGTCAGGAACTCCGCGAGCTTGGTGCCGCCGTCGCCGTCGTCGGTGACGATCTGGCCCTGCTCGCGCGGGGGGCGCTTGGTGAACGACTCGACCTTGGTCCAGGCGGCGTCGAGGCCGACCTGCGAGGCGTCGATGCCGAGGTCGGCCAACGCCCACTCCTCGACCGGCTTCTTCTTCGCGGCCATGATCCCCTTGAACGAGGGGTAGCGCGGCTCGTTGATCTGGTCGGTGACCGACACCAGCGCGGGCAGCGTGGCGACGATGGTCTCCGACGCGGCGTCACCGTCGCGGCGGATCGTCACGGTCGAACCGTCGACGGACAGCTCGGAGGCGAAGGTCACCTGCGGCAGCCCGAGGCGCTCGGCGAGCATCGCCGGGACGACGCTCATCGTGCCGTCGGTGGAGGCCATGCCGGTGATCACGAGGTCGGGCGTGCCGGTCTTCTTCACGGCCTCGGCCAGGACCAGCGAGGTGGCCACGGCGTCGGAGCCGTGGATCGCGTCGTCCTTGACGTGGACCGCCTTGTCGGCGCCCATCTGCAACGCCTTCTTCAGCGCGTCGGCGGCCTGGTCGGGGCCGACGGTGACCACGGTCACCTCGCCCTCGCCGGCTTCCACCAGCTTCAGGGCCTCCTCGACGGCGTACTCGTCGAGCTCGGACAGCAGTCCGTCGACGCCCACCCGGTCGGTGGTGTTGTCGGACTCGTTGAACGTGCGGTCGGACTGTGCGTCCGGCACGTACTTCACGCAGACGACGATGTTCATGTGCTGATCGTCCCCTTCTTGGAATGGCTACTGGGATCGACCGTGGTGATCGACGATTGGGTCAGGTGCCATCCTTACAGCCCGTGCCCGGAATCGACACGCCACCACCGCGTGACGCTCACCACGGGGCCCGCTCGACCAGCCGAGAGAGGTGATGGTGGCCACACCGCTGACGATCACCGGCGAGCGAACCGTGCCCGGGGTGGCCTCCGAGAACTACTGGTTCCGACGCCACGAGGCCGGGTATGCCGCCGTGCCCGGCTGGGTGCCGTCGATCCCCGCCGTCGTGCTCGACGCCGGCTGCGGCGAGGGGTATGCCGCGGGCCTCCTCGACGCCGCCTGGCCGGGAGTGCGCGTGGTCGGCGTGGACTACGACGCGGCGACCACCGCCCACGCCGGGCGGACCCACGGGGGTGAGCGGGCGGCATACCTGCGGGGTGCGCTGACGGCGCTCCCCCTGGCCGCCGGCGCCGTCGACGTGGCGGTCTCGCTCCAGGTGCTCGAGCACATCTGGACGCCCGGCCACTACGTGCGCGAGCTGGCCCGGGTCACCCGCGACGGAGGGGTGCTGGTCGTCTCCACCCCGAACCGGCTCACCTTCTCCCCCGGGCTGGGTCGCCGGGAGAAGCCGTCGAACGTCTACCACTGCCGCGAGTACGACGCGGCGGAGCTCGGCGACGAGGTGCGCCGCTGGCTGCCCGGCGCTGCGGTCGAGGTGGTCGGGCTCGGCCACGGTGAGCGGCTGGAGCTCTGGGAGTCGGCGCGGGGCTCGGTCGTCGCCGCCCAGCAGGACCGGGACCCCGGGGCGTGGGACGACGACCTGCGCGCGACCGTGGAGTCGGTGACGGCGCAGGACTTCGTGCTCGGCGACCCACAGGACGCGAGCCTCGACCTGTTCGCCGTGGTGCGGCTGCCCTAGCCTCCGCGACGGGGCGCGGTCAGCCGTCGTCGACGGTGCGCCGGCCGGACTTGAGCTGACCGCGACGCTTCTTGGCGTCGACCCGGCGCCGCTGCGAGCCCTTGGTCGGCCGGGTCGGCCGACGGGTCGGCGGGTCGGGGGCGGCCGCCTCGCGCAGCATCATCACGAGGCGCTGCCGCGCGACCACGCGGTTCTGGCGCTGGGACCGGTGCTCCGACGCCACGACGAGCAGCCGGCCGCCGACGAGCTTCGGCGCCAACCGCTCCAGCAGGCGCTCGCGGGTAGCGTCGGGCAGGGCCGCGACCGCTCGGGACACCGACGGGTCGAAGTCGAGCTCGACCCGGCTGTCCGTCGTGTTGACGCCCTGACCACCGGGCCCGGACGAGCGGGAGAACCGCTCGACCAGCTCGCCGGCGTCGATGACCAGGCCGTGGCGCAGGCCGGGACCCGCGGGCACGCGCAGGGGCGCCCCGGGTTGCGGTCTGCCGCCAGGAGCCGCGATCACGGCAGGAGGCGCAGCTCGTTGCCGTCGGGGTCGGCCAGGGTCGTGCCGCCGCCCTCCCGGCCCGCCAGGTCCCAGTCGCCCACCCGCGTCGCCCCCAGTGACAGGAGGCGGTCGACCTCCGACTCGTGGTCGTCCGTGGTGGCCAGCAGCAGGCGCTGGCGGTTCGTGGTGGGCTTGGGGGCCAGTGGCGGACCTCCCCAGGCGAGCTTCGTCCCACCCGCGGGCGACTGGATGGCGGTCTCCTCGTCCTGGTCCCAGACCAGCGGCCAGCCGAGCACCTCGCTCCAGAAGACGCCCACGTCGCGGGTCCCGTCGCAGGCCAGCTCGCCGAGGAAGCCGCAGCCCGCGAGGAACGAGCTGTCCGGCGGGATGACACAGAGCTCGTTGCCCTCGGGGTCGGCCAGGACGACATGCCCCTCCTCCGGCAGCTGGCCGACGTCGAGGTGGCTGGCCCCGAGGCCGATCGCCTCAGCCACGACCCGCTCCATGTCGCCCTCGTCGGTGCTCGTGAGGTGGAGGTGGATCCGGTTGGGGCCGGTCTTCTCGCTGGGGCTGGCCACGAACCGCAGACCCACCTGGGTCTGGTCCCCTGCCAGGAGCAAGCCGCCGGCACGCTCCTCCACCGGTCGGTCCAGCACCGATCCCCAGAAGCGGGCCAGCTCGGCAGGACGGTGCGCGTCGAAGTCGACGGCCACCAGGGTGGAGGACATGCCCGCACCGTGTCATGGGCCCGACGAGGGGGCAACCGGATTTGGCTGGCGGCTGGGCTGCACGGGCCTGCGCCTGTCGGTGCGCGGGACTAGGGTCGCGGCCGTGGGAGACGTCGACGACGATCTCGACCCGGCCCTGGTGGCCCGGGTCGCCGCGATCTGCCTCGCGCTGCCCGAGACCCACGAGCAGGACGCCTGGATCGGCGTGCGGTGGCGGATCCGCCAGCGCACCTTCGCCCACCTCGCCCACGTCGACCCGCGCGGCGGCTCGGTCTTCGGGCTGGCCGCGCGACTGCGCAGTCCGGCCGACGTCATCACGTTCCGCTCCTCCGGCGCGGAGCTCGACGCCCTGGTCCACTCGGGGCTGCCGTTCTACAAGCCGGACTGGAGCCCCCACGTCATCGGCATGGTGCTCGACGACGACACCGACTGGGACGAGGTCGCCGAGCTGCTGTCCGACAGCTACTGCCTGATGGCCCCGAAGAAGCTCGCCCGCCTGGTCCAGCCACCTGCCTGACCCCTCCGATGCCCCGGGCAGTGCGGCAGACTGGTGGCTTGTGACTCCACCCGTGCCGGGCGCCTTCTGCCTCGTCCTGCACTCCCACCTGCCCTGGCTCCCGGGACACGGCGTGTGGCCGCTCGGCGAGGAGTGGCTCTTCCAGGCCTGGGTGGAGTCCTACCTGCCCCTGGTCGCGGAGCTGGACTCGCTGGCGGCCGAAGGCCATCGTGACGTGCTGACCCTCGGGGTCACCCCCGTGCTCGCCGCCCAGCTCGACGACCCCCGGATGCGCCGGGACGCCGCGACGTGGGCGGGGCTGTGGGGCCTGCGGGCCCGTGAGATGGGGTTCGACCCCGACCCGCACCGCCGGTCGACCGCCGAGCGGGAGTATGCCGGTGCCACCGGTGCCGCACGCCTGCTCGGGTCGCGCTGGAGTGCCGGCGGGTCGCCGGTCCTGCGGGGGCTGCGCGACCAGGGCGTGGTCGAGCTGCTGGGCGGCCCGAGCGCCCACCCGTTCCTTCCCCTGCTGATGCCGGAGCTGGCGGCGCTCGCGCAGCAGGCGGGCCTGGCCGACAGCGCGTGGCGACTCGGCGAACGGCCCCGCGGCATCTGGTCACCCGAGTGCGGGTGGCACCCGTCGCTCGCGCAGGCGTTCACCGACGCCGGCGTCGGCCACTTCGTCGTCGACGAGCAGACGGTGCGCGACTCCGGCGGCCACCCGCATGCCGCGTGGCGGGTGGCCGGGACCGACGTGGTGGCCGTGCCCCGCAACCTCGAGGTCACCAACCTCATCTGGTCCTCGCGCAGCGGCTACCCCGCCTCACCCGCCTACCGCGACTTCCACGCCCGCGAGGAGTTCACCGGCATCCGGTTGTGGGCGATCACCGAGCCCGATGTGGACGTGGGGCGCAAACGGCCCTACGACCCCGACGAGGCTCGCGGCCAGGTGGACCACGACGTGGCGCACTTCGTCGACGCCGTCCGCGACCAGCTGCTGCACGCGCACGAGGTGCGCGGCGAGCCGGGACTGGTCGTCGCGGCCTACGACACCGAGCTCTTCGGGCACTGGTGGCACGAGGGGCCGGCGTTCCTCGGCAAGGCGATCCGTGCCCTGCGGCGCGCGGGGGTCACGGTGACCACCGTCGAGAAGGCGATCGCCCTGGGTCACGTCGCCGGCGACCTCGACCTGGCTCCGGGCTCGTGGGGCGCGGGCAAGGACTACTCGGTGTGGGACGGCCCGGCGGTGCGCCAGATCGCGCACGAGAACGAGTGGCTGCAACGGCGCTGGCTCGACGTGCTCGGCCGCGAGCGCGCCGCCGGTCGCCTCGACACCCGCCGACCCGACCTCGACCAGCTGCTGCAGACCTTGTGGCACGCGCTGTCGAGCGACTGGGCCTTCCTCGTCACGCGTGGGCAGTCGGTCGACTACGCCCGACGCCGGGCCGAGGAGCACCGTCGCGACTTCCACCTCCTCGCCCAGCTCATCGAGGACGGCCGCCGCGACCAGGCGCTCGACGAGGCCAGGCGACAGGGCGTGCAGGACAACGCATTTCCCGCCCTGGACGCCCGCCTCGGGTGACTCCCGAGCAGGGCGTCGCGCACGTGACAGGGCGGTGGCGCGGGCGCGCGTCAGCCGCTCACTCGCGGGTCTTGACGACCCGCCCCGGTATGCCGGCCACGACCGACCGCGGCGGGTAGTCACCGCGGGCGACGGCCGAGGCCGCGACCACGCTCTGGTCGCCGAGGTCGGTGCCGCGCGTGACGACGACCTTGGTGCCGAGCCAGACGTCGTCACCGATGCGCACCGGCGTCTTGACGATGCCCTGGTCCTTGATCGGCACCTCCAGCGAGGTCGTCACGTGGTCGAAGTCGCAGATGTAGACGTCGTCCCCGAACAGGCACGCCTGCCCGATCGAGATGTCGATCCAGCAGTTGATGGTGTTCCGGATCCCGATGACCGACTTGGCACCGATCCGCAGCGTGCCCTCGTGGGCGCGGACGCGGGCGTGCGCACCGAAGTGGGTGTACGCGCCGACCACGAGCCGGCCGTAGCCTTCCCTGACCTCGAACCGCACGTCCGGGCCGATGAAGCAGGGCCCCTCGAACCGCAGCGACGGGTACCGCGCACTCGCCCGCGCCATCCGCAGGTAGCTCAGCAGGTGGTGCCGGGTGAAGGCCCGGTTGGTCGTCGCCCAGACCACCCAGCGGACCCACGCCAGCGGCCGGGGCAGGCCGGAGGGACCGCGCTCGCCGTGGTCGGCCGGCGACATGTCCGCATTGGCTGCAGAGGTCACGGGTGGCTCGTCTCGGTGGGGTTCGGTCAGCCGGGCTTCACGCCGGTGATGCCGACGTTGTAGAAGAGCCGGGCCGGCACCGCCTTGGCCAGCACGCGGTCGACGGCCGACAGCCGCTTCCACGAGCCGTAGGCGAACATCGCCCAGCCCCAGCCGAGCGCACCGGGCTTGACGGCTGCCTCGAACGTGCGGATCGGCCATCCCAGGAACGCCGCGGTGAGCTCCTCGGTCTGGGTGCGGACGCCGACGGCACCCGCGCGCAGCGCCGTCCGGGCCAGCTCGTCCGGGTCGAAGGTGTGCAGGTCGACGACGGCCTCCAGGGCCGCGGCGCGCGACGACTCGTCGAGCTCCTCCTGGTCCTTGGCCCACCTGTCGCGCAGCGCCGGGAGCCGGGTGACGGCCGTGGTCGCCTGCCAGGTCACCCGGCCGAGCCTGCGGGCGTACCAGTCGCCCACCCTGGTGGGCTCCCCCGCGACGACGAACCGGCCGCCGGGCTTCAGCACCCGCAGGACCTCGCGGAACGCCGCCTCGACGTCGGGGATGTGGTGGATCACGGCATGACCGACGACGACCTCGAAGGTGTTGTCGTCGTAGGGAATTCGCTCGGCATCGGCGACCCTGCCCTGCACCGTGAAGCCCAGCGCCTCGGCGTTCGCCTTGGCGGCCTCGACCATCCCGGGCGACAGGTCGGTGACGTGCACCTCGTCGAGGATCCCGGCCTGCTTGAGGTTGAGCGAGAAGAACCCGGTGCCGGCGCCCAGCTCGAGGGCCGTCCCGTACGGGAGCGGGTCAGGCGTGCCGGTGATGGCGTGGAACCGGTCGCGGGCGTAGTCGACACAGCGCTCGTCGAACGAGATCGACCACTTGTCGTCGTAGGTCTGCGCTTCCCAGTCGTGGTAAAGCACCTGGGCCAGCTTGTTGTCGGCGTAGGCGGCGGAGACCTGCTCGGCGGTGGCCGCGCGCACCGGGCCGGCCGCGCTCGTCGGCGTGGACGACATGGGTCAGGCGCCCTCGAACTTCGCCTTGCCCGGACCGTTCTCGACGAACGACCGCATGCCGATCTCCCGGTCCTTGGTGGCGAACAGGCCGCTGAACAGCATCCGCTCGATCTCCAGCCCGGTCTCGAGGTCGGTCTCCAGGCCCCGGTCGATGGCTTCCTTGGCAGCGCGGATCGCGTAGGCGGGACCGCCGACGTACGGCGCGAGTCGCGCCTTCGCGGCGGCATACACGTCCTCGGCCTCGACCACCTCGTCGACGAGCCCGATCGCGAGCGCCTCGTCCGCGGAGACGAACCGTCCGGAGAACACGATGTCCTTGGCCTTGGCCGGGCCCACCAGACGAGCCAGCCGCTGGGTGCCGCCGGCGCCGGGGATGATGCCGAGCAGGATCTCGGGCTGGCCGAGCTTGGCGTTCTTGGCCGCAACCCGGAAGTCGCAGGCCAGGGCGACCTCGCAGCCACCGCCGAGCGCGTAGCCGGTGATGGCGGCCACGGTCGGCTTGGGGATGCGGGCCAGCGTGCGGGTGAAGTCCTGGAGGGCACCGGAGTGGTCGGCCATGTCCGTGTAGGACATTCCCTCCATCTCCTTGATGTCGGCACCGGCGGCGAAGACCTTCTCGCCGCCGTAGAGGACGACCCCGGCGACGTCGCGTCGCTGGCCGGCCTCGATCGCCGCCGCCGACAGGGCGGACTGGACCTCGGCGTTGAGGGCGTTCATCGGCGGGCGGTTGAGCCGGATCGTGGCGATCCCACCCTCGACCTCGAGCGAGACCACGTCCGTGGGGGTGCCGTCGCTCATGCCGGGCCTCCCCCGGGCGCGGGCTGGCCCGCGCCGGGACCGGTGTCCTCGCCGCCGCCCATGATCCGCTCGTGCCACATCTGCACACCCGCGAGGACGAGCTGGATGGAGACGTTGACCAGGGCCGGGACGTCGCTGTTCTGGTCGACGATGTGCTCGCTCGTCACGACCAGGGTGTCGTTGGCCAGCCCGGCCTTCACGACGTTCATCTGCAGGGTGATCTCGTTGCAGGTGGCCAGGCGGGTCAGCGGGTCGCTCGGGACCGCGTCGCTGATCGCCCACTGTCCGAAGACGCGCATGATCTGGAAGTCGCCCTCGGTGCAGCGCACGAACAGCTGCTGGTCCTGCACCGTGAAGGCGACGTCGCCGTCGTTGTCCACGTTGGGCGCCAGTGACTGGTCGATCAGGGCGTCCAGGACCCGTCCGCGCAGGGGGTGTTCGTTCGCGGGCGGGGGGAAGTTGGGCAGCGAAGTCGGATCCGTCATGTGCCCAACCGTAACCACTGCCTAGGCTGAGGGCCATGTCGCCCGCCACGCGCCTGCGTGACCTTCCTCCCACCCTCGGCATGACGCTCGTCGAGGGCGGTGCCGAGTTCGCCGTCTATGCAGGTCACGCCGATTCGGTGGAGGTCTGCCTCTACGACGCGGACGACCTGGACGGCAGCTCGGAGCGTCGGCTGCCCCTCACCGAGCGCACCCACGGCATCTGGTTCGGCTTCCTCCCGGGGGTGGGTCCGGGCCAGCGCTACGCCCTGCGGGCCGACGGGCCGTGGCGCCCCGCCGAGGGCCTGCGCTACAACCCGGCCAAGCTGCTGCTCGACCCCTACGCCCGCGCCATCGAGGGTGACGTCGCCTGGACCCCCGAGGTGTTCGCCCACCGGGTCGACGAGCGGCTCAAGGGCGACGACCTCGTGCGCAGCCCCACCGACAGCGCGGGGTCGGTGCCGCGGTGCGTGGTGGTCGACGGGGGCTTCGACTGGGGCGGCGACGCGCCGCCGCACACCCCGCTGGCCGAGACCGTCATCTACGAGGCCCACGTGCGCAGCCTCACGATGCAGCACCCCGAGGTGCCCGAGCACCTCCGAGGCACGTATGCCGGTCTGTGCCACCCGTCGGTCATCGCCCACCTGAAGGCCCTGGGCGTCACCGCGGTCGAGCTGCTCCCCGTGCAGGCCTTCACGTCCGAGCCCGAGGTGGTGCAGCGCGGCCTGACCAACCACTGGGGCTACAACACCCTCGGCTTCTTCGCCCACCACGCGAGGTACGCCTCCACGACCGACCCGCAGGGCGCGCTCGAGGAGTTCAAGGGCATGGTGCGGCTGCTCCACGCCGAGGGCATCGAGGTGCTCCTCGACGTCGTCTACAACCACACCGCCGAGCAGTCCGGACGCGTCGGCGCCTCGTTGTCGTGGCGGGGCCTGGACAACCGGGCCTACTACCGGCTCGACGAACGCGGCCAGGACATCGACGTCACCGGCTGCGGCAACACCCTCGACCTGCGGCACGCGATGGTCTGCAAGATGGTGCTCGACTCCCTGCGGTACTGGGTCAACGAGTGCCACGTCGACGGCTTCCGCTTCGACCTCGCCGTCGCGCTCGGGCGTGGCCAGAACGACGACTACGACCCCAACCACCCCTTCCTCGTCGCCCTGCGCACCGACCCCGTGCTGTCCCGGGTCAAGCTCATCGCCGAGCCCTGGGACGTCGGCATCCACGGCTGGCGGACGGGTCAGTTCCCGCCCCCGTTCGCCGAGTGGAACGACCGGTTCCGCGACTCGGTGCGCACCTTCTGGCTCGACGACCTCAAGGCCCAGGCCGCCGGTCACCACCAGGGCCACGGGGTGCGCGAGCTGGCCACCCGGATGGCCGGGTCGCAGGACCTGTTCGGGTCTCGCGACCGCGGACCGGTCGCGTCGGTGAACTTCGTCGCCGCCCACGACGGCTTCACCACCAGCGACCTGACCCGCTACAACTCCAAGCACAACGGGCCCAACGGCGAGGGCAACCGCGACGGCAGCGACAACAACCGCTCCTGGAACCACGGCGTCGAGGGCCCGGACACCGGCCTCGCGGATCCCGAGGTCGAGGAGGTGCGGCGGCGATCGGTGCGCAACCTGCTGGGCTCCACCCTGCTCGCCACGGGGGTGCCGATGCTCAACGCGGGCGACGAGTTCGGCCGCAGCCAGAGCGGCAACAACAACCCGTACTGCCAGGACAACCCGACGTCGTGGTTCTCGTGGGGGCTCGAGCCGTGGCAGCAGGACCTGCTCGCGACGACGCGGTTCCTCACCCGGCTGCGGGCCGACCACCCGGTCCTGCGCCAGCGCACCTTCTTCACCGGTCGCGAGGTGCACGAGGACGGCTCGACCGACCTCGCGTGGTTCGACATCGAGGGCGAGCCGATGGAGAACGGCCGGTGGGAGGACCCGTCGACCCGCACCCTGCAGATGCTGCTCAACGGCGCCTGGGTGGGCCACGCCTCCGTGCTGGTCGTGCTGCACGGCTCCTCCGACCCCGGGAAGGTGACGCTGCCAGCCGTTCCCGGCCTCACGGCATACCAGCTGTTGTGGGACTCGACCGACGAGCGCCCGGGACCGCCCGGCGACCCGACGCCCCCGGGTCCGGTCGAGGTCGGACCGACCTGCATCCGGGTCTACCGGGCGACCGACGCCACCTGACCGCGCGCAGCCCCGTCGCCTGGCTGCGCTCAGCCGGCGGGTGTGCCGAACCAGGTCGTGAGGGCCTCGTCGAGCCCGGCTGCCGTCCCCTCGCCCACCCACGCCACGTGGCCGTCGGGTCGGACCAGGACTGCCGTCGGCGCCGTGACGGCCCCGACGACGGGCAGCACCCAGGGGCCGGGGCTCTCGGCGTCCACCCGCTTGACCCGGTCCGCCAGCCGGGCGGTCTCGAGGCTGCCCGGCTCGCCGAGGTCGAGCAGGAGGGGGCGGGCGTCGTGGAGCAGCTCGAAGACGCTGCGGGGGCCGTCGGCGGTGACCAGGTCGAGGTCGGGCATGCGTCGTCCCAGCAAGGGGTGTCCCTCGCCGAGGTCGTGGGCCACGTCGAGTCCGGACAGGAGGCCGGCGAGCTGGCTGCGTGGCTCGTCCGAGCGCAGCACGTCGGCGAACGTCGCCCGGAGGGCGTCGGTGCGCGCGTCGCTGCGCTGCAACAGCGCCTGGGTCACGACGTTGCTCAGGACGCGAGCCGTGGCTGGGTGGCGCTCGGCGACGTAGGTGTCGAGGAGCACCTCGGGTGAGTCGCCCTTGGCCACCTGGGCCAGCTTCCAGCCGAGGTTGACCGCATCCTGCACACCCAGCCCGATCCCCTGGCCGCCGGTCGGCGGGTGGATGTGCGCGGCGTCCCCCGCGACCAGCACCCGCCCGCGCCGGTAGTCGGCCGCCTGCAGGGCCGCGTCGGTGAACCGGGAGATCCACGCGGGGTCGTGGATCCCGAAGTCCGTGCCGTAGACGTCGGTGAGGGCTGCGCTGAGGTCGGCGAGGGTGGGCTCGGTGGCGTCGCCCAGCTCCCGCTCGGTCACGACCATGCCGAAGGTGGTGCCCTGGACGAGGTTGATGCCGTGGATCCCCACGTCGTCGTGCCGGATCCCGGTGGGTGGCTCCTCCGAGAGCTGGGCCTCGGCGATGAGGTGGCTGCGGGTGGCCCGTGCACCGACGAGCTCGATGCCCACCGCCTTGCGGACGACGCTGCGACCGCCGTCGGTACCGACGAGGTAGCCGGTCCGCCGCCGGGTGCCGTCCGCGAGGAGGACGTCGACCCCGTTGTCGTCCTGGCGGAGTCCGGTGACCTCCACGCCGAAGCTGATCGGGACCCCGAGCTCGTCGATCCAGCCGCGCAGGATGTCCTCGACGTGACCTTGCGACAGGCCGAGCGTGTAGGGATGGCGCGTGGGGAGGCTGGCCACGTCCAGCGGGATGCCGGCGAAGCTCATCGCCTGGAAGGTCTGGCCCTCGGCGAGGAAACGGTCGGCGATGCCGCGCTGGTCGAAGACCTCGATCGTCCGCGAGTGGAAGCCTCGGGCGCGGGTGCCCACCAGCTCAGGGGTCGGGCGACGCTCGAGGACGAGGACCGGCACGCCGGCCAGCGCCAGCTCTCCGGCCAGCATCAGGCCGGTCGGCCCGGCACCGACGATCGTCACGTCGTTCATGTCGCCCCCTCGCCCGAGTCGCCGTCGGTCATGTCGCCGTCGGTGATGTCGCCGTCGGTCCGGTCGCCGTCGATCATGCCAGCCCGGGCCATCGGCTCTTCCTCAGTGGGCGGGGAGCCCCACCGGCAGTGCAGGGACCTCGTCGGCCTCTGCCGCACCCTTCGCCTGGTGACGCAGGAACGGCGTCTCCACGACGAACCAGGAGGCCAGCGCCAGGGCCACGCTGACGGCCGTGATCGTGGTGGCGCTGACCCACAGCGGCAGGTCCCGCGACGCCACGCTCAGGGCCACCGGGAAGCTCCACAGGTAGAGCCCGTAGCTGATCCGCCCGGTCGCCACGAGGGGTCGCCAGGTGAGCAGTCGCGAGGTGCTGCGTGCGGCGTACGCGACCAGCACCACGGAGGCGACCGTGACGAGGGGCAGCAGCCAGGCGAGGGCGGACACCGGTCGCGCCGCACACAGGACCGCCACCAGCACCGCGCTCCCCGCCGCAGCCAGTCTCAGGCGGCCCACGGGGGCGCTCGCGAGGGCGAACGCCAGGGCGCAGCCGAGCACGATGGCATCGGCGCGAGTGTCCGGTCCGAAGTAGATCCGCTCGACCGGGGCCCCACTCGACGACAGGAGCACGCGCCAGGAGACGACCAGTGCGGCCACGGCAGCCAGGATCACGGCAGGTCGCCGGCGTCGCGCCACCACCGGGAGCAGGAGCGGCCAGAGGAGGTAGAACTGCTCCTCCAGCGAGAGCGTCCAGGTGTGCACGAGGTTGCCCAGGTTGTGACCGGCGGCGCCCGCGATGTTCGAGGCGTAGCCCGCCGCCAGCACGACGTCCAGCAGCGACTGGTGCGACACCAGGAGGTAGGCACTCACGCCGATGAGGAGCAGCGCCAGCGCGGGGAGCAGGCGCCGCGCGCGCCGCAGGTAGAAGCCGCGGAGGTCGATCCGACCGGTCGCGTCGTGCTCGGCACGGAGGATCGAGGTGATCAGGAAGCCCGACAGGACGAAGAACAGGGTCACCCCGACGGTGCCACCCTGCGAGAAGTACGGGAGGCCCGCGTGCTGGGCGAGGACGAGCAGGACTGCGACGCCGCGCAGCCCGTCGAGTGCCGGCCGGTAGCCCAGCGGTCCCCCTCGTGTCATGGGCGCAAGTGTGACCGGCCGCGGGTGGTCTCCGAATCCGCCGAATGGGCCAATCACGCCGCCCCTACGCCGCGCGCCGGCGCCCGTGCCAGCGCTCGCACTGCGCTCGAGTCGAGGTCGGTGCCGTGGGTGAGCCAGTGGTCGTAGGCGCCGGGGGTCAGGTCCCAGTGCACCCCGTCGTGGGTGAGCTGGGCGTGGTAGCCCTTCTTGTGGACGATGGTGTGGTGTCGCCCGCACAANGGTGTGCGTCGCACCAGGTCGCGGGGACCGAACAGTCGGGGAAGGTGCAGCCGCGGTCGCGTAACCACAAGGCCCGGGCCTGGGCGGAGGTGAAGAGCCGGAACCGTCGGCCGAGGTCCAGGACCTGCCCGGCCTTGCTGAGCACGACCGGGAGGATCCCGGCGTCGCAGGCGATCTTGCGGGCGGTCTGCGGCGGCAGCAGGGTCCCGGCCTCACCGGACCCGACCACGGTGGCGGCGTGGGTGCGGGCGGTCAGGTCCTCGAGGGTGACGGTCACGAACAGCTGCGCCTTGTCGGTGGTGGCGACCCCGTCGGCGGACGCGACGCCGCGGCGGACGACCTCGAGCAGGGCATCCATCCGGCGTTGCCCGGACGGGCGCCGGTCCGGCTCCCCACCAGCGGGGCGGGGCGCGGACAATCCTTGGACGGCGGCCTCGATCACGGTCTTGGCTTCGGTGTCGACGACCATCGTGTACTCGAACAGCCCGGCCCCGTCGGCGAACGGCTGCGACAACGACCGCCGCTCCCCCGCCCGGTCGTGCTCGCCCTGCAGCTCCCCGACCGCGCCGTGCTTGGCGACCAGCCGTTCCCGCAGCCCGCGGACGTCCTTGGGCCGACCCCACGACGCCACCTCGACCAGCCCGCCCATCACCGGGCCGTGCGCCCCGGGGGCCAGCCGCGGGGCGAGCCGGTCGAACTCCTCGACCACCACGACCGCGGTCACCAGCGGCACCCGCGCGTCGCGCACCGCCGCCACGAGGGCGGCATACCGGTCATCGGTGGCGGCCTCCGCGACCCGGACGACCCGGGCGGACCCGCCCGCCCGCAGGGCCGGGCAGTGGTCCAGCAGCCACGCGGACCCGCCGGACCGGCCCGCCCCGGTCTCACCCCGCTCGGTGGCCTCGCGGAGCACGTCGACCCGGGCCGCGTCGGCGCGGACGGTCAGCTGGTCGAGCAAGCCCGCGAACTCGCCCAGCCCGACACCGTCGGCGGACCACAGCTCGGCCTCGATCCCGGTCAGCGCGGCGCACGCGTCCTGGACAGCCGTGCGGCGCTGTTCGAACGTCATCCCCCGATCCATGCCACCGAACCTACCGGCCGGGTCTGACAGCCCACCGGCTACGAAACCTGTTGGGACACAACCTGATTCGCGACACAGGGCAGCGCAAGATCCGGCGCCGANCCCCCCCCCGGGAGTAGCCCACGAGCCGCCCGCCAGGCGATGCCAACCACCCTCCTGAGCGCGACGGTGGAGCGCCGGTGGTCCAGCTCCTCCGCCGGTCGTGACCACGAAGACAGGTATGCCGCGTGCGGACGTCCGCACGCGGCATACCTCACTGCCGTGCTGGGGTCAGGCGTTGGCGACCAGGCCGAGCTCGCTGGTGCTGGCCAGGCCGGCGTGCTTGGGCAGCACGCGGACCGTGTAGCCGAACGAGCCGGTGCGGGCCAGCGCGAGGTCACCGGCGAAGTGGTGGCGACCACCCTCGTAGGACTCGACGAACTGGAGCGACTCGCTGACCACGTCGCGCAGCTCGTCGGAGTCACGCGCGGTGCCGTGCACGACCTGGACGTCGACCTCGTCGGGCTCCAGCCCACCGAGGGAGACGTAGGCGTTGACGTGCAGCGTCTCGCCGATCTCGGGGCTGTCACCGACGCCCGAGGACTCGACGTGGTCGACGCGGACGGTCGGCCACGCGGCCTTGACCTTGGCCTTGTAGGCGGCCAGGTCGCGGGCGCCCTCGAAGGTCTCGCCGTTGAGCGCCCAGCCGGCGCGGGCAGCGGGCCCGTAGAGCTGGGTCGTGTAGTCGCGCACCATCCGGCTGGCCAGGACCTTCGGGCCCAGCGTCGCGAGGGTGTGCGTGATCATCGAGATCCAGTTCTGCGGGAGGCCCTCGGCATCGACGTCGTAGAAGCGCGGCGCCACGGAGTTCTCGATGAGGTCGTAGAGCGCAGCGGCCTCGATGTCGTCGCGACGCTCGGCGTCCTCGACGCCGTCAGCGGTCGGGATGGCCCAGCCGTTCTCGCCGTCGAACCACTCGTCCCACCAGCCGTCGAGGATCGACAGGTTGAGGCCACCGTTGAGGGCGGCCTTCATGCCGGAGGTGCCACACGCCTCGAAGGGACGCAGCGGGTTGTTCAGCCAGACGTCGCAGCCCGGGTAGAGGTACTGCGCCATGGCGATGTCGTAGTTCGGGAGGAACACGATGCGGTGGCGGATCTCCGGGTCGTCGGCGAAGCGCACCATCTGCTGGATGAGCTGCTTGCCGGTCTCGTCGGCGGGGTGTGACTTGCCGGCGATGACGAGCTGGATCGGGCGCTTCTCGTCGAGCAGGAGGCGCTTGAGCCGGTCGGGGTCGCGCAGCATGAGCGTGAGCCGCTTGTAGGTCGGCACCCGGCGGGCGAACCCGATGGTCAGCACGTCGGGGTCGAGGATGTCGTCGACCCAGCCGAGCTCGGCCGGGCTGGCTCCGCGCTTCTTCCAGGAGGAGCGGGTGCGGCGGCGGGCCTCCTTGACCAGCTGCTCACGCATCTCGCGCTTGGTGGACCAGATGGCCTCGCGGGGCACGTCACCGATGCGGTCCCAGGCGTTGTCCCGCTCGATGTCGGTGGTGCCGAGGTGCTTGGCCGCGACCTCGTAGACCTTGCGGTCCACCCAGGTGCCGGCGTGGACACCGTTGGTGACGCTGGAGATCGGGACCTCGTCGTCGTCGAAGCCCGGCCACAGCCCGTCGAACATCCCGCGGCTGACGACACCGTGCAGCTGGGAGACGCCGTTGGCGCGCTGGCCGAGGCGCAGACCCATGACGGCCATGTTGAACATGCCCGCCTGACCGCCCGGGTAGTCCTCCGCACCGAGGGCGAGGAGCCGCTCCACGGGGACGCCCTCGACGGCGCGGTCGCCGCCGAAGTGCCGGGTGATGAGGTCGGCCTCGAACCGGTCGATGCCGGCCGGCACGGGGGTGTGGGTGGTGAAGACGGTGGCGGCGCGGACCGCCTCGAGGGCCTCGTCGAAGGTGAGCCCGGCCGACTTCGTCAGCTCGTGGATCCGCTCGACACCGAGGAAGCCGGCGTGGCCCTCGTTGGTGTGGTAGACGTCCGGGGTCGGCGCGCCGGTCAGTCGCGACCACAGGCGCAGGGCGCGGACGCCGCCGATGCCGAGCAGCATCTCCTGCTGCAGGCGCTGCTCGCCACCGCCGCCGTAGAGGCGGTTGGTGATGTTGCGCGCGGCCTCGTCGTTGTCGGGCACGTCGGAGTCGAGCAGGAGCAGCGGCACGCGGCCGACCTGCGCCTTGAGGACGTGGGCGTGCAGCTCCCGGCCACCGGGCAGGTCGAGGGTGATGACGCAGGGGGTGCCGTCCTCCTCGCGCAGCAGGCTGAGCGGCAGGCCGTCCGGGTCGAGCACCGGGTAGGTCTCCTGCTGCCAGCCGTCGCGGTTGAGGCTCTGCTTGAAGTAGCCGGTCTTGTAGAACAGGCCCACGCCGACGATCGGGACGCCGAGGTCGGAGGCCGTCTTCAGGTGGTCACCCGCGAGGATGCCCAGGCCGCCGGAGTACTGCGGCAGCACCTCGGTGATGCCGAACTCGGGGCTGAAGTAGCCGATCGCCTTCGGGGCGCCACCCTCGACCTCGTCGGCCCAGGCCTGGAACCAGCGGGGCTCGGTCAGGTAGGTGTCGAGGTCTGCCTTCGCGGCGGCGACCGCCGAGACGAACTCGGCGTCGCCGGCGAGGTCACTCAGCTCCTGCGGGGACAGCGCCGACAGCAGCCGGACGGGGTCCTTGCGCACCTTGTCCCAGCGCTGCGGGTCGATGCGCTGGAACAGGTCACGGGTGGGTGGGTGCCAGGACCACCGAAGGTTGCTCGCCAGGTCGCCGAGGGCGGCGATGGGCGCGGGCAGGACTGTACGGACGCTGAAGCGTCGGATCGCCTTCACGTGGGGCATCCTAAGGCCTCGAGGGCAGAGTGAATGACGCGTTCTTGCAGAACTTTCAAGAATTTTCACGAGACCGTCCATCTCTGCACGTGGGGAGGTGCGCGAGGGGCCGACCGAGTAGCGTCGGGCGCGTGACAGCGAAGCCCCAGGCAGCCATGCCCAGCCCTCCTGACGCACCCAGTGCCGGCAGCACCGGCCAGAGACCCACGGTGACCAAGGCACCGACCACCTCGCACCCGCAGGTCCCCATCGGCCGGATCCCGGTCCAGGGGGTCAGCCCCGTCGTCGACGACGGCGCCCGGCCCGCCAAGGCGGTCGTCGGCGAGCAGTTCACGATCGGCGCCACGGTCTTCCGCGAGGGCCACGACGCGGTCAACGCGTCGGTCGTCCTGGTCGCCCCCGACGGGTCCGAGCGGGTCACCGCCATGACCCCCGTGAACCCCGGGCTCAACACCTGGGCGGCCGTGGTCGAGCCCGACGCCGTGGGCTGGTGGTCCTACCGCGTCGAGGGCTGGTCCGACCCCTACGGCACGTGGGACCACGACGCCACGATCAAGGTCGCCGCCGACGTCGACGCCGAGCTGATGCTCGAGGAGGGCGCCCGCACCCTCGAGCGCGCCCTGGCCGAGGTCAAGCGGTCCAAGGACCAGAAAGCCGTCCTGGCCGACGCGATCACGGCGCTGCGCGACACCCGGCGCCCACCCCTGGCGCGGCTGCACGCCGGCACCGACCCCTCCGTGCGCGCCGAGCTCGCCGCCCGCCCGCTGCGCGACTACGTGAGCCCGTCCGCGGCATACCCGTTGCTCGTGGAGCGCGAGCGGGCCCTGTATGGCGCGTGGTACGAGATCTTCCCGCGCTCCGAGGGTGCGGTGCAGGACCCCGAGACCGGCAAGTGGACCAGCGGCACGCTGCGCACGGCGGCGAAGCGGCTGCCGGCCATCGCGCGGATGGGGTTCGACGTGGTCTACCTGACCCCGATCCACCCGATCGGGACCACCAACCGCAAGGGGCCCAACAACACCCTCGAGGCCGGTCCCGACGACCCGGGCAGCCCCTACGGCATCGGCAGCGCCGCCGGTGGCCACGACGCCATCCACCCGGACCTGGGCGACTTCGACGACTTCGACTTCTTCGTCGCGCAGGCCGAGGAGCTGGGCCTGGAGGTCGCGATGGACATCGCGCTGCAGGCCTCCCCCGACCACCCCTACGTGACCACGCACCCCGAGTGGTTCAAGCACCGTGCCGACGGCACGATCGCCTACGCCGAGAACCCGCCCAAGAAGTACCAGGACATCTACCCGCTCTACTTCGACAACGACCCCGCCGGGTCGTACGCGGAGATGCGCCGGGTCATCCAGGTGTGGATCGACCACGGGGTCAAGATCTTCCGCGTCGACAACCCCCACACCAAGCCGGTGGAGTTCTGGCAGTGGCTGATCGCCGACGTGGCGCGCGACCACCCCGAGGTGATCTGGCTGGCCGAGGCGTTCACCAAGCCGGCGATGATGCACACCCTGGGCAAGACCGGGTTCCAGCAGTCCTACACCTACTACGCCTGGCGCAACCAGAAGTGGGAGCTCGAGGAGTACGTCACGGAGCTGGCCGGGGACGCCGCGTCCTACATGCGGCCGTCGTTCTGGCCGACCACGCACGACATCCTCACCCCCTACATGCAGTTCGGTGGTCCGGCCGCGTGGAAGCTGCGGGCCGCGCTCGCCGCCACCCTGGTCCCCACCTACGGCATCTACGCCGGCTACGAGCTCATCGAGCACGTGGCCCGGCCGGGCGCCGAGGAGCAGATCGACAACGAGAAGTACCAGTACAAGAACCGGCACTGGGAGGACTACGAGCCCGGCGGGGTCAAGGAGGGCCAGTCGCTGGCCGGCTACCTCACCCGCCTCAACGAGATCCGGCGCGAGCACCCCGCCCTGCACTGGCTGCGCAACATCACGTTCCACCACGTCGACGACGAGAACATCATGGCGTTCTCCAAGCGACGCGTGCTGGCCGACGGCACCGAGGACACCCTCGTGGTGGTCGCGAACCTCGACCCGCACAGCACCCGTGAGTCCACCATGCACCTCGACATGCCCGCCCTGGGCCTCGACTACCACGACGGGATCGCCGCGCAGGACCTCCTCACCGGGGCCTCCTGGCACTGGGGTGAGCACGTCTACGTCCGACTCGGGCCCGAGACCGAGCCCGTCCACATCGTCGCTATCCGGAGGTTCTGATGCAGGGTCTCAACCTCGCCCAGCCCGGGCTGAAGAACGACCCCGAGTGGTTCAAGACCGCCGTCTTCTACGAGGTGCTCGTCCGCGGGTTCGGTGACTCCAAGGGCTCCGGCTCCGGCGACTTCACCGGGCTGATGGCCCGGCTCGACTACCTCGCCTGGCTCGGGGTCGACTGCCTGTGGCTCCCGCCGTTCTACGCCTCACCGCTGCGCGACGGTGGCTACGACATCGCCGACTACACCGCGGTGCTGCCCGAGTTCGGCACGCTGCCCGACTTCCAGGAGCTGGTGTCGCAGGCGCACGCCCGTGGCATCCGGGTCATCACCGACTTCGTCATGAACCACACGAGCGACGCGCACCCGTGGTTCCAGGCCTCGCGATCCGACCCCGAGGGCCCGTTCGGCGACTTCTACGTGTGGTCCGACACCGACGAGCCCTACTCGGACGCCCGGATCATCTTCATCGACACCGAGGTCTCGAACTGGACCTTCGACCCGGTGCGCCGGCAGTTCTTCTGGCACCGGTTCTTCTCCCACCAGCCCGACCTCAACTTCGAGAACCCGGCCGTCCACGAGGCGATGTTCGACGTCGTCCGGTTCTGGATGGACATGGGCATCGACGGGTTCCGGCTCGACGCGGTCCCCTACCTCTACGAGGAGGAGGGCCACAACTGCGAGAACCACCCGAAGACGCACCAGTTCCTGGCCAAGCTCCGCAAGATGGTCGACACCGAGTACCCCGGGCGGATCCTGCTCGCCGAGGCGAACCAGCCCCCGGCCGACGTCGTGGACTACTTCGGCACCGAGGAGGAGCCGGAGTGCCAGATGTGCTTCCACTTCCCCGTCATGCCCATGCTCTACTACTCGCTGCGCGAGGAGAAGGCCGCGCCGATCGTCGACGTCATGGCCGACACCCCCGACAAGCCGGCCGGCACCCAGTGGGGCACCTTCCTGCGCAACCACGACGAGCTCACCCTCGAGATGGTCACGCCGGAGCAGCGCACCGCGATGTACGGCTGGTACGCACCCGACCCGCGGATGCGCGCCAACGTCGGCATCCGGCGACGGCTGTCACCGTTGCTGGACAACAGCCGCGCCGAGATCGAGCTGATCCACGCGCTGCTGCTCTCACTGCCGGGGTCACCGTGCCTCTACTACGGCGACGAGATCGGCATGGGCGACAACATCTGGCTCAACGACCGTGACGCCGTCCGCACCCCGATGCAGTGGACTCCCGACCGCAACTCGGGCTTCTCCTCGGCCGACCCCGGCAAGCTCTACCTGCCGGTCGTGTCGTCGCTCGTCTACCACTACAACAACGTCAACGTCGAAGCCCAGATGGCGAGCAGCTCGTCGCTGCTGCACTGGGTGCGGGCGATGCTCGAGATCCGCAAGCGCCACCCCGTCTTCGGGCTCGGTGACTTCGAGGTCTGCCCGTCGGACAACGAGGCGGTGCTGTCCTTCCTGCGCGTGACGTGGGACCACGACGGCAACAGCGACTCCGAGGCCGTGCTCTGCGTGAACAACCTCGCGAGCCGACCGCAGGCGACGACCGTCCGGGTGCCGGACGAGTTCCGGGGCGCCCACCTCGAGGACCTCTTCGGCGGCCAGGGGTTCCCGAAGATCAGCGACGACGGCACCATCACCCTGACCCTCGGCTCCCGCGACTTCTTCTGGCTCCGCCTGGTGCCGGGTGCAGCGCATGGCTGAGATCCACGACGCCACGCTCTCCCCCACGAAGCTCGAGCTCGTGGGGCCGTGGATGGCGCGCCAGCGCTGGTATGCCGCCAAGGGCAGGCTCCCGGTGCTGCGCAAGCTCTGGTCGTGGCGGCTCGACGACCCCGCTGGGCAGGTGGGCATCGAGACGCTCATCGTCGTGGACGAGGGTGGTCCCCAGCCGGTGGTCTACCAGGTGCCACTCACCTACCGCGGCGCGCCGTTGGAGGGCGGTCAGCAGGCCTTCGTCGGGACGATGGAGCACAGCGTCCTCGGTCCACGGTGGGTCTACGACGGACCCCACGACCCGGTCTACGCAGCGCAGCTCCTCGCGCTCGTGCTGGAGCAGGCCATCCCCCAGGCGGGCAGCGAGTCCGACACGGTGGAGCCCGACGTCGTGCCGCGCCGTCATCCGTCGTGGACGACCGAGACCGCCCTCCGCTCCTCGAAGGTGCTCTCGGGCGAGCAGTCGAACACCTCGATCGTGTTCGACTGCACCGACTCCGACGGTGCCGCGAAACCGTTGATCTGCAAGGTTTTCCGCATGCTGCAGTCGGGTGAGAACCCCGACGTGACGGTGCAGGGCGCGCTCTCCGAGGCCGGCTCGTCCCGGGTGCCCACCATGGTCGGCACCGTGAGTGCCGCCTGGCCGGCGGTGACCGGCGGCGACGAGCCCTCCCGTGGCCACCTGGCCTTCGCGCAGGAGTTCTTCCCCGGCACCGAGGACGCCTGGCGGGTCGCGCTGCGCGCCGTCGGCGCGCACGAGGACTTCGCCGAGCCGGCTCGCCAGCTCGGCGCCGCCACCGCTGAGGTGCACAAGCGGCTGGCGGAGATCCTGCCCACCGAGGCCGTGTCCGCCGAGGCGATCGCCACGGTCGCGGCCGGCATGCGGGCTCGCTACGTCGCGGCCGCCTCGGAGGTCCCGGCGCTGGCCGCCTACGAGCACCGGATCGCCGACGTCGTCGACCGGGCCGTCAACGCGAGCTGGCCCGCCCTGCAACGCATCCACGGCGACTACCACCTCGGCCAGGTGCTCAAGGTGGACGGCCGCGGCTGGGTGCTGCTCGACTTCGAGGGCGAGCCCCTCCGCCCGCTCTCCGAGCGCATGCTGCCCGACCTCGCGGTGCGTGACATCGCCGGCATGCTCCGCTCGTTCGACTACGCCGCGGGCTCGTGGGAGCAGTCCCACCCCGGCGGGAGTGCCCGCGACTGGGCCGAGAGCGCGCAGCGCGCCTTCCTCGACGGGTATGCCGCGGAGTCCGGTCGCGACCCGCGCGCGGACGCCGCGCTGCTCATCGCCTTCCAGCTCGACAAGGCGCTCTACGAGGTCGTGTACGAAGCCCGCAACCGGCCCACCTGGCTGACCATCCCCACGGCTGCCGTGGTCCGACTGCTCGACGACGCGAGGAAGGACCTGACGTGAGTCCACGGTTCGGCAAGAAGAAGCAGAAGCCCAGCTCCGACGAGACCCCCGAGGAGCAGGTCACCACCGAGACCGCTGCCACCCACGAGTCCTCGGAAGAATCACCGGGTCCTGACCCCGCAGATCTTCCGAACGACGACGAGGTGACGGCGACGGAGACGGCGACGGAGACGGCGACGGTGGCGGCGGCGGCGACGGAAGAGGCGACGCCGACGGCGACGGACGAGAGCCCGGCTGCACCCCCAGAGCCTGCTGCGGCCGAGGAAGAGCCCGCCAAGGGCTGGTTCGGCCTGACCGACCCCGCCGACCCGCAAGCGGCCGAGACGCCCACCAGCCGTTCGGCTGCGCGGCGTGCCGTCGAGCAGCCTGTGGAGCCCCCGGTCGAGCGCGTCCCCGAGCCGGTCCCCACGCCGTCGACCCCGGAGGAGGCCATCCGGGCCCTCGCCGACGGTCGCCACCAGCAGCCGCACGACCTGCTCGGGCACCACCTCGACGAGGAAGGGCTGCTGGTCCGCACCTACAAGCCGTTCGCGTCGTCGGTCGGCGTCCGGTTCCAGGACGGCGAGCGGATCGAGCTGCTGCACGAGTCCGACGGCGTCTGGGGCGGCATGCGGGTCGGGGCCACCCAGACCCAGGACTACCGCCTCCTCGTCGCCTATGCCGACGGCATCGAGCACGAGATGGACGACCCCTACCGGTTCGCGCCCACCCTCGGGCCGATCGACCTGCACCTCATCGGTGAGGGGCGGCACGAGGAGCTGTGGACCGTCCTCGGCGCCCACGTCCGCGAGTACCCCGGGCCGATGGGCACCGTCGTGGGCACGTCGTTCGCCGTGTGGGCCCCGCGCGCCCAGGCCGTGCACGTGGCCGGCGACTTCAACGGCTGGGACACCCGCAGCCACTCGATGCGGCTGCTCGGCGAGTCCGGCGTGTGGGAGCTGTTCGTGCCCGGCGTCGGTGACGGCACGCTCTACAAGTTCCTGGTCCGGGGCGCCGACGGCAAGGTGCGCGAGAAGGCCGACCCGATGGCCCAGGCCACCGAGCTCCCGCCCGGTCGAGCGTCCTCGGTCGTCCAGTCCCGCTATAGCTGGAGCGACGACGCCTGGATGGAGCAGCGAGCCGGCAACGACGCCCACAAGCAGCCGATGAGCGTCTACGAGGTGCACCTGGGCTCGTGGCGCAGCGGTCACGGCTACCGCGACCTGGCCGAGCACCTGGTCAACTACGTGGCCGACCTCGGCTTCACGCACGTCGAGTTCATGCCGGTGATGGAGCACCCCTACCCGCCGTCGTGGGGCTACCACGTGACCAGCTACTACGCCCCGAGCGCGCGGTTCGGCCGCCCCGACGACTTCCGCTACCTCGTGGACCGGCTGCACCAGGCCGGGATCGGCGTGATCCTCGACTGGGTGCCGGGACACTTCGCCACCGACCCGTGGGCGCTGGCCCGCTTCGACGGGCTCCCCCTCTACGAGCACGCCGACCCCCGCAAGGGCTGGCACCCGGAGTGGGGCTCCTACATCTTCGACTTCGGCCGGATGCAGGTGCGCAACTTCCTCGTCGCCAACGCGGTGTACTGGATGGAGGAGTTCCACGTCGACGGGCTGCGCGTCGACGGTGTCGCCTCGATGCTCTACCTCGACTACGCCCGCAAGGACGGCGAGTGGGTGCCCAACATCCACGGCGGCCGGGAGAACCTCGAAGCGGTGGGCCTGCTCCAGGAGGCCAACGCCACGGCATACAAGCGGGTGCCCGGGATCGTCACGATCGCCGAGGAGTCCACCTCCTGGCCGGGCGTCACGAAACCGACCGACAGCGGTGGTCTCGGGTTCGGGCTGAAGTGGAACATGGGCTGGATGAACGACTCCTTGAAGTACCTCAAGGAGGACCCGATCCACCGGCAGTACCACCACCACCTGCTGACCTTCTCGCTGATGTACGCCTACAGCGAGAACTACCTGCTGCCGATCAGCCACGACGAGGTCGTCCACGGCAAGGGCTCGCTGCTGCGCAAGGCCCCCGGCAGCCGCTACGACCAGCTCGCCACGGTGCGCGCCTTCCTGGCGTACATCTGGAGCCACCCCGGCAAGCAGCTGATCTTCATGGGCAGCGAGTTCGCGCAGGAGGCCGAGTGGGCCGACGGCCGACAGCTCGACTGGTGGCTGCTCGACCACGCCGCCCACTACCGGGTGCACAACCTGGTCAAGGAGCTCAACCGGGTCTACCGGGAGAACCCCGCGCTGTGGGCGCTGGACTCCGACCCTGCGGGTTTCGAGTGGCTCAACGCCGATGACAACGCGTGGAACACCTACTCCTACCTGCGTTTCGGCACGCCGGACCGGCAGGGCGCCGTGGTTGCCGTAGCGGTCAACTTCGGCGGCCTGGCCCGCGACCCCCTGCGGATCGGGGTGCCGCGACCGGGCGACTGGAAGGTCATCCTCGACACCAGCGGCTACGACGAGTTCGGCACGCCGAGCCAGGCGGAGGTCGTCGTGACCGCACAGGAGCACGGCGCGAACGGCCAGCCCTGGTCGGTCGAGGTCCGCGTCGCCGCGCTGTCCGCCGTCTACCTCGCACCGGTGGACGCCGACCGGAAGGCACTGGCCGATGAGTGACCCGCGTGCTGGACAGCTCGCCCAGCCCTCCGACCTGGTCGACGTCGCCCACCTGGTGACCGCCTACTACACGCTCGACCCCGACCCCGACGACCTCGACCAGCAGGTCGCGTTCGGCACCTCCGGGCATCGGGGCTCGAGCCTGCGGACGGCGTTCAACGAGGCGCACATCCTCGCGACCACGCAGGCGATCTGCGACTACCGGAAGTCGCAGGGCTACGACGGCCCGCTGTTCATCGGCCGGGACACCCATGGGCTCTCCGAGCCGGCGTGGGCCACCGCGCTGGAGGTGCTCGCCGCCAACGACGTCATCGTGCTCGTCGACGACCGCGACGGCTACACCCCCACGCCGGCGGTGAGCCACGCCATCATCCGCGCCAACGAGGGCCGCACCACGGGCCCGGTCCTCGCTGACGGCATCGTCGTCACCCCGTCGCACAACCCGCCCTCCGACGGTGGCTTCAAGTACAACCCGCCGCATGGCGGCCCCGCCGACAGCGACGCCACCAAGGTCATCGCCGCCCGCGCCAACGAGCTGATCGCGAGTGGTCTCGAGGGCGTCCGCCGTATGCCGTTCAGCCGGGCCCGCGCGCACGCGCAGCCCTACGACTTCCTGGGCACCTACGTCGACGACCTGCCGAATGTCGTTGACCTGCAACGAATCAAGGACGCCGGCGTCCGGATCGGCGCGGACCCCTTGGGCGGCGCCTCGGTCCACTACTGGGGCGAGATCGCCGATCGCCACGGGCTGGACCTCACCGTGGTCAACCCGCTGGTCGACCCGACCTGGCGGTTCATGACCCTCGACTGGGACGGCAAGATCCGGATGGACTGCTCGTCGCCGTCGGCGATGGCGTCGCTGATCGCCCGCAAGGACGAGTACGACATCGCCACCGGCAACGACGCCGACTCGGACCGCCACGGGATCGTCACCCCCGACGGCGGCCTGATGAACCCCAACCACTTCCTCGCCGTCGCCATCCAGTACCTCTTCGGCGGCGCCCGTCCCGACTGGCCGGCGGATGCCGCGATCGGCAAGACGCTGGTCTCGTCGTCGATGATCGACCGGGTCGCGGCCGACGTGGGCGGCCGACTCGTCGAGGTGCCGGTGGGTTTCAAGTGGTTCGTCCCCGGCCTCATCGACGGCAGCTTCGGCTTCGGCGGCGAGGAGTCCGCAGGGGCCTCGTTCCTGCGTCGCGACGGCAGGGCCTGGACCACCGACAAGGACGGCATCCTCCTGGCCCTGCTGGCCTCCGAGATCCTCGCCGCGACCGGCCAGAGCCCGAGCCAGCACTACCGCGAGCTCACCGCCCGGCACGGTGACCCGGCCTACGCCCGCATCGACGCAGCCGCCAACCGCGAGCAGAAGGCCAAGCTCGCGGCGCTGTCCCCCGGCGACGTCGCGGCGGACTCCCTGGCTGGGGAGCCGATCACGGCCAAGCTCACCGAGGCTCCCGGCAACGGCGCGGCCATCGGCGGCCTCAAGGTGACGACGGCGAGCGCCTGGTTCGCGGCCCGCCCGTCCGGGACCGAGGACGTGTACAAGATCTACGCCGAGTCCTTCCAGGGCCCCGAGCACCTCGCGCAGGTGCAGGCCGAGGCCAAGGAGGTCGTGGGCGCCGCCCTCGGCGGCTGACAGCGGGCTCACCGACGCCGGGCACGGCCCGACCAGCAGCACCGAAATTCGGAGGCATCCTCCGGAACAAACCGGAGGCACGCTCCGTTGGACCAAACATGACGCCCACGAACACGCACCAGACGCCCGGGCCTCGCAGTGTGCCTCGCACGGGCAGCTCCCGTCCCAACCTCGCCACCCTCGACCAGCTGCGCGGCCTGCGCCGTCCCCGGCTGATGCAGCCGGAGGCTCGCCGACACCAGATCGAGCAGGAGTGTCGGGCCTGTTGAGGTCCACCTCCGCGCCTGACCGTGCACGACCCGCCTGACCCGAACGGGCCCCGCCAGCTGGCGGGGCCCGTTCGTGCGTCTGGGCTCAGTCGATGATGCTCAGTCGACGAAGCTCAGTCGGTGGTGACAGCCGGCGCGGGGCCGCTCACGACGGTCTCGTCCACCGCCGAGCTGCCGGAGCCGAGCCGGGACTGCTCGTCCTTGACCCACATGCGGGTCAGCCCACCGAAGTGCCCCTCGAACTTGTCCCACTCGTGCTTCGGGTAGGTCGTTTGGATGGTCTCGCTGAGCAGGCTGCGGAAGTCGTCGGAGTCGACCCACTCCAGCACCATCTCGTCGATGTGCGGCAGCGCCGCGTCGCAGAACTCGCGGTAGCGGTCGGTGTCGAAGTGCGCGTCGGCGAGCCCCTGGTAGGCGGACAGCTTGCCGCCGTAGTCGAGGTCGGCGTCGTCGGCCACGCTGAACCACGGGTCGGTGTCGACCTGGGTGCGCGCCTTGCGTCCCGTGGCCACGCAGAACACCGACCACTTGATCAGGGCCTTCATCGCCCACGGGAAGTAGTAGTGCAGCGAGGTGACCGCCACGTCGGGGCAGGCGTTGGCGTAGTCGATCGGGTAGACCACCCCGTCCTTGACGAGCATCTCGCAGGAGTTGAACTCCCAGCGGAAGAACGCGTTGACGGTCTGCGCGATGGTGACCGCCTCGGTCCCGACGCCCTCGGACAGGAAGCCGTGCTGCACGGCATACCGGTTGTGCATGGGCTCATCCGGCTGGAACTTCATCACCATGGTCTCGGGCCCGATGGTCAGCGCCCGCGCGAACACCTCGAAGTCCTTCACCGAGGCCTGCAGGTGCATGAGCATCTCGCCGGAGTCGTCGTAGGCACTGTGCAGGTCGTCGACGTTCTTGACCTGGGACACCCCGCGCCAGCCGCCACCGTCGAACGGCTTCATGAACAGCGGGTAGCCGATCTCCTCGGCGATCTGGTCGAGGTCGAAGGACTTGTTGTAGCGCTCGGCGGTGTAGGCCCACCGGACGTTGTCGATCGGGTTCTTGTAGGGCACCAGGACGGTCTCGGGGACGTGCATGCCGAGCCGCAGCAGCGCGCAGTACGCGGAGTGCTTCTCCATGGACTGGAAGGTGAACGGGCTGTTGAGCAGGTAGACGTCGTCCATCAGCGCGACCTTCTTGAGCCACTCGCGCGGGTGGTAGTACCAGTAGGCCAACCGGTCGATGACCAGGTCGTGCCGTGGTTTGTCGCGCAGGTTGAACGGCTCGATGGTCACGCGCTCGGTGTTGACCTGGTGGCTCGCGCCGTCGGGTCCGGTCAGGACGCCGAGCCTGGCCGCGAGGGTCTCGAACGCGCGCGGCCAGTCACCCTCCGCGCCCAGCAACAGTCCGATGAGGTGTTCCTGAGTCTTCGCCATGCGACCCATCCTGTCGGCTCAGGAGTCCGGCCGCGACCCCTCGGGGCCCGCTCGCTGCCCGGGTGGGTCAGAACAGGGCGCTCATCAGCGCGGTCCGCGCCTTGCGCACGCGCTCGTCGTGCGAGCCGACCACGGCGAACAGCTGCAGCAGGTGGTTCCGGGCCGCTTCGCGCTCGTCACCGGAGGTCGCTCGCACGAGGTCGATGAGGCGCAGGAACGCGTCCTCCACGTGCCCACCGAGCACGTCGAGGTCGGCGACGAGTCCCTGTGCAGCGACGTCCGTGGGGCGGTCCGCTGCGGCGGCGCGGGCTTGCTGCAGGTCGGCACCTTCGGTGCGCTGCATCAGGCCCACCTGGGCCAGGCCCAGCTCGGCGTCGGAGTCCGTGGGGTTCTGCTTGAGCGCCTGCTGGTATGCCGCGGCGGCAGCGTCGAGGTCGCCGCGCTCGATGGCGTCGTAGGCCTCCTGGTGCAGGGGCGGGAGCGGCTGCTCGACCGCCTCACCATCGGCCGTCGGCGCGGCGGCGGCGATCTCCACCCGGCCGGTCACGCCGTGTTGCACGGCCAGGGCGAGGAACTCGTCGAGCACCGGCCGCAGCGCCGACTCCGGCTGGAGGCCGGCGAACATCGGGACCGGCTGGCCCTGGATCAGCCCCATCGTCATCGGGACGCTCTGCACCTGGAAGGCGCGCAGGAGCGTGGGGTTCTGCTCGACGTCGATGCTGACGACCTGGAAGCGGCCGTCGTACGTCCCGGCCACCGCCACCACGGTGTCGAGGTAGTCGCGCGACTCGGGGATCTGGGCAGCCCACAGGACGAGCAGCATCGGCACGCCCACCGAGGCGTTCGCGATCTCCTGGAAGGTGGCGTCGCTGCCCTCCACGACGACCCCGCTGCGGCCGGGGACCCCGCCGGACGACGGTCCCGCGGCAGCACCCGGGGCAGCAGGAGCCGAGCCGCCCGCTGGGCCGGCCGGCTGGCCTCCCGACGGGGGCTGGTTGCGCAGGGCGGTCAGGTCAACGGCGCCACGCAGGCCACCGGAGGTCAACGGCTGGTCACTCATGGCGGTGATTCTCCCTCACGAGCCCTTGGCCGAGAACAGCACCTCGTCCGCGGCGACGACACTGGCCTTGCCCTCGGCGGGCACGGTGAAGACGACGGTCTCGTAGGTCCGCAGCGTGGCGCTCTTCGTGAGCGTCTTCTTGCGCACCAGGCGCTGGAAGTCGGTGCTCGGCGTGAGCGACTTCCCGCCCTTGCCCAAGGTGATCGTGTCGGTGCGCTCGACCAGCCCGAAGACCAGCGCTCCCCCGCCCCGCAGCGCGATGGCGACGGTGCTCTGCGGCTCCACGGTGTGGACCTGCTTGAGGGAGGCGAGCTTCCCGAACGCCTTGGCCTGCTCCGCCGCGTGGGCGCGGACGGCCGCGGAGAACGGGTCGGCGGGGTCGATGTCCTTGGCAGCGGCGGGCTTCGGGTAGGCGAGGCTCGCGGCATACTCCGTCATCAGCGCGGCGGGCTGCACGGGGAGGGTGCTGCCCGTGGTCACCACTGGCGACCCGGCGTTGAGCGAGTCGAGGGCGGCGACGCTCGCCCCCGGTTGCATGGGTGCGGCAACGCTGAGCCGGAACGGCGTCCTGGCGTCCGGCGAGACGAGCAGGTTGAGCACGGCCCCGCCGTCGGCGGTCGCGGTCTGCACCAGGATGAGCCGCGGCCAGGCCGTGCCGCGGGAGACCGCGAGGACCTTCGGCGGCTCGGTGCGGGTGAGCGGGGTCGGGGCGGCGGCCGCACCGGACTCGAGCCGGCTGGCAGCGTTGGCGACCGCGAGGGCGCTGCCGGTGAGCGCCTCGGTGCGCAGCTTCTGGGCATCGGCGGGCTTGGCTGCCGCGGCCTCGGCCGCCTTCGCGAGGACCCGGGCAGCGATGGCCTGGGCCGTGTCGGGGGAGATCGGTGCGGTGGTCGTCACCTGGGCGGGGGCGTCGTGCACCCCGGCCAAGCCGGTGCCGACACCGCACCCGGCGAGGGCGAGGCTGAGGGCGGCCACGGCAGCCAGCTGAGTGGTGCTGCGGCTCATGCGGTCACCTCCGGGGTCGGTGCGTCGGTGCTCGTGGGGGTCTCGGCCTGCTTCGCCGCGTCGGGCTGCTTCGCCGCGTCGGGCTGCTTCGCCGCGTCGGCCTGCTTCGCCGCGTCGGCCTGCTTCGGTGGCGCGTCGGTCTGGCGCCGGCGCCGAGGTCGGGTCTGCCAGAGGGTGGCCACTCCGGTGACCGCCGCGAGCAGTCCGACCAGCGTCACGAGCAGCGCCTGGAAGAACCACGTGCGCCGCTCGACCGTGACGGTCAGGGAGGTCAGGTCGACGGGGCTGCCGTCCGGTGCAGCGATGACGATGGACTCCGGGGCGCCGGTCTGCTCGACGCTGAGGTGCACCCGGCCCGGTCCGGTCGCGGTCTGGCGCCAGACGTCTGCACCGGCGAGGTCGGGGGCGGGCCCGGCCCCGGCCCGCGATGCGACGAGGCTCCAGTCCCGGAGGTGGGCACCGGTGACCGACGTGCGGTCGGCGCCACCCACGATCGCGTCGGCGTCGGCGGGGGTGGTCCGCCCCATCCAGATCGTCGTTCCGGGTGCGGCGACCGCCGTCACGGTGGCCGGTGCGTCGACCCGGTTGAGCACGGACGGCTCCACGACGACCAGGGCCCCGTGGGCAGGGGTGCTGCGCAGCGTGGCGCTGCCGGACGAACCGAGGTGCACGGTGAGCCAGGCACCGAGGGACACGAGCACGAGTCCGATCACCGTCAGCGCCGCGGACAGCACGCGCTTGGCGACCATCGACACAGTAGAAATCCTTACGTGAGCGGGCCGGCCAACGGGGGTTCCCCGCAGCCGGCATTCACACCACCATGACTCAGTCTCCCCCACGACGACAAATCCCCGACCCCGTCCTCACCCCCGGAAGCACCGCGTGGTCCACGGGTTCGGTGGCATGATCACGCGTGATGACCACACGCCCACGGCAGGACCGAAGTCGCCGCCCGGGACGCCCCCGTGAGGAGGCCACCGAGCAGGCGATCACCGCAGCAGCACGCCAGGTGCTCGCGGACAAGGGCGTGGCCCGGATGTCCATGGAGCACGTCGCCGCCAAGGCGGGTGTGGCGAAGAGCACGCTCTACCGGCGCTGGCCGTCGAAGATAGAGCTCGCGGTGCACGCGGTCGCCGCCACCTTCGACGAGATCGAGATCGAGGACCACGGTTCGCTGGAGGCCGACATGCGTGCGGGCATCGGCGAGGCGGCCCGCCTGCTGCGCGACCCCTCCACCGGCGGTGCGTATGCCGCGTTGCTGGCCGAGTCGGCCCGTGACCCCGAGGGCGTCGGCCAGCGCGTCCGCGCGTCGCTGTCGACGCGCCTGCACGCGCTGGTCGCGCTCTCGGTCGAACGCGCCATCGAGCGGGGCGAGATCCGCCGCGACATGATCGACGTCGACCTGCTCGCGGACGTGGTGGTCGGGTCGGTGATGCACCGGGCGCTGGCCACCGGCGAGCCCGACGAGGCGTTCGTCGACGGGCTCATCGCCCTGCTGGCCGATGTCGCCTACGCCCGACTCCGCCGCGAGCAGCGTGAGGTCGGCGAGGCCGGCTAGCGCTGCTGACAACGCCGGCCGGCCACGCGGCATACCTCTGGTCTCTAGAAGCGGGCGGGCTCGCGGTAGACGCCCCACTCGTCGCGCAGCGCGTCGCAGATCTCGCCCAGCGTGGCCTCGGCGCGGACCGCGTCGAGCATGGCGGGCACCATGTTGTCGTCGGTGCGGGCGACCTCGACCATGTGTCGCACGGCGGCGCGCACGGCGTCCTCGTTGCGGTCGGTCTTGCGGGTCTTGAGGGTGGCGACCTGCTCGCGCTCGACCTCGTGGCTGACCCGCAGGATCTCCAGCTCGTGGGTCACGGAGGCGGTGTGGCAGTTGACGCCGACGACCTTCTTGTCACCCTTCTCCAGCGACACCTGGTACTGGAAGGCCGCCTCGGCGATCTCGGACATGAACCAGCCGTCCTCGATGCCGCGGAGGATGCCGGAGGTCATCGGGCCGACGGCGTGGTCGACCCCGCCCTCGGAGTTGAGCGGCTTGCCGAGCTCGCCCATCGCCCGGATCTTGTCGAAGATCGCCTCGGCCTCGGCCTCGATCTTGTCGGTGAGCGCCTCGACGTAGTAGCTGCCGCCGAGCGGGTCCGCGACGTTGACGACGCCGGTCTCCTCCATGATCACCTGCTGGGTGCGCAGCGCGATCTCGGCCGCCTGCTCGCTGGGGAGGGCCAGCGTCTCGTCGAGGGCGTTGGTGTGCAACGAGTTCGTGCCGCCGAGCACCGCCGCGAGCGCCTCGACGGCGGTGCGGACGACGTTGTTGTACGGCTGCTGCGCGGTGAGCGAGACCCCGGCCGTCTGGGTGTGGAACCGCAGCCACTGGGCCTTGTCGGTCTTGGCGCCGTAGACGTCGCGGAGCCAGCGCGCCCAGATCCGGCGGGCGGCGCGGAACTTGGCGATCTCCTCGAAGAAGTCGAGGTGGCTGTCGAAGAAGAACGACAGGCCGGGCGCGAAGGTCTCGATGTCGAGACCGCGGGACAGCCCGAGCTCGACGTAGCCGAAGCCGTCGGCGAGGGTGAACGCGAGCTCCTGCGCGGCCGTCGAGCCGGCCTCGCGGATGTGGTAGCCGGAGACCGACAGCGGCTTGTAGGCCGGGATGTTCTCGGCGCAGTACTCCATCAGGTCGCCGATCAGGCGCAGGTGCGGCTCGGGGGCGAACAGCCACTCCTTCTGCGCGATGTACTCCTTGAAGATGTCGGTCTGCAGCGTCCCGTTGAGGACCCCGAGGTCGACGCCCTGGCGCTCGGCGGCGACGAGGTACATGCAGAACACCGGGACCGCCGGGCCACTGATCGTCATCGACGTGGTGATGTCCTCGAGCGGCAGCCCGTCGAAGAGCACCTCCATGTCCTTGGCCGAGTCGATCGCCACCCCGCAGTGACCGACCTCGCCGAGGCTCATCGGGTCGTCGGAGTCGCGCCCCATCAGCGTGGGCATGTCGAACGCGACCGAGAGGCCGCCGCCCCCGCGCTCGAGGATCATCTTGTAGCGCTCGTTGGTCTGCACCGCGTTGCCGAAGCCGGCGAACTGGCGGATCGTCCAGGTGCGGCCGCGGTAGCCGGTCGGGTAGAGACCACGGGTGAAGGGGTACTCCCCCGGCCACCCGATCCGCTCGGGCACCTCGGAGCCGTCGGCCGGCCCGTAGACCGGCTCGACCTCCATCTGCGACAGCGTGGTGAAGTCGGCGTCCCGCACCTGTCCCTTGGCCTGGGCCGCGTCGTAGCGGGCCTGCCAGCGGGCGGCGCCGTCGCTCGTCGCGGGGGTGGTGGGTGCGGGGTTCTCGGCCATGCGCGCCAATTTACTAGGACGTCCTAGTAAATGTCCAAGCCGCCCGCGGCCGACACCGCGCTTTCACAGCTTTATCGGGTCTAGGGACAAGGTTGACCTTCACCCCGGTTCGGAAGCCGGGTGAAGGTCAACGTTCCTGCTAGACCCGATAAAGCTGGGACGGGTGGTGCGGGCGAGGTATGCCGCGGGGCTGGGTCAGGCGTCGAAGTCACTGGCTCCGAGCCGCACCTTGCGCAGCAGGTCGAAGAGCTGCTCGTGCTCGGCCGCGGACAGCATCCCCAGGCCGAACTTGCGCTGTACGAGGTCGGCCGTCGCGGCCTCCATCGCGTCGCGACCCGCAGGCGTGATGATCGCCAGGGTGCCGCGTCCGTCATCGGGGTTGGGGACCCGCTCGACGAAGCCCTGGGCGTCGAGCCGCTGGACGATGTTCGTGGCGCTCGTCGGGTGGACCATCAGGCGCTGCCCGATCTTGCTCATGCCGAGCCGGCCGTCCCGGCTGAACGCGAGGAGCACCAGCGCCTCGTAGCGGGCGAAGGTGAGGCCGTGTCGCCCGACGATCGCGTCGTAGTCGGTGATCAGCAGCTGCTGGACCCGCATGATCGACGTGGCGCTGGCCATCGCCAGGGGTTGCGAGGTGCGCCCCCACCGGCGGGTCCAGAGCTGCGCCGCACGCGTGATGGGGTCGAACGGCAGGCGGATCGGCTTCGGCACGCGCAGCAGGCTAGCCCTGGGGGGTGCGGATCGTCTCGAGCTGTCCATCATCGAGACGGACCTCGCCGTCGGCCTCCTCGGCCGCTTCGGGGTCGTGCGTCGCCATGATGACGATGGCGCCGCGGCGCGCCGCGGCCCGCAGGAGGGCGAGGACCCGCTCGCGGTTGTCGTGGTCGAGCTCGGAGGTGGGCTCGTCGGCGAGCAGGACGTGGCCGCGCAGGGCCAGGCCGCGGGCGACCGCGACCCGCTGCTGCTGGCCGCCGCTCAGCTCCTCGGCCAGGTGGCTGCCGGACTCGTGCAGACCCACCGACGCCAGGGCGGACTGCGCCCGGCGCTGGGCGTGGTCCGGCCGCACCCCGCGGGCCAGCAGGGGCAGGGCGACGTTCTCCTGGGCGGAGAGAAGGACGGCCAGCGCGCTGCCCTGCGGGATCACCTCGATCCCCAGCCGGGCCGCCTGCGCGCGGTCCCGCACGTCGTCGTCGCCGAGGCGCACCACGCCGTCGAACCCGACGGCGCCACCGATGGCCCACAGAAGCGAGGACTTGCCGGCGCCGCTGTGGCCGGTGACGGCGATGAACTCACCCGGGTAGGCATCGAAGCTCGCCTCGGACACCGCGACCGTCGAGCCGTAGCGGACGGTCACGCCATCGACGCGCAGCGGCGGCGACTCGACGTCCTCGAGCAGCTCCGGGCCGTCGGCCCAGCTGGTCCGGTCACCCACCGGTCTCACCCCTCCCCTGCGGGATCAGCGTCCAGACCCCATCGACCTCCGCGACCCGCACCAGCGCACCGGGCGGGAACGCATCCACCGCCGCAGGCGGGAGGGGCAGGGACCCGTCGGCCGACACCACGGCATACGCCTCGCCGGACCGGCCCTCGCCACCGACGCGGCCGTCGCGGATGGTGACCGTGCGCGGCAGTCGCGCGGCCACCTCGGGGTCGTGGGTGACGACGACGACGGTGGTCCCCCACTCCCGGTTGACCCGGTGCAAGGTGTCGAGCACGAGGTCGCGCGATGAGTGGTGCAGCTGGGAGGTGGGTTCGTCGCCGAGCAGGAGACCCGGCCGGCTGGCCAGGGCGACCGCGAGCGCCGCGAGCTGGAGCTGCCCCGGCGGCAGCGAGTCGAGGGGCGCGGTGGCCGCGTGGTCGAGCCCCACGAGCTCCAGCACCTCTCCGGGAGGCGGCACCTCGCGGCCGGCCCGGCGAGCGGACCGCTGCGCGAACTCGACGTTCTGGCGGGCGGTCAGGTAGGGCAACAGGTTGCGCGCGGCGCCCTGGAGGACCAGTCCCACCTCGGCGGCCCGGAACCGGTCGAGGTCGGCCTCGGTCATCGTCGAGAGCTCGTGCTCACCCACGAGCACCCGCCCTGCGCTCGGTCGCATGAGGCCGCCGAACAAGGTGAGCAGGGTCGACTTGCCGGCGCCGGACGGACCGAGCAGGCCGACCACCTCACCGGGGTGGACGGTGAGGTCGACCCCGGACAGGGCGGCCACGTCGTGGCCCTCGGCGCGGTAGATGTGGACCAGGCCGCGGGTGCTCACCCGCAGCCCGCCGGCGCGCGTCGTCGTCGTCACAAGGCCGTCGGTGCTCACAGTGACTCCCTGATCCGGCGCAAGGTGATCCGTCGGCCGGCACCGACCGCGGCCAGCCAGCCGACGGCGACGAGCACGAGGGCGGCCCCGACGGCCGAGCCGACGATGGCCGGGACGTCCGGCGCCAGCTCCAGCGCGGGCACCGGGTCGGCGGCGCTGTCGAACAGCGGCACCAGCGGCATGGCCACCCACGAGCTGACCGCCCCGCAGACGACGCCGACGACCGTGCCGACGAGGACCAGCACGACCTGCTCGCGCACGAGCGACCGACGCAGCTCCTTGAGCGGCACGCCCGACATGTGGAGCGCGGCGAGGTCACGGGCCACCACGCGCCATCCGGTCACGGTCATGACCAGGACGACGAGGGCGGCCAGCAGCACACCCATCCCGCCGGTGAAGACGGCCAGGCGCAGCCCCCACGCGGAGGCCGACTCGTCGAGGCGGTCCTTGGCGGCGGCCGTGCTGTGCCGGGCGAGCACCCCGACGCCCTGGGCCTGCAGCTGCGTGGCCACGGAGTCGGCCTCGGCCGGGTCGGCGACCCACACCGAGAGGGTGCCGGCGTCGGGGAGGCGACCGCCGAGGCGGGCCAGCGTCTCGTAGTCCACGAGGACGCCCTGGCTGCCCAGGACGGGAAGGGTGTCGACGGTCTGCTGCGCTGCGGCGACCATCGGCGCACCGTTGAGGCCGATGGCGTCGAACCCCTGTGCGGTGCCGCCCGGCGGGACCGGTCCGGCGAGCAGTCCGGGCACGACAGCCGGCACATCGGCGTGTGACAGCGCGACCGCGAACCCGGTGCTGTTCAGCTCGAGCGCCAGCGTGTCGGCCCCCGCGGGCACTTGTTCGAGCTTGTCGCTGGTGCTGGTCGGCGGGGCGACGAAGGGGTTCCACTGGTTCGGGGCGGAGATGCCGAGCGACTTCCCGTCGATGCCGAGCCCGGTGATGCTCAGCGTGCCGCTCACCTGGCTGACCTGCTCGTCGGTCTTCCGGAACTCCAGGCCGTCGAGCCGGCAACCGTCGGGGCAGAGGAGCAGCCCGTTGAGCTCGGCAGATCCCTTGCCGCGCAACGGGATCTGCGCGATGAGCCTGGTCAGTCTCTGGCCGGTTGGACTGGTCACCGAGACCCGCAGCTCGTTCGGCTCCTCGGAGCCGGGGCCGATCGTGGGCGACACCGGGGCGCCGGACTGCCCGGCCGGTCGGGGCGTCGAGTCGTCCCCGGGGATGGTGAGGTCCCACGCGAGCCGGCCGGTCACCCTGCTGCCGGAGAGCTGCACGGGCGGGATGTCGGGAGGGGCGAGCGCCCCGAGCCGGTAGGGCTCACCCGGAGGGGCGAAGGAGGTCTCCTCGAAGTCCTTCGTGACGACCGCCATCGTGGCGGTCGAGCTCCGGTCGGTCTGCCGCACGATCGCGACGGGGCTGGCCAGGGTGCCGGTCGGGTCGATGGTGCGGACGGTGGCGAGCAGGCTGGTCGGGTTGTGGCTGTCGGTGTCGATCACCGCCGGGGCACCGGTCTGGACCTCTGCCCGGGCCTGCCAGTTGCGGTCACCCACGACGAGGGCGTTCGCCGCGAAGACGGTGAGGGCCACCGCGACGCTGACCACCGTGACGACCTTGCGCAAGGTGGGTCGACGCTCCAGCCCGAAGGCGGTGAGGGCCGGCCCGATCCGCCCGCGGCGCAGGTTCGCGCGTCCGCTGGCCCCGGCGACCGGGACCGCCAGCCGCGAGGCGACCAGCCCTGCAGCCAGCGCGACGAGGGTGGGGGTCACGAGCGCGAGCGGGCCTTCGAGCGAACCGGTCGCGAGCCCGATCAGGCCGAACACGGCGAGCGCCACGGCCAGGATGTCAACGATCCCGAAGGCCCGCGCGCGTTCCCTCGACACTCGGCGCAGGAGCGCCGACACGGTGAGCCGCTGGACCGGCCGCGCGGCCAGCCAGATGGCCATTGCACACACGACGGCAGAGGCAGCCAGCGCGACCACGGAGTACCAGGGCACCTCGAAGGGAACACCGTCAGGGAGGAGGAACCACCGCACCAGCGTCGTCAGCAGCAGCGCGAGGCCGAAGCCGATCGGCAGGCCGATCGCCACGGTCGCGGCCAGCTCGCCCATGACGATGCGCCCGGCGCCCTCACGGCTGCGGCCGCGGAGCCTGGCCAGCGCCACCTCCGGTCGGCGCTGTTCCACGGCGGCCTGCGCTACCAGTAGCAGGATGGCGGCGGCGAGCAGACCGAGCTGGGCCATGAGCAACGGCACGATGACCCGCAGCTGGTGCTGGCCGACCCTGATGCCGTCGATGATCGTCGGCAGCTGGGTCTCGACGAGCGCGCCGTCGATGCCCTCGCCGGCCGACCGGTCGCCGCCCTTGGCCGCGAGCACGTCCGAGATCTGCTGCAGGTTGCCGAGCGTGAACAGGTCGCGCTTGAGGGGAAACGTCAGGGTCGACTGCGCCACGCTCCAGTCGCGGGTGAAGGTGGCCTCGGTGGTGACGAAGTCGTCGATGCCCGGCACCTGCTCCAGGCCCACGGTGATGAGCGTGCCCGACTTGCCGTCCAGCTGGGTGCGTTGCCAGTACGCCGCGTCGGGGACCACCTCGTAGGCGCCGACGACCTTCAGGGTCGCGGTGGGTCGCTCGGTCTGGCTGATGCTCGGCACCGGCGTCGTGAGCTTGGTGCCGACCGGCCACTTCCAGGCCGCCAGGTCCTTGGCCGACACGAGGATCTCCCCCGCAGCGCGCGGGCAGGTCCCCGTGGTGATCTTCAGGTGCTGGCACACCTGGTCGCGAGCGACGAGGTCACCCGGCGACGGCTTCAGCCCGGCCCTCGGCACGATGTTGATCGAGTCGGCCAGCTGCCCGACCGGGGCGCCGTAGAGGACGCGCACCGACCCCGGCACGTTGCCGCTGAGGGCGGAGGGCCCGAACACCGGGTTGGCAGTGCCGCGGCCCGCGCGCACCACGAGCGCGGTGTCGGCGACGCTGGCCGAGCTGATGCTGGAGCGCAGCAGCGACTGCTCGAGGGCCCGCTGGTAGAGCGGTGCGAAGACGGCGCAGGTGGCGACCAGCGCAGCGAGCAGGACGAGCACGACCGCCTGGGCCCGGCGATATCTGATCGCAGCCCACATGCCGTCAGTGCCTCCGTGTGTCCGGCGGAAGAAACCCCCACGGGCCGTCCCGTACCCGCTCGACCCTAAGGCGGATTCGTCCGGGAGCGGGCCACATTCCGGCAACGATTCACGGTCCCGGACCTACGACGGCACAGGTGTTGCGGCGGGCTACTCCTGCGCGTCGATGGCTGCCTCCAGGCGGTCGAGCTTGGCGGTGAGCTCACCGGCATACCCGTCGCGGATGTCGGCCTTGAGCACCAGGCTGACGCGCGGACCGAACCGGGCCACGGCGTCGACGGCGCCCTTCACGACGGCCATCACCTCGTCCCACTCCCCCTCGACCTCGGTGAACATCGACGAGGTGCGGTGTGGCAGCCCCGACTCGCGCACGACGGTGACGGCGGCGGCGACCGCCTCACTGACCGAACCGGTGGAGTCGGCGGGCATGGACGGGGCGACGGAGAAGGCGACGAGCATGAGCCCACCGTATGCCGCGTGCCTGAGCCCCGTCGCACCCCCCGGTGCGACGGGGCCCGGCCCCCGGTCTCGGCTCAGCCGTCGAGGTGGCGCTGGTAGGCCAGCAGGGCCTCGACGCGACGGAAGCCGAGCTCGACGTTGACGCCGACCATGTGGGCGTTCTGCTCGGCGTTGCAGGTCTGCACCCGCTTCGCCTCGGGAGCCACCTCGGCCAGGCCCTGCAGGCCGCGCGCCTTGACCGCCATGCCGAGCCGGTGGCCCCGGTGGTCCTTGCGGACGAGGGTGCCCCACTGCATGACCTCGTCGGGGTCGTCGGCCGACACGACCAGGTCGTTGTAGGCCACGACCTCGCCCGAGGGTGCGATCGCCACGGTGTGCAGCATCGTGCGGCCCTGGGCCTGCAGCCGACCCAGCTCCTCGAGATAGGTCTCCGGGCTGAGCGCCTCCTCCTCGAAGTCGACCTCGCCGGTCGGGGCGTCGACAGCCAGCTGGTTCCAGCACTCGCAGTAGGACGCCTGCAGCTCCTCCGGGAGCGAGCCGCGGTGGAACTCGATGCGGTACCCCTCGTGGTGCGCTGCCGCCCCGGCGGCGAGCTCGGTCAGCCGACCCGGGTCGAGCGGCAGGTCGAGGATGCGGCGGATCTCGGTGTTGGCGTAGGTGAAGCCGTGTCGCTCGGCGAACCGCGCATGGGGGTGGCCCTCGCGGGCGTCGTCGGGCACGTTGGTCTCGACGAGGACCGTCCGGCGTCCCTCTTCGCGGGTCCGCTCGATCATCCGCTCGATCAGGGCACTGCCGGCTCCCCGGTGGCGCAGCTCGGGATCGACGTCGAGCTCGGCCCAGGTGAACTGGGTGTTGTCGAGCAGCGGGAACCACAGCAGCGCGAGGCCCGCGACGCGACCGTCCACCAGCGCGACGATCGGCTCGAGACGCTCGACCGTGCTCTCCGACCGGAGCTGGACGGTCATCTCGCGCAGGGACCACGTCTTGCCCCACGGGCGCTGGTACTTCTTGGAGGCGTTGCTCGCCTCGTGGGCCGCCGCGACCTCCGCGTCGTCGTGGATGTCGAGCGGGCGGACGACGACGCCGTGCGCCACGTCGTCGCGCAGGGTCACGGGTGAGTCCGTCGTCGTCTCCATACCCCGAGTGTCCGACCTGGACCGGTCCCGCGACAACGGGTTTTAGCCAGCGGCGACGGGGTGGCCGTGGTGGGTGGCCCACTCGTGGTCGAGCACGGCCATCACGATCGAGTCGACCCACTCGCCGTCGAGGCGCAGCGCGTCGCGCCGGACCCCTTCGCGCACGAAGCCGGTGGTTTCGTCCGGCACGTCCGCAGCCCCGGCGCTGGCGCAGCACCACGAGATCGCCGGTGAGGGTGGGCTTCTCGGCGAACGTGGTCGTGGCCTCGAAAGACCTCTCGCTCACTCCGTGGCGCCCACGGGAACGCCGATGTCGTAGTCCCACCGTCCCGCCGACCGGCCGGCCTCGAGAACCCGGTCGAGCGCGTCGGGGTCCACGTCCGCGGGCACGTCGACGGCGACCAACCCGTGCTCGGTGCCCTGGGCCGCGCACCCGATGGCCTCCAGCTCGGCGACGACCTCCTCGAAGGTCGTCTCGGCGAACGGCACCACCCTGACCGTCCCGTGCCCGGACGCCAGCAGCACCGAGGTGACCCACCACCGGTCGTCGTCCTCGGTCTGGACCACCGACACGATGTCGTCCACCGCGATGCCGTTGGTGAAGACGGGCACGCCGACCACCGTGCAGGCACCGTCGTGGCGCAGCTCGACGTCGAGCTCCTCGCTGTCGAACGGCGGGTAGCCGTCCTCGTCCTGCTCGAGCGACACGTAGGCGTGCATGGGGACCTTTCGGGTCAGGGGGCGAGGTAGGCGTGGACCAGGGCGACCGTCGCGGCGCCCTCACCGCTGGCGGAGGCGACCCGCTTCATCGAGCCGGCCCGCAGGTCCCCGGCCGCGAAGATGCCGGGCACCGTGGTCTCGAGGGCGGCGGGCGGGCGGCCGTCGGACCAGTGCTCCATCGGCACCTCCCGTCCGGTGTAGACGAAGCCACGGTCGTCGCGGACGACCTCCGTGGGCAGCCAGTCGCCGCAGGGGTCGGCCCCGAGCAGCAGGAAGAGCCCGCCCGCGTCGACGCGCTCCGAGCCGTCCGGCCCCCTGAGCTGGAGCCACTGGAGCGACGAGTCACCTCCGCCGCCGACGACCTGCGTGGAGGTCCGGACGCTGATTCGGGACGTCGAGGCGATCTCACGGATCAGGTAGTCCGACATGGTCGCCGCGAGGTCGGGGCGACGCACGCAGAGGGTGACGCTCGCGGCATACCGGGCGAGGTAGACCGCCGCCTGTCCCGCGGAGTTGCCACCGCCGACGACGAAAGCGTCGCGCCCCTCCATCTCGCGGGCCGCACTGGTCGCGGCGCCGTAGTAGACGCCGAGGCCGACCAGCTCTTCGAGCGAGTCGATGCCGAGGCGCCGGTAGGTCACGCCGGTGGCGACCAGCACGGCTCGCGCCTGCAGCTCACCACCCTCGGTGCGCACCACGTGGGGGTCGCCCGGCCCTACTCCGGGGACGATGCCCTCGGCGGCGACCCCGGTGTAGATCCGCGCTCCGAACCGGGTCGCCTGGAAGCGCGCCCGCTGGGCCAGCCGCATGCCGGAGATCCCGCGGGGGAAGCCGAGGTAGTTGCGGATCATCGAGCTGGTCCCGGCCTGTCCCCCCACGGCGTCGGACTCGATGACGACGGTGTCGAGGCCCTCGGACGCGCCGTAGACCGCGGCGGCGAGGCCGGCCGGTCCGGAGCCGATGACGACGAGGTCGATCAGGTCGTCGGCGTCCATCGTCTGGGGCGAGCCGTAGACAGCGCGCGCCACCATGCGGGCGGTCGCGCCTTCGATGACCTGGTTGATCACCCCGGACGCCACGACGGGGAACGCCGGGGAGGCGCCGCTCTGCACCGACGGCAGCTCGGACAGCACCCGTCGGCCGACCTCGCTGTCAGGTGAGTAGACCCGGTGCGGGAGGCCCATCCGGTCGAGGAAGTCCCGGATGCGGGCGACCTCGGCCCGCGACCCACCCTCGATGATCTGCACGCCCTCGACCTCGGGGGTCGAGGCGGTCCAGCCCCAGTCGGAGAGGTACTCGGTGACGGCGGTGTGGAACTCCTCGTCGCGGGGTCCTTGCGGAATCAGCAGGTAGGTGTCGATCCGCCCGCGCCCCAACGCTTCCCGGAGCTTGGCCAGCGAGAGGTTGTAGTCGCCCCGGGTGGTGAGGCAGATCCGTCGGGCGGCCGGCAGCAGGGTGTGCAGCTCGTCGAGCAGGTCGAGCCCCACCTCCACACCCGGCAGGGTCCACCCGACCCCGAGCAACGCCACGGGCTGCTGGTCCTCGAGCGCCTGGCGCACCAGCTCGCGCCCACCGGCCGCATCGTCGGCGCACAGGATGTCGTAATCCCTTGCGTAGCGCCCGAACTCGCTGTCTACCACGGGGATGTGTTCGGCCGCGACGACGAGGACGATCGCCGGACGAACGCGAGCCGGGGTGGTCATGGCCTTCGGGTCACTGCTTGTCGCTGTCGATGAGCCACGAGTCGCCGTCCCGGACGAAGGTCAGCGTGTGGGTCTCGTCGCTCTTGTCGCCGTCCTTGGGCTTGAAGGTCAGCTCGACGACTGCCTTGTCGTTGGCCGAGTCAGCCTCGACGTTGCCGACGTCCACCGACTCGATGCTGTCCCAGAAGGTCTCGTACCCCTCGCGCCCGTCGGAGTCCTGCTGCATCTTCGGGGTCAGCTGGGCGAAGGTGTCGTCGCGCTTGTTCGCCTTCGTGACGTCGCGGTAGTAGGACTCGACGAACCGGGTCAGCCTCGCGTCGTCCTGGGCCGTGTCGGCCGTCGTGGCGGTCGTCGTGGTGGACGACGACGAGCTCGACGAGCTGCTCGACGACGACGTCTTCGAGGGGGTCTGGGTCTGCGTCTTGGTGGAGGTCACCGTGGTGGTCTGGCCGGGGGTCGGCCTGTTCGTGCCGAAGCCGTCGGTCAGCGCGTAGGCGATGCCGAGGGCGAGCAGCGCCAGCACGACGAGTGCCACGATCCAGGCGGTGGACCGCGAGCGCCCGTCGTCACGACGGTCGTCGTAGCGACCACCGCGTTCGTCGTAGGCCTGGTCCCGCGGAGGTGCCGGCGGGGGCAGCGGAGGTGTCTCGAGCCGCTGGGTGCTCTCGAGGGGTGTGCCGAGGACCTCGGTGGCTGCGGCAGCGGCCCCAGCGCCAGCCAGCGCCGTCCCGGCGGGCAGCGCCATCGTGGCGTCGCCGTGGGCGATCCGGTCGAGCCGCTCGGAGGCGGTGGCCATGTCCCAGCGGCGCTCGGGGTCCTGGTCCATCATCGCGGCGATCGCGCCACCCATCGGGCCGGCCTTCTGCACGGGCCGCGCGTCGCCGCGCGCGATCGCCTGCAGGGTGGCCAGCGGGTTGGCCTGCGACTCGTAGGGAGGCTGTCCCTCGACCGCGTAGTAGAGCGTCGCCCCCAGGGCCCAGACGTCCGACGCCGGGGTCGGATTGCCGCCGCGGGCCAGCTCGGGCGAGAGGTAGCCGGGCGTGCCGGTCATGAACCCGGTCTGGGTCAGCTGGTCGTCGGCGTGGGCCCGGGCGATCCCGAAGTCGCTGATCTTCGGCGTGCCCGCCAGGTCGATGAGGATGTTGCCGGGCTTGATGTCGCGGTGCACGATGCCCCGCTCGTGGGCGGTCGCGAGCGCACTCGCCACCGCCGACCCGATCTCAGCGACCCGGGTCGGGGGCAGGGCGCCGACGTCGCGGATCCGCTCGGCGAGGCTCTGCCCTTCGACGTACTCCATGACCAGCCAGTGCGAGTCGTTCTCGTCGACCACGTCGAAGACCCCGACGGCGTGCGGGTCGTTGAGCGACGCCGCGATCCGCGCTTCCCGCATGGCCCGCGCGGCTGCAGCCGGCTCGCCCGGCAGGGCACCGATCTGCTTCACCGCGACCTCTCGACCGAGCACCGTGTCGAGGCACAGCCACACCGTGCCCATCCCGCCGCTGCCGATGGGACGGACCACCTCGTAGCGTCCGGCGATGACCTGGGGCTGCACTGGGGTCCTTTCGATGGGGTCCGACGATCACCCTATTCGCCGCGGCTGTTCCTTGACACTCGGCGGGACCCCCGTGCCACGCTCCGGAGATGCGGCCGAGCCTGTACGAGTTCGCCGGGGGCGACGAGGCGTTCCTCGCCCTCGCCCGCGCGCACCACGAGCGGTGCGTCGCCGACCCCCTCCTCAACCACCCGTTCAGCAAGGAAGACCTGAACCCGCACCACGTGGAGCGTCTCGCCGCCTACTGGGCCGAGGTGCTGGGTGGGCCGCCGCGCTTCTCCGAGCAGCTGAGCGACCACTCGTCGCTGCTCCGGCTGCACGCCGGCAACGGCCCCGGCATGCTGGAGCTCGGGCCACGGTTCGTCGACTGCTTCGTGGCCGCCGCAGACGACGTGGGCCTGCCCGCCGACCCCGAGTTCCGCGCGGCCCTGCGGGCCTACATGGAGTGGGCGGTCGCCGACGTCAACGAGTTCCACGACGAGGGCGCCACCGTCCCCGACGGCTTCGGTATGCCGCGCTGGGACTGGGACGGGTTGGTCACCTCCGGCCGTCAATGACCCCACCCACGCCCGTTGTTCGGAAGATCCGGCGTGCCTGGACCCGGTGGATCCTCCGAACAACGGCGGGGGGAGGTCAGGCGAGGGCGTCGACGACCTGGTCGGCGGCGGCATACGGGTCGGTCGTGCCGTCCACGACCGCGGCGGCGAGCTCCTCGACCCCGTTGCCGTGGCGCAGGTCGCCCATCTTGGCGCGCAGCGCCTGGAGGGCGATCGACTCGATCTCGTCTCCGGCCCGGCGGATCCGGCGCTCGCGCAGGGTGCCGGACTCCTCCATCCACGACGTGTGCTTCTCGATCGCCTCGATGACCTCGTCGATGCCCTGCCCTTGCTGCGCGACGGTCTTGATGACCGGTGGGCGCCAGAGCCCGGGTTCGGTGCGGTCGCCGAGCGAGATCATGTGGCGGATGTCGCGCACCGTGGCGTCGGCGCCGTCACGGTCGGCCTTGTTGACGACGAACACGTCGCCGATCTCGAGGATGCCCGCCTTGGCGGCCTGGATGCCGTCACCCATGCCCGGCGCCAGCAGGACGATCGTCGTGTCGGCCAGACCGGCCACCTCGACCTCCGACTGCCCGACTCCCACGGTCTCGACGAGGATCACGTCGCACCCGGCTGCGTCGAGCACCCGCAGGGCCTGCGGCGTCGTCCACGACAGGCCGCCGAGGTGTCCGCGGCTCGCCATCGAGCGGATGTAGACATCGGGGTCGAGCGCGTGGTCCTGCATCCGCACGCGGTCTCCGAGCAGCGCGCCGCCCGAGAAGGGTGACGACGGGTCGACCGCGAGGATGCCGATTCGCTTGCCCTGCTTGCGAAGAGCGCCGACGAGGGCATTCGTCGAGGTGGACTTGCCGACGCCGGGACTGCCGGTGATCCCGATGATGTGCGCCTGCCCGGAGTGGGGGGCGAGCGCTGCCATCACCTCGCGGAGGGCGGGATGGCCGTCCTCGACGAGGGAGATCAACCGCGCGACGGCGCGAGGCGACCCTGCCCTGGCCGACTCGACCAGGGCAGGGACGTCGACGGTGCGGGGAGCCAAGCGTCAGGCGCTGTCGGAGGAGGTCCGTGGGACGCGCACGATCAGCGCATCGCCCTGACCGCCACCACCACAGAGGGCAGCCGCGCCGATCCCGCCGCCACGCCGTCCCAGCTCGAGCGCGAGGTGGAGGGCGATGCGGGCGCCGGACATGCCGATCGGGTGGCCGAGCGCGATCGCGCCGCCGTTGACGTTGACCTTGTCGACGTCGATGCCGAGCTCCTTGGCGGAGGCCAGTCCGACGGCGGCGAACGCCTCGTTGATCTCGACGAGGTCGAGGTCGGCGGGCGTGATGCCCTCGCGCTCGCAGGCCCTGGCGATGGCGCGGGCGGGCTGCTGCTGGAGCGTGGAGTCCGGTCCGGCGACGACGCCGTGGGCGCCGATCTCGGCGATCCAGGTGAGCCCGAGCTCCTCCGCCTTCGCCTTGCTCATGACCACGACCGCTGCGGCGCCGTCGCTGATCTGGCTGGCCGAGCCGGCCGTGATGGTGCCGTCCTTGGAGAAGGCCGGACGCAGCTTGCCGAGCGTCTCAGTGGTCGTGTCGGCGCGGATGCCCTCGTCGGTCTTGAACTCGAGCGGGTCACCCTTGCGCTGCGGGATGGAGACCGCGACGACCTCGTCGTCGAAGAGGCCGTCCTTCCAGGCGCGCGCGGCGAGCTGGTGGCTGCGGGCGCTGAACTCGTCCTGCTGCTCGCGGGTGAACGCCTGGTCGCCGGTGTTGGCCTGCTCGGTGAGCAGCCCCATGGCCTGGTCGGTGAACGCGTCCCAGAGGCCGTCGAAGGCCATGTGGTCGCGCATCGTGACGTCGCCGTACTTGAAGCCCTCGCGGGACTTCTCGAGCAGGTGGGGCGCGTTGGTCATCGACTCCTGGCCACCGGCGACCACGACGTCGAACTCACCGGCGCGGATCAGCTGGTCGGCCATCGCGATGGCGTTGATGCCCGAGAGGCAGACCTTGTTGATGGTCAGCGCGGGGACGGTCATCGGGATGCCGGCCTTGGCGGCGGCCTGGCGCGCGGGGATCTGACCCGCGCCGGCCTGCAGCACCTGGCCCATGATCACGTAGTCGACCTGGTCGGGGCTGACCCCGGCCTTCTCGAGGGCGCCCTTGATGGCGAAGCCGCCGAGGTCTGCGCCCGAGAAGTCCTTGAGCGAGCCGAGCAGGCGGCCCATGGGCGTGCGGGCACCCGCGACGATGACGGAAACGGGACGGTCAGACATGGTTGGAGGCCTCCAGCGCCATTGGGGATTACCTCCGTTCACTCTAATGCGGCGGGCCGCGCCCGGGTCCGCCCGGGCTGGTGGTGCTGACCACACTCGGGTATGCCGCGTGGTGGCCTCCCAGCCCACCGTGCCTGCGCCCATGGAGCCTTGCAGGCCGTCACGCGGGCGGCCCCGGCTCGGGCCGCGGCCAGGCTGTCGTCGGCGCACCCGAGCCCTGCGCAGCGTGGCGAATCCGGTTGCGCGACAGCCGAATTGGTTGGTCGACAGGGGTTGACCAGCCGCCCTCCGTCACCTAGACTTCGAACACACGTTCGAATGGATGGCGAAGAGACCCGGGGGGTGATGGCTGTGGGAGGCGTGGTCAGGGCTGAGCGACTGGTGACGGCAGCACCGGCGGCGATCACCTTCGGTTCCGGGCTGGTCACCGCTGCGCTGGTGCGCGACGTCGACCCCGACACCCTGGCCCCAGCGGTGTGCTCGCTCTCGAAGTCCGACGTCGCAGGCCTCGACCGGGTCGAGGCGGAGGCTTACGTCATCGCCTGTGAGCGCGTCACGGCCGCCATCGAGGCGCGCCAGTCGCTCGCCATGGACACCATGGCCAGCCGCGTCGAGGACGACCACTTCCGAAGACTCGAGGAGTCAGACCTGCCGGTGGGGGCCGCCGGGATCGACACCCACGGGCTGGTGGCCTCAACCCTGTCCCCCGCCCTGCACTGCGCGACCCGCACGGTGCAGCGGCGACTGGTCGCTGCCCGGTGGCTGGCCTGCGAGTTCGGCGCCACGTTCGACGCCGCCTGGGACGGCGACCTCGAGCGTCGCCGCACCGAGGTCGTGGTCGAGGCTGGTCTGTCAGTGCCGGCGGAGCTGCGCGGCGCCTTCGAGGCCCTGGTGCTGGAGTCCTCGGTCGACGAGGTCACCGGCGAGTACGTCGTGATGTCCGACCGGGTCCGCGAGCTGTCGCGGTCCGAGCTGACGAGCCGGGCGACCAAGATCGCCCGCGAGCTCGACCCGAGCAGCGAGGAGACCTCCGCCGCCAGGGCCCGGGATGCCCGCCGGGTCGTCATCCAGCCCGACCGCGGCAACCCGGGCCTGGCTCGCTGGGTGGTGACGCTCCCCACCGAGGCGAGCCAGCAGATGGCTGCGGCCGTCGACGCGCTGGCCGGGCAGTACGCGCGGGCCAACCCCGGCACCCCGATCGACGCCGCGCGGGCGGATGCGCTGACCGACCTGGTGCTCTCCAGCGCCGAGGTGTCGACGGTGGTCGAGCTGCTGGTCCCGGCCCTCCCGACCACGGCCGTGCTGGTCGCGGCGAAGTCCGGCGACCCGGCGACACCTTCGCTCGAAAGCGTGACGTCGGCGACGGCGGCATCCTCGGACGAGGCAGCAACGTCGGACGCGGCACCAACCTCGACCGGGGCGGCAACAGCGACCGGCACGGCAACCGCGGACGAGGTTCCTGGCACCGAGCAGGGACAGGGCGTCCGCTGGGTCATCCCCGGAGTCGTCGACGACCCCCGGCACGGCGCACTCGCTCCCGAGGCCGTCGCCCGGCTCCTGAGCGACCCGGACGTCACGCTGCGGCTCGCCCGTCTCGACCTTGATGGGTCGATCGTGCAAGACCCGACCAGCTACCGACCGAGCGCCTCGGTCAGGCGTCGGGTCAGGTCGAGGGATGGTGGGTGCCGCTTCCCCGGGTGCCACACGCCCGCGCGCAACACCGACCTCGACCACGTCATCGCGTTCCCCCACGGTCCCACCGACCCGGCCAACCTGGTCTGCCTGTGCCGCACCCACCACGGGTTCAAGCACCACGGTGGGTGGAGCCTGGGCCTGGCCGGCGACGGCACGGCCACCTGGCGCGCGCCCGACGGTCGCAGCTGGGTCACCGAACCGCGGCCGCATGGCCTCCGCGAGGACCTGCGCCTCACTGACCGGCTGGACCCCGAGCGGCTGCACGACCTGCGTCGGGGCTGGTTGCCGGGGCTGCCCGTGGGCATGACGCCGGCCGACCTCCTCAACGCCGAGCGCTGTCTCCCCGACGACCCGCCCGAGAGCCCGACGACGCCCTCGGCGCCGGCCGACTGGGCTCGCCTCGACCACGCGGACCCTGACTTGGTCGCCGCTGACCACGCCGAAACGGCTGACACCACCCCCGACCGTGCGCCTGCGCCGTCGGCACTGAGTGATCCGGCGAGCTGGCCATCAGCCCTCGAACGTCACCTCGAACGCCAGCTGGCCCTCGCCGCCTGACGTCATGCGGTCGGCGCCCGGTGTCAGTCCGTCCACCGTCCGACGTCAGTCGGTGTAGACGTCGGTGACCCGCTGGCCCTCCGGCGTGATGATCGAGACGGTGATCCGAAGTGGTCCGGCCAGCGGGATGAACGCCTCGTAGGGGGGCGGCGGGTTGAGTCCGCGGCGCAGCCGGTTGCGCACGACGACGATCTCGGTGGTGCGGGGGAAGCCATCGCCTGCCAGCGGGATCTCGTCGAGGGGGAACGACCCACTGAGGGTCCGCGGCCGCAGAGCTGGACCGATCGGCGGCCGGAAGGGTTCGCGAGGCAGGAACGGACCACCGGGCCGGACCCCTTCGCCCGGGACTCGTCCAGGCACCGGGTTGAGAGGTTCGCGACCGATCGGCATCGGGAGCGGGCCCAGCAGCCGCTGCTGGGCGACGATCTCCATCACGTAGGGCGGCCGGCGGCGATAGCTCGCGTCGGTGATGATGCCCACGTGGACGCCCCGCCCGGCGATCGCGAACACGTCGACGATCGAGACCGTCACGTCCGGGGGTGGGGGCACCCAGCCGGGCACGGTCAGCTCGCGGACCACCTCTCGGCCGAAGGGGTCCACCAGCCGCACGCGGACGTCCACCGGGTCGGCGGCGACCGGTCGGGTGAACCACAGCGCCAACGGTGAGCGGCCGGTCACCCTGGTCCCCTGCTCGAGCACCGGGGTGGTCGCAGCGGCCGCGGGGGCGCTCGTGAGCGGGGTCACCGGCACCGCCTGCAGCTCGACCGACGCGATCGGCTGGGCGCCCGCGTCACCGTCGATCCGGTGGACGCCGGCCGGCAGCACGCGGGGTGGCGCCGTCGTGGCGGTCCGCACCACCACGCCGCGGTGGTCGCCGCCCCAGACGTCGGCGGCGAGCGGTTCCAGCTCGGGAGGTCCGGGTGGCACGAGCAGCCCGACCACGTCGGAGGCCGCAGAGGGCAGCCCGCGCTCGCCCTTCTGCGGGACGACGTCGACGGGCACTGCGACGGCGCGCAGCAGCCACTGGTCCCACCGGCCGGGCAGGGTGCCGGTCCAGGTCGCGGAGTAGATCGGCTGGCCCAGCACCGGGTCGACCTCGGTCGGCAGCGGGGCCGTGGTCACGACCGCGTCGGCGAAAGCCGGTCCCATCGTCGAGACCTCCCTGGCCGCCTCCTCGGAGGTGGTGCGGTAGATCCGGAAGCGTTGCACTGCAATGGAGCTCGCGGCATACAGGGCGATGGTGACGGTGCCGTCGACGGCGATGGACGGTCGCGTCACCGGGGGCGCGGGGCGGCGCAGCCGCGGTGCCATGACGGCTTGGAAGTGATCGTGCGGCGTGCCACTCGACGGCCACGGGCTCTCGATGCCGGTCTTCGTCATCGTGGTGACGATGAAGAGGTGGATGTCGTTGGACCCCTTCGGCAGCGTGACGTCGTGCGAGCGCACCGCCCCGTCGACCTCGACCAGCCGACGGAACGACGCGCGGCGTTGCGTGGGGGTCATCGCGTCGTACGCGGTCCGCAGGTCGACGAGCCGCTGGCCCGGCAGGGTCGAGTCGGATGGGCGCGCGGGCAGCCCGGCCCGCTGGCGCAGCGACGTCTCGTTGACCTCCCAGATGATGCAGGTGCGCACGTCCGCACCGCCGGGCAGGGACCACGCAACGCGCACGTGGCTGCATCCTTGCGCGTCGACGGTGCTCCCGAGCGGCACACCGGGCAGCGGTGGCGGCGGCAGCGGGAGGACGGGCACGGGGCTGGCAGCGCTGGTGCGCGCGGGGTTCGGGTCCACCGGCGACCACGGGGTGGGGCTCGACCCGACCAGCAAGTGCCGCCGCGCCCACACCTGCACGCCCCACCGGGAGGTGCTCCCGAAGTCGAGGGACGGGACGGCTGCCACCACGGCATACCGGCGTCCGCCGTCGCCTTGGCCCGGTCCGGGGGTGACCGCCTCGGTGCCGTCGGCGCTGAGGGGTTGCACCGTGCACCCACTCGGCACTGGCGTGTCCCCGGCGAAGGTGAAGCCGAGGTCGCGACGGAAGCAGCCGACCGGGATCGGAGCGGCCGGCGACATCCCGAACGGCGGCACGTCGGTCGCCGCAGCCATGGGGAAGTACATCGCGACGATCTCGACCTGGGTGGGCGTGCGCTCGAGCCACTCGACGGCCACCTCGGCCTTGAGGGTGCCCGGGCAGCTGGGGCTCCCGGCATAGTGGGTGTCGAGGGCGACCGAGATGAGGCGGGTCGGCTGCGGCGCCGGTTCGGTGCCGTTCCACGGCACGTCCTGCCACGGCGACCAGATGCCGTGCACATCGCTCACTGCCACCGCGTAGCCGACGTGCCGCCCGCCGCTGCCGATCACGATCTCCTGGCCACCGTCCACGAGCGCCACCCGGTTGAAGCCGGTGTTGCCCTCGGAGCCGTCCGGGCTGATGAGCAGGGGTCGGTCTCCCCCGGCGTCGCGCTTGGGCAGCAGCGACTGGGCCGGGCCGGCACTCCCCAGCTCGTAGCGCGCGAGCGCCGACTCGGTGACCGGCGACGCGGCGGCGTTCTTGGGCACCCGGTCCCAGGTGAGCCGGATCGACTCGCGCCAGGGCGCGTCGGCGGTGATCGGGCCGACCAGACCGGCCCGCTCGGACAGCAGCGCGGTCGGCGTCGGCACCACGAGGTGGGGGTCCGGGGCCGGGGCGTAGGCCGCGAACTCGGCACCTCCGCGGTCCGGCGGGGCGAGCCGCGAGTACTTGCCGGTGACCAGGAAGTCGCAGTGGCCCACCGAGACCTGGAGGTCGTCGAGCCGCTCCATCGTGTACGACGCCCCGAACCCCGTGGCGAGGTTGAGGAACGGGTCACTCAGCGCGGGGAGCATCAGCATCGGCCACGGTCCGGTGTCGGCCTGGGTCGTCATCGACGAGTACTTCCCGTCCTGCTGCGGCGGGTCGACGGCGCGCGGGCTGGTGACGGCGAACTGCTGGTACTCGCGCACCGACAGGTCGTACATCGGCGGCAGCTCGGGGAACAGGTCGCGGCGGACCTCCTCGACGAGGAGCTTGGGGTCGGGCGCGGCCCATGGCGGGGCGATCCGGCCGGCCTGGGTGACCGGCCCCCAGCCGATCGGTGGCCCGCCACGCAGGAGCCGGTGCACGGCGGCGTCGACCGGCGACATCGGGGTCGCGACCGGTCCCTGGTCGCTGGTGTCGTACTCGAACCCTGCCCCGGGCTGGTCGACGGGCAGGCCGACGACCTCGAGCGGCGTCCAGCTCGGGTCGTTGACGATGTCGGCCAGTGGCTGGATCGCCACGCTGATGTCGGTGCCGTTCCAGACCTTGGCGTAGGTCGCGCCCGAGGTGCGGACGGTGATGCTCAGCGGGTCCGCGTTGACCGGCTGGACCGACCCCGCCGCCACCGCGTGGTCGGCGTCCTCACCGGTACGGAAGAGGTAGACCGCCACGGGCGCCGAGGGGTCGAGCGGCCGACAGGTGACCCGCACGCACCCCGCCTCGACCGGACCCCACGTGACGAACGGGATGCTGTCGCCGGAGACCGAGATCCGCGCGCGCTTGGGTGCGTCCTTCGGGCTGCGCGTCCAGACCGTGAAGGGGCCACGCGGCACCCCGAGCGCCGGTCCGCACGCCCAGCTGAGGTGGATGTCGAGCGAGCGCAGCTTGAGCTGGCGGTCGTCGAACTCGGGAGCGAGGGCAGCGCGCGGAGCGACGTGGGTCAGGGCGTGCGTGCCGAACGCGTCCGTGTCGGCCAGGCCGAGGTCGAGGTCGAACTGTCGCGCCAGCTCCCGCTGGCGCGCGGCGAGGGTGGCCCAGGGCAGCCGGACGGCCTTGGCGCGGAACCGCGACGAGTCTGACCTGCGTGCCATCAGAGCTCCTCCTCCCAGGGTGCGCGCTGCAGCGGGACGTCCACGGCCACGGCCCGGGACTCGGCGCTGCCCGCGAGGGCGTCCGCGGCGACGACGAGGTCGAGGGCGGCGCGGGTGCCGCGGGCTCCGGGGGCGAGGAGGACGACGGCGCGCCCCAGGCCGGGCCCACGGATGATGCGGGTGATCCCGGCGGCAGGGAGCGAGCCGGCCGGTGCGGGTGCCGTGCTGGGCTTGAGCGACAGCCAGTCGGTCATCCGCGCGGCCCACCAGTGGTGCGTCGGGTCGACGGAGTCGATCGGGCCCTGCACCTGCGTGGGCATCAGCCGCGACCGCCACAACGTCTCGCTGCACTCGACGACCAGCGCGAGCGGTGCGGGCGTGGCGTCGGTCGACCAGAGCACCTGCACCATCGGCGCACCGGGCGTCTGGGGTGTGGTGAGCCCGGCGGCCTGGAAGGCCGCGTCGAGCTGGTCACCGGTGGGTGCGTCCGGCAGCGCCGTGAGTGGTCCGATCGCCGGCACCACGGTATGCCGCCAGCGCGCCTCCCGGAGCAAGCTCGCCAGCTGAGCGACGGTGCCGAAAGCGCTGGTGGTGAAGCCGATCCGGTGGACCAGGCCGCGAGCGCTGGCGGCTGATCCCTTCGGCACGGCGTGGACGTCGATGAGGTAGTCGGTCAGCGGCTCGAGGTCGTAGGGCAGCTCGAGCACGTCGTGCCGCACCCGCTCGCCGCTGATGTCGATGCAGCGCTGGCCCTCGCCGAGGACCTCCAGCACGGCCTCCTCCCAGGGCGTCGAGACGGCCAGGCCCTTGAGCTTCTTGAGGTGGATGCCGTCGACCTCCAGCGGGATCGTGAAGCCCGTGCCGGGGGCCCCGCCACCGGGAGGCGCGGGGTGCTTGCCGGAGGCCGACAGGACGATGACCCGCAGCTCCTTGTCGTAGGCGTCGAAGAGGGCCGCGACGTTCTGCGTGGCGAGGGCGATCCGGATCGGCTCGGCACACAGGACGCCGACGTCGTCCATGCCGGGCGCGGACGCGAGCAGCCACGGCGAGAGGTCCTTCGGCGACTCGTCGGCCCCGTCGGCGGTGAACCGGTAGCTGTCGGTGTGCCCGCCGTCCCACGACGGCGCGGAGGTCGGCTGGGTGTCCTGCTTGACCGAGGCGGCCCGCCAGTTGACGGCCACCGTGTAGGCCCGACCCGGGACGAGCAGCGCGTGGTCGTCGGGGTCCTGGGTGAGGGCGGTGGAGATGGCCTCCTGCTCGCTGGTGACGACCGAGGTGTCCCACGACCAGCGGGTGGCCTCGCTGGTGAGGACGCCCGTCATGGCGACGAGGTAGAACGCCGGTGGCTGCTGGTCCTTCGGGAAACGCGTTGCGTCCCAGCCGATCTCGACCGTCGCCACACCCTGGACGTCGCGCGAGTGCACGAGCAGCAGGGTGTGCGGCCAGGTGGCCCGGGAGGCGACGCGCGCCGCGACCTGCCCGGCGCGGCATACCGGGTCGAACCACGGGCCGTCGCCGTCGACCCAAGCGGCCGGCAGAGGGTTGTCACTGTCGAGGCGGTCGTCGCTGTCGAGCGCACGCTGGTCGAGGACGGTGCCCTTCTCGTCGAGCCAGCGCACGACGAGGCGTTGCATGAAGACTTCCTCGGGCACGAGCAGCAGCATGGTGAGGTCGCCCGCACCGCCGTCCGGGCGCACGCGCAGGGTGTCGCGCAGGTCGCTGGGGGTGAACTTGAGGCGGTCCCAGGCGCGCTTGACGCGGCCCATGTCCTCCTCGGTGCCCATCGGTGCGGGCTGGTCGGAGTCGCGCACCGGCGAGCGGAGGATGCGACCCTCGCAGCCGAGCCCGGTCGTCGCCGCCGCGGGGGTCACGGCGAGGGTCGCGCTGGCCGCGGTCGCCGCCCGGTTGAGCTGCGGGTCCCAGCCCTGCGCTAGCCGCACGGCCTGCACGTCGCCGAGGCTGGCACCGGCGGCGAGCGCCTGTGCGACCTCGCCCAGCGCGCTGTCGTCGTTGCCCGACGCCCGGGTCGACCAGTCCGAGCCCGCGGTCGCGACCCACGCCTTGAGGGGGTTGGGCACGTCGCGTCCACGGCGGGGCGTGCAGCAGCGCACCGAGTCGCCGACGACCACGGCGGGCGTGGTGCCCTGGAGGATGTCGATGGCCGGGTCGCCGGAGCGCCACGCCTCGGTGACGTCGCACTCGCCGTGGACCGGCCGGGTGCGCAGGGTGTCGGGCGGGTCGGGCCACGGGATGCCGTCGAGGTCCCAGCCGACGCTGCTCGGACCCGGCGGCTTGCCGTCGAACGTCCAGAGCACCGGCGCCGGTGGGGCGGCCGGGTTGCAGACCGTCCCCCACCGGTCGGTGACGCTGGTGGTGAGGGCCTCGCCGTAGGGCAGCGCGCGGCTGAACGGCGTGGGCAGCCAGTTTAGGAGGGCGATCGCGGGGCCGGACGACGGGTCGGCGGGTGAGGTCTGCTTCCACCACGAGCTCGGGGTCTTGCCGGCCGGGGGCGCCGGCTGGAGGTCGCCGGTCAGCGTGACCGAGGTGATCTCGTAGGTCCACCAGCGGTCGCCGAGCCGCACCCACGGCCGGGCGCCGCTGTTGCCGAGCGGGGTGCCGCCCATGACCTGGCCGCCGACGTTGGGGGCGGTGTTGAACAGCACGACGGGGATGGCGTCCAGCGGCACCGAGGGGGGTGTGCCGCTGGCGCCGGTCCGCAGGGCGTCGGCGAGCTTGCCGTCGATGGCGCGCTCGGCCCCGGTGCCCTCGACGAGGGCGGGCGAGCGCGAGACCAGGCTGACGCCGGCGACGAGGGGCGGTGGGGTGAGGGTCTCCGAGGGCTGGGTGCCGATCGTGAGCGAGACACAGCCCTTGACGGAGAAGAAGAAGAAGTCGACCTCGCCACAGACCTCGCCGTGGACGTAGGTGACGTCGGGGCTGCTCGGGGTGGTGCGACCGACGAGGACGTCGAGCTCGGCGCTGGCCCCGATGCTGATGATGAACAGCCGCAGCTCGCCGCGCACGTAGATCTTGCCGGCCAGGAAGAACGGGTCGAAGCCGAGGATCGCGTCGAAGCCACCGGCGACCTCGAGGTAGAGCCCGATGCTCTTGCTGCCCATGAGCACGCAGCTGATGTGGAAGCCGGTGGCGATGGCCATGCCGCCCGTGACCGGCGGGAGCACCGGGATGGTGATGCCGTTGCCGTGCACCATGAGGTAGCCGCTGCCCTTGATGACGTCGAGCACCTCGATGGTCACCCGGTCGTCGTAGGAGCCGAGGTCGACGAGCCAGTTCTGGGGGTTGCGGGTGTCGAAGAACGCCGTGACCGGCACCCGGATCTTCAGCAGCTTCTGGATCTCGTATGCCGCGACGATGCCGAGCGTGATCGTGCCCCGGCCGAAGTCGATGTCGAGGACGGCGAGGAAGGTCGCGCTCTGGCTGGCGTCCTTGAGCACCGGCGGCAGCTTGAGGACGTCGGCCTTCATCACCAGCAGCAGCCGTGGCCCTGGCACCTCGATGAGGATGATGCCCTTGAGGTGCACCACGAAGCCGCCGTCGACGGTACCGAGAAGCATGCCCGCCGCGAATGCGTAGGAGCCGGCCGTGTGGGTCCACCCGTCGGGGTGCATGACGTGGCCGCGCTGGAGCTGCGCCTGGAGCCAGTCGAGCGAGGGGACCGGCCTGGTCGCGTAGGGCGACTCGTCGCGCGCGTAGTTGATGCCGACGCCGCCGAGGAAGCCGTAGATGCCCAGCCCCGAGTTGCCCAGCAGCAGCGGCACGGGCAGCTCGACCTCGGCGCCGATGAGCACGCCGGTGACACCGTTCTTGGTCTCGACCGCGAGGACCGCACTGGCACGCAGGTTGATCGGCGTGACGGTGAGGTCGAAGTAGCCCTTGAAACCGAACGGCGTGAACTCCAGCGACCCCTTGCCGTGCAGCACCCCCGGCACCTCGAGCGAGGCGGCCAGCTTGGTCAGGGTGATCTCGAACGGCCCGTCGAGCCGGGCCCTGACGCGGACCGTGTCGACGGTGACGATGCCGAGGTCGAGCCCGAGGCCGACCTCGACCTCCATGTAGGTGGGGTTGTCGCGGCTGACCCGGAAGCCCAGCACCCGCAGCAGCTCGTCGAGCGGCGGGCTGGCGCTGAGGGCACCGGCCGGGATGTCGAGGGTGTAGCCCTTGCTGGGGTCGAAGACCGGGATCGGCAGGTAGTCGATGTGGCCGGGGTGGGCTGGGTCGGGGGCGGTGTTCCACGACGACCGCACGCCGATCGCCTTGTAGCGCGTGGTGACCGGGTGCGCCGGGTTCACCTTGACGATGCCGAGGTCGAAGGTGAACGTGACCTCGATGTCGAGCAGCACACTGACCGTGGTGCCGCGCGGGTCGACGGTGGCCGAGCCGTCGGAGGCGATGATGCCCTGGCTGACGACGAGCTCGCCGCCGCGCAGGATCAGCTTCTGGGTGTTGATCAGGCTGCTCGCGCCCAGGGCGATGCTGCCGATCGAGACGAGCGCCCCGGCGGCGGGTGACAGCTCGGCGGCGGCGGAGCTGAGCGGCGCGAGGACGCTGAGCGCGCCGAGCACGTTGAGGGCGTTGGGGTTGGAGTGCGCCAGGTCCATCTGGGCGAGTCCGTCGAGGTCGGCCTCGGCCGCGCGGAACTCGGCACTGACCAGCCACGACTCGCGGTCCTCGGCGATCCGCAACCGGACGAGGAAGTTGCAGATCCCGTCGGACGGGTTGCGGGGGCCGTTGCGCAGCGCGGGTTGGGAGTGCTGGCGCAGGGCGGTCTCGGCGGCCGTCTCGATGTCGAACTCGCCGTAGACCTCAGCCCGGATGAAGGTGCTGCGGAGCAGCTCGACCCGGACCCCGAGCTTGCGGAAGCAGTCAGGGCGACCCCCGGTCGGCGGCGTACGGTCCACCTCGCGGGCCGGTGGCCGCACGACTCGCTCCACCCGGGCGGTGATGGTCTCCTGGCCGTTGCCGGCCGTGGTGGCGCGAGCCCGCCACCAGGCGCCGCTGCCGGCGGCTGGTGGCGGGGTGGTTCCCTCCGCCGAAGTCGTCTGGGCCTTGGCCTGGGTGAAGCCATCCGCTGCACCGGCCGTGACGTTGGTGAACCCCTTGTGCAGCAACAGCTCGACGAGCACGTCACGGCGTCGCTCGCTGAGCAGCCGGTTGTAGGTCGCGTCGCTCGCGGAGTCGTGCTGCGGCCCCTCCCACGAGGCGTACCCCTTGACGGTCAACGCGGTGGCCGCACCGATCTCGGTGACGACCTGCGCGGTGATCGCGTCGAGCAGGGCACCTCCGGTGGGCGCGGCGCCCTGGGCCGGTGCGCGGGCGGTGCCGACGTTGTCGGAGTTGGTGGCGAAGAGGTGCACCGGGGTGGCGGGGCGCCCACAGACGGCGCAGTTGTTGGGGGCGCCGGTGCTGGTGTTGAAGGGATCCGGCTTCGCGAACCGGAAGAACGCGTCGACCGCCTGCGGCTGGGTGGGCGGCAGGGTGGCCGTGACGTCGACCCGCGCGCCGGCAGCCACCGGCACGTCGGCCTGCACCGATGGGCCGGCCCCTCCACCGGCCCAGGACCAGTTGGCGGCCACCGGTGGGTCGGTCGTCAGCTTCACGTGGGTGGCGGTCTCCGACACCCTGCGTATGCCGTGCGGCCGGCTGTTCGTCGGCGTGACCGTGACCGTCGACGAGCCCGAGCCGGCGCCTGTGGGCGCGCTGCGGCGGACCACGGTGAAGGTGCGGGTGGTCGGCGAGCCCGTGCCGGGGGTAGCCGTGACCGTGATGCTGAGGTTGCCGCTGGAGGGGACGGTGAGCTCGACCCGGTCGTCGGCGGTGACGACGCCGTCGACGCTGATGCTGATGGTGATCGGCGCCAGCCCGCCGGCGGTGTCGACGAAGAGGGTCGCGTGCTCCGGCAGCTCGGCGGCGCCGGTGCCCGGGTCGCCGATCCACTCCCCCGAGGCCGTCCGGAAGCTGACCGTGATGACCGGCGCCGCGCCGCGGTTGACCACCTCGGCCTCGAAGATGCCGGTGACGCCCGCGTGCACGCCGAGGCCGATCCAGAGGCTGCGCACGCCGGCGCTGACGGCGAGGCCGGTCAGCCCGGTCGGGGCGACGAAGAGCCGCGCCTCGGGGAGGTAGAAGCCCTGCCAGTCGGCGGGCATCGAGCGGGCCTCGGCCGGGACGGCAGGGACGTTGGGGCCGGCCGTGCCGGACAGGTCGAGGACGGCGGTGCGGAAGGCGAAGCCGACGACGTCGGAGGGGCCGACGAGCGCGTAGGGCGGGTTCATCGAGATGAACTCGTAGATGTGGTCGACCGGGGTGCCACCGGTCTCGGCCGACAGCAGCTCGACGCCGACGGACTGGCCGGCGAGCTGCTTGGCGCGGATCCGCAGTGACGGCAGCGTGAACGTGACGGGGAGGCCGTTGGCCCGGAGCTGGCCCTGGCCGTCGAGCTCGGCACCGCGCAGGAACGGCAGCCGCACCAGCACGATCGGCACCCTCAGGGTGACCCGCCAGCCGCCGTCACCGACCCCGCCGGTCTGGTGCAGGCCGAGCTCGACGCTGACGCTCGGGTCGGGGAACTCGATCGGGGTGGTCGAGGTGGTGCCGCCGTTGCCGAAGCCACCCGAGCCCGGGTCGAGGGTGATCGGGGTCGGCCAGGTGCCGGTGGCCGTGTAGACGTGCCAGGTGCCGTCGTCGTCGGTCTGCAGGCCGTCGTCGGTGCCGGTCAGGCCCTGCAGGAGGGGTCGCACCTGGTCGAGGGCACCGGAGTTCCGCGCGCTCGAGGGAACGTCGTCCCACAGCGTCACAGCACACCTCCCCGGGGGCGGCGCGAACCTCAGGAGGACGGCACACGGGTGCCGCCCGGTGCGAAGCTGGCTGCGGGTCCCCTCGTAGCCACTCCAAGCGAATGCAAGCCAGTGGTGCTCCCTGCAGGTAACCAGTGGCCACCCGCGACGGTCAACGGGCTGTCACAGAACCGCCATCCGGGGCGACGCAAACCTCGACATTCACGGCACCGCCGCCACGTCGCCAACGGGTGTCGAAAATCGTCACCGCGCAACGGTCTGTGCGGCCGGTGCCCGACATGTGACGCTGTGTCCCGATAACGTCTGTCGGCCTTTCGTCTCGCGGTTCTCCCCTTTTTGGTGGACTTTCGATGTCCCACAGCGGGGTGACGCGTGGCACCGACTGGCGCGGCTAACCTTCACGCATGCGCAACCCCAGCCACCAGAACGACGACGCCCGGACCCTCTCAGAGGTCGAGCGCGCGGAGCTGATCCAGCTGCTCCGTGGTGGCTCCTGGCGCGTCCTCGGCGGCGTCTCGCACGGCTGAGCGGCTGAGGCCCCGCGGGCGACACGGCCTCGCGAACGACGAGCTCTAGCCGAGGTCTGCTCGGGCCCGTGACTCCACGGTGATCGTGACCGAGCCGCCGACCGACTCCAGCAACCCGCCGACCAGCGGCACCCTCGCCTCGCCCGAGATCCGCACCACGGCGGTCTCCCCGTCCGGGCTTCCCGTGCCGCCAACCACCTCCCAGCCGAGCAGGCTCTCGGGCCGAGGTCGCTGCGCGAGGTAGTCGACCGCGGTGCGGCGGACAGTCCTGTCGCTGAGGGTGACAGCACCCCCGAGGCCCTGGTGGTAGGCGCCGACGTCGAGCGAGTCGGCGGCATCGAGGGCCGCCCCGTCGGCGACGTCGAGCAGGCGCATCCGCGACAGCTGGACGGAGGTCACCGCCACCGTCCCCACGATGAGCAGGATCGCGACGACGCTGAAGCCCAGGACCAGCAGCGTCACCTGGCCAGACTCGGATCGCCCAGGACGGCCCCGGCGGACCGACCGGGGCCACCACGGCCGATCGGCGCCGCCCGGCCTCACCGCTCGCCCCGGAAGCGGTCGACCACGGCCACGTGGCTGGCCGTGATCGGCACGTCGAGCGGCACCACTCGTCGCGCGAACGACGGCACCAGCGGCAGGGGGACCACGACCGTCGTGGTCACCTCCACCCGTCCTTCCGGTCGCAGGCAGGGGTCCCCGTCGCAGACCATCGCCAGCTGCGCGTCAGCGGGGCCGAAGCCCTGGTCCTCGAACGCCACCCGGGCTGCAGCGTGGGCTCGGTCCTCTGCCGAGTCCTGGTCGCGAGCCGTGACGTACGCGCGCCCGGCCTCGCGGGCTGCGGTTGACGCGGCATACGACCCGGCTTGGACTCGCGAGACCGTCATCACGAGGTAGAACAACGGCACCATCAACAGCACGGTGAGGAACACGAACTCCACCACGGCACTGCCGCTCTCGAGCGGGCAGCGCGCGGCCAGCCTGCGACGCATCGCTGTGCTCACTGCGCCTCCAGGAAGGCACGACCGACGAGGTCGAAGCCGTCGTCGAGACCGAGGGGTCCGAGGACCGGCAGCGGCGCCCGGACCCGGATCGCCACCACCTGCACGCCACCATCGACGGTCAGGTCGGCGGACACGTCCCTCGCGAACCGTGCCGACAGCGACGTCGAGATGAGCGCCCGGGTCCGGGCAGCCCCCTCCTCCGGGCTGGACCCGTCACGCGCCCCGAGGCGCGCACCCTCCGAGGCGCAGGAGATCAACGTGTTCCGCACGTGGAGGGTGAGCCCCACCTGGAGGACCGCGACGAACAGGACCGACACCAGCGCCGAGACGAGGACGAAGTCCGCCACCGCCGACCCGGCCTCACCGTGCGGCCGGAGGGCAGGTACCGGGACCACGACGGTCAGCGACGGGCGCTGTCGAGGGCGTCCGTGAAGAGCGCCTTGAGCTGGTCCTCGGCGACGGCCCACAGCACCGCCACGAGCCCGGCGGTCATCAGGGTGATCAGCACCCATCCGGGGACGTCGCCGCGTTCGCCTCGGGCACAGGCCCGACGGCTGGCTCGGACCAGGGCGAGCTGGGACCGCAGCAGGGTTCGGTGGAGACAGGTCATGGCGTTCCTCTCATGGGCTGCACGGGTGTCACCGGGGTCAGATCTGGAACCGCAGGAAGGCGAATCCGGGGAAGACGGCGAAGAGCACAGTGATCGGGAGCACGAGGAAGACGACCGGCACCATCATCGCGATCTCCTTCTTGCCGCCGGCCTCCAGCACCGCTCGTCGGCCGTCCTCCCGCACGTCCTGGGCCTGCGCGCGGAGGACCTCCGCGAGCGGGGTGCCGCGCTCGACCGCGATGACCATGCCGTCCACGAACCGCGAGAGGCTCACCAGCCCGGTCCGGTCGCCGAGGCCCTGCAGAGCCGTGGGCAGCGGCGCCCCCGCGCGCGCGTCGGCGAGGCACCGCCTGAGCTCGGCGGACAGGTCGCCCTGGGACAGCCGACACACGCGCTCCAGGGCTCCCACCGCGCCCTCGCCAGCGCTGACCGCGAGGGCCAGCAGCTCGGCGATCGTGGGGAACTCGCTGAGCATCCGTTGCTCACGGACGGTGGCCTCGTGGCTGAGCCACTGGTCGCGCGCCACGACGCCCGCCCCCGTCCCACAGACGACGATGAGGAGGGGACGCACCACCGAACCGCCCTGTCCCAGCCAGACCATGCTGCCGAGGGCGAGTCCGACGCCCATGCCCGCCGCACCCCACACCACCTGCTCCGCACGGAACCGGTCGACGTCCGGAGCCTTCCCGGCGCGGAGCAACCGCCTCGCGACCGAGGCCGACCCGCCGAGCACGGACTCGACGCGCCTGGCCAGGTCGGTGACCACCGGCCGGGCGAGGACGTGGAGGACGCCGCTGCCGCCCACCTGCCGCGCGGTGAGCAGCCGGGACGGCTGCGGAGCATCGCGCAGGTAGGGGAACAGTCGGTCGTCGAGCGTGGCGCGGCGGCGGGTCGGGAGCCGCGCCCAGACCAGGACGAACCCGATCCCGAGGGTCAGCCCCAGGAGCGCACCGGCCAGCGGCGGGCTCACCGCAGCACCCGCTCGTCCTCGGGCAGCCGCCCGACGAAGATCATGATCCGGTATGCCGCGACGGAGGCGACCGCGCCCACCACCAGGACCAGCGCGCCGGTCGAGCTCGCGTACGCCTGGATGGACTCCGGTCGAGTGCACAACATGCCGAGCACGACCCAGGGCGCGGCGACCGCGAGCCTGGCCGCATTCACCGTCCAGCCTTGCCGCGCTTCCAGCTCGGAGCGGGTGCGGCTGTCCTCGCGCAGGAAGGTCGACAGCGTGCGGAGGAGCGTGCCCAGGTCGCTCCCGCCGACCTCCCTCGCGATCCGCAGGGACTCGACCAGCCGATCACCGACGGGGTCGCTCAGGCTCGCCTTCAGGCGGTCGAGGCAGTCGTGGAAGCGCCCAGTGGATCGATAGTCCTCGGCAAAGACCTGGAAGGCCGGCCTGAGCTCCTCGGGTCCCCGGATCGCCAGCTGGCTCAACGCCTCCGGGAGCGCGAGGCCAGCCCTCACCCCCGAGGTGATGTTGTCGACGGCGTCCGGCCACAGCTCCCGCAGGTTGGCCCGGCGCCGGCGCGCACGCATCCGCACGAGGGCAACCGGCGCGTACCCGGCCATGGCGGCGAAGCAGAGGGCGACCGGGGCAACGCGCGTCGCGGCATACAGGAGGAGACCGAGGAGACCGAACGCCAGCAGGCACGCGGCCAGCAGCCCCCGCGGCCCGAGCGTCTCGTAGCCGGCCTGGGCGAGCTGGTCGCGCGTGCGGCCCACCAGCGAGACCCGACGGGCGGCTCGGGGCGTGGCACCGGGCACCCAGCAGGCCCACCACACGCAGAACAGCCCGCACCCCAGCAGCAGGCCCACGACGATCCCGCTCATCTCATCACTCCGGGGCCAGAAGAGCCGCGACGTCGTAGCCGGTCCGCCGAAAACGCTCGGCGTGCGGAGGGAAGCCGTCGGCGCGGCTGAGGACGCCCTCGCGCTGGGTGAAGATGTCGGCGGTCTCGACCACGTCTCCCTCGACCCGACCCGGGATCGCCACGACCTCCCGGACCCGGCGGACCCCGTCGTGCTCGAGGGCTGCGTGGACGACGAGGTCGATCGACCCCGCGACCGTCGGGACGACGAACCGGCTGCCGACGTTCTCGCCTGCGAGCAGGGGCAGCGTGCACATCTTCGTGATGGCTTCGCGAGCACTGTTCGCATGGATGGTGCACATGCCCGGCAGCCCACTGTTGAGCGCGATGAGCAGGTCGAGGCTCTCTCCCTGACGGACCTCGCCGACGATGATCCGGGATGGGCGCATCCGCAGCGCCTCCTTGACCAGCCGCCGCAGCGGGATCTCACCCGTCCCCTCGAGGCTGGGCTGTCGACACTGCATGGAGGCGACGTCACGCAAGGGGATCTTCAGCTCGAAGACCTCCTCACAGGTCACCACGCGTTCCCGGGGTGGGATCGCGGCGCTCAGGCAGTTGAGCAGGGTGGTCTTACCTGCCTGGGTGCCACCGGCGACGAGGATGTTCAATCCCGACGCGACTGCTGCGCCGAGGAACCGCGCCGCGTGGGCGGTCAGGGTCCCGAGGCCCACGAGGTCGTCCAGATGGGCTGCGCGGACCACGAACTTCCGGACGTTGACCGACCAGTGCTTCCTCGTGATGTCGGGGATGACGACGTGCAGCCGCGAACCGTCCGGCAGGACGGCGTCGACGAAGGGGCTCGACAGGTCGACCCGGCGCCCGCTGGTCTTGAGCATGCGCTCGACGAGGTCGCGCACGCCGTCTGCCGTGAGCATGGTCGTGGTGAGCTCGGCGACGCCCCCACGGGCCACGAACACCTTCGACGGCTCGTTGATCCAGATCTCCTCGACGCTGGGGTCGTCGAAGTACTGCTGCAGCGGACCGAACCCGGCGACAGCGTCCTTCACCGACTTGACCGCGTCGTCGATGCTGGGCAGCGCAGGGAGGCTGCCGTGCAGTGACCGCTCGTCGTAGTCGGCGACCGCGTCACGGACCAGGCGATCGAGCTCCCCGACATCGCGCGCCGGGTCCACCCCGGAGCGGCGGATCAGCTCCCGCACCTCGGACTCGACCGTCACGAGCGCGTCCATGACCTCGCCCCCCCCTTCGATCGCCAATCATCACGATCACGTTCGTTTGCCTTCGTTTGCGGAATGATAGGTGCGGTGAGGGTGCGATGCGGTCCTTTGTCCACAGCTGTGGACGACGTGGGCGTGCGCCGGTCGCCCGTCCCTACCGTCGCCGGATGCGTCTCCAGCTCACCGTCCTGCTGTCGGCGCCCGACGGCGAACCTCCCGCCGCGCCGGTGGAGGTCGAGGTGGAGGCCGCCCCCGCGGCCACGGCCGGTCAGCTGGCCAGCGCGCTCGCTGCTGCCTTCGTCGACCCCGCGACCGTCGACCGCACCCCTCCCCCTGGTCCGACCCTCTCGGTGGGCGGAGCCATCGTCGGGGCGGGGGCGGCGCTGGGGCGGTCACCCCTGGTCGACGGCGCAGCCGTCACCCTCCTCCTCGGCCCGGCTCCGCTGCCACGACCACGTCCGACGAACCCTCGGGCGCCCGTCGCGGTGGCGATCACCCACGGCCCGGATGCGGGGCGCACGATCGAGCTGGTCCTCGGCGCACACACACTCGGACGCGGCTCAGAGGCCGCGATCGTGATCGACGACCCGCGGATCTCGCGAGTCCATGCCGTGCTCACCGTCGCCGCCGACTCCATCACGGTCGCCGACCTGGGGTCGACGAACGGCACCGAGCTGGACGGCGTGCCCGTCTCGGCGCATCCTCGCCCGACCCGGATCGGAGCCACCGTCCGGGTCGGCGACAGCTTGGTGGTGCTCCGCGCGGGAGGCGGCGAACCGGCTGCCGTGGTGGCGCGGGACGACGGCACGTTGACCGTCAGCCGCAGACCACGACTCATGGGGGCACCAGGTCGACGGTCGATCTCGCTGCCGGCTCCGCCCGCTGCGCCCCACGCCACTCGCGTGCCGTGGCTACCCATGCTGCTGCCGCTTCCGATCGCGGGGGTCATGGCGCTGGTCTTCGGCCCGATGATGCTCGCCTTCGCCCTCATGAGCCCAGTTCTCATGGCAGGCAACGTCATCGGCGATCGGTTGACCACCAAACGCAGGTATGCCGCGGAGCACGCGGCCTACGTGCATCGCCGCAGAGAGGCCGAGGACCAGGTGCAAACCGCCTGCCGCGATGAGGCCGACCTGCTGGCCCGTGCGTTGCCCGATCCGGCGCAGGTCTTGGTGGCCGCCACGACGCCGACGGTGCAGGTCTGGGAACGGCGGAGCACCGATCCTGACGCACTCACCGCGAGCGTCGGGTGGTGCAGCAAAACGGCCTCCGTGCGAGTGGTCAGCGAGATCGGCGCCGACACGCCGGAAGCCCCTCTGCTGCAACGGGTTCCCTGCGCCCTCCCCCTGGCCGAGCTGGGGGTCACGGGCATCTGTGGCGAGCGCACCGCCGTGATGGGTGCGCTGCGAGCCCTGGTGGGCCAGCTCGTCACCCTGCACTCCCCTCGCGACCTCGAGCTGGTCCTCGTCACGGGACCGGGTCCCGCCGACCCTGCCTGGTCCTGGGTCGGCCGGCTGCCCCACATCCGCACCGCCGACGGGCACCCGCGCCCCGACTGGCTGCTGGCGTTCGAGCACCCCCACGCCACACGGGCCGACGCCGCACGGGCCGGCGTCGCCGCGCTCGCGGCCGTGGTCCGACACCGGATCGCCCACCGCGACGTCGTGGCCGAGGCCCGGTCGGGGGCACGCATCCTCGTCGTGCTCGACGGGTCCGGCCTGGATGGGCTGCCCGACCTCGCCACCGTGCTCGAGCACGGCCCATCCGTGGGGATCGTCGTCGTGGCCGTCGCCGACCAGCGGCCCCGACTGCCCTCTGAGTGTCGGGCGGTCCTCGACCTCGACCTCCCCACGTCAGTGCTGCACGTTCCCGGCGCCGCCCCCACCCACCTCGTGGTGGACCGGGTCGGGCCGTGGTGGGCGGACCGGCTGAGCCGTGGCCTCGCGCCACTGCGCGACGCCACCCCCGCACGCGCGGCCGGCTCGCCTCCGGTCGGGCTCGGGCTCCGCGAGCTGCTCGGTCTGGAGGGCCCCGAGTCGATGGGCGCGACCATCGCCCGCATCTGGTCGGAGAGCCCGGGGAGCACCTCGGTGCCGATCGGTCACACCGGAGAAGGCGCCTTCCGTGTCGACCTCGCGTCCGACGGCCCGCACGTGCTGGTGGCCGGCACCACCGGCGCCGGCAAGTCCGAGCTCCTGCGCACCCTCGTGGCCTCGCTGGCGGTGCACCGCCGCCCGGAGCACCTGTCGCTCGTGCTCGTCGACTACAAGGGCGGGGCCGCCTTCCGCGACTGCTCCCCGCTCCCCCACGTCGCCGCCGTGGTCACCGACCTCGACGAGCACCTCGCCGCCCGAGCCCTCACCTCGCTCCGGGCCGAGCTCAAGCGGCGGGAGCGAGTGCTGGCCGCCGCCGAGGTCGCGGACTTCCGGTCGTACCAGTCAGCTTCGGCCTCCGCCTCGAGTCCCCTGCCCCGGCTGGTCGTCGTCATCGACGAGTTCCGGGCTCTCGCGGAGGAGCTGCCCCAGTTCATCGACGGCATGGTGGCCTTGGCGGCCCTCGGACGATCCTTGGGGATCCACCTGGTCCTTGCCACGCAACGACCAGCCGGCGTGGTCACGGCGGACATCAAGGCGAACATGAACCTGCGGATCGGGCTGCGGCTGCGCGACCGCTCCGACTCGGTCGACGTCATCGACGACCCGGATGCCGCGGCACTGGACCCGGGTGCGCCCGGACGCGCGCTCGCCCGGGTGGCGGACGGAGCGGTCGTTGCCTTCCAGACGGCGTTCGCCGGGGCCAAGTCCGGGGGCACGCGGGAGGCCCCCGACGGCATACGGGTGAGGCGACTGCCGTGGGGTGCGGCACCGCCGCCGTGGCCGGGGCCCGCACCCGGCCACGAGGATGTCGGCGGCTCCACGGACCTGGCAGCCGTGGTCGCTGGCGTGTCGGCCGCCGTCGCCAGGACCGGGGCGCGTCGGGCCGCGAGTCCATGGCTCGCGCCACTCCCCCACCGGGTTGACGCTCAGTGCCTGCCGCGGTCGGGGGACGCCATGCGACTCCCGATCGGCCTCGTCGACGAGCCTGCCCTGCAACGGCAGCGGCCGCTGGAGGTAGCCCTGGACGAGCCAGGTCACTGGGGTTTCGTCGGCGGTCCGGGGAGCGGGCGCAGCACGGCCCTGCTCACGGTGGCGGGATCGGCGACCGTCTCGCACGGCCCGGGAGACCTCCATGTGTATGCCGTGAGCGGTGGTTCGCTCACGGCGGTCCAGTCCTTGCCCCACTGCGGTGCGCACGTGGGAATCGACGACCTCCCCCGTCTCACCCGGCTGGTCGCCCGGATGTCGGAGGAGCTGGCCACCCGGCGCGAGCGGCTTGCCACCGCTGGCCACCCGTCGATGGCCCACTGGCGCCGGGTCGACCCGACGACCGCTCCCGTCCCGGTGGTGCTATTGGTCGACGACTGGGACCTGCTCGTGCAGCGAGCCGACGACCAGCACGGCGGCCAGGTGGTCACGAAGCTGCTGGGCCTGTTGCGGGAGGGCGCCGGCCTCGGCCTCACCTGCGTGCTGGCCGGTGACCGGGCGCTCCTGGTCGGTCGGGCCGCCTCCGCCCTGGCCCACCGGGTCCTGCTCCGGCTGAACGACCCCACCGACCTGCTCCTGGCCGGTCTGCCGCCGCGAGCGGTCCCTGCCGAGCAGCCGGCCGGCCGCGGACTGCTGCTGGACGGCACGGAGGTCCAGGTCGCAGTATCCGCGGCGTCCGCACAGCAGCCGGCGACGCTCGGGAGGTCGATCGGCGGCGCCGCCGACAGCGGACACAACCGGCCGTGGCGGGTCGACGCCTTGCCGGAACGCGTGTCCCTGCAGTCGTTGCGGCAGTCGCAGCCACTCGGGACCGACGCGGACGACCTCGTCCTGGTGGGAATGGGTGGCGACGAGCTCGCTCCCCGAGGGCTGGGTCCGGGTCGCGACGGGCGGCGGTGGGCCGTCATCGGCGGGAACGGTTCAGGAGTCAGCTCCACCCTCGCGACGGTCGTGTCAGGCCTGGTGACCACGGGCCGCCAGGTCTGCGTGGTCGCGGTCCCGTCCGCTCCCTGGGAGGTGCTGCGCCAGGACTCGCGAATCCTCTGGTGCGAGGATCCGGGTCGCATCGACGAGCTCGTGGAGCTGCGGCGGCACGTGCCCGATCTCGCCGTGGTGGTCGACGACGCCGACCAGCTGCTCGACACACCGCTCGACGCGGCCGTGCGGGGCGTGGCTGCCTCGGTCGACCGCGACCGAGGGCTGGTCGTGGTGGGGGCCAAGGACGACGCCGTGTCCGTGCAGTACCGAGGGGTGGCGGTCAGCGTGGCACGACACCGCACGGGCATTCTGCTCGGCCCTTCCGGCGCGACGGCTGCCGACCTCCTCGGCGTGCGGGTCCCGGTGGACCGGCAGGCGCCGCCGGGGCGTGGCTACCTGGTGCGGTCAGGGGCCGCGCTGCCGATCCAGGTCGCCTCGCGTACGGTCAGGAGGTGACCCTTCCCCCTGACCTGGCCGCCCTCGGTGACGAGAAGTTCGTCTCCCTCACCACGTTCCGCACGTCCGGCGAGGCCGTGGACACCACCGTGTGGATCGGTCGGGACGGCGACACGCTGATCGTCACGACCCCGAGCGGCAGCGGGAAGGTCAAGCGGCTGCGGAACGACGAGCGCATCTCCCTGCGCCCCTCGAGCCGCCGGGGCAAGGCCGACACCTCGGTGCCACCGGTCGCCGGCGTGGCCGAGGTCGTCGAGGGCCGGGAGGCGATGTACCGGCTCGACTCGGTCATGGGAGCCAAGTACCCCCTCGAGTACCGCCTCGTCATGGGAATCGAGCGACTCATCCGCCGTGGCGCACCCGAGCGGGTCATGCTGCGCATCACGGCAGCCGACGAAGCTGCCTGACCCGAGCGGCCTGAGCGAGGCTCAGTCTCTGCCGGTGTCCTCCGCCGTGTCGTCGTCCCTCGTGTCCGCCCGGATCGCCGCGAGGATGCCGACCAGGGCGATGACGATGACCAGGGCACCGACCAGCCCACGGTCGCTCTGGATGAGGCTCCAGCCGACGGGTAGCAGCAGCGCGTTCCAGACGGCCGTCGGGGTGCTGGGCCAGTTGTCGCCACGCACCCAGCCGCGAGCGAGTGCGCCGATGCCCACCGCGAAGACGAGGATCAGCAGGGCCGACATCACGACCCGGGTCGCGTCGTCCGAGGAGTCCTGGGTCAGCTCCCACAGGTAGAACCCGACGAACCCGAGCAGCGCCAGCGCCTGCAGGGCGCAGATGCCAGCCGCGACGGCACGGAACAGGTCGCGCGGACGGGACGGGGCAGGGGCCGGACTGGTCACGGCACTCAGGCTAGGCCCGGGCGCGGAAGGCGCGCACGCGGCATACCGAGGTCTGCGGGTCGGTCCTGCGCGCGGGGACGCGTGGTCCGAACTGCATGGAGGTGACGCGGTTCGTCCGACATGTGACCAACACCTCACTGTTACCCCGATGAAATGTCGTGCCGAGGGTGTCCATTCGAGCGTGGATGCGTCAGGCTGGAACAGAAAGCCGCGGCAACCCGTTGGCAGAAGTGCGTCCACCCCCTCAAACTGGGTGCGCACGCGTTTCACCCTGTGCGCAACTGGGTCGGCTAGTGTTTGCCGTTGGCCCCTGACCAGCTCAGGCGCACGACCCCCTGCACACCCCCGCAATGACGCGTCCGTGCTGTGAGGTCCGCACCCCAGGGCCCACACCGCGCGGATGCGACCCCCTGCACTACAAGGAGCACCCTTCATGGATTGGCGCGATCGCGCTGCCTGCCTCGACGAGGACCCCGAGCTGTTCTTCCCGATTGGGAACACCGGCCCGGCCATCCTCCAGATCGAGGAGGCCAAGGCCGTCTGCCGGCGATGCACCGTCGTCGACGTCTGCCTGAAGTGGGCCATCGAGTCCGGCCAGGACGCCGGCGTCTGGGGCGGCATGTCCGAGGACGAGCGCCGCGCCCTCAAGCGTCGCAACGCCCGCGCACGCCGCGCCGGCTGACCGAGCCCACGGGTTCACCAGGCTCAGGCCGCCGACCCCCGTCGGCGAACCCCGCACCACCACAACTCAAGACGACCGGGATCCCGCCTCAGGCGGAGTCCCTCCCCAGTGGTCGAAGCCGCGCGATGAAACGCACCCGCGTACCGCGCGGCTTTGCTGCGTCCCAGGCGATCCGGCCGCGCAGGTCCTGCACGAGCGACTGCACGATCTGGGTGCCGAGCCCCGACCCGCCCGGCTTGAAGTCGGCGGGCAGGCCCGCGCCGTCGTCGGTGATCGTCACCGTGAGCAGCTCGTCGCCGCGGTCGTCGGCCGACCGCTCCGCCTCGATGTCCACGGTGCCGCCACCGGTCTCGGCGAGGCCGTGCTCGACGGCGTTCTGCACCAGCTCGGAGAGCACCATCGCGAGCGCCGTCGCGTCCTCGGCGCGCAGCGTGCCGAACGACCCCCGCACCTGGGAGGTGATCGGGTGCTCGACCTTGGCGACCTCGGTGATCGCCTGCAGCCCGCGCACCGCGATGTCGTCGAAGTCCACCAGCTCGTCGAAACCCTGGCTCAGCGTCTCGTGCACCAGCGCGATCACCCCGACGCGACGGACCGCCTCGTCCAGCGCCGCCCGGCCGGCCTCCCCCTCGGGGAGCCGCCGGGCCTGCAGCCGCAGCAACGCCGCGACGGTCTGGAGGTTGTTCTTCACCCGGTGGTGGATCTCGCGGATCGTCGCATCCTTGGTGAGCAGCTCGAGCTCGCGCCGACGCAGCTCGGACACGTCGCGCAGGAGCAGCAGCGCCCCGACCCGGATGCCGCCCTCGGTGATCGGGATGGCGCGCATCGAGACGCTCGCCCCACGTGAGGTGACCTCGGTACGCCACGGGGCCCGGCCGGTCACCACCAGGGCCAGGGACTCGTCGACCGGCGACTCGTCACGCAGGAGGTCGGCGACCACCTTGGCCAGCAGCTCCCCGATGACGTCGCCGACGTGGCCGAGCCGGTGGACGGCGGAGAGCGCGTTGGGGCTGGCGTAGGACACGATGCCGTTGACGTCGAGGCGCATGACGCCATCACCGACCCGCGGCGCACCACGCCGCTGACCAGTCGGGGCGGAGCTGTTGGGGAACTCGCCCGCCGCGATCATCCGCGCCAGCGCGTCGGCGAGGGCCTGATAGGTCAGCTCGAGCCGGCTCGGCGTCCGCATCGCCGCAAGATTGGTATGCCGCGTGATCACCGCGAGCGCGCGCCCCTCCCGCACGACGGGGATGGCCTCCTCACGGACCGGCATGTCGTCGCGGAAGATCGGGTCCTTCTCGCGCACGATCCGCTGGTCGAGGTAGGCCTGGTCGAGCAGCGACTGCCGGCCACGGTGGGTCCGCCGGCCGACGACGTCCTCGAAGAACACCATCTGGCCGGTGGTGGGCCGCACGTGCGCCACCGCCAGCCAGCCCTCGAGGCCACCCGGCACCCAGAGCACGAGGTCGCCGAAGGAGAGGTCCGAGATCAGCTGCCAGTCACCGACGAGCAGCTGCAGCCACTCGACCTCTGCGGGGGCGAGGTCGGTGGCGGACTGGAGCACCTCGTTGAGGGTGGGCACGCGGGAAGCCTAATCGCGGGCGCGGAGCGGGCTGTTCGACGGGTGGGCGGCACCTGTCTGCGACGCCGATCGTGCACGACACTGGGTCGGTGACCGACCTGCTGCGTCTCGCCGCCGACCTGCCGTCGGAAACCGTCGACGCCGGTGACGTGCTCATCGCGGAGGGCTCACCCGCCGGACGGATGCTGGTGCTGGTGTCCGGCTCGGTCGTCATCGAGCACGACGGGGTGCCCTTCGCACGCATCGACTCCCCCGGCGCGGTGTTCGGGGAGATGTCCGCCGTGCTGGGTCGCACCGCGACGGCGACGGTCCGCGCGGTCGAGGACGTCGTGGTGCACGTCGTCGAGGACCCGCTCGACTTCCTGTCCGAGCGACCGGGAGCAGCGCTCGCCGTCCTGCGGACGACTGCCTCGCGCCTGGATGGGATGACGCACTACCTCGTCGACGTCAAGAGGCAGTTCGCCGACCAAGCCGGTCACCTGGGGCTGGTCGACCAGATCCTCGACGTGCTCGTCCATCACCAGGGCCCGGCCGCCCGCACCGGCTCCGCGCGCGACCCCGAGGGCGACCACCACGGCGACGACGCCGGTGGCCACCGCGATGACCACGAGCACCCGTCAGGCGAGGCTGAGCAGCTCTGAGTCGAAGACGCCGAACCAGGTCGCGGTGGCGGCGTCGGTGTCGAGGGTGATGTGCGCCGGCACCTTGCCGATCTGCTTGCCCGCGTTGAAGACCCACGTGTCACCGAGCCGGGCGTGCCACGAGCCGCCCTTGGCCCACGGCGCCTGGTGGATGTGCCCGCAGAGCACCACGTCAGGGCCGTGCAGCGCGATCCAGGCGGCCAGCTCCTCGTCGGGGAAGGTCCGGCGGCCGTCGAAGCAGAGCGGCGTCCCCGCGGGCGGGGCGTGGTAGAGCCACACCCAGCGGGCCGGGCGGTCGACCGCAGCGGCGGCGAGCTGGGCAGCCACCTCGTCACGGGTCACCGGGCCGTCCCACCAAGGGCAGACGGTGAAGCGGGTGTCGCCGAGGTCGACACTGGTGCCGTCGACGTGCACCGACTCGGGCTGGGGCAGCCGCAGCCACGCGGCCACCTGCTCACCGTGCGCCCCCGGCCCGTCGAGGTCGTGGTTGCCTGAGGCGACGAGGACCGTGCCCCGGGCCGCGAGGAGCGCGAGGTAGCGGGTTAGCACCACCGTCTGGACCGCGTGCGGCACCGGGCTGACGACATCAGCCAGGTCACCGACCACGGCGACCACGTCCACGTCGGAGGCCGCCTCCACGAGCCAGTCGTAGTGCGGCAGCCGGTAGTGCAGGTCCGACACGACGAGGATCCGCATGGCGTGATCCTTGCGGGTCGACCCCCCTCGGCGCGCCCCCGGTGTCACCCGCTGGACCATGCTGTCCGATATGCCCTGCTGGTGACCCGATCAGTCGACGTGAACGCTGTCGCCCACGGTGATCGTGCCCGGCTGGAGCACCGACGCGTAGATCCCCGCGTTGAGGTCGTGGTGGTCGCTGATCGCCTTGAGCATGCCCGGGCGCTCGGCCAGGTCCACCTGCGCGACCCCCACCATCCGGCACCGCTCGATCGCCTCGGTCACGCGCAGCCGCACCGTGCCGATGGTGACCACGCGCCCGATCCACGACTCCTCGGCATACGGCTCGGTCGTGGTGACGACGAGGTTCGCGCGCAGGTGCCGTGGGTCGAGAGGGCGTCCGTCGCCCTCGTGCCGACCGAGCTCGGCGAGGGTGGCGCTGCCCACGAGCGAGAAGGTCGCAGCGTCCTGGTGCGGCACCTCACCCTCCTGCCGCACGGTGACCGGCTGTCCGAAGTGGCGCGACACGGTGGCGTCCGCGCCGTCCCGCCCCAGCGTGACCTCCGAGCCGTCCGGCAGGGTGACCACGGTGTCGGCGGCCCGCTGCGCCGCGACCAGCTCGAAGACCGGGTCCATCCTGCGGAAGCGCCGTGAGTGCTTGCCGCTGGCGAGCTTGCCGTCCGCCGCGTAGACCGCCCACTCGCGATCGCCGACCAGCCCGGTCGGGCCGACCTCGACCGAGGTGAGGGTCTCCCCACCCATCGACTTGACCGGGTAGCGGGTCACGAGCAGGACCTGCGGTTGCGTCGTCTGGTCGGCCACGCGCTCACTGTATCCGCGCGGTTTCGCCCCACTCCGGACCGGTTTCGTCCTACCCTCGGCGACCATGACCGTGCCGCCGCCCCAGCCACCCGTGCCACCCGTGCCACCCGGCCAGTCGATGCCGCCGGCCCCGCCGTCGCAGCCCGCCGTGGGCACGATCCGGCTGACCATCCAGGGGTCCATCTGGACGGCCAACGCCATCACCCCGCGGGTGCGGATCAACGGCTACCCAGTGCCGTCGCGCTACGGCGTGCAGGACCTGCCGGTCTACGCCGGGCCGAACCACCTCGACATCGACACGCAGTGGATGCGCACCTACGGCCAGGCCGGGATCGACACGAGCGTGGCGCCCGGGCAGGTCGTCGAGGTCTGGTACGCCTCGCCGGTGCACCAGTTCGCGCGCGGCAACATCGGCTTCACGAAGCAGCCCCGCCCGGGCACGGGCTGCCTGTGGGTGGGCCTGGCCGCCGTCGCCCTCTTCTGCGTCCTCGCCCTGCTGGCCGACGTGCTCGCCGGCTGACGCGACACTCGCCGACTGACGCGATACCTGACCGCCAGGAGACTCGACCGCTAGGACGTCGCCGCCCCCGAGCGGATCACCGAGCGCAGCGTGCGCAGGGCGACCGACAGCGCCGCGATGTTCGGCTTGTCGAGCCGCTCGATGCCGCTGAGCGCCGTCTTGGCCCGGGCCAGGCTCTCGGCGTTGGCCTTGGCCCACTCGTCGTACCGCGCCAGCGGCGTGGCACCCGAGGTCGACGCGTCGATGACGGAGCGCACGAGGCTCTCCAGCACGGCATACAGGTCGTCGCGGAGGGCACCACGCGCCAAGGCGTCCCACCGGTCGTCACGCGGCAGGTTGGTGACCCGGGTGAGCATGCCGTCGATCCCGAACCGCTCCGAGAGCACGAAGTAGAGCGGTGCCACGTCGGCGGGCGACTCGCCCGTGTCGGTGGCGATGTCGACGATGTCGAGCAGCGAGAACTGGTCGAGCAGGCTCGCCGAGCGCAGGGCGAGGTCCTCGGGCACACCGAGCTTCTCGAGCCCGGAGGCGTTGTGCTGCAGCCGCTTCAGCTCGGCGCCCTTGAGCAGGTCGGTGATCTGGGGAGCGAACTCACGGACCACCGCCCCGAAGCGCGTCACCTCGTTGGCGACGTCGAGCCGCGACGGGCGCGAGGTGAGGAACCAGCGCATCGAGCGGTCGATCAGCCGTCGGAACTCGAGGTAGAGCTGGCTCTGCACGTCGGTGGACACCACGTTGTCGAGCGCCTCGACCTCGTGCACGAAGCTCGGCAGGTCGAAGATCTCGCGGCAGACCACGAAGGCGCGCGCGATCTGCTCCGGGGTCGCGCCGGTCTCCTCCATCGCCCGGAACGCGAATGTGATGCCGCCCCGGTTGACCATCGAGTTGACCACCGAGTTGGTGATGATCTCGCGACGCAGCGGGTGCTCGGCCAGCTCGCCGGCGAACTGCTCGCGCAGGGCCGCCGGGAAGTAGTTGGTCAGGGTTGCCTGGAACCACGGGTCGTCGGGCAGCTCGGACGGCAGCAGGTCCTCCTTGAGGGCCAGCTTGGCGTAGGCCACCAGCACCGAGAACTCCGGCGACTTCAGGCCGAGGCCGTCGGCGAAGCGCCGGTCGATCTCGGTGTCGGTCGGCAGGAACTCCAGCGCCCGGTCGAGGTCGCCGCGCTCCTCCAGCCAGTGGATCAGCCGCTGGTGGACGGGGAGCATCGGGTGCTCCTGGGCCCGGGCGTTGCCCAGCAGGACGTTCTGCTCGTAGTTGTCGCGCAGCACCTGCGCGGCGACGTCGTCGGTCATCGACGCGAGCAGGGTGTTGCGCTGCTTGAGCGTCATGTCACCGGCCTTGACCAGGGAGGTGAGCAGGATCTTGATGTTCACCTCGTGGTCGGAGGTGTCGACGCCCGCGGAGTTGTCGATGGCGTCGGTGTTGACCCGCACGCCGTGCAGCGCCGCCTCGATGCGGCCGAGCTGGCTGAGCCCGAGGTTGCCGCCCTCACCGACCACCTTGCAGCGCAGCTGGGCGCCGTCGACGCGGATCGCGTCGTTGGCGCGGTCGCCGATGTCGGTGCTGCTCTCGCCGGCCGACTTCACGTAGGTGCCGATGCCGCCGTTCCAGAGCAGGTCGACCGGCGCCTGCAGGATCGCCTTCATCAGCTCTGCAGGAGTCATCGACGTGGCGCTCTTGGGCAGCCCCAGCGCCGCGGTCATCTCGGGGGTGATGGCGATCGACTTGAGCGAGCGGTCGAAGACCCCACCACCGGTCGAGATGAGCGAGGTGTCGTAGTCGGCCCACGAGGAGCGCGGCAGGTCGAACAACCGCTGGCGCTCCGGGAAGCTCGTCGCCGCAACGGGATCGGGGTCGACGAAGATGTGGCGGTGGTCGAACGCGGCGACCAGTCGGATGTGCTCGGACAGCAGCATGCCGTTGCCGAAGACGTCGCCGGACATGTCGCCGATGCCGACTGCGGTGAAGTCCTGAGTCTGCGTGTCGTGACCCATCTCGCGGAAGTGCCGCTTGACCGACTCCCACGCGCCGCGGGCCGTGATACCCATCGCCTTGTGGTCGTAGCCGGCCGAGCCGCCCGAGGCGAACCCGTCGTCGAGCCAGAAGCCGTAGGACTGTGCGACCCCGTTGGCGATGTCGGAGAAGGTCGCCGTGCCCTTGTCGGCCGCCACCACGAGGTAGGAGTCGTCGGGGTCGTGCCGCACCACCGAGGGAGGCGGCACGATCTTCGAGCCGTCGCGGTTGTCGGTGAGGTCGAGCAGCCCGGAGATGAAGACCTTGTAGGAGCCGATGCCCTCGGCGAGCCACGCGTCCCGGTCGACCGTGGGGTCGGGCAGCTGCTTGGCGTAGAACCCGCCCTTGGAGCCGGTCGGCACGATGACGGCGTTCTTGACCATCTGCGCCTTGACCAGGCCGAGCACCTCGGTGCGGAAGTCCTCGCGGCGGTCGGACCAGCGCAGCCCTCCACGAGCCACCGGCCCGAAGCGCAGGTGCACGCCTTCGACGCGCGGCGAGTAGACGAAGATCTCGAACTGCGGCCGCGGGGCCGGCAGGTCGGGCACCTTCTTCGGGTTGAGCTTGATCGAGACGTAGGTCTTGGCAGCCCCTGCGGAGTCGGCCTGGTAGAAGTTCGTCCGCAGCGTCGCCGTGATCACCCCGAGGAACGCCCGGATGATCCGGTCGTGGTCGAGGCTCTTCACCTCGTCGAGGTCCTTGGTGATCTGGTCGCACAACGCGCCCTGCTCGGCCTCGCGCTCGGGACCGGCCGCACCGGCATACCGGCTCGGGTCGAACCGGGCCTCGAAGAGGGCCACCAGCTTCGCGGCCAGCCGCAGGTTGGAGACCAGCGCCGACTCGACGTAGTCCTGGGAGAACGTCGAACCGGTCTGGCGCAGGTACTTCGCGACGGTGCGCAGGATGACGACCTGTCGCCAGGTCAGCCCGGCACCGAGGACGAGGGCGTTGAACCCGTCGGACTCGGCCTCGCCCCGCCACACGGCGCCGACCGCGTCCTGGAACAGCTCACGGAGCCGGTCCCGGCCGCCGTCACCGGTCCACACCTTGTCGTCACGCACCCGCAGGCCGAAGTCGTAGACCCAGAGGCCGACGCCGTCGCCCCGCGAGATCTCGTAGGGCCGTTCGTCGACGACCTCGACGCCCATGTGGGTGAACATCGGCAGCACCTGGGTCAGCGACAGCGGGCTGCGCCGGTAGAGCTTGAACCGGCGCTCGTTCGCGGGGGCGCCGGGCTCCTGGTACATGTTCAGGCCGGTGGCGTCGTCGCTCTCGAGCGCGTCCATGTGACGGATGTCGGCCACGCCGATCCGGGAGGTGAAGTCCTCCTTGTAGGCCTCGGGGAAGGCCCGTCCGTAGAGGCCGACCAGCCGCGCGGCCGCCTCCTCACCGTGCTCCGCCCGGGCCGCCTCGCCGAGGTCCTCGTCCCAGGTGCGCGTCGCGTCGACGAGCTGGCGCTCGAGCACCGCCTCGTCGATCGAGGGGATCGACTCACCTGGCGGGACCCGCACGACGAAGTGCAGGCGCGCCAGCACGGACTCGGAGACCCGTGTCGTGAAGTCGACCGTGGCACCCGGAAATGCTTGCCGCAGAATGGATTCCATCTTGAGCCGGACGCCGGTGTTGTAGCGGTCGCGGGGGATGTAGACGAGGCAGGACACGAACCGGCCGAACCGGTCACGCCGCAGGAACAGCTTGGTCTTGCGCCGCTCCTGCAGGTGGAGCACTGCCGTCGCGTTGTCGTAGAGCGACTCCTCCTCGGCCTGGAAGAGCTCGTCCCGCGGATAGTTCTCGAGCACCTCGAGCAGGTCCTTGCCCGAGTGCGAGTCGGGCAGGAAGCCGGTGCGCTGGAAGATCGCAGCGACCTTGTCGCGCAGCACCGGCACCCGGGTCACGGACTCGGTGTAGGCGCTCGAGGTGAACAGCCCGAGGAAGCGCTTCTCCCCCGTCACCTCCCCCGCGTCGTCGAACTGCTTGACGCTGACGTAGTCGAGGTAGGTGTTGCGGTGCACCGTCGCCCGCGAGTTGGCCTTCGTGATGATGAGCAGCTCGCGCGCCCGCGCCACGGCCTTGGCCTGCTCGCTCAGCAGCACGCCGTCACCGGTGCGGTCGTAGCGCAGGAGACCCAGCCCGGTGCCCTGGACGGCCTCGAGCGTGTCGGCGTCCGGCCCGCGGTGGAGGGCGTACTCGCGGTAGCCGAGGAAGGTGAAGTGGTTGTCCGCCAGCCACTCCAGGAGACCGCGGGCCTGCTCCACCTCTTCCTCCGGGAGGCCGGTCGGCGGCGCGTCGGCGAGGTCGCGCGCCAGCTGCGAGCAGGTGGCCTTCATCTTGGGCCAGTCCTCGACGGCCTCGCGCACGTTGCCGAGGATGCGGCGCAGCCCGTCGGCGATGGCGGCCCGCTCGGAGGCGCTGCTGTCGCGGTCGATCTCCAGGTGCATCCAGGACTCGCGCACCAGGCCGAACCCGTCGTCCTGGCCGGGCTGCCCGGCCGCAGCGGCGCCGTCGAGGACGACCTCCTCCAGCTGGCCCGCGGCGTTGCGTCGCACCCGCATCGTCGGGTGCACGACGAGGTAGACGGCGCGCTCCATCCGCTGCAGCTCGGCACTCACCGAGTCGACGAGGAAGGGCATGTCGTCGGTGACGATCTGGACGACGGTGTGCCCGCTGGCCCACCCCTGCTCCTCGACCGCAGGGTTGAAGACCTCGACCTTCGCGGTGCCGACCGGTCGGTTCGTCGCGAGCTCGCGCTGGGCCATCGCCGCGCCGAGCAGGTCCTCGGGGGCACGGGCGAGGAGGTCCTCGGTGGCCACGTGGCGGTAGTAGGTGCGCAGGAACTCCTCGACCGCCTCACCACCGGCGTGGTCCGCGCGCTCAGCGGCGGTGTGCAGGAGTTGCTGACGGGACTGCTCCAGCGACGCAGACATGGCTGTCGACTTCATCCTCACTAGGTTCGTCGGGCAGTGCGGGTGGTCGTGCACTGCCGTCGCACCACTCTGTGCGACCCAGCCGAGACTATCGCTCACGTGTCGCAGGCGGCACACCCCGCCCCTCGTGCCCCATACAGGGAACGTTTTCGCAGGTCAAAGTGCATTTTTGCCCCAATGTGTGGTGAGGTGGAGTGTTTGCATCCCCTGATCAAAAGGAGTTCCACGTGATCGTCCTCGGCATCGTCTTGCTGATCCTCGGTCTGCTCGTCAGCAGCCTCAAGGTCTTGGTGACCATCGGCGCCATCCTCATCGTGATCGGGCTCGTCCTGGCCATCCTGGGTGGCACCGGTCGCGCCATCGGCGGCAGGAAGCACTGGTACTGATCGGACCTCGTTCGTGACGAACGGCCCTCGGAGTGCCCCATGTGGGTATCTCCGGGGGCCGTTGCCATGACCTCACTACAGTGAGGGGTATGCCGCCCGCCCGGGTCGACCCCGACCGTCTCCGTTCGCTCGGCGCGGCTCTGGGGCCGCTGCGCGAGTGCGCGAGGGACGGCGCCGAGGAGGTCCTCGAGCAGTTCCCCGAGGTGGGTGACCGGGAGACCCAGGCCGTCCTCGACGGGTGGGTCGAGCAGCTCGCCGACCTGTTGCGCGAGATCGAGGCGACCGCCACCGACCTCGCCGGTCAGCTGCACGTCGCCTCGCTCGCCGAGCCCACCGGACCTACTGACCCTGGGGGACTCCCTGACCCGGCCGGACGCGACGATCGGGTGCGGTCGTGAGCCTCGTCGCCGGCGACCCGGCCTCCTGCTCGCGCCTGGGCGGCACCCTGCGCCAGCTGGCCACCCGGCTGCGGACCACTGGCCGCGCTGCCCACGACGCCTTCGACCATGACTGCTTCGACCACGACGGCTTCGCTCGACCCGGCGCGGTGCTGCGGCCGGCCCGACGACGCGTCGCGGCGCTCGACGCCGCCACGGCCGCCGCGGCCCGCGAGGTCGACCGGGTCGGCTCGGCCCTGCAGGCCCACGCCGCCGACCTGTCCGAGGCGGTCGCCGACAGCCGCCGAGTCGCCGCCCGCGCCAGCCAGGCGGGTCTCCGGGTGGGTGACGACGGGGAGGTCGGCACGGCCTGGGGCGTCAGCGGGGTCGCCGACGGCGAGGTGAGCGCCCACCAGCTCGCGTCCGCCGAACGCATCCAGGCCGAGCTCGACGCCGTCACCGGCCTCGTCGCCCAGCGCCGGCACCGCCTGGCCCTGGTGCTGCGCGAGTCGCAGCACGTGCTGGCCACCCACGCGGAAGCCCTGCGCCGGTGACGACCGTCGACCTCAACGCCGACCTGGGCGAGTCGTTCGGGCGGTGGACCCTGGGCGACGACGAGGCGATGCTCGACGTCGTCAGCAGCGCCAACGTCGCCTGCGGCTTCCATGCCGGCGACCCCCGGGGGCTGTTGCGTGTGTGTGGACAGGCCGCCGAGCGCGGCGTCGTCATCGGTGCGCAGGTCGGCTACCGCGACCTCGCAGGCTTCGGGCGCCGGTTCATCGACCTCGACCCGGCCGACCTGCTGGCCGACGTCGTCTACCAGCTGGGCGCCCTCCAGGGCATCTGCGCGGCGGTCGGCGCGAAGGTCCGCTACGTCAAGCCGCACGGCGCCCTCTACAACGCGGTCGTCCACCACGAGGCCCAGGCCGCTGCAGTGGTCGAGGCGGTGCGTCGGGTGGACCCGTCGCTGCCCGTGCTCGGACTCCCCGGCTCGGTCCTGCTGGCCGTCGCCCAGGCCGCCGGGCTGCCGACGGTGTCCGAGGCCTTCGCCGACCGCGCCTACACGCCGCAGGGCCGGCTGGTCCCCCGCAGCGAGGACGGCGCCGTGCTGCACGACCCCGACTCGGTGGCCGCACGGGCCGTGCGCATGGTGGTCACCGGCCGGGTCGACGCCTCCGACGGTTCAGCGGTCCCGGTCGCCGCGCGGTCCCTGTGCGTCCACGGTGACAGTCCGGGCGCCGTGTCGATGGCCACGGCCGTGCGGACCGGCCTCGAGGCGGCCGGTGTCACCATCCGGCCGTTCGTCGCGGCTGACTCCTAGGCCGTCGTGACCGGTCGGCTGCTGCCCAGCGGCGAGCAGGCCCTCCTCGCCGAGGTCGACACGCTCGAGGAGGTGCTCGAGCTGAACCGACGCCTGTGGGTCGACGACCGCGCCCCTGGCCTCGTCGACGCCGTGACCGGCGCCCGCACCCTCCTGCTCGTCGTCGACTCGGCGGGTGCCCTGGGCCGGGTCCGCTCGGCCGCCGAGACGGCCATCCGCACGCTCTCGGGCTCGTCGGGTACAGCGGTGGCCGAGGCCGGGGACGCCGCCGACGTCGAGATCGCGGTCCACTACCACGGCCCCGACCTCGCCGACGTGGCCGAGCTCACCGGACTGTCGCCCGAGGAGGTCGTCGCAGCCCACACCGGCCGGGTCTGGCGGGTGGGGTTCAGCGGCTTCGCGCCGGGCTTCGCCTACCTCGTGGGTGGCGACCCTCGCCTCGACGTCCCACGCCGCGCCTCACCCCGCACCCGCGTCCCCGCCGGGGCGGTCGGGCTGGCCGGGGAGTTCAGTGGCATCTACCCGCGGTCCTCCCCCGGCGGCTGGCAGCTGATCGGCCGCACCGAGCAGGTCCTGTGGGACCTGGACCGAGACCCACCGGCACTGCTCCGACCCGGGCTGCGGGTGCAGTTCGTCGATGCTGACCGTGTCGATGTGCACCGTGTCGATGTCGACAGTGTCGATGGTGACCGGGCCGATGGTGACCGGGTCGATGGTGACCGGGTCGATGTGGTTGGTGTCGACACGGACGGAACCGCCATGACTGGTGACCGGGCGGCCACCGCCGGCCAGACGGCATACGCACGGCTGGAGGTGCTCGCGACCGGCCCCCTGGCCCTCGTCCAGGATCGCGGTCGCCCCGGGCTGTCCGAGCTCGGGGTCGGCCCGTCTGGGGCCGCCGACCGCGGGGCCCACGCGCTCGGTGCCCGGCTGCTCGGACAGGACACCGACCGCGCTGCCATCGAGGCCCACCACGGCGGCCTGGCCCTGCGCGCCCACGGCGCGGTCACCGTGGTGCTCACCGGCGCACCCACGACCGCGACCGTCGACGGCAGCCGGGTCGGTCATGCCGCCCCGTTCACGGTCGGCGACGGAGCGGTCCTGGACCTGGGCCGACCCACGAGCGGACTGCGCACCTATCTGAGCGTCCGTGGCGGCATCGACGTCGAGCCGGTGCTCGGATCACGTTCGTACGACACGCTTTCCGCGATAGGTCCGGCACCCTTGCGCCAGGGCGACCTGCTTCGGGTCGGCTCCCCCGTGGGCCAGCCGACGGTCGACGTCGCCCCTGTCCCCACTCCGTCGAGCGGCACCGTGGTGCTCGACCTCCTACCCGGCCCGCGTCGCGACTGGCTGCGCGACGTCGCGGAGCTGACCTCGTCGCCCTGGACCATCGACCCGGCCAGCGACCGCGTCGGGCTGCGCCTCGACGGTGCCGTCCTGACGAGGTCGCCACAGTTCGAGGACCGCGAGCTCCCCAGTGAGGGCGTGGTCAGGGGTGCCGTGCAGGTCACCGCCGACGGGCGCCCGGTGGTGTTCCTCGCGGACCACCCGGTCACCGGCGGCTACCCCGTCGTCGCCGTGGTCACCGAGCGCGCCGCGGACCTCGCCGCCCAGCTGGTGCCCGGCCAGCAGGTGCGCCTGCGGATGGCCTCGTCGCGGCCCTGAGCCCCGATGGCTACGCTGGCGAGGCGACGTCCCGCCGCTTGGTGGGCAGCACCCCGGTGACAGGAGAAGACGCATGAAGATCGCCAAGACGATCGAGTACGCCGCCACCCCTGAGGAGGTCTTCGCGGTCCTGTCGGACGTGAAGTTCCAGGAGGCGAAGTGCGCGGCCACCGCGGCCATCAAGCACTCGGCGGACGTCGAGACCGTCGGCGACCACACCGTCATCACCACCGAGCGCATCCTGCCCAGCGACGGGCTGCCCGACTTCGCCAAGTCCATGGTCGGCGACACCCTGAAGGTGACCGAGACCCAGGACTGGGGGCCGGCCGCCGCCGGCGGGGGCCGGCGCGGCACGGTCGAGATGGCGGTCGCCGGCGCACCCATCGCCCTCAAGGGCACCCTGATGCTGGCCCCCGGCGCGGGCGGCACGGTGGAGACGCTCGAGGCCGAGCTCAAGGCCAAGGTGCCGCTGATCGGCGGCAAGATCGAGAAGGCCGCCGCGCCGCCGATCGAGGAGGCCATCGACATCGAGGCCACCACCGCCAAGACCTGGCTCAAGCGCTGAGGCGACCCGGCGCGCCCGCCCGGCTTCGCCGCGGCATACCTCATCTTTATCGGGTCATGGGACAAAGGGCGGCTTCACCCGAGAACCTTTGTCGGGTGAAGCCGCCCTTTCCCGGTAGACCCGATAAAGCTGAGGTGCGGGTCTGACGTCGTCGTCGCGTCAGCCCATGTGCGGGTAGGCGTGTGCCTTCGGCGGGTTGAAGGTCTCCTTGATGGAGCGGGCGCTGGTCCAGCGCAGGAGGTTCTGGGCGGCACCGGCCTTGTCGTTGGTGCCCGAGGCCCGGCCACCACCGAACGGCTGCTGGCCCACCACCGCACCGGTCGGCTTGTCGTTGATGTAGAAGTTGCCGGCCGCGAACCGCAGTCGCGACGTCGCGTCGGCGATCACGTAGCGGTCCTGGGCGATGATCGAGCCGGTCAGGCCGAACGGCGCGAACGACTCCATCTGATCGAGCACCTTGTCGTACTGGCGGTCCGGGTAGACGTGCACCGACAGGATCGGGCCGAAGTACTCGGTGCGGAAGGACTCGTCGGTCGGGTCGTCGATCTCGAGGACGGTCGGGCGGATGAACCAGCCCTCGCTGTCGTCGTAGGTGCCACCGGCCACGACGTCGACGCCCGGAGTGGCGTGCGCGCGGTCGATGGCGGCGGTGTGCTTGGCGTAGGCCCGCTCGTCGATGACCGCGCCCATGAAGTTGGACAGGTCCGTGACGTCGCCCTGGCTCAGGCCGTTGGTGATCGACACGAGGTCGGCCTTGATCTTCTTCCACAGCGAGCGCGGCACGTAGGCACGCGAGGCGGCCGAGCACTTCTGCCCCTGGAACTCGAAGGCGCCGCGGATCATGGCCGTGCGCAACACCTCCGGGTCTGCGGACGGGTGGGCGAGGATGAAGTCCTTGCCGCCGGTCTCGCCGACCAGGCGCGGGTAGGTGCGGTAGCTCGGCAGGTTGGCGCCGACCTCCTGCCACAGGTGCTGGAAGGTCGGGGTCGAACCGGTGAAGTGGATGCCGGCGAGGTCGGGGTCGGCGAGCGCGACCTTCGAGACGTTGAGTCCGTCGCCCGTGACCATGTTGATGACGCCGGGCGGCATCCCGGCCTCCTCGAGCAGCGACATGGTCAGCTGCGCCGCGAACTGCTGGGTCGGGCTGGGCTTCCACACCACCGTGTTGCCCATCAGCGCCGGCGCGGTCGGCAGGTTGCCGGCGATCGCGGTGAAGTTGAACGGGGTGATCGCATAGACGAACCCCTCGAGCGGGCGGTGGTCGGTGCGGTTCCAGATGCCCTTGGCGTTGAGCGGCGGCTGCTCGGCGAGGATCTGCCGGGCGAAGTGGACGTTGATCCGCCAGAAGTCGATCAGCTCGCAGGCCGCGTCGATCTCGGCCTGGTAGGCGGTCTTCGACTGGCCCAGCATGGTGGCCGCGTTCAGGTGCGCACGCCACGGGCCGGAGAGCAGCTCGGCCGCCTTGAGCAGGATCGCGGCGCGGTCGTCGAACGACGTCTCGCGCCACTGCGGGGCCGCCGCCTTGGCCGCGTCGACCGCTGCCTGGGCGTCACCGAGGGTCGCGTTGCGCATCGTGCCCAGCACCTTGCGGCGGGCGTGCGGCTGGCGGACCTCGATCTTCTTGCCCGTGCCCATGACCCGCTTGCCTGCGATGGTGTGGGGCAGGTCGACGCGGGAGCTGCCCAGCTCGGCGAGCGCCACCTCGAGGGAGGCGCGTTCGGGGCTGCCCGGCGCGTAGTCCAGGACGGTCTCGTTGACGGGGACGGGCACCTGGGTGACGGCATCCATGTGGGCTGGCTCCTCGGGGTCGCTTCGGTGGCTCGGGCGCGGCTGCCGCACAGCTCCGGTGGCAGCGCAGCGCGGACCTATGGTGTCACGTATGCCGCCTGCCCTCGACGCCCCCGAGCTCGCCTACCGCTGGTCCGGCCCCGCCGACCCGAGCGCCCCCACCGTCGTGCTCCTGCACGGACTGGGTGACTCCGGCGACTGCTGGCCGGACGCGGTGCGCCGCTGGTCCGCGGACTACCGCGTGGTCGGCGTGGACCTGCTCGGCCACGGCAGCTCACCGCGGTTCACACCCGTGCAGCTGGCCTCCCCCGACCCGATGGAGGCGATGTATGCCGCGGCCGAGGCCACCGTCTCGCAGGTCGCCGCCGCGCACGGCGGCCGGGTCCTCGTGGTGGGCCACTCGATGGGCGGTGGCATCGCGGGGGCGCTGGCCGCGCGACGACCGGACCTCGTGGCCGGCGTCGTGCTCGAGGACCCCGCGTGGCGCGACCCGGCCGAACGGGTGCAGCCGCGCGGCATCGTGCGTGAACGGGTCGCGGAGTGCCGCGCCTTCGCCGACGACCCCGCCGGGCAGCTCGAGAAGGGTCGCGCCGACAACCCGACCTGGCCCGACGTCGAGCTCGCCCCGTGGGTGGAGTCCAAGGCCCAGGTGGACCTGGCCTTCCTCGACCTCGGCATCGCGAACCTGCTCGAGCCGTGGGACCAGCTCGTCGCCGCCATCGGGGTGCCGGCGCTGGTGCTGCTGGCCGAGCGTGGCGGGCCGGTCACCCCTGCCGTGCGCGGGCGCGCCGCCGAGCTGGCCAACCCGCAGGTCGACATCAGGGTCGTCGACGGCGCCGGGCACTGCGTGCGCCGCGACCGCACCGAGGAGTTCCACGCGATCGTCGACCCCTGGCTGGCCGCCCTCGCCTGACGGCCGGCACCGGAGAGGTCGGGGTCAGGCCGTCCCGAGGGACCGCACGGCTCGTTCGGTCGCCTCGTAGAGTCGCTCGACCTCGTCGGGATCGGCGGCGATCGCGGTCACCCCGAGTCGGCCGTCGACGCGCAGGCAGCTGAGCATGTGCAGGACGACGCCGACCCGTCGCGCCGGGTCGAACTGGAGTCCCGCTGCGGCAACGGCCTCGATCACCGCGGTCGGGGAGAGTCGGGTCCACGCCGGGTCCATGAGGCCGTCCGTGGAGCGGTAGCACCGTGCGCCACTGCCGTCCGCGAGCTCGTACCTCCCGGTGGCCGCGTCGTAGGTCCCGGGGGCCAGGTGACGCAGGGCGGTGAACGGATGGGTCGTCCCGCCCTTGCGGAGGTTGACCTCCAGCGCGCGCACGTCCCAGCCCTCCCGGTGCCGGACGGCGAGGAAGTCGATGCCCAGCCGGCCCCGGGCGCCGCGGTCAGCCAGCCACTGGCCCACGGCCACGGCGTGCGCACCCAGCCGCGCGGCATACGCAGGGTCGGCGGGGAAGCGGCAGCCGGAGTAGACCTGGCCGTTGTCGCCCCCGAGGATCTGCTCATGGGTCGCCAGCACCCGCACGGAGCCGTCCGGAAGGACGTCCACCTGGGCGCTGGGGCTGCGCAGGTCGCCGCCCTCCAGGAGCTCCTCCACGACTCCCCCGGCCTGGAGATCCGCGACGTACCACGGCGGGAGGCTCTGCCCGAGGGTGGCGACGAGGTCGGCCGGGTCCAGGGGACGACCGGAGGTGTCGCGGACCGGCACCACGACGTTGCCGTCACCCGCACCGCTGTTGTCGTGCTTGACGACCACCGCGGCGACCTCGGGGCGGGTGCGCCGGATGGCGGTCACGGCCCGTCCGACCCCCTCGACGTCCCGGACGTCCTCCACGCCTGCGGGCGTGGGCACTCCCACCTCGCGGAACAGCCTGCGGCCGGCGCTCTTGAAGGCGAGCGGCCACAGGTCCGGCGCGGTGCCGTTGACGGGCGCGCCGACCCTGCGCGCGACCTCGATCTCGGTGTCCGTCACGTTCCACGGCTCGAGGAGGGTGAGGCGGCCGTCGGTCAGGCTGCTCAGCCGCTCGAGGAGGTCAGGACGGTCGAGGAGCTTGGCCGACACCGCGCGGGGCGAGCGGTCCTCGACCGTCAGGACGTGCAGCCGCTCCAGCAGGCCACTCGGGTGGCCGGGTGAGCCCAGCCGGTCGTAGTAGTCGAGGACCTCGGGCTCCGGTGCCTGGCAGGTGACGAACACCAGCTCGCAGCCGGGGATCCTGGGGATCATCAGGGTGGCGAGCAGGTAACGGTGCTCGTACGCGCCGAGGCGGGTGGCGTAGTGCGCCAGCAGGCTCTCGGCGAGGCTGAACGCGGGCAGGACCACGACGACGTGCGGCGTCGCCGAGCCGGCCCGGTTGGCAGCCACCGCCTCGGCCAGCCGGCCCTGGCGCTGCGTGTCGCTCTCCACACCACCTCCGGACTCCCCGCCGTGACCTCGAGCATCGAGGTGGTCGGCCGGTCCGGGGAACCAGCGTTCTCCGTAGTGGCAGCGGAACGGCCGTGTGGCAGTAGGCAGCCGACCGGGTCAGAGCAGGCGCAGCACCTCGTCGAGCTCGGTCGCGTCGTACCAGAGCAGGTCCTCCATGCCCTGGTCGCCCGCCTCCTCGTCGACGTGGAACGACACCACCTGTCGCAGCGAGACCGGGCTGGCGACCGTCACGGCCGCGAGGGACTCACGGGTGCCGTCCGACGAAACCGCGCCGGGGTCGACGTCCGCGGCGGCGACGACCCGCTTGGCCACCGTGGTGCCCTGGAGCAGCGCTGCCGCGTCCGCGGCCTCGGTCAGCGCGGCATACTCCCACTCCTCCTCGAGGCCGGTCGGGTCGGCGCGCTCGATGCGTTCGGTGACGCCGAAGGCGGCGACCGGCGCAGGACCGATCTCGCGGTCTGCGGCCAGCCGGCGCACGGCCTCCGGGAGCAGGGGAACGTAGATCCTGGTCTGGGTCATCCCACGTCCTCACTGAGTGATCCGACATCGTCGAAGGCGGCACGGTCGGGTAGGGGTGCCGGGTCGTGCAGGGCCACGGCCGACGTGCGCAGCGAGGTGGCGATCACGGCCGGCCGGCGGCTGACGTCCATGAGGTTGGAGCCGAACGCCTCGAGGTCCTCCTCGCCGGGGCCGAGCACCGTCACCTCGGCACCGTCGTCGTGCACCTTGGCGAGCTCGCGGAGGACCCGGAGGGTCACGCGGTTGCGCCACTGCCGCTCCACGCGGGTGCGCCAGTGGGTGGGGGCGTCGCGGACGAAGCTCACCTGCGGGGCGAGCACGTAGACCTCGTCGAGGCCGAGCCCGGCCATCAGGTCGAGGTTGGTCGACGACCAGGCGCCGCCGTCGATGTAGCGGTGCGCACCGATGCGCACCGGCTGGTACCAGCCGGGGATCGCGCACGAGGCCATCACCGCGGCCGGGAGGTCGACGACCGGAGCACCTTCCCGACCGAAGGCCACCCGCTCCCCCGTGTCGTAGTCGAGGGCCACGACGGTGACCCCGCCTCGGGGCGGCCACCCGTCCGGGACGACGTGGCCGACCATGGCCCCGACGGCCTCGATGCTGCCGCGCCCCTCGGGCAGGATCGCGGAGAGGACGGCGGTCGGCGGCAGGTGGCGGAGGTGGAGTGCGTTGCGCCGCAACAGCTCTCGCGACCCGAGCCCGACCTTCGGGAGACCCGGTCGGTCGCCGCCGGTGTCCTTCTCGTAGTCCCAGGCGTACCCGGCCAGCGGCCCGACGTCGATGCTGCCGTCGAGCTGGTGGGTGAGGAGGTCGGCGACCGAGACCCCGGCCCCGAGCAGCCCGGCGAGAACGGAGCCGGCCGAGGTGCCCACGAGCTCGTCGAACTCGCGCACGTCCACCCCGAGCTCGGCCTCGAGCGCGGTGAGGGCACCGACCATCCACGCGGCGCCCAGCACCCCGCCGCCCCCGAGCACGAGGCCACGCCGCGGGCCGCCACGACGGCTCGCCGCACCGGGCATCGCGGCCGGTGTCATCGCGCCTTGGACCGGTGGCTGTCCAGCAGCTCACCGAGGGAGTCGACGATGCTCTGGCCGAGGACGTCGATGTCGGGCATCGAGTCGCGGTCGGCATTGAGGCCGTAGTAGACGCCACCGTCGTAGGACGTCAGCCCGATCGACAGGGCCTGTCCCTTGGCCAGCGGCATCACCGGGTAGGTGGACAGCATCCGCGCGTCACCGGCATACAGGGTGTGCTGGGGGCCGGGCACGTTGGTGATCACGACGTTGAACAGCCGCCGGGACACCGCGCTCCCGAGCCGGGCACCGAGGGAGTGGAGGGTCGGCGGCGCGAATCCGGCCAGTCCGGCCAGGGACTCGGCACCGACGGCCTGGCCGCCCTCCATCTGCTGCCGCATCGCGAACGCGATCTGGTGCAGCCGCATCGACGGGCCGGGTTCTCCGACGGGCAGGTCGACGAAGCAGGCGGTGAGCCGGCTGCCGACGTGTCGGGCGTCCTCGTCGTAGACGCTCACGGGCACCATCGCCCGCACCGTCGTCCCGGAGTGGACGGACTCGCCACGGGTCAGCAGCCAGGTGCGGAAGGCACCCGAGATGGTCGCGAGCACCACGTCGTTGATCGACACGTCGTCGGCGTAGTTGCCCCGGGCGAGCCGGCTGCGGACCTTGCGGTAGTCCTCGAGGTCGGTGCCGATCATGACGTAGCGGCGGGCCTCCCCCACCGGCGCGTTGAGCGGCGAGTGGGGGGCCGGTCGGGCGGCCGTGCGAGCCAGCGTCGACACGACATCGCCTGCGGCAGTAAGGGCGCGCGTGCCCACGGCCTTCACGTCGACCATGCCGCCGCGGATGTTCTCGACGACCTCGCTGGGCCGCCGGACCGCGTCGACGAGGGCGCCGGTGAGCAGCTCGATGTCGCTCGGCTCGCGGGAGGGTCGCCAGGTGTCGGTGACCAGTCCCTCGGCTGCCGGGTCGCCGTCGACGATGACGTGCGCGATGTCGACCGCGTTGATGCCGTCGACCAGCGCCTGGTGCGACTTCGTCACGATCGCGAAGCGCCCCTCGGCCAACCCCTCGACGAGGTAGACCTCCCACAGGGGGCGGTGCCGGTCGAGGGCGCGGGGCTGGATCCGGGCGACGAACTCCTGCAGCTGCTCGTCGCTGCCCGGCCGCGGGAGGGCGGAGCGGCGCACGTGGTAGGTCACGTCGAAGTTCTCGTCGTCGACCCACACCGGGTTGGCCAGCCGGCCGGGGATCTGCCGGATCCGCTGCCGGTAGCGGGGCACGAAGGCGATGCGGGTGGAGATGAGCTGCACCAGCCGGTCGTAGTCGAACCCGTCGCTCGGGGGGTCGAACACCATGACCGAACCGACGTGCATCGGCGTCGTCGCCTCTTCGAGGTAGAGGAACGACGCGTCGAGGGAGCTCAGGCGGTCAGGCACCCGCTCATCGTGTCAGAAAGCGCTGTCTAGACTCGGGTTCGTGACGAAGATGACCCTGCGCAGGCCGATGACGTGTGCCGCCGGGCTGGCGCTGAGCCTGCCCCTCGCCCTCGGTCTGGCCGCCTGTGGGAGCTCCGGCGACGACTCCGGGACGGGCGGCTCCACCTCCTCCTCGACGACGTCCTCGAGCTCCTCGAGCAGCGGCTCCAGCTCGTCCAGCAGCAGCTCCAGCGCGAGCGGCCGCACCATCGCCATCACCGTCACCGGCTCGAAGGTCACTCCCGCGCCCGCCACGGTCGACCTCGCGGTCGGCGAGCAGCTGACCCTCACCGTGACCAGCGACCACGCCGACCAGCTCCACATCCACGGGTTCGAGATCGAGAAGGACCTGGTCGCGGGCACGCCGTTGAGCGTCACCGTCACGGGCGCGCAGCCCGGCGTCTACGAGGTGGAGACCCACCACCCGGAGCTGCGGCTGATGAAGATCGCGGTCCGGTGACACCCGGCGCCCTCGCCGCCCTTCCCGCAGCCACGGCCCTGCCCGCTCTCGCGCCCGGCCTCGTGCCCGGCCTCGTGCCCGCCCACGGCGTGGGGTCGCGAGAGGACCTCCCGCTCCCCTTCACGCTCCTGCTCGTCGGGGCCGGGCTGGCCCTCGTGGTGTCGTTCGTCGCGCTGGGGCTGCTCTGGAAGCAACCGCGCCTCGATGCCAGAGACGGGCGCCTGCTCCCGATGCCGGTCGCGCTGGCCCTCGACAGCGGCGCCATCCGGGGGTTGTTCGTCATCCTGTCGCTCGCCATCACGGCCTGGACCCTGCTGGCGCTGGCCTTCGGCAAGGACGACGCGAACAACCCGGTGCCCTCCGTTGTCTACGTGTGGCTCTGGGTCGGGCTCGCCTTCCTGTCCATGGTGTTCGGCGGCATCTGGCGGTTGCTCAACCCGGTGCGCTGGATCCGCACCGGCATCCTGCGGGCGGCCCGCATCGACGACGACTTCGCCCTCGCGGACTACCGCCTCGGCTTCTGGCCGGCCGCGACCGGCCTGCTCGCCTTCGCCTGGCTCGAGCTGATCGCCCCCGACAACGCCGACCAGCCGGTACTGCGCATCGCGGTGCTCGGCTACCTCATCGTCAGCATCGTCCTGGCCCTCACCTTCGGCACGCCCTACCTGCGCCGCGGCGACCCCTTCACCTCCTGGTCGTCCCTCTACGGCACGCTCAGCCCCCTCGGCCGGCGGGCCGACGGTCGCTGGGTGCTGCGGACCCCCCTGCACGGACCGCTCCAGCTCGACGCGGCCCCCGGGCTGCTCGCAGTCACGTCGGTGATGCTCGGCACCACCGCGTACGACGGCTTCTCCGGCGAGACCCGCTGGTACACCTTCGTCCAGTCGTCCAGCCTCCCCGCCCGCCTGTGGGAGACCGGGGCGCTGGTCACCTTCAGCCTCGTCGTCGCCGCCTCCCTGTATGCCGCGGCCGTGCTGTCGGCGCGCCTCGCCGGCGTCAGCGTGCGAGGAATCGCCACGGCCTTCGCGCCCTCGCTCATCCCGATCGCGGCGGGGTACCTCGTCGCGCACTACTGGTCGCTGTGGGTGTGGGAGGGCACCAACGGCCTCGCCAAGATGAGCGACCCCCTGGGGACGGGGGCCAACTGGCTGGGCACCGCCGGCGTGTCGCCCTCGGCCGCGCTCATCGCCCCCGGCCTCGTGGCCGGCATCCAGGTCGTGGCCATCATCACCGGCCACGTCCTCGGCGTCGTCGCCGCCCACGAGCGCGCGATCACGCTGTTCCCGCGCCGGGCCGCCGTGCTCGGCCAGGTGCCCCTGCTCGTCCTGATGGTCGGCTACACCGTGGGCGGGCTCACCCTGCTGTTCAGCTCCTGACCCGACGGGGCCGGGCCCGTCAGCGACGTCGGCGACGACGCTCGGGAAACGGCGCGGCATACCCGTCGGCGAGCGTGGCGAGCGCCCTGCGCAGCGCGGACTGTGGCGCGGACTCGGCCAGCGTGGTTCCGGCGAACACGGCCGAGTCGAGGGTCGGCTGGTCCAGGGGCAGGAAGGTGAGGTCGTCCATCCCGGCGAAGCGCCCGAGCGCCTCGGCGATCCGGCGCTCGGGGCGCGGCCCCACGGACGTGGGCCGGACCCGGTTGACCACCACCCGGGCCCGGGGCGACGGCACCGAGGCGAGGTCCTGGACCGCCCGGACCAGCCGCTGCAGCCCGATCGGGTCGGCCGTGCCCACCACGACCAGCTCGTCCGCCTCCTCCAGCGCCGTGAGGGTGGCGGCGTTGCGCCGGGGGGCCAGGGTGTCGTAGGACAGCTCCTCGTCGTCCTCGATCGCGAATCCGCAGTCCACGACGACGAAGCTGACCAGTCCCCGGGCGGTGGCCAGCACGTGCGCCACCGAGGGCGCCCGGAGCTCGGTCCACCGCCCGGCCCGCGGTATGCCGGTCAGCACCCGCAGCCCGGGGCTCACCTCCGGAGCCACTCGCGCCAGCCCCGCGAGGTCGAGCCCACCCTGGTCGGCGGCGCGGGTCGCCGCGGCGACCCCCGGCGCCTCGTCGAGCAGCCCGAGCACCTGGGCGATGGACGAGCCGTAGGTGTCGAGGTCGACCAGGAGGGTCGGCTCGCGGAGGGCGAGCTCGGCGGCCAGGTTGACCGCGACGGTCGTGCGACCCGGCGCGCCGGTCGGGCCCCAGACCGCGATGACGGTCGCCGGGGTCGGCGGTGCCGCGCCGTCGTCGAGGTGGCCACCGGCCAGCCCGTCGGGTCCGGTGGGGGGCGGCCCGCCGTGGACCGCCTCGAGGGAGTCGAGCGCGTCATCGATCTCGTGGCTGGCCAGGTCGGCGCGCAGGACGACTTGGAGGCCGAGCTGGCGCAGTCGGAGCTCACCCGGCTCGTCGCCCGGCCCCACCACCCCGGCGGCCTCGACCCCGTGGCTGGCCAGCTCGTGCAGCGCCGGACGGTCCAGGGCGCGCAGGTCGGCGGAGACGAGGGCGATCTCCCCGTGCCCCGCCGCTGCGGCGGCCAGCAGGTCGGCGAGGTCGGCGCACCGCCGCGCGACGGTGTAGCCGGCGGTGCCCTCGACCGCCGCGACCAGCTCCGACTCCCAGGACGCGTCGAGGGCGGCGATGACCTGACGCGTCACTGCTCCACCCGGAGGGCCGAGCCGGCCACCGGCACCACCGTCACCCGCGCCCCCAGGTCGACCGCGGCGATGATCTCCTTGATCCGCGGGGTCGGGGCCATGACCTGCACGGCGCGGTCACCCGCCGAGCCACCTCCCAGCCCGCCCGGGCTGCGGGGCAGGCTCGACACGGAGACGGCCTGCAGGGTGAGCTCCGGCCCGAGGAAGCCCCCTGCCGAGCCGCTGCCGGCGGCCGGGTCGACCCGGTTGACGTAGACGTCGACGGTGGACCCCACCTGCAGGGCGGCCGCGGAGCCGGCATCGACGGTGAGGACCAGCGGCTGGACCCCGACCTCGTCCCGGTCGCCCACCGCGGCGGCCGGGACGAGCTCTCCGGCGGGCACCGGCCGGAGCACGAAGCGGTCGGGCGCCAGGCCACCGGTCGCCGAGAGGTAGGCGGTCAGCTTCGCCCCCAGTTGGACGTCGACCCGGCTCAGGTCGTCGTCGGTGAGCCGCTGGCCCGGCACCAAGGCTCCGCGGGCGGCATACACCGCGGTCCGGTCGTCGACGTGGGCCACGACAAAGGCGCCGAGGCCGACCGAGGACAGCACGAGCAGCACCCCCACCCCGAGGCGGGCGTCGCGCCACCCCGGGCGCTGGAGCCGGACCGCCTTGGGCGCAGCGAGGTCAGTCATGGCGAGGTCCCCCTTCGTCAACACGTCTTCATCGGCTCCTGACCGGGGCAAACGAGCGCACCGGAGCGGTCATCATGGCGCGCCGGGAGGGGCCAGACCCGCTCAGTCCACAGGTTCGCGGGTCATCCACAAGGTCGGGAGGCCAACTCCCCCAAACGGCTATAGATGCCAGAATCTGTCCAACGAACAGACGCAGCCACAAGAACATGGTAAAAATTCGGTCAAGGAAAGGTCTGCTCCCAGTCAAGGCGACTGGCGGAAGAAGAGGGGAAGAACGTGGCAAAGCGATTCATTCAGCTTTCCGAGGTCTCGGAAGTTCTCGACATCTCGTCAGCCCAGGCATACGCACTCGTCCGCTCCGGAGAGCTGCCCGCCATCAAGGTCGGCGGGCGCGGTCAGTGGCGCGTCGAGGTGGCCGAGCTCGAGGGGTACATCCAGCGGATGTACAGCGAGACCAAGACCTTCGTCGCCGCCCACCCGTTCGGCCAGGGTCAGGACTGACCCGGCTGCGCCCCGGCCGGTCGGGCGGGGCGCACCAGCACCACCGCGGAGAACGGCACGAGGCGACGCCCGGTGACGTTCTCCGCCCTGCGGGGCAGGTCCGGTGCGTGCTCGCTCAGCTCGAGCACGTCGCGACCCACCGCATCGATGGTGCCGCTCACCACCACCCCGTCGAGGTCGGTCACGAGCACGGTGGCGCGGTCGCGGCTCAGCCCGCGCAGGGCATAGCCGAGCCCGAAGCGACGTCCTTGACCGGTCGCGTCGACCCGAGCCGGGAGCCCCGTCACCCCGGTCACCGCGGGGAACGGCACGAGCCCCAGGCCGCCGGGCTCGGTGGCCAGCAGCAGCCACCCGTCACCCACCTCCAGGACCCGCCCCGGCAGCGAGCCGACCACGCGCACCGTCAGCGCCACCCGCCCGCCGAGGGCCGCCGCCAGCCGCTCCTGCAGGCCCACCAGCGCCCGCTCCCGCCTGGTGCGGTCGGCGACCTCGCCGTCCAGCTCGCGCCGCGCCTCGGCGTCCCACTGGGCCCCCAGGTCTGAGAACAGGTCGTCCCAGCGCATCGTCCTCCCCTTGCCACCATGGCTCCACGTTGTTACCGTCAAACCGCGTCAAGCAGACGCAAACACACGGAAACGATACAAGGCAAGTCGCCACGGGGGGTGTGGATGGTGCTCAACGAGTCCGTGAGCCGACGCCGCGGGATCGGCGCAGGCCTGAGGCCGGTCGCCGCGATCGGTGCGCTGGTCGGGCTGGAGCTGCTCGCACTGGGAGGGGCACGGAGTGCGTGGCGGGTCGTGCGGGCCCCCGGACCAGCGAGCCTCGACGAGGCGGTGCTGGTCTGCGTCCTGGCCGCCTGCGTGCTCCTCGCTGGGTGGCTGGTGGTCAGCACCACCATCGCCTGCGCGGCCCACCTCCCGGGCTGGCTCGGCGACCGGGCTCGACGGTGGTCGCGCACGGTGGCGCCCGCGGCGACGAGACGAGTCGCCGCGATCCTGGTGGGTGCTGCCGTCGGTGCCACCCTCGCGCCAGGCACCGCGACCGCCTCGGTGGGCGGCGTGGGCGGGCCCGGCGTACCCGCGGGACGCTCCCCCGGGTTCGTCCTGACCCTGCCGGCGGCCGCGCCTTCGCCCTCGCCTTCGCCTTCGGCACCCACACCAGCCGCCCCGGAGGCCTCCGCCACGGCAGNNNCTCCGTCACCGCGCCCTCCGTCACCGCGCCCTCCGTCACCGCGCCCTCCGTCACCGCGCCCTCGGTCACCGGGCCCGGCTGGACCCCGTCGCGACCGGTGCACCCGCCCGCCCCCGTGGCGCGCCTCGTGACCGGCCCGAGCGCGCCGGCCTCGACCGAGGTCGTCGTCCACCGCGGCGACTCGCTGTGGACCATCGCGCGTCGTGACCTCGGCCCCGGGGCCACCGACACCGAGGTCGCTGCTGCATGGCCGCACTGGTACGCAGCCAACCGCGACGTGATCGGTCCCGACCCCGACCTCCTCCGGCCCGGACAGCGGCTGCGCGCACCCGTGGGAGCCCACCCGTGAGCCCCGCGAGGGGCGCCTCCCCCACCCCGACGGCGCCCGGACGGCTCACCCCGCTCCGGATCGTCCCGGCTCCCCGCACCCGGCCCCCGGTGCTGAGCGAGCTCGAGTCCTGGGTGCCCGAGGACCGCGTCCCGCCGCGCTACATCCAGGACGCGCTCGCCGTCGACTTCGACTCGATGACCGACGAGCAGCTCTTCGGCGAGCGCCCGACCCGGCGCGACGACCTCCCCGACCCCCGCGAGTGGGCCGGCCACATCGCCCAGGGGCTCGTCGAGGTGATGGCCGGAGCTCGTCCGGCGCCTCAGGTGCTGCGCTGGACCACCCCGGAGGTGTATGCCGCCGTGGCCCGCCGCGCGGCCGTGTCAGCCCGGCGCGGGGCCGGGTCGACGCGGCGCACCGTGGTGCGTGGCGTCCGCGTGTGCGAGCCGGCCGACGGAGTGGCCGAGGCCAGCGCCGTCGTGGTCGACGGCGGCCGGGTCCGCGCGCTGGCCTTCCGGCTCGTGGGCATCGACGGGCGCTGGCGGGTCGAGGCCCTCCAGGTCGGCTGAGGTCAGGACGTCGGCGTCACGGCTTCCCGTGGCACATCTTGAACTTCTTGCCCGAGCCGCAGGGACACGGACCGTTGCGTGACGCGCCCTTGAGCTGGTCCTCGGTCAGCGTGTCGTTGACCGAGCCCACCGCCCGGTGCTCCACGTCGCCGGTCTCGCTCGGCGCGGAGTACTGCAGCTGCTGCGGACGACGCTCCGGCTGCTCGAGGCCCTTGGCCCGGAACGTCGGGTGCCGCTCCGCCGCCAGGGCGGACTCGGCGGGCACCAGGTCGGCGTCCGCGGCCCGGCCGCCGTTGCTCGACCCGGCCGAGGCGTCGACGGTCTCGTCGACCTCGGTCGCGGCCGAGGACAGCCCCGACCCGGCGAGCATGTCGGACACGCTGACCGGCTGGAGCGCCGGAGCCGGCTCAACGGGCTGGTCGACGTCGACCTGCACGTTGAACAGGTAGCCGACCGACTCCTCCTTGATGGACTCGTTCATCGCCTCGAAGAGCTGGAAGCCCTCGCGCTGGTACTCGACCAGCGGGTCGCGCTGGGCCATCGCCCGCAGGCCGATGCCCTCCTGGAGGTAGTCCATCTCGTAGAGGTGCTCGCGCCACTTGCGGTCCAGCACGGACAGCACGACCCGGCGCTCGACCTCACGCATGACCTCGGCGCCGAGCAGGGCCTCACGCTCGTCGTAGGCGTGGTGCGCGTCGGAGGTGATCACCTCGCGCAGGCTGTCGCGGGTGAGTGACCCGTCCGCCGCCTCGAGGACGTCCTGCGGGGTCACCGACACCGGGTAGAGCGTCTTGAGGGCGGTCCACAGGCGGTCGAGGTCCCAGTCGTCGGCGAAGCCCTCGGCGGTCTCGGCGTCGACGTACCCGCCCACGACGTCGTTGATGAAGTGCCGGATCTGCTCGTGCAGGTCCTCGCCCTCCAGGACGCGACGGCGCTCGTCGTAGATGACCGTGCGCTGGCGGTTGAGGACGTCGTCGTACTTCAGCACGTTCTTGCGGATCTCGAAGTTGCGACCCTCGACCTGGCCCTGCGCGCTCTGGATCGAGCGGCTGACCATCTTGGACTCGATCGGGACGTCGTCCTCCATCTTGGCCGTGGTCATGAACCGGTCGACCATCGCGGCGTTGAACAGCCGCATGAGGTCGTCCTGCAGGGAGAGGTAGAACCGCGACTCGCCCGGGTCACCCTGGCGACCGGAGCGGCCACGCAGCTGGTTGTCGATGCGGCGCGACTCGTGCCGCTCGGTGCCCAGCACGTAGAGCCCACCGAGCTCGGTCACCTCGTCGTGCTCGGCCTGGACGGCCTCCTCGGCCTTGACCAGGGCGGCATCCCACGCGGCTTCGTACTCCTCCGGCGTCTCCACCGGGTCGAGGCCCTGCTGCTTGAGGGTGGCGACGGCCATGAACTCGGGGTTGCCACCGAGCATGATGTCGGTGCCTCGGCCGGCCATGTTGGTGGCCACCGTGACGGCGCCCTTGCGACCGGCCTGCGCCACGATCGCGGCCTCACGCTCGTGCTGCTTGGCGTTGAGGACCTCGTGCGGGACACCCTTGCGGCGCAGCTGGTCCGAGAGGTACTCGCTCTTCTCGACCGAGACGGTACCGACGAGCACGGGCTGCCCCTCGGCATACCGCTGCGCGATGTCGTCCACGACGGCGGTGTACTTCGCCTCCTCGGTGCGGTAGACGAGGTCGGCCTGGTCCTTGCGCACCATGGGGCGGTTGGTCGGGATCGGCACGACGCCGAGCTTGTAGATCGAGTTCAGCTCGGCGGCCTCGGTCTGGGCCGTACCGGTCATGCCGGAGAGGGTGTCGTACATGCGGAAGTAGTTCTGCAGGGTGATCGTGGCGAGCGTCTGGTTCTCGTTCTGGATCTCGACGCCCTCCTTCGCCTCGATCGCCTGGTGCATCCCCTCGTTGTAGCGACGGCCGGCCAGCATGCGGCCGGTGTGCTCGTCGACGATGAGGATCTCGCCGTTCATGTTGACGTAGTCCTTGTCGCGCTTGAACAGCTCCTTCGCCTTGATGGCGTTGTTGAGGTAGCCGATCAGCGGGGTGTTGACGGACTCGTAGAGGTTGTCGATGCCCAGGTAGTCCTCGACCTTGGCGATGCCGGCCTCGAGGACGCCGACGGTCTTCTTCTTCTCGTCGACCTCGTAGTCGCCCTCACCGGACTCGAGCTCACCGCGGGTCAGCCGGTCGGCGATCTTGGAGAACTCGGTGTACCACTTGGTCGCCGCGTCGGCGGGACCGCTGATGATGAGCGGCGTTCGCGCCTCGTCGATGAGGATGGAGTCGACCTCGTCGACGATCGCGAAGTTGTGGCCGCGCTGCACGAGCTCGTCGACCGACCAGGCCATGTTGTCGCGCAGGTAGTCGAAGCCGAACTCGTTGTTCGTGCCGTAGGTGATGTCCTTGGCGTACTCGGCGCGACGCTGCTCGGGCGTCATCGACGCGAGGATGACACCGGTCTCGAGGCCCAGCAGGCGGTGGACGCGGCCCATCAGCTCGGACTGGTACTCCGCGAGGTAGTCGTTGACCGTGACCACGTGGACGCCCTTGCCCTCGAGGGCGTTGAGGTAGGACGGCAGGGTCGCGACCAGGGTCTTGCCCTCACCGGTCTTCATCTCCGCGACGTTGCCGAGGTGGAGCGCGGCCCCACCCATGAGCTGGACGTCGAAGTGACGCTTGCCGAGGGTCCGCTTGGACGCCTCGCGCACCGCCGCGAAAGCCTCGGGGAGGAGGTCGTCCAGGGTCTCACCGTCTGCGAGGCGCTTGCGGAACACATCGGTCTCGGCCCGCAGCTCGGCATCGGTGAGCGCGGCGAAGTCCTCCTCGATCGCGTTCACCTGGGCGGCGATCCCGTGGAGCTTCTTGAGGATGCGTCCCTCACCGGCACGCAGCAGCTTTTCGACGATCTTGGACACGCAACATCTCCTGAAGTTTTCTGATCTCCTGCTACGCCCGGACGATCGCAGCCGTGGTCATCCGGGTGGCAAGGCCCGACCTAGGCTAGTCGAGTCGACGCGACGCCGTGGACCCGCGGGCGGGGAACGCTCCCCACGGCCGAACGCGCCGGGCGCATTCGGGGTTCCGGTCGACAACACAGCGGGGTTCCGGTCGACGGCACAGTGCGGTTCCGACGAGGAGCCCTAGTGGGCGACGAGGTCCTGGTAGTCGGGGTGCCGGGCGATCCACGCGGAGATGAAGGGGCAGAGCGCGACGACGTCGTGCTCGGCCCGGGCCCGGACGTCGTCGAGCGCGCCCCTGGCCAGCACCCCGCCGACGCCCTGCCCGGCGAAGGCGTCGTCCACCTCGGTGTGCGTGAAGACGATGTGGGCGCCCTTGAAGCGGTAGGCCGAGAAGCCTGCGAGCGCCCCGTCGATGCGGGCCTCGTACCGGTGCTCGGCCGGGTTGTCGGTGACCACGATGTCGGAGGTCCGGAGGTCCGTCATGCGCCAAGCCAAGCACGGCTGTCAACGCAGCCGACGGGTGGGCTCACCGCCGCCGACCGGTGGGCCCGGTCAGGCCACCGCGCCCACCTCGGCGTCCTCCCCCTCCGAGCTCCACGAGCCGCGTTCGGGGGACCGGGAGATCGCCAGGCAGGCGAGCGCCGCGAACAGGCACAGCCCGCCGGCCGTCAGCCACGCGGTGAAGTAGTCGCCCGTGCTCTGCCGCACCCAGCCGGCATAGCTCGCGGCGACCCCGGCGCCGACCATGTGGGACGCGAAGACCCAGCCGAAGACGACCCCCGAGCGCGCGACCCCGAAGTGTCGGCGGCACAGCGCGATCGTCGGCGGCACGGTGGCCACCCAGTCGAGCCCGTAGAAGACGATGAAGATGAAGAGGTTCGGGTGGATGTCCGGCCCGAGCAGGGCGGGCACGAACAGCAGCGAGAGCCCCCGGAACCCGTAGTAGCCGCAGAGCAGCAGCCGCGGGTCCACCTTGTCGGTGAGCCAGCCCGAGGCGATCGTGCCGACCAGGTCGAAGACGCCGATCAGCGCGAGCAGCCCGGCGGCGGTGGTCTCGGGCATGCCGTGGTCGTGCGCCGCGGGGATGAAGTGCGTGCCGATCAGCCCGTTCGTGGACCAGCCGCAGATCCAGAAGGTGCCGACGAGGATCCAGAACGTCCGCGAGCGCGTGCTCTCGCGCAGCGTCCGCACAGCGAGCCGGCCCGGCCCGACCTGCGACCCGGTATGCCGCGTGGCCGGCTCGTCGAGCGGCTCACCCGGGTGCGCCCCCAGGGGCCGCAGGCCGAGGTCGGCCGGCCGGTCGCGGACGACCAGCAGGACCAGCGGCACCAGGAGCAGGGCCGCGCCGGTGACCACGAGCGCCGACCAGCGCCAGCCCGGCCCGGCGGCCAGGGCGGCGATCCCCGGGAGGAAGACCAGCTGTCCAGCGGCACCGGCTGCGGAGAACACCCCGGTGACCAGGCCGCGGCGCGACTCCACGAACCACCGGTTCGCGACGACGGCCCCCAGCACGAGGGCCATCGCCCCGGCCCCGACGCCCACGAACACCCCCCAGAGCAACCACAGCTGCCAAGGGGCGGTCATCACGGTGGTGAGCCCGCTGCCGAGCGCCACGAGGACGAGGGCGAGGCAGACCACCCGGCGCAGGCCGAACCGCTCCATGAGCGCGGCCGCGAACGGCGCGGTCAGCCCGTAGATCACCAGGTTGGCCGTGACCGCGCCGGAGGTGGTGGCCCGCGACCAGCCGAACTCGGACTCGAGCGGCTCGAGCAGGGCCCCGGTCGACGACCGGAAGCCGGCTGCGGCCACGAGGGCGCCGAGGATCACGAGCGCCACCCACCAGGCCCGGTGGATGGCCGGCCGTCGGGTCGGGGTCGTCACCTGGGTAGCGGCAGGAATCGTCACTGCCGCAGGCTATCTGCCAACCATCGGCGCCTGACAGCGCATTCCGGACAACCCCCGGCAGGATCCCGCCACGGGAGGCGCCCCCGCCATCGAACTCCAGTCAGGCGACGCCGGCCAGGCCCAGCCAGCCGGCCATCAGGGCCAGCTCGTCGTCGAGGGCGGCCCGGGCCGCCTCGGGGGCCCCTGGCTCCCAGTGCAGAGCCTGCACCCGCAGCACCCCTGCCGCTCGGTCGGCCTTGAGGTCACAGCGCGCCACGAGCGCGTCGCCGAACAGGAACGGCAGGACGTAGTAGCCGTGCACCCGCAGGTGGGCGGGCACGTAGATCTCGAGCCGGTAGTCCATGCCGAAGATCGCGGCGGTGCGGTCCCGCTGCCAGACCAGCGAGTCGAACGGGCTGAGCAGCGCCTGGGCGTGCACCTTCCGGGGCCGGCGCGCCTCGGGGTGCAGGTAGGCCGGCCGTTTCCAGCCCTCGATCGTGGCCGGCACGAGCGCCCCCTCCGCCACGAGGGACTCGAGGGCCGGCCGGGCCTGTTCCGGCTTGAGCCGGAAGTAGTCGCGCAGGCACTGCTCGGTGCCCACCCCGTGGGCCCGGGCCGCGATCAGGACCAGCTCCCGGAAGGCGACGTCGTGCGGCGGCCTGGCTGCGGGGTCGGCGACCTCGGCGGCGAGGTGTCCGGGCAGCACCCGCTCCAGCGCGGCATACCGTCGCTCGAACTGGCTGGTCCGGCCGGCGCTGGTGATCTGGCCGGCCCAGAAGAGGTGCTCGAGCGCGCTCTTGACCAGCGACCAGTTCCAGCCCCACTCGTCACGCTGGCGCGGGAGGTCGTGCTCGAGCGCGGCCTCCAGGCCGCGTGACGTGATCGGGCCCCGCGCGCCGACCTCGGCGAGCACCGCCGCCACCAGCTCGGGGTGCTCGCGGGCGACCCGCTGCATGCCGCCCCACGAGTCCTGCAGGGCGCGTTGCATGCGGAAGTCGAGCAGCGGCCAGGTCGACGGCGGGATCAGGCTCGCCTCGTGGGCCCAGTACTCGACCAGCCGACGCGGGGCGCGGTCGCGGGCCCGGTCGAGCAGGGCGGTGTCGTAGGGGCCGAGCCGGGAGAAGAACGGCAGGTACTGGCTGCGGGTGAGCACGTTGACGCTGTCGATCTGGACGATCTGCACGCGGTCGATGACGCGCTGGACGTGCCGCATCGTGGCGCTGCCCGGCGCCGGGCGCGGCTCGGCGAAGCCCTGGGCGGCGAGGGCGATCCGCCGCGCCTGGGCACGCGTCAGGCGCACCGGGGAGGGGGTCGTCACGGCCGGTGCGTCGCTGGTCACTCGCCGGGTTCGAGGAGGTTCTCGCGGACGGCGTACATGGCCGCCTCCATCCGCGAGTGGAGCTGGAGCTTCTCGAGGATGTTGCGCACGTGGTTCTTGACGGTGTTCTCGGAGATGAACAGCTGGTGGGCGATCTCCTTGTTGGCCAGCCCGCGCGCGACGAGCCGCAGCACCTCGAGCTCGCGGTCGGTCAGCCGCGGGGCGCCGACGCCGCTGGGGCGCTCGCCCTGGCGCTTGCTCATGTGGGCGAACTCGGCGAGCAGCTTGGACGCCATCGAGGGTGACAGCAGCGAGTCGCCGTTGAACACCGCGCGCACGCCGTCGGCGATCTCCTCGCCCGGCACGTCCTTGAGCAGGTAGCCGTTGGCACCGGCCTTGACCGCCTCGTAGAGGTCGGACTCCTCGTCGGACATCGTCAGCATGATGATCTTGGTCGACGGCACGAGGGCCTTGATGGTCTGGCAGGCCTGGATGCCCGAGGTGTGGGGCATCCGCACGTCCATCAGCACGACGTCGGGAAGCAGCTCGACGGTGCGGTCGACGGCCTCCTTGCCGTCACCCGCCTCGCCGACGATCTCGATGTCGTCGTCCTGCGACACCACCATCTGCAGGCCCCGGCGGTAGAGGACGTGGTCGTCCGCGATGACGACCCTGATCGGGTCGGCACCGCTGCCCAGCACACCATCCCCATTCGACACGAGGCACATACTGTCACGGACAGCGACGACACCGGACGAAACGCCCTCTGGGCTCGCCCGGTGTCGTCGTCGTCGCAGGTCAGGAGACCTTGCGCTCCGCGCCCTCGTCCTCGGTGACGTCGAGGTGGATCACGCCGTAGGACCAGCCCCTGCGGCGGTAGACGACGCTCGGCTGGCCGGTGTCCTCGTCGTGGTAGAGGTAGAAGTCGTGCCCGACGAGCTCCATCTCGCGGACCGCCTGGTCGAGCGCCATCGGCACGGTCGCGTGGATCTTCTCGCGGATCTCGACCGGCGAGTTGCCCTGGGCGCCGAACCGGTCGCCGTCACCGTCGAGGCCGTCGTGCACGTGGTCCTCGCCGGTCGATGCGCCGGGCTCCTGGATCCGCGCCGTCGCAGCGGCCACCGACTCGGGTGCGTGCCTCCCGCGGTGCACCCGCTTGCGGTCCTGGGCCCGCCTGAGGCGTTCCATCAGCTTGTCCAGCGCCAGGTCGAGCGCGGCGTACTTGTCGTCGAGACATGCCTCGGCCCGCACGATCGGGCCCTTCACGTGACAGGTGATCTCGACCCGTTCGCAGGACTTCGCCTGCCGCTTGTTGGGCTCGTGGCTCACGATGACATCGACGCGCTGCACCCGGGGGGCGAGCTGCGGGATCTTGGCGAGCTTTTCGTCGAGGTGGTCACGGAATCGGTCTGAGACCTGCATGTGGCGTCCGGTGACGACAATCTCCACGGTGTTCCTCCATGGGTTCGGCGGGAGTGTGGGTCGGGCTGCGCAGCCCGGTGGTCAGCCGCGGCAGCACCTCCACGCGGGCGTGCGGGAGCACCCGGTGGTCGGCGTGTCCTGCTGCTCCGCTCCCTGCCGCAGAGCGCCCTTCGGACCGCGTCCGAGGCGCCCTGTTCGCGTGACGTGCACGGGGGCCAGGGGGGCCATGTACCGACGGTAGACCACGCCGGAGGTTTACGACACAAGGATTGGTTCAGCGTTTGCCCGGAGTCCGTGGTGTGCCACCTGTATGCCGTGCTCAGGCGGTTCGTGGACGGGGAAACCCGGCCCCGGGTGCCGTTCCAACCCGTGGGACAGCGACCCGGTCCGGCCGCCGGAGCGCCGCTGGGTGGCGCAGATGGTGGCGGCCACGACCACGGTCGCGCCCGCCGCACGCAGCGCGCGGGCGGCCTCGACCAGGGTCGACCCGGTCGTCAGGACGTCGTCGACGACGACGCACGCCGCCCCGTCGACGACGGCCCCCCAGCGTGGTCGAACCGCCATCGCGTGCTCGAGGTTGACGGCCCGCTCCCGCGCCCCGAGGCCGGCCTGGTCGGCCACCCGGCGCCGGGCGCGCAGCGCGTCGGCGAGGACCGCCTCAGTCGGGTCGAAGCCGGTGACGGCGCGCTCGGCCAGGGCCCGCAGCGGCGCGTCACCCCGCCGGCGACGGGCGGCTGCCGAGGACGGCACCGGGACGACGAGCACCGGCCCGTCGCCGCGGCGCCAGCGCGCGACCACCTCCGGACACCCCACCACCGCGGCATCCAGCGAGCCGGCGAGCAGCCCGCCCAGCAGGCCGGTGCAGTCGCGGCGGCCGTCGTCCTTGTAGGCCGTGACGACGGCAGCCAGCGACCCGGCATACCGGCCTGCGCTGTGCACCGGCGGCAGCCCGCGCGGGACCGGCCGCGGACGCACGGCCCTGGGGCCGCTCGGCCACAGGGAGGCCGCCACGTCGGCCTCGCAGGCGGGGCACAGGAGGTGGTCCGGGCGCCCGCAGGCGGCGCAGCCGACGGGGAGCGCGAGGTCGGTCAGGGCACGGAGAGCGTCGACGGCTCCGACCGGGCTGGACCATGGGCGCTCGCGCGACATGGGCCACATCGTGGGCTCGACGGTGTGTTGCCGCTGATTGGGGGGCGCAAGCGTGGGGACACGACTAGTCTGGGCCTCGGCCTGTGGACAACTGCTGGGCGCCGGGGACGTGAGACGGGAGGCGTGTATGCGTTGGCTGCCCCATCTGGCCGTGTCCACCCGGCTCCGCCTGTCGATGGCCGCAGTGGCCGGACTGTTCGCCTACATCGACGGAAGCTTCGTCACGGCCCTGCCGTGGATCCTGCTGGTGGTGACGCTCGACCTCGCCGCGGCCAGCCTCGGGTACCTCACCGTCATCCAGGGCGCCTTCCGGAACACCCAGCTGATCGCGCTGCTGGTCGTCGGGGTCGTCTCCGCGGGGATCGGCATGGGGAGCGAGGGATCGTGGTCCAAGCTGCTCATCCTCATCCCCGCCTACCACGCCGGATCGCGGTTCGCCCGCACCGGCGCCTTCTCCGCGCCGCTGGTCGGCCTGGTCGTCGCCTTGGCCACCTCGCAGTGGCTCAAGCAGCTGACGCCGCCCGAAGCCCAGCTGATCACCCTCGCCTCGCTGTTGGCCGTGCTCTTCGGGCTGCTCGGGGCCTGGTCCCGCGAGCTCGAGCCGGAGGAGGTGCTCCCCGACGCCAACGTGGCGGCCGAGGCGAGCCTGCTGCTCCGCCGGCTGCACGAGCTCGCCGACACCCTCGACACCGGCTTCGACGCGCCCGGGTCCGCCGAGATGGCGCTCCAGGACCTCAGCAACCAGATGCGCTCGGCCCGCAGCGCGATCCTCGTCGGCTACGGCGACGACCCGGCCGTGCCGCTGGCCATCCGTGGCGCTGACCGCACGCCCTGGCCCGACCCCATGGAGCAGGACTCCGTCCTCGCGTGGACCTGGCGACGCGGCGAGGCGACCCTCGCGGAGTGGAAGGACGACCTCGTCGCCCGCTCGGTCATCGTCGTGCCCCTCAACGACGACAAGGGCGACCGCCTCGGCCTCCTGGTCGCCGACCGCCCCCTGGTCACGCCGTTCCGCGAGGAGGACCTCGTCGCGGCCCAGGGCGTGGCTGACCGCCATGCGGCCAACATCGACCTGTCGGTGCTCTTCGCCGGGCTGCGCGAGCGCGCCGGGCTGGAGGAGCGCGAGCGGCTGGCCCGGGAGATGCACGACGGGATCGCCCAGGAGATGGTCGCGCTCGGCTTCGGCATCGATGCCGTGCGGCGCAAGGCACGCGGCGCCGACTCCCCCCTCGCCGACGAGCTGGACGCCCTGCGCGTGGACGTGTCGCGGGTCCTGGGTGACCTGCGGCTGCACATCGCCGACCTGCGGATCGCGGTGCGCCCCGACACCGGGCTCGGCGCGATGATCGGCGCCCGGCTCCAGAACTTCGGGTCGTCGTCGGGCGTGACCACCCGGATGCACCTCAGCGAGACCGGGTTCCGGCTGCCCGCGCACACCGAGGTCCTCATCTACCGACTGTTCCTGCGGATGCTGGCCGACGCCCGGCACTCCCTCAATGCCGAGACCGTCGAGGTGCGGCTCAACGTCGCAGCCCCGAGAGTGGAGCTGTGGATGGCTCACGACGGCACCAGCACCCTCACCGAACGCGACTTCGGCGACCATCCCCTGCTCAGCCTCGGCGGGGAGATCTCCATCGAACCCTTCGGCGTTGAAGGCGTCGCCCTCCGCATGCGCATGCGTGCTCGTGGCGCCGCTCCCTCAGCAACGCTGTCCAACGAAAGGATCCCCCAGCCCTCATGACCATCAACGTCGTGGTGATCGACGACCACACCCTCGTCCGCGAAGCCGTCTGCCGCATGATCGACAGCGAGCCCGACCTGGCCGTCGTCGGCCAGGCGGGAGGCATCGCAGAGGGACGCACCGTCCTCGCCCAGAACCTCATCCACGTGCTCGTCGTCGACGTGTCCATGCCCGACGGCTCGGGACTGGTGCTGGCCCGCGCCGCGCGCGAGGCCTCGCCCCGGCTCGGCATCGTGGTCCTGACCATGCACAACGACGACGAGACCCTGCTGGAGGCGCTCGACCTGGGCGCGTCGGCGCTGGTCCTGAAGTCGGCCCCCTCCGACGAGGTCATCGCCGCGGTCCGCCGGGCCGCCGTCGCGCCCGACGCCTTCATGGCGACCGGGCTCGCCGAGGCGCTGCGCCGTCGGGACTCGAGCGACAAGCCCCGCCTCACGCCCCGTGAGGCCGAGGTCCTCGACCGCCTCGTCGCCGGTGACTCCATCGCGGCCGTCGCCAAGAAGCTCTACATGAGCGAGTCGACCGTGAAGACCCACGTCTCCAAGGTCTACGAGAAGCTCGGCGCCCACAACCGCGCCTCCGCGGTGATGTCCGCGCTGCGCCTCGGGCTGGTGAAGGCCGAGTCGGTGGGCCACGCGCGGCACTGACCAGCACCACGCGGCATACCCACCACAGCGACCGGGTGTGCCGCGGACGCACCGCATGCAGAAGGACCCCGCCGGTGGCGGGGTCCTTCTGTCGTACCGGCTGGTGGGGTCAGCTCACATGTTCCCGAAGGTGTCGGCGATCCGGATGGCACCGGGGCCGATGATGACGATGAACAGGGCGGGGAAGATGAACAGGAGCATCGGGAAGAGGATCTTCACCGGCACCTTCATGGCCTTCTCCTCGGCCCGCTGACGGCGCACGAGACGCATCTGGTTGGACTGCTCGCGCAGCACGTTGCCGATGGGCAGACCCAGCCGGTCGGCCTGGACCAGGGCGCTCACGAAGGTCTTGGCCTCGGAGACCGTGGTGCGGGCGGCCAGCGAGGAGAACGCCGCGCCTCGCGTCTTGCCGATCTGGATCTCCGACAGCACGCGGGCGAACTCACCCGAGATCGGGCCGGTGGTGGAGCGAGCGACCTGCAGCAGCGCCGCGTCGAAGCCCTGACCGGCCTCCACACAGACGGTCAGCATGTCGAGGGCGTCGGCGAGGCCGCGCTGCAGCTCCTCCTGGCGCTTCTGGCCGGTGTTCATGAGCAGCAGGTCGGGCAGGAAGAACCCGGCTGCCGCGGCGGCGGCGCAGATGACCAGGCCGCGGATGCTGAGCTGTCCGCCCAACAGGAAGCCGAGGACCGCTCCCACCAAGAGGCCGATGCCCTTGGCGCCCATCACCCGCTCGACCGTCCAGGAGCCGGGGTTGCCGGCCAGGTTGAGCCGACGCACGATGCGGTCGTTGGCCCCGGTCGGCGACAGGCGCTGCGCGAGGGCGCGGGTCTGGTTGAGCATCGGGGCGACGAGCCGCTCCATGGCCGGGAGGTCGGACTTGCCCACCTCGTTCTTGTCGATGGTCCGCTCGATCAGGTCGAGGGACCGAGCGACCCCGGTGGGCTGGCCGGCGCCGAGGCCCGTGGCGAGCACCAGAGTGCCCAGAGCTCCACCGATGAAGACGAGCGCGAGGACGAGCAGAATTGTTCCCATCAGACCTTCACATCCACGACTTTGCGCATCCAGGCCATGCCGATGCCGAGCGAGATGACGCCGCCGATGATCATGGCTATACCCATCGGTCGGGTCCAGAGGAGTTCGATGTACTCACGGTTGGTCTTCATCGTGTAGAGGAAGACCCCGATCGGGAGCGCGACGAGGATGTAGGCCGACAGCCGGCCCTCGGCCGAGAGGGCGCGGACGTGGCGACGGAGCTCCTCACGCTCACGAAGCGTCTTGGCGGTGGTGCGCAGCGTCTCGGCCAGGTTTCCACCGACCTCACGCTGGATCCGGATGGCCATCGAGGTCCAGCGCATGTTGTCGCTGTCCATCCGGTCGGACATCCGCTCCAGCGAGTCCGCGATGTCAGAGCCGATGCGGGTCTCGGCCAGGGCCCGGGCGAACTCCTTCGCGGCCGGCTCAGCGGCGTCCTTGGCCACGGCGTCGAGCGCCTGCGGCAGGGAGAAGCCGGTGCTCAGGCTGCTGGCCACCAGGGTCAGCACGTCGGGCAGCTGGCTGTCGAACTTCTTGCCCCGACGGTTGGAGAGGAAGCGCAGGACGAAGGCCGGCCCGAAGATCCCGACCACCAGACCGCCCAGGGCAGCCGCGATCGTCGCCAGGAGGCCGCCACGGAAGAAGATCATCGAGGCGGCGACCGTCGCGACGAGAGCCACGATGCGCAGCACCCACCACTCTCCTGCGCGCAGGGGCAGGTCGGCACGCTGGATGTGGGCCATCGTCTTGCTGGTCGACGAGCGACCTTCCATCATCCGCTCGCCGAGGAACACGAGGTTCTCCGACATCACGTTCGGGCGGGACTTGGCCTTGCCGATCGCGGCGGTGCCGGCGGCCACGTAGCGGTCGATGTTCTCGACCCGGGTGCGGCGACCGGACTTGAAGGACGAGCTCGCCAGCGAGATCACCAGCACCATCAGGGCCAGGAAGACCGCCCCGATGGCGATGCCGAGGATCGGGGAGACCCCGAGGATCGGCAGGACCGCAGGCTTGGGTGCCGCCTTCACGACGTCCTCGGTGGGGCCGACGACCGGTGAGTTGTCCGAGGTCGCCTTGGTCGGGGCGGCCACGCCGGCTCCGAAGTCCACGAGCGCGGTCGTCGCGAACGGCTTGCCGTTCGACTGGCCGGAGATCTTGACGTTCTGGGCGCCACCGACGCCCACCGGGAGCGGCATCGAGAAGCTGAGCTGCGAGGCGAGGGTCTTGGCAGCGGAGGTGAAGGCGTTCTGCACACTGCCTGCGTTGGCCGCGGAGACGACGCTGCCGCCGCCCGCCTTGGCGAAGCTCTGGAGCACGCTGACGTTGCTGTCGGTGGACTTGAACGAGACGGCTTCAGCGCGGACCTTGGCACCCTTCAGGGCGGCCACGGTCGAGGCCTGGGTGGCCGTGCTCGCGGTGTCACCACCGTCGCTGAGGATCAACAGGCTGCGCTCGCCCTTGCTGCCGAGCGACTTCACCGCGAGGGTGACCCCGTCGTACAGCGCGGTCTCACCGTCGGCGGTCAGGGCGTTGACCGCGGTCTGGACCTTGCCCTGGTCGCCCGTGGGCGGGAGGTTCAGCTTGGCCTTGCCGGAGAACGACACGACGCCGATCCGCACGTCGTCGGGGACGCTCTTGAGGAACGCCCCGACGGCGGAGCGCACGGTGGCCATCCCCGTCGTCCCCATCGAGCCGCTGGTGTCGACGACGATGATCGCGGTCCGGGCCACTGGCGAGCCGGAGCCGCTGGTGATCGCGTCGACCGGGTAGGTCTTCCCGGCCACCGTCACGTCGAGCGAGGGGTCGATGTCCGACCCGGACGTGGAGGAGATCAGGCCGATCAGGTTGCCGGACTTGACCTCGATCCCGGTCACCGTGACCGAGCTGTCCGCGGCCAAGGCAGGCACTGCGGCGAGGAGCCCGACCAGTCCCGCGGTGAGCAGCGCGCGGCCGGCGCGCTGGGTACCACGCACCATCACAACCCCTTGATGAAGAGGTCTGCCGGCAGCTCGATGCCCTGGTCACGCAGGTCGTCGGCGAACTTGGGCCGGAGCCCGTTGCTCTTGAGCGCGCCGCGGAAGCGACCCTGCTCGTCCCGGCCGGCGCTGTAGTCGAAGGTGAACAGATCCTGCATGGTGATGATCTCGCCCTCCATGCCGATCACCTCGCTGATCGCGGTGACGCGACGCGAGCCGTCCTTCATACGGGCCTGCTGGATGACCATGTCGACGGCGCCGGCGACCTGCTCGCGGATGGCTCGCACGGGCAGGTCGACGCCGGCCATGAGCACCATGGTCTCGAGGCGGGACAGGCTGTCGCGCGGGCTGTTGGCGTGCACGGTGGTGAGCGAGCCGTCGTGACCGGTGTTCATGGCCTGGAGCATGTCGAGGGCGGCGCCGTCACGGCACTCACCGACGACGATGCGGTCGGGGCGCATACGCAGCGAGTTCTTGACGAGCTCACGGATGGCGATCTCGCCGCGACCCTCGATGTTGGAGGGGCGGGACTCCAGCCGCAGGACGTGGTCCTGGTGGAGCTGGAGCTCCGCGGCGTCCTCGATCGTGACGATGCGCTCGTCGGCGGGGATGAACGACGACACCACGTTGAGCAGGGTCGTCTTACCCGAACCGGTACCACCGGAGATGATGATGTTGCGGCGACCCCGGACGCAGGCCGAGAGGAAGTCGCGGACCTGCGGCGTGAAGGTGCCGAAGGCGATGAGGTCCTTGTCCGTGAACGGGTCGGTCGCGAACTTGCGGATGGTGAGCAGCGACCCGTCCAAGGCGATCGGCGGGATCACCGCGTTGACACGCGATCCGTCGGGCAGGCGGGCGTCCACGAGCGGGCTGGCCTCGTCGACGCGGCGACCCACGCGGCCCACGATCTTGTCGATCGTGCGGCGCAGGTGGGCGTCGGAGGCGAAGTGGGTCTCGACGGCATACAGCTTGCCGGCGCGCTCGACGTAGATCTGGTCGGGCCCGTTCACCATGATCTCGGTGATCTCGCTGTCGCGGAGCAGCGGCTCCAGCGGACCGTGGCCGAGGATCTCGTCCGAGACCTCCTGGGAGATCCGCGTGCGGTCGGCGAGCGAGAGCGGCGTGTCCTCGTGGTCGATGACCTCCTGCAGGGTGTGCCGCACCTTCTGCTCGAGCTCGTTCTGGTCGAGGTGCGGGTCGTACAGCTGCGGACCCAGCGAGTCCATCAGCGCCTGGTGGACGCTGGCCTTCACCGTGGCGAACGGGTCGATCAGGCGCGGCCGGTCGTTGGCCGAGGGCGCACTCGCACTGGACTCGGTCGCAGACGCCTGACTGCGACGGACGCTCTCGAGCCGGTCGGCCAGGCTCATCGGTTACCTCCACGCGACAGGGACCAGCGGCTGGCCTTGGGGGACTGCTGTGACGTCCCGGGTGCGTCGGCCGCACCCGTCGGGGCGTCGGGGACACGGATGAAGCGGTCGGCGAGGTCGCGCAGGGCGACGCTCACCGCGTGCTTCGGCTCGTCGAGGATGATCGGCACCCCACGGTTGACCGAGGCCGGCACCGCGGTGCTGTTCGGCACCATCACGGCGATGTCCTGCTTGATGGCCGCGACGACGTCCTCCGGTCGGAGCCCGACCTTCGCGTCGGAGCGGTTGAGCACGACAAGGCGTGACTCCTTCTTGTTGCCGAGGAGGTCGAGGGTGTCGAGGGTGAGGCGCAGGTTCTTGACCGCGGGGATGTCGAGGGTGGCGATCAGGATCAGCAGGTCGCTGTCATCGAAGGCCGCCAGGACGTGCGAGGTGAAGGCCGGCGGGGTGTCGAGGATGACGTAGTCGTAGTGCCGCTTGGCCACGCGGACGAGCTCGGCGACCGTGGTGCCCGGCACCCGGTCCGCGTCACTCGGCTCGGCCGGCGCGCTGATCGCCTCGAGGCCGCTGTCGTGCTTGGTGACGACGGCCTTGATGGCCTGCTCGTCGATGTTGCCGGCCATGCTGACCAGGTCGATGATCGAGTTCTGGGGCAGCATCTGCAGGCTGATGCCGACGTCGCCGAAGGCGAGGTCGAGGTCGATGAGCAGCACTCGCGAGCCGGTAGAGGCCAGGTAGGCACTGAGGTTCGTCGCGAACGTCGTCTTGCCGACGCCGCCCTTCGCCGAGAACACCGTCACGACCCGGGCCGTCTTGGCGCCGACGCCCCCCGACTCTCCGGCGTGCCCGTGCACGCGGGTCGAGAGGTCGCGGCTGCGGCGCGCCGCATCGGCCAGACCGGTGACGTCGTCGGAGGTGATGACCTCGCGGATGCCGGCGCGCAGGGCCTGGCCCAGCACGGCCACGTCGATGCGCCGGCGCAGGAGGATGACCCCGAGCTCGGGGCGCTCCACGCGGCAGAGCTCGGCGAACTGGCAGGCGGCATCCATGTCGACGTCCGGACCGATCAGGACGAGCAGCTCGGTCGGGTTGTCCTCGAGCGCCCGGACCATGGTGGCCTGGGTCTCGAAGCGGGTGATCGCACCCACCGCGAAGTCGTAGCGCTCGGTGGCGCCGGGGTCGGCGTCCCACAGGAGGGTCATGACGCACTCCTACTTGGCGGAGAAGAGGGTGGCTTCGGAGATGACCTTACCGAGGTCGATCTTGGGGTCCGTGCCACGCAGTGCGGCGTACAGGTTGCCGGTCTGGATCCCGTGCACCAGGCGGGTGGCGTCAGCGGGCGACACCGCGACGGTCATGAGGGCACCCCGGACCGGAGCCGAGCCGGCGGAGTCCTCCCCCGCGTCGGTGGGGGCCTGCGTCGGGGTGAGCGAGGCCTCGCCCATCGCGATGACCAGGACGTCGTCGAGGAGGACGCGGGTCTGCTGGCTCAGCTTGGTGGCGTCGGCGCCGTCCTTCACTGCCGTCTCGGTGGGCGTGTAGGTGTCGAACAGGACGACCTTGGACCCGGGCGTGAGGAAGGTGCCGACGCGGGCGGGGTCAGCCAGGGCGATGGACACCGCGACCTGACCGGCCGGCACGTCGATGGCCTTGGTGCCCACGGGCTTGGTGCCGAAGCGGTCGGCGAGCACGTACTCGCCGGGTTGGATGTCCGAGAGGGCGTACAGCCCACCATTCGAACCGGTGACGCCCTGCAGGGCACCGAGCGGCACACCCTTCGCGGCGACCGAGGTCTTGATGATCAGGCCGCTCTGCACCGAGTCCTTGAGCGTCGTGCCAGCGGGCACGACGGACTTGACCACATACACGGACGATGGGTCCTGCGCAGCGATGGCCCTGTCGTCAGCACCCTTGGCGTACATCAGCACGGCGACCACGCCGAGCAGTGCCACGACGGCGGCCGCGAAGATGGCGACGATTCTGCGTCCCACGATGTGATTCCCTTGCTTGAGGTCAGACGGTGGAGGCGCGCCGGCGAGGGCGCGTCCTACGGGTTGAAAACGCTTGAAGGCACGTTGTAGAGGTCACTCACGTTGTGCCCGAAGGCCACGACGGAGACCACGATGACGATGGCGATGAGGCCCACCATCAGGCCGTACTCGACAGCGGTGGCTCCGTGGTCGCCCCGGTGCGTACCAGGGCGACCACGGTTCAGCCAGCTGTCGGAGGAGCGCAGCCGCACTCCCGCGGACCGGCCGAAGGGCGCGATACGAGCGAGTCGTGCGGTCATGCTTCCTCCTGGGTTCGGCGGGCTGAAGTTGTGGCCCGTCGGATTTTCTTGGTTACGTCAGATGCTGGTGGCGGTGTTCTTGAACAGCGTGCTGAGGTTCGTGCCGAGCAGCGCAACGGCGACGATGATGACGATCGCGATGAGGGCAACCATGAGGCCGTACTCGACGGCGGTCGCACCCTTCTCGCGGGAGACGAGCTTGGTGTGAAGCTTGGCGGCGAACTTGTGCATGTGAGTAGTCCTTTCGAGACCAACGGGCGCGGTGGCCGTGTGCCCCGCGGTGAGAAGACTCGCAGTTCCGAGGACGGTGGGTAATCGTCCGTCATGCCATCCCCAACCGGCACCTTCGACTCCACTCTCTCCCCCGAACGGCCGATACCCGCCACCGAGTCACGCGCGTAGGGGACGTGCGAATCGGCCGCCTCCGGTGCGGGGCTGGACGCGGGTTGCGTCGTGGTCCCCTGGGTGGAGGCGGCCGATCACGGTCACGAGTGGGCGACCGGTGCGCGCGGTCGCGAGGAAATGGTCAGACGCTGTTGGCGGTGTTGTTGAACAGCGTGCTGAGGTTGGTGCCGAGGAGCGCCACGGCGACGATGATGACGATGGCGATGAGGGCGACCATCAGGCCGTACTCGACGGCGGTCGCACCCTTCTCGCGAGCAGCGAGCGCGGTGTTCAGCTTTGCCACGAACTGGAGCATGAGATGAGCCCCTTTCTGGGTAGAGCGGTGAGCGCGGGACGATTTCCCTTGGCGTCAAGCACACGGTCCCAGTTCGTAGGCGCCGCGATAATCGCCCAACGTGCCAGCCCCGACCGGTACTTTCGACTGCTCCCGCTCCCCCGTACAGCCGATGCCGGTGCGCCTGCGTGCGCCGCTATGGGCAACCTGCGAAGAATGAGGACATGCCCAGGCGAACCCCACTTCTCCGTGGCTGGGCGATCCTGCTGCCTGCGGTGGCCGTGGCCCTGGCCCCCCTCGCGCTGACCCGACCGGTGGGCGACCCCAGCCCCTGGCTGCACCTGCGCGTGGGGCAGTTCCTGCGGGAGGGCGGCCGGTTCGGCCTGCCCGACCCGTGGGCACCCTTCGCCACGCACGCCTACGTGCCCACCCAGTGGCTGCCTTCCATCGTCGTCTCGGACCTGACCGACCGGTTCGGGCTCGGCGCGGTGGTGTGGACGCGGGACCTGGGCATCGTCGCGCTGTTCGTCGCGGTCCACCTCGCCCTGCGCGCCCTTGCGGACGTACGGATCTCGCTGGTGGTCAGCTCGGCGGTGATGCTGGCCGCCTGGCCGGCGCTGACCGAACGACCCCAGCTGCTCGGCTTCGTCCTGTTGGCGCCCGTCGTGGCGCTGTGGCAGGCCAGTGCGCGTGACGGGCGGGCCCGCTGGTCCCTGGTGCCCCTCAGCTGGCTGCTGGCCTGCACCCACGGCATCTGGTCGCTCGGCCTGGCCGTCGGTGCGGTGTGCGTCGTCGCCACGCCTTGGGGCCGGGCCGGGCACCGCCGGATGGCGGGGGTCTGGGTGGCGAGCCTGGCCGCGACGGCCCTGACCCCGCTGGGCCCCAGGATCCTCGCGACGCCGTTCGCAGCCGGCTCGAACGGGCGCCAGTTCGTCGAGGAGTGGCTGCCGTCCTCGGCGCGCGACCCACACGTGGCGGTGGCCCTCGGGCTCTGCGCGGTGCTGGTGGCGCTCTGGCTCTTCCAGCCCGACCGGCCTCCGCTCTGGCAGGTGCTGCTCCTCCTGCTGTCGATCGTGTTGACGCTCTCGATGCAGCGGACGGTGCCGGTCGCAGCGCTGGTCCTCGCGCCGATGGTGGCGGCCGCCGGCACGCTGCGCTGGGGTTCGCTCGACCGCGAACGCCCCGCCCCTGCCACGGAGCGGTGGGCCCTGCTCGCCGCGGTCGTGGTGGCGGCGCTGGTCGCCCTCCCGCTGTCCGCGAGCGCGGCCCGCCAGGAGCCGGCCTACGTGCCGCAGGCCCTGCAGGCCCCGCTCGACGCGCTGCCGGCCGGCACCCGCGTCCTCGCCGAGGGCGACGTGACCGGCTGGTTGCTCTACACCGCGCCCCAGCTGCGACCGGTGTTCGACCTGCGGATCGAGTCGTACGCCCCCGACCACGTGCGCGACTACATCGACGCCCGCGCCGCCGAACCCGGCTGGCAGTCCTTCATCGCGAAGACCGCGCCGAGGGCCGCCCTCCTCCTCGAGTCCGCTCCCCTCGCCGGCGCGCTGCAGGATGAGTCCCACTGGACCGTGCAGGCCCGGGACCGGGGCTTCGTCCTGCTGGTGGCACCGTGACCCGGTCCTTCTCCCGCGCCCTGGGCATTTTCGGGTATGCCGTGGCGCTCCTCGTCGGGTTCGGTTTCGGCACGGGGCGGTACCAAGAGGTCGACACCTGGTGGCACCTGCGGGTGGGCCGGCACATCCTCGACACCCACCAGCTGCGCGGCACCGACCCGTGGGCGGCTTTCGCCGTCCACCCCTACACGGCCACCCAGTGGCTGCCCGAGGCCGTCACCGCGTGGCTGGTTGACCTCACCGGGATGGGGGCAGTGGTCTGGCTGCGCTCCCTGGCCAGCCTCTCCCTCGTCGTGCTCCTCTATCTCACGGCGCGGCAGTCGGCCGGGCGGCTGGCCTCCTCCGCGGCGGCGGCCATCGGCGTGCTGGGCTGTGGGGCCGGGCTCAACCCCCGTCCCCAGCTCGTGAGCTTCGTCTGCTTCGCCGTCGTCGTGCTCGCCTGGTCCCGCACGGTGCGCGACGGCCGTCCTCGCTGGTGGCTCATCCCGGTGTTCTGGCTCTGGGGGTGCAGCCACGGCCTGTGGACCTTCGGCCTCCTCGTCAGTGCCGTGTTCCTGGCTGCACTGGTCGTCGACCCCGTGACCCGGCCCGACCGGCGACGCACGGCGCAGCTCGCCGGGCTGGTGGCCGCGTGCGCCGCAGTGGTCGCGCTGACCCCGCTGGGCCCGGCCCTCCTGCTCACCCCCTTCGACGTGGCGGCCAACGCCGCTGGGCTCGCCGAGGAGTGGCGGGCGACACCGGTCAACAACGTCTTCGCGATCGCGGCCCTGGGCATGGGGGTCGCCACGCCGCTGGCCTGGCTCGTGACCCGGCACCGCCCGCGGGTCTGGGAGCTGGCCCAGCTCACCCTGTCGCTCGGCCTCACCCTGGTGATGTGGCGTCTCGTGCCGCTCGGGGCGATCCTGGCGGCGCCCCTGCTCGCCACGGCGATCCAGCCGCTGGTCGGTCGAGCCCGCGAGGGCTGGTCGAGGCGCGAGCGCCGGGCCGTGCTGGCGTCGTGGGCCGCCGCACTGGCGCTCGCCACCGCCCTGGCGGCCGGCTCCGCCGGCCCCACCGCGCAACAGTTCCCCGGCAAGGTCGGCGCGGTGGACTCGGCGCTGGCGGAGCTGCCGGCCGGCACCGTGGTGCTGGACGACTTCGGCCTCAGCGGCTGGCTCCTGTGGAAGCACCCGACGCTCGAGCCCGTCATCGACCTCCGGGTCGAGCTGTACTCCCCCGAGCACATCGCCGCCTACCGCCGGACCGAACGCGTCCAGCCGGGCTGGCAGGACCTGCTCACCGAGACCCGGCCCGCCTACGCGGTGCTGCGCACCGACTCCGCGCTGAGTGGCGCGCTGCAGGACCGGCTCGGCTGGGCGACCGTCGCGACCGGCGGCGACTACACGCTGCTGCGCGCCCCGGCCGGACCCGGCTGAGCCGAGCCGCGCGTCCTCAGCGCGCCGCGACCAGCAGGTCGGTCCCCTCGCCCACCCGCTGCCAGCGGCTGCCGGCGCGGATCAGCACCTCGTGGTCGTCGGTCGTCACGACCAGCCCCCGCTCGCCGTTGACCGTAGTGATCGTCCGCGCGCCGGCGATCTCCGGCCCGGCCGCAATGGGTCCGCCCAGTGGCACCAGCCAGGGCCGGATCACCTGGCTGGACGTCAGTCGTCCGAGGACAGCCACCGTGGCGTCGTCGACCCAGACCAGGTCGCGCGCCAGGGACAGCGTCGGGGCCAGCCGCAGCGGCGTGGAGAGCGAGGCCGGGAGTCCGTTGGGCTGCCGCACCACCCCCGCGACGTCGACCCGCGGGCTCGAGCCGTCGCGGTCGGTGGTCACGACCGCCACCCGCTGTCCGTCGGGCGAGAGCCGCAGGCTGACCACCGTACGGCCGCTCAGCCAGTCGGCCGAGACGGTCTGCGGGGTGGACTTGGAGGCGTCTCCCGGGTCGGCCGCCGCGTTCACGACCCAGACCCTGGTGGCGCCGTTGGCGCGACCCGCGACCCACAGGACGTCCTCGCGGTCGTAGGTCGGATGGGTCAGCATCGTGCCGGGCGCGGTGAGCTGGACCTGGGTGGTCCCCCGCCAGCGGATCAGCTGGGCCCGGTCGCCTCCCACGGCAGCGATCTCCTGGCCGTTGCGCGACATGGCGAGGTAGGCCCAGCCCGGTTGGACCGTCGGGAAGCTGGCGGCCTGGGGTGGTGGTGGGCGCTGCCCGTTGTCGCCGACGTCGTCCGGGTCGACCGCGACCAGCGTGGTGCCGACCCGCAGGACCGGCTTGACCAGGGGGTCCGACGGTGTGGGGAACCCGAGCAGGGACAGGCTGTCGACCGTGCTGTCGCCATTGGGCATCTGCAGGTCGGCGCCCTCGAGCTGGAGGGCCACCCGTTCCACCCCTGGGGCCTGGGTGACGGTGGCGAGGAACTGGGCGCCGAGGTTCTGCCGCTGGCCGGGGTCGTTGCCAAGCTTGGTGGCCGAGAGGTCCACCTTGGCCGTGCCCGACGCGACCGTCACGGCGTCGACCGCGAGCTTCGTGCCGGCCGGGATGTCGGTGCGCACTGCCCCCTTGAGGTAGTCGGGCACCCCCGCCAGGAGGGAGCGCGCGAGCCGGGTCGCCAGGCCGGTGCCGAGGGGCAGCCACCGGATGTCGGGGACGAGCCGGTGGTCGCCGGCCGACACGTAGTAGATCCGGAACGGGTCGTAGAGCCGGTCGAGGTCGGCCTGGCTCAGCCAGGTGCCGAAGTTGTCGGGCATCTGGCTGATCCGCCACTCGCCTCCCGTGCGCTCGAGCCGGAACGTCACCTGCACCCTCGACCGAGGCGACAGCTCCTGGTAGCGCCCGGCGCCGTCGATGCGGGCGATGGCCTTGGCGACGGCCGTCACGGTGTCGTCGTTACTGGGCTTGTAGGTCACTTCCGAGTCGGACCCGAAGACGACGACCGACGAGTCGGGCCGCCAGGTGCTCTGCGGTCCGCTCGCGAGGTAGGACCGGGCGACCTGATAGGAGTCGTCACTGGCCGCGGCGGCGCGGATGAAGCCCTGTACCACCTGCTGCGGTGAGGAGCCCGGCGCCACCGGGTTGACCTCCACCCGCACCTCGTTCTCCTGCACCGACCCGACCTCGAGCCCGGGCTGGATCGCCGAGCTGGTGGACAGCCCGCCGCAGGCGGTGACGGCGAGCACCGCGCCCGTAGCCAGCGTCGCGGCATACCGGCGCCTCATCGGGGACGCCCCGGGGCGGTGGGGGTATGCCGCGTGCTCCCCACCGGGCGCGCGGCGCCGGTCTGGACGATGGGGCGCACCGGGGCCTGGGGCTCCGCAGGAGGTTCGGTGAGGTCGTCGGGGCGCAGGGGTAGTGGCGCCTCGACGATCGGGACACCGGCGCGGCGCGGCAGGGTGAGCCGGAAGCAGGACCCCTCTCCGGGCTCACCCCACGCCTGCAGCCAGCCGTCGTGCAGCCGCGCGTCCTCCAGCGAGATCGCCAGGCCGAGCCCGGTGCCGCCGGTGGTGCGGGCCCGCGCCGGGTCGGCCCGCCAGAACCGGTTGAACACCAGGGCGCCCTCGCCAGGGCGCAGGCCGACGCCGTGGTCGCGGACCGTGACGGCCGCGGCGGTCTCGTTGACCGCGATGGCGATCTCGACCGGACGGCCCTCGCCGTGCTCCAGCGCGTTGACCACGAGGTTGCGCAGGATCCGCTCGACCCGGCGGGCATCCATCTCGGCGTCACACTGCCCGTCCGAGGAGACCGTGATGGTGCTGCCCCAGCGGTCGGCGATCGGCTGGGCGGACTGCACGGCGCGCGCCACCGTGGCCCGCAGGTCGGTGACCTCCGAGTCGAGCGCGGCGGCCCCGGCGTCGAATCGGCTGATCTCGAGCAGGTCGGCGAGCAGCTCCTCGAACCGGTCGAGCTCGTTGTGCAGCAGCTCGGCCGACCGGGACACCGCGGGGTCGAAGCCGGTCCGCGAGTCGTGGATCAGGTCGGCGGCCATCCGGATGGTCGTCAGGGGGGTGCGCAGCTCGTGGGACACGTCGGAGACGAAGCGCTGCTGCACCCGCGAGAGGCCTTCGAGCTGGCGGATCTGGGTCTGCAGGCTGTCGGCCATCTCGTTGAACGACTTGGCCAGCCGGGCCAGGTCGTCCTCGCCGCGGGCCCGCATCCGCTCGTTGAGCCGGCCGGAGGCGAGCCGCTCGGCGACCACGGCGGCCCGGCGCACCGGGGAGACCACCTGACGGGTCACCACCCAGGCGATCACCCCGACGAGGAACACCAACGCGAGCCCGCCGATGAGGAAGGTGCGGGTGATCAGGTCGAGGGTGGCCTGCTCGCGCTGCATCGGGAACACCACGTACATGTCGTAGCGGCCGGCCAGGGGCGGCTCGACCTGCGAGCCGACGATGACGGCCGGCACGGTGTTCTCGGTCTGCGGGTCGGTGATGCCGATCAGCGTCACCTGCTGCCGTCGGGGGTCGTCCCGGACGGCCTCACGCAGGGCGAGGGGCACGACGGTCAGGCCGATCTCGCCGCTGGAGATGGTGCGAATGGTCGTGTTCGAGGTGTTCTCGAGGCCCCGCGTCAGCACGAGGTAGCGCTCGTTGTCGCCGCCGGCCGAGGCGGCGCTCTTGATGGCCTGGCTGGCCAGCACGTTGAGGTCGGCCTCGCTGCTGGTGCGGTCGCTCTCGTCGAAGGTGGCCTGGACCTCCGTGGTCAACCGGGAGGTCTCGGTCTGCGCCGACTCGATGCGGTCCTGCTCGAGGCCGTCCGAGATCGAGGAGAACAGGTAGGAGCCGAGCAGCAGCACGACGACCAGCCCGAGCAGCATGGTCGTGGACACCACGCGGAACTGCAGGGAGGCCCGCCACATGTGGGCGGCGGTCCGCGCCCAGCGGGCGGCATACCGGCGAGCCCGGCCGAGGAACGACCGGAGTGCACGCGCGCCCTGGGCGCGGTGGTCGGAGAACCGCGGTGTCGGCGTCCGACCAGGCCTCGGACCGGCCGACTCGGACATGGCTAGCTCGGGCCCGCCTTGTAGCCGACGCCGCGGACGGTGACGACGATCTCGGGGTGCTCGGGGTCGTGCTCGATCTTCGAGCGCAGCCGCTGCACGTGCACGTTGACCAGTCGGGTGTCACCCGCGTGGCGGTAGCCCCAGACCTGCTCGAGCAGCACCTCGCGGGTGAACACCTGCCACGGCTTGCGGGCCAGGGCGACCAGGAGGTCGAACTCGAGGGGGGTGAGCGACAACGAGTCGCCGTCGCGCTTCACCGAGTGGCCGGCGACGTCGATGACGAGGTCACCGATCTCCAGGCGCTCCGGCTCGGGCTCGTCACCACGACGCAACCTGGCCCGGATGCGGGCGATCAGCTCCTGCGGCTTGAACGGCTTGACGACGTAGTCGTCAGCCCCTGACTCGAGGCCGACGACGATGTCGACGGTGTCGGTGCGGGCGGTGAGCATGACGATCGGCACGCCGGACTCGGCCCGGATCCGCCGGCACACCTCCATGCCGTCCAGGCCGGGCAGCATGACGTCGAGGAGGACCAGGTCGGGACGGTGCTCGCGGAAGGCGCCCAGCGCCCCCGCGCCGTCGGCGACGTGCGCGACCTCGAGTCCTTCGTTGCGCAGGACGATGCCGAGCATCTCCGCCAGCGCCAGGTCGTCGTCGACGATGAGCACGCGACCGTTCACCTGCGCCTACCCTCTTTCTGCAGTGAGTGGAGAATCCCTCCTGAATCATCACACACGGGTGCGCTCCGCACGGGGACCCGGTGTCATCAGCCGTTCGGTCAAGGTGGGACCGGTCCGAACGTCCCATCCTGCTGGCCCGGCGCGTGCCGGGAGCCGCGCACCTGCGGATTCAACCGTTTGGACGATTCAGGACGGTGGGCGCTCCCCCGAGGATGTGCTTGGCAGCACGCCGATGGGGTGTGTGATGAGCAGGGAGAGCAGCACGCATGGCACTGAAGCGACCCATCCGTGGCAGCCGCCCTGAGGGCGGGGCTGCGGCTGTCGAGTTCGCCCTGGTCATGCCGATCCTCGTGCTCCTGATCAGCTCGATCGTGGGCTTCGGCGTCGTCCTGGCCCAGCAGATGGCCCTCGGCAACGCCGCCCGCCAGACGGCCCGCTCGGCTGCCGTGGAGGCCTCCTTCTGCGGCACCGGCGGCGGCACCGGCTCGCCCGGCACGATGCTGACCGCGGAAGCCAAGCTCAACGCCACCACCCTCTTCGTCACGAAGAACAACGTGCAGGTCGAGATCAAGACCGGAACCACCTCCCCCACCGACCCCTACTCGACGGCGTGGACCAACACCTGCAGCGGCGACACGACCCAGCCGTGCACGGGGACCACCTTCGGAGACAACGTCTACGTGCGGATGCGCTACACCTCCACGCTGTCCCTGCCCTTCTTCCAGCCGTCCTTCAACCTCTCCGCGATTGGGGCCTTCCGATGCGAGTTCAACTCATGAGCCGCCTGCGCTCCCGCCGTCGTGACGAGCGGGGCGCCGTCGCCGTGACCGTGGCGATGTTGATGGTGGTGCTCGTCGGCATCGGCGCCTTCACCGTGGACTTCGGCGTCTCCTACGTCAGCACCCGACAGCTCCAGACGGCCTCCGACTCGGCCGCCCTCGCCGCAGCCACCAAGTACGGACAGCTGCCCGGCAGCTGCGCAGTGCTCGCTGCCGACACCGCGGCGAAGGCCGCGGTGCAGTCCGGTGTGACCTCCTACCGCGAGGAAAACCGGGCCGGCAGCACTGGCTCGATCACCTCGGTGGCCTGCTCGCCTGACGGCAAGGCCCTCGACATCACGTACAGCTCGGCCGGGTCGACAGAGTCCTTCCTGGGCGGTGTCTTCGGCCACAGCAGCGGATACAACTCCACCAAGAGCGCCACCGCCCGGGTGCAGGTGCCGACCCAGGGGATTGGCGTGCGGCCCTACGCCCTCTGCGGCTCGATCCTGCCCTCCGTCACCACGTTCCCCTCCCCCGTGTTCCAGATGGACCTGCCCTCGACCGGCAACTCGCTGTGCCCGGGGGCGGCGTCAAGCGGCAACTGGTGGTCGATCGACTGCCCCGAGGCCCCGAGCAACAGCAACACCTACCTGGGTGAAGCGACCCTGAACGGCTGCACGGACCCGATCAGCATCGTGCCCAACCAGGGGACGCGCACCGGTTCCGACCTGCGCAACTACCTGAACAACAGCTGCCCGGTGAAGTCCAGCAGCTGCCTCGGCGCCAACACCGGAAACCTCGGCGGTACCCCGATCCTCAATGCCTGGTCCAGCCTGGTCCAGGAGCGCAAGCGGATCCTGCTCCCCGTCTTCTGTGGCACGCCCAGCCCGTGCGACCAGGCCGCCGTGGTCAACGCCGGGGGCAACAACGCCATCTACCCCGTGCAGGCGCTCGTCGGCGTCATCGTCTGCGGCTACCACTTCGGCACGAACAACAACCAGAACAGCGCGGCGATCCCGATGGACGGCGACTGCGGCGGTCTCAACAACCCGAACGGCCTGACTGCGGCTCCCGGCGGCAACCAGGACAACTACCTGCTCCTGCGAGCGGTCCGGATACAGGTCTCCGGCAGCAGTGGTGACCCGCAGTGCGCCATGGGCGACACCTGCGACCTGGGCGCCCGCATCTACAAACTCGTCAAGTAACCATCATGCAGATCACCCGCCCCCGCACGCTGATCCTCATCGTGGCGTACAACGCCGAGACCACCCTGCGGTCCGTGCTCGACCGGATCCCGCAGACCGTCCTCGACGACTACGACTGCGAGGTGCTGGTCATCGACGACGCCTCGTCCGACGAGACGTTCTCGACCGGCCTGGCCTACCGCCAAAGCCGGCCGGACCTGCCCCTCACGGTGCTGCGCAACCCGGAGAACCAGGGCTACGGCGGCAACCAGAAGCTCGGTTACTTCTACGCCATGACCCACGGCTTCGATCTCGTCGCGCTCGTGCACGGCGACGGCCAGTACGCCCCGGAGGAGCTGCCCCGCCTCCTCGCGCCGCTGCGCGACGGGGTGGCTGACGCCGTCATGGGCAGCCGCATGCTGACGCCCGGGGCGGCCCGCAAGGGCGGCATGCCGCTGTACAAGTTCGTCGGCAACCGGATCCTCACGACCGTCCAGAACCGCCTCGCCGGTGCAGACCTCTCGGAGTGGCACAGCGGCTTCCGCCTCTACACGGTGGACATCCTGCGTCGGCTGCGGTTCGAGACCAACCCCGACGACTTCAGCTTCGACACCAAGATCATCCTCCAGCTGCTCGGTGCCGACGCGACCGTCCTGGAGCTGCCCATCCCGACGTACTACGGCGACGAGATCTGCCGGGTCGACGGCATCCGCTACGCCGGTCAGGTCACCCGGGCCAGCGTGACGGCGCTCTTCCACCGGGTGGGCCTGATGCATCGACGGGACCTCTCCCCCGTCGATGCCGGCTCCATCGAGCGCTACGACGTCAAGCTGCACGAGCGCAGCAGCCACACCGAGGTGCTGGCCCGCGTCGACGCAGGCAGCCGAGTGCTCGACCTCGGCGCCGGTCCCGGCGCATTCGCCAGCGCCCTCGCCGACAAGGGTGCCGTCGTGACGACGGCCGACCTGCACCGCTCCACCGTCATCGACCCGCGGGTCGCCACCCACGTGGTCGACCTCAACCAGCCGCTCGAGCTCCCGCTGGACGACTACGACCAGGTACTGCTGCTCGACGTCATCGAGCACCTCGCCGATCCGGAGACCTTCCTCGAGGACCTGCGGTTCGCCCTGGGCAGCCAGCGCCGCGAGCTCGTCCTGACCACGCCCAACATCGCCTTCGCGGTGTCCCGCCTGATGCTCGCCCTGGGCCAGTTCAACTACGGCGAGACCGGCATCCTCGACCGGACGCACACTCGCCTGTTCACCTTCCGCACGATCCGCACGGCACTGCACCAGGCCGGCTGGGACGTGCAGGAGGTGGTCGGCATCCCCGCCCCCTACGCCAAGGCGATCGGCCACGGGCCGCTGGCATCCCTGCTCACCCGGGTGAACAGTGCCCTGATCCGAGTCGCTCCCCGGCTGTTCTCGTACCAGATCCTGGTGACCGCGAGGAGCCGGCCGCACGCGCAGCACCGACTCGCCTCGACGACCGCCCTCTCCGCCCAGCTCAGTGCGTGACCTGAGCTCACGTCTGGGGAGCAGCCAGGGCCAGGGCGCCGCTGCAGTGCTGCTGTTCGCGGTGTACGTCGGCACCGCCTTCATGAACCTGCGCCCCCTGGCGCTCGTGGCCGTCGTCGCAAGCCTCGCGCTGGCCCACGCCAGCCTGCGCAACCCGACTCTGCACGAGAGCTCCTACGCCCGCCTCCCGATGGGCCTCATCGCGGCTGCCGCCCTCACCGGGGCACAGCTGCTGGCCACGGCCGGGCTCTACCTCCTGACCCCCGTCTTCGTGGCGGTGGCCGTGCTCGCCACGCTGCCCCACCGGTTCGCCGTCGCCCGGGCAGCCCGGATCGTCCTGCCCCCGTTGCTCGCCGCGCTGGCCGTGTGGTGGCTGGCGCGGGACGAGCCGCGCATCGACGTCCACGTCTTCCTCACCGACGGCGCCCGTGCGCTCCTGCACGGCGTCAACCCCTATTCCATCGACTTCCCCAACATCTACGGACCCGAGGAGACCGCCCAGTACTACGGCCCCGACGTCGTGCAGGACGGGCGATTGGCGTTCGGCTTCCCCTATCCTCCGTTGCTGCTTCTCACCGCCCTCCCGGGCTATCTCCTCGGCGATGTCCGGCTCTCCTCGGCCATCGCGGTGACCGTCGTGGGCGGGTGGCTGTTGTGGCGGTCGCACACGACGAGCGGCCGCCGGGCGGCCGTGCTGCTCCTGTGCCTACCCGGCCTGCCGAGCCTGTTCGCGGGGGCCTGGGTCGAGCCCGTCGTCGTGGCCCTGCTGGCCGTCGTGGTGCTGGCCGCCCGGCGCGAACGGTGGGTCGTGGCCGCGGTGGCGCTCGGGCTGCTCTACGTCTCCAAGCAGTACTTCCTCGTCGCGCTCCCCTGCCTGTGGCTGCTGCGGCCGTACGTCACCAGGGGCCGACTGCTGGCCTTCGTCGGCACGGGCGCCGTGGTGACGCTGCCCTTCATTGCCTGGAGCCCGGCGTCCTGGTGGAGCAGTGTCGTGACGCTGCAGTTCCAGCAGCCGTTCCGCCCCGACTCCACCAGCATCGTCGCCGAGCTGGCCGAGGTGTTCGGCTGGGCCGACCCGACGTGGGCGGGCCCGGTGTCCCTCGCCGCGGGCTTCGCCGTGGCGCTGGTACTCGCCCGGACCCTGCGGCCCGGGGTCGCGACGTTCAGCCTGGCCCTCGGTCTCTGCCTGGCGGTGACGTTCCTGCTCTCGAAGCAGGCGTTCCTCAACTACTACCTCGTCTGTGCGGGAGCCTTGGTCCTGGCGGCCTGGTGCCGTGCGGAGGAGGCACCCTCGGAGACGGGTATGCCGCCCGCTCACGGTGAGCGGGCGGCATACCCGGTGGTGCGTGGTGGCGCCGAGGCACCGGTGGGGTCGGCGCCTCAGTAGCGGTAGTGCTCCGGCTTGTACGGGCCGGACACGTCGACACCGATGTAGGCGGCCTGCTCCTTGGTCAGCTCGGTGAGCTCGGCGCCGAGGGCGTCGAGGTGCAGCCGTGCGACCTTCTCGTCGAGGTGCTTGGGCAGCACGTAGACCTGCTTGTCGTAGTCGTCGTTCTTCGTGAACAGCTCGATCTGGGCGATCGTCTGGTTCGCGAAGGAGTTCGACATGACGAAGCTGGGGTGGCCGGTCGCGTTGCCGAGGTTCATCAGGCGACCCTCGGAGAGCACGATGATCGAGTTGCCGCTCTCGAAGGTCCACTCGTGCACCTGCGGCTTGATCTCGGTCTTGGTGACGGCGACCTTGGCCAGGCCGGCCATGTCGATCTCGTTGTCGAAGTGACCGATGTTGGACACGATCGCCTTGTTCTTCATCTGCGTCATGTGCTCGGCGGTGATGATGTTGAAGTTGCCGGTGGTGGTGACGAAGATGTCGGCGATGCCGACGACGTCGTCGAGGCGGGCGACCTGGTAGCCCTCCATCGCGGCCTGCAGCGCGCAGATCGGGTCGATCTCGGTGACGATCACGCGAGCGCCCTGGCCGGCCAGCGCCGAGGCGCAGCCCTTGCCCACGTCGCCGAAGCCGGCGACGACGGCGACCTTGCCGCCGATGAGGACGTCGGTGGCGCGGTTGAGGCCATCGAGCACCGAGTGGCGGCAGCCGTACTTGTTGTCGAACTTGGACTTGGTGACCGAGTCGTTGACGTTGATCGCCGGGAACAGCAGGTCACCGGTGGTGGCGAGCTCGTAGAGGCGGTGCACGCCGGTCGTGGTCTCCTCGGTGACGCCCTTGATCTCCTCGGAGACCTTGGTCCACTTGGTGGGGTCGGCCTTGAGGGTCTTGCGGACGAGCTCCTTGAAGACCCCGACCTCCTCGGAGTCGGCCTCGTCGGTGGGGGGCACCTGACCGGCCTTCTCCCAGGCCCGCCCGTTGTGCACGAGCATGGTGGCGTCGCCACCGTCGTCGAGGATCATGTTGGCGCCCTCGCCACCGGGCCAGGTGAGGATCTGCTCGGTGCAGTCCCAGTAGTCGGTGAGCGTCTCGCCCTTCCAGGCGAACACCGGGACACCCTGCGGGTCCTCGGGCGTGCCCTTGCCGACGACGACCGCGGCAGCGGCCTCGTCCTGGGTCGAGTAGATGTTGCAGGAGGCCCAGCGGACCTCGGCACCGAGCGCGGTCAGCGTCTCGATGAGCACGGCGGTCTGCACGGTCATGTGCAGGGAACCGGCGATGCGGGCGCCGGCGAGCGGCTGGGCCGCCGCGAACTCCTCGCGCAGGGACATCAGACCGGGCATCTCGTGCTCGGCCAGGCGGATCTGGTGACGGCCGGCCTCAGCGAGGCTCAGGTCGGCAACCTTGTAGTCAAAAGGCATGGAAGAACTCCTGGAGTTGACTTGCTGGTTTGCGGACCCGGCGTAGCCCATCTGGGCGCACATCGTTGGAGCGGGGTATCACCCACGCCGGCGGTGTCCCACTCTACCGGAGTCGGGGGCCGGGACCCGCTCGGCGTGACTCGAGGTGCGCTTGGGACTCAGGGTGCGCGTGACCCGGTCCGGCGCTAGGAAGGGAGGCACCAACCACGGACGGAGCACCATGAGCGAGCCCAGCAGCGGAGTCCCCGGAGAGATCGCCGACGCGCAGGTCGAGGAGCCGACGACCGACGAGCCCGACACCCTGGAGCTCGAGGTCGACGAGGAGAAGGTCGAGGCCTGGGACGAGGTCAAGGCCGACTACCAGGTCGAGCCCGGTGGTGCGCCGGTGCCGAACAGCATGGACCAGGCCGACGTGACCCTGGCGGATGAGGACGACGACGAGGACGACGACGACGAGGACGACGACAAGGACGACGACGAGGACGACGGGGCGGACGACGACCGCGCCTGAGGTCGGCCGCAGGTAGGCTCGCCGGGTGGCCGCACCCATACCTTCCGCCCTGCCCGCACGACAACCCAGGTCGCGGCCATGAGCGGCGGGTTGTTCGCGTTGCTCGACGACATCGCCGTGCTGGCGAAGGCGGCCGCCGCCTCCGTCGACGACGTGGGTGCCGCGGCGAGCCGAGCCAGCGTCAAGGCGGCCGGCGTGATCGTCGACGACACCGCCGTCACCCCGCGCTACGTCGAGGGCCTCTCCCCCACCCGCGAGCTGCCGATCATCAAGAAGATCGCGATCGGCTCGCTGCGCAACAAGCTGCTGTTCATCCTGCCCGCGGCGATGTTGCTCAGCCAGTTCTTCCCGGTCGCCCTCACCCCGCTGCTCATGATCGGTGGCACCTTCCTGTGCTACGAGGGGGTCGAGAAGATCTGGGAACGGATCTCCGGCCACGGCGAGACCGAGGCCGACGCGGCCCACGAGCGCGGCGAGGTCGCCAGCGAGGACGACATCACCAGCGGGGCGATCCGCACGGACTTCATCCTGTCGGCGGAGATCATGGTCATCTCGCTCAACGAGGTCGCCGACGAGCCGTTCCTCAGCCGGGCGATCATCCTGGTCGTCGTCGCCTTCGCGATCACAATCCTCGTCTACGGCGTCGTGGCCCTGATCGTGAAGATGGACGACGTCGGGCTGCACCTCTCGGGCCGTGAGTCCGGGGTCAGCCGCACCATCGGGCGCGCCCTCGTGGCCGCCATGCCACGCCTGCTGACGACTCTGTCGGTGGTCGGCATCGCCGCGATGATCTGGGTCGGCGGCCACATCATCCTCGTCGGCCTCGACGACCTGGGGCTGCACGCCCCCTACTCGTGGGTGCACCACGCCGAGGAGTCCGTCCACGACGCGACCGGCGCGCTCGGTGGCGTGTTCGGCTGGCTGACCAACACGGTCGGCTCCGCGGTCCTCGGGCTGATGGTGGGTGCGGTCGTCGTGGCCGTCATGCACGTCATCCCCCGCCGAGGCGCGTCCAGCAGCCACTGACTCGTCCTTTTGGCCGGAATCAGCGTGCCAACCGGAAACCGCACGCTGCACGCCGGATACTCCTGTGGTGGCGCAGACCCAGCTCACGTCGGTGGAACCCACCACCACGTCTCACGCGACGCCGCGCCACCCCCGGCCGGCCGGGCGCGCGTGGGTCGCGAGCACGGCCGGCCCAGGCCTCTCGGCCGTACTGTCGCTGCTGGTCGCGGTCCAGTCCCTGCGGCTGTGGGACTGGCGTCCCGGGGTGCCGCTCAGCCTCTCGGGCGACTCCCCGCAGGTGCTCATGCAGGTCCGGGCGATCATGGAGGGCGGCGGGTTCGGCTCGACCGACCGGATGGGCGCGCCGTTCGGCCTCAACGCCGCCTGGTTCGCCACCGGCGACCAGCTCAACTTCGCAGCGATCCGGGTCATCGGCCTCTTCACCGACAGCCCGGCGACCGCCTCGGCCGTCTTCTTCGTGGCCGGCTACCCCGCCGCCGCCCTCGCGGCATACTGGCTGGCTCGGCAGGTGGGCATCGCCCGTCCTGCCGCGGTCACGGTGGGCGTCCTCTTCTCGGCGCTCCCGGGCCACCAACGGTGGTTCCAGCACCTGTGGCTGTCGGCCTACTGGGTGCTCCCGCTCGGGGTGTGGCTGGCCCTGCAGGTGGCCACCGGACGCTCGGTGTGGCCGGCCAGGCGGGCGCTGCGGGCCGGGACGGCCGGGCGCCGACGGGCCTGGCTGCACGTGGCCCGGACCGTGGCCATCGCGCTCGCCGTGGGGCTCTCGGACGCCTACTACGTCGCGTTCGTCCTGATCCTCGTGGGCGTCGCGCTCGTCGTGCGGTGGGCCACCGACCGCACGCTCAGGTCGCTGCTCCCCGGGGTGGCCGCAGCCGCCCTGGTGGGCGTCAGCTGCGCGGTCTCCCTCGCCTTCGCCGTGGTCGCGAGAAGTGGTGACGTCGTCACCTCCGACGTGCCCGCGCAACGCACCATCGGCGAGTCGGAGCGGTATGCCGGTCGGCTGATCGACCTCCTCCTGCCCTGGTCGGAGCACCGGCTGCCGCCGTTGCGGTTCATCACGACGGCCTACGGCTACGCCGCGCCGCCGACCGCCGAACGCCATGCGCTCGGTGTCGTGAGCGTCTGTGGGCTGGTCGTGTTGGTGCTGGTGCTCCTGCGGTCGGTGACCGGTGGTCGTCGACCCGACCAGGTCGTCGGCGCCCTCGCCGCGTTCGCCCTCGTGAGCCTGGCCTTCTACACCCGCGGTGGCCTCGGGTCGGTCGTCGCGCTCTTCGTGACCCCCCAGATCCGCACCTGGGCGCGGCTGGGCACCGTCATCGCGCTCCTCGCTCTCCTGGCCGTGGGCCTCTGGATGACCAGGGTCGCCCGCCGCCGAACGGCAGCCTGGGCGCTGGCCGCCGGGGTGCTGCTCGTGGGGTGTCTCGACCAGACCAACCCCGGTGCCGCACCCGACTACGCGAGGCTGTCGGCCACCTCCGCGCAGCTGAAGGGATACAGCGCGCACCTCGCCGCGGCGACGTCTGCCCCGTGCGCGGTCTTCCAGCTGCCGGTCACGCCCTACCCCGAGGAGCCGGGCTTCGGTCAGATGGGCGACTACGACCACGTGCTGCCCGGGGTGGCCGCCCCGAGCACGCTGACCTGGAGCTACGGCGCGATCCGGGGCACCGCGAGCGCAGACTGGCAGCTGGCGCTGCCGGTGGACCGGATGGCCGCGCTGGTGCCGGACCTGCGGGCTGCGGGCTTCTGCGCTGTCGAGGTGGACCATCGGGGCTACGTCGGCGCAGCCGACCCGAGTGACGGGCTGGCGTCGTTGCTGGGTGCGCCCCTCGCGCAGACCGACCGGCTGGTCGCGTTCGACCTGGCCACCGAGCGCCCCGACGCGACCCCACCGACTCCACCGACTCGGGACGACGTCCTGCGCCCAGTCCTCGCCGGCCTCGACTCGGCTCGGCTCCAGCGTGACGACCGGGGTCGCCCGTTCCAGCTCCTCGGTCCGACGGCAACCCTGACCGTGAGCAACCTGGGCGACACACCCGTGCCGGTCACCCTGACGTTCAGCGTGCGGACCCTGAGCGGCGCCGAGGACGTGCTCGTTGCCACCGGTCTCCCCGGCGCCCCGCTGCGGTCTCCCATCAGCGGGGTCGACCAGCCGGTCCGGCTCGAGGTCACGGCCCCGCCGGGGTCGACGAAGATCGAGCTGGCCAGCACGGCCGAGCCGGTGGACGTCGGCGGCGGGGTGGCCTCGGCGCTCCAGCTCACCGACCTGCGCGCGAGCAGCACGGCCGGCGTCAACGTGGCCAGCACCCAGCAGTTCTTCGCCGCCAGCCCGGTCCCGAGTCGCTAGGGTCGGCGCGTGGTGAACTCAGACGTCCGTCCGGCAGCGAGCCGGACTGCCGGGGCGACGCCGCTGCCGGCCCCTGAGGGCATCCTGCGCTGGGCTCCGGTGGTCGCCTTCGGCCTCCTTCTTCTGGTCCTGTCGCGCAACGTCGGCACGGGGATCGCCGACCCCGACACGCTCTGGCACGTGCTGGCCGGCGACCACCTGCGCGACACCTGGCAGTTCAGTGGCCCGGACCCGCTGTCGACGTTCACCAGCCAGCCCTGGGTGCTCACCCAGTGGCTGCCCGAGCTGGCCCTCTCGCTGGCCAACCAGTGGGGCGGCCTGCCGGCGGTGGCGTTCCTGGCGCAGCTCGGTCGGCTGGCCGTGTGCGTCGCGGTCTACGTCGCCTGCCGCCGGACCAGCGGTCCACTGGCGGCCACCCTCGTCACCGGCATCACGGTCCTCGCCACCGCAGCGAGCCTGAGCCCCCGGCCGCAGCTGGTGGGCTTCGCCCTGCTGGCCGTCACGGCGAGCGCCTGGGTGCGGGTGCTCAGCGACCACCGGGCTCCCTGGTGGCTCGTCCCCCTCACCTGGGTGTGGGCTTCCAGCCACGGCACCTGGGTCGTCGGGATCATGCTCGGCCTCGTCACGACCGCGGGCCTTCTGCTGGACCGCAAGGTCTCGGTGCGACAGGCCATCCCCCTGGCCCTCGTGCCGGTGGCCAGCGCGGCCGCCGCGCTCCTGACTCCCCTCGGCCTGGGGATCCTCACCGCCTTCGGTCCGGTGCGTGCGGTGAGCCCCTACATCCAGGAGTGGCGGCGCCCCGAGCTGACCGAGCCCTCTACCCTCGGCCTGCTGGTGCTGGTGCTCGTGGTGGCGCTCGGCTGGGCCCGACGGCACTCCCTGGTCAGCTGGGGGGCCGCCGGGATCCTCGTCGTCGGCGTGGGCTGGGGCCTGACGTACTCCCGCACGGTCGCCGTCGGCGCCATCATCATCGCCCCCCTCGCCGCGAAGGCCCTCGACGCCGTCCTCGGCCGGGCCCGACCGGCGCGCGGGCGCGAGCCCGTCGTCGTGGCCGGCCTGGTCGCCGTCGTCGTGATGGTCTGTGGCCTGCTCGCCGCCAACGGACCCGACCAGCCGGTGTCGGTCCCCGACGGGACCACCGCCGCGCTGCGGGCCCTGCCCGCCGGGTCCGTGGTCTACAACGACGACTCGCTGGGTGGCTGGGTGATGTGGACCTTCCCGTCCCTGCGCCAGACCGCGGACACCCGGGCCGAGCTCTACGGTCCGGCCCAGGCGCGGACCTACCTGCGGGTCATGGGCGCCGAACCGGGGTGGCAGGAGGGGTTCGACCAGCACCAGCCGGTCGCGGCCCTGCTCCGGGAGGACGTGCCGCTGGCGACGGCCCTACAGCGGGATCGTGGCTGGACGGTCGCTGCCCGCGACGACGGCTTCCTGCTGCTCCGCCCCTAGCTCCTCGGCCTGCGACCGCTGCCAGAGCAGGAGGCGCGGCACTGCGCCGAGCACCGTGTAGGGGCTGAAGGCCTGGAAGACCGGGCAGGCGAGCAGCAGCGCGGGTGCCAGCAGCCAGGCGCGCCCGGTGCGCGCGGCGAACACCACGAGGGCTGTGGCGACCACGAACCGGACCAGGAACAACGGCCCGCCGGTGCCCGCGTTGGACGCGAGGAACTCGAACCACCGCGGCCAGGCCTGCGGGTCCAGGGCCACCGAGACCCCGACCACGACGGCCAGCGCGACGGCAGCGGAGCGCACCGCTCGCCAGTCGCCTCGCACGACGAACCAGAGCCCGACGACGGCAGGGGTCACTTTGGTCAACAACGGCAACACCAGGGCACCCGGCCGCCCCCTGACCGCGAGGACCAGGACGGCGGCGAGGAAGAGGTAGACGTTGCCCAGCAACAGCTCGGCCACGAAGAACGGGGCCACGGTCAGCCCGCGACGCCACCCGAGCGGCGTGAGCAGCCAGGCCAGCACGGCGGCCTGCGCGGCGAACCACACGCCCTGGAACACCGGCCACGGGAGGAAGCCCAGCGGCCAGAGGAGCTGGGCGAAGGCCGGCGAGTAGAGGTAGGCGTCGACGTGGTCGGGCGGCGTCGTGTACCAGGTCTCCGGCGAACCCGCCGCGACCCAGTAGGCGTGGGAGTCAGCGCCGACCATGCCGTGCGAGAGGTGCACCGCGACCTGCATGGCGCAGAACAGGACGGCGCCGGGGACCATGGCGAGCCACAGGGCTCGAGTGAAGAGCTCGAGTCGCGTCGGGCGAGGCATGGCAGTGAGGTCCTTCGGGCAGGGGTCGGCGCATCCAGCATGCCGAAGGGCCGAGGAGGCGGGCATCGCCCGTTTGGTCGGCATTCGCTCGGTTAGTCTGCGGTGGTGAGCAGCGCTGAAGGCACCTTGGGCTGGGAGCCCGCGACGCGGCATACCGAGCTGTTGGCGGCACCGGTCGCCGGCGCGATCGGCACCACCCCCTCCGCGCTGGTGGCGCCGATCGACCCGACGCTCGCCGACACGGCGGCCTTCTGCGAGGCCTACGACGTGGCCATGGAGCACTCGGCCAACTGTGTGGTCGTCGCCGGCAAGCGTGGTGGTGAGCTGCGGTATGCCGCGGTGCTGGTGCTGGCCTCGATGCGCGCCGACATCAACGGCGCGGTGCGCCGGCACCTCGACGTGCGCAAGATCAGCTTCGCCCCGATGGACCAGGCGGTCGAGCTGACGACCATGGAGTACGGCGGGATCACCCCGATCGGGCTCCCGGCCGACTGGCCGGTGCTCGTCGACGACGCCGTCGTGGCCGCCGGGCGCGTGGTGATCGGCAGCGGCATCCGCGCCAGCAAGGTGCTCGTGGACACCGCCGACCTCGTGGCCCTCCCGACCGCGCAGGTGCTCAGTCTCGCGCAGTGACGTCCGTGCGCCGGTGGTCCGTGGACCGCGCTGAGCTGCGCGCGGTGGTCGGCCCCGGCGACAGCGCGAGCGCCACGAGGAACGCCAGCGCCAGCAGCACGTAAGTGGACGCCACCAGCTGCTCGGCGGGCGAGAGCTTCAGGGGGTCGCCGTCGGCAGCCCACATCGGGGGCAGGTACATCAGGAGGGCGACCACGACGGCTGCGACCCGCCAGCCCCTCCCGGCCAGGACCACGAGGGCGGGCACCACCCAGACCCAGTGGTGGGTCCACGAGATCGGCGAGACCAGCAGCGACCCGGCCGCGACGGCCGCGAGCGCGGCCAACGGGTCACCGGCGCGGGTCAGCCGGATGGCCACCCACGCCACGAGGACCACGACGACCGCGGCGCTGAGGAGGTACCAGGGGCCGGGGTCGCCACCCAGCAACCGCACCCACAGCGCCCGCAGCGACTGGTTCGTCGGCTCGAGCGCGTAGCCGCCGAACTTGCCCATCGTCGTGAGGTCGTCGAGCCAGTAGCGCACGGACTCGGACGGCAGGACCACCCACCCGATGACCACCGAGAGCACGCCGGCCGCGGCGCTCCGGGCCACCGCGGGCCAGTCGCGTCGCACGGCGAAGTAGAGGACGAAGAAGGCGGGGGTCAGCTTGAGGCCCGCCGCCAGCCCCGTCAGGTAGCCACGGAAGCGCGCTGGGACGACGAAGACATCCAGCATCACCAGCGCGCAGAGCACGAGGTTCACCTGACCGAAGATGAAGGTGCGCTGCACCGGTTCGAGCACCCAGGCCACGAGGACCAGGACCGCCAGCCAGCCGAGTGACGCAGTCCGGCTCAGGCTTTGGGTCGGCGTGGCCTCGCGAAGCGAGAGCCACGCGATGACCACGAGTGCGGCCAGCGAGAGCGCCGACATCACCCAGACAGCGGCACCCCCGAGGAGCGCGAGCGGGACGAAGACGACCGCGGCGAAGGGCGGGTAGGTGAACTCCAGGGCGTCGGCCGGGCCGCCGTAGGGGTCGCCGCCGTGCAGGACCGCCTCCCCACCGCGCACGAAGACGTCGAGGTCGACCAGGTTCCAGGTGGACGGGTCGATCCAGCGCAGCCAGGCGAGGACGACCGCCACCACACCGATGACCGTGGGCAACAGCCACACGGGGGCGGGTCGGTTCGTGGCCACGAGCGGACCCTAGCCGGACGGGTTCGGGGTAGGGGCCGGACCGCGCTACTTGAACATGTTCAAGATGATCTGCTACGGTCAGGAACATCAACTTGAACACGTTCAAGGAGCCCTTAATGGTGGCTCCCCGGAACGTCCGTCCTGAAGGAGCCTCCGTGGACAACGCGGTCATCGCCTACCTGCTCTACCTGCTCATCGCCGTGCCCCTCACCATCTGGGTCGGGTCGACCTTGTCGCGCAACGGCCGGGTCTTCCTCGTCGACGTGTTCGACGGCAACGACGACCTGGCCGAGGCGGTCAACAAGCTGCTCGTGGTCGGCTTCTACCTGCTCAACCTCGGCGTCGTGGCGCTCTACCTGCGGGTCGGCGACACCCTCGCCGACGCGCGCGACATCGTCGAGGTGCTCAGCATGAAGCTGGGGGTCGTGCTGCTGATGCTCGGCGTCGTGCACCTGACCAACGTCTACGTGTTCAACAAGATCCGTCGCCGTGGCCGCCTCGACGCCATGACCGCTCCCCCGGTCCCTCCGCAGGGCTGGACCCAGCCCTTCCCCGCCCCGATGGGCTGAGGGACGTGAAGACCGCCCGGATCGCCCTGGCCGGCGCCACCCTCTGGAGCCTGGCGCTGGTCGTGGCAGCCCTCACCGTGCCGGTCTACTCCGGGGAGTCGGAGAGCACGGACTCGACCGGCGCGACCGTCACCACCTCCGCCTCCGCCACCCTCGTCGGGGAGAACGGGTGGTGGGGGCTGGTCGTGGCCGGTATCCCGCTGGTCGCCTGCCTGGTCGTCGCGGCGTCGCTGCTCGGGCCGGGCGGTCGTACCGCCAGGGTCGCCGCGGTGGTGGTCGTCGTGCTGCTCGGCATCGGGACCCTGCTCGGCATGCTGAGCATCGGGATCTTCGTGCTCCCGGTCACGGTGGCGCTCGCCGTCGCCGTCGCCTCGGCCTCAGCCGACCGGCGCCCCGTCGCCGCCCCCACCGTCTGAAGGCCTGGTCGTGAACAAGCTGGTCGTCCTCTACGACGCGGGCTGCCCGATCTGCTCGCGGTTCGGGTCGTGGCTGGTCGAGCAGCCGCACCTCGTGCCGGTCACCGCGGTCCCGGCGGGCTCCGCCGCCGCGCGCGAGCTGCTCCCCCACCTCGACCATGCCGCCACCCTGCGCGACATCACCGTCGTGGCCGACACCGGCGCGGTGTGGACCGGCGCCAGCGCGTGGGTCACCTGCCTGTGGGCCACCGTCGAGCACCGCGACCTCGCCCTCCGGCTGTCCACGCCCCTCGGCCTGCCGGTGGCCCGGGCGATGGCGTATGCCGCGGCCGGACTCCGCGCGTCCCTCACCACGACGCACGTGCCCGAGGCGCGCGGGCCCGAGGCGCGCAGCTCCGGCGCGACCGTGCCCGAGGCGCGCGGGCCCGAGGCGCGCAGCTCCGGCGCGACGGGAGGGGGTGGTTACGCTGACGACTGTGACGGACTCTGCGCACCGGTCTGACCCAGCCAACCGGTCCGACCGAGGCGAGCAGACCCGGGCCGCGATCGCGGCGGCCGCCCAGGAGCTCTTCCGCGAACGCGGCTACGACAAGACCACCATGCGCGCCGTCGCCGACCGGGCCGGCGTGAGCATCGGCAACGCCTACTACTACTTCGCCTCGAAGGAGCACCTGGTCCAGGCTTTCTACGACCAGATCCAGGTCGAGCACGCGGCGGCGGCGCACGACTCGCTCGAGCGCACGGACAAGTTCGCCGAGCGGCTGCGCGAGGTGCTGACGACGTGGGTCGACGTGGCGGAGCCGTTCCACGGGTTCGCGGGCAAGTTCTTCAAGGTCGCGGCCGAGCCCACCAGCCCGCTGTCGCCGTTCAGCGCCGAGTCGCGGGGTGCGCGAGAGGCGAGCATCGACCTGTTCCGACGGGTGGTGGAGGGCTCCGACCTCAAGGTGCCGGCGCCGATCCGGGCCGAGCTGCCCGAGCTGCTCTGGCTGCTCCAGATGGGCGTCGTGCTGTTCTGGGTGCACGACTCGAGCGACGGGCAGAAGCGCACCCGCGCGCTCGTGCGTCGAGTCGTGCCGCTGGTCGACAAGCTGGTCCGGCTCAGCCGCCTGCCCGGTATGCGGGGCGTCGTCGGCGACGTGGTCGAGCTGATCCACTCGGTCCGCCCCTGACTGGGTTGAGCAAGACCCGGAGTCGGCCTTTGGGCTCGGTCGGCCGGAGGACGACCAACGTTGGTGGCCGACGGTCCGCTTCGTGCTGGAGAGCGCCCATCGTGCATCCACTGTGGTCGTTGGGCGGCTCGTTCAAACGTTCGCCAGGGCGCGCCGTCGCGCCCTCAGCCCGTCCGTCCGCGCAGGTCGGCCACGTGGGGTGAGACCGCCGGGTCGAGTCCCAGCCCGAGGGCAAGGTAGGTCGCGGCGAAGTCGGTGGTGGCGATCTGGCCGGCCAGCCGGGTCAGGGAGTGGCCGGGCTCTGCGGTCACCTCGCTGACCCGCACGCCAGCCTCGCGGGCGGCGGTGGTCACGGCCTCGGCGAGGATCCGCGCCTCGTCGGCCGCACGGGTCAACGGGTCGGGCAGCACGTCGCGGAGCATGAGCAGCGACAGCCGTGGCGCGGCCGGCCCGTCGAGGAACGGGTCGGCGAAGATGTCGTCGCCGCGGTCCTGCCCTCCGGCCGCCATCGACGGCGCCCCGCCGGAGTAGGCCGCCGTGAACGGTCCGTCGAAGCACGCCACGATCTGGGCGGCATCGTCGGGCAGCTCGCCCGAGGTGGCCGGCACCCGGGCGGTCCGGGCCAGCATCGACGTCGCGCGGGCCGCGGCGACCCCGTTGAGGGGGCCGTCGCCGAGGACCACCGGCACCCCTTCGGCGAGGTCGGCGGCGAGGACCTTGGCCGGGTTGACGAATGACTCCGAGGACGGCCGGCAGGTCTCGGCCACCTCGTCGAGGCGGTCGGCGGTCTGGGTGAGCACGCGGGCGTCGACGTCGACGATGCCCAGGTGACCAGCTCCGAGCAGCACCGGTGCGAGCAGGGTCCACAGGGCGGTCCGGGAGGTGCTGCGGCCCCGGCCGATGCCGATGTGCACTCCCCTGGCCTGGGCAGCCACGTCGGCGAGTGGCGAGTCCACGGCGCCGACCGTGAGCAGCGAGGCGCCCCTGCGGGCGGCCTCGGCAGCCAGCGCCAGCGGTCCCGGCGCCCGACCCGACAGCGACACCGCGATGACCAGGTCGAGGGGTCCCACCCACCCGGGCAGCGGCACGTTCCTGCGCACGCTCACCGGCACCGGCGACCCCGGCTCAGCCAGCAGCTCGAGGACGTCGCACACGACGGCGGACCCGCCCAGCGACGCGACCAGCACCGAGCGCGGCCGCTCACCCCCGGCGACGCGCTCGATCCCCGCCTCCTCGGACAGGGCGACCGCCTCGCGGACCTGGGCCCCGGACGTGGCGAGGGCCCGGAGCGTCTGGTGTGAGTCGAGGGCGGTCAGCGCCTCGTCACTGTCGACACGCGACTCGTCGAAGAAGGGAGACATCGTCGCGCCGGCAGTCCGTCAGACCGGCTTGCGGGCTTCGTCGACCAGCAGCACTGGCACACCGTCGTCGATGCGGTACTGCAGTCCGCACTCGCTGTTGGTGCAGTGGAGCTCGGGCTTGCCCTCCACGGTGGCGTCGGTGAGCACGGAGCGGCAGGCAGGGCACCTCAGGATCTCCCGCAGCCACGGCTCGATCCGGACGTCCTGTCCTTGCGACATCAGCGTTCTCCTCTCACCAGTGCGAGAACATCGTCTCGCACCTGGGTCATCGTGTCTTGGTCGGCTGCCTCGACGTTCAGTCGCAGCAGCGGTTCGGTGTTGGACGCGCGCAGGTTGAGCCACCACATCGGGGAGTCCGGGGTGACCGCGTGGGTCGCCGTCAGCCCGTCCAGCTCGTCGAACTCCGCGCCCTGGTCGGCCGCCCACTCCCGCACCCGCGCGGTCGCCGCCGGCGCATCGTTGACGGTCGAGTTGATCTCGCCGGACGCGGCATACCGGCTGTATGCCGCGGTGAGCCGGCTGAGTGGCTCGGCCTGCTCGCCCAGCGCGGCGAGGACGTGCATCGCGGCCAGCATGCCGGTGTCGGCGAACCAGAAGTCGCGGAAGTAGTAGTGCGCGCTGTGCTCGCCGCCGAAGACGGCGTCCTCCCGGGCCATCTCGGCCTTGATGAACGAGTGCCCCACCCGGGTGCGGACGCCGCGGGCACCCTGCTCCGCGATGATCTCCGGGACTGCCGCGGACGAGATGACGTTGTAGACCACGGCGACGTCGGCAGCGGACGTGCCGGCCGCGACCTCCTTGGCGACCTCGCGGGTGGCCACCAGCGCGGTCACCGCGCTGGGGCTGACCGGCTCGCCGCGCTCGTCGATGACGAAGCACCGGTCGGCGTCGCCGTCGAAGGCGAGCCCGAGGTCGGCGCCGTGTTCGACGACCGCCGCCTGCAGGTCACGGAGGTTCTCGGGCTCCAGCGGGTTGGCCTCGTGGTTCGGGAACGTGCCGTCCAGCTCGAAGTAGAGCGGGACGACCTCGAGCGGGAGCTCGGGCAGGCCGGCCGCGGTGCCGAGGACCGCCGGCACGGTGTGGCCGCCCATGCCGTTCCCGGCGTCGACGACGACCTTGAGCGGGCGCCCACCCGAGAGGTCGACGAGGCCGCGCAGGAACACCGCGTAGTCGGTCAGCAGGTCGCGCTCGACGACGTCACCCACGGGCCCGTCGACCGGTCCGGCGCTGGTGCCGGTGTCGAGGATCTGCTGGGCCGTTGCGCTGACGTCGGCCAGGCCGGAGTCCTGTCCGACGGGACGCGCGCCCGCTCGGCAGAGCTTGATGCCGTTGTACTGGGCCGGGTTGTGCGAGGCCGTGAACATCGCACCGGGGAGGTCGAGGGCGCCGCTGGCGTAGTAGAGCCCGTCGGTGCTGCACAGCCCGATCAGGGTGGCGTCGAGGCCTTGGGCCGTGACCCCGGCTGCGAAGGCTCGGGAGAGCTCCGGCGACGACGGGCGCATGTCGTGGCCGATCACCACACCGGACGCCCCCTCAGGGGCGATGACGGTCTGGGCGAACGCAGCCCCGAGCGCCCAGGCCACGTCGACGTTGAGCTGGTCGGGGACCAGACCACGGACGTCGTAGGCCTTCACGAAGTCGGACAACACGGGTTTCGGCACGCCCGAAACCCTAGCGGTCTCAGGAGTCGCGCAGCACGCGCAGGTGTCCTCGGCGGCCGGTCTCGATCGCGCCCGAGGCATCCTCGTCGGCCGGCTGGCGGCGCGCCTGCACGGCGGCCTCGCCGAGCCGGGGCCGGCCGGCTTCACGCACGGCGTTGGCCAGGGCCAGGAGGTCGTCGTGCGACGGCTCGGGCTCGACGTACTCACCCGACAGGCGCACGATCTCCCAGCCCCGTGGGGCGGTCAGGCCCTCGGCGTGGGCGGCGCACAGGTCGTACGTGTGCGGCTCGGCGAACGTCGCGAGCGGGCCGACCACGGCGGTCTGGTCGCCGTAGACGTAGGTGAGCGTCGCGATGGCGGGCTTGGAGCACGCGGTGCGGGAGCACCTCCTGGACAGACTCACGTCGCGGACTCTATGCCAGCACCGCGGGGCCGACGCGTCGGCACGCCGTAGGCTGCGGGAGTGACTTCGGCCGGCTTCCCGCAGCGCCCCTCGGGGCGGGTCCGGAGGGACCGCCGAGGCCGCGGTGTGCGTGGTCCCCTGGCGTGGCCGGCCGTGCCCGCCATGGCCACCCGGCGGCAGCAGTTCGACGACCTGGTGCTGGACAGCGCGGCCCGCCTCGAGGGGCGTCTCGGGCCGCGCTTCGAGCAGCTGGAGTTCGCCGTAGAGGACGTCCCGCCGACCGACCCGGCGCCGTGGGAGCGCGAGGGCGCGCCGCTCGGTCGGGCCTTCCCCGCCCGCGGCCGGCAACCCGCCCGGATCGTCATCTACCGCAGGCCGATCGAGGCCCGCGCCGAGAGCCAGCGCGACCTCACCGCGATCGTGCAGGACGTCGTGGTCGAACAGGTCGCGGGTCTGTTCAACCTCCCCCCGGGCGACCTCGACCCGCGATACGACGACGACGGCGCCTGAGCGTTCCTGCCCCCACGCCGGACCGGCGCACCGAAAGCTACTGGGTGACCTCGCGCAGGCCGACCGACGTCGTCCGCAGGACGGTGTCCCTCAGTGGGGTGACCGAGATGAGCAACCCCTGGTCGTCGTGCAGCAGGGAGATGACGCCGGCTCGCACCTGACCGTTGCCCGACACGCGGTGCACCCAGACGGACGCGGCACCGGTGACGTCGATCGTCGAGGCGGCATCCACGCCGACCTGCGGCCTGCGCGAGGTCTCCACGCCCTTGGCGTCGACGGTCACGACCTCCACCCCGGCCGTGTCACCGGACGAGGTCAGCGACAACAGGCGCTGGACGCCGGTGGCCGTGCCGGGAGCGACGAGCGGCAGGCCGGCCACCCCTGTGATCGGTGGGGTGGATGACGCCCAGGCCAGGTCGCCGGGCTTGGCAGGGTTGGCACGGGTCACCATCGCGGCGGCCACGACTGGCACGTCGGCCCGGACCTGGATCCCCACGTTGGAGGGCGGGAGCTTCGAGAGGTCGATGTCGCGCACCGCGCCGCCGTTGATGCGGATGACGCCGCCACCCGGCAGGGCGCGGGCGCCCTGGGCGGTGAGCACCCTCGCCTGGACGACGGCCTCGGAGCCGCCGGGCACCGCGACGCGCAGCAGCGACCGGCCGGTCACGGAGACCGCTGGGATGACCTGGTCCCGCGAAGGCAGCGCGGCCGGCACGGCATCGTCCGACCCGCCCGCCCGGGTCCCGTCGAGCCAGGTGTCGTTGACGACCGCGCCGATGACGCCACCTTCGGCGACGACGTGCACGACCGGGTTGGCGAGGTCACCCGAGATCGAGTCGAGCAGGAACGAGGTGCGGCCGTGGGCCGGCACGACGATGTCCTTGCCGTTCGGGGACGAGACCGGCCCGTCGGCCCCGTGCAGCGTCGCGTCGACGGTGACCGGGTTGCCACCCGGGTTGGTGAGCACGAGCCGCTCCTGGCGGCCGGGGTCGCCCCCACCCGCCAGGATCCAGAACTCGGCACCGGGCTGGCTGCACGGCGCCCCTCCGAGGGAGCGCAGGTCGCCCGAGGGCACCAGCCAGCTCTGGGCCGCGGCCACCCCGGCCGCCATCGACTCGGACCCGGACACGAGGACACCAGCCGCCGTCCCCTGGTCGACGGAGAGGTTGGCCCCGCGGGTGGTGACGGGGGCGCCGAGGGCACCACTCGGCATACGGGTGAAGCTGAGCTTGCCTGCGGCAGTAGCGGGGTGGAGGCCAGTCAGGGCACGGGGCGGCGCCGCGGCTGCGGCCACCCGCACCGGCACGCCGGCGTCGTCGACACCCTTGATGCCCTTGAGCTCGGGGCCGGGGCAGACCAGCGACGAGCTGCGCACCGGGTTGGTCACGGCGGTGTCGGCCCGGTCGGCAGCGGCACCCGACCCGAGCGCCAGGGCGCCCTGGCTGTGGGTGGCCGCGACGACGATGCCCACGCCGGCGAGGGCCACGAGGGAGGTGCGGACCAGTCCGCTGGCCGACACGTTCACGGGCGACTCCTCCTCGAGGAGCGGTTGCCGAAGGGCACGGCGAGAAAGACGACGAGCAGCAGGAGGATGCCCTGCGCGTAGCGCCACGTGGCGCTGGTGGGGAGCACCTCGACGGAGATCGTCGCCGGGCCCGGGGGCAGTGCGTATGCCGCGCGGTCGCCACTCGGCGCCAGGATCCGGCCGTCGACGGTCACCCTGGCGTGGCGCACCCAGGCGTCGGGCTCGGCGAGGACGAGCGAAGCGCCTTGCGGCACCACGGCCCGCACCTCGAGACGGGCGTGCGAGCCACTCACCGGCAGCGCCTGCTCGGAGCCCTTCGTGACCAGCCGGGCCCGCGACGGCGCGACGGCGCTGTCGGCCGTGCCCCCGCCTCCGGGGAGCACGCGCCAGAACGTCACGCCGTCGTGCTCGCCCAGGCGGCTGAGCCCCGCCGTGGCGTCGAGCGCCCGGATCCGCGGGTCGGTGGCCTCGGTGCGCAGGCCGACGAAACCCACGGCCTGGTCGGACAGGTCGGCGGCGGGGGTGAGCGCGCCGGGGGCAGCGCCCTGCTCGAACAGCGCCCCGACCGAGGTGGCGAGCGCGGTGCTGCTGGTGCGGTCGGCGGAGGGCGTGGGCAGCGAACGCGCCACGTCGCTCACCTCGCGACCGAGCAGCTGGTAGGTCAGCCCGTCACCCTCCGGGGTGAGCAGGAGCATGCGGTTGCCGATGCCGCTCTCGGCCTGGTCGACGGCCACCGCGGGTCGCGGGTCCGGCCAGGCGCGCAGGTCGCTGCCCACCGTGCGCCAGGTCAGCCAGGCGCCGCTGAGCAGGACCGAGCCGATGAGGGCGGCGGCGACGGGCCAGCGCGCGAGCGCCTGCCAGCCTCCGCGGGACCGGCTCACCGCGAGGCCTTCGGCCCCCAGCAGCGCGGCCGCGACGAGGGCGAGGGCGAACACCAGCAGGCCGGTGCCGGCCCAGGCGGTGATCGGCCGGCCGGCCTCTGGGAGGCCGTGCGGCACGACCCCGAGGGAGATGCGGGGTGCCACGACGGCATACCCGAGACCGAGGAGGGCGACGACGGCCAGGACGCTGGCGGCCGGGCCACGGCGGCCCGCACGGAGCAGGCCGAGCAGGCCGGCCAGGACCAGCGGCGCCGAGAGCAGGACGGGGTAGGAGCCTGCTCCACCCGGGTGGAGCAGGGCGATCTGCCAGGGCAGCGCCTGGTCGGTGCCCCAGACCGAGAGCCCGGGACCGGTGAAGACCAGCGCGGGCCGCGTGACCAGCGTCTCCACCCAGGGCCCGAGCAGCAGCACGGGACCGACAGCGATCGCCAGGCCTCGCACGCGAGCCCAGCCGTGACCGGCCAACAGCACGACGACGCCGGCGACGACGACGAGGGCCAGGAGCGCCGGGGTGAACGCGCCGAGGACGGCCGCCCCGAGGACGGTGGCCGCGGTGGCGGTCGTCGTGCCGGTCCGGCGACCGGCGAGCACCACGCCGGCCGCGACCAGCGGCAGCACGACCGCGGCGACGATGGCCCCCAGCCGGCCGGAGCCGACCGCGGTGGCCAGCACCGCCGTCGTGGACCAGGCCAGGGCCGCGAGGGCCCGTGGCAGCCGCGAGTGGGTCACCACCCGGGCGGCGAGGTATGTCGTGAGCGTGGCCAGCGGGAGCGCGAAGGTCACGAGCATCGTGACCACCGCACCGGCCGGCGATGCGGGAGCGCTGAAGAGGGGGAGGTGGGCGGCCAGCCACGAGAGCCCGGCCAGCACCACGAGGTGGGGCCCCTGCTCGGCGCCGGACCCGAGTCCGGAGCCGTGCCAGCCATCGAGCCAGGCGTGCCAGAGCGTGCCCGCACCGGCCCGGACCCCGACCGTCTCGCCGCCGGTGAGCCCGTTGTCGAGGCGCTCGCCGAAGCTGCCCCCGAACCGCCTGGTCGCGAGCACGGACACGACAGTCATCGCGAGGACCACGAGCACGCCGGGGTTGCGGGTGGCACGGGACGCCCAGGTGGCACCCAGGACGTTGAGGTCCTGCGCCTCGTCGGCGACCGGACCTGACTCGATCGCCGCCGCACGGGCGGACTCGAGCTGTCCCGGCTCGAGCGCCACCTCGTCACGGATGAGGTCAGTGGTGTGGCGCAGCACGGTGCGCGACGGGACGAACAGTCCCTGCAGGTCGCGGCGACGCACCTGACGCGTGCCGCGCGAGCGCCACCGCGCGCCCAGCACCCGACCGGGCGTCAGCACGGCACCGATGTCGGAGAGCTCCGCCCAGGCGGCGCGGGGGCGCTTCGCGAGGAGGAGGGCGACCGCCGCGGTCGTGCTCGAGAGGACGATCCACGCGGCCAGGAACGGCAGCGTCCACCAGGCGCAGCGCGACAGCGCCACGCGGCGGGCCTGCCGCCGCATGCGGGTGGCCGAGTCGCTCGGCACGAGGTCGTCAGGGGCCGGCTCGGCGCCGGTCCGCACGGTGGCGCGGGGCACCACGACCACGCGACGACCGGACTGCTGGGCCCGCCAGGAGAAGTCGATGTCGGCACCGAAGTCGCCCAACCTGCGCTCGGGACCACCCAGCTCCGCGAGCAGGGCCCGCTCGACCAGCATCCCGGTCGCGGGGATGGCGAGGACGTCGGTGCGGCGGTCGTACTGGCCCTGGTCGGGCTCGCCGGGCGCCGGCGACGGGATCACCCGCCCGCTGCGGGTCAGCTGGAGACCCACGGAGCGCAGCGCCCCGGCGCGGGTCCAGTCGAGGAGCTTGGGGCCGGCCGCCCCGACCGACGGGCTGCGCCGCACTGCGTCGAGCAGGCGGGCCAGGGTCGTCGGCGCGGCGGCGCTGTCGGAGGTGAGCACCCACACGTGGCTGGCCGGGTCGGGCGCCGCAGCACCGGTGGCGAGGTCCTGCGCGAGGGCCGAGCACACGGCATACGCGAGGGAGGCAGCGCCGGGGACGGTCACGACGGTGATCGAGGGGATGGCGTCCGCGACGCCGCGGTGGGCCCGCACGGTCTCGACGGCGTTGCCGTCCACACCGGGGTCGACCACCACGAGGCGCTCCGGGGTGCGCGTCTGGCGCGCGAGCGAGTCGAGGGTCTCCGGGAGCGCCGAGGCGGGACCCCGGAGGACCAGAACCGCCGTCACGGTCGCGACCGCCGCAGGAGGTCCTGCGGGGTCCGTCACATCATGGGGCGGGGCAAGCGTCATGCGCTGGTCACGAGGGAGTCGCCACGCGGGCGACTAGACCGCACGCTTCTTGAGCTTGCGGCGCTCCCGCTCGGACAGCCCACCCCAGATGCCGAACCGCTCGTCGTGCGCCAGGGCGTACTCCAGGCACTCGGCCCGGACCTCGCAGCCGACGCAGACCTTCTTGGCCTCCCGCGTCGACCCGCCCTTCTCAGGGAAGAACGCCTCGGGGTCCGTCTGGGCACAGAGCGAACGCTCCTGCCACGACATCTCCACCTCTTCGCCACCTTCGAAGGTGACCAACTGAAGCTCTTGCACGGCTTCCTCCTCGACCCGGTGCGCCGCCCTGTGTGTGACCAAGCGCGATCACAACAATGGAATTACACGCGTGTCATACGTGGTTAGTCAAGCGGAAGTCTGATATTTGCCCGATCGGACGAACCTTGATAACGCCTCTTCCCCGAGCGCTAGAGGTGCGGTAGAAGTGCGGTGCGCGTGCCTGGCGCGGCTCGGACCGCCGTGGGCGTCCGTCCTGGGAGCCACCGATGGCCGCGCAGGGTGGGACTGCAAGACTGCGGGACATGCGCATCACGGCACTGGCCGGCGGTATCGGCGGGGCCCGCTTCCTGCGTGGCCTGCGCGCCCACCTGGACCGCACCCCCGACCTCGCGGACACCGAGCTCACCATCATCGGCAACACCGGTGACGACATCAGCCTGTTCGGTCTGCGGGTCTGTCCCGACCTCGACACGTTGATCTACACCCTCGGCGACGGCAGCCACGAGGCCCAGGGCTGGGGACGGGCCGACGAGAGCTACCGGGTGCTGGGCGAGCTGGCGGCCTACGGCGCCGTGCCGCAGTGGTTCGGCCTCGGCGACCTCGACTTCGGCACCCACATCGTGCGCTCGCAGTGGCTCGGCCAGGGGCTGTCCCTCTCCGAGGTGACCGCCCGGCTCGCCGCCCGGTGGGGGCTGCCCGACCAGCGCATCACCCTGCTGCCGATGAGCGACTCCCCCGTCGAGACCCACGTGGTCGTCGAGGACGAGCAGGGACAGCGGGCGATCCACTTCCAGGAGTGGTGGGTCCGACACCAGGCGTCGATCCCGGCCCAGCGGTTCCAGGCCGTCGGCATGGACCGCGCGTCCGCTGCCCCGGGCGTCCTCGACGCGATCCGTGGGGCCGACGTCGTGCTGCTGCCGCCGAGCAACCCGGTCGTTTCCATCGGGATCATCCTCGGGGTCCCCGGCGTGCGAGATGCGTTACGTGGCACCGCTGCTCCCGTCGTCGGGGTGTCACCGCTGATCAACGGCATGCCGGTGCGTGGCCACGCCGACGCGTGCCTGCGGGCGATCGGCGTGGACTCCACCACCTCCGCCGTCGCGGGGCTCTACGAGGACTTCCTCGACGGGTGGCTCGTCTCCCCCGAGGACGAGTCATCGGTGAAGCTGCCCCGAGCGGTGGTGCGCGGCCGGCCGCTGCTGATGACCGACACCGACGCGGCTGCCGAGATCGCGGGCGCCGCCCTCGACCTGGCGCTCGAGCTGACCTCCCGGACCAGGGGCGCCTGAGCGTGCCGACACTCTCGATCGTGCCGCTTACCGGCATACCCGAGGTGCGGGCCGGCGACGAGCTGGTCGGGCTGCTGCTCGACGCCGCGGCAGCCGCGGACCTGACGCTCGTGGACGGCGACGTGCTCGTGGTCTCGAGCAAGATCGTCTCGAAATCCCTTGGCCTGTGGGCTGATTCGACGGTCAAGGGCGCTGCCGTGGTCAGCCAGACGGTGCGCGTCGTGGCCGAGCGGATGACCGGCGACAAGGTGACGCAGATCGTCCGGTCGACGGCCGGTCCGATCATGGCCGCCGCCGGCGTCGACGCCTCCAACACCGGAGGGCGCGATGCCGTGCTGCTGCTGCCAGCTGACCCTGATGCCGAGGCGGAGCACCTGCGGGTGGCACTGCTCGCCGCGACCGGCCTCCGGCGCCTGGGTGTGGTGGTGAGCGACACGGCCGGGCGACCGTGGCGGTTCGGGCAGACCGACTTCGCCCTGGGGGCCGCAGGCATCGAGGTCGTCGACGACCTGCGTGGTGGCGTCGACGCCGACGGTCGACCGTTGTCGGTCACCGCCCGAGCCGTCGGCGACGAGCTGGCTGCCGCCGCAGACCTGGTGAAGGGCAAGGCCGACGCGATCCCCGCCGCCGTGGTCCGCGGGACCGAATGGGCGCTGGCCGACCGCGGCCCGGGCGCCCGCGCACTCATCCGCGCAGGCCGAGAGGACTGGTTCGACTACGGCCGCGCGGAGGCGGTCCGGGCCGCCCTCGGCATCGAGCCCGGCGAGGGGATCGCCGAGCAGATCGGCATCCCGACCGTGGGCACCGAGGACGTGGCCAGCCGCCTGGGTCGGGCCGTCGCGGTGGCGCTGGTCGGCGCCCCCGACGTCGGCATCGACGTGGGTGGGTCGGTCGTGACCGTGTCCAGCCCCTCGTCCTACCAGCTCGGCGTCGCCGTGGCCCGGCTCGAGGTGGCGCTCTGGGGCGAGGGGCTCACCGCCGAGGTCCCCGACGACGTGGCCGGGCTCGACCTCCGGCTCGAGATCCGCGACCGCTGAGGGAGCTCAACGTCGGGTCGGCAGGTGGGTCCTCGGGGCCATCCGCGGGCCCCGGCGCGGACGAGCCGCCCCGGACAGCTCCAGCAGGTGCTGGACGCGGTAGCGGTGGCCCCGGTAGGGCTCGAGCAGCTCGGCGAGGACGTCGTCGTCGCGAGCCTCGCCCAGCAGCGCCCAGGTGAGGTTCTTCGCCACGTGGTAGTCGCCGAAGCTGACTGCGTCGGGATCACCCAGCGCGCGCTGGGCGACCTCGGCCGCCGTCCAGACGCCGATGCCCGGCACCGACCGCAGTCGTCGGTGGGCGGCGTCGAGCGGCAGCTGGGCGCTCTCCTCCAGCCGACCGGCCACCTTCGCCGCCCGCATCACCGTGCCGGACCGCGCGCCGTCGACCGAGGCCGCCAGCCAGTCCCAGGACGGGATGGCCGCCCACTCCTGCGCCGTCGGGGCGACCCAGAGGCGGCGCTGCTCGCCGGGGCCCGGGGCGCGCGAGCCGAACCGGTGGACCAGCGTCCGGTAGCCGCCGAACGCCTCCTGGCCGGTCACCTTCTGCTCGATCACGCCCGGCACCAACGCGTGCATGACCAGGCCGGAGCGCGGCACGTGCCAGGCGGCATACCGTCTCCATGCCGTGGCGACCTGCGGGTGGTGCGCCACGAAGTCACGGTCGTCATCACCGTCGCCGAGCAGCGCCGGCACCTGGTCGAGCGCCCACTGCGCCCCGTCACCCCAGGCCGTCGCCACCACCTCACCGACGTCGCGACGCTGGACGAGCCGCAGGGTCGCCGGCCCGGCGGGCGTCGGCAGCCCGAGCCACCAGCCGTCGCCACGGTCGGGCTGGAAGGTCGGGTCGCCTCCCCCACGACGGAACGCGGAGATGACCAGCCCTACCGCTGTGGCCCTGCCGGGACGCCACACACGGGTGGTCTCGGCGGTCGGGGACATGTCGCCAGTGTCGCGCGTCGGGGTGACAGGGTCCGCAGGCGGGCCACGTAGACTCTCCGCGACCCGCCCCCGAACGACCCCGAGGAACCCGTGGCAAACAAGCGCGCGAGCCAGGACCGCAAGGCCCGACTGGCCGAGATCCAGAACCAGCAGAAAGCCAAGGAGCGCAAGGTCGTCGCCGGCATCGTCGTCGGTTGCCTGGTGCTGCTGGCCGGGCTCACGGGGGTCGTGCTCTACGCGATCAACGACGCGAAGGGCAAGCAGCTGCCCGCTCTCGGGGTCTCCGTGGCGGCCGCCAAGTGCGACCCCGTCACCACCGACGCCGCCACCGGCTCGGGTGAGCACGTCGGGCCGGGCACCGCGAAGCCGGACCAGACCTCGGTGCAGTACTCGACGATCCCGCCGAGCAACGGCGCCCACTTCGCCACCCCCGACGTCAGCGGACGGGACTTCTACACCGCCACCGACCGCCCCGTGCTCGAGACGCTGGTCCACAACCTCGAGCACGGCTACACGATCCTCTGGTACGACGGCACCAAGGTGAAGGACACCACCCTCCTCAAGGACGTCGCCGACCAGGCCAACAAGGTCGCCGAGACCAGCGGCAAGTTCAAGGTCGTCGAGTGGGACCCGAGCCGGGGCGCCTTCCCCGCCGACAAGCCCTACGCCCTCTCACACTGGGCCAAGGACGCCGGCCACCGCCAGCTCTGCGGCGACCTCTCCGGCCAGGTCATCATCGACTTCGTGAAGAAGTACCCGAAGGACGACACCCAAGAGCCGGGCGCCGCCTGACCCCAACGGGTTTCGGGACCCGACCACCAGACGGAGCCGGCCAAGACAGGTATGCCGCCCGCTCGCACGAGCGGGCGGCATACCTGTCTGCGGGCTCAGAGGTGGACGGGGCTGACGCGCAGCGCGGGGCCGGCCGGGGCGGCGTCCTTGAAGGCGGCCCAGATGTAGGTCGGCGCCATCGGTGCGGCCGCCTCGAGGACGCGGCCGGGCACGCGGGACACCCACGCCGGGATCTGGTCGGTGCCGGCGAAGGCCGTGCTGTCCGCGAGCACCGGGAGCGTGTAGTCCCAGACGTCGAAGGCGCCGAACAGCCGCCGCAGCCCGGCCCGGGAGTAGTAGTGCTCGTAGTAGTGCTCGCCGCGCCCGGTCAGCCGCAGGTAGCGGTCGGCGGCGCCCTGGGGAAGCCAGGAGAGGAACGGCAGCTTGTAGTGCGGTTCGACGACCTGGTGCCGGTGGCCGATGCCGAGGTAGAGCACCCCGGTGGGGCTCAGCACGCGGTGGATGTCGGCGACGACCGACTCGGGGTCGACGACGTGCTCGTAGATGTGGTTGAAGACGACGACGTCCATCGACCCGTCCTCGAACGGCAGCGCCTCACCCCGGGCCAGGCTGAACTCCACGCGTTCGCCGAACCGCTCGCGCGCCGCGACCAGCCCGGGCTCGTCGATGTCGACGCCGGCCGTGTGCGCCCCGGCCAGGGCCAGCTCGTCGGCGATGAAGCCGGCCGAGCAGCCCACGTCGAGGGCCCGCAGGCCGGCCAGGTCGGCCCGGCCCAGCGCGTGCCGGACGACGGCCAGGATCTTCTGGGCCTTCTGCCGGCGCTTTCGCTCGTCGAGCATCGCGCCCATCAGCTCGGAGTAGGCCAGCTGCTCCTCACGAGCGGACCCGTCGGACGTCACGAGCGGGACTCCTCGGCGGTCACGTCGGGGTCGACCTCGATGTGGTCGTGCTGCCGCTCCTCCGGGGAGGTGACCAGGTGGTGCGACCGCGCGTAGAGCCAGCCACCGAGGGCGAACACGACGTCCGCGGCCACGGTGAGGAAGCGTGAGATGACGACCACGGCGGTCGCGGCAGAGGTGGAGGTCACCGGGGCGAGGATCAGCACCAGCACGCCCTCGCGCACCCCGACGCCGGCCGGCAGGACCACGCTGAACATCGCGATCGACGACGCCAGCGCGAAGCCGGACAGGCTCGCCAGCACGAGCTGACCCGTGCCGGCGTCGTCGCCCGTCGCCCGGGCCAGCACGAGGATGTGCAGGCCGGACGAGAGCCACGCGCCGATGAAGAACAGGGTCGCGGTGAGGACGGCCCGGCCGGAGAGCCGGTGCTCGAGCTGCTCACGGCGGAGCACCCGCAGGACGGTGGCGATCCCCCAGTTGAGCAGCGGTGGCCAGAGCACGACGGCCAGCAGCGGCACCGCGAGCAGCAGCGCCCAGCCGGTCCGCGCCGCCGAGTCGTCGCGGGTGATCAGCAGCGGCAGGGCAGGCGCGCCGACGATCAGCCCGCAGATGGCCGCCATCGCGACCGAGACGAACGCGACGACCGCCGAGCGCTTGCGCGGGATGTGCAGCCGGGCGCCGATCTCGGCCTGCGCGACGATGCTCCAGACCGCGCCGGGCACGTACTTGCCCAGCTGGCCCACGAAGAAGATGCCGCCGGCCGGCGCGACGTGCAGCGGCGACCCGAGGTCGGCCATCAGGACCCGCCAGCCCAGCACGGTGAAGACCGGGGGCAGGCAGACGAGGACGGCAGCCAGCGCGAAGGTGCCGGCGTCGATGCGCCCGATGTCGGCGGACACCTCGCGCCAGTTCTTGGCGACCGCCACGGTCACGGCCGTGACGACCAACAGCGCCAACAGGATCCGCAGCCCGCTGAAGATGCGGGCGCGGTTCGTGGCAGTGGTGGTCTTGGTGCGGCCCGTGGCCATGTCAGCGCCTCCGCAGGGTGAGCCGGAGCAGCCCGTATGCCGCGTCGGTGCGGGTGGACGTGTCGGAGGCCGACCGCATCCGGCCGGTGATGTCTCCGTCGAGGTCGCCGACGAGCACGAACCCGAAGTCGTGGGAGCGCGCCAGGACCGCCCGCACGTCGGCCGGCCCGAGGGCGCCCTCGGCTCCGGGGTGGCCGATCGGCAGCGTGACACAGAGCAGGCCGCCGGACTTCAGCGCCCAGGACGCCTGGCTCATCGCCTCGTCGATGTCGTCGGCGTCGCAGCCGCCCGGGTGCAGTCGCACGATCACGTCGAGCGAGGCGGTGTCGACGTCGAGCACCTCGACGCTCGACCGGTGGCCGGTGAGCTCGAGCTCCACGGGGGCGAACCCGATCGCCCGCGCCCACCGCGACAGGGGCGACCGGCTCCCCGACTCGTCGACGATCACGGCGCTGCGACGACCGTCGTCGCGGACCCTGACGATCGCCGCGAGCGCACCGAGGGCGGCCCAGGCGGCGATCCCGTCGCTGCAGCGCGGGAGCCCGAGGCTGCGCGCGAGCGCCTTCGCGTCGTCGGCGTCCTGGCCGTCGGCGAGGACGTCCGAGGCGCGCACCCAGTCGGGCAGGTCTCCCCGGGACAGCTCGACCTCCGGCCGGGACGCTGCGACCACGGCGCGGACGGTGTTCGAGATCCGGTGCCGCAGGTGACCTGCGACGGCTGCCGCTCCGGTGGGGGCGTCGGCCACGTCGTCGTCGTCCGGCTCGGTGGCCGTCTCGACGGCGGCCAGCGCCTCGATGGTCCCGACGTAGCGGGCCCAGGGCCCGGACAGGTNGGGAGCCGCTGGAGGGCGGCCACCAGCGCGGCCTTGTCGCCCGGTGGCACGAGGATCCCGTCGACGCCGTCGCGCACCTGGCCGCCGAACGTGCCGACGTCGGAGGCGAGCACCGGCAGGCCGTGCTGCTGGCCGAGCAGGGCGTTCTGGGAGGCGGTCGCGCTGCGGTAGGTCAGGGTCAGCACGTCGTGCGAGGCGAACAGCGGCGCCAGGCGGTCGGCCGGTACGTAACCGCCGTGCACCTCCACGCGGTCGCGCAGCCGGGGGTCCTGGGCGAGCTCCTTGACGCGTTCGCCGCTGGAGCCCCACATCTCCCCCGCGACGGTCAGGGTCGGACCGGGCACGTCGGCGAGCGCCTCCATGAGCAGGTCGACGCCCTTGTAGTCGCGGACCATGCCGATGGCGAGCAGCCGCGGCGGCCCGTCGTGCTCGACGCGGTCCACCGGGGCGCCGCCCGGCAGGTGCGGCGGCAGGTCGGTCACCGACACCCGCGGCGCGCCCAGCTCGTAGGCGAGCCGCGCCTGCGCGTCGCTGTGCACCAGGACCGAGTCGACCCGCTCGAGGAACTGCCGCATCAGCTCCCGGTCACCGGGGTGCGTCTCGTGGGGCAGCACGTTGTGGGCGATCACCACGGTGCGCGGCCCGGGGTGACGGGTCGTGCGCTGGACCGACCGGCGGCCCACACCGGCCGCGCGCAGCAGGGCGAGGTGAGCGGGCACGACTGCCGGGATGACGTGGACGACCACGACGACGTCGAAGCCGCGCAACCGGCGCCCGGTGCGCACCCACGTGTCGGGTCGGGCCCAGCTCAGCGCCCGCACCGTGCGGGGGAACGGCTCGACGTCGGGGGCTCCGCCGGGCACGGCCTGCTCACCCGGGTAGAGCTTCGAGGGGTAGAGGTGCGACCAGGACACCAGCGTCACGTCGTGGCCGGCCTCGGCCAGCTCGTGCGCGAGGCTCGTGGTGTGCGCGGCCACCCCGCCCTTGTAGGGATGCGTCGGGCCGACGACCGCGACCTTGAGGGCCGCGCTGGGGCTCATCGGAGGCCTCCGGACCGCCGGCCGCGCGAGGCCACGCGAGCCGGCCACCCGGCATACCGGGTCGTGCTCACACGCCGGTCCGCGAACGCACGACGAGGTCGGACAGCAACGCCAGGGACCCGATCATGATGCCGCTGACGATGAGGAGCACCGTGCTCGCCGGGAAGTAGAACGGGTGGCGCACCATGTCGACCACGGCCTTGAGGACCCCGATGACGATCAGCCACAGCGCCGGCGGCATGAGCACCTTGAGCGGGTCGAAGTACATCACCATGCGCAGCACCTGGAGGATGTAGCGGTAGGCGTCGCGGACGAAGTGGAACTTGCTGACCCCGGCCCGCTTCGCGTAGCTCGTGGGGACGTACTTGACGTCGTGCTGGTTGGACAGGAACGCCAGCGTGATCGTCGTGACGCAGCTGAAGCCGGGGGGGAGCAGCCGCAGGTAGGGCAGCGAGACCTCGCGCCGGAACGCCCGCAGACCCGAGTTGAGGTCGGGGATGGTCTGGTTGGTGAGCTTCTCGGCGATCTTGCGGATCAGCCACTTCGCCGGGACGCGGGCCCACTTGTGCGTGCCCTCCTCGGTGGTGCGCGCGCCGACGACCTGGTCGTAGCTCGGGTCGTCGCGCAGGATCCGCACCAGCTCGGGGATCCGCTCGTTCTCGTAGGTCATGTCGGCGTCGGTCCACACGACGATCTCGCCGTGCGCCTGCTGGGTGCCGATGCGACGCGCCGTGCCGCTGCCACCGTTGCGGCGGAACGGCATCACGCGGATGTTGGCGTAGTCGCGGCTCGCCTGCTGGAGCACCTCGAGGGTGTTGTCGGTCGACGCGTCGTCGATGCAGAGCACCTCGTAGGTGAACTCGCTGGAGTTCATCGCCGCCGTGATCCGGTCGATCTCCTTGAGCACGTGCTCGCCCTCGTTGTAGCAGGGCAGGACGATCGTGACGTACGGCTTGCCGTGGCCGGGTTCGCCGGGGAGCGGTGCGGCGGCGGGCTCGACCGCCGGCAGGTAGGCCGCGTCGGCCGGGTGCACCGGCGCCTGCGCTGCCGGGGTGGAAGGCGTAGCCGGTGCGCTGCTGGCTCGTTCGCCGGTGCCGATCACCTCGGTCGCGGGGTTCGACACCTGCGGGGGGTCGACGGGAATGCGCTCCGTGACGGGGGCGGCTGGGCCGGTGCTGGGGTGCTCGCTCATCTCGCGAGGAGCCTACCCGTCGCCCCACTCCCCCGTGCCCACCCTCGCCGTGCCTGCGACTCTGAAGGATCGTCCGGGTCTGGGTCCGGACGATCCTTCAGAGTCGCGGCAGGTAGGGCCGTGGACCGGGTGACGGGCGTCGGCTCGGGTGTGGAACGGTGGGGTCGTGGACACCCAACAGGTGCTTGAGCTGATGCAGACCGTGGCCGCCGAGGTCATCACGCCGCGGTTCCGTTCGCTGGCCGACGGCGAGGTGATGGAGAAGAACCCGGGCGACCTCGTCACGATCGCCGACCAGGAGTCCGAGGCGATCCTCACCCGCGAGCTGTCGGCGGCCTTCCCCGGCGCGTTCGTCCTCGGCGAGGAGCTGACCTCGGTCGACCCGACCACGCTCGACCGCTACGTCGAGGCCGAGCACGCCTTCACGGTCGACCCGGTCGACGGCACCAAGAACTTCGTCCACGGCTCCCCCGACCACGCGGTCATGGTGAGCGAGGTCGTCCGCGGCGAGACCGTCCGCGCGTGGATCTGGCAGCCCGAGCACGAGGTCGCGTGGGTCGCGGAGAAGGGCGCCGGGGTCTACCGCAACGGCGAGCGCGTCGTCCGCGAGCCCGTGCCGGACGACGTCGAGCCCCGGGGGGTCACGTCCATCTGGCCGTTGCGCGGGCACTCGCTCGGGTCGATGCCCGCACTGGTCGGCTCGTGGGTCTGCTGCGGGGTCGACTACCCGCGCCTGATGGAGGGCGCCACCGACTACATCCTTTACGCGCGCAACAGCCCCTGGGACCACTCCCCCGGCACGCTGATGGTCACCGAGGCCGGTGGTTTCACGGGCTTCGCCGACGGAACGCCTTACTCACCAACGCTGCTCACTCCCGGCATCGTCGTGGCCGCCGACCGTGGCACGTATGCCGCGGTGCGCCGCCACGCAGCCGACGCGTTCGCCAAGCGCAGCTGACGACCAGCGCCCGTAGCCTCGTCCCATGACGTCGCGCACCTGGGACCACACCGAGGTATGCCGCGTGCTCGCCCTCGCGGGCGACCCCGCCGCCCTGGGTGGTGCAGTGACCGTCGCGCTCTGCGGCCACTGGGAGCACGACGGTCCGTGCCGGTGGGAGCACCTCACCACCTCCGAGGCCGACGGTGACGGCGCGGTCGTCACGGTCTCCTTCGACGCCAGCACCGAGGACGAGCAGCAGGTGCGCGACCTCATCCGGTCGGCGCTGGCCGCAGGGTCACTGGTCGGCCCCGACGGCACGACCACCACCTGGCAGCTCGCGCCCTGACGCAGGGGCGGGGCCTCAGCCGAGGCGGCCGAGGTAGACGCGGATCGGCAGCTCCACCAAGGAGTTGGGGCGTGCCTCGAGCAGCCGGTCGTCCTCCCGGACCCGCGCGTCCACCGCGACCACGGCACCCTTGAGGCCGAGCCGCTGGAGTCCCTCGGGAGAGTCGGCAGCGACCAGCACGAGCCGGCCGCCCCGGGCCTCGACCGCGCGCTGGACCTGTTGGACCGCGGCGCCCAGCCGGCTCGGGTCGTTGCGGAGCGTGGACGTCGTCGACAGGGCGCTGACGCCGCAGTAGCCGCGCAGCACCTGGGGCCATTCGTTGGCGGCCCTCGAGTCGACCATCAGGGCGACGTCGCCGGGGTGCATGGCGGCACAGACCGTGTCGACCGCGGCCCACTCCCCCCGCTCGACCCGCTCGTCGAGGTGTGGACGGGTGGCCAGGGCCGTGGGCACGAGCAGGGCCGCCGCGATCCCGACGCTGACGGCGACGTTCACGGCATACGGGAGGCGCCTGGTGGACCACCGCGAGACCACCGCCGCGCACGCCACCGTGAGGACCACCACGGTGGGCAGCGCGATGAGGAGCCGGCGGTCGGCCCACGGGTGGTCGGGCGTGATCCCCGGACGGTAGAGGGTGAGCAGGGTCGAGCCGACCGCGATGACCGCCGGACCGCTCCAGCCCGGCAGCGCGCGGCCGTCCACCCAGGCCGACGCGGCACGGTGGGCGAGCACCGCCGTCGCCACGAGGGCGAGGCCGAGGGCGGCCGGGCCGACCCACCACGACATCCAGACCAGGGTGTGCTCGGCATACGTCCGGCCGCCGTCCACGGTCAGGCCCTGCCGTGCCTGCAGCCCGGCCACCACCCGCGCCCCGGAGTCGGCGGCTGACTGGCGCACGACCTGCCACCAGGGACGGCTCGCGAGCACCAGGCCCACGACGACGAACCCGCCGGCGAGGATCCGCGGCAGCCACGCCTGGACGATGGTCGGCAGCGCCCAGCCGCGCGCCGAACCCCACAGCAGGACGACGCCGAGCAGGCACGCGGCCACCCCCATCGCGACCAGTGGGAGGAGCGAGCCGGCGATGCTGCCGAGGTACTCGCTCGACGTCAGCCAGGTGACGCCGAAGGCGATCGCGGTCGACACCGCGGTCGAGCCGGCGAGCCCCCGGGCGTGCGTCTGGCGTTGCAGGGCAGCCAGCACCACGACCGGGACGACCAGGACCACCTCGCGCAGGGCATCGACGCGGATCGCGATCGCGCCACCCATCAGCACCCCGGCCACGACGGCGGCGCGGCGGGCCGACACGACATCGGGGAACGCCGCGCTCCGGGCCGCCAGCACCAGGGCGAGGAGACCGGCGGCCAGCACGGGGAGGGACACGGGTTCGGAGTAGGTGGATCGGGCGACGTGGAGCAGCGGGAAGAGCAGCCCGGTGCCCAGCGCGGCCAGCGGTCCCCACCGCGGACCCACGACCGTCGCGGCGAGCAGACCCACGCCCAGGACGGTGAGGCCGAACAGGATCGCGGGCGCCCAGGCCGTGCCCGCGGGACCGGCGACCCACCACGCGACGGAGTACCAGGCCGACGCTCCGACCGGGAACTGCGGCTGGATGCTCGGGTGCTGAGGGGTGCCCGTCGCGTAGAAGGCCGGACTCGCCAGCGTGATGCCGTCGATGGCCAGCACGTCGGGTCCGCCGACCGAGTCGGGGCTCACCGCGATCGGACGGGCATGGCCGGCGGCCAGCTGGATCGCCGACTGGAGGTAGGAGCCGGAGTCGCGCCGCGGGAGCACCTGCTCGGAGTGGGTCGCACCGGCCCAGACGACGGCTCCGACCGAGAGCACCACCAACAGTCCTGCTGACCAGACCGGGAGCGGGCGCACCGGCACCAGCGCGGCGCCGAAGCCGGCCACCACCGCCAGCACCAGCAGCACCGGTCCGGCGACCCACGGGCTCCAGGCCCCACCGAGCGAGAGGAGCGCCGCGGCGACCGAGCCGAGGACCAGCCACAGGCCGGCCCAGACGACGGTGCGGGTCACCAGCCAGCCGCCCCAGGCCTCGCCCCTCAGCAGCGGGAGGTCGCCGGGGTCCGGGGCATAGGGGTAGCGGCGGGGCTCGCGGCTGCTCACAGACGGCAACGCTACTGCGCGGGAGGACCTCGGCCGCGCACCGGTGCTCGCCCTCGCGATAACCTCACGGCCATGCCTGACGACACCACCCAGTCCGGGGACACCACCGCTCCGCGCACGGTCATCACCTTCGGGACCTTCGACGTGCTGCACGTCGGGCACATCCGGATCCTCAAGCGCGCCGCCTCCCTCGGCGACCGGCTCGTCGTCGGCGTCTCGGCCGATGCGCTCAACGAGGCCAAGAAGGGCAGGGCCCCGGTCTTCTCCCAGGACGAGCGGCTCGAGATCATCGGCAGCCTGAAGTTCGTCGACGAGGTCTTCGTGGAGGAGAGCCTCGAGCTCAAGCGCGACTACATCATCGAGCACCGGGCCGACGTCCTGGCGATGGGCGACGACTGGAAGGGCCGGTTCGACTTCGTGTCCGACCTGTGCGAGGTCGTCTACTTCCCGCGCACGCCATCCGTGTCGACGACCGAGCTCATCGAGCACATCGCCAACACCGCCTGATGCCTGCCACTCCCGCGGAGGTGCTCGCGGCGATGCTGCGGTCGGACCCGGGCCGTCCCCGGGTCACCTTCTACGAGGACACGCCCGGCGCCACCCGCGGTGAGCGCATCGAGCTGAGCGCCAAGGTGCTCGCCAACTGGGTGAGCAAGGCCGCGAACGCGCTCCAGGAGGAGTGGGACCTCGCGCCCGGCTCGCGCGTCCGGCTGGCGCTGCCCCCGCACTGGCGCTCGCTCTACTGGGCGCTGGCCGTCTGGTCCGTCGGCGCGACGGTCGTCCTCGACGACGCTGACGCGGACCTCGTCGTCACCGACGACCCCGCGAGGGCCACCCCGGCCCCGACGCCCTCCGTCCTCGTGACGCTGGCCGCCCTGACCCGCGGCGCCGCCGGGTCCGTGCCCGCGGGGGTGATGGACGAGGCCAAGGAGCTGGCGACGTATGCCGACCAGTTCAGCCCGTGGGACGAGCCGGCTCCCAGCGACCTCGCCGTGGTCGGCGCAGGTGCCGACGCGGCATACGAATCCGTTGTCCCCCAAGGGAACTGGGCTCCGGGTAGTCGCGTGCACACTGCGGCCGAGTCGCTCTCGAGCGTGCTGGCGACGGCCCTCGGCGCCTGGTCGGTGGACGGCTCACTCGTGCTGTCCCGCGGGCCGGAGCCCGAGGGTGGCCGCGCCGCTCGACTGGCCTCCGAAGGTGTGACCGTCGAGGCCTAGCCGCTCGGCCCGCAAGCGCTAGCGGCGGCGCAGCTCGGCCTCGAGGGCCTGCCACGTCAGGGTCGCGACCACACCGGTCCGGGCCAGCTTGGCGCGGCCCTGGAGCGCCTTGACGGCGGTGGCGGTGGCCGGGCCGAAACTGCCATCGGCCTTGATGCCCAGCGCCTTCTGCAGCGCCGTGACGGCCGTGCCGTGCGAGCCCGTCTTGAGGACGGTGCCGTAATAGGCCCGCAGCGGGTAGTCGCGGTTCTCGAGGGCCTGCCAGACCTTGCCGTCCACGACACCGGTCTGGGCCAGCTGGTGGGACTTCTGGAAGGCCTTGACCGCGGCGGTCGTGCGCGCCCCGAACGCCCCGTCGACGGCCAGGCCGCCGAGGGCCCGCTGGAGGGTCTTGACGGCGGTGCCGCGCGAACCGGCCTTGAGGACCGTGGACTTCAGGGCGGTGTAGGGAGTGGCGACACGCGTGGTGCTGCGCGAGGCCGAGTCGGTGCTGCCGGTGCCACCCATCAACGCGGCCCACGTGCTCGGGCCGACGATGCCGGTCGCCGGCAGGTTGCGGCGGGCCTGGAAGGCCTTGACGGCGGCCTCGGTCTTGGGGCCGAACGCGCCGTCCGCGGTGATGCCGAGCGCCTTCTGGAGGGCGACGACCGCCGCCCCGGAGGAGCCCTTCTTCAGGGTCAGCTTGGCGTAGGCCGCGAGCGGGCTGGCGGGGGACTTCACCGGTGGCTTCGTCGGGGTGGTGACCGGGGGCTTGGTCGGGGTGACCGGGGGCTTGGTCGGGGTCGACGGCGTCGTCGCCGTGCCGCGCGGGGGGATCAGCTTGAGCGCCACCATCTTGGCCCAGGTGGCCGGGTCGAGCTGGCCGGTCACCTTGACGCCGTGGGCGGCCTGCCAGGCCTTCAGGGCGGCCGCCGTCTTCGGGCCGAAGACGCCGTCGGGTGTGACGCCGATGACCTTCTGCGCGAGCACCACGTCGGGACCGGTCGCGCCCTGGATCAGCAGCGAGTAGACGGCCGACGGGGTCTGCGGCGGCGTCGTGGGCTTGGGGGCCGAGGCCGGGCCGGGGCTGACCGTCGTGAGGGCCTTGCCGGTCCACCAGGAGGTGCGGGCGTAGGCGCCGTCCCACGAGAACGAGAAGTGGATGTGGTCGGTGTGCGGCACCGGCCCGGTGTAGGGGGCCCAGCCACGCGCCGGGTCGTAGGCGCGCCACATCTTGTGGTTCCAGATGATGTACATGATCCCGAACCGGCGGGCCATGGCACCGGGTCGACCCTGCGCGTCGGGCGCCGACAGCCACTGGGTCACCGAGTCGGCGATGGCCTTCTCGTTGGGCTTGTTGGCGCTGAGCATCCAGTCCCAGGCGCGACCCTCGGAGTGCTCGGTGAGGCCGCTGTTGCAGTTCCGGACGATGCCCCACTCGGAGGTGCCGACCTTGTAGTGGCTGGACATCAGCTTGGCGAAGGCCACGACACCAGGCTTGGCCTGCGGGTCGCAGAGCCGTTGCGCCTGGTAGGGCGGGGCCACGTCGAGGGCGGACGGCAGCGTCTTGGTCGGGGGCTTGGGCAGGGTGGCCGCATCCGCGGACGCCATCCCGACGGGGACGGTGAGCACCGGGATGGCCAGGACGCCGAAGGCACGCACGACACGCGACACGAGAAACTCCACGGGGGGATGGCGGCTCGGAGCCCGAGCCGCAGTACGAGTTGGACACCTGCCCCACAGGTGACCAGGCGTCACTTGCGGAGCAGGCAGGACATTTGTCCCACCAGTACTCACCCGTCACAAGCGGTTCGAGCGAACTACAACCACGGAATTCGCTCTCGCCTCCCCCGAACGGCCAGCCGCGCTGGGCGGCGCCCGGCCGGCATACCTCAGCTTTATCGGGTCTAGGGGAAACGTTGAGCTTCACCCCGGAACGCTTCCCGTGCGAAGGTCAACCTTCTTGCTTGACCCGATAAAGCTGAGGCGAGGACGGTCGGAGACCGGGCTCGTCACGCGGTGCACCGTCGTCATGTGGCATGCGCACGCGGCATACCGATGACTGTGGGGAGGGACCACGCAAGGCGGCCCGAGGGGTCCGGCTAGAGTCCACGCCATGGACAAAGTCGTCTCCACCGCGGCCGAAGCCATCGACGGGATCGTCGACGGCTCCTCCCTCTCGGTGGGCGGGTTCGGGCTCTGCGGCATCCCGAGCGTGCTCATCGCGGCGATCCACGATGCGGGGGTGACCGGCCTCGAGGCGATCAGCAACAACTGTGGCGTCGACGACTGGGGCCTGGGCATCCTGCTCAAGGACAAGCGGATCGCCCGGATGGTCTCCTCCTACGTCGGGGAGAACAAGGAGTTCGAGCGGCAGTACCTCTCCGGCGAGCTCGAGGTGGAGCTGACGCCGCAGGGCACGCTCGCCGAGCGGCTGCGCGCCGGCGGCAGCGGGATCCCCGCGTTCTACACCGTGACCGGTGCCGGCACCCAGGTCGCCGAGGGCGGGCTGCCCTGGCTGTATGCCGCGGACGGCACCGTCGCGAAGGCCTCACCTCCCAAGGAGGTCAAGGTCTTCCAGGTCGACGGGCACGACAAGGAGTTCGTCCTCGAGCGCGCGATCGTCGCCGACTTCGGGCTCGTACGGGCCTGGAAGGGCGACCGGCACGGCAACCTGGTCTTCAACCAGAGCGCCCGGAACTTCAACCCGCTGGCCGCGATGGCCGGCCGCATCACGATCGCGGAGGTCGAGGAGCTGGTCGAGCCCGGTGAGCTGGACCCCGACCAGGTGCACCTGCCCGGGATCTACGTGCACCGGGTGCTGCCGCTGACCGCCGACCAGGCCAAGGAGAAGCGGATCGAGCGCCGCACCGTGCGCCCCCGCCCGGATGCCAACCACGCCGGCGCAGGCGCCGGCAGCGAGAGCCAGTCCTCGACCAACAGCCAGGAGGCCTGAGATGGCGCTGACCCGTGAGCAGATGGCCGCCCGCGCAGCCGCGGAGCTGTCCGACGGCTCCTACGTCAACCTCGGCATCGGGCTGCCGACGCTGGTGCCCAACTACGTCCCGGACGACGTCGAGATCGTCCTCCAGTCCGAGAACGGCATCCTCGGCGTCGGCGCGTATCCCATTGACGGCGAAGAGGATCCGGACCTCATCAACGCCGGCAAGGAGACCGTCACGCTGCGTCGCGGGTCGTCGTTCTTCGACTCGGCCACCTCCTTCGGGATGATCCGCGGGGGCAAGGTCGACGCCGCGATCCTGGGCGCGATGCAGGTCTCGGCCAAGGGGGACATCGCCAACTGGATGATCCCCGGCAAGATGGTCAAGGGCATGGGCGGCGCGATGGACCTGGTCCACGGCGCCAAGAAGGTCATCGTCCTGATGGAGCACAACGCCAAGGACGGCGCCTACAAGATCGTCGACGAGTGCTCACTGCCCTACACCGGCCGCGGGGTCGTGCAGCGCATCATCACCGACCTGTGCGTCTTCGACGTCACCGAGTCAGGCCTGGTGCTGCGCGAGCTCGCCGACGGCGTCACCGAGGACGAGGTCCGCGAGAAGACCGAGCCGGACTTCACCGTCGACCTCGCTGGGTAGGGCGGTCCGTCAGCGCAGGATGTTCGAGAAGATCTGCCAGCCGTTGCCGACGACCACGCGGGGCTTCCAGCCACCGGTGCCGTTGCCCGGGTAGAGGTAGAGCAGACCCGACGACGTGCGGGCGAGGACGTCGGACTTGCCGTCGCCGTTGAAGTCCCCGCCGCTGGTGAGCGCGGTGAAGGTGTCCCAGCCGCTGCCGACCTTCACCCTCGGCTTCCAGCCACCCGTGCCGTCGCCGGCATAGAGGTAGAAGGTGCCGTCGGCCGTGCGGGCCAGCACGTCGGGGTGACCGTCACCGGTGAAGTCGCCGGGGCTGAGGATCGAGGTGAAGATGTTCCAGCCCCCACCGATCGTGCTGTGGCCCTTGAAGCCGCCGGTCCCGTTGCCGGAGTACAGCCAGAGCGCGCCGTCGCTCGCGCGGCGGGCGATCAGGTCGGTCAGGCCGTCGCCGTCGAAGTCACCGACGGGCAGGACCAGGTTGTGGATGGTCCAGCCGGCGCCGATCTTCTTGGCTGCTGCGAAGGTCCCGTTGCCGGTGCCGCTGCGCAGGAACAGGTTGCCGGCGGTGTCCTGCACGATGACGTCGCTGATGGTGTCGGCGTCCCACGTGCCGGCCGTCAGCGCCTTGGCGTATGAGTTCCAGCCACTGGGCTCGGCCACCGTGGTCGGGTTCCACCCGCCCTTGCCGTTGCCGGAGTAGACGCGCAGGGCGCCACTACCGGCCTCGACCGCGAGGACGTCCATCTTCGCGTCCCCCGTGACGTCGCGCGGGAAGGAGGAGGCCGACTCGAGCCGGGGGGCGAACCAGTCACTCCAGGTGTTGCCGAAGACGCTGCGCAGCGACGAGACGCTCGGGCTGACCGATCCCTTGGACCCGGTGATGGTGGCGGCGAGGACCCGGCCACCCTGGTCGCCGAGCCCGTTGCGCTGGGTGATCGCCAGCGACTTGAACGACCCGATGCTCGGGTAGCTGGCCTCGATGGTCGAGGTCGAGAGCGTGTGCGTCCAGGTGTGGTACGGGTTGGAGGGCGTGGCGTCGTAGTCGTCGCGCTTGGCCACGAGGTAGGGCTTGCCGCCGTCGGAGGACCAGCCGCCGTCGGACGCGCTGAACTGGGTGAAGGCGGCCTTGCCGCTGTAGAGCACGGCCATCTTCGCCGTGACGCTGATGGCGTCGTTGGTCGACGCGAACTCGTTCGAGGTGCTGCCGGTCTTCGTCGGCTTGAAGACCTGGCTGCGGGTGTCGTCGTAGACGTCGTACCACGTCGAGACCGGCGCGTTGGTGCGGTGCCACTCGGCGAACGACCGGGCGGCGACGGCCTGGGCGCGCAGGGTGGCGGCCGGCCAGGAGGCGAAGACCTCGCTCGGGACCACGGTGCGCAGGTAGCTGTCCATCGGCAGCGCCACGACGGGCACGAGGGACTCGGCGCCGGGGCTGCCGCTGAGGATCCCGCGGACCTGCCCGCGGTACTGCACCTGGGTGGTGCCGCGGTAGGTCGTGACGATCCCGGAGGTGGGGTTGAGGAAGGCACCGGTCAACGGCACGCTGGCGGTGGCGTAGGTCGTCCACGTCGGGGACGGGACATCGGGGAGGTACTGGAGGCGGAACTTCGTGGGCGTGCCCGACACCTTGGGCGCGGGGATGAGCCGCCACCGGGTGATGGCCTTGCCGTCCTTCTCGGTCGGCAGGACCGAGGAGTCGGTGAGGTTCCAGGTGACCCGCAGCCCGGTGGCCGGCACGGCCTGCACGGTGCTGCCGAGGTCGGCCACCCGCACCCGGATCGTGGGGTTGCCCATCGAGCCAGGGGTGGTGCCGGGGTAGTAGAAGCCGACGATCTGCTGCCACGTGAGGCCCGCCTCGGCCGCCCCGAGGGCGCCGTACTGCGACATGCCGTGGCCGTGCCCGTTGCCGTGGCCGGTGATGGTGAGGGTGCCGTCCGCGGGACGGGGGTAGACCTCGGCTGCGCCCGCCGGACCGGCTGACACGACGAGGCCGACTGCCACGGCGACCCCGGCGGCGGTCAGTGACCGCAGCCGGCCCGACCTAGCCCAGGACATTCGCCGCACCTGCAGGAGCGGTGACGGGCTGCCGAACGGAGCTGAACCCCTTCGTCCCGTCGCCCGCGTAGAGCCAGAGCTTTCCACCGTTGTCCTCTGCCAGTAGGTCATTCTTGCGGTCTCCGTTCAAGTCTCCCACCCCCATGATCCGACGCAGGTCGGTTTGCCCCGAAATGGCCACCACATAGTCGTTCAGCGTGCCCGGCCCGCTGCCGCGGTAGAGCAGGACCGCCCCGTCGCTCTTGCGCAGCCCCACGACGTCTGCGTTGAAGTCCCCGTTGATCGCGCCGGCAGCGGTGACACTGCTCATCACCTGCCAGCCGAGCCCCAGCTGGATCCACCACGCGAAGGTCCCGCTCCGCGTCATCGTGTACATCCGCAGCTCGCCACCGGTGGTCCGGGCGATCAGGTCCGGCACCCCGTCGTTGCTCAGGTCGCCCGCGGCCTCGATCAGGTCGAAGACCTGCCAGCCCTTGCCGATCGGGGTGCTGGAGGCGGCGAAGCCACCGCCGCTCTGGCCGCGCAGCAGGTAGAGGTTGCCGTTGCCGGCGCCCCTCGCGACGGCGTCCGTGCGACCGTCGCCGTCGAGGTCGCCGACCACGCGCACCAGGTCCATCCCGGTCACCTGTACCCCGGCGGGCACCGGCGCGGAGCCGAAGTCGCGTTGACCCGTGCCGCGGTAGAGGCGCAGCGTCGAGTCACCCGGCACGCGGGCGATCACGTCGGCGTGGCCGTCGCCGTCCCAGTCGGCCCCACTCGTGACGTGGTCGAGCGAGGACCAGCCCTTGCCCCAGAAGTTGTAGCGGGTCAGCTTGCCCGCCGCGTCGGCGTAGTAGGTGCGCATCACGCCGTCCCGCTGGCGGACGACGAGGTCACCGGCGTGGCCGTCACCGTCGAGGTCCGGACCCGCGGTGATGCTGTCGAGCGAGCCCCAGCCGCTCCCCCAGGTCCGGGCGGCGCCCAGGCCTCCCGACGCCGTGCCGGGGTAGAGCACCAGCTGGTTGTCGGAGCTGCGGATGCCCAGCAGGTCGGGGTGACCGTCGCCGGTCAGGTCACCGGCACTGGTGAGCGTCCGGACGCCAGCGAACCCGGTCCCGATGACCACACCGGAGGTCACCCACCCACGGCCGTCACCGGCATACAGGAGCAGTGCTCCGTCGTTGCGCACGGCGAGCAGGTCGGCACGGCCGTCGCCGGTGCGGTCGCCCGCGGCGACCAGCCGGCTCATGACGTTCCAGCCGCCACCCTTCACGGCCATCGTGCCGAACCCGCCCCGACCGTTCCCCGCGTAGACGCGCACGGCGTTGCGGGCGGGGTCGCGGGCGACGATGTCGGCCCGGCCGTCACCGGTGAGGTCGGGGCTGAGCACGATGTCGTCGAGGGCGTTCCACCCCTTGCCGATGGTCTGCGCCGAGCTCACCGGCTGCGGTGCGGCGCTGGTGAGGCGCTGCACGGACCCGCTCATCGTCGGCGGGCTCAGCGTGCCCGGGTAGGTGAGCAGGTCGGGCGTGCCCCCGCTGTCGAGCGACCGCGAGATGCCCGACCGCTGCAACGTGCCGATCATCGACGCCACCGCGCTGCGGATCGTGGGCAGGCGGTTGTACATCTGCTGGCCGGGGCAGCTGGTCGAGCCGCCGTCGCGGTGCCCGGAGATCCGGTTGAAGGTCTTGTCGCGGGCGAACACGGTGCCCGTGGCGGGGTTGCCGTGCAGGGTGAACTTCCAGGCGATGGTGCGCTCGATCGCCGTCAGCATCGCCGCTGGTGGGGTCGCGGAGGTGAAGTCGCCCATCGCGGCGACGCCGAAGGACCAGGAGTTGTAGTTGGCCGTGTGCGCGCCGATGACGGCCTTGTCGACCCCGCCGTAGCGCCCCTCCCAGATCCGGCCGAACCGGTCGACGAGGAAGTTGTAGCCGATGTCGTTCCAGCCCTGACCGTTCACGTGGTAGTCGTAGATGCCGCGGATGATGGCCGGCACCTGGGCGCTCGAGTAGGTGTTGGTGCCGGCGGTGTGGTGCACGAAGGCGATGTGCGCCTGGCCGTAGCCGACGCCCCCCTGTCGCATCGACTCGTCGGCGCCCCACTCCTTGCGGGTGTGGATGGTCGGCCGCGCAGCAGCAGCCGTCGCCGACCCGGGGGCGGCTGCGCCCGGTGCGCCGTCGGCGTCCGACGTGCCGGGGTCGACGACCGACACCTGCACGGTGGGCGCCACGGCCTTGCGGCTCAGCACCCGCACCTGGGTCTGGTCGCCGTCCACGACGTAGGCGCTGGTGCCCTCGCGCACGACGCGACGGCCCTCGGCGCCGCCCGGACCGTCGACGTCCGGGGCGTGGTCGTCGTCGCGGTCCATGGTCTGCCACGCGTCCCAGGCGCCGTCCTTGTGGATGCGCACCTGCACGACGTCGTCGGCCCCCAGCTGACCCTTGACCCAGGTCGCGCCGACCACCGCGAGGTCGCGGTGCACCGGCTGGGCCGCGGTGACCGCCCCCGAACGGGTCGACGACGGTCGCGCCCCGCCGAGCTGGTCGACGGCCCGGGGAGTGGCGGTCACCTGCACCCGGCTCGACTTCACCGGGTGGGTCTGCGCGGCGGCGGCGCTGCCGGGCAACGGCCCGACGGTGACGACCGAGGTCGCGACCAGGGCCAGGCTCAGGCCGAGCGTCGGGGCGGCGGTCCGGTGCAGCACGGTGGACCAGGTCAGGGATGGCACAGGCATGGCAGATCTCGCAGGAGTCGGGTGCGGGGGAAGGAGCGTCAAGGGCGAGTTACCCGACACCATGCCCCACAACCGGTGCACAAGCAGCACGAGTTCCCAACTTTCACAGCAGACACAGGCATTTGTTACCGATCCGCGACTGCAGCCGCCGCCCGGACCACGAGTCGGGGCTCGGCCGGACCGTCGCCTAGGCTGGTCCCATGACCAGCCCTGCACCCATTGAGATCGACGGCCACCAGGTGGGGCCGGGACAGACCCCGTTCGTCATCGCGGAGGTGTCCGGCAACCACAACGGCTCGCTCGAGCGGGCCCTGGAGATCATCGACGCGATCGCCGACTCCGGCGCGCAGGCGGTCAAGTTCCAGACCTACACGGCCGACACCATCACCATCGACGCCAAGGGCCCGCAGTTCCAGATCCGCGCCGACCACGACCTGTGGGGTGGCCGCACCCTCCACGACCTCTACCAGGAGGCGCACACCCCCTGGGAGTGGCACGCCCCGATGTTCGAGCGGGCCCGCGAGCGCGGCCTGACGCCGTTCTCCAGCCCGTTCGACCCGACGGCGATCGAGCTGTTGGAGTCGCTCGACGCCCCGGCCTACAAGATCGCCTCCGCCGAGGTGGTCGACCTCCCGCTCATCCGCGAGGTCGCCGCCACCGGCAAGCCGATGATCATCTCCAGCGGCATGGCCACCCTCGGCGAGATCGACCGGGCGCTGTCGGCGGCGCGCGACGGCGGCTGCACCCAGATGGTGCTGCTCGCCTGCACGGCGTCCTACCCCGCCGCCCCCGAGGACGCCCGCCTCCTGTCGATCCCGACGCTCCAGGAGGCGTTCGGCATCCCGATCGGCCTGTCCGACCACACCGAGGGCATCGGTGTCTCGGTGGCCGCCGTGGCGCTCGGCGCGGTCGCCCTCGAGAAGCACGTCACCCTCGCGCGGGCCGACGGAGGGGTCGACTCCGACTTCTCGCTAGAGCCCCACGAGCTCACCGCGCTGGTCCGTGAGTCCGCCGCCGCACGCAAGGCCGTGCAGCCCCCGCGGTTCGGGCCCACCGAGTCGGAGCGCGACACCCTGGCGCTGCGCCGCTCGCTCTACGTCGTGGCCGACGTCGCCGCCGGCGACCCCGTCACCCGCGACAACATCCGCTCGATCCGTCCCGCCGGTGGCCTGGCGACCGACGAGATCGAGAAGGTGCTCGGCCGCACCTTCACCAGCGCCGTGGAGCGCGGCACGCCGCTCACCTGGGACCTGATCTAGGCCACATTCCGGGCGTAGCAGGAGATCAGAAATTCCGGGCGCAGCAGGAGATCAGAAATTCCGGGCGCAGCAGGAGATCAGAACTTCACGAACCTCTCGAAACCGTCGGCGTCCGCCGGCCGGTCGGGCAGGTATCCACTCCCGAGGAACAGTCGCCTCGACGCGGCGTTCGCGGTGTGCACCGCAGCGAGGTATGCCGCGAGGCCGGCTCGGTCGCCCGGCCCGACGGAGCGGGCGGCCGGGTCCCCGCCCGTGACCTCGTGCGACAGCCAGACCTCTCCGGCGGCCAGGAGGCCGCCCGCGACGCCGCGCCCGCGACTGTCCGGGGCGACCGTGATCGAGACCTCCCACTCCCCGGCGGCCTCGCGGTCCCAGCGGACCGTGCCGACCGGACGACCGGCGACCTCGCCCACGAGCAGGTGCCGGTCCGCACGGGCCAGGCTGGCCTCCAGCCAGGCGAGGTGGGACTCCAGCGGGACCGGCTCGTGCGAGCGCGAGTTCTCGCGGGTGGCCGGGTCGTTGCGCCAGTGCCAGAGCAGCTCGGCGTCGGCCGGGGTGGCCGCCCGCACCGTGACCTCGCCGGGTCGGCGCGACGCCCTCGCTCCGCCGACCACCTCCTCCAGCGACGAGACCAGCCGCCACGCGCCCAGCCCGTCGACCATGCGACCGGCCGCGGTCGCGAGGTCGCGCCTGGCGGTGGCGTCGGTGAGCACCGCGGTCAGCGCGCCCGCCATCGCCGCCGGGTCCGGGGCCGCCGAGGGCGAGCCGAGCCCCACTGCCGCCCCTGCTCGCAGCAGCGCGAGGTAGCCGGGGACCTGGTTGTCGACCACGGCGAGGACGGCCATCGGACGGGCCATCGCGCAGAGCTCCCACACCGACGTGCCGGCCGCGGTGACCACCAGGTCGGCGGTCGCCATCTCGCGGGGCAGGTCGGGGACCGGGTCGGTGACCGTGAGGGTGCCGTGGCGCCAGGCGTCGGCCCGGGCGGACAACGGCGACCTGGTCTGCTCGTTGGCCACCACCACGACGTCGAGCTCGAGGCCGGTCGCCGCGAGCGCATCGACCACCCGCGGCGCGGCGCCGGTCGGGTCGACGCCGCCCATCACCACGAGGACCCGCAGGGCGGAGCCCGCGGACCGCCACCCCGGATCGCCAGGAGCTTCCGCGACGCTGGGGGCCCCCTTCGGGTCCGCGGTGCGCAGGGAGGTGACCGACCGCCGCAGCGCCACGTAGCGCGCGCCGCCGAGGTACCACCGGGCCGGCGCCGGCGGGTCGGACCACTGCGCGTCGACCGTGGGGTCGACGACGAGGTCGGCCGCGCGGGCCCCGAAGGTGCCGTCGGCCATCGTCGACAGCACGGGGGCCGGCGAGTCCGGACCGTCGGGTCGCAGGGTCGGCCGCTGCAAGGCACCGAGCAGGCCCTCTGGGAGGTCGTAGTGGTCCACGTGGAGGGCGTCGTAGCCGGCTGCCGACCGCGCCAGGTCGGCCGGCTGGTCCGACGGCGACGGCCCGAGCAGGGACAGGCCGGGACCGACCGAGGCGGCCAGCGCGGTGAGGAACGGACCTTCGACCCGGCCCAGCAGCGCCACCTCGTGGCCGCGCGCCGTGGCCTCCTCGGCCAGCGCGAGGCTGCGCACGACGTGGCCCACCCCGATGCCCGGCCCTCCGTCGCACCGCAGGAGCAGCCGCATCAGCCGGCTTCCAGCGACTTCTGGGCGATGTCGGCGTTGATGGCGGCCAGGTCCGGCCGGGCCCTCAGCAGCGCGATGATCTCGCGTCGTTCGGCGATCTCGGTGCCGCGCTCGGCCACGATCGCGCGCAGGGCCTCGAGGTCCCGCGGGGTGTCGAGGGTGATCCGCAGGTCGGTGGTGTCGGGGGCGAAGCACAGGCCCATCACCGCGAACTCGTCGGGCGCGGTGTAGATCCCCGAGGTGACGTGGATGCGGTGGTGGTCGGTCGCCGTCGCGGCGACCCGGCGCAGCGCCTCCGCCGTGACCAGCTCGACGTCGAGGCCGTGTGGCAGGGTGCGCACCACCACCGTCGAGACGTAGTCGAGGGTGGGGTCGGCCAGCCACGCGCCGACCACCGTGTCGATGACGGCCGGGTCGGTGAAGGGGCAGTCGGCGGTGATCCGCACGAGGGCGTCGGCGGGCTGCTCGTCGAGCGCCTGCACGTAGCGGGACAGGACGTCGTCCTCGCTCCCCCGCACCACGGGTGCGCCGAGCTCGCGCGCGAGGTCGGCCACCGGGTCGTCGCCGGGGAGGGTGCTGGTGGCCACGACGACGTCGTCGACGAGGCGCGCGGCCCGACAGGCACGGACCACCCACGTGAGCACGGGAAGGCCCCCGAGGTCCTCGAGGACCTTGCCCGGCAGCCGGGTGGATCCCATCCGGGCCTGGACGACGACGATGACGCGCATGCGGCTCCTACCGGGGGTGGGGGGACGTGCCATTATTGCGCCCATGCCTGACGTCTCCGCTGCACCCTCGTCCGTTCTCGCCGGCTCCTCGATCCTCGTCACCGGTGGCACCGGCTCGTTCGGCAAGGCGTTCATCACCGAGGCCCTGAAGAACCACGACCCCAAGCGGATCGTGATCTTCAGCCGCGACGAGCTCAAGCAGTACGAGTGCCGCCAGCTGTTCGGCGACGACCCGCGGCTGCGCTGGTTCATCGGCGACATCCGCGACCGCCACCGCCTCAACCGGGCCATGCACGGCGTCGACTACGTCGTCCACGCAGCCGCGCTCAAGCAGGTCGACACCGCCGAGTACAACCCGTGGGAGTTCGTGCAGACGAACGTCGTCGGCTCGCAGAACGTCATCGAGGCCTGCATCGACGCCGGCGTCAAGCGCGTGGTCGCGCTGTCCACCGACAAGGCGTCCTCCCCGATCAACCTCTACGGCGCGACCAAGCTCACCGCCGACAAGCTCTTCATCACCGGCAACCACTACGCCGCGGCCTACCCGACCCGCTTCTCCGTGGTCCGCTACGGCAACGTCATGGGCAGCCGCGGCTCGGTGATCCCGTTCTTCCGCAAGCTCGCGGAGGCCGGCCAGTCGCTGCCGATCACCGACCTGCGGATGACCCGCTTCTTCATCACCCTGCCCCAGGCGGTCAAGTTCGTCACCGACTCGTTCGAGATCATGCAGGGCGGCGAGCTCTACGTGCCCAAGATCCCGTCGATGAAGATCACCGACCTCGCCCAGGCGGTCGCCCCCGGTGCCGAGATGCACGAGATCGGCCTGCGCCCCGGTGAGAAGCTCCACGAGGAGATGATCAGCCCCGAGGAGGGCCGCCGGGCCCTGCGCCTCGGCGACCGGTTCGTCCTCCAGCCCGACCTCGCGTCCTGGGGCTACACCGCTCCGGAGCACGGCGAGTCCGTCCCCGAAGGCTTCCACTACACCTCGGACAACAACACCGAGTGGTTCACCAGGGAGGACTTCACCGCACTGCTCGAGACGGACGTCTGAGCGTGCTCCCCTACGGCCGCCAGTCGGTCGACGACAGCGACGTCGCCGCGGTCTCGAAGGTCCTCACCAGCGACTGGCTGACCACTGGACCGTGGGTGCGTTCCTTCGAGTCCGAGCTCGCCGCGCTCGCCGGCACCCAGGGGGCCGTCACGGTGACCTCGGGCACGGCAGCCCTGCACACGGCATACGCGGCGATCGGGGTCGGCCCCGGCGACGAGGTGGTCACCACCCCGCTCACCTTCGTGGCCACGGCGAGCACCGCCACCATGCTCGGCGCCACGGTCGTCTTCGCGGACGTGACGCCCGACACCGGCAACCTCGACCCGGCGTCCGTCTCGGCGGCGCTCACCGACCGCACCCGCGTCGTGTCGGGGGTCGACTACGGCGGTCACCCGATCGACGCCCCCGGCCTGCGCGCGGCGGTCGCCGGCCGCGACGTCCTGCTCCTCGAGGACGCCGCCCACTCGATCGGTGGCCGCCTCGACGGCACCCCGGTCGGGTCGCTGGCCGACGTCACCACGTTCTCGTTCTTCCCCACCAAGAACCTCACCACCGCCGAGGGTGGCGCGGTCGTGGCCACCGACGCGGAGGTGCTGCTCCGCGCCGCGACGTTCCGCAACATCGGCATGGTCAAGGACCCGGAGCGCCTGCAGCGCACCGACGAGGGCGCCTGGTGGTACGAGGTCCACGACCTCGGGGTCAACTACCGCCTGCCCGACGTGCTGGCCGCCCTCGGGTCCAACCAGCTCACCCGGCTGGGCCACTTCAAGGACCGTCGCACCGAGCTGCACGCGCGCTACACCGAGGGACTGGCCGGGCTCGACGAGCTGGTGCTGCCCCCGACCCGCGACGGAGCCGACCCCACGTGGCACCTCTACTCGCTGCGGATCCGGGACGGGCGCCGCCGCGCGCTCTTCGACCACCTGCGCGACAACGGGATCGGGGTGCAGGTCAACTACATCCCGGTCTACTGGCACCCCCTGTACGCCGCGCAGGGCTACCAGCGCGGCATGTGCCCCGTGGCCGAGGAGTACTACGAGCAGGAGATCTCGCTGCCGCTGTTCCCCGACCTGCTGGACTCCGACGTCGACCGGGTCATCGAGCTGATCCGTGAGTTCCTGGGTGGCTGAGCCACTCCCGTCCGACCCCGAGCTCACGGCCGGCTCCACCGGCAGCACCGCGAGCAAGGCGGTGCTCGGTCGTGGTCTCCTCTACACGATGGGCACGGCCGCGCCGGTGCTCAGCAACGCCGTGGTCACGCCGTTCGTCACCCGCCAGCTGGGCAGCACGGAGTACGGCTCGGTGGCGACCGGGCTCGTCGTCGTGCAGGTGGGCATGATCGTGGCCGGCCTCGGCCTGGCGGCCGCCATCACCCGTCACGGCATCCTCGAGAGCTCCGGCGTCTCGGGCGCGCGGAGCCTGGTGCTGCGGGGCGCTGCGGCTGCCGTGCTCCTCACCGCGCTCGGCGCCCTCACCGCGGGGTGGAGCGCCGGCTGGCTGGGCATCCGGGAGCCGATCGCGCTCGTCCTCGCCCTCGCCTCGGCGGCCGGCTTCTCGATGGTCGTCAACGTCCAGTCCTACCTCCGGGTGCTCGACCGTCCGCTGCCCTTCGTCCTGCTGTCGCTCGGCAGTGCGCTGGGCGGTCCGCTGCTCGGCATGCTCCTGCTCCTCACGGGGGAGCCGACCGCCGCGCGCTACCTGGGCGGTCTGGCCATCGGCTACCTCGCCGCCGCCCTGTGCGGCCTCGCGATGGTCGTGCGCGGGGTCGAGCACCACCGCGGCGACACCCGGCGCGCCCTGCGCGTGGGCGTGCCGACGGTGCCGCACCAGGTGGCCATCTTCCTGGCCAGCGGCATCCTCGTCCTGGTCGCCGGCTGGCTGTTCGGGTCCGCCGAAGCCGGTCGGCTCCAGCTCGCCGTGCTCATCGGGTCGGCCCCCGGGGTGCTCACCTCCAGCCTCAACAACGCGTGGGCGCCGATCGTCTACCGCACGCCCGAGCACGACCGAGCCGAGGTGCTCGAGCACACCGGTCGCGACATCGCCGTGCTCACCGCCCTGGCGGCGGGGTTCGTCGCAGCGGCCGCGCCGGTGCTCCTGCGCATCGTGGCACCGGCCTCCTACAGCCCCGGCGAGATGACCCCGGCGGTCGGCCTCGTCGCGGCCGGCACGGTGCTGTCGGTGCTCTACCTCTGCAACGTCCACCTGGTCTTCGCCTCCGGGCGCAGTGAGGGCCTCGCCCTGGTCACGCCGCTGTCGCTGGTGCTGGGCACGGCCGGGGCGTGGCTCGCGGGCCACTTCTTCGGCGTCGCCGCCGTGGGCGTCGGCATGACCATCACGTATGCCGCGATGGCCGTGGGCGTCGCGCGCCTCGCCCGACGGGTCAGCCCGACCCGCTGGCACGAACGTGCGCTGGTCCCGGCCCTGGGCCTCGGGTTCGCCCTCTGCGCGCTGGGCGCCGCCCTGCCCGTCGAGGGGTCGTGGACCGTGGTCCGGATCGCGGTGGCAGCGGTCGTCTTCCTGGCCAGCCTGGCCATGCTGCGCCGGGTCCTCACCCGCTGACCGGCCTCAGCCGGCCTACGCCGCGGGCCGGACCTCGATCGGCTCGACGAGCTGTCCGGCAGCCGGCAGGCTGCGGGGCAGCGGCCGCGGCAGGTAGGACATCGCCGCCCGCAGCCACGGCCCGAAGGCCAGACCCGTGGGCGCCTCCTCGGCGGGGGCGGGGGGTGCGGACGGCGCATCCGCTCGACGACGGAGGTTGATGACCGCCCGCGACACGACCGAGGTGGTCCAGAACTCGGTGGCCGGGATCGCCGGGCCGAGGCCGCGCCAGCCCAGCAGCCGCTCGAGCTCGCCCGCCGGCAGGAGGTGCTGCACGCCCAGCTCACGGTCGACCACCGGGCCTGCGGTGGCCGGGTCGAGGTGCTGGCCGTGCAGCTCGGGCCAGGTCTGCCGGACGCGCTCGTTCATCGCGTCGCTCTCGCCGTCGATGCGCAGCGCGTCGCCGTAGACGCCGAGGTCGGCGCCGAGGTGCCCGCCGTAGAGGACCGGGGTCGAGAGCCGGTTCGAGACCACCCGCCGGGCCCGGCCGAGCATCGTCCAGAGCCGCCACAGGAACTCCGCGTCCATCCGCTCGCCCAGCACGACCACCCGGTGGCCGGCCCCGGTGTAGGCCCCGAGGATGTCCGGGTCGGCGGCGTCCGCGGCATACAGGCAGGCGGTGGCTGGCCCCTCCTGCTCACGCCACAGCCTGGCCAGCCCGGCGTGGTCGCCGCGCACCCGCTGGGTCTGGATGCCGTGCACCGGCATGAGGACGACCTCGTCGCGCTCGTCCCGCGGCTTCGGCGTCGGGCCCGCCGCGCGGGCGAGGTAGGCGAACTGGGCGCCGACCGGGGTGGTGGTGTGCCGCTCCTCCCGGGGGTCCCAGGCGCGCGACTCGTGCGACCAGACCAGCAGCCGCCGCCGGCTGCCGGCGTCGAGCCCGACCTTGGGGAAGTCGCGGAAGTGGGTCTGCACCGGGGACACCGCGGTCCAGCCGTGTTGCACCAAGCCGTGGATGTGCCGTGGTCTCGGCCGACCGGCATACACCGCGAAGGCGGCGCTGTGCCCGTAGAAATGGTTCTGCGACTCCATGCCGGAAGGCTATCGGGGCGGCTGCGGCACCCCACCGGCGGCGACCACTAGGCTGGGGCGCGATGAACGACGACGTCTGGCTCGTGGTGCCTCTGTACAACGAGGCCGAGGTGATCGGCGATGTGGTCGCCCAGGCCCGCGAGACGTTCCCCAACGTGGTGTGCGTCGACGACGGTTCCCGTGATGGCGGCGCGGCCGCTGCGGCAGCGGCCGGTGCGGTCGTGGTCCAGCACCCGGTGAACCTGGGGCAGGGCGCTGCGCTGCAGACCGGGTTCGAGTACGCGCTCACCCGGCCCGACATGAAGTGGGTCGTCACCTTCGACGCCGATGGGCAGCACCAGACCTCGGACGTGCTGGCGATGCTCGAGAAGGCCCGCGCCGAGGACCTCGCGGTCGTGTTCGGGTCGCGCTTCCTCGACGACCGCACCGACGCCGGCCTGCTCAAGAAGCTCGTCCTGCGGATGGCCGTCGGCTACACCAACCTGACCACCCACACCCGGCTGACCGACGCCCACAACGGGTTGCGGCTCATCTCGCGCGAGGTCGTCGAGCAGCTCGAGATCACCCAGAACCGGATGGCGCACGCCTCCGAGCTGGTCCAGCAGATCGGTGCGCTCGACATCCGCTATGCCGAGAGCCCGGTGCACATCCTCTACACCGACTACTCCAAGGCCAAGGGCCAGTCGCTCTGGAACGCCGTCAACATCCTGGCCGAGCTGATCCTGCGATGAGCCGGTCGACAGGAGCCCGCTGACATGAACATCGTGCTGATCCAGGTCCTGCTGATCGTCGTCGTGGTCGTGGTGGCCGCACGGCTGTTCCGCTCGCGCGGGGCCCGCTCCCAGGCGGTGCGCCGACTGGGGCTGATGCTCTTCGCCGCCTTTGCCGTGGTCTCGATCCTCTTCCCGAACCTGTGGAACCGGATGGCCGCCGTCGCCGGCGTCCGGCGCGGCACCGACCTGGTCCTCTACGCCCTCGTCGTGGCGTTCCTCAGTTTCACCGTGACCACCTACCTGCGGTTCCGTGACTTCGAGGCCCGCTACACCCGTCTGGCCCGCCGGCTCGCGCTCGACGAGGTCCGAGCGGAGTCGACCCCGAGCCAGTCGGATCCGACCAGCAGCCCGATGGCGGGCACGACCGCGAGCCCCACCGTGCCGCCGCGCCGTGACGAGGGCAGCAACGCGGGCAGCGACGCCCCTCCCGCGACCGAGCAGGCCTGACGCTCGTCGGTCCGTCAGGCCTCGAGCGTCGCGAGGGCCGCCTCGGCAGCCACCAGCAGCGTGTCGACGGCCAGCCCGCTGCCGTCACTCGGGCGGCCACCGCGCTCCAGGGCCACCGCCAGGGCAGCAGCGTCGAGGGCGGAGAGCTCCACCCCGAGCGGGCGGGGCGCGGTGTCGCTGGCCACCACGCGGGCGCCGGAGTCGAGCGCCTCGCGCACGATGACCGAGTCGCCGTCCCAGTCCGTCGGCCGCAGGAAGACCCCGGACGACGCGAGGACCGCGCGGACCTCCTCGGCGGGCGAGTCGAAGGTCAGCGTCACCCAGTCGAGTGGAGCCACGGCGGCGCGCAGCCGACCCAGGTGCTCGCCGTCGTGGCCGTAGGCCAGCACCCGGAGGGTGGCGTCGGGCCAGGCGGCCGCGCGGACGAGGCGCACCGCCTCGACGGCGAGCTCGGCGTTGTAGTGCGCGAGCCCGGCGTTGGTCGCCACGGACACGGCGTGCGGGTCACGCGGGGGAGCCTCGACCGCCGGGTCGGCGGGGGTGGGCACGAACGGCGTCACCACCCGCACCCGGTCGCGGAGCGAGTCGGGCAGCACCGCGCGGATCTCGTCGTTGACGGCCCAGATCTCGTCGTACGCGTGCAGGGCGAGCCGCAGCACGGCGCTGCCGGCCCCACCCAGGCGCTCGACCTGGCGGAGCGTCGAGCCCGAGTGGAGCACGACGGCGCTGCGGCCGGGCAGCACCGCGAACAGCGGCGCCAGCACCACGGCGCGCCAGAGCCGGGTGATGTGGAACAGGTGCAGGGTGCGACGACCCCACCACCCGGGGACCGACCGGACCGCCCGGGCGGCGGCACCGGTGTCGACGTAGCCCACGGCATACCCCTCGGCGCGCAGCGCGTGGGTCAGCTGGCGGTGGCTGGCGTGCACCCCACCCACCTCGCCGTGCTCCTGCGCCCACTGCAGGACGCGGGCCGACCGGTGGGGTGCGCTGCCGCCTGCCATCAGTCCAGCCGCGAGCTCGTGAGGACGCCGACGAGGTGCCCGCCCGCGGTGACGAGCGCCAGCGGGACCATCACGGCGACCAGCACCTGCGTGCCGAGCAGGTCGCCCCGCACCACGTCGACGATGCCTGCTGCCAGCGCGAGGAGCGAGGCCTCGACGGCGACGAAGGCACGGAAGATCGGGAGGTAGCCCATCGCGCGCCGGACCGCCGCGAGACCGGACACCTTGGAGCGGGTCGTGGCGGCCACGTCCTCGAGCACCGGGCGCCCGGTCTTCGCGCGCGCCACGTGGACCAGGTCGGTGAACGCCTTGTTGAGGAGGACCACCAGCGCGACCAGCAGCCCCAGCACCGTCCAGCCGCCCACGTCGCCCGGGTCCGAGAGAGACCAGCCGTCGGCCCGCAGCCCCAGCGCCGCGGGGATGGCGGCCTCCGTGGCGTAGTGGCCGATCCGGTCGAGGTAGATGCCTGCGGGCGAGAACCGCTGTCGCCAGCGGGCCACCTCGCCGTCGCTGCAGTCGAGCAGGATCTGCAGCTGCATGGCGACGACGCACAGCAGCGGGCCGACGACGCCGGGCAGCGGGAGCAGCAGCGCGCCGACCACCCCGACGAGGATCATCAGCCAGGTCACGCCGTTCGGGGAGATGCGGGTGGGCAGCAGCGCACGCGTCGCGTAGACGGACAGGTGCCGGATGTAGAGGGCCCCGGCCCAGTGCTCGGCGTTGTAGCGCGCGATGTGCTCGGGGGGTTGCGCCACGGCGCGCAGCTCGGCGAGCGACGGGTGGTTGTCCGAGGGGTCGTGGTTCACGCCAGCACCTCCTCACCCGAGGTGACCGGGCCGGCCTCGGTGCGCGCCCAGGCGCGCCACCCGAGGGCTGACTCCACGGCATACACGACGACGAGGGCCAGCGCACCCCACGCGAGGACGGCCTGCACGGGTCCGCCCACGGCCCACACGAGGACGAGGAGCAGCATCCGGCCGTCGACCCCGAGGGTCACCAGCGTGACCCACGCGCTCGCGGGCGACCCGGTGTCGCGCAGCCGGTAGACCACGTCGTAACGGTGCCACGCGACGGCGGCGAGGTAGGCGAAACCGGTCCAGCGCTCGACGCCGGGGGTGGCCACCAGGAGGCCGATGACCAGGACCGACTCGGCGGCCCAGAGGAAGGTGGGCAGCTGCCAGGCCAACGGGCTCCGCAGCGGGGGGTGCGCCCCCGCGCCGACGAGGAGCACGCCGACGGCGACCAGCGCGACCGCCACCCAGGGCTGCTCCGTGCGCCAGGCGACGACCGCCGCGCCGAGCAGGACGACCACCCCGAGGAGGGCCACGGCCAGCGGCGCCGGCAGGACGCGGCCCGCGAGCCGGGCGACCGGCCCGAGGTCGGCCTGGTGGTCGAGGTGGCCCCAGTGCTCCGCGGACAGCGTGTCGTCGGGGCGGTGGTCGTCGAGGCCGAGCACCGCCTTGACCGTGCGGCCGCCCTGGGTCCAGACCAGCGCGAAGCCGACGGCGAGGGTGATCGCCCACAGCAGCCACTGCGGGTGGAAGGTCAGCAGACCGACGGACAGGAGCAGGTAGCGCTCGGCGATCGGCAGGTGGAGCACCTTCTTGGTCCAGAACACCGCCTCGGCGAGCCCTCGGCGCGCCGGGGGGATCGCCAGGCGGGCGCCCTCCGGCCCGAGGTCGCGGGGTGCGTCGACCGGCAGCAGGTCGGGCGTCTCGTGCGCCCTGGCCACCCGGCTGCGGTGGACGTAGGCGTAGTCCTCGAGGTGGCGGGCCGTGATGAGCACCATCGCGAGGATCGCGAGCACCCATAGGTCGGTTCCGCGGCGCTCGGCCACGACGGCCACCGCGGCGATCAGCGAGTACTCCTTGATCCGGTCGCCGACGGCGTCCAGCCAGGCCCCGAGCGCGCTGAACCTGCGGGTGAACCGGGCGATCTCGCCATCGACGCAGTCGATGACGATCGCCACCTGGAGGAGGACCGCCGCGGCCACCCAGGTCCAGCGGTTGTCGACCGCGGCGAGGCCCGATGCCACGAGCCCGACACCGAGGCTCGTGACGGTGACCGCGTTGGGGGTCCAGTTCTGGCGCAGGCCGACCGCCGTGACGCGACGGGACATGGGTCGGATCACGCGGGTCGAGAAGTAACCGTCACCGCCGCGGGAGGCGCCGCGCAGTCGTTGCTGCCAGGCCGACCCCCGGGCGCCGGGCGCTTCGTCGCTCCCCCGCCGGAAGGCGAACGGTCCCAAGGGGGACGAGCCGATCGGCATCCCGCCGCGCACCAGCACGAGCAGCGCCAGGTCGAAGGGGTCGACCGCGGGGTCGGCCGCAGCGGGCGTCGAGGAGGCGGCCCGCCAGAGCTGGGCGGCGCGGGCGCGGTGCGCACCGGAGAGCAGCACGACGCCGAGGCCGAGGTGGGTGGGCGCCGTGACGGTGTGCCGGGTGGTGCCGACCGAGTGCAGGAGCTTCTGCTCCGGGTGCACCCGCAGGAGGGTCAGGTCGGTGCCCTGGGTGCGCAGCGCGGGCAGCTCGACGGTGACGGCTGCGGTGGGGTCGCCGGGGCGGTCGAGCAGGTCGAGCAGGGCCACCGGGCTGATCGTCAGGTCGGCGGCCACCAGCACCAGTGGCGCGGCGTCGTCGGCCTCGGCGAGCGAGGCCAGCGACGCAAGCCAGTCGGGGCGGTCCGGACCCCACGGACCGGCCAGGGACAGGTCGAAGGGGTCGAGCGACTCGCGCAGGTCGGCCGACGGCTCGACGGTGCCGAGGAAGGCCACCGACCCGCCCGCCGAGTGTCCGTGCACGGCGCGGGCAGCCGCGCTGCCGACGAAGGGCTGCTCGTCGAGCCTCACGCCCCGGCATCCAGGTCGTGGTTGTAGCGCTCCAGCACGTCGGTGATGGGGCCGTCCATCTCCAGGTGTCCCTTGCGCAGGTAGAGACCGCGGGTGCTGAAGCGCTTGAGGTCGCTCTCGGAGTGGGACACGAGGAAGAGCGTGCGACCGTCGGCGAGCATGGCCTCCATCCGCTTGTAGCACTTCTCGCGGAACGCCCGGTCGCCCACGGCGAGCACCTCGTCGACCAGGACGATCGGCTCGTCGAGCGTGGTGACCACGGCGAAGCCGAGCCGCACCTTCATGCCCGAGGAGAAGTGCCGGTAGGGGGTGTCCAGCCCGGCCCGCACCTCCGGTCCCGCGAAGTTGACGATCTCGTCGAAGCGCTCCTCGATCTTCTCCTTGCTCAGGCCGTGCAGGCCGGCCGTGAGGTAGATGTTGTCGCGGGCCGAGAGCTCGCCGACGAAGCCACCGGTCAGCTCGATGAGCGGGGCGACGCCCCCGGTCACCTCGACCGAGCCCTCGTCGGGGAGCAGGACGCCGGCGATCATCTTGAGCAGGGTGCTCTTGCCCCCGCCGTTGCCGCCGACCAGGCCGACCGCCTCGCCGGCGTGGATGTCGAAGCTGATGTTGCGCAGCGCCCAGAAGGACTCCTTGGGCGCGCTGTTGCGACCGTGGAACAGCAGCTCGCGCAGCTGCATCCGGCGACGACGCGAGCGGTAGAACTCCACCCCGAGGTCGTGCACGGAGATCACGGGACCGGCCATCAGATCTCCTTCAGGACGGCGCGCTCGAGCCGGCCGAAGACGGTGTTGCCGATGAACAGCAGCACGACGCTCACGAACAGCGACGCGATGATGGCGCCCCACGAGATCGCCTGCTTGCCCTCGTGGGAGAAGAACCCGGCGCGCATCATCTCGAGGATGCCGGTCATCGGGTTGAGCCAGGTCACCTTGTCGTAGGGCTTGGGGACGACGTGGCTGGCGTAGATGACGGGGGTCGCGTAGAAGAGCATCCGCATGAAGATGCGGATCACCCGCTGCATGTCGGTGACGAGCGCCGTCACCGGGGCCAGCAGGAGCCCGAGCCCGGTGAGCGCCACCGCCTGCACGACGATCGCGAACGGGAACATCAGCAGCCACCAGTTGAGGTGGGTGTCGTGCTTGACGAAGTAGATCGCGGTGAAGGCCAGCAGCACGGGCAGCGACAGCAGGTACTCGATGCCCTTGGAGAAGACCACCCGCAGCACCCAGATCTCGCGCGGGAGGTTGGTCGACCGGACCAGCTTCGCCTCCTGGATCAGGGCCCGCGAGGTGTCCGTGAGGCAGCCGGAGAACCACTGCCAGGACAGCAGCCCGATCACGAGGAAGAGGAAGTACGGCTTGTGGCCGATGTCGCCGCGCTTGAAGATGTAGACGAAGACGAGGAAGTAGATGAGCGACATCAGGAGCGGGTCGAGGACGGTCCAGACGTAACCGAGCACGCTGCGCGAGTAGCGGACCCGGAGGTCACGCACGATGAGGGTCCAGAGCACACTCCGCTTGGCCGCGATGGCCTGCGTCCGGGAGATGAGTCTCATTCGTCCTTGCCTGTCGTGTGCCGCGCCCGCGGCGGTTCCATCGGAGGCCATCTTCTCGCGGCGAACCCGCCGACCGAGCGTACGCCACACGGCATACCCGGCACTGCACTGCTCCGCACCGCTCAGCCGCCCTGGCCGCGGAGCCGGCGCAGCAGCGCACCGACCTGCTGCTTGCGGCGCTCGGGGAGGAGGGCCTTGAGCGTGCTGGTCGTGGCCCGCCGGACCAGCTGCACGGTCGTCGCGGGACTCACGTCGCGCTCGATGGCGAAGCTGGCGAGGTTGTCGCGGGCCCGCTCCAGCCGGCCCCGGTCGTCGTCGGCCCAGGCCTTGCGGCCGCGCCGGGCGCGGACCACCTTGACGAGGTCGTCCATCCGGCCCGCGTCGGCCAGCGCGACGTAGAGCCGCAGCGTGGGGGGCTGCGCGTCCAGGAGCCGCTGCGGGAGCCCGGACACCACGTGCCGGAAGAACGTGAGGTATGCCGCGCGGTAGGCGCCGTCCGACTCCGGCAGGGCCGCGGTGTAGAGCGGGAGGTCGAGCTGGAGCACCTTGACGTCGTGGTGCTCGCGCAGGTCGAGGAGCTGCTGCTCCTCGAGGAACTCGTCGACGTCACGCACCGCCGCGAACCGGTCGGTGAGGTTGACGAGCTCGTTGCGCCGCTGGGTGATCGAGCGCTCTCCCTGCCGGCTGCGCCAGCGGTACACCGGCTCGTGCACGACCGCCACCGGGCCCGAGAAGTGCAGTGCCCGCACCGTGACGGGCAGGTCCTCGTAGAGCACGCCCTCGGGGAAGCGCAAGCCGTGCTCGAGGAGGAAGGACCGCCGGTAGACCTTGTTCCACGCGGTCGTGTCGAAGATGAGGGACGGGTCGTCGACCAGCACCACGTGGTCGCCGACGTCCTGCAGGGCCCGGGCGTGCAGGCTGCTCGGCCAGTCGCGCTCGCCGTCGGTGCGGTTGACGGCACCGGTCGCGACGTGGACCCCGTCGACGACGGCACGACGGACCAGGTCGGCATAGGCCGGCAGCAGCACGTCGTCGCCGTCCACGAAGCCGACGTACTCCCCCGTCGCGAGGTCGATGCCGACGTTGCGGGCGGCGCCGAGCCCGGCGTTCGCCTGGTGCACGACCCGCCAGCTGGGTCGTCCGGCGGCGATCTCGTCGCAGATGGCGGGGCTGGAGTCGGTGGACCCGTCGTCGATGACGATGACCTCGGTGTCGCGCGGGACGACCTGCGCCACCGACTCGAGGCACTCACGGACCCAGCGCTCGACGTCGTAGACGGCCAAGACGACGCTGAGGAGGGGCGTCCGGCCCGGGAGCGCGGTCACCGAACGCGGTAGAGGGTCAGGTTGCGTGCGTCGGACTCGAAGACGGGTTCCCAGGTGGACGGCGGCCCCGAGGGGTTCCGGATCGTCCACGGGTACAGCGCGGTGAGGCAGAAGCCGCAGGTGCGCGAGCCGGGCTGGAACAGCAGGACGTAGTCACCGCTGACCGGCTTGGCCCCCTTGCCGGTGATCGACTCGGGCTTGCCCTGCCAGACCTTGTCTCCGCCGAAGAAGTCCCGCTGGTAGGCCGGCAGGATGCGCGCGGTCTCCCAGTCGGTCCAGACCTTCGGGGTGCTGAAGTCCTCCGCGTCGAGGTGGTCGCGCAGCTCCTCGAGGGCGTCGCCGCCCTTGACCGCGAAGGCCGTGCTGGCCACGCCCGTCGTGGCGTAGCGCGCCCCCTGGAAGACCGGGACGGCCACGACGAGGACGGCCACGAGCGCGGGCAGGGCCGCGGCGACCACGGGCCGCGCCCCGGCCGACGAGAGCCGCCGGACGACCCAGGCGGTCGCGAGGGCGGCCATCCCGGCCACCACCAGGGACTCTGCGGGAGCGAACGGGATCCAGTAGCGGGCGATGTCGAGCCGGCCACGCGGGTGGGCCGGGTCGAGCCCACCGGCAGCCAGCACGGTGAGCAGGTAGACGCCCAGGAACCACCAGGCCATCAGCCGGATGCCGCCGTTGCGCACGAACACCCCGAGCGCGGCGACCACCCCGATGATCACCATGGCGGGACCACCCGCCATCGCCCAGGCCATCTTGGGGATGAAGGTGAAGTAGGTGAGGCGGGGCTGGTTGACGAGGTTGCCGTTGGCCAGCTCGCCGGTCGCCGTCTTGGTCGCGCTGATGTCGGTGCCGCTGAGGACGTGCAGCTTGAGCAGCGGGTCGCCGTACGCCACGGCGCTGATGCCGATGTCGACCGCGGCCCAGAAGGCCAGCGGGAGCAGCAGGAAGAGCGCCGTGCGGACCAAACGCCCACGCCGCCAGAGGATCACGGCGATCAGCGGCCAGGCCAGCATCGAGGTCTCGCGGGTCTCGAACCCCCAGCCGAGCAGGAAGCCCACGACGAGGACCAGGCCGACGGTCCACCGGTCCCAGGACGCCCGGTCGCGGGCGACGAGGGCGACCACGATGGCGAGGGTGAAGATGGCCATCGACATGATGTCGGGGTAGCCCCGCGAGAGGTTGTAGAAGACGACCGTGTTGGAGACGAAGAGCAGCACCGCGACCAGTCCGGCCAGCCGCCCCCACCACCGGCGACCCAGCAGGAAGATCGCGCCCGAGAGCACCCCGGCCGACAGCAGCGGCCAGAAGTAGTAGGTCACCTGGGCGTTGCCGAACACGTAGGCCGGGGCCATCGACGCCAGGATGATGCCGTAACGCGTGTAGCCGAGCGGGACCCAGTCGTCCGACGGGAACTCGAGGGCGGACCGGACGTAGTGCCACGGGTCGGTGGGCACGACGATCGACCGGAACACGTAGGCCAGCACCATCACGGCCACCCCGACGAGCACCGCGATGAGGAGGTCGACGCGCGACCACGGCGTCCCGGCGAGCCAGTCGCGCCGCCGCTCCGTCGTCTCCTTGGTGCCGGTCGGCCCGGTCGGCTCCGTCCGCTCGGGGTCGTCGACCACGTCTCGGGACGCCAGGGCGCGCTCGCGCCCCGGGTTCTCGATGTGGGTCAAGGGTTCCTCCGGAAGGTCGCGCGGGGTGGGGGCAAGGGTATCGGCTGGGTCTGCCTGGTCGGTCACGCCACTCAGCCGAGCACCCGTTCGATGAACCGCGCCGCGGCCCGGCCGTCCTCCAGCCCGGTGAACCGCTCGCGGAACGCCTCGTACCGCGCGGCATACTCCGTCGTCACGTCGTCGAGGCGCCCGAGGGCGTCGATGACGGCCGAGGACTCGGTGAGCAGTGGTCCCGGCGCGTCCTGCTCGAAGTCGAAGTAGAACCCGCGCAGGTTGTCGCGGTAGTCGGCGAGGTCCCAGGTGAAGAAGAGGATCGGCCGACCGGTGTTGACGAAGTCGAACATCACCGACGAGTAGTCGGTGATGAGGACGTCCGACACCAGGTACAGGTCGCGGATGTCGGGGTAGCTCGACACGTTGCGGACGAAGCCCCCGAACATGGCGGCGTCGATCTCCGACGACACCAGCTGGTGGCCGCGGATCAGCAGGACGCTGTCGTGACCGTAGGCGCGGTAGAGCGCCTCGAGGTCGAGCTTCATCGTGAACTGGTAGCGACCGCTGGCGTTGTAGTCGTTGTCGCGCCACGTGGGGGCGTAGAGGATGACGCGCTTGCCCTCGGGGAGGTCGAGCCGTCGTCGGGTGGCCTCGGTCTGCTCCTGCGCGAGCTCCGGCCGGTGGAAGATGTCGTTGCGCGGGTAGCCGATCTCGAGGACCTCCCCCGGGTACTGGAAGGCCTTGCTCAGGATGGCGGTCGAGAACTCGTTGGGTGAGACCAGCGCGTCCCACTTCGCCACGTCGCGGGCGAACTGGGTGAGGTAGTTCTTGTTGGACATCTGGATCGACTCGATGTCGAACCCGATCCGCTTGAGCGGGGTGCCGTGCCAGGTCTGGGCGTACGTGCTGCCCTCGCGCTTGACGTAGTGCACCGGCATCGAGTCGTTGCTCACGACCCAGCGGGCAGTGCCGAGGCGGCGGTAGTAGTCCCGGCTGCCGGTGATCACCCGGGTGACGCCGTCGGGCACCTCGACCGCGTGGTCCTGCACGGCCCACACGCAGGAGCGCGGGTCGCCCTGGCGCTGCAGCTCCTCGAAGATGGCCCGCGGGTTGTCGGAGTACTGCCGGCCCTTCCAGGCCTCGAAGAAGATGGTGTCCTCGAGCGGCCGGCGGCGCTGCAGCCGGTAGTAGTACTTGCGGTTGCGCATGCGGTGCAGCGCGCCGCGGTCCTTGTAGTCGCCGGAGGCGTCGACCATGAGGGACAGCTCGTGGGCGGAGTCCGAGCGCAGCTGGTAGGTCAGGCCGTCGACCACCCCGGTGCTGCCGAGCAGTGCCTCTGCAGTGCTGGCCGTCCGCACACTGCGTTCGCGCTGGCCGTCGTCCTCGGTCGTCAGGTTGACGAACCAGCGACCGTCCTCGAGCCACCGCAGCACCGCGGAGCCGGGTTCGCCGCGGGCCGGGATGGTGGCCCGCCAGCGGGTGCCTTCGGCAGTCACCGGGATCTGGTGGCTGGCGCCGCTGCCGGTGGTCAGGGAGAGCGCGTCGACCCGTGACCCACTCGCGTCGCCCTCGAGGTGCAGCCCCTCGTCGTCCCAGGAGAACGACGTCAGGACCGGGCCGGGGCGCGCGTCCCAGAGGCGCGCGCCGCCGTCGGCGCCCTCGCGCACGACGACCGAGCGGCTGCGGACGGTGACGAAGGCGTCCTCCATCTCCGGCGCCAGGTGCAGGAGGGTGCGCGGCGGCGCGTCGAGCGGCTGGTCCGGGTCGGCGAGGCCGAGGACCCACTCGCGCGCGGCGAAGGACGCCGCCCGCACCTCGAGCTGGTCGGCACTGACCACGGCGGTGGCGGTGCGGCCCTCGACGGTCAGGGGGATGCTGAGCCCCCGGAGGGCATCGGTGCGGCGCAGGTAGAGCGCCGCGTCGTCCCAGTCGCCGACGGTCCGGCGCAGGGTGAAGCGGAGGTTGTCCCCCTCGGCGGACACCGACTCCAGGAGGGCCTCGGTCCGGTAGACCGTGACGGTCAGCTTGCGCGCGTCGTAGCCCGGCACCGCGAGCTGGTCGGGGGCGATCAGCCGGCGTCGGGGGTGGCGGCCCGCCCCGAGCTCGGGGTTGCCCACGCTGGAGCCGCGGCGCGCGGCGGGGGTGGCGAGCTGCACCAGCAGCTCGTAGCTGGCCTCCTGCTGGCCGGGGGCCAGGTGGAGCCGGCTGCTCGGGATGCGGGCGCTGAAGCCACCCGCGTCGTAGGACACCGCCGTGCCGGTGGTGTTGGCGGTCAGGTCGGGACGGCGCACCCGGCGGGCGCGGACGGACGTGCGCTCGCCGGCTGGGGCGCCCACGCGGCGCAGCTGGAAGCGGCGCACCGAGGAGACCGAGGTGGCCTCCGGGACCCGGTGGATGAAGGCGTGGCCCTCGACGACGAGGGAGTCGCCGTCCCACTGCACGTCGCGGACACCGGTGCGCAGCGGCTGGGAGCGGGTCGTCTCGTAGACCGAGGCCGGGATCCCCTTGCTGGAGTCGGTGCGGAAGGGCAGGTCGGCGTAGAGCCGCACGCCCGACCGGACGAAGTTGCCGCGGTTCGCGGGCACGCGGTAGTAGTCCTGCACCTCGAGCAGCTCGGGCAGCATGCCCTTCGAGATCAGGTGGTACTGCAGGCGCCGGATCGGCGGGAGCTTCGCGACGGCGGAGGCCGGGATGCGCTCGAGGTAGCTGCCGACCAGCTCCACGACCCGCTGGCGGAACTCGTCGTTGCCCTCGTGGAGGACGTCGATGAACAGCGGGATGTCGATCGACAGCACCTTGGCGTCGTGGATCGCCTTGCCCTGCTTGTCATCTCGCGCGACGAGGAAGTCGTCGACGGCGGCCACGGCCGCGAGGCGGTCCACGAGGTTCTTGGTCTCGGCCCGACGCTGGGTGATCGACTGCACGGCGGTCTGCCGCTCGCGCCACAGGTAGACGGGGTCGACCAGCACGTCGACCGACCGGGCCAGGAAGTGCGCCGGGAGGGTGAGCGGGATGTCCTCGTAGTAGACGCCCTCGGGGAACCGCAGGTCGTGCTCCGCGAGGAAGGCCCGCCGGTAGACCTTGTTCCAGGCTGTGGTGTCGAAGATCAGCGACGGCGTCTCACGGATGTGGGTGCGCATCTGGTTGCGCTTGATCGCCCTGCGGTGCAGCGGGGAGTTGAAGGTCTTGGCGCCGTCGAAGCGCAGCACGCCACCGCAGACGATGTCGGAGCCGCTCTCGGAGACGGCGTGCAGCATCAGCTCGTAGGCGTCGCGCGGGATGAGGTCGTCGGAGTCGACGAAGGCGACGAACTCGGAGCTCGAGTGGTCCATGCCGATGTTGCGGGCCCGGCCGAGGCCGCCGTTCTCGACGTGGAGGACCTGCCAGTGCGGGCGGTCCTTGGCGAAGGCGTCGGCCAGCTCGCCGGAGCCGTCCGTCGAGCCGTCGTCCACGAGGATGACCTCGAGGTCCTCCAGCGTCTGGGCCACCAGGGAGTCCAGGCACGCCACGAGGTAGTCGCTCACGTTGTAGATGGGCACGACGACGCTCAGCGAAGGCATGGAGAAGTGGGTCTCTCTCTGTGGGGTCGGTCCGCAGGCGGTCTGCAGGGTCTGTCGGTCGGGGTCAGGCCATGCTAAACGCAGGTGGCACTCCCCACCCCAATCGGCGGCGGGCCGTACAGGGCGGCCTCAGGTGACGCCGCGGACGGGTCAGGCCTGCTCGATGCGCACGCGGCTGGTGAGGAACCCCCAGCCCCACGCCAGGTGCATCGTGGGCAAGATCACGGGCAGCCAGGTCCGGTCGCGCGGCTCCAGCCGCGGGTCGCGGACGCTGAGTCCGCCCGCAGTGGTGAGCACGAGGTATGCCGCGGGCACCAGCCACAGGGGCCACCACAGCACGCCGCCGACGAGGCCGGCGACCACGCCCACCAGCGCGACCGGCGGGGCGAGGTAGCGCGCGTTGATGGTGCCCGAGTGGGTGCGGGCCACGACCCGGCGCCAGCGCCCGTAGTCGCGGTACTGCCGCGCCAGCGCGGCCAGGGTCGGCCGGGGGCGGTAGGCGACGCGGAGCCGGGGTGAGAACCAGACCAGCCCACCGGCCTCGCGGATCCGGTGGTTGAGCTCCCAGTCCTGCGCCCGGACGAACCGCGGGTCGTAGCCCCCCAGCCGGGTGAGCCACTCCCGCCGGAAGACCCCGAGGTACACGGTGTCGGCGGGTCCGGCCTCACCACCGGTGTGGAAGCGCGAGGCCCCGACGCCCAGCCGTGAGGTCATCGCCGCCGCGACCGCACGCTCGAAGGAGGTGACCCCCTCGGCGTCCATCAGGCCGCCGACGTTGGCCGCCCCGGTCTCGTCGAGCAGCTCCACCGCCGTGCGCACGTAATCGGGGTCCAGCACCCCGTGCCCGTCGACGCGGACGACCACGTCGGTGTCCCCCAGGGCGGCGATGGCGGCGTTGAGCGCCTCCGGGGTACGCCCCGACGGGTTGGTGACGCTGCGGACGGCAGGGTGCTCGGCGCAGAGCTGCGCGGCGATCTGGTCGGTGCCGTCGGAGCTGGGCCCGAGGGCGAGCACGAGGTGCAGGTCGCCCGCGTAGTCCTGGCCGAGCACGGCGTCGACCGCCTCGCGCAGGTGCCGCTCCTCGTTGAGGATCGGCATGACCACGCCGACGGCCGGCGGCGTGCTGCGGTCCGCGGCAGAGGGCGCCGTCTCGGCTGGCTGAGGGGTTTCGTCGTGGTGCTGGGTCGTCATGAGGCTGCTGAGCATACGGAGGAGAGGTCGTTCTCCGCCGCGTTGCCTGCTGCCTTGTTCGGGTCCTGCACCGCCGTGCCGGGCTGGGCGGCCGGCTTCTTCTTCCTGACCTTGGGCTTGGCGCTGGCGGTCTTGCTGGCGCTCGAGGTCTTGCCCTTGGCCGCCGCAGCCTGCTCGGACGCCTTGATGGTGTTCTGGACCGTCGACGTGACCAGGGTGGCGTCGTAGTCCCAGGGCTTCATCAGGGGCGGGACGAAGTTGACGCCACGGATGGGGTGCTGTCGCGTCTTCATGGCCAGGTCCGCGAACCGGCCGAGCTCCGACTGCGGCAGGTCGGTCTGGATCAGCCCGGAGCTGGCGCCGGCGATCTTCTGGAACCGGACCAACACGGTCTGCGGGTCGAGCTGGTCGGCCATCGCGGTCATCACACAGCGCTGTCGCGCCATCCGCTCGTAGTTGGTGGACCCCTGTCGGGACCGGGCGTACCAGAGCGCGTGGAAGCCGTCGAGGTGCTGCTCCCCCGGCTCGATCCAGCCGACGATGGGCGAGGTCCCGCCACCGATCGGCGTGCGGTACTTGACGTTGATGTCCAGCCCGCCGACCGCGTCGACCATCTTCTTGAAGCCGCGCAGGTCGATCATCACGTAGTACTGGATGTCGAGGCCGCTGAGCGCCTCGACCGCCTCGCGGGTGGCGAGCACCCCCGGGTTGGCGGTGCCGGGCGGGAACTTGGCGGCGTTGTCCTGGGCCCAGGTGTAGAGGCCGTTGAGCAGGCACTCGTCGCCGCAGTTCCAGCCCTCGGGCATCAGCCGCGCCATCGTGGAGCCCGGCCGGAAGTTGATGTTCTCGGTGTCGCGGGAGAAGCCGAAGGTCACGGCGCTGCCCGTGTCGGCGTCGATGCTGACCAGCTGGATGCTGTCGGGTCGGGTGCCGACCCGGTCCCGACCGGAGTCCGCCCCGAGCATCAGGATGTTGTAGCGGCCCTTGACCGCCCCCACTGCCTCGTTGCCCTGGAAGAGCGCGTTCATCGCGTCGCGTCCGGCACCCACCGAGCTCGCGGCATACACGAGGCCACCGGAGGTCACGACGAGCAGCGCCGCGGTCACGCCGGTGAGCCAGCGCCGGGTCGTGAGCAGGAGGGTCCCCGGGCGACCCAGTCGCCACGCGTCGACGAACAGGACCGCCCACAGGACGGCGAAGCCGGCCAGCAGCCACTGCAGCACGGTGAGCACCCACCCGCGCCCGAGCATGCCGATCGCCAGTGACTGGCTGAGCATGAACACGACCGCGACCAGCACGGCGAGCGTCGCCAGCGAGGCCCAGACGCGCAGGGCGAACCGGCCGAGCCCGCGGCGACCGGCCACGAGCTGGGCGCTGCCGGGGACGAGGAGGGTCAGGAGGACCAGCGTGAAGGCGCGCCGACGGCGCATCCGTGGCGTCAGCGAGTCGGCGTCGCCGAGCCCACCGCCCGACCGCCGGGACAGGTAGACCCCGGCGTCAGCGCTCGCGGGCGCGGCATGGGAGGGCCTCATGGTGGACCAGTATCAGGCAGCACCAGTGTGATTCCTGTGACGCGTGGGATTTCCCGAGTGTCGCCCCATCCGTGCGCCGGGGGCTGGTTGGTCCCGTTCTGCGTGCTTTGCGTGGCTCGCGCGCCATCCCGCCGAGTCCGTGCGGCGTTTTGCCAGTCCACAGCAGTGCACTGGACACTGGACGACATGACTGGACGCCGCAGCGGCCCCGACGACGCCCGAGCCATCCCCCAGAGAGGGTCCGGCGACGACGCGTCGCGCCCGGGCGATGGCCCCGGCGGCGACTCGGACGGCGAGGGCGTCTACACCGTCGACGTCCGGGGCCGGCGTCGGCCGCGCTCCGGTGACGGCTCGGGAGCGACGCGGGCGATGCCCGTCACCGCGGCCCCTCCCGCCGCCTCCGACCGCCCGCGTCGCGCCACCCCGCCGCCGGTCGACCACGGCGGCTACGGCGACGGCTACGGCGACGAGCCCCGCCGCCGGCGCCGGTTCCCCGTGGTGCGCATCGTGCTGCTGGTCGTGGTCGCGTGGGTGGCCTTCATGGTCTTCACGCCGCTGCACGCCTGGAACTCGGTGACCAAGGTCGACACCACTCCGGCCGGCACCCGCCCGGCGGACTCCAAGGGCTACAACTACCTGCTGGTCGGCTCCGACAGCCGGGCGGGGCTCACCAAGGAGCAGCGCAAGAAGTACGCCACCGGGAACGCAGCCGGCCGGCGCACCGACTCGATCATCCTGGTCCACGTCCCGGCCAGCGGTGGCAAGCCCGCGCTCATCTCCCTGCCCCGCGACTCCTACGTGCCGATCCCGGGGCACGGCAGCAACAAGATCAACGCGGCATTCGCCTTCGGTGGCCCCAACCTCCTCGTGCAGACGGTCGAGCAGGTGACCGACCTGCACATCGACGGCTACGTCGAGATCGGGTTCGCCGGCTTCGCCTCGGTCGTCGACAGCGTCGGTGGCGTCACCATCTGCGTCCCGTTCACGATGAACGACAAGAAGGCCGGGATCAACCTCAAGAAGGGCTGCCAGGTCCTCGACGGGGCGAACGCCTTGGGCTACGTCCGCGCCCGGTACTCCGACCCGCGCGGCGACATCGGTCGCGCCGAGCGCCAGCGCCAGTTCCTCGCCGCGATCATGAAGAAGGCCCTGACCCCCTCGACGGTGCTGATCCCCACGCGCTACTGGTCGTTCAGCCACGCGGCGGCCCAGGGCCTCATCGTCGGTGAGGACACCTCGATGCGCGACGCCAGCCGCGTGCTGCTCGCCATGCGGGCCGTGTCCAACGACGAGGGCCTCAGCCTGGTCGTGCCGCTGTCGAGCCTCAACTACCAGACCAGCGCCGGCAGCTCGGTCAAGTGGGACACCGCCCGCGCCAAGGCGCTGTTCACCTTGCTGCGCAAAGACACCCCGCTCGAGGCGCCCCCCGAGGGCACCGACGGCAAGCCCTCCGGCAACTGACCCCTCTCGCGCGGCCTCCCTTCCCCGCCCCCAGACCCCGGCCCCAGCTTTATCGGGTCTGGCAACAACATTGACCTTCGCACCGGTTCACAACCCGTGCGAAGGTCAACGTTCCCCCTTGACCCGATAAAGCTGGGGAGGGGGTATGCCGCGTGGCTGGCTACCGGCCGGCCAGCAGGTGGCGGCCCATCACCATGCGCTGAATCTGGTTGGTGCCTTCGTAGATCTGGGTGATCTTGGCGTCGCGCATCATCCGCTCGACCGGGAAGTCGCGCACGTAGCCCGCACCACCGAGCAGCTGCACGGCGTCGGTCGTGACCTGCATCGCCACGTCCGAGGCGTAGCACTTGGCCGCCGCGCCGAAGAACGGCAGATCCTTGTCGCCGCGCTCGGACTTGGCCGCCGCGACGTAGACCATCTGCCGCGCCGCCTCGACCGCCATCGCCATGTCCGCGAGCATGAACTGCACGCCCTGGAACTCCGCCACAGCCTTGCCGAACTGCTTGCGCTCCTTGACGTACGACACCGCGAAGTCCAGCGCACCCTGGGCGATCCCGACGGCCTGGGCGCCGATCGTCACCCGGGTGTGGTCGAGGGTGCGCAGCGCGATCTTCAGGCCGTCACCGACCTCGCCGACGACCCGGTCGCCGGGGATCCGCACGTTGTCGAAGTGCAGCTCGCGGGTCGGTGACCCCTTGATGCCGAGCTTGCGCTCCTTCTCCCCGAACGTGAAGCCCGCGTCGGACTTCTCGAGCACGAACGCGGTGACGTTGCTGCCCCGCTTGCCGTCCGGGTCGGTCACCGCCAGGACGGTGTAGTACTCCGAGACGCCGGCGTTGGTGATCCACGACTTCTGGCCGTTCACGACCCAGTCGTCCCCGTCGCGCCGGGCCCGCGTCCTCATGGCCGCGGTGTCCGACCCGGCCTCACGCTCGGACAGCCCGTAGGAGAACGTCGTCCGCCCCTCCGCCAGCGGCGTGAGGTAGCGCTTCTTCACGTCCTCGTTCGCAGCGAGGATCAGCGGCATCGTGCCGAGCTTGTTGACCGCCGGGATCAGCGACGCGGAGGCGTCGACCCGCGCCACCTCCTCGATGACGATGCACGTCGCGAGCGCGTCCGCGCCCACCCCGCCGTACTCCTCGGCGATGTGCGGGGCAAAGAAGTCCGAGGCGACCAGGGCGTCGTGCGCCTCCTGGGGGTAGCGCGCCTCCTCGTCCACGGCCGCGGCATACGGGGCGATCTTGTCCTCGGCGACGGCTCGGACGGCCTCGCGCAGGGCCTCGTGGTCCTCGGAGATCTTGAACAGGTCGAAGGCGGGGTTACCAGTGCTCACAGTCCCTCAGGTTACCCGCTGGTATGCCGCGTGCGAACGGCTCCGCGTGTGGGTTTGCCGACACTGCGGGTCACCGACAAATCGGACACGGTTCACAGCGTTGCTCCCCCATGGTCGCCGCGAACTGGTATGAAACTCCCGACCCATGCTCCTGGCCTCGTCAGCCACTTCCTCGGGGGGACCCCACCCATGACCAGCCCTGCCCGCCTCCGCGCGGGACTCACCCTTGCCCTGACCACGGCCCTGGCCGTCAGCGCCGTGCCGGCGACCCAGGCCGCCGGCCCGTCGACCACGCACGACGGCGAGGCCTTCAAGGTCCGCGCCGTCAACGCGATGGTCCACGCCGCCTCCGCTCGTCGCGCCACGGCGTCCGGCGACTCCAGCCGGCTGGTCGCCTCCTCGGCGGCCCGCAAGGCCGCCGCCACGGACCAGGCGCCGGACCCCGAGCTGCCGGCCACGCGCACCCTGGCAGCGCCGGACGAGGTGGCCGCCGCGGCCACCTGCGACGACCTCGAGCTCGACTGGACCCCGACCAACGACCGGGTCTGGATCCACTGGAAGGACCTCGGCCTGTCCGGCTACACCATCTCGCGGCAGCGCGACGGGGGCGTCTGGAAGCAGATCGGGTCCGTGGGGGCGGGCAAGAGCTCGTTCGTGGACCGCAACGTCAACCCGCGCGGGCTGTCGACGTATCGGCTCGACGCGGACAACCTCAGCTGCCAGCTCGGCGCCTGGGTGACCATGGCGACCAACGACGGCTGGGGTGTGCCCGATGCCGCCTTCGGCACCGCGGGCGCGGGCGACGGCACCGGCGCCCTCCTCATGCAGGACACGTACTCCTACGCCATGCCCAGCACGCTGACCGGCATGGACCCGGCCTACTCGCCCGACGGCCGGCTGCTGGCCGCCGCGGACAGCGGCGACGGCACCACCTGGAACCTCCAGATCAGCGAGGTCAGGCCGAGGGGGATCGAAGGCGGGTACCGCAGCAGCAACCAGCCCGCGGGCACCCTCGCCGCCGAGCCCAGCTTCTCGCCCGACGGCCGACGCCTCGTCTACACGCGATACACCGTCGACGCCGTCACCGGCGACGTGACCGGCTCCGCGCTGCGGATGATCGACGTGGTCACCGGGGTCGACACCGCGGTGAGCGGGTCGACCGGGCTCGTGCAGGCCGACTGGCGGTCCGCCACCACCCTCATCGCGGCCGGCGGCGCGGAGGGCGAGGGCCTGTTCACCCTCGCCGCGGCCGGCGGTACGAAGGCGCCCGTTGCGGGGACCTCCAACGCCGGGTTCCCGGAGGTCGCGCCCAACGGCAAGACCTACTTCACGACCGGCGACGGCACCAACTTCGCCCTCAACGTGCTCTCCACGACCGGCGCCATCACTCCCCTGCAGACCAGCACCAGCCACTACTTCGAGCGCCCGCGGGTCTCGCCCGACGGCACGCTGTTCTACGTGGACGTGGACCTGATGGTCCTGAGCGACCCGACCGACAACGAGTTCACGGTGATGTCGTCGACGAACGGGACCGGCACCCCGGAGCCGACCGCCATCGGCGCGCGCCGCGCGGATGGCCCGGACGGGTTCTACGGCTACGACGTGCGTCAGCCGAAGTCCAAGGGCACCTCCGACTTCGTCGGCAACGCCGGCCCGGACATCCTGGCCCGCGACGCCAGTGGCAACCTCTACGCCTACCCGAGCACCCCGGACAAGATCGCCGGCACGCGGGTCAAGATCGGCAGCGGTTGGAACATCTACAACGCGTTCCTGGCCGCCGGTGACTTCAACGGCGACAACCGGGCCGACATCCTGGCGCGGGACACCAGCGGCAAGCTGTGGCGCTACGACGGCAAGGGCGGCGGCAAGGTGGCCGCCCGGGTCCAGGTCGGCGCGGGCTGGGGCGGCTACCTGCCCCTCGCGCCGGGCGACTTCAACGGCGACGGCCGGGCCGACCTCATCGCCCGCTCGTCCACCGGGGAGCTCTGGCTCTACCCGGGCACCGGGCTCGGCACCTTCGCGACCCGGACCCGGCTCGGCACCGGCTGGCAGGGCATGAACAGCATCGTCGGCGTCGGCGACTTCGACCTCGACAACGACGCGGACATCGTGGCCCGCGAGGCCTCGACGTCCAGGCTGTGGCTCTACCCGGGCAACGGCACGGGTGGCTTCAGCGCCCGCCGCCTGGTGGGCAGTGGCTGGAACACCTTCAAGGGGATCGCCGGTCCGGAGCTCCTGGGCACGAACCCGTTCGTCTACGCCAAGACCGGCGACGGCAAGCTCCTCGCCTACCTCGTGGTCGGTGACGGCCGGTTCGACGGCAACGAGGTCTACCTGGTCGGCACCGGCTGGGGACNCGTACTCCTTCACCTCCTGACCCCGGGACACCGAGCCCCGGGACACCGGCAACCGAGACACCGACGGGCGGTGTGCAGCGTGGTCACCACGCTGCNACACCGCCCGTCCTCGTGCCGCCTGCGTCAGCGGCGACGCGGCAGGTGCCAGAGGTGGCCGTGCTCCTCGCGGTCGAGGAGCTCGGGCATCACGTCGCGCTCGAACAGCGCCATGCCCGTGGTGTCGTAGGCGCCCTCGGGGAAGTTGAGGATCGCGTAGGTCATGCCGAGCCCCTCGAGGGCCTTGAGCTTCTCGACCACCTGCTCGGGGGTGCCCACCGTGGCCTGCTTGCGGTAGTCGGCGAACAGCTGGTCGACCCGCGCCTCGGGAGAGCCCACCGACAGCAGCCGGTCGCGCAGGGTGGCGAAGCGGTCCTCGACCTCCCGCTCGGTGCTGCCGATGAAGACGTTGAGGTTGCTGCTGCGCACGATCTCACCGAAGTCGCGACCCACGTCGTCGCAGTGGCCCTTGAGGATCTCGCTCTTGGCCGCGAACACCTCGGGGGTCGGGTCGAAGTTGGTGTAGTCGGCGTACTTCGCGGCGATCCGCAGCGTCTTCTTCTCGCCACCGCCGGCGATCCACATCGGTATGCCGTTGTGCTTGGACCCGGGGACCGCCGTGCCCTGCAGGGGCTGCGGGTAGCACCGGGCGCCGTCGACCTGGAAGTGCTTGCCGGCCAAGGTTGCCGAGCCGGTGGTCCACATCTGGCGGAAGATCTGCACGCCCTCGTCGAGCGCACGGAGCCGCTCCCCCGCCCGGGGGAAGCCGTAGCCGTAGGCCCGCCACTCGTGCTCGTACCAGCCGGCGCCGATGCCCATCTCCACCCGACCCTCGGAGATGATGTCGACCGTAGCGGCGACCTTCGCGAGGTAGGCCGGGTTGCGGTAGGCCATGCAGGTGCACATCTGACCCAGCCGCACGCGCCCCGTCACTGCGGCGAAGGCAGCCATCAGCGTCCACGCCTCGTGGGTCGCCTCCTCGCTGGGGACCGGCACGGTGTGGAAGTGGTCGAACACCCAGATCGAGGACCAGTCCTCGTTGGCGTCGGCGCGTCGCGCCAGACCAGCCATCACCCCCCAGTGCTGGCTGGGGTCGATGCCGACGAGGTCCATGCGCCAGCCCTGTGGCACGAAGAGTCCGAACTTCATGCCGCCGACGTTACTGCCTCTCCCCAGTGCCCCTCCCCAAGGCAGCTGCTCCGTGTGATGCTGAGGCCATGAGCTTTCGCCACCAGAACGACCCCGACCTCATTCGCGAGCTCCTCATCGACCCGGGCATCTGGGTCGTCGTCGGACTCTCGAACAACCAGGAGCGAGAGGCGTTCGGCGTCTCCCGATGGCTCAAGGTCGAGCTCGGCAAGGGCCTGATTCCCGTGCACCCCAAGGCCGAGACGGTGCACGGTGAGCAGGGTTACGCGACGCTCTCGGACATCCCCGACGGCACCGACATCAAGGTCGTCGACTGCTTCGTCAACTCCGAGCACGTCGGCGCGGTCGTGGACGACGCGATCGCCAACAAGGACCGGCTGCTGATCGACGCCATCTGGATGCAGCTCGGCGTGGTCGACGAGGCCGCCGCCGACCGGGCCCGCAAGGTCGGGCTCGACGTCGTGATGGACACCTGCCCCCGCATCGAGTGGCGTGGGGTCCGCTCGGCGGGCATGGCCCGCTAGGAGCCAGGCCCGGCGCCGCGTCGGTCGCGCAGCGCCGCGCCCTTGGCGTGGGCCTGGTCCCTCAGGTCCGCCTGGAAGGCGATCATCCGCTCACGCAGCCCCGCGGCATACCCACCCTCGCCCGCGGCGAGGATGCGGGCGGCGAGCAGGCCGGCGTTCCTGGCCCCGCCGATCGAGACGGTCGCCACCGGCACCCCGGCCGGCATCTGGACGATCGAGAGCAGCGAGTCCATGCCGTCGAGGTACTTCAGCGGCACGGGCACCCCGATGACGGGCAAGGGCGTCACCGACGCGAGCATGCCGGGCAGGTGCGCGGCACCGCCGGCGCCGGCGATGACCACGCGCAGTCCGCGCCCCGCAGCGTTCTGCCCGTAGGCGATCATCTCCTCGGGCATCCGGTGGGCGGAGACGACGTCCGCCTCGTAGGGGACACCGAACTCGTCGAGGGCCTGCGCGGCGAGCTCCATCACGGGCCAGTCGCTGTCGCTGCCCATCACGAGCCCGACGAGGGGTTGCTGGTCGCTCATTCGGTGATCACTCCTGCAAGGTAGTCGGCGGCGTGACCGGCGCGCTCCCGCAGCTGCGCGAGGTCGGAGCCGGAGACGTTGACGTGGCCGATCTTGCGGCCGGGGCGGACACCCTTGCCGTAGAGGTGCACCTTGAGACCGGGGTCGCGTGCCATCACGTGGCGGTAGGCGGGGTAGAGCTCGGGGTAGTCACCGCCGAGGACGTTGGCCATCACGGTGTGCGGCTCGCGGGGCGTGGGGGCGCCCAGCGGTAGGTCGAGCACCGCCCGCAGGTGCTGCTCGAACTGGCCCGTCACCGCGCCGTCCATCGACCAGTGCCCACTGTTGTGCGGGCGCATGGCCAGTTCGTTGACGACGTATGCCGCGGCACCGGTCCCCGGGTCGCGCACCTCGAACATCTCGACCGCGAACACCCCGGTGACGCCCAGCTGCTCGGCGATCCGCAGCCCGGCCTCGGTGGCGACGGCCGCGAGGGTGGGGTCGAGGTCCGGGGCGGGCGCGAGGACTTCGGTGCAGATGCTGTCGGTCTGGACGGTCTCGACCACCGGCCAGGCCGCCGCCTGGTTGGACGGGCTGCGCGCGATCAGGACGGCGAGCTCGCGGACGAACTCGACCTTCTCCTCGACCAGGACCCCGTCGGCCAGGGCGCCATCGCTGCCCACGGCCTCGAGCCAGTCGCGCACCTCGTCGGTCGAGTGGATGACGCGGACCCCCTTGCCGTCGTAGCCGCCGCGGGGCGTCTTGGCCACGACCGGCCAGCCGACCCGTGCCGCGAAGGCCTCGACGTCGTCGGCCGTGCGAGCCCTCGCCCACGCGGGACAGGCCACCCCGATCTCGGTGAGCCGTTCGCGCATCGCCAGCTTGTCCTGCGCGAACCTCAGGGCCTCGGGGGTTGGGTGCAGCGGGATGCCTTCTGCCACAAGGGCTTCCAGCACGTTCGCAGGCACGTGCTCGTGGTCGAAGGTGACGACGTCACAGTCCCGGGCGAAGGCCAGCACGGCCTCGACGTCGGCGTGGTGGCCCACTGGCGACGAAGGGATGACCTGGGCCGCAGCGGCATCCGGCGCCTCGGCCAGCACACTCAGCGTGATGGCGAGCTCGGCCGCCGGGGCGGCACACATCCGGGCGAGCTGTCCGCCCCCGATGATGCCGACGACCGGGAAGCCTCCGGGGGCGCGCTGCGGTGACGTCACGCGGCGAGGATATCGGCCAGGCCACCGGACCGGTCCCGCGCGTCCGCCGGACCGCGCCCGCACCGCCTCCGCCGGACCGCGCCCGCACAGCCAACGCACCGCGCCCGCACCACGCCCGCACAGCCAACGCACCGCGCCCACACCGTGTCCGCACCGTGTCGCTACGCGCCGGTTCGCACGCGTCACCCGGCAGCCGCGGCTAGGCTCCTCGCGTGTCCGAGAGCCCCTCCCTCGTCGCCCGCCTGCGTGGCACCGTCGACGTCCTCTACCGCGAGATGATCAAGTTCGGCATCGTCGGCGCGGTCGCCTTCGTCATCGACCTCGGCCTGTTCAACATCCTGCGGGCCACGGTGCTGGCGGGGTACGGCAACGGCCTCCTGTCGCGCGCGGTCATCGCGACGATCATCTCCGCGGCCGTGGCCACCTGCGTGGCGTGGGTCGGCAACCGGGCGTGGACCTTCCGGCACCGGCGCAACCGTCCGGTGCACCACGAGGCACTGCTGTTCGCCCTGACCAACGGGGTCGCCCTGCTCATCCAGGCCGGCTGCGTCGGGTTCGCGCACCACTTCCTCGGCCAGGAGAGCCTCGTGGTCGAGAACGTCGCCAAGCTCGTCGGCATCGCCCTCGGCACGTTGTTCCGGTTCTGGGCCTACCGCAGGTTCGTGTTCAGCCACGAGCCGCTGACCGACACCTCGCCGCTGGCCGAGACCAAGGGCTGAGCGCCAACACCTTCTCCAGCACGGGCAGCCTCACCCCGGAAAGGTCGGCTTCACCCCGGAACGGTCTCGGGGTGAAGCCGACCTTTATCGGGTCACCCGATAAAGGTGTGACCGGTGGGGCGAGCGGCACGGCGTGGGGCGAGCGGCACCGAGCGGCACACGGCGTCAGACGCCGTCGGACTCGCTGAGGAAGAGCGCGAAGATCGCCGGCTGGGCCTGGATCAGCTCGAGCCGCCCACCGTTGGACTCGGCCAGGTCGCGGGCCAGGGCGAGCCCGAGCCCGGTGCCGGTCGTGGTCACCGACCGCTCGAAGATGTGCGGGGCGATGGTGGCGGGGACGCCCTCCCCCTGGTCGCTGACCTCGACGACCACGGAGGGGCCGCTGCGTCGGGCGTGGACGTCGACCGTGCCACGGCCGTGCGCGAGGGCGTTCTCGAGGAGGGTCGAGAGCACCTGGGAGAGGTCGACCGGCTTGGCCTGGACGACGAGTCCCCGCTCGCCGTGGACCCGGACGCTGCGCCGGGCCTGCTCGAAGGCCGGCTGCCACTCGCGCTGCAGGGCGGCGATCACCGAGTCGAGCGACACGGTCGCCTTCGACTCGTCGCCACCCCGGCGGGTGCGGGACATCAGGTCGTCGACCACCCGGGTCAGCCGCTCGACCTGGTCCATGGCGATGCTGGCCTCCTCCTGCGCGACCTCGAGGTCGTCGGTCGCGGCGATCTCCTCGAGCCGCATCAGCAGGGCGGTCAGCGGGGTGCGCAGCTGGTGGGAGGCGTCGGCCGCGAAGTCGCGCTCGGAGGCGAGTGACTTGGTCAGCCGCTGGGCGCTGCGCGCCAGCACCTCCGACACCTGGTCGACCTCGGAGATGCCGGAGTGCAGCGGCTGGATCCGGGACTCACCCGCACCGAGGCGCTCGGCCCGGTCGGCGAGCAGCGTCATCGGCAGGGCCATCCGCCGTGCCTGCCGGGTCGCCACGAAGACCCCCGCAGCGAGCGCCAGCACGGCCAGGCCGACCACGATGAGGAACAACCGGACGGTCGTGGCGGTCGGCGTGCCCTCGTCGAGCCACTCGGACACGGCACCGCGGCCGTTGACGCTGGAGTTCCAGATGGCGATCACCACCGGCGCCATCGTGATGAGGATGGCCAGACCCACCGCGAGCACGGTGGAGCGAATCAGCTGTTGCCGCATGGTCAGCGGTCAGATCTCGTCGCCGCGCTCGAACCGGAAGCCGACCCCACGGACGGTGGCGATGTAGCGCGGCTGTGCGGCGTCGTCGCCGAGCTTCCGGCGCAGCACGGAGATGTGCATGTCGAGCGTCTTGGTCGACCCGAACCACGCGGTCTCCCAGATCTCGCGCATGAGCTGTTCGCGCGAGACGACCTTGCCCTGCTCACGCACCAGGACGCGCAGCAGGTCGAACTCCTTGGCGGTGAGCTGGAGCTCCTCCTCCTTGAACCACGCGCGACGCCCCTCGGGGTCGATGCGCACGAGCTCGTGGGCGGAGGGGGCGTCCGTGGGGTTGCGCCGCAGGAGCGCCCGCACCCGCGCCAGCAGCTCGGCCAGCCGGAACGGCTTCGTGACGTAGTCGTCCGCGCCGGCGTCGAGGCCGACGACGGTGTCGACCTCGTCGGCGCGGGCGGTGAGGATCAGCACGGGCACCGTGCGGCCCTCGGCACGGATCCGGCGGCACACCTCGAGCCCGTCGACGTAGGGAAGACCGAGGTCGAGGACGACCAGGTCGGGGTTCTCCGCAGACGCCTCGAGGGCCGCCCGCCCGTCGGCGCGCACGTCGACGTCGTACCCCTCACGCCGCAGTGCGCGGGCAAGCGGCTCGGAGATGGCAGGGTCGTCCTCAGCGAGGAGCACACGGGTCATGGGGGTGATCGTATGTAAAACGGACCCCCACTAGCGACCGGGCCACACCGGTCGGCGTTTTTCATTGAAAGCGGCGACTCCCTCGGCGCGGTCCGCCGAGAAGGCGGTGGCGGCCCAGTGGTCGTCCTCGATGCGCAGGCCGGAGGCCAGATCGGTGTCGAAACCCTGCCGCATCGCGGCCTTCGCATTGCGCACTCCCACGGGCGAGTGACCGGCGATCGTGGTCGCCAGCTCGAGCGCACGAGCACGCGCGGACCCGGCCGGCACCACCTCGTCGACCGCACCGAGCCGGCAGGCGTCCTGCGCGGTGTAGCGCTGGGCGGTGAAGATCATCTGGGCCGCCCGCGACCAGCCCACCCGCCGGGTCAGCAGCTGGGTGCCACCGCCGCCGGGGATGACGCCCACACTCACCTCGGGGAGCCCGACCAGCGCGTCCTCGCCGCAGACCACCAGGTCGCACGACAGCGCGATCTCGAAGCCACCGCCCAGCGCGAAGCCGTCGACGGCAGCGATGGCGGGCACCGGGAGGTCCAGGACGCCCCGGTATGCCGCCTGCGCCAGCGGGCGCTGGGCGCGCAGGTCGTCGTCGGTGAAGGAGTTGCGCTCCTTGAGGTCGGCCCCGACGCAGAACGCCTTCGGGTGGCTGGAGGTCACCAGCACGGCCCGGACGCTGGGGTCCTGCGCGAGCTCGGTCGTCGCGGCGGCCAGGGCCCGCGCCATGGCGGTCGAGACCGCGTTCATGGCCTCGGGCCGGTCGAGGACCAGCTCGGCGACGTGCCCGCCCTCCCCGTGGCGCTCGATCCGGACGAGGTCGGTCATGGGGAGGCCTTTCGGTCTGGGGTGGTCTTGCGGCCGCCGGCGGAGCGGCGCAGCTCGCTGGGCGTGACCTGGCCGATGCCCCGCAGGGTGCGGCGGCGCAGGGCGGTCGTCTCGAAGCCGGACAACGCCGCCAGTGACGTGGCGAGGGCATCGTCGACGAGCACCCCTCCAGCCGGCGCGACGCTGGTCAGCCGCGAGGCCCGGTTGACCGTCGTGCCGAACACGTCACCGAGCCGCGACAGCACCGGACCGACGGCCATGCCGACCCGCACGTCGGGGAGCAGGTCGTCCTCGGCCATCGTCTCGACGAGGTCGAGGGCCACGGCAGCGGCGGGCGCGGCCCCGATGGTGACGAAGAGGATCTCGTCGCCCACCGTCTTGATCACCCGGCCGCCGTGGGCCGTGACGATGTCGGTCGCGAGCGCCTCGAACCGCTGCACCATGACGGCGAGCTGCCGCTCGGTCATCCGGCGCACGAGCGAGGTGAAGTTGACCAGGTCGGCGAACCCGACGACCCGGCGCACGCCCTGGTCGGACTGCTCCGGGTCGGCATCCGCGAGCATGCGCGAGATCGCGGCGGTGAGGTGGCGGCGCCAGGCGTAGATGAGGAGCGGCTCGAGCTCGTCGGCCATGTCGGTCAGCTTGCGGGCGGCGGCCTCTGCGGCGGCGAGGTCGGGGACCGCCCTGGCGTCCGCCTCGTCGAGCGCGGCCTCCAGCCCGGGCGCCGCGAGCGCCTCGGCCATCAGCTGGGTCTGCCAGACCGCCAGGCGGTCGGTGGTGCGGGCGAACGCGCGGGTCATCGCCAGCGCCGTCGTCTCGTCGAGCTCCTGCTCGCGGACGAGCCGGGCGACGGCCATCAGCGCCATCTGGTCGGCCTCGGTGAACATCGCGTCGTCGTCCTCGACGTTCGGGAAACCCAGGGCATGCCAGAACTTGCGGGCCGACAGCAGCGAGACCTCGGCGCCGCGGGAGACGTCGCGCCGAGCCATCGTGGCCGGCTTGCCGAGCAGGCGGGCCTCGAGGTCGTCCGGGCGCAGCGCCGCGAAGTCCTCCGGGCGCACCACCCGGTGCCGGCCAACCTCGGTCATGCGGTCAGACTAGGGCGTGCCGCTGCGCACGTGGACCACGTCGCCGGCGGCCACGGCATACTCCGTGCCCGCGCTGGCGACCACGAGCCGGCCCTCGTCGTCCACGCCGACGGCGCGCGCCCTGCGCACGTCCCCACCGGCCAGGTGCAGCTCCACCTCGCGTCCGATGGTCAGGCAGGCCTTCCGGTATGCCGCGTGCACGCCTGCGCGCTCGTGCGCGGTGCCGCTGAGGGCGCCGTGCCAGCGCGCGAGGTGGGTGAGGACCGACACCACCAGGCTCTGCCGGCTCACCTCCGTGGCACCGGCCAGCCGCAGCGAGGTGGCCGTGTCGACGGGCAGCTCCGCGCGGTCCTGGTCGACGTTGATCCCGAGCCCGACCACGATCCCGGCCGGCTGCAGCTCGCAGAGGATCCCGCACACCTTGCGCTCCTCGTCGGCCGGCAGCAGCACGTCGTTGGGCCACTTGAGCCCGCCCACGACGCCGGCGACCTCGGCCAGCGCGTCACGCACCGCGAGCCCGGTCGCGAGGGGCACCCAGCCCCGGCCCTGCTCCGGTGCCGGCAGCAGCACCGAGAGCGTGACCGAGGTGCGGGCCGGCGTGTCCCAGGCCCGACCGAGCCGGCCCCGCCCGGCCACCTGGTGGTCGGTCACGACCACCCGCCACGGTTCGGCGAGGCGGGCTGCCTCGAGGTTGGTGGAGCCGAGCTCCGGGTGGACGTCGACTCCCGTCCACGGCTGACCCGGCGTGACCAACGCCTCGTGCAATGCCTCACGGTCGAGCGATTCGCGCATGCAGGCAAGGCTAGGCTCGCCGACATGGCGCAGACCACCGATTCCGTCGCTGATCCGCTCTCCGTGGGTGGCACCGACGTCCCCGACCCCCAGTCGGGCATCGACATCCACTCCACCGCGGGCAAGCTGGCCGACCTCAAGCGTCGGGTGGCCGAGGTCGCGCACGCCGGGTCCGAGCGCGCCATCGAGAAGCAGCACGCCCGGGGCAAGAAGACGGCCCGTGAGCGCCTGGAGATGCTGCTCGACGAGGGTTCGTTCATCGAGATGGACAAGTACGCCCGGCACCGGTCGGTCGCGTTCGGCCAGGAGGCCAACCGCCCCTACGGCGACGGGGTCGTCACCGGCTACGGCACGGTCGACGGGCGCACCGTGGCGGTGTTCGCGCAGGACTTCACCGTCTTCGGCGGGTCCCTGGGCGAGGTCTTCGGCGAGAAGATCTGCAAGGTGATGGACTTCGCGATGAAGGTCGGCTGCCCGGTCGTGGGGCTCAACGACTCCGGTGGCGCCCGCATCCAGGAGGGCGTCGTCTCGCTCGGGCTCTACGGCGAGATCTTCCGCCGCAACGTGCACGCGTCCGGGGTCATCCCGCAGATCTCCCTGATCATGGGGCCGTGCGCCGGCGGAGCGGTCTACTCCCCCGCGGTCACCGACTTCACCGTGATGGTCGACCAGACCTCCCACATGTTCATCACCGGTCCCGAGGTCATCAAGACCGTGACCGGTGAGGACGTCTCGTTCGAGGACCTCGGCGGCGCGCGGGCGCACAACACCAAGTCCGGGGTCGCGCACTACATGGGCACCGACGAGCAGGACGCGATCGACTACGTCAAGGAGCTGCTGTCCTACCTGCCCTCGAACAACCTCGAGGAGCCGCCCTCGTTCGCCGACGACGGTGAGCTGCCGTCGCTCGAGGTGACCGACGAGGACCGCGAGCTCGACACCCTGATCCCGGACAGCGCGAACCAGCCCTACGACATGAAGACCGTCATCGAGCACGTGCTGGATGACGGCGAGTTCCTCGAGGTCCAGCCGCTGTTCGCCCCGAACATCCTCGTCGGCTACGGGCGGATCGAGGGCCGGTCGGTCGGTGTCGTGGCCAACCAGCCGATGCAGTTCGCCGGCACCCTCGACATCGACGCCTCCGAGAAGGCGGCGCGCTTCGTGCGGACCTGCGACGCGTTCAACATCCCGGTGGTCACCTTCGTCGACGTGCCCGGCTTCCTGCCCGGCACCGACCAGGAGTGGGACGGCATCATCCGCCGCGGCGCCAAGCTGATCTACGCGTATGCCGAGGCGACCGTGCCGCTCGTCACGGTGATCACCCGCAAGGCGTACGGCGGCGCCTACGACGTGATGGGCTCCAAGCACCTCGGCGCCGACATCAACCTCGCCTGGCCCACCGCGCAGATCGCCGTGATGGGCGCCCAGGGCGCGGTCAACATCCTCTACCGCAAGCAGCTCGCCGCAGCAGCCGAGGCAGGGGAGAACGTCGACGAGGCCCGCGCCCGGTTCATCGCCGAGTACGAGGACACCCTCGCCAACCCCTACATCGCGGCCGAGCGGGGTTACATCGACACGGTCATCACGCCGTCGAACACGCGGATGAACGTCACCAAGGCGCTGCGGGCCTTGCGCACCAAACGCGAGACCCTGCCGCCCAAGAAGCACGGCAACATCCCCCTATGAGCCCCGAGCAGCGCGAGTCCCCAGCGACGGAGCGGCCGCTGCGGCTGGTCCGCGGCGACGCGACGCCCGAGGAGGTCGCCGCCGTCATGGCGGTGCTGTCCGCGGTGTCCGGGCCGGCACCCGAGCCGGCCCCGCGGCATACCTCGCAGTGGGCCGCGCGCGCGCCCGCGCTGCGGCGGACGCTGTCCCCCGGACCGGGCGCCTGGCGCGCCTCCGCCTGGCCCCGCTGACCCTTCAGTCGAGCTCGGCGCCGGAGCTGCGGCGACGCGCGACCGTCTCGCGCAGCTCGGCCGCCTCGACCTCGACCAGGCAGTCAGCCGCCAGCACCCGCTCCGCCAGGTCGAGATCACCCATGAACGCGCGGAGCGTGTCGGGCACGGTGATGTCGTGGGCGGGCCGGGCGACCACCTCGATCGCGTCACCGGGTCGCACGGTGCCGCTGGTCACGACGGACAGGTAGGCGCCGGTGCGCCCCACGTCGCTGAACCGCTTGACCCAGCCGCGCTCCCCCATCCGGGCCGCGAAGGTGGCGCACGGGATGCGTGGGCCGCAGACCTCGAGCACCACCTCGTCGCCGACCGCCCAGCGCTCCCCGACCAACGCCGCGTCGACGTCGAGACCGCTGGTCGTGAGGTTCTCCCCGAACATCCCGTGCGGCAGCTCGCGACCCAGCTGGTCGCCCCACCAGTCGAGCTCCTCGCGGGCGAACGCGTAGACCGCCTGGTAGTCGCCGCCGTGGTGGCGGGTGTCGCCGAGGAAGTCGCCCTCGACCCCGCTGCCGAGGCCCCCGTGCTTGGGCCCCGGAGCCCGCAGCACGGCCGAGGCCACCGGACGCTTGGCGATGCCGGTCACCCCGACGTTCTTCGCGGTGCTGGGCTCGGAGCGGCCGACGTTGAGGGACAGCAGGTGGGCAGCCATGGGACCAGCGTAGGGACGCCGGCAACGCAGGGCCGGGGGATATTGCGGGGACGCCGTCAGGACGCTGGGGTACGTTCGCTCGGGTGAGCACCGACACGACTTCCGCGGCGCGCCCCGCGACAGACATCGACCGCATCGCCGACGACTACCTCGCCCGGGAGGTGCAGCTCAGCCCCATCACGGCGACCTACCTCGGCATCACCGGTCACGACGAGGAGCTCGACGACTACTCCCCCGCTGGTCACGAGGCCCAGGCCGCCTTGCGGGCCGAGGTCCTCGACCAGCTCGACCGGGCCACCCCCGTCGACGACATCGACCGGGTGACCCTCGCCGCGATGCGCGAGCGCCTCGGGCTGGCCGAGGAGATCCACCGGGCCGGGATCGACGAGATGGCCCTCAACGTCCTCGCCTCGCCCCTGCAGTCGATCCGGGGCTGCTTCGACCTCATGCCCACCGCGACCGACGAGGACTGGGGCGTCATCAGCCGCCGCCTCGAGGCCGTGCCCGAGGCCCTCACCGGATGGCAGGTGAGCCTGCTCAGCGCGTCGGCGAAGGGCAACATCACTCCGCGCCGGCAGGTGGAGGCGTGCATCCAGCAGTGTGCCGACCTGGTCGCCGCCGACGGCTACTTCGCCACCCTGGTGACGCACGCCCGCCTGAGCGAGGACACCGGCCCCGGCGAGCTGGCCGACTCCACCAAGGAGGCGCTGACCAGCGCTGCCGAGAGCGCGTCGGCGGCCTACGCCGAGCTGGGCACCTGGCTCAAGGACCACCTGCTCGACGACGCGCCGCTCGAGGACGCCTGCGGCGAGGAGCGCTACGCCCTGCTGTCCCGCTACTTCCTGGGCGCGAAGGTCGACCTCGCCGAGACCTACGCCTGGGGCCAGCAGGAGGTCGACCGGATCACGGCCGAGATGGAGCAGGTCGCCGAGCAGATCAAGCCCGGGAGCACGGTCAAGGAGGCCATCGCGGCCCTCGACGCCGACCCGACCTACCAGCTGCACGGCACCGACGAGCTGCGGGCCTGGATGCAGAAGCGCGCCGACGAGGCGATCGCCGAGCTGGCCGGCACCCACTTCGACATCCCCGACCCGGTGCGCACCATCGAGTGCCTCATCGCCCCGACCCAGACCGGCGGCATCTACTACACCGGCCCGTCGGAGGACTTCTCCCGGCCGGGTCGGATGTGGTGGTCGGTCCCCAAGGGGGTGACCGAGTTCGGCACCTGGAAGGAGCTCACCACCGTCTACCACGAGGGCGTTCCCGGGCATCACCTCCAGGTCGCGCAGACCGTGTTCCGGTCCGAGCGGCTCAACAAGTGGCGTCGGATGGCGGCCTGGACCTCCGGTCACGGGGAGGGCTGGGCGCTGTATGCCGAGCGGCTGATGGACGAGCTCGGCTTCATGGACGACCCGGGCAACAAGATGGGCCTGCTCGACAGCCAGTCCCTGCGGGCCGCCCGCGTCGTCATCGACATCGGGGTGCACTGCGGGTTCGAGGCGCCGGCGGAGGTCGGTGGCGGCGAGTGGACCTACGACAAGGCGTGGCAGTACCTCAACGACCACGCCAACCAGGGCGAGGCCTGGCTCCGGTTCGAGCTCGACCGCTACCTCGGCTGGCCGGGGCAGGCGCCGTCCTACAAGATCGGCGAGCGGCTCTGGATGCAGCTGCGTGACCAGGTCGCCGAGCGCGAGGGAGACTCCTTCTCGCTCAAGGACTTCCACCGCCGCACGCTCGACCTCGGTGGCGTGGGGCTCGACACCCTGCGCGCGGCGGTGCTGGGCGAGCTGACCTGACCGTGCTGACCTGACCGTGCTGACCTGACCACGTGCCTGCAAGGATGAGCCGGTGAGAACCGCCGGCGCGATCGTCGCCATCATCGGGACCGTCATCCTCGTCGCGGGGTTCGCCCAGCGGTTGCGGGTGGCCGCACCCCTCGTGCTGCTGGTCGTGGGGGTGGCGGTCAGCTACGTGCCGTTCATCCCCGAGCCCGAGCTGAGCTCGGAGGTCGTCCTCGTCGGCCTCCTCCCGCCCCTGCTGTATGCCGCCGCGATCCGCACGTCGCTCGTGGACTTCCGGGCCAACTGGTTCCCGATCCTCGGCCTGTCCGTGGGGCTGGTGCTGTTCACCGCCGGCGGCGTCGGCCTGGTCACCTACTGGCTCCTGGGTATGCCCTTCGCGGTGGCATTCGCGCTGGGCGCGATCGTGGCGCCCCCGGACGCCGTCGCGGCCACCGCGGTCGCGAGACGCATCGGCCTGCCCCGGCGGATCGTGACGATCCTCGAGGGCGAGTCGCTGGTCAACGACGCCACCGCCCTGGTGTCCCTGCGCACCGCGATCGCGGCGTTCCCCCTGGCTGCCGCTGCCGCAGGTGGTCACGCCTCCGACGTGACGCTGGGGTCGGTGGCCCTCGACTTCACCCGGGCCGTCGTGCTGGGCGTGGGCTTCGGGGTGCTGGTCGGGGTCGTCATCGCCTACGTCCGGCGCAAGGTCACCGAGTCGGCCATCGACACCTCGATCTCGTTCATCGTCCCCTACCTCGCCTACCTGCCGGCAGAGCACTACCACGGGTCCGGGGTGCTCGCCGTGGTCGTCGCGGGGCTGCTCCTCGGCCACAAGTCCCCGATCGTCCAGAACGCGTCGTCGCGGGTCAGCGAGCGGATCAACTGGTCCACGATCCAGTTCATCCTCGAGAACGTCGTCTTCCTCATGCTCGGCATGCAGATGCGCCGCCTGGTCTCCGACGCCAACGAGACCGGTCCCGGGTGGGGCACCATCGTCTGGACCTGCCTGGCGGTGCTGGCGACCGTCATCATCCTGCGGCCGATCTGGGTCTTCCCGTTCAAGTGGCTGCAGCACAGGTTCATGGAGGGCGAGGGGAAGTTCCACCCCAAGGCCGCCGCCGTCATCTCATGGGCGGGGATGCGCGGCGTGGTCACCCTGGCCGCCGCGTTCGCCCTGCCACCCAACACGCCACAGCGCTCGACGCTGGTGCTGGCGGCCATGGCCGTCACGGTCTCGACCCTGCTCCTGCAGGGACTCTCCCTTCCCTGGCTGGCCAAGACCCTCGGGGTGCGTGGCCCCGACCCCCGCGAGGACGCCCTCCAGGAGGCCACGATCCTGCAGTCGTCGGTGGCCGCCGGTCTCAAGGCCCTGGAGGACCACGACGACGTCGAGGGCGACATCATCGAGACGCTCCGCAGACGCGCCGAGAACCGCACCAACATCGTCTGGGAGCGGCTCGGACAGGGGCGGGCCGACGCGGTGGAGACGCCGAGCGCGACCTATCGCCGGGTGCGCATGATCATGCTCGACGCCGAGCGCGCGGAGCTCCTGCGGATCCGGGACGCCGGCACGGTCGACCAGGAGGTGCTGGGCCACGTCTTCGCCCAGCTCGACATCGAGGAGTCCATGCTCGACCGGATCGAGGAGCGCTCCGACGAGCTGCGCGAGGACCCGCTGCTTCCGCCGGAGCGGGGCGAGGACGAGTGCGAGCACCTGGCCGCCCACCACGACCGCTTCGTCGCACCCACCAGCCCGCACGGCTGCGAGGAGTGCCTGCGCGACGGCACGACCTGGGTGCACCTGCGGCTGTGCCTCGACTGCGGGCACGTCGGCTGCTGCGACTCCTCACCCCACAAGCACGCGTCCGCCCACTTCCGGGAGGACGGCCACCCGGTCATGCGCAGCTTCGAGCCCGGGGAGTCCTGGCGCTGGTGCTTCGTCGACGAGCAGCTCGGCTGAGCGCCCGCTGCCGGGTGGGTAGCCTCACCTCGTGACCACCCTCGTCCTCGCGTCCGCCTCCCCTGCCCGCCGCAAGCTGCTCGCCGCAGCCGGACTCGAGCCCAGCATCGTGGTGAGCTCGGTGGATGAGGACGCCGTGACGGCGGCGGCCCGGGAGACCTACGGGGAGCTCGTCGCCGAGGACGTCGCCCTGGTGCTCGCGCGGGCCAAGGCCGAGGACGTCGCCGACCAGATCGACGACGCGGTCGTCATCGGGTGCGACTCGGTGCTCGACCTCGACGGCGAGATCCACGGCAAGCCGTCGTCCCCCGCGGTGGCCATCGCGCGCTGGCGCCAGATGCGGGGCCGCTCGGGCATCCTGCACACGGGGCACTGGGTGGTCGACACCCGCGCCGAGGCCGACGGCGGCACCGGGGCCACCCTCGGCGCGACCGCCTCGACCACCGTGCACTTCGCCAAGCTCACCGACGACGAGATCGACGCGTACGTCGCCACCGGTGAGCCGCTCCGGGTCGCCGGGGGGTTCACGCTCGACGGGCTCGGCAGTCCGTTCGTCACCGGTATCGAGGGCGATCCCAGCAACGTCGTGGGGCTGTCCTTGCCGCTGCTGCGTGAGCTCCTGCTCGAGCTCGGGCTCCCGTGGCACGAGCTGCTCAGCTCGGCCCACCGCGGCGCCCAGGGCGAGCGCCACTGAGCGACAGAGCGACAGAGCGACTGAGCGACCCCCGAGACCCCGCTGGTCAGACCGGCGGGATGTCGCGGCGCTTGGTCGCGAAGTGGCGCTCGCGGGTCTTGGCGTAGCGCAGCCGGAGCAGCAGCTCGGCCCGCAGCGCGTCGGCCTCGATGATCTGGTCGAGCACGAGGTCGGCCGCGAGCCGCTCGAGGTCGACGTCCTCCTCGTACTCGCGCCGCATGTCCTGCACGAACTGCTCGCGCTCGCCCGCGTCCTCGATCGCCGCGATCTTGTTGGCGTACACCGCGTTGACGGCGGCCTCCGGCCCCATCACCGCGATCCGGGCGGTCGGTAGCGCGATCGTCGCATCGGGCCCGAAGCCCGGCCCACCCATCGCGTAGAGCCCGGCGCCGTAGGCCTTGCGCACGATCACGCAGAACTGCGGCACGGTGGCCGAGGAGACGGCCGAGACCATCTTGGCGCCGTGCCGGATGATGCCCCCGCGCTCGACCTCGGAGCCGATCATGAAGCCCGGCACGTCGGCGAGGTAGATCAGCGGGATCGAGTAGGCGTCGCACAGCCAGATGAAGCGGGCGGCCTTGTCGGCGCTGTCGGTGAAGAGCACGCCACCCTTGACCATCGAGTTGTTGGCGACGATGCCGACCGTCTCTCCGGACATCCGCCCGAACCCGATGACCAGCTCGGGGGCGAACAGCGGCTTGATCTCGAAGAACGACTCGTCGTCGACCAGCCCGTCGATGACCTCGTGGATGTCGAACGGCTGGCTCTCCCGCTCGGGCACGGTGTGGCGGGTCAGCGGCACCGACGGCTCCTCCGGCGCGTAGCTCGGCAGGTCCGTGCGCCAGCTGGAGGGCAGGTAGGAGAAGTAGAGCCGCGCCATCTCGATGGCCTCGGTGTCGTCTCCGACGAGCAGGTCACCCACACCCGACACGGTGCAGTGCATCCGCGCGCCGCCCATGTCCTCGAGCGAGACCTTCTCGCCCACCACCATCTCCGCCATGCGCGGGCTGCCGAGGTACATCGAGGCGTTGCCCTCGACCATGATGATCAGGTCGGTGAACGACGGGATGTAGGCCCCACCGGCAGCGCTCGGCCCGAACAGGCAGCAGATCTGCGGGACCTTGCCCGACAGCGCGACCTGGTTGTGGAAGATCCGCCCCGCGCCGCGTCGGCCCGGGAACATCTCGACCTGGTCGGTGATCCGGGCCCCCGCGGAGTCGACGAACCAGAAGACCGGCAGCTCCTCGCGCAGCGCCATCTCGGTGGCCCGGACGATCTTCTCGACCGTGCGCGCACCCCACGAGCCAGCCTTGACGGTGGGGTCGTTGGCGATCACGATCGCCGGTCGGCCGTCGACCGTGCCCCGCCCGGTGACGACACCGTCGGCCGGCAGCCCCGTGGCCGTGGCGTTGGCGTAGCGCGCGTCCTCGACGAAGCTCCCCTCGTCGAACAGCAGCGCGATCCGCTCGCGGACATAGAGCTTGCCCTGGTCGTCGAGCTTCGCCTGCGCCTTGGCCGGCGCGGTCGCAGAGGCCTGGTATGCCGCGGCGAGCCGCTCGCGGACGTCCGTCACCTTGGGGTCGGACCCGCTGTCGCCGCCCACGGCGAACGGAGGCTGGCCCGAGGGATCTGACGTGGACGCGGAGCTACCCGCCCCGTGCTTGCCTGACGACGTGGTGGAGGTCACCGGCATACCCTCTCGCACTCCCGCGCTCACGCGGTCGGCAGGCCGAGGTGGCGGGCGATGACCATGCGCTGCACCTCGGAGGTGCCCTCGCCGATCTCGAGGATCTTGGCATCGCGGTAGAACCGGGCCACGGGGTACTCCTCCATGAAGCCGTTGCCGCCGAAGACCTGGGTGGCGATGCGGGTCGCGGTGACGGCGGCCTCGGTCGAGTAGAGCTTGCAGATCGCGGCGGCCTGCTTGACCTCCTTGACCGAGCGGCGGCCGTGCTCGAGCTCGTCCTTGAGCCAGGCGGCCTTGTAGGTCAGCTGGCGCGACGCCTCGACCATCACGGCCAGGTCGGCGATCTGGAACGAGACGCCCTGGTTCACCCCGATCGGCTTGCCGAACGCCTTGCGGGTCTTGGCGTACTCGGTGGTCTCCTCGAGCATCCGCTGGCTCATGCCGACGGCGAGCGCCGAGATCGCGATGCGGCCGTCGTCGAGGGTCTTGAGGAACTGCTTGAAGCCCTCGCCCTCGTGGCCGAGGAGGTTCCCGGCCGGGACGCGGCAGTCCTCGAAGGTCAGCCCGTGGGTGTCGGAGGCGTGCCAGCCGAGCTTGTCGTAGGCCGGCTCGACGGTGAATCCCGGTGTGCCGGAAGGGATCATGATCGCGCTGAGCTGGGCCGAACCGTCGTCGTTCGTGCCGGTGCGGGCGGTGACCGTGACCACGGAGGTGATGTCAGTGCCCGAGTTGGTGATGAACGCCTTGGAGCCGTTGACGACCCACTCGTCGCCATCGCGGACCGCCTTGGTGCGGGTGGCGCCGGCGTCGGAGCCGGCGTCGGGCTCGGTCAGGCCGAACCCGGCGAGCGCGCGACCGGCCACCAGGTCGGGCAGGAAGCGCTCCTTCTGCTCCTGCGAGCCGTAGGTGAGGATCGGGTTGATGCCCAGGCCCACTCCGGCGGACAGGGTGATGCCGATGGACTGGTCGACGCGACCGAGCTCCTCGATGGCGACACAGAGCGAGGTGAAGTCGCCGTCGTCACCCATCCCGCCGAACTCCTCGGGCACGACGAGGCCGAAGAGCCCCAGATCACCCATCTTGGGCACCAGGTCGCTCGGGAAGTGGTGGTCCTTGTCCCACTTGGCGATGTGCGGCTCGACCTCGGCCTCGGCGAACTCCCGGACGACCTTGCGGAAGTCCTCGTGCTCCTTGCTCAGCTCGAACATCGCTTCTCCTTCGTGGTGCGCGCCCGGGGGTCGCCCGGCCACGCGGCATACCGTGGGGGTGGGGTGTTGCTTGACGTTGACGTAAACGTAAAGCAATACTCACGGGTATGCCAGCCCCCGCCGCCACCGAGGTCGACCGGCCTGCCGACCGGACCGCAGACCGGACCGCAGACGAGGCGGTCGCCCGGACGTGGACGATCCGGGAGATCGCGGACGAGTTCGGGGTGACCCACCGGACGGTGCGGCACTACGAGGAGCTCGGGCTGATCACCCCCGAACGGCGTGGCACCACCCGCATCTACCACCGCCGCGACCGCACCCGCCTGGCCCTGATCCTGCGGGGCAAGCGCCTCGGGTTCCCGCTCGAGGAGATCCGCACGATCATCGACCTGTACGACCGGCCGCGGGGCAAGGCGAGCCAGCTCGAGTACGTGCTCGGGCAGATCGACGAACGCCGCACCGACCTCGAGCAGCGCCGTCGCGACCTCGAGGACGCGCTGACCGAGCTGGCCGAGTTCGAGCGCCGCTGCCGGACCGACCTCGACCGGCTGGGCTGACCCGCACGACGACACCTCCGGGGCGTCAGCGCAGCAGGAGCTGGGCGAGCAGGCGGTTCCACCAGGCCTCGACGGCCTCGGGGCGCCAGCCGCGTTCGCGCACCGCGATGTCGTAGGCCTCGAGCGAGACCACCATCGCGTAGGTGTCCAGGGCGGTCTGCACGTCGACGCCCTTGGCCCACGCCTTGGCCGGCCACGACTCGAACAGCCGGCGCCGCTGGGTCTCACCGCGCCCGCGGCCTTCCTCGTAGGCCGCCGCGAGATCGGGCTCCTGGCGGCGGGCCTCCGCGAGCACCCGCAGGACGTCGCCACCACGCTCGAACAGGCGCCGGTCGAACCCGACGAAGGCCCGCAGCTGCGCGGCGGGATCGCCCACGAACGAGGCCAGCTCCGCGATCACGCGGGCGACGTCGGCGCTCTCCTCGGCCGCATCGATCAGCGACGCCGCCAGCCCGGCCTTGCTGCCGTAGACGTGGTAGATGGTCGCCTCCGAGACCCCGGCCCCGGTGGCCACGGAGCGCACGCTCGTGCCCGACCACCCCTTCTCGAGGAAGCGCTCGCGGGCCGAGCGGGCGATCAGCAGGCGGGTGCGTTGGGCCTGCTGGTCGCGCAGCTCGGAGCGGTAGGTGCGGGAACTGGTCACGGAAACCACTGTACAGGTTGACTTAGCGGGTCTATATTCACTGAGCAATGCTTGAATGAATAGGCAGACACTCAACGAAAGGATCGATCGTCATGACCACCATCGCCACCACCACCACCACCACCGCCACCAGCGCCGCCGCCACCATCGCCACCGAGGTGCTGAGCCGCCTCGAGGGCGCCTGGAACCGCGCCGACGGCGCCGCCTTCGGCGCGGTCTACCAGCCCGGTGCCTCCTTCGTCACGGTCCAGGGCCAGCACGCCCAGGACGCGGAGGCGATCGGGGCCGGGCACGCCGGGATCTTCGCCACCATCTACGCCCGGAGCGTCAACACGATGGAGCTGGTCTCCGCCCGCGAGCTCGCCGACGGTGTCGTCCTCGCGGTCTCGCGCAACACCCTCCAGGTCCCGGCCGGACCGCTCGCGGGCACCCACCAGGCGATGTCCACCAGCATCCTGGTCCGCGACCCCGATGGTGGCTGGAGCGTCGCGGCCACCCACAACACCCTGATCGGGCGCTGACATGGCTACCGCGACCGCCCGGTCCGCCGCGACGGCAGCCCCGTCCGGCGCCGCGACACCCTCCGTCCCCGCCCATCGGGCCCCGTGGCGCACGGCCGCCCTGCTCGGCACCGCAGGTGTGCTGCTCGGCGCGGGTGGCAACCTGCACCCGCACGGCCACGGCGAGACCGTCGAGGACTACCTGGCCTCCATGCTCGGCGCGCCGACCTGGCCGATCGCCCACCTGCTGCTGCTCGCCGGCACGGTGCTCGCCGCGGCGGCGTTCACGGTGCTGTCCCGCACCGCGGTCTCCGGCGCGGTCCGCCGGTGGGCCCGGGTCGCCGCCGTCGGGTGGGTCCTGGGTGGTCTGGAGGGCATCCCGCACCTGCTCGCCGACCGCGACCTCGACGGGCTCACCCACCACCACGAGACGCCGATGCTCGACCTGCACGCCATGCTCCAGGTCGGCGCGACGCCCCTGCTCGGGCTGACCGGCGCTGCCCTCGCGGTGGCCGCAGCCCGTGCGGTCCGGACCCGGTCCGGCTGGGTGCTCGCCATCCCCGCGGTGGTGGGCGGCCTCGGGTATGCCGTCGCCGGACCGTTGGTCAACCTCACGCACGACGTCGGCGTGGCCGGGTTGTTCCCCCTGCAGGCCGGTCTCGCCCTGTGGCTCATCGGGGCAGCCGCGCTCACCGCTCGTGGCCGGCTCACGACCTCGACGACCACCGCCTGACCCGCCGACCCCGCCGCCGCGTCCTGGGGCGTGACCTGGACGCGAGCGGCGAGCCGGTGGTCAGCGGCCTAGGCTCGCGACATGGCCAGTCACAGCGTCCTGTTCATCGGTGGCACCGGCGTGATCAGCTCGGCCTGCGTCGCCGAGTCGGTCGCCCAGGGCTGGGACGTCACGATCCTCAACCGTGGCACCAGCACCACGCACCCGGCCCACCCCGACGCCGAGGCGCTGACGGCCGACGTGCGTGATGCAGCAGCCGTCAGCGACGCCGTCGGCGAGCGCGAGTTCGACGTGGTGGTGGACTTCCTGTCGTTCACTCCCGACCAGGTGCAGCAACAGCTCGACCAGTTCGCCACCCGCACCGGGCAGTACGTGTTCATCAGCTCGGCCTCGGCCTACCAGACTCCCCCGGCCCGCCTGCCGATCACCGAGTCGACGCCCCTGCGGAACCCGTTCTGGCAGTACTCCCGCGACAAGATCGCCTGCGAGGACCTGCTCGTCGCGGCCTACCGGGACGACGAGCTCCCGATGACCATCCTGCGACCTTCGCACACCTACGACCACACCCTGCCGCCCTTCGAGGGGCGCTGGACCACCATCGAGCGGATGCGGCAGGGCAAGGAGGTGCTGGTCCACGGTGACGGCACCTCGCTGTGGACGATCACCCACCACACCGACTTCGCGCGGGCCTTCGTCGGCCTGCTCGGGCGTCGTGAGGCGATCGGCGAGGCGTTCCACATCACCGGCGACGAGGCACCCAGCTGGAACCGCATCTACCGCGACATCGCCGAGGCCGCGGGCGTCGAGCCCCGGCTCGTGCACGTGCCGTCGGACGCGGTCGCCGCGGTCGACGAGGAGTTCGGGGCGAGCCTGCTCGGCGACAAGGCGCACACGATGGTCTTCGACAACAGCAAGATCAAGGGTCTGGTCCGCGGCTGGCAGGCCGTCGTGCCGTTCCGCCAGGGAGCGCAGGAGATCGTCGACTGGCACGACGCCGACCCGGCCCGACGCGTCGTCGACGCCGACCTCGACGCGCTCTACGACCGGCTCGTCGCCGCACACCGGGTCTGACCGCCCCTCGGGCCTCAGCGAGCCGTTCATGCAGGTCACAGTGATGTCGGCTAGGTTCGCCGCCGTGGACTGGGACGAGCTGCACACCCGGATCGTCACCACCTCCGGCGAGGTGGCGATGGGCGCGCCTGCCCTGACGGTGGCGGTGGTCGCCGCGCTCCTCGTGGTCGGGGTGCCACCGGTCTGGCAGGTGCTGCGGCTCGTCGTGACCCTCGTCCACGAGCTCGGGCATGCGCTCGTGGGCCTGGCCGTGGGTCGCCGCTTCACCGGGTTCGTGCTCCGTGGCGACATGTCGGGCCACGCGGTCACCGTGGGTCCCGCCCGCGGCCTCGGGCGGGTCGTCTCCACGTGGGCCGGCTACCCGGCCCCTGCGGTCGTCGGCGCCGCACTGGTCTGGGCGGCCGGGAGGGGATGGGCCGCACCGGTCCTCACCATGCTGCTCGGCGTCTGGCTGCTCGCCCTGGTGCGGGTGCGCTCGCTGCTCACCGCTGCGGTCATCCTGGTGGCCCTCGCGGCGACCGGCGCGCTGTGGTGGTGGCGCGACGACGGTCTGCAGCCGCAGGTGCTGGTCGCGACCGGGATCGTGCTCCTCGTCGGGGGTTGGCGGCACCTCGGCGCGGTCATGGCGTCGCGCACCGCGGGCAGCGACCCAGGCGTGCTGGCCTCGCTCACGCACGTGCCACCGGTGGTCTGGAACGCCTCCTTCGTCCTCGTCTGCGCCGCTGCCACCGTCCTTGCCGCCCTCCAGCTCGCCGTCGCCTGGGGCTAGCCGCGCTGCCGGGCGAGGCCCTGCTGGTCCAGGCCGTGTTGGTCGAGAAGCGTGTCGATCTCGGCCGCCGTGGGTGCCGTCGCCGGGCCACGCCTGGTCACCTTGATGGCGCCGGCTGCGTTGGCCCGCCGCGCAGCGGTCTCCCAGTCGGCACCCGCAGCGCGGCAGGCCACGAGCACCCCGGTGTGGGTGTCGCCGGCCCCATTGGTGTCGACGGCGTCCTGCGGGAACCCGGGCAGGTAGGTCGGCTCGCCCACGATGTCCACCTCACGGACCCAGCAGCCCTTCGGACCGTCCCGGACGATGGCCACCGCACCGGCCGGCAGCCGGTCGGCCACCGCCCCGGTGGCTGCGACCGGGTCGGACAGCCCGGTCAGCTGGGCCGCCTCGTCGGCGTTGCTGGTCCACACCGTGGTGCGGGCCAGCGCCCGCTCCCGGAGGTCGTCCGTGAGGTCGGCGAACGCCGCGCCAGGATCGAGGACCACCACCACCCCGTGGTCCAGGCCGTCGAGCCAGGCCAACAACGGGTCACGGGTCAGCCCGACGAGCGAGAAGCCACTGACGCACACGAGGTCACCGTCCACCGGAGCCGCGGTCCCGAGCGACTCCACCGTGATCCGTCGTTCGGCACCCTGGGTCGTCACGAAGGTGCGCTCGGCGCTGGGCTCGATCATCACGAAGCAGATCCCGGTGTCGAGGTCCGGCACCGGGGGGCTGCTCACGGCCACGCCCTCGGCGGCCAGGGCCGCACGAACCAGGTCGCCGTTCGCGCCGGTGCCGACCGCCCCGGCGAGGACCGCGTCCGCGCCCGACCGGGCAGCGGCGACGAGGATGTTCACGGCGCCGCCGGCGTACCGCGCGTAGGACAGCGCGACGGCATTGCCACCACGCACCGGCAGCGCGTCGACCTCCACCACCTCGTCGACCAGGGCCTGCGCCGTGTGGATGACTCGGGGTCCGCGCCGCTGCCCCTCGTGCGTGGTCATGCTGAGGGAGTATGCCGCGTGGTCACCGACCATGCTCTCCGCCCGCCCCGGGCTCCCCCGCGTCGTACAGGTGCCCGTGGAATGCTGCGAGACATGGCGACCCCTCCCGAGACCACCCTGCTGATCCTCGGCGCCGGCGGTGACCTGACCCACCGGCTCCTCCTGCCCGGGCTGGCCAGCCTGCTGGCCGTCGAGCCGGAACGCGCGGTCCGCGTCGTCGGCGCCGACCGGGTCGACATCTCGGCCGCGGACTGGAAGGCCCGGGTCAAGGACTCGTTCGCCGCAGCCAAGCCCGCAGCCCGGGTGACCGCCGCGATCACGAAGCACACGGCATACATCCGCACGGACCTGCTCGACAAAGGCGCCCTGCGCGCGCTCGTCGAGGGGTGCGGCGACGGGCCGCTGGTCATCTTCTTCGCCCTGCCGCCGCAGGTGACCATGAAGGTCTGCGGACTGCTCCAGCACGTCGACCTGCCGGACACCACGCGGCTGGCGCTCGAGAAGCCGTTCGGCACCGACCACGCGTCGGCGGTGGCGTTCAACGCCCTCCTGCACAAGGTGGTGGCTGAGGAGGACATCTTCCGGATCGACCACTTCCTCGGCGTGGCAACGGTTTTCAACCTCGTGGGACTTCGTTTCGCCAATCGCATGCTGGCCCCGATCTGGAGCGCTGAGCACATCGAGCGCGTGGAGATCGTCTACGACGAGGACCTCGCGCTGGAGGGACGGACGGGCTACTACGACGGGGCCGGCGCGCTGAAGGACATGTTGCAGAGCCACCTGCTCCAGGTGCTCGCGCTGTTCGCGATGGAGTCGATCGCGACCCTCGACGCCCGGGAGCTGCAGGACCAGAAGGCGCAGGTGCTGCGGGCGACGAAGGTCTGGGGCGGCTCCCCCAAGCGCTCGTCGCGGCGGGCCCGCTACACCGCCGGCACGATCGGTCGGCGGAAGGTGCCGGACTACGCGAAGGAGGTGGGCGTCGACCCGAAGCGGTCCACCGAGACGCTCGCGCAGGTGACCCTCGAGGTCGCGAACAGCCGCTGGGCAGGGGTGCCGTTCGTCGTCCGGAGCGGCAAGGCCCTGGGTGCGCCGCGCAAGCAGATCGTGGCCCACTTCCGCGACGTCCCGCACCTGCCGACCGGCTTCGTGGGCGGGTCCGACGGCGACCGGCTCACCATCGACCTCAAGCCGGGCGCCGTCTCCCTCACCCTGACGATGAACGCCGAGGGCGACCCCGTCGACCTGGAGCAGAAGACCCTCACGGCCAGGTTGGCCGCGCCCCGGATGCAGCCCTACGGCGAGGTGCTGGCGCAGATCTTCGACGGCAGCCAGCTGCTCACCGTGCGGGGCGACGCCGCCGAGGAGTGCTGGCGGGTGATGGAGCCGGTGATCAAGGCCTGGGCCGACGGGCGGGTGCCGTTGGAGACGTATGCCGCCGGCTCCGACGGCCCCGAGGGCTGGCTCGTGCCCTAGCGAGGCGCGTCAGACGCGGGTGCGCACCGTGTAGAGCTCGGGGAAGAAGGTCAGGTCGAGGGCGCGGCGCAGGAAGTCGACGCCGGACGAGCCGCCGGTCCCCTTCTTGTGGCCGATCGTGCGGGTGACGACCTGCAGGTGGCGGAACCGCCACTGCTGGAAGTTGTCCTCGAGGTCGACGAGCTCCTCACAGGTCTCGTAGACGCCCCAGTGCTCGGTCGGGCGGGCGTAGACGGCGGCGAAGGTGTCGACCAGGGCGTCGTTCTCCCCGTACGGCTGGGTGACGTCACGCTCGAGCAGCTCGGCCGGGATGGCGTAGCCGCGGCGGGCGAGGTAGCGCAGGAACTCGTCGTAGAGGCTGGGCTCACCGAGCAGCTCCGCGAGCATCGAGCGCGCGGCCTCGTCGTGCTCGAAGACCTTGACCATGTCGGCGTTCTTGTTGCCGAGCAGGAACTCCACGGCGCGGTACTGCCACGACTGGAACCCCGAGCTGGTCGCCAGGAACGGGCGGATCTCGGCGTACTCGCTCGGCGTGAGGGTCGCCAGCACCGACCACTGGTCGGTGAGGATCTCCTGGATCCGCTTGACCCGCGCCAGCCGCTTGAGCGCCGGGGCCAGCTCGTCGGCCCTGAGCAGCGCGCGGGCCGACCGAAGCTCGTGCAGCATCAGCTTGAGCCAGAGCTCGGAGGTCTGGTGCTGGATGATGAACAGCAGCTCGTCGTGCTGCTCGGGCTGGCTGCGTGGGTGCTGTGCCGACAGGAGCTGGTCCAGCCCCAGGTAGTCGCCGTAGGACATCGCCGCGGAGAAGTCCCGCTGCACGCCCTCTTCGATCTCACGCACCGACCGCGCATCGTCACTGCTCATGCCGCCACCCTAGGGCCGCCCCCCGCGTCACATCTTTATCGGGTCTAGGGACAAGGTTGACCTTCACACGACTTCGCTTCCGGTGTGAGGGTCAACGTTCCTGCTAGACCCGATAAAGCTGGGTCTGGTGGGGTGCGCAGGTGTCAGCCAGGCCACACCGGCTGGGTGGGGGTGACGTCACGGAAACGGGCTAGGCTCCGGCGCATGGCGCCCATCTCCGAGACGACGACGAAGCCGATCTCCAAGGTCCTCATTGCCAACCGCGGCGAGATCGCCGTCCGCATCGCGCGCGCGTGCGCCGACAGCGGCATCGGCTCCGTTGCCGTGTATGCCGATCCGGACCGGGACGCGCTGCACGTCAAGGTCGCCGACGAGGCCTACGCGCTCGGTGGCGCGACCCCCGGCGACTCCTACCTCGTGCAGGAGAAGCTGCTCGAGGTCGCCCGCAAGTCCGGGGCCGACGCGGTCCACCCCGGCTACGGCTTCCTCGCCGAGAACGCCTCCTTCGCCCAGGCCGTGATGGACGCCGGGCTGAGGTGGATCGGCCCCTCCCCCGAGGCCATCGACTCCCTCGGCGACAAGGTCAAGGCCCGCCACATCGCCGCCCGCGCGAACGCCCCCCTGGTGCCCGGCACCGCCGACCCGGTCGCCGACGCCGACGAGGTCGTCGCGTTCGCCAAGGAGCACGGACTGCCGGTCGCGATCAAGGCGGCCTTCGGTGGCGGCGGTCGCGGCCTCAAGGTCGCGCGCACCATCGAGGAGATCCCCGAGCTGTTCGACTCGGCCACCCGCGAGGCCGTCGCCGCGTTCGGTCGTGGCGAGTGCTTCGTCGAGCGCTACCTCGACCAGCCCCGCCACGTCGAGACCCAGTGCCTGGCCGACACCCACGGCAACGTCGTCGTCGTCTCCACCCGGGACTGCTCGCTGCAGCGTCGCCACCAGAAGCTCGTCGAGGAGGCCCCGGCGCCGTTCCTGTCCGACGAGCAGAACGCCGAGCTGCGCCGTGCCTCCAAGGCCATCCTCACCGAGGCCGGCTACACCGGCGCCGGCACCTGCGAGTTCCTCGTCGGCCAGGACGGCACCATCTCCTTCCTCGAGGTCAACACCCGCCTCCAGGTCGAGCACCCGGTGACCGAGGAGGTCACCGGCATCGACCTGGTCCGCGAGCAGTTCCGCATCGCCAACGGTGAGCCGCTCGGCTACGACGACCCCGCCCCGATCGGCCACTCCTTCGAGTTCCGGATCAACGGCGAGGACGCGGGCCGCGGCTTCCTCCCGGCCCCCGGCGTCGTCGCCGTGTTCGAGCCGCCGTCCGGCCCGGGCGTGCGCCTCGACTCCGGCGTCGTCGCCGGCGACGTCATCGGTGGCGCGTTCGACTCGATGCTGGCCAAGCTGATCGTCACCGGCCACGACCGCCACCAGGCGCTCGAACGGTCCCGCCGCGCGCTCGCGGAGTTCGTCGTCGACGGCATGCCGACCGTCCTGCCGTTCCACCGCGTCATCGTGTCCGACCCCGCGTTCGCCCCCGAGGGCGACAAGCCGTTCACGGTGCACACCCGCTGGATCGAGACCGAGTTCGACAACCAGATCCCGCCCTACTCCGGGGTCGTGGCGGAGGCCCCCGAGGAGACCGGCGAGCGCCAGAGCGTGGTCGTCGAGGTCGGCGGCAAGCGCCTCGAGGTGGTGCTCCCCGGCGGGCTCTCCCTCGGCGGTGGCTCCAGCGCCGCGAAGAAGAAGGCGCCCCGACGCTCCGGCGGCTCCAAGGCCGGTGCCGCCGCCTCGGGCGACTCCCTCACTGCGCCCATGCAGGGCACCATCGTCAAGATCGCCGTCGAGGAGGGCCAGGAGGTCGCCGCCGGTGAGCTGGTGGTCGTCCTCGAGGCGATGAAGATGGAGCAGCCGATCAACGCCCACAAGGCCGGCACCATCACCGGACTCGTCGCCGAGGTCGGCCAGACCGTGACCAACGGCGCCGTCATCGCCGAGATCAAGGACTGACGTCAGCCGAGGAACTCGAGGACGTCCTCGCAGAAGTCCCGCTCACCGAAGGTGCGCGTGCCGTGGTCCCTGGTGATCGTCTCGCTGAGGACGGTGTCGTCCTCCGGATCCTCGGGGTCGCCGAGGTCGATGACCAAGGTGCCCGCAACGGTGCCTGCGTCGAGGCCGACCAGCTTGCCGTCGCTCCCGAACAGCTTGGACGAGAACCGGTCCATGAACTCGACCGTCAAGGTGCCGTCGGGGTTCAGGGTCAGCGTCTGGTCACGACCGCTGAAGGAATCCACGGACCGGAACGAGGCCCCGGTCTCCACGTTGGTGTAGGTGTCCTCCACCGAGACGTGGAACGAGAAGTACTCCAGCTCCCCACCTCCCCGGGCGATGCCCGTCTCGGTGACGACGCCCCTGCCCTCCCAGCGGACGAGGAAGGGAACGTCCGGGCAGAACCCGGGGCCGTGCTCCTCCTGCTCGATGTGGCTGTCCTTGAAGGTCTCGTGAGACCGGAAGACCACGTTGCCGGAGGCTGCTGCGACCGGCGCGAGCGCGACGGTCATGACCCCTGCACACAGTGCGGCGAGCAGGGGACGGACGCCGGTGTGGATGGACGTGATGGTGTGGAACATGGGACCTCCCAGGTGCGGCTGGTGTGTGTGATCCCTGCTGACCCCATCGTGGCAACGACCCGGGTCGCCGCCCACCGGCAAAGTGCCTACGTCGCCGGGCGGCCCTGCTCACGACCTCGCCCACGACGGCGGCGCCGCCTCCCAGCCGGGAGACCGCGCCGCTGTCGTATGCCGTGTGCCTGGCCTCAGCGACCGAACGGCGGGAGCTCCTTGGTGCCTTCCTCGCCGGTGTCCGGACCCGGCTCGGGGACGGTGCTGGATCCCGGCTCGTCGGTCGGGATCTGTGCCGGGCCGCCGGTGTCCTCGCCGGACTCCGCGTCGGGGCGCAGGGCCGGGTCGAGCGGGCCGCCGGGCTGTCCGGGTTGCTGCGGCTCACCCGGGATGAGCGGCCCGTCGGAGGAGCCCGGCTGGGGGTCACCGGTGGACGGAGACGGGTTCGGGGCCGGCGTGGTGGGCGCCGGCTCGTCCCAGCTCGGGCGGTCGGGGGCCGGCTCGGACGGCACGGGGTCACCGGGCGCGGGGAACGGCTCGGGGGTGGGCGCGGGCCCGGGTTCCGGTGACGGCAGCGGCTCAGGGGCGGGCGCCGGAGCTGGCTCAGGAGCGGGCGCCGGAGCCGGCTCAGGAGCGGGCGCTGGAGCCGGCTCGGGTGCGGGTGAGGGGGCAGGCTCGGGAGCCGGCTCGGGTGCCGGGGCCGGCTGCTCCTCGGGCAGGCCCAGCTTGTCGCGCAAGGCATCGCTGCCCTGGTCGATCTGGTCCGAGTACTTGCCCCCGGTCTGCTTGTCGATCACGTCCTCGACCTTGTCGAGAGCCGAGTCCGCTTGCTGCGGGTTGCCCTTGACGTAGTTCTTCACCTTGTCCAGCCAGGAGCCAGCCATTGATTCGCCCTTCCTAGGGAGCCGTCTCGGAAGTCTCCGAGTCCGCGCGCCACAGCACGCTCAGTGGGGACATTACCCACCAACCCGGGGGAAATGCCGCCGGAGCGCCCGACTGGTCAGTCGCGCTGGTGGAGCTGGCGGGCGGCCTCGGCCACCGAGCCGGAGAGCGAGGGGTAGACCGTGAAGGTCCCGGCCAGCTGGTCGACGGTGAGCCCGTGCTGCACCGCCAGGGTCACCGGGTAGATCAGCTCGGAGGCCCGCGGCGCCACGACGACGCCGCCGACGACGGTGCCGCCACCCTTGCGGGCGAACAGCTTCACGAACCCGTCGGTGATGCCCTGCATCTTGGCGCGGGGGTTGGTCGAGAGCGGCAGCATCACCGAGGTCGCGTCGACGGTGCCCTCGTCGAGGTCCTTCTGGGAGAACCCGACCGTGGCGATCTCGGGGTCGGTGAAGATGTTGGCCGAGACGGCCCGCAGGTTGAGCGGAGCGACCGCGTCACCGAGGGAGTGCGCCATCGCGATGCGTCCCTGCATGGCGGCCACGGACGCCAGGGGAAGGACGCCGGTGCAGTCGCCCGCGGCATACACACCGCGCACGGAGGTGCGCGAGACCTTGTCGACCACGATGTGGCCGGACTCGCTCACGGCCACCCCGACGTCCTCGAGGCCGATGCCGGAGGTCTGCGGGACGGATCCGACGGCCAGGAGCGCGTGGCTGCCCTCGACCTCGCGACCGTCCACGAGCCGGACCACCACGCCCGACTCCGTGCGCGACACCGAGGCCATCCGCGAGCGCCCGAGCACGTCCATGCCGCGCTTGCGGAAGACGTCCTCGATCACGGTGGCGGCGTCGGCGTCCTCGCCGGGGAGCACCCGGTCCCGCGACGACACGAGCGTCACGCGCGAGCCGAGACCGAGGTAGGCCTGCGCGAGCTCGGCACCGGTGACACCAGAGCCGACGACGACCAGGTGCTCGGGGAGCTCGGCGAGGGAGTAGATCTGCTGCCAGGTGAGGATCCGCTCGCCGTCGGGCTGGGCAGAGGGCACGACCCGGGGCGTGGCGCCGGTGGCGACGAGGACGACGTCAGCGCTGAGGGTCTGGGTCGTCCCGTCGGCGAGAGTGGCCTCGACCGACCCCGCCTCGAGCAGCCGACCCGTGCCGGCCAGCACCTGCACGCCGTCGGCTGCGAGCCGGGCGCCGATGTCGCGGGACTGCGCAGCAGCGAGGGCCAGGATGCGGCGGTTCACCGCGGTGAGTTCGGCGACCGAGTCGGAGACCTCGTCGCCCTCGTGGTCCTCGAGGTGCACGCCGAGGTCGGAGGCGGTCTCGAACTGGCTCATGAAGTCGGCCGTCGAGATCAGCGTCTTGGACGGCACGCAGTCGGTGAGCACCGCTGCGCCACCGACGCCGTCACGGTCGACGACCGTCACGCGGGCACCCAGGTGGGCCGCCACGAGGGCGGCCTCGTAGCCCCCGGGACCACCGCCGAGGATCACCACTGAGGACTGGGGCGCGTTCACGCGACCATCCAACCACCCCGGCAGAGGCGAACGGTCTGGCGTCCGTGCCGGAACCCGTCCACTCCGTCGCCGTCGCCGCCCGGTCCGGGCCTCGGTAGTCTTCGGGAGTGAGCGAGCAGAGCAGCCCGTCCCCGGGCGTCCCCGACCTGTCCGACCCCGCGGCCGACCCGTTCGAGGTGGCCAAGGCGGCCGCCGCGGTGATCGCCGAGCGCAGCGGCACCGACCGGCACGACGTGGCCCTGGTCCTCGGCTCCGGGTGGGGCCAGACCGGTGACCTCATCGGCGAGACGCTGGCCACGATCGACAACGCGGACGTCCCCGGCTTCGCGAAGGCCGCGGTCGCGGGGCACAGCGGCACGATGCGCTCGGTGGCGATCGCCGACACCGGCCGTCGGGCGCTCGTCTACGGCACCCGCACCCACTTCTACGAGGGCAAGGGCGTTCGAGCCGTCGTGCACGCCGTCCGCACGGCAGCAGCGGCCGGGTGCCGGGCCATCGTGCTCACCAACGGCTGCGGCGGCCTCAACCCCGCGTGGGGTCCCGGCACCCCGGTACTGATCAGCGACCACCTCAACCTCACGGCCGCCTCCCCCATCGAGGGCGCCAACTTCGTCGACCTCACCGACCTGTACTCACCGCGGCTGCGCGACCTGGCCCGTGCGGTCGACCCCAGTCTCGACGAAGGGGTCTACGTGCAGTTCCGTGGCCCCCACTACGAGACCCCCGCCGAGGTGCGGATGGCCAAGGTGCTCGGAGGTGACCTGGTCGGCATGTCGACCACGTTGGAGGCCATCGCGGCCCGCCAGGCCGGGCTCGAGGTCCTGGGCATCTCGCTCGTGACCAACCTCGCCGCGGGGATCAGCGACCAGCCGCTGTCCCACGAGGAGGTCATGGAGACCGGCCAGGCTTCCGCCGAGCGGTGCGGGAAGCTCCTGGCCGCGGTCGTCGCCACCATCTGAGAGGAGCCCAGCCATGACGTATGCCGCGCGGCACGGCCGCGGAGCCGACTCACCTGCGAGCATCGAGGCACGGGCCGCCCAACACGCCCAGGAGCTCATCGACGCCGCCCAGGCGTGGGTGGACGACGACCCCGACCACGAGACCCGGGTCAAGCTCGGCGACCTCCTCGCGCAGGCCAAGACCGGCGACCAGGCTGCCCTCGACGACCTCGGCGACCGGTTCTCCGGGATGCTCGAGTTCGGCACCGCAGGGCTCCGCGGCGCCATCGGCGCCGGTCCCAACCGGATGAACCGCTCCGTCGTGATCCGCGCGGCCGCCGGCCTCACGGCATACCTGCAGGCGAGCAAGCCCGAGCCGTTCGTGGTGGTGGGCTTCGACGCGCGCCGCAACTCCGACGTGTTCGCCCGGGACACCGCCGCGGTCGTCGTGGGCGCTGGCGGTCGCGCGGCGATCCTGCCGTCACCATTGCCGACTCCCGTGCTGGCGTACGCGATCCGCTACCTCGGCGCCGACGCGGGCGTGATGGTGACGGCGAGCCACAACCCGCCCGAGGACAACGGCTACAAGGTCTACCTCGGCGACGGCTCGCAGATCGTGCCGCCCTCCGACGCCGACATCGCGACCCAGATCGCGCGGGTCGCCGCCGTGGCTGACGTGCCACTCGCCGACGACGGCTGGGAGACGCTGGGCGACGACGTGCTCGAGGCGTACCTCGACGACGCCGTCACCGTCGTGGCGAAGGACACCCCCCGCGAGGTCACCGTGGTCCACACCGCCCTGCACGGGGTCGGCTCCGAGACCGTGGCCAAGGCCTTCGTCCGGGCCGGGTACGCCGCGCCGATCCCGGTTGAGAGCCAGGCCCAGCCCGACCCGGCGTTCCCGACGGTGCACTTCCCCAACCCCGAGGAGCCGGGGGCCATGGATGCGGCCCTCGAGCTGGCCGAGCAGACCGGACCCGACGTGGTCATCGCCAACGACCCCGATGCCGACCGCTGCGCCGTCGCGGTGCCCGGCCCCGGTGGGTGGCGGATGCTCCGCGGCGACGAGGTGGGTGCCCTGTTGGGCGCGCACATCCTCGCCCGCGGCGTGGGCAACGGTGACGTCTTCGCCAACTCGATCGTGTCGTCCCGCTTGCTGGCGGCGATGGCGAAGGCCGCCGGCGTCCCGCACGAGGAGACGCTGACCGGCTTCAAGTGGATCTCGCGCGTGAAGGGTCTGCGGTACGGGTACGAGGAGGCGCTGGGCTACTGCGTCGACCCACCGCACGTGCGCGACAAGGACGGCGTCAGCGCCGCCCTGGTGGTGGCGGAGATGACGGCCAGCCTGAAGGCCGAGGGACGTTCACTCACCGACCTGCTCGACGACCTCGCCGTCGAACACGGTGTGCACGCGACCGACGCGCTGTCCGTGCGGGTGGCCGACCTGGCGCTGATCGGGAAGGTGATGGCGCGACTTCGCCAGGACCCGCCCCAGGACGTGGCCGGCACCGCTGTCGTGCGCACCGACGACCTGGCCGAGGGAAGCGAGGCACTGCCGCCCACCGACGGGCTGCGCTACTTCCTCGCCGACGACTCGCGGATCATCGTGCGACCGTCCGGCACCGAGCCCAAGCTCAAGGTCTACCTCGAGGTGATCGAGCCGGTCTCCTCCGACCTGAAGACGGCGCGGCAGACCGCCGCCACGAGGTTGGCCGGCATCCGCGCCGCCATGGAAGGCCTCGTCCAGGTCTGAGGTGCGTCCTCGTCCGTCGTCCCTCGTACCGGCCTACTTCTTCCAGAAGCGCTTCTTGGTGGTCGGGGTCTCGGTCTCCACGGGAACCTCGCTCGGGGAGCTGGACCTGCCCTCGAAGTCCTGTGGCGCGCCCTCGACGGCGATCAGCTGCAGGCTGAGGTAGTAGCCGGAGTCCTGGTCCCCGGTGGCGGCCTCGAACTCGACGTGGCCGTCCTCCACGAGGAAGTTGAACACGTCGAGACCGTCCAGGCGCAGCTCGGTGATCCACACCGCTTCGAGGAAGCTGGCCACCTGACGCTCCGGGGTGCCCGGCCGGAACCGGACCATGGCGATCAGCAGGCGCTCGGGGTCGTCCGTCGCCTCGACCTCGACCTCGGCGAACATGACGCTGGACACCAGTCGTCGCCGGAGCTTGGCGGCGGCGTCAGCGGTCTGTGCGCCGGAGGCCGGCGGCAGGTTGACCGTCATCGCCTCCCTGAGTTGCACGAATTCGACGCGGTCCATGCGGGTGAGACTGTCCCACGCGAGTCGAATCGGCAATCCGGGCCTGCGTCGTGAGGCTGGGCCCCACCCGCGCGTGGGCTCGTCGTCAGAGTCTTCGCGCCGTAGGGTGCGGGTGAAGCGTGCGGCAGATCACCCGCCGCCGCGACGGTCCGCTCAGGAGGGATCCCCGATGAAGGTTCTCGTGGTCGAGGACGACCTCGACATCCAGGACCTCGTGGTCGCCCTGCTGAGTCGGGCCGGTTACGACGTCGTCGTCCGGGACAACGGCGACGCCGGACTGGCCGCCGCGACGACTCACGTACCTGACCTGGTGGTCCTCGACTGGATGATGCCGGGCCTGAGCGGGGTCGAGGTGTGCCGGGCCATCCGGGCCGACCCTCGGACCAAGGGCGTCGCGGTCCTGATGCTCACGTCCAAGGCCCAGGAGGGCGACATCGACCAGGCCTTCACCGCCGGAGCCGATGACTACATGGTCAAGCCGTTTCGGGGGCGCGAGCTGGTCAGTCGTGTCCAGTCCCTGACCGTCAAGGGCGCCAGGTCGCAGTAGTCGCTGCCGCTGCAGTCGGCCGGCGGTCTGCTGGTCTGCCGTTCTGCTGGTCTGCCGTTCTGCTGGTCTGCCGTTCTGCTGGTCTGCGGGCGGGCATGCCTGGGGGCCCGCCGGATCTGGCGGGCTGTGGGGCGGGGTCATGGTCGCCAGGGCGGGGTGGGTGGTGGCCCCGGGGCGGTGGTTTCGAGCTGGTCCCACACGTCGTAGGTCCTGATGGCAGGAGGGTCTGGGGCTGCGGCTGCCCGCTCGCCGGCTGTGGTGTGGCGGTGGGTGAGCCAGTGGTCGTAGGCGCCGGGGGTCAGGTCCCAGTGCACCCCGTCGTGGGTGAGCTGGGCGTGGTAGCCGTGCTTGTGGACGATGGTGTGGTGTCGCCCGCAGAGNGGTGTGCGTCGCACCAGGTCGCGGGGACCGAACAGTCGGGGAAGGTGCAGCCGCGGTCGCGTAGCCACAAGGCCCGGGCCTGGGCGGTGAAGAGCCGGAACCGTCGGCCGAGGTCCAGGACCTGCCCGGCCTTGCTGAGCACGACCGGGAGGATCCCGGCGTCGCGGGCGATCTTGCGGGCGGTCTGCGGCGGCAGCAGGGTCCCGGCCTCACCGGACCCGACCACGGTGGCGGCGTGGGTGCGGCCGGTCAGGTCCTCGAGGGTGATGGTCACGTACAGCTGCGCCTTGTCGGTGGTGGCGACACCGTCGGCGGACGCGACGCCGCGGCGGACGACCTCGAGCAGGACGTCCATCCGGCGTTGCCCGGACGGGCGCCGGTCTGGCTCCCCCTGCGCGGGGCGGGGCGCGGACAAGCCTTGGACGGCGGCCTCGATCACGGTCTTGGCTTCGGTGTCGACGACCATCGTGTACTCGAACAGCCCGGTCCCGTCGGCGAACGGCTGCGACAACGACCGCCGCTCACCCGCCCGGTCGTGCTCGGCCTGCAGCTCCCCGGCCGCGCCGTGCTTGGCGACCAGCCGTTCCCGCAGCCCGCGGACGTCCTTGGGCCGGCCCCACGACGCGACGTCGACCAGCCCGTCCAGGACCGGGCCGTGCGCCCCGGGGGCCAGCCGCGGGGCGAGCCGGTCGAACTCGTCTGCCACCACGACCGCGGTCACCAGCGGCACCCGCGCCTCACGCACCGCCGCCACGAGGGCGGCATACCGGTCGTCGGTGGCGGCTTCGGCGACCCGGACGACCCGCGCGGACCCGCCCGCCCGCAGGGCCGGGCAGTGGTCCAGCAGCCACGCGGACCCGCCGGACCGGCCCGCCCCGGTCTCACCCCGGTCGGTGGCCTCGCGGAGCACGTCCACCCGGGCCGCGTCGGCCCGCACCGCGAGCTGGTCGAGCAGCCCCGCGAACTCGCCCAGCCCGGCACCGTCGGCGGACCACAGCTCGGCGTCGATCCCGGTCAGCGCGGCGCAGGCGTCCTGGACAGCCGTGCGGCGCTGTTCGAATGTCATCCCCCGATCCATGCCACCGAACCTACCGGCCGGGTCTGACAACCCACCGGCTACGAAACCTGTTGGTACACAACCCGATTCGCACGCCGAGACGGCCACCAGATCCGGCGCCGATTCGGAGGCGCGCTGTCCACAGGGCGAGGCGCGCGACTCCGATGTCCACAGGATCCGGCCCGGCCGACTGAGCAGGCCGGCCCGGCCGACTGAGCAGGCCAGCCCGGCCGACTGAGCAGGCCAGCCCGCCCGACTGAGGACGCCGAAGCCCCTCCGACCAGGGGAACATCCGGGGACTCCCCCCACCCGGGCACACGGATAGGATTGGTCGGTGAGCACCCCCACAGCTGCGGCCCCCTCCGTCGACGCGACGGCCAGGGCGCGCGATCTCCTCGGCGTCTCCCGCCTCACCAACGCGGCCCTCACCAGCTGGTTGCACGGGCTCCCGGGCGTCGACCAAGTCGGCTGCGAGGCGCGTGCTGCCGGGCTGGGCACGCGGTCGATCAAGACGACCTCGAAGGCGTGGGGCATCGACCTGGCGATCTCGATGATCGACCTCACGACGCTCGAGGGCGCCGACACCCCCGGCAAGGTGCGCGGCCTGTGCGCGAAGGCGATCACTCCGGACCCCACCGACCTGGCCACTCCTCGACCCGCCGCGATCTGCGTCTACGGCGACATGGTCCCCACCGCCAAGGAGGCCCTGGGGCAGAGCGGCGTCAAGGTCGCTGCCGTGGCCACCGCCTTCCCGAGCGGTCGGGCACTCATGCCGGTCAAGCTGGCCGACACCCGCGACGCCGTGTCGGCCGGGGCCGACGAGATCGACATGGTCATCGACCGTGGTGCGTTCCTCTCCGGCGACTACCTCACGGTGTTCCGCGAGATCGCCGAGGTCGCCGAGGCCTGCGTTCGCACGGACGGCACCCGCGCCCGGCTGAAGGTCATCATGGAGACCGGCGAGCTGGTCACCTACGACAACGTCCGTCGGGCGTCCTGGCTCTCGATGCTGGCGGGCGGCGACTTCATCAAGACCTCCACCGGCAAGGTCTCCCCTGCGGCCACCCTGCCGGTCACGCTGATCATGCTCGAGGCGGTCCGCGACTGGCGCGACCTCACCGGCGAGATGGTGGGCGTCAAGCCGGCCGGTGGCATCCGCACGAGCAAGGACGCGCTCAAGTTCCTCGTCACGGTCAGCGAGATCGCCGGCGACGACTGGCTCGACCCGCACTGGTTCCGGTTCGGCGCCTCCAGCCTGCTCAACGACCTCCTCCTGCAACGCCAGCGGATGGCGATCGGCGCCTACTCCGGCGCCGACTACGTCACCGACGACTCGCCCAGCCTGTACTGACCGTGCGAGCCCCCAGCAGCCCCCCGCAGCCCCCCGCACCCGACGGATCCTGAGGAACCCCAAGCCATGGCCAAGTTCGAGTACGCACCGGCGCCGGAGTCCCGCGCCGTCGTCGACATCAAGCCCTCCTACGGGTTGTTCATCAACGGTGAGTTCACCGAGTCGCAGGGTGGTTCCGCCTTCAAGACGATCAGCCCCGCCACCGAGGAGGTCCTCGCCGAGGTGACCTCGGCCAGCGAGGCAGACGTCGACCGCGCCGTGGCCGCGGCCCGCCGCGCCTACAACGGCGCCTGGGGTCGGATGTCCGGTGCCGACCGCGGCAAGTACCTCTTCCGCATCGCCCGCATCCTCCAGGAGCGCGCCCGCGAGTTCGCCGTCCTGGAGAGCCTCGACAACGGCAAGCCGATCAAGGAGAGCCGCGACGTCGACGTGCCGCTGGCCGCGGCGCACTTCTTCTACCACGCCGGCTGGGCCGACAAGCTCGACTACGCGGGCTTGGGCACCAACCCCCGGCCCCACGGGGTCGTGGGCCAGGTCATCCCCTGGAACTTCCCGATCCTCATGCTGGCCTGGAAGATCGCGCCCGCCCTGGCCACCGGCAACACCGTGGTCATCAAGCCGGCCGAGACCACGCCGCTGACCGCGCTCCTCTTCGCCGAGGTCGTGCAGCAGGCCGACCTACCGCCCGGCGTCGTCAACATCATCACCGGCGCCGGCGCCACGGGACAGGCGATCGTCGACCACCCCGACATCGACAAGCTGGCCTTCACCGGCTCGACCGGCGTCGGCAAGATGATCGCCCGCTCCATCGCCGGCACCCGCAAGAAGGCCACCCTCGAGCTCGGTGGCAAGGCCGCCAACATCGTGTTCGACGACGCACCGCTCGACCAGGCCGTCGAGGGCATCGTCAACGGCATCTTCTTCAACCAGGGCCACGTCTGCTGTGCCGGGTCACGCCTCCTGGTCCAGGAGAACATCGCGGACGACGTCGAGAAGCGGCTCAAGCGCCGCCTCGAGACGCTGCGCGTCGGCGACCCGCTGGACAAGAACACCGACGTGGGAGCGATCAACTCCAAGGCCCAGCTGCAGCGGATCGTCGACCTCACCGCTGCCGGCGAGGCCGAGGGTGCCGAGCGCTGGGACAACGGCTGCGCGCTGCCGAGCAAGGGCTTCTGGTTCCGGCCGACGGTCTTCACCGGCGTCAGCCAGACCCACCGGATCGCGCAGGAGGAGATCTTCGGGCCGGTCCTGTCGGTCCTCACCTTCCGCACCCCGCACGAGGCCGTCGCCAAGGCCAACAACACGCCCTACGGCCTGTCCGCCGGCATCTGGACCGAGAAGGGTTCGCGCATCCTCTGGATGGCCGACCAGCTCCGCGCCGGTGTCGTCTGGGCCAACACCTTCAACAAGTTCGACCCGACCAGCCCCTTCGGTGGCTACAAGGAGTCCGGCTACGGCCGCGAGGGTGGCCGGCACGGCCTGGCCGCCTACGTCACGACGGGAGACAGCAAGTGAGCCCCACCGCCACGCGGTCGACAGGCACTGACGCACGCGTCGACGTGCGCAAGACCTACAAGCTCTACATCGGCGGCAAGTTCCCCCGCTCCGAGTCCGGCCGCTCCTACGAGGTCGTCGACGGCCGCGGCAAGTTCCTCGCGAACGCCGCCCAGGGCTCACGCAAGGACGCCCGCGACGCGGTCGTCGCCGCCCGGGGTGCCTTCGCCGGCTGGGCCGGCGCCACGGCATACAACCGCGGTCAGGTGCTCTATCGCGTGGCCGAGGTGATGGAGGGCCGTCGGGCCCAGTTCGTCGCCGAGGTGCGCGCCAGTGAGGGCGTGGCCGAGCGACGGGCCGAGACGATCGTCTCGCAGGCCATCGACCGCTGGGTCTGGTATGCCGGGTGGACCGACAAGCTCGCGCAGGTCCTGGGTGGGTTGAACCCCGTCGCAGGCCCGTACTTCGACATCTCCGCGCCCGAGCCGACCGGTGTCGTCGCCGTCCTGGCCCCCCAGCGCTCCTCCCTGCTCGGCCTCGTCTCGGTGCTGGCCCCGGTGGTCTGCTCCGGGAACACCGCGGTCGTCCTCACCAGCGAGCTGCGACCGCTGCCGGCCATCACGCTGTCCGAGGCGCTGGCCACCTCCGACGTCCCGGGTGGGGTCATCAACCTCATCACCGGGCGCACCGCCGAGGTGGCCCCGTGGCTGGCGTCGCACCGCGATGTCAACGCCATCGACCTCACCGGTGCCGCCGACGCCGACGGCGTGAGCTGGGGCGACCTCGAGCTGGCCGCCGCGGAGAACCTCAAGCGCGTCGTCCGACCCGCAGGTGAGGGTTCCGGCGCGGTCGAGCCCGACTGGTCGACCACTCCGGACCTCGGCCGGATCACGTCGTTCCTCGAGACCAAGACGGTCTGGCACCCCAAGGGTCGCTGACCCTTGACCCCAGGCACTCCGTCCGTTCGATGTGAACGCGCCGGCAGACTCCGGCGCGTTCACATCGAACCGGCGACGAGAGGGGCGGCATGACCACCACCACCGCCCGGGTGGTCGTCCTGGCCGGTCCCAGCGGCGCCGGGAAGTCCCGGCTGGCGGCCCGGCTCCAGGGCGCGCACGGCTGGCCGATCGTGCGGCTGGACGACTTCTACCGGGACGAGGACGACCCGGCGATGCCGCGCAGCGAGGAGCTCGGCATCGTCGACTGGGACCACCCCGACTCCTGGAACCGGCAGGCCGCGGTCGACGCGCTGAGCACCCTCGTGGCGACGGGGGAGGTCCGGACCCCGGTCTACGACATCTCCCTGAGCCGGGCGGTCGACACCACGACCGTGCGGGCGGACCCCCACGACCTGGTCCTCGCCGAGGGCATCTTCGCGGCCGAGATCATCGCCGACCTGCGCGAGCGCGGCCTGCTCGCGGGCGCCTACTGCGTCCACCACCACCGGGTGGTCACCTTCGTCTGGCGCCTGCTGCGTGACCTGTCCGAGCACCGCAAGCCGCCCTGGACCCTGGTGCGCCGCGGCCTGGCGCTGATGCGCGACGAGCCGCGGGTCGTGGCCCGTCAGGAGTCCCTGGGCGCCGTCTCCGCGCGGGCCAAGGACCTCGAGCCGCTGCTGTCCGCCCTGGCCCGCTGACCCGCCGGCCGGGCGACCACCACGCCCCGGTATGCCGCGTGGCCACCGGCCGTCCGAGCCTCGCCCAATCTCGCGGCTCGGCACCCGGACGACACCTCCGTCGGTTAGGGTTCCAGCACGTCAGCGAGGGGGAGACTACGCACATGACCGACCCACAGTGGGTGGCTCCGGGCACCGGTGGCCCCGCGGAGCCGCAGGGCACCACGCCGGGTGTGCACCCGGCACACCAGGCGGTGCCTACGGCACAGCCCATGACCGCGCCCCAGCCGCCCCCTGGACCAGGGATGGCGACGCACGGGCAGCAGCCGTGGGGCGGGCACCCCGCGATGGAGTTCCGGCCCGGGATCATCCCGCTGCGCCCGCTCAACCTGGGCGACCTCTACGGAGCCGTCATCAAGGCGATCCGGGGCAACGTCGCCGCCACCATGGGACTGGCCTTCGTCACGACGTTGATCTTCCTCGTGCCGACCACCGCGCTCGGTGCCTGGGTGGCCTCGAAGGACTCCCTCGACATAGAGCTCGACCCGTCGTCGGCCTCCGACCCGGTGCCGCTGGCCGGCGCGCTCGGCTCCCTGGTCCCGTCCCTCGGCACGTCGGCCTCCGCCGTCCTGCTGACGGGGTTCGTCGCGTTCGTCATCAGCCAGGCCGTGATGGGGCGCAAGGTCACCGCCGGCCAGACCTGGGAGGGCACCCGAGCTCGGCTGCTGCCGCTCGTGGGGGCCACCCTCGTCACCGGCCTGGCCATCCTGCTGGCCCTCGCCGTCATCCTCGTGCTGCCGGTGATCGCGGTGGTCAGCGCGGCCACCTCCTACGACAACTCGGGGCTCGTCGGGGCGATCCTCTTCGCGGTCCTGGCCGGCCTCGTGGCCGTCCTGCTCGTGCTGTTCCTGTCCACCCGGCTGGCCTTCGTCGGGGTCGCCGTGGTCCTCGAGAAGGTCGGCGTGGGACAGGGTGTCGCGCGGTCGTGGCGACTCACCTCTGGGAGCCAGTTCTGGCGGGTCTTCGGCATCCGGCTGCTCACCAGCTTCATCGTGGGCCTCGCAGCCCAGATCGTCGCCTTCCCGCTGGGCCTGATCGGCGGGGTGGGCGCCGTCGCGACGGGAGACCCGGAGAACCTCTACGTCTTCCAGGCCATCGTGGCGGGCCTTACCGGGCTGCTCACCGGCGCCCTCACCACGCCGTTCACCGCCGGCGTCGACGCCCTGCTCTACGTCGACCAGCGGATCCGCCGGGAAGGTTTCGACGTCCAGCTGATCACCGCAGCCCAGGCTGACGCCGCCGGTCAGGCGCCGGGAGCCACCGCCGCGAGATGACCCCATCCTCCGTGTTCGCCGGGCCACCGCTCGACCCGAGCTCGCCCGAGGCCCGGCAGTGGGTGCTCGACGAGCTGGCCAAAGGGCGGTACACGACCGAGCCCTCGGTCTGGCAGCGGTTCGTCGAGTGGCTGCAGCACCTCCTCACCGGCCAGCCGGGGGCGGGGCTGATCCCCGCCTGGGGCGCCGCCCTCGTCGTGGTGGTGCTCCTCGCCGTCGTCGCGCTCGTGGTGGCCCGCCTGCTCAGGGCCGAGCCGTCGACCCGAGGCGGCCGCGCAGGCAAGGCGGTGCTCGACGACGAAGGGCTCAGCGCCGCCGACTACCGGGCCCGCGCCGCCGCGGCGAGGACCCGGGGCGACTGGGACGCCGTCCTGCTCGACAGCTACCGCGCCCTGGCCGCCTCCGCCGTGGAGCGCACCCTGCTGACCGACCTGCCCGGACGCACCGCCCACGAGGTCGCCCTCGCGCTCGAGCTGGTCTTTCCCGCCCACGCCGAGTCGCTGGCCGCGAGCGCGACGGAGTTCGACGCGGTCCGCTACGGTCACCGGCGCACCACGCAGGCCCGGGCCGTGGCCGCCGCCGACCTCGACACCGCCCTGCTCGCGTCCCGCCCGACCCTCGGCCAGCTGGTCGGCCCGTGACCGACTCCGGCCCCGCCGCCTCCTCGACGGCACCGACGGACGCGGTGACCGACCTGCCGGCCCGCGCCGGCCTCGCCACGCGGGTGCGCCGCCGGGTGGTGTGGGCCCTCGTGGTCGCGATCGGGGTGGCGGCCCTGGCAGCCATGGCCCTGTCCACCAGTGCTCCCGACCAGGTCCTCGACCCTGACGAGGCCGGACCCCAGGGCGGCAGGGTCCTCGTCCAGGTGCTGCGCGACCACGGGGTGGAGGTCGAGGTGGTCCGCTCCGTCGACGAGCTCCTCGACGTCGACCCCGGGGCGGGCACGACGGTGGTCGTGGGCAATCCCGCCTACCTCGGCAGCGACAGCACCGAGCTCCTGGGGGAAGCGACGTCCGAGGCCGACCGGCTCGTCCTGGTCGCGCCGACGGCGGAGCAGCTGGCCACGCTCGACCTGCCCCTCACCTCCAGCGACCTCGGCGCGCAGGTGACGGTCACGGCCGGCTGCCGCTCCATGGTCGCCCGCCCCGACGACACCGCGTCGGTGGTCGACACCCGCTTCGTGCCCGTCAACCGTGGCGGCGGTCCTGCGGCCACGCTCTGCTTCGCCCTGCCCAACCCGCGCGGCGACGACGAGGCCGCCCCTGCCGACTTCGGCTTCGGCGCCGCCCTGGCCACCGTGCCCGCTGGCGCCGAGCACCCCGAGGTCGTCGCCGTGGGGGTCGGCAGTGGCCTCACCAACCGGTTCGTGGGCGAGGAGTCCCATGCCGGTCTGGCCGTCCGGGCGCTGGGCCACTCGCCGCGCCTCGTCTGGTACCAGCCGGGCATCGGCGACCTCGCGAGCGCGGGCGGGGCCGGTCTGTCCGCCTGGCCGGACTGGCTCACCCCGGCGGCGGTCATCCTCGGCACCGCGGTGGTCGTCCTCGCGTTCGTGCGCGGACGCCGGATGGGCGCACTGGTCACCGAGCCGCTGCCGGTCGTCGTCCGCGCGGTCGAGACCACCGAGAGCCGCGGGCGGATCTACCGCCGGGCCCGTGACCGGGGCCGCGCCGCGGCGGTGCTCCGGCTCGGCAGCAACGAGCGGCTCGCGCGACGGCTCGCGCTGCCGCCGCACGCCGTGGAGGCCGTGCAGGCTGCTGCCGCAGCCGCAGCCGGTATGCCGCCCACGCAGGTCGCGGCGCTGCTCGCCGGCCCGCCGCCCACCACCGATGTCGAGCTGCGCACCCTGGCCAATGCCTTGGCCGACCTCGAGGAGAGAGTCCGTACGTCATGACCGACCAGCACGAGTTCCCGACGCCAGCCCACCTCGACGCGCCCGCAGCGGGCGCGGCACCGGCCCCCGCCGTCACTCCCCCGTCGGCGGCGGCCGGTCCCCCCGCAGCCGCCCCGGACGCGCGGGCCGCCCTGCTCGCCGTGCGCGCCGAGGTGGCCAAGGCGGTCGTCGGGCAGGACGCCGCGGTCGCGGGCCTGCTGGTCGCCCTGCTGGCGCAGGGGCACATCCTGCTCGAGGGCGTGCCCGGCGTGGCGAAGACGCTGCTCGTGCGCAGCCTTGCTGCGGCCCTCGACGTCGAGACCAAGCGGGTGCAGTTCACCCCCGACCTGATGCCCGGCGACCTCACCGGCTCACTGGTCTACGACGCCGCGAACAGTGACTTCACCTTCCGCCAGGGCCCGGTCTTCACCAACCTGCTGCTGGCCGACGAGATCAACCGCACACCCCCCAAGACGCAGTCCGCCCTGCTGGAGGCGATGGAGGAGCGCCAGGTCAGCGTCGACGGCCGGGCCCACCCGCTCCCGCAGCCGTTCATGGTCGCCGCCACGCAGAACCCCGTCGAGTACGAAGGCACCTACCCGCTGCCGGAGGCGCAGCTCGACCGGTTCCTGCTCAAGGTCACCCTCCCCCTGCCGCCGCGCGAGGACGAGATCGCGGTCCTGCGTCGGCACGCCACCGGCTTCGACCCGCGCGACCTGCACTCGGCCGGCCTTCGTCCGGTCGCCTCGGTCGCCGACCTCGCCGCCGGCACCGAAGCGGTCCGCACCGTCGAGATCTCCGACGAGGTCACGGCATACATCGTGGACATCGCCCGGGCGACCCGGCACTCCCCGTCGCTCGCCCTCGGGGTGAGCCCCCGTGGTGCCACGGCGCTGATGGCGACGTCTCGCGCGTGGGCCTGGATCAACGGTCGCGGGTTCGTGACCCCCGACGACGTCAAGGCGCTCGCCCACGCCACCCTCGCGCACCGGCTCTCGCTGCGCCCGGAGGCCGAGCTCGAAGGCGTCAGCGTGACCGCCGTCCTCGAGAGCGCGCTCGGAGCGGTGCCGGTCCCGCGCTGATGTCCCTGACCTACCGCGCCGTCGCGCTGGCCCTCCTGGGGCTGGTGCCGGTCGCCGTGTGGCCGGAGGGGGACACGGTGCGGTGGTGGTGGGTCGTCATGGTGGTGCTCATCGGGCTCGACGTCCTGCTCGCGCCCTCGCCGCGCGGGCTGACCCTGACCCGCGAGGGGCCCGGCCAGGTGCGCCTCGGTGAGGCCACCGCCACCTCGGTGCTGGCCACCAACAGCGGCCGGCGCAGGGTGCGCGGGGCGATCCGCGACGCGTGGCCGCCCTCGGCCGGGGCCGAGACCACCCGGCACCCCCTCGACCTCGCCGCTGGCGAGCGCGTGCGGATCACGACCGCCATGCACCCCACCCGCCGCGGCGACCGGGCCGCCCACCGGGTGACGGTCCGCTCGGCCGGGCCGCTCGGGCTGGCAGCGCGACAGCGCTCCTTCGAGGTGCCCGGACGGCTGCGGACCCTGCACCCGTTCCCGGCCCGCAAGCACCTGCCCAGCCGGCTGGCCGTGCTCCGCCAGCTCGACGGCCGGGCGGCGCTGCGCACCCGCGGACAGGGCACCGAGTTCGACAGCCTGCGTGACTACGTCGAGGGCGACGACGTCCGCAGCATCGACTGGCGCGGCACGGCTCGCCGCCAGCACCTCGTCGTGCGCACCTGGCAGCCGGAGCAGCACCGCCGGATCGTCATCGTCGTCGACACCTCGCGCACCTCCGCCGGCCGGGTCGACGACGCCCCGCGACTCGACGCCGCCATGGACGCCGCCCTCCTCCTGACCGCCCTGGCCGGCCACGCCCGCGACCGCGTGCAGGTGCTCGCCGGTGACCGCGTGGTGCAGGCGCGGGTCGCCGGGGCCGACCGGGCCACCCTGCTGCACGACACGATCAGCACGCTCGCTCCGGTGGAGGCCAGGCTGGTCGAGGCCGACTGGGGTCTGCTGGCGACCGAGATCCAGCGGCTCGGCACGCAGCGGGCCCTCGTCGTGCTGCTCACGCCGCTCGAGTCCTCAGCCGTCGAGCAGGGGCTGGTGCCCGTCCTGCCGTCCCTCAGCGCTCACCACCGGGTCGTCGTCGCATCGGTCGCGGACCCGGCCGTCGGACGGATGCGCACGGCCCGCAGCACGGTGGCCGAGGTCTACGACGCGGCCGCCGCCGAGCGGACGACGGCGTTGCGCCGACGCACCGCCGCGGCCCTCGCCAACCTGGGCGTCGACGTGCTCGACGAGCCACCGGAGCTCCTACCGGTCCGGCTCGCCGACCACTACCTCATGCTGAAGCGGCAGGGACTGCTCTGACCCAGGCGGGTCTGACTCAGGCGGCGACGATCTCGAGGTCCCCGACGTCGCGGGCGTCGAGGTCGCCGGTCACGCCCGCGGCGTGGGCGCGGCGGCCGACCACGAAGACGTAGGCCAGGAAGGTCGACTCGGCCACCACGCCGATCCCGATCCGCGCCCAGGTGGGCAGGTCGGACGGCGTGACGAAACCCTCGATCGTGCCGCTGACCAGCAGCACGGCCACCAGCCCCAGCGCGATGGCGACCGCGGTGCGACCCTCCGCGGCGAAGGCCTGCAAGCGCGTCCGGGGGCCGGGCTCGACCCACGACCAGAACAGCCGGAGGCCCACCGCGGCGGCGACGAACACGGCGGTGAGCTCGAGCAGCCCGTGCGGCAGGATCAGCCCGAAGAACAGGCTGGTGCGGTCGTTGGCCATCATCAGCGCGGCGATGACCCCGACGCTCTGCACGTTGCTGAACAGCACGTAGAGCACCGGCAGGCCCAGCACGCCGAGCGCGATGCACTGGGCCGCGACCCAGGCGTTGTTGACCCACACCAGGGTGGCGAACTCGTGGTGCGGGAACTCGCTGTAGTAGTGCTCGAAGTCGGTGCCGACGTAGGCGTTGATCTCGGCCGGGGTGAGCTGGCTGGTGTAGACCTCCGGGTGCCGGAGCGTCCAGGCCGCCACGAGCGCGATCGCCAGCACGCTGGACAGCGTCGTCGTCACCCACCACCACCTGGTGCGGTAGAGCGCAGCCGGGAAGGTGCGGGTGAAGAAGCCGAGCAGGTCGGACCAGGTGGTGGTCTTGGTGGCCACCATGGTGACCCGCGCCCGGGTCAGCAGCATCGACAGGTACGAGACCACCGAGGGGTCGGGAGTGGCTGACCGGACCACCGACAGGTCGGTGGAGACCCGCTGGTAGAGGTCGAGCAGCTCGTCGCCCTCAGCGCCGGTCAGGCGACGTCGACTGGCCAGCTCCTCCAGGCGCCCCCAGTACCGGCTGCGTGCGGCGACATACGCATCCAGGTCCACGCCGCCACTCTATGCTTCGGCCATGAGCACGGGGGCCGGTTACCGCAGCTACGCGGGCGACGACATGGTGACCGGCGAGGGGGTCGCCGTCGAGCTGCCGATCGCCGGCGTGCCCTCGCGGGCGGCCTCCGGGGTCATCGACCTGCTCGTCGCCGCGGTGGTCCTGGTGCTGGGCGCGATCCTCGTCGGCATCGTCTTCGGCGGCACCTCGTCGGCGGTGGCCCGCACGGTGTCGATCCTGCTGGTGGTCGGGGTCACCGTCGCCCTCCCCGCCGTCGTGGAGACGCTCACCCGCGGGCGCACCCTGGGCAAGCTCGCCCTCGGCCTGCGCGTGGTGCGCGACGACGGCGGACCCATCACCGCGCGACACGCCCTCACCCGCGCCCTGGTGGGGTGGCCCGAGATCTACCTGCTCCTGGGCTCCGGTGCCCTGGTGGCGGCCCTGGTCAGCCCGCGGGCCAAGCGGCTCGGCGACATGGCGGCCGGCACCTACGTGGTGTCGCAACGGGCGTCATTGCGGCTGCTCCCGCCGCCGGTCATGCCGCCGCCCCTGGCCCAGTGGGCCGCCGGCGCCGACCTCGCCGCCCTCCCGCCCGGCCTGGCGATCGCCGTCCGGCAGTTCCTGGGGCGGGCGCAGGGCCTGAACCCGGCCTCTCGCCACGAGCTCGGCCAGGCCCTGCTGCGCTCGGTGCTGCCGCACGTCTCCCCCCCGCCGCCGGTGGGCTTCCACGCCGAGCACGTGCTCGCTGCCGTCATCGCCGACCGTCGTCGCAGGGACGCCGAGCGGCTGGCCCGCGACGACCAGCGGCTCGCCCGGCTGCTGCCCCCGGACCAGTTCGCCCCCTGACGCCGACGCGCCTCAGTCCTGCTGGACCGGCTCCATCAGGGCTGCGTAGCCGGGCTTGACGATGCCCTCGATGATGGCGAGGCGCTCGTCGAACGGGATGAACGCCGACTTCATGGCGTTGATCGTCACCCAGCGCAGGTCCTCGACCGTCCACCCGGCGTCCTGGACGAGCAGGCCCATCTCCCGCGACATCGAGGTGCCGCTCATGAGCCGGTTGTCGGTGTTGACCGTGACCCGGAAGCGCAGTCGCTTGAGCAGCGAGATCGGGTGCAGCGCAACGGATTCCGCGGCCCCCGTCTGCACGTTGCTGCTGGGGCACATCTCGAGCGGGATGCGGGTGTCCCGCACGTATGCCGCGAGGCGGCCCAGGTGCACGTCGTCCAGGTCGGCGGCAACCGAGGCCGCGACGTCGTCGCCGAAGGCCTTGTCACCGACGGTGAGGTCGTCGACGATCCGGACACCGTGCCCGAGCCGGTCGGCGCCGCACCACTGGATCGCCTCCCAGATGCTCGGCAGGCCGAACGCCTCACCCGCGTGGATGGTGAAGTGGGCGTTCTCGCGACGGAGGTACTCGAACGCGTCGAGGTGCCGGGTGGGAGGGAACCCCGCCTCCGCCCCGGCGATGTCGAACCCCGCTACACCCTGGTCGCGGTAGCGGACCGCGAGCTCGGCGATCTCGGTGCTCTTGGCGGCGTGCCGCATGGCGGTCAGGAGCGCGGTCACCCGGATGGGGGTGCCCGCCTTGGCGGCCAGCTCCTCGCCCTCACGGAACCCGGCGTTGACGGCCTCGACGACGTCCTCGAGCACCAGCCCCTCGGAGATGTGCTGCTCCGGGGCATAACGGCTCTCCGCGTAGACGACGCCGTCAGCCGCGAGGTCGAGCACGCACTCGCGAGCGACCCGGCGCAGGCCCTCGGTGGTCTGCATGACCGCGAGGGTGTGGTCGAAGGTCTCGAGGTAGCGCACCAGCGACCCGGAGTCCGCGCTGTCCCGGAACCACGCGCCGAGGCTGTCGGCGTCGGAGGCCGGCAACCCGGCATACCCGACCTGGTCGGCGATCTCGATGATCGTCTGGGGGCGCAGCCCACCGTCGAGGTGGTCGTGCAGCAGCGCCTTGGGGGCGCGCAGGACCTGGTCCTCGAGGCCCGCGGTGTCGTCGTCGTCCTTGGACCCCTTGCGACCGAAGATCACGCGCCCTCCTCCTCGTCCCGGTTGACGGTCTCGGGGCTGAACGCCGGCAGGCACACGGCGACGTACTCGGCGCTCTCGGACCCGGTGGAGTAGCGGATCCGCTCGCCGGCGCGGGTCACGATGCTCTGGCCGGCCTCGACGCGGAGCTGACCGCCGTCGTGGTCGACCAGCACGGTGCCCGAGATCACCAGGGTGATCTCGTCGAAGTCCGGCGCCTGGAACGGCTCGGTCCAGTCGGCCGGCGCCTTCATGTGGGCCACCGAGACAGCCTCGCTGCCGGTGTTCACCCGGCCGACGTGCTCGTCGATGATCTTGCCGCCGGGGACGGGGATGGTCGTGGGGGTCGCGATGAGCTCAGGCACCAGGCCAGCCTAGTGCCGCCTCTCCACCCGGGCCGGACGCCCGCGAGGCCAGCCTCGGAAAGGCGGTTGACCAATGCGAACGGTCGTGCTTTTATTGGCTGGTGAGCAAAGGCGACGAGACCCGCGACTCGGTGCTTCGCGTGGCGCTGGCGCAGTCGAGCCGGGTGGGCCTGCGCGGCATCACCATCGGCGGCCTGGCCGAGGCCATGGAGATGTCCAAGAGCGGTCTCTTCGCGCACTTCGGGTCGAAGGAGGGGCTGCAGACCGCTGTGATGGACTACGCGGCCGACGCCTTCACCCAGCTCGTCATCCGGCCAGCCCTCAAGGAGCCCCGGGGCGAGCCCCGCCTGCGCACGCTGTTCGACCGGTGGCTCGGCTGGGGCGGCTACGCCGACTACGCCCTGCCCGGCGGATGCATCTTCATCTCGGTGGCCAGCGAGTACGACGACGAGCCCGAGGGCCCGGTCCGCACCAAGGTCGTGCAGATCGAGCGGGACCTGCTCGACACCATCGAGACGATCGTCCGCGGTGGCGTGACCGAGGGTCAGTTCCGCGAGTCGACCGACGCGGCAGCCTTCGCCCACGACCTGCTCGCCATCATGCTCGGGTACGCCTTCTCGGCGCGCCTGCTCCACGACCCGGCCGCCCCGGCTCGGGCCCAGGACGCCTTCGACCGCCTGCTCGACCACATCCGCAGCTGAGCACCCGCCCACAGAATCCCGGAAACGCAGAGAGGTCCAGACATGTCCGTTCAAAAAAGCACGATCGATCGTTTCGTGACGCTCCCCCAACCCGCCACCGTCTTCACTCCTGAGGTCACCCAGCCGACGGTCGACGCAGCGGTTCCGGCCACGGGTCTCCCGGGCTCGCCCGCCCTGCGGACGGTGTTCGCCCAGCTCGAGCGACGGTCCCCCGCGCTCGGCGGGCTGCTGGCCGAGCGCCTCTGGTTCCGGCTGCCGGCGAGCCCGGCCGCAGCGGTGCGCGCGGCCCGGACCCCGGCCGGCGGTGAGCCGTTCGCCGTGCAGTGGGCCCACGGCACCGTGCGCGGACGGGTCTACGGCGACTGGGGCAACCCCACGGCATACCTCGTGCACGGGTGGGGCGGCTGGTGGCAGCAGCTCGGCGCCCACGTCCAGCCGCTGGTCGACCGCGGCCTGTGCGTGGTCGCGTTCGACGCGCCGAGCCACGGCGACTCCGGACCCGGGGTGCACGGGGGTCGCTCGACGACGTTCCTGGAGATGGCCGAGGGACTGGCCGCGGTCGTCGCCGAGTTCGGCCGCCCCACGCTCGTCGTGGCGCACTCTGCCGGAAGCCTTGCCGCGGTGCACGCGCTCGGGCTGGGCGTGCAGCCCGACTCGCTCGTGCTCGTCGCGCCACCGGACGGCGTCGAGGCGATGCTGCCCGTCTTCTCGGCGGCGCTGGGGGTCGGACCACGGTCCCAGCAGGTGATGGTGCGTCGCGCCGAGCGGCGGGTGGGCACGCCGGTGGCCGAGCTCGACCTGCTCACCATGGCGGCCCGTCTCCCGTCCCTGCCCCACCTGCTCGTCGTCCACGACCGCAGCGACCAGGAGGCGCCGTTCGCCGCGGGCGTGCGGATCACCGATGCGTGGCACGACGCCCGGCTGATGGCGACCGAGGGTCGCGGTCACCGCCGGGTGCTGTGGAGTCCCGAGGTCGTCGAACGGGTGGCAGCCTTCGCGGCCGCGGCCGCCGACCGCGTCAGGCGATCTTCTCGATGACCAACGGCAGCAGGTCGGGTCGCGAGCCCTCGGGGGCGATCGTGAAGGCGCCCTCCAGTGACTCCATGGCTCGGTCGAACCGGTCCGGGGTGTCGGTGTGCAGGGTCAGCAGCTTCTCGCCGGCCCGGACGGTGGCTCCCGGCTTGTAGTGCATCTCCACGCCGGCCCCGGCCTGCACCGGGTCCTCCTTGCGGGCCCGGCCGGCACCCAGCCGCCACGCGGCGACCCCGACCTTGAGGGCGTCGAGCTGGGTGAGGACCCCGTCGGCGGGGGCCAGGATGTCCTGGCTCTCCCTGGCCACCGGCAGGGTCGCGTCCGGGTCTCCGCCCTGGGCGCGGATCATCGCCTTCCACGCGTCCATGGCGCGACCGTCCTTGAGGGCGTCGGCCGGGTCGACGTCCTCACGACCCGCGCACGCGAGCATCTCGCGGGCCAGTGCCAGGGTCAGCTCGACGACGTCCTCGGGTCCGCCACCGGCCAGCACCTCGACCGACTCGCGCACCTCGAGGGCGTTGCCTGCGGTCAGGCCGAGCGGCACCTGCATGTTGGTCAGCATCGCCACGGTCTTCACGCCGGCGTCGGTGCCGAGGTCGACCATCGTGCGGGCCAGCTCGCGGGCGTCGTCGACGTTCTTCATGAACGCGCCGCTGCCGACCTTGACGTCGAGCACCAGTGCGCCGGTCCCCTCCGCGATCTTCTTGCTCATGATCGACGACGCGATCAACGGGATCGCCTCGACGGTGCCGGTCACGTCACGCAGGGCGTAGAGCTTCTTGTCCGCCGGGGCCAGGCCGTCACCCGCGGCACAGATGACCGCACCGACGTCCTCGAGCTGCTGCATCATCGCCTCGTTGCTCATCGCCGCCCGCCAGCCCGGGATCGACTCGAGCTTGTCGAGGGTGCCACCGGTGTGGCCGAGGCCGCGCCCTGACAGCTGCGGCACCGCGACGCCGCACGCCGCGACGAGGGGCGCCAGCGGCAGGGTGATCTTGTCGCCCACGCCGCCGGTCGAGTGCTTGTCGGCCGTCGGGCGGGACAGCCCGGAGAAGTCCATCCGCTCACCGCTGGCGATCATCGCGCCGGTCCAGCGGGAGATCTCGCGGCGGTTCATGCCGTTCAGCAGGATGGCCATCGCGAGGCTCGACATCTGCTCGTCGGCCACGGCACCGCGCGTGTAGGCGTCGATGACCCAGTCGATCTGCGCATCGGACAGCTCGCCCTTGCCCCGCTTGGCGATGATGACGTCGACGGCATCGAAGGCTTCACTCATGGGGCCATCGTGTCAGACCGGCGACGGCCCCGACCATCCACGCGGGGCGTCCCACGTCCGCCCCGGACCGGACGCGGCCAACTGGCCGAGTTCCGACGTCACGAGGCGCAAAAGAGCACACAGAACCGGGCGATTGGCCGAGTTTCTCGGGGAGGGCGGCGCGCGGGGTCAGGCGGGGTGGCGCGCCGCGGTCAGGTTGTCGGGGCCGAACGCCTGCGGCAGCACCTCACGCATCGGCAGCACGCCCTCGGGGGTGAGCAGCAGGCACTCGGGGCCGCCGTTCTCCCAGAGCAGCTGGCGACAGCGCCCGCACGGCATCAGCGGCTGCCCGTCACCACCCACGCACGAGACCGCGACGAGCGTGCCGCCACCGGTCGCGTGCAGCTCGGAGACCATGCCGCACTCGGCACACAGCCCGACGCCGTAGGCGGCGTTCTCGACGTTGCACCCCACGACGACCCGACCGTCGTCGACGATCCCGGCGACCCCGACGGGGAAGTTCGAGTACGGCGCGTAGGCCTTGCCCATGATCTCGATCGCCTTGGCGCGCAAGGCGTCCCAGTCCACGTCCTCCGGAGCAGGAGGTGCGGTATGCCGCGCGGCCAGCTCCGCGGCATACCCCTCGTTCCCTGGGTCAGAGCACACCTAGTGCCCCTCGCCCTTGCGGTAGATCTGGCCGTCGGCTGCCGGCATCCGCAGTCGCTGGGAGGCGAAGGCGAGGACCAGCAACGTGGTGACGTAGGGGGTGGTGCCGGTGAGCTCGGCGGGCACGGCGTCAACGGCGAAGTACCACCAGCCGACGAGGACGCCGACGACGATCGCGAGACCGCCCTGGACGACCCGCTGGTTGCGGACGATCTGCCAGACGCCGATGACCACGAGCAGGACCGCGAACAGCAGCAGGAACGCGTGCACCGTGGCACCACCACGGAGCTGGACGGCGTCGGTGTAGCCGAACAGCGCGGCGCCGGTGAGCAGGCCGCCGGGGCGCCAGTTGCCGAAGATCATGGCGGCGAGGCCGATGTAGCCACGGCCACCGGTCTGGCCGTCGCGGTAGATGTTGGCGGCGACGAGGGCGAGGAACCCGCCACCGAGGCCGGCCAGGCCACCGGACACGACCACGGCGAGGAACTTGTAGCGCAGCACGTTGACGCCGAGCGACTCCGCCGCGACCGGGGACTCACCCACGGACCGCAGCCGCAGCCCGAACGCGGAGCGCCACAGCACCCACCAGGTCGCGACGAAGAGCAGCACCGCGATGATCGTGAGGATCGAGACGTCGGTGCACAGGGCCCGCAGGACCGCGGCGACGTCGCTGATGAAGAACCAGTCCTTCTTCTCGATCGTGCCGAGCCCGTCGGACACCCCGGGGATCGTGAAGTCCGGCAGCGAGTCGATCGGGGGCGACTGGGTCGGTCCACCACCGGGCAGCCCGTTGAAGAACCGGGCGGCGAGGTACTTGGCGACGCCGAGGCCGATGATGTTGATCGCGACACCCGACACGATGTGGTCGACCCCGAAGTTGACGGTGGCGACGGCGTGGATCAGCCCGCCGAGCATCCCCATGACGATCGCGCCGAGGGCGCCCGCCCACGGGCCCATGTGGTAGCCGAAGAACCCGGCTCCCCAGGTGCCGAGGATCATCATGCCCTCGAGCCCGATGTTGACCACACCGGCGCGCTCCGACCAGAGACCACCGAGACCGGCGAGGCCGATCGGCACGGCGAGGCCGATGGCGGCCGCGAGGGCACCGGACGAGGCGATGTCGTCGGCGCCGGTCACCAGGCGCAGCACCGAGATCACGGCGATCGCGCCGATGGCCACGATGGACCACTCGCGCAGGCCGAACCGGCGACGCTTCGGGCGGTCGGCGACGGCCTGGGTGCCGACCTCGAGTCCGGTGGCGCTCATGCCGGGGCTCCTTCCGTGGCGGGGGCGGCTTGCCGCTGTGCCGCCAGCTCGCGCGCGACCCTGGTCTGCTCGATCCGCTTGTCGGCCCGGCGGATCAGCTCGTAGGCGATGACGACCGCGAAGAGGATGACGCCCTGGATGATGTTGACGAGCTCCTGGGCCACGTCGGCCTGGATCTGCAGCGCGTTGGACTGGACGTCGAGGAACGCCCACAGCAGTGCGGCGAAGCCGATGCCGACCGCGTTGTTGCGCCCCAGCAGGGCGATCGCGATGCCGGCGAAGCCGAGTCCCGACTGGAACGTCGTGCCGTAGTTGTGGTCCTGTCCGAACAGCAGCGGCATGCCCACGAGCCCCGCGAGCGCGCCGGACGCGATCATCGCGGTCATCACCATGCGGGGCACGTTGACGCCGCTCGCGACGGCGGCGCTCTCGGACCGGCCGGTGGCGCGCAGGTCGAAGCCGAACCGGGTCTTGCTGAGCACGAACCAGTAGAGGAAGCCGACGAGGACCGCGAGGATCAGCAGCGTGTAGACCCGGTTGGTCGCCCCGGGGATCAGCTTGAACCCCTCCAGCTGGGAGGACTCGGGGATCGTCTTGGTCTCGATGCTGTTGGAGCCCTCCCCGCGGCTGGACACCTTGAGCAGGAGCCAGCTCACCACGCCGGTGGCGATGGCGTTCAGCATGATCGTCGAGATCACCTCGGAGACACCGCGCTTCACCTTGAGGTATGCCGCGATGCTGGCCCACAGCCCACCGGCCACCATCGCGACGAGGATGGCGACGAGGATGTTGAGCCATCCGGGGAGCCAGGCCTGGCCGGCGAAGATGGCCGCGGCGAACGCCGCCACGCGGTACTGCCCGTCGACCCCGATGTTGAAGAGGTTCATCCGGAAGCCCACCGCGACCGCGATGGCCGAGAGGTAGAAGACCGACGCGGCGTTGATGATGTTGACGGTCTGGCGGGGCTTGGGCACCGCGAGGATGGTCTTCCAGACGTCGCCCACCGGGTCGCCCACGGCGACGAGGACCAGTGAGGTCACGACGAATGCGACGACGAGCGCCAGCACGGGGGCGGCCAGGCTCATCAGGATGCGACGCACGTTGAGCGACTTCACCGCGACTCCTCCTTCTCGCCGGCGCCCGTCATGGCGGCACCGAGGTCCTCTGCCGTGACGTCGTCGGGGTCGAAGTCACCCGAGAGCTTGCCTCGCAGGATGACGCGGATCGTGTCGGACAAGCCGATCAGCTCCTCGAGGTCTGCGGAGATCAGGAGCACGGCCAGGCCTTCGCGGCGGGCCGCCCTGATGTGGTCCCAGATGCTCGACTGGGCACCGACGTCGACCCCCCGGGTGGGGTGGGCGGCGATGAGCACCTTGGGCTTGTGGCTCATCTCGCGGCCGATGATGAGCTTCTGCTGGTTGCCGCCGGAGAGCGAGCCGGCGGTGACGAAGATCGAGGGGGTGCGGACGTCGTAGTCCTTGACGATCCGCTCGGTGTCGGCCTTCGCGGCGGCCGCGTCGATGAGCTGGCCCTTCACGTTGGGCGACTCGGTCTGGTGGCCCAGCATCCGGTTCTCCCACAGCGGGGCCTCGAGGAGCAGCGCGTGGCGGTGCCGGTCCTCGGGGATGTAGCCGACCCCGGCCTCACGGATCTCGCGCACGTGCCAGTCGGAGATGTCGGTGTCGCCGAGGAACACCTCGCCGGCGCTCGGCTCGCGCATCCCCATGATCACCTCGACGAGCTCGGCCTGCCCGTTGCCCTCGACCCCCGCGATCCCGAGCACCTCGCCGGCGTGGATCGTCAGCGAGATGTCGTCGAGGACCGGGCGGCCGGTGCCACCACCGAGGGTGATGCCCTCGAGCCGGAGCAGCACCCGGTCGGTGACCGTGGACTCCTCGGTCGTGGGTGACGGGAGCTCGGAGCCGACCATCAGCTCGGCGAGCTGACGGGCGTTGACCGCCTTGGGGTCGACCGTGTCGATGGTGGTGCCGCGGCGGATCACCGTGATCGAGTCCGCGACCTTGAGCACCTCGTCGAGCTTGTGGGAGATGAACAGGACGGTGAGGCCCTCGTCCTTCAGCTCGGCCAGCTGGTCGAACAGCTCGTCGACCTCCTGGGGCACGAGGACGGCGGTCGGCTCGTCGAGGATGAGGGTCCGCGCCCCGCGGAACAGCACCTTGAGGATCTCGATCCGCTGGCGGGCACCCACGCCGAGGTCGGCGACGAGCGCGTCGGGGTCGACGTCGAGCTTGTAGGCGTTGGAGATCCGCTTGATCTCGCGGCGCGCGCCGTCACCGATGCCGTGCAGCTTCTCGGCGCCGAGGACGACGTTCTCGAGGACGGTGAGGTTGTCGGCCAGCATGAAGTGCTGGAAGACCATGCCGATCCCCGCCGCGATGGCGTCCGACGGCGAGTGGAGGTTGACGACCTGCCCGTTGACCTTGATGGTGCCCTCGTCCGGGCGCTGCACGCCGTAGAGGATCTTCATCAGGGTGGACTTGCCGGCGCCGTTCTCCCCGACGATCGCGTGGACCGTGCCACGTCGCACCGAGAAGGTGATGTCCTTGTTGGCGACCACACCCGGGAACCGCTTGGTGATCCCCTCCAGCTCGACGGCCGGGGCACCACCTTCCGAGGTCGAGGTCGGGGTCAGCGCTGGGGAGGCGGTGATGGCTCACACTCCTGGTCCGGGCCCGCGGCAGCGCGGGCGGGTGGCGCAAACTGGGGCGCATCCGACAGCGGTGGCCGCCGGGTGCGGTGGGCGATCAGACAAGCACACGGCCCGGGTCTGACGCTACCGCGCCGCCCGGGCCGTGTGTTGCCCACTTGCCCTACAAGGGGGGTCGATCAGGGGGTGACAGGCACCTTGATCTCGCCGGAGACGATCTTGGCCTTGTAGTCGTCGAGCTTGGACTTGATGTCGTCGATCTGACCACCGGTCGTGGAGTAGTCCACACCGCCGGCCTTCAGGTCGTAGATGTTGTTGCCCGTGAGCTCCTTGCCCTCGGACGCCGACTTGATGAAGTCGTACACCGCGACGTCGACCTTCTTGATCATCGAGGTCATGATCACCGAGCGCACCGCCTCGGGGGCCGTGAGGGCCTGGTCCGAGTCGACACCGATCGCGAGCTTGCCGGCCGCCTTGGCCGCCGTGAAGACGCCACCACCCGAGCCGCCAGCGGCGTGGTAGACCACGTCGGCGCCCTTCTGGTACATGCCGTCAGCCGCGGTCTTGCCCTTGGCCGGGTCACCGAAGCCGCTGAAGTCCGGCGGCTGGGTGAGGTACTGCGAGTCGATCTTGATGGCCGGGTTGACGGCCTTCGCACCGGCGATGTAGCCAGCCTCGAACTTCTTGATGAGCGGGACGTTGACGCCACCGACGAAGCCGATGTGGCCCGTCTTGGACTTCAGGGCAGCCGCCGCACCGACGAGGAAGGAGCCCTCGTTCTCGGCGAAGGTGATCTGGTCGACGTTCGCGCCCTTGGAGTCGTCCGACGCGTCGTCGACGATGGCGAAGTGGACCTCGGGGTTGTCCTTGGCGGCCTTGCCGACCGACTTGGCGTAGGCGAACCCGACCGCGACGACGTGGGTGTAGCCGGCGTCGATGAGCTGCTGGAGGCGCTCCTCACGGGCTGCTTCGTTCTCGCCGTTGACCGCGGCGGCTTCCTTGGTGTCCACGCCGAGCTCGGACTTGGCCTTGTCCAGACCCGCCGCAGCGGAGTCGTTGAAGGACTGGTCACCACGACCACCGACGTCGTAGGCCATGCCGACCTTGACGTCGCTCTTCTTGGTCGTGCTCGAGCTGGAACTGCTGGACCCCGAGCCGTTGCCCGAGTCACCACATGCGGCGAGGGTCAGTGCTGCCACCGACATCACCGCTGCAACCTTCATCGTGTGACGCAAGGCTGTCTCCTGTTCTTTGGTATGCACGAGGCGCTCTGGTGCGCCACTAGGCCGTGAGGATAGCCCGACGAATCGACAGGTTGGTCAGCCTTGACGGTCTTGGGGCACAAACCGTTACCGATCCGCGACTGTCCCTCATGCAGGTGCAGGAGCACCCGCGCGGGTCTTGACCACACCAGCCACGACCGCCCCGGCGAGCAGCCTCGCCCCCTGGACGACCGAGCTGTCGTCGACCACGAGGTCGCCCTGGTGCAGGTCGTAGGTGGGGCCACCGGGCGTGCGGGTGCCGAGCCGCGCCATCGCTCCCGGCACCTGGCGCAGGTACCACGCGAAGTCCTCGCCGCCGAGGGACTGGGGCGTGCCGACGGCCACCAGCCCGGCACCCTCGGCCGCCGCCCGGAAGACCTCGATCGCCTCGGGGTCGTTGACCACGGGCGGCACTCCCTGGACGTGCTCGAGGACTGCCGTCACGGCATACGGGGCGACGACGTGCTCGACCGCCTCGGCGAGGAGGGGTCCGATCGTGGTCCAGGCCTTCGCGTCGAGCATCCGCAGGGTGCCGGCGATGGCACCGCTCGACGGGATGACGTTGGCCGCCTGGCCGGCGTGCACCTCGCCCCAGACCAGCGCGAACGCGGTGCGCGGGTCGAGCCGTCGGGAGAGCACGGCGGGGAGCTCGGTCACCACCTTGGCCAGGGCGAAGGTGAGGTCTTCGGTCAGGTGGGGGCGCGAGGTGTGGCCCCCGCGACCGCTCAGGTGGACGCTGACCCGGTCGGCGGCCGCGGTGATGGCGCCCTCACGCAGGCCCACGGTGCCGACGTCGAGGGTCGGGTCGCAGTGCACGGCGAAGATGGCGTCCACCCCGTCGAGCGCTCCCTCGGCGATGAGGTCGACCGCGCCGCCGGGGATGACCTCCTCGGCGGGCTGGAAGAGCAGTCGCACGCCGATGCCGCGCTCGCGCAGGGCCTCCTCGTGCTGCTTGAGGGCGAGTCCCGCGCCCAGCATGGCGGCCACGTGGACGTCGTGTCCGCAGGCGTGGCAGATCCCTTCGGTGGTCGAGGCCCACGGCAGTCCCGTGCGCTCCCCCACCGGCAGGGCGTCGAGGTCGGCGCGCAGGGCCACCCGGTAGGCCGGCTGCTCGGCTCCGAGGTCGGCGACCAGGCCGCTGACGGGCAGGGTGCGGTGGGTGATCCCGGCCGCGGCGAGTCGGCGAGCGACCGCTGCCGTCGTGCGGGCCTCACCCCGGGACAGCTCGGGGTGGGCGTGCACGTCGTGCTGGAGGTCGAGAAGCTCCGGGGCGAGCGCGTCGATGCTGGCGCACAGCGCCATCAGGAGGTTGTCGGTCATGTCAGCGCGCACTCTACTCGCGCGACGCCGACGCCCCGGCCAGGTCAGAAGGTCTCGCGCGGGACGTAGAGGCCCCAGACGTCGCGCAGCGCGTGGCTGACCTCGCCGCCGGTGGCCCGCAGCCGCAGCGCCTCGCGCATCGGGTAGAGCAGGTTGTCGGTGCCCCTCGCCGCCTCGCGGACCGCCTCGAGGGCCGCCTCGACGGCGGCGTTGTCGCGCTCGGCCCGCAGCGCGGCGAGGCGCTCGCGCTGGTCGTGCTCGATCTGGGGGTCGACGCGCAGGGGCTCGTAGGGCTCCTCCTCGTCGAGGGCGAACCGGTTGAGGCCGACGACGGTGCGCTCCTTGCTGTCGATCTCGAGGGCGATGCGGTAGGCCGAGCGCTCGATCTCGGACTTCTGGAAGCCCTGCTCGATCGCGGCGACCGCTCCCCCGCGGTCCTCGACGGCCTGGATGAGGTCGAGCGCGGCGGCCTCGACGTCGTCGGTCATCGACTCGACGACGTAGGAGCCGGCGAACGGGTCGACGGTCTTGGTCACGTCGGTCTCGTAGGCGATCACCTGCTGGGTGCGCAGGGCGAGGCGGGCGGCTTTCTGCGTCGGCAGGGCGATCGCCTCGTCGAACGAGTTGGTGTGCAGCGACTGGGTGCCGCCGAGCACCGCGCCGAGGCCCTGGAGCGCCACCCGGACCAGGTTGACCTCGGGCTGCTGGGCGGTCAGCTGGACCCCGGCGGTCTGGGTGTGGAACCGCAGCATCTGGCTCTTGGGGTTCTTCGCCCCGAACTCGTCACGCATGACCCGCGCCCAGATCCGCCGGGCGGCACGGAACTTCGCGACCTCCTCCAGCAGGGTCGTCCGCGCCACGAAGAAGAACGAGAGACGCGGCGCGAAGTCGTCGACGTCGAGACCGGCCGCCTGCGCCGCGCGCACGTACTCCTTGGCGTTGGCGAGCGTGAAGGCGATCTCCTGCGCGGGCGTCGCCCCGGCTTCGGCCATGTGGTAGCCGCTGATGGAGATGGTGTTCCAGCGCGGCAGCTCCTTGTGGCAGTAGGCGAAGATGTCGCTGATCAGCCGCAGCGACTCCTTCGGCGGGTAGATGTAGGTGCCGCGGGCGATGTACTCCTTGAGCACGTCGTTCTGGATCGTCCCGGCCAGCCGGGACGCGTCCGCGCCGTTCTCCTCGGCGACCAGCTGGTACATCAGCAGCAGGGTCGCGGCGGGGGCGTTGATGGTCATCGACGTCGACAGGTCACCGAGCGGCAGGCCGCCGAACAGCGTCCGCATGTCGTCGATCGAGTCGATCGCGACCCCGACCTTGCCGACCTCGCCGTGCGCGATCGCCTCGTCGGAGTCGTAGCCCATCTGGGTCGGCAGGTCGAAGGCCACCGAGAGCCCGCCGGTGCCGTTGGCGACGAGCTCGTGGTAGCGCTCGTTCGACTCCTTGGCGGTGCCGAACCCGGCGTACTGCCGCATCGTCCACGGGCGCCCCGTGTACATGTTCGGGTAGACGCCCCGCGTGTAGGGGAACTGCCCGGGGTGACCGAGCTGGGAGTCCGCGTCGAAGCCCTCGAGGTCGCCCGCGGCATACACGGCCTTGATCGGGAGGTCGGACTCGGAGCGTGCTTCGGGGACGTCGGCGGCCATGCCGCCCACGATAGTGAGCCGGTATGCCGTGTGGTCGCCGCTCGTGGCCCACCTCACCGTGGCCTCGGTCACCCCCGGCCACCCCGCCCCGCTCGTCCCAGCTTTATCGGGTCAAGGAGGAAGGTTGACCCTCACCCCACTTCGGAAGTCGAGTGAAGGTCAACGTTCTTGCCAGACCCGATAAAGGTGTGGCGCTCAGTAGCCGAGGTCGGCCCGGCGCTTGTCCCACCGCTCGGAGAGCTGGTGCATCTCCTCGGTCACGAACTCGAGGAACGCCACGCTCAGCGCCAGCCGGTCCCCGGCCGTCGTGCCCCGACCGCCGACCTGGTCGACGCCTTCGCTGAGCGACTGGGTGAGGGGCGCGTAGATGTTGGCCGAGTTCATCATCATGTCGTGCCAGGCGTCGTCGGCGACGACGTAGACGTCGCGCCGGGTCCCCTGCTCGCGCTCCCGGTGGATCATCCGCATCTGCTGCAGCGAGCGCACGGCACCGGACACGGACGCCGGGCTGACCGCGAGCACCTCCCCGATCTCGGCCGCCGTCATCCGCCCGTCGTCGTCGGCCAGCAACGCGGCGAACACGCGCGCGGGCAGCCGCTGCATCCCGGCCGCGGTGAGCGCGGACCCGAAGCGCTCGACGAAGCGCGAGGGGTCGGCGGCGGCAGGAGTGGGCGTCATGAGGAAAGTTTAGATCATTCAGAGTTTTCTGAAAACAGTGTATGGTTGGAGTCATGGCTCCTGTCATCGAGGCCATCGGCCTCACCAAGAAGTTCGGCACCACGACCGCCCTCGACGGTCTCGACCTGACCGTCCACGAGGGCGAGGTCCACGGCTTCCTCGGGCCCAACGGCGCCGGGAAGTCCACCACCATCCGCGTGCTCCTCGGGCTGCTGCGCTCCGACGGCGGCACGGTGACCCTGCTCGGCCGGGATCCGTGGACGGACGCCACCGAGCTGCACCGCCAGCTCGCCTACGTGCCCGGCGACGTCGTGCTCTGGCCGAACCTCACCGGCGGCGAGGTCATCGACCTGCTCGGCCGGCTGCGCGGCGGCATCGACGAGGGCCGTCGCATGGAGCTGCTCGAGGCCTTCGAGCTCGACCCCACGAAGAAGGGTCGCTCCTACTCCAAGGGCAACCGGCAGAAGGTCGCCCTCGTCGCGGCGTTCGCCTCCGACGTGCCGCTGCTCGTCCTCGACGAGCCCACCTCCGGCCTCGACCCGTTGATGGAGAAGGTGTTCCAGGAGCACCTGGCCCGGGTCCGCGCCGAAGGCCGCACCGTCCTGCTCTCGAGCCACATCCTGTCCGAGGTGGAGACCGCCGCCGACCGGGTGAGCATCGTGCGCGCCGGCCGGATCGTCGACTCCGGCACGCTCACCGACCTGCGCCACCTCACCCGCACGAGCATCTCCGCGTCCCTCGCGCGGCCGCTCGCAGGGTCGGAGGCGGGCGGCTGGCCCGGGGTCGACTCCGCGCGGGAGGACTGCGACCGGATCGTGCTGTCCGTCGAGACCAGCGCGGTCGGCGACGTGCTCCAGCGCCTGGGCGCGCACGGCATCGAGGCACTGACCTGCCAGCCGCCGACCCTGGAGGAGCTGTTCCTCTCGCAGTACCGCGACACCCTCACCGACCCCGCCCCGCGGGAGGAGGTCCCGGCATGACGTCGCTCGCCGGGACCGGCACCCTCCTGCGACTGGCCTGGCGGCGCGACCGGTGGATCGTCGTCGCCAGCGTGCTGGCGCTCGTGGCCACGGCCTACGGCTCGATGGCCGCCACCCTCGACCTCTACCCGAGCGACGCCGCGGCAGCGAGTGGCGCGTCCGCGATGGTCGACAACCCGTCGCTGACCGCGCTCTACGGACCGCTCCCGTCAGCGACGGTGGCCGGGATCGGCGTGCTCAAGACCGTGATGATGGGCAGCCTGGCCACCGCGTTCCTCGCCTTCGCGCTGGTCCGCCGGCACACCCGCAGCGAGGAGGAGGACGGCCGCCTCGAGCTCCTCGCCGCCGGGGTGGTCGGGCGACGCGCGCCCCTTGCCGCAGCCGTCGCGCTCGCGAGCCTGACCGTCCTCGGCACCGGCCTGCTGTCGGCGCTGAGCCTGCTCGCCACCGGCGTCGACGCGGTGGGGTCGTTCGCGCTCGGCGCGGTCGAGGTCGTGGCCGGCCTGGTCATGACCGCTGTCACCGCGGTCGCCGTCCAGCTGACCTCGACCACGCGGGGCGCCGGCGGCATCGCGATCGGGGTGCTGGGGCTGGCCTTCGTCATCCGGGCCACCGCCGACACCGCCACCGGCGCAGGCCAGGACCTTGCGTGGCTGTCGTTCCTGGGCTGGGCCGAGAAGGTCAGCCCCTATGGCGCCAACCGGCTGTGGCTCGTGGTCCCGGCCGTGGTCGCCACCGCCCTGCTGCTCGCCGTCGCCGACGCCCTGCTGCACCGCCGCGACCTGGGCTCCGGCCTGTGGGCCGCCCGCCCGGGACCTGCGCGGGGTGCCGCCCGGCTGGGGACGCCCTTCGGGCTCGCCTGGCGGCTGCAGCGCGGCTCGCTGCTCGGGTGGACCATCGGGTATGCCGTGCTCGGCCTGGTCATCGGCAACATCGCCTCGTCGGTGGACCAGATCGCCGACAGCCCCGACGTCGAGGAGATGCTCCGAAAGATGAGTGGCGGACAGGGCTCCCTCCTCGACGCCTTCTTCGGCACCGAGCTGCGCTTCCTCGCGGTGGGGGCCGCGGCCTACGGCATCGCGACCGCGCTGCGGCTGCGGTCGGAGGAGAACGCCGGGCGCGGCGAGATCGTCCTGGCCACCCCGGTCAGCCGCTGGCGCTGGCTCGCCAGCCACCTCGTGATCGCGGGCGCCGGGTCCGTGTGGCTGCTCGCCGTGGTGGGCGTCGCCGCAGGTGTCGCGGCAGGATCGGTGAGTACGACGGGCGTCGCCGAGCTGCTGCCTGCGGCGCTCGCCACGGCACCTGCCGTGCTGGTCTGCGTCGGCCTCACGCTGCTGCTGTTCGGCCTGGTCCCGCGGCTCTCGACTGCTGCGTGGGCGGTGCTGGCGGTGTTCGTGGTGCTGGGCGAGTTCGGCGCGCTGCTGTCACTGCCGGGCTGGGCCCTCGGGCTGTCGCCGTTCGACCACCTCGGGAGCCTGCCCGGCGGTGACCCGAACGCAGCCGGGCTCGTGGGGCTGCTGGTCGTGGCCGCGCTGGTGGCCGCCGTCGGTGCCACCGCGTTCCGGCGCCGCGACCTCGCCACCTGAGCAGGCGCGGATCAGAGCAGGTCGGTGCGGCCCTCGGCCCGGAGGGCGTCGACGACCGCCTTGACGTCCTGGGCGCGGTCGCGCGACATCACCAGGAGCGCGTCGGGGGTGTCGACCACGACCACGTCGTCGAGCCCGACGACCGCCACCACCCGGTCACCCCCGGGGACGACGACCCCGCTCGCGTCGACCACCCGCACGGCGGAGGCGTCACCGAGGACCCGCACCCCCGGCATACCGTCGGCGTCGGGGAGCAGGGCACCCAGCGAGCTGAAGTCGCCCACGTCGTCCCAGCCGAACCCACCGGGCACCACGGCAACCCGGCCCTCGGCGGCCGCCGGCTCGGCGACCGCGTGGTCGATCGCGATCTTCTCGAGGCCGGGCCACACGTCGGCCAGCCGCGACGGGTCGGCCGCGAGCGCCCGCAGGCCGGTCGCGAGCTCGGGGTGCCACTGCGCCAGCAGGTCGAGCAGCACGGTCGCCTTGACGACGAACATCCCGGCGTTCCAGCGGAACCGGCCGGTGGCGAGGTACTCCTCGGCCCGGGCCCGGTCCGGCTTCTCCACGAACTGGGTCACGGCGTGGGCGGAGCCCGACCCCAGCGCGTCGCCCAGCTCAATGTAGCCGAACCCGGTCGCCGGGTGGGTCGGCTCGATGCCGATCGTCACGACGTACCCCAGCTCGGCGGCGGCCACCGCCTCGGCGACACAGGCCCGGAAGGCGTCCTCGTCGCCGATCACGTGGTCAGCCGCGAACGACCCGAGCACGGCCGACGGGTCGCGGGCCTCGAGCACCGCCGCGGCCCAGCCGATCGCGGCCATCGAGTCGCGTGGGGCCGGCTCGGCGAGCAGCTGGTCGGGGGGCAGGTCCGGCAGCTGATCGGCGACGGCAGCACGGTGGGCGACGCCGGTGACGACCAGCACACGCGGCCCGGTCAACGGGGTCAACCGGTCCCAGGTCGACTGCAGCAGCGAGCGCCCGGTGCCGGTGAGGTCGCGCAGGAACTTGGGCGAGCTGGCCCGCGACAGCGGCCAGAGCCTGGTGCCCGCCCCGCCGGCGGGGACCACCGCCCAGAAGTGGTCGGTCGGGGGTGCAGCCTCCGTGGTCGCCGGCGATGACATGGCCGGAACGCTAGCCCACGCACCAGCCGGTCACCTGCCGCTCACCCGACACACCCCCGGCCGTGGCCGTCCCCTCACCCGGGGTGCGGAGGCTGGAGTCGTGCGAGTCGCCATCGTGACGGAGTCCTTCCTCCCCTACCTCAACGGCGTGACGACCAGCGTCTGCCGGGTGGTCGAGTGCCTGCGCGACGGCGGCCACGAGGTAGTCGTCATCGCCCCCCGTCCCGCCCCCACGAGCTACGCCGGGTATGCCGTGCACGGCCTCGCGTCCGTGCCGGTGCGCCAGTTCCCGGTCGGCCTCCCGCTGGGTGGCGAGGTGGAGACCCTGCTGCGCGGCTTCGCGCCCGACGTGGTGCACGTGGCCTCACCCTTCGTCCTCGGCGCCAGCGCGCTGTCGGCTGCCGACCGCCTCGGCCTCCCCACCGTCGCGGTCTACCAGACCGACATGCCGAGCTACCTCCGCCAGCACGGTCCCGGCGCGGTGGGACGCGGGGCGGCCCGGGCGGCCTGGCGGTGGATCCGCCGCATGCACGAGCTGGCCGACCTCACCCTGGCCCCGTCGTCCGCGACGCTGGCCGAGCTGCGCGCCCACGACATCCCCCGCGTCACCCTCTGGGCGAGGGGCGTCGACGCCGTGCAGTTCCACCCCGGGTGGCGGCTGGACGCGGGCACCGCTGCCCTGCGCCGCTCGCTGGCCCCGCACGGCGAGGTCCTCGTCGGCTACGTCGGGCGGCTCGCGCCCGAGAAGGAGCTGCTGCGACTCACCAGCCTCGCGGGACTGCCCGGCGTGCGGGTGGTGCTCGTCGGCGACGGACCCACCCGCGGCCAGGACGGCGCCGCGCTCACCGCGGCCGGGGTCGACACCGTCGTCCTCGGCCGTCGCGAGGGCGACGACCTCGCCCGGGCGTATGCCGCGTTCGACCTCTTCGTGCACACCGGCACCCGGGAGACCTTCGGCCAGACCCTCCAGGAGGCCGCCGCGACTGGGCTGCCGGTCGTGGCACCCGGCCGCGGTGGCCCGCTCGACCTCGTCGACCACTCACGCACCGGACTGCTCTTCGACCCCGACGACCCGACGGCGCTGCGCGACGCGGTCGCCCACCTCGTCGGCGACCGGGTCAAGCGCGAGGCGATGGGTGCCGCCGGGCGGGTGCAGGTGACCGGCCGGTCGTGGGCCACCCTCACCGACCAGCTGCTCGGGCACTACGCCGATGCCCAGCGGTCCCGGACGCTCGTCGGGTAGGCAGTCCGTCAGACGCCGTCAGGACTGGACGAGGTGCGGGCTTGACTTGGAGCGCGCTCGAAGCGGAACGGTCGTCCGCACCAGAGCGAACAGGAGCGCACCATGAAGTACCGCACGATCGGCACCCACCCCGCCCGCCAGCGCGAGGTGAGCGTGCTCGCCCTCGGCGCCATGTGGTTCGGCACCGCCACGGACGAGCCGACCGCCTACGCCCTGCTGGACCGGTTCGTCGAGGCCGGGGGCACCTTCGTCGACACCTCCAACAACTACGCGTTCTGGGCCAACGGGACCCAGGGTGGCGAGAGCGAGGCGCTGCTCGGCCGCTGGTTGGCCAGTAGCGGCAAGCGCGACAGCATGGTCGTCGCCACCAAGGTCGGGGCCCGCCCGCTGGCGCCGGCCCGCGACTTCCGCAGCATCGAAGGGTTGTCCCCCGCCGTGGTCCGGGAGCAGGTCGACCGCAGCCGGGAACGGCTCGGGATCGAGCAGATCGACCTCTACTACGCGCACCTGCGCGACCCCGGCACGCCGCTGGCCGACCAGGTCGACGGGCTCGCCGGCCTGGTCGAGGACGGCGCGGTCGGCATGCTCGGTGCCAGCAACTTCTGGGCGTGGGAGCTGGAGCGCTCGCGGAGCCTTGCGGGCGGTCGGCCGTCCTACGACGTCGTGCAGTTCCAGCACTCCTACCTGCGGCCGCGCACCGACCAGCCCGGGCTCGCGTCGCCCGAGGGCACCGTCGGCGTCGCGGACGGTGCGGTGCTGAGCTGGCTCGCCGACGACCCGAGCCTGAGCCTGGTGGCCTACTCGCCGCTGCTCAAGGGGGCCTACACCCGTGCCGACAAGCCCCTTCCGGAGTCGTTCGACCACCCGGGCACGCCCGCCAGGCTCGCGGTGCTGGACGAGGTGGCCAGGCAGACCGGGGCGACCCGGAACCAGGTGGTGCTCGCGTGGATGCTCGGTGCACCCGTGCCCGCCATACCGCTGGTCGGCGCCTCGTCGGTGGCCCAGCTCGACGAGAGCATCGAGGCAGTCGACCTCGAGCTCACGGCGGAGCAGCAGGCCATGCTCGACGGCGAGCGCGAGCGGGTCTGGTGACCACTCCGCCGTGAACCGGCGTGGCGTCGCGCCGGCGCGGGGTCACGCCGGGCGACGGTCACGTCTTCAGTGGCAGGTGTCGGCCTCGCCGAGGTAGACCGCGATCTTGCGCTCGATGGCGGCCAGGTGCCGAGCCTCCGCCTCGAGGCGCGCGCGGACTGCGTCGCGATGGCGACAGAGGATCTCCAGGCGCTCGGCCTCGTTGCCCTCCCCGGCGCGCACCAGCTGGGCGTAGCGACGGACGTCCCGGATCGGCATGCCCGTGGTGCGCAGCCGGGTGATCAGCTCGATCCAGCCCAGGTCACCCTCGCGGTAGCGGCGGTGCCCGCTGGTGGATCGCGGCACGTCGAGCATCAGCCCGTCCCGCTCGTAGTAACGCAGCGTGTGGGCGGTGAGCCCGGTCCGCTCGGCCGTCTCGGCGATGGTCAGCTCCGTGGTCAGCTCCATGGTCCCAGCGTGGGGGTTGGAGTGTGCTCGAAGTCAAGCCCCGGAGCAGCGCGGCCCCCACGTCGGCAAGGACCGGGCCACCGGCCACCACGCGGCATACCGACTGGTAACCCGACCTGTCTGCTTTCTCACAGCAGGGGCGTTCACGGTGCACGCTGCCGGGCCGATAACCTGACGGGCGTACTACGGCCCTCGACGCTGGACGACGACTGCCGTGACATCTGCTTCGAAAGGGACGCGCAGTGGCGCAGGCAGCCAACGGGACCCTCTACCGCGGCCGCGAAGGCATGTGGTCGTGGGTGGCCCACCGCATCAGCGGCGTACTCCTCTTCCTCTTCCTCTTCGCGCACGTGCTCGACACTGCGCTGGTGCGGGTCTCCCCCGACGCCTACAACGAGGTGATGGAGGCCTACAAGAACCCCATCGTCGGGCTCGGTGAGGCCGGCCTCGTCGCCGCGGTGATCTTCCACGCGCTCAACGGCCTGCGCATCATCGCCGTCGACTTCTGGGCCAAGGGCCCGAAGTACCAGCGACAGCTCTTCTGGGCGGTCGTCATCGGCTTCGTCGTGCTCTTCGCGCCCTTCGCGATCCGGCACCTGACCATCGTGTTCACGCACTGAGAGGGCGGGGGAAGTCATGAGCGCCACCACCGAGACCAACTACCACGCCGGCCCCGACGCCGTCTCCAAGAAGAAGTCCCGCTACCGCCGGGTCTCCAAGGGCCGCGGCAACTTCGAGCTCTGGTCGTGGGTGTTCATGCGGGCCAGCGGCGTGCTGCTGCTCGTCCTCGTCTTCGGCCACCTGTTCGTCAACCTCATGCTCGGCGAGGGCATCCACGGCATCGACTTCGCGTTCGTCGCCGGCAAGTGGAGCAGCCCGTTCTGGCAGACCTGGGACATGTTGATGCTCTGGCTGGCCGAGCTGCACGGGTTCAACGGGGTCCGCACGATCATCAACGACTACACCGAGAAGGACCGCACGCGGTGGATCCTCAAGGGTCTGCTCGTGGCGAGCGCGCTCCTCGTCATGGTGCTCGGCACCCTGGTCATCTTCACCTTCGACCCGTGCCTCGACCCGTCCTCCACCCTCTCCGTGTGCGCACGATGACCACGGACGACCCAGGAACCCGAAGGAACCAGCACTGATGCAGACGCACAAGTACGACGTGGTCATCGTCGGCGCGGGCGGCGCAGGCATGCGCGCCGCGCTGGAGTCGAGCACCCGCACCCGCACGGCGGTGCTGACCAAGCTCTACCCGACCCGCTCCCACACCGGCGCGGCGCAGGGCGGCATGTGCGCCGCCCTCGCCAACGTCGAGGAGGACAACTGGGAGTGGCACACCTTCGACACCGTCAAGGGTGGCGACTACCTCGTCGACCAGGACGCAGCCGAGATCATGTGCCGCGAGGCGATCGACGCGGTCATCGACCTCGAGAAGATGGGCCTGCCGTTCAACCGCACGCCCGAGGGCAAGATCGACCAGCGCCGCTTCGGCGGGCACACCCGCAACCACGGTGAGGCCGCCGTCCGCCGGTCCTGCTTCGCGGCCGACCGCACGGGTCACATGATCCTGCAGACGCTCTACCAGAACTGCGTGAAGCAGGGCGTGGAGTTCTACAACGAGTTCTACGTCCTCGACCTGCTGATGAACACCGGCCCCGACGGCGTCGAGCACACCGCGGGCGTCGTCGCCTACGAGCTGGCCACCGGCGAGCTGCACGTGTTCCAGGCCAAGTCGGTCGTCTTCGCGACGGGCGGCACCGGCAAGGTCTTCAAGACCACCTCGAACGCCCACACCCTCACCGGCGACGGCATGGGCGTGGCCTTCCGCCGCGGCATCCCGTTGGAGGACATGGAGTTCTTCCAGTTCCACCCGACCGGCCTGGCCGGTCTCGGCATCCTGCTGTCCGAGGCGGCCCGCGGTGAGGGCGGCATCCTCCGCAACGCCGACGGCGAGCGCTTCATGGAGCGCTACGCCCCCACCATCAAGGACCTCGCGCCCCGCGACATCGTCGCCCGGTCGATGGCCAACGAGGTCCGCGAGGGTCGCGGCGCCGGTCCCAACAAGGACTACGTGCTGCTCGACCTGACCCACCTCGAGCCGGCCCACATCGACGCCAAGCTGCCCGACATCACCGAGTTCGCGCGCACCTACCTCGGCGTCGAGCCCTACACCGAGCCGGTGCCGGTCTACCCGACCGCGCACTACGCGATGGGTGGCGTGCCGACCAACGTCGAGACCGAGGTGCTGCGCAACAACACCGACATCGTCCCCGGCCTCTTCGCCGCCGGCGAGGTCGCCTGCGTCTCCGTGCACGGGTCCAACCGCCTCGGCACCAACAGCCTGCTGGACATCAACGTCTTCGGGCGCCGGGCCGGCATCGCCGCCGCGGAGTATGCCGCGAACGCACCGTTCGTGGACCTACCCGCCAACCCGGCCGCGCTCGTCGAGGGCATGGTCGAGACCATCCGCACCCGCGACAGCGGCGAGCGCGTCGCCGACCTGCGCCGCGCCCTGCAGGAGACCATGGACCGCAATGTCCAGGTGTTCCGCACCGAGGCCTCGATGAAGGAGGCCCTCGGCGTCATCGACGAGCTCAAGGAGCGCTACGCCGCCGTCGTCGTGCAGGACAAGGGCAAGCGCTACAACACCGACCTGCTCGAGGCCGTCGAGCTCGGTTTCCTCATCGAGCTGGCCGAGGTGATCACGCTGGGTGCGCTGGCTCGCAAGGAGTCGCGCGGCGGACACTTCCGGGAGGACTACGAGGCCCGCGACGACGTGAACTTCATGCGCCACACGATGGCCTACCGCGCGCCGGTCACCGACGTCGAGCAGGGCCCGAAGTTCGCCGACGAGGTCCGCCTGGACTACAAGCCCGTGACCGTCACCCGCTACCAGCCGATGGAGCGCAAGTACTGATGACCGCGACTGCCGAGAAGCCCGCCCAGACCGGCGGCCAGGACTCCCCCAAGGCCGGGGTGGTCCCGTCCTTCACCGTCACGCTCAAGATCTCGCGGTTCGACCCCGAGACCGACAGCGAGCAGCACTGGGAGACCTACGAGGTCACCGCGCACGCCACCGACCGCGTGCTCGACGCGCTGCACCAGATCAAGTGGGACCAGGACGGCTCCCTGTCGTTCCGCCGGTCCTGCGCCCACGGCGTCTGCGGGTCGGACGCCATGCGGATCAACGGCAAGAACCGGCTCGCCTGCAAGACGCTGATCAAGGACGTCAACCCCGACAAGCCGATCACCGTCGAGCCGATCAAGGGCCTTCCCGTCGAGAAGGACCTGATCGTCGACATGGAGCCGTTCTTCGACGCCTACCGCGAGGTCATGCCGTTCCTCATCACCGAGGGCAACGAGCCGACCCGTGAGCGGATCCAGAGCCAGGCCGACCGAGACCGGTTCGACGACACGACCAAGTGCATCCTCTGCGCGGCCTGCACGACGAGCTGCCCGGTCTTCTGGAACGACGGCCAGTACTTCGGTCCCGCGGCGATCGTCAACGCCCACCGGTTCATCTTCGACAGCCGCGACGACGGCGGCACGCAGCGCCTGGAGATCCTCAACGACAAGGAGGGGGTGTGGCGCTGCCGCACCACCTTCAACTGCACCGACGCGTGCCCTCGTGGCATCGAGGTGACGAAGGCGATCCAGGAAGTCAAGCGCGCGCTCCTGACCTCGCGTTTCTGACCTCTTGGCCCTCGTGACAGCGTCGTCGCGCGCGCTCCTCGCACTCCTGGTCGCGACGAGCGCGCTGGCGCCCGCTGCTGCCCACGCGGCGACGACACCGAAGCCGACACCGACGGCGACGACCAAGACGCTGCCGGTGCCGCGGGCGACGGTGGAGCCGCTGTTGTCGATCGGGGGGCCGCAGCTGGCCTCGATGGGGGTCGTCACCGACCTCCCCGCCGGGGTGCCTGCTCCACCGCCGCTCAAGGACGTGTCGTGGGTGCTGGCCGACCTCGACTCGGGCGAGGTCATCGCCGCGAAGGCGGCCCACGCCCGCCTGTTGCCGGCGAGCACGCTGAAGACGCTCACCGCCCTCACCCTGATCCCCGAGGTCCCTGCCACCCGCAGGATCGTCGCAACGCAGCAGGACGCGAACGCGGACGGCACCCGGGTCGGCATCGTCCCCGGGCTCCCCTACACGGGACGCCAGCTGTTCCAGGGCCTGCTGATGTCGTCGGGCAACGACGCCGCCTACGCGCTGGCCGAGGCCGGCGGCGGACGCGAGGCGACGCTGGCCGCGATGAACGAGCACGCGGCATACCTCGGGGCGCACGACACGGTCGCGAAGGACCCGTCGGGGCTGGACGCACCGGGGCAGACCTCGAGTGCGTACGACCTTGCCCTGATCGGCCGGGCTGCGTTGGGGCTGAAGGACTTCCGCACCTACGTCGCGACCAAGCAGGTCGACTTCCCGGGTCGGGTCGACCCCAGGACCAAGAAGCGCGCGAGCTTCAAGATCCAGAACCACAACAAGCTCCTCTACAACTACGAGGGCACCATCGGGATCAAGAACGGCTACACCGAGAAGGCCAACCGCACCTTCATTTCGGCCGTGACCCGTGGTGGGAAGACCTACCTGCTGAGCGAGATGTACGGGCTGGACTCGTCGTGGCGCCCGCAGGCGGCGATGTACGACTGGGCCTTCGCCTACGGCGACCGTGCGGGGTCCGTCGGTGAGCTCGTGCAGCCCGGCACCGTCACGACGCCGCCCAGCCCGCTGCCGAGCAACTCCGACAGCCTCGCCCCCGCTTCCCCCACGGCCCCGGCGACCGGTGCCGCCGCCAGGGCTGCCGCCGTCCCGGAGGCCGGAGCCGGGTTCTGGCCGAGCAGCCGGCTGGGCCAGGCCGGCCTGGTCGGTGCGGTCGTCGTGCTGCTGGCCCTCGCTCTCGCGGTCCGGGCCCGGCGCCAGGTCGTGCGAGCGCGCGCCGGCCGGCACCGCTGAGTCGGCCGGCAGCGCTGAGCCTCACCTACGGCGCAGCAGGCTCCGTATGCCGCGGCCGATGGTGCCGAGCGCGACCGCGCCCACCGCGCCGAGCACCGCTCCCGCTGCGACGCTGGTGCGGTCGGCGGCGCGCTGGCCGAAGGTGGGCAGGCCCGCGTCGGTGCGCTGGCGGATCGTGACGAGGGCCTCGGTGTCCGGGCCCTCGACGAGCTTGTCGACCTGCCCCGCGGTCAGGCCGGAGGCGGCGGCGCCCGTGTCGAGGTCGTTGGCCGCCCAGGCCGCGGAGATGAGGATGACCCGCGACATGAAGTTGAGCCACACGAGCAGACCGACGACCAGGGCGAACCCGAGGTAGAGCTTGTTGTTCGTGGTGCTCGAGAGGAGGAGGGCGCCGAAGGTCTTGAGCACGGTCAGCCCCACCCCACCGAAGATCGCGCCGTTGCGGACGGCCCGCCAGGGCAGCGGGAGCCCCGACAGGATGCGCAGCATGACGGCCACGATCGCGCCGTCGAGGACGACACCGACGACGAAGGCGACGACGCCGAGGACCCACTCCTGGCCGCCGAGACCGACCAGGTCGGCCACCCAGGTGGCGGTGGATCCGGCGACGGCGCCGACTGCCGCCGAGAGCAGGATCGCCACACCCAGCAGCAGGAGCACCCCGAGGTCACGGAGCTTGGCCAGCACGGCGTTGCCCGGCGAGCCCTCCACGCCGAAGATGGCTCGGATGCCTTCACGCATCGCCCCCAGCCAGCCGGTGCCGGCGAGCACGAGGCCGACGACCGAGATGACACCCTGCACCGACAGCGCGGCGCCCGTCGGCGCGCTGACGTCGATGACGCCGTTGGGCTGGCTGGGCGTCTTGACGAAGCCCGGCAGCAGGTTGTTGATGGCGTCCTTGGTGTCAGCGAGCAGCTGCGGCTGGCTGCGCAGCAGGATCCCGAACACCGTGAAGGCCAGCAGCACCGCGGGGAAGACCGAGAAGAAGGCGAAGTAGCCGACCCCACCCGCGATGAGGTTGCCCCGGTGGTCGCTGTACCGCTTCCACGCCCGCCAGGCGGGGGTCGCCTGGATGCGCGCCCACCAGCCCTTGAGGGTCTGCACCCTCAGGCCCCGTCCAGCTCGAACGACCGGACCGGGCGCCAGACGCCGTCGGTCCCGTGCTCGTAGAGGTGGAAGTCCGTCACCTCGAAGGTGCACTCGAAGTCGGCCAGCTCGTGGAAGGCGCGGTCGAGGTTGTCGTCGGAGACGTGGTGGGCCACCGTCACGTGCGGGTGGTAGTAGAAGTCGAGCTTGCGCTTGAGCGGCCCGCGCCGCACCGACTTCTCCAGCAGCTCGCAGTCGGCCAGCCCACCGGAGACCTGGACGAACACCACGGGCGAGATGGGCCGGAAGGTGCCGGTGCCCCGCAGCACCATCGGGAACGAGCGGCCTTGGGCGGCGACGTCGGCCAGGTGCTCGACCACGTCTGACAGGTCGTCGCCCTCCACCTCGGTCGGCGGCAGCAGGGTGACGTGGGTGGGGATCGAGTCGGCCAGGGGGTCGCCGAAGGAGGCACGCTTGGACTGGAGCATCTCCGCGTGGGGGGACGGGATGGCGATGGACACACCGATGGTGGGCACGACGGCGACCCTACCCAACGCCGTTCTGGACCAAGCTCTGTGGGCGCACTGTCGGCTCAGCGGGCACTGGGCAGCAGTCCCGCGGCGTCGCGCACGCGGGCCATCGTGGCCCGGGCGACCTCGCGCGCGCGGTCGGCGCCGTCGGCCAGGATCCGGTCGAGCTCGGCCGGGTCGTCGAGCAGCTCGGCCAGCCGCTCCTGGAAGGGGGTGAGGCACTCGACCACGACGTCGGCCACCTCCTTCTTGAAGTCGCCGTACCCACGACCCGCGAAGGACGCCGCGACCTCCTCGACCGGGGTGCCGGACAGCACCGAGTGGATGACGAGCAGGTTGGAGATGCCCGGCTGGTGCTCGGGGTCGTAGCGCACCTCGCCGTCGGTGTCGGTGACCGCCGAGCGGATGTTCTTGGCGATCTTGGCCGGGTCCTGCATCAGGTCGATCAGGCCCTTGGGCGAGGACCCGGTCTTGCTCATCTTCGAAGTCGGGTCCTGGAGGTCCATGATCTTGGCCGAGCCCTTGACGATGTACGCGTCCGGCACCACGAGGGTCTCGCCGAAGCGGGTGTTGAACCGCTCGGCCAGGTCGCGGGTGATCTCCAGGTGCTGGCGCTGGTCCTCGCCCACCGGCACGTAGGCCGCGTCGTACATGAGGATGTCGGCGGCCATCAGCATCGGGTAGGTGAGCAGCCCGACGTTGGCGTTCTGGCCCTTGGCGACCTTGTCCTTGAACTGGGTCATCCGCCGCGCCTCACCGTCACCGGTCAGGCAGTTCATCACCCAGCCCAGCTCGGCGTGCTCGGTGACGTGGCTCTGGCAGAACACCGCAGACCGCTTGGGGTCGACGCCGCCGGCGATGAACTGGGCTGCCGTCGCGCGGGTGCGGTGGCGCAGCACCGCCGGGTCGGTCGGGACCGTCAGGGCGTGCAGGTCGGCCACGAAGTAGAAGGCGTCGAACTCGTCCTGCAGCTTCACCCAGTTGACCAGCGCCCCGAGGTAGTTGCCGAGGTGCAGGGAGTCGCTGGTCGGCTGCATCCCGGACAGGGTCCGGGGCAGCGCAGCGGGAGCGGACGCTTCAGGCATGGCCGCCATTCTGTCAGGTCAGGTGCAGGAGGAAACCTCGGGCGGGTGAGAGCACCGGCAGCGCCAGGCCGACCTGTCCGAGCGCGGCTCCGCTGACCCGGATGCCCGAGTCCAGTGCGTCGTCCCACCAGCCCGGGCCGCGCACCTGGATCCCCGCGGGCAGGCCGGCCTCGGGGCGGACCCGGACCGTGTAGGTGCGCTCCGGGTCGAGCCCGGGGAGGGTGAGGAGTCCGGGCGTCACCGACGGACCCGTGTGGGTCCGCAGCACCGTGTATGCCGCCTGCTCGCCGCCCGGCGCGACGGTGCCGGTCACGAGCAGCCCCCGCTCCTCGGGGAGGTCGGCGCGCACGAGGTCGCCCGTGTGCACCAGGGGGCGCAGCTCGCGGTAGAGCCCCGACCACGCGGCCAGGGCGGTCAGCTCGTCGGGGGTGCACCCGGTGATGTCCCACTCCAGCCCTGCGTGACCCTGGAGCGCCACGAGCATCCGGAAGGACAGGTCGAGGGTGCGGTGGGTGGTGTGTGCGGTCGCCGGGCCGATGTGGGTGCCCATCAGCTCGGCCGGCACCAGCAGCGAGGTCCAGCGCTGGATCTGCGCTCGCTCGAGCGCGTCGTTGCAGTCGCTGGTCCAGATCCGGTCGGTGCGCGCCAGGACGCCGAGGTCGACCCGCGCTCCCCCGCTGGAGCAGGACTCGATCTCCAGGGCGGGGTGAGCCGCCCGGAGCCGGTCGAGGAGGGCGTAGAAGCCGGTCGTCTGGGCGTGCACGGCCGGTCGGTCGACGCCGTCGGGGCCGGTGCGCACCGCCTCGTGCAGGTCGCGGTTGTGGTCCCACTTGATGAAGTCGATGCCGAGCTCGGTGACCAGCGCGCTGATCTGCTGCTCGACGTGGGCGGCCGCGTCGGGGTTGGCGAGGTCGAGGACGTGCTGCTGCCGGGACGGACGCGGAGGTCCCGCCTGCGGTCCGAGGACCCAGTCGGGGTGGGCCCGCACCAGGTCGGAGTCGAGGTTGACCATCTCGGGCTCGAACCACAGCCCGAACTCCATGCCGTGGCCCCTGACGTGCTCGACGAGCGGCCCGAGCCCCTGCGGCCACGCGTCGGTGGACACCACCCAGTCACCCAACCCGCTGGTGTCGTCGCGGCGGCTGCCGAACCAGCCGTCGTCCAGGACGAACCGCTCGACCCCGATCCCGGCGGCGGTGTCGGCGAGCTGCTTCAGCCGGTCGAGGTCGTGGTCGAAGTAGACCGCCTCCCAGGTGTTGAGGACGAGGGGCCGCGGGTCGTTGCTGTGCGGCGCAGTGCTGCGCTGGCTGCGGTGCAGCCGGCGGGACAGCCCGTCGAGGCCGTCGGTGGCGTGCACGAACACGACGTCGGGCGCCGTGTAGGTCTCTCCCGGCGCGAGCCGGACCTCGCCGGGCTCGAGCAGCTCACCACCGCCGAGCACCGCCGCGTGGATGCCGGCGCCCTCGGGGAGTCGCTCGGTGAGGTGCTCGTGGTTGCCACTCCACGCGACGTGGACCGACCAGACCTCACCCGTGCGGAAGCCGAAGCCGGCCGTGCCGACCGTCAGCAGCAGGGTCGCGTCGTGGCCGGTGCGACCACGCCGCGAGGCGCGCAGGTGGGTGCCGTCCTGGAGGACCGAGCGCTGCGGCGACCGCTCGCGGCACCAGCGGCCGGTCAGGTCGAGCACCTCGGTGGCCCGCGCCGGGAGCGGGAGCAGCGCCCGCAGGGCGCCGACGTCGAGGGGCGTCGCGGCGTCGCTGCCGGTGTTGGTCACCGAGCTCGACACCCGGAGCACGCCGTGCTCGTCGAGGGAGTGCCGGAGCACGACCTCGGACGCGCCGTCGGCCGCGGTGGTGACCAGGGCACGCTCACCGTCCAGCTCCGAGGTGACCACCCACCGCGGGGCGGTCGCGCCACCGGCTCGGTGCGCGGCATACCCGGGGGTGCCCAGCCAGCCGTCACCGCTGGCGGGAAGGACGGTCAGCGGCCAGGGCTCGTCCAGGGCGTTGTTGGCCACGGGGCCGACCACGAGGGCGGGGAGCTCGGCGACCACGGCGTCGGTGAGGTCGGCGCCCCAGTGCACCACCCTCGGGAGCCCTGCCCCCGAGGTGTCGAGGACGAGGCAGGTGCCAGCGGACCGGAGGGTTGCGGTCGGCGACGTCATCCCTTGGTTGCTCCCAGGGTCAGGCCTGCGACGAACTGCTTCTGCAGGAGGAAGAAGACGATCAGGGTGGGCAAGGCTATGACCACGGAGCCGGCGGCCACCAGGTTGTTGTCGGTGAAGAACTGGCCCCGCAGGTTGTTGATCGAGCTGGTGACGGGGTACTTGTCGCCCGACTGGAGCAGCACGGTCGCCCAGAAGAACTCGTTGTAGATCCAGGTCACCTCGAGGGTGGCCAGAGCGGCGAGCGGGGGGCGGCACAGCGGGAGGGTGAGCTGGAAGAACTGGCGGAGCACGCCCGCGCCGTCGACGACGGCCGACTCGTAGAGCTCGCGGGGCAGCGTCTTCATGTAGTTGGACAGCACGAACGTGCAGAAGCCGGTCTGGAACGCCACGTTGACGAGGATCAGGCCCCAGTAGGAGTTGAGCAGCGTGCCCGAGTCGCTGAACCAGAACGGCACCTCGATGGCGCGGAACATCCGGTAGACCGGGATCAGCAGCGCCTGGGGCGGCAGGAGGTTCGCCGCCGTGAACAACCCGAGCAGGGCCAGGTTGAACTTGAAGGAGAACCGCGCGACGACGAACGCCACGCAGGCCGACAGGAAGAGCGTCAGCACCACGGCGGGGACCGTGATGTAGGCCGAGTTGAGCATCGTGTGGGAGAAGTTCGCCTGCTCCCACGCGTTCTTGTAGTTGGCCAGGGTGAACCCGCCGAACGACAGGTAGCCGTGCTGCGACGTGTAGGCGTAGTCGCGGAAGCTGTTGAGGACGGCGTAGGCGACCGGGAAGATCCACACGAGCGCCACGACGGCCAGGAAGACCTGGATGCCGCGGTTGCCCTTCTTGGACCCGGCGCCCTGGGGACGCTTGGGGCTCAACGGGTTCCGGCTCCTCGGCGCAGCCACCTGGGGCGCCTCGCTGCTGGCGGTCATCGCTGCTCCCTCATGACGATCCGTAGGTAGATGACGATGAAGATCGAGGAGATGACGAGCATGAAGGTGGCCAGTGCCGACCCGAAGCCGATCCGGCTGGCCTCTCCCACGATGTTGCTCGTCACCAGGGTCGAGATCAGCTCGAGGCCGTTGCGCCCCTTGTTGATGACCCAGACCAGGTCGAAGGCCCGCAGCGACTCGATGACGGTGACGACGAGCACGATGATGTTGATCGGGAACATCACCGGGAAGACGACCTTGAAGAACGTCGTCCGCTCGTTGGCCCCGTCGACCTTGGCCGCCTCGCGCAGCGTCGGGTCGACGCCCTTCAGGCCGGCCAGGTAGAGCAGCATGATGTAGCCGACGTGTCGCCAGCTCGACGCCAGCAGGGCCGCCCAGAGGTTGTAGCGGGTGTCGCCGTACCAGTCGATCGAGCCACCGGTGACCTGGTTGATGAAGCCCTGGTCGCGGCTGTAGATGAGCTGCCAGATGAACCCGACGAGGGCCAGCGACAGCACGACCGGGAGGTAGATCGCGGTCTGGTAGACCCGCGAGCCGCGCACCTCCCGGTCGAGCAGGATGGCGAGGAACATGCCGATCGGGGTGGCGATGAAGAACATCACCGCCAGCCAGATCAGGTTGTGCTGGAGAGCCGGCACGAACGGCGGGTAGATCGTCAGGACGTCCTTGTAGTTCTGGAGCCCCACGACCTTGGCCGAGGAGATCGGGCCGATCCCGTCCCAGTTGGTGAAGGAGAGCAGGACCGACCCGACCGCCGGGACGACGACGAGCCACAGCACGAGCAGCGTCGGGACGCCGATCATCACCGAGACGACGACCCGGTCCACGGGGGACAGGTGGTCGATGCCCTTGTACTTCGAGCGCTTCAGCTTGGCGGGCTTGGGCCCGGCGGGCTTCGGCGTGGTGCGATCTGGCGTGGTGCTTGTCGACACGGTGACTCCTCGAGGCGTCGTCGCGGGTGGTCAGCTCGCGAAGATGCTCTTCTTCTGCTTCTCGATGCTGTTGACGAGTCCGTCGATGTCCTTCGGGTTCTTGAGGAAGGACTGGATGGCCGGGATCATCACCGTCGAGGCGAAGTCCGGCCGGGTGTCGCGGTCCATGAACTGGGCGATCGACTTGGCCTGCGAGACGAACTCCACCGACTTCTTCTGCAGCGACGTGTAGGCCGCCTTGTCGGCCTGGTCGTTCGTCGCGATGACGCTCGGGTCGGCCTTGACGACGATGTTCTGCGCCGCGGCGGAGCCCACGTAGCCGAGCAGCTTCTTGGCCCCGGCCTCGTTCTTGGGCCGCTTGGCCATCATGTAGCCGTCGATGGGCGCCTCGATGGCGTCGGCGCCGATGGTGGAGTCGATCTCGGGGAAGTTGAAGAAGGTGAGGTCCTCCTGCTCCGCCCCCTTGGCGAACTGCTGGGCGACGAAGGACCCGAGCAGGTAGGTGCCGGCCTTCTTCTGCTGGAGCGTCTGGGCGGCCTCCTGCCAGGTGCGTCCGAGCGAGTCGGGCTGGTGGAACTCGAGCAGCCCGGCCCAGGTGTCGAAGACAGCCTTGACCTTGTCGCTGTTCCAGGCTTCCTTGCCGGCCATCAGGTTGACGTGGAAGTCGTAACCGTTGACCCGCAGGTTGAGCTGGTCGAAGGTGCCCATGGCGGGCCAGCCGTCCTTGTCGCCGAAGGCGATCGGGACCAGGCCGTCCTTCTTCATCTGCGTGCCGAGGGTCTTGAACTCGTCGAGCGTCTTGGGCTCGGCGTAGCCGTGCTTCTCGAACACGCTCTTGCGGTAGAACATCGCCCACGGGTAGTAGGTCGACGGCACGAAGTACTGCTTGCCGTCGTCACCCGTCGAGGACTTCTTGAGCGCGTCGGACATCCCGGCGCCGGACAGGTCCTTCCAGACGTCGGAGACGTCACCCGCGAGGCCCTTGGAGGCGAAGAACCGCATCCGGTAGCCCGCGAACCACATCCACACGTCGTCGGGCGAGCCCTGGAGGTAGTTGTTGATGTTCTCCTGGAAGGAGTTGTGGTCGATCGTGTTGACCTTGGCCGTGAGGCCGGCGTTGGCCTTCTGGAAGGCGTCCATGACGGCCTGGATCGCGGCCTTCGGGACGGCGTCCGACTGGTTGGAGCCGACCGTCACGGTGCCGGTGGCGGCGCCACCGGAGCCACCGCTGCCGCCGCCACCACAGGCGGACAGCAGCGTGGGGGCTGCGAGCAGGGTGCCGGCGCCGAGGGCGCCGCGCAGGAGGGTCCGACGGCTCACACCGCGGACGGAGGCAGGGACGAGGCTGGCAAGGTACTCGGCCTCGGAGGCGGGGCGGGACATGCGGTCTCCTTTGAACGCTGATAGCACCGGCGTGGTGAGGTCGCTGATCTCGACAGATTCGATCAAAAACCACCAACAAGAAACGAGGATGACCGCCGGGGGGACTGCTGTCAAGCGTTTCGCGTGAACGGTCTTCCATCGTGATCTGTTTCAGGATCCGCTCAACAGCAACGGCATCCGCGCACGCACACGCCTCGCGATGCGCCTTCGAACTATCTCGACGTCAACATGTTGATTTTTGTTGACATGGCTTCCTGAGCGGCGCAACACTGTCGCCCATGCGTCAGTGGCCGACAGACCGGATCGCCTTCGGAGGCGACTACAACCCCGAGCAGTGGCCCCGCGAGGTGTGGGCCGAGGACATGGAGCTCATGCGGGAGTCCGGCGTCTCGTTCGTGACACTCGGCGTCTTCTCGTGGTCGTGGCTCGAGCCCGCCAAGGGCGAGTACGACTTCGGCTGGCTCGACGACATCATGGGCCTGCTCCACGAGAACGACATCGCGGTCGACCTCGCCACCGCGACCGCCACCCCTCCCCCCTGGCTGTCCGCGGCGCACCCCGAGATCCTGCCCGTCGACCACGCGGGCCGGACGTTGTGGCCGGGCAGCCGGCAGGCCTGGTGCCCCAGCTCACGCATCTACCGCGACCACGCCCTGGCGCTGACCACCCAGCTGGCCCAGCGCTACCACGACCACCCCGCGCTCGCCCTGTGGCACGTCTCGAACGAGTACGCCTGCCACAACATCCCGTGCTACTGCGACACCTGTGCCGCCGGGTTCCGGGTCTGGCTGGAGCGCCGCTACGGCGAGCTCGACCGCCTCAACGACGCCTGGGGCACCGCCTTCTGGAGCCAGCGCTACACCGACTGGGAGCAGGTCCTGCCCCCGCGGCTCACCACGACCTTCGCCAACCCGACCCACGAGCTCGACTACAAGCGCTTCCAGTCGGACACCCTGCTGGACTTCCACCGCAGCGAGAAGGCGGTCCTCAACGACCTCTCCCCCGGGGTGCCGGTGACGACGAACTTCATGACGCTCGCGCACTTCGACCACCTCGACTACCACCAGTGGGCGCCCGACCAGGACGTCGTGAGCACCGACCACTACGTCGTGGCCACCCTCGAGCACCCCCGGGCCGAGCTCGCCTTCAGCGGCGACCTCACCCGTGGCCTCGCCGGCGGCGCGCCCTGGCTGCTGATGGAGCACTCCACGAGCGCGGTGAACTGGCAGCCGGTCAACCCCGCGAAGGACCCCGGCCAGACCGTGCGCGACAGCATCGCGCACGTGGCGCGCGGCGCCGACACCATCGGCTTCTTCCAGTGGCGGCAGTCCCGCTCCGGGTCCGAGAAGTTCCACTCCGCGCTCGTCCCCCACGCGGGCCGCGACAGCGCGCGGTTCCGCGAGGTCTGCCAGCTCGGCGCCCTGGCCGGCCGGCTCGGGGCACTCAAGGGCTCCCGGGTCGAGGCCGAGGTCGCGATCCTGTGGGACTACCAGGCCCAGTGGGCCGCGCACGGTCCCGCCATGCCGTCCAGCGAGCTGCGCTACCCCACGACCGCGCACGCGATCCACCGCGTGCTGCGAGACCAGGGCATCACGGCCGACGTGGTGCACCCGAGTGCCGACCTCACGGCATACCGGGTCGTCGTGGTCCCCACCCTGTACCTGGTGACCGACGAGCACGCGGCGGCGATCGCGGCGGCCGCCGCGGCCGGCGCCCAGGTGCTCGTCACCTTCTTCTCCGGCATCGCCACCGAGGACGACCACGTGCGGCTCGGCGGCTACCCCGGCGCCTTCCGTGACCTGCTCGGCGTGCGCGTCGAGGAGTTCTTCCCCCTCATGCCCGGTGAGACCGTCGCACTCGCCGAGGGAGGCGCGGGTCGGCTCTGGAGCGAGGACGTCACCGCCGTCGACAGCGAGGTGCTCGACCGGTATGCCGCCGGCCCCCTGGCCGGGCGACCGAGCCTGACCCGCCGCGCCACCGGAGCGGGCGCCGCGTGGTACCTCAGCACGCTCCCGGACGACGTCTCGTTGGCGGCGGTCCTCGACCGGGTGACCGGGGCGGGCGGGGTCTCCCCGGTCGCCGACGTCCCGCCGGGCGTCGAGGCCACCCGCCGCCGAGGCCCCGAGGGTTCGTGGCTGTTCCTGCTCAACGACACGGACCAGCCCCAAGAGGTGCCGGCGACCGGCCATGATGTGGTGGGTGATGGCCCCGTGGGCCCGACCGTCACCCTCCTGCCGGGTGGCGTCGCCGTCGTCAGGGAGGACTGATCGAGATGCTCGCGAGCCAGCGCCGCACCACCATCCTCGGGCTCGTCGAGGAGAGTGGCGCGGTTCGCGTGTCCGAGCTGGTCGAACAGCTCGGCGTCTCCGACATGACCGTGCGGCGCGACATCGAGCAGCTCGCGGGCGAGGGCCTCGTGCAGCGCGTGCACGGCGGGGCCCTGGCCGTCGGCGCCCGGAGCAGCGAGGAGCCGGGCTTCACGGCCAAGTCCGGGCTCATGCAGGCGCAGAAGATCGCCATCGCCGAGGCGGCCGCCCAGCTCGTCGAGCCGGGTGCGGCCATCGGGATCTCCGCGGGGACCACCACCTTCGAGTTCGCCCGCGCCGTCTGCGCGGTCCCCGACCTCACCGTCGTCACCAACTCGGTGCCGGTCGCCCAGCTGCTGCACGAGTCCGGGGCGCCCGGCCAGACCGTCGTGCTGACCGGTGGCGTCCGGACCCCCTCGGACGCCCTGGTCGGACCGGTGGCCGTGACCGCCCTGCGGATGCTCCACGTCGACCGGCTCTTCCTCGGCGTGCACGGCATGGATGCCCGGGCCGGTCTCACCACCCCCAACCTCGTCGAGGCGGAGACCAACCGCGCCATGGTCGAGACCTCCCGGCAGGTCTGCGTCCTGGCCGACCACACCAAGTGGGGCACCGTCGGCCTCAGCACGATCATCCCCCTCTCGTCGGTCGACCTCGTGGTCTCCGACGAGGGACTCGGGTCGCGCGCCCGCACCGCCCTCACCGAGGCCGGCGCCGAGGTCACGATCGCCACGCAGCCCCGCACCCGGTTCGACCGACGCCGACGAGGAACCCCATGAGCCTGACCCGCACCAGCCGTCGGCTCGCGGACGGTCGGGAGATCATCTACTTCGACGACACCTCCGACGCCCCCGTGCGCACCGCCGAGGACCAGCGTCCCCTCGGTGAGCGTGCCCGGTCGGGCGAGATCCGGCACGACGCCCTCGTGGGCGACTGGGTCGCCGTCGCCGGGCACCGGTTGAACCGGACCTTCCTGCCCCCCAAGGACGAGTGCCCGCTGTGCCCCACGGGCACCGGGAGCGTCCCCTCGGAGGTGCCCGAGGCGTCCTACGACGTCGTCGTGTTCGAGAACCGGTTCCCCTCCTACGCGCCGGTCTCCGACCACCAGCCGGACGACGAGCCGACCGACGACCTGGACCGGACCGGCCCCGCGCTGGGCCGATGCGAGGTGGTCTGCTTCACCAGCGACCACGACTCGACCTTCGCCGACCTCTCCCCCAGTCGGGCCCGCACCGTGATCGACGCCTGGGCTGACCGCACGGCCGAGCTGGGTGCGCTCCCCGAGGTGGAGCAGGTCTTCTGCTTCGAGAACCGTGGCCAGCAGGTCGGCGTCACCCTGCACCACCCCCACGGTCAGATCTACGCGTATCCCTATGTGCCGCAACGCTCCGCGGCCATCCTGGCGCAGGCGACCGAGCACCACGCCCGCACGGGTCGACTCCTCGGCGCCGACATCCTCGCCGCCGAGCTCGAGGCCAAGGTCCGCATCGTCGCCGAGAGCGAGCACTGGGTGGCCTACGTGCCCTTCGCGGCGCGCTGGCCGGTCGAGGTGCACCTGGCGCCGCGGCGCGACGTGCCCGACCTGCCCTCCCTCACGTCGTCCGAGCGCGACGACCTGGCCACCGTCTACCTCGACCTCCTGCAGCGGCTCGACCGCTACTACGTCGCCAAGGACGGCAGCCCGATCCGGTTGCCCTACATCGCGGGCTGGCACCAGGCCCCCAGCAGCCGGGGCCGCGAGGTGTCGCGACTGCACCTGCAGGTGATGTCGGTGCTCCGTTCTCCGAAGAAGCTGAAGTACCTCGCCGGCTCGGAGTCCGGCGTGGGCGGCTGGGTCAACGACGTGCCACCGGAGCAGATCGCGGAGCGCCTGCGGGACGTGGCCCTGTGAGCGCTGCCAGCGCCGCAGAGCTCTTCCGGGGGACCTTCGGTGCCGAGCCGTGCGGGGTCTGGTCGGCGCCGGGCCGGGTCAACCTGATCGGGGAGCACACCGACTACAACAGTGGGCTCTGCCTGCCGATCGCGCTGCCGCAGCGCACCTTCGCCGCCCTGCGGCGTCGCGACGACGACCTCCTGCGCATCGTCTCCGCGCAGGGCGACGGCGTGGTCGAGGTCGAGCTCGGCGACGTCGGCGCCGGGCACCCGACCGGCTGGGCCGCCTATGTCGCCGGGGTGCCGTGGTCGCTGCGCACCGCCGGGTATGCCGTGGGCGGGCTCGACGTGGCCGTGGACGGCGGGGTGCCGCTCGGCGCCGGTCTGTCCAGCTCCGCCGCCCTGGAATGTGCAGTGGCGGCCGGCGTCTCCGACCTCCACGACCTCGCTCTGCTGGCCACCTCGTCGGGCCGCTCAGCCCTCGCTGCAGTGTGTGTGGAGGCCGAGAACACCGTCGCCCAGGCCCCCACGGGTGGCATGGACCAGTCCGCTGCCCTGCTCGCCGAGGCCGGCCGCGCCCTGCTGCTCGACTGCCGCGACCACAGCACCGAGCAGGTGCCGTTCGACCTCGCCGCCCACGGGCTGGCCCTGCTCGTGATGGACACCCGCGCCGAGCACGCGCTCGTCGACGGCCAGTACGCCGAACGCCGTGAGTCGTGCGAGCAGGCCGCCCGCGAGCTGGACGTCACCAGCCTGCGCGAGGTCTCCGTCGACGACCTGTCGGAGCGCCTCGCCCAGCTCTCCTCCGACCTGCTCCGGCGACGGGCGCGACACATAGTCACCGAGATCGAGCGGGTGCGTGAGACGGTCGAGGCGTTGCGCCACAACGACTTCCCGACGGTGGGCCGCCTCTTCGTCGCCTCGCACGCCTCCATGCGCGACGACTTCGAGATCTCGGTCGCCGAGCTCGACACCGCCGTCGAGGCGGCTGTGGCCACCGGGGCCCTGGGCGCCCGGATGACCGGCGGCGGTTTCGGCGGGTCCGCCATCGCGCTCGTCCGGGCCGACGCCGCGGAGGCGACCATCGCAGCCGTGGAGTCAGCCTTCGCCGACCGGGGCTTCCGCGCGCCCGACTGCTTCGTCGTCACCGCCTCCGGCTCCGCCACCCGCGACGCCTGACTCGTGGCGCGACCGCGCTCGCGCCCGACCGCCCACCCGTCGAGAACCGGGCCCAGCTGCCGGACGGAACGTCACGGCTGACCGGGTCAGCGGTCTACGTAGGGTCTGGGTCGTCTTCTCCTCGCATCGGAGCATCCACATGTCGTTCGGCGATGCTGTCTCGAGCTGCTTCCGCAAGTACGCGACGTTCGCCGGGCGGGCCCGCCGGTCGGAGTTCTGGTGGTGGACGGTGTTCGCCTGCACCTCCTCCCTGGCGGCGACCTTCCTCGATGGGCTCACCGGTCGGGCTGATGCCGACGGCACCGGGACCGTGCCGCTGCTGGTGGCCCTGGTGTTGGTGCTGCCCTCGGTCGCGGTGGCCGTGCGCCGGCTCCATGACACCGATCGCTCAGGCTGGTTCGTCGTGCTCGGTGTCGTGCCGGTCGTCGGAGCGGTCATCGTGCTGGCCCTCTGCGCCAAGGACGGTGTCCGGGCCAACACCATCCACGGGTGTTCGCCGAAGCACCGGTGGCCGACGACCTCCCTGTCGATGCGGCCGTCCGCGTAGCTCCTCGGGAAGCGCCGCGTGATGCAACCCGACCAAACGGCCTCGCAGACGCGCACGCACACCGTGGCCGTCGTCAGCCTCTGCAGCTGACCGCCGCACTAGGGTGCCGACCATGGCCGACGAGACCCCGCAGACCTCCCCTGCGCCCACGACCCCAGCCGAGTCCTCCCCCTTGACCGCGGGCGCCCCCGTCGGAAGCAAGCCGAACGCCGAGCCACCGCCCATGCCGCCGAAGGACGACCTGGTGACCACGCGGCATACCCTCAAGGTCGGTCGGCGCACCCTGCGCTACACCGCCACGGCGGGGCGCATCGTGCTGCGCGCGGAGGTGTTCGAGGACGGCGTCTTCAAGGGGCACAAGGCCAAGGCCGAGCTCAGCGTCACGTCCTACGTCCTCGACGCACCTGCGGGCGCCCGTCGCCCCGTGACCTTCGCGTTCAACGGCGGGCCGGGCTCCAGCTCGGTCTGGCTCCACCTCGGGCTGCTGGGCCCACGGCGGGTCGACTCCGGCGACGTCGACCGGCTCACGCCACCCCCCTACGACCTGGTCGACAACACCGAGTCCCTGCTGGCCGTCTCGGACCTCGTCTTCATCGACCCCGTCTCGACCGGGTACTCCCGCGCGGTCGAGGGCGGCAAGCCCAAGGACTACCACGGGTTCAAGGCCGACATCGAGAGCGTGGGCGAGCTCATCCGTCTCTGGACCACGCGCCACAACCGTTGGCTGTCACCGAAGTTCATCGCCGGCGAGTCCTACGGCACGATCCGCGCCGCGGCCCTGGCCGAGCACCTGCAGATCCGGCACGGGCTCTACGTCAACGGCATCATGCTGATCAGCTCGGTGCTCGACCTGGCCACCGTCGACTTCGAGTTCCGCAACGACCGCGCCCACGTCGACTACCTGCCGACCTACGCCGCGACGGCGCACTTCCACGGCAAGCACGGGCGCAAGTCACTCAAGACGGTGCTCGCCGAGGCGGAGGAGTATGCCGCGCGCGACTACCCGTGGGCGCTGTCGCAGGGGTCCCGGCTCAGTGCCGCAGAGCGGGCCGAGCACGTGACCCGCCTCGCCGCCCTGACGGGGCTGTCGGAGGAGTACGTGGACCGCGCCAACCTGCGGATCGAGCACGTGCGCTTCTTCACCGAGCTGCTGCGTGACCAGGGACTGGCCGTCGGTCGTCTCGACTCGCGGTTCACCGGACCCCTGGTCCGTGGCAACGCCGAGACGTGGGACGCGGACCCGTCGATGGACGCCATCAGCGGCCCCTATGCGGCGGCGTGGAACCACTACGTGCGGGACGAGCTCGGCTACCAGAACGACCTGCCCTATGCGCAGATCTCGGAGCTGGCCTCGACCGAGTGGTCGTTCAAGGAGTTCGAGGGCAAGCCGGTCGACGTCAGTGCGCAGCTGGCCAGGGCCATGCGGGGCAACCCCCACCTCAAGGTGCACATCGCCTACGGCTACCACGACGGGGCGACCCCCTACTACGGCGCGCAGGACGTCGTGGCGCACCTGGAGGTCCCGGAGTCGTTGCGCAGCAACATCGAGCACGCCTACTACGAGGCCGGCCACATGATGTACGTCCACGAGCCCAGCCGGCTCCAGCAGTCCAAGGACCTGGCGTCGTTTGTCGAGAGGTCCAGTGGCCGCTGACGCGGGGTCCGCGGCCCGGGACATCGTCGTCGACGCGTTCGGGGTGCCCGTCGGGGTCAGGGTGTCCGGCGACCGGGCCCGCCACGTGCTGGACCGCCTCGCGGACCTCTGGGAGTGCTGCCGGACCCCGGTCGGGACGCCGGCCGAGGTGCGCGTCGACGTGCTGTACGACAGCAGCCTCGAGCTGGACGACCTGCTGCAGGTCGTGACGCAACGGATCACCGAGACGGCGGTCGACGCCCGCGCCGGCCAGTGCCTCATGCTCCACGCCGCCTGCCTCGCCGACCCGACCAGTGGCGCCGCCGTGGCCTTCGTCGCCCCGGGCGGGACCGGCAAGACCACCCTGGTCCGCACGCTGGGCCCGGGCCGGTGGTACGTCACCGACGAGACGACGGTCGTCCTCGACGACGGCACCGTGCTGCCGTATCCCAAGCCCCTGTCCCTCCGGCGCCAGCCCGGCAGCCTGTTCAAGGACGAGACCGCCCCGGGCAGCCTCGGCCTGGTGCCCGCCGCCGGACGGCTGCACCTCGCCGGCCTCTGCCTGCTGGCGCGCGACGACGACCACGACGGCCCGCCGGTGGTCGAGACCTTGCCCACCCTGGACGGCCTCGTGTCCCTGGTCCCCCAGACCTCACACCTGCCGGACCAGCCCCGGCCGCTGCGCCGCCTCGCGGAGCTGAGCGAGTCACTGGGGGGCGTGCGCCGCATCCACTACCGGGAGTCCGCCGACCTCGAGGGCATCTGGGACGACCTGCTGGCGGCCGCGCCGTGAGGGTGCGACGCCTGCCCCTGACCGACCGCGTCGACCGCGACGGCGAGTCGGTGGTGCTGGTCGGGCACACCGTCGTGCGGCTCTCGCCGGTGGCAACCGTCCTGCTCGACCGCTGCGAGGCCTGGACCGACCTCGACGTCCTGACCGACCAGGTCGTCGCAGCGCTCGGCCCGGCACCTCGGGGCGTGGACCCGCCGCGGGCGGTCGAGTCCGCTGCCGAGGCCCTGGTCGCCCAAGGGCTCCTCGAGCGGGGCTGAGGGCTCAGCGCCGGCCGGACGACCGTGACCGGCGACCGCTGCCGACTTCGGCATCCCTGCTGCCGAAGTAGACCGCGACGTCGTGTTCTCCGTGGGGGCGGTGCGGGTGCGGTGGGTCGGAAGGCTTCCGGACCACGGCGGCCGCCCCCTGCAACGGCCAGCCGTGACCCTTGACCTGAAGGTAGGTGACCGCCGGCGCGCGCCTCGGCAGATCGCGGGAAGCCGGTGTCCGTTTCGCGGCTTGCGCCCGGTCTGGGGCCACCCTTCGGACGGATCCGACGAGGTCGGCCTCATCCCTTCGGCGGAGGGACGGCGCGGCGGGACGATCCGGGTGTCGCACGTGTGCAAACCCCGAGAGTGCGGGAGAGTGGGCACGGCATGGGCCGGGTGGGCCCCTTTCTGCACAAGGAGAGCTGCGCATGCGCACACCTGCACTGACCTCACGCCTGGGCGCCGAGGCGCTCGGCACCTTCTGGCTCGTCTTCGGGGGGTGCGGGAGCGCCATCTTCTCGGCGAAGTACCTGGCCCCCAACGTCGTGACCGGACAAGCGGTCCAGCTCGGCATCGGCTTCCTCGGAGTCGCCCTCGCCTTCGGCCTCACCGTGTTGACGATGGCGTATGCCGTGGGGCACGTCTCCGGGGCGCACTTCAACCCCGCGGTCACCATCGGCGTCGCCGTGGCCAAGCGCTTCCCGTGGAGGGACGTGCCCGCCTACCTGGTCGCCCAGGTCGTGGGTGGCCTGGTGGCCGGGCTCGCGCTGTGGGGCATCGCCCGCGGCGTCTCGGGCTTCGACGCCACCGGGAACCTCGCCGCCAACGGCTACGGCGACCACTCCCCCGGCGGCTACACGCTCGTCGCGGTGCTGTGCGCCGAGGCGATCCTCACCGCGTTCTTCCTCTACGTCATCCTCGGCGCGACCGACGACCGGGCCCCGACCGGGTTCGCCCCGATCGCGATCGGCCTCGCGCTGACCCTCATCCACCTGATCTCGATCCCGATCAGCAACACGTCGGTGAACCCGGCCCGCTCGACGGCGGTCGCGTTCTTCAACGGCAACGGCGCACCGGCCCAGCTGTGGGCCTTCTGGGTCGCCCCGATCATCGGTGCGGCGATCGCAGGGGCGACCTACCACCTGGTGACCGGCGTCGACCGTCGCGACGAGGACATCACCGGCGTGGTCGACCCTGAAGACCTCAAGCCCACCACCTGAGCCCACCACCTGGCGGAGCCCGCCACGGACGACCGGCCCCCACACCGCACACCGGTGCTGGGGGCCGCTCCGTCGGGTGGCCCGTCGGCGGGCGGCCTCGCCGGTGGCTGGCTTGGACAGGTATCTTGATATCAAGATACTGTGGTGACAGCGCAGGGACGGCAGCACCGCGGGCCGATAGCCTGAACACCGTCCTCGCAGCCCGACACCCGGACCCCACCTCAGGAGAGAGTCGCCTCCATGGCCAAGATCATCTACACGCTGACCGACGAGGCGCCCATGCTGGCGACCTACTCCTTCCTCCCGGTGATCGAGGCCTTCGCCGGCACCGCGGGGGTCGCCGTCGAGACCCGCGACATCTCCCTGTCGGGCCGGATCATCGCCGCCTTCGACGACGTGCTGCCCGAGGACCAGAGGATCGGTGACGCCCTCGCCGAGCTCGGGGAGCTGGCCACCACGCCCGAGGCCAACATCATCAAGCTGCCCAACGTCTCGGCCTCCGTCCCCCAGCTCAAGGCCGCCATCGCCGAGCTGCAGGCCAAGGGCTACGCCCTGCCCGACTACCCGGACGAGGCGACCACCGACGAGCAGCGCGACGCGCGGGCCCGCTACGACAGCGTCAAGGGCAGCGCCGTGAACCCCGTGCTGCGCGAAGGAAACTCCGACCGCCGCGCCCCCGCCGCCGTCAAGAACTACGCACGCAAGCACCCCCACTCGATGGGCGCGTGGAGCACCGACTCGAAGACCAACGTGGCGACCATGGGGGAGGACGACTTCCGGTCCAACGAGCAGTCCGTGGTGATCCCCACCGCCGACACCCTGACCATCCAGCTCGTGACCGACGCCGGCACGACCGTCCTCAAGGACGGCCTCAAGGTCCTCGACGGCGAGGTCGTCGACTCGACCGTCCTGCGGGCGGCCGCCCTCGACACGTTCCTGGCCGAGCAGATCGCCCGCGCCAAGCGCGAGGACGTGCTCTTCTCGGTGCACCTCAAGGCCACCATGATGAAGGTGTCCGACCCGATCATCTTCGGCCACGTGGTGCGGGCCTTCCTCCCCGAGGTGTTCGCCCGGTACGGCGCCGACCTCGCTGCGGCGGGCCTCTCCCCCAACAACGGCCTCGGCTCGATCATCGACGGCCTGGCGGCCCTCGGCGACCAGGGCGCGGAGATCAAGGCCGCCATCGACCAGGGCCTCGCCGACGGACCGCGGCTCGCGATGGTGAACTCCGACAAGGGGATCACCAACCTGCACGTCCCGAGCGACGTCATCGTCGATGCGTCGATGCCGGCCATGATCCGCACGTCCGGCCACATGTGGGGCCCGGACGGCGCCGAGGCCGACACCCTGGCGGTCATCCCCGACAGCTCCTACGCCGGCATCTACCAGGCCGTCATCGACGACTGCCGCGCCCACGGCGCCTACGACCCGACCACCATGGGCTCGGTCCCGAACGTCGGCCTGATGGCCCAGAAGGCCGAGGAGTACGGCAGCCACGACAAGACCTTCGAGATCGCCGAGGCGGGCACCGTCCAGGTGGTCAACGCGGCCGGCGACGTGCTGATGTCCCACGACGTCCAGCCCGGCGACATCTGGCGCGCCTGCCAGACCAAGGACGCCCCGATCCGCGACTGGGTCAAGCTGGCCGTGACCCGCGCCCGGGCCTCGAAGACCCCCGCAGTCTTCTGGCTCGACGAGTCGCGCGCCCACGACCGCAACCTGATCGAGAAGGTCAACGCCTACCTCCCGGAGCACGACACGGAAGGTCTCGACCTCCAGGTCATGGCCCCGGTCGACGCGGCGACCTTCTCGGTCGAGCGGATCCGCAAGGGCGAGGACACCATCTCGGTCACCGGCAACGTGCTGCGCGACTACAACACCGACCTCTTCCCGATCCTCGAGCTCGGCACCAGCGCCAAGATGCTGTCCGTCGTCCCGCTGATGAACGGCGGCGGGCTGTTCGAGACCGGTGCCGGCGGCTCGGCGCCCAAGCACGTCCAGCAGCTGGTGCAGGAGAACTACCTGCGCTGGGACAGCCTCGGTGAGTTCCTCGCGCTGGCAGAGAGCCTGCGCCACATGGCCACCACCACTGACAATGCCCGGGCGGAGGTGCTGGCCGACACCCTCGACCGCGCCACCGAGCGGCTGCTCAACGAGAACAAGGGCCCGGCCCGCAAGGTCGGCCAGATCGACAACCGCGGCAGCCACTTCTACCTCGCGCTGTTCTGGGCCCACGAGCTCGCGACCCAGACCGAGGACGCGGAGCTCGCCGCGTCGTTCGCCACGGTGGCCGAGACCCTCGCCGCGCAGGAGTCGACGATCACGGACGAGCTGCTGGCCGTGCAGGGACACCCCGCCGACATCGGGGGCTACTACCGCCCCGACGAGGACAAGACGGCTGCCGTGATGCGCCCGTCCGCGACCTTCAACGCGGCCCTGGCCGCGCTGCGCTGACCCGGCGACTCCTGCCCTGACCCAGCCCCGCCGACGCCCGGAATGACCCGCGCGCCGGCGGGGTTGGCTCATGCATGAGCGACTGGAACGAATCGGTCATTGCGGAGTTCCGCGCCAACGAGGGTCGCGTCGGCGGCTACTTCGAGGGCGCGCCCATGATCCTGCTGCACCACATCGGCGCCAGGACCGGGACGGTCCGGGTGAACCCGCTGGTCTACTTCCCCCAGGACGACGGCTCGATGCTCGTGGTGGCGTCCAAGGGCGGCGCGCCGACCAACCCGGACTGGTACCACAACGTGCTGGCCAACCTGAGGTTCGAGGTCGAGGTCGGCACCCGCACGTTCACCGTCGAGGCCAGCGAGCTGGACGGCCCCGAGCGCGCCGCGAAGTGGCCCGAGATCGTCGCGGCCCGACCGGGTTTCGGCGACTACGAGACGAGGACCAGCCGGACCATCCCCGTCCTGCGCCTGCGCGAGGTCGCCTGACCGTCGCGTGACGGTCGCCGTCGTCCGATGACACGGGCGTCATAGAGGAGCTTGGTCGAGCCGACCTGGCAGACGATCTGCGGCGGGTCCGCGGTGTCGTCGCGCCACATCGTGCAGTCAGCACTGCCCGGCGGGGTCTTCAGGGCCCAGGGGTCGTCCTTCGTGCCGCTGCCACTCATCGGTGCTCCTCGCCTCGTCGGCCGGTCCCCACGTCCAAGGACATCTTGAACCCCTCGTGCGAGGCCGTGAACCCCAGCCGTTCGTAGAACCGGTGGGCGTCGACCCGGCCCTTGTCGGTGGTGAGCTGGACGAGCCCGCAGCCCCTGCGCTCCGACTCGTCCACGGCCCAGCGGACCAGCTGCTCACCGAGGCGCCGGCCGCGGTGGGTCGCCGCGACCCGCACCGCCTCCACCTGCCCACGCATGGCGCCCCTGCGCGACAGCCCGGGGAGGAAGCTCAGCTGCAGCGTGCCCACGACCGTGCCGCCGTCGTCGAGGACGACGAGGAGCTGCGCCGGGTCCGCGTCGATCGCCGCAAAGGCCCGCAGGTATGCCGTGAGGTCACCGGGGTCCTCGCGGGTCGCCCCGAGCTGGTCGTCGGCGATCAGGCCGATGATCGCGCGCACGTCGTCCGCGCCGGCCCTCCGGAGCACCACGCCTCCCGGATCCAGCACCGCCAGCGGCGGCCGAGCCGCAGATCCGGGCCCGGCGGCATACCCGCCTCCGACGCCATCGCCCTCGAACCTCGTCCTCCCGTCGAAGGCGAGGGCGGTCGCGAGCTTGTGCCGGGAGTTCGGGGCCAGCCCCTCGGGCAGGGCGTCGACCGGGAACCAGCCGACCTCGGTCGACTCGTCGTCGTTGACCCGCGCCTCCCCCGAGACGTGCCGGGCGAGGAAGCAGAGGTCGAGGTACTGCGCTCGGTCGCCGTTGGGGTAGGTCACCTCGGGCTGCGTCCAGACCCCCGCGAGCGCCCCGATCCGCGCGACGACGCCGGTCTCCTCCTCGATCTCGCGCAGGAGCCCGTCGGCCGGCTGCTCACCTGGCTCGAGGATGCCGCTGACCAGGCCCCACAGACCGTTGTCAGCCCGGCGCCCGAGCAGCACGTGACCGCGCTCGTCGCGCACCACCGCCGTGACCCCGGCCATCCACAGCAGGTCGTGTCCCAGCCGTTCGCGCAGGGCCAGGACGAAGTCGGGCGTCGGCATGCCCCGACCCTAACCACCACCGGGCCGAGTGCTGCGTGGCGCCTGCTAGCGTCGGACGCAAGGCACACCCCACCAGAACGCGAAGGGTCCCACCGTGAGCACTGCCCCCGTCAAGGTCGCCGTCACCGGCGCCGCCGGCCAGATCGGCTACAGCCTCCTCTTCCGGATCGCGAGCGGTTCGCTCTTCGGCCCGGACACCCCCGTCGAGCTGCGGCTCCTCGAGATCACCCCGGCCCTGAAGGCGCTCGAGGGTGTCGTCATGGAGCTCGACGACTGCGCGTTCCCGACGCTGGCCAAGGTCGAGATCGGCGACAACGCCGAGAAGGTGTTCGACGGGGTCAACCACGCCCTCCTCGTCGGCGCGCGTCCGCGCGGCCCCGGCATGGAGCGTGGTGACCTGCTCGAGGCCAACGGCGGGATCTTCGCCCCCCAGGGCAAGGCCCTGAACTCCGTGGCCGCCGACGACATCCGCGTGACGGTGACCGGCAACCCGGCCAACACCAACGCCCTGATCGCGATGAGCAACGCCCCCGACATCCCGCAGGAGCGTTTCTCCGCGCTGACCCGGCTCGACCACAACCGCGCGATCAGCCAGCTCGCGGCCAAGACCGGCGCCTCGGTCACCGAGATCACCCACATGACCATCTGGGGCAACCACTCCGCCACCCAGTACCCCGACCTGTTCCACGCCGAGGTCGGTGGCCGCAACGCCGCCGAGCTGGTCAACGACGAGGCCTGGCTGGCCGACACCTACATCCCGACCGTGGCCAAGCGCGGTGCGGCGATCATCGACGCCCGGGGCGCCTCCTCCGCGGCCTCGGCCGCCTCCGCCACCGTCGACCACGCCCGCGACTGGGCGCTCGGCACAGCCGAGGGCGACTGGGTCTCGATGTCGGTCCGGTCCGACGGCTCCTACGGCGTGCCCGAGGGCCTCATCTCGTCATTCCCCGTCACCACGAGCAACGGCGACTGGCAGATCGTCCAGGGCCTGGAGATCAACGACTTCTCCCGCGCCCGCATCGACGCCTCCGTCAAGGAGCTCGAGGAGGAGCGCGACGCGGTCCGCGGTCTGGGGCTGCTCGGCTGACCCCAGCCGCACGGCATACCTCGAAGCGGCCGTCTCCCACTGGGGGACGGCCGCTTTCGGGTGTCCCTCCGGCACGAGGTGGCAGGGTCAGCCCCGCGGCCTCAGGTCGAGCACGGAGGTGATGAACGCCAGGGCCACCCCGAGGATCGCCATGGTGGCCACGTCGACGCCCCGCGAGCGCACCGCGAGCCCGCCGCTGCGGGCCGTCGGCAGGACCAGGCGCAACAGCGCGGCCAGCCCCAAGCCGGCTGCGATGGTGTAGCCCGCGAGCAGCACCTCGTCGAAGAGGAAGAAGACCACGCCGGCCAGGAGGACCGGGGCGGCGACCCACCACCAGCCCAGGCGCGGCGCGGTCACCGGGTCAGGCCGAGGTCTCGGCGAGCCGGCGCTCGGCGGCCGCCACGATGTTGGACAGCAGCATCGCGCGGGTCATCGGGCCGACGCCACCGGGGTTCGGGCTGACCCAGCCGGCCACCTCGGCGACGTCGTCGGCCACGTCACCGGCCACCTTGGACCTGCCGTCCTCGGCGACGATCCGGCTCACGCCGACGTCGAGCACGGCCGCACCGGGCTTGACCATGTCGGCGGTGATGAGCCCGGGCTGTCCCGCTGCGGCGATGACGATGTCGGCCTGCCGCACCTCGGCGGCGAGGTCGCGGGTGCCGGTGTGGCAGAGCACCACCGTGGCGTTCTCGCTGCGGCGGGTGAGCATGAGCCCGAGCGGGCGGCCGACGGTGATGCCGCGACCCACCAGCGCCACGCGGGCACCGGCGATCGGCACGTCGAAGCGGCGGAGCAGCTCGATGCACCCGGCCGGCGTGCACGGGAGGGGTGCGGCCTTGCCGAGCACCAGCCAGCCGAGGTTCGTGGGGTGCAGGCCGTCGACGTCCTTGGTCGGGTCGACCCGCGAGAGCAGCGCGAACTCGTCGAGCCCGGTCGGCTGCTGCACGAGGAACCCCGTGCACTCGGGGTCGGCGTTGAGCTCGTCGATGACGGCCTCGACCTCCGCCTGGGTCGCGGTCGACGGGAGGTCGCGGCGGATGCTCGTGATGCCGATCTCGCCACAGTCCTTGTGCTTGGCGTTGACGTACCACTGGCTTCCGGGGTCCTCCCCCACCAGCACCGTGCCGAGCCCTGGGACGACGCCGTGCTCGCGCAGCACGTCCACCCGCCCGCGGAGCTCGTCCTTGATGGTCGCCAGGACCGATTTGCCGTCGAGGATGCGTGCCGTCACGGTCGCCCATCCTGCCACGCCGCGCCGACCCGTCCGCACCGGCGTGCGGTCACCCGTCGCCGGGCACCGCGGCTGCGAGCGCCGCGATCGCCTGGGTGAAGCAGGTTGCGGGCGGAGTGACGAGCCCGGCGCCGACCTGACCGGTCCCGGCGACCCGTCCGGCCATGCCGGTGTTGATCTTCGGCAGGATCCCGGTCCGCGCCACTGCGGAGACGTCGATGCCGGTCGGTGTCCCGCGGAACTCGAGGATGGGCACTTGGTATGCCGTGTGCTCACCGACCGTGATCTCGTACATTGTGCGGGTGGCCCGGAGCGCGAGCGGCACGTCGCCTCCCACGAACTTCACGATGGCGGGGGCCGCGGCCATGGCGAAGCCACCGATGCCGGCCGTCTCGGTGATGGCCGAGTCGCCGATGTCGGGGTTGGCGTCGTCCGGTCCGTACGAGCCGAGGAACAGCCCTTCGGGGGTGTTGGCCGGTCCGGTGAACCAGTGGTCACCGGTGCCCGCCGTGCGGATGCCGAAGTCGGTGCCGTTGCGGGCCATGGTGGTCACCACCGTCGACCCCGGGATGCCCTCGGCCGCCAGCGTCGAGAGCTTGCAGGCCGGCATCCCGAGGTTGAGGAAGAAGTGCTCGTTCGCCCCGGAGAAGCGCACCGCCTCGGCGATGTCGCTCGACGACCCGTCGGCGGTGATGAGGGTGGGCAGCAGCTCGCGCAGGAGCATCAGCGACCCGGCCCGGTTGCGGTTGTGGCCCTCGTCGCCCATCTGGAGCATCTGGCTGATGATCGACTTGACGTCGATCGGGCCCGCCGCGCGAATCGCCTGCTGCAGCAAGGGTCCCAGCACCGAGTTCATCCAGTGCAGCCGGTCGATGACCTCGGGGCCGTAGGCGCCGTAGCGCAGCACCTTGCCGAGCCCTTCGTTGAGGGAGCACCACGAGGTGTGGTCGTGCACCTCGTCGCGGAGCTCGTAGACCCACATCGACGGGGAGACGACGCCGGCCATCGGGCCGACTGCGTCGCGGTGGTGACAGGGCTCGAGCTCGACGTCGCCGCGGGCCAGCGCAGCCTCGGCCGCCTCGGCCGTGTCGGCCATGCCCTCGAAGAGCATCGCGCCGATGAGGGCTCCCCGCAGCGGACCCGAGGCGCGTTCCCACTCGATCGGGGGACCGGCGTGCAGGAACGTCCCGCGCTCCAGCCCGAGCGCCTCGCTGGCCGGCCGCACGTCGACGAAGTCCGCGCCGGCAGCCGTCATCCGCTGCCAGGCGAGCTCGTTCGCCTCGTGCCGGCGGGGATCTCCCGCGACGCGGGCGAGGTGGGGCGCACTGCCGTCGAGCGGCGGCTGCCAGTCGGTCTCGGTCACCTCGACGGCCTGGTCGCGCAGCGCGTCGGCGAACATCGAGGCGCCTGCCGTGGCGACCACCGGGTCGGCCTGCAGGAGCCCGCGCAAGGGGGTGCTCACCGGGTCGCTCCGTCCCGGTCGACGCCGAGGAGGGCGAGGGCGTGCCTCGTCGCCTCGGCGTTGGAGAGGTGCACGGCTGCACCGGCTGCGGACAGCTGGGCGCCGCTCGTGTCGAGTCCCTGGGGGTCGCCGCGCGTGCCCGTGAGTGACACGACGACGGGCAGGTCACGTCCGGCGGCGGTCGCCACGGCCCGGGCGCCGCGGATCGCCTCGGCCAGCTCGGGAGCCGGGTCGGGGTGTGCGCCGTGGCCGAGGACCAGGTCGAGCAGGAGCACGCCGCAGCCCGGGTCGGCTCCTTCGGCCGCGATCCGCTCCAGCCGCAGGGTCGGGTCGATCATCGGGTGCGCCCGCCCGCGGGTCAGCTCGTCGTCGCCGAAGTCGATGACCAGGTGGGCCTGGGCGCGCAGGTCGGCGTCGAGGGCCAGGTCGGGCGAGAGCGGGATGTTGGACCTGATCCCGACGCCCAGCTCCTGGGCGGCGACCAGCATCGCCTCGTCGGCCAACGTGCCGCCGCAGAACAGCCCCCGCAGGAAGCGAGGCTCCCGCCGCGGGCCGTCCGACTCTGAAGGATCGTGGGGGTGCTGGTCCGGGGGATCCTTCAGAGTCGCGGAGATGGGTAGTGCGTCCCAGTGTGGCCACGTCGGGACCTCGCGACCGAGGGCGCCCAGGAACGACTCGACGGCGGCCGTGAGGTCGGGCCGCGCAGCCCCGAGCGTCGCCCAGTGGACCGGCTTGCCGAGCCCCGCGGCATACCCCTCCAGGTCGGCGAGCACCTCGGCAGCCGGCGGCTTCGAGACCACGAGGATCGACTCGGTCGCCTCGTCGGCCGCGAGCGCGGCGAGCGCCTGACGGGTCGACCGTCCGCCGACGGCTGATGACAGGTCGCGCCCCCCGACGCCGAGGCAGTGGCTGACCCCCACCCCTGCGGCGTCGAGCAACGCCATCACCTGCTGGGCACCCGTGCCGGAGGCCGCGACGATCCCGACCGGGCCCCGCTCGACGACGTTGGCGAAGCCGAGCGCGATGCCGCCCACCACGGCCGTACCGCAGTCGGGGCCCATCACGAGGACGTCCTGCGCTGCGGCGGCGTCCTTGAGCCGGACCTCGTCCTCGACGGGGACGTTGTCGGAGAACACCATCACCGAGACCCCTTGGGCGATGGCGTCGAAAGCCTCCACGGTGGCGTGCTCGCCGGGCACGGAGACCAGCGCGAGGGTGGCGTCGCCGGCACGGACCGCTCGGCCGAGGGTCCGTGGTGGTGGGGCCGCACCGAAGCCACCCGCGCCCGACCCCGCCGACCGCAGACCGGCCAGGGCGGCGTCGAGGGCGGCCAGCCCGGCGGCGACCCCGTCGGCGTCGTCGGCCCGGATGGCGACCACGAGCTCGTTGGGCTGGACGCCCTGCGGCACGGTGAACCCCATGGCGCCGATCACCTCGAGGTTGAGCTCGGTGGCCATCGCGACCTGGGCCGCTGACACACCGTTTGCGCCGGCCACCTGGCGGGAGACCTGCATGAGGCTCACCGAGTCGTGGTAGGCGCCGCTGCGCAGCTCGAGGTGGTCGGTCACGGCAGGCTCCTCGGGGTGGCGGACAGGGAGGTCGCGGTCGGTGGGTTCACCGTGGTCGAGGCAGACGGTGCGGTCTGGCCGCTCTGTGCGGTCAGCGCATCGAGGCAGCCGGCCAGGCCGCCCAGGAGGTCGGCGCCCGAGGTGTGGCCGATCGCGAGCACCTCGTGGACCGCCTCGGTGACTGTGGCCCCCTCACCGACAGCGGAGAAGCTGTCGGAGCCGGCCGACGCGAGGCGGTGGAGCAGCCGCGTGACCGGCTCGGCGGCATACCCGTCGGCGGCCTCACGCAGCAGCGACGCCGACAGGCTCGTCGTCGCGGTGAGGCGGGGTCGGACGGCCCGCCAGAGCTCGTCGACGAACGCACTGGTGCCACGTGGGTGCAGACGGAGCCCGAGCAGCACGCCGCACAGCACGTCGTCGCCGCTGGGGGTGAGTCCCGGCCCCGCCCCGACGAGCGCGCCCACGCGGTCCGCGAGCGCGAAGGGCGCCGGCGCACCGCTGAGGAGCAGCTCGGCGACGCCACGGGCAGGGACCCGCCACGGCAGCGGCAGGGTCGCGAGGTGCCCGCCCACCGTGGTCGCGGCCGCGCGGGGGGCCGGGTGGGGGCGCCAGGTGCGCACGGCCCGGACCGTGACGCCGGGTAGCCGCACGACACCCCCGCCGACCACGACCTCGTCGCCCGGCTGGACCCCCCAGCCCACGGTCGGGAGGGTGGTCGCGACGGCGAGCGCCGTGGGGAGCCGCAGTCCGTCGCGGGTCACGACGGGCAGGACGTCGGCGTGCCCACCCACCTGGAGGTAGAGGGCGGTCGGGAAGGCCGCCAGGACCGTGCCGCGGCGCGGTGCTCCGTGGACGAGCTCGGCCGATCGCTCGGAGACCGCGGCGGGCCAGGTCGTCGCTGACGGTGTCATCGCCGACCTCCTCCCCGCGTGCTGTCCCGTCGTGATTCGCCGGACTGACGCAGCGACGCTATCGAGTGCGATTACAGTCACCTCATGGTGAATGTTGCCAAGGATGGCGGCCTGGTTGACGCGGAGTTGCCATCGGTCGGCGCCCCCGCCCCCAGTCGCGACCTCGTGGGGGGCGTGCGCCTCGAAGGGCTCCTGACGCTGCCCTCGCTGGCGGGCACCGAGCTCGTCCACGGGCCCGACCAGCTGCTCCGCGGCGTCCTGCGGGCCTCGCTGCTGGGCGCCACTCCCACCCCTCGGCACCACCTCGTCTGCACCGACGCCGAGACCGTAGAGGCCTGGGAGGCAGCCGGCCAGGACCCCCTCGACCAGAGTGCCCTCGACGGTGCCACCGCCCTGGCCATCGCAGGCGGCTCCGCGGAGCAGGTCCGCCGGTGGCGGGAGCGCGCGATCGCGGTCGGGCTCCCGCTCGTGCTGGCTCCGCAGCCGGTCCGCGCCGAACGCATCGTCACCGAGGTGCTCGGAGCGGTCCTCGACCAGCAGTCGGGGATCCTCGAGCGCGTCGAGGAGGCCCACCAGATCCTGGTCGGTGTCGTGCTCGCCGGCGGCGGCCTCGAGGACCTGTGCCAGCGCTTGGCGGGCTTCCTCGGCGGCGCGGCCATGGTGACCAGCAGCGACGGACGAGTGATCGCGCAGGCCGGGAGCGACGCGGACCTCGGCGCGGCGCTGGCGCTCGACTGCTTCGACCGCACCGGCCGGCTGATCACCGAGCACGAGCCGGTGGGCATCCGGCCGAGCCAGGGCGCCCAGGCCCGGCGGGCCATGGTGCGGATCGTGGCCGGCAACCTCAACCACGGCCTGCTGGCGGCGTTCGTGGGCGACCGGGCGCTGACCGCCGACGACGTCCACCTGCTCGAGCGCGCCGCCACCGTCGCGGCCCTGGCCATCACCAAGGAGCAGGCCGTCTCGGCGGTGGAGAGCAAGTACCGCGCGGAGTTCCTGCGTGACGCCCTCGCCGGCCGGGCCGGTGCTCCGGCCGAGGCGGTGGCGCACGCGGCCTCGCTCGGGTGGGACATCGACCGCCGCCTCGTGGTGGTGGTGGCCGAGACCGACGAGGACGACGCGCACTCCTCCCGCCCGCCCGAGGAGGTGGGGGTCCTGCAGGAGCGCTTCGCCCGCGCCTGGAACCAGGCGATGGCGGTCCGCGACCCGCGCGCCCCGGTGATGGGCTTCAGCCAGGAGGTGGTCGCCCTCTGCGGCGTCCCCGAAGGGGCCGACACGGAGTCGATCATGCGCACCGTGACCGAGATCGTGCGGGTCATCAGCGGCATCGGCGGCGGCGGCCGGCGGACCTTCTCGACCGGTGTCTCGCGCCCCGTCGAGTCCGTCGCCGACCTGCCGCAGGCCTATGAGGAGGCCCTCTCGGCGGTGAGCGTCGGACGCCAGCTGCACGGCGACTCCGCGGTCACGCACTTCGACGGCCTCGGGGTGTTCCGGCTGCTCGCGCTGATCCCGGACAGCGCCGACCTGCGCCGGTTCGTCGACGAGGCGCTCGGGCCGCTGTCCACCGACGACACCGCCGAGCACGCCGACCTGCGCCGGACCCTGTCGATCCTCATCGACACCAACATGAACGTCGCCGAGACCGCGCGCCAGCTGTTCTTCCACTACAACACGCTGCGCTACCGCATCGTGAAGCTGGAGAAGATGCTCGGCCCCTTCACGACCGACCCGCAGCTGCGGCTCAAGCTCGCCCTCGCGCTCAAGGTGCACCAGATGCGTGGCATCTGACCGAGCCACATCGGTATGCCGCGGGGGAACGATGGTGCCGCGCCCTCTGGCGGGAGGGACGCGGCACAGCCCATTGCACTCCTGCGCGACGCGGAATGCGAGCGCGCCACTCCGCATACTCTGCCGAAAGGCGCGCGGGAGTCGATAGCAACAATTGCCCAATGCAGCGGGCGGTGGGGCCGCTAGTTTTCGCCTATCCCGGAAGGGACTGTGGGCCGCCGGCTGGGTGGCCACACCCGTGGAGAAGGAGTCCGCATGTCACTGGGCCTGGGTTGGAAACTGCACGGAGACGGCAACCTCTCCGGACCGGACGACGTCGTCGCCCCGGACGAGCGCCTCGGTTGGGGCAAGACCGTCGGGCTGGGCGCGCAGCACGTCGTCGCGATGTTCGGGGCGACCTTCGTCTTCCCGCTGATCATGGGGCTCAACCCCCAGCTCGCGATCATGATGAGCGGCGTCGCGACCATCGCGTTCCTGCTGATCGTGCAGGGGAAGGTCCCCAGCTACCTGGGCACCTCCGCCTCGTTCGTCGGTGGGGTCGCCGCGATCCGCGCGCAGGGTGGCGACTCCAAGGAGGTCACCGGCGCGATCCTCGTCGCGGGCCTGGTGCTCGCCCTCGTCGGCCTGCTGATCCACTTCCTCGGATCGGGCGTCCTGCACAAGGTGCTGCCGCCGGTCGTCACGGGCGCCGTCGTCATGCTCATCGGGTTCAACCTCGCGCCGGTCGTCGCCAACATCTACTGGCCGCAGGACCAGTGGGTGGCGTTCTTCGTGATGGTCTTCACCATCGTCTGCGCCGTGGCCTTCCGGGGCTTCATCTCGCGCATCGCGATCTTCCTGGCGCTGATCTTCGGCACGGTCCTGTCGTGGGTCCTCGACAAGACCGTCGGTGAGATCACCTCCGTGCTCGGTGGCGCCACCGAGGCGACCAGCCACTTCCGCACGAACTTCTCCGGCGTCAAGGACGCCGCCCTCTTCGGCTTCCCGTCGCAGACGACCGTCGCCGCCGATGGCAAGGAGGTCGTGGGCTGGCACACGCCGAGCTTCTCGATGGCGGCGATCCTCCTCGTCCTGCCCGCCGTGATCGCCCTGATCGCGGAGAACACCGGTCACGTCAAGGCGGTGGCCGAGATGACCGGCCACGACCTCGACCCGGTGATGGGTCGCGCCATCGCGGCCGACGGTGTCGGCACCGTGCTCGCCTCGGCGGTCGGCGGCTCCCCCACCACCACGTACGCCGAGAACATCGGTGTCATGGCGGCGACCCGCGTCTACTCGACCGCCGCCTACTACGTGGCAGCGGTGGTGGCGATCATCTTCGGCCTCTCGCCCAAGTTCGGGGCGCTCGTCGCCTCGGTCCCGGGTGGTGTGCTCGGCGGGATCACCGTGGTGCTCTACGGCATGATCGGCCTGCTCGGCGCCAAGATCTGGAAGGAGAACGGCGTCGACTTCGGCAACCCGATCAACCTCGTGCCGATCGCGGCCGGGATCATCATGGGCGTCGGTGACGTGAAGCTGAAGTTCACCGACAACTTCTCCCTCACCGGGATCGCGCTCGGCACCATCGTCGCCGTCGGCGGCTACCACCTCGCCAAGGCCCTCGCCCCACGCGAGCTGCGCGACCGCGCCGCCGCAGTCGGACCCGGCGGGACGGTGCTCACGGTCGGTGGCACGGACACCTACGGCGACAGCGACGGGGTCGACGACCTCTACCAGGGCGACGACCGCCGCTGACCCAGCCCCGACGAACCACGGTGTGGGCCCCTGATCGAGTCGGGGGCCCACACCCGTTCCAGCCCGGCCCTAGCCCCCATTGACTCCAGACGGCAGGATCAGTCCGTGAAGCCAGCCCCCTTCGTGCACCACGCACCCCGCTCCGTCGCCGAGGCGGTCGGGGTGCTGGCGCAGGTCGGCCACGAGGGCAAGGTGCTCGCGGGCGGGCAGAGCCTGATCCCGATCCTCAACATGCGACTGGCGTCCCCGGCCCACCTCGTCGACATCAACCAGGTCGCCGGGCTCGCCGACGTGGTCGTCACCGGCACCGAGGTGCGCATCGGTGCGCTGGTCCGCCACGCGCAGCTCGAGCACCACGACGAGGCGTATGCCGCGTTGCCGCTGCTGCGCCAGGCGCTCGTCAACGTTGCCCACCCCGTCATCCGCAACCGCGGCACCACCGTCGGCTCGATCGCGCACGCCGACGCCGCTGGTGAGATGCCGGCCGTGCTGGCCCTGACCGAAGGCGTCGTCGAGGCGGTGTCCGCGGGCGGCACGCGGGAGATCGCGGTCGCCGACTTCTTCGAGGGCGCCCTCGAGACCTCCCTCGGCGCCGACGAGCTGGTGGTGGGTGTGCGGTTCCGTCGCTTCGCGGAGGGCACGGGCACGGCCTTCATGGAGCGCGCGCGGCGACACGGTGACTACGCCTTGGCCGGGGTCGCGGCGGCCGTGCGCGTCGAGGACGGGGTCGTCGCCGACGCCCGGCTCTCGTTCGTGTCCGTCACGGACGTGCCGCGCACCCTCGACGTCACCTCCGCCTTCGCCGGTCAGGAGCACGACGCCGTCGACTGGTCCGCGGCTGCCGACCTCGTCGCCGGCGCCATCGAGCCCGACGGCGACATCCACGCCACCGCGGCCTACCGCGCCATGCTCGCGGCCGAGCTGTCGAGGCTCACCCTGGCCGCTGCCGCTGCGCGATCCGTTGCCCTGCAGCAGCATCCGTCCGACAGCGAAGGACCCGCCGCATGACCGAGCCCATCGCCGACTCCGCGACCGAAGAGCTGCTCGACCTCACGGTCGTGGTCAACGGCGTGCCGCGGCACGCCAAGGCGCCCGCCCGCCGGCTGCTGTCCGACTTCCTGCGCCACGACCTGCGACTGACCGGCACCCACGTGGGCTGCGAGCACGGGGTGTGCGGTGCGTGCACGGTGCTCGTCGACGGCCAGCCGATGCGGTCGTGCCTCATGTTCGCCGTGACCGCCCAGGCGCACGAGGTCACCACGGTCGAGGGCCTCGGGGCGATCGACTCGATGGGTCCGGTCCAGCAGGCGTTCATCGAGTGCCACGGCCTCCAGTGCGGGTTCTGCACGCCCGGCTTCCTCACCACGATCACGGCCTACCTCGAGGACCACCCGCACCCCACCGCCGACGAGGCCCGCGAGGCCATCTCGGGCAACCTGTGCCGCTGCACCGGCTACCAGAACATCGTGAAGTCGGTGCTGCGGGCCGCCGAGCTGCGCGCCGAACGCGCAGGTACGACGACATGACCAGCCAGATGTTCGGCGCCCCGGTCAAGCGGCGCGAGGACCCGCGGCTGGTGACCGGCGGCGGGCGCTACCTCGACGACCTGGGCCACAGCGCCCTCGCCGCGGCGTTCGTGCGCAGCCCGCACGCCCACGCCCGCATCGTCGACATCGACGTCACCGACGCCCTCGACGTCGACGGCCTGGTCGGCATCTGGACCCACGAGGACCTCCCCGGTCGCGTCGGCGAGCCCCTGCCGCTGCTCATCCCCCACCCGACGCTCACCCACGGACGCACCCAGTTCGCGCTCGCCCGCGACGAGGTCAACTACGTCGGCGAGGCCATCGTCATGGTCGTCGCGCGCGACCGCTACGTCGCCGAGGACGTCTGCCAGCGGATCAGGGTCGACTACGAGCTGCTGACCCCGGTCGTCGGCATCGCGAACGCCAGGGACGGCGCGGCCCTGGTCCACGACGACGTGCCGGGCAACGTCGCGTGCCGGATGCTCCAGGAGGTCGGCGACGTGGACGCCGCGATCGCGGCCGCACCCCACACCCTCGAGCTCGACCTCGACATCGAGCGCAGTGCCTGCATGCCGATGGAGGGCAAGGGGGTGCTGGCCCGCTGGGACTCCGACAAGGGTGAGCTGCGCATCTTCTCCTCGACGCAGACCTCGACCGGGGTGCGCGCGGCCGTCGCGGCCAAGCTCGACCTGCCCCTGGCGAAGGTCGAGTGCATCGCCCCCGACGTGGGTGGTGGCTTCGGCGTCAAGATCAACCACCCCTGGCCGGAGGAGGTGCTGATCCCTTGGGCTGCAAGGCTTCTCGACCAGGAGGTGAAGTGGACCGAGGACCGGCGCGAGCACTTCATCTCGAGCGCCCACGAGCGCGGCCAGCTCCAGCAGATCCGGGTCGGTTTCGACGACGACGGGCGGGTGCTCGGCCTGGACGTGAAGTTCTGGCACGACAACGGCGCCTACACGCCCTACGGCATCATCGTCCCGATCATCACGTCGACCCAGCTGCTGGGGCCATACAAGCCCGGCGCCTACCGGTGTGAGTTCTGGTCGCTCTACACCAACACCGTCCTCGTGACGCCGTACCGAGGGGCCGGACGGCCGCAGGGCTGCTTCGCCATGGAACGCACCATGGACGCCATCGCCGACCGGCTCGGCCTCGACCGCGCCGAGGTCCGGTCCCGCAACTTCATCCTCCCCAGCGAGATGCCCTACGACCACGGGCTGCTCTTCCAGGACGGCCGCCCGCTGAAGTACGACTCGGGCGACTTCCCGGCCAGCCTGGCCAAGCTCAAGGCCCTGGTCGGCTGGGACGACTTCGCGGCCTACCGCGAGCAGGCCGAGGCGGAGGGCCGCAGGGTCGGCCTCGGCATCGGTTGCTACGTCGAGGGCACCGGCGTCGGGCCCTATGAGGGCGGGCACATCCAGATCGAGACCAGCGGCCGGGTCAACGTCTCGACCGGCCTCACCTCGCAGGGGCAGGGCCACGAGACGTCGTTCGCGCAGATCGTGGCGCAGGAGCTCGGGGTGTCGATCGAGGACGTCTTCGTCACGACCGGCGACACCCGCCGGATGCCGTACGCCGTGGGCACCTTCGCCTCGCGCGCGGCGGTCATGAGCGGCAACGCCATCGCCCTCGCCGCGCGCAACGTGCGGGCCAAGGCGCTGCGGATCGCGGCCGATGCGCTCGAGGTGTCGGCCGAGGACCTCGAGATCGTCGACGGTGACATCCGGGTGAAGGGCGCCCCTGGGACCCACATGTCGCTCGGCACGGTCTCGGTGATGTCCAACCCGCTGCGCTACGCGTTCGACGAGGCGGCCAAGGCGGCCACGCAGTTCGCCGGGACCGCCGACCACTCCAAGCCTCCCGTCGCCGACGACGACGAGCCCGGGCTGGAGGGCAAGGACTTCTACTCCCCCACCCAGGCGACCTTCGCCAACGGCATGCACGCGGCGATCGTCGAGACCGACCCGGTCACCGCCGAGGTGAAGATCCTGCGCTACTGCGTGATCCACGACTGCGGCACGATGATCAACCCGATGATCGTCGAGGGCCAGGTGCACGGCGGCGTGGCCCAGGGCGTCGGCGGCGCGCTCTACGAGCGCATGGTCTACGACGACTCCGGCCAGCTGCTCAACGCCAGCTTCATGGACTTCCTGATGCCGTACGCCTCGGAGGTCCCCCACATCGAGACCGACCACCTCGAGACGCCGTCGCCACTGAACCCGTTGGGGATCAAGGGCGCCGGCGAGGCCGGGTGCATCCCGGTCACCGCGGTCATCGCGTCGGCGATCTCCGACGCCGAGGGTTTCGCGATCACCTCGATGCCGATCTCGCCGGTCGAGCTGTGGGAGCTGCGCCAGCGGCACGCCCGCGGTGAGATCCCCTCACTCCGCGGCACGCGGCATACCCCGTCCACGCCTGCCCAGTCCGCGCATGGCACGTCCGCACCGTCCACGCCCTCCCGGGAGGCACCATGAAGATCTCCGGCACCGCCGCCCTCAAGGCGACACCGCAGCAGGTGTGGGACGCCTTCCACGACCCCGAGGTGCTGGCCCGCTGCCTGCCCGGCTGCGAGTCGCTCACCGAGGTGGGGCCGGACGAGTACGCCATGACGGTGACCGCCGGGGTCGCCGCGATCAAGGGCACCTACGACGGCAAGGTCGCCCTGCTCGACCCGCGGCACCCCGAGCGGTTCACGATGAAGGCGCAGGGAGCCGGCGGACCCGGCACCGTCGACGCCGACGTCGTCGTCCACCTGGCCCCGTCAGCGGCCGGCGGGACCGACCTGTCCTACGACGCCGACGCGGCGGTCGGCGGCATGATCGGCGGCGTCGGCCAGCGGATGCTCTCGGGGGTGACGCGGAAGATGGCCGGCCAGTTCTTCGAGGCCGTCGACGACGACATCGCCGGGGTGCGCAAGGAGAAGAAGACCAAGCCGGTCGAGGTGCCCTCCGGTCCGCGGCCCATCGAGGCGGTCGGCACGTCGACGGCCGGTCGAGGCGGACCGCGCGACTTCGGCTGGGGCGTCCTGACCGGTGGGGCCGTCGCGATCGCGGGGGTTATCGTGGGATGGCTGATCGGAGGACGATGATGCGCGCATTCACCGCGGCTGCCATCCAGCTCGCACCGGTGCCGGGACCCCTGTCGCCGGAGTCGGTGCGCAAGAACCTCGACAAGTGCGTCGACTTCACCCGGCGGTGCGTCGACGCGACCGGCGCCGAGCTGGTCGTGCTGCCCGAGTCGGCCACCACCGGGTTCACGCCGGACTGCTCCGTCGAGGAGCTGTGGGACCTCGTGTCCGAGATCCCCGGCCCCGTCACCGAGCCGGTGCAGCAGGTCGCGCGCGACCTCGGGGTGTATGCCGTGCTGGGCACCTATGAGCGGGGCCCCGAGCGGGGCGTCATCTACAACTCGTCGGTGCTGGTCGGGCGCGACGGCGAGGTGCTCGGCGTCTACCGCAAGACCCACCCGTTCTGCACCGAGCACGTCGACGGCGGCGGCTGGGTCACCCCGGGCAACACCGTGACGGTGGTCGACACGGACCTCGGCAAGATCGGCATGATCATCTGCTTCGACGGCGACTACCCGGAGCTCACCCGCATCCAGGCGGTCCAGGGAGCCGAGGTCATCTGCCGCCCGAGTGCGCTGCTGCGGTCGGCCGACATCTGGGAGCTGACCTCGCGGGCGCGGGCCTACGACAACCACGTGTTCGTCGTGGGAGCCAACGCCACGGGGATCGACCCGGCCGGGGTGCTCTACTTCGGCAACTCCCACATCGTCACGCCCACCGCGCACATCGCGGCCAAGGCGGCCTCGCACGAGGGCTGGGTCTCGGCCGTGCTCGACCCCGCCACCGCCCTGTCGTCGCTCACCCCGGGCTCCAACATCGGGCAGGGGTTCGACCACCTCCGCGACCGCAACCTCGACCTGATCCGCGCCCACCGCGACGAGCTCGAGCGCCCTGCGGAGACGTCCTTCCCCCACTGACACCGCGTCGGTCCGTGGCGCCCGCGTCACGGATCGACGTCGCCGGCCGTCCGGGCGCCCATCCGTGGCCCTGCTGGCACGAATGCGCTCCGCCGACAAGACTGGCCCGATGCCGCTCCCGTCCAGCACGCCCTCGGCCCAGGGTGTCGATGCCCTCGGCATCCTCGCCCTCGTCGACGCCCTCGAGTCCGGCGGTCACGACCCGCACAGCCTGCTGGTCGCCCGGCACGGCCGCGTCATCGCCCGCGGGTGGTGGGCCCCCTACGCGCCCGAGCGGGTCCAGCTCGTCTACTCGCTGAGCAAGTCGTTCACCGCGACGGCCGTCGGGCTGCTCGTCGACGAGGGTCGGCTGTCCCTCGACCAGCCCGTCCTCGACCTCCTGCCCCCCGGCGACCTGGCGGAGGGGGTCGAGGTCCCGGACCGCTACCGCCGGCTCACCCTCGGCCACTGCCTGACGATGGCGACCGGCCACGACGCGGAGGGCTGGGGTCCCGACGTCCTCCGCGCGGCCCACGAGCCCACCGGCGACGACGACCACGTCGACCCGGTGCTGGCGGCGATCCTGGCCACACCGCAGGAGCACGAGCCCGGCAGCGCGTGGGCCTACAACCAGGTCGCGACCTACCTCGCTGCCGGCGCGGTCCGCGGGGTGACCGGCTCGTCCGTGCTCTCCCTCCTGCGCGAGCGGGTCCTGCCGCTGCTCGACCCCTCCGGTGGGGCGGACGTGGTGTGGCACCGCACCGCCACTGGCCGCGAGCTCGGCTTCTCCGGCATCCACGTCGGCACCGACGCGATCCTCGGCCTGGCCCAGCTCTACCTCGACCACGGCCAGTGGGACGGGTCCCCACTCCTGTCGCCCGAGTGGGTCGACACCGCCACCACGTCGACGGGGCTGCCCAACCGGGAGACCGACCCCAACCCGGACTGGCGCGAGGGCTACGGCGGCTCGTTCTGGATGGCCCGGCACGGCTACCGCGGCGACGGCGCCTACGGGCAGTACGCCATCGTGTTGCCGGAGCAGGACATGGCCATCGCGATCACCAGTGAGACCCTCGACATGCAGGCCCTCCTCGACCTCGTCTGGGACCACCTGCTGCCAGCGGTCGGCCAGGCGGACGAGGTCGGCGACGAGCTCGCCGACGCCGCCCTCGAGGAGCGGCTCGACATGCTGACCGTGCCGACCCCGTCGTCGTCCGGCCCCGGACCAGAGGCCGCGCGCTGGGTGCGTGCCGAGGACAGCACCCTGCCCGAGGCGTATGCCGCGATGAGCCTCGCGCCCGGCGGCGCGGCATACGAGGTGGTCCTGGACTGCCACGACACCCAGGTCCGCCTGGACGTGGGCGACGGCGAATGGGTGTTCTCGACCTTCGCCGTGGGCGGCGTCGAGCTGCCGGTGATGTCCTCGGGCGGCTGGGACGCGGAGGGCTGCTTCAGCGCGGACCTGCGCCTCGTCGAGACACCGCACACCCTGCGGCTGCGGACCCGGACCGACGGGACCGTCCACCTCGGCTGGCGCGAGGTGCCGCTCTACGGCGCGGAACCGCTGGACCTCGCCGTGCACGGTTCGGCCCTGCCCCGCCAGGACTGACGTCCGGAGGCAAACCGGGCCGAGCGTACCCACCCGTCGTCAAACTCGCGCAATTTCCTTGACTTGCTGTTCACGCCCCTATAGAACTACCCATGAACATGGGGAAACAGACATGGGGAATGAACACCTAGGGGGAGATGTGCACACAACTATTCGTAGGGCCGCGATCGCCACGGTGGCGTCGATCGCGCTGGCCGTCGCGACCATGGTCGGCGCGGGCGCCAACACCAAGACCTCGACCTCGTCGACCGGGTCGATCATCGAGTGGAAGCTGGGTGGGACCTACTACTACCAGCAGCACGACCACGACGACTTCGGGCTGGACGTCATCTCCGGCATCGCGATCGACGCGCGCTGGGCCAGCTGCAGCATCAGCGGCGGTACGGGCGCCACCAAGTACAACATCACGGTTGCGGAGGGCCGACGGGTTCTGGGCACCGACTTCCTGGCGGGCACCTGCCTGCGCGTCCAGTACCGCGGCTACTCGTCCACCGGGACCTTCTCGTCCACGCAGTACTGGAACTACAACTTTGCGTGACCACGGACGGCTCGGGCGCGGGACTGTCGTGGCCCTGGCCGCGGCGACAGCACTCTTGGCACTCGCCTCCCTGGGCGCGTGCAGCAGCACGGACGAGCCCGCCGTGACGATCGAGCAGAAGCAGACCGCCGACGCCAACGCTCCGCAGTCTGCCTCCGCCGACAAGCGCGAGCAGTTTCTTCCGTTACTGCGCAAGTACCACGACCAGGTGGTCTGGCCGCCAGGGCGGGACGTCACGCCGGACGAGATGTGGAAAGGCATCGCCCACAACTCTGGGCAGGTCATCCTCGACGACACCGCAGCACAAGGTGAGGTGGGCTTCCGCAACCTCTGTGCCTGGGCGCTGACGGCCATCGACACGGTCAAGGCCGAGAAGGACACGGCCGAGGTGGGCAAGGGCCTCCTGCAGTCGCAGAAACTCATGCCCGGCGGCGAAGCGTTCTCCCAGGCGATGGCCGACGAGCTGGTCCTGGGCAACATCGAGAAGACCCAGCAGTTCGTCGTGGCCAACAAGTGCGACGACGACAGCTAGCGTCGGGACTACGCAGACCGATCCCACGGTTCCGACTGCGGCGGGTGGTCGCCCGCCTCACCCTGTGCTTGGTGGTCACTGCGTCCGTCGGGTGTTCGGCGCCGACCATCTCGCCCGCGGAGGAGACGGCTGTGGTGCGCGCGTCGACGAGCCCAGCCGAGACTGTCGGGGTCGAGCAGGCTGACCTCTACCGGGCCCGCGAGGTCGCCGGCGTGGTCGAGCGGCGTCCGGAACGCACGGTCCGGTCGCGCTGGACCGGCACGTTCACGCCGGCCCGCGGCCTGCGCAAAGGAAGCGTGGTGACCAAGGGGGCCCGAGTCGGCGCCATCCGCACCTGCGCGACCACGTCGGGCACCGCCACGGCGGCCACGGGCACCGACCCGCCGGCCACGGGCACCGACCCGCCGGCCACGGGCAGCGACCCGGCGGCCACGGGCAGCGACTCCGCGGCCACCACCCCCGCGTGTCGCGTCGAGTGGCACGTCGTGCGGGCGCCGGTGGCGGGCGCGATCACGGCCCTGACGGGGGCGGAGGTCGCCGAGGGCGGCACGCTCGTCAGGATCCGGCCGCCCGGCTACGTCATCCGGGCCACCGTCACCGATCCGGCCGCGCTCTACGACCTGATGCGACCACCGCGGACCGCCAAGACCAGGATCGTGGGCGGGCCGGCCGGGTTCACCGTGCGGTTCGAACGCCGGGTCTACAACGCCGCGGACGGGTCGGTGGTGCTGGTCCTCGCCGTGCCCGACGACGTCAGCGTGGTGGAAGGGCTGCGCACCTCCACGGCCTTCGTGGTGAGCCGACGCACCGACGTCCCGACCCTGCCGATGACGGCGGTCCAGGGTACGACGGGCGCGGGGCAGGTGGTCGTGGTCGAGGGCGGGCGCACCGAGGTGACCCCCGTCGAGCTCGGCCAGCACGACGGGGCACGGGTCGAGGTGACCGGCCTGCCGGCCGGCACTCGAGTGCTCCGCTTCCCACTGGCCTCCGACTTCCTGGTCGGGCCATGACGTCAGGACCCGACTGGCACGGCGGGCTCGTCATCGACGCCGTCGGCCTGGCCAAGTCGTTCCGGACCCGCGGTGGCGGCGTGACCGAGCTCCTGTCCGACGCGTCCTTGCAGGTGGCGCCGTGGACGACCGTCGCCGTGACGGGCCGGTCGGGGGTGGGCAAGAGCACGCTGCTGCGGGCGCTCGGCCTGTTCCAGCCGTTCGACGCGGGCAGCTACCGACTCCTCGGCTCCGATGTCTCGGGGCTGTCCGACCGGGCCTGCTCGGCGTTGCGGGCCAAGCACATCGGCTTCGTCTTCCAGGAGTTCCGCCTGCTCCCCCACCTCACGGCGACGGGCAACGTCGAGACCGCCGCGGCGATTGCCGGGATGCCGGCCAGGACGCGCCGCCGCGAGGCACAGCGGGCGCTCGAGCTGGTAGGCCTGTCCCACCGACTCCGGGCCGGCCCGCGCACCCTGTCTGGTGGGGAGCAGCAGCGGGTGGCCCTGGCGAGGGCCCTGGTCAAGCGTCCCTCGCTGATCCTGGCCGACGAGCCCACCGGCGCCCTCGATGACACGACGGCCGCGGCGGTCCTGGACATCCTGCGCGATGCGGTGGCCGTCAGCTCCGCGGCCCTGGTGGTCGTCACCCACGACCCGGTGGTCGCCCAGGCGTGCGACCGACAGCTGCGCCTGCACGACGGGCAGCTGGTGCCGCTGCTCGACCACACCGTCGTGGGGCCCACCGCATGAGGCGTGCCGTCACGCTGGCCGGCCAGGAGGTCAGGGGCAACTGGCGTCGCAACCTCGTCAAGGGCGTGATCCTGTTCGGCGCCATCGGCACCCAGCTGTTCACCTCGCTCGCGGCGGCGGCCAGCGAGGAGGCGGTGACCACCTACGGTGCCGCGGTCTTCGGCTACGAGCAGACCTTCCGGGCCGACCTCGAGGCGCCGCCGTCGTTGGCCCAGCTGGAGACGATGGACGCGACCCTCGACCGCGAGACCGCGGCGCACCCGGGGGCGGTGGTGGTGCTGCAGGCCGACGTCAGCGCCGGGCTGACCTCCTCGCAGGCACCGGTCGCCGGCCCCGCGACGGCCACGTCGCTCATCTCCTTCCACGGACCGTGGGCCGAGATCAGCGCCACCACGGCGGCCTCGGCGAGCTTCGCCGAGGTGGACGGACCGACGGCGCTGCCCCGCCTGGTGGTCAGCGGCCCGATGGCAGACCGGCTGGGGGTGACCCCCACGCGACTGGTCACCGTCAGCGTTGCCGCCACGGCGCCGAGCACGGCCGAGTCAGGTGATGCCGGCGCCGACGCGTCCGACGCCTGGGCGCAGAGCCCGCGCGCCCTGCCTGACATCCCGGCCCACCGCGGGACGGTCGAGCGGAACAAGGCACTGGTCAACGACGTGCTGGCCAGCCGCAGCCTCCTGCACCTGATCGGCGCGGCACCCGAGAGCGCCTCGATCTACTGGCGCTGCACGGCTCCGGAGTGCGCCGACGTGGCGGGCATGGCCGCGACCATCGCGCGCACCGCCGGACTGAGCCTGGCCGCGGGCTACCGGGTCGACTCGCACGACGAGCTGAAGCCCGTCCTGCGCCAGCAACGCGAGCAGGGAGCCTTGTTCGCGTGGGTGGCCCTCGGTCTCGGCGCCATCGCGGTCGCCGTCGTGGCGACGGCGATGGTGGAGGTACGCACGCCCGAGCTGGTGACCCTGCGCACACTGGGAGCCACCCGCTCGACCCTCTTCGCGGCCGCCCTGCTCGAGGGACTGGTCGTCGCGGTGGTGGTCGGCATCGTCTCGATGGCGGCGAGCCTGGCGCTGGCCCGCCTCGACCCCGACCTGCTCAACCACATCGACGCGGTCGAGCTGACCCGGTTCCAGCCACCGCTGGCGGTCTACCTGCGCACCGGCGCCCTGACGGTACTGGTCGGCCTCCTGACCGGACTCCTCCCGGCCCTGCGCGCCTACCGGCTGGTGCGGGCCAACTGACACCGGGCCAACTGACGACACAGGCCTGACGAGGGCTGTTGGCAACTTGTGCCAAGGCGAGGCAGCCGCGCGACCGGTTGAATCTCACGCATGGCGCAGCGACGGATCAGGATCGGGATCGACACCGGAGGCACGTTCACCGACGTCGTCGCCTTCGAGGAGGACACCGGCGAGCTCGTCACGACCAAGACACCGTCGACACCCAGCAACCCGGCGGACGGCTTCATCAACGGCGTGACCAAGGTCCTCGACCTGATGGGGGCCACCGGGCAGGACGTCACCGCCGTGGCCCACGGCACCACCGTCGCCACCAACAAGCTCCTCGAGGGCAAGGTCGAGCGGCTCGGGTTCGTCACCACCGAGGGCTACGAGTTCATGCTCGAGATCGCCCGGCAGGCCGTCCCCGACGGCTACGGCAACTCCTACTTCTGGGTCAAGCCCCCGCGCATCGTGCCCGCCGACGCGGTCCGGACCGTCGGCGGCCGGATGGACTTCCAGGGCAACGAGATCCGGCCCTTCGACGAGGCGTCGGCCGTCGCCGCGGCGCACTGGTTCCGCGACCACGGCATCACCACGCTCGGCGTCTGCTTCCTGCACTCCTACGCCGACGACTCCCACGAGCTGGCCATGCGCGAGGTGCTGCGGCGCGAGCACCCCGAGGCGATCGTGTCGATCAGCAGCGAGGTGCTGCGCGAGTACCGCGAGTACGAGCGCTCGATGACCACCCTGGTCGACGCCGCCGTGAAGCCCAACGTCAGCCGCTACGTCACCAACATCCAGCAGCGCCTCGCCGAGATCGCCCCGGACGCCGCGTTCTCGATCATGAAGTCGAACGGCGGCGTGCTGTCCGCCGACGAGGTCGTCCACCAGCCGATCACCACGGTGCTGTCGGGCCCGGCGGCCGGCGCGCTGGGGGCCGGGCTGATCGCCAAGCGGGCCGGCTTCCCCAAGGTCCTCACCTGTGACGGTGGCGGCACCTCGACCGACGTGTCGGTGGTGCTCGACGGCGAGCCGACCCTGACCACCGAGGGCACCGTCGGCGCCTACCCCAGCAAGATCCCGATGATCGACGTCGTCACGGTCGGCGCGGGCGGCGGCTCGGTCGCCTGGGTCTCCCCCGAAGGCACGCTCAAGGTCGGACCCCACTCGGCCGGCGCCGACCCGGGTCCGCTCTGCTACGGCAAGGGCGGCACCGAGCCGACCATCACCGACGCCCACGTCGTGCTCGGGCGGATCCCGCCCCACCTGCTCGGCGGCGAGATCCCACTCGACGTCGAGGCCGCCCGCACCGGCATCGACGAGCTGGCGGCCAGGCTCGGCATCGACCCGGTCCGCTGTGCGACCGGCATCCTCGAGATCTCGGCCTGGAACCAGGCCAACGCGCTGCGCCAGGTCTCGGTGAAGCGCGGCCTCGACGTCCGTGACTTCATGCTCACCACCTTCGGCGGGTCCGGCTCGTTGCTCGCCTGCCGGCTCGTCGACATCCTCGACCTGGCCGGGGTCGTCGTCCCGCAGAACCCCGGCAACGTCAGCGCCTTCGGGCTGCTCACCGTCGACGTGAAGAACGACTACGTCCAGACCATGGTGTCCAAGCACACGGCACTCGACCACGCAGCCGTCCAGAAGACCTTCGACCACCTCACCGACCGGGCCGCGAAAGCCCTTGACGGAGAAGGCTTCCCACGCGACGCCCACCGCTACACGCGCACCGTCGACCTGCGCTACTTCGGCCAGGCCTTCGAGGTGCGCGTCACCGCCCCCGACGGCCTCGTCGACGAGGCGTATGCCGCGCACGTCGCCGAGTCGTTCCACGAGGCGCACCGCACCCTCTACGGCTATGACTTCTCGGCCGACCCGAGCCAACAGGTCGAGTGGGTGAACCTGCGCGTCACCGGGATCGGCCCGATCACCCGACCGGAGCTGCGCGAGCTCCCCACCCGGGGCGGCCGGTCTTCGGAAGATCCGCCGGGTCAGGGCACCGCCGATCTTCCGAACAACCGCACTCGACGCGAGGTCTGCTTCGACGCGGACCAGGGCTACCGGGACACGCCGGTGCTGTGGCGTCCCGACCTGCGCGCCGGCGACACGTTCGACGGGCCGGCCATCGTCGAGGAGTTCGGCTCGACGGTGCCGGTGCACCCCGGCTTCACCGTCCGGGTCGACTCGATCGGCAACCTGGTCATCACCAGAGCCACCACCACGACGACCACGACGGAAGGTGCGCGATGAACACCGCTGGCCTGCCCACGGCATACGAGCACGGCAACCGGCTGACCCCGCTGGGCACGCAGGTCGACCCGATCCTCGTGGAGATCGTCCAGGGCACCCTGGCCAGCGTCGAGATGGAGGTCGAGACGGCGATCGCCCGCACGAGTCGCTCGCCGATGATCCGCGACGCCCACGACTTCCGCGCGGGCATCCACGACCGGCAGCTGCGCAAGCTGACCGGCCGGTCCTACAGCGCGCTCGTCCACCCCATCGCCCGCGACTTCCCGCTCGACGAGATGTCCGAAGGCGACGTCTTCTTCCACAACGACGTCTACGAGTCCGAGGGCGGGATCGGGCACCTGCCAGACCTCTGCGTGACGGTGCCGGTGTTCAGCGGCGGCGAGGTGGTGGCCTTCGTCCAGGCGTTCGGCCACCACGACGACATCGGTGGAGCGGTCCCCGGGTCGATGCCGAGCAACGCCTCCAGCGTCTTCGAGGAAGGGCTCGCGGTCCCGCCGATCAAGTTGTGGGACAAGGGAGTTCCCAACAAGGCAGCCCTGCGGATCATGACCCGCAACAGCCGGATGCCCGACTCGCTGGCCGCCGACCTCGACGCCGAGTGCTCGGCCTGCCTGATGGGCGCGCGCCGGTTGTCCGAGCTGTTCGAGCGCTACGGCCGCGACACCATCGAGGCGACGTTCGACACCATCCTCGACCAGACCACCGAGACCTACCGGCGCGAGATCCTGTCGAAGATCCCCGACGGCACCTATGTCTGGGAGGACTACGCCGAGCACGACGGCGTCGACGACCCCAAGCTGCACACCCAGCGGATCACCCTGACCAAGGAGCCGACCGGCGGCCCCGGACCCGGTGACGGCGGCCCCCGCCTCATCATCGACTTCACCGGCACGGCGCCGCAGGCCAAGGGCCCGATCAACCACTGCGGCGACTACGTCGGCGGCAACTTCCTCAAGAAGTGGCTGGCCCCGATCCTGCGTAATCTCGCCGACAGCCCGGAGCGGATGGCCGAGCTCGACGTGAACGAGGGCGTCGTGCCCCTGATCGAGATGCGATTCCCCGACAAGGGCACCCTGCTCACCCCGATCTTCCCCGCCCCGACGAACGCCCGGACCTTCGTCATCCTGCGCCTGCTCGGGGTGCTGGCCGGCGTGGTGGCCAAGGCGGTCGACGGCAAGATGCCCGCCGACCAGGAGACCATCCGCTACACCGGCGTCTACGGCAAGGACCGCGACGGCAACGACTACCTCATGCGGGAGGTGCTCGGTGGCGGTTCGGGCGGCCGCTACTACGCCGACGGCGAGGACACCATCCACGTGGTGCCCGACTCGCGCAACCTGCCGACCGAGTTCACCGAGAGCCGGTTCCCGTTCATCGTCGAGCGGCTCGGGCTCGCCGTCGACTCCGGCGGCGCGGGCCGGTACCGCGGCGGGCTGGGCTACGAGAAGCAGATCAGGATGCTCAAGGACGCGCACTTCATGTCGATCGCTGACCGCTCGATCCTCGCGTGCTGGGGCGTCAAGGGCGGCAAGGCGGGGAGCTCGTTCAGCGTCACCGTCGACGTGGGCGGGCCGGACGAGCGCGAGGTCGACGCTCTCGCCGACGCCGAGCCAGTGAAGGCGGGGCAGGTGATCCGGATCCGCACCACCGGAGGCGGCGGGTGGGGCGACCCGCTCGAGCGCCCCTACGAGGACGTCGAACGCGACCTGCGCTGGGGCAAGGTGTCCTTCGAAGGTGCGCTCACGGCATACGGGGTGGTCGCCTCGGGGACCAAGGACGCGCCGGTCATCGACACGGCAGCGAGCGACACGCTGCGCCAGCAGCTGCGCGACGCGCGGCCCGAGGCGGCACCGTTCTTCGACCGCGGCCCCGGTTACGCCCGCCTCGCCGACGGCAAGGACGCCGCCGACGTCGACTGGCTCTGACCGGTGTCGGATTCCGCCAGGTGTGGCAGCCTGCTGCCGTGACCCTTCCCCGCGCCGACGTCGACCCCGATGGCCTGCTGGAGTACTCCGTCGTCTTCACCGATCGCTCGCTCAACCACATGTCGAAACGCTTCGTCGGGGCGATGCAGGACATCATCGACGTCCTGCGCACGACGTACTCGGCACACACTGTCGCGGTCGTCCCAGGTGGTGGCACCTACGCCATGGAAGCCGTCGCCCGACAGCTGGCCACCGGCCGCCGGTGCCTCGTCGTGCGCAACGGCTTGTTCTCCTACCGCTGGTCGCAGATCCTCGACGCCGGTTCCGTCGCCGAGGACGTGACGGTATGCCGTGCCCGTCCGGTCACGGGCGCGCCGCAGGCGCCGTGGGCCCCGGCCCCGGTCGCCGAGGTGGTCGAGGCCATCGAGCGCGACCGTCCCGAGGTCGTCTTCGCGGCCCATGTCGAGACCGCGGCCGGCATCCTGCTGCCGGATGACTACGTGCGGGCGATCGCCGACGCGACGCACGCCGTCGGTGGTGTCTTCGTCCTCGACTGCATCGCCTCGGGAGCCCTCTGGGTCGACATGGCCGACCTCCATGTCGACGTGCTGCTCAGCGCGCCCCAGAAGGGCTGGAGCGGGTCGCCGTGCGCCGGCTTCGTCATGCTCTCGGAGACGGGCCGCGACCGCGTCATGGCCACGACGTCGACCAGCTTCGCGGTCGACCTGCAGAAGTGGCTGACGATCACCGAGGCCTACACCGAGGGCCAGACGCCGTACCACGCGACGCTGCCCACCGACTCGCTCGCGCGCGACGCTGCGCTCATGGTCGAGACCCGCGCGCTGGGCCTCGACGTGCTGCGCGACGCCCAGACCTCACTCGGCGCTCGGGTGCGCGCGTTGCTGGCGGAGCGTGGCTTCCCCTCTGTCGCCGCCGAGGGTTTCGCTGCGCCGAGCGTGGTGGTGTCGTTCACCGATGACCCCGAGATCCGCACGGGGGCGAAGTTCAAGCGGGGCGGGATGCAGGTCGCTGCGGGCGTGCCGCTGATGTGCGGCGAACGTGACGACTTCTCGACGTTCCGCCTTGGCCTCTTCGGCCTCGACAAGCTGACCGACGTCGACGGCACGGTGGAGCGCTTGGCGGCCCACCTGAAGCACTAGCCCGTGCCTGTCGGGCTGACGCCGATGCGCAGCACCCTCAGTGGACCTCGGCGCCCAGGGCGAGGTCGAAGCCGCCACCATTACTGGCCAGCCCGACCAGCAGGAGGCCGGCCGACTCGAGGATCGAGGCTGCCTGCAGCCCTCCTGCGTCGAGGGTCCGGAGCTCCAAGCTCTCCAGGAACGCCGCGACGGATGACTTCGCCGCAACGCTGTCGCCCGCGATGAACGCGTCCAACGGCGTGCCCTTCGCAAGGACCTGGCCGAAGATCGTGTTCAGACCCTTCACGACGTGGGCGCTCTCGGGAGCGGCAGCCGCGATCTCCTGAGCAGCCGAGCTGGTGGTCACCAGACCGCTGGCGTCGGAGTTGAACGGGTTCGAGATGTCCACGAGGATCTTGCCGGCCAGTGCATCTCCGTACTTCGCGATCACATCAACCGCGCCGCTGTACAGGACGGCCAGGATGACGATGTCACCTGCCGGCGGTGCGCCGAATGTGCCGACGGTGGCCCCGTGGCCGATCTGGGCGGCGAGCGCCTGGGCCTTGGCGGCGTTTCGGCTCAAGAGCTCGACCGTGTGGCCGTGCTGAGCTGCCCGGGTGCCGATGGCGGCGGCCATGTTGCCCGAGCCGATGATGCTGATGGTGGTCATGATGATGGTTCCTCCTGCTTTGGTGGGCGGGTGTCAGGTGAGGCACCGCGGCTTGCATGGTCCATAACCGGAGGCACCCCTCATTCTATTCCGGAGGGGTGCCTCAACTTGACCGCAGGTGCTTCGGTCCCGACATCGGGGCGCGGGAACGACTTCGGGGCAGGGCAGAAGCGGAGGCTGCCCTCAGCATCGTCGTAGACTGGTGGAGTGAGCCAGGGCGACGTCGAGCAGCTGCAGAGACCGCTGCGCCGGGATGCCCGGGAGAGCCGCGACAAGCTCATCGCCGCCGCGCAGGCGGAGTTCGCCGCCCACGGCGTGGATGCCTCCTTGGAGAAGATCGCCCGCGAGGCCGGCGTCGCCATCGGCACCCTGTACCGGCACTTCCCCACTCGTCTAGACCTGCTCATGGCTGCCCTCAGGCCTCGGCTCCAGGAGTTCGTCGACGGGGCCAACAGGGCCGTGGAGATGGAGGATCCGTGGGACGGGTTCGTCGCCTACCTGGACAACCTGTTCGCGGTGCAAGCGGGAGACCGAGGCTTCAACGACTTCCTCTCCCGCCGCTTCCCCGGCAACTCGGAGACCGAGCACATCCACGACGTGATGTGCCAACAGATCGATGACGTTCTCGCCCGAGCCCAGGAGGCTGGACAGGCTCGCCCTGACATCACCCGGGCGGACATCATCAACCTGATCTGGTCCAACGGCCGCATCATCGACGCCACCAGCGCCAAGGCGCCCGCGGCGTGGCGGCGCCAGCTCTACCTGATGCTCGACGCCTACCGGGCCGAAAGGGCACACCCGCTCCCCGAACCGCCCATGACGGACGACCAGCTCTACGACGCCATGGTCCATCTCAGCAAGGTGAAGTAGCGACGCGCTGGCGTTGTTGACCGGCGAAGCAGGCGTGGTTTCAGGGGGCGACGGCGAGGGCCAGTGCGGTCATCGCTGAGACTGCAGAGGCGTTCGTCAGTCCGTTGTCGAGACAGAGGGACCGCCAGGTCCAGAAAGACACCGCGTGCCCCACGGCGCCGACGAGCTGTTTGGATCGTCGTGAGGTGCCGAACGGTTCGAGGAGCACGTCGCGGAAGGCGTGGTCTCGCTGGGACAGCTGGGCCTGGATCGTTGCCGGCAAGTAGTCCCAGTCGCCGTAGATCTGACGGAGCATGGGCTCGCCGGACCGGTAGAAGCGGTACAGGTCGGTCAGCCCGGCGCGCAACCGCTCCTCGGGGTCAGAGACGTTGGCCCATGCTGACGGCTGGGGAAGACGCTGCTGGGCAGTCCAGTGGGTCGAGCAGGCCGCGAAGAGGGACTCGTCGTCGGGAAAGTGCCGATACACCGTCAACCGTGTGACGCCCGCGCGCTCGGCGATCCCGGAGATCGTCGTGTGTGCCGGTCCCACGCTCTCGTGGAGCAACGAGGTGGCCTCGACGATTCGAAGGCGTGTCTCCTCGATGCTGCGAGCGCGCTGTCGCATCCGGTACGCGCGACTTTTGGATGAACGCTCGTGTTCAGTCAAAGTATTGACACCACTTCGGGCTGGGAGGACATTGGCTGAACACCAGTGTATTTCCATATCCGTCGGTCCACGTGAAGAAGAGGTGTTCCATGCCAGGTGTCGAGGCCCCGCCGCTGACCGTGATCCAGCCCGGCGAGGGACGGGAAGGGTCCCTCGGCTCGATCGGGGTGGTGTTCAAGCTGTTCGGGGAGCAGACGAACGGCCAGGTCTCCGTCGTCGAGCACCCGTTCCCGGTGGGCGCCCTCGTTCCGCCGCACCTGCACACGCTGGAGGACGAGTACTCCATTGTCACCGAGGGCGCGATCGGTTTCCGGTCCGGTGATCGTGAGGTCGTCCTCGAGGCGGGTGGGTACATCACCAAACCGCGTGGCGAGCTGCACACCATGTGGAACGCCGGTAGTACGCCGGCAAGGATGATCGAGATCATCAGTCCGGCAGGCTTCGAGCACTTCTTCTGGGGACTGGCAGACGAGCTCACGGACGGGCCACCCGACCCCGACGAGCTCGCTCGTCTCGCCGAGAAGCACGGCCTGCTCTTCCAGGACGCGCCGTGGCTGCCCGACCTGGTCGAGCGCTACGGCCTGACGCCCCTACCGCCTCGATAACCAGCGCGCCGCCGCGGAAAGCGCCCCCTCCAGAAGGCCAGCGCAGCAACACAGGGGTCGGAGAAGCGTCCCTACAGCGCGAGCCAACGCTGCGGAATGACGCACCGAATGGATCGCGGCATGAGGGGCGCTGGCTGGCACCTCCGCGACAATGTGGGCCATGGCCGCGATGTTGGATGCTCGATTCAGCCTTGACCTTCTCGTGGATTCTCAGTCCCCAAACGGGGCGATACCGGCGAGCACGGTGCACGAGGTGTATCGGTACGGATGGCTGCGGGACGGTTCCTGGTGCGCATATGCCATGGACCGCGGTGGTCGGCCCGACGCTTCGGCGCGCTGGCACCACTGGGTGGCAGAAACCCTCTTGCGGCACGAGCATCGGGTGGATGAAGCGCTGAACGCTGTCGCAGCGGGCACCGTTGATGGGCGGGTGATGATGCCGGCCCGCTCCACCCTTGCTGGTGAGGAGGAGCCAGTCGACCCCAGGCAGGAGTGGCCCAACTTCCAGACCGACTGCTACGGCTTCTGGCTCTGGGCCGCTGCCGACCACGTGCGCCGCAACGGCAGTCGCGTGGATCCGACAGTCGAAGGCGCCATGCGGCTGGTCGTGCGGTACCTGATGGGCGCCGGTGAGACGCCCTGCTACGACTGCTGGGAGGAGTACCCCGGCCTGTTGCACACGTCATCGCTGGCCGCGGTGTCGGCTGGGCTGCGCGATGCGGGCGAGCTGCTCGGCGACGCTGCTGCAAGTGGCTATGCCGAAGTCATCCGACAGCGGCTGCTGGGCGCGGAGTTCACCCTGGCGGGCGGCTTCGTCAGGTCCGCCGGCGGCGACACGCGCGTGGACGGGTCCCTGCTCTGGCTGGGCGTTCCGTTCGGCGTCGTGCCCGTGGACAGCGATGTTTTCCGGGTCACTGTGAAGAGAGTCCGCGAGGAGTTGCGCGCGCCCGGTGGTGGCGTGCGCCGCTACCTTGGCGAACTCCTTCTACGGAGGCAGCCAGTGGATCCTGCTGGCCGCGTCCCTGGGCCGGGTGGCCTTGGCCGAGGGCAATGTTGACGAGGCACGTGAGCTGCTGACCTGGATTCAGGGCACGGCCACGAGCGAAGGGTTCCTGCCTGAGCAGGTCGCTGCCGATGTGTACTCGCCGCACATGCTCGCGTTCTGGCGGCAGCGCTGGGGAGCCACCGCCACGCCGCTGCTCTGGTCGCACGCCATGCACCTGGTCCTGCTCAAGGAACTCCGACCGTAGCCGTCGCCGTGAAAGCGCGTGGGGATGGGCGCTCATCGGCATGCGAGGACGTCGACAACCGCCCGACTGGCGGCGATATGAAGGCAACCAGTGATGCCCGAGTCAAGCTACTTCGAGGGACCTGTCAGAGGCGCGGAGTGTCGAGTGGCACGTCCCTCGAAGGCTGCCTGCAGTCGCATCCGGTCCGGCGTTGTGAGGCTTTGGTACGCCGCAATCTGCAGGAGGATGTGGGCGAACCTCAGCCCGTCGCCGGAACCGCCGGCGAGGAAACGCTTCTTCACGAGCGCGTCGAGGTGCGTCACGATGAAGGGGGCGGCCTCGGGTGGGAGTAGGTCGCGTACCGCGTCGAGGTCGACGTCGAGGCCACCTACGGAGGCGCAGCGGAGGACGTCACGTTCGCCGGGGCCGAGCCGGTCCAGGCGCATCGACAGCAGACCGACCAGTGACGCCGGGATCGTGTCGAGCTCGCCATCTTCGCTCGCGGCGAGGAGCTGTTCGGCGTAGAGCGGGTTTCCCTGGGCGAGCTCGACGATCCGGCGCAGAGCGCCGGGGGTAGCCGGGCCGCCCTGCCCGACTACGAGCCGCGCGACGTCGGAGTCTTGCAGCGGTTCGAGCTGGAGCACGTCGGGTCCGGTCGCCGGCGTCTTGTCGTCGGGGCGCATCAGCCCGAGCAGCAGGACGCTCCCCTTCATCGCTTCGACCCTCTCGACGAGGCCGAGAAAGGCGGCGTCGGCCCAATGGAGGTCGTCGAGTACGACAACGAGCGGCGACTGACTGGCCAGTGCCTCGAGGAGGTGCACCGTCGGGGGCGCGAGTTCGTCGGCTGTCGCGAACGGGGCGCGCAGTGCCACTGCGGACGCGACCTCGTCCACGGCACTCGCTCCATCGGCCGCGGTCTCGAGCAGGGCGTGCAGACCGCGCCACCCCAGGGCGCCCGCAGCCTCGACCACGGCCTGGCGCACCGGATGGAAGCCCAGCGCACCGTCGGGTGGCCCGCAGCGGATCGTGATCGCCCGCGCGTCCGCAGCGAGGGACGCCACGACCTCGCGGGCCAGCCGGGACTTGCCGATCCCCGCGTCGCCGACCACGGTGACCCGCACTGGAGCGCCGGAACGCACCGCCCGCCGGAACGCCGCACGCAGCAGGCTTATCTCCTCATCGCGCGCGACCATCGGGACGTCCGAAGTGCGGGCGATCGGTGCGATGCTCGGAGCCAGCTCCAGGACCAGCCAACCACTCGCTTTCTCCACGGGCCTGACGATGACCGACCCGCGCACCACTCGGAGCGTGCCTGGCCCGATCAGTACTTCGCCGCCCGCGGCAGCCAGCGCGAGCCGTCGAGCTGTCGAGATCACCGGCCCAGTGACAACGTCGGGCAGGGCGCCGGCTGGCCCGGCGATGACGATGTCGCCGGTGTCGATCCCGGCTTGCGTCCTGGGTCGAACTCCGTCACCGGCGTCGTACGTGTGCACCTTCAGCCGTACGTCGAGCACCGCCCGCACCGCGCGCAGGGCATCGTCCTCGTGGCTGACCGGGAAGCCGAAGAAGGCGATCAGCTCGTCACCGAGCGACCGCTCGACGCGGGCGCCGTGACTCGTGAGGACTTCGGTGGCGACCTGCACCGCCACGGCTCCGGCGCGGGCCTGCGTCTCCGGGTCCCGGTCCACGTCGGCGAAGGGAGCCACGTCGACGACCGCCACAGTCACCCTGCGACGCTCGCGTGGAAGCCACCTGGGCGTCTCGCCGCGCGGCGGCGCACTCGCTTCGCGTGCCGGAGTCGCGAGTGAGGCGTCCTGCCGGAGGATTGCGGCCTCGAGCGACTGCAGGGATGGGCCGGGTTCGATGCCGAGCTCGTCCCGGAGCAGTTCGCGCGCCGCGGCATACGCGGCCAGGGCCTCGGCCTGGCGGCCGGACCGGTACAGCGCGGTCATCAGCAGGCCGTGCAGCCGTTCGCGGAACGGGTGCGCATCGATGAGCTCGCGCACCCTTGGAATGACCTCGTCCGCGCGCCCCAGCTCTAGCTCGGCGTCGCGGAGGTCCTCACTCGCCTGGATCCGCGCCTCCTCGAGCGCCCGGATCGTGCGCTGCGCAAAGGGTTCGTAGGTGAAGTCGGCGAGTGCCGGACCGCGCCACAGCGCGAGGGCACTCGACAGCACCTTGGATCGCGTCGTCGGATCAGCACCATGCGCCTCGGTCACCAGCCGCCCGAACCGGATCGCGTCGACGGAATCGGGATCCACCGTCAAGCGGTAGCCCCTACCTACTGTCTCGAGGACCTGCTGCCCTGCTCCGCCATCCTTCGGCAGCACCCGGCGGAGCCTGGACACCAGACCATGGACGACCGTGGCGGCGGTGGCCGGCGGCACACCGCTCCAGAGCTCGTCGGTCAACCGCTCCGCGGCGACCGGCTCACCAGCGTGCAATGCGAGGATCGCCAGCAGCGCCCGGCCACGGCCGGAGGGAAGCTCGATCGGCCCGGTTGCGTCGCGGACCTCCATGACCCCCAGGAGGCGGAACTCCATGACGTCCTCCAACGCCGTTAGCGGGCTGTTAGCGACCGGCACCAGTATGGCATTCAGGATTCACGCCAGGGCGGGGCGCAGCCGCCCTCTAGTGGCAGAGGAGAAAGCCATGACCGGACCGTTCATCTACATCGGGACCTACTCGATCAAGCCCGGCCAGCTGGACGTGGCCCGCAAGCGAATCGCGGACCTGGTCGACTTCGTCGAGACGAATGAGCCGCGGATGATCGCTTTCCATTGCTTCCTGGACGAGGAGGGGAGCAAGTTCACTGTGGTCCAGGTACACCCCGACTCCGCTTCGATGGAGTTTCACATGCAGGTCAACGCGAAGCACTTCGCGACATCGTTCGAGTTCCTCGAGACCCAGTTCACGGAGCAGTTCTACGGGAGCATCTCCGACGCCCTCGCCGCGGAGCTGGCGAAGTGGGACGAGCCCGGCGTCGAAGTCACACGGATGCCGGTGCACGAGGGCGGCTTCACACGCTCCAACGTGCGCTAGATGTGATGCCCAGCCACGTTGGTGGTCTCGGACGTACGCAGAGTCTCGCACCCGGCCCGACGCTCATGGGCGGTCCGTTGCCCTGGCAGAACAAGATCACCGGACGGAATTTCGACTCACGCTTCGCAGGCGATCCCGTCGCCGTCGCGGTCGCTGCCTGAGTTCGCCTCGTAAAGCGACCGACTGTAGACAGGCGGGTAGTTGGCGTGGCCGCCACTGCTGCGGTGATCGACCGCACCGGGCAGCGCCACACCGCCCTTGTAGTCGGCGTGCATGTCAGTGCAGTTGTCGTAGGACGTGGCGGCGGGCGGGGGAGGCGGTGCGGATGCGGCTGCCCTGGCCTTCGCCTGCGCTGCAGCTTTTGCCTTAGCCGCAGCCTTCGCCTGGGCTGCAGCTTGGGCCTTTGCCGAGGCTGCGGCTGCCGCCTTCGCTTGCTTTGCTGCGGCATCCCTCGCCGTCTTGGCTGCAGCGTCGGCAGCTGCCGCAGCAGCTGCGTCGGCTGTAGCCTTCGCCGCAGCGTCCGCTGCGGCTTTGTCCGCTGCAGCCGCGGCCTCTGCGGCAGCGGAATCCGATGCTGTCGTTTCAGCCGCGTCTTCTCGGGTGGGTGCGGCGCCGCGGCTCGTCAGGGCCAAACCAGTGGATGAGGGGGCGGCCGGGGGCGCGGCCACTGCACCGATGGTGAGTAACGCCAGGGCCACACCGATCACGACCCCACCCGCCGCGCGGTTGCGCAATCGGGCCCAACCAACGCGGCCGCGAGCCAAGGCGATCAGCCCAAGCACGAGGGCGAATAGCCCCGCCAAAATTGCGGCGCCGCTAAACCCCGAACTGAGGGCGCCGATCAGAGCCGTGAGGGCCAAACCTCCCCAGCCGAATGCCGCGGCCTTGCCGAAGCGGCTTCGAGGCGCCGCCACCTGCGTGGGCTTCGATGATGACCCGCTGACTGGTTGGGTCAGCACACCCGGCGCTACGTGCTCAGTCCAGGACACGCCATTCCAGTACCTCTGCTGGCCATCAGCCTGCGGGTACCAGCCGGCAGGAGTGTTCGTGGTGCCCGTCATCTCGTCCCTGCATCCCCTTGGTTGAGCGCAATCTATCCGTGTACCACCTTGAATACGCGGGTTTGTCGGAATCGTGGTGGGTCCGCAGCGGTGATCCGGCTCTCGATCGCGACAGTCCAGCCCGGCGCCTTGCCCATTGCGGACTCACTCTGATGTCCACTGAGCCCTGAGCCTCTCCCCGGCCGGGCTGCCTCGGCTAGTCGTCGAACAGGGCACCAATCTCGGGCGACCTGCGACGGTAGCCATCGAGCAGGGCGCGGGCCGTGCTGACCGAGTCGACCAGAGGGTGCAGGGCGAAGGCCTTGAGCGCCGCGCTTTCGGACCGGGTGGTCACGGCTTCGATGACGAGCCGCTCGACTGCCTTGACCTGCTGCATCAGACCAAGCATGTGTTCCTCAGCCGCTGGCACGTGGCGGGCGTGGGGGCCGGCGCGGTCCACGGTGCACGGGATCTCGACCACGGCGTCCTCGGGCAGTCCCGGGACCGCTCCAGCATTGCGGACGTTGAGGATCAGGTCGGCTACCTCGCCGCTCGCGATGGCCGCCATGACAGCCAGGGCCACGCCCTCGTACCCCCCGCCGGCCATGTCGGCGTCGTCGCGTGACTCGTCCTCCGCCCGCGCCTCCTTCATGTAGGTCGAGTCCCGCTCGGCGCGCACCCGCTGCCATACCTGCAAGGCAGTCCCTGGGTTGGCAGTCACGGCGGCGTAGAAGCCACCCTGCTGGTCGTGGAGGAACTCACCCCGGGTCTGGTCGGCCGTCGTGATGGCGGCCACCGCCTCCCGCGTGAAGTAGTAGTAATAGAGGTACTCGTTGGGGACCGCCCCAAGCGCGCGCAGCCACTGCGCACCGAACAGCCGACCCTCCTCGGTGTTCGCCAGCAGGTCGGGCGAGGACAGCAGGCGCGGCAGGTGATCGGTGCCGTCGTGGTGCAGAGCGCGCAGCCACCCGAGGTGGTTGAGGCCGACGTAGTCAATCGTGGTGCTTTCCTGCGGGAGCCCCAGAGCGTCAATGGCTCTGCGCGCCAATGCGATCGGGGAGTCACAGATGCCGAGGACATGATCGCCGAGCACGCCCTGCATCGCCTCGGTGACAATGCCGGCGGGATTGGTGAAGTTGATGAACCACGCGTCGGGCGCCAATTCGGAGGCCCGCTGGGCGATGTGCAGAGCGACTGGCACCGTGCGCAGGGCATATGCCAGTCCACCCGGACCGGTGGTCTCCTGTCCCAGCACGCCGAGGTCGAGGGCGACGCGCTCGTCGACAATCCGGCCCTGCAGGCCACCAACGCGGATCGCCGAGAACACGAAGTCGGCCCCCCGCAGGGCTTCGTCGAGGTCAGTGGTCTCGGCCACCGACGGCGAGCCGTCGACTCCCTGGGCCATCTGCCGCACGATCTGTCCGATCGCGGCCAGACGTGTGACATCGAGGTCGAACAGGACGACCTGGTCGACGCGGTGCAGCGAGGCGTCGCGCAACAGCGCGCCGAAGACCAGCGGCACGCGAAAGCCCCCGCCGCCGAGAATCGCCAGCTTCACTGCCGCACCACCTCCACTCTTTGCTGGGCAGGCTACCCACCTCCGTCGCGAGCAGTACCCCAGGCTCGTCATGAGGGTGGTTGCACCGTGGGGCCAGGTCGCGTCACCATGGCCCGGACTCGCCAAAGACCGGGCTTCCCCGGTTCCCTGGCCGGGTCCCGGGGGTGAGAGGAGGACAACCATGGGCGCCCACGTCTTCGACCCCCTCGCCGGGCTGCGAGCGCCGGGGGACCCGGAGGTCGACGTCTTCCTGCAGGGCACCGTGTTCCTCGACATCATCTTCACGGGACTGGCGAGCATGCCCAAGAACGGCACGGAGGTGTGGGCCGAGGGTATGGGGTCCTCACCGGGCGGCATCGCCAACCTTGCCGTTGCCGCCTCGCGGCTAGGGATGCAGACCGCCCTGGGCGCGGCGTTCGGTGACGACGATTACGGCGAGTTCTGCTGGCGCACCCTTGAGGAGCAGGAGGGCATCGACCTGTCCCGCTCGCGTCGCTACTCCTCGTGGCACTCGCCCGTCACCGTCTCCATCGCGGTCGGTCGGGACCGTCGCATGGTCACCCACGGCCATGCGGCCCCGGAGAACGCCAGCGCCATGATCGGCACCCCGCCCAGGGCTCGGGCTGTGCTGCTCGACCTCAAGGCCGACCAGCCGCTCGGTGCCGGCCACGCCGGTCGCGAGTGGGCCGACCAGGCGCGCAAGGACGGCGCGCTGATCTTTGCCGACGTCGGGTGGGATCACACCGGCAAATGGCCGACCCACGTCGTAGACCAGCTCGAGCACTGCCACGCCTTCATGCCCAACGCCGTCGAAGCGATGTCCTACACCCGCACCGACACCGCGCAGGACGCCCTCTTCGCCCTGGCCGACCGGGTACCGCTGGCAGTCGTGACCAACGGCAACGACGGCGCGCTCGCGATCGACGGCTCGACGGGCGAGGAGGCCGCGGCGCCAGCTCTGCGCGTCAAGGCGATCGACCCGACGGGTGCCGGGGACGTCTTCGACGCCGCGATTACGCTCGGCACGCTCGCCGGCTGGCCGCTGGCCCATCGCCTCAACTTCGCCAGCCTCTGCTCCGCGCTCGCGGTCCAGGAGTTCGGGGGCTCGCTCGCGGCACCCGGGTGGGGAGACATCGCCGACTGGTGGCACCGCCTCCGCGACAGCGACGACCGCAGCGCGGCCGCGGCGTCCATGCGTCGTCGCTTCACCTTCCTCGAGGCGCTGGTACCCGTCGGGCCTTCCAACGCGGTCCGTCGCGCCGCCGCCACCATTGCCAAGCAGTCGGATGTCTGACGCACCAAAGGACGCAGGACACGATCTGCGGCGTCAGATGGTGGTCGTCGAGACGTCCGATCTCAGGCGGCGGGCTGACAGATGCTCTCGAAGCTCTCGAACTGCCAGACACCGTTCACGGAGTGCAGCCTCAGCTCCACGAAGCAGGTCTCCCCACTACTCACGCGTGCTTCGCTGAAGAGCCGGAGACTCACCTGCGAGAAGTCCTGACCGTCCTTGCGGAACTCATGGGTCACTGACCGGAACTGGCTGGTGAAGGAATCCGACTCGGACTCTCCCGTGAGGGTCACGCTGCCGTGAGAGATCAGCGTCAACACCACGTTGCCGCCCGGGGTCGCCGCCAGGTTGCCGACAAGGACCACGTCGCTGCAGAACGTGCCCAGACCCTCCTCAACCGCGCAGCCCTGAAGGCGTTGCACGTCAGCCCCTGAGCTGCTGGACGCCGCGGCGGGGCCAGTTGAGCCCAAGGTGACGGCGCCGATCAACGCCGCGGTCGCAATGGCTCCGCGCATGGCAACTCGCCTCGCTCCAGAATCGCTCTCCATGAAGTCAAGCAGCCCCTGGCGCCCGCATACATCGCCAAACGACGTAGGCGTTCTGCTCGGGCCATCTGATCTCGCTAGCGCCGTCGACACACCCCTAGGCTGCTGCCATGTCGATGGTCCACTCCGACGCGGTGTTCTTTGAGGACGGCAAGGCGTTCGAGTCCTGGCTCGACGAAAACGCGTCGACCGCCACGCACGTCTGGATTCGGATGGCCAAGAAGGGCAGCGGCGTCACGTCGATCAATTGGACGACGGCCGTGGACGTGGCGCTCTGCTTCGGCTGGATCGACGGCATCGCCCGGCGGCTCGACGACGAGTGGTACGTGCAGCGGTTCACCCCGCGGCGCGCGAAGAGCGTCTGGTCGAAGATCAACCGCGAGCGCATCGAGCGGCTCACCGCCGAGGAGCGGATGCGCCCCGCTGGCCTGGCCGTGGTGGAAATGGCGAAGGCGGACGGCCGATGGGACGCCGCCTACGACAGCCCGGCCACCGCAGTGGTGCCCGACGACCTTGCCGCCGCGCTGGCTGCGCGCGACCTCACCGACGTCTACGCCGCGCTGGACGGCCGCAACCGCTTCGCCTTCCTGAATCGCATCCAGACCGCGGTGCGCCCGGAGACCCGCACCCGTCGCATCGAGCAGCTCACCGATGCCCTCGCCCAGGGCAAGACCCCGTACCCGGCGCCGACGAAGAAGTCCGGTACCTAGGGCTCTGACACCAAACTGCCGGAACGTGGCCGATGCCCCCCACGGGCGCCTGAAGGTCGTAGCCCTCTTGGGCGGTGTGACGCAGGGTGCGGCGGCTGGTGATCGGCGCAGCGCTTGCGCGGCCAGTATGACCCGCCGCGGGCGGCCTCTCCCGTGAGGCCGCAAAGCCCTGACAGGATGAGGCGGTGAGCGCACCGCTGGAAGACATCGTCGTCATCGACCTGTCGCGGGCCCTGGCCGGGCCACACGCGGCAATGATGTTGGGCGACATGGGCGCTCGCGTCATCAAGGTCGAGTCACCCGGCACCGGGGACGACACCCGCGGGTGGGGGCCGCCGTTCGTCGGACCCGACGACGAACCCATCTCCACCTACTTCCTCGCGGCCAACCGCAACAAGGAGTCGATCACCCTCGACCTCAAGTCCGACGACGGCCGCGACGTCCTGACCAAGCTGGTGCAGCGCGGCGACGTGCTCGTGGAGAACTTCCGCCCGGGAGTCCTCGACCGGCTGGGCTTCTCGGCCGAGCGGCTGCACGAGCTCAACCCACGGCTGGTCCTGCTGAGCATCAGCGGCTTCGGCCACGACGGGCCACAGGGCGGACGGGCCGGCTACGACCAGATCGCGCAGGGCGAGTCCGGGCTGATGTCGGTGACCGGTCCCGACGCCGACACCCCGCAACGCGTCGGCGTGCCGATCGGTGACCTGCTGGCGGGCATGTACGGCGCGTACGGCGTGGTGACCGCTCTCCACGAGCGCAACACGACCGGCGTCGGCCGCGTGGTGCGCACCAGCCTCCTGGCTGCCCTCGTCGGCGCGCACGCGTTCCAGGGCACCGCCTACACCGTGGCCGGCCACGTCGGCCGCGCCCAGGGCAACCACCACCCGTCGCTGTCCCCGTACGGCCTGTTCCACTGCCAGGACGGCGACATCCAGGTGGCCTGCGGCAGCGAGTCGTTGTGGCGCAAGCTCGCCGAGGCGTTCGGCATCGACCCCGCCACCCCTGGCATGGCCACCAACCGCGAGCGCACCGTCAACCGCGACCAGGTGACCGCCGCCCTCAACGCCGCCTTCACGGCATACCCCCTCGCCGAGCTGCTCCCCCGGCTCGCCGAGCTCGGGATCCCTGCAGGCGAGGTCCGCACCATCGACCGCGTCTACGACTGGGACCAGACGCGGTCGCAGGGCCTGGTGCTCGACGTCGACCACCCCGTCCTCGGCCACATCGAGCTGCCCGGCCCACCGATCCGCTTCGACGACAACCGGTATGCCGGTGGGCGCAGTGAGCACGACGCGCCGCCGACGCTCGACCAGCACGGCGCGAGCATCCGCGCGTGGCTCGACGAGCCGGACGCCTGACGGCTCAGCCCCAGACGAGGCGTTCGAGCCGGCGGATCCCCGGGTGGGCAAGGCACCTGCCGCCGCCCGACAGCCGGTAGCTCCCGGGCGCGACTCCGTGGCTCGCGCCGAACCGGTGCGAGAAGTGGGCGACATCGGCATACCCGCACTCACGAGCGACCACGGCCAGGGTGAGGTCGGTCCGGAGGAGCATCGTCTCGGCGCGCGAACAGCGCAGCTGCTCCAGGGCCCGCGCTGGGCCGACCCCCACCGCGGCCCGAAAGGCGCGGTGGAGCTGCGCCCGGGACACGGCAGCGGCGTCCGCCAGGTCGCCCACGCCGACACGACGCAGGGGAGTGACTCCCCAGACGGTGCGGAGGTGGTCGACCGCGGCGCGGAAGGACGGTGGCCCGGTCAGCTCGGCTCCCGGCGCCGGCAGCGGCAGGTCGAGCAGCACGGTCAGGAGGAAGTCGACGACCTGCGCCGTCGGCGCGGCAGGGTCGGCAGGTCCGGCAGGGTCAGCAGGGTCGGCAGGACCCTGAGCCCCCAGCCACGACAGGTAGTCGCACAGTCCGGGCAGGGGGTCGTGGGCCGTCATCCGGACCCGCACGGGTTCGGTCGGCAGCACCACGTGCGCCGGAGGCGTGAAGTGCACGTAGCCGTGACGCGTCGACCGCAAGGCATCCCATTCGATGGCGTGGGCGTGCCCAGCGGGAAGCAGGACCAGGTCCCCCGGTCGCAGATCGAGGGGCGGCTCGGCCACGAGCCGGGCCGTCCCCGCGATCATCCACACGAGCTCGAAGTCGTCCAGCACGCGCGGGGCCATCCGGGCGCCGGGCGGGAACTCCCCGACTCCGGGCGGCTGCACCTGCCAATCCGCTGTGCGTGACATCTGGACATCATGACGCTCGAAGAACGCATGGCACCAGATCTGGCTGGCCGGGAGAATTCTCGTGCAAACCATGATGAAGGGACAAACCATGCGCGCTGGACACCACGCCTCGCCAACTTCGATGACCACGACCCTGAGCGACGTCCAGACGTATCGGGAGCAGGGCTACCTGATCCTGCGCGACGTCGTGGGCCCAGAGCTCCTCGAGGTCCTGCAGGCCGAGACCACCGCGATCTGCCGTGGCCGCCGCGGCGACGTCGACGGCGTGATGCCGAGCTCCGAGGCCGATGACGACGCGACGGTCCTGCGTCGTCACCTGTGCGTGCACTTCCCCCACAAGGTGTCGTCGGTGATGGCCGACAGTGCGCGTCTGCCCGGAGTGGTCGACCAGCTGACGAGTGTCATCGGACCCAACGTGAAGCTGATGCAGTCGATGCTCTTCATCAAGTCCGAGGGCAGACCAGGTCAGGCGTGGCACCAGGACGAGGCGCACATCCCGACGCGCGACCGCTCGCTGACCGCGGCCTGGATCGCCTTGGACGATGCCACGGTCGAGAACGGCTGCCTCTGGGTCATCCCGGGCTCGCACCGGTCCGGGGTGATCTTCCCGACCCGACCTCAGGACGACGACCGGTTCGACTGCACCGACGAGGCCTACGACTTCGGTTACCGCGAGCAGGACGCGGTGCCCGTCGAGATCCCGGCCGGGTCGGTCCTGCTGTTCGACGGCTACCTGCTCCACCGGTCGCTCCCGAACTCCGGGCGGCACGGCATGCGGCGTGCGCTGGTCAACCACTACATGAGTGCGGAGTCGCTGCTGCCGTGGTTCCCACCTCAGCCGGGCGAGGCGATGGCCTTGCTCGACCATCGCGACATCCTCATGGTCGCCGGACGGGACCCCTACGCTGCCGCCGGCACCACGGACGTGATGCGCCCGCACATCAGACCTGATCGTGAGGGTGGTTGCCTGCGCTGACAATCAGGGCGACGCATCACGAAAGGCCACCCCGTGACCGGGGTGGCCTTTCGTCGTGCTGTGTGTCTGTGGTGGACCTCAGACCGCGCGCAGCGGCTTGCGGTTGCGCAGCTTGCGGCGCACCTGCTTGCCGATCGCCTCTGCCGCGATGCCCAGGCGGTTGCGGCCCGGTTCGGGGTTCGGCAGCGCGAGCGAGATGACCTGGCTCCACGCGGACGCGACCTGCTTGGGCAGCGGCCCGGTCGTGTAGGTCAGGCCGTAGCGCGCACAGATCTCCTGCACCTTCGGCGCGATCTCGCCGTAGCGGTTGCTCGGCAGGTCGGGGAAGAGGTGGTGCTCGATCTGGTGGCTCAGGTTGCCCGACATGATGTGCAGGGCCTTGCTACCCGAGATGTTGGCCGAGCCGAGCATCTGGCGCAGGTACCACTCGCCACGGGTCTCGCCCTCGATGGACGCCCGGGCGAAGGTCTCGACCCCGCTCGGGAAGTGGCCGCACATGATGATCGAGTGCGTCCAGACGTTGCGCACGAAGTTGGCCGTCGCGTTGGCCGCGATGGTGTGGAAGAACGACGGGCCCGAGAGCAGCGGGTGGATGAGGTAGTCCTTGCGGGCCTGGCGACCGACCTTGCGCAGCACCATCTTCCCGTTGCGCTTGAACTCCTCCTTGTCGCCCCGGCCGGCCAGCTGCTTGCCGATCTCGAGGTCGTAGGCAGCGATGCCGTACTGGAAGAAGCACATGTTGACGAAGTTGTAGATCGGCTGCCCGAGGTAGGCGGGCGTCCAGCGCTGGTCCTCGTCGACGCGCATGATGCCGTAGCCGAGGTCGTTGTCCTTGCCGATCACGTTGGTGTACGTGTGGTGCAGCTCGTTGTGGCTGTGCTTCCACAGCGCGGCCGGTGTGGCGCTGTCCCACTCCCACGTCGTCGAGTGGATCTTGGGGTCGCGCATCCAGTCCCACTGGCCGTGGAGGATGTTGTGGCCGACCTCCATGTTGTCGAGGATCTTCGCGACGGAGAGGCCGGCGGTGCCGACGATCCAAGCCGGCGGGAAGATCGAGAAGAGCAGCACGGCACGCGAGGCCAGCTCGATCTTGCGCTGCACGTCGATCACCTTGCGGATGTATGCCGCGTCGCTGGCTCCGCGCGACTCCAGGACTTCCTGGCGCAGCGCGTCGAGCTCCATGGCGAGCGCCTCGACGTCCTCGGCGGTCAGGTGCGCCGTGGGGTCTGCCTTGCCGGAGCGCTTGGGCACGTGGCGACGCTCGGCGATGGCGGTCGAGAGCCGGCTGTTCGTGGAGCGGGGCGACGGGGTGCCGGGAGCCTTGGGGGTCGAGGCGGCCGAACCGTCGATGGTGAGGTCATAGGTCTCTGCAGTGGCAGTCATGAGGTCTCCTTAGAGGTCGATCTCGCAGTGGCCGGCAGCAGCCGACACACACGTCTGGATGCGGATGCCGTCGCCCTCGGCGGCAATGGTCAGGTCGCCGTTGCGCAGGTCGCGCACGGCACCTTCCTTGAGGGGCACGACACAGCCGAAGCAGATGCCCATCCGGCAGCCGGAGGGCATCAGGACACCGGCGGCTTCGCCGGCGTCGAGGATCGGGGTCGAGCCGTCGGCATCGACGGTGATGCGCTGTCCGCCGAAGGTGACGGTGCCACCCTCGCCCTCGGCGATGATGACCGGGCGGAAGCGCTCGGTGTGGAGTCGGTCGGTGATCTCGGCGTCGGCCCAGGCCGCCTCGAAGGCGTCGAGCATGCCGGTGGGTCCGCAGGCCCAGGTCTCGCGGAAGCGCCAGTCGGGCACGAGCTCGTCGAGGGAGTCGGTGCCGACCATGCCCTCGGTGTCGGTGTGCCGCTCGACGAGGCGGATGCGTCCGGCCTCGGCCCACTCGCGCAGCTCGGCCGCGAAGATGACGTCGGCCTCGGTGGGCGCGGAGTGGATGACGACGACGTCCTGCAGCTCGTCGAGGTGGTTGCGCAGCATGCCCATGACGGGCGTGACGCCCGAACCGGCGGTGACGAACAGGGCCCGCGCCGGACGGGGCGTCGGGAGCACGAACTCACCGGTCGCCTGGTCGAGGTGGATCAGGGTGCCGGGCTGCAGGGCCCGCACCACGTGGTTGCTGACCTTGCCGTCCGGGATCGCCTTGACGGTGATCGAGATCAGCCCGTCGGGCGAGTTGAGCGGAGAGGTCAGCGAGTAGGCCCGCCAGTTGCGGACGCCGTCGACGTCCACCCCGATGCGGATGTACTGGCCGGGCACGTGCCCGGCCCACGAGCGGCCCGGCCTGATGTGCACCGTGGCGGCGTCGCGGGTCTCGGGGGTCACCGACACGACCCGGCCACGCAGGTCGGCGCCGACCCGCATCGGCGCGATGAGGTCGAGGTAGTCGTCGGGCAGCACGGGGGTGGCGACTGCTTCGGCGACTCGGCGGAGGACCGTACGCAGGAACGGCAGGGGTCTCGTGGACCCTGACGTCGTGCGAAGTGGGAGAACTGCGGTCATGGTTCCACTATGAGCGATCAGGTAGGCTAATTTCCTGACCTCTCTGAGTGAGTTCTCCCCAGTCCTTTGTTCGCTAGGAACAATATGAGTCCCGATTCGCCCCTGAAAGCCCCTTCAGCCGCCGCAGCAGTCACCGACGCCCCAGCCGCCACCTCCGTCTCCTCCGCCACCGAGCGGGCCGCCGGTCTCACCATGTCGCCCGAGGTGCTGGCCCGCCTCAAGGGTGCCCTACCGGCGGTGGCCAGCCATGCGGTCGAGGCGATCATCGAGGAGGTCCCCAGCTACGCGAGCGCTCGCGACTACCTCGTGGGAAACATCGAGGCCGCGGTGCAGGTCGCCCTCGGCTCGTTCCTGTCGATCGCCGCCCGCTCCGACGACCCGAGCACGCCGCTCGGCCCGGCGCGGGAGGCGTCGTACAACCTCGGTCGGGGCGAGGCCCGCAGCGGTCGCAGCCTGGATGCCCTGCTGTCGGCCTACCGGATCGGCGCGCGCGTCTCGTGGCGGGGCCTGTCCGAGGAGAGCGTCCGCGCCGGCATGAGTGCCGAGCTGCTCGCTCGGTTCGCCGAGCTCGTCTTCGCCTACATCGACGAGCTCTCTGCAGCGAGCGTCGCCGGCCACGCGGACGAGCTCGCGACGGCCGAGCGGGTCCAACAGCGCCAGCTCGAGCGGCTCGCCCTGGAGATGCTGCGCGGGGCCTCGGACGAGCTGGTCACGCGCCGGGCCGAGCGCGCCGGCTGGGACCTGCCCAGGTCGGTGACCGTGCTCCTGGCGCCCGACTCCGAGCTGCACCACATCCGGTCCCTGGTGGATGGGCGGTCGCTGGTCCTCACCGAGGACGTGCCCGGCGTCGACGCCCGCGACGACGTCGCTGCGCTCATCGTCCCCCGGCTGACCCCGACAGCCCGGCGCCGCCTCGTCCAGGCCCTCGACGGCCACGACGTGGTCTTCGGCCCCACCCGCCCCTGGCACGAGGCCGCCACCTCCCACCAGCGCGCCCTGCGGGGGCGGGCGACGCGCACGGGCCGGCGCACGGCATACGACACCGATGCGCACCTGGCCGAGATCGTGCTGAGTGCCGACCCCATCGCGCTCGCCGACCTCCGCGCCCAGGCGCTGGCTCCGCTGGACGACTCCACCCCGGCCAGCCGCGAGCGCCTCGAGGAGACCCTGCGGCTCTGGCTGCTGCACCGCGGGCGCCGCGAGCCGGTCGCTGAGGCGTTGTTCGTCCACCCCCAGACCGTCCGCTACCGCGTCGGCCAGCTGCGCGAGCTCTTCGGCGACGCCCTCGACGACCCGATGCGGGTGGCCGACCTCGTCATCGCGCTCGGGGTCACCCAGGCACCGGTCGCGGAGGCGAGCGAGGCTCCGGCCTGAGAGACTGCTGCCGCAGCAACGCCCACGGTCCGCTCTCGTAGATGTGACAACGCGACCCACGCCATTGGGCAGGTCCTGACAACGTCATGCGGCGCCGGGCATCCCTAGGCTCGCCGCACGGACGACGAACGGAGGTGGCATGCGGGTCCTGATCGCGCTGGGCGGCAACGCCATGACCGGTCCCGACGGCAGCGCCACCCCGCAGGCCCAGCGGGAGGCCATCGCGCAGGCGATGGAGCACGTCGCCACCGTCGTCGCGGCCGGGCACGAGGTCGTCCTCACTCACGGCAACGGCCCCCAGGTCGGCAACCTGCTCGTCAAGAACGAGCTCGCGGCCCACGTCGTGCCGCCGGTGCCGCTCGACTGGTGCGGCGCGCAGACGCAGGGAACCATCGGGTTCACGATCCTCGACACGCTCGAGCCCGCCCTCGCCGCGCTGGGGGTGGACCGGCGGGTCGCCGCCATCGTCACGCGCACGCTGGTGGCGGCTGACGACCCGGGCTTCGCCAAGCCCACCAAGCCGATCGGGCGGTTCCTCGCCCACGACTTCGCCCTCCCGCTGATCGCACACGGCGAGACGTGGGAGGACCGCGGCCACCAGGGATGGCGCCGCGTCGTCGCCTCCCCCGAGCCCCTCGAGGTGCTCGAGACCCACACTCTCCGCACCCTGCTCGGCGCGGGTTACGTCGTCGTCGCGGCGGGTGGTGGCGGCATACCCGTGGTCCGCGAGGCCGACGGCACGGTGCACGGCGTCGAGGCCGTGATCGACAAGGACCTCACCGCAGCCGTGCTCGCCAGCGCCATCGGCGCGGACGTGCTCATCATCGCCACCGACGTCGAGAACGCCGTCCTCGACTACGGCACCCCCGGCGCGCAACCCGTCGGCCGGGTGCGCCTCGCCGACATGGAGGCGTATGCCGCGGACGGCCAGTTCGCGTCGGGCTCGATGGGCCCGAAGGTCGAGGCTGCCATGCGGTTCGTCCGCCACGGCGGCCGCCGCAGCGTGATCACGGCCCTCGACCGCATCGCCGACGCCTTGCACGGCGACGTCGGCACGGTGATCGGAAACGCTGCAGTCCCCACCGACCCTTCCACGCCAACCGAATTCGACCCTGACCGCGACGTCGTCACGTCCACCGACGACTCGCCACCAGCCGCCAGCCCAACAGAGAGGTGACCGCCATGCCCGAGCCCATCGAGGTCCGCAAGGTCCCGATCCACAGCGTGTCCGACGCGAGCGAGCTGGCCAAGCTCATCGACGACGGCGTGATGGACGCCAGCCGGGTGATCGCCATCATCGGCAAGACCGAGGGCAACGGTGGCGTCAACGACTACACCCGGATCATCGCCGACCGCGCCTTCCGCGAGGTGCTGGTCGCCAAGGGGGCTCCGGCCGACCAGGTGAAGCAGGTGCCGATCGTGTGGTCCGGCGGCACCGACGGGATCATCAGCCCGCACGCCACGATCTTCGCCACCGTGCCAGCCGACCAGGCCGAGCAGTCCGACGACCTCAGGCTGACGGTCGGGTTCGCGATGAGCGAGCCGATCCTGCCCGAGGAGATCGGCTACACCGGGATGATCAGCAAGGTGGCCGACGCCGTGAGGGTCGCCATGGAGCGCGCCGGCATCACCGACCCGGCCGACGTGCACTACGTGCAGACCAAGACCCCACTGCTGACGATCCACACCATCCGGGACGCGGAGTCGCGCGGCAAGTCCGTCTGGACCCACCACACCCACGAGTCGATGGACCTCTCCAACGGCACCACCGGCCTCGGGATCGCCGTCGCCCTCGGCGAGATCGAGATGCCGACCGACGCCGACGTGATGAACAACCGGTCGCTGTTCTCGGCGGTCGCCTCCTGCTCGTCCGGTGTCGAGCTCGACCAGGCGCAGGTCGTGGTGGTCGGCAACACCAAGGGGATCGGCGGTCGCTACCGCATCGGCCACTCGGTCATGCGCGACGCCCTCGACGCCGACGGCGTGTGGTCGGCCATCAAGGACGCCGGGCTCGACCTGCCCGAGCGGCCGCACTCCTCCGACCTGCAGGGCCGGCTGGTCAACGTCTTCCTCAAGTGCGAGGTCAGCCAGACCGGCGAGGTCCGTGGCCGCCGCAACGCGATGCTGGACGACTCCGACGTGCACTGGCACCGGCAGATCAAGTCCGCCGTCGGCGGCGTCACCGCCTCGGTGACCGGCGACCCGGCCGTGTTCGTCTCGGTGTCGGCGGCCCACCAGGGTCCCGACGGCGGAGGCCCGGTCGCGGCCATCGTCGACCTCGGGTCCGGCGAGCCGACCGGTTACCGCGCCCCCACCCCCGACTGAACAGGCTGCACCCCGCACTTCTGGCCACCCATCCCCCACGGACGGCCGATGTGGCGTCCGCTGTGCGACCTCAGTGGCCAGAAGTGGGAGGAAGCCGGTGGGCGCTGGGACTAGTGGGCGAAGTGGCGGGTGCCGGTGAAGTACATCGTGATGCCGGCCGCGTCGGCCGCGGCCACCACCGCTTCGTCGCGCACCGACCCACCCGGCGCGACGACAGCGCGCACCCCGGCGTCGAGCAGCACCTGCAGCCCGTCGGCGAACGGGAAGAACGCGTCGGACGCGGCGACCGCACCGCGAGCCCGGTCGGCGCCGTCGGCGTTCGCCCGGGAGACCGCCAGGTGGCAGGAGTCGACCCGGTTGACCTGGCCCATCCCGATGCCCACCGATCCGCCGTCCTTGGCGAGCAGGATCGCGTTGGACTTCACCGCCCGCACCGCCCGCCAGGCGAACTGCAGGTCGGCGAGGGTCGCCTCGTCCGCAGCCTGGCCGGCGACCAGCCGCCAGCGGGACGCGTCGTCCCCGCCGGGCGTCTCGCCCTCGACCACGGCGTCGATCCGGTCGGGCACCTGGACCAGCAGGCCCCCACTGATCGGCCGCGTCTCGATGGGGTCGCGGTGCGCCGCCAGGTCTGCCGGGAGCTGGAGCAGGCGACGGTTCTTCTTCTCCCGCAACACCTCCAGCGCGTCGGCGTCGAACGACGGGGCGGCGATGACCTCACTGAAGGTCTCGTTCGCGGCGAGCGCCATGGCCTTGGTCACCGGCACGTTGGTGGCGATGATGCCGCCGTAGGCTGACACGGGATCGCAGGCGTGCGCCGCGGCATACGCCTGCTCCACGGTGGTGCCCACGGCGATGCCGCACGGGTTGGCGTGCTTGATGATCGCCACGGTCGGCTGGTCGCCGTGGTCGTACGCGGCGCGCACAGCGGCATCGGTGTCGATGTAGTTGTTGTAGGACATCTCCTTGCCGTGCAGCTGCTCGGCCGAGGCGACGCCGGGGCGCCAGTGCGTGTAGAGCGCGGCGGGCTGGTGCGGGTTCTCGCCGTAGCGCAGCACGTTGGCCCGCTGGAAGGTCGCGCCGGTCCAGGCCGGGAAGCCGGTGCCGTCACTGGTGTCGGTGTAGACGTTGCCCATCCAGTTCGCGACCGCGTTGTCGTAGTCGGCGGTGTGCACGAAGGCCTGAGCGGCCAGCCGCTTGCGCTCGGTCAGCGTGAACCCTCCACCCGCGACCGCCGCGAGCACTGCCGGGTATGCCGCGGTGTCGGTGACGACCGCGACGCTCGGGTGGTTCTTGGCCGCGGCGCGCACCATGGACGGTCCGCCGATGTCGATCTGCTCGATGACCTCGTCGGGCCCGGCGCCGGAGGCCACCGTCTCGCGGAACGGGTACAGGTTCACCACGACGAGCTCGAACGGCTCGACCCCGAGGTCGGCCAGCTGGGCGACATGGTCGGCCTTGCGGGTGTCGGCGAGGATCCCCGCGTGCACTCGCGGGTGCAGTGTCTTGACGCGACCCTCCAGGCACTCGGGGAAGCCGGTGAGGTCCTCGACCTTGGTGACCGGCAGCCCGAGTCCCTCGATCAGGGCGGCCGACCCACCGGTCGACACCAGGGCGACCCCGGCGTCGTGCAGGCCGCGGGCCAGCTCCTCGAGCCCCGTCTTGTCGTAGACCGACACGAGTGCCCTGCGGATCGGCCGACGCCCGGCCTGGTCCCCAGTGTCGGGAGTGGGTGCGGAGGCAGACTGCTCGGTCACGGAATGGTGGCCTTCCCATCGGAAACGGTGATTCCTTCGCGGGCGGCTCGGCCCACGATCTCGACGAGCAGCGGGTGCTCGACAGCTTTGATGCGCTCGTGGAGCGTGTCCTCGGTGTCGTCGGGCTCGACGTCCACGGTGGCCTGGGCCAGGACCGGGCCGGTGTCGATGCCCGCGTCGACGACGTGCACGGTGCAGCCGGTGTGGCGCGCGCCGGCGGCGAGGGCGTCGCGGACGGCATGGGCGCCCGGGAACGCCGGCAGCAGTGCCGGGTGGGTGTTGAGGACGGTCCACCGCCCCAGGACCACGGGACCCAGGAGCTTCATGAACCCCGCGGACACCACGAAGGCGGGCTGGTGGTCGCCGATCCGCTCGGCCAGCGCGGCGTCCCACTCCGCCCGGGTGTCGTAGTCCTCGACCCGGCAGACGAACACCGTGATGCCAGCCGCCCCGGCCCGGTGGAGGCCGGCGATGCCCGCCCGGTCGCCCCCGACGGCGAGGATCCGCACGCCGTAGGCAGGATCCGCGGTGGCGTCGATGAGGGCCTGGAGGTTGGTGCCCGATCCGGAGACGAGCACGACGATCCCGGTCGGCTCAGGGGCAGTCACCCGGGAGACGATACCGAGGTGCCCAGCGACCACAGCACCCGCGTCCGTCAGCGACGCAGCTTCCAGCGGTCCCAGGCCAGCACGAGCGTCGCGCCGAGCCCCAGCTCGACCAGCAGGGCCAGGGTCATTGCCCCCGCCGGGGCGCCGATGTCCTTGAGCCGGGCCATCCCGAGCGAACCCCCGCCGAGCACGTCGAGGAGGCCAATGGCCCCTGCGGCGACCACCACGGCGGTGCCGGCCACGGTCAGCTTGGTGCGCCCGGTCGAGAGCCGGGCCACGGCGCGCAGCGACCGCCAGCCCACGAGGGCCCCGACCGCCACGGGCAGCAGCACGATGAGGGGCAGCAGACCCGGGAACGCCCCGGGCTGCGGCAGGGCGCCGAACGCCGGCACCATCGGCATCAGCGAGGTGCGGCTGCCGGTCCAGGTGGCCGAGGCCCCCTCCACCGCCGAGAAGCCGGTGCCTGCGACGAACGACACCGCCCACAGCGCGAGGTTGGGCAGCACGGCGACCTGCGCGAGGGTCAGCGCCACTCCCCCGACGATGCCGGGTGCCAGCTCGCTCTGCAGGTGGCGCACCTCGCCGAACCGGACCACGAGCAGCACGAGGCAGATCACGCTGCCTGCACCGACCAGGACGGCGGCACCCTCGAGGCCGGGGCGCACCGCCCGACGCACCGGCTCCGGCAGCCAGGTCGGGCGCCGCAGGGCCGGGCCGGCGAGCTCGGGCCGGCCCTTGAGCAGCCGGACCAGGGCCAGCGCGGCCGAGACCACCGGCACCACGAGCACGGGGAGCACGAGGGTCCACACCACCGGGTGGGGACCGGCGAGGAAGGCGACGGCGACCCACAGCAGCGCGCACGCGGCATACCCGAGGGTCCACGCGAGGAGGTCAGCGGCGAGGGGACGGTGCAGCGTGTCGCGGGCGAGGCGGATGGTGCGCGCGTCGGCGGCCTCGCGCGCAGCGCGGGTCGCGGACCACACCCCGATGACCACGCTCAGCGCTAGCGCCAGCAGCGGGACGACCGTGAGGTGGGTCGCGCCGACCGTGAGGTGGGCGCCGCCGGCCAGCAGCCACAGACTGGCGCCGATGCCCAGCGAGCTGGTCCAGGAGACGGTGCTCTCGGAGGCGGCGACCCAGACGAGCAGGGCCGGCAGCACGAACACCATGGCCGACCCGGCCGCGGCCAGGGCCCCTGCCAGCAGTGCTCGCCGGTGCACGGCAGAGCCCGGCCCGTCACCGGTCGACGAGGTCCCCGCCCTCAGCATGTCCATCACAGTCATCGCTGCCCCATCGTCGCCGACGCCCCAGCCCGAGCCGGCGTGCAACGCCGAGGACCGGCGAGAAATGTCCGAACGCGCCGCAACCCAACCTCGCGTGAGCGCGTCTGCTGCGGTGTGATGGCCTTGGTGGATCCGACGGGCGCGAGGGCGCCGATGCAGGGGGTGACGATGGACGCGCAGTCCGCTGAGGCGGAGTTCGACGCGTTCTACCGCGACACCTCCCGGCGCGTCGTCCACCTGGTCTACGCGTTCACCGGCGACCTCACCGTCGCGCAGGACTCCACCCAGGAGGCCTACGCGAGGGCCTGGCAGCAGTGGTCTAGCGTGCGCACCCACGACGATCCCCTCGCGTGGGTCCGCACGGTGGCCCGACGGGTCGCGATCTCGGGCTGGCGCAGGAAGACCAGCCAGGACCGCGCCCACGAACGGCACGGGGCCCGCGACACGACGGGTCCACCGACGGAGGACCGGGTGGCGGTGGTGGCAGCCTTGCGCACCTTGCCCGAACCGGTCCGCGAGGCCGTGACCATGCACTACATCGGCGACCTGAGCATCGACCAGATCGCCCACGAGACCAACACCCCGGCAGGCACCGTCAAGGCGCGCCTGCACCGGGGCCGGGCGCAGCTCGCCCAGGCCCTGCAGCACCAGGAGAACCCCCATGGCTGAGCACGACGACTGGACCGCGGCGGAGGACGCCCGCCTTCGGGCTGCCCTGTCGTCGCTGCGCGCCGACGTCGAGGCCACTCCCCTGCCCGACGTCCGCTTCGTCAAGGCAAGGGGTATGGCGCGTCGTCGCCGTCGGTTTCTCGCGGTAGGGGCGGCTGCGGCTGCGGCCGTCGTCGTGGCCGGCACCGTCGGCTATGCGCAGCTCGCGGGTGACCCCGTGCTCAAGCCCGTGCCGGCCGACCGCAGCGGCACCACGACCGCCGCGCCTTCGCCGACCACGACGTCGTCGCTCGACCAGGCCGGTGCGCTGCCCCTGCTCCAGGAGTGGAAGAAGGCCCTCGACCTCAAGGGCGACGCGCGGATGACGACCCAGGACCCGAAGTCGAGCGACTACCGGTCCTTCGAGTGCCTCGCCACCGTGCCGTCCGGCCAGCAGCTCCGCCAGGAGATCACCCTCGACGCCGGGGGGTTCCAGGGCGGCCAGACCCAGTTCGCCGTCTCGTCCGGTCAGGATCCCGTGACGGTGGCGGAGGGACTGACCAACGACATCTCGCAGTGCCAACAGGGACCCGACTTCCACGTGAACCGGCTCGACGAGACCGACGCCGGGTCGCTGTACTCCTACACCGCGGGCGATGCGGGATCAGGGTGGTTCGCCGTGGTCACCGGTGCGTCCGACGTCACGCTCATCCAGGTCACCGACCCCACCCCTGGGAAGTCGCAGTACAGCCTCGCCCAGGTGACTGCCCTCGCTGAGATCGCGAAGGAGCGGCTGGCCCGCTACGGCACCACCGTCACCCCGGCACCCAGCACGTCGGGCCCCCAAGCCATCGACGAGAAGATGGTGGTCTCCGGGCCCGATCCGGTGCCGTCGTCGAACCTCTTCGTCGCCGCGTCGCAGTGGGCCTCGGACGCCCTGACGGGTGGGGCGAAGACGACTGCCGGTCCGGGCGCCCTCGAGGGGTCGACGGCGGTCGCCAGCTGTGAGACCGACGACCAGCAGGCCGGCATCGGTGGCCAGGTCGGAGTCGTCTCGATCCGCACCGGCTCAGGAACCGCGAGCTACATCGGGCGGCAGCGGGTGCAGCTCGACGACGCCACGGACGCCACGCTCCAGAAGGCCTACGTCAGCGCCCGGATTGCCGAGGCCAAGGCGCTGTACGCCAAGGGCTGCGACGGCGCCAACTACACGGTGCAGTCGACGCCCGGCCCGACGGACGGGACGTTCCGCCTCGACACGGTCTTCACCGACGGGTCGGCCACCCTCTCCGAGTGGGTCGGGGTCACCAGCCAGCGGACCCCCGGCGCAGTCAGCACGGTGGTCATCACGGCGGCGGCGAACCCCGACCAGGGCTTCGCCGAGCTCGATCGCCTGCTCGCCCTGGCCCGCCAGAAGTCAGCGCCGGCCGCGACCACCACGAAGTCAGCCTCGCCGCCCAAGACGGTCACCTGCGCCCCGATCAACTTCACGCCGGCCAGTGAGGACCGGGCATCCGACATCGTCGCGAGCGGAGTCACTTGCGCCGTGGCCGACCCACTCGTCCGGGCCAACTACAAGAACTACGGCGCAGGCACCTGGGGTGTCGACGGCTGGACCTGCACTGCCAAGAAGGTCCAGATGCAGTCGGGGTTCACCTATCGCACGTTCTCCTGCACCAAGGGCTCGTCCACGGTGACCTGGCGCAAGTCCTGACTTCCGCGGACCACGTGAGGCCGCCACCCACCAGGGTGACGGCCTCGTTGTGAAAGGTGTTGCGGCAGAAGCTACTTCTGCAGGTCCTTCATGATCTCGCGCATCAGGTCGGCGGTCGCGGACGGCGTCTTGCCGACCTTGACGCCGGCGGCCTCGAGGGCCTCCTGCTTGGCAGCGGCAGTCCCCGCGGAGCCGGAGACGATGGCGCCGGCGTGGCCCATGGTCTTGCCCTCGGGCGCGGTGAAGCCGGCGACGTAGCCGACGACCGGCTTGGTCACGTGGTCCTTGATGTAGGCGGCGGCGCGCTCCTCGGCGTCGCCACCGATCTCACCGATCATCACGATCGCGTCGGTGTCGGGGTCCTTCTCGAACGCCTCGAGGCAGTCGATGTGGGTGGTGCCGATGATCGGGTCGCCACCGATGCCGACGGCGGAGGAGAAGCCGAAGTCCCGCAGCTCGTACATCATCTGGTAGGTCAGCGTGCCCGACTTGGAGACCAGGCCGATCCGACCGGCGCCGGCGATGTTCGCGGGGATGATGCCGGCGTTGGACTTCCCGGGGCTGATCAGGCCGGGACAGTTCGGTCCGACGATGCGGGTCGCCTTGCCCTTGCTGTAGTTGAAGAACTCAGCGGAGTCCTTGACCGCGATGCCCTCGGTGATGACGACCGCGAGCGCGATCTGCGCGTCGATCGCCTCGACCACGGCGGACTTCGCGAAGGCCGGCGGCACGAAGATGACCGACACGTTTGCACCGGTCGCCTCGATGGCCTCGGCCACCGTGCCGTAGACCGGCACGGAGACGCCGCCCTCGAAGTCGACCGTCGTGCCCGCCTTGCGCGGGTTGACGCCACCGACGATGGCGGTGCCGGACGCGAGCATGCGCTGGGTGTGCTTCATGCCCTCGGAGCCGGTCATGCCCTGGACGATGACCTTGGAGTTCTCGTCGAGAAAAATAGCCATTGGTATGCCGTTCCTTCGGTCAGTTCGTCGCGGCCGAAGCCAGCTCGGCGGCCTTGCGGGCCGCGCCGTCCATGGTCTCTTCGATGGTCACCAGTGGGTGGTTGGCCTCGGCGAGGATGCGCCGGCCCTCCTCCACGTTGTTGCCGTCCAGCCGGACGACGAGCGGCTTGGTGGCCTCGTCGCCGAGGCTCTTGAGCGCGCCGACGATGCCGTTGGCGACAGCGTCGCAGGCAGTGATGCCACCGAACACGTTCACGAACACCGACTTCACCTGCTCGTCACCGAGGATGATGTGCAGGCCGTTGCTCATGACCTCGGCCGAGGCGCCGCCACCGATGTCGAGGAAGTTGGCCGGCTTCGGCTGGCCCGGGAACTCCTCGCCGGCGTAGGCGACGACGTCGAGCGTGGACATGACCAGCCCGGCGCCGTTGCCGATGATGCCGACGGAGCCGTCGAGCTTGACGTAGTTGAGGTCCTTCTCCTTGGCGGCGGCCTCGAGCGGGTCGGCCGCGGCCTTGTCCTCGAGGGCCTCGTGGTCGGGGTGGCGGAAGCCGGCGTTCTCGTCGAGCGTCACCTTGCCGTCCAGCGCGACGATGTCGCCCGCCTCGGTCTTGACCAGCGGGTTGACCTCGACCAGCGTGGCGTCCTCGTCGCGGTAGACGGTCCAGAGGGACTGCAGGACGGGGACGATCTTGGCGCCGGTCTCGTCGTCGAAGCCGGCCGCGGACACGATCTCCTGCGCCTTGGCCTCGTCGATGCCGGTGTTGGGGTCGACCTCGATGCGGGCGAGGGCCTCGGGGCGCTCGACGGCGAGCTGCTCGATCTCCATCCCGCCCTCCTTGCTGCACATCGCGAGGTAGGTGCGGTTCGCCCGGTCGAGCAGCACCGAGAAGTAGTACTCCTCGGCGATCTGGGCGCCCTGGGCGATCATCACGGTGCCGACGGTGTGGCCCTTGATGTCCATGCCGAGGATCGCCTCGGCGTGCTGCTGGGCCTCGTCAGCGGTCTTGGCGACCTTGACGCCGCCGGCCTTGCCTCGGCCACCGGTCTTGACCTGGGCCTTCACGACGGTCACGCCGCCGCTCTTGGGGCCGATCTCCTCGGCGGCCGCGCGGGCCTGCTCCGGGGTGGTCGCGATGGCACCGGCGAGCACCGGCACGCCGTGCTTCTCGAACATGTCTCGGGCCTGGTATTCGAACAGATCCACGTCTGACGTCCTCGTCTACGGATGGGTTTGGTTCGACGCCGAGACTAGCCCTGTCAGGGGCGTGTGGCCCCCTCGGGTGCGGGCCCATGGGCCCAATGGGACCAATCTCACCACCAGGAGGGGGGCGACGTCGCTCAGCGGACGGTGACGCCCTGTCCCGGCGCGACGAGGAGGACCCACACGGGACCCTTGGGGTTGAACGTCAGGGGCTGCGCACCCACGGTGAAGCTGGTCGGGGCGGTGACACCCTTGCGCGACCACCGGCCGGTCCACTGCTTGCCGTCGCGGAGCACCACCGTCTTGCCGCTGCCGACCATGTCGACGACGGGGGTGGGCTGGCCGTTGACGTCTCGGTTCCCCGACTTGTGGGTCGCGACGTACTGGACCACCACGGTCCCCGCGCCGTACTGCCGACCGCTCGGGCTGACGTCCGGGCGGCCGTCGGTGGTGACGAGGTACTGCTTGCGCTTGGCGTTCCAGGTCAGCGTGACTCTCGACGAGGGCCACCGGGCGGCGACCGAGGTGCCTGCCTTGCCGCCGTCGGCCGCGGGTCCGTAGCGGAAGCCGATGTCGGCTGGCTTGACGCTGCCACCGGCGCGGGCCAGCAGCTCCTTGGGGTTGCCGATCACGTTGTACGGAGCCGGCCGGGAGTGGTCACGGTGGTAGCCGCGACCGTTCTGGTCGAAGCTGAGGTTGACCTGCTTGCCCCGGTCGAGGATCCGCTTCGTGTAGCTCGACGACCCGGAGAACGCGAGCGCGACCTTGCCGTAGTTGGCGACCAGGTCGACGTCGGACTCGCGACCGCTGCGGACCGGGCCCACCTCGGGTGCCTGGGTGCGGCTGAAGATGGCGAGCAGCCGGGTGAGCCCGCCCTCGGCCGGCTCGACGTAGACGACGTCGGCGACGTCGAGCCCGATCCGCGGGCGAGCAGCGGGGGTGTTGTCGATCTTGACCGCGAGCACGGGGCCACCGACGAGGGGCTCCGGTCCGGCCGGGGTCGGCGGTGCCGTCGTGGTCGTGGTCGTCGTCGACGGGGGCGGGGTCGTGGGCGCGGCCGACGGCTTGTCGCCCGAACAGGCGGCGAGCCCCAGGGACACGACGGTCAGGGCAGCAAGGGCAGGCAGGAGCGCGTGGCGGGGCACGACCTCGAGGATACGAGCCGCGGACTCGGCAACCGTCGTCCCGACGCCCGACGCGCCGGATCAGGCGGTCGGGGTGTGTCCGACCAGGACGGTGGTCAGCAGGTCGGCGTCGCAGTTGCCGCCGGTCATCACCACACCGACGCGCTGGCCGACCTGGCCGTCACGCTCGGCGAGCAGCCCGGCGAGCGCGATGGCGCCCGCGGGCTCGGGCAGCTGGTGGGTGGTGCGCAGGAGCACCCGCATCGCCTCAGCCGTGTCGTCTTCCGCGACCCTGACCACGCGGGCGGCACCGCGCACGATCTCGGCCACCGCCTCAGGCACGGGCGCGCGACAGGCCACCCCGTCGACGAACGTGTCGGCGTCGGGCGTCGTGACCACGGTGCCCGCCTCGAAGGAGAGGGCGGTGGCCGGCGCGCGGTCTGACACGACGCCCACGATCTCCGTCGACAGCCCCAGCACGTCACGGACGCCGACCAGCCCGCAGATCCCCGAGCCCATGCCGACCGGCACGTAGACCGTGTCGAGCGGCCCGGCTACGTCGAACAGCTCGAGCGCGTAGGTCCCGACGCCGACGACCAGGTCGGGGTGGAACGGCGGCACGGCCTCGAGCCCCAGCTCGGCCTCCAGGCCCATCGCGTGCTCGCGCGCCTCCTGGTAGTCGCGACCGTGCACGACCAGCTCCGCACCGAAGCCGCGCATCGCGGCGTTCTTGTCGGGGCTGTTGCCCTCTGGCACCACGATGACGACGCGCAGCCCGGCCGCCCGACCGGCATACGCCAAGGACTGTCCGTGGTTGCCGCGGGTGGCGGACACGAAGCCCCGCACGTCCGGCCGCTCACGGCTGGCCCGGTCGGCGTAGACCAGGCCACCCCGCACCTTGAAAGCCCCTGTGGGAGTGGCGTTCTCGTGCTTGACCCACACCTGCGCGCCGACCTGCTCGCTGAGGAGGGGCCACTCGAGCTGGGGCGTGGCAGGGAAGTGGCGACGCACGACGGCGGTCGCCGCGTCGAGGTCGGCGCGGGTGAACGACATGTCCGGCAGTCTGCCCGAGCCCGGAGGACACGGCGTGAACCAGTTGGTAGCCGACATCGCGGCACCGGCGGCGTCGCGGCAGATCTGCGCTTGGCCAGAAGGCACGGCAGGATGGGCGGTATGTCCAGAACCTCACCGTTGCCACTGCTCGCCGTGCTCGCTGCGGGAACGCTGTCGGCTTGTGGCGCAACGGATCCCCCGATCCCCCAGGCGTCGTCGACGACCGCGACCAGGCAGGCGAGCTTCCCCCTCACCATCCAGCGCACGGGCGGCATCGCGGGCTTCCGCGACACCATCTCGATCGACGCCGACGGGCACGTGCTGGCCGGGACGAAGCAGGGTCAGGTCAGCTGCGACCTCGACCGCGCCAGCCTCGCCCTCCTGAACGAGGCCGCGCTGCAGGTCCACGACACCGACCAGCCGACCGGGCCACCTGCGACCCACTCCGACGCGATGACGGTGACGTTCGGGGCCGGGACCGGGGTGCTGGCCATCGACGACGCCCGCCTCGTCGTGGCGGCACCCATCGTCAACCAGGTCCTCGCCGACGTGACCGGGACCGCGGCCAACCGCAAGCTCTGCACCTGAGGGGTCGCTCCACCACGACGACAGTGCGCCGCCGGCCCGAGAGGCCGACGGCGCACCGGTCACTGCAGGCGTCGAGTCGCGATCAACAGGTGGCCGAACCGGCCGGCACCGCGATGGCGTCGAACGCGCTCTTGACGGCGAGGCAGGTCGGCGACCCGGCGCCATACAGCTCCTTCGCGGAGGTGATCGCACCTTCGCGAGCGGCCTTGTAGTCGCTGCGCGAGGTGAGCTTGGTCGAGAGCGTGCGGTACCAGACCTTCTCGATGTTGCCGCGCCCCGCACCGGTCACCGCTGCGGCGGTGCCGCAGACGGGGCTGTTGTAGCTGACCCCGTTGACCGTCTTCGCGCCGCTGCCCTCGGAGGCGAGGAAGAACCAGTGGTTGAGCGGACCCGACGAGTAGTGCGGGTCGAGGTTCTTCAGGGTGCTGCTCCAGCAGTCCTTGGAGACACCGTCCCGGCTCGGCTTGTCCATGTAGCGCAACGGAGTTCCGTTGCCACGGATGTCGATCTTCTCGCCGATCAGGTAGTCACCGGGGTCGGCGGCCGAGTTGGCGTAGAACTCCACGGCGGTGCCGAAGATGTCGGAGGTCGCCTCGTTGAGGCCACCGGCGTCACCGCGGTAGACGAGACCAGCGGTGTTCTCGGTGACGCCGTGGCTCATCTCGTGGCCGGCCACGTCGATGGCCGTGAGGGGCTTGGCGTTGCCGGCGCCGTCCCCGTAGGTCATCTGGGTGCCGTCCCAGAAGGCGTTGTTGTAGGCGTTGCCGTAGTGGACCCGGCTCCGTGCGCCGACGCCGGTGTCCCAGATGCCGTTCCGGCCCTGCACGTTCTTGTAGTAGTCGAACGTCTGCTCCGCGCCGTACTGCGCGTCGACACCGGCGGTCTGGCGTGAGCTGGTGGAGCCGTTGCCCCACAGGTCGTCGGCGTCGGTGAACAGCGTGCCGGTGCCCGTGGTGGCGCCATTGAGGTCGGTGGTGAAGTTCCCGACCGTGTCCTTGAGCTGGTAGCTGCCGCCGGACAGCGTCGTCCCCAGCGCCACGGTGCCGCTGTACATCGAGTCGCCAGTGCCCTCGACGACCTCGTCCCACGAGTCGAGGGTGGCGCCGGTCACCGCGTCGACGACCGTGTGCAGACGGCTGGGGGTCTGGTCCGCCCTGGTGCCCACGGTGAGGACGTCGTAGGCCAGCCGCGGTCCGGTGTCGCCCGCGAAGACGACCAGGCCCGACGCTGCACGGCTGTCGGCCTTCGCGGCGTTGCGCGCCTGCCCGACGGTGAGCTTCGGCGAGGTGGACACCTCGATGGCCTTCGTGGCGTTCCAGCGGACCGACTTCGTCGCCCCCGCGGCGCTGCGCTCGACGACCAGATCGCCACCGATGACCTTGAGCCCCTGGAACGTGCGCTCGTACCGCACGTGCTTGGTGCCGTCGGCGTCGGTCACGACGCTCTTGACCTGCAACCGCTGGCCCGAGCCCAGGCCCAGCGCGCGGGCGGCGTCAACCACCCTCGACTGCTCGGCCGTGACGGCCGGCGAACGGTGGGCGTCGGCGGTCGGCGCGGCTTGCGCTGCCGCGAGCGGGGCGGCGACCGCGGTGGCCACCGCGATGCCGAATGCGAAACCTGCTGAGAGCTTCTTCACGTGATCTCCTTCGTGGGATGTGCATGGTGCGGACATGCGCCCGGGGGCAGCGGGGTGGTGCCTTGCTCCTGCAGCGCGGTGTTGCCTTGCTCCTGCAGTGGTGGTGCTGTCCCGCAGTGGTGGCGGCGGGTGCCGGGCCTGGAGGTGCCGGGACCCGCCGCCACCCGTTGGGGGGCCGCAGCGAAGGAACCGGGCCGGCGCTCAGGGGGAGCGCCGGCCCGGTTCGGCCGGCGACTAGCTGGTCGCCAGCGCGGTGTCGTCCACGACGAACGACGTCTGCAGCGAGGAGTCCTCGTTCATGAGGAACTTCACCGTGATCGTCTTGCCCTTGTAGGCCGTGACGTTGAACGACTTCTGCGTGTACGTCGCGTTGGTGCCCACGTTGGAGTACGTGGCGAGTGTGGTCGTCGTCGCGCCGTCGACCACCTGCACCTTCATCGTGTCGTATGCCGTGCTGCCGGACTCAGCGGTGTCGGTGCGGAGCCAGAACGACAGGGTCGCGGCGGTGACGGTCGACGGGATCGCCACGCTCTGCTGCACGGTCTCGGTCGAGGTCGTGCCGTTGCCACCGAGCCAGGCCTTCCAGCTGCCGGTGCGAGCCGGACGGCCGGTGTTGTTGGTGATCGGACCCGCGGTGCCGGTCCAGCTGACCGCACCGGACTCGAAGCCCGGGTTCAGCAGCAGGTTGCCGGCGGGCGGAGGCGTGGTGCCGCACGTGGCCGAGCCGGCGGGGACGGCGATGGCGGTGAAGGCCGCCTCGACCGACTTGCAGGTCTGGCTGGTCAGTCCGTAGAGCTCGATGGCGGAGTTGATCGCCCCGTTGCGCGCTGCGGCGTAGTTGCTGTTGCTGGTCAGCTTGGTCGACAGCGTGCGGTACCAGACCTTCTCGATGTTGGCCCGACCAGCGCCCGTCACCGCAGGGGCGGTACCGCAGACGGGGCTGTTGTAGCTGACACCGTTGATGGTCTTGGCCCCACTGCCCTCGGAGGCGAGGTAGAACCAGTGGTTGAGCGGTCCCGACGAGTAGTGCGGGTTGAGCTGGCCGAGGGTCGAGGACCAGCAGTCCTTGGACGCGCCGTCCTTGCTGGGCTTGTCCATGTAGCGCAGCGGCGTCCCGTTGCCGTTGATGTCGATCTCCTCGCCGATGAGGTAGTCGCCGGGGTCGCTCGGGTTGTTGGCGTAGAACTCGACGGCCGTGCCGAAGATGTCCGACGTCGCCTCGTTGAGGCCGCCCGCGTCGCCGCTGTAGACCAGCCCTGCCGTGTTCTCGGTGACACCGTGCGACATCTCGTGGCCGGCGACGTCGATCTCGGTCAACGGCGCTGCGTTGCCCGCCCCGTCGCCGTACGACATCTGGGTGCCGTCCCAGAAGGCGTTCTCCATCGCGTTGGCGAAGTGCACCCGGGAGGGAGCGCCACGGCCGTCGTTCCAGATCCCGTTGCGGCCCAGGACGTTCTTGTAGTAGTTGAACGTCGTGGTGGCGCCGTAGTGGGCGTCCACGGCGGCCGAGGCGCGGTCCGAGACTGCGCCGTTGCCCCAGACGTCGTCGGAGTCGACGAAGAGATTGCCGGCCGGGCCGACCCCGGTGTTGGGGTCGCCCTGGTTGAGGGCATCGCGGGTGTTGTTGCCGTGGGTGTCGGTGAGCTCATAGCCACCGCCGGTGTGCGCCTTGGTCTCGAGGGAGGCGTTGTAGAAGATGCCGTCGCCGGTGCCGGTCTGCACCTCGTCGTAGCTGATCAGGGCAGCACCCGACTTGGCGTCCACGAGGGTGTGCAGCCGCGAGGGCACCTGGTCGGCCCGCACGCTCTTCACCAGCACGTCGTAGGCCAGGACGGGCTTCGCGCCACCGGCCCAGACGACCAGCTCGCCGGTCGGGGACTGCGTCTGCTTGCCGGCGGACCTGCCCTCGGACAGCGCCTTGGCCTTCGTCACCGACGGAGACGTCGAGGTGACTGCGACCTTGCCACTCGCGTTGTAGAGGACTTCCTTGGTCGCTCCCGCCTTGGACTTCTCGACGATGAGGTCGCCACCCACGACGCGCAGGCCCTTGAACGTGCGGTTGTAGCGGACGTGCTGCGTGCCGTCGGCGTCGGTGATGACGTTGCGCACCACCAGCTTCTCGTCCTTGGACAGGCCGAGAGCCGCGTGGTCCCGGTCGGCATTCACCTGTGCGGAGGCGACGCTGGTGGTGGACTGGCTCGGCGCGGACTGGGGGGAGGCTGATGCAGCTGACAGTGGAGTGGCCACGGCCGCGGCGACTGCGACGCCAAGTGCGGCGCCGGTAGACAGTCGGATCACGAAAATCCTCTTCTCGGACATGCGCAGGTTTGGTTGCCTGCACGTCGGGCGGCGGGATCCCCCTCCAGGGGCGGCACAGGGTTTGCCGTGGGCTCGCGCCGTGCTGACCTAACCCGCCGCCCGAAGCGAAGGTCAATGTTTCTTGCGAAGACTTGACCAAATGCGTGGGAACCTGCGAAATGTCACGTTCCACACCGGGTTTTCTTCTGCTGTTGCCCAAGATCGCGTCATCGCCGGGCCGTCGCCGCCTCCTGTCCGTCCAGTCGCTGGACCCAAGAACTCACCATGCGGACACCTGCGCCGAACGTAACCGCAGCGTCTCCCCCGTCGTTGTCAGTCCACTGCAGCGGCGCCATCCCGGCCCGCCCGCCACCGTGGAGGCCCGATGTCGCGCCGCACCCCGTCCCAGCCCTGGCCGGTCGCCGCCCTCGCGGTCGCCGCCCTGGCCCTGCCCCTCGTCGCCACCCAGGCGTCTGCTGCGTCAGCGACCCCTGCCGCGTCGGCGACAGGCGCTCCGCTCGACAGCGTCGACACCTACTCCGGCTTGACCTTCACGGTGCCGGCCGGCAGGAACGACCTCGGCCAGCCGCAGACCTGCACCATCGACGCCGACCTCTACAAGCCCCATTCGGCGAGCCGCGCCGCGCGGGTGCCGGCCATCCTCACGACCAACGGCTTCGGCGGCAGCAAGGCCGACCAGGCCGGGCTGGGCGCAGCGTTCGCCAAGCGCGGCTATGCGGTGCTGTCCTACACCGGCCTGGGTTTTCCCAACAGCGGATGCAAGATCTCGCTCGACGACCCGGGCGTCGACGGAGTCGCCGCGAGCTCGTTGGTGAGCTTCCTCGGCGGCGCCGGCTCCGCGGCATACACCTCCTCGACCGTGGGCGGGACGACCGGCGGAGCGGGCAAGGTAGCCGTCGACTTCACCGTCCTCGACAACGCTGCGACGCACGACCCGCGTCTCGGGATGATCGGCGGGTCCTACGGCGGCCAGATCCAGTTCGCCACTGCCGCAACGGATCCCCGAGTCGACACGCTGGTCCCCCTGATCACCTGGAACGACCTGCGCTACTCACTGGCGCCCAACAACACCAGCTTCACCAGCGGCGTGACCTACGCCGGCTCCAACCCGGGCACCGAGAAGATCGGGTGGGCCGGCCTGTTCTTCGGGGTCGGCATCGTCGACGGGATCCAGGGAGCAGCCATCGACCCGGCCCGCAACGTCGGGTGCCCCAACTTCGTGCTGGAGGCCTGTCGTGCCAAGGCAACGCTCGACACCCTCGGCTACCCGACCGCGTCGACCACTGCGCTGACGGATCGCGTGTCCGTGGGCCACTACATCGACAAGGTGAAGGTGCCGACCTTCCTCATCCAGGGCGAGAACGACACGTTGTTCAACCTCCAGGAGGCCACCGCCACCTACAAATCGCTCAAGGCGCGCGGCGTCCCCGTGACCATGGCCTGGCAGTCGTGGGGTCACTCCGGCGGGACCGGCGCCAACAGCGGTGCGGCTCCCGGCGAGCTCGACCTGACCGGTGAGCACATCGAGGACACCTACCTCGGCCTGCGGATCAAGAACTGGTTCGACCACTACCTCAAGCGGTCCTCGGTCTCGACCGGTCCTGCCTTCTCGTACTTCCGGGACTGGGTCCCCTACAACGGCAGCGCTGCCCCGGCCTACGCCAGCTCGGGCAGCTACCCGGTCGGCACCCGCGCCAGCTGGTACCTGTCCGCAGCCGACCAGCTCGTCTCGTCGCGGTCCGCGATCCTGCCCGGGTCGAAGTCCTGGGCCAACCCGGGGCTCGGGGCGCCCGCCTCCTACACCGAGGTCTCCGGGCTCGAGGGTCAGGTCGACCTCCCGGACGGCCTGACCGTCCCGTTCGACACCCCGGGCACGTTCGGTGCCTGGTCGACACCCGCGCTGACCAAGCCGCTCACCGTCGTGGGGGCCCCGACCCTGGACGTGCGGTTCGAGTCCCCGACCGTCGCGCTGACCCAGGCCGCGGGTCCCAATGGTCAGCTCCAGGTCTTCGCCAAGCTGTACGACGTGGCTCCCGACGGGTCGATCACGTTGGTGCACAAGCTGATCAGCCCGGTGCGCGTCGCCGACGTCACCCAACCGGTGCACATCGAGCTCCCGGCCATCGTGCACCGGGTCGAGGCCGGGCACCGCCTGCGGCTCGTCCTCGCTAGCACCGACGCGGCCTACAAGAACGCGTATGCCGTGCAGCCGGTCACGGTGCGCGCGTCACCCACCGCGCCGGCCACACTCAGCATCCCGGTCGTGCCGTAGGCGCGCAGGAATTGTGACCGTGCCGTAGGGGGTTCTGCGCACAGCAGGCTCGCTGCTCTGAGCAGGCTCGCTGCTCTGAGCAGAAAGTGCTGGCCACCGTGGGACCGTCGGTCCCACGGTGGCCGCATGCGCGAAACCACCAGCTCACCGCTCGCCCCGTCCGACCACCTCACCACCCGGCTGCTCGAGCAACGGATCATCGTCCTCGACGGCGAGCTCGACGACCACGGCGGCACCCGCCTCTGCTCGCAGCTCTTCCTGTTGTCCGCCGAGGACCCGCGGGCCGACATCAGCCTCTGGATCAACTCCCCCGGTGGCTCGGTGCCAGCCATGCTCGCGATCCACGACGCGATCCGGCTCATCCCCAACGACGTGTCGACCCTCGCCCTCGGACTCGCCTGCAGCGCGGGCCAGTTCCTCCTCACGGCGGGGACGCACGGCAAGCGCTACGCCCTGCGGCACTCCCGGATCCTCATGCACCAGGGGTCGGCCGGCATCGGTGGGACCGCCGTCGACATCGAGCTGCAGGCCGACGACCTGCGGCACACCGTGGAGACGGTGCTCGGGCTGATCGCCGAGTACACCGGCCAGCCGATCGAGCGGATCCGCGACGACTCCGCCCGCGACCGCTGGTACTCCGCGGAGCAGGCGCTGGAGTACGGGTTCGTCGACGGCATCCTCGACTCGCTCGACAGCATCCGACCCAGACGGGTCGCCCGCACCGGGCTCGGGAGCACGCAATGAGCACCTACACGATCCCCAACGTCATCCGTAGCCATCCCCGGGGCGACCGGGTCATGGACGTGTACAGCCACCTGCTCAGCGAGCGGATCGTCTACCTCGGCACCGAGATCGACGACGGGGTGTCCAACGCGCTGATCGCCCAGATCCTGCACCTCGAGTCCGAGGCTGCCGACCAGCCGATCGACCTCTACATCAACTCCCCCGGTGGGTCACTCACGGCGACCTTCGCGGTCTACGACGCGATGGAGTTCGTGCGGGCGCCGATCGCCACGACCTGCATCGGACAGGCCTGCTCCACCGCAGCGATCCTGCTCGCGGCCGGGGCTCCGGGAAAGCGCAGCATCCTGCCGCACGCCCGCGTGTTGCTGCACCAGCCCTCGGCCCGCAGCCAGGGCGCCATACCCGACCTCATCCTGGAGGCGGACGAGGTGATCAGGTTGCGCGCAGAAGCCGAGCGGGTGCTCTCCCACCACACCGGGCAACCGCTGGAGGCGCTGCGGCGCGACACGGACCGCGACCGGATCTTCACGCCCGAGGCGGCGGTGGAGTACGGGCTGGTCGACCGGCTGGTGTCCTACCGGACGCCGTCCGAGCCCTAGGCCGACAGCCGGATCTCGCCGGGCGGGGGCGCCGCCAGCCCACTGTGCTGGCGGCGCAGGTCGAGCGTGGCGAGGTGGGTGACGTCGACGAGCTGCTCGCCGAGCGCGCCGGTGATGGCCGCGAGCACCTCGGACGACGGGTCCTTGCGACCCCGCTCGACCTCGGAGAGGTACTGCGGGGAGATCCCCGCACGCCTGGCCGCCTCGACCAAGGTGAGCCCATGACGACGCCGCAGGTGTCGCAGCCGGGCGCCGACCACCTCACGCCACAGCGGTTCGGGACCGAGGGGCTCCCGACCGAAGGACTCGGACCGGGTGTCGGGCTCGGTCTCCGCCGGCGGCACCAGGTGGAGTGACGGGGCTGCGTTCATGGAGCCACGCTAGGCGCGGGACCAGGCCGCCGGAAGGAGGGTTCGCCGAAGGCAGAACGAGCGGGACCAGCACCGGATGTGACGCGGCAGACACGGTGACGACCCTGCGACGGGACCAAGGACCCTCCTGTGCACCCCGGCTCGGCTCGAGCATGGAGGTGCAGACAACCGGGCAACTCGGCCCACCAAGGAGGAAGCAGTCATGACAACGATCCAGCGCCACCCCAAGCTCGATGTGCTCGTCGAGCACGACGTGGTGACCCACTCCACGGCCCGCAGGGCGCTTGCGGTGCTGCGGGTCGCCTTCGGCCTCACGTTCCTGTGGGCCTTCTTCGACAAGCTGTTCGCCCTCGGCTTCCACACCGGCGTCAACGCTGACGGCGTGACCGACCGCTTCGGTCCGGCCGCGTGGATCAACGGCGGCAGCCCCACCACGGGGTTCCTGAAGTTCGGGGTCCCGGAGGACAACCCCTTCCAGGGCTTCTTCAACGGCATGGCCGGACAGACCTGGGCCGACTGGCTGTTCATGGCCGGACTGCTCGGCATCGGCCTCGCGCTCACGCTCGGCATCGGTATGCGGATCGCCGCAGCCACCGGCGCCCTGCTCTACGCGCTGATGTGGGCAGCCTCGCTGCCGCTGGAGAACAACCCGGTCATCGATGACCACATGATCGGTGCCATCAGCGTGGTCGCCCTCGCGGCCCTCCTCGCAGGCGACACCTGGGGCTTCGGCCAGATGTGGGCACGCACCGGGATCGTCCGGCGCCACGGCTTCCTGCGGTAGCCCGGACAGAGCGAGGGGTCAGACGCAGGCGTCTGGCCCCTCGGTTCGTGGGTGCGTGCCGCGCTCCGTGGCCGCTACCCGCTACCCCGATCGGACGGTCGTCCCTGGTCAGGCGTCGTCGTCCTGGCGGACCGCTCCGCGGACCCACTCGACGATGTCGGTCGTGGTCGCACCCGGGGTGAACACCTTCGCGACGCCGATCTTCTCCAGCTCGGGGATGTCGGCCTCGGGGATGATGCCGCCGCCGAAGACGACGATGTCGGTGGCGTCCCGCTCCTTGAGCAGCTCCATCACCTTGGCGAAGAGGGTCATGTGCGCGCCGGACAGCACGGACAGGCCGACGAGGTCGGCGTCCTCCTGGATGGCAGCCTCGACGATCTGCTCGGGCGTCTGGTGCAGCCCGGTGTAGACGACCTCCATGCCTGCGTCACGCAGGGCCCGGGCCACCACCTTCGCGCCACGGTCATGGCCGTCGAGGCCGGGCTTGGCCACGACGACGCGCAGAGGAGAGTCAGTCATGGCCGCAGACTAGCCACTTCGGAGGCAGGTGAGGTTCCCCGGGTGGCGCACGCCACGAGGGTCGCGCAACCGGACCTGCGTGTCGCTTGGGCCACAACGCTCGAAACTGGTCGTTTCACCCACTAGGTTCAGTGGGATGTCGCAGAGCGTCCCGCGCCCTCGCCGACCTGCCGCACCGAAGCGGCGACCGTCGGGCGAGCAGGCACGCCCGGGCCCGCTCGCCCGGGCCACTCGTGGGGTGCGGACGGCGACCGGCCTGGCCGGCGACATCGTCGGTGGGGCCGCGAAGGCCCTGGCCACCCCGACCGGAGCGCTCGGGGCCGCCGTCGAGGCAGCCTGGGTGACCACGCACCTGGCGCTCTACCCGTGGGGACTGATCGGGCGGCACGGCCGCGACAGCCAGCTCGGCTTCCGGGTCGAGCACCTGCCGCCGATCCAGCGCGGGCTGGTGATCTCCGACGTCGAGGCGGCCGGCACCCCGATCCTGCTGGTGCACGGCATGGTCGACAACCGGTCGATCTTCACCCTGCTGCGCCTCGGCCTGCGCCGGCGCGGCTTCGGTCGCGTCACGAGCATGAACTACTCGCCCTTCACGGCAGACGTCCGGGTCGCCGCCGCGCAGCTCGCCGAGGAGGTCGAGGCGCTCGTCGCCGAGACCGGCTACGAGCGGATCCACGTCGTGGGCCACTCCATGGGCGGGCTCATCGCGCGCTACTACGTGACCCGGCTCGGTGGTGACGAGCGGGTCCACACCCTCGTGACGCTGGGCACACCCCACCAGGGCACCTACACGGCATACGGATGGCACAACCAGCTGACTCGACAGCTGCGGCCCGGCAGCGGACTCATGCGTGAGCTCGACCAGCCGGTGCCGGAGTGCCGCACCCGCTTCGTCGTCTACTGGTCCGACCTCGACCAGATGGTGTTCCCGCAGCGCAACGCCGCGCTCACCCACCCTGACCTGCAGGTCCGCAACATCGACCTGCACGGCGTGGGTCACATGTCACTGCCGATCATCGGCAGCGTGGTGCACGGCATCTCCAGCACCCTGGCCCACCTCGACTCCGAGGGTCACACCCTCACACCGGGAGTGACCGAGCTGCGACGACGGACCCCGTGACTCAGCCGTTCGGCCCATTGAGCGGACATTCAGGTAAAGATTCACCCAAGAGCGATTTTGGATAACGAAAAGATCACGCTAACCTCTGTGCTTCCGTGTCCCCCCGCACGCAAGGTTTCCATTCTGTGAGCAACGCTTCCTACTCGGGCCGTCACCGCGCCCCGGGCCGCCACCGTGCGCCTCGAAGAGGTGTCCGCCTCGCCAAGAGCGGCTACCTGCTTCCGAGCGCTGCCGCGGCGGCTCTGGTCGTGACCGCCACGGGGGCAACCGTCGCCGAGTCGTCACCGGCGTACTTCGACCTCACGGGGGCCACGGCCAAGGCCAGGGCGAATGACGCGGCGACCGCACGGTTCGAGCGGATCGAGGCGTCCCAGCAGCGCGAGGTGCAGGCCACGGCCGCCCAGGCGCGCGTGCTGGAGGCGGCCCGCATCGCTCGCACCGCCGAGCGCCAGGCCGTCGCGAAGAAGCGTGCGCTGGCTGCTGCCCTGAAGAAGGCCGAAGCAGAGCGCAAGGCCCGCGAGATGTGGCTGCTCCCGATCAAGGGCGCGACCTTCACCTCCGGTTTCGGCTGGCGCTGGGGCCGGATGCACGAGGGCAACGACTTCGCCACCCCGGTCGGCACCCGCATCGGGTCGATGTCGACCGGCACGGTGATCTTCGCCGGTGTCGAGGGCGGCTACGGCAACAAGGTCGAGATCGAGTACTGGGACGGCACCGTCTCGGTGTTCGGCCACATGAGCGAGATCGACGTCGTGGTCGGCCAGAGGCTGGCCCCGGGCGACCTGGTCGGCCTGTCCGGCAACACCGGTCACTCGACCGGGCCGCACCTGCACCTCGAGATCCACCCCGACGGCGGCGCGGCGATCGACCCCGCCCCGTGGCTGCACAACCACGGCCTGCAGTAGCAGTCCCGCTCCACCACCGAGCACCGCACCCAAGGCGCCCTCCGGGGGGCCTTTCGGGTATGCCGCGTGGCGAGTCCTCGGGTCAGAGCTTCTCGAGCGGGGCGTAGCGGAGCAGGAACCGCTTGACCCCGGTGTCGCCGCCGAAGTCGACGTGGGCCTGCGTCTTGTCGCCCTCGCCCTCGGTCTTGACGACGGTGCCCATGCCGTAGCTGTCGTGGGTGACCTTGTCGCCCGGGTGGAGCGAGATGAGCGGGCGGTTGCCGGGTGACCGCACCCCGGGCCGGGCGGCCAGGGTCGCGACCGCGGGCAGTCCCGGTCGGCGGGTCGTGGTCGCCGCCTCGGCGCGCTGCCACTCGACCAGCTCGGGCGGGATCTCGTCGAGGAAGCGGCTCGCCGGGTTGTACTGCGGGGCACCCCACGCCGAACGCACGGCGGCCCGCGACAGGTGGAGCCGCTCGCGAGCGCGGGTGATGCCGACGTAGGCGAGCCGGCGCTCCTCCTCGAGCTCCTTGGGGTCGCCGAGGGCGCGCAGGTGCGGGAAGGTGCCGTCCTCCAGGCCGGTGACGAAGACGACGGGGAACTCCAGGCCCTTGGCGGTGTGGAGGGTCATCAGCGTGACCACCCCGAGGTCCTCGGCCTCCTCGGAGTCGGGGATCTCGTCGGCGTCGGCCACCAGCGACACCTGCTCGAGGAAGTCCTCGAGCGAGGCCACCTCGCCGGTCGAGGCGCGGCTCTCGTCGAACTCCTGCGCCACGGCGACGAGCTCGGCGAGGTTCTCGATGCGGGTCTCGTCCTGCGGGTCGTGGCTGGCCCGCAGTTCGGCAAGGTAGCCGGACCTGTCGATGACGGCCTCGAGCAGCGCACCGACTCCCTGCTCGTCGTCGGCGTGGATCTGGCCGAGCTGCTCGAGCAGGCCGGTGAAGCCCTTGATCGCCGCGACCGACCGGGTGGCGATGCCGGGGGCGTCCTCGGGGCGACCGAGCGCCGCGATGAACGGGATCCGCTCCCGCTCGGCGAGCGCCGCCACACAGGCTTCGGCCCGGTCGCCGATGCCGCGCTTGGGGGTGTTGAGGATGCGCCGCAGGTTGACGGTGTCGGTGGGGTTGGAGATGACACGCAGGTAGGCCAGCGCGTCCTTGACCTCGCGACGCTCGTAGAACCGCGTGCCGCCGACCACCTTGTAGGGCAGGCCGACCCGCACGAAGACCTCTTCGAGCGCCCGTGACTGGGCGTTGGTGCGGTAGAAGACCGCGACGTCCTTGGGCTTGACGCCGGCGGAGTCACCGAGCTCGTCGATGGTCTTGGCCACGAAGGCCGCCTCGTCGTGCTCGTTGTCGCCGACGTAGCCGATGATCGCCGCGCCGTTGCCGCTGTCGGTCCAGAGGTTCTTCTTGCGGCGCTCGGGGTTCTTGGCGATGACCGCGTTCGCGGCCTGCAGGATGGTCTGGGTGGAGCGGTAGTTCTGCTCGAGCAGGATGGTCCGCGCCGTCGGGTAGTCCTCCTCGAACTCCACGATGTTGCGGATCGTCGCGCCACGGAACGCGTAGATCGACTGGTCGGCGTCGCCGACCACCACGAGCTCGGCCGGCTCGACCGCGGGTCCGTCGCCGACCGGCATACCGGGGCTGCCGGCTGCACCACCCACGAGCTCGCGGACGAGCTGGTACTGGGCGTGGTTGGTGTCCTGGTACTCGTCGACGAGCACGTGGCGGAACCGGCGCCGGTAGTGCTCGGCGACGTCGGGGAAGGCCTGGAGGATGTTGACCGTGGTCATGATGAGGTCGTCGAAGTCGAGGGCGTTGGCCTGCCGCAGGCGGCGCTGGTAGCCGGTGTAGGCCTCGGCCAGCATCCGCTCCTGGTGGGTGCCCTCCCCCACGCGCGAGGCGAAGGTCTCCTCGTCGACCAGCTCGTTCTTGAGGTTGGAGACCTGGTGGCTGAACGACCGGGGCGGGTAGCGCTTGGGGTCGAGGTCGAGGTCGCGCATGACCATCGCCATGAGCCGTTGGCTGTCGGCGGCGTCATAGATCGAGAAGGTCGACTTGAGCCCGACCTTCGCGGCCTCGCGGCGCAGGATGCGCACGCACGCCGAGTGGAACGTCATGACCCACATGGCCTTGGCCCGCGGCCCGACCAGGGCGGCGACCCGCTCACGCATCTCGGCGGCGGCCTTGTTGGTGAAGGTGATGGCCAGCACCTGGCCGGGCTGCACCCCGCGCGCGGCCAGCAGGTAGGCGATCCGGTTGGTGAGGACCCGGGTCTTGCCCGACCCTGCGCCGGCGACGATGAGGAGGGGTCCGCCCTCGTGCAGGACCGCCTCGCGCTGCTGGGGGTTGAGCCCCTCGAGCAGGGTCTCGGGGTCGGCGCGGTGGGAGTCGCCGTCATCCGGACCGCGCCCCTCGGCGGCCGCCTGGGCCCAGGTGGGGACGCCCCGGTCGTCGACCGCGGTCGCGCGAGCCGCCGCAGCGCTCGGCCGTGTGCCGGAACTCGGGTCAGAAGGACGGTGCTTGTCGAAAGGCGCAAGGTCGTCGAAGAGCGTGCTCATGTTGGTCCCAGCCTACGTGCCGCGGGCGACAGGACGGTTATCCCGTGGCCGGCCGTGGACAGCCCCGGCTAGCGTCGGGGCATGACCCGGCTCGTCGACCCGCACGTCCGCTACCAGGCGGGCTACCTGGCCGCGTCGGACGAGTTCGCGCGGTCCGGGGAGCAACGGGACGGCGACGGCGACCTCGCCCAACCGGCCGAGCCGGGCTATGCCGGCTACCACTTCACCCGGGAGGGCCTGGCCGACCCCGAGGAGTTCGCCCGGTTCGTGGCCCAGCGGGTCGCGGCCCGGGACGAGGACGCACCCCGCAGGTCGGGGTGGACGGCCTGCCACTTCTTCTGGGTCGTCGACGACGAGGACGACTACGTCGGCTCCCTGGCCCTGCGCCACGAGCTCACCCCGTTCCTGCTGCGCGAGGGCGGGCACATCGGCTACAGCATCCGGCCCTCGGCCCGGCGCCGCGGGCACGCCCGTGAGGCACTGCGCCTCACCCTCCCGATCGCACGCGTGGAGCTGGGTCTCGACCGCGTCCTGGTGACCTGCCTCGAGTCCAACGAGGGCTCCCGTCGGGCCATCGAGGCCAACGGCGGCGCCTACGAGGACTCCCGCAACGGCACCCGGCGATACTGGGTCCCGACATGAGCCTCGACCCCCACCCGGTCACGGGCCTGCTCTTCGAGTCGCCGGTGCCGCCCGGCACCGGCTGGCCCGGCGATCCTGCGACGGCCGCGACGCCGGTCGCCCGCACGTCCGCACAGGTCGACGCCCTGGCCTGCACGTCGCGCGACGTCGCCGAGCTCGACGCGCGGATCACCGTCTGCCGCGCCTGTCCACGGCTCGTCGAGTGGCGCGAAACCGTGGCGACCCAGGGCCGTCGGGCGTCGTTCGCCGACCAGCCCTACTGGGGCCGGCCGGGGCCGGGCTTCGGCGACCCCGAGGCGGAGGTGCTCGTCGTCGGGCTCGCTCCGGCGGCCAACGGCACCAACCGCACCGGCCGCATGTTCACCGGCGACCGCTCGGGCGACTGGTTGTATGCCGCGTTGCACCGCGCCGGGTACGCCAGCCAGCCGCAGTCCGTCGCCAGCGGCGACGGGCTGACGCTCCGAGGGTTGCGGATCATCGCGGCGGTCCGCTGCGCTCCCCCGGCCAACAAGCCCACGACCGTCGAGAAGGCCGCTTGCTCGCACTGGCTGGACCGCGACCTCGAGCTCGCCGCACCACGGCTGCGGTCGATGCTGGCGCTGGGGTCGATCGCCTGGGACGCGGCGCTCGGCAGCGCGCGGCGGCTCGGGTGGGACGTCCCGCGACCCAAGCCCCGGTTCGGGCACGCAGCGGAGGCCGTGCTCACCACCCCTGAGGGACGCGTGGTCAGGCTGGTCGGCAGCTACCACGTCAGCCAGCAGAACACCTTCACCGGCAAGCTCACCGAGGCGATGCTCGACACCGCGATCGCACGGCTGGGTCGGGACTGACCGTGGTGCTGCTGTCCACCCCCCACGTCAGGTTCCACCGGTCCTTCCTCGCCGCTGCGGACGAGTTCCGGGCAGCCGGCCAGGAGGTCCACGACGGCATCGTCACCTGGCCGGCAGAAGGCGACTTCCCGGGAGTGGTCTTCACCCGCGAAGGGCTGGACGAGCCCGCCGAGTTCGCCCGGCTGGTGGCCAACCGGGTCGGCGACGCCGAGGACGGCGGGGTCCGCCCGCCGGGCTGGACCTCGGCCAGCCACTGGTGGATGGCTGACCCGGACCAGCCGGACGAGTTCGTGGGCTCGATCTCGTTGCGTCACAGCATCGTCCACCCGATGCTCGCCAGCGTGGGAGGGCACGTCGGCTACGGCGTGCGGCCGAGCGCCCGGCGCCGGGGTTTCGCCAGCGACGCGCTGCGGCAGGTCGTCCCGCTGGCCGCCGCACGCGGCATACCGAGGCTGCTCGTGACCTGCGACCTCGACAACGTGGCGTCGGCACGGACCATCGAGGCGAACGGTGGGGAGCTCGAGGGCGAGCTGCGCGGCAAGCGGCGCTACTGGATCACCACCGGGGCCTGAGTCGGTCGGGACGACCAGGTCGTTCGTCGACCCGGACTCAACCGAGCGGCAGCTCCACCCGGAAGCAGGTGCCGCCCTCCGCGGGCGCCTGGTGCGCGGCGACCGTGCCGCCCAGCCCGTCGACGAGGGCCTTGACGAGGGCGAGCCCGAGGCCGGTGCCGACCCGGCGCACCCCGCGGTAGCGCTGGTAGAGCTCGGACCGCTCGAAAGCCACAGCCATGTCGTCGGCCGTCAGCCCCGGGCCGCCGTCGCGCACCTCGAGCACGGCACGGTCGCCCTCGATCCGCAGGGCCAGCACCAGCGGTGCCCCGACCTCGGTGACCCGGAGGGCGTTCTCGGCCAACCCGTCGATGACCTGGCGCACCCGCACCGGGTCGGTGCGGACGAGCACCGCAGCATCGGGGCGCTCGACGGCGAACCGGACGCCGTCCCGGCGACAGCGCTCGTCCCACACCTCGGCGGCCTGGTCGACGACGTCGCGCAGGTCGAGCGGCACCGCGTCGAACCTGAAGTCGTCGGCCCCCAGCCGGGCGAGGTCGAGCAGGTCGGCCACGAGGCGCTCGAGCCGGGCCGACTCGGCCACGATCGTGCGACCTGCGGCGGGCACGGCGGCACCGGTGATGACGCCGTCCTGCAGGCCCTCAGCGAACCCCCGGACCGCCCCGAGCGGCGTGCGCAGCTTGTGCGAGACCGACATCAGGAACTCACGCTGTCGTCGTTCGCTGTGCTCGAGGGCCTCCGCGAGCGCGTTGAGCGACTCCCCCGTCTCAGCGACCTCGGTCGGGCCCGCGGGCACCACGCGCACCGATCGCTCACCGGATGCCATCCGGTGAGCCGCGGCGGCCGTGCTGCGCAGCGGTGCGGCCAGACGTCGGGCGAAGAGGACGGACGCGAGGACCGCGAGGACCAGCCCGATGACCAACGCCAGCAGCACGCGGTTGAGCATCCGCAGGCTCTGGCCCGTGGCGAGGCTGGTTCGTTCGGCGAACACCACCGTCGCGCCGGTGGAGAGCGGCCGCACCTCCACGAGCACCTGCCTGCCGTCGATGCGCAGCGTGTGCGAGCCGCTGACCGTCCGCTCTGCCTGCGGCAGCTGGGTGTATGCCGTGCGAGCCAGCGCGTCTCCGGCGAGTCGCCCGCCCGGGCCCTCCCACGCGACCGGGGTGTCCTGCTGGCGCACCACCCTCAAGGCTGGTGCGATGTCGACGGGGCGGCTTGCCTCCAGCACCGCACTCACGAGATCTGCCTTGCTGCGCAACGCTTTTCGCGCCTCGTCCTGCGCTGCGCCACGAACCAGGCCGACCGACACCAAGCCGGCGACGACGACCGCGATGGTGACGACCACCGCCATCAGGGCAGCAGTACGCCGCTCCAGCGAGCCCCGGCCGACCGGGCCTGCGACACTCACGGTCGCTCGACGCTGTAGCCGACGCCGCGCACGGTGCGGATCGGGCTGTCGTCACCGAGCTTGGCGCGCAGCTGGGCGATGTGGACGTCGACCGTGCGGGTCGGGTCGTCAGCCGGGTAGTCCCACACGGCCATCAACAGCTCACCCCGCGTGTAGACCCGGCCGGGCCTGGCCATGAGATGGGCGAGCAGGTCGAACTCCGTCGTCGTCAAAGGCACTGGGCGGTCGTGGAGCCGGCCACGTCGGGTGTCCGTGTCCAGGACCAGCGCTCCGACCGCCAGCGTTCGCGGCCGCTCCGCCGCCGACTGGATGGCGCGCTGCTGTCGGCGCAGCAGGGCGCGCACGCGGGAGGCGAGCTCTCGCGGCGAGTAGGGCTTGGTGACGTAGTCGTCCGCGCCGAGCTCGAGGCCGATGATCCGGTCGACCTCGTCGTCGCGGGCGGTCACGAAGATGACCGGGGTCCAGTCGTCACCGGCGCGCATGCGGCGGCACACCTCGATCCCGTCGACGCTGCCGGGCAGACCGATGTCGAGCAGCACCAGGTCGTGGGTGCGGCGGTCGAGTGCGGCCAGCGCCGCGTCGGAGTCGCCCACGACGTCCACGTGGTGGCCGTCGCGCTCGAGGTAGAGGCGGGCCAGCTCGGCCAGCGCGGGCTCGTCCTCCACGAGCAGCACGCGCGAGGTCGCGCCCGGCGGTGTGGTCATGGCGCAACCGTCGCGGACCTGGGGGTGCGACGGCAAGCGGCCCCGCGGCATACCGGGCAATCGGTGCTCGGTCGTGGCCGAACCCGAACATTCCCCGAACACTGTCGTCACGCCGCTCGCACATCGGCGGGCCATGGTCGGCGCATGGACACACGAACTCTCCTCATCCGCTGCGCGGCAGTGCTCACCGTGGGCGCCGCGCTCATCCACGTCGGGGTCAGCGCCGACCACTTCCGGGAGTGGTGGGCCGCGGGCCTGTTCTTCCTCGTCTCAGCGGCTGCCCAGCTCGGGTGGGCGCTGTGGTGCTGGTCGCGACCGTCGTCGCGGCGCGTCCTCCTGGCGGGGGCCGGGGGTTCGGTGGCGCTGGCGCTGGTCTGGACGGTGTCGCGCACCAGCGGCCTGCCGTTCGGTCCGGGCGCCGGCGTCGCCGAGCCGGTGGGTGTCGCCGACACCGTCTGCGTCACGCTGGAGGTGCTCAGCGCAGGACTGGCCGTCGTCGCTGCCACCGCCTGGGCACCGATCCGGCTCAAGGGTCCGTCGACCCCGCGCAGGGCCGCCGCGCTCACCGGCGCCGTCGCCGCCCTCACCCTGGTCGCGAGCGGTGCCGCGATCGCCGCTCCGGGCCACGACCACGGCGCTGCGGAGGTCGCCGGCGCGTCGGCAGGGCACAGCCACGCCGACGGCACGGACGGCGAGGGCGACGACACCGACGGCGACGACACGGGGGCCACCGCGCACGACCACTCCGACGTGCCGAACCTGCCAGACGCCGCGTCGGCCACGCCGGCCCAGACCGCGGCGGCCAAGGACCTGCTGGCGAAGACCATCGCGGCGACCACTGCCTACCGAGACCCTGCCGCCGCGACGAAGGCGGGGTTCGACGTGCAGGCCGCGTGGGACCGCAAGCAGAAGAAGCTCGCCGCCCTCGGCACGGAGGCGAGGCGCAAGTCACCACGGACTGGCGCCGTCCACGTGCCCAACGAGGCCAACCGGACCGACGGCAAGGTCCTCGACCCGAGCGCCCCGGAGACCCTCGTCTACCGCCGCAACACCGACGGGAAGTTCACCCTCATCGGCATCATGTTCACGGCGGAGAAGAAGGCCCCGCCGACGAGCTACCAGCCCTACGTCCGCTGGCACACCCACGAGGCCTGTGTCGGCGGGGGGCTGAAGAAGCTCAAGCCGGTCAACGGGGTGTGCGCCGATGGCACCACGCTGCGGACCTCCGGAGCGATGACCCACCTGTGGTTCGTGGACTCCGGGCAGCTGGCCCAGGCCTACGCGGTCAAGCCGCCGGTCAAGGCCATGGTCGCCTACCAGAAGTCACTCCCCTAGGCGCTGCCCGTGGTCCTCGTCCTGCCTCTCGGCCTCGGCCGGGAGGCAGGACGTAGGGTCGGAGCATGGCTTCCGACACCACTGCCGACGCTTCCGCCCGCGCCCTCGTCGTCCCCCGCACCGGCGACTCCTCGGTCCTCGAGGTCCGCGACGTCGAGGTCGCACCCCCCGGGTCGGGTGAGGTCCAGGTCGAGGTCGCTGCCGTCGGCGTCAACTTCATCGACGTCTACCAGCGCCAGGGTGTCTACCCCCTCTCGACGCCGTTCGTGTCCTGCTCCGAGGGGGCCGGCACGGTGACGGCCGTCGGGTCCCGGGTCAGCGACCTGGCCGTCGGCGACCGGGTCGCGTGGGGCTCCGGCCTCGGCGCGGGCGCCTCCGTGGTGAACCGGGCTGCCGACAGCCTCGTCCCCGTGCCCGAGGGCGTCGCGCTCGACGTCGCCGCCGCAGCGATGCTCCAGGGCATGACGGCGCACTACCTCGTCAACTCCACGTATGCCGTGGGGCCCGGCACCACGGCGCTCGTCCACGCCGCGGCGGGCGGCGTCGGCCAGCTGCTCGTCCAGATGGTCAAGGCCAAGGGAGGCCGGGTCATCGCCACCGCGGGTTCGGCCGACAAGCTGGAGATCGCCCGCGGACTCGGCGCCGACGCGGTGATCAACTACCGCGAGGCCGACGACCTCGCCGGCCAGGTGCGGTCGGCCAATGGTGGCAACGGAGTTGACGTCGCCTACGACGGCGTCGGCAAGGCGACCTTCGACGCCTCGCTGGCTTCGCTGCGGCCGCGCGGGATGCTGGTGCTGTTCGGCGGGGCCAGCGGACAGGTACCGCCCTTCGACATCCAGCGGCTCAACGCCGCCGGGTCGCTCTTCCTCACCCGCCCCACCCTCGGCAGCTACACCGCCACCCGCGAGGAGCTGCTCGAGCGCGGCACCTCGGTGCTCGCCGACATCGCGGCCGGACGGCTCGTCGTCGAGGTGGGCGGCCGCTACCCGCTCACTGACGCGGCCGCGGCATACGACGACCTCGAAGCCCGCCGCACCACCGGCAAGCTGCTGCTCATCCCCTGAGCCTGCCCTCGCCGAGGCACTGATCCGCGCCCACTGACACCGGCACGCGGCAGGATGGGCCCGTGACGTCGGAGCCGACCGGGGACCAGGCGCCTGTGGCCAGGCCGTGGGTGCTGCACGTCGACATGGACCAGTTCATCGCTGCTGTCGAGATCCTGCGCCACCCGGAGCTGGCCGGGGTGCCCCTGGTCGTCGGGGGCCGCGGCGACCCGACCGAGCGCGCCGTGGTGTCGACCGCGTCCTACGAGGCACGCGAGTTCGGGGTGCGGTCGGGTATGCCGCTCAAGGTGGCCGTGCGGCGGTGTCCGGAGGCGGTCTTCCTGCCGGTCGACGGGCCTGCCTACGAGGAGGCGTCCGCCCGGGTCATGGAGACCCTGCGCAGCATGCCCGGCGCGGTCGTCGAGGTGCTCGGCTGGGACGAGGCGTTCGTCGGCGTGACCACGGACGACCCGGTCGGCTACGCCCAGGCGATCCGGGCGGCAGTGCTGGAGGCGACCGACCTGCACTGCTCCGTCGGCGTCGGTGACACCAAGGTGCGTGCCAAGATCGCGACCGACTTCGGCAAGCCCCGCGGGGTCTACGTCCTCACCCGCGACAACTGGTTCGAGGTGATAGGCGACCGGCCGACGATCGCGCTCTGGGGCGTCGGGTCGAAGATCTCGCAGCGGCTGGCCTCCCACGGCTACCAGACGGTGCGCGACCTTGCCTCGGCTGACGAGGCGACCCTTGTGGCGGAGTTCGGACCGTCGATGGGCCCGCACTACGGCCGGCTCGGCCGCGGCGTGAGCTCCGCGACCGTCGACGACACCCCGTGGGTCGCGCGGGCGCATGGGCGCGAGACCACCTACCAGACCAACCTCGTCGCCCCTGCCGAGATCGCTGAGGCGATCCGGCTGCTCGCGACCCAGGTGGTCGAGGACATCCGGCGGGAGGAGCGACCGTGCCAGCGGGTCTTCCTCAAGGTGCGGTTCGCGCCGTTCTTCACCACGAACCGGGTCCGCAAGCTGGGTGCGCCGACGTTCGACGCCGAGGTCATCGCGCAGACCGCCCTCAACCTGCTGGCCGCTCTCGAGGACGACCGGCCGATCCGCCTCCTGGGGGTGCGGGCCGAGATGGTGCCACCCGAGGGTGGCTACGTCGACCCCCGCACGACCGGTCGCGGCGGTCCGAGCGCCCGGGCCGCCGGCACCGGTGGCGGCACCGAAGACATCGCCCCCTAGCCGACCAAGGACGGTCAGAGAAGGCGGCGGCCCATCGCCCAGGCGGTCAGCTCGTGGCGCGACGACAGCTGGAGCTTGCGCAGCACCGACGACACGTGGGTCTCGACGGTCTTGACCGAGATGAACAGCTCCTTGGCGACTTCCTTGTACTGGTAGCCGCGCGCGATCAGCCGCATCACCTCGCGTTCCCGGGCCGACAGCCGGTCGAGCTCCTCGTCGACCTGGGCGACCTCGCCGGCAGCGGCGCCGAACGCGTCGAGGACGAAGCCGGCCAGCCGGGGGGAGAACACCGCGTCGCCGTCGGCCACCCGCTGGATGGCGCGGGTCAGGTCGGTGGCACTGATGGTCTTGGTGACGTAGCCGCGGGCCCCGGCCCGGATGACGGCGATGACGTCCTCCGCCGCGTCCGAGACCGAGAGCGCCAGGAACCGCACCGGTTGGCCGTCGACGGTCTCCAGGCCCTTGCAGCCGTGGATGACATCGATCCCACCGTTCCCGTTGCCGCCGGGCAGGTGGACGTCGAGCAGCACGACCGGCGGCTTGGCCTGCCGGATCACCGCGATGGCCGCGTCGACGTCGGGCGCCTCGCCGACGATCGACACCGCCTGCCCGAGCTCGGCCCTGACCCCCGACCGGAACATGCGGTGGTCGTCGACGAGGACGACCTCGACGGGCTTCTTCTCAGGCGTGTTCACGGGTTTCCTCCGCTGCGGGTTGGACGTTCGTGGGCGGTGTGGTGGGCGGCTGGGCGTTCGTGGTGTGGTCGTTCTCGGGCACGGGCTGGGGCGGACGCAGGTCGGGCGGCAGGCTGAGGCTGACCTCGGTGCCGTGCTCGAGCCGGCGGACCTTGGCGGCGCCACCGTGGCGCTGCATCCGGCCCAGGATCGACTGACGCACACCGAGCCGGTCCTCCGGGATCTCGCCGACCTCGAACCCCGGGCCGTGGTCCCGCACGAAGGCCTCGACCCCGGACGGGCCGACCTCGAGGTAGAGCGACACCGGCGGTGCACCGTGGCGGACCGCGTTGAGCAGCGACTCCCGCACGGCCCGGACGAGCGCCTGGCCACCGTCGTCGAGCGGCCGGTCGCCGGTCGAGACGACTTCGATGGGCGTGCCGTGCAGGTCCTCCACCTCGTGCGCAGCCTCGACCACAGCGGTGGCGAGCGTCGCATCGGAGTCGGAGGGACCGGCATACAACCACGAGCGCAGCTCGCGCTCCTGGGCGCGGGCGAGCTGGGTCACGGCGCCCGGGTCACCGGCCTTGCGCTGGATGAGGGCCAGCGTCTGGAGCACCGAGTCGTGCAGGTGCGCGGCGATGTCGGCGCGCTCGGTCGCCCGGGCGAGCTCGGCCTGCTCGTGGCGCAGGTCGGACCAGAACCGCAGCGCCCAGGGAGCGGCGATCAGCGCGACGCCCGCGAGGACGGCGAGGACGGCGGCGCCGATGTCCCAGATCGCGGCGAGCGACCGGCCTCGAGTCGCCATGATGACGAGGCCGGTGAGCGCCAGCACGCCACCGAACGCGAGACGCGCAACACTGAATCGCCTTGTGCCTGTTTCGGATCCGAGCCAGCGACCGCGTTGGGAGTCGTCGAGCTGGGACCACGCGAGGACCGCTCCGGCGGCCACGACGAGGAGGGGCACGAGGATGCCGAGGCGCGCGTTCAGGCCGGCGTTCTGGGCCACCACGACGAGTCCGATGCCGAGCATCAGCCCACCGACCAGCAGCACCCTCGTGGCATCACGCTCGCCCGCACCGGTGACCGGCTCAGGGACACCCCCGGCCTTGGCGAGGGCGTCGGCGTCGGCCGGGTCGACCGCACGACGACCACGACCGACCACCCCGCCGCGCGACTGCGGCGTGAGCGCCCAGAGAAAGACGTAGGCGACCAGACCAGCACCCGTGGGGATCGAGATCAGCACGAACGCCAACCGGATCCAGCGCACCGGCCAGCCCAGGTGGTGGGCCAGCCCGATCGCGACCCCCGCGATCACCTTGCCCTCAGCGGGGCGGGTGAGCTGCGGACGCGCGGCGCGGCGTTCTGCGGCCCTCGCCTCCGCTGGGGGGACGGGCCGCTCGTAGGGAGTCGGCATGACCTCATCCTGACGCACGAACGCGTGGATACCGAACCTATTCAGGGTGGTCTCGGCACCCTTCAGGGTCGGTTCAGGGTCGACCCTCATGGCAGCGACCTCCCGGCACGGACACCATGGATGACATGACGCAGAACCCTGGGCCGACCGCAGGCCCGACCAACCAGACCAGCTCCGACGGCCACGTCACCGGGCTCGACCGCTTCTTCGGCTGGATCCGCTCCGTGGACCTGCGCCGCGACGGCGACGACAAGTGGCTCGCCGGTGTGTGCTCCGGCATCGCCACCCGCCTGGGCGTCGACCCGATCGTGATCCGCGCGGTCCTGGTCCTCCTGGTCGTGCTCGGCGGCGTCGGCATCACCGTCTACCTCATCGCGTGGGCGTTCCTGCCCAACAACCGCGAGGAGATCATCGCCGAGAAGGCGCTGCGCGACGGTGACGTGCTCGGCATCATCCTGCTGGTCGTGATCGGGCTGTCGCTCATCGGCGCCAACGGCCTGACCGGCGACTCGTCCGGGCTCGGCTGGATCTGGTGGGTGGTCGTCCCGATCGGGCTCGTCGTGTGGCTGGTCACCCGGAACCGCGACGGCCGCAAGGCCCGCGCCGGCCAGCCCGCCTACGGTCCCCCGCCCGCCTCGTACTCAGCCCCGTATGCCGCACCGGCCCCCTACGCCGCCGCACCTGCTGCGTATGCCGCCCCCGGCGCCACTCCACCCGGCGTCACCTCGCCCGCTGACCAGACGCAGACGAGTCCCGTGCCCGAGTCCACCGCTTCCCCGACGCAGGAGTATGCCGCCGTGTCCACCACCACGTACGCCCCCGCCCCCGGAGCCACGGCTCCCGTGGCCACGCCCCCCGGCGGGGTCTACGGACCGCCGCCCACCCCGGTCGCACCGCGGCCCAGGCCGCCCAAGGTCCCCCGGCGTCGCAGCGGAGGCTTCGTCGCCACCCTGCTCGTCGGCGGCCTGGCCCTGGCGGCCTACGGCGCGACGCTCTCGATCCACGACGCGGCCAACTGGCCGGGCAGTGACGAGACGGTGGCCCTCGCAGCAGCCCTCGGCGTGCTCGGCCTCGGCACCCTCGTCCTCGGCCTGCTCGGTCGGCGCGCCGGGTTCACCGGCTTCCTGGCGATCGTGCTGGCCCTGGTCACCTGGACCGCGTCCGTGGTCCCCGACGTGACCTTCGGCGGGGGGATCGGCGAGCGCACCTGGCGTCCGTCGGCCACCGACACGTCCGAGCGCTACCGGCTGAGCATCGGGTCGGCAGAGCTCGACCTCGCAAACGCCCCGGACAACCCCGGCACCGCCCGCGAGATCGAGGCCCGGGTCGGCATCGGTGAGCTCCGGATCTACATCCCGGAGAACCTCACGGTCGAGGTGCGCAGCTCCGTCGGTGCCGGCGACATCTCGCGGATCGACACGGCCGACCTCGGCCCCATCGCCCCGCGCGGGACCAACGGGGACGGCGACCCGATCCAGCTCGACGGGCGCGACGGGCGCAACATCAGCACCGTCGAGACCTTCGGCACCGGCACGCCCGACGTCGTCGTCGACGCCCACGTGGGTCTCGGCCAGATCCTGATCGGCAAGGAGTGAGTCCCATGACCAAGTCCGACGCGACCCAGCCCGGCGACCCGCAGGACGAGACGACGTTCGCCACCACGGCAGACGACACCACGGCAGACGACACCACCGCAGACGACACCACCGACGAGACGACCGCCGACGACACCACGCAGTTGGAGCAGACCGTGCACAGCGACACCACGGAGCAGTTCGACCGGACCGAGCAGCTCGACACCACCGAGGGCAACCAGGTCCAGCGAGCCGACACCCCGGCCACGGCTGCCCGTGCGGACGAGCACGGCATCGCTCCCCTGCCGGAGCGGCCGAGTGGACCGCACGCCCCGGCCATCGTGCTGGGACTGGTCTGCCTCGCCGTCGCGGGGATCATCCTCGCCCAGGAGCTCGGCGACCTCACCGTCGACTGGGGCGACGTCGGCCCGGTCGGCATCGTGCTCACCGGAGCGGTGCTGGTGCTCTTCGGCCTGGTCGGCCTGGTCACCTCACGCCGCAACAGCAAGACCAGCTGACCCCGCGGCATACCCCACCTTTATCGGGTCCAGCAGGAACGTTGACCCTCACACCGGAAGCGAAGTCGTGTGAGGGTCAATGTTGTCCCTTGACCCGATAAAGCTGTGAAGGGGCGGTCGTCAGGAAGCGAGCCAGCGTCGCATGTGGGGCGCGAACGACCGGCTCAGGTGGTAGCGCTCCAGCTCGTCGCGAGGCACCCAGCGCACGTCGGCGGTGGAGCCGCCCACGTCGTGCACGACCGGGTCGGACGGCTGCGGGCACCACGCGGCATACACGATGCGGACGGCGTGGAAGTCCTCGAGCCGACCGCTGGGGGCCCGGCCGATCCAGTGCGAGGTGTGCGCCTCGAGCAGGCGCACGGACTCGACCGACTGACCGCTCTCCTCCCAGACCTCGCGGTGCAGCCCAGCCACCGGTTGCTCGCCGGGGTCCAGGCCACCACCCGGAAGCGTCCACCGACCGGGGGCGGAGGTGAGCTCGGAGAGCTCGGTGAGCAGGACGCCGCGGGCGCTGGTGACGACGCCGTATGCCGCGGTGCGCTGGTAGGGGCTCGCCTCCTCCCCGGGTGCGAGCACCAGACCGGGGTCGGTGGGCACGGGTGCTTGCGTCGGCGCGACGGCCGAGGCAGGCGTCACCGTGAAGTGCAGGACGAGTGAGCCGTCGTCGTCACGGCGTGCGTCGTCGAGGTGGGGACGCGACCAGCCGAGGCGCGCGAGCTCGCGCACGGGGTCGGCGCCGTGGGCGAGGACGAACTCGGCCACCCGCCGCCCGGGGGCTGCGTTCGCACGAACGACGATCGGATCGCTCTGGGGGCCAAGGGAACTCGGTGGGCCAAGGGATTCGGTCACGACGCGCCCGCCCGGCGGTACTCGTCCTCTGCCAAGGCCGCCACCGAGGGCCAGTCCTGGTCGGGCCCGACCTCCCGGTTGTGCGTGGCGATCCGCAGGCGCAGCGCGGGATCGGTGACCAGCCGGGCCAACCCCTCCGCGAGCGCCACGTCGTCCGCGCCGAGGAGGCCGTTCACGCCGTCGACGACGAAGTCCCCCACGCCGGTGTCGAGTCGGGCGACGACCGGCAGTCCAGCCGTCCGAGCCTCCAGGGCTGCGATCCCGAAGGCCTCGAGCCGGGCGGGGGTGAGGTAGATGTCGCTGTGCCAGTAGCGCTCTCGCAGCGCGGCACGGCCGACCCGACCGGGCATCGACACCCAGTCCGTCATGTCGTGCCGCTCGGCGAACCGCTCGAGCCGGCTCCGCTCCGGCCCCTCCCCGAACAACGTCAGCCGCATCGGCCGGTCACCCCCCGCGACGTCGCGCGCGCGGGCAGCCACCTCCAGCACGGCCAAGGGGCGCTTGCGGGCGGCGAAGCGCATGGCCGCGACCACCTCGACCGGTGCATCGTGCGACCGCCCGCTCCGGGCTGGTGGTCGCCACAGCGCGGTGTCGATGCCGTTGGGGAAGACCCGGACCTCGGTGCCGCGCCCCACGACCGACTGCACCGACGTCGCCGCCACCCCGGACACGGCCGACAGGGCAGCACCGCGCGCACCCCACCGCCGGGCGTGGCCGAGCGCCCGGAAGACGGGCTGCGAGCGCTCCATGAGGCAGTGCCACGTGATCGCGGTGGGCATCCCCAACCCGAGGGCGACCCGAGCCAGGTCGGTGGCGAAGGGGCTCACCACCCCCATGTGCACGTGCGCCACGTCGAACCCTCCCGCGGTGAGCCGCCGCCGCACCTCGGGTGGTGCGAAGGGGTTCACGGGCAGCTGCCACGGGAGCTGGATCGCCATTCGGTGGACCGGCACGCCGTCGACCTCCTCGACGAAACCGTGCCGCTCCCCGTGCTCACCCAGCGTGGCGGTGAACACCTCGACCTCGTGACCGCGCGCCTGCAGCTGGGCTGCGAGGTCATGCGTCTGGACCTCGATCCCGCCCAGCCTGGGCAGGTAACAGTCCGTCAGCAGGGCCACCTTCACAGGCAAGAGCCTGCCATGCGACAGGATGGCCGGTGATGACCCACACGCTCGTGGCCTTCCACGCCCACCCCGACGACGAGGCCCTGTTGACCTCGGGCACGTTGGCGCGCGCGGCAGCAGAGGGCCATCGCGTGGTCGTGGTCGTGGCCACCGACGGCGACCTCGGGCTCGCCGCCGATGCCTACGCGGCCGACGGCGGGCTCGGTGCGCGCCGGCTCGAGGAGCTGCGTCGGTCGGCCTCGGCCCTGGGCGTCGCCCGCGTCGTCTACCTCGGCTACGCCGACAGCGGGCTGGGCCCCGAGCTCCTCCCCGACCCCCCGGACCGCGTCCGCTTCGTGCGCGCTCCCGTCGACGAGGCGGCCGGCCGGCTGGCCGAGGTCCTGCGCGAAGAGGGTGCCGACGTCCTGCTCAGCTATGACCGCAACGGTGGTTACGGACACCGCGACCACGTCCGCGTGCACGAGGTCGGTGAGCGGGCGGCATACCTCGCGGGGACGCCACGCGTGCTCGAGGCCACGGTGCCTCGCGACACCATCGCGCGTGCCGTCGGCCTGGCCGCGAAGGTCTACCGCTTCCCACCCGAGTTCGACCGCGAGGCGTTCGGCCGCGCGTTCAGCGCCCGCTCCGAGATCACCCACCGCATCGACGTGCGTCGGTATGCCGCTGCGAAGCGGGCTTCCATGCGCGCCCACGCCTCCCAGGCGAGTGCGGAGGACGGCGCCGACCGGACACTCGCGGCGTTCCTGCGGATCCCGAGGCCGCTCTACGACCTGGTGTTCGGGCGCGAGTGGTTCGTCGACCGCGCGCGTCCCGTGGGTCTGCCGGTGTCGCACGACGTCTTCGAAGGGTTGTCGTGACCGTCGAGGCCGCCGACGGCCGCGCGGACGGTCCGGGCACCCGCCCGCCCCGCTCTCGGCTCCGGACTGTCGTGCAGGGCGCATTCGGACTGGGGCTGGCGGCCTTCCTGCTGGCCTGGGGTGTGCCGCACTTCGCCAAGACCTCGTGGTCGAAGATCTGGGACGTCCTGACCCAGGTCCCCACCGGCACCGCACTGGTGCTGCTCAGCGGGGTCGTCGTGGGACTCTACTGCTACACGTTCACCCTCACCGGGTCGATGCGAGGCCTGCGGCACTGGCAGGCCCTGATCGTCAACGTCGCCGGGTCGTCGGTGGGCAACCTCCTGCCCGGTGGTGGCGCGGCCGGGCTGGCTGCCACCTACACGATCTGCCGCTCGTGGGGCTTCTCGCGCCGCGACATCTCCACGTCGGCGATCGTCACGGGCGTCTGGAACGTCCTGGCCCGGATCGCCCTGCCGGTCCTGGCCATCCTCGGGCTGCTGGCCGGCAACGACCAGGACGTCCCGAACAAGCTGGAGGACCTCGCCGTCGCAGGGGCGCTCACCGGGTCGGTCATCCTCCTCGTCTTCGTCTCCATCCTCGCCTCGGAACGCGCAGCCATCGCCATCGGTCAGGGCCTCGACAAGGTGATCGGGCGCCTGTGGAAGCGACGCAGCATGGGCGTGCGCACGCTGGTCGTCGACCTGCGCGCCCGCATCAACGACGTGGTCCGCACCGGCTGGCTCAGCATGACCTTGGGGTTGTCCGGCTTCTTCGGGGTCTACTACCTGCTCTTCCTGCTGTGTGCGCACACCACCGGGGTCGACCTGCCCTACGGCCAGCTGTTCGCGGCCTACGCGATCGGCCGGCTGCTCACGGCGGTCGGCGTGACCCCCGGCGGACTGGGCGTCACCGAGGCCGCGACGACCGTGGCGCTGGTCGGGTGGGGTGCCGGGAGTGCCGAGGCCGGCGCTACCGTCGTGCTGTTCTCCCTCTTCACGCACTTCATGGAGATCCCCCTCGGCGCACTCGGCTGGCTGGCGTGGTCGATGAGCCCCAAGAAGGCGCCGGTCGAGGAGACCGCGGCGCCCGCAGAGGAGTCCCTCGATGGCTGACCCGGAGGACGTCGAACGCGAGAAGGCCGAACGTGCCGAGCGCGCGGCCTACCACGTCGACGCGGACCGCAAGCGGCGCGAACGCGAGTCGGCGAAGGCCCAGGTCCTGGTCGACGCGTTCGTGGCGAGCGCCCGCGAGGCGGGGTTCCCCACCGAGGAGCTGACCGCGAAGCCGTGGTCCGGAAGTGGCCGCTACCGCACCGGTGTGCAGGGCTGGTACCTGCGGCGCGACCTCTCGATCGGTGTCGGGACCGACGGCGGCTACTACGTGCTCGTGACCGCTCCGCAGCGGTTCGGGCGGTGGCGCTCTGTGGCGCTCGAGCCGAGCCCGCCCCCGCTACAGGTCGGTGCCGGCGCCCGGGACGGTGAGTCGATCGCCCTCGACGCCCTGTTGAAGCTCCGGCTCGACGCCGGCCCCACCTTCACCTGAGCGGTGTGGCTGGCAGGCCTCCGGGGCGTCGACGGTGAGCACCGCCGCGTCCTCGCGTGCCACCTCGTGGCGGCTCTCGGCTGTCAGACCCTCCTGCCATGATTGGTACACCAGTTCGAAGCGGCTTTCCCCGGGTTCATCGCAGGGGGGACCGACGGGGCGTTGGGGGGCGTGCGATGACAGTGTCAGTGGCTGACCGACGAGCCGTGCCGTCCGCCTTGACCACTGACGACCTGCGCGAGGTCCTGGGGCGCCTCCCCTTCCTCGACACCGAGGTGGACGACTCCGAGCGGATCGACCAGATCGGTCTGCTGGAGTCGATCAAGGCCGCCGCTGCGGGCGCCCAGGCGCGAGCGACAGCGGCCTTCGCCGGGTCCCAGCGCGAGTCGCAGGCAGCCGCGGGCGTGCCGGCTCGCGGGCGAGGCAGGGGTGTCGCGGCGCAGATTGCCTTGGCGCGCAAGGACTCTCCCGCTCGTGGCTCCAGGCACCTCGGCCTGGCCGAAGCCTTGGTCCGCGAGCTTCCGCACACGATGGAGCACCTCGAGACGGGATCGGTCAGCGAGTGGCGGGCCACCATCGTCTGCCGTGAGACCGCCTGCCTCAGTCCGGAAGACCGCGCCACGGTCGACGCGGCACTTGCCGCCGACCTCCCGCAGCTCGGCGACCGTCAGGTCGAGGCCAGAGCCAAGGCGCTCGCCTGTCGGCTCGATGCGGCCGCGATGGCCAAGCGCGCGGCGAGGGCTCACAGCGAGCGCCGCGTGACCCTGCGCCCGGCTCCCGACACGATGACCCACCTGACGGCACTGCTGCCGGTCGCCCAAGGCGTAGCGGTGCTCGCCGCGTTGGAGCGGGCCGCCGGATCGGCGCGGGCCGAGGGTGACGAGCGCGGGCGCGGCCAGGTGATGGCCGACACCCTCGTCGAGCGGGTGACCGGTCAGACAACCGCAGCCGCGGTCCCGGTCGAGGTCCAGCTGGTCATGCCTGCAGCGCTCGGCGATGAGCCGTCCCGGCTGGGCGGGCACGTGCTGCCGGCGCAGACCGCACGCGACATCGTGTCCAGCGCAAGGCAGGCAGGCGCCCGCCTGACGATGCGCCGGGTCTTCACCAGCCCCGAGGGAGTCGACCTGGATCGCATCTCGTCACGCCGGGGGCCACTCCCGGATCACGTCGCCGAGCCCCCGCCCGACCAGCCAGACCGGCCCGGTGCGCCCGAGCCACCGGGCACCGACGTCAGCGCGTCAGGTCGACGGTTCACCGGCACGGTGCGGCGCTTCATCCTGCTGCGCGACCAGAGCTGCCGCACGCCGTGGTGCGACGCGCCCATCAGGCACGTCGACCACGCCATCGCCACCCGTGCCGACGGCGCCACGACCACGACGAACGGGCAGGGGCTCTGCGAGGCGTGCAACTACGCCAAGGAGGCTCCCGGCTGGCGGGCGAGGACGGTGCGGGCCGGACCCGGCCACACGGTGCGCATGACGACACCCACCGGTCACAGCTACGACTCGACTGCTCCGCCCCTGTTGCCTGCGCGGGTCCGCGCAGGGCCCACAGTCAGCGCACTGGAGAGTCATTACGCGGCGCTGCTGCTCACCGCCTGAGGCGGCTCAGGACGCAGTCTGCTCAGCGCCTGAGTCCACTCGGCGCCTGAGCCTGCTCAGCGCTTGACGAGGCGGCGGACCTGGCGCGAGCGCGCCTCGTCAGCGATGGCGTCGTCCTGCGGCGCGGGCTCGAACGGCTTGCCGGTGGCCTGCTCTGCCGCCAGCCCGATCAGCGCGTCGGCGAGCCGAGGGTTGGCCGGCAGGATCGGGCCGTGCAGGTAGGACCCGAAGACGTTGCCGGTGCGTGCGCCCTCCGTGCCGTCGGTGCCGTTGTTGCCGAACCCGGACCGCACCCGCCCGAATGGCGCCTGCCCGTCACCGAGGGTGGTCGAGCCGGAGTGGTTCTCGTAGCCCACGACGTCGCCGAAGTCGGTCGAGAGCACCACCGGCCCGATCATCCGCTTGGCGTTGCCCTGGGTGGTGACGTCGAGGATGCCGAGACCGGGCAGGCGCTTGCCGTCGACGGTGATGAATGCGTTGCCGAGCAGCTGGTACATCCCGCAGATCATCAGCATCGGCGTGCCGCCCTCGGCGAGGGAGCGCAGCCGGTCAGCGATCTGCTCGAGGTCGGCCTCGACGCGCACCTGACCCGAGTCCTGGCCGCCGCCACCGACGACGAGGTGGGCCTGCTCCGGGAACTCGCCACCGGGGTGGTGCTGGTGGACGACCGGGCTGTAGCCGTGGCGCCGGATCCGGGCCGCAAGCGTGCGGGTGTTGCCGAGGTCGCCGTAGATGCTCATCTCGCGCGGGTAGAGGTGCACCACGTGGATGACGCCCTTGCCGGCGCGGTCGGCGTCAGGCACGAGCGCCGACTCCGCGGGCTCGCCGGGGATCGCGACGTCGGGTATGCCGCCGGGCCGGCTCATGACGCCTCCTCACCGATGTCGGGCAGGTCGTAGCGGGCGGCCAGCGTGCGACGCAATGCCATCATCGCGGTGTAGGTGCAGAAGATCCGCTTGGGCTCGTCGGGGTGCTCGGCGAGGAAGGCGTCGAGGGCCTGGTCGAGGTCGGGCTGCACGCCGGCCACCGGCACGTCGTCGTACTGCAGCCGCAACGCCATGTCGTAGCCGCGGACGCCGCTCGTCGTCGTGACGCCGCGCTCGCGGAGGGAGTCGAAGCTGACGTCGTAGAGCCACGAGACGTCGCGCCCGTCGGCGTAGTTGTCGTTGATGGCGATCATCGTCGCGACAGGGGTCGAGCCGTAGGTGCCGAGGGCCACGGTGAACCCGGCGGGGTTTTTCACGAGCACCAGCTCGAGGGGCTGGCCGTCGACCATGACCACCTCGCCGCGACCGAACGGTGGCGTCACCGCCCGCAGGGCGGTCGCCGCCGCGGCCGGGTCGAACGCGTCACCGAGGAGCAGCCGGGCAGTGGCGGTTGCCGCCGTGGCGTTGATCATCGCGGCGAGCCCACGCTGCTGGAGCTCCAGCGGGCCGACGGTGCCGGAGCCCGTGCCACCGTCGCCGCCACCACGATCACCGAAGAGCACCTCGAAGGTGCGCTCGTCGCTCGGCTTGAGCAGGCCGTCCTCAGGTCCCGCGACCGGCGGGACGAAGTCGTCCTCGAACCGCACGTCCTGCTCCTGGAGCTCGGGCAGCCGATCGGCGATCGACGCGTCGACACCGAAGTAGCGCACCACGACCCCCTCGCCGACCTTGTCGCGGATCCGTGCGACGAAGGAGTCGTCGAGGTTGAGCACGACGCCGGTCGTCGCCTGCTCGGCCAGCGAGGCGAGCAGCTTGGCGGTGTGGTCGATCTCGGCGAACCGGTCGAGCTGGTCGCGAGCGACGTTGAGCAGCAGGGCATGCGTGGGCCGCACCGCCGCGGCGAACTTCAGGGCGTGTGCCTCGTCGAGCTCGAGCACCGCCAGGTCGGCCGTGAGACGCCCGCGCAGGGGCAGCTCGCCGAGCATCGACGAGATGACCCCGCGGGTGAAGTTGGATCCGGTGGGGTTGGTGAAGACCGTGCGACCATGCGCCCGCAGCACGGCGACCAGCATCTTCGTGGTCGTGGTCTTGCCGTTCGTGCCGGTGACGACCACGATCCCGCCCGGCACGTCGGCCAGGGCGTGCGCGAGGAACCCGGGGTCGACCCGCTCGGCGACCAGGCCGGGGAGGGCGGAGCCGCCTCCACGCAGCCGCGAGGCAGCCCTCGCCGCCTTGCCCGCGACCACCGCCGCCGTCGTCCTCAGCACGCCCCAAACCCTAGTGCGTGGTGAGACGCGCGCCTTCACCCGACCACGCGGCATACCATCCACGCATGTCGTCAGCGCCCTCGCCGCCATCGCCCCCAAATACCGCGCCCGACGAGACCTGGCTGGCGGGCGAGCGCCAGCGGCTGTGGAGCTTCGCGCGCGGCGCGGTGCACCCGTCCGGCGGCTTCGCGTGGCTCGACGACAGTGGGGTGCCGGAGCTCGAGCGACCGGTGCACGCCTGGCTGACCTGCCGGATGACGCATGTCGCTGCGCTCGAGGTGCTCCAGGGCAACACCGAGGCCCAGGCCGCGCTCGACCACGGCGTACGCGCCCTGCGGGAAGTGCTGCGCGACGCTGGGCACGGCGGCTGGTTCAGCGCCGTCGACCCGTCCACCCACGAGCCGGTGTCCTCGGTCAAGGGCTGCTACGACCACGCCTTCGTGCTGCTGGCCGCGTCCAGCGCCACCGCCGCCGGCCACCCCGACGGCCAGGCCGTGCTCGACGACGCCCGCGAGGTCTTCGCGACGCACTTCTGGGACGAGACCGACGGGTTGGCCGTCGAGAGCTGGGACCGTGGTTGGCGCACCCCGGAGGACTACCGTGGCGCCAACGCCAACATGCACACCGTCGAGGCCCTGCTGGCCGTCCACGAGGTGACCGGTGATCCGGTGCCACGGGCGCAGGCCGCCCGGATCGTCGAGCACGTGGTGCACGGGTTCGCGCGCGGCAACGACTGGCGGCTCCCTGAGCACTTCACCGCCGACTGGCTGCCGCTGCTCGACTACAACCGGGACCACCCGGCCGACCAGTTCCGGCCCTACGGGGTCACCATCGGCCACCTCCTCGAGTGGTCGCGCCTGACGCTGCACCTGCGCACCGCCCTCGGCGCCGCGGCGCCGTCGTGGCTGCTCGACGACGCAGTGGCGCTGTTCGACACCGCTGTCGGGATCGGGTGGCACGCCGACGGCCAGGACGGGTTCGTCTACACGACCGACTTCGATGCCACGCCGGTCGTGCGCAACCGGCTCCACTGGGTGCTCGCCGAGGGGATCGGCGCGGCCTGGGCCCTCGGGCGAGCAGTGGACGACCCGTCCTACGGCGACTGGTATGCCGCGTGGTGGGCTCAGGCGGAGCGGTACTTCATCGACCGCGAGAACGGATCGTGGCGGCACGAGCTCGACCAGTCGAACCGGCCGGCAGCAACCGTGTGGGCCGGCAAGCCCGACGTCTACCACGCCTACCAGGCCGCACTGCTGCCCTCGCTGGAGCCCGCTGCGTCCTTCGCCGGCGCCCTCAGAGCTGCAGGATCCGCGCGCTGATCTCGTAGGCCGCCGCGACGCCCCTCGGGTCGTGCAGCCCACCGGGGTCGTCGAGGACGGCCTGGGGGCGACGGCGAACGGCTGCGCTCGGGTCGCCGGACACGAGGTCGTCGCACAGGCCTGCGACGACCAGGTGGGCGTCGTGGTCGTCCAGCCCTTCGAGGGCGAGGCCGTTGTACAGCAAGGTCGCCGCCTCCTCGAACACCTCCCGCGCGAGGTCGAGGTCGACCTCCGGCCGTTCGGCTGCGACCCGCTCGGCGGTGGCGAGCAGCTGGTCGTAGGGCGGGTCGAAAGCGGGCGTGGTCATGCGCTGAGGGTCCAACGCCAAACGTTGACAGGCAAGCGAATATGCCCGGGCCGGGTCTGATTGCCCCGATTTGGAAGGCCTGTCACCGCAGATGTTCTAGGAAGAGTCACCGTGCCGGTGGAGGCGCGTGGCGGTCGGCCGGTCCTAGCGTCAAGTGACGCCCTGCGCTGGGCAGGGCGGTCATCCGCTATCGAAGGAGCACCATGCGCCTCACTCGTCTGCTCATCGTCCCGGCGGCAGCCGGAGCGCTCGTTCTCGTCGGCATGTCAGCGGCAAGCGCCGGTGAGATCAACGGCAACGGCCAGCCACCCGGCGGCCAGGGTCTCGGGTCGGCTCACGCCAACTCCATCTGTGCCTTCTCCGGGCTGGAGGACGGCGACGGCGCCGGCTTCCCCGGGCCCGGTGGAGCCCCGCCCCAGAACTGGGGACACGTCCAGCAGGCCGAGCGCGCCAACGGCGCCACCGTCCAGGACCTGAAGGCGTCCGGCTTCCAGCCCGGCGACTCCTGCAACGGTCACCGCGGCTTCCTGGCCGGCGGCGGCGAAGAGCCGTAAGCCCTTCAGGGACAACGAACCTCGCAGGACAACGGACTCGCGTCCGCTCACCTCCGCCTCGCTCGTCAGAAGCGAGGCGGAGGCCTATCCCTCCTTGTTCGCCTTCAGGTCGTACGTGAAGTGCACGCCGACATCGAGTGAGCCATCCGGCTTCTGCGGCTTGTACTCGAGGTCGACCTTCGCGAACGCGAGGCCGACACTCTCGACCGTGGTGTCCCCCTCGTCGGAGACGCTTCCTTGAGGTGCGTGCCCGTGGCGCAGGCCTTCATCAGGCTCGGCGAGGACTTGTCGAGGTGGTGGGTGAAGGTCAGGTCCTGGAAGCTGACCTTGCCGGATCCGCCTCCACCCCCGTGGCCGAGGTTGCCCGCCTGGGACAGGCCCCACGCCCAGGACAGCACGTCGATCTCGTCCTTGTGCCTGGCATCCCGCGACTCGCCCTTGATCGTGCCGATCCGGGCGAAGATCGAGCTGGCCATGATGCGTCCTCCCCTGGGCTGACTCGTGGACTCCCCCAAGGTCGACCCGGCGCCAGCCGGTGTCAATCCCCCTGTCGCAGCGGCTCGGCTCGGGACATGCCGATGCCGGCCTTCATGACGAGGACGTGTTCTCCCCGAGGCTGTCCGCGCGCGCGGCACAATGTCGCTCGTGGAGCAGCAGCTCGGCGTGACCACGCTGTCGGACGGCACCGGCATCCGCTTCGCGGTCTCCGGCCGGGGCCCGGTGGCGATCTACGTGCCGGGCTGGGTGTCGCACCTCGAGCTCGGGTGGGCGGTCCCGGCCGAGCGCCAGTTCTACGAGGAGCTGGGCGACGGCCGCACCCTGGTGCGCTACGACCGGCCGGGGTGCGGGTTGTCGGAGCCCACCACCCGCACCGATGTCGTGGAGCTGGAGCTCGAGGTCCTGGCGGCGGTCGCTGCCGCAGTGGGGGCCGAGCGCTTCGACCTCGTCGGCGCCTCCTTCGGCGCACCCCTCGCCGTGCGGTGGGCCGCCCGTCATCCCGAGTCGGTGACGCGTCTGGTCCTGTATGGCGGGTGGGTCGACGGTGACGGTGTGGCCGCACCCGACGTGCGGGAGCACGTGCTGGGCCTCGTCGCGCAGCACTGGGGCTTCGCGTCGGACGTGCTGACGGAGATCTTCGCCCCGGACGCGGACGCCGGGTTCCGCGCTATGTTCTCGCGGTACCAACGGGACTCGGCTCCCTCGGCCTGGGCGCACCACCTGTTGGCGGCGTGCTATGCCATCGACGTCGCCGACGACCTCGGTCGGATCACGGCGCCCACGTCGGTCATCCACCGCCGCGAGGACCGGGCCGTGCCGCTGGCCGAGGGTGAGCGGTTGGCCGCAGGCATCGAGGGCGCGACGCTGACCGTGCTGCCGGGTCGCACCCACATCCCCTTCGCCGGAGATGCGCACACCCTGGTGAGCGCCATCCGCGGAGGGCTCGGGTTGCCGTCGCTGGACCGCGAGTCTCCACGGCCGTTGCTGACGCCACGCCAGCTGGAGGTGGCGGGGCTGGTGGCGCAGGGCTGGTCGAACCGACAGATCGCCGAGGGGCTGGTGATCACCGAGCGCTCGGCCGAGTCGCACGTCGAACGGATCCGCGCGCGGCTGGGGTTCCGGTCCCGGGCCCAGATCGCCGCCTGGTACGTCGCGTCCAACCTCGCGGGCTGACCTCGCCGGCTCAACGCGCGGACCGCGCGGGCTGACCTCGCAAGTGCGGTATTTCCACTGCTGACGGGGCCCGTCCGCCCCCGGCAGGCTCGACCCATGACCACTCAGACCGCGCCCGATCACCTGACGTTCCAACCACATCCGTTCCTCGGCCGCTTCAACTCCGCCTTCTTCTCGGCGATGGGCGGCTACATCAACTGGCACCTGCGACAGCACAAGGCCGCGGCCTTCGCCGACCTGCCGTCGACCGTGGTCGAGCTGGGATCGGGAGTCGGAGCGAACCTGCGCTACCTGCCGGCCGGTGCTCGCCTGATCGCGATCGAGCCCAACCCCTACATGCACCACCGGTTGCGGCGTGCGGCCCGCTCCCGTGGGGTCGACCTCGAGCTCCGCAGCGTCGTCGCCGAACGCATCGACCTGCCTGACGCCAGCACCGATGCAGTCATCTCGAGCCTGGTGCTGTGCAGCGTCCGCGATCCGGAGGCCGTCCTCGCCGAGATCCGTCGGATCCTGCGGCCGGGGGGACGCTTCAGCTTTGCCGAGCACGTTGCGGCGAAGCCCGGGACGGTGACGCGCTGGTCGCAGCGCGTCCTGCGCCGGCCGTGGGCCTGGACCTTCGAAGGCTGCTCGTGCGAGCGCGACCTGGCGGGGTCGATCCGGTCAGCCGGGTTCACGAAGGTGGAGCTGACTCGCTACCGGATCCACTCGCCGTTCCTGCCGTTCAACACCCACATCGCCGGCACGGCCACCACCTAGCCACCCGAGCAAACTCACGGGGCGCGAGGAGCCAGCCACGCGGCATACCGTCAGGCGGGGACGGACAGCCCTTGCAGGAAGGCCTGCCACCCGGGCTGCTCCCGCTGCACGTAAGCAGCAGCGTCTGCGGAGAACAGGTAGGCGCGCACCCCCGCGGTCGAGGTCCCTTCGCCTGCGCCGTGCGCGAAGGCGGTGAACATCCCGGGCACGGGTCCGGTGAGCCGGACCAGCGCCTGCCGCTCGCCGACCCGCTCGACGGTGCCGGTGGCGCCGCGGACCTCGACGGCCGACCCCTCGGCGCCCAGCCCGAGCGCGTCGCGGAGCGCCGACCAGACCGAACCCGCCTCACCGGGGTGGACCGCGCTGACCTCAAGCTGGGTGGCTTCCTGCCCGGGGAAGTGCGACAGGTAGAGGCGCAGGTTGTCGAAGAACGGCATCCAGCTGGCGCCCATGTCGTCCCAGAACTCCGACTCCCAGTCGGCGCCGGTCCCGAAGCCGCTGCTGGTGACGCGCACGACGCAGGTGCCACCGGACTGCGCCTCGACGAGGAACTCCGACGTGAGCGGGCTCAGGGCATCCGGGTCCTGCCCCATGAGGGCGGCCCAGTCCTCTTCGTACACGATGCGGCGGGGCGGGTCCCACTCGGTGACGTGGCCTTCGGAGCCCATCTCGGGACCCATCTCGAAGTGCAGGGCACCGCCCTGGCGCTCCTCCAGCTCGGTCGGCAGGAACCAGGCGCTCATGCCTTTCGCCGTGGCGATGGCCTGCCAGACCTGTTCCGGGGTGCCGGGCACCTCGACGCTGAACTCCAGGCGGTACGGGACGTTCGGGATGGTGCTCATCAGCTCTCCTCGGGAAGTGGGTGGGCGGCGACGACGAGCCGGTGCGGACGCCCGTCGTCATGGTGGTAGCGAGCGGCCAGGTCGAGCACCGCGGCGGTCAGGTCGTCGGCGAAGGCGGCGCGATCAGCGGCCGACCGGAAGCCGATCTGGGTGTCGATGGTCAGGGTGGGGAGGCGCTTGCCGGTGGCGCCCGCGCGGCGGGACAGCGCGCCGACCTCCCGCACCAGCCGACCGGCCAAGGCGACGAGGTATGCCGCCGAGAGGTGGTCGTCGTTGGCGTCCGGGTCGGCCGCTGACGCGGACACGGCGGCCGGCGACACGACGTACGAGGCCGCGGAAGCCTGCAACACACGCTCGGTGATGCCCCCGTGGCGGCGCTCCTCGGACAGGGTCACCAGGCCGTGCCCCTCGAGCGCCTTGAGGTGGTAGTTGACCTTCTGGCGGGCGATGCCGACCTTGGCCGCGAGGCCGGCCGCAGAGGCTGGGACGGCCAGCTCGCCGAGCAGCCGGGCCCGGACCGGGTCCAGCGCGGCGGCGGCTGCGTCCGCGCTCTCGATGACTTCGACGTCGTGCATGGTGTCGATGGTGCCCCTTGACAATTATTCTTGTCAAGGGATCCGTCTGACAGGATCTGGGCATGCGCGGCGCCGGAGGACAGATGAGAGCCGTCGTCCACGACCGGTACGGGGGCCCGGACGTGTTGCGGGTCGAGGACGTCCCCACCCCGTCCCCTGCGGGTGGGCAGGTCTTGCTGAAGGTCGCAGCGACATCGATCAACCTCAGCGACTGGGAGGGCCTGCGCGGGTCACCGTTCTATGCGCGCCTGGGCGGGCTCCGCTCGCCCCGACGCCCCACCCTCGGCTCGGACATCGCCGGACTCGTCGAGGCCGTCGGCACCGGCGTGACGCGGTTCCGGCCGGGCGACGAGGTCTACGGAGACAACCTGCAGCTCATGGGCGGGTTCGCCGAGTATGCGGTCGCACCCGAGTCGGCCCTGGCCCGCAAGCCGACGGAGCTGACCTTCGTCGAGGCGTCGACGATCCCGCAGGCCGGCGCGATCGCCCTCCAGGGCACGGCCCGTGCCTCGGCGGGATGCCGAGTCCTCATCAACGGCGCGGGTGGCGGATCCGGATCGTTCGCCATCCAGCTGGCCAAGCGCCGGGGCGCGCACGTCACCGCCGTCGACAACGCAGCCAAGCTGGACTACCTGCGAAGCCTCGGGGCCGATGAGGTCATCGACTACCGCCGTGACGACTTCACCCGGGGCCCCGACCGGTACGACCTCATCCTGGACCTGGTCGCCCACCGGTCGGTGTTCGCCTACCGTCGCGCGCTCGCTCCCGGTGGCCGGTACCAGTGCGTCGGAGGGTCGGTCCGAGCGCTGTTGCGGGTGCTCACGATCGGAGCGACCGCGGGCCTGCTCACCGGTCGCCGCCTGGGGGTGTTGGCCGTGAAGCCGGGCCCGGCCCACTTCCAGCCCCTGACTGAGCTGTGCGTCGCTGGTGAGGTGGGGATCCACGTCGATCGCACCTGCACGCTCGACGAGGTGCCGGAGGCGCTGGCCCACGTCGGCGAGGGCCGCGCCCTCGGCAAGGTCGTCATCGTCCCGACGTGAACCGGTGCCAGAAGGTCAGTCGACCAGGTCGATCAACCGGCGCAGCGCCGCGACGTGGTCGCGCAACGCCTTCCGGCCAGTGGAGGTCAGTGTGATCCACGTCGTGCGGCGTCCCGCCAGGACACCCTTGCGCACACGCACGTAGCCGGCGTCTGCCAGCGCCGAGATGTGCTTGGAGAGCACCGAGTCGCTGACCTCGAGGGCCGTGCGCAGCGTGGCGAACTCGGCCTCGGAGACCGCAGAGAGGATCGTCATCGCCTGAAGCCGCGCTGGCGCGTGGATCAGCTGGTCGAGCTCGGGCATCAGCTGCCGACCACCAGCACGGCGAAACCCACGAGCGCAGCCACGGCGAGAAGGGCAAGGACCCGAGGAGAGGCGCCGCCCGCGCGCTCGACAGGGTCGCGCCGGTAGGCCCGCCACCAACGCCAGGCACCCAGCGAGTAGCCGGCCCCACCCACGGCTGCCGCGGTCACGACGAGCCACCAGCGCGACTCGAAGGCGGCCCAGGTCGCGGCCACGAAGGCGCCCAGGTAGACCAGCGTAGACAGCGTCCCCGTGCCGAGGATGATCGTGCTGGCCAGGCCGTCGACCCTGACGCCGTTGATCCGCCGGAACCGGACGACGACGAGCGCAGCAACGCCCAGGAAGGCCGCCGCCCCGGCCAGGGCGACCGCCAGCCCGGTGGTCGTCTGGGCGGCAACCCCGTAGGCAGCCGCGCCCATCTGGCTCGCGATCGCGACGGCCAACACGGGGAACAGCCCGCTGGGCAAGCGGAGGCTGGTGGCCAGCCGGTCACGGGCGCGGTCTGCCGCCGCGAGGGCGGACAGCGGGTCGTCCGGGCGCTGGGGCAGCGGCATACTTTCCATGTTGGAAGGCATGCCCGCTACTTTCCAATTTGGCAAGTAGCCGGTGGAGCCACTCTGCGTGTGCCTGCCATCGCGCACACCCCTTCCGCACCCAGCCTCCGCGGCCTACCGTCAGGGATGAGGGATCCGTCGTTGCGGAGAGTGCCATGAGGAAAGCCTGGGAGCTCCTGACCTCGGGACCGGAGGATGCGGACCGGTCCGTCCTGCTCCTCCCGGGCGGAGCCAACGCAGCCCGCTCGTTCGACCTCGTGATGGCCGAGCCGGTCCTGTCCGGGGTGCGCCTGATCGCCACGACCCTGCCTGGCATGGCCGGTGCGCCGCTGGGCGAGGACGGGTCCGTCCCCGCCATGGCCCGTCGGGTCGGCGAGCTGGCTACGGTGCACCGCTGCGACGTGCTCGTGGGGTTCTCCCACGGCGCCACCGTGGCGCTGGAGGCGCTTCTGTCCGGTCACTTCCGCGGGCCGGTGGTGCTGCTCGGGATCAGCCTGACCCCCGAGGACGAAGCGTGGTTCTTCCGCGCCGTCGTGCGGGCCTCGCAGAAGGTGGGCCCGTGGCCGATGGCCACATTGCTGCGCCTCCTGCCCCTGATGGTCCGGTCCGCCAAGCTGCCCGAACCGCACAAGCGCGAGCTGGTCGCGGACCTCAGACAGAACAAGGCACGGGACTCGGTCCGCGTCAGCGGCGACTACCTCGACTACATCGCCGCGGACGCCGACTACGCCACCCGGCTGGCTGCGTCCGGCACACCGGTCTGGGTGGTCCACGCCGAGAAGGGGGATGGCGGCCTCACCGAGGCCGAGCGTGCCACTCTCCAGACGGCTGCCCAGGTGACGCTCGTGACGATCCCGGGTGCGGTGTTCCTCCTCCCTGACGAGGCGCCGCAACAGACGGCGGCGGTGATCGCCAGCGCCCTTTCACAGGCGGTCTGATCGGCTTTCGCAGCACTTCCGCAGCACCCACCCGAGGTCGAGCTGGTGGGTGCTGCCTTCGAGAGGGCTAGCGTGCTGCCGAGAGGATCAGTGCCACGACCACGTCCGCTTGATGGTCCGGCAGGAAGGGGCGACGTTGAGGCTCGAGCGCTTGAACCGGGTCAGGCTCGTCCCGGCCACCGTGCCGTTGCTGGACGCGCTCAACGCGCGAAACGACGACCCGACGCGGTTCGAGGAGCTGATCGGCTCGCCGGCACCAGAGGGGTGGCCCGAGTTCCCCGAGTCCATCGACTTCACGTTGACGCATCTGCAGAACGCGTCGGAGGCGGAGCGCCCGTGGTCGATGCAGTTCTTCGTCGACCAGGCGACCGGGCAGCTCGTCGGCTCAGGTGGGTTCGCCGCCCCACCCGTCGAGCGCACCGTCGAGATCGGCTACGAGGTGGCCCCCGAGTTCCGGGGCCAGGGGTTCGGCGTGGCCGCCGCGCGGGCACTGGTCGAGTCGGCCGTGTCCACCGGTGAGGTCGATCACGTCACAGCACACACCCTGCCAGGACCAAACCCGTCAACCGGCGTCCTCGCGTCGCGCGGCTTCCAGCACATCGCCGACCAAGAGGATCCTGAGGTCGGCGCGGTGTGGGAGTGGCGGTGGAGCCGGCCGTCGGACACCTGAAGGAGCCCCACAGCGGTCACGAGGCCCGTGCTGCTGGCCTTGATCGCATCGCCGCTTGCCCTGCGCGGATGGTGCTTCCCTGCAGCGGGCCGCCGAGGGACGCACTGATCCAGCAGATGTCGAAGAGGCCTGCCGTGAGGGGGAAGAGGCCCCAGGCCCCTGCCGCAATCCCCCACCAGTGGTCGCGGGCGACCCAGGCGAAGCAGAGCCAGGCCACGCCGGCGGCGAGCCGGAACGCCCGGCCACTCGGCCCGTTGACCCACTGCGAGAACCCGGTCGCGTTGAACCGATCGGCCCGGGACCTCAGCGCCCCCACATCCGGGTTGTTCGTCATCGCTGTCTCCTGACTCCATGTGCTTCCTGCTGACAGACTCAGTCTCATGACGAGCGGTGGGCCCCACCATGACCGGGAAGCCGCAGGAGCTGATCGATCCACCGCCCTCTCGGATGCCCTGGCACGGATCAAGCTGTCGGGTGCGATCTTCCTACACAGCGAGTACACCGAGGCGTGGGCCTACGAGTCGTTGGCGTCACAGGACCTGGCCGCTGTGTTGGCCCCCGACGCGGCGCAGATCGTGATCTTCCACGTCGTGGTCTCCGGCAGCTGCTGGATCGAGGCCGGGTCCCACATGGTCTGGGCGCACGAGGGCGACGTGATCGTGCTGCCCTACAACGACCAGCACCGGATGGGCGGACACGAGACGGCTGAGATCGTCCCCGTGATGCAGCTCATTGACCCGCCGCCGTGGAATGCCTTGCCGCACATCGTCCATGGCCTCGGAGGTGCGCGCAGCGAGCTCGTGTGTGGCTTCCTGGCGTGCGACGACCGGTTGTTCGACCGTGGCCTCGGCGTCTTCCCGCCGGTGTTCGTCGTCACGCCGCCGGAGGGACCGGTCCGTTCGTGGGTCAAGGCCAGCAGCGACTTGGTCCTCCAGCAGACGAGCCAGGTCGCCGCAGACCGCATCGCGGCGCCGACCGACATCCCGCAGCTCCTGCTTCGCGAGGTGCTCAAGCTGCACCTGGCCAATGCGCCGGCGACGGACACCGGCTGGGTGGCCGCCCTGCGCGACCCCGTGGTCGCACCGGCCCTCGCCGCCATGCACCGCGACCCCGGTCGCAAGTGGACCCTGGCCGACCTCGCCCGCGCGGCGACCACGTCGTCGAGCGTCCTCGACGAACGATTCCGTGCGGCGCTCGGACTGGCGCCGATCCGCTACCTCACCGGCTGGCGGATGCACGTGGCTGAGGACCTCCTCCGCACGACGACGTTGCCAGTCGCCGCGATCGCCCCGCGGGTCGGGTACGAGTCCGAAGAGGCCTTCAGCCGCGCCTTCAAGCGTGACCACGGGACAGCGCCCAGCATCTGGCGAGCCGTGCCCTGACCGCACCACGGCGTCCGCAGGTTGGCCTCACCGAGCTGCCGTCACCCCGTCCGAGGCTGCCAGCGCTCTGGTGGACATTGTGGGTACCGCTGCATGCCCTCGCGCAGCCTTGCCGCGAAGGCATCAAAAGCGTGGCGCGGCCAGCCCTCCGGCGGCGACGACGACGCGAAGCTGGCCACCCGCAGATCACGCACCGGTTCCGGGACCTGCAGAGCCGGACCACCGAACTGTGCGGCGATCTCGGTCAGACGCTCCTCCGCGGCCACGACCTCGCCCTGCAGCCACAACGCCGCCGTGAGGTAGGGCGTGAGTCTCACCGGGCCGTTCCCTGCCCGCAGCTCGCGGACGACCGCGTCGAGACTGGTGCGCTCCTCCATCCAACTAAGTCCGTTGTCACGCACGGCCGCTGCGACGTCGCGGAACACCCGTTCGTTGCCGTCGGGGGCTTCCGTGGCGACCACCCAGCGCTCCCGGTCCTGTGCGTCCATCCCGTCGAGCAGGCCGACCAGGCTTTGACGAATGGTCGCCTGTGGGTACGGGCTCTTGGCCGTCGCGTCGGTCAGCGCCCCCGCCACCTGGTTGACCCGCTCATGGATGACGCCTACGAAAGGCTGGAGCCGCCACTGGTACGGCAGACCACGGTTGGGTGCCAACCCCAGGAGCCCGGCAACGCCCGGAGCGAGCGGGCGGGTGTAGAAGGCACCGGCACGTTTGCGCCAACCGTCGGAGACGAGCTCAGGCCTCGCCTTCAGAGTGGGGTTCGCCACCCCGGCAGCATACGAAGGACGGCCTGTCGCGTCCCGCGATCACGGTATCCGGTGGTCAGTTCCTGCGACGGATGCGCGCGTGGTGCGAGTCAGCGGACCCGTCTCCAGCTCCCCTCGAGCACCCCTCGATCGGCATCGCGGGCCGGCAGGGGGTGGAGTCCTTCCACCGGGACGGCGTTGCGCGTTGTGAGGGTTTCACCCCGGATCGACCATTCGACCGCCGTGCTGCCGTTCTGCACCCACCGTCCGAGGGCGTCGTACCTCACCGTTCCTTGGTCGCGGATCTCGAGCCCGCCCTGGTCGTTCTCGAAGAGGATGAACCACCGGCTCCCGGCGAACTCGATGACGATGCGCCCGGTGCCGTCGGAGAAGCCGTTGGATGTCTTCCATGCTGCGTCGGGCCAGAAGCGCACGTCGTTCAACTGCCCCACGGTGACGTCCCGAGCCCATCGCCCATCCGGGATGCGCGGACCGGTGTAGGCGGTGACACTCGTGGATATCCACGTCGTCTTGGTGAAGAACTGGACTCGTGACACACAGAAGTCGTCGACCGACTCGAAGACGAGCTGGTCACCACGATCGGCGATCCGGTACTTACCACCGGGCGAGTCGCAGATGAGGTTGTCCTGGTGGAACATGTCCGTTCCGAACACCCCTCCACGGCCGATCCGCCCGGCCACCACAGGGTCCCCCGTGCCGTACCTGTTGGGAGGATTGGCGACGAGCTTGCCGTCGGCGCCGCGAACGAGCACCCATCGACCGGATACGTGCGGCGCCTCGGCGAAGGGCGCGACCAGGCCGGCATACCGGTCGTGAAGGGTTGCCGGTGTCGGGCCGACTGGCGGGGCGGGCACCGGCTTCGGCGCCGTCTGCCCCATCAGGGTGACCACCAGCGCGGCGCACGCGGCTGCTGCCACTCCGGCGACGCCGGCCCAGCGGCGCGCCTGTCGGCGGCGGTGCGCGGCGAAAGCTTGGCCGAGCAGGAGCTCCACATCTGGTTCGCGAAGGGCTGCGGCATTGGCGGTCAGGCCCACTCGAAGGCGGTCGTCAACGGGCATCGGACCCGACCTCCTCTCCGAGGGTTTGGGCTAGCCGCGCGCGGGCGCGGAACAGGTGCTGCTTGACGGTCGACTCCGACACCTGCAGGGTCCGGGCGATCTCCAGGACCGGCCGGTCCTCGAAGTAGTGCAGCACCACCACGGCGCGCTGCATGGGCGCAAGCTGCTGGACCGCCAGAGCGACATCGTGGTCGGGGAACGCGGCTGTCCGCGGAAACGACTGGGCAGTGGCCTCCTTGACCGGTCGGCGCGCCTCGCGACCGACGTGGCGAACCGCCATCCGGATGGCCACCTTGCGCACCCATGCCTCGGGACGGTCGTATGCCGCGATGGACCCCCACTTCGCGAGGAGCTTGACGAAGGCGTCCTGGGTGAGCTCTTCCGCCGCACCCCGGTCGTGGACGATCAGGTAGACGGTGCGCGTGATCGAGGCGAAGCTGCCCCGGAACACCAGCTCGTAGTCCCGTCGGTCATCAGTCTGCATCGCATCCCCCGAGCGTGACTGGGACACCTCGACTCAGGTTGCAGGAAGCCGTGCCGGCGCACCACCTGCAGATGGACGAGCGGGTCATGGCTTCCTCCAGGTGCCGTGCGCGGCGGTGGCACGGTCTATCCATTAACAGACCCAACGAGCCGTGGAGGTTGACGCTGCGAACCAAGGTCAGACCGAGCCGGCCGCCACCGGGACGTCAGGCGGTGGGTTTGCCTGCCTGCATGGCGGCTTTCACGTCCGATGCATAGAGACCTGACCGCTCCTGCCCCGACAGCTCACCGATCGCGTCCATCGTCGCGTCCGTGATCGCCCGCAACAGAGCAGCCTTCTGGAAGCGAGCCGAGAGACCGGCGACGTCGACCGGCACACCGAACTTGACGGTGACCTTCGCGGGGCGGAAACCGTTGGAACCAGAGGGCTGCACGTGGTCGGTGCCGATCACGGCACACGGCAACAAGGTGGCTCCGGTGGAGAGCGCCATGCGGGCCACGCCCGTGCGGCCGCGGTGCAGCCGCCCGTCGGGTGACCTGGTGCCCTCGGGGTAGACGCCGAACGCCTCCCCCTGGCGCAGCACGTCCTCCGACAGCTCCAGCGACGCAGCCGCAGCCCGCGGGTCGGAACGGTCCACCGGGATGGTGCCGGCCGTCGAGTGGAACCAGCGCACGGCAGCCCCACGAAGGCCCGAGCCCTGGAAGTACTCGGCCTTGCCGAGGAAGTGCACCTGCCGCCCGCAGGCCAGGGGAATGACGATCGAGTCGATGAACGAGAGGTGGTTCGACGCCACGATGAGCGAGCCCTCGCGCGGCACGTTCTCACGGCCCTCGACATGCAGCCCGGTGAGCAGCTTCAAGGGCGGCCCGATGAGGACGTAGCGCATCACCGCCCGGCTCACGGCGTCGTTGACGCTGGCCGTGCTGAGGCCGCGCGCCCTACCTGGCCGCACGCACTACTCCCACTCGATGGTGCCTGGCGGCTTGCTGGTCACGTCGAGCACGACCCGGTTGACCTCACGCACCTCGTTGGTGATGCGCGTCGAGATCTTGGCGAGCACGTCGTAGGGCACGCGGGTCCAGTCGGCCGTCATCGCGTCCTCGGACGACACCGGGCGCAGCACGACAGGGTGACCGTAGGTGCGCCCGTCACCCTGGACGCCCACCGAACGCACGTCGGCGAGCAGCACGACCGGGCACTGCCAGATGGCGCGGTCGAGGCCAGCAGCCGAGAGCTCGTGCCGCGCGATGGCGTCAGCGGCCCGGAGGATCTCCAGCCGTTCGGCCGTCACCGAGCCGACGATGCGGATGCCGAGCCCGGGGCCCGGGAACGGCTGGCGCCACACGATCGCCTCGGGCACACCCAGCTCGAGCCCGACCTGACGCACCTCGTCCTTGAAGAGCGAGCGCAGCGGCTCGACCAGCTTGAACTGGAGGTCCTCGGGGAGCCCGCCCACGTTGTGGTGCGACTTGATGTTGGCCGCCCCGGTGCCACCACCCGACTCGACGACGTCGGGGTAGAGCGTGCCCTGTACGAGGAACTCGACGGGGTGGTCGGAGTCGCCGCGGGACCCGACGACGTCGCGGGCGGCCTGCTCGAAGACGCGGATGAACTCGCGCCCGATGATCTTGCGCTTCTCCTCGGGGTCCGAGACGCCTTCCAGCGCGGACAGGAACCGCTCGCGCGCGTCGACCACCACCAGGTCCACCCCGGTCGCCGCCACGAACTCCTTCTCGACCTGCTCTGCCTCCCCCGCGCGCAGCAGGCCGTGGTCGACGAAGACACAGGTCAGCTGGTCGCCGACGGCCTTCTGCACGAGCGCCGCCGCGACGGACGAGTCGACGCCACCGGACAGGGCGCACAGCACCCGCGAGTCGCCGACCTTCTCGCGGATCGCGTCGACCAGCTCGTCGACCACGTTGGCGGCCGTCCAGTCGGGCTCCAGCCTCGCCCCGCGGTAGAGGAAGTTCTCCAGCACCCGCTGCCCGAAGGTCGAGTGCATCACCTCCGGATGCCACTGCACGCCGTAGAGACGGCGCTCGTCGTCCTCGATCGCTGCGACGGGCGCACCGGCCGTGGCCGCCGTGACCGTCATGCCCGCGGGTGCCTCGGTGACCGAGTCGCCGTGGCTCATCCAGACCGACTGGTCGGTGGGCTGTCCGTTGAAGAGCGTCGACTCGGTGTCGGAGACGGTGGCCGGCGTCGCGCCGTACTCACCGAGCCCGGTGTGGGCGACGGTGCCACCGAGCGCCTGCGACATCGCCTGGAAGCCGTAACACATCCCGAACACGGGCACGCCCGCCTCCAGGACGGCGGGGTCCAACGAGGGCGCCCCCTCCTCGTAGACCGACGACGGGCCACCGGAGAGCACGATCGCGGCCGGGTCCTTCTCGAGCATCTCGGCCACCGACATCGTGTGCGGCACGACCTCGCTGTAGATCTTCGCCTCACGCACGCGTCGCGCGATGAGCTGCGCGTACTGCGCCCCGAAGTCGACGACCAGCACCGGCCGAGCCTGGAGAGGGGTGGCCGGCTCGTCCGAACGCTCGGCGTCGGGGGCCTCCACCCGATCGTCGTCCTGGGCCTGGGTCACCACGTCGGCGGCTGCGGGGTCGCTCACGCGCACAGGCTACCGGCGCGGCCCAGCCAGCCGCGCCTCGGTCTCACTCGCGACCCTGCGCTCGGCCCAGAAGGACAGGAACGGCACGACCCCCGCCAGCATGACCAGCACCATCTTCCCGAGCGGCCAGCCCACCTTGAACCCGAGGTTGGCGGTGGCCACCAGGTAGACGATGTAGATGAACCCGTGCGGCTGCGGCCACCAGTCCAGCACGTGGTTGTCGAACCCGTAGCGCAGCACCATCTCCGCCACGAGGATCAACAGCCCCACGCCGACGACGAACGCCATCACCTTGAAGAAGCCGAGCGCCTTGCGGGCCGCGTCGACGTCCTTGATCTCACTCACACCGGTCTCAGTCACGCTGGGCATCCTCTCGCACCATCCTGAACCACATGAACGCGGCAAAGCCGCCGAAGATCCACCACTGCAGTGCGTATGCCGCGTTGCGCCACTTCAGCCCGCCCGTCACCTCGGGCGGCGGCACCCTCGTCACCCCGTCCGGTGCGGGGATCCCGACCCCCGCACCGGTCTTCTCCCCCTGCGCGAAGACGAACGCGTTGTACAGCTCTCCCGGCCACTCGTTGACCAGCAGCGAGAAGTCGATCGAGCCACGAGCCTGCTGCGGCCAGGCGGGCAGACCGGCCGGCGGGTCGGCCGGCGCCTCTCCCGGCGCGAGCGTGCCGTCCACCGACACCACCCCGGGGGGCGGGTCGATGGGAGTCGTGGTGTCGGTGACGAAGCCGCGGACGACGGCGAGCCGCGCGCCCGTCTCCGTCACGTCCAGCGGCGTGACGACCCAGTAGCCGGTGGCCCCGCCGAGGCGGCGCGGCCCGACGAGGAACTGGTCCGACGCGGCATACGTGCCGATGGCGGTGACGGCCCGGTTGGACTGCGGGTTCGGGAACGCCTGGTGCGGTCGGATGACCGTGTCGAGCAGCGCGGGACGCGCCTCGTGCGCCTGGCGCAGCGCATCGGCGAGGCCCTTGTCCTGCGCGACGTGCAGCTGCCACAGCCCGAGCTGCGCGCAGGCCGCCATGATCGCGAGCAGCAGGGCGAACAGGCCCAGCCAGCGAGGCTTCAGGGCGGTTCGCAGCACCGGGTCAGGCTACGGGAAGCCTCGAGTCGTCGAAGACGAGGATGCTGCCGCCGTAACAGGCGACCCACACCATCTTCCTGGTCGGCTCGTAGGTGATGCCGATCGGGTGGTAGTCGGTCTTGACCTCGTCGACGACCGCGAGGTCCGAGGTGCGCAGCTTGGTGACCGTCGAGGACTCGTAGTTCACCGAGTAGATCGCGGCGCCGTCAGGCGAGATCGCCATCGAGCGCGGCTCCTTGCCGGTGTGCACCCACTTGATGACCTTGCCGCTGCGGCGGTCGAGCTTGCTGACGGTGCCGTCGCCGTTGTTGGTGACGTAGAGGTACTTGCCGTCCGGGCTCTCGACGATGTGCCGCGGGCCGTCGCCGGTCTGCGCGTAGGGGTGCACCGTCCGGGCGGCCAGGTCGACCCGGACCACCCGGTCCGAACCCATCAGCGCGATGTAGGCGGTGCGGCTGTCGGGAGAGACCGCGATGCCGCGAGGGTACTTGCCCCCCAAGGGGATCCGGGCCGCCTCCTTGCCGGTTGAGGCGCTGATCAGGGACAGGTCCCACGAGCACCAGTTGGTGACGAGCACCGTCTTCCCGTCGGGCGTCAGCGCGACGTACTTGGGCACCGACCCGACCGCCACCACCTTGTCGATGGCGAAGGTGCGCGTGTCGACCCGGTAGACCGTGCTGGGCGACGTGCCGTCGCCCTTGGTGCACGTGTCGAGCCCCTCGGAGCCGTAGCCCTTGCCGGACATCGAGTAGTTGGACACCCACGCGTAGCGCCCACCCGGGGTGAAGGCGGCCTCGACGGGCGACCCCTTCGCCGGGCCCTCGTGGCCCTTGACGCGGAACTTCGCGAGGTCGACGGAGTCGTCGATGGTCCTGAGCCGCGCGCCGTCGGCCCGGAAGGCCGTGATGGTGTGCCGGTACATCATGTTCTGGGCGAAGACGAGGCCTTGCTTCGACGCCACCACCGACTTCGGCGTCAGGTCGCCACTCAGGCGCAGCACCCGCACCATGGCCGTCTTGGCCGACGGTCCGGCGGCGCCCTGGGGCTCGACCGGGTGGGGCGTGGGCACGGGGATGGTGGGCTCGGGAGCCACCGGCTTGGTGGCAACGGGCTGGGGAGCGGCGGCCTCCGCGGTGCCGCCGGAGAGGAAGCCGACCAGCCGGCTGACCCCGAGGACGCTGAGCGCGACGAAGGCCACGACGACGAGGAGCGCAACGCGCCTGCGGCGCACGTAGACGGCTTCCTTGCGCACCACCATCCCCACTCACCCCTTCCGCTCGTCACGGTATGCCGCGTGCTCGCGGCCACTCGGAAGGCTCACCGGGCGGGCGGAAAATCGGTGTCGGGGTGTCGTCGCCGCGGCATACGGTGGGGATCCTGATGCAGACGATCCCGTTCCCCGACCCCGGCCGACCCGACACCCGTAGCACCACCCGGTTCATGCTCTGGGTCGGTCGGCAGCAGTGGCGCACCCAGGTGCTCGGGATGCTCGCGGGGATGGCATGGATGCTGGCGATCGCGCTCGTGCCGGCCGCCGTGGGCAAGGGCGTCGACGACGGCATCGTCCCCGGCGACCTGGGTGGCCTGGTCCGCTGGGCCCTGGTGCTGATCGGGCTGGGTGCGATCTGCGCGGTCACGGCTGCCATCCGGCACTACTTCGCCGTCTACAACTGGCTGTTCGCCTCCTACCGCGGCGCACAGCTCACCGCCCAGGGAGCCGAGCGCGCCGGGCCGGCACTGACGCGCACCATGCCGTCGGGCGAGGTCGTCGCCGTCTTCGCCAACGACGTGATGCGGCTCGGCGGCCTGTACGACGTGATGGGCCGGTTCTCCGGCGCCGTCGTGAGCTACGCGGTCGTCGGCGCCATCCTGCTCGCCGCGTCGCCGGCCCTCGGGTGGCTCGTGCTGCTCGGTGGCCCGGTCATGCTGGCCAGCCTGAGCCTCATCGTGCGGCCGCTCCAGCGCCGCCAGGCGAGGCAGCGCGAGGAGGCCGGGCGCCTGACCACGCTCGGGGCCGACACGGTCGCGGGGCTGCGCGTGCTGCGCGGCATCGGCGGGGAGCAGACCTTCCTGCGCCGCTACGAGCAGCAGTCGGCCAGGGTCCGCGAACGCGGGTTTCAGGTGGCCGGCATCCAGGCGGCGCTGGACTCCGCCGAGGTGCTCATCCCCGGCATCTTCGTGGTCCTGGTGACCTGGCTCGGCGCGCGCGAGGCGGTGACCGGTGACATCACCGCCGGTCAGCTGGTGGCCTTCTACGGCTACACGGCGTTCCTCACCATGCCGCTGCAGACCGCGATCGAGGTCGTCGACCGGGGCATCCGGGCGCAGATCGCGGCGGGCAAGATGCTCCGCGTCATGGCAGTCCAGCCCGACCACGACGCCGCCAGGCCGAGCACCGTCCCCGTGCCGCCCGCCGACGCCGACCTGGTCGACCCGTTGTCCGGCACGGTGATCCGCGGCGGCCTCCTGACGGCCATCGTGTCGGCGCGGCCCGAGGAGTCGTCCGCCGTGGCCGACCGACTGGGTCGACACGGACCCGGCCCGCACCAGACCACCTGGGGTGGAGTGCGACTCGACGACCTGTCGATCGCCGACGTCCGCCGGCACGTCGTGGTCAGCGAGCCCGACCCGCGACTGTTCACCGGGGTGCTGCGCGAGCAGCTCAGCGGCCACGCCAACGGGCGCCCATCGGCCGACGGCACCGGAGGTGGCCACGCCGACCGCGAGGTGCTGGCCGCGCTGACCACCGCGAGCGCCCTCGACGTCCTCGACGCCGTCGCCGACGGCCTCGACGGCACGGTCGAGGAGCGCGGACGGTCCTACTCGGGCGGTCAGCGCCAGCGCCTCGCCCTGTCGCGGGCGCTGCTCACCGAAGCCCCCGTGCTCGTCCTGGTCGAGCCGACCAGCGCGGTGGACGCCCACACCGAGGCCCGCATCGCCGGCCGGCTCGCCGAGCACCGCCGCGGCCGCACGACCGTGGTCACGACAGTCAGCCCGCTGCTGCTCGGCCAGGCCGACGAGGTCGTGGTGCTCGAGGACGGGCTGGTCACGCTCACGGGCACGCACCGCGAGCTGCTGGACCACCCGGCATACCGACACATCGTGATCCGCGGAGAGGAGGACGACCAGTGATCACCGACCACGCCCGTCGCACCCTGCCGATCGCCGACATGGCTGGGGTCTGGCAGCACACCCGCGGGCTCGTGCGCGAGCACCGCGGCCTCGTGGCGCGGGTGCTGGGGCTGCACGCGCTGGCGGCGCTCGCGGCGCTGGCCGCCCCGTGGCTGGTCGGCCGGCTCGTCGACGTCGTCAGCGGCCACCGCGGAGACACCGGCACCGTCGACAAGATCGCGATCGGCCTGGCCGTGGCCGTCGTCGCGCAGACGGCGCTGACCTGGGCTGCGCGACGGTGGTCGTTCATCCTCGGGGAGACCGTGTTCGCCGAGCTGCGGGAGCAGTTCGTCGGCCGCGCGGTCAACCTGCCGCTGTCGACGGTCGAGCGAGCCGGCACGGGTGACCTCGTGGCCCGCACCACCAACGACGTCGAGGCCCTGTCGCACGTGGTGCGGTTCGGCATCCCGTCGCTGTTCGTCGCGTCGATGACGGTGCTGATGACGACCGTGGCGGCGCTGTTCACCTCGCCGCTGGCCACCCTGCCGATCCTGCTCGGAGTGCCGTTCTACTGGTTCTCGACGAGGCGCTACCTGCGGCACGCGTCCGACGGCTACCTCTGGGAACGCGCGACCTACGCCCAGCTCAACGGCGTCGTCGCCGAGACCGTCGACGGGGCGCGCACGATCGACGCCCTCTCGCTCGGCGACGCGCGGCGGACCCGGTTCCACGACGCCCTGCGCGAGTGCTTCCAAGCCGAGCGCTACACCCTCAACCTGCGGCTGCACTGGTTCCCGGCGGTGGTCTTCGGCTACTACGTGCCGACGGCCGGCGCGGTGCTCTGGGGCGGCTGGCTGGCGATCAACGGCCACATCAGCGCCGGGGCGGCCACCGCCGTCACCCTCTACATCCACCAGATGACCAACCCGCTCGACGAGGTGCTCGGCTGGCTCGACGAGATCCAGGTCGGCGCGACCTCCCTGGCGCGCGTCATCGGGGTGGGCGACGTGCCGCCCGACCGTGTCGCGACCGGGGAGGAGCCGGACGGTTCCGACCTGGCGGTCGACGACGTGCGCTACGCCTACCGCCCCGGGCACGACGTCCTGCGCGGCGTCTCGCTCGACCTGCGACCCGGCGAACGGCTCGCCATCGTCGGCCCGTCCGGCGCGGGCAAGTCCACGCTCGGCCGCCTGATGGCCGGCATCGACGGCCCTCGCGAGGGCAGCGTCGAGGTCGGAGGCGTGCCGCTGGTCGACCTCACCCTCAGCCGGCTGCGCGGAGAGGTGGCCCTGGTGACCCAGGAGCACCACGTCTTCGTCGGCACGCTGGCCGACAACCTGCTGCTCGCCCGACCGGGTGCGTCGCGCGACGAGCTCGACGACGCCCTGCGGGCGGTCGACGCCCACGAGTGGGTCGCCGGGCTGCCCGACGGCCTCGACACCCAGGTGGGCAGTGGTGGCCACACCCTCAGCGAGGCGCAGTCGCAGCAGGTCGCGCTCGCCCGGTTGGTGCTCGCCGACCCACACACGCTCGTCCTCGACGAGGCCACCTCGCTGCTCGACCCCCGCGCCGCGCGGCACCTCGAGCGCTCGCTCGCCGCCGTGGTCGAGGGGCGCACCGTGGTCGCGATCGCCCACCGGCTGCACACCGCGCACGACGCCGACCGGGTGGCAGTGGTCGAGGACGGCGTGGTGACCGAGATCGGCACGCACGACGAGCTGGTCGCCGCCGACGGCCCGTATGCCGCGTTGTGGGCCTCCTGGCGCGACCAGCCCGGTGCGGCGTCGGGGGCCACCGGGAGAAATGTTTCAGGGGCGCCGTAACCCCCGCTCACCAGCGTCGTTGTCTGGGTGGTGTGGCTGGAGACCCACCCCCCGGCTCGTCTCCAGCCACACCGCTGAGGCGGTGGTCGACGCAACGCAGGGGCGTGCGTCGCCCACCGCCTTTCGCGGTGGGGTCAGACCCTGGCGCTCTCGTGGGTGTACCGCGTGACGGCCGGGTGGCCGGCCTTGACCGCCTCGAGCCGGCGGTAGGCCGCACCCTGAGCCGGACGAGGGTCGGCCTCCCCCTTGTTCGGCCACAGCGACATGGCTCGCTCGGCCTGGGCCGTGATGGTCAGCGAGGGGTTGACGCCGAGGTTCGCCGAGACGGCCGAACCGTCGACGACGTGCAGGTCGGGGTAGCCCCAGACCCGTTGGTAGGGGTCGAGCACCCCGCGCTCGGGACTCGAGCCGATCGTCACGCCACCGAGGAAGTGGGCGGTCAAGGGGATGTTGGCGATCTCGCTGACGCTGCTGCCCGCGAACGCCCTCAGCCCGGTCGCCGCGCTGAGCCGCACCGCCAGTGCCTTCATCGCCTCCTGGCCGGCCGGGATGTAGGTCGGGTTGGGCTCACCGTGGCCCTGCCGCGAGGTCAGGCCTCGCCCGCCGAAGAGCCCGCTCGTGCCGTTCACGTGCAGGGAGTTGTCGCGCGACTGCATGATCAGGCCGATGACGGTCCGCTCGCTCCAGCGGTACTGCGAGAGCGACCGGAGGAAGACCACGGGGTGCCGCACCACCTCGACGACGAACTGGGCCGGCCGCGGCAGCTCGCCACCCGGCACCAGGATCGTCGCGAGCAGGCCCATCGCGTTGGAGCCCCTGCCGTACCGCACGTTCTCGACGTGGGTGTCGGCGTCGGGGTGGAACGACGACGTGATGGCGACCCCGTGAGAGAGGTCCAGACCCGGCTTGACCTTCTCCAGCATCACGCCGTTGACGGCTTCGGAGTTGGTCCGGGTGAGGTGGCCGAGCCGGGCCGACAGCCCTGGCAGCACGCCCGTCTGCCGCATCGAGTGCAGCAGCTTCTGGGTGCCCCACGTCCCCGCCGCGAACACCACCTGGTCCGCGGTGACGGTATGCCGCGCCCGCCGGAACCACGCGCCGCTCGCCTCGTGCGTCACGGCATACCCACCACTGCGCCGGGGGGCCACGCGGACGACGGTGCGCATCGGCTCGATGGTGACCCCGAGCTTCTCCGCGAGGGCCAGGTAGTTCTTGACCAGGGTGTTCTTCGCGCCGACCCGGCAGCCCACCATGCAGTTGCCGCACTCGGTGCAGCCGGTGCGGTCCGGGCCGGCGCCACCGAAGTAGGGGTCGGGGACGCGCTTGCCGGGCATGCCGTAGAAGACACCGGTCGGGGCCTTCCGGAACGTGTCGCCGACCCCGAGGTCCTCGGCGGTCTGGCGCATGACGTCCTCGACGACGCCCTCGCAGGGGTTGGTGACGACGCCGAGCATGGTCGAGGCGGTGTCGTAGTGGGGCGCCAGCTCCGCCTGCCAGTCGGTGATGTCACCCCACTGGCGGTCGGCGAAGAACGCCGCGGGCGGGACGTAGAGGGTGTTGGCGTAGTTGAGCGAGCCGCCACCGACGCCCGCCCCGGCCAGGATCATCACGTCGGGCAGGCGGTGCACCCGTTGCACGCCAAAGCATTTCAGCTTGGGCGCCCACAGGTAGCTGCGCAGGTCCCACGAGGTCTTCGCGAAGTCCTCGTCGCGGAACCGGCGGCCGGACTCGACGACGTGCACGCGGTAGCCCTTCTCGGCCAACCGCAGCGCCGTGACCGAGCCGCCGAACCCCGACCCGACGACCAGGACGTCGTAGTCGCTGCCCGAGCCGCCCGGAGGCGCACCCGTCACGCGCGCCCCACGGACTTGAGCACCCGCAGTGCGGCGGTCATCAGGCGCGCATAGGTCTCCTCGCTCATCCCGGCGACCGGAGCGATGGGCAGGAGGTACTGCGCGGTGACGTTCTGCGACTCGGTGTACTTGAGGATGCCCTCGCTGCCGTGCCGCCGCCCCACGCCGGACTGCTTCATGCCACCCATCGGGGCCGCGACGCTCCCCCACGCCGCGGCATACCCCTCGTTGACGTTGACGGTGCCGGCCTTGATGGCGTTCGCGATCCGGCGGCCACGGGCCACGTCGCGGGTGTAGACCGCGGCGTTGAGGCCGTAGTCGGTGTCGTTGGCGAAGCGGATCGCCTCCTCGTCGCTGTGCACGCGGTAGATCGCGACGACCGGGCCGAAGGTCTCGTCGTCACGCAGTGCCATCGCGGCGGTCACGCCCTCGAGGACGGTGGGCTCGTAGAAGTACGGGCCGACGTCGGGGCGGGCGCGCCCACCGGTGAGCACCCGCGCGCCCTTGGAGCGGGCGTCGTCGACGTGGGCTGCGACGCGCTCCAGCTGGTGGGCGGAGACCAGCGAACCCATGTCGGTGCCGTAGGCCAGCTCCGCGCCGAGGCTCAGCTGATCGACGGCGGCCACGAACCGCCGGGTGAACTCGTCGGCCACGGCTCCGTGCACGAGCAGCCGCTCGATCGAGATGCACAGCTGGCCGGCCGACGAGAAGCAGGCCCGCACCGCACCCTCGACCGCCTTGTCGAGGTCCGCGTCGTCGGCGACGTACATCGAGTTCTTGCCGCCGAGCTCGAGTGAGTAGCCGACCAGGCGTCCGGCGACCGAGGTGGCGACGCGTCGCCCGGTGTCGGTCGAGCCGGTGTAACAGACGTAGTCGGTCAGGTCGACGACCGCCTGCCCCACCGACGGCCCGTCACCCAGGACGACCTGCAGCACCGACTCGGGGAGCCCGGCCTCGGTGAGCAGCTGCACGGCCTGCAGGGCGGTCAGCGACGCTTGCAGGTCCGGGCGCAGCACGACGGCGTTGCCGGCCATCAGGGCCGGGATCGCGTCGGTGATCGCGAGCGAGAGGGGGTAGTTCCAGGGGCTGACGATGCCGACGACCCCTCGGGCGTGGTGGTGCACCGTGCTCTGCGTCAGCACCGGGAACAGCCCCGCGCGACGGCGCGGACGCAGGTATGCCGCGGCGGAGCGGGCGTAGTGCCGCGCCACGATCGCGACGTCGGCGACCTCCTCGAACGCCTGGCGGCGGGTCTTGCCCGACTCCAGCTGCACGATGTCGAGCAGCTCGACCTGCCGCTCGAGCACGAGGTCGTGGTAGCGCAGGAAGATCCGCTCACGCAGCTCCATCGGCGTGCGCGCCCACTCGCGCTGGGCCGCGCGGGCGGCGTCGACCGCGACGGCGACGTCCTCACGGGTCGACAGCGGCAGCGACCCGAGCGGTGCTCCGGTGAGCGGGGTGTGGCTGACGTGGTGCCCGGCCCGGGGCGCCGCCACCACCCGTCGGGCCAGCCGTCGGACCAGGGCCGGGTCCACGGCATACGTGGCGGTGGGGTCGGTCTCGGGGTCGGCGACGACATCGTGGGCCATGCCTCGCAGCCTAGGTCCGGCGACCGCTTCTTACCAGTAGTAAGTTAGCGACCTTGCCCACACCGCCCGTCCTGCGACCTGGGCGCCCCCCCGGGTGCTCAGGCTGCGGAGACGGGTCCTCAGCTGCGCTGGTAGGGAGCGACGACGACCTCGACCCGCTGGAACTCCTTGAGGTCGGAGTAGCCGGTCGTGGCCATCGCCCGGCGCAGCGCACCGATGAGGTTGCTCTTGCCGTCGGCCGTGCGACCGGGGCCGAAGAGGATCTGCTCGAGCGGCGCGAGCGCCCCGACCTCGACCCGCTCGCCGCGCGGCAGCTCGGGGTGGTGTGCCTCGGAGCCCCAGTGCAGCCCGCGACCGGGCGCGTCGGTGGCCCGGGCGAGCGCCGCACCCAGCATGACGGCGTCGGCCCCACAGGCCACGGCCTTGACGATGTCGCCGCTGTCCCCCATGCCGCCGTCGGCGATGACGTGGACGTAGCGGCCGCCGGACTCGTCGAGGTAGTCGCGGCGGGCAGCGGCGACGTCGGCGATGGCGCTGGCCATCGGGGCGTGGATGCCCAGGGTGCGACGGGTCGTGTGGGCCGCTCCCCCGCCGAACCCGACCAGCACGCCGGCCGCACCGGTGCGCATGAGGTGCAGGGCAGCCGTGTAGGACGCGGCGCCACCGACGATGACCGGCACGTCGAGCTCGTAGATGAACCGCTTGAGGTTGAGCGGCTCGGCGCGCCCGGACACGTGCTCGGCGCTGACGGTCGTGCCACGGATGACGAACAGGTCGACCCCCGCGTCGACGACGGTCTTCCAGAACTGCTGCGTGCGCTGCGGGCTGAGCGCCCCCGCCGCCGTCACACCGGCCTCGCGCACCTGGCGCAGCCGCTCGGTGATGAGCTCGGGCTGGATCTCGGCGGCGTAGATCTCCTGCATCCGCGCAGTCGCCAGCGCCGGGTCGAGCGTGGCGATCTCGGCGAGCAGTGGCGTCGGGTCCTCGTAGCGGGTCCAGAGCCCTTCGAGGTCGAGCACGGGCAACCCACCCAGCCGGCCGAGGGCGATCGCGGACTCGGGCGACATCACCGAGTCCATCGGTGCCGCGATCACGGGGATGTCGAAGTGGTAGGCATCGATCTGCCAGCCCACCGACACGTCCTCGGGGTCGCGGGTGCGGCGCGACGGCACCACGGCGATGTCGTCGAAGGAGTACGCGCGGCGACCGCGCTTGCCTCGGCCGATTTCGATCTCAGTCACCGCGCAAGGCTATCGGCAGCCGACCGGTGCGACGCGCCACCGCCCACCCCGCGGCCCACGCCACCGCCCACCGCGGGGTCCGCCGCGCAGGGCCCGGGCACGGGACGACGCCCCGTCGCCGGGTGAGGGGGGCGACCGGCGACGGGACGTCTTTGGATCGTCGCGACCGACCGCAGCCCGTCAGCGACGACGTTCAGTGGGACCCCTGCTCGGACTCGTGAACGTCCGTGTCGCAACCCTAGGTTGCGCACCCGCGGGGCGACTCACCCAGATTGCGTATGCCGTTCTGGACGCCGGGCAGACGCCCGTCACCACGGCGCGCGGCGGGCCGGCCACGCGGCATACCGGTGGTCCTGCAGGGACGCGACGGGGCGGTCAGCGACCGCTGTAGTTGGGCGCCTCGACGGTCATCTGGATGTCGTGCGGGTGGCTCTCCTTGAGCCCCGCGGAGGTGATCCGCACGAACCTCCCGCGGGCCTTGAGCTCGGGGAGGGTCGGTGCGCCGACGTAGAACATCGACTGCGCCAGGCCACCGACGAGCTGGTGCACGACGTTGCCGAGCGGGCCGCGGTAGGCGACCTGGCCCTCGATGCCCTCGGGCACGATCTTGTCGTCGCTGGCGACGTCGGCCTGGAAGTAGCGGTCCTTCGAGAACGACTTCTTGCCGCGCGAGGCCATCGCCCCCAGCGACCCCATGCCGCGGTAGGACTTGAACTGCTTGCCGTTGACGAAGATGAGCTCGCCCGGCGACTCCTCGCAGCCGGCGAGCAGGGAGCCGAGCATGACGGTGTCGGCGCCCGCGACGATCGCCTTGGCGATGTCGCCGGAGTACTGGAGGCCGCCGTCCCCGATGACGGGGACGCCGGCCTTGCGGCAGGCGAGCGAGGCGTCGTAGATGGCGGTCACCTGTGGCACACCGACCCCGGCGACGACGCGGGTGGTGCAGATCGAGCCCGGGCCGACCCCGACCTTGACGGCGTCGACGCCCGCGTCGACGAGCGCCTGGGCACCGGCACGGGTGGCGACGTTGCCGCCGATCACCTGGACGTGGCGGGTGGCCGGGTCGGACTTGAGGCGGCGGACCATGTCGAGCATCAGCCGGGCGTGGCCGTTGGCGGTGTCGGCGACGAGGACGTCGACCCCGGCCTCGACCAGGGTGGTGGCCCGCTCCCACGCGTCGCCGAAGAAGCCGATGGCCGCACCGACGAGCAGCCGGCCGTGGTCGTCCTTGCTGGCGTGGGGGAACTGCTCCGACTTCACGAAGTCCTTGACCGTGATCAGCCCGGCCAGGCGCCCCTCGCCGTCGACCAGCGGCAGGCGCTCGCGCTTGTGCTGGCGCAGCAGGGCGGTGGCGTCCTCGCGCGAGATGCCGACCCGACCCGTGACCAGCGGCATCGGGGTCATCACGTCGCGCACCAGGGTGGTGGCCCACTCGGCGACCGGGGTGAAGCGCAGGTCGCGGTTGGTGATCATGCCGAGCAGGTGGTCGCCCTCGTCGACGACGGGCAGGCCGGACACGCGGTACTCGCCGCACCGGCGGTCGAGGTCCTCGAGCGTGGCGTCGGGGCCGATCGTCACCGGGTTGCTGATCATGCCGGTCTGGGTCCGCTTCACCAGGTCGACCTGGTAGGCCTGGTCCTCGATCGACAGGTTGCGGTGGAGGATGCCGATGCCACCCTGGCGGGCCATGGCGATCGCCATCCGCGACTCGGTGACGGTGTCCATCGCCGCCGAGACCAGCGGGATGCGCAGCGACAGCTCTCGCGTCAGCCGGGCGGTGGTGTCGACGTCGGAGGGGATCACGTCGGTCTCGCCGGGGAGCAGCAGGACGTCGTCGTAGGTGAGCCCGAGCTTGCCGAACGGGTCGTGCTCCTCGGGCTCGGGAGCGGCGGCCGCGGCAGGGGCGGGACCCGGTGCAGCGGAAGGAGCGGACTCCTCCAGGCGGTGACGGTCGTCGAGGTCCACACCAAGGCTCATTGCCCAATCGTAACCGGCCCCACCGACCGCCCACGACGACCCTCCGGACGACCCCACCGAGCCGGGTCACGACCAGTCACGCGACCGGGGCCGACTGGCCCGTCCACCATCTGGGACGGCCCGCTCCGGTGTGAACGGCCTTGAACAAACCCTTACGTTACGGCCCTGTTTCCGCAGGTCACGCGACGGTAGCGTCCGAGAGGTGCGGCATCGTGCCGCGGGAGATGAGGACGACAATGGCTGAGTTGTCACGGCTTCCAGGACCCGTAGCCGACCTGTGGGAATGGCAGCTCGACGGGTCCTGTCGGCAGATCAACCCAGAGGTCTTCTTCCACCCCGAGGGTGAGCGTGGCCCGGCCCGCCGCTCCCGCGACTCGCAGGCCAAGGAAGTCTGTCTGGCCTGCCCGGTCCTCAAGCAGTGTCGCGAGCACGCCCTCCGCGTCCGCGAGCCCTACGGCGTGTGGGGTGCGATGACCGAGGACGAGCGTGAGGCGTACTACGCCGGCCACGCCGTCCCCGCCGCCAGCTGACCGACGCCGCCAGCTGACCGACCTAGACTCGACTGCGTGAGCAGCCCTGTCGACGTCCCCATCCGCGACGAGTCCATCCGGCTCGGCCAGCTCCTCAAGCTGGCCGGCGTGGTCGACGACGGCGCGATGGCGCGCTCGGTCATCGAGCTCGGCGAGGTGGCCGTCGACGGCGCCGTCGAGGTGCGCCGAGGCGCGCAGGTGCGCCCCGGCCAGGTCGTGACGTATGCCGGGGAGTCACTGCACGTCGTCGCCGGCGGCTGAGCGCCGCCTCACCGGGCGACGGGCCCGTCGGCATCACTGGGCGACGAGCAGCGCGCGGAGCATGTCGCGGGTCTGGGTGCTGACCGCCCAGTTGTCGCGCGACTGCCAGTCCACCGAGAAGACGTCAGCGCAGTTGCTGCTCAGCTCGAGCATCCGTCCGTTCTGCAGCCGCGCCTCGACGACGAACAGCGACGTCCCGGCCGTGCAGGTGCTTCCCGCCTGCGTCCTCGACCCGCGCCGGGCGAGGTCGGCATTGAGCTGTGCCAGCTGGGGTGCGCCCATGACGTTGGTGCGGATCGGCCGGAAGCGCGGCACGGCGGTGGCCACGGCCCGGGGGTGCAGGCAGGCGGTCGCGGCCTCGAGCACCGTCCCACGGGGCAGGCTCGGCGGCGCCAACCCTGGAGGGGCGAGCGACTTGCCCAACACCGTCGGGCAGCCGAGGAACTGGCTGCCGGGCGCGCCCAGGATGTCGCTTCCCGCGCCCTGCTCCGCCAGCGCCGTGTAGTAGCTGGCCAGCGCCGGCCAGCCGTTGCACGCCAGACCCTCGTTGGCGTAGGTCCGCACGGCGCCGTCGGTGCCCAGGAGCACCAGCCGGAAGGCTGGTCCCGTGGGCAGGTCCGGGCACTCGGTGCCGGAGGTGCGAGGAGCCAACACCAGGGCGTCCACGGCGAGGGGCTCGCTGACCGGCGCATCAGGCGGCAGCGACCCGGACCAGACCGAGCCCTCGTCGGTCTGCGCGCACACCAGCACGGCCGACACGGTGCGACTCAGCGGCTCGGTGGTGGCCTGCGGCGGGGTCGGCGGCGCGAGGGAGTCGCGGCAGGTCACCGCGGACGGCTGCGGAGTGGGGAGCGGGGCCACCCGGTCGGGGTCTCCGCCCGCGAGGATGCCTCCGATGGCCACGGCCGCCACGAGGGCCACTCCCCCCAGGGCCCACCCGCGCACGCCACGCCAGCGGGCGGCATACGGTCGCGTCTGCTCGAGGAGCCCGGCCACGGACGGGTCCTGCGGTGGCAGCGCGTCGAGCACCACCCGGAGGCGGTCTTCGTCGAGGCTGAGTCGGCCGCCGACCGTGTCGAGGGCATGCAGCCGGTGTCGCCGTGCCGCGGCGACGTCGTCGTCGAGCGCCGCGGCGACCTGTCCGTCGGAGAGGCCGTCGAAGGTCCACAGCACCAGCGCCACCCGCTCGCGCGGACCCAGCTCGGCCAGTGCACCCAGCACGTCAGCGCGGGACGGCGGGTCGGCCACGCGCTCGGCCGACCGGCGGACCCGGGCATGGCGCCGGCGCAGGTAGGTCTCCACGAGCGCCCGCCGCAGCTCGGCGTCGTACGAGCCCGCACCGACGTGCGACAGGTGGCGCCACTGCGGCCAGCTGCGCGCGAGCGTCGTGCGCACGAGGTCCTCGGCACCCCGGTCGTCCCCCACCAGCAGCCAGGCGGTCCGCAGCAGGTCGGCCCCCCGGGCGACGACGTACTCGTCGAAGCTGGGAGGTTCGGCGAACCGGTCCGCCATGGCCACCTTCGTTCTGCGCCACCCTGCGCTTCGCTGCGCTGATCAAATCGTAGGCCGCCGGTTCGCGGGCGGGCACGGCGAAGGCCCGCCCCCCGTGTCTTTGGACGACAACGGGGACGGGCCTTCGACGAGAGTGTGCCTCCGGGTCAGTGACCGTGGCCGTGGCCGTGACCGCCACCGGCGGACTCGGTCTCGTCTTCCTTCTTCTCCACGACGAGCGTGTCGGTGGTGAGCACCATCGACGCGATCGAGGCGGCGTTGACGAGCGCGGAGCGGGTGACCTTGACCGGGTCGATGACGCCGGCCTTGATCAGGTCGCCGTACTCGCCGGTCGCGGCGTTGAGGCCGTTGCCCGGGGTGAGCTCGCGCACCTTGGAGACGGCGACGTAGCCCTCCATGCCGGCGTTCTCGGCGATCCAGCGCAGCGGCTCGGCCGACGCCTTCTTGACGATCAGCGCACCGGTCGCCTCGTCGCCCTCGAGGTCGAGGTCGTCGATGACGGTGGCAGCGTGGACGAGGGCGGAGCCGCCACCGGCGACGATGCCCTCCTCGATGGCCGCGCGGGTCGCCGAGATGGCGTCCTCGATGCGGTGCTTCTTCTCCTTGAGCTCCACCTCGGTGTGGGCACCGACCTTGATGACGCAGACGCCACCGGCGAGCTTGGCGAGGCGCTCCTGGAGCTTCTCGCGGTCCCAGTCGGAGTCGGTGCGCTCGATCTCGGCCTTGATCTGGTTGACCCGGCCGGTGACGTCGTCGGAGTTGCCGCCGCCGTCGATGATCGTGGTGGTGTCCTTGGTGACGACGACGCGGCGGGCCTGGCCCAGCACCTCGAGGTCAGCCTGGTCGAGCTTGAGGCCGACCTCCTCGGAGATGACCTGGCCACCGGTGAGGGTCGCCATGTCCTGGAGCATCGCCTTGCGACGGTCGCCGAAGCCGGGAGCCTTGACCGCGACCACGTTGAACGTGCCGCGGATCTTGTTGACCACCAGGGTCGACAGCGCCTCGCCGTCGATGTCCTCGGCGATGATCAGCAGGGGCTTGCCGGTCTTGACGACCTTCTCCAGCACCGGCAGGACGTCGGCGATGGCCGAGATCTTGCCCTGGTTGATGAGGATGTAGGCGTCCTCGACCACGGCCTCCATGCGCTCTGCGTCGGAGACGAAGTAGGGCGAGATGTAGCCCTTGTCGAACTGCATGCCCTCGGTGAACTCGAGCTCGGTGGTCGCCGTCGACGACTCCTCGACGGTGATGACGCCGTCCTTGCCGACCTTGTCGAATGCCTCGGCGATGGTCGACCCGATCGTCTCGTCCTGGGCGGACAGTGCGGCGACCTGGGCGATCTCTTCCTTGCCCTCGATCTCGCGGGCGGTCTCGAGCAGCCGGGCGTTGACGGCCTGGACTGCTGCGTCGATGCCGCGCTTCAGGCTGGCCGGGGCGGCACCCGCGGCAACGTTGCGCAGGCCCTCCTTGACCATGGCCTGGGCGAGCACGGTCGCGGTGGTCGTGCCGTCACCCGCGACGTCGTTCGTCTTGGTGGCGACCTCCTTCGCGAGCTGGGCGCCGAGGTTCTCGTAGGGGTCCTCGAGCTCGATCTCCCGGGCGATGGTCACGCCGTCGTTGGTGATCGTGGGGGCGCCCCACTTCTTGTCGATGACGACGTTGCGGCCCTTCGGGCCGAGCGTCACCTTGACCGCGTTCGCGAGCGCGTCAACGCCGCGCTCCAGCGACTTGCGGGCGGAGTCGTTGAACTCCAGCGTCTTAGCCATGAAAGTCCTTCTCTAGTCTGTCGGGTTGAACGCGACGTGCCCTGTATGCCGCGTAGCCGGCATACAGGGCACGTCACTCACGAGGTGCGGATGCTCAGCCGACGATGGCGAGGATGTCGCGAGCGGAGAGGATGAGGTACTCCTCGCCGCCGTGCTTGATCTCGGTGCCGCCGTACTTGCTGTAGATCACGCGGTCGCCGACGGTGACGTCGAGCGGGACGCGGTTGCCGTTGTCGTCGATGCGGCCCGGGCCGATCGCGAGGACCTCGCCCTCCTGGGGCTTCTCCTTCGCGGTGTCCGGGATGACGAGGCCAGACGCGGTGGTCTGCTCGGCCTCGACGGACTTGACGACGATGCGGTCTTCGAGCGGCTTGATGGAAACCGACACGGTGAGGACCTCCCCTTCGGGAATGTCGAAGTTGGACAGTGGTGGTGGTGCAGGGTGCTGCCGATCCGGTCGCCGTCGCGGGGGTCGACCGGCTGGCTGCGTTAGCACTCGGCGAACCGGAGTGCCAATGCAAATCTAGGCTCGTGGTTAGCACTCGGTCAACTCGAGTGCCAGATCTGGTCAGGGAGTTCGCCGTGGGCGGACGGCGGAGGCCATATCCGGTGGCGCCGAGCACCCCCGAGCGGGCAGTGTCTGGCGCATGACCACCCCCACGAGCGACCCCGCGGTCCTGCTCCGCGCCTACGACGAGCAGCTGCGCGAGGAGCTCTCCTCCGCCCTCACCACACCCAGGCTCGGGCCGCTGGTGCTCGCCACCTACCTGGGGGGCCGGGGTTTCATCACCTACCAGAACCTGGACGTCGACGGTCGACCCGCTGACGAGGACTCGGTCCGGCAGCTCGTGGAGCAGGCGCTCGCCCACTACGAGGCGATGCCCGAGATCCAGCGGGTCGAGTGGAAGACCCGCGGCCACGACCACGCCCCCGGCCTGCACGAGGCGCTGGTCGCCCACGGCTTCGTCCCCGACGAGCCCGAGTCGGTGATGATCGGCGAGGCCCGCCTCCTGGCCGTCGACATCGACCTGCCCGACGGGATCGTGGTGCGCCGGGTCACCGACGAGGACGAGGTCCGCGCGATGCTCGCGATGCAGTCCGAGGTGTTCGGGGACGACCCCGAGGAGGCCGAGGAGCACGTCATCCAGCTCCTGCACCGGCTGCGCACCCGCGACGACATGGAGATGTGGGTGGCCGAGCACGACGGCGTCGTGGTCAGCGCCGGCCGGCTCGAACCGGTCGAGGACACCGACTTCGCCGGGATCTGGGGTGGTGCGACGCGACCGGAGTACCGCGGGAAGGGCATCTACCGCGCCCTCACGGCGGCACGGGCGCGGTCGGCCATCGGCTACGGCAAGCGCTACATCAACAGCGACTCGACCGAGTTCTCCCGACCGATCCTGGAGCGGTCCGGCTTCGTCAAGGTCTCGACGACCACCCCGTACGAGTGGCGACGCACCCGCTGAGAACTCGCCACAACCAAGAGGCCCTGTCGTGCGTCTGAGTGGATGAGGGTTCCATCGGAGTCCCAGACACGGCCGGGGGGTCACCAGTGAAGTTGACGCACGCAGTCACGCTCGATGCCGTCGGCACGCTGGAGGCCGGCGCCGCGCGACTCACCGGCACCTACTCGTGCTCCGGCAGCGGTGCGGTGACCGTGTCGATCTCCGGATCACTGACCCAGGGGTCCGACGTCGAGGGCATCTCCTCTCCGGTCGACGGCGTGTGCGACGGAGCCGCCCACCCGTGGAGCCTCGTCATGAGCGGGCCGAGCGCTTTCCAACCCGGTCCGGCCCAGGGCGAGGTGACGGTCAGCGCCTGCGCGGGTGCCCCCTGCACCCACGACACGGCGCGCGGCCAGGTCACCCTCTCCCCGGGGGCCTGACCGCGGTCGCGGGTCCCAGCCCCCGGTCGGGGTGCCGGGACCCGCGACCTCAGCGCGCGGCATACGCAACAATGCGCGACATGGACCTGGCCCTGCTGCGACGGCTGACCACCGGCGAAGGCTGGGGTCTGCTGCAGTCGCTGCCCCCGTACGAGGAGTCGGGCGCGCTGGCCCTGCAGCAACGGCTTCGCGGCGCCGGCTTCGACCCGGACCTCGTGGCGGCTGCGCTCAACCAGGCCAGGCTGCGCGCGCGGGCCGTCGAGAAGTTCGGCGAGTTCGCCCGCGGCATGGTGCTGACGTCCGACGGGCTGGAGCAGGCGACTCGCCTCGGCGTCGCCGCGCAGCACGCCCAGCGCTACCGGGCTGCCGGCATCCACACCGTTCACGACCTCGGCTGCGGCATCGGCGCCGACGCGATGGCGATGGCCGGGCTCGACCTGCGGGTCCGCGCGATCGACGCCGACGAGCTCACGGCCGGCATCGCGGCGGTCAACCTGCGGCACTGGCCCGACTCGACCGCGCAGCAGGGCGTCGTCGAGGAGTTCACCGCCCCGGCCGGCGAGGGTGGTCGCGGGGTCGGTGCCTGGCTCGACCCGGCGCGCCGCACCCCGGGCGTCGCCGACGTCACGGGTCGGACCCGGCGGATCTTCAACCTGGCCGAGATCTCCCCGAGCTGGACCACCGTGCAGGAGGTCGCCCGGGCCCTCCCCGCGACGGGGGCCAAGCTCAGCCCCGCCTTCCCGCACGCCGCCCTGCCCGCTGGGTCCGAGGCGCAGTGGACCTCGTGGGAGGGCGACGTCGTCGAGTGCGCCGTCTGGTGGGGCCCCCTGGTCCGGACCGCGGGCCGCAGCGCGGCGCTGCTGCGCGCCACCGGTCCCGCGGTGGTGGTCACCGAGGCCGACATGGACGGCGATGCCCCACCGCTGGTGAACCTCGCCGACCTCGGCGGCTGGCTCTACGAACCCGACAAAGCAGTGCTCCGGGCCGGCCTCGTCGGCGCCCTGACCGCCGCGACCGACGGGGCCGAGCTCGATGCCGGGGTCGGTTACGTCGGGTCGAGCCGGTCCGTCGACGTCCCCTTCGCCAGGCGGTATGCCGTGGTCGAGGCGATGCCCTTCAACGTCAAGGCACTGCGTGGCTGGCTGCGCGACCACGGGATCGACCGGCTGACCATCAAGAAGCGCGGGGTCAGCGTCGACGCCGACCTGCTCCGGCGCCAGCTCCGGCTGCCGGCAAAGGGGCATCAGGAGGCGACCGTCGTCCTCACCCGGGTCCGCAGCAACCAGGTCGCGCTGATCGTCAACCCGGCCTGACCCGACCTGACCCGGTCTGACCCCACCGGGGCAACCGGAGGCAAAAGCAGGCAATCCGGGGCAAGCGGTGCCCGGAATCGCCGGGAGTTGGCCCTGCGCCGTTACCATCTCGTATCCTCGGCGGCGATGTCCTCCCCTCACTCCACCGGTTCCGGCCGCCACCGTGGCACCAGCCCCCGACCCACGACCCTGCTGTCCCGGGCGTGGCGACGTCCGAGCCACCGCTCGGCCGTCAAGGGCCTGGGCCTGGCTGCGTCGGCCCTCGGGGTGGCCACCGCGTTCGCCGCCCCTGCGCCGGGTGCCTCCTTCGAGCTGACCGCTGCCCAGGTGCAGCAGCAGCCCGTGGTCGCCCGCGCCGAGGCCCTGTCGGCCCCCGCCCGGGTCGCGGACTACGGCGTCATCGGGTTCACCGCGAAGGCCGCCGCCAAGCCGAAGGCCACGGCCACCGCGGCCGCCAAGAGCGCCCGGACGGACACCGGGATCTCCCGCAACACTTCTCGGGTCGGGCTGGGCAACGTCGGCGGGATGACCCCGAACGCGATCGCCGTGATCAACGCCGTGAAGGCGGAGTTCCCCGGCTCCGGACCGTTCGGTGGCTACCGCCCCGGCGACCCGCTCGACCACGGCACCGGCCACGCGGTCGACATCATGTGCAGCACGGCCGAGGGCAACGAGATCGCCAGCTTCCTGCAGGCGCACGCCGGCGAGCTCAACATCAAGTACCTGATCTGGCGCCAGCGCATCTGGTACCCCGGCGGCAGCTGGCAGGGCATGGAGGACCGCGGCAGCGCCACGGCCAACCACTACGACCACGTGCACGTCTCGGTCTTCTAACCCGGTTCGATGTAAACGCGCCGGTGATCACCGGCGGGTTTACCTCGAACCGGTGGGGCGCGAGGTCGCTAGAGCTCGGGGTCGAGCTGCGCGCCTCTGTGCCGGACCGCATCGGCCCCGGCCTGGCTCGCTGCCCTGATCGCCGCGTGCCGGTCCGCTCCGCGTGCCAGCGCCGCAGCAAGGGCACCGCAGAACGCGTCGCCGGCCCCGGTGGTGTCGACCACGTCAGCCGCGTCGACCGGTATGCCGTCGTGCCGCTCGCCGTCCCAGCTGCAGCCCGCGGCGCCGAAGGTCACCAGCAACGAAGTGGACTGGGCGTCGCTGTCCGCGAGCTGGAGTGCCTCGTGCTCGTTGACCACCAGCGGGTCGGCGAGGGCCGCGACATCGTGCGGGAGGGCGGCATACGGGGCGGCGTTGAGGACCACCCGCGCTCCGGCGCCGTGGGCGAGCCGGGCTGCGGCCGCGACGGTGCGCACCGGCACCTCGAGCTGGAGGAGGAGCACGTCACCGGCGCCCAGACCCGCCAGCGCGTCGGTCAGACCCTCGGGAGCGACCTGGCCGTTGGCCCCGGGGATGACGACGATGGCGTTCTCCCCCTCGTCGTCCACCGTGATCCAGGCCTGCCCGGTCGGCGCGCTGGTGGTGCGCACGGCAGTGACGTCGACCCCTCGGGACCGGAGCCGCTCGACGTAGGCTCGCCCACCCTCGTCGTCGCCGACCGCGGCCACCATGGCGACGTCCGCGCCCGCTGCGGCCGCAGCAACGGCCTGGTTGCCACCCTTGCCGCCGGCGAACCGCTCGAGCGCTCCGTCGGCCAGGATCGTCTCCCCCGGACCGGGGTGGCGCTCGACGGCGGCCACGAGGTCGACGTTGAGCGAGCCCAGCACCACGACCCGGCCCATCAGCGCATCCCCCCGCCGACCGTGTCGAGCCAGAGGGTCGCGTAGCGCTGGGCGTCGACCTCGAGGCAGACGTCGATGGTCGACCGGGCCTGCCCGTGCGGGTCGTGGTGGAGTCCGGCCGACCAGTCGCGGCGGTCGACGATCGTGCGACCTCGCGACCAGGTGCCGGCCAGCTCGACCCGCACCGGCAGGCGTTCGCGGCGGACCCCGGCCGGCTCGAGCACTGCACAGACGGCGCCGGCGTCCCCGATCGTGGCGTCGACCGTCCCGAACCGCTCGCACTGGAACGCGATCAGCCGCCCGGCGAGGTCTGCGGCGTCGCGGCCCCCGGGGGCGGACAACATTCGTGCGGTCTCCTGACCAACCCGCGGGGCGTAGAAGACGTCCAAGCCATACATCGTCACCTGGATGTCGAGCTCGGCACTGGCGTCGAGCACCACGGCAGCCGCCTCGGGGTCGTGGAACACGTTGAACTCCGCGGACGCCGTCGCGTTGCCGACCTCGGCCCCGCCGCCCATGAAGACGATCTCGCGAATTCCCTTGGCAGCACTGGGATACGTGCGCAGGAGTAGGGAGATGTTGGTGAGCGGTGCGAGTGGGATGAGGGTGATCCGGCGGTCGACGTCACCCTCGGCGGCCTCCAGGAGCAGGTCGCGCAGGAGCTCCACGGCGTGCCGCGGGTCGGGCTGCCGCTCCGACTTGGGCCAGTCGAGGTCGCCCATGCCGTCCTGCCCGTGGACGTGCCGGGCGTCGACGGGCTCCTCCAGCAGCGGGCGGTCGGCACCCCTCGCGACGGGCACGTCGCGCCGGTCGGCGGCGTCCAGGACGGTGAGGGTGTTGGCGACCACCGCGTCCACTGCGGCGTTGCCGCCCACACAGGTCACGGCGCGCAGGTCGAGGGCTGGGTGCAGCGCCGCGAGGAGCAGCGCACACGCGTCGTCGACGCCGGTGTCGACGTCGAGCACGACGGGAATGGCCATGCCGCGATCCTGCCAGAGGGAGCCGCGCGCGCCCGGCGCGGTTTCGTCGCAGCTGGGCCAGCGGGATAGGTTCGGGCGGTGACTGAGCACCCGGCCCGCCACGCCCGCGTCCTCCTGACCGGACTGGCAGTGCTGGCCCTGACCACGACGGCCGCCTGCGACTCGGGCACCCCGGGGGCTGCCTCGACGGCCACGGACACGAGCACCTCGTCCGGCAGCTCGTCCTCGTCCTCCTCCTCCTCCTCCTCGAGCCCGAGCTCGTCGACCTCCGGCTCGACGACGACCACCGCTGCGCCCACGTGCGGCGAGCAGCTGGCCAGTGCGATGACCCCGGCCCAGCGCGCCGGACAGCTCCTGATGGTCGGGCTCCAGCCCACCGGCAGCTCGCGCACCCTGGCCGCCCAGGTGAAGAAGCAGGATCTCGGTGGCGTCATCTACCTCGGCGGGTGGTCCAACGGCGCGACCTCCATGGCGACCATCTCGGCCCGCCTCCAGGGCGCCGCCCCCGACGGACTGCTCATCGCTGCCGACCAGGAGGGTGGCCAGGTGCAGCAGCTGCGAGGCGCGGGGTTCACCCGGATGCCCTCCGCGCGCACCCAGGCCGAGTCCGGCGTCGCCACCGAGGAGAAGAACGTCGAGACGTGGTCGCGCGAGCTGAAGAAGGCCGGCGTCAACATCAACCTCGCCCCGGTCAGCGACACCGTGCCCACCTCGCTCGGGGCGGCGAACCAGCCCATCGGCCGCTACCGCCGCGACTTCGCCCCCGGCTCGCCCAAGACCAATGCTGCGTATGCCGCGGCGTTCGTCCGCGGGACCCTGGCCGCCGGCATCGCCCCGACCGTGAAGCACTTCCCCGGCCTGGGCCGGATCACCGGCAACACTGACGTCAGCAGCACTGGGATCACCGACCGGACGGCTGACGCCGACGACCCCTACCTCGCGCCGTTCGCCGCCGGGATCGCGGCGGGCGCACCTCTCGTGATGGTCTCCTCGGCCTACTACCCGAAGCTCGACGCGGACCACCAGGCGATGTTCTCCAAGGCCATCGTCACCGGGCTGCTGCGCGACACCATGGGATTCAAGGGCGTGGTCATCACCGACGACGTGGGCGCGGCCAGGGCGGTCTCGGCGGTCCCGGTCGGTCAGCGGGCGACCCGGTTCATCGCGGCCGGCGGCGACATCGTGCTGACTGCTCGGTCGTCGCAGGCGTCGGTCATGCTCAAGGCGATCGCGGCGAAGCGGGCTGCCAGCCCGGCGTTCGCCGACCAGGTGGACGCGGCAGCCGCACGGGTGCTCGACCTCAAGGCCGACCTCGGCCTCGTGAAGTGCAGCTGACCCGGACCAGCCGTACCAGCTGAGAGCGGAAGGCTCGACGTCATCCCTGCGCGGCAGACAGGTCCATGGTCCAGCACACGGCGTCGCCCTCGACGGCCACCACTGCGTCGTCGCGGATCACGCGGACGTCCAGCCTGGTGATCGGCTTGTCGTGCCGCACAGCCGTGACGGTGACCTCGCCGGTGATGGTGTCTCCGGGGCGGACCGGCGCGAGGAACCGAAGGTTCGTCTGCATGAAGACCGTGCCAGGCCCCGGCAGTCGTTCGGCGACGACGGCGTTGAGGATCGCGCTCGTCACGCCCCCTTGGACGACGATGCCGCCGAAGGGAGTGCGCCGCGCGGCTTCCTCGTCGTAGTGGAGTGGGTTGCGATCGCCACTCAGGCTGGTGAACAGCGCGATGTCTTCCTTGGTGATGGTCCGGGACAGCGAAGCCTGTTCGCCCACCAGGGGCGCCCGGTTCGACCACGTGCTCATGACTACCTCGTACTCCGTCGGCGGAACTGGTGTGCTCCAGTCGTTCTCGATGAGATGCACGGTAGGGAGCCGACCTTTCGCAACCCTTCCGCGCAGGCCGCCCGCGTTCGCGGAAGGTCTGTGGAAGGGACGTCGATACCTTGGTGAGGACCACCCGCACCACTCGACGGGTCCGAGCACCAGGCAGGAAGATCGAACGCATGGCCAGCACCGAACACCGGGTCGTGGTCCACGTCCAGCTCCTGGGTGACGTCGTGGTCCGCGTCGGGGAGCGAGCGGTCATCGCTGGCGCGCGGGGTCGTCGAGACCCGATCCGCCTCGCCGAGTACCTCGCGCTGGCGCCCGGGCGACGCGCCCACCGCGAGGTGGTGGTGGAGGCCCTGTGGCCGGACGCCTCGCTCGACTCGGTCGGCAACCGGCTGCACACGGCGGCTCACTACCTCAGGCGCGCGATCGGCATACCGGAGAGCGTCACGTTCACCGCCGGCACCGTGGCGCTGTTCCCCGGGGACCTGGTGGACGTCGAGGTCGACGCAGTCGTCTTCGAGCGGCTGGCCCGGACCGCTCTGGACCCGCAGTCCTCGCCCGAGGAGCGGGCGTCCTGCGCGGAGCGCGCCCTCGACCTGTATCAAGGCGACCTCCTGCCGCACGAGCTCTACGAGGACTGGGCCTTCCACCACCGGCAGCGCCTTCAGCTGCGGCATCACGAGCTGCTCCGGAGCAGCGGCCGGTTCGCAGAGCTCGTGGCCCTCGACCCGGTCGACGAGGAGGCGCGAGTGGCGCTGATGCGCGAGCTGCTGGACGCCGGAGACCGTGCCGGGGTGCTGCGCCACTTCACCGCGCTGACCGACGCGCTGGAGCGTGAGCTGGGGATCGGACCCAGCGCCGAAGCCAGCGCCGTGCGGGACCTTGCCCTGACGCCGATCGTGCGGCCGGCGGCGCCGGTCGCGTCTCCGCGGGCTGCGACTCTCGCCGACCAACGGGTCAGCTTCTGTCATACGCCAGACGACGTGCGGCTCGCCTACGCGGTCAGTGGATCTGGCCCGCCCTTGGTGAAGGCGTCGAACTGGCTGACCCACCTCGACCACGACTGGGAGAGCCCCATCTGGCAACCGTGGTGGAGCGCGCTCTCGCAGCGACACACCCTCGTGCGTTACGACGAGCGCGGTTGTGGTCTCTCGGACTGGGAGGTGGCCGACGACTCCTTCACGCTGGAGGCGTGGGTGCGTGATCTCGAGACCGTCGTCGACGCGATGGCACTGGAGCGCTTCCCGCTCCTCGGCATCTCCCAGGGCGGACCGATAGCCATCACGTATGCCGCGCGCCACCCCGAGCGCGTATCTCACGTCATCGTCTACGGCACCTGTGCCCGGGCCACCTGGGCTCGCGCGGACGACAGCCTGCGACGCGAGCTGGTGGCGTTGGGGGAGCTGATCAAGACGTCCTGGGGCGGCGACCAACCGGGCTTCCGACAGGTCTACGACGCGCGGTTCCTGCCCGACGGTCCGCTGGAGAGCTGGCGTGCCTTCGACGAGCTGCAGCGACGCTCAGCCTCAGCTCGCAACGCCTATCGCTTGTGGCGCGCGTTCGGAGACCTCGACTGCACCGAGGCCGCCCGCACCCTCGACGTGCCGACCCTGATCATGCACTCGTCGGACGACCTGGTCTGGTCCTTCGCCGAGGCAGAGGAGCTGCATTCCATGGTCCGCGGGAGCCGGCTGGTCAGGCTGGACAGCAAGAACCACATCCTGCAGGGCGCAGAGCCCGCGTTCGGGGTGTTCGTCGACGAGGTCCACTCCTTCCTGGCCAGCTGACCGGACCGCACCGAGTCGATGGAGGAGACCGTGTCGATGGAGGAGTATGGGGTAGACACGCCGCATGCGTATTGGAAGCGTGGACGTCCGGCCCCTCGGGGGCACAGCAGGCTGCCTCACGATGATCCTCGTGTCAGTGCTTCTCTCGGTCGTGCTGACAGTCGGGCTCAACCTGCTCTTGCGCTGAGCTACGCGCGTGAGGACCTGCCCAACCGTGGCCCAAGGTCGACGGGGTCGAGACGATTCCCGTTCCCCGTCCGGTGGGACGCGCGTGCCTCAGGACGGCAGCCACTGCTGAGCGCGGGCCACGCGAAGCTGGTCTCGTCCGTTGCCGAGGGCGCCCTTCTCCTTGCGGAAGCCGCCGCCGGCCCAGGCGGAGTCGTCCACTGGTGGCGGTTCGGCACCGTCCCAGGCCGCGTACCCGCCCAACAACCCGAAGGAGGCCTCCGCCAGCAGCACGTGGTCAGCCAAGGCGCGCAACGCCTCGGGCGGACATGCGGCCAGGAACTGCCCGGGGTACTTCTTCTCGGCGAAGACGACGAGGTGCGCCAGGCGGAAGGTGTCGTCGACAGTCAGGTGTGCGCCCGACGCCATGCCGGTCCGGACTGCGTCGAGCACGGCCGAGCGGTGTGGCGCCGTGAGCTCCAGCATCGCCTCTCGGTGCGCGTTCTCGAGGGCGTCGGCGGGGGCGGAGCGCAACAGGTAGCGGTACTGGCGCACGAACGGGTCCGAGTCGTCCGGAGCCGTCGCGACGGCCGGACTCTCTGGGACCCCGTGACCCCGGCCGAGTGCTCGGCGCATGGTGCAAGGCTAGGCTCGCGGCCCGGCGACACGCCAGAGTCGACGAAGCTGCGGCTTCGAGGCTCTGAACCCTGGGGCTCCGTGCCCCGCCGGTCACGCGTTGCCATCGGTGGGGTGCAGCAACAAGTTACGGAGTAGCCGAGGCCGGCGGACGACTGGCCGTGGACGTTGACGGTGTCACCGCAGCCTCCTGCTGGCCCGATGGCTGGTTGCGCAGGCGCGCGAGCGCCTCGCGGGTGTGTGACTTGACGGTTCCGACGGAGATGTCGAGAGCCACCGCCGTCTGGGCCTCGGTCAGGTCGTCGAAGTAGCGCAGCACCAGCACCGCTCGTTGGCGCGGCGACAGCCTTCGGAGGTCCTCGAGGAGTGCGATGCGGTCTAGGTTCTCGGCACTGGCGTGGGACGACGCTTCGGGCATCACCTCGGTGGGGACCTCGCGCCAGCGACGACCGCGCCAGCGGTTCACGGACTCGCGCGCGAGCACCTGCCGGACGTAACCCTCCGGCCGGTCCTCGATCCGTTGCCACTTCGGCACCACCTTGATCAGGGCTGACTGCACGAGGTCCTCCGCATCGTGATGGTTCCCCGTCAGCAGGTACGCGGTCCGCAGCAGCGCTCCTCGGCGAGCGACCACGAACTCCTCGAAGCTGGCGTAGCCGGTCATGACCGGCCGCCCGTGCGGAGCGCCTGGCCGATCAGGGCGCTGGCGAAGGTGACCCGCTCGGGCGCCCCCGACGCGACCACCAGGCGACGGTGCGCATCATCGACCGGCAGCTCGCAGCGCATCATCGGCCGGCAGAACGGAGTGGCGGCGTGGAACTCCTCGGCCACCACTGTCACCTCGCCATTCGTCGGGTCCTTCCGGTGCCCGAGTAGCGTGTCGGAACCGATGACTCCGAGGAGGTTGCAGAGACCTGGCACGTCAGCTGGCGGACTGTCCAGGGTCGTCGCGTCGTAGACGTTGAGCGTGGAACATGCCTTCGGATCGTCGCTGTAGTTCGTCGGCGGGCCCAGCGCGGGCCAGCTGGCGACCGCAACGTCGGAACCGGTGTAGGGCACCCGATAGGGGTTGACTCGGGTGGGCGCTTTACCCGGCTCCCAAAGCCATCCGTCGCCGTCACTGCCTCCCGCGACCAGGCCGAACAGGTGCGTGTTGTCGACCCAGAGGGCCCCCACGCGCGTACCGAACCCGAACGCGGACGTGTAGGTCTGGCCGCTGACCAGGTCGCGGACGACCGGCTGCAGCACCACATCCTGTGCACCAGGTTGGAACGTGTAGGCGATCCTGCGGCCGTCGGGCGACAACGCGACCCTCACGTTCTGAGGTGCCTCGGGATCGTCATGGGACAGCGGGATCGGGAGCTTGCCGAACTTCCCCGTCCGAGCGACCAGGCCGACCGCCTCGGGCGAGCCGCCACCCTCGCGCGGGACCAGCCAGACTGCCGCCAGCGGTCCTGGAGAGTCCCCGAGCTCCGGCAGTGCCGCCCCCGCCGGGTACTGGATCGGAAGCGTGAAGGCCACGGTCGTCGCCGGCGCGGGGTCGGGCCGATCGCGATCGCCGAGTCGTAGACCGACCCCCGTGCCGACGGTGCCCACCACCAGGGCAGCGGCCGTGAGGGCGACCAGCTGCTTCCGCCGGGCCTGCTTTCCGCGTGCCCAGAGCTCGGCCGGTGGCGCACCTCCCGTCGGTGCGTCGTCTGCCAGGTCCACCAAGAGGTCGCGCAACGTGTCCATGGGCTTCTCCGATCCAGAGTCTCACCCAGGAACACGCCGCGGGAGACTCATTCGGAGGGGGCCGCGACCCGCCCATGCGTCAGACCGCAGGATGGTCGGCCTTCGCGACGACCGTCACCCAATCTTGTGGATCTGATAACCCACTGCGGCCATTGACTTCCCGGCGGGAACGAGGACGACGACAGACTTCGGCGCCGCCCGATCGAGTACGAGCTCCAGAGCATCGGTGCTCGTCGTCCCTGCACAGTCGTGCAGCTGGCGGATCACCGATCGGTCCCCGAGTGAGAAGTGCGCTACGAGCACGCCCTCTCCAGCGCACCTGACGACGAGGCGGTAGGTCCCCGCCGGCCAAGTCCCAGCATCCTCGTCGCGGATGATCATCGTTTGGACGCCGGTCGTGCGTTGGACAACGGTGGGCCTCGCTGGGACGGTCACCACAGCGTTCGAGTCCTGCGCCCTGTTGACGGACGCCATGAGGGTGTCCATGCGCGCAACGAAGTCGGCCGAGCTGCTTGTCGTCGTCGGTGGCGAGCTGGGGGCACCAGCGTCGGCGCCGGTGCAGGCTGACGCGACAAGAGTCATGACGAGGCCAACCGCGAGCGGTCTGGCCCAGTTGGATGTCACCCGGGCAAGCCGCGTTGACCACCAACGGCGCATGCGGTCAACCACCGTTCCAGCGTGCGAGGCGCACGTTCGCCGAAGCTTGCGGAGAGGTCGGCGGCAGGGTCCACGCCACATAGTGGCCCGCCGCCTTCACCCGACTGACGCCGAACGCCTCGCCCAGCTTCACCGGTGACCCGGTCTTGAGCGACCACAAGTACTGACCTGCGTCACCATCGCCGCTTCCGTTTCCCCACGCTATGAAGTCGTCGCCGCAGACCAGTTCCGTTCCGCGAGCGCTGTCCCTCAGGCGGATCGTCTGGACGTCCCGAGTACTACGGTTCAGCATCTTGATCGTTCCGCCGTCATCCGGCCCGACGGGGATGGCCCAGGCCACCACGTCCGGGCCCACACACAGCTCCGAGATGAAGCCGACGTCTCCCACCGTCCCGTGGTAGATGATCTCGTCCCGGGCACCCCGGCGCAGGCGGATGTCGTACCCGACGCTGTCCGGTGCCGTGTTTGGATCACGCACGTAGACCAGGCCTCCGCGCGGGTCGACGGTGGGCAGGTCGGCACCTTCCAGGAAGACGCGAGGATGCGGAGCCCCATCGAGCTCCACGGTGGCGATGTTCGTGGCGATGGGCAGGTCCGTCCCGGCCTTGCGGAAGGACCACCAGACGCTTTTGCCGTCGCTGGCTATGAGGTGGTCGCCGCCAGCCGCCGGCGGAAGCGGATGACCTTTGGCGAAGGTGTCGGAGTCGGCGAGCAGCCGAACCTGGCCGTGCGACCACCCGAACACCTTCCAGTCGACGTCGAACAAGTCGGTGGACCGGGTCTCCAGCCATGCCGCCGTGGCGTCGTTCGGCATCGTGCCGTCAAAGGCCTGCCGCGGCAGAGCCTCCTTCGGCGTTGCAGGCAACCACGAGCGCTTGGCTCCACTCATCACCTGCATCCGAGTTTGCGCGATGAGGCTGCCCTGGGCGGGCGGGGGATTCACGCCGACTAAGGCGTGACCGTCGGGTGACAGTGCGAGGACTCCATTGCGAGTGGTTCCCGACATGCCCCGCAGGGTCGTCAGCACGGTGAGCTCGCCAGCCCGTGGCTTGCGGGCCGCGTCGGTGCTCAGCTCCCGAGCACGGGCTGGCGGACTCACTGTCGTGGAGAGTGGCTGAGATGCGCTCACATGGGCTGGAGATGCGGGCTCGGCCTGGCACCCGGCGAGAGCCAGGGTTGCCAAGGCAAGCGCCGTCGCCCGGGTTCGCCGCATCTCAGTACGCGATCCCGTTGCTCTGGAGGAAGGTCGCGAATGACGACGAACTGTAGGAGAAATACCGGGCGGCCGTTGTGAAGATGGTCGTCGAGGAGTCGGCCCAGCCGATGGTGCCTCCACTGTTGCTGTAGGCGTACGCGGCGATCCAATGTCCGATCAGCCGGTTGGGATGCTTGTTGTAGTGCGGCCCGTCGACGAACTCAACGGTGTTACCGCTGAACGGCATGCCATTGCCGCCGATGCTCTGCGCGGCCACGGACTTCAGCAAGGAACCGCTTGGCGCGTGCACCTGGACGTACCAGTTGACCCCTCGCCAGCGGTTGACGCCGCGGGTCCAGTCAGCTCGAGCCCAGTCGGTCTTGCCGTACTTGTCCGTCTCCATGTGGTTCGCGTTGGCGAGGCCGGCCTGCCCGGGAGACGTGCCATCGAAGCGGCTGGTGAAGCCGGCCCCGTGCAGGTACCGGATGATCTCGTAGCCGCTCGCGGGGCCGCAATAGTAGTCCTTGTTCTGCCCCACCTGGACGACCCCCAAGGACCGCGAGGTCGGGAAGGCCGCCGCCAGGTCCGTCGACGTCGCCACTCCGGACGCCATGTTCGACGACAACTTCGACGACCCTGCACCGGGTCCGCCGTACTTTGCCTCGTAGGCTGCTTCCGCGAGCTGCGCGCCGGCAACGTCTCCGGCAGCGGCGGCTTTCGCCCAGCTCTGCGTCGCGGCAACCTTGTCGATCGCTTGCGGGGTGTCCGGTGGGGCCGCTCCCGCGGGGGTGATGCCTCCTCCATCGACAACGATGGGATCGGGCGCCCCTGCAAAGCCAGGCTGAGCCGTCGTTGCCACACACACTGCTGCAAGTCCGAGAACCGTTAGAAGCCTTCTCATGTTGCTCCCCTCCTGCTCCGTGGCCGCCTGCGTGTCGATACGCAGTCCCGTCGGCCAAGTGCGTAGCAGGCAGACTGCCGAGCGGCGCACTGCCTGTCAATGACTGGCTTTCTAGTCACTCGCAGTCATCGCGAGTCGCCCTCAGTCACTCAGGAACGAGGTCGCGGGAGGGTCGGTCCGGGCTAGGCCTGGACGAGGGTGACCGGCATCGACGAGTCCGCGGGGAGCGCGAGGTCGGACGGCGCGCGTCCCTTGATGACCATCTGCGCCCCCAGGGACGCGACCATCGCGCCGTTGTCGGTGCACAGCCCCGGCCGCGGCACCCGCAGGGTGATGCCAGCGGCGTCGCAGCGCTCCTGGGCCATCGCCCGTAGCCGGCTGTTGGCGGCGACGCCACCACCGATCTGGAGGTTCATCACGCCGTGCTCCTTGCAGGCCAGGACGGCCTTGCGGGTGAGCACGTCGGTGACCGCCTCCTGGAACGACGCGGCGACGTCGGCGACCGGCACCGGCTCCCCTGCCGCCTCGCGCGCCTGCACCCACCGAGCCACCGAGGTCTTGAGCCCGGAGAACGAGAAGTCGAACCGGTAGCGCTCCATGTCGCGCCCGGTCGTCAGCCCCCGCGGGAAGTCGATGGCGACACGGTCGCCCTCCCGGGCCATCCGGTCGATGTGTGGCCCGCCGGGGAAGGGCAGCCCCAGCACGCGGGCCACCTTGTCGAAGGCCTCCCCCGCCGCGTCGTCGATCGTCGAGCCCAGCGACTGGATGTCGTCGGTGACGTCGGGCACGAGCAGGAGCGACGAGTGTCCGCCCGACACGAGCATCGCCAGCGTCGGCTCGGGCAGCGGCCCGTGCTCCACGATGTCGACGGCGACGTGCGAGGCGAGGTGGTTCACCCCGTACAGGGGCACGCCGAGGGCGACCGCGAGAGACTTGGCCGCTGCCACGCCCACCATCAGCGCACCGGCCAGCCCGGGGCCCGAGGTCACCGCGATCGCGTCGAGGTCGGACAGCCTGACGCCTGCCTCCCGCGTCGCCCGCTCGATCGTCGGGACCATCGCCTCGAGGTGCGCGCGGCTGGCCACCTCGGGGACGACGCCACCGAAGCGCGCGTGCTCGTCGACGCTGCTCGCGATGGCGTCGACCAGCAGGGTCTCGCCCCGGACGATGCCGACCCCGGTCTCGTCACAGGATGTCTCGAGGCCGAGCACGAGCGGCTGGTCTGTGCTTCTAGAAGCGGCGATCCTCGTGGCCGTACTCACGGCGCCACCTCCCCCAGCTTGAGCCGCATCACGTGGGCATCCACGTCACCCGGCTGGTAGTAGCGTCGACGGACGGTCAAGGTCTCGAAACCCCTTGACTCATAAAGGCTTCGGGCCGCGCCGTTGTCAGCGCGCACCTCGAGCATGAGGTATGCCGCGTGGTCGGCGACCGCGCGCGACACGAGCTCCTCGAGGAGCCGGCGGCCGAGGCCCTGCCCCTGCTGGCTGGGCGCCACCGCCATCGTCATGACGTCGGCGACCTCGCCGCCGAGGTCGACCCCGCCGTAGCCGGCCACCGCGCCGTCACCCTCCTGCACGACCACGTAGGAGCGACGCGGGCGGGCAGCCAGCTCGGCCCACAGCGAGGCAGGCGTCCAGGCGTCGTCGGGGAACAGCTCGGTCTCGAGCGCGACGACGTCGTCGATGTCGGTCCAGTGCAGGTCGCGCAGGGTCGCCGTCGTCATGGCTTGGCCCGTTCTGCGGTGGTCAGCGCATCAGGCCGACGCAGGTAGAGCGGCTCGACCGGCAGGTCCACACCGGCGTCGAGGCGTTGCAGCGCAAGGCCGGTCAGCACCCCGGCCGAGACGTCGAGGACAGCAAGGGGTTCGGGGAAGAGCTCGGGATACAACACCGGGCCACGACCAGCGGTCGGGAGCGACCGGACCTCCTCCGGCAGGTCCGCAGGACGCACGACCGCCGGGTCGGTCAGGCGCACGGCCCGGTCCTGCTCGGGGCGGTCGGGGTCGACCCGGTACCGCGCCCAGTAGACCTCCTTGCGCCGCGCATCCGTGGCCACGAGGAACTCGCCCTCCCGGACGTGCTCGAGTGCCTGCTGCGCCAGGACGTCGAGGCTGCACATCCCGTGCACCGGAATCCCCCGGGCATGGGCGAAGACCAGACCGCTGACGATGCCGACCCGCAAGCCCGTGAAGGGCCCCGGGCCGTTGCCCACCACCACGTCCGTCACGTCCGCCGCGGAGACCCCGGCGCTGGCCAGCTGGTCGCGCATCAGCGGTGCGACGCTCTCGGTGTGGCCACGCGGGTCGTCGGACCAACCCATCGCCCAGTCGGCACCAGCGGAGACGGCGACGCTCACCGACGTCGAGGTGTCGATGGCCAGGACGACGCGGCTCATCCGTTGGCCCCGAGCTCGGACAGGTCGGCGTCGGCCCAGCGCGGGCCGTGGCTCTGCACGCGGGCCCGACGGGTGTCCTCGCCGCTGAGGGTGACCTCGAGCCGGTCGTCGGCGAGGTCCTCGGCAAGCCCGTGCCCCCACTCGACCACGGTCACGGACTCCTCCAGCGAGGTGTCGAGGTCGAGGTCGTCGAGCTCGGCGAAGCCCCCGAGCCGGTAGGCGTCGACGTGCACGAGAGCGGGCCCGCCGACCAGCGACGGGTGGACGCGCGCGATCACGAAGGTGGGCGATGTGATCGGGCCGCGCACCCCGACCCCCTCGGCCAGACCCTGGGTCAACGTCGTCTTGCCGGCACCCAGCCCTCCGGCCAGCACCACGAGGTCACCGGCCGACAGCAGGCGACCCAGCCGGGCGCCCCAGGCCCGGGTGTCCTCAGCAGTGGCCAGGTCCGGGCTGGTCAGCTCAGGCACGGCCTTCTCCGCGGCGTGCCCTGGCGACCTTCCGGCGCTTGGCCAGGTCGGTGACCGTGCGGCGGACCCGCGGCTTCCGCGCGACCTTCACGCCTTCGGCAGCGGCCCGCATGCCGCGGTCGATGAGGGCCTCGAACTGCTCGTTCAGCACCTCCGGGTGCTCGAGCATGATGATGTGGCCGGCCTCCTCGATCACCACGTGCTCGGCGCCGGGGACGAGGCGGACGATCTCCTCGCTGTGGTCGGGAGGGGTGAGCACGTCGTGGACTCCGTTGAGCACCAACACCTCCACGCCGTGGAAGTGCACCAGCGCGTCGCGCTTGTCGTGCTGGTCGAAGGTCGGCAGGAAGTCGGACATCACGTCGAGCGGGGTGCCGAAGATCATGTCGGCAGTGAGCCGCACCGCTGCCGGCGGCACGGGCGAGGCGAAGCTCCAGCGCTCGACGAGGAACTCCTCGATGTCGCGACCGGCTCGCAGGGCGGTGCGCACCAGCCCCGGACGCGCCGACAGCCGGTCGAGCACCGACGGCCCGAACCGGCCGACGAGCTTGCCGAAGTACTGCCCGAAGCCGAGCGACACCAGCTGGGCGCCACCCGCACTGGTCGCCACGAAGGCGGTGGCGACCACGCGATCACGCACCAGGTCGGGGTGCTGGTCGGCGAGCGCCATCGTCGTCATGCCGCCCATCGAGTGGCCGATGAGCACGAGCTGCCCCTCGGGTGCCGCCTCCTCGATCACCCGGTGCAGATCCCTGCCGAGCTGGTCGATGTCGCAGGACTCCTCGCTGCCGCGTCCCGAGCGCCCGTGGCCCCGCTGGTCCCAGGTCACCACGCGGAACCCATCCCGCACCAGCGCCTTGCGCTGGAGGACCCAGCTCTGGAGGCTCAGGCAGAACCCGTGGGAGAAGACCACGGTGGGCTTGTCACTCGAGGACGCGTCGGCGTCGGGCTCGTCGATCTCGACGTGCAGGGGCACGCCGTCGTCCGCGACGACGACGAACTCCTTGTCAGGGGTGTGGGCAAAGGCCCCGGCCGGCGCCAGGACCGCGAGCCGCGCGTGCCGCTCCTTGCTGACCCGCCCGGCCGCGATGCCGGCAGCCGTGGCCACACCAGCGGCGGCGAGCCCGATGCCGAGGCCGGCCAGGCTGCGGTTCGTCGGGCTCACTGGTCGCCTCCGACGTGGATCCGCGGCACCCGGGCGCCGACCCGCGTCACGATCTCGTAGTTGATGGTGTCGATCGCCGCCGCCCAGTCCTGCGCGGTCGGCTCACCGGCTGCGCCGACGCCGAACAACACGACCTCGTCGCCCGCCCTGGCCGTCGAGTCGGCACCGAGGTCGAGCACGAACTGGTCCATGCAGACCCGGCCCGCCACGGCATACCGACGGCCGCCCACCTGCACCGGCCCGACGCTGGTGGCGTGCCGCGGCACCCCGTCGCTGTAACCCATCGGCACGAGGCCGAGCTTGGTCGGCTCGGTGGTGGTGTAGACGTGGCCGTAGGAAACGCCTTGTCCCGCAGGCGAGTCCTTGACGCTGGACAGTCGCGAGACCAGCCGCATCGCCTCGCGCAGCCCGAAGTCCCCGGGGGCCCCGAGGTCGGGGACGGGCGAGAGCCCGTAGACCGAGACGCCGGGTCGCACGAGGTCGTAGTGCGCCGAGGGGTTGGTGAGCGTGGCGGCGGAGTTGGCGAGGTGGCGCACCTGCGGCTCGACGCCCACCCGGGCGGCCTGCTCGAGGATGCCCTCGAAGCGCTCCTGCTGCGCGCGCACCGTGGGGTGCTGCGGCGCGTCGGCGTAGGCGAAGTGGCTGAACAGCCCGACGACGTCGACCGCTCCGTCGGCCTGCGAGGACGCCAGGGTCGTGAGCAGGTCGGCGAGGTCGGCGTCCCACGCGCCGTTGCGACCCAGTCCGGTGTCGACCTTGAGGTGGACCCGGGCCGTGCGACCCGTCGTGGCCGCAGCCGCGAGCACCTGGTCGAGCGACCACGTCGTGGAGACGCCGAGGTCGATGCCGAGCTCGAGTGCCTCGGTGAAGTCCTGGCCGGGCACGTGCAGCCACGACAGGAGCGGGGCCTCCACAGCGGCTCGGCGCAGCTCGACGGCCTCGGGCAGCTGGGCGACGCCCAGCCAGGTGGCGCCACCGCGCAGGGCGGCGCGCGCACTCGGCACCAAGCCGTGGCCGTAGGCATCCGCTTTGACGACGGCCATCACCTCGGCGCTGCCGGCCCGCGCCTTGAGCGCGGCGACGTTGCTGCTGATGGCCGACAGGTCCACCTGGGCACACGCGGGCAGCCCCGGCGGCGCCGGGGCTGGGGTGGTGCTGGTCGTGGCGGTACTCATCGTCGTCCAGTCTTTCACGAGCGCTCAGGTCAGCGAGTGAGCAGGTGGGCCACCGCAGTCGGTATGCCGTGTGCCACGGCCAGGGCGCGCACCGGACCGCCCGGGTTGGCCAGGTCCGCGGCGACGCCGTGCACGAGGGCGCCGAGGCTGCCGGCGTCGAGCGGGCTCAGTCCGGAGGCGAGCAGCGCCCCGCACACCCCGGCCAGCACGTCCCCCGCTCCTGCCGTCGCGAGCCAGGGCGGGGCGTCGTTCTGCGAGCGCACCAAACCGCCGTCCTCGGTCGGGAGGACGACGAGGGTGGTCGCACCCTTGAGCAGGACGGTGGCTCCGGTGCGGTCGGCGGCTCGCCTCGCGTGCCCGACCGGGTCGCCCTGGACGGACTGGCGAGTGGTCTCGTCGCCGGTCAGCCTGGTCAGGAGGCGGGCCAGCTCACCGGCGTGGGGGGTCAGCAGGGTGGGGCCGCTGCGCGGTCCGTCGACGAGGTCCAGGCCCCCCGCGTCGACCAGGACCGGCAGGTCGGAGGCGAGCGCGGCGCGGGCGACGTCGAGCTGGGCCTTGGCGCCCTTGGCTCGTGAGTGGATGTCGAGACCCGGTCCGACGACCCACGCCTGCACCCTCCCCTCTCCGTGGACCGCTTCGGGGACGGCGGCACGCAGCAAGGCGGTCGGCGTCGGAGTGCCGACGTAGCGGAGCATGCCGACCCCTGCCCCGACCGCGGCGGTGCAGCACAGGAGGGCGGCGCCGGTGTAGTCCTCTCCCCCGGCCACCACTCCCAGCACCCCGCGCGAGTACTTGTCGTCACCGGCTCCCGGGACGGGCCACAGGGCGGGCACGTCGGCGAAGTCGAGCCGCTCCACATCGGGGAGCCCGTCCAGCTCGATCCCGATGTCGATGACCGTCAGTCGGCCGACCGCCGCCTCGCTCGCCGGCAGCAGGTGCACCGGCTTGGCCACCCCGAAGGTCACCGTCTCGTCGGCGAACACCCCGTCGTCGGTGGCAGCACGACCGGCCGGGTCCTGGCCCGAGGGCAGGTCCACCGCCACGACGTACGCCGTCTCGGGGATCGCGTCGACCCAGGCCCTGGCCGGGTCGGGCAGGCCCGGCCGACCACCGATCCCGAGGACGCCGTCGACCACCAGGTCGGCTGCGGCGAGCACACTCGCCCAGTCGCCGTCGGGCCCCACCACCGTGACGCCATCGGCTCCCCACGAGGATGCGTCGCCGATCGCCAAGGGCCAGTCCCCTTGCAGCGCAACGCAGTCGAAGCCATCGGCAGAGAGCTGCACCGCGGCATACAGGGCATCGGCGCCGTTGTTGCCCGCCCCGGCGAGGACGACCACGCGACTGCCGCCGGACTCCCGGAGGCGCGCGCGGCAGACGGCGGCGAGTCCCTCGGCAGCCCGGGCCATCAGCTCGCCCTCGTCGAGGCCAGCCATGGCCGCCTCCTCGGCGGCGCGCACCCGCTGTGCGGACCAGGCGCGGAGCACCGGTCAGCCCTCGGCGATGACGACGGCCGAGGCGATCCCTGCATCGTGCGACAGGGAGATGTGCATCGCGTGCACGCCGAGCGCCTCGGCCCTCGCCTCGACCGTGCCGGTGATCTGGAGGTGCGGGCGGCCGTCCTCGCCACGGCGCACCGTGGCGTCCTGCCAGTGCAGCCCGACCGGCGCGCCGAGCGCCTTGGCCAGGGCTTCCTTGGCCGCGAAGCGGGCGGCGAGGGAGTTGAGCGGCAGCGACCGCTCCTCGTCGGTGAACAAGCGCTCGAGGAGGCCGGGAGTGCGCTCCAGGGACTCCCCGAAGCGCTCCACGTCGACCACGTCGATCCCGACCCCGACGATCACCGGATGTCCGCGTTCACTCGACGGTGACGCTCTTGGCAGAGGGCTGAGCGCGGCCATCCGCGCCGTTGTCACTCAACGGTGACGCTCTTCGCCAGGTTGCGCGGCTGGTCGACGTCCAGGCCCTTGGCGGTGGACAGGTGCAGTGCGAAGACCTGCAGCGGCACCACGGTGAGCAGCGGCGCGAGCAGGGGCGACGTCGCCGGCACGCGGATCACCTCGTCGGCGAACGGCAGGACGTCCTCGTCGCCGTCCTCGGCCACCACGATCGTGCGGGCGCCACGGGCCCGGATCTCCTGGATGTTGGAGACGACCTTCTTGTGCAGCTCGTGCGGGGTGCCCGGTCCGGGCACCACGATGAAGACCGGCTGACCGGCGTCGATGAGCGCGATCGGCCCGTGCTTGAGCTCACCCGCCGCGAAACCTTCGGCGTGGATGTAGGCCAGCTCCTTGAGCTTGAGCGCACCCTCCATCGCGACGGGGTAGCCGACGTTGCGGCCGAGGAAGAGCACCGACCGGGTGTCGGCCATGAACCGGGCGATCTCCTTGACGCGGTCCATCCGGCCGAGCAGCTCCTCGAGCTTCGCGGGGATCTCGTGGAGCTCCTTCATCACCGACTGGGCGTCGTCGGCGAAGGTCCCACCGCGCAGCTGGGCGAGGTAGAGGCCGAGGATGTAGCAGGCGGTGATCTGGGCCAGGAACGCCTTGGTCGACGCGACCGCGATCTCGGGCCCGGCGTGCGTGTAGAGCACGGCGTCGGACTCGCGCGGGATGGTCGAGCCGTGGGTGTTGCAGATGCTCAGCGTGAGGGCGCCCAGCTCATGGGCGTGCTTCACGGCCATCAGGGTGTCCATCGTCTCGCCGGACTGGCTGATCGACACGACCAGCGTGCGCTCGGTGGCGATCGGGTCGCTGTAGCGGAACTCGTGGGCCAGGGCGACCTCGACCGGGATGCGGGTCCAGTGCTCGATCGCGTACTTCGCGACCATGCCCGCGTAGGCCGCGGTGCCGCAGGCCACGATGATGATCCGGTCGACGTTGCGCAGCTGGTCCTCGGTGATCGACATGTCGTCGAGCACCAGCCGTCCGTCGACGTCGGTGCGCCCGAGGAGGGTGTCGCCGACCGCGTGGGGCTGGTCGTAGATCTCCTTCTCCATGAAGGTCGGGTAGCCGCCCTTCTCCGCGGCGGCAGCGTCCCAGGTCACCTCGTAGTGCTTGCCCTCGGCAGGGCTGCCGTCGAAGTTGATGACCTCGTAGGAGTCCGGGGTGATCGTGACGATCTGGTCCTGCCCGAGCTCGAGCGCGCTGCGGGTGTGGCCGATGAAGGCCGCGACGTCGGAGCCGAGGAAGTTCTCACCCTCGCCCAGACCGACGACGAGCGGGCTGTTGCGGCGGGCCCCGACGACGACGCCGGGGCTGTCGGCGTGCACGGCGAGCAGGGTGAATGCGCCCTCGAGCCGGTTGACGACGTTCTGCATGGCCTTCGTGAGGTCGCCGGTCTCGGCGTACTCGCGGGCCACGAGGTGGGCCGCGACCTCGGTGTCGGTCTCGCTCGTGAAGGAGGCGCCGTCCGCGATGAGGGCGTTCTTCAGCTGGTGGAAGTTCTCGATGATGCCGTTGTGGATGAGGGCGAGCTTGCCGTCCTCGCCGGCGCGGTGCGGGTGGGCGTTCTGGTCGGTGGGGCCGCCGTGGGTGGCCCACCGGGTGTGGCCGATCCCGGTCGTCGCGCCCGGGAGGTGGTGGGCGTCGAGCGCGTCCTGCAGGTTGACCAGCTTGCCGGCGCGCTTCTCGCTCGCCACCCCGTCCCTGGTCACCAGCGCGACCCCCGCGGAGTCGTACCCGCGGTACTCGAGGCGGGCCAGGCCTTCCATGACGACGTCCAGGGCTTTGCCGTCGGCGTTCGGGCCGACGTATCCGACGATTCCGCACATGGGAGGCAGCCTAACCGTCGACCGCTCCGAGGACGGCATCAGAGGGCGGGGGGCGGGTGAGCAAGAATGGCGCCCGTGAGCCACCCCGCGAACGGCAACGGCGCCCTCCCCTCGCCCTACGTCGAGCTGGACCGTGCCGCGTGGGCCCGGCTGCGGGAGAACCAGCCGCTCAGCCTCGATGCCGCCGACCTCACCCGGCTCCAGGGCCTCGGCGAGCGGATCGACCTGACCGAGGTCGAGGAGGTCTACCTGCCGCTGTCCCGCCTCCTCAACTTCTACGTCGGCGCGACGGCCGGGCTGCACCGCATCACCGGGGACTTCCTCGGCGAGAGCCCGGCCAAGACGCCGTTCGTCATCGGTGTCGCCGGGTCGGTGGCCGTCGGCAAGTCCACCACCGCGCGCCTGTTGAAGGAGCTGCTGTCCCGCTGGCCCGGGACGCCCGAGGTCGAGCTCGTGACGACCGACGGGTTCCTCTACCCCAACGCCGAGCTCGAGCGCCGCAACCTGTTGCAGCGCAAGGGTTTTCCGGAGTCCTACAACCGACGAGCGCTGCTGCGGTTCGTGGCCGAGGTGAAGTCCGGCAAGGCCGAGGTGAGCGCCCCGGTCTACTCACACCTCACCTACGACATCGTCCCCGACGAGCGGATCGTGGTGCGCCAACCCGACGTGCTCATCGTCGAGGGCCTCAACGTGCTCCAGGCGCCGCGACTGCAGGAGGACGGCCGCAGCGGCCTGGCGGTCAGCGACTTCTTCGACTTCTCGGTCTACGTCGACGCCCACCTCGACGACATCCGCCAGTGGTACGTCGAGCGCTTCCTGCGCCTGCGCGAGACCGCCTTCGCCGACCCCCACTCCTACTTCCACCGCTATGCCGCACTGTCGGACGAGCAGGCCCGCGAGACCGCTGCCCGGATCTGGCGCGAGATCAACGAGGTCAACCTGCGCGAGAACGTCCTGCCCACCCGCAGCCGGGCCACCCTGGTGCTGGCCAAGGGCAAGGACCACAGCGTCCGCCGGATCCGGCTCCGCAAGCTCTGAGGTGCGGTATGCCGCGTGGCTCGCCCCGCGGCATACCCCACCTGTCACAGCTTTATCGGGTCTGGCAGGAACATTGACCTTCGCACGACTTCGAAACCCGTGCGAAGGTCAACCTTCCCCCTAGACCCGATAAAGCTGAGGTCGGCGCATGATGGGGGTATGCCGCCTGCTTCCGATGCCGAGCACGTCACCGCCGCTGCGACCAGGACCGAGCACGACTCGATGGGCGACGTGGAGGTTCCGGTCGACGCGCTCTGGGGCGCCCAGACCGCCCGTGCCGTCGAGAACTTCCCGATCTCCGGCCAGCCCGTGCCGGCCGGGGTGGTGCACGCCCTCGCCCTGCTCAAGGCGGCCGCCGCCGAGGTGAACGCCGAGCTGGGGGTGCTGCCGGAGCCGATGGCCGCGGCCGTGGCGGCCGCCGCCACCGAGGTGGCCGAGGGTCGCCACGACGACCAGTTCCCGATCGACGTCTTCCAGACCGGCTCGGGCACCTCGACCAACATGAACGTCAACGAGGTGGTCGCCCGGATCGCGCACCTCGCGACCGACCAGGCGGTGCACCCCAACGACCACGTCAACGCCGGCCAGTCCAGCAACGACACCTTCCCCAGCGCCCTGCGCATCGCCGCCACCCTGGCCGTGCACCGCGACCTCGCGCCGAGCCTGCTGCACCTGGCCAAGGCGTTGCGCGCCAAGGAGTCCGAGTTCGCCGACGTGGTCAAGGCGGGACGCACCCACCTGATGGACGCCGTGCCGGTCACGCTCGGCCAGGAGTTCGGCGGCTACGCCAGGCAGGTGGAGCTCGGAGCCGAGCGGGTGCTGGTGGCCGCCCAGGCCACGGCGGAGCTGCCCCTGGGTGGGACGGCGGCCGGCACCGGCCTCAACGCCGCTCCCGGCTTCGCGGCGGCCGTCATCGACCGCGTCAGCGAGCGCACCGGGGTGGCCTTCCGCGAGGCGGCCGACCACTTCGAGGCGCAGTCCGCCCAGGACGCCGTCGTCGAGCTGAGCGGGGCGCTCAAGGTGGTCGCGGTCAGCCTCACCAAGATCTGCAACGACCTGCGCTGGATGTCGTCCGGTCCGCGCTCCGGGCTGGGCGAGATCCACCTGCCCGACCTCCAGCCGGGGTCGAGCATCATGCCCGGCAAGGTGAACCCAGTCCTGCCCGAGGCCACCCTCATGGTGTGCGCTCAGGTGGTCGGCAACGACACGGCCATCACGGTGGCAGGTGCATCGGGCGCGTTCGAGCTCAACGTGATGCTGCCGGTGATGGCCCGCAACATCCTCGAGTCGGCGACGCTGCTGGCGGCCGCCACGCGACTGCTGGCCGACCGGTGCGTGGCTGGGATCGAGGCCGACGCCGAGCGGTCCCGCGAGCTGGCGGAGGGGTCGCCGTCGATCGTCACCCCGCTCAACCGGTACATCGGCTATGAGGCCGCAGCCGCCGTGGCGAAGCAGTCGATCAAGGAGCGTCGCCCGATCCGCGACGTCGTCATCGAACGCGGGCACGTCGCCAGCGGTGAGCTGACCGAGCAGCAGCTGGACGAGGCCCTCGACGTGCTGGCGATGACCCGCCCGCCCCGCTAGGAGTGGTGGCTCAGTACCAGTGCGGGGAGCGGCTCTGCCAGGCGCTCCAGGCGCCACACGGGGTGCCGTAGGAGCTCTTGATGTACTGCAGGCCCCAGCGGATCTGGGTCACCGGGTTGGTGCGCCAGTCGGAGGCGACGGTGGCCATCTTCGAGCCGGGCAGCGACTGCGGGATGCCGTAGGCACCGGACGAGGAGTTCTCGGCGGTGTAGCGCCAGCCGCTCTCGCCCATCCAGAGCTGGTCGAGGCAGCTCCACTGGCCGTCGCCGAAGCCGAACTCGGGCAGCAGCGCCTGGGCGGCGGCCCGCGGGTCGGCCTGCGCGTTGGCGAGGATGGCCTGCTTCTTCGCGGCGAGGGCCTTGCGGGCCTTCTCGCGGGCGACCTTCTGGGCGGCCTCGCGACGCGCCTTGGCAGCGGCCTCGGCCGCGGCGACCGCAGCGACGCGGTCCTTCTCCTGCGCGGCGGCGATGCTGGCGTTGGTGTTGTTGCGGTCGGCGGCCAGGCGAGCGGTGTCCTCGATCTGGGCGTCCGCGAGCTCGTTGGCCTGGGCGATCGCCTCGGTGCTCACCGTGAAGGCGGCGGCACCGGTCTGGCGCTGGTCGGCGGCCTGGTAGCCGGCGGCGGTGGTCGCGACGACCGCGAGAAGCATGCTGGAGGTGACCGCGGGGCGACGGATCGCCTTGGTCAGACCGGAGGACCGAGAGGCTTTCCTGCCGTGGGACGACGCATGGCGGTGTCGACCCTGGTAGGGCTGACTCATACGGGTTCCTCCAAAGGAAAGGCCACCGGGGGGAGGTGGCCTCAATAGGTGCCGGGGGGACGTATTCGCCGAAGTCGCCCAACAGGCTTGAACAGCCCAACAGAACAGCGTCCCGGCACGTTATGAAACCGAGACCTTACCCGACCGGCCACCACGAAATGAAATCGTCAACCACTTTCTGTGACCCTTGTGACAGATGTGACGACAGAGTCATCCTTTCGGTGGAGGCGCCGCCGTGATTCCGGGAGGAATCTCGCGATTCCCCCGTACGGGACCACGGCGGCGCGTCACCGGGACGAGCGCCCGCACGTTCGGGGGCCGGCCCCGGAGGTCAGACCTCGAGCCCCTCAAGCAGGTCGGTCACCAGGGCTGCGATCGGGCTGCGCTCGCTGCGGGTGAGCGTGACGTGGGCAAACAGTGGGTGGCCCTTGAGCGCCTCGATCACGGCTGCCACGCCGTCGTGCCGCCCGACGCGCAGGTTGTCCCGCTGCGCCACGTCGTGGGTGAGCACCACCCGCGAGTTCTGGCCGATGCGGGACAGCACGGTGAGCAACACGTTGCGCTCCAGGCTCTGCGCCTCGTCGACGATGACGAACGCGTCGTGGAGGGAGCGGCCGCGGATGTGGGTCAACGGCAGCACCTCGAGCATCCCGCGGTCCATGATCTCCTCGACCACCTCGTGGGAGACCAACGCACCGAGGGTGTCGAAGACCGCCTGGGCCCAAGGACCCATCTTCTCCGACTCGCTGCCAGGGAGGTAGCCCAGCTCCTGGCCGCCCACGGCATACAAGGGACGGAAGACCACGACCTTGCGGTGCTGCCGGCGCTCCATCACCGCCTCGATGCCGGCGCAGAGCGCGAGCGCGGACTTGCCGGTGCCGGCCCGCCCGCCGAGCGACACGATGCCCACGTCGGGGTCGAGCAGGATGTCGAGCGCGATCCGCTGCTCGGCGCTGCGGCCGTGCAGGCCGAACGCGTCCCGGTCGCCCCGGACCAACCGCACCTGCTTGTCGGCGCCGACCCGCCCCAGACCGCTTCCCCGCGGCGAGAGCAGGACCACACCCGTGTGGCACGGCATCTCGGCTGCGCTGGCGTTCTCGATCCGCCCGTGCTCGTAGAGGGCATCCATCTCATCGACGGTGACGTCGAGCTCGGCCATGCCGGTCCACCCGCTGTCGATCGCGAGCTCGGCGCGGTACTCCTCGGCCTCGAGGCCGACCGCCGACGCCTTGACCCGCATCGGGAGGTCCTTGCTGACGACCGTGACGGCGAAGCCCTCGTCGGACAGGTTCTTCGCGACCGAGAGGATGCGGGTGTCGTTGTCGCCCAGCCGGAACCCGGCCGGCAGCGAGCTCGGGTCCGTGTGGTTGAGCTCCACCCGGAGGGTGCCGCCGTCGTCGCCGACCGACACCGGCGCGTCGAGCCGTCCCTCGCTGATCCGCAGGTCGTCGAGCAGCCGCAGTGCCTGTCGGGCGAAGTAGCCCAGCTCGGGGTGGTGTCGCTTGGCCTCGAGCTCGGTCACGACGACCACCGGCAACACGACCTCGTGCTCCTTGAACCGCAGCATGGCTCGCGGGTCGGACAGGAGCACCGACGTGTCGAGGACGAACGTCCGGAAGGCGGGGGCCTTGCTCTTGCCCTTGGCCTTGGGAACCGGCATGGCGCGGGGCGCGGCCGCAGTGCTGGAGGAGGTACGACGGGTGGTGTCGTGGTTCGAGGCCAATGTCTCTCCTTGGCACAACGCGCGCTTCGGCGCGGTGCGCCTACTCGCGAACGAGGTGCCGGGACCAGGCCTTCCCACCGCGGGGGAGCCGGTTCCGGCCCTCCGCTCGGAGCTGGATCTGCTCCATAGGTTGGCCTCCCCGAACGCGGGACGGGTGCCCCGCGTCACTACGGACGGTACGACCGCATCACGCCCGCGCCGTGCAACCACGCCGCATGTCGGCCCATGTCATCCAGAGTTAACCCGTTGGCCCGAGGCGCGCCTCAGACGTTGGTATGCCGCCGAGCCGGTTTAGTTACCGAACCTGCGGTTCCGCTCGGCATAGGCGCGCAGCGCGCGGAGGAAGTCGACGTGCCGGAAGTCGGGCCAGTAGGCCTCGCAGAAGTAGAACTCGCTGTGCGCGCTCTGCCAGAGCAGGAAGCCGGAGAGGCGCTGCTCCCCCGACGTGCGGATGACGAGGTCGGGGTCGGGCTGTCCCTTGGTGTAGAGGTGCTCGGCGATGTGCTCGACCTGGAGCGTCTCGGCCAGCTCCTCGATGGTGGTGCCGTTGGCGGCGTGCGAGACGAGCATCGACCGGACGGCGTCGGTGATCTCCTGGCGCCCGCCGTAGCCGACCGCGACGTTGACGGTCATGCCCTGCACGCCCTCGGTCAGGTCGGCGGCCTCCTTGAGCCGTCGAGCGGTCTCCGCAGGCAGCAGGTCGAGCGAGCCCACCGGGTTGATCACCCAGCGCTTGGTCTGGGCCAGGTCACTGACCGTGGTCTCGATGATCGACAGGAGGGGGACGACCTCGGCGGCCGGGCGGTTGAGGTTGTCGGTGGAGAGCAGCCACAGCGTGACGACCTCGACGCGGGCCTCCTCGCACCAGTCCAGGAACCCCGCGATGTTGTCGGCGCCGGCCTGGTGGCCTTCCTTGGTGCCGTGACCGCGGGCCTTGGCCCAGCGCCGGTTGCCGTCCAGCATGACGCCGACGTGGCGGGGAAGCGTCTCCCGGGAGAGGCGACGGCTGAGTCGCCGCTCGTACGCGGCATACAGGAGGTCCGACAGCGCCACGGCCACCACGCTACCCCCGTCGGGCGGTCGCGGTCCGGCAGGATGGCCACCATGTCGCCCGCCCCCGAGGCCTTCTACGTGCTCGACGACACCGAGGCGGGGGCCAGCACGGTCACCTCCACCAGCCACACGGCCGGGCCCTGGTCTCCGCAGGCGCAGCACGGCGGCCCGCCGATGGCGCTGATGGCGAGGGAGGCCCAGCGGCTGGGCGACGGCAGCCGCGTCGTCGCACGGCTGACCTGCGACCTGCTCGGACCGGTGCCGGTCGGCCGGCTGCGCGTCGAGGCGGTGGTCGCGAGGCCGGGGCGCAGCGTCGAGCTGGTCGAGTGCGAGCTGGCCGACGCCGACTCGGGACGTGTCGCTGCACGGGCCGCCGCCTGGCTGGTGCCGCGGGTCGACTCGGGCCCGGTGGCCGGCCTGCCGACCCCGCCGAGCGGCCCCGCGACGGGTGGCGAAGGAGCCGTCCCCCCGGGCTGGCACCCCGGCTACCTCGACGCGATCGAGTGGTCCTGGGTGGAGGGCTCGCTCGAGCAGGTCGGGCCGGCGACGGTCTGGATGCGTCCGCGGGTGCCTCTCGTGACGGGTGAGCCGATGGCACCGCTGGAGCGGCTGATGGTCTGCGTCGACTCCGCGTCCGGGGCGAGCGCGGCCCTGGAGATCACCCAGTGGCAGTTCATGAACACCGAGCTGACGGCGCACCTCGTGCGTGAACCGGCCGGCGAGTGGATCGGGCTGCGCGCCCGCACGACCCTCGGGGGCGGAGCGGCCGGCCTGGCGCAGGCCGAGGTGTTCGACGAGGAGGGCTTCGTGGGCCGGACCGCCCAGGCCCTGCTGGTCCGCCCGACGCCCGGCGCGTGAGGGCGGGCTGCCCCGGGCGACAGGAGACGCCAGCGTGACGGCCGGTGACCGTGGTGCAGATGTCCGAGTTCGCGACCGTCCTGAGTCGAGGCTCACAACCTACGCGCTAGTAACCTACGCAACCGTAGGTTACAGTGGTGCCATGACCTCAGCACCCGACCCCCGTTCCACCCAGGGACCCCTCGAGTCTGTCGTCGCCGCAGTGAAGCCCCACCTGCGCGGCTGGCTGCACGCGGGCATGGTCCCCCTGGCCGTCGCGGCGGGCATCGTCCTGATCGCGCTGGCCCCCACCACTCCGGCGCGGATCGCCGCGACCGTCTTCAGCGTCACCGCCTGGCTGCTCTTCGGCACCTCGGCGGTCTACCACCGCGGCAACTGGTCACCCAAGGTGGCCGGGGTGCTCAAGCGGATGGACCACTCCAACATCTTCCTCATCATCGCGGGCACCTACACGCCGTTCGCGTTGCTGCTGCCGCGCGACGACGCGCGCACGATGCTGCTCATCGTCTGGATCGGCGCCGTTGCCGGCGTCGTGTTCCGGGTCTTCTGGGTCGGCGCCCCGCGCTGGCTCTACACGCCGGTCTACGTCGCCCTCGGCTGGGTCGCCGTCTTCTACCTGGGCCCGTTGCTCAAGTTCGGCGGCCCGGCGATCGTGACCCTGATCGCCGTCGGTGGCCTGCTCTACACGGTGGGCGCGCTCGTCTACGGCATCAAGCGGCCGAACCCCTCCCCGCGCTGGTTCGGCTTCCACGAGATCTTCCACACCCTGACCGTCGCCGCGTTCACGGTGCACTACATCGCGGCGTCGATGTCGGTCTACGGAGCAGGGTCGGCGTCCTGAGGCCTCGCCTCAGCGTGACTGACGCCCAGCCCCGGCCGACCCTCGGGCGGCGTCCCGCCGGGGCGGAGCGCTAGGTCCTGGGCTCCCCAGTCTGCTCTCCGTCGCCCTCAGCGTCACCAGTGTCGACGTCCCGTCCCGGCTCCTGAGCGCCGGGCTCGCCCCGGCCCGGGTCCTTCCCGGAGAGCTCCGCCTCGGCCTCCCGCTCGCGCTCCTGCGCGGCGTAGGACATCCGTCGCATCCGCGCGTTCATGTTGCGCATCAACAGGTAGAGCGCGAGAGCCAGCACGAAGAACGCCACGAAGCCCCACAGGCCCGGCGAGACCATCGCCGACGGTGCGCCGTTCACGTCGTCTTCTCCTTGCGGCCGTCGTACGCGATCTCGAGGTCACCGCGGGTGGCGAGCTCGTCACCCGTCGCCGCGTCGGAGATGCCCGCGAACAGGTCGTCCTCCACGGGCTGGACGGGCACGTAGGACAGCGCCGCCTCGAAGTCCTCGGTCGGCCAGACACTGACCTGCATCTCGCGGGGCACCCGGAACCACGCGCCGTCGGGGTCGATCTGGGTGGCGTGCGCGAGCAGCGCTTGGTCGCGCTGGTCGAAGAAGTCGGAGCACTCCACGCGGGTGGTGATGGTGCGCGCGGTGGCCGGGTCCCAGTCCTTGAGCCAGTCGGCATACGGGCTCTCGACGCCCTGCGCGAGCAGCGCGTCGTGGAACGCCGCGTACTTCGCCCGGTTGTGCGAGTTGTAGTAGATCTTCAGCGGCTGCCACGGCTCACCCGCATGGGGGTATGCCGCGGCGTCACCGGCCGCCGCGAAGGCGGCCATCGAGACCGTGTGGGTCATGATGTGGTCGGGGTGGGGGTAGCCGCCGTTCTCGTCGTACGTCGTCATGACGTGCGGACGGAACCGCCGGATCTCGCGGACCAGTGCCTCGGCGGTGACCTCGATCGGCTCGAGCGCGAAGCACCCGTCCGGCAGCGGGGGGAGCGGGTCACCCTCGGGCAGACCCGAGTCGACGAACCCGAGCCAGGTGTGGTCGACGCCGAGGATCTCCTGGGCCCGCTTCATCTCCTCGCGCCGGACCTGGGCCAGGTCGCGCTCGATGTGGGGGTCGCCCTTGAGCCGGGGGTTGAGCACGTCGCCGCGCTCCCCACCCGTGCACGAGACGACGAGCACGTCATATCCCGTGCCGGCGTACTTCGCCATCGTCGCCGCGCCCTTGCTCGACTCGTCGTCGGGGTGCGCGTGCACCGCCATGAGCCGCAACCGGTCAGCCACCTGCAGAACCTCGCTCGTCCATCGTCGACAATCATTGTCCAGAGTCGTCAGACACTCGGAACCGCCAGCCATCCTCTCACCCGCAGAAGGTCACCCATGCCGCTCCCCCGTCCCGCCCCAGGCACCGGCCGCTGGTGGGTCATCGGCACGATCGGCTGCACGATCGGGATCGCCCTCGCCGTCTGGCTCGGACTGGCCAACAGCCTGGGCGCGATCACCTGGACCGACACCGACTACAAGGTCATCGACGACACCAGCGTGCAGGTCGGGTTCGACGTCCACCGCTCCCCGGGCCAGGAGGTCGTCTGCACGGTGCAGGCGCAGGACACCGCGCACGGCGTCGTCGGGGTGCTCGAGGTGCCGGTTCCTGCGTCCACCCAGCGGTCCAGCCACCTGCAGGTGCTGGTCCGCACCGCGTCCCGGGCCGTGGGCGGCAGCGTGCGGGACTGCGTGCCCGACTCCTGACCGACCCTCCATCCGCGGGTCGATGTAAACGCGCCGGGGATCTCCGGCGCGTTTACATCGAATCAGCGGGCGAGGGCGGCGACGGTGCGCCGGATGGCGAGCGCGCCCACCGCTGTCGTCACGGCCAGCAGGACGTACTGGTAGGCAGCCAGCCCGGCGGTCAGCTCGGCGTTGCCGAGGCCACCGTCGAAGAACCCGGAGACGACGCTCACCAGGCACGCGGTGGCGAGCAGCCCTGCGGCCACGGCGGCACCCCGGCCGAGGCGTCGGGTCGCCAGCCAGACCAGCAGCAGCTGCGCCACGATCATCGGCACCGGTGCAGCGAGCAGGGCCTCCGGGCCCCACGCCTCGCCCCAGGTGTTCACCCCGGCGCGAACCGCGACGAGCCCGCCGACGAGGTCGGTCGCGAGCAGCACGGCCATCGCCAGCCGGAGGGCTCCACCGCTGCTGCGCGGGAGCGCCCGGAGAGCGGCGCGCGTCGAGGCGTCGGCCGGGCGGTCGGGGGTGGTGACGGACATGCTGGTTCGCTCCTCTGGTCGGGACGTCCTCGGTGGTCGTCTGGGACGAGGATGCCGCCCACCACTTGGGACTGACTTGGGGCGCGACCCGACCGGGCGGATCGTGCCGCTCGGACTGCCGCCGAACAGCCGTTGACCTGCGGTTTTGCGAGAGGCGATGGGCCTGCAGAGCCGGCCAGGCGGCATACCTGACGGGTTGTCCAGATGTTCAGCGCAGCGCTGTTGAAAGGCTCAGCGACGTGTTCGTGCGGCGCGAGGTAGTCTTGTCCTTTCACCGAGCGGTCTGGACCGGCCACTGCGACGTCAACAGCGACGTGGTCGGGGTCCGGGCCGCTGCGCGTACCACCCTCTCCGAGACGCAACCGCGTCCGACGGGGACCCGATCAAGGAGTATCACCGTGAGCGAGACCGCGACCCCCACCGCGAGCTACCTGACCCAGGAGGCCTTCGACCGTCTGAAGGCCGAGCTGGACCAGATGTCCGGAGAAGGCCGTACGGAGATCGCCAAGAAGATCGAGGCGGCCCGCGACGAGGGCGACCTCAAGGAGAACGGCGGCTACCACGCGGCCAAGGAGGAGCAGGGCAAGATGGAGGCCCGCATCCGCCAGCTGACCCAGCTGCTCGAGAACGCCGTCGTGGGAGCCAAGCCGGCTGATGACGGCATCGTCGAGCCGGGCATGGTCGTCACCGTCGAGATGTTCGGCGACGACGTGACCTTCCTCCTCGGGTCGCGCGAGATCGCCGGTGACAGCGACCTCGAGGTCTACAGCGAGAAGTCCCCGCTGGGCGCCGCGATCAACGGCAAGAAGGTCGGCGACAAGGCCTCCTACAAGGCCCCGAACGGCAAGGTCATCCAGGTGTCCGTGAAGGGCGCCAAGCCGCACGGCGGCTGAGCACTCTCCACCACGCAGAAGGCCGCCCCTCGGGGCGGCCTTCTGCGGTGTCGGGGTGTGCCGGTCAGCCGAACTTGAGCTGGTAGCCCTTGCTGCGCAAGGTCCGCAGGACCTCTTCGCAGTGCTGCTTGCCCCGGGTCTCGAGCTGCAGCCCGATCTCCACCTCGTCGACCGTGATGGTCGTGCCGGTGCGGATGTGCTCGACCTCCAGCACGTTGGCGTCGACGGCCGCGCAGTCGGCGAGCAGCCGGGCCAGGTGGCCGGGCCGGTCCGAGATCCGCACCCGGAACTGCAGGTAGCGACCGGCGGCGGCCATGCCGTGCCGGATGATCCGCAGGAGCAGGAGCGGGTCGATGTTGCCGCCGGAGAGGACCGCCACGACCGGTCCGTCGAGGTGCTGGTGGCCGGCCCGGTCGAGCAGGTGGGCCACCGCCGCGGCGCCGGCCGGCTCGACGACGAGCTTGGCTCGCTCGAGGACGAACAGCAGGGCTCGGGACAGCTCCTCCTCGCTGACCGTCTCGATCGCGTCGACGAGGTCGCGCACCAGCGCGTAGGGCACGTCGCCGGGCATCCCGACGGCGATGCCGTCGGCCATGGTCTGCATGTTCTCGAGGGCGACCGGCTTGCCCGCCGCCAGGGACAAGGGGTAGGCCGCCGCCTGTTCGGCCTGCACGCCGATGATCCGCACCTCGGGCCGCGCGGCCCGGACCGCCACGGAGATGCCGGCGAGGAGCCCACCGCCGCCGGTGCTGACCACGATGGTCCGGACGTCGGGGCACTGGTCGAGGATCTCAAGCCCCGCGGTGCCCTGGCCCGCGACGATGTCGTGGTGGTCGAAGGGGTGGATCAGGACGGCGCCGTTGGTCGACTCCCACTCGCGGGCCTTGACCAGGCACTCGTCGATGGTCGTGCCGACCTGTTCGATGGTCGCGCCGTAGGCCTGCGTCGCCAGCAGCTTGGGCATCGGGGCGCCGTACGGCATGTAGACCTTGACGTCGATGCCCAGCAGCTGGCCGGCCAGCGCGACACCCTGCGCGTGGTTGCCGGCGCTCGCCGCCACGACCCCCCGGGCCTTCTCCGCGTCGGAGAGCCGAGCCATCCGCGTGTAGGCGCCCCGGATCTTGAACGAACCCGCTCGCTGGAGGTTCTCGCACTTGAGGAACACCTCGGCGCCGACCCGGTCGGACAGGGCCCGGCTGTACTCGAGCGGGGTGGGCCGGACGACGCCGCTGAGCAGGTCTTGCGCAGCGCGCACGTCGTCCAGGGTGACTGACAGCGTCGGTGATGCCATGGCCGGAAGGCTAGTCCCTCCGGACCGGCCCCGGAGACGCCCCTGACCCCCTGCCCGGGCCTGAGCCCGGGCAGGGGGCTGGCTAGCCCTCGGTGCGCTTGGCGAACGCGCGGATCGCGAGTGGGGCCATCACCAGGGTGAGCCCGACGGTCCAGATCAGCGTGGTGATGATCGGGTGGTGCAGCGGGAGTGCAGCGTCGGCCGGCACCGGGAGGTCGTTGCCCCACAGCTGCCGGACCGCCTGGACCAACGACGAGATGGGGTTCCACTCGGCGATGACCCTCAGGAAGTGGGGCATGTTGTCGGTCGGCGCGAAGGTGTTGGCCAGGAACGTGATCGGGAACATCGTCGTGAACATCAGCCCGTTCACGGCCTCGACCGACCGCATCGCCGAGCCGACGAGGATGCCGATCCAGATCATCGCGAAGCCCCAGAGCAGCAGCAGCGCGTAGGCCAGCACGGCCTCGGCGAAGCTGCCGCGGATCCGCCAGCCGACGAACAACCCGGTCACCGACATCACGAGGATGCCGATGCTGGAGTGCAGCAGGCTGGAGATGCTCCGGCCCACCAGCACAGCCGAGGGGTTGATCGGCAGCGACCGCATGCGGTCGACGATGCCCTTGTCGATGTCTGCGGTGAGGCCGACGGCGACGATGAAGGACGCGAAGGCGATGGTCTGCCCCATGATCCCGCCCATCAGCCACTCCCGGTATCCGGCGGGTGAGCCCTTGACCGCGATCGAACCGCCGAAGACGTAGGCGAAGAGCAGGACGAACATCACCGGCTGGATGGTGACGTCCATCAGCATCTCGGGCATCCGCTTGATGTGGATGAGGTTGCGACGGGTGATCGCCAGCGACTGGCGCAGCAGCCCCGTCGGCTTGATCTCGGGTCGGGCGATCCCGCTGGCCGACTGCCGGGTCGTGGTGTCGGTGGTCATGACGCCTGCTCCTGCTCGGTCTCGGTGGGCTCTTCGGCGCGGTGGCCGGTGAGGTGGAGGAACACGTCGTCGAGGCTCGGTCGCTTGAGACCGAGGTCGTCGAGCTCGATCGAGCTGTCCTCGAAGACCGCGGCGATCCTCGTCATGTCGCGCAGCCCCTCGGCCGGCGCGGTCAGCTGGCGGGCGGCCTCGTCGACGTGCACCTCGGAGACCCGCTGGCGCAGCATGTCGGCGGCGGTCTGCAGGTCCTCGGCCCGCGACACGGTCAGCACCAGGCTGGCCTTGCCACTGCGGTCCTTGAGCTCGAGCGGCGTGCCCTCGGCGATGATCTGGCCACGGTCGATCACGACGATGCGGTCGGCGAGCTGGTCGGCCTCCTCGAGGTACTGGGTCGTCAGGAGCAGCGTGGTGCCGTCCTTGACCAGGCCGCGCAGGACCTCCCACAGCTCGACCCGGCTGCGGGGGTCGAGACCCGTCGTGGGCTCGTCGAGGAACAGCACCGGCGGGGTGGCGATGAGGCTCACCGCGAGGTCGAGCCGACGACGCATGCCGCCGGAGTAGGTCTTCACGGTGCGGTCGGCTGCCTCGGTGAGGGAGAACCGCTCCAGCAGGTCGGCACCGGCCGACTTCACGTAGCTGCCCGACAGGCCGTACAGCGACCCGATGAGCCGCAGGTTCTCGCGTCCGGTGAGCAGCTCGTCCACGGTCGCGGCCTGGCCGGTCAGACCCATCGAGCGACGCACCGCGTCGGGCTCGCGCAGCACGTCGTGGCCGGCCACCCGCGCCGTGCCGCTCGTCGGCTTGGCCAGGGTCGTCATCATCCGCACGGTGGTCGTCTTGCCGGCACCGTTGGGGCCCAGGAGACCCAGCACGGACCCCTCCGGCACGGAGAAGCTGACGTCGTCGACGGCGGTCGTGTCTCCGAACTTCTTGACGAGGTGCTCGGCCTCGATCGCGGGGGAGGTCATCGCTCGACCCTAGGCTGCGGCGCGGGTGGTCGACCATTCATTTTCGGCGCTCCATTCACGTTATATCGCGTCTGTCACAACACGTTGTATCGCGTTTCGCCCGGGCAGCACAAGCCCGCGCGGCGTCAGGGTCGGCCGACCAGGCAGAACGGGTGGCCGGCCGGGTCGAGGTAGACCTTGAACCCGCCGTCCTCGGACGGCTGGTGCTCGTGGACGGTCGCCCCGGCAGCGAGCACCGCCGGCTCAGCCGCCGCGATCCCCTCCACCCAGAGGTCCAGGTGGAACTGCTGTGGGTGGGCCCCACCGGGCCAGGTGGGGCGGACGAAGTCGTGGATCTGCTGGAACGCCAGGGTCGCCCGGCCATCGGGGTGGTCGGGGGTGAGACCCCCGCCCGGCGGCACGAGGGTCGCCCAGCCCTGGTCGGAGTCGGGCTCGGTCTCCCAGCCGAGCACCTCGGCGTAGAACCGGGCGAGCGCCAGGGCGTCGGGGCAGTCGAGCACCACGAGGTCGAGCTTGGGCTTCGGGAGGGTGTCGTCGCTCATGCCCCGACGTTAGGAGAGACCACCGACACCGGGGCCCACGACCGTCCGGGCCAGCGCCCGGGCCACCTCGGGGTGCGCCTCGCGCAGCAGCCCCACCGCAAAGAGCAGGTATGCCGTGTCCGTCACCAGCGCGGCGTCCCGCGGGACCTTCCACCCGCCCGCGTGGTCACCGGCGACGGCCCGCAGCACCTGCTCCCGACCGGGGGCGTCCGCGTGGCGCAGGACCCCACCCGAACCCACCACGACCTGCACATCGGCCAGGGGCCGGGCCCCAGCGCCCGGTGCGGGCGGACGCGCGTGGCGGCGCACGGCGACCACCGCCGCGGCCCGGGCGAGCGCGAGGTCGAGCGCCCACTCCCCTTCATCCTCGGGGAGGTGACCGGTGTCGCGGACGACGCTCGCGGCATACCCGTCGATGCCGTCGGGGACGGGGACGTGCTCGCGCCGCGCGGCCTCGACGATGCCCTCGGCGTTCCACCGCATCCCGAGGTCGGCCTCCACGGTCCGCGCGTGCCACAGGGGGGCCACCACGTCCTTGGCGAGGCCGGAGTCCTCGCCCTGGGGGCGCAGCGCCGAGTAGACGTCGGTCGTCGCCCCGCCGATGTCGACGACCATGACGTCGCCGTCGAGGTGCTCGGCCAGCACGGCGACCCCGTCGAGGACCGCGTCAGGAGTGGGCGCCTGCACCATCGCTCCGAACTCCGGCCCTCGCGAGAGGCCCTTGCCCCCGATCACGTGCTCGAGGAAGACCCGGCGGATGGCGGCCCTGGCCGACTCTGGCGCGATCACACCGATCGACGGCAGCACGTTGTCCGCCACGGTGAACGAGCGACCGGTGGCCGACAGGGCCGCCGCGACCTCCGCCTGCGCGTCGGCGTTCCCGGCGACCACGAGTGGTGCGGAGATCCGCGCCTTGGCGAGCCGAGAGGCGTTGTGCAGCAACACTTCTGCGTTGCCGCCATCGGTGCCGCCCACCAGCAGCACGAGGTCGGGACGGCTGTCCCGCAGGGCCTTCACGTCAGTCCCCGACAGCGGCCCGGACGTCACGTGGGCGACGCGCGCACCGGCGCTGAGCCCCACGCGGAAACCCGCTTGAGCCGTGACCTCGCGCTCGTAGCCGACCACCGCGAGACGCAGCCCCCCTCCGGCGCTGGAGCAGGCCAGCACGTCGTCGATGGCGCCGTGCGGGCGCAGCTCGTCGCAGAGGGTGCGGTAGCCGTCGAGGACGTCCGTGCCGACCGTGGTCGGGGTCGAGGCGGTCGCCACCACGGCACCCTCGCCGTCGACGAGCACCGCCTTGGTGAAGGTCGACCCGAAGTCGACGCAGAGCAGCTGCACGAGCGCGCCGCTCGCCTCAGCCGAGCCGGTCGAGGGCCTGCCCGAGGTCGGCGATGAGGTCCTCGACGTCCTCGATGCCGACCGACAGGCGGATCAGGTCGGCGGGCACCTCGAGCTCGGTGCCGGCGACCGACGCGTGGGTCATCCGCGCGGGGTGCTCGATGAGCGACTCCACCCCGCCGAGGGACTCGCCCAGGGTCCACAGCTGGGTCTCGCCGCAGACCTTGACGGCGACGTCCTCCCCCGCCCTGACCTGGAACGAGATCATGCCTCCGAACCGCTTCATCTGGCGCTTCGCGACCTCGTGGCCGGGGTGGCTCTCCAGGCCGGGGTAGTGGACGGCGCTGACGGCTGGGTGGGCGGTGAGGAACTCCACGACGCGCTCGGCGTTGTCGCTGTGCTTCTCCATCCGAAGCGCCAGCGTCTTCAGCCCGCGCAGGACGAGCCAGGCGTCCATCGGTCCGGCGACCGCGCCCATCGAGTTCTGGTGGAACGCAACGCGATCCACCGCGTCCTCGAAGCCCGGCACGGTGATGTCGTGGCCCACCACGACGGCGCCACCGACGACGTCGGAGTGGCCGCCGCAGTACTTGGTCGTCGAGTGCGTGACGATGTCGGCGCCGAGCGCGAGCGGCTGCTGCAGGTAGGGCGAGGCGAAGGTGTTGTCGACCACCAGCAACGCGCCTGCGCCGTGCGCGAGCTCGGCCAGGGCGGAGATGTCGGCGATGCCGAGCAACGGGTTGGTCGGCGTCTCGACCCAGAGGATCTTGGTGCTGCCGGGGCGGATCGCGGCGCGCACCGCGTCGAGGTCGCCCATCGGCGCGATGGTGTGGTCCACGCCCCACGTGGTCAGGACCTTGTTGAAGAGCCGGTAGGTGCCGCCATAGGCATCGCTCGGGACGACCACGTGGTCACCGGGCGTGAGGAGGGCCCGCAGGACGGTGTCCTGACCGGCCAGACCCGACGAGAAGGCGAAGCCGCGGGCGCCACCCTCGAGCGCTGCGAAGCACTCCTCCAGGGCGGTGCGGGTCGGGTTGGCCGAGCGGCTGTACTCGTAGCCGCCGCGGAAGCCACCGATCCCGTCCTGCTTGTAGGTGGACACCTGGAAGATGGGGGTGATCACCGCTCCGGTGCCTGCGTCCGGCTCCTGCCCCGCGTGGATCGCACGCGTCGAGAAGCCGTGGTCAGTGCTGTGCTGCTCCGTCATGGCGGCAAGGCTAGCCCCCGCTCAGGAGCCCTCTGGCGACCCCTCCTGCGCGTCCTCCCGCACCACCGGGTCGCCCAGCCGGATGACCCCTCCCTCGAGGATCCGGAACACCGTGCCGCCGCGCGCGTGGAGGGCCTTCGTCGCCCCGGGGCCGATGAGGTCGTCCATCAGGCGACAGGGTGCGGCGGGGCGCACCACCTCGAGCAGGGCCTCCCCCATCCGGATCCGGGTGCCCGGGCGGCCCGGCACCGGCCCGCCGGACAGGGTGATGTTGCGACGGGTGGCGCCTGCGTCGACCGGGGCGCCGAGGGCCCGGCTCGCATCGGCGAGGGAGGGTGCCGACTGCACGGTGACGTGGCGGTGCTTGGAGCCGTGGTAGCGGTCGCCGACCAGCCCTGCGCCCGCCTCGGCGACGACCGACTCGACCGGCCGCATGGGCAGCTTGGTGGCCTTGGCGACGTGGATCGAGGCCACCGTGCCGAGGTCGACGTCGACCAGGTCGTCCATCACGGCGCCACCACCTTCTGCCACTCGCACATCATGCCGTCGTGGACGAAGCCGAGGTCGCGGTTGACCGCCAGCATCGCCGCGTTGTCGTCGGCGTTCCAGGTGCGGATGCTCGTCGTGTCCGGCGAGCCCTCCATCAGCGCCAGCGTCCCGGCCGCCTTCATCCGCAGCCCGAGCCGGTGACCTCGGTGCTCGCGCATCACGAGGGTGTCCTGCTGGAACGCCACCTGGGGGTCGGCCTGCGGCACCTGCACCTGGGTGTAGCCGACCAGCTGACCCGTGGCCTCGTGCTGGGCGTATGCGTCGACGACCCGGCGACCGATCGCGGCGATCCGCTGGTAGTCGGTGCGCACCCGCTCCTCGTCCCACCGCTCCTCCTCGAGGACGAGGTCGCCCATCGGGATGTCAGTGCTCATCCGACGGCTCAGCTCCGCGCGTCCGGCCAACCACGACTCCGGTATGCCGTCCCAGCAGGTCCGCACGACGTACCCGTCCGCGTCGTGCCCCTCCACCGCGGCGTCCAGCCGCGCCCGGTCAGCGGGCAGGGACAGCGAGCTGCGCAGCACGGTCTGCGCCGCGGCATACCCATGTCGTGCGGCGAAGTCCTCGCCGCTCTCGTCGCGGGCACCCACCCGCCACTGCGTCTCGGTGAGGAGGACCGTGCGACGGTGCTCGAGGGCTGAAGCCTCGGCCTGCTCCAGGAGAGCGGTGCCGATGCCGCGCCGACGGTGGTCGGGGTGCACCACGACCGTGACCACGGCCTGCGCCAGGTTGTCGTGCCTGGGCATCACCAGCCCCGCCGCGCCGACCACGGTGCCCGACTGGTCGACCCCGGCCCACGCGATCCGGTGCTGCGAGGTGCTGCGCGTCATCTCCCGCAGCTCGTCGGCCGAGTGGGCGGAGTGGTCCGGGCCGAAGGTGTGCCGCCCGTCAGCGGCGAAGACCCCCGCCCAGTCGTCGAAGAGCTGACGCTGGGCGTCGTGCGGGTCCTCGACCAGGACGATGGTGACCATGGCACCACCTTCCCCGAGGTGACGTGGCGGGGCCACCGAGTTTGCCGGGGCCGCGCGGACGTCACCCCGCCGTAAGGTCCAGCCGGAACAGTCGTGGGGCAGGCCGCGTTGGACCGGTCGTGATATTCGGATCGCGCGCCAAGACCACCCTGCCCACCGCCGAGAACGCCCTGCGCGGACGCGAGACACGTCCGTTCCACATCGCCGACGAGCACGTCGTCCTGCACACGCCGCTCGAGGGCCCCTGGCCCGAGGGCACCGAGGTGCTCTACATCGCGATGGGGTGCTTCTGGGGCGCCGAGCGCATCTTCTGGCGGCTCCCGGGGGTCGTCACCACCGCCGCCGGCTACATGGGCGGCCTCACCCCGAACCCCACCTACGAGGAGACCTGCACCGGCTTGACCGGTCACGCCGAAGCGGTGCTGGTCGCCTACGACCCGGAGCAGACCACCCCCGAGCTGCTGCTGAAGGAGTTCTGGGAGAACCACGACCCGACCCAGGGCAACCGCCAGGGCAACGACATCGGCACGGCCTACCGGTCGGCGATCTACTGGACCACCCCCGACCAGCAGCGCGCCGCCGAGGCGACCCGCGAGGCGTTCCAGAAGGTGTTGACCGACAACGCGTTCGGCACCATCACGACGGAGCTGCGCTCAGCCGAGGACGCCGGACCGTTCTACTACGCCGAGGACTACCACCAGCAGTACCTCTACAAGAACCCCGGCGGCTACTGCAACCACGGGCCCAACGGCATGACCTGCCCGGTCGGCCTCGTGAAGCAGGACCAGCTGCCGTCCCAGGAGAGCGTGCTGCGCGTCAACGACTCGAGCGACCTCGGCGGCTGAGGCCCGCCGCGCTGACCGCGCGCGAGGTCCATCCGTGGCGTTGACGGCACGGATGGACGTCGGATCCCTGGTGGTCAGGCTCCCGACAGGCGCCGAACCAGCCGGGTGAGCCACGAGGGGCCCTGACGGTCGCGAGCCGCCGAGGTGGTCGCGTTGCCGGCGGCCGCTGCTCGCTGGGCAGCCTGTTCCTCGCGCAGGGTGCGCCACTGCTCGACCAGGTCGTCGACGTCGACGAGCGGCGCCCAGATCGGGAAGGTCGACCCGACCCCCGGCCGCAGCCGGTCGGTCTTCACGCGGTGGTTGTAGTCCTCCAGCACGGCGCGGACGCTCGCCTCGGTGCGCAGGTCGAGCAGTGACCCCGGGAACGTGGCGGCCTCCTTGCGCAGCGCCAACGGCGGCGACAGCGCACCCGACAGGTCGAGGTGCTCCCGCTCAGCCAGCTGCCTGACCCACCAGTCCGGGTCGTCCCGCTCGGGGTCACCGAGGCTGCGCAGCGGCTTCCCCGTCCCGGGCAGGTTGTCGAACTCCCCGCGCTCCTGCGCCTCACGGATGGCGCGTTCCACCGGAGATTCCCAGTTCTCCATGGTGCCAACCTAACCCGGGCACCGGAGGCCACGGTATGCCCCGGCGCCGGGCCCGCGTAGGGTCGCGGCATGCGGATCGTGTCCCTGTTGCCCTCGACGACGGAGATCCTGTTCGCGCTCGGCGCCGGTGACCAGGTCGTCGGCGTCACGTTCGAGTGCGACACCCCGGCCGAGGCTCGTGAGCGCACGATCGTCTCCACGACAGCCATCCCCGAGGGCCTCTCGGCGAGCGACATCGACGCCTTCGTCAGCAAGGCCATGGCGGCCGGCGAAGACCTCTACCACCTCGACGCCGGAGCCCTCGGCGCCCTCGACGCCGACCTCGTGGTCACCCAGGACCTGTGCGCCGTCTGCGCCGTGGACGTCTCCGTCGTCGACGACGCGCTGGCCTACCTCGGCTGCCGCGCCGAGGTCCTCACCATCGACCCCCACACCCTCGACGAGGTGCTCACCTCAGTGACCACGCTCGGTGCCGCCACGGGCACGTCCGCGCGCGCATCGGAGCTCGTGGCCGGCCTCCGCGACCGCCTGTATGCCGTGGAGTCGGCCGTGCACGCCGCGCACCGACCACGTGCGCTGGTGCTCGAGTGGACCGACCCGGCCTTCGCGCCCGGCCACTGGGTGCCCGAGATGGTCACCCGAGCCGGGGGCATCAACGCGCTGGGCACCGCGGGCGAGAAGTCGGTGCGCGTCACGTGGGACGCGGTGCGCGGCAGCGCCCCCGAGGTCATCGTCTGTGCACCCTGCGGTTACGACCTCGAGGGATCGACGGCGTTGGGCCGCAAGGCGATCGACGACGGGGAGCTGCCCGACGGCATACCCGTGTGGGCGGTCGACGCGAACGCCAGCTTCGCCCGCCCAGGACCTCGCCTCGTCGACGGGGTGGAGGCGCTGGCCGGCATCCTGCACCCGGACGCGGCGCAGCCGCCGCGCCCGGACATGGCGCGACGGCTGCGATGACCAGCGCACTGCGCCCATCGGCGACTGGTCGACGAATCCCTTAGTCCACCAAGGCGATCAGCAGGTCAGCACGGGTCAGCACGCCGACCGGCTTGCCGTCCTCGACGACCATGATCGCGTCGTGCTTCTCGAGCTCGTGGCGAGCCGCCGTGACGGCCTCACCGGCGCCGACGAGCGGCAGGGCCGGCTCCATGTGCTTGCCGACCGAGTCGGTGAGGTGCGCGCTGCCGTTGAACAGCGCCTCGAGCAGCGCCCGCTCGCTCACCGAACCCGCGACCTCGCCGGCCATCACCGGCGGTTCGGCCTTGACGACCGGCATCTGTGACACGGAGTACTCGTGGAGGATCTCGATGGCGTCGCGGACCGTCTCGGTCGGGTGCGTGTGGACGAGGGCGGGGATGTCGCCGGCCTTGCGGTGCAGCACCTCGCCGACCGTGGTCTCGGTGTGGGTGTGCATGAAGCCGTAGGAGTTCATCCAGTCGTCGTTGAAGATCTTCGACATGTAGCCGCGACCGCTGTCGGGCAGGAGCACGACGACGACGGCATCGGCAGGCAGGTCCTTGGCGGCCCGCAGCGCCGCGACGACCGCCATGCCGCAGGAGCCGCCGACGAGCAGGCCCTCCTCCTTGGCGAGGCGGCGGGTCATCTCGAAGGAGTCGGCGTCGCTGACCGCGATGACCTCGTCGACGACGGCGGGGTCGTAGGCGGTGGGCCAGAAGTCCTCGCCGACACCCTCGACGAGGTAGGGGCGCCCGGTGCCACCGGAGTAGACCGAGCCCTCCGGGTCGGCGCCGATGATCTGCACGCGCCCGCCCTCGCGGGTCTCGGAGACCTCACGCAGGTAGCGACCGGTGCCGGTGATGGTGCCGCCGGTGCCGACGCCCGCGACGAAGTGCGTGACCTTGCCGTCGGTGTCGTCCCAGACCTCCGGGCCGGTCGACTCGTAGTGCGAGGCCGGGCCCATCGGGTTGGCGTACTGGTTGGGCTTCCACGCACCGTCGATCTCACGGACCAAGCGGTCGGACGTCTCGTAGTAGGAGTCCGGGTGGTCGGGAGCGACCGCGGTCGGGCAGACGACGACCTCCGCGCCGTAGGCCTTGAGGACGTCGCGCTTGTCCTGGCTCACCTTGTCGGGGCAGACGAAGACGCACTTGTAGCCCTTGCGCTGGGCCACCAGGGCCAGCCCGACGCCGGTGTTGCCGGAGGTCGGCTCGACGATGGTGCCGCCCGGCTTGAGCTCGCCGGAGGCCTCGGCCGCCTCGATCATCTTGAGCGCGATGCGGTCCTTCACCGACCCGCCCGGGTTCAGGTACTCCACCTTGGCGAGGATCGTGGCCGCGATCCCCTCGGTGACCGAGTTCAGCTTGACGAGGGGCGTGTTCCCGACCAGGTCGGCGATGTGCTCTGCGTACTTCACCCGGCCATCCTCTCAGATGCTGGACAGGCCTCCGGACCGGGCGGGTGGTCTCAAAGCCGACTTCCGCCTCTCCTTCAAGTGGGGGATGCGACGCGACGGGGGCGGTCGCACCATCGAGGGGGTAGGGGGACACCATGTCAGCGTCGAGCGTTACCGTCAGAGGAGCCACGGACGAGAGGGGATGGCCCATGAGCCGGGCACGACGCGCTCGCAAGATCGCCGCCACCGCCGCCTACGGTGGCGGTGGGCTCGCTGCGGGCATCGGCGCACTCGGCGCGATCGGCTACGGCGTGCTCAAGGTCGAGGCCAAGGTGGCCCGCCGCATCGTCGGCCAGCCGTTCGACGGCTCCCCCGACGACAACGGGCTCTACGGCGCCGGCGTGGGTGAGCCAGTCGAGCTCGTCGTCCTCGGCGACTCGTCCGCCGCGGGGATGGGAGCCGACCACCGCTACCAGACGGTGGGCGCGATCATCGCCAACGGCGTCTCGGCCCTGACCGGCCGCCCGGTCCGCCTCACCAACACCGCCGTGGTGGGGGCGGAGTCCTCCGGGCTCGAGCTCCAGCTCGCCAACGCCCTCGACCAGGTGCCACGACCCCACGTCGCGATCATCATGATCGGCGCCAACGACGTCACCCACCGCATCAACAAGGCCGTCGCCGTCCGCCACCTCGAGACCACGGTCCGGGCGCTGCGGGCCCTCGACACCGAGGTCGTCGTCGGCACCTGCCCGGACCTCGGCACCATCCAGCCGATCCCCCAGCCGTTGCGGCTGATCGGGCGCCGGTGGTCCCGTGACATGGCCGCGGCGCAGACCGTCGCCGTGGTCGAGGCCGGTGGCCGCACGGTGTCGCTCGGCGACCTGCTGGGCCCGGAGTTCGCCGAGCGGCCGCACGAGATGTTCAGCGCCGACCGGTTCCACCCCTCCCCCGCCGGCTACGCCCGAGCGGCCGCCGCCCTCCTGCCGAGCGTCTACGACGCCCTCGGGGTCCGGATCGGCGAGCCGAGCGAGGAGCGGCACCCCGACGCGCGCCGCGGTGAGGGTGTCGGCCCGGTCGCCGTCGCGGCCCAGTACGCCGTCCGTGACCCCGGCACCGAGGTCTCCGCGACCAAGATCGCCGGTCAGGCCCGCGGCCCCCGCGGTCGCTGGGCGATGCTGCTGCGCCGCCCGCACGACCCCGTGCCCGACCGCCAAGCCGAGTCGCCCGCCCCCGACGAGAGCAACGCCACAGTCGCGGACCAAGCCGCACGGCATACCATCGAGGCTGACTAAGCGGCCGCTTATCTCGCGGCCCCTCGAAGCTGTTGCATGAGGAGGACCCCGTGACCGAAGCAGTCATCGTCTCGACCGCTCGCACGCCCATCGGGCGCGCGTTCAAGGGCTCGCTGAAGGAGATCCGTCCCGACGACCTGTCGGTGCAGGTGATCTCCGCCGCGCTGGCCAAGGTCCCCGAGCTCGACCCCACCCTTGTCGAGGACCTCTACTGGGGCTGCGCCGAGCCCTCGGGAAGGCACGGGTCCAACATGGCTCGCGTCGTGGCCGTGCTCGCCGGCTTCGACGGGTTGCCCGGCTCCACCATCAACCGGTTCTGCGCCTCGTCCGTGCAGACCACGCGGATGGCCTACCACGCGATCAAGGCCGGCGAGGGCGACATCTTCGTCTCCGGTGGCGTCGAGTGCGTCTCGCAGTACACCAACTGGGCCGGTGCCGGTGGGTCCTCCGGTGACGACCAGAACCCCAAGTTCGCCGGCTCGGCCGCCCGCAGCGAGCAGATCGCCCAGAGCAACGAGACCTGGGCCGACCCGCGCCAGCAGGGCCTGCTGCCCGACGTCTACCTGTCGATGGGCCAGACCGCCGAGAACGTCGCCACCCTGCGCGGTATCTCCCGTGAGCGCCAGGACGAATGGGGCGTCTCGTCGCAGAACCGCGCGGAGAAGGCGATCGCCGACGGCTTCTTCGAGCGCGAGATCGCCCCGGTCACGCTCGGCGACGGCACGGTGGTCAGCAAGGACGACGGCCCCCGAGCGGGCGTGACGCTGGAGGCCCTCCAGGGCCTCAACCCGGTCTTCCGCGAGCAGGGCACGATCACGGCCGGCAACTGCTGCCCGCTCAACGACGGTGCTGCGGCTGTCGTGGTCATGAGCGACACCAGGGCCAAGGAGCTCGGGCTGACCCCGCTGGCGCGCGTGGTGTCCACCGGGGTCTCCGGTCTCTCGCCGGAGATCATGGGCCTCGGGCCGGTCGAGGCGTCACGCCAGGCGCTGGCCCGCGCCGGGATGACCATCGGCGACATGGACCTCTACGAGATCAACGAGGCGTTCGCGGCCCAGGTGCTGCCGTCCGCGGACGACCTTGGCATGGACTTCGACAAGCTCAACGTGCACGGCGGCGCGATCGCCCTCGGCCACCCCTTCGGCTCGACCGGGGCGCGGATCACGACGACCCTGCTCAACGGCCTCGCGGCGCGGGACGGGCAGTTCGGCCTCGAGACGATGTGCGTGGGTGGTGGCCAGGGCATGGCCATCATCTACGAGCGCCTCAGCTAGTCGCTGCCCTTCCCGCGCCTCGAGAGGCCCGAAACCGATCCCGTCACCCTCGGGATCCATGGTTTCGGGCCTCTCGACTGCCCGCGCCCGCAAGACTGGGCCCATGGGGATCTTCAGCCGCAGGAAGGGCCGTGACGACCAGGGCGGGCAGGGCTCGCGAGAGTCGGTGACGGCCTTCTGGGACTGGTGGGTCGCCGAGGGTCGCGCGCTCGCAGACGCCAGCATCGCGGGCCGCCCGAACGACGACCTCGTCGCGGCGATGAGCCGTCGGGTCTCGGCCGTCCACCCCGGACTCGCGTGGGAGCTCAGCCCCGGGCGCGAGGCCGAGCACTGCCTGGTGGTCAGCCCCGAGGGAGACGCGGCGCTTCGAGGCGCCGCCCGGCGGTGGGTCAGGGGCGCGCCTGCTGCCGACGCCACGTGGGAGTTCGCGGACTCCCGGCAGGCCAACCGCGAACCCGAGTCCATGACCCTCGAGGTGGGCGGCCAGACCATCTCGTTCGCAGACCTCGTGGTGGGCGCCCGACGCGAGGGATCACGGATCGACGTGACCGTGCACCATCCTGCATTCGAGGCGCTCGACGAACGCGCGCGGGTCACCATCACGTTCCTCGGCCTCGACACCGCCCTGGGCGAGACCGGCGTCGAGCTCTGGGTCGGCGAGGTGACGCCCTCGGTGGTGCCGCCCCTGGACGGGTTCGGGCTCGCCGGGCTGCGGGCAGTCGTCCGAGACCTCGAGGCCGAGTCGACCGACGAGGACGGCCAACCACACTGGGCCATCCTCAACGGCACCGGTGACGGCGGCCCGATCCTGGCGATGGCCCAGATCCCGCTGCACCCCGCCACGGCGCCCGACCTCGACACCCACGCCGCGGTCGCGGTCCCCTACTCCGACCAGACCGACTCGGGGCTGCCCGGCCAGGACGCGTTGACCGAGCTGCGCGCCCTCGAGGACTCGATCAACGGGGCGCTCAGCGACAGCGGTCGGGTGGTGGCCCACCAGTCCCACGCGGGGGTGCGGCTGCTGCACGTCTACCTCGACTCCACCGCCGACGACGCGGTGCCGTCGCTCGCAGCGGTGTGCGACCCGTGGCCGCAGGACGTCCGGATCAGGGTCACTCCGGACCCCGGGTGGTCGAACGTGGCCCACCTGCGCACCTGAGCGACGGCGCCCACGATCTTGCCCACGACTCGCGGGGACCACCCGGCGAGCCGTCCGCGTATGCCGGTCAGGCGAGCTCGCGGCGCAGGTCGGCCAGCCGCGAGGTCAGGTCGGCCGTGGCTCCGCCGCCTGCCTCACACACGTCGTAGACCAGGACGGTCAGCTGGTCCATCAGGACCGCCGGGCCGAGGTCGGGGACCGGTCCTCGGGGACCTGCGAGGTCGTCGAGCAGGCTCCGGACGCTCGGCGCCCATGCCAGCGCGTGGTCCAGCGGTAGCTGTTGCCACCGCCGGACCACGCGTTGCAGTTCGGCCGAAACCTCCTGCGGAACAGGCGATCTCGGGGTCACGCTAGTTGCTGCGCAGACGCCCGAGCAGACGCAGGATCTCGAGGTAGAGCCAGACCAAGGTGACGATCAGGCCGTGGGCGAGCAGCCAGGAGTACTTCTCCGGCGCGCCGGCGGCGATGGCCCGGTCGATCGAGTCGAAGTCGACTGCGAGCATGGCAGCGGCCAGACCGATCGCGAAGAGCGAGATGCCGATGCCCAGGGCGCCGGTCCCGCCGATGCCGAAGGCGTGGTTGCCGATCACGGCGTAGAGGAAGTTCACCAGGGCGAAGATCGCGTAGCCGATCACGGCCATGGTGACGATGCGGCGGAACTTGGCGGTGACCTTGATGATGCCGGTCTTGTAGGCCAGCAGCGTGCCCGCGAAGACCGACAGCGTCGCGATGACGGCCTGCGCGACGATCCCGCGGAAGACGTCGGTCTGCTCCGGCGGGTCGAACGCGAGACTGTAGTAGTTGCTGATGGCGCCGACGAAAAGGCCCTCGGCGATGGCGTAGAGGACGATCAACGGCACGCTGATGGTCTTCTTGAACGCGATGACCAAGCCCACGACCAGGGTGAAGGCGATCCCGCCGAAGACGGCGATCGGACCCCAGCTGGTGGGGGCGAGCCGCCAGCCCACGACGGCCATGACCAGCACGACCGCGAACAGGCCGGTCGTCTTCATCACGACGTCGTCGATGGTGAGGCGCTTGGTCTGGACCGGCCCGGCGGAGGGCTGGTTGTAGAGGTCCTGGAGCTGCTGGCTGGTCATGCCGTCCGTGGACACCATGCCGGCCGTCGGCTGCTGGGTCGGCGCACCGCTGCGACCGAACCCGGCATAGCCCTGCCTGGACTCCTTCTCGATCCGGTCGAACACCGGGTTGCTGGCCATGCTGTCTCCTTGGAGGCGAAGGGCGGCCCTGCGGTCGGCCGCTCACCCCAGACTACGTGCGGAGCGGGGGTGAAAGTTCCCGGGCCACACCCCTGTGGACGGCGAAGCCGACCGGCGCGGACCACTGGTGCCCCGGCGTCGGGCGCGGGACTCTGGTGTGGTGAGGATCGCGAGCTTCAACGTGGAGAACCTGTTCGACCGCGCCCGGCTGCTCGCCGCCGACGACTGGGCGACCCACCGCACCCTCCTCGACACCTACGCCAAGCTGACCCGCACCCTCCAGCACGCGGCATACTCCGCGACCGACAAGGCCAACATCGTGAAGTGGCTGGTCGCGCTGGGACTGGAGAAGGCGGACTCCGGGACCTACGTCATCCTCCGCCAGAACCGCGGTCGCCTCATCACGCGACCGAAGACCGGCGGGATGATCGTCGTGGCGGACGGTCGTCCCGACTGGGTCGGGTGGCTCGAGCTCAAGACCCAGGCCGTGACCGAGCTCGCGGTCCGGCACACCGCGCAGGTGGTGCACGACGTCGCGGCCGACGTGCTCGGGGTGGTGGAGGCGGAGAGCCGGATCGCGTTGCAGCGCTTCAACGTCGACCTGCTGCGCCCGATCAGCGACCGCATCTACGGCCACATCATGCTCATCGACGGCAACGACGACCGCGGCATCGACGTCGGCGTCATGACGCGTGGCGACCACGAGATCCAACGGATCGTGAGCCACGTCGACGACGCGGACCTGGCCGGACCGATCTTCGGGCGGGACTGTCCCGAGTACACCGTCGCCCTGCCCAGCGGCGCGACCTTGCTGGTGATGGTCAACCACTTCAAGTCCAAGGGGTACGGCAGCGCGCGCGACTCCAACCGGCGCCGCCAGCGCCAGGCCGAGCGCGTGGCCGAGATCTACCGGGCGCGACGCGCGGAGGGGATCGCGAACATCGTCGTCCTCGGCGACCTCAACGACACCCCGGACTCCGCGCCGCTCGCGCCGCTGCTGGTGGGTTCGGCGGCAGCCCCCACCGACCTCAAGGACATCGCCACCCACCCGAGCTTCGACGACGGCGGCTGGCCGGGCACCTACACGACCGGACGGGCCGGCAACAAGATCGACTACATCCTCTGCTCGCCGGCCGTCTTCGCCGCCGTCACCGCGTCGGGCGTCTTCCGCAAGGGCGTGTGGACCTCCTCGGGGCGCTGGGAGATGTACCCGACGCTCACCCGCGAGCAGGACGCCGCCTCGGACCACGCCGCGATCTGGGCCGACGTCGACCTCTGAACCTCGGCGGTCAGCCACCCCCGAAGTCGCTCCACGGGTGGAGATCTCAGCGCGTGGAAAGTCCAGAAGGGGGGCACGCGTCACGGTTGGTGCCGTTTCCACCATTTGGATGACAACCACTAATCCGGTTGGTCGACGACCCCCGCGCTCCAGGAGGCACAAACTCGAAGGGATCCCTTCGGAGGCAGGTGAGCAGGCCATGAACCTCAATGGCGAACACCCAACCATCAGCGTCGCACGGGACCTCTTCCTGGTGCTGGCATGCATCTTCGCGCTGGTCCTGCCATTCGTCCTGACGCGCGACATCTTCCGGGGCGACTCCGCGAGCCCCCGTCCCCGCGATGCCCAACCCAGCGCCGCGCAGCCGGGTGAGACCAGTCGGGACTCGACCGCCGTCAGGACCGGTGCCGAGACCAGCGCAACCAGAGGGGGCCCCACCTCGCTGGCCGCCGTGGCGGAGCGGTGCCGGTTGGCCAACCTGCGACAGCAGGCGCCACTGAGTGCAGCTGACGTCTCGTTGGCACAGTTCGACAAGCACATCGACGCCATGAACCTGCTCGTGGCGGGCAAGATCTCGCTGGCTGTTGCCACCACCTTCTGGGACGAGACCCGGGTCAAGGCCGTCGAGAACGCAGCCGACTTCCGCCGCGCCGACAAGGAGCTGGCGGCCAGCGGCACGGGCTGTCCGGCTCCGGACCCTGCGCTGGCCAACGCGGCCCCGTATGGGCAGGTGGTGGCGCTCAAGAGCTGCGTCAGCGCGATCTCGGCGCGCAACACGGCCCTGGCCCGCGCCCGTCCCGCCGTCACGACCTGGGAGCACCACGTCCACGACATGGAGATGCTGCGGATGGGTCACCTCACGCCGGCCCAGGCGACCGCGGCCTGGCACAAGAACTGGAAGACGGGGCAGAAGCAGCTCGAGGCCTACGAGGCGGCGGCCGCGAAGGCCCGCAAGATCCACTGCGCCCTGGACTGAGCGATCCGGCTCTGCTCGGTCGAGGTGTTCAAGCACCGGATCCGGGTCGCGGAACACCTCGACCGGGGAGAGAGCGACTGGTGCCCCCGACGGGGGTCGAACCCGCACCTGTGGCGATTTTAAGTCGCCTGCCTCTGCCAGTTGGGCCACGGGGGCGGGCCAAGTATGCCGCGTGCGCGTCCCATCCGTGCCACCCTTCAGTCGGGTGTGGCAGCGCGCTCCATGACGCGTGCGGGCACACCCGACCTCGGGAAGGGAGGGGTGTCGGTGGTGCCCACGGTGTTCGGGATGGACACGCACGCGCTGTTCGTCGCGCTCGGCGTCCTGACGGCCGTGGCGGTGTTCGCGGCCGAGGCCCGTCGGCGCGGGGTGACGGACGAGCGCCTGCTCATCGTGGTCACCGGCGGACTCGTCGGCGGTGCGGTCTTCATGCGCCTCGGCACCTGGCTCCAGCACCTCGACCTGCGGCAGAACGCGTCGTTGGCCGAGCAGTGGGCCTACGGCAACCGCAGCATCCTCGGCGGCCTGGTCGGTGCATGGGCCGGGGTGCACGTCGCCAAGCGCCTCAGTGGCTACCGACCGCGCACCGGCGATCTGTTCGCCCCCGCGGTCGCCGCCGGCATGGCCGTGGGCCGGGTGGGCTGCCTGCTCACCGAGCGCCCCGGCAGCCCCACCGGGACGTCGTGGGGGATCACCCTCGACGAGGCGGCCGCGGCGCGCACGGGTGCGCCGGCCGGCATACCGCTGCACCCGTCGTTCGTCTACGAGATCGTCTTCCACGTCGCCGCGTTCGCGGTCATCTGGTGGTGGCTGCGCCACCGCCCGGTGCCGAGTGGTGAGCTGCTGGTCTGGTACCTCGGTGCCTACGGGACCGCCCGCTTCTTCCTCGAGTACGTCAGGGGCAACGAGATCGCCTGGCTGGGGCTGACCCGCCCGCAGCTCTTCCTCGCACTGACGGTGCCGTTGATCCTCCTGCGAGTGGCGGTGCAGGCGCGTCGCGGCGCCTACCGCGGGCTGCGGCACGAGACAGTGGTCGCGTGAGCACCCGCACCGGACCCGGTATGCCGTTGCGTGGCGACCGCATCCACCGTTACGTCAACGCCTTCTGCCCCCTGTGCCATGAGGAACGGCCCGACCGCCCGCTCACCGAGGTGCACCGCCTGTCCGGGTGGCTCGTGGAGCGCGAGGGTCGGATCTGGCTGGAGCGCGGGTGCACGACCCACGGCCTGGTGCGGACCCTCTACGACGAGTCGCCCGAGATCCTGAGCTACCTCGAGCAGTGGACCGCGCCCACCAAGGTGCACACCCCCGACCTGGCCGGGAACTTCGCCCCGGTGCCGGCTGCGTACGCCTACGGGCTGCCCGAGATGCAGACCCAGCACACCTGCATCCTGCTCGAGGACCTGCTCGACCACTGCAACCTCAAGTGCCCGACCTGCTTCGCCGCGTCGGCTCCGGCCCTCGCGTCGGTCGTGCCGCTCGACCAGGTGCTCGCCTCGGTCGATGCCCGGCTGTCCCGCGAGAACGGCCGGATCGACGTGTTGATGCTCAGCGGTGGCGAGCCCACCCTCTACCCGTGGCTGGCCGAGCTGCTCGACGCCGTGGCGACCAGGCCGATCGTGCGAGTCCTGGTGAACACCAACGGTATCGCCATCGCCAAGGACGACGCACTCCTCGACCTCCTGCGCCGGCACCGCGACCGGGTCGAGGTCTACCTGCAGTACGACGGCGAGTCGGCCCGGGCCTCCACCCACCACCGCGGCGCCGACATCAGGCGGTTCAAGGAGCGGGCGATCGACCGCCTGTCCGGAGAGGGCATCTTCACCACCCTGACGATGACCGCCGCGCTGGGCGTCAACGACGACGAGATCGGGTTCGTGGTCAAGCGCGCCCTCGACACCCCCTACGTCGGTGGCGTGACGATCCAGCCGGTCTTCGGCTCCGGTCGCAGCACCGGCATCGACCCGCACGACCGGCTCACCCACACCGGCGTCCTCGCCCGGCTCGAGGGCCAGACGGCCGGGCAGGTGTCCTGGCGCGACCTGACCGCGCTGCCCTGCTCCCACCCGCACTGCTGCTCGGTGGGCTACCTCCTGCGTGACGACTCGGGGACGTGGCGCTCGCTGGTCTCGCTCGTGGGGAACGAGCGGCTCAAGGAATGGCTCGACCTCGAGCCCGACGTGCTCGCGAACCGGATCGCCGACGACGCGCTCCCCGCATCGCTCCGCTCGGCTGTCAAGCAGTCGCTGCTCGACCTGCTGTCAGAGCAGTCGTCGCTGTCGCACCCCTCGATGGCCGGCATCTGGCGCGACGTCTGCAGCGGGTGCGATCTGGGCATCGGCACCCTCGCGACCCTGGCCGCGGGCAAGCTCCCGGGTCAGCGCGAGAAGCTCCGCGCCCTGCTGGGAGAGCGCGTCCTGCGGATCACCGTGAAGCCGTTCATGGACATGAACACGATGATCGAGGAGCGCCTGACACAGTGCTGCGTCCACGTGGCCACGGTGAGCGACGACGGCGGTCACCAGTGCGCGCCGTTCTGCGCGGTGCAGGCGTGGGCACCCCTGTCACGGCAACGGATCTCGACCGCCGTGGGCCTCCCGCTCGCCGCGACGAAGGCCACGCCATGACCGGCCCCGACCCCCGGCAGGTCGCGCCGCCGCACGCCGCACCGCCCGGTCACCAGCCGACCGCGCCCTTCGACCCGCTGCGGCTGTGCGTCTTCGCCACGGTCGCGCTGCTGGGGTGGGTGCTGGGTCCGGTGGCGCTGCTCGGCTTCTCCGTGCTGGCCATCGTCGGCTACGCCAGGGCCCGGCGGGCTGGCCTACTGCGCTCGCGCTGCAAGCTCGGCGACACCCGACTGGTCCTGCTCTACCTCACCGTGCTCGCCGCCGCGGCGGGTGTCGGCATCTACGTCTGGATCGACTGAAGGGGACACGCACATGACACAGCCAGCCCGGCGGCGGAGACTCTCCAACGTCGCGAGGTTCTGGATCGGGGTGGCTCTGTGCATCCCGGTGCTGTTCCTCGCGGGCCTCCTGGTGTCCCTCCCCTCGGTGGTCGGCAACGAGCTGAACGTGCCGGGCGAGCTGAGCGGCCTCGCCACCTTCGGCATGAGCATCGGCCTGCTGGCAACGGGGATCCTGGGACTCGTGCGGGAGAGCACGCGCTTCATCGTCGTCGGCATCCTGGCGGGCCTGGCGATCCTCTTCGTCCTGGCGGCCGGTGCGTGCATCGTCCTGCTGGCCGGGCTCGGCAACCCCAACTCCTGACCCCCGCCTTCGTGGAGTCGGGCAGTTGGCCGATCTTCCGGCCGATCCGCGCGCGTGAGCCCGTGGAGTCGGGCAGTTGGCCGATTTTCCGGCCGATCCGCGCGCGTGAGCCCGTGGAGTCGGGCAGTTGGCCGATTTTCCTGGCGGTCCGCCTCAGCGGCGGGACTTGGCGGCCTTGGCGGCGGCGCGTTCGTTCAGCCGGCGGTGGCCGGTCGCCTGGCCCTGGATGACCGCTCGGGCCACCGGCGGTGCGTAGCGCAGCAGGCGCCACATGGCGTGCGCGAGGAACCCCACCGGGATGACGGCCTTGTTGGCGGCGAGGCCGTCCACCGCCCGCTTCGCGGTCTGCTCCGCCGTGAGGAACTTCGGCTGCAGCAGCCGGACCCGTGCCCGGACGCTGCTGCCCCCGAAGCTGTCGGGCGCGGCATACACGTCGTCGAGCAGCGGGGTGTCGACGAAGCCGGGGCACAGCACGCTCACCTGCACGCCCTGGCTCGCGGCCTCGGCGCGCAGCGCCGTCGAGAGCCCCACCACGGCGTGCTTGGTGGTCGTGTAGGGCAGCATCGCCGGGGCCGGGATGAGTCCGGCGAGGGAGGCGGTGTTGAGGATGTGACCGCTGCCCTGCGGGCGCATCACCTCGTATGCCGCCGTGACCCCGTTGACCACGCCGCGCAGGTTGACGTCGAGGGCCTTGGCCCAGTGCCGCTCGTCGAGCTCCTCGAGCAGGCCGCCGATGGCGACGCCCGCGTTGTTGACCACGACGTCGAGCCGGCCGTGCTCGGCGGCGACGCTGCGGACGAGGGCGGTGACCGCGGCCGCGTCCGCGACGTCGAGCGTGGCAGCGCTGGCCGAGGGTCCCAGCTCGTCAGCCGCCCGGGCCGCCCCGGCTGCGTCGAGGTCGGCGACCACGACGTGGCTCCCGCGGGCGACCAGCTCGGCGGCGATGGCGCGTCCGATGCCGGAGGCGGCGCCCGTGACGATCGAGACCTTGGGCTCAAATGCCTTGCGCATCAACGGATTCCTTCGCTGGGGAGTGGCGTCCGGGGCTGACCGTCTCGAACTGGGAGTCGTCCAGCCTGCGGGTGCGGAGCCAGTAGCCGAGGGTCGATCCCGGCCACAGGGCGGTGTTGTTGCCGAACTCGTCGAGGTACCAGCTGCGGCACCCGGTGGCCCAGATCGTGTGGCGGGAGCGTCGCACCATCTCGCGGGTGAAGGCGTCCTGTGCCCGTCTGGTGGTCACGTGCGGGCCGGCCGCGCCCCGGTCGATCGCCTTCAGCACGTAGTCGGTCGCGAACTCGATCATCGTGACGACGCTGTTGTGGCCGAGCCCGGTGTTCGGGCCGAGCAGCAGGTAGAGCTCCGGGAAGCCGGCCACCGTGATGCCGAGGTTGGTGTGCATCCCGCCGCTCCAGGCGTCGGCGAGGGTGCGACCGCCGAGGCCCCGGATGTCGATGCGGTCGGTGCTGCCGTTCAGGTCGAAGCCGGTGCCGAGGACGAGCACGTCGACCTCGTGCCGGGTGCCGTCGGCCGTGACCACGGCGTCGGGCTCGACGCGCACGATCGGGTCGGTCACGAGGCTCACGTCGGGGCGGGCGAAGGCCGGCCAGTAGTCGTTGGACAGCAGGATCCGCTTGCAGCCGATCCGGTAGTCGGGGGTCAGAGCGGCCCGCGTCTCGGGGTCGGGGACCGCGGCGGCCAGCTCGCGCAGCGCGATCCGCTCGACGAACCGCGCCAACCCCGGGAGCCGCACGAACAGCGGCGCCCTGGCCTCCAGCGACCAGTAGGTCCGCCAGCGCACCAGCCGCTGCAGGGCCGGCCAGCGCGCGAAGAGCCGCTGACGCGTGGGGCTCCACTCCTGGTCGTGCTTGGTCATCGTCCACGCGGCAGTGCGCTGGAAGACCGTCGTGTGGGTGGCGACCGGGGCGACCTTGGGGACCACCTGCACCGCGCTCGCCCCGGTGCCGACGACGCCGACCCGCCGACCCGCCAGCTCGGTGCCCTCGGGCCACCGCGCCGTGTGGGCCAGCTCGCCGGCGAACGACTCGAGCCCCTCGATGTCAGGGAGCCTCGGCTCGTGCAGCGCTCCGGCGCCGAGGACGAGAGCGTCGCAGGTCCACTGGCGACCGTCGCCGGCGGTCAGCGTCCAGCGCCCGGTCGTCTCGTCGAACTCGGCCGCACGCAGGTCGGCACCGAACTCGATCCGGTCGCGCACGGCATACCGGTCGGCCACCAGGCGCAGGTAGGACCAGATCTCGTCGGCCGTCGCGAAGTCGCGGGACCACCGCGGGAACTGGGCGAACGAGAAGGAGTAGAGCCGCGACGGGACGTCGCAGGCGCAGCCCGGGTAGCGGTTGTCGCGCCACGTGCCGCCGACCTCGTCGGCCTTCTCCAGGACGACGTAGTCGTGGTCGCCGCGCTGGGCGAGGCGGATCGCCATGCCGAGCCCGGAGAACCCGGTGCCGACGATGACCACCCGGTGGTGAGGTGTCGCCATGCCGTCAACTTACCATCAGTAAGTTCGGTCGCAGCCGGGGTAGAGTGGCCACGTGCCGCCGAGTCCCCAGCCGCCGATCGCCCCTCCCGCACCGCGGGTGCGGATGCCGCGCGCCCAGCGCGAGGAGCAGATCCTGCGGATCGCCGAGGAGGTCTTCGCGGAGCGGGGGTTCCAGGCGACCACCATGGAGGACATCGCCGAGCGGGTGGGGGTCACCAAGCCGCTGATCTACGAGTACTTCGGCTCCAAAGAGGGCCTCCTCTCGGCCTGCATCACCCGCGCGCGCACCCAGCTGCGGGTGGCGACCGAGGCGGCCTGGCAGGAAGTCGGCGCAGAGGCACCGCTCGAGGTGGTGTTCCGGGCCGGGGTCCGCGCGTTCTTCGAGTTCATCGACGAGCACGCCAACGCCTTCGTCCTCATCCAGCAGGAGGGGGCGGTCGCGTCGCAGGCCAGCCCGCTCATCGAGAGCATCCGCGAGCAGCAGTCCGCGGCGACGATGGCCACCTTCCGCAAGGCTCCGGCCCTCGCGGGGGTGCCCGACCGGCTGCTCGAGGGCTACGTCGAGGTGATCATCGGCGCGTGCGAGCGGGTCGCCGTGTGGCGCACCCGCCGCCCCGGGGTCTCGACGCAGGAGGCGACCGACATCGTCGTGTCGACCGTGTGGGCCGGGCTCGATGCCCTACTCCCCGGCTGAGTCAGCGGTCGACAGCGCGATCCCGTCGAGGATGTCGTGCTCCGAGGTGATCACCCGGTGCACCCCCAGACCGGCCAGTCGGCGCACCACCTCGTGCCAGACCAGGGCCCCGGCCCCGATGACGTCGACCCGGCCGGGGTGCATGAAGCCCAGGGCCGCCCGCTCCGCCCTCGGCATGTGCAGCAACGACTCGCAGGCCCGCAGCACGTCGGCGGCCTCGAGCTCGGTGAGGTGGATCCGCACCGGGTCGTAGGCGGTCAGGCCGAGCGCGTGGGCGGTGATCGTGGTGACGCTGCCGGCCAGGCCGACGAGCGCCCCGACCCCGGCGAAGTCGACCACCTCGGCGGCACTGTCGATCGCGGCGTTGATGTCGCGGACCGCCGCCGCGATCTCGGCGTGCGTCGGCGGGTCGGACTGCAGGTGCCGCTCGGTCATCCGCACGCACCCGATGTCGACCGAGCGCGCCGCCTCGACCGTCTCCGTGCCGCGGACGAACTCCGTCGACCCACCACCGAGGTCCACCACCAGATAGGGACCGGGTATGCCGCGTGCGCGCAGCTGGCCCGTGGCGCCCCGGAACGAGAGCGCGGCCTCCTCGTCCCCCGAGATGACCTCGGGCGCGATTCCGTAGTGGGAGAAGGCTGCTCGCACGCCGACCACGAACTCATCGGCGTTCGACGCATCCCGCGACGCGGACGTGGCCACGAAGCGGACCCGCTCCGCGCCCACCTGGCGGCACTGCGCGGCATACTCACCGGCCATCGCCAGGGTGCGCTCCATGGCGACGGGGTCGATCCGGCCGGTGCGGTCGACGCCGTAGCCGAGCCGCACCACCTCCATGCGACGCACGACGTCGACGAGCGTGCCGCGCTCCGGGTCGACGTCGGCGACGAGCAGGCGAATCGAGTTCGTGCCGCAGTCGACCGCGCCGACGCGGGTCACCGCACCCATGACGCGCTCACGCCTCGCCATCGGGAGCCGGCGCAGGCACGCAGGAGCCTGCCGCCCACCAGTCGTCGAGCCGGGCCAGCGCCTCGTCACCGAGCGGGTTCACCCCCGGGCCGACGGCCAGCGAGTGGCCCACCAGCACGTGCAGGCACTTCACGCGGGTCGGCATGCCGCCTGCGGAGACGCCCTCGATCTCCTCGACGTGGCCGAGCTCGGCGCGCCGGGTCAGGTAGTCCTCGTGCGCCGCGGCGTAGGCGGCCGCGAGCTCGGGGTCGTCGGCGAGGCGGTCACTCATCTCCTTCATCAGCCCGGTGGACTCGAGGGTGGAGATCGCGCCGGTCAGCTTGGGGCAGGTCGCGTAGAAGGTCGTGGGGAACGGCGTGCCGTCCGGGAGGCGCGGCTCGGTCTTGAGCACGTCGGGGTGCCCGCAGGGGCAGCGGTGGGCCACGGCGGCAACGCCCCGCGGGACCCGACCCAGCTGGGCCTGCACCGCGTCGAGGTCGGCCTGGGTCGGCTGGTCGCTCACTTGGCGGGGGTGGTCGAGCCGGTCGACCCGGGCGAGCCGGTCGAGCCGGTCGCGGCAGGACCGGCGTCGGCGACCTGCACCGACTCCCACAGCTGGCCGTACCAGGGGTGGTCGCTCGACGCCGCGGGGGCCGTGGCCACCCCGGGCAGGGCCTTGGCCGAGGGCTTGCCGTCGATCACGGTGTAGGACTTCTCACCGACCTTCACGAACTTGAGCCGCTCGCGGGCCTGCTGCATGACGTAGGCGTCGTCGTTCCAGCGGGCCTGTTCCTTCTGCAGGTCGCTGACGCCCTGGCGCTGCTGGCTGACCTGGCCGCGCAGGGCGTCGATCTCGCCCTGCTGGCGCAGGTAGGAGCGCAGCGTCGGGACAAGCGTGACGGCCAGGAGCACGAAGATCGAGGCGAGCACGACCACCCGCATCACCCCGCGGGAGCTGCGCCGCTCGGGCGGGATCGGCGACCCGGCCACCTTGCGGGCCGCCCCCGAGGCGGTGGCGCGGGAGCGACCGGGGCCGGCTCCGGGGCGCGCCGACGCAGCGCGGGCCGTGCCCGGTCGCCCGGTGCCGCTGCGTGGCGTGGTCGTGCGAGGCGTCGTCGAGCGAGGGGCTGCCTTCCGGGCGGGCGTGCTGGGCTGCCGGACGGGCTTGTCCTGCCCGTCCGTGCGGTGTCCCGAGTCGGCCATGGTCAGCCCCTGCCAGCCAGCCGTCAGGCCTGTGCCGAGAACCGCGGGAAGGCGCCGGCGCCGGCGTAGACCGCGGCGTCGTCGAGCTCCTCCTCGATGCGCAGCAGCTGGTTGTACTTGGCGACCCGCTCGGACCGGGCGGGCGCACCGGTCTTGATCTGCCCGCAGTTGGTCGCGACGGCGAGGTCGGCGATGGTGACGTCCTCGGTCTCGCCCGAGCGGTGGCTCATCATGCAGCGGTAGCCGCTGCGGTGGGCCAGGTCGACGGCGTCGAGGGTCTCGGTCAGCGAGCCGATCTGGTTGACCTTGACCAGGAGGGCGTTCGCGGTGCCCGACTCGATGCCCCGCAGCAGACGCACCGGGTTGGTGACGAACAGGTCGTCGCCGACGAGCTGCACCCGGTCGCCGAGGCGGTTGGTCATGGCCTTCCAGCCGTCCCAGTCCTCCTCGTTGAGCGGGTCCTCGATGGACACCAGCGGGTAGGAGTCGACGAGGTCGGCGTAGTAGTCGACCATCTCGGCAGAGCTCTTGGCAGCACCCTCGAACTGGTAGGTGCCGTCCTCGTTGTGGAACTCGCTCGCCGCGACGTCGAGGGCCAGCGCGATCTGGGTGCCGGCCTGGTAGCCGGCCTTCTCGATCGCCTCGAGGATGAGGTCGAGCGCCGCGCGGTTGGACTCGAGGTTGGGCGCGAAGCCACCCTCGTCGCCGAGGCCGGTCGCCAGCCCGCGCTCCTTGAGCACACCCTTGAGCGCGTGGTAGACCTCCGCGCCCCAGCGCAGCGCCTCGCGGAAGGTCTCGGCGCCGATCGGCGCGATCATGAACTCCTGGACGTCGACGTTGGAGTCGGCGTGGCTGCCGCCGTTGAGGATGTTCATCATCGGCACGGGCAGGACGTGGGCGTTCGGTCCGCCGAGGTAGCGGAACAGCGGCAGGCCGGCCGACTCCGCAGCGGCCTTGGCCACCGCGAGCGAGACGCCGAGGATGGCGTTGGCGCCGAGCTTGCCCTTGTTGTCGGTGCCGTCGAGCCCGAGCATCACGCCGTCGATGAGGCGCTGCTCGCTGGCCTCGTAGCCCACGAGCTTGGGGTTGATCTCGTCGAGGACGGCGTCCACGGCCTGCTCGACACCCTTGCCGAGGTAGCGGTTCTTGTCGCCGTCACGACGCTCGACCGCCTCGAAGGCGCCCGTCGAGGCACCGGAGGGAACGGCGGCGCGGGCGATGGTGCCGTCGTCGAGGGCCACCTCGACCTCCACCGTCGGGTTGCCGCGCGAGTCGAGGATCTCGCGAGCGCCTACTGCGTCAATGGTGGCCACAGACTTCTCCATCGGATTGCTGAACAGACGGTGCCGGACAGATACGGTCCGAGGCTACCCGCCCGCACCCCGCCCAGCGACGACCGACCCGCACCGTGGACGTACCCCGTGGAGCCCGCCCCGCGGCATACCTCGCGGTTGTCACAGCTTTATCGGGTCTAGGGACTTTGGTCGGCTTCACCCCGGAAACGTTCCGGGGTGAAGCCGACGTTTGTCCCTAGACCCGATAAAGGTGAGGTTCGGGGGTTGTCAGGGCTGCTGGCGTTGGTATGCCGCCGCGAGCGCGGCTCCCAGCCGGGCGTTGTGGCGCACGAGGGCGATGTTGGTCTCGAGGCTCGCACCCCCGGACAGCTCGACGATCCGGCCCAGCAGGAAGGGCGTGATGTCCTTGCCGTGGATGCCACGCTCGGCGCACTCGGCGAGGGCCTGGTCGATCAGCACGCCGATCTCGGCAGCCGGGATCTCGTCCTCGAGGGGCACCGGGTTGGTGACCGCGATACCGCCGGACAGGCCCAGCGACCACTTCGCGTGCATCATCGCGGCGACGTCGTCGGCCCCGTCGACCCGCATCGGCGCCGGATGGCCGCTCTCGCGCGAGTAGAAGGACGGGAACTCGTCGGAGCCGACGACCACGACCGGTACCCCGAGGGTCTCCAGCGACTCGAGGGTCAGGCCGATGTCGAGGATCGACTTCACGCCGGCGCTGATCACGGCCACGTCGGTCTGGCCGAGCTCGGTCAGGTCGGCCGAGATGTCGAAGCTCGTCTCGGCGCCGCGGTGCACCCCACCCAGGCCTCCGGTCACGAACACCCTGATCCCGGCCAGGGCCGCGAGCCGCATCGTGCTGGCGACGGTGGTGGCGCCGTGCGCCCGCCGGGCGATCACGTAGGGCAGGTCGCGGATGCTGACCTTGGCGACGTCGGGGTGGGTCGCCAGGGTCTCGAGCTCGTCGCGGGTGAGGCCGATCCGTGGCACCCCGTCGAGGACCGCGATCGTGGCCGGGACCGCACCGCCGTCGCGGATGATCTGCTCGACCTCGAGCGCCATCGCGACGTTGCGGGGGTACGGCATGCCGTGGCTGATGATCGTGCTCTCGAGGGCCACGACCGGTCGGCCGGCGGCGAGCGCCTCGGCCACCTCGGTCGTGAGCTGGAGCGAGGGGTGCGGGGTGGTCATGCCTTCTCCTTGGTCGTGCTCTTCGGGCTCGTGCCGCGCTGGGTCGTCCCGGGCTGCGCCTTGCGCAACTCGGCGTCGATGAGCCGAGGGGTCAGGTCGGGGCGGACGGTCTCGGGGCTGGCGACCGTGAGCGCAGCCGCCATCTGCCCGAACCGGGCCGCGTCGACCGGTCCGTCGCCACGCATGAGCGCGTGGACGAAGGCGGCGGTCATGGCATCGCCGGCGCCGGTGACGTCGACCGGCGTGACGGGCGGGGCGGCGAGGGTGACGACCGTGACGCGCCCCCTTTCGCCCAGGCTGCTGAGCAGGCTCCCCTTGGTGCCGCGACGGACCCAGACGTTCTGCACGCCCACGTCGTGCAGCCGGCGGGCGGCCCGGGAGATCGCGACGCGCGTCTGGGGCACGGTCTCGCCGACGATGGCGGACAGCTCGTCGAGGTTGGGGGTGAGCGCCAGCACCGGGCGCTGCGGCGAGAGCAGGTGCGCCAGTGGTCGCGCCTTGGCGACGCTGACCGGTTCGAGCACCACCGGCACCTCGACAGCCGCGGCGAAGTCGAGCAGCCAGGCGGCCGGCGCCTCGGGGATGTTGCCGTCGAGGACCAGCAGCGTCGCGTGGCTGAGCAGGTCGCGCGAGGCCATCAGCTGGCGCACGGTGAGCCGGTCGGTCGCCCGCATGTTCGACACCGCCACCACCAGCTCGCCGGTCGAGTCGAGCACGGCGAGGTAGGTGCCAGTGGCATCGTCCGACGCGATCATGTGGTCCACCACGACCCCGGCCGCCCGGGTGGCGGCGACGATCTCGTCGCCGAAGGCGTCGCCACCCACGGGCGCCACGAGGTGGGTCGGGCTGCCCAGCCGGGCGAGGTTCTCGGCGATGTTGCGGCCCACTCCCCCAGGGGTGCTCATGGCCGCACCCGGGTTGGAGGTGCGCAGCTGGATCGCGTCCTTCGAGTGCGCCTTGATGTCCATGTTGGCGCCACCGACCACGACGACGGAGTGCGCCTCCGGCCGGACGATGTAGCCCCGACCGAGGATGGCGCCCTTGCGGGTGAGGTTCGACAGGTGCACCGATACGGCGGCCTTGGTCGACCCGACCCGCTCCGCGATCGCTGCGGCATCGAGGAGTGGCTGGGCACGGAGCAGGTCGACGATGTCCCGCTCACGATCGGTGAGGCTCATGCTTGGAACTCTAAGGTCACTTGGAATTCCAAGCAAGAGCCCGGGTTGCAGCCCGGAGCCCCGACAGCGCGGGGGTCCGGCACCTACTCGGTGCCGGACCCCCGGGTGTCGCTCGAGCCCCCGGTCACGCGGGGTGGGCCAGGTGACCGTGGTTCCGGCGCGAGAACGCCGCCGCACCGGCACCGGCGAGGGCGATACCGGCGAGCAGGCCGGCGCCGAGCTGCAGGACCTCGACCCCGTTGTCGTCGATCGGGTTGGGCAGGGTCCGCTGGCTGCCGCCCGTGGTCCCGCCCTCGTAGCAGTTGGTGGAGCAGTGCTGGTCGGCCCAGTCGCCGTTCCCGGGCACCTGGCGGGCGCTGGCCGGGCCGGCGATGGAGAGGGCGATGAGTCCGGTGGCTCCGAAGACGGCGGCCGACCGGCGAAGGCTGGTGGTGTGCGACATGGTCCTGGTCCTTTGCGTGAGCTGGTGGTTCGTGCCGGACGGGTTGTCCACGACCGTTGTCGCACCCACCGGTACCGGGACAGCGCCGGGCGGGTATCAGCCGGGTATCAGCGCCGTTGACGGGGTGCCGGTGGAGGGTCACATTCGAGGTGTGCGCATCGCCGTGCTCGGCCCCCTCGAAGTCGACGAGGGACGGATCCTCCTGGCGCCGCGGGACCAGGTGGTCCTCGAGGCACTGGCCGCCCGCCCCGGTGAGACCGTCCGGGCTGATGCCATTGCGGAGGCCCTCTGGGGCGAACGCCTCCCGCCCTCGTGGCCCAAGGTGGTGCAGGGGTGCGTCTCCCGGCTCCGGAAGGCGCTCGGCGCGGCCGCGATCGTGACGTCGGGGACGGGGTACCGGCTCGTCCTGCACCGCGACGACTTCGACCACCTCTGCTTCGAGGACCTGCTGCTGCGCGCGGGCGAGCTGCTGGCCACAGGTGAGCCCGAGCGGGCGCGGTACGCCAGCGGCCAGGCGCTGGGCCTGTGGCGCGGCGACCCGTTGGAGCGACTGACGGACTGGGACGTCGGACGGATCGAGACCGAGCGACTCGCCGAACGCAGGCGTGACGGCGAGGACCTGTATGCCGAGTCGGCCATCCGCGCGGGCCGGCACCGCGACGTCCTCGGCGAGCTCCACCGCATGGTCGCCCAACAGCCCACCCGCGAACGCCGGTGGGGGCTGCTGGCCCTCGCGCAGTACCAGGCGGGTCGTCAGGCGGAGGCCCTCGGGACGCTCCAACGCGCCCGGGCCACCCTCGTCACCGAGTTCGGGCTCGACCCCGGACCCCAGCTCGCCGACCTCGAGGAGGCGATCCTGCGGCAGGACCCCGCCCTGGTCACCCAGGGCACGCCACCCGAGCAGGACGGCGCCTGTCCCTACCTCGGACTGGTCGCGTACGACGTCGGTGACGCACCGGCATACTTCGGCCGCGAGGCGGACGTCGCCGCCTGCCTGCGGCGCCTCGACGAGGCTGGCGTCCTCGCGGTGGTGGGGCCGTCCGGGTGCGGCAAGTCCTCGCTGATCAGGGCTGGGGTGGCGGCGGCACTGGTCCGCGACGGTCACCCGATGCGGATCGTGACGCCCGGGACCCACCCGGAGGAGGTGCTGGCCCACGCGCCGGCCGGGGTCGGCGCGGTGTTCGTCATCGACCAGTGCGAGGAGGCACTGGGCCTCCCGGAGACGTCCCCGGAGCGGGAGGCGTTCTTCGCGGGGCTGGTCGAGTTCGCCGCGCGGGGTCGGCTCGTGCTCTCGCTGCGCGCGGACCGCCTCGGCGAGCTCGCCGTCCACCCCGAGTTCGCCCACCTGGCCGAGAAGGGGCTGTACCTCCTGGGCGGCATGGGTCCGGCCGAGCTGCGCAGTGCCGTGGAAGGCCCCGCGGCGCAGGCGGGACTGCGGCTCGAGCCGGGGCTGGTCGACCTGCTCGTGCGCGAGGTCGAGGGGTCGCCCGGGGCGTTGCCCCTCCTGTCCCACGTGTTGCGCCAGACGTGGCGGCGCCGCGAGGGCGACACGTTGACCGTCAAGGGGTATGCCGCGACCGGAGGAGTGCGCGAGGCCGTCGCCCAGTCCGCCGAGCGGCTCTACCGCGAGCTGAGCCCCAGCCAGCAGGGCATGCTCCGCGATCTCATGGTGCGCCTGGTCTCGTCGGACGACACCGGCGAGCCCGTGCGCACCCGCGTGTCCCGGCGCGTCGTCACGTCGGACGACGAGCACACCGCTGTCGTCGAGGCCCTGGTCGGCGCGCGCCTGGTGAGCAGCGACGGCGACACGGTGGAGATCGCGCACGAGTCGCTGGCGGTCGCGTGGCCGCGGCTGCGGTCGTGGCTGGACGATGACGTCGAGGGCTTGCGGATCATGCGTCATCTCACCGTGTCCGCCGAGAGCTGGGACGAGCTGGGACGGCCGGACAGCGAGCTCTACCGTGGGGTCCGGATGGCCCGGGCAGCGGAGTGGCGACGCAGCCACGACCCCGAGCTCACTCCCCCGGAGCGGGCCTTCCTCGACACCTCGGCCGAGCTGGCCGAGACCGAGCAGCGCGCCACCGAGGAGCAGGTCCGCCGGGAACGCCGCTCCAACCAACGCCTGCGCGCCGGACTGGCCGCTGTCGCAGTCCTGCTCGCGGTGTCGATCGTCGCCGGTGCCCTCGCCAAGACCGCCGCCGACCGGGCCGAACAGCAGTCGCTCCTGGCCGACGCTCGACGCCTCGGTGCCGAGGCCCTGCGATCGCAGGAGATCGACCGAGCCCTCCTGCTGGGGGTTGCAGGGGCGCGGCTCGACTCGTCCAACGACACGGCGAACAACGTGACGGGAGTGCTCGACCGCGTGCCGCAACTGGTCGGCGCCGCCCGCCGGACAGCCATGTCCTCCGTGTCAGTGAGTCCCGATGGGATGCACGTGGCGGTGGGCGAAGTGATACTCGGTGTGACCATCCTCGATGCCGGCACACTCACGGAGACCGCGCGGAACCACGACATCCCGGTGGCAGGCGTGCGGTACAACCCGGGCGGGTCCACCCTCGCCGTGGCGGTCAACCCGTGGACGCCCGCCAGCGTGGCCCGGGTCGACCCGGTGCCGTTGCGGATGCTCGACGCCGCCACCGCGCGACTTCTGCCGGACCAGCCGGGCGGGACCCCCAAGGGGCGCGTCCTGCACCACTCCTTCGGGTTCAGCCCTGACGGACGCTGGTTGGCTGCCGGCTTCATCTCGCCGATGGGCAGTCCGCCGGACTCGGTGGTGCAGGTCTGGGACACCAACGCCCTCGCCCGTCCCAAGAGCTCATTCACCGTCCCCTACATCATCTCGTCCCTCCAGGTCGGCAGAGGCGCCGACCGGATCTACGCCACGTCCGACAATGGTGTCCTGCACCTCCTGGACCCCCGGGCCGGTCGCGAGCTGCGGTCGATCGCCACGGCCAAGGCGTCGACGATCCCGTTCGGTCCAGTAGCTGTGGTGCCGACTCCCGACGGTGCGCACCTGGCGGTGCGGGACGCAGACCAGGTGCGACTGCTGGACGCGGAGTCGCTGGCCTCGACGTCGACGTTCCGGGAGGAAGGCACGATCGGGCTGCCCATTGCGATCTCTCCCGACGGCCGCCACCTGGCCTACATGGTCGACGGGACCCCGGTGGTGCGCTCGTTGGCCGACCCCGAGAGCCCGGGCGTCCGCTACCGCTCGGGTGACGCCTTCGAGCCCTGGGGCCTGGCGTTCGGACACGGCGGCAAAACCCTGTTCGCGGCTCGGAACGACGGTCTGCTCCTGGCCTGGGACGTCGCCGGCCGTAGGAGGTTCCTGCCCTCCATCCCTCCCCAGTCCGGACGACTTGACGGCGTCTACGCGTCGTCCCGGGTGTCACCCGATGGCAAGACCGTCGCCTACCTCGTCACCTCGCCCGTGGATGGAGCGGTCTCATTGCAGTTCCTCGACGTGGCAACGCACACGATCGGGCCAGCCATCGCCACGGGCGACAGGTTCGACTACTGGGTCAATCTCGCTTGGAGGCCTGACAGCAAGGCGGTCGCCACCATGCTGGGCACCGAATGGCTACGGATCTGGGACCCAGCCACAGGGGCAGTCCTCGAAGCGCACCGGGAAGCCGGTGACCGCATCACCAGCGGTGAGTTCAGTCATGACGGCTCAAGGCTGGTCATCGGCACGAGGAACGGCTGGATCAAGGCAGTCGCGGGTGCTGGTCGCCGCAACGGTCCTTCCGTGCAGGTCAGCACCTCCGGGCCGGTGACGACAGCAGCCGTCGACCCCCGAGGAGACCGAGCGATCGCGAGCACCGGAGACGGCATCAGTGTCCTCGACCTCCGGGCTGGCACAGTCAGCCGTCGCGCCACCTTGGGCTACACCGCGAACGCCGCTGCCTGGACCCTCGATGGGGCGACCATCGCCCTGAGCGGGGCCGACTTCAGGCAGGGCGGCGTCGGCGTCGTGACCACGGTCGATGCCGCGACGTTGGCACTACGGACCACGACGGCCGGACGCAACGCGGCGGGTGGCGGTGAGCTGAGGCTGGAGCCCGATGGCGAGCATTTCCTCACTGCCTCGGGAGACCGAGTGGCGCTGTGGGACGCGACCACCGGAGCGCTGCTCCGCGCCGTTGGCGTCGACGCCCGCACGGCTGGAGGGTTCACGGGGGACGGGTCCGCCCTGGTCCTGGCCTCACCCACCGGCACGGTCTCGACCTGGGACCCCGATCCAGGCGCCGCCATCAGGGCGGCCTGCGACATCGCGGGTCGTGACCTGACCGAGCAGGAGTGGCGCACCTACCTGCCGAACCGCCCCTTCCAGTCCGTCTGCGCCTCCTGAACGAGGACGCCGAAGGTGGCCAGCGCGAGCGGGCGTGACCACCCCCGAGCAGAATGCCGGTGTGGCGCTTGCCGTGTGCCTCCTCTTCGACCCGGAGACCGACCGGGCGATCCGCCGGCTGTGGGCGGCCCTCGAAGAAGCCGGTGTCGGCACGTTGCTGAGCCACACCCACCGGCGACACGTGCCCCACCTGTCGTATGCCGTGCTGCGCACCTTCGACGTCGAGGCAGTCGCCACCGTCGTCGGAGCATTGGCGGCAGGCCCCGCACTGCAGGTGCGGTTCAGCGCCGTCGGCCTGTTTCCCCGCGGCAGGGGCTCCCTGTTGACCCCAGCCACCCAGCCGCTGCTGGCCCGGCAGCTCGCAGTGGTCGAGGCGGTGACCAGCACTGGTGCAGACCTGCACTGGCACTACCAGCCGGGGCGGTGGATCCCGCACTGCAGCCTCACGACGGGTACCAGCCAAGAGCTCCTGCCGACGGCTGCGGTTCGCGCGTTCGACGTCCTGCCGCTCGAGGGCCGCGCCGTGGGCGCCGCCCTCATCGACAGCGGCACCGGCCAGCGGTGGCCCCTCGCCACCCTTCCCTGAGACCCGGACCGGTGTCGCCCCCCTGCGGCGCCGGTGTCAGCCCGGTGTCAGCCCGGGTCAGGCCTGTTGACGCTGCCTCGAGGGAGGATCACTGTCAACACATGCGCATCGCGCTGCTGGGAACACTGCAGGTCAACGACGGTCGGACCACGCTCGGTCCACGCGACCGCATCATCCTGCAGGCCCTGGCCACCCGCCCCGGCACGGAGCTCAGCGCCGAGGCGCTCGCGGAGACGCTGTGGGGCGAGGACCTTCCGGAGACCTGGCAGAAGGTCGTCCAGGGCTGCATCGTGCGGCTCCGCAAGGCCCTCGGCGCCGAGGCGATCCAGACCTCACCGCACGGCTACCGGTTGGACCTGCACCAGGACGAGGTGGACCACCTCCACTTCGAGCACCTCCTGACCCGGGCTCGCGAGCTGCTGGCGAACGATGAGCCCGAGCGCGCCCTCTACGTGACCGGACAGGCTCGGGACCTGTGGCGCGGTGAACCGCTCGTCGACCTCGCGGACTGGGGCCCTGGCCAGGTCGAGGCTGAGCGGCTCCTCGAGCTCTGGCGCGACGCAGACGACCTCCACGCCGAGGCGGGTCTGCGGTCCGGCCGCTACCACGAGGTCCTGGGCGACGCCTTGCGGATGGTGGCTGAGCAGCCGACCCGCGAGCGCCGGTGGGGTCTGTTGGCCCTCGCGCAGTACCAGGTCGGACGGCAGGGCGACGCCCTCCAGACGCTGCAGCGCGCCAAGCTGACCCTCGTCAACGAGCTGGGCCTCGACCCGGGTCCCGAGCTGGCCCAGCTGGAGGAGGCGATCCTCCGCCAGGACCCCTCGTTGGCCGCCCAGACCGTGCTGCCCCCGACCAGCGCGCAGTGCCCCTACCTCGGCCTGGTCGCCTACGACCTCGCCGACGCCGCGGCGTTCTTCGGCCGTGAGGCCGACATCGCCGCGTGCCTGCGGCGCCTGGACGAGAGCCGCGTCCTGGCGGTGGTCGGCCCCTCCGGATGCGGCAAGTCGTCGCTGGCCCGCGCCGGCGTGGCCGCCGCGCTGGAACGGGACGGGCGACGGGTCAGGGTGTGCTCCCCCGGCGCCCACCCGATGGACTCACTCGCCGCCGCGAACCCCCGCGCGACCGACGTCCTCGTGGTGGACCAGTGCGAGGAGGCCCTGGCCCTCGACCCCGACTCGAGCGAGCGCGCGGAGTTCTTCGACCAGCTCGTCGCGGTCGCCAGGAACGGGCGCGGCGTCCTCGTGGTCTCGCTGCGGGCCGACCGGCTCGGCGAGCTCTCCACCCACCCGGAGTTCGCCCGCCTCGTCGAGCGCGGGCTGTACCTGCTCGGCGCCATGACCGAGCCCGACCTGCGGCTGGCGATCGAAGGACCGGCAGCGCAGGCCGGGCTGCGGATCGAGCCCGGGCTCGTCGACCTGCTGGTCCGCGAAGTGCGGGGCGAGCCTGCCGCCCTCCCCCTGCTGTCCCACGTCCTGCGCCAGACCTGGAGGCGGCGCGAGGGCAACACGCTCACGGTCGCCGGCTACTCGGCCACCGGAGGGATCCGCGAGGCGATCGCCCAGTCGGCCGAGGGTGTGTTCCGGGACCTCACCCCCGGCCAGCAAGGGGTGCTCCGGGACCTCATGGTGCGCCTGGTCGCACCCGATGACCTCGGTGAGCCCGTCCGACAGCGGGTCCCCCGCCGTTCCGTGGCCACCGACGAGGACCACACCCTGCTGATCGAGCGACTCGTCGGCGCCCGACTGCTGAGCACCGACGGCGACACCGTCGAGATCGCCCACGAAGCCTTGGCGATGGCGTGGCCCCGGCTGCGGTCCTGGCTGGACGACGACGTGGACGGGCTGCGCATCATGCGGCACCTCGCCGTCGCGGCGGCCAGCTGGGACGATCTCGGCCGCCCGGACAGCGAGCTCTACCGGGGGGTTCGGCAGGCGCGGGCCGTCGACTGGCACGCACGTGCCACCGCGTCCCTCACCGCAGCGGAGCAGGACTTCCTGACCGCGGGAGCCGCTCTGGCCGAGACCGAACAGCGGGCCACCGAGGAGCAGGTTCGCCGGGAGCACCGGGCCAACCAGCGCCTGCGCGCCGGACTCGCTGCTGTGGCTGTGCTCCTCGCGGTCGCGATCGTCGCTGGCGCACTTGCCAAGACAGGCGCCGACCGCGCCGACCGGCAGGCGCTGGTAGCCGACGCCCGTCGTCTCGGGGCCGAAGCCCTGAGGGCAGATGACCTCGACCGATCCCTGCTGCTGGCCGCCGCCGGCGTGCGTCTCCACGACTCCGTCGACACCCGCACGAACCTGCTGGCAACCCTCGACCGGGCACCACAGCTGGTCCGCACCGTCCGCACCGAGACGGTGTTCGACCTGAGCGTGAACAACGCCACGGGCCAGGTCGCGCTCGCCCTACCGGGACATGGTCTGGCAATCCACGACGGCATCACGCTCAAGGAAATGCACCGCGACCCGACAGTCAGCGGGGGGAAAGTCGTCGCCAGCCCGGATGGCCGTACCTACGCGGCGGCCTTGAGGGCAGAGCTGACTGGCGGGCCTTCCGACCCGCCTGCGGTCCAGCTCCTCGACCAGAGCGGTGCGCTCGCGCCCACCCAGCTCGGCGGCATACCTGCCAAGCGCTTCGCCCAGCACGGCCCCTCGTTCAGTGGGGACGGACGCTGGCTCGCCGTCGGTCTGGAGCACGTCGAGGGCTCCGAGCCGGTGCTCATGTTCGGGGTCTGGGACATGCGGGCACCCCAGCATCCGGCGACGCTCGTCAAGGGGGTCGTCGAACAGCCGTCCTCCCCGGTCGTGTCGAACGACGGACGCACCTTGTACACCCTGGGTGGGAGCGGTCTGCGGGTCACCGAGCTCCCCAGCGGTGCGCAGCGGCACCTGCTGAGCGCCGAGGACCTGGGCGTCCGTGAGCTTGGCGACACCCTGGCCATCAGCCCGAACGGACGCACCCTGGCCGTCGAGGCAGGATCCGACGTCCTGCTCCTGGACACCGGGCGCCTCGCACCGCGGGCGGTTCTCCGGGGAGGAGACTTCCCCGAAGACCTCGTGTTCTCGCGCGACGGGAGGCGCCTGGCCGCAGCCGGGGCAAACCTGATGGCATGGGACATCTCCGGCGGCGAGCCAGTGGAGCTGCTGCGGCAGGTCGGTGGCGCAGGCAGCTGGGTCGCCTTCAGCCCCGACGGGCGCACGCTGTACTCCGCAGAGCTCACCGGACTGGTCTCCGCCTGGGATCTCGCTCGTGACCGCGGCCTCCTGCGGATGGGACCGGGCGGACTCCCGGCGCGAGACGGCGCTCCGGCAATCCGGTTCTCGCCCGACCGCCGCAAGCTCGCCTACGTGTGGGGCTTCCCTCCGGCCTTCCAGGTGCGCGACGTCCCCACGGGGAAGCTGGGACCGCTGGTGGAGCTCGACCTGCGGCAACGGAACTGGATCGACATCGCGTGGAGCCCGGACGGCACCAGGCTCAACGTCACGACCGGCGACAGCCGCGTCGGCATCTGGGACGCGGCGACCGGGGTCGAGCTGGCCCGGCACGACCTGGTACAGCCAGCAGGCAGCACCAGGACGGGCGAGACGGCCGAGGGCGCGAGCATCGCGTTCTGGTCCGTCGACGGCAGGTACCTCCTCGTGGGGACCACGGCCGGACGCCTGCACGTCCTCGATGGCCGCACCCTGCAGCCCACGAGAGACCCGGTGCAGGTGACCACGGCCAAGCAGGGCAAGGCACAGCCGATCGGCGGGCTGGAGCCCAGGCGCGACCTGCGGACCGTTCTCACCTATGCCGACAGGACCCAGGTCGTGGACTACCTGGAGGGCATCGTCAAGGCACCGCTCGACTTCGGTGGGGCGGCGCCACAGGTCTCCTACGCGCCCCGCGGCGATGCGGCCCTCGTCCACACGACCGACGGCCAGGTCGGACTGCGCAACGACCGGACGCAGCAGTGGATCGCGCCACCGGCCGCGATCCCGCCGTTCCCGGGATTCATCATCGGCTGGTCCGCGGACGGCACCAAGGTCGCCACTGCCAGCGAGGGCAGGGTGGGCTGGTGGGCGGACGGGGTCTTCCAAGGGTCGGTCAGCGTCCCGGACGCGATGTCCGTCGCGTTCAGCGATGACGGCACGCGACTCATCGTCGCCGGGCCCGAGAGCAGCGTGCGCACCTGGGACCTCGACCCGGAAGCATGGGTGGATGCCGCCTGCCGCACGGCGGGACGTGAGCTCACCAAGGCCGAGTGGCGGAGCTACCTGCCCGACCGCCCGTTCGAACCGGTCTGCGGGTCCTGACCCAGGTCGCGCAGCGCCTGCCTCAGGACCTCCTCCGCCGACACCCCCGCCGACCGCGCCTCGGCGACCAGGGCGAGCAGCCGCGCCGCGAGGTCGCCGTGCGCGTCGCCCACGGCGGTCAGGTCACCGCCGGTCCGCTCCCAGCGGGCCAGCACCTTGTCCGCTGCGAGCAGGCTCGGCAGCGACCTCGGTATGCCGTGCAGCAGCCCCTGGTGCCCGGCCTCGCCTCCGCCGTGCGGCGCCTTCACGGCACGCTCGGCGGCCTTGATCTGCTCCCAGGCGCGCTCCACCTCGGCGGGGGTGGAGGCGTCGCCGTCGGCGAACACGTGCGGGTGCCTGCGGACCAGCTTCTCGATGATGGCGCCGGCCACGTCGTCCACGTCGAAAGGCTCGGTCGCGTGCTCCTGGGCGACGCGGGCCTGGAACACCACCTGGAGCAGCACGTCGCCGAGCTCCTCACGGATGTGGTCGCGGTCGCCGGACTCGATCGCCTCGGCCGCCTCGTGGCTCTCCTCGATGAGGTACTTCACCAGCGACTCGTGGGTCTGCTCGGCGTCCCAGGGACACCCGCCCGGCGAGCGCAGCCGGTCCATCACCGCCACCAGGTCGAGCAGCCGCGACCCGGGGACGTCCCAGGAGGCCACGAGCACCTCGACCTCCGGCGGTGTGCCCAGCCGCGACACCTCGGACGCAATCGCATCGGTGAGCCCGGGGTCACCGTCGGCCGAGGAGACCCACACGACGTCGCCCTCGGCGGCCCGGTCCATCAGCGTGCGGGACAGCGCAGGTGGGCTGAGCTCGCCCAGGTGAGCGACCGGCACACCCGCCTCGGACACGGCGTCGGCGAGCGGCTCGGACGCGTCGCGGGCCAGCACCGCGTCGGCGGCGTCGAGGGTCTGCCAGGCGGTGCGGGTGAACAGCCCTGGCGCGATGCGGGGGCTGCCGACCAGCAGGGTCAGCCGTCCCGTCACGGGTTGCTCAGCCCGCAGGGGTGGTGGGAGCGGGCTCAGCGGGCGCTGGCTCGGCCTTGATCCAGTTGGGCTGGCTCACGTCGAACCGGACGGCCTTGGCGTCGAAGGTGCCGTAGCGCGGGTTCATCGTGACCTGGGCCTTGCGGGCCAGCTCCACGACGTGCCCCTGCTCGACGGTGGTGAGCTGCTGGGAGGCCAGGCTCGACTTGACCAGCTCGAGGGTGGCCGGGCTCGGGTCCTCGATCTCGGTGATGGCGGCCTTGGCGGCGCTGTCGGACAGGCCCTTGCCGGACTCGTCGGCGATCTGGTTGATGAACCCGGCCATCACGAGGCTCGACAGCGCGTTGGCCGTGTTGAGCGACGAGTCGGGGTAGGCCTTCGTGATCTGGGCAGTGGCCTCCTGGACCTCCTGCTCGGTGATCCGGTGGCCGTTGACGACGGCGGCGGTGTCGGCGGTCGCGCAGCCGGACACGGCCAGCACACCTGCCACGGCGACCGTCACGACGGCCCCACGCAGGACCCTGAATGCCTTCACGGGATGGCCCTTCGTCATGTACAGCCCTCTCACCTTGCTCAGTCTCACCACGGTCGGCTCCACGCTCATCGAGCCGAGTCCGCACCCTGTCGGGTGCCCACCCGGGCGGCGTCGGCGACGCTGCCCAGCAGGACGGACCGGATGAGGTCGCTGGCCCACTGCAAGACTGCCGTGTCACGCAGCGGTTGGCCACCCACCCGAGCCGTCATCGGCTTCGGCACCAGAATGGTATGCAGCGCGTCCTTGACGAGCGACTTCGGGTAGAGCCGCTGCAGCCTGAGCTGCGCCGACTCGGGGAGGTCCACCGGCCCGAACCGCACGAAGTTGCCCTGCACCGAGATGTCGGCCACCGACGCCTGCCGGGCGACGGTGCGCAACCGGGCCACCTCCATGAGGTTGCGGACCGGCTCGGGGAGCGGGCCGTAACGGTCGACCAGCTCGGCCTCGATCTCGGCGAGCGCCGGCTCGTCGACCACGCTGGCGAGTTTCTTGTAGGCCTCCAGGCGGAGCCGCTCCCCCGGCACGTACTCGTGCGGCAGGTGGGCGTCGACGGGCAGCTCGATCTTGATCTCACCCGGAGGGGCCTCGTCGCCGCGGAAGTCCGCGACGGCCTCTCCCACGAGTCGCACATAGAGGTCGAACCCGACTCCCGCGATGTGGCCCGACTGCTCGCCACCCAGCAGGTTGCCCGCGCCCCGGATCTCGAGGTCCTTCATCGCGATCTGGATGCCGCTGCCGAGGTCGGTGTGGCTGGCCATCGTCTGGAGCCGGTCGTGCGCCGTCTCGGTCATCGGCTTCTCGGGCGGGTAGAGGAAGTAGCAGTAGGCCCGCTCACGGCCACGCCCCACGCGACCGCGCAGCTGGTGCAGCTGGGAGAGGCCGAGCACGTCGGAGCGCTCGACGATCAGCGTGTTGGCGTTGGAGATGTCCAGGCCGGTCTCGACGATCGTCGTGCAGACGAGGACGTCGAACTTCTTGTCCCAGAAGTCGACGACGACCTGCTCGAGCTTGTGCTCGCCCATCTTGCCGTGGGCGGTCGCCACCCGCGCCTCGGGCACGAGCTCACGGATCCGGCTGGCGGCGCGCTCGATGCTCGACACCTTGTTGTGGACCAGGAAGACCTGCCCCTCGCGGAGCAGCTCGCGCCGGATGGCGGCCACGATCTGCTTCTCGTCGTACGCGCCGACGTAGGTCAGCACCGGATGCCGCTCCTCGGGAGGCGTTGCGAGAGTGGACATCTCACGGATGCCGGTCACGGCCATCTCGAGGGTGCGCGGGATCGGCGTGGCCGACATGGCGAGCACGTCGACGGCGGTGCGCAGGGTCTTGAGCTGTTCCTTGTGCTCCACCCCGAAACGCTGCTCCTCGTCGATCACGACCAGGCCGAGGTCCTTGTAGCGGATCGAGCCGCCGAGGAGCCGGTGCGTGCCGATGACGAGGTCGACGCTGCCGTTGGCCAGCCCCTCGATGGTCTCGCGAGCCTCCTTGTCGCTCTGGAACCGCGACAGCGCACGGACGGTCACCGGGAACTGCTGGTAGCGCTCGGTGAAGGTCTGCAGGTGCTGCTGCACGAGCAGCGTCGTCGGCACCAGCACCGCGACCTGCTTGCCGTCCTGGATCGCCTTGAAGGCGGCGCGGACCGCGATCTCGGTCTTGCCGTAGCCGACGTCGCCACAGATGAGGCGGTCCATCGGCACGGTGCGCTCCATGTCGGCCTTGACCTCGTCGATCGAGCTCAGCTGGTCGGGCGTCTCGACGTAGGAGAAGGCGTCCTCGAGCTCGCGCTGCCACGGGGTGTCCGGCGCGAAGGCGTGCCCGGCCGTCGCCATCCGGGCCGAGTAGAGCTGGATCAGCTCGGCCGCGATCTGCTTGACGTACTTTCGCGCCCGTCCCTTGGTCTTGGCCCAGTCGCTGCCACCCATCTTGTTGAGGGCCGGCATCTCGCCACCGACGTAGCGGGTGACCTGGTCGAGCTGGTCGGTCGGCACGAACAACCGGTCGCCCGGTTGGCCACGCTTGCCCGGGGCGTACTCGATCACGAGGTACTCGCGGGTCGCGCCGCCGACGGTGCGCTGCACCATCTCGACGAACTTGCCCACGCCGTGCTGCTCGTGGACGACGAAGTCGCCCGGCTTGAGCTGGAGCGGGTCGACCTGGTTGCGCCGCCGCGAGGGCATCTTGCGCATGTCCTTGGTCGAGCCACCCTGACCCGGGGTGCCGGTCAGGTCGGTCTCGGTGATGAGCGCGAACTTGCTTGCCGGCGCGAGGAACCCGCTGCCGACCGTGCCGGTCGTCAGGTGCACGACACCGTCGGTGAGGTCGGTGAGGTCGGCGTCCAGCCGCGCCGCCACGGACTCCCCCGCGAGCACCTCGGCCACCCGCCGGGCCAGACCCGGGCCCTCGGTCACGACGACGACCCGCCACCCGTCGGCCACCCAGCCCTGCAGGTCGCCCACCGCGTCCGGGGTGCTGCCGCGGTAGCGCGGCGCCTCCTCCAGACCGGTGTTGACGACGACCGAGTCACCGTCGGCGAGCTCCTCGTCGGCGACGAACGGGCCGAGGTCCCACCACGGCATACCCGCCTGCGCGGCGTGGGCGCGCAGGTCGGCGAGGCTCCAGAACGAGGCGGTGCCGAGGATGCCCTGGAGGTCGATCGGCACGCTGTTGCCGACCGCGGCGTTGGCCCAGCCGGCCTCGAGGAACTCCTGGCTCGTGGCGACCAGGTCGTGGGCTCGCGTGCGGACCCGCTCGGGGTCGCACAGCACGACCGCGGTGCCGTCCCGCAGCGTGTCGAGGACGCTCTCCATGCCGTCGACGAGGGCCGGCGCCAGGGACTCCATCCCCTCGACGGCGATTCCCTCGGCCAGCTTGGACAGCAGGTCGACCGCCCCCGGGAGCTGGTCGATGAGGGCACTCGCGCGAGCACGCACCGACTCGGTCAGCAGCACCTCGCGGCACGGTGGAGCCCACAGCCCGTGCTCGGCGACCTCGAGGCTGCGCTGGTCGGCGACCTTGAACCAGCGGATCTCCTCCACCGTGTCGCCCCAGAACTCCACGCGCACCGGGTGGTCCTCGGTGGGCGGGAAGACGTCGAGGATGCCGCCGCGCACGGCGAACTCACCACGCCGCTCGACCAGGTCGGTGCGGGAGTATGCCGCGGCCGCGAGGTCCTCGACGACCTGCTCCAGGGGCGCTTCGTCCCCGGCCTTCAGGGCGACCGGCGCGAGGTCGCCGAGGCCCTGCGACACCGGCTGCAGCACGGCGCGCACCGGGGCCACCACGACGTCGAGCGGGCCGTACGTGGCGTCGGTGGGGTCGGGGTGCTTGAGGCGCCGCAGCACCGCGAGGCGCTTGCCGACGGTGTCGCTGCGGGGGCTGAGCCGCTCGTGCGGGAGCGTCTCCCAGGCCGGGAAGTCGGCCACCCGGTCGGGGTCGAGGTAGCAGCCGAGGGCGGCGACGAGGTCCTCGGCCTCTCGCGTCGTCGCGGTGACCGCGAGGATCGGCCGACCGCTGTCGCGGGCCAGGGCGGCGACCAGGGCCGGTCGGGCGCCCGCCGGCACGGCGAGGTCGGCGACCGGCTCCCCGGCCCGCGCCACCGCCAGGGCTCGGGCGACGGCGGGGTCGGTGCCCAGCAGGTCGAGCAGCGGGGCAAGGGTCATGAGAAGGCTCCTGGGACAGACCGGGTGTAGACAGCACAAACGCCCCACAGCAAAGGGCTGGTGGGGTGGGTGTCCACCCTAACCCTGCATCGGGGGTGACCCGTGGTCCGTCGTTTGCATGAGTCGCCCGAAGCCCCGGTCCAACAAACTTGGGTGAACTGCATACGACACCGTAAGAAACAGCTGTAGGGGGAACGGGAATGAGCGAGCTTGTGAGGCCGGGCGCAGGGGCGCCGGGTCCCGGAGGAGGCGAGGGAATGGTTCGGGGCTACGTTCCCGGGGTCTTCGACCTCTTCCACATCGGGCACCTCAACATCCTCCGCAGCGCCCGCGAGCAGTGCGACTGGCTGATCGCGGGGGTGGTCACCGACGAGAACGCCTACCGCGCCAAGTCGAAGATGCCGGTGATCCCCCTCGCCGAGCGGGTGTCCATCCTCGAGCACATCACCCTCGTCGACGAGGTCATCATCGAGCACCAGCCGAGCAAGCTCGACGTGTGGCACGACCACCCCTTCGACGTCATCTTCAAGGGCGACGACTGGCGGGGCACGCCCAAGGGCGAGCGGCTCGAGCGTGACCTCGCCACCGTGGGGGTGGAGGTCGCGTACTTCCCCTACACGATGCACACGTCCAGCACGCTGCTGCGTGCTGCCCTGGAGCAGTTCGCCTCCTGATGTCCGACGAGACCCTCAGCCCGCCGGTCCGCCGCATGGCCCAGGCCCGGGCCCTGTCCGCCGGTGCCGGGAAGTCCAACCGGGGAGCCCCCGGCTACTCGCGCTGGATCAACCGGCCCGCCGGCCGCCAGCTGGCCATCCTCGCCTTCCGCATCGGGCTGTCGCCCAACCAGGTCACCCTGCTGTCGGGGCTCACCAGCCTGGTCGGCATCGTGGTGCTGGCGCTCGCACCGGCCACCGTCCCGGTCGGCGTCCTGGTCGCCTTCCTGCTGGCCCTCGCCTACGCGCTCGACTCGGCCGACGGCCAGGTCGCGCGCATGCAGGGTGGTGGCAGCCGCACCGGGGAGTGGCTCGACCACGTCATCGACTGCGTCAAGATCGCCGCGCTGCACTCCGCGGTCCTGGTCGCCTGGTACCGCTCCTACGACCTGCCCGACGCGATGCTGCTGGTCCCGATCGTCTTCGGGATCCAGGCGTCCACCTACTTCTTCACCAAGATCCTCACCGACCAGCTCCGCGACTCCGCGGCTGTCTCGGCTGCTGCGGCCGCCACGGCGGCGGCCGGCGCACCGGTCGAGCCCACGACGCCGCCCGCCGTCAGCGTCGACGACGGGCGGCCCCCGGTGCTCGCCTCGCTGCTCGTGCTGCCGCTCGACTACGGCCTGCTGTGCGTGACGTTCGTCCTGCTCGGCTTCCACCAGCTCTTCGTCTGGGCCTACTGCGCGCTCGCCCTGATGGGCGTCGTCCTGCTCGTCGCGGCCTTCGGGAAGTGGTACCGCGACCTGTCCCGCGTGGCCTGAGCAGGCCTGATCGCAGTGGCACGACTGGTATGCCGGGTGGCCGGCGCGCCCTCTAGGGTTGCCACGACGCGCAGCGACGTCCACGACGGGGGGCACGAGACATGACGAGGACGGTACGGATCCTGGGCACCCATGGTGTGCCCGCGGCATACGGGGGCTTCGAGACGGCCGCCGAGCAGATCGGGCTGTACCTCGTGGAGCAGGGCTGGCGCGTGGTCGTCTACTGCCAGGCCGACGGCAAGGGACCCATCACCTACGACACGTGGCGCGGCATCGAGCGGGTCACCATCCCCCAGCACCGCGAGGGCTGGCTGGGCACGTCGGCCTTCGACTGGACCTCGATCCGGCACGCCATCCAGCACGACGACGTCTGCCTCACCTTCGGCTACAACACCGGCGTCTTCAACATCCTGCAGCGGCTCAAGCGGATCCCCAACGTCATCAACATGGACGGCATGGAGTGGACCCGGCGGCGCTGGGGCATCCCGCGCCAGGCCATCCTGCTGGCCAACGAGCGGTTCGCCAGCCTGTTCGGGCACCACCTGATCGCCGACCACCCCGACATCGAGCGCTACCTCGCGCGGTGGGCCCGGCGGAGCCGGATCAGCATGATCACCTACGGCGCGCACGCGGTCACCGAGGCACCCACGGGGCCGGTCGAGGCGATGGGGCTCACGCCGGGGGGCTACCTCACGGTGATCTGCCGCCCCATCCCCGAGAACTCGCTGCTCGAGATCGTCGAGGCGTTCTCGGCCAAGCCCCGCGAGCGCACCCTCGTGGTCCTGGGCAACCTCGACGGCGCGACGGACGACTACCACCGGCAGGTGCTCGCGGCGGCCAGCGACGAGGTGGTCTTCCCGGGCGCCATCTACGACCCCGAGGTGGTGCAGGCGTTGCGGTTCCACTCGCTGGCCTACGTGCACGGCCACACGGTGGGCGGCACGAACCCCTCGCTGGTCGAGGCCATGGCGGCCGGCAACCCGGTCATCGCCCACGACAACGTCTACAACCGGTGGGTCGCCGGACCCACCCAGCGCTACTTCACGACAGCGCAGGAGCTCGGGGCCCAGCTCGACGAGCTGCTCGCTTCTCCCGACGTCCTCCACCAAATGCACGACGCGGCCCGGGGTCGCCATGCGGAAGAGTTCACGTGGGAGCACGTGGCCGGCCAGTACGAAGCCGTCCTCGCGCGCTTCCACGCAGGACTCATGCACCGCGCCTGAGGGGGCGCTGCCGGTCGCATCCGCCGACCGGCAACGAGGTGGATGGGGGCCACAGATACGGAGTTAGTCGTCGTGATCACCATGGGGGTCGTCGGGCTCGGCAAGATGGGCCTCTCCCACCTGTCCATCTTCCGCGCGCACCCGGAGGTCGACCTGGTCGCCGTGTGCGACTCGACCGGTTACGTCCTCGACGTGCTGAGCAAGTACACCGGGCTGCGAACCTACAAGGACCTCAGCGCGATGCTGGCGGCCGAGCAGCTCGACGCGGTGGTCATCGCCACCCCCTCCCACCTGCACGCGCCGATGGTCCGGACCGCGCTCGAGGCCGGTGTCCACGTGTTCTGCGAGAAGCCGTTCACCCTCGACGACGCCGACGGCCAGGCCCTCACCGCCCTGGCCCGCGAGCGCGGCCTGGTCACCCAGGTCGGCTACCACAACCGGTTCGTCGCGGCCTTCGCCGAGCTCAAGCGCCTCATCGACGGCGGCGCCCTCGGTGCGGTCACCCACGTCGTCGCCGAGGCCTACGGCCCGGTCGTCCTGGCCCCCAAGGGGGGCACCTGGCGCAGCCGCCGGTCGTCCGGCGGTGGCTGCCTCTACGACTACGCCGCCCACCCGATCGACCTGGTGCAGTGGTACCTCGGCATGCCGACCGGCGTGGAGGGCAGCCGGCTCAACCGGATCTTCTCCGCCGAGACCGACGACGAGGTGGTGTCGACGCTGATGTACCCCGGTGACGTCACCGCCCAGGTCTCGGTGAACTGGTCCGACGAGTCGCAGCGCAAGATGTCCACCAAGATCAGCGTCTGGGGCACCACCGGTCGCGCGGTCGCCGACCGGCAGGAAGTGCAGGTCTACCTGCGCGACACCGCCGCCGTCCCCGAGGGCTACCGCACCGGCTGGAACGTGCACTACACGACCGACCTCACCGAGCAGCCGTGGTTCTACCTGCGAGGCGAGGAGTACAGCGCCCAGGCCGACACCTTCGTCGGCCGGGTCGCCAACCGGATGACCGAGGGCCCCAACGTGTTCAGCTCGGCCGCGGCCACCGACCGGATCCTGTCGATGATCTCGGCTGATGCGCAGGGCACCGGCGGCCCCCGCGAGCGCGCCACCTCGACCGCCACGGTGGCCCCGCGCCGCCGCCGACGACTTGCCTTCGGGCGAGGGAGGACTGCCTGATGGACCGCCTCCTGTTCGGTGACAACCAGTTCTTCGGCGTCAACCACATGTCCGAGGAGAAGGCGCGCAGCCAGCAGATGCGCTTCCAGGACCTCGGCGCGATCATGGAGGTCCTCGACGCCGCCTACGACGAGGGCGTCACGACCTTCATGTGCACGACCCACGACCGGGTCGCCGAGATCTGCGACCTCGTGCGCGCCGACCAGGAGCGCTACGCGCGCATGGAGTTCTTCCCGTGCATGCCCTACGCCCACAAGTACGCCAACGCGATGACCGAGGACGGACCCCTCGGCGCCCTGCGGCGGTTCCTGCCCGACCAGAGCGTGTTCAGCGCCGCCCTGACCGGCACGAAGTCGTTGGCCAGCAAGGACATCGACGGCATCACGCGGCTCCTCATCGACGCCGAGATGTCGATGTTCCGCGGGTTGCAGACCCCGGTGGTCTTCCTCCAGAACGTCGTCGTCGACCTGCTGCTGGGCCTGGGCTTCGACGAGGCGTTCGTCATCTTCGCCGACCACGTGCGCACGCGGTACGGCGCCGAGCCCGGCTTCATCACGATGAACCTCCCACGTTTGCTCGACACCCTCGAGCGGCTCGGGATCGACAACCCGATCGTGTGCTCCAACATCAACAAGATCGGCTTCCGGATGCCCGGCGGCCTCGAGGCCTACGAGACCGCCCTGCGCGACCGTCGCTTCCGCGCGATCGCCATGTCGGTCTTCGCCTCGGGCGCCATCCCCCCGGAGGAGGCCATCGACTGGGTGTGCGCCCAGCCCAACATCGAGTCGATCGTCTTCGGCGCCTCCAGCCGCCGCAACATCGCCTCGACGAGGGCCCTGGTCGAGAAGAGCTGGGCACCGGTCCCGCGGTGATGCTCTCCACCTTTCGGACGAGTGGCGGGGACCGCTCCGGAACGCAGAATGGAACCACGACGACCCACCGACGGCGGATCCACGGCGAAGGCCGTGGCAGGAAGGGAAGGAGGGGCAGCCGATGACCCTGCGCGCCTATCTCCAGATCCTGCTGAAGCGCTGGCGGATCGTCGTGGCCTGCACCGTGCTCGTGCTCGGCGCCGCGGCCACCCTCACCTACCTGACCCCTCCCACGTATGCCGCGAACGCGACGGCCTTCGTGTCGATCAGCTCCGCCGGTACGGCCGACGCCTCGATCTACCAGAGCTCGCAGTTCGCCATGCAGCGGGTGGCGTCCTACACCGAGGTGGTCAAGAGCCCCGACACGCTGCAGCCGGTCATCGACAAGCTCGGCCTGAAGATGAGCGTGCGCGACCTTCGCGCCGTGGTCTCCGCCGAGAACCCGGTCGACACCGTGCTCATCAAGGTCACCGCCACCGACAGCGACCCCCAGCGGGCCCAGGCGATCGTCAACGCCGTGAGCGACCAGATGGGGATCAACATCGAGAAGCTGGAGACGCCTCGCGAGCCCGGGGGCAAGTCGCCCGTCAAGGTGACGACCACGGTCCCGTCCCTGGCCCCGCAGCAGCCGATCTCGCCCAAGATCCCGCTCAACATGGCGCTGGGCCTGCTGGCCGGCCTGGCCCTCGGGGTGATCGTCGCGGTGATCCGCGAGCAGCAGGACACCACGGTCAAGGGCGACGAGCTCGAGGACCTCACGGGACGCCCGGCGCTGGCGCTGATCGGCCTCAACCAGCAGGTCAAGACCCACCCCCTGATCACCATGCAGGGCCACGGCCGGGGGGTGGAGGAGTTCCGCTCCCTGCGCACCACCCTGCAGTTCGTCGACGTGGACCAGCCGCCGCGCGTCATCGTCATCACCTCGGCGCTCGCTTCCGAGGGCAAGACGACAACCGCCTGCAACCTGGCGATCGCCCTGGCCCAGTCCTCCCTGCGCGTCTGCCTCGTCGAGGCCGACATGCGGCGACCCAATGCCTCGACGCTGATGGGCATCGACGGCTCGATCGGCCTGTCCAACGTCGTGGCCGGCCAGATCGACCTCGCGGACGCGCTGATGCCCTGGCACCGCGGGTTGCTCACGATCCTGCCGGCCGGGACGACCCCGCCCGACCCGACCCGGTTGCTCGGGTCCAAGAACATGGCCGCCGTGATCGCGACCCTGCGAGCGGACTTCGACTTCGTCATCATCGACGCCCCGCCGATCCTGCCGGTCAGCGATGCCGCGGTGCTCGCCAGGGGCGCCGACGGCGCCGTGCTGGTGGCTCGCTACGGCAAGACCCGGCGCGAGCAGCTCACCAGCGCCATCGCCGACCTCGAAGCCGTCAAGGCCCGGCTGATCGGCACCGCCCTGACCATGGTGCCGGCCCGCGGACAGCGTGACCTGCGTGGGCACGACGAGGACTACGCGGCCCTCGCCGCCGTCTCCGAGAGCGACTGGGCCGCCGCGCTGCCCAGCTCCTCGGGGGATGGCACCGGCCCCGAGTCCGACGGCGCGGCCAAGGTCGTCCCGGGGGTGGACACCACGCCCGACGAAAGCGCTGACGCCTCGTCGTCGGACCATCCAGGCCCGCCGGCGGACAGCACGGGTGACCCCAGTGGTGACCGCAGCCGCGACGGTGCCGACCCCCGCGAGGGTGACCGCGACGGGGTCCTCACCCGCGAGGGTGACCGCGACCGTGCCGGCAACCGCGACGGCCGCCACGAACGGCCGATCTCGCTCGATCCCAGGGTGCTCGGGACCAGCTTCTCGAAGCCGATGAAGCCCTCGGGGCGGGGCCGAGTTCACTGACGTGGCACGCATGGCCACGGTCGGTCAGGCTGGAACGGTCCTCGGTGAGGCGTCGGCCAGGCTCGACGCGAACGAGTCCAGCGCCTCGCGCAGGGCCGGTGCAGCCTTGCGGTGCGAGCCGCGCTCGCCGTGGGGGTCGAGGATGTCGTGCCCGACCACCTCGGCGGCCCTCCCGAACCGTCGGCGCCAGCCGTGCGGCTCCTCGGGGGGCAGTGCCACCAGGCCCCGGACCGCGTTCATCTCCTCCAGCAGCCAGATGAGCCGTTCGCGGGTGCCCAGCCGCCCGGTGCCGGAGTGCACGGCACCCTCGACCGACACCGCGGCACCTTCGGCCACCGTGCGGGCCAGCGCCTCCTTGGCCAGGATCGCCGCCTCCACGATCGTGAAGGTGTGGTCCGCGCTGGCGGCGTCGAGCAGGCGCGCGGAGCCGCGGTACTTGCGCTCGGAGACGAGGACGAGGTCGGCGGCCCGCACGAGCTCACTGGTCACCTGCTGCGCGCGGTGTGGTCGCATGATGAGGTCGTGGTCCTTGGTGAGCTGGTCGCTCATCTGCGGACACCACCCGGCGCCGATCTCGGCGCGGATCCCGGCCGAGACCACCTGGACCTGCCACTCGGCATGGGCCTGGAGGGCCGAGCGCAGGATCGTCGCCGCGGCGGGGGCCAGGCAGCGGTCGTTCGCGCACAGCACGAGCACCGTCGTCTCCATAACCACCTCGTCCCCACGAGTCGTCGCGTGCTTCCAGTATGGGTCGCGGCAACCGGGACCAGATACCAGCAATCGGGCGAGCCGGCCTGCGTCATCCGGCGGAACCGAACAAGCATGAACACGACAAAGCAGACACCACGGACGCCCACGGAGATCGCGCCCTGGCAGCTGTACGTCTGTTGTCTCCTTCTCGTCGCGTGCACCATCCCTTGGCGGCGCGGTACGTACTTCGCCGGCGCCCTCGACCCCGTGGTGGCCGCCAAGGGCCTCCTGGGCGGGGCCGGGCTAGCCCTGTCCTTCCTGCTCTCCAGGCGTTCCGCACGACCCACCGCCGTGGGCGCCCGCACCCTGACCCTGGCCGCCCTCTACCTCCTCGTGTCCTGCCTCGGGGGCTGGGCCGCCGGCCAGGCGCTCGCGTCGGTCGTCGTCGCGGTGCGGGTCGCGATGTTGCTGACCAGCCTGGCCCTGCTGCTGCACGCGGTCGGGGTGACCCGCCTGATCACGGCGATGATCCACTCGCTGGGCCTGGTCGCCCTCTTCGCGGTCGCGACCGGGGCCGGCACCTTGGGCAGCGGGCGCCTCCAGGGCGGCGTGCCGCCCCTGACCCCCAACGAGATCGCGCTCCTGACCGGCACCGTGCTCCTGCTCACCGTCCAACGAATGATCGAGAGCCGGGCCGCGCGCTGGGAGGCCGTCCTGGCAATCGGCCTGTTCGGCGTGGTGTGGCTGACCGGCTCACGGACCACGGCGGCGACCCTCTTCCTCGGCGTGGCCGTGATGGTGCTCCAGGCCCGCAAGTTCTCCGTGGCTGGGTTCGTCGCCATCGTCGCGGCCATCCCGGCGATGGCCTTCGCGGCCCTTGCCACCAGTGCGGTCACCAACCTTCTCCTGCGCGGTGGCGACCAGAACGTCACGACCCTCGCCTCCCGCACGATCGCCTGGCAGGCCGCACTCACCATGGAGGGTTCGACCTGGCAGCGCTGGTTCGGTGGGGGGCTGCCGATGAAGCACATCCCGGTGACCGGGCAGTACTGGCAGAGCCAGCTCCTCGACAGCAGCTGGATCTCGGCGCTGGTCCAGACCGGTCTGATCGGCCTCGCGCTCACGGCCGTCTGGGTCCTGGCGACCGTGGGGTCGACGTTCCGCACGCCGCGGCCCTGGCGCCCGCTGTGGGTCGGCCTGATCGCCTTCGTCGGGCTGCGCAGCCTGCTGGAGAGCGGCCTGTTCGACGCCAGCACCTCGTTCATCCTCTTCGCGATGGTGAGCCTGATGAGCGAACCCGCCACCCGCACCGCGCCGGACCCCGGGGCTCCCGTGGACCCGGAGCCGGCCGAACCGGATCCCATCGTGGTGTCGGACGCGACCCTGCGCGAGCTGCAGCTCCAGGGTCAGCCGGACCCGAGGTCCTCGAGGACCGCACTGACCGCCCGGCGGTAGCGCGCCGGGTGGTAGCGCTCGGCCGACTCGTCGGCATCACGCAACGCCCTGGCACGGGTCTGCGGCCACTGCGCGAGCAGTCCCCGCACCGCGTCCGCGACGGCCTCAGGCCGGTCGGCGGGCACGGCGACGGCCGCCTCGAGGTGGGCGGCGGCCTCCTTCAGCCCGGTGTGGTCGCTGACGACGACCGGGCGCGCGCTGAGCGCTGCCTCGATCACGCCGTTGCCGAAGGACTCCTCGGCCCTGGACGGCACCAGCACGACATCGGCCTGTCGCAGGTGCGGCCAGACATCGGGGGTGAACCCGTGGAACCGCACGACATCGGTCAGCCCCTCGGCACGGACCAGGTCACGCAGCTCGGACTCGTACCACTCGTAACCCGGGAACACCGCTCCCACGATGTCCAAGGAGGCCGCGGTGCCGTCCCTTCGCAGCGCGCTGAGCGCCCGGACCGCCACGTCGACGCCCTTGCGCGGGGACAGCCGGCCGACGAAGAGCAGCCGAGGGTCGACCACGGAGTCTCGTGGGGGCTCGACGCGGTCGGGGCCGGCCACTCCGTTGGGGATCACCTGCATGCGGCTGCGGCGACCCCCGGACCGGGCCGCGACCTCGAGGCTGGTGGTGCTGTTGCAGATCACCCGGGTGGCCAACCGCGTGGGCACCGTCAGGCCGTACCGTGCGACCGCGGACGACGCACCCTCGGCCTCGTGGATGTGGATCGCCGTGGGGATGCGCAGCAGCCTGGTGACGACCAGCCAGAAGGGGATCGTCACGGTGTTGACGTAGACCACGTCGGGCCTGACCCGTCTCACCAGGCGCACCATGGCGGGCACCCCTCGCAGCACGTCGACGGCGAGCCGGACCATCCCCCGAGGGCTGAGGTTGGCGCGCCGCACGACGGGCGCGGGACAGACCTCGACGCTCGCACCGGCAGCCAGCAGCTCGCGGTCGAGGGGACCGCTCTGCGAGGCGGCGACCACGACCGTCCAGCCGAGCTCACCCAGCCCGCGGACGGTCTCGAGCAGCATCCGGTCGGAACCATAGAGATCGGCAGACGGGTTGGCCACGAGGGCAACCCGCCTGCCGAGCTCTGGGTGCGATGACGTCACGGCTGCGGCGGCCCAACCCACCACTCGTCGATGGAGTACACCACCGGGCCGTTGGTCGTGCTGCCGCTCAGGTAGGGGTACAGCCCGGCCGAACCGGCCGCCTGGAACCCTCCCGTGTTGTCGGTCGACGTGAGGGCCCACGCCGCCGGCTCGCTGGCTCCGACCTTCCACACCTTGACCCGCAGGGTCGTCGGTGCGGTGCCGGTCGCCTGCAGGCGCACCCGCAGCGAGTCCCCGGCGTTGTAGCTCACACCAGCCAGTGTGGCACTGCTGAGGACCGTCTCGGCGCCGCTCTGGTTGCGTGTCAGCCAGACCGCGACCGCACCGCCCGCAGCCATCCGCACCTTCGCGCGGTAGTCCACGGTGGAGCTGACCCGGCGACCGATGACGCTGACGTACTGTCCGCCACCGGTGGGCACCTTGTCGGTCGTGACCAAGGTCTTGACCTCGGTGCCCGTGCTGCTCACGCTCGGCAGGTATGCCGTGTAGCCGTCACCGGCGTTGAGGCTCACCTTGCCGGTGCCGCCGCCGACCGACCACCGGGTGGTCGGACCACCGATGGTCCAGGCACCGCCGACGTCCGCCGTACCCCAGCCTCCGGTGACCGTGCGACCGAAGTCGTCACGAGCGAAGACCGTCGGTGCCGTCACCGTGACGGAGGCGGACTCGGTGTCCGTCCCGCCCAGGTTGTCGGTCACCGTGAGGATCACCGTGTAGGTGCCGGCCGCGGCATACGTGTGGCTGGTCGTGGCGCCCGAGCCGTTGGCGGTCAGGTCACCCCAGTTCCACGAGTACGACGCGATGGTGCCGTCCGGGTCGCTCGACGTGGACCCGTTGACCGAGGTGACCAAGTCGTTCTCGGTGTGGGTGAAGGCCGCGGTGGGCAGCTGGTTCGGCGGCGCGGTGACGGTCACCGAAGCTGTCTCGGTGTCGGTCTTGCCGCCGTTGTCGGTCACCGTGAGGGTCACCGTGTAGGTGCCGGCCGCGGCATACGTGTGGTTGGCCGTGGCGCCCGAGCCGTTGGCCGTTGCGTCACCCCAGTTCCACGAGTACGACGCGATGGTGCCGTCCGGGTCGCTCGAGGTCGACCCGTTGACCGAGGTCTGCAGGAACGTCTCGCTGTGCGTGAAGGCTGCCGTCGGAGCCTGGTTCTCGACCACCGTGACGGAGGCCGTCTCGGTGTCCGTCGCCCCGTCGTTGTCGGTCACGGTGAGGGTCACCGTGTAGGTACCGGCTGCGGCGTAGGTGTGGTTGGCCGTGGCGCCTGAGCCGTTGGCGGTCAGGTCACCCCAGTTCCACGAGTAGGACGCGATGGAGCCGTCCGGGTCGCTCGAGGTGGACCCGTTGACCGAGGTCTGCAGGAACGTCTCGGTGTGGGTGAATGCCGCGGTGGGCACCTGGTTGGGCGGTGGCGCGTTCACCGTGACCGTGGCGGTCTCGGTGTCGGTCTCGCCGTCGTTGTCGGTCACCGTGAGCGTGATCGTGTAGGTGCCGGCCACTGCGTAGGTGTGGTTGGCCGTGGCCCCGGAACCCGCAGCTGTGGCGTCACCCCAGTTCCACGAGTAGGACGCGATGGAGCCGTCCGGGTCGTTCGAGGTGGACCCGTTGACCGAGGTCTGCAGGAACGTCTCGTTGTGCGTGAAGGCTGCCACCGGCGGCTGGTTGGCGACGTTGCCGCCACCGAGCTCGAAGTGCTGCGTTGCCGCACTGCCCGGGAGCACCGAGGAGTAGACCGCGACCTCGTCGATCGTGCCGGCGAGGAACGGGCTGCAGCAGCCCCAGTGGTTGTCGCCACCGACCCGCCAGTAGCCGTTGTAGTTCTCGGCGTCCGTCTGCCCGTTCGTGCCGACCAGCGCGCCGTCGAGGTAGAGCTTCATCCCGTCGGTGTTGCTCTGGGTCGCCATCACGTGGTGCCACTGACCGTCGTTGTAGGCCAACGGCGAGTCGATGGTGTTGGTGAAGCCGGTCCAGACCCCGAAGGTGATCCGGCCGTCGTTGTTGACGTAGACGTGCCGGTCGTAGCAGCCCGACGTGCCGACGTTGGAGCAGCCGAACCCGAGGATCTTCCCGCCGCTGGTCGACGTGGTCTTGAACCAGGCCTCGAGCGTGTAGTTGTGCGGGTTGTTGTAGACCTGCTTCGACGCCACGAACCCGTCGCTGCCGTTGAAGGCCACGGCCTTGTTGGTCGCTCCGTCGAACGCGCCGGTCTGGCCCTGGCTGTAGCCGCCCCGGTAGTCGCCGTCGGACTCGTTCGGACCGGAGTCCTTGGCCGTCGGGGTGGTGTCACCCAGGCGCCAGTACAGGTCGGGGTTCGCGTCCCACACTGCCTGGCCGTAGGCGTCGGCCGGTCGCGTCGGGACGTTGAGCGTGCGACCGCTCGCGGTGTAGTGCGACTGGACCATCGTCAGCGGGATGGCCGTCGGGTAGATGGCCACGTCGTCGATGTCGCCGGCGAAGTACGGGTTGCCGCTCCACGGGCTGTCACCACCGATGCGCCAGTAGCCCGAGTAGGCCTGGCCCACCGAGGTGCCCGCGTTGCGGCCGATCCGCTTGCCGTCCACGTAGAGGGTCACGCCAGAGGGCTCGAGGGTGCCGACCGCCTGGTGCCACTGTCCGTCGTTGTAGGAGTTGGGCGTGGTGACCGTGAAGAAGCCGTCGTGGTAGATGCCGAAGGTGATCCGGCCGTCGGGCTCCATGTAGATGTGGCGGTCGTAGTTGCTCGACGTGCCGGTGTTGTTGTTGCCGAAGCCGACGATCTTGCCACCGCTGGTGGTGGTGGTCCTGAACCACGACTCGACGCTGAACACGTCGGGACCGGGGATGGGAGAGGCGGTGGCCCCGAAGCCGTCGCTGCCACCGAAGGTGGTCGACTTGTCCGAGTCCCCGATGATCGCGCCGTTGGCGCCGCGGGTGAAGCCGCCGTTCATCGTCAGGTCGTCGAAGCCGGCCCAGTCGATGGAGTTTCCGGACGGCTCACCGAGCCGCCACAGGTGGCTCGCCCCGTCGTCGATGACCTTCTGCGCGTAGGGGCTCGGCGAACCGCTGCCGACCGTGACCGTGTTGGAGACCGGGCTCCACAGCAAGTTGCCGTCAGGGTCGGTGATCCGCACCTGGTAGCGCACCTGGGTGCCCGGGGTGAGGTTCTTGTCGATGAAGCCCATGGTGGGCAGGTCCCAGTACGCCGAGTCGCCCGTGGTCGTGTAGACCCAGGTGTTGTTGTTGCGCAGCACCTCGTACTTGAGGTTCTTGTCGTCCTGGTCCCAGGCCGAGCCCCACGAGACGCGCACCGTGCCGGCGGTCAGCGAGACCGCGTTGGTGCTGGGTGTCGGGGTGGCCGGGATCGTCGAGTAGCGCGGGCCGCGCAGCTTCGGCGCCCCGGACGCCCGCGACTTGAACCGGGTCAGTCCCTGCTGGTTGGCGCCGTTGACGCGCGGGAACTCGCCACCCATGAGGACGTAGTCGCCGGCGGTGTCGACGGCCCACGCGGCCTGGCTGGCCGAGGTGTAGGAGCCGAAGGCCAGGTCGGGCCACCAGGTGAGCATCTTGGCGTACTGGTACCCGCGGTAGTCCCAGCCGTAGACGTCGTTCTTGGTCGTCAGGTTCGTGCCCGAGTTGTAGGTGACGACGGCCTTCTGCCAGCGTACGCGCGGGTTGGTGTCGCCGAACTCGTCGACCGCCGTGCAGTCGTGGTAGTGAGCCACCGCGTAGAGGAGGTTCTGGGTCGGGGCGACGTCGTAGGTGTCACCGAGGCAGTCGTTGACGAAGTTGATCGCACCGGTGCTGGGGTCCAGGCCGAAGGTGCCCTCGAAGTTGGCGTTGGAGTTGCCGAGCACGAAGGCGTAGCCGCTGCCGTAGACCTTCTGGCCGTCGGTCTTCAGCGCGGTGATGGCCGCGGCGCTGCCGCCCGCCTTGATCTTCTGGTTGGCGGCCCACGGCAGGGTCGCACCCGTCGCGGCGTCGACGGCGCCCATGCCGACGGCGGCCACGCCGTTGAGGGTGGTGAACGAGCCGCCGGGGATCACCTTGCTGTTGTCGGGCGTCATCGTCATGGTCCAGACGTAGCCGCCCTCTGCTGCCGGGGCCCAGGGGAGCATGGCGCCGTTGGAGTTGGCGAAGGCCGCGAGACGCACGCGGGAAAGGCCGTTGGCCGACAGGAAGTTGCCGCCGACGAAGACGGTGCTGGCCGTGACGCCAAGACCGCGCACCTGGGAGCCGATGTTCGGCGGGGTGTAGCCGGGGGGCGCCACCAGGGCTCCGGTGGCGGTGCTGAACGCCGCGAGGTGCCCCCGCGCGATGCCGTCGACCTGCGTGAAGTCACCACCGACGTAGATGCGCGAGCCGTCCGGAGAGGCCTTGATGACCAGGCCCTGGGCGTTGAGCGAGTGGCTGAAGGACGCCACGCGGTTACCAGTGGTGAGGTCGTAGGCGAAGATGTTGTTCGCCACGACCTCGCCGGCACCACCAGCTGCGACGCCCGGTGGCCTCGCGCGGGTGAACGAGCCCGTGACGTAGACGGTCTGGCCCACGACGACCTGGCTGTAGACGACGCCGTTGATCTGCCAGGTCGGCAGAGCGTCGGCGGTCGCCACGTTGGCCGGGGCTGGGTCGGCGGCCTGGGCGGCCGTCGAGGGGATGACCACCCCTGCGACGGCCAACGCCGTCACCACCGCTCCCACACCGACGGTGCGACACCACCGAGCTACTGGTCCACGTCCCATGACACCCTGCCGTTCTCCCGCGCCTTCGCGGGCTCCCTGCGTTGGTTGTGCGGATTGCTAGTTGCGAGGACCGACCCAGAGGTCGTCCACGCCGTACCCGACAGGACCGTTGGTGGTGCTGCCGCTCAGGTAGGCGTACAGGCCGATGGATCCGGGCGCCTGCAGTGCCGCCGCGCTGTCCGTGGTGGTGAGGGTCCAGGCGGCGGGCTCTGTGGTCCCGGCCTTCCAGATCTTCACCCGCATGGTGGTGGGGTTGGTGCCCCAGGTCTGGAGCTTGACCTTCATCGTGTCGCCGGCGTTGTACACGAGACCCGGCACCGTGATGCTGGTGAGGACCGTCTCGGTCGCACCCTCGTTGCGGGTCAGCCAGACCGCCGTGGCGCCACCGGCTGCGAAGCGGATCTTCGCCCGGTAGTCGGCGGTGGAGGTCACCCGGCGTCCGAGGACGCTGATGTACTGACCGCCGCCCGTCGGTGCCTTGTCGGTCGTGACCGCGACCTCGTACTGGTTGTCCGTGTTCGAGATGCTCGGCAGCGACGCCGTGTAGCCGTCACCGGCGTTGAGGCTGACCCGACCGAGCCCACCGGAGACCGACCACCGGGTGGCCACGCCACCGAGCGTCCAGGCGCCCCCGAGGTCGGCGGTGCCCCACCCGGAGGCGAGCGTCCGGCCGAAGGCGTCCTGCGCGAAGGCGGTGAGCGCGACGACCGTGATGTCACGGGACAGGGTGCCGGTGGCGCCCTGGTCGTCCGTCACGGTGAGGCGCACCGAGTAGGTGCCCGCCGCGGCATACATGTGGCTCGCGGTGGCGCCGGAACCGTCGGCGGTCCCGTCACCCCACTGCCAGGCGTAGGACGCGATGGTGCCGTCGCCGTCCGCGGATGCCGAGCCGTTGACCGACAGGGCGAGGAAGCTCTCCGAGTCCGTGAACGACGCCGTCGGCGCCTGGTTGCCCGCCACGGTGACGGTGGCCGTCTTCGTGTCGGTGCCGCCCCTGTTGTCCGTCACGGTGAGGCCCACCGTGTAGGTGCCGGACGCGGCATAGGTGTGGGAGGCCGTCGCGCCAGAACCGTCGGCGGTGCCGTCACCCCAGCTCCACGCGTAGGACGCGATCGTGCCGTCGGGGTCGCTCGACGTGGACCCGTTGACCGAGGTCTGCAGGAACGTCTCGCTGTGGGTGAGGGCGGCCGTCGGCAGCTGGTTGGGCGCCTGCGACACGGTGATCGACCGGCTCGAGGTGCCCGTCAGGCCCTGGGCGTCGGTGACGGTGAGGCCGACCGTGTAGGTGCCCGCCGCGGCATACGTGTGGGTGGCCGTGGCGCCGGAACCGTTGGCGGTGCCGTCACCCCAGCTCCACGCGTAGGAGGCGATCGTGCCATCCGGGTCGGACGACCCGGACCCGTTGACGGACAGGGCGAGGAAGTTCTCCGAGTCCGTGAACGAGGCCGTCGGTGCCTGGTTGGCCGCCACCGTCACCGAGGCGGTCTTCGTGGCCGTGGCGCCGTCGTCGTCCGTCACCGTGAGCGTCACGGTGTAGGTGCCGCCCGCCGCGTAGCTGTGGTTGGCGGTGACCCCAGAGCCGGCGGCGGTGCCGTCGCCCCAGTTCCACGAGTAGGTGGAGATGGTGCCGTCGGCGTCGGTCGAGCCGCTGCCGTCGACCGCAAGGTCGAGGAAGGTCTTCGTCGACGTGAAGGCCGCAGTCGGCGGCTGGTTGACCGCCACCTGGCCGGTGGCCTCGTAGTGGGCCCGGACCTGCGCACCCGTGAGGGCGGTCGGGTAGACGGCCACCTCGTCGATCTCGCCGGCGAAGTAGCTGCTCGTGGTGTTGCCGTAGTTGCGGTCACCGCCGAGACGCCAGTAACCGGTGTAGCTCTGCGCGTCGGTCGCCGCGGCGGAGGCGGACAGGACACCGTCGACGTAGAGCTTCATGCCGTCGGCACCCTGGGTCGCCACCACGTGGTGCCACTGCCCGTTGTTGAACGAGGTGGTCGTCGCGGCGAGGGTGCGCACGGCACCGTTGGTGCCGAACTGGAGCCGGCCGTTGTTGAGCATGACGACCTCACGGTCGTACGACGTGCTCAACCCGGTGGTGGCGCTGCCGAACCCGATGATCTTGCCGCCACGCGTGGTCGTGGTCTTGAACCAGGCCTCGGTGGAGTAGGTCTTCGGGTTGTTCCAGGCCTCCTTGGCGACCACGAGACCGCTCGACCCGTTGAAGGTCGCGTCGCGCACGGGGGTGCTGGCAGGGGACCCGCCCGAGGTCAGGGAGACCCCGGTGACGATCGACCCGTCCTGACCGGCCGACGAGGAGTCGGCCACGGTCGAGCCGGACGTCTCGTTGAGGCGCCAGTAGAAGTCCGGGGACGATCCCGTCACTGCCTGCGCGTAGCCGTCCGTCGGGGTGGGCGAGGTCCACGCGGCCGAGCGACCGGAGGCGAGGTACTGCGCCTGGATGTCGGCCTGGCTCAGCACGCTCGGGAAGACCGAGACCTCGTCGATGGTGCCGGCCAGCGCGGCGTTGGTGGGCTTGTTCGCGAGGCTGGAGGTCGAGTCACCGAAGAGCCGCCAGAAGCCCTGGAAGGTCGCCAAGGTCACCGGAGTCTGGTCGCGGCCGACCCGGCGGCCGTCCACGTAGAGCGAGATGCCGTCAGCACCGGCCGTCGCCGTCACGAGGTGCCACGCACCGTCGTTGACGCTGCGCGTGCTGGTGACCGTACGGGCGGTCCCGTTGGAGGTCATGAACGCGATCCTGTTGCCGCTGTTGACGTACAGCACCAGGTCGTTCGAGGTGCTGTTGTTGGTCTGGCTGGTGCCGAACCCGATGATGCGTCCACCGGAGGTGCTGGTGGTCTGCATCCAGGCCTGGACGGTCGCCTCGACCGGGTGGCTCTCGGCATACGTCGTGTAGAGCTTGGGGCTGGTCCCACCGCTCGAGCGGACCGCGGCGTCACCGGTGGTGGCACCGGACTGGCCGAAGGTGACGCTCGTGGAGGTGCCGTCGCCGGCGCCCACGGAGTCGAGGAAACCGGGCCCGGTGTCATTCAGCCGCCAGTGGTGCAGCGGGTTGTCCGCCCGGACCGCGGAGAGGTAGGCAGGGGTCGGGTCGGACGACACGGTGACCGGAGCCGTCGCAAGGCTCCACTGGACGTTGCCGTCCTTGTCCTTGGCCCGCACCTTGTAGGTGTGGGTGGTACCGGGTGCGACGCCGGTGTCGGTGAAGCCCAGGCCCGGGAGGGTCCAGAAGTTCGACGCCGACGTGAAGTTGCCGATGGAGGGGCCACCGTCGCGGTAGACGTCGTAGGTGAGCGTGGCGTCGTCGCGGTCCCAGACGCTCTTGAAGAAGAGCTTGACGCGGCCGGCCTCGGTCGAGGTGGCGACCGGGTTGAAGGCCGCGGTGTAGATCGGCTTGGACAGCTTGGGGGCGGCGTTCGGTGCGGCGAACCGGACCAGGCCCTGCTGGGCCACGCCGTTGACCATCGGGAACTCGCCGCCGAAGCTCAGGTAGGTGCCGTTGCCGGTGACCGACCAGGCCGCCTGGCGGTCGGGGGTGAAGTTGCCGAACTCGAAGTCGGGGAACCAGTGCAGGATCCCTGCGTACGGGAAGCCCCGGAAGTCCCAGCCGTAGGCGTCCTTGACCGTGATCATCCCGGTCGGGAAGGTCGGGGCGGCAGTGGCCTTCTGCCAGCGCGAGCGCGGGCTGGTGTCAGGGAACGAGCCGACGACGGTGCAGTCGTGCTGGTGGGCGACGCTGTAGAGGACCTGGTTCATCGGCCAGGTGCTGTAGTTGTCGCCGAGGCAGTCGTTGATCCAGTTGATCGCGCCGGTGTCGGGGTTGGCCGAGAAGGTGCCCTCGAAGGAGGCGCCGGAGCCGAACGCGTAGCCCGAGCCGAACACCTGCGTGCCGTCGGTGGACAGGCTGGTGATGCCACCGTTCAGCCCGGCGGTGCGGATCGAGGCGTTGGCCGCCCACGGCAGCACCGCGGCGGTCGTCGCGTCGACGGCACCCATGCCGTAGGCAGAGACACCGCCGAGGGTCTCGAAGGAGCCGGCCAGGATGACCCGGCTCTGGTCGGGGGACATGACCATCGCCAGCACGGTGGCGTTGGAGCCCCCGGCGGTCGGCGACCAGGGCAGCAGCGTCGTGGAGGCTGCGGCGAAGGCAGCCCCTCCCGCGCGGGTCTGGCCACCGGCCGACGGGAAGCTGCCGCCGGCGTAGACGGTGGAGGACGTCGCGACGATGGCGCGAACCTGTCCACCGATGTTGGGGGTCCAGTTCGTCAGCGTGCCGCCCGCCGTGTTGAACGAGGCGATGTGGCCGCGGGAGGCGCCGTCGACGGTGGTGAAGTCGCCGCCGACGTAGATCTTGGAGCCGTCGGGCGAGGCCGCGATGGCCAGGCCCTGCGCGTTGAGCGAGTGGCTGAACGACGCGACCGGGTTACCGGTGGTGATGTCGTAGGCGAAGATGTTGAGGGCGTCGATCTCCCCGGCGCCGCCCACTGCCACACCCGGGGGGCGAGCCTTGGTGAAGCTGCCCGTCACGTAGACGGTGTTGCCGACGATGACCTGGGCCCACACGACACCGTTGATCTGCCAGGTGGGCAGCGCGTCGGCAGTCACGGTCGTGGGGGTCGGCGGAGTCGGAGCAGGGTCGGCCGCATGGGCGACCCCACCGGTCAGCGTGATTCCCCCCACCAGGAGGGCGGTGGTCGCGACCACTGCGCCGGCACGGCGGATCAGACCGCCGAAGGCCTCAACGTGCATGGTGGACTGCCTTTCCAAGACGATTCCCGCCGAGATCGGCGTTGCCGGGACGAGCACCGACGAGCGGTGCGTCGACCAGCGGGTCACTGGTGGAGGTGGAGCTGGTGACCTGGGGCTGCCGCTGTTCACGCAGCATGGGTGCCAGGACGATCGAACGGGTGAGGAGACCGCCGACGAAGGGACCGACGGCGAGGACGAAAGGTGTTGCCTGGTAGGGCAACCCGATGGCCAGCAGGCCCGCGAGCGAGGCGAGCGACACGAAGGCGTCGGCGAGCCGGACGACGAGAGCGGCGCGCTGGCGGCCGCGGGCTGCCGCGAGGCTGACGAACGGCTGCAGCGTGGCTGTCGCGGCGGCATACACCGCCCAGCCGAGCACGGTGACGGCCGGGAGCGTGAACGAGTCGCCGGTCACCCACGGACCCACGACCGGCGCCACAGCCCACAGGAGGACCCCGAGGGCCAGCGCCCCCCCGGCCAGCCCCAGGGAGCTCCTGGACGCCCGCGCGACCAGGGCCCGCAGCGGCAGCGAGCGGTCGCGGGCGTAGGAGGCGAGCAGGTAGGAGCCGATGCCCTGGATGGCAAGGATGGCGGGGGCGACGTAGATGCGGGCCGCCTCGACCTGGCCGAGTGCGGCGCCGCCCGCCACGGCGATCACCAGGACCCGCATGGCGGTGAAGACACCAGGGTTGACCGACACCTGCGCGCCGCGCCACCCGCCGAAGGAGGCGACCTGGCGGATCCGCGCACCACGCAGGGAGACCAGGCGGCGCTCGTCGGCCGGCGCCAGGGCGATCGCGACGACGAGGCCGGCGAGCTGGCCCGCGGCGATGGCGACGAAGAAGGTGCCGAGGGCGACGGTGCCGACAGCGGACACCACCACGAGGGCGACCATCGCGACCACCAGGGCCACCGAGTCGACCACCACGAGCCGCCAGAAGCGCAGCGTCGCCATGAGCAGGCGGCGGGCCACCTCCTCGACCTGGAAGAGGGCTGCCGCGACGCAGAACCACGCCGCCTCGGCCGGCTCGAGCACCCCGAACGACCACAGGGTCACGGTGGCGGCGACCGGACCGAGCAGGGCGAGCACACCGGCCCACCACTGCAGTCCCGCGCGGAGCCCGCGGTCGTGACGGTCGAGCACCGTGAGGGCATCACCGACGAATCCACTGGTGACCGCGGTCGTCAGGATGATGACGCCGAGGCACAGCGCCAGCTCGCCGAGGCCCCGGGCACCGAGCAGGTGGGCCGCTGCGACCTGCAGGCCGAAGCTCGCCGCCGCCTGCCACACCTGGGCCACGAGGGCCCCGGCGGCATGCGACGAGGCGAGCGACCGCAGCCGCCCGAGTCGGGGAAGGGAGCCTTGGGTCACTTGGCCACGACCGCGCCCGTGTACGTGGCGGAGGTGTGGAGACCGTCGAAGTCGACGACCATCGCGACCTGGTTCAGCTGCTTGGTCGGCACGGCGAACGCGTAGAGGGCCGTGGCGGAGGCGCCGGGCTTCACCGTGCCGGAGAAGTCGTAGGTGCCGGCGCTCTCGGTGTACACCGGGGCGGCCAGCTGCTTCGTCGCGCCGTAGCTGGTCGTCAGGACCACCTGGTTGAGGTTGACGGCCTTGGTCGAGCCGTTGGTGAGCTTGAGCGTGAAGCGGACGTACTCGCGCCCGGCCATGACGCCGGGACCGTGGCCGGTCTCGACACCCTTCTCGGCCTTGGTGATCACGAGGGTGACGCCATCGGGGTACTTCACTGCCGCGTCGAACTTCGCACCCGGCGCGCTCACCGAGGGCGTGTTCGGCTGCCCGACCCGCTTGACCTTGGGGACGGACTTGACCGGCTGCGGGAGCGGGGGTGCCAGTGTGGTCGGCGTCGTCTCGGTCTCGGGGGTCTCGGTCGGCGCCGCGGAGGACGACGAGGACGTGCCAGGGGTGGAGGCGAGGGCCTGGCCGCTGCCACCGCAGCCGGAGAGGCTGGCGGCGACGAGGGCGAGACCCGCCAGGCTGGCGGCGAGACGGAGACGCGGCGACATCAGTAGGCGCCCTTTCCACGAAGGACCGCACGAGCGGTGCGGACGATGATCTGGAGGTCGAGGACCAGCGACCAGTTGTCGACGTACCAGAGGTCGAGCCGCAGGGACTCGTCCCAGGACAGGTCGCTGCGACCGCTCACCTGCCAGAGGCCGGTCAGGCCCGGGCGGACCCGGAGGCGCCGCACGGCGTCGGACTCGTAGCCGGCGACCTCGTCCGGCAGCGGCGGTCGGGGCCCGACCAACGACATCTCGCCCCGCAGGACGTTGACCAGCTGGGGCAGCTCGTCGAGCGAGTAGCGGCGCAGGAACCCGCCGACCCGGGTGATCCGCGGGTCGTGGCGCATCTTGAACAGCACCGTGTTGCCTGCGTCTGCGGCGCCGGTCAGCTGGGCCAGCCGCTGCTCGGCGTCGACGCCCATGCTGCGGAACTTGAGCATGTTGAAGGTCTCGCCCCGGGCCCCGACCCGCGTCTGACGGAACAGCACGGGACCCGAGGAGTCGAGGCGGATCGCGATGCCGATGGCCACCAGGACCGGAAGGGCAGCGATCGTCAGGCCGAGCGCGAGGCACCAGTCGACGGCCCGCTTCACCACGCGGCGGGCGCCGGACATGGCCGGCCGCTCGACGTGGAGCAGCGGCATCCCCGCTGCGGGGCGGATGGAGAGCCGCGGTCCGGCGACGTCGAGCAGGCCGGTCGCGACCACGAGGTCGACGGAACGCTCCTCGAGTGACCAGGCGAGGCGGCGCAGGGCCCGACCGCTCAGGTCGGGGTCCCCCGACACCGCCACGACCTCGGCGTTGAGGAGGTCGATGGCGTGCAGCGCCTCCTCCGGGTAGCCGAAGACCGGGATGCCCTCGACCTCGGAGGAGAAGTCGCCGCCGTTGGTGATGCCGGAGACGCAGGCGCCGACGACGTGCATGCCCTCGCCCGGAGCCTGCTGGAGCTGGCGGATCATGGGACCGACCGTGCGGACGTTGCCGATGACCACGGTGCGCTGGGTGTCGCGCCCGTTGGTGCGGCGCCGGAGGAGAGAACGGCGCAGCAGGTTGCGGGAGACGAGCCCGAGGAGCATCAGCATCGGGACGACGATGAGGACGAGCCCGCGGGCGAGCTCGAAGTGCAGGAGCCACGAGCTCAGCACCGCCGCGACGCCGAGGCTGATCGCGGCCCTGGCGACGGAGCGGTACTCGTCGGTGGTGATGCCGAGGAACCGCTGCTCGTAGCCGTGGAACAGCTGGAGCATGAGGATCCACACGCCGGGCAGGAGCAGCGCAACGCCCCACCGGACGGACGCGGGGGCGCCGCCGACGGGGAGGACGATCACGGCCGCTGCGGTGACGAGGGCAGTGACGGCGTCGGACAGGAGCGCACGACGCCGGTAGCCCACGTGCCAGGGGCGCGCGGGCTTCGTGCTCTGGGGTGCATGACCAGGCGGGGCCGAGCGCGGCGAAGCCGTCGTCGTGCGCTTCCGCACCCATTCCGCCCCGACTGGCGAAACGGACTTTGCCCCCGCAAGATCCGTCATGGCAACTCCCCTAAACCGCTCAGCGCCTGAAGGTAACTCCCAAGTGGGACTTACCGATGTGCCCTCATGAGAAGACGTCCTCAGGCTCTGGAAATGCTGTCACCGCAGGGGATTCGGCACATACGATCACGGGGCTAGGCCAGACAACCTCACCTTGACTACGGGGTATGCCGTACCCCTCTCCACCGTTTGAGGGAGAAGGTGGTGACGTTCGGGGCGGGATGGCTCCGGTTGGGTGCGGACGGCCCTCAGGCCGGGGAGTGGTACTTCTGCTGGGCCGCGACGAGTCCCTCCACCACGACCATCTCGGCAGCGTCAGCGGCGTCTCCGAGGAGGAACGGGAGCTCCTTGCGCTCGGTCGTCCCGAAGTCCCGCAGCACGAAGTCGGCGGGGTCCATCCGACCCGGCGGGCGGCCGATGCCGACCCGAACCCGCAGGTAGTCCTTGGTCCCGACGGCGGAGGTGATCGAGCGCAGACCGTTGTGGCCGCCCTCTCCCCCGCCCTTCTTCAGCCGGACGTCGCCGGCCGGGATGTCGAGCTCGTCGTGGATGACGAGCAACCGGTCGACCTCGACCGAGAAGAACTTCATCAGCGCCTTGACCGGGCCGCCCGACTCGTTCATGTAGGACGACGGGACCGCGACGACCGCGGCCGGTCCGGGCGCCCCGCCCGGTCGCAGGCCGATCCGCACCGTCGCGGCGGAGGCCCGCGCCTTGTGGGAGGTGAGCTTCGCGCCGGCGCGCGAGGCGAGCTCGTCGACGACCATGGCGCCGACGTTGTGACGGTTCCCTGCGTACTTGGGGCCGGGGTTGCCCAGTCCCACCACGAGCCAGGTGCCGTCGTCACTCACGGGGCGCAAGTATGCCGGAAGGCCAGCTCCCCCACTCGCCCGGGCGCAGTCGTCGGGGCAGGGCGCGGCTCTCCCTACGCCAGCAGACAACAGCTGCGCCGGTGGCGGCAGCCTGTGGACGACGAGGCCACCACCTGCCGCGCGCCCGGCAGGCTGTGTCGATGCCGATCGATCCGACCCTCCATGCCTGGGCCGTCACCCGCGGCCATGTGTTCACCTACAGCGAGGCGCGGGAGCGGGGCGTCGGCGACCCCGAGCTGAGGCGATGTCTCCGCGCCGGAGACGTTGTCGCGGCGCGCCGGGGCGCTTATGTCCTCGGAGCAGCCTGGGCTTCCTCCCACGACGAAGGTCGGCTGGCCCTGCGGACCAAGGCCGTCCTGGCCACCCGGCCGGGCAGCGTCGCGAGCCACCAGAGCGCACTCGCGCTGCACGGACTGCCGGTGTACGGGGTGTCGCTCAGCACCGTCGACGTCATCGGGGCCGTGCGCCGGGTCCGTACCCGCCCCGGGTTGCGGGTCCACGGCTGGATCGCGGCAGGCTCGCGCTCGGCCGTCGACCTCGAGACCGTGCCCCAGGTGGTCGCTGACGGTTACCGCTGCGTCCCGGTCGCGACCGCCATCGCCCAGGTTGCCGTGCGATCAGGGTCGCTGGCCGGGCTCGTCCCGCTCGACCGCGCATTGCATGACCGGCGCTGCACCCTCGAGGACGTGCGCACAGCGCTGACCGAGGTGGCGCGGCTGCCAGTCCACCGACGCGTTGGCGAGGTTCTGCTCCGGTCTGCCGATGCGTCCTGTGAGTCGGTCGGCGAGACCCGGACCCGCGTCCTCCTCGAGGCGCTCGGCCTCGAGCCGCAGTCCCAGGTGACCCTCGTCGACGATCGCGGCTCGTTTCTCGGTCGGGTCGACTTCCTCGTCGCGGGACGGGTGGTGGTCGAGTTCGACGGTGTGGTCAAGTACGGGGGCCCAGGGGGGACGGCGGCTCTGGTCGCCGAGAAGGCACGCGAGGATGCGTTGCGAGGCGCC
>NZ_LMST01000001.1:766394-919439 GCF_001429685.1 Phycicoccus sp. Soil803 | reverse complement strand
GGCTACATCGTCATCCGCGTCGTCTGGTCGGACCTCGACCAGCCAGCGGAGGTGGCCTTCCGGATCCGGCGGGCGGTGGCGCAGGCGTCGGCCCTGGGCGCAGTCATGCCAGCGCCCTGAGATGACCACTGCGCCGCCGGCCAGACGCGGGCGCGGGCGGAGCGCCCTAGAGCCGGTATGCCGGAAGGCCAGGTCCGTGTCGGACCNTGGCCTTCCGGCATACAACGGTGAGTGGGACTCAGGCGTCCTCGGACTCGGCCTTCTCGCCCTCGGGGGCGTCGCCCTCGGCGGACTCGGCGGCGTCGCCCTCGGCAGCCTCGCCGTCGCCGGCCTCCTCGTGCTCGATGCCGGCCTCGGCCTCGGCCTCGGCCATCTCGGCGTCCAGCGCCTCCTGCGAGATCTGCTGGGTGATGTTGACGACCAGGGTGTCGGCGTCGACGACCAGGGTGGCGCCGGACGGGAGCACGAGCTCGGACGCCTTGATCTGCGTGCCGGCCTCGAGGCCCTCGACGGAGACGACGATGTTCTCGGGGATGTGGGTGGCCTCGACCTCGAGCTGGACGGTCTGGGAGTCGACGGTGACGACGGTCTCCGGAGCGGCCTCGCCCTCGACGTGGACGGGCACGTCGACGGTGACCTTCTCGCCCTTGCGGACGATGACCAGGTCGATGTGCTCGATGACGGGCTTGATGGCGTCGCGCTGCACGTCCTTGGCCAGGGCGAGCTGCTCCTTGCCGTCGATGACGATGGTGAGGAGCGCGTTCGCGACCTTCAGAGCCATCATCGTGTCGTGGCCGGGCAGGGTGATGTGCACGGGCTCGGCGCCGTGGCCGTACATGACGGCGGGGATCTTGTGGTCGCGGCGAATCTTGCGGGCAGCGCCCTTGCCGAACTGCGTGCGCGTCTCAGCGACGAGCTTGTTGTCAGACACGGAAATCTCCTGTGCGGTGGGGGACTCGAGGATGCGGTGGGCCTCGACGCGGGGCGCAGCACGGAGACCACACCGCGTCGAATTACGGACGTGACCGACCCCAGGTGGTGGCAGCCGTGCAGTGTCCCTCGCCGAGGCAACCCCGAGAGTCTAGGCGACGCCTGCGGGGAGTGGGAAATCCGCGTCCTCGGCGGCCGCCGGGCCCTGCTCCGGGCGACCCCGCCGCAGCTCGCCGAGGCGCACGGCGACCACCCCGGCGACGATGCAGACGCCACCGGCCAGCTGGACCAGGCCGGGCAGCTCGTCGAGCAGCACCCAGGCGAACAGCACGGCGAAGAGCACCTCGGTGAGGCCCACGAACGAGGCCACCGTCGAGCCCAGCATGCGGGCCGCCGTGACCCCGAGGAGGTATGCCGCGGCGGCGGCGATGAGTGCCAGCTCACCGATGGCGAGCCACCAGGGCACGTCGCCACCCACCAGGCTGACCGGGGTGGCGGCGAACTCGAGCGGGATGACGTGGACGGCGCCGAGGATGCCGAGGGCGACCGAGCCCGCGGCCATGCCGAGCCCGGCGAGCGCGACCGGCGGGAGGGTGCTGTCCTCGGCCGCCAGGACGAAGAAGGTGGCCAACCCGGTGGCGGCGACCAGGCCCCAGGCAACCCCGACGAGGTCGGGCCGGCTCTGGCCGGAGAGGTCGAGCACGAGGACCAGCCCCACGATCGCGAGGACGACGCCCAGGCCGGTGAGGGCGCTCGGGGCGCGACGGGTGCGCAGCCACACCCAGAGCACGACGAGGACGACACCGAGGTACTCCAGGAGCAGGGCCACGCCGACGTCGAGTCGCTGCACCGCATAGAAGTAGGCCACCTGGCAGCCGGCCACGGCGACGGCGCCGTAGGCAAGGATCGTCACGAGGTTGTCCCGGACGAGCGACCAGCGACCGCGCAGGGCCAGGATCGTCGGCACGGCCAGGACGAGGGTGGCTCCGGCCACCCGGAGCAGGACGATGGCGCCCGAGCTCCACCCCTCGACGAGCAGCGACTTCGCGAACGGACCGCTGCTCCCGAAGGTCGCCGCCGAGGCGAGCGCGAACCAGAGCCCGAGGCTCTTCGACCGTGCCGCCATGCCACTTCCCTTCGCTGCCTGCCATACCTGTAACGGGTCAAACGCCTTATACTCATGACGGTAGCGATCGAGGCGGTCAGGAGTCAAGATGCTTTTTGCCCATGACACAGAGGTGGCGCTGCGCGGGGCGGCCGCCCTGGTCAACACGGCGGCGACCCTGCCCACCGACACCGAGGACCTCGCCACCGTCGCCGACCTCGACGAGTTCGTCCGCGACTGGGAGTGGACCGGCGCGCACAGCGGTGAGCCGGCCGAGCTCGAGGCCGTGAAGGAGCTGCGGCCGAGGCTGCGCCGGCTCTGGACCGCCGACACCGACGACGCCGTCGCCCTCGTCAACGAGCTGCTCGCCGAGGCGGGGGCACTCCCCCAGCTGGTGCGGCACGGCGAGTGGTCCTGGCACCTGCACGCCACCCCACCCGAGGCACCGCTGGCCACGCGCATGGCGGTGGAGGCGGCGATGGCGATGGTCGACGTGATCCGCGCCGACGAGCTCGCCCGGCTCAGGGTCTGTGCGGCCGACGACTGCGAGGACGTGGTGGTCGACCTGTCCAAGAACCGGTCCAAGCGGTTCTGCGACGGCGGCTGTGGCAACCGCGCCAACGTCGCGGCATACCGGGCCCGCCAGCGACAGCGCTAGGCCACCGCAGGCAAACGCCCGCCCCGCCCGCCGCGCGCTCATCCCTTTGCGGGATGGTTCATCCCATATCGGCGACCACACTTTCGGCCAGGCGTCATTTGCGTGGTGAAGGGCCGGGCACATGGTCGATGGACGGGTGGGCTGTGCACGCCTTCCGTGCTGCCCCCACACGACGGGCTCCATCCTTCAGCGACCCTTCAGGGGTCAGGACTCTGCTGTGGCCCATGGATAGGCCGACCCCCCACGACGCACTGGCCCAGGTGCTGCGTGACCACGGTCGGGTCGTCGGCAGCAATCCCGACCGGGTCCGCGGCCTGCTCTCCGACATCCTCGGGGTCGACGGTCGAGCCTTCCGTGCCGAGGTCGACGCGCTCGTGGTCGCCTGCGAGGAGGGCGTGCCAGCCCTCCTGATCGGCACCGTCGAGTCGGCCGACTCGGCAGTCACCGAGGGAGTGGGGCTGCTCGAGGCACGTGGCCTGACGACGGACCGGGCAGCCGACGCGACCCTCACCTGGGCTTCGGCGCTGGACGCGCCGGTGTCCGAGTCCTTGTGGACGTCCCTGTCGTCCCGGCGATCTGACCCCACCCCAGGCCCGCGCGGCGGTGCGGTCCTGGCCACCGACGACACCTACCTCCCCCCTCCGCCGACGTTCGGCGCGTCTCCGGAGGCGCCGGGGACCTCCGCACCGGCCGCCCCTCCTCCGTCATCCGCCCCATCCAGGCCGACGCCGCCCCAGGACGTCCTCGACGTTGACGAGGCGGCAGGCCCCCGGTCTCGCCGGGTCGCGCTGACGATGGCGCCGGGGAGCAGGGTGCCGGTCGCCGCCGCACTCGTCGTGGCGGCTCTGGTCGCGAGTGCACTGGGAGCCAAGGCGCTCTGGCCCGACCGCCCAGACACCGCACACCCCCGTCCCGCGGCCGCGAGCGGGGGAACGCTGCGCATGACCGCGAGCAGTGCACTCACCTGGGACCCCATGGAGACGACCGACCCGGGCTTGCGCCTCCTGATGAACCGGGCGCTCTACCGTGGGCTCGTCGCCTTCGACGCCGCCGCCGACGACCGACCGGCACAGCTCGTCGCCGACCTCGCGACCAGCACCGGACGGACCGTCGACAAGGGAAAGACCTGGTCCTTCGAGCTGCGTCCCGACGTGCGGTGGGAGGACGGGACACCCGTCACCTGCGCCGACGCCAAGGCCGGGGTGGCCAGGGCCTTCGGAGCTGCCAGGTTCTTCGGCTACTCCTACGAGGCGGCAGTCCTCATCGACGTGCCGCAGGGTGCGGACGGGCTGCCGACCTACAAGGGGAAGGGCACCGCAGGAAAGGCGGCCTTCGACCGCGCGGTGAGCTGCGCGGGGTCGACGCTGACCTTCCGGCTCGCGTTCCCGGAGTACGAGTTCCAGCGCTACCTGGCCCTACCCGAGCTGGCTCCCTTCCGGGCCGCCCCCGCGGTGGGAACCGGCACCCGCTCACTGTCCAACGGACCCTACGTCGTGGACGCCAGGAGCGCCTCGGCCACCACGGTCGCGTTGGTGCGCAACGGCCGTTGGTCCGCGACCACCGACGGCCTTCGGCCGGCCTTCCCCGACCGCATCGAGATCACCACCGCGGACGTCGACGACGTCGCCGCGGGACTGGCTGCCGATGCCGTCGGGTACCGCCGGACGGTGACCCTCACCGCGCTCCCCGCAGCGGTCGACAGCGCCTTCGCCAGTGCTCCGGACCGCTCGCAGGTCGCCCCGGCCGGCGTCACCGAGCTCCTCGTCCCCAACCCCAGGACGGCGACGATGGCGTCGACGGCGAACCGCCGGGCGTTTGCGCTGTCGACCGACCGCGCGTCATACGTCGCCGCGATGGGCGGCCCGGCGTCCCGGATGGAGCAGCGTTCCACGGCGGGCACCTACCACAGCGGCCCCACCGTCGCGTTCGACCTGCAGCAGGCCCGCAACCTGCTGGCCGGCGACAAGCCGCGCCTGAAGGTGGCCTACCACTCCACTCCAGAGTCGGAGCGGGCCATGGCCGCGCTCTCCGCGGGGTGGAAGCAGGCCGGTTTCGCCGTCAACCTGGTCGCCTTCAAGGGCGACAAGGGCGCCTACGTCAAGGCCATGGCGGACGCGGCGACGACGACCACCTACGACGTGGTGCGCGCCGACCACGTCGACGGCCTCGACCGCTCCCGGACGGCCCAGAGCGTCGACCCCCGGTTCGTGGCCGGTCTGCCGGCCGCCGAGGCCGCGACCCTGACCTCCGCCATCGACAGCGCCATCGGGACCGCCCCGGGACCTGCTCGTGACACGGCCTGGCTCAACGTCGACGACGTCATCTCCGTCCTCGCCCTGCTGGTCCCGCTCGCCAACCGGGCGTCCCTCGTCGGCAGTGGCTCCGCGGTGCACGGGGCCACCACCTCACTCGAGTTCTCCGGGGCCATCGACCCCCTCCGCATCTCGCTCGCCCCCACCGAGTCCTGAAGGAACCTGCCATGTCCGAGAACCAGCCCGAGGCCACAGCCGAAGCCCTGCAGCGTGCCGTCCGAGACCTCGGTCGACGCGTCGGAGAGAGCCCCGACCGGGTGCGTGCCGTCCTCTCGGACGCCCTCGGCGCCGCCGCCCGCGAACACCGCTCCGAGATCGACGCGCTGGCCCTGGCGAGCGAGGAGGGGATCCCCTCGACTCTCATCGGCCGCGAGGAGTCGTTGCTCACCGAGTCGGACGTGGCCCTCGACGACGGCAGGCTCCGGGCTCGACTCGTCGAACGCGGGCTCTCCGACGGTGCTGCTGACTACGCCATCGGGGTGTGGGCGGCTGCCCTCGGGTCCGTCACCACCCTGAGCGCCACCGGGGGCCTGACCTCGGCGGTGTCCGGCCCGAGCGTGGGGTCGGTCTCCGATCCCGCGACGGAGCTGCCGCACGAGGGCGCAGCCGACGGCGCGGTCGACGACGCAGGTGATGCCGGAGGCATCCTCGGCTTCCCCGTGTCCGCCGACCAGCCGGCCCGCCACCGACAGGTGGTCCCACTGGGTCGACGCGTGATGGCGGGATCGGCGGCCGCGGTCCTGGCCGTCGTGGCCGGGGCGGTGTGGTTCTCGACGGTCGGCGACGGGACGGACCGGACGACCCTCACGGACTCCGCGCTGCGCAGCCCGAGCGGCACGACGACGTCGGGCGCGACCACGGCCACCACCGGTGCCGCGACGAAGGTCCCGCCGGTGACCGCCACGGCGACCACGAAAGCCCCCACCAAGCCGCCCACCAAGGCGCCCGCGGCGCACACCAGCACCTCGACGCCGCCGAAGCGCACGTCGAGCTCGACCCCGCCGAAGCGCACGTCGAGCTCGACCCCGCCCAAGAGCTCGTCGACGACGTCGAAGTCCGTCGCGCCGCCGCCCCCTGCGCCCAAGACCCTCAGGGCCGGCAACACGAGCGCAGCCTGGACCCCCAAGTTCTACGAGGACGGCATCGGGCAGTGCGTCGACTTCGTTCCTCCCAACGCAGCCGACAACCTCTGCCAGGCCAAGATCAACGTCGTCAAGTCGGGGACCGTGACGACCTGGTCGATCGCCAACGCGTCCTCGGTGAGCGGACACGGCTCGGTCAGCATCAGTGGCCACCAGATCCTCTACACCCCCCACCACAACGGGTACTTCACCGACACCATCAGGTACCGGCTCACCGGGAGTGGCGTGACCAGCAACTGGGCGACCATCGCCATCACGGTCTACTGCAATGAGCAGATGGGGTGCTGGGGGTGAAGGACGTGCGACTCACTGACCGTTGGTCCAGCCCGGTGGGCGAAGCGCTGGCCGCCGCCCTGGCGGGGAACCCCTTGGCGTTCGCCGGGCAACCCTCACAGCTGCGGCTCAAGCTGACCCGCCTGCTCGGCGACGACGCCCACACCTACCGCGCCGACGTGCACCTCGTGGTGACGGCGCTCGACGAGAACGTGCCGGCCGAGCTGCTCGCCGCGGCTCCGCTCACGTCGGCCGACCTGCACCGCCACGCGCAGATCCTGGCGCAGGCCCGCGGCTGGACGGACGACGCCGCGCTCACTGCGATCGGCCACTGGGTCCGAGCGCTCGGGATCGATGCGGCCGAGGCTCCCGACCCCGCATCCGTGTCGGATGGTGGCTGGGTCGGGTCGACACCGTCGGCCGGAAGCATCTCCAGCACCGACTCCGACCAGGCACCGGGCTCGACCCACGGTTCGGACGGTGCGGACCGGGGCGACGACCCCGATGGTCGCGCGACCGCGGCACCCGGCGGCATCGGAGTCCCCCTCACCTCGGGGGCGGAGGACGCATCCACGGTCCTGCCTCCCGACCGCAGGCTCGACCCGATGGCCACCGAGCTGCCCGACCGGTCGTCGGTGGTGGCACTCCCAGCAGAGCCCGCACCTGCGCCCACTCCCGGCCGCACCGGCGTCCCCGCCCACCAGGCCGGGGGCGAGGCCGCCCCCACGGTCCCCTGGCCCGCATCGTCCCGCTTCGCGGTTGCTCAGGCGATCCAACGCGAGGGCTTCCCGATCGGGGCCTACTACGCGTTCCGCGGCAGGAACCCGCACCTGAGGTATGCCGCCGTGGCCCTCTTCGCGGTCCTCGCTGCGGCCTCGCTCGTCCTCCCCGCAGGCCTGGCTCGCATGGGCGTCCTGGCGGTGCTCATCGCGGCGGTCCTCGTGGTCCCGCTGAAGCTCGTGCGCAACGGCATCATGGTCGTGGACGACAACGGATTCCGTTGGTATCCAGCACTTTCCAAGACTGGACCACCAGAGCTGAACGTCCCATGGTCAGGGGTCCAGGTCGCACCTGGCAACCCACCGCGGTTGCTCACGCCCCAGGGGGACCTGTGGCTCAAGGGTCGCACGGGCCTGGTCGAGGCACTCGAGTCGCGCACGCCAACGGCGCAGCAGCAGCCGTCGTCACCGGCGAGCCCCCGATGAGTCGGTCAGGTGGCCAGGCGGGCCTCGACGTCGCCGAGGCGGAGCACGGTGTCCGGGACGAGTGCCACGGCCTGTCCGGGTTCGATCTGCGTCGGCTCCCGCCCCGGGATCCGGGCCTCCCAGGTGGCACTGCCGGTGTTGCGCAGTCCCCACACGTCCCGCGTCGGGTGCCGGGTGACCTCTCCGACGGTGCGCTCGTAGTCGTAGTCCTTCGCGATGTGGTGGCGGTAGATCCGCGTCCCCGCGCCGAGCGCGAGCTCGGTGTGGGGGAAGACCAGGCGCATGGGCTTCGGCAGCACGGCCGAACAACCCCAGCAGGTCGTGGGGACGCCCGGCCCGGAGAAGTTCTCGCGGCCGCAGGCCTCGCAGGTCCGGACCGCGTCCAGGAGGCGCGCGAGGGTGGCGCGCCAGACACTCTCCCGGACCCGTCGCTGCGGGTTGCGGATGCCCTCACCGAAGGCCTGCACGAAGAGCCGCTTGACCGGTTCGGGGTGGATGGCCCAGTTCGCGAGCACGGTCTGGTGCTCGACCGGGTCGGGGGCGTTGGCGTCGTCGGTGGGGTCGAAGACGAAGAGGGCGCGGTCACCGAACAGGTCGCCCTCGGCATCGCGGTCCAGGCAGGGGTACTCGAGCTCACGCCGGCCGAGGAGGGGGTGGTGCACCATCAGCACGTAGAAGATGAGCACGGCCAACGAGTAGAGGTCCGTCTCGCTGCCCGGCTTGGCTTCCCCGCGCACGATCTCGGGGGCCATGAACCGGCGCGTCCCGAGTACGCCGCTCTCGCTCTCCCCGTCCACGCCCACGTTGTCGTTGTCGCAGATCAGGATCGCGCCCGACCGCGGGTCGAAGGAGACGTTGCCGAAGCTGATGTCGCGGTAGCAGAGGCCCTGCGAGTGCAGCAGCAGGAAGCCGTGCGCCATGCCCAGGCTCAACCGCACCGCCAGGGACGGGGTCACGTCGACACGGCCTCTCAGCATCTCCCCCAGACCCACGAACTCGGGCGGCCGGATCGGCATCACGTAGCCGAAGCTGCCGTCGGGTGCGCTGATCACCTCCATGGGCCACAGGAACATCGGACCCGGGCTGTGCCTCGCTGCGACGGCCGTGATCGCAAGGCGCTGCTTCTCGCTCACCGACCTCGCGGCATACCACTTGAGCGCCAGGCGTCGGGCCGAGCCGTCCTGGGGTACCAGCTCGTGGACCGTGCCCTGACCACCCTCGCCCAGGAGCCGGCCCACGGTCCACTGCGTGGCAGAGCGACGCAACGTCACCACGTCACCGGGCCTGACCACGGGCTGGCCCTCCCCTCCTCGTCCACGCCCATGATGGCACCCGCACCTCGCGCTCGGGGCCCGATTGCCCGGAGGTTCGACCATGCCTGAACGACCCGGCAGCCGACTCGCCCAGCGGCCCCTGCACTTCTTCATCCTCGCGGACTGCTCGGGGTCGATGGCCAGCGACGGGAAGATGCGGGCGCTCAACGCCGCGATCCGCGAGGCGCTCCCACACCTGAGCGAGGTGGCCGACGGCAACCCCCACGCCGACCTGCTGGTGCGGTGCATCGCGTTCGGCACCGGGGCCCGGTGGCACGTCGAGACCCCGACGCCGGTGGACGAGCTGGTCTGGGACGACCTGGGCAGCGGCGGCTACACCGACCTCAGTGCCGGCCTCGACCTGCTGAGGTCGGTCCTGACCGTGCCTCCGATGGAGACCCGCGCCCTGCCACCGGCCATCGTGCTGATCTCCGACGGCATGCCCACGGACGAGTACACCGAGTCGCTGGAGCGGCTCGAGGCCGAGCCGTGGGGCTCCCGCAGTGTCCGGATCGCCGTGGGGATCGGGCGAGATGCCGACCACGCGATGCTGGTGCGGTTCATGGGAGATCCCGATGCGGAGCCGATCCGCGCCAACAACCCCGAGGACCTGGTCGCGGCGATCCGCTGGGCGTCGACCCACGTCTCACGCGTCGCGTCGGCGCTCGCCCCGGCGGCCCCCGAGCCGGTGTTCAGCAGGGCTCCCCACGCCGCCGATGCCGATGCGTCCGAGGTGGTCTGGTGAGCCGAGGGGCGACCGCGTGGGTGGCCGAGGGCGCGAGCCGTCGCGGCTCCTCCCACGAGCGCACGGGCGCCCCCAACCAGGACGCGTATGCCGTGCGGCGCGTCGGCGCGTCGGTCGTCGCCGCCATCGCCGACGGACACGGAGGTCGTCGATACGTGCGCAGCCAGGTCGGGTCGACCCTGGCCGTGCGGCTGGCCATCGAGCTCGGCGCGGAGCTCCTGTCCGCGCGACGTCCCGACGCAGCAGCGGCGGCACGCGCCCTACCCGCCCGGTTGGTGCCCGCGTGGCGGGCGGCAGTGGATGAGCACTACGGCCGGCACCCGCTGACCGCCGACGAGGAGGAGAAGGCGGGGGGAGAGACCCGCGACCCGGCGATCCTGTACGGCGCGACGCTCATCGTGGCCCTGGCTGCCGACGACGTGGTCGCGGTCGCCCAGATCGGCGACGGGAGTGCCTTGGGGGCAGGTCCACAGCGCCTCGAGCACCTGGTGCCCGGTGATGACCGACTGGTCGCCAACGAGACGACCAGCCTCTGCCTTCCCACCGCGCTGGCTGACTTCCGTTGGGGCTCAGCACATTTCGACAGCGGGTCAGCCATCCTGCTGTCCACCGACGGGTACGGCAACTCGTTCGCCAGCGAGGGCTGGGAGGCCGAGGTGATGTCCGACCTGGTCGGCGAGCTGGACTCGCACGGCTTCGACGAGGTCGCGGGGTCGCTCGAGAGCTGGGCTGCCGACTCTGCGTCCGTCGGCGGCGATGACGTCACCCTGGTCCTGCTCTCACGAGCTCCCGTCGACACCCGTGGGCGCAAGCCGGGCTGGCTCGCCCTGGGAGGGCTCGGCATCCTGGCCGTGGCTGCGGCGACCGTCGTGGGACTGGGCAGCCGGGGTGACACCCCGACGCCGCGCGAGACGCCGGTCCTCGCCACCACCTCGACCCCGACTCCCGCCACGAGCGGAACCGCCACGTCGGGTGCGAGCTCCCCGACCCGCGCCACGCGATCCGACGCCCCGGCCCAGCCGGTCGACACCCCCGGAACGAGCACCGCGCCGACCACCGTTCCGCCGACCACCACCTCGGCCGCGAGCACCCCTTCACAGATGCCGGCCAAGAGCTCGTCGGCCTCGGCGAGCGACGCACCCACGGGCACCGGGTCATGAGCACCCTCGTCGTCACCACCCCGGCGGGCCGCACCGTCCACGAGCCCGGGACGAGCGTGTCCATCGGCCGTGACCACGACTGCACCATCCGCCTCGACTCACCGGTGGTCTCGCGCCACCACGGGACCTTCGAGTCCGTCGATGGCGCCTGGACGTTCCGCGACGAGTCCAGCTCGCTCGGGAGCTGGGTCGAGGGGCAGCGGGTGCGCGCGTACCCACTGTCGACCGCCGACGTGATCGTGCTGGGCCAGGGCGAGAAGGCCGTGCCCATCCGTGTCGAGACCCAGACCCTGGCGCAGCGACCCGGCGGACCCCTGGTGGCCGACCCAGCTCTGGACGCCGAGACCCTGACCACCGGCGACGAGCTGCTGCTCGAGTGCGCCGGCCAGTCCTGCCGGCTGGCGGCTGGACAGACGGCGGTCGTGGGTCGGGCAGACGACGCGACGATCGTCTCGCACAACCCGCGGGTCTCCCGCCACCACCTCGAGGTGCGCCACACCGGCACCGAGTGGGAGGTGGCGGACACCGGGAGCACCGGAGGCGTGTTCGCGCAGGGAAGGCGGGTCACCCGCATCGCCGTCAGCGGCACGGTCGAGGTCATGCTCGGCGACCCGGACGTCGGGGAGCGGCTCGTCGTGTCGAGCCAGTCACCACCAGCCCGGGCCCGGCGCGGCGACCTGCTCACCCGGCTCGGGGCGTTGGTCCCGGGTCAGCGCAGGACCGTCGCGGCAGTCGTGGCCGGGGCGTTGGTGGTGGTCGGTGTCGGTGGCTGGGGCCTCGCACGCGCGGTCTCCGGGCCGTCCGAGCCGGATCTGGACCGGCTGGCCCAGGCCACCGTCCGGGTCGTCACCGAGAGTGGGTCCGGGTCGGGAACCGTGGTCGACGCAGCGCGCGGACTCATCCTCACCAATGCCCACGTGGCGGCGCCGGATGCTCCCGGACAGGGTGTCGTGCAGGGCGTGCTGGGTCAGGCACTCACCCCGTCGCCCACGTCGATCACCATCGCCGTCTCCAGCGGCCGGGACCAACCAGCCACGGAGCGCTATCGCGCCGAGGTGGCCGCCGCCGACGGCTACCTCGACCTCGCCGTCCTGCGCATCACCGTCGACGACAAGGGCAGCGCCCTCCCCGAGGGCGCCCTCGACGACCTCGTCGACGTGGAGCTCGCCCGGTCGGCGGACGTCCGATCGGCAGATCCGGTCTGGGTGGTCGGGTTCCCGGGCCTGGCGCAGTCGGACGCCGCGACCTTCACGCGCGGGGTGGTCTCCGGCACGGTCCACGACCCGAGGCTCAAGGACGCCGTCTCGCTCTTCAACAGTGACGCCCGGCTCAACCCCGGGAACTCCGGAGGACTCGCGGCAGACGCGGACGGGCGGATCATCGCCGTGCCGACCCTCAACAAGCACACCCGCGATGACAGCCTGCTCGCGGGCCTGGTGCCGGTCGACCTGGCCCGGCCCCTGATCGACGCGGCAGCCAGGGGTCGGGCGTACACCAGCCCCTGGGTCGTCGGCGAGACCGAGGGGGCGGTCACCAGGCTGAGCCTCGGTCGCCCGGGGAGCTCGCCGGGGGTGACTGCGGGATGCGCCGAGTCCGGTGCCCGCAGCACCAGTCGGCGGCTCGGTGTCCTCGTGACGTACCAGGGCCTCGCCGACCTTCCCCACCAGGACTGGTTGGTGACGGTCAGCCGGAAGTCGGACCCGCTCCAGCGGCTGGGGCGGGTGTCGTCCGCGAGGCAGTGGCCGCTGAAGCTCCCCACTGAGGGGTGCTTCACCGCCACGATCGACATCGGCGAGCCACTCAGCCCCGGCACCTACGTCATCGAGGTGGGGCTGGGTGGCAACCACACGCGGATCGCCACCCTGACCTACACGCTGTCATGACGGATCGGTCGCGCCTCCTGCTGCTCGGGCCGGTGGACCTCCGGGTCGGGGACACCTCCCTCGTCCTCGGCGCCCCTCGCCACCGCGCGCTGCTGGCGCTGCTCGGTCTCGCAGCCGGACGGGTCAAGCCCGTGACCGCGATCGTGGACGAGCTCTGGGGCGACGACCCACCGTCGACCGTGGTCAACGTGGTGCAGGTGTATGTCGCGAGCCTCCGCAAGGTGCTCGCGCCTGCGGGACTCACGGCGTCCCTCGTGACCCAGTCGCCCGGGTACCGCCTGATGCTCCCGCCGGGCACCGTGGACGTCGAGCTCTTCGACCAGGAGCGGCGGGCCGGAGCGCGACGCGAGGCCCGCGGCGACCACCACGGCGCCGCCGCGGCATACCGCACCGCCCTCGACGAGTGGCGCGGCACCGCGCTGGCAGACCTCGACTTCGCGCCGTTCGTCGCGGTGGAGCGAAGCCAGCTCGAGGAGGCCAGACTGGCGGCCGTCGTGGGGTGGTTACGGTGCCTGGCGGCACTCGGTGTCCACGACGAGGCGATGCCGGCCGTTGAGCGGGAGCTGGCTGCCAACCCGCTCCACGAGGAGCTGTGGGGACTGCGTGCCACCATGCTCTACCAGGCCGGCCGACAGTCGGACGCCCTGACCACGCTGCGCCGAGCGCGGCGCCTGTTGTCCCGTGAGCTGGGGGTCGACCCCGGCCCGGGCCTGCTCGAGGTCGAGCGGCGGGTCCTGGCCCAGGACCCCTCCCTCACGCGGGTCGCGAAGCGGCCCCTCTCGGGATCGGCCGTGACCCACGTCGCGACCAGCGCCTCAGGGGGCTTCGCGGTGGTGCTTCCCGACGGTAGGCGCCTCGTGCTCGGCAGACGCGGAGCGGTCGTCGGGCGACACCCCGACTGCGAGATCGTCCTGGACCACCGGGACGTCAGCCGGACCCACGCCAGGATCGCCGCCACGAGTCGCGGCCACAGCGTCGAGGACCTCGGGTCGACGAACGGGACCGCGGTCAACGGTGAACCCGTCGTCCCCGGGCCCGAGGGCCGGCCCCTCTCGCACGGGGACCGCATCGAGATCGGTCCGCTGATCGTGCGCTATGAGGCCGGGCCCGCTGCGACCTCTTGATCCGGGTGACCCGGGAGACCGGCCTGCACCGCCCGGGCGTCCGGCGACACCGAGTCCGACGACCGCGCCGGCTCGACGTGGTCTGCCGGGTCCACGAGCCTGGTCACCTGCACCAGCTCGGCGCGGCCCCCAGCCACCAGGAAGCCACGACCCTGCACCATCGGCACGACGGTGGCGGGAAGTCTGACCTCCGCCGCCATGGCCGCCTCCGGCGTGGGCGCCAGGAGCAGCGCCACCCGCAGGCTGGCGAGGTACCGGGCCCACCCGTCGAAGAGCCGGGCCCAGTCGGCGGTCCGCGCCCCGACCACGGAGCGGAGCTCGGTGCCACGGGCATCTCGGAGGAGCCGGTCGAGCCGCTCGCCGGCGGACACGGGGGCTCCGATCGCCTCGGCGTCGTCGATCACCAGCACGACGGGGGCCGTGCTCGACTCGACCGCGGTGAGGAGGTCGTCGAGCTCCTCGGGGCCCTGGGCCACCGCGAGCTGGCGGGGCAGGGAAGCCCACCCACCGGCGGAACCCCGGCGGCGGGTGACGACCGCGAGGACGCGGCGCGGGTCCTCGACCAGCAGCCGGCCTGCGACGGTCTGGAGGGCGGTGGTGCGGCCGGTCAGCGACTCGCCCAGCACGACCAGGTGCGGTCCGTGGCGCGGCCCGAGCCAGACCGGAGAGGCATCGTCGCCGCCCACGCCGATCGGCACCTGGCCCGGGGGCCAGGTGTCGCGTCCGCTGGTGGCCTCCTCGCGGTGGTCGGAGGGGAGCCGGACGAGGAGGCGGGGTCGACCCTGCCCGTCGCCCCCACGCGACCGCGGCACACTCATCTGGTTGACGACCTGGACCTCGTGGCCGCCCCGGACCAGCGCCCGCCCGGGGAGGTCCTCGGGCATCTCAGCGGGGCTGAGACGCACGTCGACCACGGCGTAGTCGACGGCCTCCGGCTGCCGCAGCAGGATCTTGGTCTGGAAGTGCGAGGCCAGGGTCAGGCGCAGGTCGCTGACCTGGCCGCAGGTCATCACCACATGCACCCCGAGGCTGCGCCCCTGGGACACGAGGCTGAGCAGCTGGTCGTTGAGCCGGTCCTGGAGGATCGGCTGGCTGGCCTCACGGAAGGTCGGGTAGTCGTCGACGACGAGCACCACCCGGGCATCCACCGACGGGTCGAAGCCGTGCTCCCTGCGTTGCTCGACGACGCGCGCGACGCGGTCGACCAGGCCGGCCAGCAGCTCCAGCTCGTGGACCCCTGCGTAGCCGCCGGTGTGGGGAAGGTCCGCCACCTCCCGCAGGCTTCCGCGCCCGTCGATGACGTAGAGGTGGAGGAGCCTCGGAGGCCGGGCCGTCACGAGCTCAGCGACGATGCGTCGGACGGTCGTGGTGCGCCCCGAACGGAACACCCCGCTCACCAGCACGTTGGTGAGGGCGACGTCGAGGTCGAAGGGGCGTTGTCGCGCGGACTCCGGTTCGTCGACCAGCCCGAGCCGCACGGGGAGCCGGTCGTCCCCGTCCGACAGCGCAGCCCCGGCGCCGGCCAGGGCCGGGTCGTCAACGGCAAGGTCGTCGGTCAGGGGTGCGATCCAGAGCGAGGACGGGGCCGTCGCACCAAGGGCAGCGTGCGCGGCCACCGCCTCCGACACCAGTCGGTCGAGCTCGGTGCGCACCGGCCTCCCGACCCGGGTGTCCGGACGCCAGGTGGCTGGCGGCGGCTCCCCGAACGGCGTCACCCGCACGTCCACCGGTCCTGAGGTGGCGCTCCCGATCGTGACTCGCGCGGTCTGGAAGGCGACCAGGCTGCGCTCGGCCCCGCGCCGGAGGTAGGCCCGTCCGGGCGCGTCGTTGGGGATCTGGGCGGCGTCGCGCGAACCCAGGACCTCCATCGACTCCGCGTCGTTGACCACACGCAGGCAGAGCCAGATGTTCGTGTTCGCGCGGATGGCTGGGGTGATCACCCCTCCCGGGGACTGGGTGGCCAGCAACAGGTGGATCCCGAGACTTCTCCCTTGCGCCGCGATGGCGTCCAGCCTCGGCTTCACCCGCGGTTGTTCGGTGACCAGCAGGGCGAACTCGTCGATGACCACGAGCAGGGTGGGCATCGGCGGCGCCGCCACCAGCCGCTCGTAGGCCACGAGATCAGGCACTCCGTGCTCCGCCAGCACCCGCTTGCGGCGAGCGATCTCGGCATCCAGTGACGTGAAGGCGCGCTCGGACAGTCGCTCGGAACCATCGAGGTCCGTCACGTAGCCCACGACGTGGGGAAGCTGTTCGAAGGACGCGAAGGTGGCCCCACCCTTGAAGTCGATGAGGAACAGCACCAGTCGCTCGGGTGGGTGCTGCGCGACCAGCGAACCGATGAAGGACAGCAGGAGCTCGCTCTTGCCCGAACCGGTCGTGCCCGCGATGATCCCGTGCGGGCCGTCCCGTCGGAGGTCGACCGAGACCGGCCGTCCCTGGTCGTCCGCGCCGAAGCTGCTCTCGACGCCGGGTCCGGCGTCGAGCCAACGGTCGCCCACGGTCACCGCGTCGGAGAGCCCGGAGAGCTCGAGAACGCCCCGGGGGCCTGCCGAACCCCCGTCCAGGGACCTCGGGTCTCGCAGCCGCCCGAGGTCCACCGCGACGCGGCCGGCAGCCTCCGGAGCGACGACGGACGGGGAGAAGGGACCGATCGGACCGTCTTCCCACACGCCGTCGGCGACCACCTGACCGGAGGCGGACACGGTGCACACCACCTGGCACTCCGGCGGCAGGGACCGGGCGTCGTCGTCCAGCACCACCACGAGACCGTCGGCCGACGTGACCGCCCGGATGGCGTCGATCACCGCAGGGTGCGCCGAGCTGCCCTGTCCGACCACGAGCAGCACCCGCGCGTCTCCGCCTCCGCGCCCCGGGGCACCCAGCCGCAACGCGGCCTCGAGGTCACCCGGGTCCACGGCCCCGGTCGCCAGGAGTCGCGTCGCCGCCCGGGACACGTGGGGCAGCCACCGCACCCACCTCCAGTCAGGACCTGCACCCACGAGGACGATCCTCAGCACCGAGGGCGCGTGGAGGACGGCCGCCTCGAGCACGGCGGAGCTGACCATGCCGGTCACGGCCGGCCTGGGTCCGGCGACCCCGACGACTCCCGCGGGCGGTGTGACGATCGGGACGTCCGGGGTCGTGCGGTGGTGGTCGCGGCACGCGGCCAGCTCGTCGGCATACCGTCCGCTCGCCGGGTGACGGGCCCCCGAGCCGGTGACCTTGGCGGCGCGGGCGCGCGCTCCGGTGCCCAGACGCAGTCGGAGGAAGTCCTCGTCACCGGGGCGCCGCTCCCAGAGGCGGGGACCCTGTGCCGCCACCCACTCCGCCAGCTCAACCCGGTCGGGGCTGAGCGCCCGGAGGGTCTCGGCCTGCCTCCGTCCGATCTCCTCGAGCCGTTCGTCGAGGCGGCCGAGCTCGGTGTGGAAGGTCTTGACGCCGTGCTTGCGCCTCGACTGGTCGCCGAGGATGCCGAACCCGATGGTCGCCAGCCCGGCCACGGCCGCCACCCCGGCGAAGAGCATGGCGGCCGGGTAGCGGATCGCCACCACTCCGGCCGCCAGGACCGCGACCAGTCCCGCCGCGACCTGCCAGCCCACGCCACGCCCGGAGAGCTCGGTGCCCTCGGGCAGGTCGGGTGCTGCGACCTCGACCACCGGCACCGGCGTCGTCGACCTCGGCGGGGTGTTCACGGTGGTCTCGGCGGGGTCGGCGAAGGCTCGGTCACCCGCTGCCGCGCGGGGGGCGAGGGCCTCGTCGAACGCCGCGAGGGTCATCAGGTCACCTCGCCGGATCGGCACCGATGCCCAGGCGTCGTCGTTGCGGAGGAGCGCCCCGTCCTCACCTCGGTACAGGCTCCAGGCCGTGCGGGGGCCTGCGGTGAGGTCGAGGTAGCGCGCCAGGGACGAAGCCACGTCACCCACCGAGGCATGCTCCGGAGTGCCGAGGGTGACCGCCTGGACGGACGCCCCGGTCTCCGAGCGGACCTGGAGCTCGGTGGCGGGGGCGGCCCCACGCCGCGCCGAGACCACGGAGATGACCGTGCGCGACCGTCCGAGCATGATGGTGTCACCCGGCAACAGGGCCCTGGCGCCGTGGACGCGCTGGCCGTTCACCTTGGTGCCGTTGAAGGAGTCGAGGTCGGCCAGCACGAGGCCGTCCGCCGTGGAGGTCACGGTCGCGTGCCGGCGCGAGACGCTGGAGTCGTCGAGGAAGAGGTCGCTGGTCCGCTCCCTGCCCAGGAGTACCTCGCCCCCAACCGGGAGTCGCGCCACCTCGACGCCCTGGTGGGTGGCCACCAGCACCGCGCCGTCGGAGCCGGGCAGCGCTGCCCGGACCTCGAGGACGACCGCGGTCGACTCACCGAAGGACACCTGCCCACCGGGGCGCACCAAGGTCGGCGCACTCACCGTGCGGGCCTCGACCAGCGTCCCGGTCCGCGAACCGGAGTCGACGACCAGCACACCCCCGTCGCGAGGCTCGAGCAGGGCGTGCCGTCGCGACACCGAAGGGTCCGTCAGCCGGAGCTCGGCCTCCTGCCCTCGCCCCACCACGACGCGCGCGACCACGGTCCGGACGAGTCCCGCATCCGGACCGGACACGAATCGGAGCAGCATCCGACCGCTCATCGCCACCTTTCGCAGTGTCGGTCGACGGAGCGTCGCATCGACGGAGCCGGTCGACGCCGAGGCCTGTCCCTGAAGGCAATCTCCAATCGACCGGGTGCGGAGCCGTCGGCGGGATGAGGGCCCGCTCCCCCTTTTGCCCGATTCCCTCCCGTCGCGGCTGTGCTCGACTTCGCACAGGCCTTCCAGCCGACGCACCGGGTGGAAGAACCGGAGGAGTCGCACATGAGGCCGATGGCTGAGCGGGTGCCTTGCGCCATGGCAGCGGACCGATGACATGAGCGAGGCAGAGCAGGGGCTCGCTCGCGTGCTGCGTGGCGTCCTGGCTGACCACGGCCGACGGGTGAGCGAGCATCCAGAGCGCGTCCGCGCCCTGCTCTCGGACGCGCTGGGCGCTCGCTCGAGGGAGTGGCGCGCCGACATCGACGCCCTGGTGATGGCAGCCGAGGAGCGGGTCCCGGCCAGCCTCACGGCCGCGGTCACCGACACCGGCACCGGCACCGGCACCGGCAGTGACGACGAGGCCCTCGTGCGCGCGCTGACCCACCGCGGTCTGGCGGTCGAGACGGCCCGCGCCGCGATCGACCTGTGGCGGTCGGCCCTGACCCTGCCCCCGGCGAGCCCGACGCGGACGGCGAGCCGGCCCGGCACGGCGAGCCGGCCCGGCACGGCGAGTCGGCCCGGGACGGGGATGCCGGTCCTCGCCGAACCGGCGGCACCCACCGAGATCCCGCTGGGCGATGGTGCGCCGGCCCCCGTACCCGTTCGAGTGACGAGCGGCGCAGCCGCGGGCGCGGCCCCGGGCGCCGCGCCGCCGCCGACTCCCTCCCCCGCCGTCGGGTCGTCCGCACCGAAGGTCGTCACCATGGGCCGAGCTCGGGCCGCAGGCCTCGGCGGAGCTGCCCTGGTCGCGGCGGTGGTGGCCGGCGGGATCGGCGCCCGCCAGCTGGACCCCGCGCCGCAGGCCGCCCTGGTCGCGGCGACACCCACGGTGAGCACGTCGACGGTCACCAGCACGTCGGTGGAGACCGTCACCGTGACCGCGCCGCCCAAGGTGGTGCGGTCCACCGTCGTGATCAACGCGGCGAAGCTGCGCGCGGTCAACCTGAGCGGGACCACGCGCACCTACGTCACCTTCGCCGGTTCGGGCGGGTGCACACCCAAGCCGCCGAAGGCGGGGATCGCCTACCGGGCCTGCTCCACGTGGGACTACGTCGCGGCGAAGGGCACCGTCAAGAGCTGGAAGGTCACCTCCGCGAAGGTCATCTCCGGCACCGGCACCGCCTCCGCCGAGGGGAAGCGCGTCAACTACTACTACACCCGCAACGGCCCCTACACGGCCACGGTCCGCTACACGATCGAGGGTGGCGGCTACCTCAGCACCGGGTTCTACACGTTCAAGGTGCAGTGCAACCCGAGCTTCCCGTGCAAGCAGCGGTTCCCGTCGTGACGCAGCCCTGCGGTGGCGTCGGCCCGTGCCTTCAGCGCCTCTTCAGCGCCTCCCGGTTTCCTCGTTCCATCCACCCCCCGACGCACCGTCGGGACTGACACAAGGAGCACACCATGGCCATCGCCGGCGATCTCGAGCAGCTCATGACCCTTCAGCAGGTCTTCACCCGCAACAGCCAGTCGGTCGAGGAGCTCAGCTCCTCCATCCGGTCGCAGCTGCAGAACACCCGGTGGGAGGGCCCTGCCGCCGACCGGTTCCGCTCCGCGTGGAACACCGAGTTCGAGACGGCCCTGCGCCGCCTCGGCGAGGCCTTGTCCGACTGCTCGGCTGAGGTGAGCCGCCGCCGCGAGGCGCTCGCCCAGGCCGGTAGCTGACCTGACTGTCATGTCCCTCACCGGGATCGCCGAGGACCCCGTCGCGCTGCGTGGCACTGCCGCGCAGCTGCGGCGCGAGGCCGACGTCATCGTCTCCGCCGCGCGGTCGACCTCCCACCGGGCCGCCGGCATGGCTTACGCCGGTCCCGCCGCGGACCTCTTCCGCACCGGGATCACGGCTTCCGGAGCGGTCTCCGAGCAGCTCGGGGCTCGACTGATGGAGCTGGCCCAGTGGCTCGAGACCTGCGCGGTGCAGGCCGAGGCGGAGATCGCCGCCCGGCGCGCGGCAGGTCTGCCGTGACCACCACCGAGAGCAGGTCGACCCCCCCGACCACGTGGTCGGGGGTCGACGTGTTGCACCTCACCGACGGCGGGGAGGCCGTTGTCACGCTGTGGACCATCCCCATCCCGGCCTCGGCGCCGGTGACCTCCGAGACCCTCCTGGAGGTCGCCGCGATCCATGCGGCCGCCCTCGAGGAGGCCGGCGACTGGCAGCCCCACGACCTCGCCGAGCAGCCCGACGGGGTCGGCGGCACGTACTTCACCCGCGAGCTCACCTCGACGGGGGACGCCTCGTCCGCAGCCATGGGCGCGTACTTCCCGAGCCAGGGTGGCATCGCCGTCGCCACCGCTGTGGACCCGGGCGGCGACGACCTCGCAGCCCTCTTCGCCGAGCTGGTGGGCGCCAACCGGCCCCGGTTCCTCCTCACCGCGGAGGACGTCCTGGCCCTGGCCGAGGCGACCGGACTCGCGGCTCCGCCGGTCAGCCCCACGGCATACCCCCCGGACGCTCTCGAGGAGGTGCGGCAGGCGGCCCACCTCGCCGCCCGCGGATCGCTGCTCGCCCGCGGGCTGCTCGTCGCCGACGGCGACCGGCTGGCGCCCGTCGCCGACCTCCGCGCCGCCCTCGCCCTCCTGCTGGACGGCGACCGGCTGCTCCTGGTGTCGCAGCTGGGCACCGAGGGCGTCCACTCGACCGCGCTACTGGGTGGACGGGGAGGCGCCGTGGCGACGCTGCGGCCGGGCGCGCCGGGTCTGCTCGAGCTGGCCACCGACGGCGCGAGCCGGACGGCGTCGAGGTATGCCGCGTGGCTGACGCCGCGCGACGGTGCCGACAGCGAGGGGCTGGCGCCCTGCACCGTGAGCCTGGCCGACCTCCGGACGTGTGTCGGCAGCGAGACCGGGCCAGCACCGCTCCGTGGCGCCCGGTCGATGGTCTCCGTCCGCGGTCTGCGTCGCCGCGGCGACGACGCCGCGACCTACGAGGCCAACTGGGTCGAGGACGCCTCCGGTCGGCTGTGGTCGATCTCCGCCACGGACGACCTCGAGAAGGCGGACCTGGCGCCGGCCGATCCCGACGCGATCGGCCAGAGCCTGGCCACGGCGCTCGACTTCAGCGCCCCTTAAGGGCGACCGGGTTTCCTGACAACACCATCGAAGGAGGAGACCATGAACGACTGGATCTGGTTGGACCCACAGGAGCTCGCGAGCGCGGGCGTGCTGCTTCGCGACGTCTCCCAGGAGCTGATCGACAGCACCCACCGCACTCGAGCCGCCTGCTGTGTCACGGGGCTGGGTCGTCACGCCGGACCGCTGATGGGCGAGGCCGAGACGGTGGTGCGCCAGGTCGAGACCGTCACGGAGGTCTACCTCCGACTGGCGATCGACGTCCTGCAGCGCGCCATCGCCGCGGTCCAGGATGCCCAGATGCCATCGGCCGTGGGGAGCGTCGGCTCGGTGTCCTCGGCGATCATCGGCGGGTCGACCGTCGGCGGGTTCGTCCTCGGCGAGGCCTCGCCGGTGTCGACGGCCGTCATCGGCGGGTCGACCGTCGGCGGGTTCGTCCTCGGCGAAGCCTCCTCCGTGTCCACCGCGATCATCGGCGGCACGACCGTCGGCGGGTTCGTCATCGACAGCCCCTCTTCCGTCGGGATGTCGGTCATCGGCGGCGCCACTGTGGGCGGGTACTTCCACGGCGGGGGGAACTGGGGCAGCGGCGTGATGGCGCTGGCCCAGGCCGCCCAGAACTCCCAGGAGCGGCAGCAGGCGATCCTCGGGCGACTGCAGGCCTCCGGCGGTGGCAGCGCACCCAGCGGCGACCTGGGCACCCAGATGCTGACCAAGATGAACAACGACGCCATGCTCAAGAACATCAGGGAGAACGAGATCAAGATGGCGGCGAGCTCGCCGATCGCCGGCCTGACCCAAGCCCATGCCGCGGACCAGATCGACCACCTCGGCCGAGAGGCGAGGATCCTGGACCAGCAGGCGTGGGAGAAGAAGAGGTACGGGTACTGAGCCTCAGGCGTGGCCGTCGAACAGGCTGGTCACCGAGCCGTCCTCGAAGACCTCCTGGATCGCCCGGCTGATCAGCGGCGCGATCGACAGCACGGTCAGCTTGTCGAACTCGTGGGCCTCGTCGATCGGCAGCGTGTTGGTCACGATGACCTCGGAGGCGCTGCAGTTCTTGAGCCGGTCGATCGCCGGGCCGGAGAGGATCGCGTGGGTCGCGGCGATGACCACGCCCGCGGCGCCGTCGGCCATCAGGGCGTCGGCGGCCTTGGTGATGGTGCCGCCGGTGTCGATCATGTCGTCGACCAGGACACAGACGCGGCCTTTGACCTCACCGACGACGCGGTTGGCGACGGTCTCGTTGGGGCGGTTGATGTCACGGGTCTTGTGGATGAAGGCCAGCGGCGCTCCCCCGAGCCGCTGCGACCACTGCTCGGCGACCTTGATCCGGCCGGCGTCGGGCGAGACGACCGCGAGCTTCTCGTGTCCGTACTTGTCGGCGACGTGGTCCGCGAGGATCGGCAGCGCCATGAGGTGGTCGACCGGGCCGTCGAAGAAGCCCTGGATCTGGGCCGTGTGCAGGTCCACCGCCATCAGCCGGTTCGCGCCGGCCGTCTTGAACAGGTCGGCCATCAGCCGGGCCGAGATCGGCTCCCGACCGCGGTGCTTCTTGTCCTGCCGGGCATAGCCGTAGAAGGGCAGCACGACCGTGATCCGCTTGGCGCTGGCCCGCTTGAGCGCGTCGATCATGATGAGCTGCTCCATGATCGCCTCGTTGATGGGCGTCGTGTGGCTCTGGATGACGAACGCGTCGGACCCGCGCACCGACTCCTCGTAGCGCACGTAGATCTCGCCGTTGGCGAAGTCGTAGGCACTGGTCGGGACCAGCCCGGTGCCGAGCATGCTCGCCACCTCTTCGGCGAGCTCGGGGTTGGCTCGCCCGGTGAAGACCATCAGGTTCTTCTCGGTGGTCTTGGTGATGCCGGTCACGCCTGGGCCTGCCCTTCGCTGGAGTCTTCGGTATGCCGCGGGCTCGCCTCGGCGGCGTCGTCGCCCTGGGGTCCGGCGTCGTTCGCGAGCGCGGCGGCTGCCGCCTCGGCGGTCTTCGTGCCGGCCCGGGCCCGGGCGACCCAGCCGTCGATGTTGCGCTGGCGGCCCCGGGCCACCGCGATCTGCCCGGGGTCGACGTCACCGGTGAGCGCGGACCCGGCGCCGACGTAGGCGCCGTCGGCGATGGTCACGGGCGCGATGAGGACGGTGTCGGAGCCGACGAAGCTGTGCCGGCCCACGGTGGTGTGGTGCTTCGCCACCCCGTCGTAGTTGGCGAAGATGGTGCCCGCCCCGATGTTGGCGCCTTCCCCGATCGTGGCGTCACCGGCATACGTGAGGTGCGGGACCTTGGCCCCGGCGCCGATCTTGGCGTTCTTCGTCTCGACGAACCCGCCGATCTTGCCCTTCGGCCCGAGCTCGGTGCCCGGTCGCAGGTAGGAGAACGGGCCGACGGTGGCCCCCTCCCCGATGACGGCGAGGAGCGCCTCGGTCCGCTTGACCTCGGCGGCCTCCCCGACCTCGGTGTCGGTGAGCGTGGTGTCGGGGCCGATGGTGGCGCGCGCCCCGATCGTGGTCGCACCCAGCAGCTGCGTGCCGGGGAGGATCGTCACGTCGCGACCGATGGTGACGTCGCTGTCGATCCACGTCGTGTCCGGGTCGATGATCGTCACGCCCTCGCGCATCCAGCGTTCGGTGGTGCGACGGTTGAGCTCCTTGCCGAGTCGGGCGAGCTGGACCCGGTCGTTGACGCCCTCGGTCTGCCAGAGGTCGCCGATCAGGTGGGCACTGACCCGGCCACCGGCCTTGCGCGCGATGGCGAGGACGTCAGTGAGGTACTTCTCGCCCTGGACGTTGTCCGTCCCCACCTGGCCGAGCGCCTCGACCAGGACGGCCGCGTCGAACGCGTAGATCCCGGAGTTGATCTCGGTGATGGCGAGTTGCTCGTCGGTCGCGTCCTTCTGCTCGACGATCCCCTCGACGCCGTCGTCGGCGCCGCGCAGGATCCGTCCGTAGCCGGTCGGGTCGTCGAGGTGGGCGGTGATGACCGTGACCGCGCTCTGGGTTGCCACATGCTCCTCGACCAGGGACTGGAGGGTGTCGCCGGCCAGCAGCGGCACGTCGCCGTAGGTCACGAGGACGGTGCCCTCGAGCCCGGCGGGCAGCGCGGCGAGGGCGCACTCCGTGGCCCGGCCGGTGCCCTTGACGTCGTCCTGGTCGGCGATCACGGCACCGGGGTCGACCTCGGCGACGTGTGCCGCCACCAGGTCGCGCTCGTGGCGGACCACCACCGCGAGGTGCTCGGGATTGACCGCGCGTGCTGCGGCGATCGCGTGCCCGACGAGGGTCCGGCCCCCGATGCGGTGCAGGACCTTGGGGGTCGCGGACTTCATCCGGGTGCCCTCACCGGCGGCGAGGACGATGACTGCGGCGAGGCGGTGCGATCCGGTGGGGCTGTTCACGCGCGAGGCTCCAGCGATCTGGTCGGGTGCGACGGGACGGGCGTCATGCTACCCGCCGGTCGGACCCCGTTCGTCCAACGGTCAACCACCCCGGGTCGTGACAAATCACCACGACACGCACTCCGGCTCATACCGAGGGTGGAGACAGCCGTCGCCCTTCGACGCGATCCGGTCCCCGCTCGGGCTGGTGAGACTGGAGTTCCGTCTCAGGGAACGTTGGAAGGGGAATCATGAGGACACTCACCATCAACAGGTGGACCTTGCCGGCTGCAGGCGCCGCCATGGTCGCCGCGGCGGCGATCGCCATCAGCATGGGCCCGGCGCAGGCCGCCGACACCATGCTCGTGCACGTCAAGCAGTCCAGCATCGCCGACCACGCGGGTGACTGCCCCGATGGCATCATCGGCGCCCACTTCGTCATCACCCAGATCGCCTCGGGCCCCGCCACGATCGATGTCCAGCTCGCCGACGGCAGCTCGCAGACCGTGGACCGGTGGAAGCAGAGCGGCACCGTCGCCCACTACAACGCCTACTTCACCGGCACCACCGTCACGGACGCGACCGCCTACGTCCCGACCAGCTGGACCGGCCAGTTCAACCTGTCCAACTTCATCTGTGGTCCCAGCACGTCGACGTCATCGAGCTCCTCGAGCTCGAGCTCGTCCTCACAGCCGACGAGCTGACCCGACCACCTGCCCGTCCGGCAGGTCAGCACCCCCAGAACGAAGGGCCCGACCACCACCTCGTCCACGTCGAGGTCAGGAGGTCGGGCCCTTCCGCGTCCCCGAGGGGCCGGGGGCGCGGCTGGCGTGTGGGTCAGGAGGCGACGGTCGGCGCCTGGCCCGGGTAGGTGGGGCCGGCGGGCCGGGCTGCCTGGGCGGTGGCCACGCTCTCGGACGGCATGAGGATCCAGAGGATCGGGTAGATGAGGATCTGGCTGCCGGGGATCACCATCAGCAGCAGCACGAACAGGATCCGCGCGGGCCACGGCGCGATGCCGAACCGGCGACCGAGGCCGGACGCGACGCCGCCGAGGACGCGCTCGTCACGCGGTCGGACCAGGCCCTGCTGGGCGAAGCTCGAGTGGATGTCCTTCATGGGTGGAGCACTTCCTTCGGTTGGCGCCAGGGGCTCTCCCTGACACCTCAAGAGTGCTCGCGGGCGGGCGGCCCGGCCATCGGGTGCGCCCCTGACCCGACCCCGGTTTGTCCGACCGGCCGCTCAGGGTGGACTCGGTGCGCACTCAGGGTCGGGCCAGCTCGGCGGAAGGGCACAAACCTGCAGGTCACCCTTGGTTTGGGACCGTGCGACGAAGGCGCCGACCATGACGTATCTTGTCTCTAATTTTGAGAGAGCGGAAGCACGTGTCGGAAGTGTCAGTCACCGGATCCAGAGGCGCCCTGCTCGGGGGGCGGTACCGCCTCATGGACGAGATCGGGCGAGGCTCGGTGGGGACCGTCTTCCGGGCGAGGGACGAGTTCCTGGGCCGGGACGTCGCGGTCAAGCTCATCGAGCCGAAGCTGCTCGACGCGGCGGACCTGCGCCGCGACGAGGACGAGGTGAAGCTCCTCGCCCGCCTCAACCACCACTGCCTCGTCACCCTCTTCGACGCCGGCTCGGACCTGTCGGACCCGCAGCATCCGCGGATCTACCTCGTCATGGAGCTCGTCGACGGGCCCGACCTGCGCGACCGGCTGGCCCGCGGACCCCTGCCGGCCGTCGACGTCGCGCAGCTCGGTCGCGACATGGCCAAGGCCCTCGCCTACGTCCACGACCACGGCGTCATCCACCGCGACGTGAAGCCGGCCAACGTCATGGTCTTCGACTACGGCAAGACCGCTACCCGGCTCCGCGCGAAGCTCACGGACTTCGGTATCGCTGTCCTGGTCGAGTCTCCCCTCACCGACGGCAACGGCGCCTTCGTCGGGACTGCCGCGTACGTCAGTCCCGAACAGGCCAAGGGCGAGCCCCTCGGGCCACCCAGCGACGTCTACTCCCTTGGCCTGGTGTTGCTCGAGTGCCTCACCGGTGTACGGGCCTTCCCGGGGGACCCGCTGCCCAGCGCCCTCGCCCGGCTGCTCCAGCGTCCCGAGATCCCGGTCGACCTCGACGCACAGTGGACCTGGCTGCTGAGGGCGATGACGGCGACCGACCCGGACGCGCGGCCGTCCGCGCGCGATGCAGCCCTGGCCCTCGGTGAGCTCGCCATCGCCGAGTACGGTCGGCTCGCGGACACTCGACCGGCCTCGCTCACCGACGAGGTGGCGAGGATGGAGGCCGTTCGACGCTTCCAGATCCTCGACACGCCCGAGGACGGGGCCTTCGACCGGATCACGGCGCTGGCTGCCCGACTCTTCTCCGTGCCCATCGCCATCGTCAGCGTCGTGGACGAGGACCGCATCTGGTTCAAGTCGCACCATGGCCTGGACGTCAACCAGATCGACCGGGAACCGGGACTGTGCGCCTCGGCTGTCCGGCAACCCGAACCGTGGATCATCGAGGACGCTCGCCTCGACCCACGGACGCTGTCCAACCCCCTGGTGGCAGGGGAGCTCGGGCTGCAGTTCTATGCCGGCATCCCGCTGCGGACCCGCGACGGGTACAACCTGGGCACGCTGTGCATCATCGACCGCGCCCCACGGACGCTGTCGGCTGCAGAGGTCCTGACGCTCGAGGACCTCGCCGCCATCGTCATGCACGACCTCGAGCAACGACTGCAGAACCTGCAGTCCGCCTGACCACGTTGGCGCATCGCCACCTGCCACGGCGGGGTCCGAAACCACGACGTCCGTCGCACAAGATGTGCAAGGTGAAGAACGATCCGCCGGAAAGGATCAACCCGGATGGGCACATCATCCTGGATGGGCAGCCTGCTCAGGTGAGGTCGACGCTCCTCGACGGTTCGATGTGAACGCGCCGGGGATCTCCGGCGGGTTCACATCGAACCAAGGGTTATCTGGCTCCCCGGGTAGGAATCGAACCTACGTCGCTAATCCTGATTCAAAGTCAGGCGGGCCTTGCCAGCAGACCAACCGGGGAACGCCCCCAACGGGGACCCGCCAAGGGTAGCCAAGCACGCGGCATACCTCGGCACCGCCGCAGTCGGCCGGTGACCTGAGGCGCCCGACAACCGGGCGCGCGGTCACGATGACAACCTACGAATCCGTAGGTTACGGTTTCGTAAGTTGACGATGCCTCCAGGCGACCACGAAGGAAGGTTCCCCGGCGATGACCACCGCGACCCCCTCCGCACAGTCCGCTCCCGCGACACCGCCCCCTGCGACCCAGACCGTCGAACCGGAGCTGAAGCGCGGCGGTGAGCAGGTCGCCCTGGCGCTCTTCATCGGCATCCCGTTCCTCGCCCTGCTCGCGGCCGTCCCGGTGGCCTGGGGGTGGGGCCTGGGCTGGCACGACATCGTCATCTTCGTCGTGATGTACGCGATCGCCGGCCACGGCATCACCGTCGGCTACCACCGCCACTTCACGCACGGGTCGTTCAAGGCCAACCGCGGCCTCAAGATCGCGCTGGCCGTCGCCGGCTCGATGGCCATCCAGGGACCGGTCGTGCGCTGGGTGGCCGACCACCGTCGCCACCACGCCTTCTCCGACCGCGACGGCGACCCGCACAGCCCGTGGCGCTACGGCGAGACCATCCCGGCGCTCGCCAAGGGGCTCTGGTGGGCGCACACCGGGTGGCTGTTCGACATCGAGCAGACGCCCAGGAGCAAGTACGCCCCCGACCTCGTCGCCGACCCCGACCTGCAGAAGGTCGACCGCGCCTTCCCGCTCATCGTCGCCGGCTCGATGCTGCTCCCCGCGGTCGTCGGTGGGCTCTGGTCGATGAGCTGGCAGGGCGCCCTGACCGCCTTCTTCTGGGCCTCGCTCGTGCGCGTCTCGCTGCTGCACCACGTGACCTGGTCGATCAACTCGATCTGCCACACCATCGGCGAGCGGCCGTTCAAGAGCCGCGACAGGTCGGGCAACGTCTGGTGGCTGGCCTTCCTGTCGATGGGCGAGTCGTGGCACAACCTGCACCACGCCGACCCGACCTGCGCCCGGCACGGCGTCGAGAAGGGCCAGATCGACTCGACGGCTCGGGTCATCTGGGCGTTCGAGAAGCTCGGCTGGGCCACCGATGTGCGCTGGCCGGTGGCCAAGCGGATCGACGCCCGCCGGGTCGCCGCTGCCTGAGGCAGCCTGGGGCGCCCTCAGGGAGCCTGCGTCAGCAGGCGACGGAACGCCCCGACCTCCGGCGCCTGCCAGTCGACGTGGTCGTTGCGCCAGCCCTCGAGATCGCGAAACTCGTTGGCCTGGTTGGCCATCGCGTGACCGATCACCTTGTCGTCGGAGATCGCGAACCGGCGCTGCAGGTGCTCGACGAGAGCGACCCCGGCGGCCGCCTGCGCCCGGCGGGCCAGCACCTGCTGGGTGGCCCAACGGGGGTCGTGCCCGCGCGAGGACTGGACGAACTCGATGCCGATCGCGACGTGGTTGAGCCCCACGGTGTGGCGGCAGACCAGGGTCGGCGGCACCAGCTCGTGGATCGTGCCGTCCTGGTCGACGACGAAGTGCGCGCAGGTCCCCGGCTCCTCGCCCCGGTTGGGCAGGTCCGCCTCGAACAGCGAACGCACGGAGGAGTATGTGTCACTCTCGCTGTAGTGCAGCACGATCATCGTGGGCCGCAGCCGCGAGGTGCGCGTCCCGTAGTGACGTGCTGCATATGCCGCGGTCTCGGCCTTGCGCGGCGCACCGAACGTCAGGTGGTCGGCGACGATGCGAGGCGCGGCCGGGACGTCGAGGGCTGGCGCAGTCGTGGTCGGGCTCGGTGCCGGACTCACGGGCGAGGCGCCCGCGCCCGTGGGTGCCGCTGACGACGGCGCGCCAGCGCGGACGCCGGACACCCAGCCGCGCGTCGCGGACCCGGCCCGCCCGAGCAGCCCCTGGTCGAGGGCCACCCCGAGCACCAGCAAGGCGACCACGACCGCGGTCGCCATCGCCACCCGTCGTGCTCCCCCGGCATACCCGGCTCCGCCCTTCACGACCACCACGCTACGCAGGAGGCATGATGGACCGCGTGACCGACGCCCGCGAGAAGTCCCCGACCCCGAGCTCCCGCTCTCGCATGACGGGCAAGCAACGGCGCGAGCAGCTCATCGAGGTCGGTCGGAAACTGTTCGCGGACAAGGGTTTCGAGGGCACGACGGTCGAGGAGATCGCGGCCAAGGCGAGTGTCTCGAAGCCGGTCGTCTACGAGCACTTCGGTGGCAAGGAAGGCCTCTATGCCGTCGTCGTCGACCGGGAGATCGCCGCGCTGCTCGGGGGGATCACCGGCGCCCTCAGCGCCGAGCTCAACAGCCGGGAGACCCTCGAACGGGCCGCGGGCGCCCTGCTCGACTACATCGAGAGCAACACCGACGGCTTCCGGATCCTCGTGCGCGACAGCCCGGCCGGGCAGTCGACCGGGTCGTTCGCGAGCCTCATCTCCGACGTCGCGAGCCAGGTCGAGCACATCCTCGCGGCGGAGTTCAAGCGTCGCCGGCTCGACCCGAAGACCGCTCCGCTCTACGCGCAGATGCTCGTCGGGATGGTGGCGCTGACCGGCCAGTGGTGGCTGGACTCGCGCAAGATGAAGAAGGCCGACGTCGCGGCCCACCTGGTCAACCTGGCCTGGAACGGCCTCGCCGGACTCGAGAAGAAGCCCGGCCTCATCAGCGCGGACTGACCGTCGTCAGCGCGGACTGCCGCGGCCGGCGCGGACTACCCTGACGGCATGCGCTCGTTCCTGGTCACCGACGCGGTTCGCGACTACTCCGCAGCGCACAGCTCGTGGCGGCCCGACCCCGTGGTGCGTGAGCTGCAGGAACGCACCCGCGCGCTCGGCGGCCCGGCCGGCATGCAGATCGGCGACGACCAGGGCCAGCTCCTGACCATGCTCACGCACCTGGTCGGCGCCCGCACCGCGGTCGAGGTCGGCACCTTCACCGGCTACTCGAGCCTCTGCATCGCCCGGGGGCTGGCCGACGGTGGCACCCTCGTGTGCTGCGACATCAGCGAGGAGTGGACCTCGATCGGCGTCGAGGCCTGGCAGGCGGCCGGAGTCGCCGATCGCATCGACCTGCGCATCGCCCCGGCGCTCGACACCCTGCGGTCGCTGCCGACCGCACCCGCGATCGACCTCGTGTTCATCGACGCCGACAAGGGCGGGTACGCCGACTACTGGTCCGAGCTGGTCCCGCGGGTGCGGCCGGGCGGACTGCTCCTGGCCGACAACGTGTTGTGGAGTGGCGAGATCGCCGACGACGAGAAGTCGGGTGAGAACCTCGAGGCGCTGCGGGCGTTCAACGACCTGGTCGCGGCGGACGAGCGGGTCGAGGTGGTCGTGCTGACCGCCTTCGACGGACTGACCATCGCCCGCAAGCTCTGAGCTCGCGCGGGCCGTCAGGACTCGACGCAGAACTCGTTGCCCTCGGGGTCGGCCATCACCACGAGGTCGTCGCCAGCGCGGAGGACCGACGCACCCAGGCCGACCAGGCGCTCGACCTCGTCCTGGACCGATCCCATGGCGCGGAGGTCGACGTGCTGCCGGTTCTTCGCGGTCTTGCCTTCCGGGACCCGCTGGAACCACAGGTTCGGTCCGCCCCATCCCGCCGGCTCCACCCAGGCCCGCTCGTCAGTGCTGTCCTCGTCGACGTTGGACCCGAGCGCTGCGGCCCAGCAGCGCGCTCGAGCAGTCGAAGGTCACCGACTTCACGAAGGAGGGCATGGTCAGACGGTAGAACTCATCGCGCGGGCGAGCGACCTGTTTGTCAGTCGCCGGGGCGGTGGGCGACGAGGAAGATGCGGCGGAACGGGAAGATCACGCCGATCGGCGTCCTCGGGTATGCCGCGCGCAGCCTCGCGTCGTAGTCCGCCAGGAAGGCGTCGCGCCGGGTCTGGTCGGTCAGGGCGTCGAGCACGGGCCGCAGTCCGGTCCCGCGGACCCACTCGAGGACCGGGTTCGCCTGGCGCGCCTCGGGGTCGAGGACGTGCTGGTAGGTCGTCTCCCAGCCGTCGACGTCGAGGCCGACACTCCCGAGCAGCTCGACGTAGACCGACGGCTGCTCGACCTGCAGACGGTCCAGCGCGGGACGGAGGAGGTCCGCGTCGGGGTGGTCGCTCGCTACCGCACGCATCAGGGCGTGCGACGGTGCGTCGAGGTTGCCCGGCACCTGCATCGCGAGCCATCCGCCCGGGGCCAGGGCGGCTGCCCACTGCGTCAGGAGGTCGAGGTGGCCGGGCACCCACTGCAGGGTCGCGTTGGTGACGATGACATCGGGGGCGCCACCGAGCGTGGCCGGATCCCATTGCGCCACATCGGATTCCACCCACTCGACACGATTCTCGGTGTCGAGCGACCGCGCCGCGTCGAGCATCTGGGGCGAGTGGTCCACCCCGACCACCCGGGCGTCCGGCCAGCGCTCCGCGAGCGACAGCGTCAGGGGGCCGTTGCCACAGCCGAGGTCGACGACCAGGCGCGGCGCGGTCGCGCCCACCCGTGCCATCAGGTCGCCGAACGGACGGGACCGGTGGTCGGAGAACTTGGCGTACTGCTGGGGATCCCAGGTGGTGCTCATGACGGTGACCTCTCGACGACCCACATGGCAGTTATCTTGACATCAAGATACTTGATGGAGGGTAGAGTTGTCACATGTCGACTCCCCCGCCCGACGACGTCGACCGCATCGTCCAGGCGTGGCACCGCGAGCGGCCCGACCTCGACGTCGCACCGCTCCAGGTGCTGTCCCGCGTCTCGCGCCTGGCCCGCAGGCTCGACCTCGACCGCGTGCAGGCGTTCGCCAGCCACCAGCTCGAGGGCTGGGAGTTCGACGTGCTCTCGGCGCTGCGCCGGGCCGGCGCTCCCTACCAGCTCTCGCCGGGACAGCTCATCCGCCAGACCCTGGTCACCAGCGGGACGATGACCAACCGGGTCGACCGCCTCGAGCGACGTGGTCTGGTGAGCCGCAGCCCCGACCCGTCCGACCGGCGCGGCGTCATCGTGCGGCTCACGCCCACGGGTCAGCGCACCGTCGACGACGCCATGGCCGACCTGCTCGACCGCGAGCGCGACCTCCTCGCGGAGCTGTCCACCGACGACCGCGACGAGCTCGCCGCGATGCTGCGGCGGCTGCTCTCCCCGTTCGAGACCTGAGCAGCGAGACCTGACCCCTGCGGAGCCATCAGCCGACGATCTCGGCGGCCGCGAGCCACTCGAGCTCGAGCCCCTCGCGCTCGTCGACGATCTCGCGCAGCTGGCCGTTGAGGGTCAGCACCTTCGCGTGGTCGGTGGCCGACTCGGCCATCTCGGCGTGGATGCGTTCCTCGCGCTGGGCCAGCCGGGCCAGCTGCTTCTCGACCCGCGCCATGTCCTTGCGGGCCTCGCGCAGCTCGGCGGGGCTGTGCGTCGGGGCAGGAGGCCCAGTCGACGAGGTGGCCGCCGGACCGCCTGCAGGTTTCGTTCCGATTGGGTGAGAAACCTGCGGGGACGAGGGCGACGCCGACGTGCGCGGCGAGAGCGTCGGGGCGGGCTGGGCGTGCCGCAGCTCGAGGTACTGCTCGACCCCACCGGGCAGCTCGCGGATCTTGCCGTCACCCATCAGGGCGACCTGCTTGTCGCAGGCGCGCTCGAGCAGGTAGCGGTCGTGCGACACGACGAGCAGCGTGCCCGCCCAGCCGTCGAGGACGTCCTCCAGCGACGTCAGGGTCTCGATGTCGAGGTCGTTGGTGGGCTCGTCGAGGAGCAGCACGTTGGGCTCGTCCATCAGGAGACGGGTCAGCTGGAGCCGGCGCCGTTCGCCACCGGAAAGGTCCGACACCCGCGTCTGCTGGCGACCCCCGGTGAAGCCGAGCCGCTGCGCGAGCTGCGACGCGCTGATCTCCTTCTTGCCCAGACGGATGTACTTGCGGACGTCCTCGATCGCCTCGATGACGCGCCAGTCGGCATACCGCTCCAGCTCCCGCACCTCCTGCGTGAGGTAGGCGAGCCGCACCGTCACGCCCTGCTTTCGTTTGCCGGACGACAACGGGACCGATCCGGCAATGGCCCGCAACAGCGTGGACTTGCCCGCACCGTTGACGCCGACGATGCCGACCCGCTCCCCCGGCGCGAGGTGCCAGGTGATCCGGTCGAGCAGCAGCCGGTCGCCGAGGGTCACGGAGGCGTCCATGAGGTCGACCACGTCCTTGCCGAGGCGGGTCGTGGCGAAGCGCGTCAGCTCGACGTCGTCGCGCGCGGGTGGCTCGTCGGCGATGAGGGCGTTGGCCGCGTCGATGCGGAACTTCGGCTTCGAGGTGCGCGCCGGCGGACCGCGGCGCAGCCAGGCGAGCTCCTTGCGGAGCAGGTTGTCGCGCCGCTCGGCGGTGACCGCGGCCATCCGCTCGCGCTCGGCCTTGGCGAGCACGTATGCCGCGTAGCCGCCTTCGAAGGCGTTGACCTTGCCGTCGAGGACCTCCCAGGTGGCGGTGGCGATGGCGTCGAGGAACCAGCGGTCGTGGGTGATCGCCACGACGGCGTTGTCAGGCCGCGCGCGGTGCCGCACGAGGTGCTCGGCCAGCCAGGCCACCCCCTCGACGTCGAGGTGGTTGGTCGGCTCGTCGAGGAACAGCACCGTCGGGTCCTGGACGAGCAGCCGGGCCAGCCCGAGCCGCCTGCGCTCCCCGCCCGACAGCGGCCCCACGAGCGCGTCGAAACCGCCGACCGACTCGGCCTCGATCCCACCCAGCAGACCCGTCAGGACGTCGCGGATGCGGGGGTCACCGGCCCAGACGTGTTCGGCGAGGTCACCGAGGACGGCCTCGCGCACGGTGTGCTCCGGGTCGAGGATGTCCTCCTGGGCGAGCACGCCGACGCTCGAGACCCCGGCCCGGGTGACCCGGCCGGTGTCGACGCCGCGCTGGCCCGCGAGCACCCGCAGGAGCGTGGTCTTGCCACCGCCGTTGCGGCCGACGACGCCGATGCGGTCGCCACCGAGCACGCCGAGGGAGACCTCGTCGAGCACCTGGGCGGTGCCGAGGGCCAGGGACGCGCGCTCGACACTGATGAGGTTCGCCATCGGTCAGCCCGGCCGCGGGGCGCTGATCACGTGGGCGCCATGGGCCGGACCCGTTGCGCGGCGTACGTCCTGCACGGCGCCGGAGGCGGTGAGGGACACGGCCAGGTCGAGGGCCGCCTCGTTGGACTCTGCGACGAAGGCGATGGTCGGGCCGGACCCGGACACGATGCCACCCAGGGCACCGAACTCCAGCCCCGCGTCGAGCACGTCACCCAGCGCGGGCATCAGGGAGATCGCCGCCGCCTGCAAGTCGTTGGTGAGGGCCGCACCCAGGGCGCGGGCATCGCCGGAGCGCAGGGCCGTCATCATCTCCGGGCTCGGTGAGGGCTCCGGGACGGGACGGTCGCCACGCAGCCGGTCGCACTCGGCATACACGGCGGGCGTGGAGAGCCCGCCCTCGCTGAGGGCGAACACCCAGTGGTAGCTGCCCCGCGCGAGCACCGGCGCGAGGACCTCACCACGCCCCGACCCCATGGCGGTGCCGCCGCCGAGCAGGAAAGGGACGTCACTCCCGAGGCTCGCGGCGATCTCCTCGAGCTCGGGCCGGCTCAGGCCGGTGCCCCAGAGGTGGTCGCAGGCGACCAGGGTGGCGGCGGCGTCGGCGGAACCCCCGGCCATCCCACCCGCGACGGGGATGTCCTTGCGGATGGTGATGTGCACGGGTTCGTCGACCCCGCCGACCTCCGCCAGCCGCTGCGCCGCCCGCGCCGCGAGGTTGGTGCCGTCGACCGGCACGCCGAGGGACTGCGGGCCCGACACGGCGATCCCCCACTCGGGCGCGCTCATCACCGTCACCTCGTCGAAGAGGTTGACGGCGTGGAAGATCGTCGAGAGCGGGTGGTAGCCGTCGTCCCGCGGTGCGCCGACGAGGAGCTCGAGGTTGACCTTCGCAGGGACGCGCACCGTCACCGACGACGGCGGCAGGGCTGCAGAGGTCATGGCCGCCACCCTAACGGGGTGCGGGTCACCGCGCGGATCGGCTGGTCCGCGCTCCGGCGGGGGCCCGCGACGCAGCGCGGATCGGGACATCTGCACAGAACCTTCACACCATCTGCGCCTCCCCTGCGCGGTCACTCTCCTACTCTCGAGAATGTGAGCACCAAGCCCCGCGTCCTGGTCGTCGAGGACGAACCCACCATCGCCGAGGCGATCGCTGCCCGGCTGGTCGCCGAGGGCTTCGACGTCGAGCAGGTGCACGACGGGCTGGTCGCCCTCGACCGCGCCGCGGCCTGGGATCCCGAGGTCGTGGTGCTCGACGTGATGCTCCCCGGCCTCGACGGCCACGAGGTGTGCCGCCGGCTCCAGGCCGAGCGTCCGGTGCCCGTGCTGATGCTCACCGCGCGCGACGACGAGACCGACCTGCTCGTGGGGTTGGGGATCGGCGCCGACGACTACATGACCAAGCCGTTCTCCATGCGTGAGCTGGTGGCCCGGATCCGGGCCCTGCTGCGACGGGTCGAGCGCGCGGCCGCCGCCGGTGCCGGAGGGGGCGCCGGCACGGTCCCGCCCACGGTCGACGTCAACGGGCTGCGGATCGACGGCGCGCAACGGCGGGTCTGGTCGCGCGACGACGAGGTGCACCTGACCCCCACCGAGTTCGACCTGCTCGCGTGCCTGGCCGCCCGGCCCGGCACCGTGCTGACCCGCGAGGCGCTGCTCGCCGAGGTGTGGGGCTGGGCCGACGCCTCCGGCACCCGCACGGTCGACAGCCACGTGAAGTCGTTGCGCCGCAAGCTCGGCGCCGACCTCCTGCGCACCGTGCACGGTGTCGGTTACGCGTTGGAGGTGGGGCGGTGAGGTACGACGTGCGCCCGCTCGACAGCATCCGGTCGATCAAGGTCAAGCTCGGCCTGCTCGTCGCCGTGACCGTCACGGTCGCGTCGGTCCTGGCCGTCGTGGGCACCCGAGCGGGGCTGTCGCCGTGGGCGACCGTGCCGGTCGCGGTCCTCGCCGCACTCGGCGTCACCCAGCTCCTGGCCCGCGGCATGACGTCGCCGCTGCGTGAGATGACGAATGCCGCCCAGCGGATGGCGACCGGCGACTACTCACAGCGGGTGCACGCCACCTCCCGCGACGAGGTCGGTGAGCTGGCCAGGGCGTTCAACCGGATGGCCGCCACGCTCGAGCTCGTCGACCGCCAGCGTCGCGACCTCGTGGCCAACGTCTCGCACGAGCTGCGGACGCCGATCTCCGCCCTCCAGGCGGTGCTCGAGAACCTCGTCGACGGGGTTTCCGAGCCGGGACCCGAGGAGCTCCGCCTCGCCCTCGCCCAGACCGAGCGCCTCGGCCGGCTGGTCAACGACCTGCTCGACCTCTCGCGCGTCGAGGAAGGCGTGACACCGTTGCGGGTCAAGGAGATCCGCCTGGCGGACTTCCTGACCGAGGCGGTCGCGCAGGGTCGGGTCGACGGGCTGCGCTACGCCGTGACGGTCGAGCCCGAGACCCTGACCGTGCCCGCCGACCCCGACCGGCTGCACCAGCTGCTCGCGAACCTCATCGACAACGCCTCGCGGCACAGCCCGTCGGGCGGCCTGGTCCAGGTCAGCGCCGAGGCTGCCGGAGGGGACGTGCTGGTCGCCGTCGCCGACGAAGGACCCGGCATCGCGGCCTCGGACCGCCGAGCCGTCTTCGAGCGCTTCACCACCAGCGCTGCCCACAACAGCGGCACCGGCCTCGGTCTGGCCATCTCGCGGTGGGTCGCCCAGCTGCACGGCGGCAGCATCGCCGTCGCCGACAGCGACCGGGGCTGCCGCATCAACGTCCTGCTTCCGACGGATGCGGACCGTCCGACCACCACGAAGGAGCCCGTCATGAGCACCCTCACCCCACCCGCCCCGCTCCCGGAGAGCCCGCCCACACCGCCGCGCGACTCGCTCGCGTCGTGGTGGCCGGACGCACCGCGCCGCCGTCCCGCGATCGTCACCGCAGCGCTGGTCACCGGTGCCGCCGCCGCCATCGTCATCCCCGACCGCAGTGAGGGACTCGGCACTGCCCTGGTGTTCGCCGCGGTCGTCGGGACCGTCTTCGCGGCCCGCACCGCCGTCGGTGCACAGCCGCGCTGGTCCTGGCGCGACGGCCTGGATGCCGCGATCGTAGCGCTGCTGTTGGCGACGCTGGTGCTGCGGGACGCGGAGTGGATCACCATCCTCTGCCTGCTCGCCGGCCTCGCGCTCGTCGCCGTGAACTCGACCCGGGCCCGCAGTGTGGTGGGGCTGCTGGCGACCGCCGCGGCCGTCCCGTTCGCGAGCCTGCGCGGCCTGCCGTGGCTCGGACGCACCCTCAAGCCCCGCACCAGCGTCGCGGCGTGGCTCCCGGCCGCCCGGACCGCCCTCGTCTCGGTGGTGCTGCTGCTCGTCTTCGGTGCGCTCTTCGCCTCCGCTGACGCGCTGTTCGCCTCCTGGGTCGACAGCGTCACCCCCGACATCACCTGGAACGACCTGCCGGCCCGCGTGGTCCTGGCCCTGTTCATCGCGGCTGGGACGCTTGCCGCGGCATACGTCAGCATGGCTCCGCCGACCGTAGACCGACTGCAGCTGCCCCTGCGACCCAGCCGCCGGCAGTTCGAGTGGCTGGCGCCGGTGACGGTCGTCAACGCGGTGTTCCTGCTGTTCCTCGTCGCCCAGGCCACGGCCCTGTTCGGCGGACACGCCTACCTGCAGCGCACGACCGGGCTCACCTACGCCGACTACGTGCACGAGGGGTTCGGCCAGCTCACCGTCGCGACGATCCTCACCGTGACGGTGGTCGCGTGGGCCGCCCGCAAGGCCACGCCGGGCCGCACCCGTGACCTCGCCCTCGGCTTGCTCTGCGCCATGACCATCGTGGTGGTGGTCTCGGCCCTGCACCGGATGCACCTCTACGAAGAGGCCTACGGCTTCACCCGGCTCCGGCTGCTCGTGTCGGTCTTCGAGGGCTGGCTCGGTGCGGTGGTGCTGCTGGTGATGGCGGCCGGCGTCGTGAAGGCACGCGGCTGGCTGGTGCCGATGGCGGTGCGGCTCGGGGCGGTCGGCCTGTTGGGGCTCGCCGTCTTCAACCCCGACCTCTACATCGCGGAGCAGAACCTGGCCCGGCCCGACTCGACGATCGGGACCGACTACCTCTACCTGGCCAACCTGTCGACGGACGCCTACCCGGCGATCTGGAAGCTGCCCCAGGAGCCGTTCGCCTGCGTCACCGGGACGGGCGAGCTGTCCAGGCCGTCCGGCGACGACTGGCTGGAGTGGAACCTCGGCCGGGCTCGGGCCCGTGACCTGCTGGCCGAGCGGCCGATCGCCACCAGCGAGCCCGCAGGCGACGTCTGCCACCCGACCCGCTGACCGTGGGCGGACCTAGGCGGGGGTGAGTGCGGCCCGGGCGGTCGCGATGGCGGCGAACTCCTCGATCCCCAGCTGCTCGCCGCGCGTCCGGGGGTCGATCCCGGCCGCCCGCAGGCACTCCTCGGCCCGGGGCGCCGACCCCGCCCACCCCGCCAGGGCGGCGCGCAGGGTCTTGCGCCGCTGCGCGAACGCGGCGTCGATGCAGGTGAAGGTGTCGCGCCGGCTCGCCGTGGTGATGGGAGCGGCGCGTCGTTCGAGCAGCACCAGGCCGGACTCGACGTTCGGCACCGGCCAGAAGACGCTGCGGGGCACGGTCCCCGCGAGCCGCACCGCGGCATACCAGGCGGCTTTGACGCTCGGCACCCCGTAGGCCTTCGAGCCGGGCTTGGCCGCGAGTCGCTCGGCGACCTCGAGCTGCACCATCACGAGCACGCGTTCGAGGGTGGGGAACGCCTCGAGGAAGTTCAACACGACGGGCACGGAGACGTTGTAGGGCAGGTTCGCGACGAGGGCGGTGGGCTGTGGGTCGGGCAGCTCGCGCACTTGCATCGCGTCTGCGTGCACGAGTGTCAGGCGGTCCGCGTATGCCGGTGCGAGCCGGCGCACCGTGCCCGGCAGGGCTTGGGCGAGGTTCGGGTCCACCTCCACCGCCGTGACGTGGCCGACCTCAGGCAGCAGCGCGAGGGTGAGCGACCCCAGGCCAGGGCCCACCTCGACCACGGAGTCGTCGGCGGTCACCCCGGCCAGGCGCACGATCCGCTTCACCGTGTTGGCGTCGACCACGAAGTTCTGGCCCCACTGCTTGGTCGGGCGCAGACCCAGGTCGGCGGCGATCTCCCGGATCTGGGCGGCTCCGAGGAACCCGCTCTGCTCGACCATGGCGCCGACTCTAGGGGACACCCGCGCCCCACCTTTATCGGGTCATGGGACAAAGGTCCGCCTCACCCGACAAACGTTCTCGGGTGAGACGGACCTTTCAGGGGTGAAGCCCCGGAGGTGTCTGCGGGTCAGGCAGCGTGCGCGCAACCCCACGGGCCGAGACCGGCCTTGGCGTAGTAGCGGTTGGCGACGGTGATCTGCTCCGCCCGCGAGGCCAGGTCGGGGCGCGACGCGAAGTCGTCCCCGCCGTTGGCCAGCCACGAGCTGATGCTGAACTGCAGGCCGCCGTAGTAGCCGTTGCCGGTGTTGATCGACCAGTTGCCGCCGGACTCGCACTCGGCGATCCGGTCCCACATGGCGGCGTTGGACAGGTTGATGCCGGCGCCGGAGGTGTCGCCCGCGTCGCGGGTCGGACGGGACTTCGTGCCCACGGCGACGATCCGGCCGACTGGCTGCTGCGTCACGGTGGCCGAGATGATCTTCTTGCTCTCGACCTTGCCGTCGACCTTGGTCACCTTGTAGGTGACGACCTTGGCGCCAGCGGAGCCGGCCTTGATGGTCTTGGTCTGGTCCTTGTAGAGGCTCGAGTCCGAGCGCTTGGTGACCGGCGGCGCGATGGCCTTCGTCTCCTTGACCCGCGTGGAGGTCACCCGCAGGACTGCGATCTTCAGGCCGGGCGTGACCGCGGTCGTCGCACCGGGCTTGACCCGGTCGTCGGCGTCCTTGGTGATCTTCAGCTCGGACAGCACGTCAGCGACGGTCGCGCCGGTGGTGGTCGCGGTGCGGTTCTTGCCGTCGACCCGGACGACGACCTGCTTGGGCGTGGTCACGGAGAGGACCAGGCCCTGGCGGCCGAGCGGCATGGAACGGGAGGCCGACAGCTTGGCGGAGTCGGCGCGGATGCCGAGCTCCTGCAGCGCGGCCGAGACGGTGGTGGCGGTGGTCCAGTAGTCGCGCGTGCGTCCGTCGATGGTGACGGTGAGCTTGCGTCCGTAGCGGACCACGATCTTCTGGCCATCGGCGACCTGGGTGCCAGGTGCCGGGACGACCACGTCGTGCTCACGAATCGAGATGTCCTGCTTCTTGAGGATGTCACCGACAGTGCTGCCGAAGGCGTGGACTGTCGAGGCCTTGCCGTCCACCGAGAGGGTGACGGACTTGTCAAGGTGCGAAACGCCGACGGCGCCAGCGACGAGGCTGGTGACGACCGCGGCTTGGGCGATGCGTCGAACGGGACGGGTGATCACAATGCTCCAGAGTTCGTACTCCCCGGGCATCAGTGCGGTGTCGCGGCCCGTGTCCCGGTGGTACCTGGGACAAAGGCAGAGGGGCCGCTCTGGTCCGCCGTCGTGGCGGTTGAACAACCCCTGGTCGCGTCACCGGGAGGGTCTGACCCCGGCCAACAGTCATCCACCATGACCACCTTTTCGGCAAAGGTCAAATTTTGGTAACGGAAGAGTCCGGGTTTCGCCAAGCCACATCGATGTGATTCGCAGGGTCGTGGGCGGGGCCCTCCGCGGGTCGTCCGCACGTCGTCCGCGGGGCACCGCGGGTCGTCCGCGGGGGTCTCACCAGGGGCCGTAGACGGCCTCCGCGTTGTCGCTCACGGCCTGGCAGAGGGTCGGCACCGCGACGCCCATGACCCCCGCCATCGCCCGGACCGTGAGCGGCACGAGGTACGGCGCGTTGGTCGCGCCGCGCCAGGGCGCGGGCGTGAGGTACGGCGCGTCCGTCTCGACCATGACCCGGTCGAGCGGCGTCACCGACAGCGCGTCACGCAGTCCGCGGGCGTTCTTGAAGGTCACCGTGCCGGCGAACGACAGGTAGTACCCACGGTCGGCGCAGGTGCGCGCCATCGAGACGTCGCCGGAGAAGCAGTGCATGACGGTCCGGTCAGGCGCCCCCTCCTCCTCGAGGATGCGCAGCACGTCGTCGTGGGAGTCCCGGTCGTGGATCTGCAGCGCCTTGCCGGTGCGCTTGGCGAGGTCGATGTGCCAGCGGAACGAGTCCTGTTGCACCCCAACGCCATCCGGTCCGGTGCGGTAGTAGTCCAGCCCGGTCTCGCCGATGACCCGCACTCTCGGGTGCGCGGCCAGCTCCTCGATCTCCGCGTATGCCGCGTCGAGGGTCCCAGCCTCGGCGAGCTTCGGAGCCTCGTTGGGGTGCAGGGCGATGCCGCCCAGCATCGCGGGGTGCCGGTCGACCATCTCGACGGTGAACCGTGCTCCCGGCAGGTCGCAGCCGATCTGCACCAGCCGGTCCACGCCGACCGCCTTGGCGGCCGCGATCGCGGCCGCCACGTCGGGCGCCCCTTCGCCGTCCCGGGCGATGTCGAGGTGCGTGTGGTTGTCCACGACCGGGATCGGCAGGGGGTCGGGAGCATCGGGCACCCGGTGGTGACCCCCCTTCCCCGGGTCAGCCTTCGCCATCACCAGGGGTGTCGCCCTCACCCGGGGCATCGTCGCGGAGCCGGGCGAGCTCCTCCTCGACGACGGCCTCGTCGAGCTTGGTGAAGATCGGTGTGGGCTTCACCACAGTCGCCCCGATGACCACGGGTTGGGACTCCCAGCGGGGGGTCTGTGAGTACTCGCCGGTGATGATCGGGTAGCTGCGGTCGGCGTCACCCTCGTCCAGTCCCGAGACGTCCTGGAGCACCGGCATCGGCATGAAGGCGTCGTCGCCACCGCCGAACGCCGCGTGCACGGCGTTGGACGAGTGCGGCAGGAACGGCGCCAGGATGCGGTTGAGATCGGCCACGCACTGGGTGAGCGTGTGCAGCACGGTGGCCAGCCGTTCGCGCTGGTCGTCACCCTTGAGCTTGAACGGCTCGGTGTCGGTGACGTACTTGTTCACCTCGCCGACGGTCCGCATCGCCTCGGCGACCGCGGACTTGATCCGCTGCTTGGCCAGCAGGTCGCCGACGACGTCGAACGCGGCCAGCACCTTGGCGCGGACCGCCTCGTCGACCGGCTCCAGGGGCCCCGGCTGCGGGATCTCACCGAAGCTCTTCGCGACCATCGCGGCCGTGCGGTTGACCAGGTTGCCCCAGCCGGCGACGAGCTCGGTGTTGTTGCGCTGGACGAACTCGGCCCAGGTGAAGTTGGCGTCCTGGTTCTCGGGTCCGGCGGCGCAGATGTAGTAGCGGATCGCATCCGGGCCGTAGCGCTCCAGCACGTCGCGGATGTAGATGACGTAGCCCCGGGACGTGGAGAACTGCTTGCCCTCCATGGTGAGGTACTCGCTCGACACGACCTCGGTCGGCAGGTTGAGCACCCCGAACTCACCGGGCTCGCCCCCACGACTGCCGCGACCGGCATACCCGAGGAGCTCGGCCGGCCAGATCTGGGAGTGGAAGGTGATGTTGTCCTTGCCCATGAAGTAGTAGGACAGCGCCTCGGGGTCGTTCCACCACTCGCGCCAGCGCTCGGCGTCGCCCTGGCGACGGGCCCACTCGACCGATGCGGACAGGTAGCCGATCACGGCGTCGAACCAGACGTAGAGCTTCTTGGCGGGGTTGTCGCGCCACCCGTCGAGGGGCACGGGGATGCCCCAGTCGATGTCGCGGGTCATCGCGCGCGGGCGGATGTCGTCGAGGATGTTCAGGCTGAACTTGATGACGTTCGGTCGCCAGGTGCCGCTCTCCTCGCGACCCGCCAGCCACTCGCGCAGGGCGTCGGCCAGCGCGGGGAGGTCGAGGAAGAAGTGCTGCGTCTCGATGAACTCCGGCACCTCGCCGTTGATCTTCGACCGCGGGTTGATCAGGTCCGTGGGCTCGAGCTGGTTGCCGCAGTTGTCGCACTGGTCGCCGCGCGCCTCGGGGTAGGAGCAGATCGGGCAGGTGCCCTCGATGTAGCGGTCGGGCAGGGTCCGCCCGGTCGACGGTGAGATCGCACCGCTCGTGGTCTGCTCGACCATGTAGCCGTTCTTCCAGACCTGGGTGAACAGCTCCTGCGCGACCGAGTAGTGGTTGGCCGTCGTGGTGCGCGTGTAGAGGTCGTAGGAGCAGCCGAGGTCGGCCAGCTCGGCGGCGATGATCGCGTGGTTGGTGTCGACCAGCTGCTGCGGTGTCACACCCTCCTTGTCCGCGAGGACGAGGATCGGGGTGCCGTGCTCGTCGGAGCCGCTGACCATGAGCACGTCGTGGCCGGCCATCCGCATGTACCTGCTGAAGACGTCGGAGGGCACGGCGAACCCGGCCACGTGGCCGAGGTGCCGGGGACCGTTGGCGTACGGCCAGGCGACAGCAGACAGGACTTTGGACACACCTGAATCCTAGGGGTGGCCGCCAAACGCATTTCGGCCGCTGTCGAGACCCGCCCCGCTGCCGCACGCTCCGCCGACTTTCGGCCAATTGCCCGACTTCGCAGGGCCAGCCGCCTCCCAGCCCCCTAGCTTTCGGCCAATCGCCCGCTTTTCCATGGCGTTGTGGAAAACCGACGGCGCGTCCGCGGCGGACCTTCACCCTTGAGGTATGCCGCGTCGCTCACTTCCCGCCCGGGCGTTCGACCCTCAGGTGCCATTCACCAGAGCCGAGGCTCTGGCTGCGGGCGTCACCGACGTCGAGCTGGCCGGCGCGGCATACCAACAGGTGTTTCGGGGCGTGCACCTCTCGGCGACCGTGGAACCCACGCTTGTCATGCGTACGCTCGCGGCGCTGACCGTTGCACCCGCGCGGTCCGTCGTCACCCACCACACCGCGGCGCGGCTCTGGGGGGCGATTCCCCCGGACTCCAGTGACATCCACCTGACCATGCCCAACCTCAACCGACCCAAGGTCGCGGGAATCCGGCCGCATCGGGTCAAGACGATGCCTCCTTCGGTGAGGCGTCGAGGTTTCCCGGTCACCAGCCCCGAGCGCACGTTCCTCGACATGGGCCGGTGGTCAGACCTCGTGGACCTCGTCGTGCTCGGTGACTCGTTGGTTCGGGCCGGGGCCACGACCCCCGAACGCCTCCGCGAGGCAGCGAAGGTTTGGACCGGAACACACCGCGCGCTGGTGGCCCGCGCCGCGTCGTTCGTCCGGGAGAAGGTCGACTCCCCCATGGAGAGCAGGCTGCGCATGCTGATCATCCTGGCCGGCCTCCCGGAGCCGGTGGTCAACTTCGAGGTCGTGGATGTCGACGGTCAGGTGCAGTACCGCATCGACCTTTCCTTCCCGGACCAACGGCTGGGCATCGAGTTCGACGGCCGTCACCACATCGAGCGCGTAGGACAGTGGGAGGGCGACCTGCTCCGGCGCGAGGACCTGGAGGCGCAGGACTGGAAGTTCGTCGTCGTCGTGGGATCGCAGGTGTATGGCGATCCGGGAGGAGTCCTCTCACGTATCGAGGCGGCCATGCGGTCTCGCGGCATCAGGGTGGCGGCGAGTGTTTCGCCGGAGTGGCGGCGCCACTTCCCTGGCCGCGCGGCAGCGTGAGCCGCACCGCACCGCAGAAGCGGGCGATTGGCCGATTCCTTGGGCTGACAGGCCTGATTCTCGCGGAGAAGCGGGCAATTGGCCGGTTGCACGACTGCGAGAAGGACTACGGGTTTTTCCCGATGTGAGGCCACGTAGGGGCGAGGACCGTGAGGAGCGCAGGACCACCCATCGGAGGAGGAACCCATGATCCGCAGGACCATCGCCCGGGCCGCCGTTGCCGCCGCTGCCCTTGCCGTTGTCGTCGCGACCCCCGCGAACGCAGCCATGTACAGCCACGACCGCTTCGAGTTCACCTTCGCCGAGACCTTCGACGAGTGCGGCATCACCATCGACCACACGGCCGAAGGCCACGGTGGCTTCACGATCCGCACGATCAAGGGCACCGACGAGGCCTACCTGGGCTGGCAGCAGCTGTCCGCGGTGGACACGTTCACCAACCCGGCCAACGGGCGGTGGTTCACGATCAGCAACCGGAGCCTGTTCCGCGAGACCAGCGGCACGCACCTCGAGGGCAACATCTGGAGCTTCGACTCCAAGACCTCGGGGGCCTCGTTCACGGTCCGCGACAGTGCGGGCCAAGTGGTCTACCGCGACTCCGGCACCCTGCGGTTGGTCACGACGTACGACCTGCTCGGCGACGGACAGCCCGGCGGCGAGCAGATCGGCGACCCGGTCGTCACGGCGCTGAACGGCCGGTTCACCGAGGTCGACTTCTGCGCTGACCTCGTCGGCCCGCTCTTGGGCTGACGAAGGCGGCCAATTGGCCGAGTTCTGCCGGCCTTGACGGGCCGTAGGCGCTTGGAAGCGGGCAATTGGCCGAATCCTGCAGGGACGGGGCGAACGCCTGACGGGGACGGTGGTTGCGGACACCGTCCCCGCCGACGACGTCAGCCCTTGCGCAGGATGTCGCGCAGCACCGAGGGGTAGTCGGTGATGATCCCGTCCACGCCCCAGGTGATGCCGCGGCTCATGTCACCGCCGAAGTTGACGGTCCACACGTGGATGTCCAACCCGAGCGCGTGCGCACGGTCGACGATCCCCTGGTCGATGTTGCCCAGGGCCGGGTGCACCGAGTCCAGCCAGGTGCTGGCCGAGACGAGCTGCTCGTCGGTCGGGCGCGTGTAGTAGAGCAGTCCGACCGGCACGTCGGGAGCCAGGTCGTGGTAGCTCCGCAGCCACGGCTCGTCGCCGGCCTGCATGATGACGCGACCGGAGGCCAGGGCCTTCCCGAACGCGGGGATCGACCGCAGCTCCTTGTCGATGTCGAGCTCGATGCCCGGGAACGCCCAGGGGTCCTTGGCCTCGAGCAGCATCCCGGCGCGGGACCCGACGGCCTCCACCCACTCGCGCAGCGTCGGCACCCGCTGACCGGCATACGAGGCACTGAACCACGAGCCGGCATCGAGCTGCTTGATCTCGGCGAGGGTGAAGTCCTTCGTGTTCCACGGCGCACGGTCCGGGAAGACCTGCTCCACGTTCGTGGTCCGGGCCAACGTGAGGTCGTGCATGATCACGAGCGCCCCGTCGCTGGTCCGCATGATGTCGTTCTCGATGTAGTCGGCGCCTTGCTGGAGGGCCAGCAGCACCGAGGCCAGCGTGTTCTCCGGTGCCATCGCGCCGGAACCCCGGTGGGCGATGTTGGCGACGCGGTGGGAGTCGGCTGCGGATGCCGATCCCGGCGCGAAGCCGAGCAGGGTGGCTGCCGCGAGCAGCAGGATCGCGAGTCTGCGCGGTCCGGACATGGGTCCACACTCCTTCAGGTGTGTTGGGGACGAATCGGATGTAAGCGGTTACATCCAGACATTCCACCCTCCCAGACCAGGCCCGGCCGTGGGCCGCAGAGCGCTCACCAATCGACGAACGGTCAGTCGCGCTGGCCCATCCCGGCGTCCCGCGCGCGGATGATGACCTCGGCCCGATCGGTCGCCTGGAGCTTCGACAGGATCGCCGACACGTTGTTGCGGACGGTCTTCGGCGCGAGGAACAGCTCGGCGGCGATCTGTCCGTTGGAGCGCCCCGCGGCGATCAGGTCGAGCACCTCCCGCTCGCGCTCGGTGAGCATCGGGAACTCGGTGGCCTGCCGCGCGGGCGACGGCGACAGCAGGTCGCCGATGCGGGCGGCCAGGGACGCCCCGAACACCACGCCTCCCGCAGCGACGGCGGTGATCGCGCGCACCACCTCGTCCTGCGCGGCTCCCTTGACCAGGTAGCCCCGCGCGCCGGCGCGCATCGCCGAGAGGAGGGTGCCGTCGTCCTCCCCCATCGTGAAGACCAGCACCCCGACACCCGGCTGCTCGGCCAACACCCGCCGGGTCGCCTCGATCCCGTTGACGTGCGGCATCTGGATGTCCATGACGATGACGTCGGGGCGGTGCTCGGCCGCGAGGGCGACCGCCTCGGCGCCGTCGGCGGCCCGCCCGACGACCTCGATGTCCGGGTGCGGTTCGAGCAACGTCGCGAGCCCGTCGCGGAAGATCGGGTGGTCGTCGGCGATCAGCACCCGCACGGGGCGACCACCTGCCCCGAGTCCGTCGTCCGTCATCCGTTGCCTCCCACCGGCAGCCAGGCCCGCACCGTCGTCCCACCACCGGGCGGGCACACCACCTCGTAGCGCCCCCCGAGCTCCTCGGCCCGCTCGCGCAACGACCGGAGCCCGACGCCTGCCACGACGTCCGGCGCGATGCCGCGTCCGTCGTCGCGCACCTCCACGGCCAGGTCGGCCGGTCCGGTCGCAAGCATCACCGTGCACGACCTCGCGCGGGCGTGGCGGGCGACGTTCGCGAGCGCCTCCGAGACGATCCGGTATGCCGCGACCTCCACGGCCGCGGGCAGTCCGGCGACGTCGTCGGCGCGGACCGAGACCTCGAGTCCCGCGGCACGGGTGCGGTCGGCCTGCTGCTCGACGGCGGCCAGCAGGCCGAGGTCGTCGAGGGCGGGCGGGCGCAGTCCGTGCACGAGCCGCCGCACGTCGGCGAGCGCCTCGGTGATCTCGGCACGCGACTGGACCACGAGTCGATGGGCGGTGGCCGGGTCGGAGTCGACGGCGTTGCCGGCCGCGTCGAGGCGCATCGCCACACCACCGAGGACCGGTCCGAGGCCGTCGTGCAGGTCGCGTCGGATGCGCCGCCGGTCCTCCTCGCGCGCGAGCACCAGCTGTTCGCGCGACTCCTGCAGCTCTCGGGCCAACAGGCTGCTGCGCACCGCGATGGCGGCCTGACGGACGACGTCGACGAGCAGCACCTGGTCGCGCCGCGAGAGCATCCCCCGGATGCCCCCGTCGGGTAGCTCGATCGACCCGATCCGCTCACCGCGGTAGGTGATGGGGAACGACCGGCTCGCCGTCGGCTCGGTCCCGTGCGTGGCCGCCATTCCCTGCCCCCCGGGTCCGAGCACCTCAACGCGCACGAACGGCACCCGGAACGCCTCGGCCACGCTCGCCGCGAGCGCCGGCAGCTGCTCTTCGAGCCCGCCGGACTCCTCGAGGCGTTCGGCCAGGGCCGAGACCACCTCGTACCGCTCCCCCCGCCTTCCCAACACGCGACGCCGCACCTGCGCCGTGAGCCAGGATCGCAGCGGACCGTATGCCGCGACGGCCAGGACCAGCACGAGCACCGTCACCTGCCGCTCCTCGAACCGGTCGCCGAGCAGGGCCGCCGCCGCAGCCACGACGCCGAGGTCGAGCAGGACGAACAGTGCAGCGATCCCGCCGTAGACGAGGGTTCCCCCGACGAGGGCGTCGATGTCGCCGGTCTCCGGCCGCACCACTCCGACGACGACCGAGACGCTGGTCGCCACGAGGGCCAGGACGAGGGCGGCGAACCCGACCGGCCCGTTGACGTCGAGCAGCATCACGCCGCCGGCGAGCAGGCAGACGATCGCGGCCCAGAGCAGCCAGCGCAGCTGGGTGCGCTCCACCCCGGTCGAGTGCGAGTGCCGGGCGAAGACCGTGGCGGCGGCCAGCGGCATCGCGAGCAGGGTCAGCACCTGGCCGACATGGAGCGCGGCGACCGCCACCGCGTCGGACCACGGCAGGGCGACCTGCGGGAGCAGCCGCACCACCTCGTCCGGGAGCCGGCCCTCGTAGATCGTGCTGTCCGGGGCCAGGACGAGGCTGAGCGGCAGGGTGAGCGACATGACCAGGGCGGCCACCGCCAGGGTGCGCCAGCGGCCCTCCGGCAGGCGACCCGTCGGGTAGAGCACGAGCACCAGGGGCAGGGCCACCAGCAGCAGCGACCCAGCCTCGGAGACGACCCAGTAGGCCAGGCCGGTGAGCGGAAGGATCGGTTGCTCGTGGAGGCCCACCACGGCATACGACTCGCAGAAACCGTCGAGCGCCCAGAAGGCGCCGGCACCTGCGAGCACCAGCCCGACGACGTGCCGCGGACGGAAGGTGAGGATCGCGGCACCGCACAGCCCCACGAGCGCACCGATGGCCCCACTGACCACGCCGCGTTCCGAGACGTAGAGCGCACGCTCGGCGTCGGTCGACCTCGCATCGAGCAGCACGCACCCGACGACGAGGGCGACCAACGCCGTCACCAGCAGACCGGGCACCACGAGGTGCCGCTGGCGGGCGTCCGGGCCGGGCGCGGCAGGACCCGGGGCCTGGGCGGCGCGCAGGGCTGGCACGGCGGTCACCTCGCCAGTGTGCCAACGCCGGTGTCCCGTCGTCAGGGGATTGCTGTCCCGATCCGACGGGACAACGTCAGGACGCGGAACGGGACGCCGGGCCCTGACGCCCGGGTCGTGGGGCGCCGCAGAGTTCTCGGCAACGGCACCGACCGGGTGCCGACCACTCATTCGAGACAGACCAAGGAGACCGACCATGTCGCTCACGAAGACCTCCGCACCGGCGCGTTCGGACGTGACAACCAGCGCCACCGCTCGCCCGACGCCCACCGTGCCACTGACCCAGCGTCCCTACTTCCGCCACGGCACGATGCTCACGGTCGGCGCCCTCGCGTGGTCGAGCATGATCGTCGTGTTCGGCCTCAACAGCGAGGGAACCGCCTACCAGTACGCCCACAACGCGAGCGCCTTCCTCTTCCAGGTCGGAGTCCTCAGCCTGGTGCGGGCCCTGTGGCGCAGCAACGCGATCGGCTCCGGCAGGGCTGCCCGCACGGTGCTCCGGATCGAGGCGGGGGCGCTCGCGCTGGCGATGGCCTCCACCGCGTCCGACTTCTTCGGCCTGACGAACCTCGACAACCCCGCGTCGCTGGCGCTCGACATGTTCTGGCCGATCTCCATGCTGGGCATGTTCCTCATCGGCATCCGCATCGCCGTCGCCGGCCGCTGGCAGGGCCTGTCCCGGTTCTACCCGCTGGTCGCCGAGAGCTGGGCCGTCGTCACCGTCCCGACCATGGGCATCTTCGGGGAGGGCGTGGCCCGCTGGGTCGGCGCTGCCCACCTGGTCATCGGCTACGCCGTCCTCGGCCAGATCGTGGCCCGCAAGCAGGCCGACGGCAGCTGACTGACCCAGGGGTATGCCGCGTGCGGACTCCCGCACGCGGCATACCTCTGTCTGCGGAACCGCCCTCGGAACCGCGCACCGGGCAGCCGCGTCGAGTAGACATGTCTTCACAGGTGCACCGCACCCGCACAGGAGGTGGCCGATGATCGCCGCACTGACCGGCATGGGGTTGTCCGCGGCAGCGGGCCTCAACGCCTACATCCCGTTCCTCGTCGTCGCCCTGATCGCGCGGTTCACCGACTTCCTCACGCTGCCCCAGTCGTACTCGTGGATCGAGTCGTGGTGGGCCATCGGCATCGGTGCGGTGCTGCTGCTCACCGAGGTGGTGCTCGACAAGATCCCCGCGGTCGACACCGTCAACGACGCCGTGCAGACGTTCATCCGGCCCAGCATGGGCGGCCTGGTCTTCGCCGCGACCTCCGCGGCCGAGGGGCTCGACAACTCGACCTGGATGACGCAGAACCCCTGGGTGGGGGTGGTCCTCGGCATCATCGTCTCCGGACTGGTGCACGGCGGGAAGACCGTGGCCCGACCGGCGATCAACGCCGGGACGCTGGGCTTCGGCGCCCCCATCGCCTCGACCGTCGAGGACGGGGCGTCGATCGGGCTGAGCCTCGTGGCGGTCTTCATCCCGGTGCTGGTCGTGCTGTTCCTGGTGCTGCTCGCCTGGCTGCTGGTGTGGCTCTGGCTCAAGGTGCGCCGATGGCGCAAGAGACGGGACGGCCGCGCAGCCCTGGCCTGACGGGCCGCGCTTGCATGATTCGTCCAGCCGGGACCGCGAGGATGGCCCCATGACCGTCGCCGCAGCCCCACCGCCCACGCGTCGTGCGCTGGTCACCGAGACCGTGCTTGTCCTCGGGGTCAGCCTCGGGTCGTCCGGCATCTACGCGTTGCTGTCCCTGGTCAACAAGCTCACCCGCAACGTGCCGCTCAACCAGCAGACGACGGCGATGAACTCCTCCGTCACCCCCGACCGGCCGTGGCTCGACCTGGCGTACCAGCTGGTCGGCATCGCGCTCGCCCTCGTGCCGGTCGCGCTCGCGCTCTACCTGTTGGCCCGGGACCGCCCCGACGCGCGGCACGCGATCGGGTTCGACCTGCGCCAGCCGGGACGCGACCTCGTGCGGGGGGTCGCCCTGGCCGCCGCGGTCGGCCTCCCCGGGCTCGGCCTCTATGCGGCTGCCCGGGCGCTCGGCCTCAACACGACCATCGCCGCGGCCAACCTCACCGACGTCTGGTGGACGATCCCGGTGCTCATCCTCGCGGCAGCACAGAACGCCGTGCTGGAGGAGGTCGTCATGGTCGGGTACCTCTACACCCGCTGGTTGCGCGCGGGGTGGTCACTGCCGGCCGTCGTCGTCACGTCTGCGCTGATCCGCGGGTCGTACCACCTCTACCAGGGGTTCGGCGGGTTCGTCGGCAACGTCGTGATGGGTCTGGTCTTCGGCTGGATCTACACGCGCACGCGGCGGGTGGGGCCGCTCGTGGTGGCCCACACCCTGCTCGACGTGGTGGCCTTCGTGGGCTACGCCCTGCTCAAGAACCACCTGGCCTGGCTCAGCTAGGCACGCCCGGGGCCGGGCGGCGCGCGGCCAGCGCGGCGTCGTAGAGGATCTTCTTCGACAACCCGGTGGCCGCGGCGACGTCGGCGCACACGTCCTTGAGCCGCTCACCTGCGAGAACACGCTCCTGTATGCCGGGCAGCGCCTCCTCGACGGTGGTCACCGCCGGGGTCGCGCCGGCCACCACCACGGTGATCTCGCCACGGAGCCCGTCGGCCGCCCACGCGGCCAGCTCCGCCAGCCCGCCGCGCCGCACCTCCTCGTAGGTCTTGGTCAGCTCACGACACACCGCCGCCCGCCGGTCGGCGCCAAAGGCCTCCGCCATGGCCAGGAGCGTCGCGTCGATGCGGTGGGGTGCCTCGAAGAAGACCATCGTCCGACGCTCGTCAGCCAGCGCTGCCAGGCCCCGCGCCTTCTCGCCGGGCTTGCGCGGGAGGAACCCCTCGAAGCAGAACCGGTCGACTGGCAGGCCCGACACGGCCAGGGCCATCAGGACGGCGCTGGGGCCGGGCACGCAGGTCACCCGGATGCCGGCCGTCACCGCGGCGTCGACCAAGCGGTACCCGGGGTCCGACACGGACGGCATACCGGCGTCCGTCACGACCACCACCCGCGCTCCGGCACGGAGCCGCTCGACCAGCTCCGGCGTGCGCGAGGCCTCGTTGTGCTCGTGGTAGCTGAGGACCGCGCCGCTCGGCGTGATGCCGAGGTCGTTGCAGAGCCGGCGGAGCCGACGGGTGTCCTCGGCGGCCACCACGTCCGCGGTGGCGATCTCCTCGGCCAGCCGGGGGGCGGCATCCCTGGGGTCGCCGATCGGTGTCGCGGCGAGGACGAGGACGCCGTGGTCGGAGGTCACGTCGCCATCCTGTCAGCCTGCACCCTGAACACCCTGGGGGCGCCCCAGGTTGCAGGGGAGTCAGGGGTGCCCGAGTTGCTGTGCATACGATGGCGCGCATGACCCGGATCGAGCTGCTGCGATCACGGCTGCTCGGATTCCGGCCCACCGACACCCTCTGGGGCTGGCTCGGACCCCTGTTCTTCGCGGTCGTGGGTGGCGGCATGCGGTTCTGGTCGCTGGGTCGCCCGCACCAGCTCGTGTTCGACGAGACCTACTACGTCAAGCAGGGCGTCTCGATGCTGGAGTACGGCGTCGAGATGCGGGTGCCGGACACCCTCAAGAAGCCCGACCAGCTGTTCACCCAGGGCACCCCGGACGTCTTCGGCACCGAGGGCGACCTCGTGGTCCACCCACCCGTTGGCAAGTGGGTCATCGCGGCCGGTGAGCACCTGTTCGGGCCGACGTCCTCGATCGGGTGGCGCTTCTCGGTGTGTGTGCTCGGGACGCTGTCGATCCTCATGATCGGGCGAGCCGCCCGGAGGATGTTCGGGTCGTCGCTGCTAGGCACCATCGCGGCGTTCCTGGTCGCCTTCGAGGGCCACCACTTCGTCCAGTCGCGCACCGGCCTGCTCGACCTGATCGTCATGTTCTGGGCCCTGCTGGCGTTCTGCGCGCTGCTCATCGACCGCGACCGGTCGCGGGCGATCCTCGCCGAGCGAGCCGCCGGTCGGTCGAACCACGAGCTCGCCGCCCGCCTCGGGCCCTGGCTGGGCGTGCGGCCGTGGCGATGGGTCGCTGGCATCAGCCTGGGGCTGTGCGCCGGCACCAAGTGGTCGGGGCTGTTCTTCCTCGTGGCGTTCGGGCTGATGACGGTCTTCTGGGACATCGGAGCTCGGCGGGCCGTGGGGGTGCGGCACTGGTTCACCTCCGCGGTCGTCACCGACGGGCTCTGGGCCGCCCTGGTGATGTGCTCGACGGCGGTCGTGACCTACCTCGCGTCGTGGGTGGGCTGGTTCCGCTCCCCGCTGGGCTACGACCGCGAGTGGGGACGGATCCACCCCTCGCGCGACACCCCGTGGGTGCCGGACGCGCTGCGCTCCCTGTGGCACTACCACCAGGAGATCTACACGTTCCACGTCAACCTGCACGACAACCACCCCTACCGGACCAACCCCTGGTCCTGGGTCATCCAGGGCCGGCCCACGTCCTTCTTCTACGAGGGTCCCAAGCGGGGCGACGGTGGCTGCGCGGTCGCCCAGTGCTCCAAGGCGATCACCTCGATCGGCACGGTCTCGGTCTGGTGGCTGGGGGCCGCGGCGATCGTCGTGCTGGCGTTCTACTGGATCTTCAAGCGCGACTGGCGGGCCGGCGCCATCCTCGCAGGGCTCGCTGGGGGCTACCTCCCCTGGTTCGGGCTGGAGGAGCGCACCATCTACTCCTTCTACACCGTCGCGTTCGAACCGTGGGTCATCCTCGGCGTCGTCTTCGTGCTCGGGCTGGCCCTCGGTCGGCGCACCGACTCGTGGCGCCGACGGGAGATCGGTCTCTACGTCGTGGGGGCCTACTGCCTCCTGACCCTGGCGATCTTCGCGTTCTTCTGGCCGGTCTACACCGCCCAGGTCATCCCCCAGAGCCAGTGGTCGCTGCGGATGTGGTTCCCCAGCTGGGTCTGAGGCATCAGCCGGACCTCGGAGACGCGGGATCATCCGTTTGGCTGGGAATGGGTCGATCCCTGACGATTTCTTGACCAACGTCCCGGTCGTTGAATTCTGGACATACCGGCATAGTCACGACAAAGCCGGATAGCCCTGTCCGAGTCGAATGGAGGGCTTTGCCTCCGTTGGGGATCGAACGGGCCACTTTACGTTCTGCATACCGTCTCTTTACTATCTCTTGACCATTCCCAGACCTCCACCACACACTCGGCGCACAACGCCAAGGTGTGGCTCGAACCACTGAACCTCACCCCGGCGTCACCACCATTCGGGACAAGAGGGCAGGGGCTCTACATGAACACCAAGCGGGTATCGATCGCGGTTGCGGTCTCAGCACTGGGTTTGGCCATCGCACCGGGGGTGGCGTCCGCAGCGGACGGCCAGGTCGGATGCGGGACGCCCGCCAAGCAGGCGGTCTACTCCACCGTCGTGGTCCCGGGCACGGCTGCCGTGACCCACGAGGAGTACGAGTGGAGCTCGGTCTCCGAGGTCATCGAGCAGCAGTGGCACCAGTGGCTGGTGGACTCCGCAGCCATGGACGCGGTCTACGAGACCGTCCACCACGCCGCCGAGTACACGACCACCACGGTGCCCGGCACCGCGGCGTACGACGAGCAGGTGCTGGACGTCGCGGCGCACGACGAGCAGGTGCTGGACGTCGCGGCGCACGACGTGCAGGTGCTGGATGTCGCGGCGCACGACGAGCAGGTCGTCGACGTCCCGGCCCACGACGTGCAGGTGTTGGACGTCGCGGCGCACGACGAGCAGGTCGTCGACGTCCCGGCCCACGACGTGCAGGTGCTGGACGTCGCGGCGCACGACGAGCAGGTCGTCGACAACCCGGCCTACGACGAGCAGGTGCTCGTGACCGCCGCCTACGACCAGCAGGTCCTCGTGACCGCCGCCTACGACCAGCAGGTGATGACGTCTCCTGCCGTGTACGCCACCGAGTACCTCTTCGTGAACAAGAACGGCAAGGAGAACTGGGACACCGACCCCAACTGGAACGCCAACAACAACGACAAGTCCAGTGGCTGGGTCGCCATGAACCAGACCCGCCAGGGCGCGCTCATCTCGGCGGCGGTCTACACGACGGTCCACCACGACGCGGTCTACACCACCGTTCACCACGACGCGGTCTACACCACCGTGCACCACGACGCGACGTACAAGACCGTCCACGTCGCAGACACCTACAAGACCGTGCACGTCGACGCGACGTACAAGACCGTCCACGTCGCGGACACCTACAAGACCGTGCACGTCGACGCGACCTACAAGACCGTCCACGTCGCAGACACCTACAAGACCGTCCACGTCGCAGACACCTACAAGACCGTCCACGTCCCCGACACCTACAAGACCGTCCACCACGACGCGACGCCCGACACCACGACCCAGGTCCTGGTGTCCCCGGCCTGGGACGAGCAGGTGCTGGTCACGCCGGCCACCGACGAGGTGGGCCACTGGGAGGAGACCTGGTCGGTCGAGTCCCCCGGTGCGGCCTGGTCGGCCACCGGCGAGACCCGCACGGTCGACGGGGAGACCGAGCTGGTCTGGGCGGCGCAGTCGCCCGGCGAGGAGTGGACCGCAACCGGTGCCTACCGCACCGTCGAGGACACGCCGGCCGTGCCGGACTCGTCCGAGCAGGTGCTCGTGAGCGCCGCCGTTCCGGCCGGACCTGCCTGCGAGGAGCCGGTGACCGGTGACGGCGCCACCGTGGTGCCCGAGCCGGCCGACCCCGCACAGCCCGCCTCAGCGGTCCCGGCCGCGGCCGGTCTGGCCAAGCCGGCGGCCGTCAACGAGCTCGCCTTCACCGGCTCGGACCCGACGCTGCTGTGGCTGGGCATGGGCTTCCTGCTCGCCGGCATCGGCGTCTCGGCCGGCTACCGCAAGGTCGCGCAGAAGCACTGACCGCAGGACCTGCATGGCGTGGGGTCCGCGGCCCAGGGGGTGGGCCGCGGACCCCTTCCATGTCCCTGGTGCTCCACGTCCCTGGGAGCTCCAGCTCACAGCGGCTCCACGTCCCGGGAGCTCACTGTGACAGTGCCGACCCGGCACCGGCCACCAGCCGGTGCCGGGTCGACCAGTTTCAGCGCGGGGTGCTCTAGGCGTTCTTCCGGAGCCACGGGACGACGGTGTCGCGCAACAGATCTGCGTCCTCGATCATCGGGAAGTGGCTGGCACCCTCGAGGATGGCGAGGTCGGCACCCGGGATGGTGTCGGCCAGGAAGCGGCTCCACTCGGAGGGGATGGGGTCCAACCCCGAGTGGACGACGAGGGCCGGCGTCTCGATGCCGGCGAACGTCCCGATCGGATCGAGCGAGGCAAGGCTCCCGATCATCCGTTGGGGCGCCGCCTGCACGTTCGCGGCCGTGATCTCGGTGAACCCCAGGCTGACTCGCCCCGTCGTGGCACGGTCCTTGAAGAACGGGAGAAACGTGTTCAGCTGGTGCCGCTCCAGCGCTCCCGGCTCCCCGGACCTGAAGGCGTGTGACTCCTCGATCGTCTTGCGGGCGACCTCGTCGTCCGGGGTGCGGCGGCGCGACATCTCTGCCCCGAAGCGCGCCATCAGCTCCGGCGCCAGGGGCGGCCCCGGGTTGAGCAGCACGACGCTCTCGACCACGTCGGCGTGGTGGGCGGCGTACAGCGCGGCCAGGTAGGCGCCCGCCGAGTGGCCGAGGACCTGCACGTGGCCCAGGCCGAGCCCTTGGCGGAGCCCTTCGAGATCCGCGACGCCGCCGGCGAACGACACGCGTCGGGTGTCGCCCACCGGGGTTTCGCCACTCCCCCTCTGGTCGTAGTAGACGAGCTGGAACTCCTCGGCCCAGGGGTCCAGCGCGCGCAGGTAGGTGCTGCCCAGACCGACCGCTCCGTGGAGGACGACCAGCGGCGGGCCCTCGCCGACCAGGGTGCACGCGATCTCGATGTCGTCGACGGGAACGGTCTTCCTGATGACTCGCATGATGTCTCCTCGGTCGGGACCGTCCGTCGGTCCGTCGGCGCGACCGTATGCCTTGCACCCGAGTGCAAGGTCAAGACCTTGACCCTGAACCCGGGTGACGGGTTTACCGTGGACTCGTGCGCATCTCCGAGGTCGCCGAGAAGGTGGGCGTGCCCGTCTCGACCGTCCGCTACTACGAGCGGATCGGCCTCCTCGCCGCGCCCGCGCGGACCCCGTCGGGCTACCGGGCCTACGACGACGGGTCCGCGACGCGACTGCTCTTCCTGACGCGAGCCCGGAAGCTGGGCCTGACCTGCGACCAGATACTCGAGCTCCTCCCCGTCTGGGACGGCACCCACTGCTCCACGACCCACGAGGAGGTCGCCCGGCTCATCGACGGCAAGCTGGCCGAGATCGCCGCCCGCATCGAGGAGCTCTCGACCTTCGCCGCCCAGCTCGAGTCTGTGCGCCAGGACCTGGCTGCCGCTCCGCCTCCGCAGGCGTGCCGGGACGACCTGTCGTGCTGCGTGCCGTCAGCACCGGGGTGCTTCGTCCCGCTGACGGCCCTGACCACGCTGACCACCCTGACGGCTCGCGTCAGCTAGCCAAGGACGCGGCCGGTCAGGGCAGGCGCCGGTCGAGGCGGCGCAGCAGTGGCCCGATGAGGGGCCAGTCCTGGGATCCCGCCCACCTCCGCTGGGCGCCGCCCCCATCGGGGGGCGACGCCCAGCGAGTCAGCGCACTACTTCTTGTTGGTGCTCAGCTGGACCGTCTGCTCGGTGTACCCCAGCGAGCACTCGAACAGGCCGCACGCGAACGCGAAGGCGACCGTGGCGCCCTTGCCTCCACGGAACAGCCCGGTGTCGCTGACAACGATGGCCTCCCACGGGTGGGTGGCTCCGTCACACTGCAACGGGTTCACGAAGAAGAACCCGCTGATCTTCACCCGCCCGACCCGCTGGGTGAGGGTGCCTTCGATGTCGGAGAAGAAGTCGTCAGCGTTCGTGCACGAGTACGTGCCGGTGAGCTTGGCGCTGCCGTCCTTGTATGCCGTCCCCTTGGGGTTCAAGGTCAAGGTCACCTCGGGGGCAGGCGGTGCGACGTCGAACGTCACCTCGAGCTGACCGCCCACCGTGGTCGTGTCGGAGAACGCGACCACGTAGTAGGTCTGCCCGGCGGTGGTGGAGAAACCCACCGTCGTCGGCCCGCAGGCCACGAGGGCGCCGCCGGCGGGGTCACCCTCGGTGACCATGAATCCGCCGGAGTAGGAGGAGGCCGACATGTCGGCGACGACTCCGCCGTCTGTGGCGGCGGTGTACGTGAACCAGACGCTGGCGTTGGTGAACGGTGCGCCGCAGTTCGCGTTGAGGGCAGCGTCGGTGGCGTCGGTGGTGGCGCCCGTCGTGTCCTGGCTGATGGTGGTGGGTAGGGACGAGACGACTGTCGCGTTGACGGCGGTGTCGTTGGGTGCCGCTGCCGCAGAGGCGGCGGTGGCCATGACCGGCAGGAGCAGCGCTCCTGCGGTGGCGGCGGACAGGATGGAGCGCAACATCTTCATGTGATCCCCCAGCTGTGAACCCGACCCCCCGTTGGGTCGTGCCACGCACATTGCCGCATCCGGACCCCAACGCACCAGACCCCTTGAATCGTAGATTTTGCAACAACGGAGGCCTGCCCCCTCACCGCCGGCGCGTGGTGACGATGAGTCGATGGTGTCTGCTGGGGAGGGTCGTGGTCAGGAGAGGCGGACCGACAGGTCGGGCGGCTCGGGGAACGCGTCGAACGGATGCATCGGCCGCATGATCCGGGAGTGTCCGAGCCGCTCGAGGTCCTGGTCGACCGGACCGGGCGTGAGCGCAAGGGTCCACCCCTGCGCGATGTCGTGCAGGGTCGGCTCGAGGTAGCCGATCTTGGTCACGACGATGGCGGCCTCGGTCGGCTCCAACCCGATGGCGCGGAAGTCAGCGGTGTCGTGGAACGCCTTGCGGAACTCCGTGACGACGGCGCGGATCCCGCCGATGCGCACCACGGCGATCCGGCCGGCGTCGGGGTCCCCCGCGTGCAGGCTCACGAGCTCGCCCTCGATGCGGACCGGTCCGCAGACCCGGTGGTCGACCCGGGCCCCGGCCGTCACCGAAACCCGCTCCCCCGGCTGCGCCTCGAAGAGCTGCTCGGTGGCCGACTCGTCGAAGATCGAGGCGACGTGGACGACCGGCGAGTCCTCGCGGGTCAGCTCCGACATCGCGAGCAGTTCGGTCAGCGCCCACGTGACGTCGCCGGTGCCACCGGCCCCGGGGTTGTCGCCGCTGTCGCTGACGAGGTAGGGGGCGCCTCCGCCGGCCGCACGGTGGGCCAGTCCGGCCGCGATCCCCTCGGCCAGCGTGCCGGTGGGTCCGACGAACCCGAAGTCGTCGCGCGCGTCCCAGAGCCGTTGGGCGAGGGTTGCGGCGGGCCCGACGATCGCGTCGGCGTCGTCGCCGGTGACGAGGACCGAGGCGTGACAGCGCGGTTCGTCTGCCCACGCGTAGCCGATCCAGATCGAGGCATCCGTCACGCCGGGCTGCCGCTCCACCTCGGCGAGCCCCGCATAGAGGCTCCGGGCCGGCTCGACGCGCGTCGACGTCTTCTCCCCCGGCAGCAGGATGGGCACGCGCACCCAGGCACGGCGTGGACGTCCACCACGCTCGAGCCAGTCCACCAGGTTCCGGGCAGCACGCTCGCGGGTCTCCCACGCGTCCTCGTGCGGAGCGAGCCGATAGGCAGTGGGCAGATCCACACCGAGGGCCAGGCGCTCGGACACGTTGCCGTGCAGGTCCATCGGCGCTGAGATGATCGGCTCCGCGCCGATGACGTCGCGGATCGCGTCGACCAGGTCTCCCTCGGCGTCGTCCATGCCCTCCACGCTCATGGCGCCGTGGAGGTCGAGGTAGAGACCGTCGAGCGGAGCGGCCTTCGCGAGCCCGTCGAGGATGCGGGTCTTGAAGTCGTCGTAGACCTCGCGGACCACGGGCCCGCCGGGGATCGAACGCGCGTAGAACACCCCGACCCAGTCCGCTGCATCGCCCAGAGTCGTTCCGGTGGAAAGGAACTCGTACCGCTCGACAACCACCGGACCTTCGCGCACGTCGAAGTCGCGATAGCCCGCCCGGTGGGCCGCGTAGATGCTCGACTCGATCGCCATCCCCGCGACAGCGATCCTCGGGGTGCGTCCGTGGGCCATGGTCGTCAGTCTGCTCGATGGGTATGCCGCGTGGCTGGCCGGGTGGTCAGCCGGCCGAGCGGCCGAGCGCGTCGAGCACGGCCGTGATGCCGGCCGCCGACGTGCGGCTGCGGCCGCCGTCGTCCGCGGGGGCTCGCAGGTGCACCTCCCGCACGCCGGTGGACTCGACGAGCTCGGCGACGTTCAGGGCGCGCACACCGCCCGCGGCGAGGACGCCGATCCGTGTGCCGGCGTGGCGCACCAGGGCGCGGAGCTCCTCGTGGTGAGCCGCGGCCGGCCCCCTGCCACCACCGGTGAGGACCCGGTGCACCCCCAGGCGGGCCAGCACGTCGAGGGCCGCGGGCTGGTCCACGACCTCGTCGAACGCGCGGCTGAAGGTGGTCGACGCGTCGCCGGACGCTGCGACCAGTCGGCTCGTGACGACTTCGTCGATCCGACCATCCGCGGTCAGGGCATTGACGACGAAACCCACCGGCACCCTGGTGGGGAGCCGTCGGATCGCGGCGATGTCGGCGAGCATGCTGGCCACCTCGTCGGCGTCGTAGACGAAGTCGCCGCCCCGCGGTCGGACCAGGACGTGCACCCCGATCCTGCTCACTGCCGCAAGGCTCGTGCCGATCATCCCGAGGCTCGGCGTGATCCCGCCCTCCAGCAGGTCGGCGCACAGCTCGACCCGGTCGGCTCCACACGCCTCCGCAGCGCGGGCGCCGGCGACGTCCTCGACACAGATCTCGACCAGGGTCACTGGCGCTGGTCCTGGCTCGCGCCCACGCGCCACGACGCCAGCAGGTCGTCGCGTCCGGCAGCCCGGAAGGCCAGGACGGCGGCCCCGAGCCGCCCTGCGCTCTCACCCAGCTCGCTGACCACGACACGGGGCCGGCCGCGCCAGGCCAGCCCCGACTCCATCCTCGCGGTCAGCGGCTCGAGCAGGAGGGCCCCCGCCCGGGACAGTCCACCGCCGATCACGATCAGCTCGGGGTCGAGGAGGATGGTCAGGACGTTCAGTCCCTGGGCGAGCACGGTGACGGCCTCGTCCCAGAGGCGGTCTGCCGTGGCGTCCGAGCCAAGCGAGGCCACGACCTCCTCGGCGGTTCGTGCGTGACCTTCGGCCGCGGCATACCGTCGTGCCAGGGCGCCGGCCGAGGCATAGGCCTCGAGGCAGCCGCGCTGCCCGCACGGGCACAGCTCACCGCCCGGCACCAAGGGGATGTGGCCGAACTCCCCTGCAGCGCCAGTGAATCCGACGACGAGTCGGCCGTCGTTCACGATCGCGGCGGCGACGCCCGTCCCGATCGGCACGAGCACGAAGCTGTCCGAGCCACGTCCCGCGCCGAGCAGCTGTTCTGCCACCCCGGCCGTCCGCACGTCGTGCCCCACCGCCACGGGAAGGTCGAGTGCGTCGCCCAGGCGGTCGCGCAGGGGCAGGTCGCGCCATCCGAGGTTGGACGCGTAGCGGACGACGCCGCGCGCCTCGTCGACCGAGCCGGGTGTCACCACACCCGCAGCCACCGGGGTGACGCCGGCGTCGCCGGCGATCACGGACAGGTCGCGCACCAGCTGCGTCAACGCGGAGACGACCTCGCGGTCCGGGGTGGGCACGGTTCTGGTGATGAGCTCACGACCCGAGCCGTCGACCACGACACCCTTCATGGAAGAGCCGCCCAGGTCCACGGCCACCACGGCCGCGGTGCTCCCCGTCAGGGCCTCGGTCACCGGTGCACCGTATCCGGCCTCACGCGGCGGACCGGCGCGGCCGGGCGACGTAGGCCGCCGCGGCGGTCGTGATGGGGACCGCCGCGATCAGGCCGATGGTGCCGACCGCACTGCGGACCAGCTCGGTCGCCACCAGCTGGTCCGACAGCACCTGGCCGAGCGGGTCGTCGAGGGCGACGATGAGCACGAGCAGCGGCAGCGAGGCGCCGGCGTAGGCCAGCACGATGGTGTTGATGACCGAGGCGATGTGCGCCCGCCCGACTCGCGTCGCGGCGGCATAGAGCTGCCGGCCACCCAGCTCGGGGTTGGCCCGGGCCAGCTCCTCCACCGTCACCGCCTGGGTGACGGTGACGTCGTCGAGCACACCCAGCGAGCCGATCAGGATGCCGGCCAGCAGCAGCCCTCTCAGGTCGACCCCGTGGGACTGGCCGAGGATGAACGAGCTCTCGTCGCCCGCGCCGGACAGGTTCATCGCCGCGACGGCCAGCGCCGAGAGCAGGCCGGTCAGCAGGAGGCTCGCCAAGGTCCCGGCCAGGGCCACCGTGGTCGTCCTCCCCAAGCCATGGGTCAGGTAGAGGACGACCAGCACGATCGCGGAGCAACCGACGATCGCCACGGGCAGGGGCGGCTTGCTGTCGAGGATCGCCGGGATGACGAACCCGAGGATGACGGTGAAGGTGAACCCGAGCCCGAGCAGCGCGGTCAGACCCCGCCAGCGACCGAAGGCCAGCACCGCGAGGACGAACGCCACGAGGAGCACCCACAGCTGGGTGCCTCGCTCGTGGTCGATGATCGCGTAGCGGGACCCGGCCTCGTTGCCGGGCGAGTACGCGAGGACCGCCTTGTCGCCGACGTGGACCGTGGGCGACCCGACACCGGTGGGCAGCGGGACCGTGAACGTGGTGCCGGCCTGGTCACCGGTCGTCAGCCTGACCTGGGCGCTGCCGCACACCGAGCTGGCCGCGGGTGGTGACTGCTGCAGCTGGTCCGTGGGTGGCGGGCAGGGCTCGACGTCCATCGTCGTGATGACACCGTTGACCTGCTGGGTGTCCGGGGCGCCGGCCACCGCCGCCTTGCTGTCCGGCCACAGCCAGACCATCGCCAGGGCCACCGCACAGAGGACGACGGCCACCGCGACGAGCACCGTGGGTGACGTGTTCAGCCCGCCGGCGTGCGCGTGGGGGTGCGCGTGCCTTCCCGCCACCTCTGCCTCCGTCCGGTCGCCCGTGTGCCGCGGCCGCCGGCTCGTCGCGTCCGTTCCGGCTGACCACGCTCCCGGGTCATCCTGCCGTGCGGGTCAGTCGGCGGGTAGCGAGGGGCCTGCGACAGGGTGGGTGCGGGGCGCTCGGTCGCCGCGCTGATCGGGAGCTGGCGGTATCAGCACCTCGACCCACGCCTCTTCACCATGAGGCGTTCAGCCCCGGCAGCCTCGCCCGTTCGTCCTGGCACTTCCGGCCCATCGCCCGATTACCCAGGGCGGCTCGCAGAGGTTGGATGGATGCACGGAAACGATTTCAGGAGGTGATCCGATGTTCGACTCGACGCCCGAGCAGTCCAATGACCCGGTCGCCGCCTGCACGGCCGACGCGGTCCATCGCCGCGACCACCACCACGACGGTGGTGAGACCTGCCACCCGCACCGGATCGAGGTCGTCCACCTCGGCCACCGCGCGATCGCGGTGTGCCACGACTGTGGACGGGACTCGGGTTTCCTCCCGGAGCGCGACGCCGACCAGGTGGCTGCCGCGCACCGCGACGAGACGGTCGCGGACGGCCAGCTCCCCTTCACGTCGCGGGTCGCCTGAGCTCCCTCCCTACGGAGCGGTGGGTGCGGTGATGGACCGGAGCAGGCCGATGACCTGCCGCTCGAACTCCGCCGGGGACTCCCCCGCCTTCGTCACGAACCGCGTCTCGCCCAGCCGGAGCCGGCGCCGGTCCGCATCGTCGAGCTCGCGGCCCGTGTAGACGACCATCGGCAGCGAGCGCAGCCGCTCGTCGGCACGCAAGGCGCTCACCACGGCATACCCGTCGATGTCCGGGAGCCCGAGGTCGAGGACCAGCAGGTCCGGTGGCACGTCCCGGCTCATCGCCAGCGCCTGCATCCCGGTGTGCGCCACGCGGGCGTGGACCCCGTGGTCGGCGAAGAACACCTTGAGGACCTCGCCGACGTCCTCGTCGTCCTCGACGACGAGGACGCTGGTCGTCGCATCGGTGCCCAGGGCCTCGCGCAGCGAACCCATGAGTGCGCGCTGGTCGACCGGCTTGGTGAGCCAGGACGACGCGCTGGGGACGTCGATGCCGTCGGGGGTCAGCGCGCTGAGGATGACGATCGGGATGTCTGCGGTCGCCGGGTTCGCACCGAGGGCGGCGATGGCCTCCCACCCCGACATGCCCGGCATCCTCAGGTCCATCAGGATCAGGCTGGGGGCGTGGACGGCGGCGAGGTCCAGGGCCTGCTGCCCGGTGTGCGCGGTGAGGGTGGCGTAGCCGTGCGACTCGAGCATGGCAGCCAGGACCTCGACGACGTCCGGGTCGTCGTCGCAGATCAGGATCGCCCCGACGGGTGGCGGGCCATCCGGCTCGTCCTTCGGCGTGGGGGCGGCCCTGAGGACGAACGTGAACGTGCTGCCCGACCCCGGGTCGCTGGTCGCCCAGATCCGGCCGCCGTGCTGCTCGACGATGCCCCGGCAGATGGGCAGGCCGAGACCCGTGCCGGTCTTGGCCCGGTTGTCCGTCGCATCGGCCTGCGCGAAGCGGTCGAAGATGGTCTCGAGCTTGTCGGCCGGGATGCCGGCGCCCTGGTCGGTGACGGTGAACTGCACCAGGCCGTGGTCGTCGCCGTCGGACGGCGCCGGGCCGGCGGTCACCGTCACCACGCCTCCGGCGGGGGAGAACTTGATGGCGTTGCTGAGCAGGTTCGTCAAGGTCTGGGCGATCCGGTCGCGGTCGGCGAGCACGAAGGCGTCGGAGGGGGCCGCACTGAACGTGACGCCCGCCTGCGCGGCCATCGCGCGCATCTCCTCGAGGGCGGCCCCCACCAGGTCGTCCACCGGCAGCGGCTCGAGGTCGAGCTCCAGCTTGCCCGCAGAGATCTTCTCCACGTCGAGGATGTCGTTCACCAACCGGACCAGGCGCTCGGAGCTGTTGAGGGCGACGTCGGCCATCCGTTGCGCCTTGGGTGGAAGGGTGCCGACGGCTCCGCCGGCCATCAGGCCGAGCGCACCTCGGATCGACGTCAGCGGGGTCCGCAGCTCGTGGCTGATGACGCCGACGAACTCGTCCTTCATCCGCTGCACCACGCGCTGTTCGGTGATGTCCTGCATCGTCCCGACCAGCCGGACGACGTGTGCGGACTCGTCGCGCACCGCCCGGCCGACGGCGCGGACCTCGCGGACCGTGCCGTCCGGTCGCACGATGCGGTACTCGGAGCGGATCTCGCCCGGCGCGCTGGCCGCCTCCTCCTGTGCGCGCAGGAAATCCGCCGCGTCGTCGGGGTGGACACGTGCGGCGAAGAGCTCCTCGCGGTCGCCCTCGGTGTCCGGGTCGAGGCCGAGGATGCGGTAGAACTCGGCGCTCCACTCGGTCCGTCCCGAGCCCAGGTCCCACTGCCAGCTGCCGATGTGGGCGAGGTGTTGGGCATCCTGGAGCTCGGCATTGCTGGAGGCGAGCTGGTCGGCCTGCTCCTTGACGCTGCGCAGGAGCTCCTCGTTGCCGGCTCCGAGGCGATACAGGGCGAACGCGAGCAGCAGCATCGCGCCGAGGGTGGCTGCAGCGACGATCGCGGTCCAGCGGATGGCCTGGTCCTGCCGGCGTTCGGCTGCCTGGTTGGCCGCGTCCGCCTCCCGTGCGAGGGCTGCCAACAGCTGCGACTGCGGCTCAGCCAGCTGGTCGAACGTCACGTCGAAGTGCTCGTGCTGCTCCCGCGCCTCGCCGGGCGACGTGGCGGCGAGGTCGCTCAGCCTGACTGCCTCGACGCCCAGGTCTCGCATCGCCGTGTGGAGGGTGCGGACCTGCGCGGCGAGGGAGGGGGGCGGGCTCGACGCGTCGAGCTTGCGCAGGTCGTCCTCGAGCTGGGTGAGGTGGGCTCGCGTCCGGGCCGCCAGCTCAGTGCCGGTCTCGTTGTTGCCCTCGGGAGCCTCGAAGGACTCCAGGACGTCGCCGTGGAGGCTCGCGGCCATGGCGCTGGCATCCAGCAGGTGCTGCTGGGCCGTGAGCAGCCGGAACGCGTTGGTGTGGGCTCGGTCGACGGCGGTGAAGCCGGTGAGCGCCGTCGTGACCACGAGCAGCGGCAGCACGACCGCGACGACGGCGGCCACGAGCAGGGCCCGTCCCAGCGGCAGGCCACCGAGGGGGTCGCCCGTCCAGGACCGGCGTCCCTCACTGGTGGCACCCCGGGCCGCCCCTCGGGCGTCGCTCATCGATGGCCCGGATTGCGTGTGGACGCTTGTGTCGTCATGCGGTCAGTCTGCCCCTTGTCCAGCCCTGCGCCACCGCACGACGCGGCCGCGAGCGCCGACTCTGCCGTCAGGGCGAGAGTGCGCAGGGGGTGAGGGTGCTGCACACTGTCCGCATGGAGCCCACGGAACCCCGACGGAACGACTGCAGCGGGTGAACGCGGCCGCGGACGCCAGCCCGCCGGGGATCGTTCGCCGGGTCCTCGTGGTCGATGACGACGAGCTCATCCTCGAGGTGGCCACGATGAGCCTCGAGATGGTGGGCGGCTGGAGCGTCACGACGGCAGCCGACGGCCAGGAGGCACTGGACCGCGCTCGGGCGGAGCAGCCCGACGCCATCGTCATGGACGTGATGATGCCCCGCATGGACGGACCCACCACGGCCATCGCCCTTCGCCAGGACCCGGCGACCGCCGGCATCCCGATCGTGCTGCTCACGGCGAGCGTCCTCGCTGCGGAGCGCGCAGCGCTGGCCGAGCTGCCGGTCGTGGGCGTCCTGAGCAAACCATTCGACCCCATGTTGCTCCCCGCGGAGCTGTCGGCCGTCCTGGGCTGGTCCTGATGCCCACCGACCCCGACCGAGCCGCTGCGGGTGGGGACAGTGAGGGTGCGCCGATGGACGCTGCCATGGCCGCCTTCCGCGACCGCGCGAGGGACACCAACCTGGCCCGGGTCGAGGTGATCGAGGAGGCACTCGGCCACCTTCAGAGCGGCGTGCTGCGCGAGGAGGCCCGACTGACCGCCCGCCGGGCCGCGCACTCGCTCGTGGGTTCCGCGGGCACCTTCGGCATGCGCGAAGCGAGCGAGCTCGGCCGCACCCTGGAAGCCATCCTCGACGACGCCACCGGCGCGGTGGGTCCCCAGGTCCGGGCGGGCCGCGGACTGGAGCTGGTGACCCGCCTGCGCGTGGCGCTGGGCGGCTCGGACGGATCGGACGGCTCGGGTGCTCCGAATCGCCCGGGAGGCGGGTCAGACAGCTGGTAGGCGGACGGTGAAGGTGGTGCCTTCGCCGAGGCCGGACGTCACGTCGATGCTGCCGCCGTGGCGCACCACGATGTGTTTGACGATGCTCAGCCCCAGCCCGGTGCCCGGGACGGCGAGGGCATCGGGGTTCGTGGAGCGGAAGAACTCGGTGAACAGCCGGGCCTGGTCCTCCTGTGACATGCCCAGGCCCTGGTCGGTGACCTCGAGGACCAGGTGGTGGTCGCTCCGGTCCACGCGAACGCCGACCCGCCCGCCGCGCCGGCTGAACTTCACGGCGTTCCCGACCAGGTTGGTCACCACCCGTGACAGCTCCTCGCTGCTGCCGGACACGGCCACGTCGACCGGCTGCTCGTGCTGGAGCGTCACGCCGTTCTTGGTGGCTTCGGGGGCGAACATCTCGAGGGCGTCGCGCACGAGCTCGTTGACGTCGACGCTGGTGCGGACCAGGGGTCGGTCCGGGTCGCTGAAGCGACCCAGGTCGAGGAGATCGTCCACCAGTCCCTGCAGCCTGCGGACGTTGCGGTCGATGACGCCGAGCGACCACGCGGAGTCCCCCTCGGGGTCGTCCTGCAACATCTCGACGTGGCCGACCACCGACGCCAAGGGGTTCTTCAGCTCATGCGACACCGTGGAGAACAACGTGGCACGGGCCCGTTCCGCCACGCGAAGGTTCGACACCAGCTTCCGCTCGAGGGCGAACAACCGTGAGTTCAGCACCGAACGGCCCAGGTCACGGCCGATCTCGAGGGCGGCTGCGCGCTCGGCGTCGCTCCAGGTCGGGTACGACCCTGCGCGGGTGCAGACGACGTACCCCAGGCACTGGGAGGCTGCGCCGATGGGAACGAGCAAGAGGCTGTGCGAGGCGCTGCTGCTGACGAAGTCGATGATCGCGGCTTCCTCCGCGGCCGTGACCAGGTCACCGGCGCTCGCTCCGGTCGGTGCCACCGTCACGGTTCGACGAAGCCCCCAGGCGTCGTGCGCCACGCGACGGGCGACCTCGACCAGCTCGGGCGGGGTGGGCGTTGCAGGGTGGGGGTAGGTGGCGAAGTGGTCATCACGGATGTCGTCGCCGAAGGTGCGGATCCACAGCTGTGAGCAGCCCAGCCCCTTGGCCACCGGCTCGGCCACCGCAGCGACCACCACCTCGGGCTCGAGCACCTCGTTCGACACGCGGGCCACCGCCTGCACCGCTTGGGTGAGGCGGACGCGCTCAGCCAGCCGCGTGCGTTCCTGCGCTGCCGCCAGGACGACGCCGGCCTGTCCGGCGAACACCTCGAGGACAACCCGTTGGAGCGGCCCGGGTCGCTGGCCGTTGAGGGGAAGATCGACGTTCAAGGTCCCGGCAAGGTCACCGGAGGCGGTGAAGAACGGGGCGAACAAGGTGTCGTTCGGGTGCCACGGGTCGACGTTGCTGTCCCCTCCCGACCAGGTGGGGTCGGACCACCCCACGGGGGACGATCCTGGCAGCCGGTCGTGCGGGACGAACCGCAGTGCGCCCCACTGCTCAGCCGCAGCGAACTCGGCATCGACGACGTGGCGCGGGGTGACGCGGCCCAGGACCGCGTCGCGTGCGCGTGCGTCGCCGCCCACGGCCACGGCCTCCAGGTCCCCGTTCGGTAGGACCAGGCTGAGCGCGGCGACCTGGAAAGCCGCCACTTCCGCAGCGCTTTCGACGATGCGGTCGAACAGCATCCGGTCATCAGCAGCCGTCGCTGCCTGACTCATGATGAGGCCGATGCTGCGCAGCGCAGCAATCTCCCAGGTATCGACTTCCACGTCACATCTCCCTACTGGCGTGCGCAATCTATCCGGCAGACCTGGGGCAAATGAAACGAGTGCTGAGGAATGGGACAAAAGGGTGAGGCGGGGGAAGCAGTTCGACCGATGCGGACGTCGGCACCTCACGAGTGCTCAGCGGGGCCTCGGCGACTTTGGAAGGATGGACGCCATGGCCGAGCCAGTGTGGTTTCCGAGCACCAGTGGGCCGCGCCTGGCCGGTCTGGTCGACCACCCCGAAGGCGCCGTTCGCGGCTGGGGAGTGTTCTCCCACGGCTTCACCCTCGGCAAGAACAGCCCCGCTGCCAGCCGGATCTGCAAGCAGCTGGCCCACGAAGGGGTGGGGATGCTGCGTTTCGACAACCTGGGCCTGGGCGACTCCGAGGGCGACTGGGGAGACGGCTCCTTCTCGCACAAGGTCGCCGACACCGCTCAGGCAGTGCGGTTCATGAACGAGTCGGGTCGGACGGTGCGGCTCCTGGTGGGCCACTCCTTCGGTGGGGCCGCAGTCATCGCGGCGGCTCACGAGCTGGACTCGGTCCGAGCCGTGGCGAGCATCGGCGCGCCGTACCAACCGGGGCACGTCGAGCACAACTACGACGCCCTCGTGGAGCGCATCATCGCCGAGGGAGAGGCCCCGTTCCTGATCGGTGGCAAGGCGCTCGTCCTTCGTCGGCACTTCATCGAGGACGTCCGCGCGGCTGACCTGCGCGAGCAGATCCGAACCCTGCGCCGCGCCCTGATGGTGCTGCACTCCCCCACCGACAACACGGTCGGCATCGCGAACGCCAGCGAGATCTTCCGGGCAGCTCGGCACCCCCGGAGCTTTGTCTCGCTCGAGGGCGCCGACCACCTCCTCACCGGTCGGGACCAGGCCAAGCGTGCGGCCCGGATCATCAGCGCATGGGCTGATCCTTACCTGGGTTGACGCTGCTGACCTGGTGGAAGCATGGCGTTGAGCCGCACCACCTGCGGCGCTCCGCTCAGGGGCGGGCGGGCACCTTGTTCAGGGTACAGACGAAGTACTTCACGATGCCGTCGTCGACGAGGGCGCCGGACGCCAGGGCTGCCTGGATCTCCGAGGCCGAGTCCAGGACCCCGTTGCCGTCGAGGTCCCCGGCGGCCAGCGCCGCGGCATACCCGTTGGGAGTGGACACCTTGTGCACCTGCCAGCGGCCGCCGTTGAAGCCCGGGTCGCCGGGCGCCGCCGTAGCCACGCTGGGCTGCGCGCCGAAGAAGTTGTAAATGGTGTCCCAGCTCTGCGCGGGCGCTCCGGTCCCGGACAGCTCGGTCGGCGTCGCAACCGTCCGGTAGAGGACGTGGTCGACGTAGATCGCCGGGCCCGAGACCCCGGACGCGTATGCCGCCGTCCCCAGGCCCAGCGCCGCGACGCCACTCGTCGCGATCACACCGATGACGCGGAATGCCTTGCGATTCATGGTCTTTCCTCACTTCCCACCGCCACGGTGGCGGCCTTGGGTCGAGTCAAGCGGGCACCGCACCGGCTGGCCATGACGTGGCCGTTACGCCCTCCTTACGAGGTCCTGACCAGCCCTCACACAGGACGCTCGAAGGCGGGACTGCACCTATCCTCGAACCATGGCCAGCGCCCTCGTCGTCGACGACGACCCCACCGTGGGCGATGTCGTCGGCGCGTACCTGGCACGTGCCGGGTTCGACGTGCACCGCGCCGCCGACGGGGTGACCGCACTGGACCTCGCCGCTCGGATGGCGCCGGACGTCGTCGTGCTGGACCTCATGCTCCCCGGGATGGACGGGCTCGAGGTCTGCCGGCGGCTGCGCCGTGACCAGCCACAGGTCCCCGTCGTGATGCTCACGGCGCTGGGCGGGGAGACGGACAGGATCGAGGGCCTCGAGCTCGGTGCGGACGACTACGTGACGAAGCCGTTCAGTCCGCGCGAGCTGGTGCTCCGCGTGCAGGCCGTCGTCCGCAGGGCCTCGGGCCAGTCCGCCGAGCGGCCCGACGACAGGACGGCCTCGCTCCCGCCACGGATCACCGACGGCGACCTCGTCCTCGACCGGCTCGCGCACGTGGTCACGCGGGCCGGCTCGCCGCTCGCGCTGACGACGCGCGAGTTCGCGCTCCTCGACTGGTTCCTGCGACATCCGGGCATGGTGTACCGGCGCGACGAGCTCATCCGTGACGTCTGGGGGTGGGAGTTCGGCGACCAGTCGACCGTCACCGTCCACGTCCGCCGGGTGCGCGAGAAGGTCGAGGACGAGCCGTCCACTCCGCGGCGCCTCGTCACGGTCTTCGGCGTCGGCTACCGGTGGGACCCCACACCCCCGGACGCCCCGTGAGCCCCGCCCAGCTCTCGGCGGTGGGGCTGTCCGCCGCCGTCGCGCTCGCGGTCGGGCTGCTAGGCGTCGCCCTGGTCGTGGCCCTCACCCGTCGGTCACTGGGCACGGCCGCGGTCGCCGCACCGGTCGTCGTCGTCATCGCCGTCGCGGCGGGGGTCTATGCAAGCTCACGTGCCATGTTCCTGCGCCCCGAGGACTCCACCACCATCCTGCTCGTGCTGCTCGCCGCCGTCCCGGTCGCTGCCGGACTGGGCGGCCTGGTCGCCCGGCGGGTCATCGCCGCCGACCGGGCCGTCACCGCCGAGAGAATGCAGAGGGAGCACGAGGCACGCGCGGAGTCCGACCGGCGCGAGCTGGTCGCCTGGGTCTCGCACGACCTGCGGACCCCGCTGGCCGGGATCCGCGCCATCAGCGAGGCCGTCGAGGACGGCGTGGCCGCGGATCTCCCCGCCGCCATGCGGATGGTGCGCGACTCGGTGATGCGCATGGACGACCTGGTCAACGCCCTGCTCGCGTTGTCCCGGCTCCAGGCCGACGACCCGGGCCTGACGATGAGCGACGTCGACGTGGGCGACCTCGTCTCGGACGCGGTGGCCGGCCTGCTTCCGGTCGCCAGCGCCCGCGACGTCCGGCTCACCGGTTCGGCCACCCCGGGCGTTCGGGCCACCGTGGCCGCGACCGAGATCCAGCGTGCGGTGGCGAACCTCCTCGTCAACGGGATCCGGCACACGCCGTCCGGCGGCGAGGTGGAGACGACCGTCACGGCACACGGGGACGACGGCGTCCTGGTCACGGTCCGGGACCAGTGCGGCGGCATCCCCGAAGGCCTGGCCGCGCGCATCTTCGAGACCGGGTTCCGAGGGAGCGACGCACGGACCCCCGGGGACGGCGGGGGCGCCGGCCTCGGCCTCGCCATCGTGGCCGGTGTCGCGAAGGCGCACGGCGGAACCGTGTCTGTCGTCAACACGACGGACGGGTGTCGCTTCTCGCTGTACGTCCCCGCCCACCAAGGTTCGCGGCTGGCACAGGTGACGACGCCCTGACTCCCTGAGCTCGTCCCGGCTGCCCGGGCCGCTGCGACGCCGGGCGGGCTGTCCTCGCCCACCACGCACCCGCCTGGCCTCACTCCCATGGTTCGGGCGGCGAGGAACCGCTCCATCACCTGGTCGGCGCTGAGCTCCCACCCCAGGCTGGTCAGGACCGTGGCACCGATCCGCGCCCCGATCGGCTCGGAGTCGACCAGGACGCCGGCACAGTCGACGATGACCAGGTCCACAGCCACGCGGCCCGTTCAGTCTCGGAGGGGGTACGGAGCGCTACTTGCCGATGCCGTCGGTCAGCCCGCGCAGGAACTGCCGCTGGCCGATGAGGAACAGCACGATCATGGGCAGCGCGGCCATGGTCAGCCCGGCGAACTGCACCGGCCAGTCGGTGAGCAGCCGGCTCTGCATGTCCATCAGCCCCACCGGCAGCGTCTTGAGGTCTCCGGTGCTGATGAAGACCAGGGCGAACACGAACTCGTTCCACGCGAAGAGCGCCTGCAACAGGGCCGCGGAGACGAGGATCGGTCGACACATCGGCAGGATGACCTGCCAGAACGCCTGGGTGGGCGAGCATCCGTCCAACGTGGCCGCCTCGTCGACCTCGGAGGGGATGTCGATCATGTAGGCCCGGATGAGGAAGGTCGTGAAGGGGATCCGGAAGGCGGTGTAGAGCACGATGAGTGCCCAGTAGCTGTCGTAGATGTGCAGCCGCTGCAGCAGGCCGAAGAGGGGGATGAGCGCCACGGTCGGGGCGAGCATCAGGCCGCCGAGCAGGAGCCCGAGGATCGTCCCCCCGAAGGGGACGCGCAGACGCACGAGCCCATAGGCGGCCCAGGCGCTGAAGAGGACCGTCGTGAGGATCGAGGCGGAGGTCACGAGGACGCTGTTGACGAAGTAGCGCACGACCCCGGCGCTACCGGCCCTGCCGAAGTTGCCCCAGCGCAGCTCGCCCGGCAGGCCCCATGGGCTCGCGAAGACCTCTTGGTTGCTCTTGAAGCTGCTGAAGACCATCCACAGCAAGGGATAGAGGACCGCGACGACGAGCAGTGCGAGCCCGAGCCACACGGCCAGGCGCGTTGCGCGGGCCCCGAGCCGCGCCGCCCGCGTCGACCTCCCGACTGCCGGGGTCATCGCCGACGTGGCCGCGGTCGGACTGGCCGGCTTCCGGCGGGTCGGAGTAGTGGCCGGGGTCGGGGTCGGGCTGGGGGCAGACATCACCATTGGATCCTCCGTCGGCGGCTGACGACGATCTGGACGGCGCCGATCGCGAGCGTGATCACGAAGATGACCGTGGCGATCGCGGACGCGTATCCCATGTCGTCGTTGAGGAAGGCGTTGCGGTAGAGCCAGGTGCCGAGCACCTGGCTGGAGTTCGAGGGCCCACCTGCGGTCATGACCATCACCTCGTTGAAGACGAGGAAGGCTCCGGAGACGGTGAGGATGATGATGAGCGTCGTCATCTCGCGGACCATGGGCACGGTCACCGAGAAGAACCTCCGGATCGGGCCAGCGCCATCGACCTTCGCGGCCTCGTGGAACTCCTTGGGGATCCGCTGGATCCCGACGACGAACAAGATCGCGGTGTAGCCGATGGACTGCCACTGGCTCATCGCGATGATGCTGCCCATGGCGGTGCTCGGCTCCCCGAGCCACGAGTGCTGCCAGCTCTCGAGCCCCACAGCGCCGAGGAGGCGGTTCACGAGCCCGATCTCGGGGTTGTAGAGGAACGAGAAGAGAATGCCCGCGACGGTGATCGAGATGACGGCGGGGATGAAGTAGATCGTGCGGAGGATGCCACGCAGTCGTTCGTGCACGAACTCCTCGAGCAGGGCCGCCAGGACGAGCGAGACCCCGACCTGGAAGACGAGTGACACGATCGCGAACACCGTGTTGTTCCGCAGTGCAGTCCAGAAGATCGGGTCGTGGAACGCCGTGCGGTAGTTGTCGAGCCCGACGAAGGTCGGCGCCACCGAGAACGCGTTCCAGGAGAACAGGCTCAGCCGCAGGTTGTCGACGATGGGGTAGTAGACGAAGACGAGCAGCAGGACCAGCGCGGGCAGGACCCAGGCCAGCGACCGCCATCGCATCAACGTGGTGCTCATGTCATGCCCTCCTCGGGTGGGCGTTGGTCGGTCGACGCTGACCGACCGTGTCGAGGTCGGACCGGGTGGTCCTCGGTCAGTGGGGCGGGCAGGTCCCATGATCCGCCCGCCCCACCTGGGTTGTGCGGTCAGCCAGCCTGCTTCTTGGCCTTGGCAGCGGCCTCCTGGACGCCGGTCATGACGTCCTTGCTCGACTTCGAGCCGGAGATGACGCCCTCGATCCCGGAGAGGTAGGCGTTGGCCACCTCCGCGTTGGTCACCGTGTCGAGCCAGATCGCGAACTGGTTGGCCTTGCTGATGTCGGCGAGTGCTGACTGCAGCTGTGGGAACGAGTTCGCCGAGGTCGCCGAGCCCTGGACGGGACTCAGCCAGCCGATGTCAGCCGTGAGCTTCGCGGCATTCTGCTGGGTGGTCATGAACTTGAGGACGTCGACGGCGAGCGCCGCGTTCTTGCTCTGGGCGTTGACCATGAACCCGTCCGGTGCGCCTGTCAGGGCTCCGGCGTCACCGGCCGCCCCCTGGGGTGCGGGCAGCCGCATGAAGTCCCAGTTGTCGGCCAGCTCCTTCGGCGCACCCCCCTTGGTGGTGAGCGCCTGGAACTCGACGGACTCCAGGTAGTGCATGGCGGCCTTGCCGTTGAGGAAGTTCGCCTGCCCGGCCTCGTGCGAGACGCCGTTGGCGTCCTTGCTGGAGCAGTGCGTGACGATGTCCTTGAACTGGTCGACCGCCTTGGCGTAACCGGGATCCGTGAACGCACCGGTGGCCGGGTCGTAGTCCTTGGCGAGGGTGTCAGGTGCGACGTTGTACGCGTTGAGCTGGGTGATGTAGTGGATCGCCGGCCAGCCGTACTGGTTGCCGAAGGCGATGGGCGTGTAGCCCGCCGTCCTCAGCTTGTCGCAGTCCCCGATGAGCTCCTCGAGCGAGGCGGGAGCGCCGCTGATCCCGGCCTTGGTGAAGGCTGCCTTGTTGTAGGCCAGGTACTTCGCGTCGAGGTCGATCGGCACACCGAAGTTCTTGCCCTTGGTCTCGAACGCCTTGAGGGCGGCCGGCGAGAAGGTCTTGCCCCACTCGGTGTCGGGCCCGATGACCGACGTCAGGTCGGCGGCCAGACCGGCACGGACGAACTTGTTGGCGAAGTCACCGGCCCACGAGAAGTAGATGTCGGGCAGCTGCTTGGACGCCGAGAGCACCCGGATCTTGTCCTTGTAGGGCTGGTCGCCGACCTGCTCGAGCTTGATGGTGACCTTGGGGTTGGCCTGTTCGTAGGCCTTGGTCACGCTCTCGAAGTACGGCGCGTACTTGGGGTCGGCGAACTTGGTGACCATGGTGATGGTGCCGGACTTCTCTGCTGGTGCGGTGAGGCTCTGGTTACTGGCTCCTCCCGCACCAGGGTTGGCCGTCCCGGGCGCGCCGCAGGCGGCCAGGGCCACCGCGGTCACGGTGGCGAGCACGGCGAAGGATGCGCTGCGCGTGGTGTTCTTCATGAGAGGTCCACTCCTTTGTGGATGGGGTTGAGCGGTGCAGTGAGTCCCTCGAGTGAGGTCTCGTACCCGAAGGCGCCGAAGGTGGCGCAGGTGCTTGAGGCGTATGCCGTCGCGGCGCCGAGGAGCGTCGTGAGCGGCGTGTTGGCGATGAGGCCGGTGAGGAGCCGGCCGATGAAGGCGTCCCCGGCTCCGAGGGTGTCTACGACGGGAGTCGCAGGCGCTTGGGCGTACACGACCTGCTCGCCCTGGAGCGCCACCGCGCCACCGGAGCCCATCGTCACCGCGACGAGGCTCGGGCCGAGGTCCTGGATGCGCCGGGCCTCGTGGACGGCTTCGTCGACGCTGGCGAAGGGCAGCGAGCGGATGGCGATGTCGACCAACCGCGCGTGCTCGGCGATGTAGTCGTGCGGACGCTCGGAGAAGTCGAAGGAGAGCCGCGGGGCGGCCGCGGCGATGTCGGCCAGCTGGTCCTCGACCATGGAGCACTCACCGGTGTGGACGATGGTCGCCGCTGCGACGGCTGCGAAGTCCGCCGGCGTCAGCACGAACCTCGACACCCCGGGGTCCCCGTGGTCGAAGACACGGTTCCCGTCGACGACCCGGACGTCCGCCGAGGCGTTCGGCCCCTCGACGATCCTCAGCATCGAGGTGTCCACCCCCTCGGCCACGAGCGCGTCGAGGACGGTGCGTCCGGCGAGGTCGGTGCCCACCGCCCCGATGTATGCCGCGCCGGCGCCACATCGACGTCCGTGCACGGCCACGTTGACCGCGTTCCCGCCGGGGTAGAGCACCTCCCGTTCGAGGTACCGGTCGACGACGTTGTCGCCGAGGGTGAGCAGGGTGACGTTCATGGTGCCGTCCTTCAGTAGGCCATGCGGCGGTAGTAGCGGCGGGTCGTCAGCGGGTGGTCACGCAGCACCTCGAGGTGGGCGCTGACCCGTTCCAGCAGTGCCGCCAGGATGACCGGCGACACCAGGGCCCGCGTGGTCGGCGAGATCCCGGGCAGCTCCACGTCAGCCGTGTCGAGGACGAGAAGCTTCTCGGTGAGTCCCGACACGAAGCGCTCCACCCGGTCGGCGAGCGGCCGGGTGGCGTCCTCGCCCTTGAGGAGGAGGACGCTCACGTCGGGCTCGACCAGCTCGAGGGTGCCGTGGAAGAAGTCGGAGGCGTGGACCGGACGGGTCCGGATCCACTGCATCTCCTCGAGGATGCACATGCCGTAGTAGAAGGCCTCGGGCCACGTGCTGCCCGACCCCGTGACGATGTGCCACGGTTCGGCCGCGATCGCCTCGGCCAGCTCGTGCGCTCGCGGCTCGAAGGCAGCCTTGGCGTCGAGGAGGAGCTGCGGTAGCTGCTCCAGCTCGGCGACGACCGCGGCGTGGTCCTCCAGCCCGTCGGTGCGCGCCATGATCGACAGCGCGAGCAGCAACGACTGGAGGTAGAACGACTCGCAGGACGTGTCGTCCTCGGCGAAGTTCACCAGGCTGACGTCGGCCTTGGTCCCCAGCGGGGTGTCGGCGTGGCCGGTGAGCACCAGCACCCGCGCGCCGGCAGCCTTGACGAACTCGAGCGCCGCGATGCTCTCGGCGGTGGTGCCGGACAGCGACGGGATGACCACCAGGGTGTCCCGGCCCACCGTCGCGGAGCCCGTCACGACGAGCTCGGCGGGCAGGACGACGTCGGCGCGGAACGGTGAACGGTCCCGCAGGAGGGCGGCCGCGGGCTGCATGAGGATGCCCGCGCCGCCGGCCCCGGCGAAGGCCACGTTGGTCACGCCGGAGCCGAGGGCGTCAGCCACCACGGCATCGATCTGCTCGGCCAGGCCGACGGCACCCGACTGGATGCGCAGGTAGCGCGCCGGGTCGAAGTTGAGCAGGTCAGAGGTCATGCTCAGTACTCGACCTTGAACATGTACCGACGGGTCTCGAGGTCGTGGCCGCGGGCCGACTCGTAGTGCTGGGCGAGCCGGTTGGCCAGCGCACCCACGACGATCGGCGACACCTCACCGCGGACCGACTCAGGGATGCCGGGCAGCTCGAGGTCGCGCACGTCGACGTACTGCGCCTTCTTGCAGTACTGGTCGAGGAAGCTCTTCGCCCGCTCCCCCATGGGCCGAGATGCGTCGTCGCCGATCCACAGCAGGACCGCGGTGTCGTCGTCGACCATCTCGAAGGCACCCTGGAAGAACTCGCCGGAGTTGAACGCCGCCGCGTGCTTCCACTGCATCTCCTGCAGGAAGCACATCGCCAGGCCGTACGCCCAGCCGTAGCTCGGGCCGGATCCCAGCACATAGGTGATCGGCTCGTCCTTGAACGCCTCGGCGATGTCGGCGAGCAGCGGCTCGGCCTGCTCGACCGCGTCGCGGACCGCAGCGGGCAGAGCCGCCAGGGCTTGGTCGACCGCTTCGGTGTCCAGCTCGGCGCCAGTGCCAGCGAGCAGCTCGAACGCGACGACCAGCTCGAACAGGTCGCTCTTGCCGGTGAACGCCACGTCGGCTGCCTCGGCGAGCGGGCTGCCGGCCTTGGCGGCCGCGATGACGGTGGCGCCGGTGGCCTTGGCGGTCTTGGCCGCGGCGACCGTCTCCTTCGTCGTGCCCGTGTAGGAAGCCAGCACGACCAGCGAGCCGGGACCCATGAGTGCGGGGACAGCCGTGTTCAGCTCGTCGCTCTGGACTTGGAAGGCAGGGAACGACGCCTTCTGCTGGAGCAGGTAGTGGGCCGGGTAGCTGCAGATGATGGAGCCGCCGGCGCCGACGAAGTACACGTTGCGCAGCCCGCGCTCCACGACGTCGCGCACCACGGTGGCAATCGCCTCGCGCTCCGCGACGGTCGCCGTCAGCTTGTCGACGATGTCGGCGTCGATCGGCTTGAGGGGAAGGGTTTCGGTCATCGGTGCTCCTGGTTCCAATCTGCGAGTGGCTCGCTTTGATAACGTTCTCAACCTGATGAGTGAGAACGTTCTCAACCCGGCGGTCTCCTGTCAAGGGGGTTCCCGGAAATTGGTCAGATCCGGTGCGGCGAGGCAGTCCGACACCGGCTAAGGTCAGCCCAGGAAGTCGGCGGGGGTAAGCCGCCGATGGGTCACCCGGGACCCGCGCGCTCGCGGCGACCGGCCGGCATACCCGACGACGCGGCAGACCACCAAAACCGTTGGCACGACACGCATTCGAAGGAGCACCGTGAGCAGGAGCGTTGAACCGCGCGGCATCGCCACGGTGCCGGACGTCGCGCGTGAAGCGGGAGTCTCCACAGCCACCGCCGCCAGGGCACTCGGCGGCTACGGGTCGGTGCGCGAGAGCACCCGGGAACGCGTGTTGGCAGCAGCCGAACAGCTGGGTTACCGAGCGAACAGCCTGGCGCGGAGCATGATCACCGGTTCGACCCGCACCCTCGGCGTCGTGATGTCAGACATCGAGAACCCCTTCTTCCGTCGTTCACTGCGCGGCATCGCCGACACGGCGCGGGCGCAGGGGTTCGAGGTGCTGCTGGCCAACACCGACGAGGAGCTCGACAAGGAGGAGACCGCAGTCCGGGTGATGACCGAGCGACGCGTGGACGGCCTGGTCGTGTGCCCCGCAGACGGTGGCGACAGGTCCCACCTCCGCGCGGTCATTGCAGCCGGCATCCCCGTGGTCCTCCTGGACCGGACCGTGGCGGGCCTGCAGGCCGACACGGTCGGTATCGACAACCGCAAGGCCGCGCGAGCTGCCACCGAGCACCTGCTGGCCCACGGCCACCGGGACATCGCGATCCTCACCGGTGGGACGCACACGATGCTGGAACGCATGCTGCGCCCCGACATGAAGGGCGTCGAACGGGCCTCGGCGACGACTGTCGGCGCCCGCGCGGCCGGGTTCCGCGATGCGATGACGGCGGCTGGTGTCCCGATCCGACCGGAGCTGATCTCCTCCGGTGGCTACCGACGCGAGGACGGCGAGGCGGAGACGGCCAGACTGCTTGCCCTGGAGGACCGGCCCACGGCGATCCTCGCCTTCGACGCCATGCAGTCGCTGGGGGCGTTCCATGCCATCGCGCGCGCGGGGGTTCGCTGCCCGGAGGACGTGTCGCTCATGGGCTTCGACGACACCGAGTGGGCTGACCTGGTCAGCCCGGCGCTGACCGTCATCGCCCAGCCGACCTACGAGATCGGGGTAGCGGCGTGCCGCCTGCTGTTGTCACGTATCGAGGGCGCGGGAGGTGCGGTGGCGCATCGACGGTTGCCGACCGAGCTCATCGAACGCGGCTCGGTAGGTCCCTGGCCTCCGTCCTGAGGGGTTCGATCGCCTCTTGTCGTGCGGCTTTCCGACTACGAGCCGTAGGACCTGGGGGGCCCTGTGCTGGCCCTCACGACAAGGCTCGGCTCCAGCAGATCGACGGCCGGTTTTTGGCCATTCATCAGCATGCCGAGGGCTTCGATGGCTCGCATGCCCACCGCGGCAAAGTCTTGCCGAACCGTCGTCAGCGGCGGGATGAGGAACTCGGCTTCCGGGATGTCGTCAAACCCGATCACGCTGACGTCCTCCGGCACGTACCGGCCCGACTCGTGCAGGGCCCGCAAGACGCCGATGGCCATCTGGTCGTTGGCCGTGAAGACGGCGGTGACGGCTGGCATGTCGCAGACAGCCCGGCCAGCAGCGAATCCACTCCGGGAGCTCCAGTCCCCGAGGATGGGCTCAGCGGGTCGGACGCCGGCGTCGTGCATGGCCGACCGCCATCCCTGGAGTCTCGAGCGCGCCTCGGTCCAGTCCAAGGGTCCACTGACGTGGACGATCTCCCGATGACCGAGGTGCAGCAGGTGCTCGGTGGCAGCTCGGGCACCGGCAACCTGATCGACACCCACCACGGCCGTGTTGCCGCGGTCGAGCTGGCCCTCGACGACAACGAAGGGCGGGCCGGACCGCTGGGCCCGCACGATCTCCAGAGCCGCGTCGTGGGCAGCAATCATCACCATGCCTTCCACGCCGACCGTCATGAGGTGTTCCACCGCACCATCGAGGGCATCGCGAGTCATCTCGGTGAGATTGACCGAGCTGGCGAGAAAACCAGCATCTCGGGCGGCTTCCTCGACTGAGCGGTGAATGCTCACGGGCCCGAACTCGGCTCCGGCAGTCCCGATGATGCCGATCATCCCGCTTCGACCTCGGCCCAGGGCTCGGGCGGCCGTGTTCGGGCGGTATCCCAGGCTCTCAATCGCAGCTTGGACCCGTGCCCGGGTCTCAGGGCGCAGCTTCGGCGAGCCATTGATCACTCGGGAGACGGTCTGGTGCGACACTCCCGCCAGGCGAGCGACGTCGGCCATCACCGGCGCCTTGATGTGCTCAGCCATGGGGGCGAGGGTCCAGCAGCTGCACCACGACGGTCATGAGCGCGATTCTGACAGGGTTCACCCCCGGTTCGCCCCACGGTGCGCGTCAGCGCCGCGCGCCGCGACAGTGCGCAACCTATCGAGCCCAACGCCGGGAGGCGATGACCCGCTGGAGGACGATGAAGAAGAGCACCAGTCCGCCGATGAGGATGCGGGTCCACCCAGTATTGAGATTGCCGTCGAACTCCTTGTAGGCGTAGATGGTCCCGAGCGTGAGGACGCCGAGCACCGAACCGAAGACATAGCCTGCGCCACCCGAGAGAAGCGTGCCACCGATCACCACGGCGGCGATGGCATTCAGCTCGTATCCGATGCCGGCCACCGGATCTCCGGATGCGGTGTAGAAGGAGAAGAGCAAGCCCGACAGGCCTGCGCAGAAACCGCTGATGGCGTAGACCATCACCTTGGTGCGGTCCACGGCGAGGCCCATCAGGGACGCTGAGGGCTCACTGCCGCCCACGGCATACACGGTCCTGCCGAAGTGGGTGTAATGAAGCACGGCGAAGGCCACGAGGACCAGACCCAGGGCGATCAGTACCGAAGGCGTCGTGTAGACGTCGACGGTTCGGGTGCGACCTCGGACGTTGGTCACCTGTGCCTCGAAGAGGTTGAGGTGGGCCAGGTTGACCTTGCGGAACAGGGTGTCCTTGATCGTGATCGACCGGTCGGTGATCACCAGGCACAGACCTCGCGCAAGGAACATCGCCGCGAGGGTGGCGATGAAGGGCTGGATCTCGAACTTGCTGATGACCGTGCCGACGAGGGTGCCGAGCACGGTCCCGGTCAGGAGCACGGCGATGATGACGGCTGGGGCCGACCAGCCCTGCTGGAGGAGAGTCGCAGCAATGACGGAGCCGAGGGCCATCACTGCCCCGACCGAGAGGTCGATCCCTCCGCTGAGGATGACGAAGGTCATGCCGACCGCGAGGGGGATCAGGAACGCGTTCTTGCCCAGCAGGTCCACCAGCGCCTGTGGTGAGGTGAAGTTCTGGTACAGCGTGGCGCCGACGGTCAGCATGATGGCGAGGAGCACGACGGTCGTCGCGACCTGGGAGTAGCCACCCAGTCTGCCCAGAACCCGGCTGAGTGGCTTGCGGCCGGGATGAGTATCGGCTGTGGTGCTCATGAGGTCCTCGTTTCGAGATCCTGGGTGTGGTCCCCGTCCACAGCCGGCACCGAGATGGCCGGCACGGCCAGAGGTGCCGCGTCAGGTGCTGTGGGGGACACGGTCGGCGGAGGGGTGCGACGGCCAGTGGGCCGACGAACCACACCACCGAACCACCTGCGCGCCTTGGGTGACTGGAGGAGGCACACGACGACGACGACGCCAGCCTTGAACACGTCGGTACTACGAGGGGAGATGGCGATGACCACGAAGCTGTTCATCGTCTCGATGATGAAGGCGCCGATGAGCGTGCCCCAGAGGGAGAACCGGCCACCGGTGAGAGAAGTGCCGCCGATCACGACTGCGAGGATGGCGTCGAGCTCGATGAAGAGGCCGATCGAGTTGGGATCGGCCGAGGTCGAGTTGGATGTCAGCATGAGACCAGCCAGCCCGGCGCAGAAGCCGGAGAAGACGTAGACCACCAAGATGATCCTGGTCGCGCGAATGCCCGCCAGCCGGCTGGCCTCCGGGTTGACGCCAACGCTTTCGATGAGGGTGCCGAGGGCGGTCTGCCGGGTCAGTGCCGCAGTGAGGGCAAAGATCGCTCCGGCGACCAGGATCGAGAAGGGGACACCGATCAGGTAGCCGCCTCCGATGAGCTTGTAGCCCGGGGTGTTGTCGGGGTACAGGATCTTCTCGTTGGTGATGACCTGTGCCAGCCCTCGCCCGGCTGTCATGAGCACCAGGGTTGCGACGATGGGCTGGATTCCCAGGACGGACACCAAGAGACCGTTGAACAGACCCGCGACGACGGCCATGACGAGCGCGACGACGACGGCTACGAGGACGACGCCGACGGACGTCCGGTCCGAGGACGACACGATGTGCATCGACGCCCATGAACCGCTGATCGCTGCCACCGCGCCGACCGACAGGTCGATGCCACGGGTCGCTATGACGAGGGACATACCCAAGGCGACCAGGACGATGGGCGCGGCGCGGCGCAGGATGTCCACCAACGGCCCGAACAGGTTGCCGTCCTGGAGCGTGATGGACAGGAAGCTGTGGTTGGCCAAGAGGTTGGCGACCAGCAGTGCCACGAGCACCGCGAATGGCCACACCAACCGCTGTGAAGTGAGCTTGCTCATGGGGACTTCTCCGCTTCAGCAGCGATGATCTCGAGGATGTCCTCTACGGCCAGGTTGTCATTGGTCAGCTGCGCGACCTTTCGCCTGTCTCTCAGCACCCCCACCTGATGGGACAGCCTCACCACCTCCTCCAGCTCAGCGGAGATGAAGATGACGGCAAGGCCCTCTTCGGCCAAAGTCGCTACCAGCTTCTGGATCTGAGCCTTGGCCCCGATGTCGATACCTCGGGTCGGCTCATCGAGGATGAGCAGCTTGGGCTCCAGGAGAAGCCACCGACCCAACAGCACCTTCTGCTGGTTGCCGCCCGAGAGGTTCCGGACGAGCTGGTTCGGGTTGGGCGGCCGGATGTCGAGGGCCTTGATGTAGCGGTCGGCGATCTCGTCCTGCTGGTTCCGCGGGATCTGGCGCACCCAGCCGCGGGCGGCCTGCAGCGCCAGGACGATGTTCGCCCGGACACTCAGGTCGCCGATCAGTCCTTCCGCCTTCCGGTTCTCCGAGGCGAAGGCTATTCCCCGGTCCAGCGCCTCACGTGGACTCCTGAGCTTGACGACGTTCCCGTCGAAACGCACTTCGCCCTGGTCGTGTCGATCCGCCCCAGCGAGCAGGCGGACCAGCTCCGTTCGCCCGGAGCCCAGGAGACCGGCCAGACCGAGGACCTCGCCACGGTGGATCTCCAGGTCGAACGGCTCGATCGTGCCCTTGCGACCCACCTGCGTGGCGGTGACGAGGGCTCCGCCGTCGACGCGCTCGGCGGCCTCCCGCTTGGTGCCCTCTTCCAGGGCCTCCAGCGCGGCCAGGTCCTTGCCGATCATCGCCGAGATGAGGTCGAGGCGCGGAAGCTCCGCTGCCGGGTGCTCCCCGACGAGCCTGCCGTTGCGAAGCACGGTGATGCGGTCCGAGATCTCGTAGACCTGGTCGAGGAAGTGGGAGACGAACAGCACCGCGACGCCTTGTCCACGCACGCGACGGATGACGCCGAACAGCTCCTCGACCTCTCGCTGGTCCAAGGACGACGTGGGCTCGTCCAGCACCAGGACGCGAGCCCTGACGTCGACTGCACGAGCGATCGCGACCAGTTGCTGAACGGCGATGGAGTGGGTCGACAGCAGGGATGACGGATCGATGTCGAGGTTCAGCGTCCTCAGCACCCGCTTGGCGTCCGTGCGCATCTTGCGGAAGTCGATGAGACCGAGGCGTCGGGGCTCACGTCCGAGGAAGATGTTCTCGGCGACACTCAGGTTGGTCACCAGGTTGACCTCTTGGTAGACCGTCGCGATACCCGCCCTCTGGGCGTGTGCCGGCGAGGTGAACTCCACGGCCTGCCCGTCCAGGCTGATGGATCCGTCGTCAATGCCGTAGACGCCGGTGAGTGCCTTGATCAGGGTCGACTTCCCAGCCCCGTTCTCACCCATGAGGGAGTGGACCTCACCGGGGAAGAGCCGGAAGGAGACCTCGTCCAACGCCTTGATCCCGGGAAAGCTGATGCTGATGCCGCTCATCTCGACGATCGGATCCGCGTCTGTCTGCGCGTCACGGGGTGGCGATGTGCTGAGAGCTTCCGGCCCCATTGTCGGTTCTCCTTCGGTGGCTTACTCCCGGGCCAGTCTGTGCGCGGAGAGGGCTGCGCTGTGCAGGGTGTGCCCGGCGACCACCTGGCCGCCGGGCACCCACGCTGATCAGTACTTGCGGTCGGGCAGTGCCGCTTTCGCCTGAGCCTGGTTGAACTCGCCCTCTTCGGTGATGATCCGGGCCGGGATGTCCTTGCCGGCAAGGACGGAGCTGGCCGCGTCGAAGAGCTGGTCACCGAGGAGGGGGGAGCACTCCACGATGTAGTTGATCTTGCCCGCCGCGAGGGCTTCCATGCCCGCCTTGACGGCGTCGATCGTCACGATCTTGATGTCCTTGCCGGGGACCTTCCCAGCAGCCTCGATTGCCTCGATCGCACCAAGGCCCATGTCGTCGTTGTGCGCGTACACCAAGTTGATGTTCGGGTACTTGGCCAGGAAGCCCTCCATGACCTTCTTGCCCCCGTCACGGGTGAACTCGCCGGTCTGGGATGCCAGCGTCTTGAACTTGGTCTCCTTGCCGAGCACGTTGTCCCAGCCCGTCTTCCGATCGTTCGCGGGCGCGGAACCGGTGGTGCCCTCGAGGACGACCATGTTGACCGCGGCGTCGTTGGCGAACTCGGTCTTGGCCCAGGTAGCGGCCTTCTCGCCCTCCTTGATGAAGTCCGAGCCGATGAAGGTCTTGTACAGGCTGGGGTCGGCGTCCACAGCGCGGTCCGTCAGGATCACCGGGATGCCGGCGGCCTTGGCCTCCTGCAACACGGCGTCATATCCCGTCTCCACGACGGGCGAGAACGCAATGACGTCGACGCCCTGGGTGATGAACGTCTTGATGGACGCGATCTGCTTGGTCTGGTCGCCCTCGGCGGACGTGAACTTGAGGTCGACGCCGTACTTGGCGGCAGCCGCCTTGATGCTGTCCGTGTTGGCGCTGCGCCAGCCGCTCTCGGATCCAACCTGGGCAAAGCCGATGACGGCGCCCTTGATACCGGTCGACGACGAAGCGCTGTCCCCTGAGGGCGCGTCACTGTCGGACCCGCAGGCAGTCAGCCCCGCAACCGTGAAAGCAGCCGCAAGGAGCGCCGCGCTCTTCCTGAACTTCATTGTTCCTCCAAGGAGTGGTGGGATGTCGGGCGCGTTATCGCTCCTGATCACCATGCGTCGCCCTGGTGAGACGTCCAGACGGCTCAGCCAGAGCGTGGGCCTCGGCGCCGATGCCGCTTGCGTCCGAAGGTGGGAGCTGGAGCCGCGTCGTCGAGTTGCTCGTGGACGAGTGTTAGCGTTCACACGCGTTTCGTCAAGAGGCTTCGTACCGAAATACTGCGGGAATTCCAAGGAGAAATGGCCGAGCCGAATGAGGCTTTACGTCTGGACATGTGACCGCTAACATTCGTCCGTCCCGAAGGGAGATAGGTGAACGTCAGCAACCCGTCCGGGCCACTCGCGAAGCTGTCAGATCCGATCGCCCTGACCGGTACGGGTCGGCTCGGGCTGACTGCGCAGATCCTGCCGCGAGGCGCCTCACTACGGAGCCTGTGGGTCACCGACATCAGTGGGCGTCGGCTGAATGTGGTTCTGGGACATCAGGACCCGGACTCGTACGGACGACTCCCCGGCTACCTCGGAGCCACCGTCGGGCGGTATGCCAACAGGATCCGGGGCGGTCGGTTCACGCTGGACGGCCGCCGCTACTCCGTCGAGCGCAACGAGGGCCCGAACGCCCTGCACGGCGGTCGCGTCGGATGGGACCAGAAGCACTGGGAAGTCGTGGATCGCTCCCCGTCCGAGGTGCGTCTCAGACTGACGAGCCCGGACGGCGATCAGGGCTTTCCCGGTGCCGTCCGGGCCGAGGCCACCTACCGCGTCGGCAACGACGCGCTGACCATCACCTACACCGCGACCACGGACGCACCGACCGTGATCAGCATCGCCAACCATGCCTACTTCAATCTTGACGGTGAGGCGGCCGGCCCTGTCGATGACCACGTCCTCGGTGTGAGTGCCGACAGCTACACCCCCGTTGCTGACGACCTGATCCCGACAGGCCTGCTGGAGGAGGTGAGCGGCACAGAGTTGGACTGGCGCCAACCCTGCCGTCTCGGCGACCGCATCACCTCGCCTCGAGCCGAGCTAGCCGCTCCTCAGGGGCTGGACCACAACTTCGCGCTCAACGGCGGCGCGCCTGCTGCCACCCTGTGGTCGCCCCGCTCGGGTGTGTTCGTGGAGCTGACGAGCAACCAGCCGGGACTGCAGGTGTACACCGGTCAATACCTGGACGACACGCTTGTCGGCACGTCCGGCCGGACATACGCGGCTCGAGCCGGGATCGCCTTGGAAGCGCAGCAGTTCCCCGACTCACCAAACCAGTTCGCCTTCCCGTCATCGGTCCTGTCGCCAGGGCAGGTGTTCTCGGCCACCACGCGCTACGCCTTCAGCCACCACGGGCGACCGGGCCACACCGCTGGCCGATGACGGGCCACGTCCGTTCCTGTCCGCCGGACGATGCAGCCGGGACTGCGACGTCACGCACGGGCAAGTTCAGTTGCTGGTCACCGGCCGGAACCGTGCCAGCGCACGGGACCGGCCTGGATTGGTGGCTGGTCGGGTGCGTTGCGGGGGAAGGGCGTCCGAGGGCGAATCCGGGTTGGGGTGCTGGTCTCAGGCGGGCCGGTGTGGTCGTGGCCGGCTTGGCGGGCTGGATCGCTGAGGATCGCGTATGCGGCGATGACCTGCTGGAGTGTCGCGTCTGAGGCGACCTTGTCGGTTGAGTCGCCAACGGCGCGGGTGTCGGGGTGGTTCTGGCGCAGCAGCGTGCGGTAGGCGCGCCGGATCTGGCCTTGGGTCGCGTTCGGGCTCAGGCCCAAGGCGGCGTAGGGGTCGGTGCGGTCAACGGTCATGGGCTACGCCGAAAGGTTCAGCTTCTGGGTGAGGTTTGTCCCATCGCTGGGGGGCGGGTGACCCCACCTTCATCGTGGGGTTGTGGTGTCACTGATGGGCCTCGCCTGGGCCGCGAACGGATACGCCGTCAAGGCGTGGGCGTCGCGCAGCCTGCGTCAGGCGCGATGGCACGAACGCGGCCCAGGCGAGAGTCTGGTCTTCGTATCGTCGTGGTGCTGGGTGTCGGGCGATCACCTACCTTCGTCCATCCACTTGTTCGGTTTCTGACCCTGGTTGCGGGTGAGCCGCGGGGGCGAGCGTTGCCGACTCCACCCGTCGGCACCGGGGTGTTCGGGTCGCGGGGACGCCACGGCACCGCAACGCAGCCGATGCCTCCGCGGCCCGTGGCCCGTGCCAGACGATGCAGCAGGTAGGTCAGCCGGAGGGGGTGTGCCTGACCATTCCCGGGCGATGATCGCGTCGAACTCGGCCCGCAGCAGGTCCTCGTCCGCGCACATCAGCTCGAGGAACTCCTCGTCCACGCCGCGCACGGCACCGGCTCGGTCAGCAGCGACAGCGAGCATGAGCCTCACCACCAGAGGTCAGGCGGTAATGGCCTGCTGGCCTTCGTTCCGGCTGCTGATCTCGATCTTCCGCGGCTTGGCCTGCTCGGCGACCGGGATCTTCAGCGTGAGCACTCCCGCGTCATAGGCGGCCTCGATGCGCTCGGTGTCCAGGTTGTCTCCGAGCACGAGCTGACGGCTGAACACCCCGCGAGGGCGCTCCGCGGCGAGCAGTTCCGCGTCGCTGGCGCGGTCCGGACGTTCGGCCTTGACGGTGACCACGTTGCGTTCCACGTCGATGTCGATCGAGTCCTGGCTGACACCGGGTAGGTCGAACTCGACGTGAAACACGTCTCCGTCGCGCCATGCATCCATCGGCATCGCTGAGGGGCGTGCCAGCGTGCCAAAAGCCTGTTGGGTGAGCCGGTCGAGCTCGCGGAATGGGTCGGTGCGCATCAGCATCGTCTTCACCTCCATCGTGTTTGCCTGATGCTCCAAGCGCCGCCACAGCCGTCGCAGATCTATGGCGTTCGCTATAGGTTTTATGTAGCACCAAGGGCATACTGATGCAAGGGCCGATACAAAGATTTTCCAGGAAGGACGGGCCACCCGTGACATTGCCCGCAACGGACGGGGAACGCGGCGTCTACGCGATCTCGGTAGCTGCCGATCTGGTCGGCATGGGCGTGCAGAACCTGCGCCTCTACGAGGCGCGGGGTCTGCTCGATCCGGAACGGACCAGTGGAGGCACCCGCCGGTACAGCCCGAACGACCTGGACCGACTTCGCCGGATCGGGGACCTGCTCGACGCCGGCCTCAACCTGGCAGGCATCGGCATGGTCCTCGACCTGGAGCGGCAGAACGCTCGCCTGCGTGAAGAACAGGAGGTGCCACCGTGGCCCACAGTCGTGACAACCACCCGAACACCGCGGTCCCGGAAGCCGACCGACTCGACCAAGAACAGCTGGCCGACCCCACAGTAGCCAGCGACCAGACGTGGCCAGCCAAGCCGAACCAGGACGTCGACGAAGCCGACCTCTTGGAACAGGCTCAACCGGTGCTCACCGACCCCGATGAGGACTACGCGCCGGACGCACGCTGAGGGCCGACGAGCGGCCTCTAGCCAGCCAGGTGGACTGAAATCGCGTGCTGCGCAAGGGCTTCGGCGAACCACAACGCATCTTTATGTCAGGTTGCTGAATCTGATCACCACGATCCGTCCGCCCGACACGGTCTCTCGCTCCCCTTCCTGCAGCCAGAGCGTGTCCTGCGGAGCCATCGCCAAGCTGTGACCGCCGAGCATCGTGTGCTGGGTCAGCGCGACCAGGCACGACCAACCCGCGGCCGGCGACTCAACCACCAGATCGGCCTCGGCGTCCTCGATGGTCACCTGGGCGGTGACCTGCCCGGGACGCGTCATGACGTTGACCGCGGTCACCGGGCCGCGCGCCACTTCGCACGACACGCTCGCTCCCCCGTCGAACGCGGCGATCGAGCCGGGACCCAGGGTGCGGCGGTGGTCGTCGATGACGAGAGTCAGGGGCTCGTCCCCCGCCACGATCAGCTGCCGGTGCAGGCCCGGATAGGCGGAGAACGGTCCAGACCGATCCACCTGCGCCACGCTGAGGCGCCAGCTGAAGTCATCAGGGCTTGCGGCCGACGGCCCCTGGGCCATCACGCGGGTCCGTCCGCCACCGTTGCGCCACGGGCTGACCGGACGCTGCGCCACGTGGATCAGCTGCATGGGACGACCATGACAGATCACGCCTGGTGCGGGGTACCGGCGTCCACGAGCTTGGGGAGCCGCTGGGAGGCGTTGATGGTGTTTGCGACGGGAAGACACCCTGTCCATCCTGCGACGATTGCGCAGGTCAGACAGGGTGTCGATCGGTGGAGCTGAGGGGATTCGAACCCCTGGCCTTCTCATTGCGAACGAGACGCGCTACCAACTGCGCCACAGCCCCTTGATGCGGACGAAACAATAACACCAGCACCCGGCCCGACGGAAAACGGTGCCGCGCCCGCCAAGGGGACCCAGCGCCGGCATCCGGCACCGCGGGCGAGGACTCAGGTCAGGCTCGCCCGCATCACGGTGTGACCGTTGTCGACCTGGCGGATCTCGACCGAGGCGATCTGCGCCACGGACAGAGTGGACACCCCGACCGGGTGCATGATCCGGTCCGGCCGGGCCGTCCAGTCGCGCAGCTCGGTGGCCTTGCCGGCCCGGTCGACGACCCAGATGGCGTAGTCGATCCGGTAGTCCCCGCCGGAGGCTGCACTGTCGGGACGCGTGGGCGACGGCGTCAAGCTGCTTGACGTCGCGCTCGCACCACCCGTCTGCCGCGCGTACTGGCACTCCACCCGCAGCTCGGTCCCGTTCGCGATCGGCACGACATCCACGACGGCCGTCATCAGCGACGGCTCGACGGCCGTGAACGCCAACCGCCCGGGGGCGGTCAGCGGCCCAGTGGTGCGGGTCGACCCAGCGGTGGCCCCCGGGCCGGGTGAACCGTCGCGCCCGGCCGACGACACGGCATACCCACCGACGCCTCCGATGAGGAGAGCGGCGGCCGCCGCGGCCAGCGGAGCCAGCCACCGGCGGGACAACGGTGACTCGGGTGCGACCGGTAGGACGGGCATCAGCGAGGCGGGTGGCTGCAGGTCTCCCCCACCGTCGATGTCCATCGCGAGGACCTCGCCCGGTGGCAGCTGGGCGAGCAGGCCCGGCATACCGGCCAGCTCGGCGACAGCGGCCCGGCACGCGGCGCACCCCGCGAGGTGCGACTCGTACTCGCGTCGCTCGGCGACCGGCAGGGCACCGAGCACGTAGGCGGCGTCCCAGTCGGTGTAGTCGTCGGGGCTGCTCATGGGCTCGTCACCCCCTTCTCCTGCAGGACGAGACGCAGGCTGCGCAGCCCATAGTGGAGCCGTGACTTCACGGTCCCCTCGGGCACCCTCAGCTCGGCGGCGATCTCGGCCACCGTTCTCCCTTCGTAGTACGCGGCGGCGATGACCTGTCGGTGCTCGCGCGACACCGAGCCCAGCGCGTCCGCGATCAACCACCGGTCCAGGACCTCGCCCGACCGGTCACCGACGCCCGCCTCGACAAAGTCGATGCCAGCCACCTCGTGCCGGGACGCGGCACTGCGCCAGCGGTCGACGACGAGGTTGCGCACGACGGTGAAGAGCCACGCGCGGGCCTGTGGTTCGGAGCGGGTGCCCAGGGCGGGGTCGCGCCAGGCACGCAGGAGCGACTCCTGCACGACGTCCTCGGCGACCTGCGGGTCACGGGTCAGTCGCAGCGCGAACCGCCACAGCTCCGAGGCATGGCGGTCGTGCAGACCCTGGAGGGCCGCTTCCCGCTGACTCGCCGCCACCAACCCGCTCCTTCGACCCTCGGAAGCCGACACGACCGATCCTCCCCGGTCGGGGAAGTCTCCGTAAAGGACGAGACACCACCCGTCCGGGTTCACCCGGTGAGCCGGGCAGGTGAACCACACCGGCCTCGGCTACGTTCCTGCGACATGGAGATCAACGGACTTCCCGCACACGCCCTGCTGGTGCACCTCGTCGTCGTGCTGTTGCCGCTGACCGCCGTGGCCGCCATCGTCGTGAGCGCGTGGCCCGCTGCCCAGCGCAAGCTGACCTTCCTCGTCCCCCTGGGAGCAGTGGTCGGTGCCATCGCCGTGCCGATCACGACCCGGGCCGGCGAGGACCTCGCGAAGAAGCTCGGCAACCCGCCCTTCATCGACAAGCATGCGAACTTCGGCGACATGGTGCTCCCCTGGGCCGCCGCCCTGGCCGTGACGACGCTCGCGCAGTGGCTCTACCTGCGTCGCGGCGGCGCGACCGCGCCACGGCTGGTGCTCGCGGTGCTGGTGATCGCGAGCGCCATCGGCACCGCGACCATCGTCGCGCTCACCGGCGACTCGGGCGCTCGCGCCGTCTGGGGCAACCGCTAGGGGCAACCGCTGAAAGGTGGCCTCCGGGTCGGAGCGGGAACTACCGGATCTCCGGCAGTTTCGCTTCCAACAGGGCTAGGACGCGGTCGGCAGGGTGAGGATCTCGGCCCCGTCGTCGGTGATGGCGATGGTGTGCTCGCTGTGCGCCGTGCGACACCCGGTCGCGCTGCGCAGGGTCCACCCGTCGTCGTCGGTGACCAGCTCGTCCGTGTCGGCCATGATCCACGGCTCGAGGGCGAGCAACAGCCCGGGCCGCAGCGGGTAGCCACGACCCGGGCGCCCGAAGTTGGACACGTGCGGGTCCTGGTGCATCGTCGACCCGATGCCGTGCCCGCCGAACTGCGTGTTGACCCGGTACCCGGCCTCGGTGAGGACCGTGCCGATGGCGTGCGACAGGTCCCCGATCCGAGCACGGGGCCGGGCGGCGGCGATGCCCGCGGCCAGCGCACGCTGCGTGGTCTCGACCAGGGCGACGCTCTCCGGCTGGCTCGACCCACCCACCACGAAGCTGATCGCCGAGTCGGCGGCCACTCCGGCCTTGAGGACGGCCAGGTCGAGCGTCAGCAGGTCGCCGTCGGCCAACGCGTAGTCGTGGGGCAGGCCGTGGAGCACCGCGTCGTTGACCGAGGTGCAGATGTAGTGCCCGAACGGTCCGCGCCCGAACGACGGCTCGTAGTCGACGTAGCAGGACTGCGCCCCGGCGTCGCGGATCATCGCCTTGGTCCAGCGGTCGATGTCGAGCAGGTTCGTGCCGACCGTGGCGCGGCTCTTGACCGCCTGCAGGATGTCGGCGACGAGGGCGCCACTCTCCTTGGCCCGCACCAGCTCGGCGGAGCTCAGGATCTCGATCACGGGGTCGCCTCAGTCATGCGACCCACTATGGCAACCACCGTGACCGGCCGCGCGACCACCCTGCGTCAGGCGCCGGCGACGCGTCGCTCAGGAGCCTCGTCGTATGCCGCGTACTCGGTGTCGGCGTCGCCGACCAGGTCCGCGGAGGTGGGGGCGGGACGGGTGACCCGCGCCTTCATCGTGTACGTCGGGCGGGGCACCGGCACCGGGTCCCAGGTGAGCGGGATGTCGTCCTCGTCCACGAGCGGGCGGGCCGGGGCGGCGGGCGCGGCGACTGGCGTGGCCACGCGGGCAGCGGCCGGCTGTCGGAGGCTGGTCTCGACGGCCTGGACGTCGTAGAGCTCGCCCCGCACAGGGACCGGCGCCGAGGTCGGCACCTCGTCGGCGATCTCGGCCCCAGCGGTGACCGGAGCGGTTTCGGCGATGGGCGCGGCCGGGGCGGTCTGCGGCGCAGGCTCGGCGGTGCGTCGCTCGGCGACCGGGCGTGGCTGGCCGGCTCGGCGACTGGCCTGGCGGGCTGCCAGCCGGGCACGACGCTGGGCCTGCGCGTCGGCGCGCGACCACGCGAGGGCAGCACCGACGGCGACGACCGGGACGGCCACGGCGTACAGCGGCACGAGCGAGACGGCGACGAGGGTGCCCACCACGACGACCGTGGCGAGGGCGCCGAGCATGATGACGGCCCGGGTGCGCCGGGCCGACGGCAGGGCACGAGGCGTGGGTGCCTCGTCCTCGGCGGGTGGCGCGGTCGGGGCGGGAGACGGGGTCGGCGTGCTGGGCGTCGTCTCGGCCCGCTTCACGAGCACCTGGGGGCGCGCGGCGCGAGCCGGCGTCACGGCATACGAACGAGGCTGGGGCGTCGAGAGGTTCGACGCGGGCAGCGGGCTGCGGCGCTCGAGGACGCGCATCGACTCGGAGAACTGGTCGACCGAGCGCGCGGTGGCGAGGTGCTCGCGGCGACGGACCCAGTACTGCACGAAATAGGCAGCCCAGACCGCAATGATGACGAGGAAGACGAGACTGCTGGGCTGCACGGATACGACGTTAGGTGTCTCGAGTCGGTGCGCCGGGGACGTGGGGCGGTGTGTCGCCAATGTGACTGGTGTGATTGGTGTGCATTCGCTCGAGCAGGGATCGGCCCCGGAGGTCCTCGGTCGTCAGCGCGAACGTCCGGTGGTCGCGCCAGGCCCCGTCAATGTGCAGGTATGCCGCCCGCACCCCTTCGTCGCGGAAGCGCAGCTTCTGCACGACGCGCAGGCTGTTGACGTTCTCGGGGCGGATGTTGACCTCGATCCGGTGCAGCCCCATCGGCCCCAGGGCGTGGTCGCCGGCCAGGGCCAGCGCGGTGGGCGCGATGCCCCGACCCGCGACCGACTCGTCGACCCAGTACCCCGCCGCCACGGACAGCAGGGAGCCGTAGGAGATGCCGAAGAGCACCATCTGCCCGACGATCCGGTCGTCCAGCCGGACGACGAGCGGGAGCATCCGACCCGCCTTGGCCTCGGCGCGGTAGTGCCGGACGAGGGTGGGGAAGGAGACGTAGGTCGGCTCACGCTCGGGCGACGTCGCATCCCAGGGGCCCAGCCAGTGCCGGTTGCGGCTGCGGACCTCGACCCACTCCCCCCGGTCCCGCCGGCGCAGCGGGTCGAGCACCAGCTGCTCTCCGCCCGGGGTCTCGCCCCGGAGCACGACGGGCCAGGTGGCCATCAGTGGTCGCCGCCGCGAATCTGCGAGAGTGCGTGCGGCAAGACCGCCTCGAGCACCCCCAGCCCGTCACGGACGCCACCGGTCGACCCGGGCAGGTTGACCACCAGCGTGCTGCCGGCGATCCCGACCAACCCCCGAGACAGGGCGGCGGTCGGCACTCCGGCAGCCAGCCCGGCGCCGCGGATCGCCTCGGCCAGGCCCGGCACCTCGCGGTCGAGCACCGCGTGGGTCGCCTCGGGGGTGCGGTCGGTGGGCGAGAGCCCGGTGCCCCCGGTGGTCACCACCACGTCGGGGGTCGCAGCCAGGGCCGCCTCGAGCGCCTCGGCCACCTCCGGACCGTCGGGCACGACCAACGGGTCACCGACCTCGAAACCCCACTGCCGCAGGGTGTCCACGATCAGCGGGCCGCCACGGTCGGGGTAGACGCCCCGGGCCGCCCGCGAGGAGCAGGTGATGACGATCGCCCGGCCAGCCGAGCCGGAGGTGGCTGGCTCGCTCACGGCTCCTCCACCCAGTCACCCGACCGACCGCCGGACTTGGCGGTCACCCGCACGTCGGTGATCCGCGCGTGCTTGTCGACCGCCTTGACCATGTCGATGAGGGCGAGCGCCGCGACCGACACCGCCGTCAGGGCCTCCATCTCGATGCCGGTGCGGTCGGCGGTGCGCACCGTCGCGCGGATGTCGACACCGTCGTCGACGACCACCAGGTCGACCTCGACCGCGTGGACGGCGACCGGGTGCGCCAGCGGGATGAGCTCCGGGGTCCGCTTCACCGCCTGGATCCCGGCGATGCGGGCGACCGCGAGCGCGTCACCCTTGGGCACGGTGCCGTCGCGAAGGGCGGCGACCGCTGCGGTCGAGAGCAGCACCCGTCCCGCGGCTGAGGCCTGCCTGGCGGTGACGGCCTTGGCCGAGACGTCGACCATGTGGGCGGTGCCGTCGGGGCGCACGTGGGTGAGGCCCGGGCCCCGCTCGGCCGCGTCAGCGGCCCCTACGGGGTCGGAGGTGACTGGCAGTTCGGAGGTCACGGGCTGTTCGGGTGTCACTGGGTGTTCGGTTGTCACTGGCCCTCCCTCCCGAGCAGCGGCAGGCACATCAGCTCGTCGCCCGCGGCGACCTCGGAGACGTCGGCCGGGATCACCGCCAGCGCATCGGCCGCGGCGAGGGCGCCGAGCATGTGCGACCCCTGCCCGCCGGCCAGCCGGGCCCGGTCGTCGTCGAGCACCACGCGCACGAACTCCATCTTCCCCGGCACCGACCGGAACGGCTCGGCGGCGACGGCGGGCACGTAACCCGGCGGGTACGACGGCTCGGGGCGACCAGCCATCGCCCGCAGGGCGGGTGCGACAAAGACGTGGAACGAGACGAGGGCGCTGACCGGGTTGCCGGGGAGGGTGAACACCGGCACCTGGTCCTCGCCGAGCACGCCGAAACCCTGCGGCATACCGGGTCGCATCGCGACCTTGTCGAACTGCACCGTCCCGACGCGGGACAGCACCTCCTTGACCGTGTCGAAGGCGCCCATCGACACCCCGCCGGTCGTGATGATCACGTCGGCGCGGACGAGCTGGCCCTCGAGGGTGTCGAGCAGGGTGCGGGCGTCGTCGGGCACGCCGCCGACCCGGAACGGCGTGGCCCCCACTGCCGTCACCGCGGCGGTCAGCATCACCGAGTTGGAGTCGACGATCTGGCCGAAGCCGGGGGTGCGGCCGACCTCGACGAGCTCGTCGCCGGTCGAGACCACGACCACGCGCGGCCGGGGCACGACCCGCACCCGCGAGATGCCGGCCGCCGCGAGGAGGGCGATCTGCCCCGGGCCGAGCAGCGTGCCGCGGCGCAGCACGACGTTGCCGGCCTCGACGTCCTCCCCGACCTCGCGGACGTGCGCACCGACGCCGCGCGTCTCGCGGATCTGGACCTTCACGACGCCACCGTCAGTCGCCTCGACGGGCACGACCGCATCGGCTCCGTGCGGCATCGGCGCACCGGTCATGATCCGCATCGTCTGGCCCGTCGCCAGCGAGAGCGCCTTGGTGTTGCCGGCCGCGATGTCGTTGACGACCGGGAGCACGACAGGCGAGTCGGGGGTGGCCGTCGCCACATCAGCGGCGTGCACGGCATACCCGTCCATGGCGGAGTTGGTGAAGCCGGGCAGCGAGCCGCGCGCCTCCACGTCGACGGCAAGGACGCAGCCCTGGGCATCGAGGACGCCGAAGTCGAAGGGCCGGATCACCTTGACGGTGGCCAGGATCCGCTCGAGGTGCTGCTCGACGCTGATCACGGGACAGCCATTTCTTCGGCGCTGAGGGTGGTGCCGTCGGGGATGCTCCACGGCTCGTCGGTCTCGACCACGACGTCGCCGACGCACCGGATGCCGGCTCCGAAGGTGACGTCCCCGCGGACCGCCAACGACGTGCACTCGACGAGCGAGGGCGCCTCCTCCGGGAAGCGCGCGTCGAAGTCGTCGATCAGCGTGTAGTGCCCATCGAGGTCGACGCGGGGGTCAGGCCGATCGGTCTGCGCGACGACCTCGTGGCCGTCGCCGAAGCCGTAGAGGTCGGAGCGCAGCAGCAGGAGCTCGTTCGTGGTCTTGACCGGCCGGAACCGCCGACGCGGCACGTGCACGGCGCGCGACCCGTCGAACACCTCGATCGCCGTGCCCATGGCCGACTCGACCTGGATCACCGGAGTCGAGTCGGAGCGGCTGGGGTCGACTGACTTGCGGTTGATGATGATCGGCAGCCCCAGGACGCCGTCGCGGGCCTCGAGCTGCTCGTGCAGGGCGTCGAGGTCGACCCACAGGTTGTTGGCGTGGAAGAGCGCGTGCCGGTCGGTGTCCTCGAAGTACTGCTCGTCCTCCGGCGCCACCATCGCGCGCTCGCGCAGCACGACCCGGCCGTCGCTGCGGCGGACCGCGAGGTGACCGCCCTTGCGGTCGTTGACCGTGCGCTCGCAGACCTCCGACACGTAGGTGATCGACTCGCGGGCCATCCAGGCCGGGATCGCCGGGTCGCAGGTCGCTCCGAGGTTGTCGGAGTTCGACAGGAACGCGTAGCGGAAACCCTTGTCACGCAACGCCTGGAGCACTCCGCTCGCGGCGAGGGCGACGTAGACGTCGCCGTGACCGGGCGGACACCACTCGAGGTCGGGGTCGTCCGGCCACGAGACCGGAGTGAGGTCGTCGGCGCGGAGCTTGGGCTCGGCGTTCTGGAGGAAGTCGAGCGGCAGCCCGTCGACCGGGAGGTCGGCATAGGCGGCGAGCACTTCGAGCGACTGCTCCCGCGTGCGGAACGAGTTCATCAGGACCAGCGGCACCGGCACGCCGTGTCGCTCCCTGAGCGCGAGCACCTGCCGGGCCACGACGTCGAGGAAGGTCAGGCCGTCGCGCACCTCCAGCACCGACTTCGGCCCCGAGAGGCCCATGCTCGTGCCCAGCCCGCCGTTCAGCTTCACGACCGCGGTGTGCGCCAGCGCCTGCGCCTGCTCGTCCGCGTCGCTGGTGAGGTCCTCGAGCCGTGGCACGTCGGTCAGCGGCTCGATGTCGGACTCCGGGATGAGACCGGTGTTGCCCGCCTCGAGCTGGGCGTAGGCATCTTGGAAGACGTGTACCGCGAGGGGGTCCACCCCGCGCTGCGTCATGCGCTCGACTGCCTGCGCCAGCCCGTCCTTGCTCATGGGCGGCAGCCTAGTGGGACGATCTGGGCGTGCATCCGAACACCAAGACGGCAGTGCGACAACGTCTGCGCGAGCTGCGCCGCGAGCGCGTCCCCGGGCGCGACCGGGCCAGGGACGCGGCCGAGCTCGAGCTCGCCGCCCTCGAGGTGGTGTATGCCGCGGGGCTGGCTCCCGGCGACTGGGTCGCGGCCTACGAGGCCACTCCTCTCGAACCACCCACCGAAGCCCTGGTCGCGGCGTTCGTGGCACGCGGCATACGGGTCATGGTGCCGGTCACGCTCGAGGACTGGGACCTGGACTGGCGTGAGGTGCACTCCGTCGGGGAGGCGCCCGGCGAGCTGCTCGGGGTGGAGGCGGTCGCCCGCGCCAAGGTGGCGTTCGTGCCGGCCCACGGGGTGGACCGCGCCGGCACGCGGATCGGCCAGGGCAAGGGCTGCTACGACCGCGTGCTCCCCCGCACCGCTGCCATGGTGGTCGCCGTCGTCCACCCGTGGGAGGTGCTCGACGAGGAGCTGCCACGGGAGCCGCACGACCGGCCGGTGCACTCCGCGATCACGGCTGACAGCGGAGTAACACCCTTCGGCTGACCTTCAGGATTCGGCCAATTGCCCGCTTCCAAAGCCAGGTGTGTCGGCGACACCCGCAGGATTCGGCCAATTGCCCGGTTCCGCGGGGCTCAGCTGGTGGTGCCGCCGGGGATGAGGGTGAGCTCGTCGCCACCGGCGTCGCGGACCGCCTTCTCGGTGAACGGCCAGTCGTAGAGCTGGTTCTTCACCCAGGCATCGGTCTGGTCGCTGTAGTGCGGGCTGTACGTGTGGCCGCTGTTGCCGGTCTGGTTGACCCAGCGCGACTTGTCGAGGTTCGAGAGGTCCACGACCATCCGCATGGACGGCGCCCAGTCGACGTCGAACGCCTTGTCGGAGTCCTCGTCGTCGAGGCCGACGCTGGCGTCCCAGCCGTTGGCGTTCACGATCGCCGACCCGCCGGGCATGTTGATCGGCCCACGGTTGAACAGCTTGGTGACGATGTGCGGGGAGATGTCGTCACCGCCGAGCACCTGGTGGGTCAGGGTGAGCTGGTGCAGCTGCCCCCACTGCCAGTCGGACGGCTCCTTGCCGAGCTCCTTGGTCAGCTGGAGCCGCGCGGCCACCAGGGCCTTGCGGAGGATCTCGGACTGGCCCTCGGCCACGCCGGGCGTGCGCTTGTCGTCCCACCAGGGCGAACCCTGCTTGGTCAGCAGCACGGTCATCGCGCGCATCCACTGGTCGCCGCCGTCGGCGCGCAGGTCCTTGGGCAGCTCGTCGTTGAACGTCAGGTTGAGCAGGTTGGCCCAGACCGCGTTGTAGTAGGCGGCCGCAGCGCCGGACTCGCTGGCGCCGACCGGGTTGGTGAAGTCCCAGCTGCGCAGCAGGTCCTGGGCCTGCTTGGTGAAGTCGTCGTGGCCGAGGTCGACCTTGAGCAGCGCCTTCACCAGGGTGGGGGCGAACTGGCTGCGGGTGTCACCCTGGATCTGCGACATCATCGCGGGCGTGATCTTGGCGTCCTTCTCGACCAGCGACCGGATCCGCTGGGCCCGGTAGCCGTAGTCCCACTCGGTCGTGAGGAACGGCGTCCCACTCTCGGTCACGGCCTGGTTGGCCGCGACGATGAAGCCCTCGGGCGGGTTGTAGCTGTGCGGCATCTCGTCGAACGGCACGTAACCCTTCCAGTCCCACGACGAGACCCAGCCCGGGCGGATCCAGAAGCCCGGCGCGGCCTCCATGTAGCGGCTGCGGACCGGGATCCGGCCGGGCGCCTGGTAGCCGATGTTGCCGGCCGTGTCGGCATAGAGCAGGTTCTGTGACGGCACCGCGAAATCCTTTGCGGCCGTGCGGAACTGCTCGAAGTTCTGGGCGGTGTTGAGACCGAAGATCGCATCAGCGGTCTGGGTCACCTCGATGCCGGTCCACTGGAGGGCGACCTCGTAGGAGCCGGCACTGGGACGACCGTTGACCGGTGGTCGGTCACCGGCGCTGGCGACGTCCTCGATGGCGTCGGACAGGATCGGGCCGTGCACCGTGCTGCGGACCGTGATGGTCTGCTCGCCCCCACCGCCGATCTTGATCGTCTCCGTGCGCATCGTCAGCGGGACCTGCTTGCCGTCCCGCAGGTAGGTGTTGCCCCGCACCTGCTCGAGGAAGAAGTCACTGACGTCGGGGCCGAGGTTGGTGAAGCCCCAGGCGATCGACTGGTTGTGGCCGATGACGACGCCCGGCAGCCCGGAGAACGAGTAGCCGGCGACGTCGAACGGGCAGGAGCTGCCGACCGACCGGCAGTGCAGGCCGACCTGGTACCAGATGCCCGGGATCGAGACCCCGAGGTGCGGGTCGTTGGCCAGCAGCGGCTTGCCGGTGCTGGTGCGGTTGCCGCCCACGACCCACGAGTTTGAGCCGATGCCGTCGCCCCGACCCATCGTGACGGGGACGGCGTTCAGCGCACGCTGCACCACGGCATACGCACGCTCGGCACCGGGAGCGGTCTCGGCGGCGAGCTCGCCCCGGACCTTGGCCCCCGCCTTCGTGCCGGCGGCGCCAGCGCCGACCTTGGCCGCGGTGGCCGGGACGGCCGAGTTCGCGGAGGTGGAGGAGGACGAGGCGAGCGGCGACCAGTCCTGGCCGGAGAGGATCGGCTTGTTCGCGTTGTAGTCGTAGGCCGGGTAGAGCTCGTTGATCTGGTTGATCGACATCGAGCCGGCGAGGCGGGCCCGCATCAGCTCGGCGGTGTAGTCGCCACGCAGGTCCCAGGCCATCGCCTTGAGCCAGGCGAGGGAGTCGGCGGGGGTCCACTCCTCGACGCGGTAGTTCTTCACCTTCTGCCCCAGCACGACGTACTCGAGCGACATCTTCGCCGGGTCGCCCTGCTGCTTGATGTAGGCGTTGACGCCGTCGGCGTAGGCCTGCAGGTAGCGGCGGGTCTCGGGCTTGAGGGTCGGCAGCTCGGCCTCGGCGACCCGGCGCCAGCCGAGCGTGCGGATCACGCGGTCGGTCTCGAGGCCGCCCTCGCCGACCAGCTCGGACAGCCGGCCGGCCGTGATGTGGCGGCGCAGGTCCATCTCGAAGAACCGGTCCTGGGCGTGCACGAAGCCCTCGGCCCGGAACAGGTCGTCGCTGCTGTCGGCGTAGATCTGCGGGATCCCCCGGTCGTCGCGCAGGACGCTGACCTTGCCGGACAGGCCCGGCACCTGGATCTGGCCCTCCGTCGTCGGGAACGGACGTCGCACCCACGTGACCGCGAGAACCGCGACAATTCCGAGGACGACGACGAGCAGAGCAGCCACGGCCACAGCGATGCGGCGGGCAAGAATGGCGCGAGACACCCTGCGAGACTATCCGCACCACACCAAGGGAAAGGACGTGACCGGCCGTGCGCGCTGCGATCCTCCCGGGTGTGGCTCCCGACCTCGTGAACGGGCTCCCGTGGGCCGGGTCGTCCGACGCGTTCACGCTCCACGAGCTCACGCCGGCGCTGCTGATCGGCTCGCTGGTGCTGCTGGTCTCGGTGGCCGCCGTGCGCCTGTCCCTGAAGTCCGGGCTGCCCTCCCTGCTCATCTACCTGGGCATCGGACTGGCCATCGGCGAGGCCGGACCGTTCCTCCAGATCCGGTTCGACTCCAACGAGCTCACCCAGGTGCTCGGCTACGCCGCGCTCATCCTGATCCTCAGCGAGGGCGGTCTCAGCACGAGGTGGGACGGCATCCGCCGCTCGGTCGGCCCGGCCGCCGTCCTGTCGACCGTCGGGGTCATCGTGTCGGTGGCCGTCGTCGCACTGGCTGCGCGGTTCGTGCTGCACCTCGACTGGAACTCCGCCCTGCTGGTCGGCGCGATCCTCTCGTCGACCGACGCCGCCGCGGTGTTCTCGGTGCTACGCCGGGTCCCCCTCCCCCGCCGGATCACCGGCATGCTCGAGGCCGAGTCCGGCTTCAACGACGCCCCGGTGGTCATCCTCGTGACCGCCCTCGCCGCGCGGTCGGCCAACCCCGCGGACGCCGAGGGCTGGTTCACCCTGGCGCTGAAGGCGGTCGCCGAGCTCGGCGCCGGCGCCGCCATCGGCCTCGCCGTGGGCTGGGCGGGGGGCCAGTTCATGCGACGCGCCGCCTCCGGTTCGTCGGGTCTGTTCAGCATCGGCGTGGTGGCCCTCACGGTCCTCGCGTATGCCGCGGCGGCCAGCGTGCACGCCAGCGGCTTCATCGCCTGCTACCTCGCGGCGCTGGTACTGGGCAACCTCAAGCTGCCGCACGGACCGGCCGTCCTCGGCCTCTCCACCGCGCTCGGGTGGTTGGCCCAGATCGGGCTGTTCGTGCTGCTCGGGCTGCTGGCCTCGCCGAGCAAGATGGGCAGCCAGATCCTGCCGGCCATCGTGATCGGGTTGGTGCTGCTGCTGTTCGCCCGACCCCTGTCGGTGCTGGTGTCGGTCTCGCCCTTTCGGCTCGGCTGGCGCGACCAGGTCTTCCTGTCCTGGGCCGGCCTGCGGGGTGCCGTGCCGGTCGTGCTCGCCACGGTGCCGCTCACGGTGGGTGCCCGCAACGTCAGCTGGATCTTCGAGCTGGTCTTCGTCCTCGTCGTGATCTTCACGCTCGTGCAGGCGCCCACCCTGCCCTGGGTGGCCGGGCGCCTGGGCATCGTCGAGGACTACCGCAGCCTCGACCTCGCGGTGGAGGCCACGCCCCTGGAGGAGCTCCAGGCCGAGCTGATGCAGGTCACCGTGGGTCCGGCGTCGAAGCTGCACGGCGTGGAGGTGTTCGAGCTCCGCCTGCCCGAGGGGGCGAACGTCACCCTGGTCGTGCGTGGCGGCAAGGGCTTCGTGCCCGGCAACAACACCGTGCTCCGGCGCGGCGACCAGCTGCTCATCGTCTCCACGGCCGAGGTGAGGACCCTCGCGGAGAAGCGGGTCAGGTCGGTCAGCCAGCAGGGTCGACTGGCGGGCTGGCGCGACCAGGCCCCCCGGGTCAGGGTCCGCGGCGGTCGGCTGCGCGACGCCGGCGCCCGGCTGCGGGAGGTCGGCAGCAGTCGCCGCGAGGGCGGCAGCGGGAAGAAGTAGCCCTCGCGCGGCCTTATAGTTGGCAGTCGAACCCTTACAGTGCCAGCCCGCACAGACCGTGCGCGCCGGCCAGGACGCCCCTTTGGAGGAACAGTGCCGACGTACTCCTACGCCTGCACCGAGTGCGACCACCGCTTCGACGCGGTGCAGTCATTCAGCGACGACTCCCTGACGGTCTGCCCCGAGTGCCAGGGCCGGCTGCGCAAGGTCTTCAACGCCGTCGGCGTCGTGTTCAAGGGTGGCGGCTTCTACCGCACCGACTCGCGCAGCGGCTCGTCCTCCTCCGTGCCGGCCGCCAGCTCGAGCGACTCCAGCTCGTCCAGCTCGTCCAGCTCGTCCTCGGGCTCCGGCTCGTCCTCCTCGGCTTCGACCGCGGCCAAGGCCGACGGCTCGGCCGCCTGAGGCCAGCCCCACCGCAGCCTCGCGGGCTGCCGGCCGCGACCACGCGGCATACCGTCACCGCCCGCCCCGTCCACAGGGCGGGCGTCGTCGTCACGGTGTCCACAGGCCCGCCAGCGGGAGGTGCCGCCGGGAGGCCGCTGCGTAGGCTGCTGGCATGACCTCGACCCCTCGCGCCGACCTCGGCCTCATCGGCGGTTCCGGCTTCTACGAGTTCTTCGAGGCGGCGGAGCGGGTGAGCGTGACCACGCCGTTCGGCGACCCGAGCGACGACCTGGTCATGGGTGAGGTCGACGGTCGGCGGGTGGCGTTCATCGCCCGGCACGGCCAGGGCCACCGGTTCCCTCCCCACCGGGTCAACTACCGCGCGAACCTCTGGGCGCTGCGCTCGGTCGGGGTCCGCCAGGTGCTCGCGCCGTGCGCCGTCGGCTCGCTCAAGCCCGAGCTCGGACCGGGCACGATCGTGGTGCCCGACCAGGTGGTCGACCGCACCTGGGGACGGGAGCACACCGTGTATGCCGCGGAGGGACCGGTCGTGCACGTCGGGTTCGCCGACCCCTACTGTCCGCGCGGACGAGCGGTCGCGCTCCAGTCCGCGACCGCCGCGGACAAGCCGGTCGCCGACGGTGGGACGCTCGTCGTCGTCAACGGGCCCCGGTTCTCCTCCAAGGCCGAGTCGGCCTGGCACCAACAGGCCGGGTGGACGATCGTCGGCATGACGGGCATGCCCGAGGCGTCCATCGCCCGCGAGCTCGCGATGTGCTTCACGACGGTCGCCCTCGTGACCGACCACGACGCCGGGGTCGACGGCGGTGCGGCGGTCACCCACGAAGAGGTGCTCGCCGTCTTCGCCAAGAACGTCGACGGACTCAAGGAGGTGCTGCGGTCCGCGCTCGGGTCGATGCCGGCCGAGGAGCCCGACGACACCGCCGCCTGCCCCTGTCGTCGCGCCCTCGACGGCATCACCCTGCCGTTCGAGCTGCCGGGCTAGGCGAGGTCGATGCCGGTGGCCCTCGACCGACCCGCACCTGCCGACGCCCAGCCTGCGGGTGGGCTGCTCGGGGTGGCCGGGTGGCTGCGTGGCCCGGGTCGGCGCAGGCAGTGGCGCCGACGGGTGGTCCGACGTGCCCTGGCCGTGGTGTGCGCGGTGGCAGCGGCCGCCGGGGTGGTGGAGATCGCGCGGTCCGCCGACCGGCAGCCCATGGAACGGGTCGTCGTCGCGGTGCGCCCACTCGCCGTCGGGGAGATCGCGACCCCGTCAGCCCTGCGTGAGGTCTGGTGGCCCGCCGACCTCGTGCCGGAGGCCAGCGTCCACGAGCTCGGCTCGGTGCTGGGTCGGCCCCTCTCGGTGCCGCTCGGCCGGGGTGAACCCCTCACGCGGACGCGCGTCGCTCGCGACGGGCTGCTGCTCGGCCAGCCCGTCGACATGGTGGCGGTGCACGTCTCGGTGCCTGATCCGGGCCTGCTGGCGATGGTGTCGGCCGGTGACCGGGTCGACCTCTGGGGGCCGGACGGTCCCGTGGCGCGCTCGGTGCTCGTGTTGAGTGTGGACGATTCGTGGGTGACCGACTTCGGGGCGGTCATCCAGGGCCAAGGGTCGTCGAGCGGCTACGACGTCGACGGCGCCGGGTTGGTCGTCTCCGCAGGTCACGACGTCGTGGGCCGCATCCTCTCGGTCCCTGACGACGCGCTCGGCCGCGCCCAGCTCGCCGTGGTGCTCACCCGCGACCGACCCCGGGTGGGCTGAACCCACGCGTCACACCCGTGCCGTGGGCCCCACGGTCGCTAGCGTGGAGCGCGTCAGATCGACAACTAGGGAAAGGTCGCGACACCCATGAAGGGTTTCAAGGACTTCGTCATGCGGGGCAATCTCGTGGAGCTTGCCGTCGCCTTCATCATCGCGGGTGCGTTCGGCACCGTGGTCAAGACCTTCACCGACCTCTTGATGGGGATCATCGGCAAGGCCGGCGGGAAGCCCGACTTCAGCACCTACAAGCCCGGGGGTCTCCCGGTCGGCATCTTCCTCACGGCGCTGGTGTCGTTCCTCATCCTGGCCTTCGTCGTCTACTTCTTCGTGGTGAAGCCCTACGAGGTGGCCAAAGCGCGCTACTCCAAGGTCGAGGAGGACGCCGCCCCGGACGAGAACATCGTCCTGCTGCGGGAGATCCGCGACTCGCTGCGCAGCCGCGCCTGAGCAGCACCACCAGACCACGCAAAGGCGCCGGCCCCTCAGGGGTCCGGCGCCTTCGTGTCCCCTGCCCGCCCCCTGCCCACTTCGGGTCGAGGCAAACCCCCCGAAGTTCACCGGCGGGTTGGAGCTCGACCGGGAGGGTCGCTCAGTCGGAGCCCCAGTGCGGTGGACGCTGCTCGCGCAGGTAGCGGTCGTACGCCGACTCGTCAGGTCGCTCGCCCCAGCCGGTGTCGGTGTCGTCCTTGGTCTGTTCCGTCTGGATGTCGAGGGTCAGGGGCTCGGGCTGGTCCGACGTGGCCGGGGCGATGACCCGCTTGCCCTTGCGACCGCGGACCCGACGCTGCCGGGCGGTGTCGTCTGTCGTCGGCACGAACTCGTCGGCCGACGGGGCGGGCGCCTCCCCGGACTCGTCCATCGGCAGCATCCCCTCGCCACCCCCCGGCGTTGCTGACTCCTCGCCAGCCCCGTGTGTTGCCGACTCCTCGGCGGGCTGCTCGGGAGCGGTCGGCTCTGGAGCGGTCGGCTCTGGAGCGGTCGGCTCTGGGGCGGTCGGCTCGGCGGCGACGGGCACGGCGGCCGCGCGGCCAGCGACGGCCTGCTGCACGGCGGCGTGCACCCGGGCGACGTCACGGGCCGGGTCGCGGAAGAGGTCGGTGGACCAGACGCGGACGTGCATCCAGCCGAGCCGGCCGAGCTGTTCGCCCCGCAGCCGGTCGCGGTCCCGGCTGCTGCGCATCGCGGCATAGACCGGGCCGTCGGTCTCCACGGCGACGAGGACGGTGCCCCTGTGGTCGGGGTCCTCGACCGCGAGGTCGATCGGCTGGCCCGCCGACCCGTAGGCCTCGTGCACGACGAGACCGGTGTCGCGGAGCCGACGGGCGAACTCGGCCCGCAGCGGGTCCGCAGCCGCCAACCTCGTTCCCCATGGACGATGACCCGCAGGAGTGGAGGCGGGGCTGGGGGTCTCGGCGGTGGGCGCGACCGGGAAGGTGCCGTCCGCGGCATACGCCAGGAAGTCCCGGAGCATGATCGCGCCGCGCGCCTTGAGGCGAGCGGGGTCGAGGTCACTGGCGAGCAGCGACGAGACGACCGTCATCCGCCGACGGGAGCGGGTGATGGCGACGTTGAGGCGACGTTCGCCGCCCTCGAGGTTGAGCGGACCGAACCGGTGCAGCACCCGGCCGTGCGGGGTCTTGCCGTAGCCGACCGACAGGATGATGGCGTCGCGCTCGTCACCCTGGACGCGTTCGAGGTTCTTGACGAAGAACCGCTCGGGCCGGTCCTCGTCGAAGAAGTCCCCCACCCCGGCGGCAGCATCGGTGGCGAGGGCCCGTCGCAACGCATCGTCGAGCCGGGTCGCGTGCTTGATGCCGAGCGCGATGACGCCCAGCGACTCGTGGGGCCGCGTCCGGGCGTGCTCGAGGACGAGCTCGACCACCCGCGAGACCTCGGCCTCGGTGGACTCGATGGCCTCCTCGCCGGGCGTGACCACCCCGGAGCCCTCGACCGACTCGAGGCGCACGACCGCGTCGGTGCCGGTGCCGGGGAAGGTGACGAGCGACCCGTCGTACATCTCCTGGTTGGCGAAGGCGACCAGCCGCTCGTCGAGCGAGCGGTAGTGCCAGGACAGCCGGCGGGTCGGCAGCGCGGCGGTGAGCACGTCGAGCACCGACTCGAACCCCTCGGTGAGGGCGTCGGACTCGGGCGCGGCGTCCTCGTCGACCGCCGCGGTGAAGAAGCTGGTCGGCGGCAGCTGCCGCTCGTCGCCGGCCACGACGACCTGGTGGGCGCGCGAGATGGCGGACACGGCCTGCGCGGGCGGGATCTGCGAGGCCTCGTCGAAGATCACCACGTCGAACCAGCGCCCGGGCGGCAGCACCGAGGCGACCACCAGCGGCGACATCGCCCAGGCGGGCTTGGCGGCGGTGAGGGTCTCGGCGGCCTTGGGCAGCAGCTCGCGCAGGGGGCGGTGGCGACGCGCCTTGCCGGCCTCCGCGCGCACCAGCGCCTCCTGGTCGGGGTGGTCGGCCAGCACCTCGCGCAGCCGTCGCCCGGCCCCGGCCCGCACCCGGTCGGCGCTGACGCGCAGGTGGGCGTGGTCGGCGGCGACGTACTCGCGGGCGACGCGTTGCAGCTGCGCGCCGTCGTGGGCGCCGTAGCGCGGGTCGCGCACGGTGAGGTCCTCGGACAGCGAGGTCCACCAGACGAAGTCGAGCTCGGCGGCGACGTCGTCCGGCTCGACGCCGCGTCGGGCGAGGTCGTCGAGCAGCGCTCCCATCCCGGACTCACGCAGGGCGTCGAGGGTCCCGAGGACCTGCGGTACCACGGTGAGGCGGTCGGGTCGGGCGTCGAGCTCGGCCATCCGCTCACGCAGCTCGCCGAGAGTGGCCCCGAACAGGTCGCCGCCCCCGTGGGTGGTGGCGAGTCGCTCGCCCAGCCAGGTGAGGTCGGCCGACAGTGCTTCGTATGCCGCGCGCGCCCGGTCGAGGTCGACCGGGATCTCGGGGCGGCCGCCCGCGCCGGCCATCTGCTGCCAGGCGAGGCGCTGGGTCTGCGCATCGAGCAGGGCCGCGTGCAGGTCGGCCGGCGGCGGTCCGGGGCGCAGGAGCGAGCGGGCCTGTCGGCGCAGCCGCCAGCGCGAGTACCAGCCCAGCGCAACGCCGTCCGCCGCACGCTGTGCCTTGGTGCCGGTCGCTGCGACGAGCTCGCCGAGGGGGATGTCGAAGATCTCCGGGCGGAACACCTCGAGGGTGTCGCGGACCCGGCCGACCGAGTCGAGCACGTCGCCCCAGTCACCGGTGCGGTCGGCCTGCGGCAGCCGCACGTCGGAGAACACCTCGTGCATGGTCTGCTCGACGTCCTGGAGCCCGCCCTGGCTGAGACGGCTGGTGATGTCGCGGGCGCGCACGGCTTCCTCGGAGGTGGCGATGCGGGCGCAGAACCACGGGTCGGTGCCCTCCTGCGTCGACCAGGCGCCCAGGCTCGCGGCCTCGGTCAGCTGTCGCCCGAGCTCCTGGACGCGCTGGCGGTCCAGCCCGGCGAGCTGCTCGCCGCGCACCCGGACCCGGGACGTGGGCGGGTGGGGGAGGCTGCCGAGGGTGGAGATGGCCTCCTGCGCCTGGTGCGCGGAGACGCCCCAGGGCTGGCGCACCTCGTGGAGGGCGGCGGCGTGCTGCACCAGGGTGGCTCGCCGGTCGACGAGGGCCTGCTCGATCTCGGTGGTGTCGGGGTCCTGCACCTGGCTGCCCCGCTCGAGCGCGGCGCCGAACTGCTGCGCCAGACGGCGCCGGTTGCTCGCGCCGTCGTAGGCGTCGAGGACCAGGTCGCCGAGGCCCACGCCCTCGAGCCGCGACAGCACGGCGTCGATCGCGGCCCGCTTCTCGGCGACGAAGAGCACCCGCTTGCCCTCGCCCGCGAGGCTGGCGATGAGGTTGGCGATGGTCTGCGACTTGCCGGTGCCGGGCGGGCCCTTGATGACGAGGTGGGCGCCTGACCGGACCGCGTCGATCGCGGCCTGCTGGGTCGAGTCGGCGTCGAGGATGAGCAGCTCGTGCGCCGGGTCGGAGTCGGCCGGCGACTCGGGCACCGAGGTGCGCACCGAGCGCAACGCTCCGGGGTCGCCCGCGAGGGCGGCGATGACGTCGTGGTCGGCGAGCGAATCCCCTTGTGCCGCAAGGTCGGCCACCATCGGCAGCTTGGCGTAGGAGAAGGTGCCGACGACGAGTCGCGGCATGACGCTGAAGTCGGGGACCGACTCGCACAGGCGCGCCAGCTCGACGTAGACGGGGTGCGGGTCGAAGGCGCCGCTGGCGTTGGCCAGCTCCTCGAGCGCGGCGGTGTCGAGGTCGAGACCCTGCTCGGAGCGCAGGTAGTGCTCGAGGACCGGGTTGAGCTCCACGTCGTTGCCGAGGTCGAGGTCGAAGTCCTCCCGGGCGGCGCCGGTGGGCTTGAGGACGCAGGACCGCAGCAGCACCGGAGCCGCGGGTGCTCGCGACGCACCGCGGACGGTCCAGCTGGCCATGCCGATCGCGATGAATCCGGCCGCGATGCCGCGCTCCTCGGAGAGCTCGAGGGTCTTGGCGCGGATGACCCGGGCCCGGCGGCGGGCCTCGTCGAGGGCGGCCGGCTCGCGGACCAGGTCGGACAGGCGGGTCGGCCGGCCGGCGAGCAGCATGGCCAGGCCACCGGGGTGAGCGGTGGTGAGGTCGAGGGTGCCGCTGGGCAGGTCGCGGTACCAGAGCAGGGTGTTGCGACCACCGAGGTCGACGAGGTGGCGCTGCCAGGCCTTGACCGCCTCGGCGACCCGGGCACCGCGCGGGTCTGCGTCGCGCGCGTCCGTGGCGGGAGCGTCGGTGGCGCGCGTGTCCGTGCCGGGAACGTCAGGCGCGGTCGGGTCGGGGGTGCTTGCGTCAGGGGTCGCCGTCGGCACTGGTGGGGTCTGGTCGGTCGGCGGGGTCACCCAAGCAGGCTAACCAACCTGGTCGCCCTCCCGGTCAGGCAACACGGTGTCGGGCAGCACGGGGTCTGGTGTGACCGAGGTGTGCCCCCTGACAGCGTCGGTCGGGGTGCTGCCGTCGACGCGGATCAGCAGGGACGCCAGGGCGACGATCGCGGCGAGGACGGCCGAGCAGGCCCCGAGCACGGAGTAGCCGAGCTGCCCGACGACGACGCCCGCGAGCGCTCCCCCACCGCCCGCCGCGAGGCCCATGACCAGGTCGGCGGCGCCCTGCGCACCGGCCCGCTCGGCCAGCGGCACCGACTTCACCACCAGCGTCGAGCCGCTGACCAGCGTGAACGACCAGCCGAGACCCAGCAGGAAGAGCCCGATCGCGAGCCCGGCCGACCACCCGATCGGCGCTTGGGCGGCGAGCACGCCGGCCACCACGAGGATCATCGCGCCGGCCAGCCCGCACGACCGTCCGCCCCACCGGTCGACCGCGAGGCCGGTGAGCGGGGAGAACGCGAACATCCCCAGCACGTGGATGCTGATGACCAGGCCGATGACCCGCAGGCTCGCGCCACCGTGGTGCATGTGCAGCGGGGTCATCACCATGACGCTGACCATCACCGTGTGACCCAGCGCCATCGTCACGAGGCCGAGGAGCGCACCGGGGTGTGCCAGCAGGGTGCGCCACCCGCGCACGATCGACCCGTGCTGCCGCTCCAGCGGCTCGGTCGCGACGGCGGCGGCGCGCTCCCGCGCGAGCAGGAGGGGGTCCGGCCGCAGCATCAGGAACAGCACGGCCGCCCCGAGGACGAGCCCGAGCAGCGAGAACACATAGGGCCCGGTCAGCGGCGGGATACCCAGCCACTCGGCGATCGGCTCCCCCGGGCCGGCGAGGTTGGGCCCGAAGACCGCGCCGATCGTGGTCGCCCACACCACGGTCGAGAGGTCGCGCCCGCGGTGCGCTTCGTCGGCGAGGTCGGCCGCGGCATACCGGGCCTGGCTGTTGGCGGCGTTGGAGCCGCCGAAGAGGGCAGCCCCGGCGAGGAGCAGCGGGAAGTTGCGGACCGCGCCGGCGACGATCATCGTCACCGCGCCGGTGATGCCGAGCGCGTAGCCCAGGAGCAGCCCCCAGCGACGACCGCGGGCGGCCATCACGTGGGCCATCGGGATCGCGATGAGCGCACCACCCAGCACCTGGAAGGTGCCTCCCAGCCCGGCGAGGTCGGCGGAGCCGCCGACGTCCTCGGCGAGCAGCGCCCCCACCCCGGCACCGGCGGAGACCCCCACACCGACGAGCACCTGGGTGACGATCAGGGTCGACACGGTCTGCCGCTGCACCGTCCGGAAGTAGTGGGGCGCGTGGTCGGCAGGCATCCGGCCAGTATGCCGCGTGGCCCGGACCCCGGAACCGGCCCGGCCCGCAGGATGCGGACCGGGCCGGGGGACCCGCCGGCTGGGACCTGCCAGCCCGCCGGCGGGTGGCTCAGCCGGCCCCGGTGACCGTGATGGAGACGGTCGGGGTGGTCACGAGTTGCCGTTGCCCTGGCCCTGGGTGGCGAGGCCACCGAAGGCGAGCGGGAAGGAGACGTCATTGCAGGCGTCCTGCGACGTCGCCGTGTCGAGCATCATCACCGTCAGCGGGATGGTGATCGAGGAGTTGCGCGGCACGACGTAGGTGACGGCACCGGGCTTGGTCGCCTCGTAGGCGCTGACGACGAGGTTCGTCGAGCCGGCGCACGCGGAGTTCGCGTCCTTGGGCGTCGCGTTGAGCTCGAGGATCCGGTAGGCGACCTGGTCGGGGTTGGTGACCTTGACCGACAGGGTCCTCATCTGACCGGGGCGCAGCTCGTCGACGGCGCCGACGGCAGCGAACGGGGCGTGCCCCGAGGCGTCTGCGGTGGCGGTGCTGCCAGTGCCCTGCACGACCTTGAGCGCGCCGTCCCGCGGGGCGACGGGGTCGTCACGGGTGAGCCACACGCCACACCCGCCCATCAGGGCGAGGACCACGACGACGCCGATCACGACCGCGAGGTTGCGGCGCTGGCGTGGTGTGGTGGCCATGGGGGTCATCTCCCGGTTCGGGAATGCGGTCGAACGTGGCAGGTGGTGCCTGTCGTACGGGTCGTGCCCAGGTTCTCGAGCTGGATGGTGCCTGAATACTTGCCGTTGTCACTGGGGCGCCACATCACCTGTCAAGTCACCCAAGAAGGTCTTTAGTGGGGCAAGAAACCACCCGATTGGTTCTAGATTTGGTCAAGAGCCTGCGGACATCGAGGTGAATGGTGTAGGCGTTCTGTCCAATTTGAGGCAGTACCGGACGATTTGCGGCTGAGGCGTCTCGGCCACCCGGGACGTGCCCCGGATCGGTCCGGACCCGACGAAGCCCGCACGCCGGACTGGCGAACGGGCTTCGGGTGGACCGTCCTGTTGGAAGCGGAACTACCGGATCTCCGGCAGTTCCGCTTCCAACAGAACGAGCAGGGGCGGGTTAGTTGAGGTCCGGCAGGGGCATGTAGGCCGTGTTGATGCAGCCGGCCGGCTTGCCCACCTTGGTCAGGCCGGTGCGGTCGCCGGTGTAGAAGAACTGCGGCGAGGTGGTGCGCAGGCTGGGGTACATCTGCTGGTGGGTGTCGTCCACGTGCTGCAGACCCACGGCGTGGCCGAGCTCGTGGGACAGCAGGTTCTGGCGCCGCAGTCCCGTGCCCGTGCCGCTCTTGAGCTGGCTGAGCATCTGCGGGGTGTCGATGACGACGAACCCACGCTGCGCCGCGACGGTGTAGGTGGTCTTGCCGCTGACCGTGCGCGCGACCCAGCCGTAGTAGAGCCCGCCCTGCCCCAGGGTGGACCCGGAGAGCGGGTAGTCGGTCTTGGTCGGCGACGTGAACGCCACGACCAGCTCGGCGGTCTGCCTGGGCATCGACCCGACCCGCGGGACCTCGGTGGTGCTGCCCTTGTAGACGAACCGGAAGCCGGTGCTGTTCTGCACCTGGACCAGGGCCTTCTGCGTGTCCGCCAGGACAGCCGCTCGCTGGGCGAGCGGCACGGCGCCGACGTTCACCTTGTAGGTGATGCCCAGCTGGCAGCCGTTCCACCGCACGACCTGCTTGGTCCCGTTGGGGAGGCTGGCGTAGCTGAGCTTGTACGTCGCGACGGCGCCGTCGGCGACGAGCGGCGTGGTCGCCATCGGGACCACCGTGAGTGCGAGTGGCACCAGGGTGGCGCCGACGACGGCGAGTGGCTTGGGCATGCGGGTTCCTCTGGCTCGGGGGCGGCCGGGGTTCGAACCTGGAGGGTATGTCGCGTCTGGTCACCTTCGTCACGGGTTTGGTCCGTGACTCGTCCCTTCGGGTGATCCTGGTCTGCCCGGGTGGACGTGGGGCCGTTTGCCTCCAGTTGTGCCTCGTTGACTTCTACCCACTGGACGGCGCGAAACGGGCTCTCCTTACGCAGCAGTCACGCGCCCACGGCATACCCCTGCAGGACGGCGATCGGCTCCCGGTTGCCGTGCGCCCGGGAGCCGATCGGTCGGGGGATGGTTCAGCCGACTGCGGTCACGACGAAGCTGACGTAACGGGCCTCGTTGCCGTCGGCGCTGTGCACGTCGAGCACGACACTGCCGTCACCGGTGAGGGGTCCGCAGAGGTTCTGGTCGATGACCATCTCGCCACCGGGCACGAGCGCCTGCACCATCGGGATCGGGCACCCGTTGCCGACGCCCGCCCCGGCGGGGAAGGTCCCGGCCGGGATGACGATCCGCCACCGGCCCGCACCCGTGTCGGTCACGGTGAAGCTCGCGGTGCCCGACCAGATCGCGAGGGTGTCCCCCCTGAACTCCCCGGCGAAGGTCTTGGGGGCGTCCTGGCCAGCGGGCCCCTGGGGTCCTGTCGGTCCCGCCGGTCCGGTGGCCCCCGTCGGACCGACCGGCCCCTGTGGCCCGACGGGTCCGGTCAGGTTCCAGACCAGGGTCTTCTCGTGGGTGCGGCACTTGGTGCCCTCCGCGACGACGCGGGTGTTGCCGTTCGTCGTGTTGTAACAGGCGTGGATCGTGCCGTCAGCACTCGGGATGAGGCCGGCGGCGTACGCCGTGCCTCCCGACACTCCGAGACCGACGACGGCGGCGACAGCAACGATGGTGGTGCGCTTGGTGATGGGCATGGGTGATCTCTCTCCGTGGCATGACATGAGGAATGGCAGGAGTGAGAAGGGGCCCCGGACAGACACCCCCCGGACTGCGGCCCCGCTCAGAAGGGGATCGGGCTCGGCGCCCCGCCCGATCCGTCGACGAGTCCCCAGCATGATCCGAAGCCTGCGGATGCGTGGGTCATTTGTCGTTTCTTGACGTTCGATGCCGTTCCCGTGGGCGATTGGCGTGGATCATGCCGTTTCCCACCGACGTCGTCGCGGGCGCGGGGGGCCGGAAGGGGCTCAGCTGCCGCGAGGACGAGACGCAAGAGGCAGTGAGCCCTGGGCGGCGCACCGCGCGGCGTCGAGCACCTGGCCGGCACTGCCGAACAGGTCGGCCGCCTCGGCGAACAGGCTCGCGGCGTCGTCGGGCTCGCCGACCGCAATGGCGAGGTGGGCCTTCGCCTCGAGCACGGCCGCCGGCCACGCCGTGCCCTCCCACCTGGCGGCCGACTGCTCGGCGGCTGCGAGGTGGCGCTCAGCCGCGGGGAGGTCGCCGGCATCCGCACAGGCGATGGTGGCGGGGACCTCGAAGGTCACGGCGCAGAACGGGCACCGGTCGGTGTCGCCCAGGCTCGCTTCGGCGCGTTCGACCGCGGCACGGGCTGCGGTGGGGCCCGGGGCGGCGAGCACCAGCGAGCCATGGATCCGCTGGAGCAGGTGCATCCTGATGATGGACCAGCGCGCCAGCGGGAGCGCCTGGTGGAGCAGTCTGCTGGCCTCGTCGCGGTCGCCTTGCGCGAGGCGCACCTCGGCGAGCCGTTGGAGCGCATGGGCCTCCCCCGCCGGGGCATCGGAGTCGCGGTGGAGGTCCACCGCCTCCTGCAGCTCGCGCTCGGCGAGGTCGAGGTCGCCCATCAGCAGCGCCGCCTCCCCGATCAGGGCCGTCGTGAAGGCCACCCCGCGCAGCGCTCCGAACTGCTGGGAGCGCAGGCGCAGGGTCCTGGCCAGCTCGATGACCTCCGGGTAGGGGACGCCCCCGTAGAGGAGGTACTCGGCGACGCACAGGTGGGCGTCGAAGAGGGCGGTGGTGAGTCCTGCGTCGGTGACCGTGCGGCGGAGGTGGGAGCGGAAGCGCTCGAACCACTCCCCCCGCTGGTGGGCGATCATGCCCTGCAGGGCGATCAGGTCGACGTAACGCCACGGGTCCTTGTCGGTCAGGAGCGACTGCCGCGCTCCCACAGCGTGGTCCCACGCTCCGTCGATGTCGCCACTGAAGTAGGCGAGGTTGCCCCGGGCCAGCATGATCGGCCCGTCCGCCTCGTCATCCAGCAGCTCGAGTCCGGCGAGGGCCGAGCGGGCCGTGTCGAGGTCGCTGGCGAAGCAGGCCGCGCGGGCCAGCCGGGCGCGGACGAGCCGGTGCTCCATCCCTGTCGTCAGGGGCACCGCGGCCCGGTAGCTCTCCACCGACGCAGGGTCGCCCAGTGCCGTGAGCAGATCACCGCGGCGGGCCAGGAGGTGGCCGCGCACCTCGCCCGTCGCGAAGTCCAGGACCCCGTCGACCAGGATGAGGGCGTCGCGGTAGGCACCGAGGGCACCAGAGGTCTCCACGGCCGGGAGCACGTAGGGGATGGCCTGGCGCGGCTGGCCTGCGGCGAGGTACTGGTGCGCGATGCGGGCGGGCGGGGCACCGAGCCGCGCCAGCTCCCGAGCCACCTCGACCCGGGCTGCGCTCCGCGCGGTGGGCGGCAGGCTCTCCAACACCGCCTCGCGCACCAAGGCGTGGCGGAACTGGTAGCCGGTCTCGGACCACTCCACCACGAGACAGGCCTGCGCGATCTCGAGGTGCTCGTAGGCCTCTGCCTCACTCACCCCCGCCACCGCGAGGAACTCGTCGGTGGTGAACGACAGCCCGAGCAAGGCGGCGCGCTGCAGGGCCCGCAGGGCGTCGGGTGGGACGTTGGAGATCGTCGCCGGCTCCCGTCCGGTCGCCGCTGCCGCACCGAGCTCGAGGGCAGTGAAGGGGAGCCCGCCGCTGACCGCCCAGATGTGGTGCTGGGTGGGCTCGTCCAGGTCGGGGAAGCGTTCGGCGAGCAGGCGCCGGGTGGCCGACTCGGTGAGCGGGCCGAGGTCGATGCGAGACCCCATGCCGCGTGCGACCAGGCTGGTGTGGACCTCCTCCAGCGCCGGGTTGTGGGTGGGCCGGTGCGCCAGCACCAGCAACACCTGGTCGGTGGCCGCGCAGCGTGCGAGGTAGTGGAGTAGTCGCAGTGATGCCTCGTCGGCCTCGTGCACGTCGTCGACGACCAGCAGCAGGCCGCGGCCGGCGGCCCCGAGCCGCAGCAGCTCGGCGGCAGCGACGAAGAGCCGCTGGTGGGCGCTCTCCCCCGACCAGCTCACTTGGCGCTCGGACAGGGCTCGGTCCAGCTCCTGGCGGTAGCGGTCGTCGAGCCCGTCGAGCAGCGCCGGGTGCCGGCGGCTCAGGTCGCCGAGCGCCTCGAGCACCGGGGCGTAGGGCCACGGCCCTTCGACCGCCGACGCCGTGCCGCGACCGGTGCGCCAGCCGGCCCGCTGGGCCAGCACGTCCGCGAGGTCGAGCACGCTCGACTTGCCGACTCCCGGCGGTCCGGAGATCAGCACGGCCCCGCCGCGCCCTCCTTGCGCCGCGGCGATCCGCTCGCGGAGGGCATCGCCCACTGCCCGGCGCCCGACCAGCCGACGCGGTTCGGTGGCTGCGGTCTCGGTCGGGGCCGATCCGGTGGGGGTGGACTCGGCCCCCATGGCCATCAGCTCGGCGCGCAGCGACTCGGCCTCGACTCCTGGCGCCGTGCCGAGCTCGCGCCGCAGGACCAGCTCGAGCCGCTCGAGCTGACGCAGCGCCGCCCTGACGTCACCGCGATCGGCGTGGGCCCGCGCGAGGGTCAGGTGCGCCTGCTCGTCGGCGGGGTCGGCCGCCACCAGCTCCTCCCAGCGCCCGCTGACCCGCAGGAGCTCGCGGTGGAGCAGGGCCAGCGACTCCCGGTGCTCCTCGGCCCACGGCTCGTAGAGGTCGCCGGGCAGCAGCACCCCGCCGTAGAGCTCGAGGGCAGCGGTCGCCGCGCCCGCCCCACCGTCAGATCCCGCGAGCGCTGCCTCGGCAGCCGCGCGGAAGTCGACGGCGTCGATGGCGACGTCGCTGTCCGGCAGGAGCTCGACGAAGTCGTGGCGCAGCACGACGCCCTGCCCGGCCTCTCCCAACGCCCGTCGCGCGTAGTGGGCAGCCTGGTGGAGTCGTGGCCCGGCCTGCTCCGGCGACAGGTCGGGCCAGAGCAGGTCGATGACCTGCTCCCGGTGCAGCCGGCGACCCGCGGTCAGGGCGAGCACCTTGACCAGCGCGCTGGCATTGCGGCGGCTCCACTGCTGGTCGGTGACCACGGAGCCGCCGACTGATACCGCGAAACCCCCGAGGAGGCTGATGCGCGCATCCATGGCCGGTGCCGATCTGTGCCGTCTGCCGTCTGTGGCGTCTTCCAGAAAGGTCTTCAACGCTAGCGACCGGTGCCGGGCATGTCAGCCGAGACAAGCTCGCCCAAACCGGTGGCAACCGGGCGCGCCAGCCGCGGCGGCAGGGACTGGAGCAGCCCCACCTCGTCACTCATGGCTGAGCTGACCTCGCGCAGCAGCTGCTGGATCTCCGTGGAGTCCCAGCCGTACCCGGCGATCCGGTCGCTCACCTCGAACAGCTGCGCCGACAACTGGTCGCGCTTGGCCTGGTAGCCGGCCAGGGCGATGGCCTCGGGCTGCTCGCCGGCCCACGTCGCCAGCAGGGCGTCGGCGAGCAGCTCGGCGTCGCGCAGCGCGTCGGTCATCCCGTGCGTGGTGATCGGGTCGCGGAAGTAGCCGGCGTCACCCACCAGTGCCCACCCGGCGCCGTGCGACCGGCGGATGTGCCCGCGCTGCCCCGACCAGCCGCGCAGCCGACCCACCCGCGTCGCGGACTCCAACCGATCCCTCAGCAGCGGTGCAGCCCTCCCGAACAGCTCGGGGAACGCAGCGTCAGCGCCGTTGCGCCGGGCCAGCCGGAGCAGCTCGGGGGTGGTGCCGACGAAGACACAGGTCTGCCCGTCGTTGGTCGGGATCAGCCCCGCCGCGGTGGCGGTGCCGTAGGCCCATTCGTACCCCTCGGTCGGGAGACCGTCGAAGTAGCCGTAGAGCACGGCGCCGCCCGCGGCCGAGGCCCGCTCGACCGGCGCCCCCACCGCGGCGGCGACGGTGGACCTGATCCCGTCCGCACCGATCGTGGTCTTCGCGTATGCCGTGAACCTGCCGGTGGCCGCGTCGACCCCGCGCACGCCCGTGACCCTCCCACCGGGGTCGGTGAGCAGGTCGGTCACGGAGACGCCGTGCCGCACCTCGACCCCGGCTGCCGCGGCAGCGTCGACGAGGATCCGGTCGAGGACGTGCCGGCGCGGTGCATACAGCGCCGGCACGCCCTGGCTCGCCCGGATGGAGATGCGAACCGGCCTGGAGCCCGGGTAGTGGAACAGGGTCCGCGTCACCGGCGGCGTGCCAGCCGCGGCGACCTGGTCGAGCAGACCCCAGCGCGACAGCTGCAGCACCCCGGCCCGCATGAGGCCATGCGTCGACAGGGTGTCGGAGCCGTAGGGGGTGCGCTCGAGGAGCAGCACCCTGGCCCCGGCCCTGGCCAGCAGCATCGCGGTGGACGCGCCGGCCACCCGGGCGCCGACGACGACTGCGTCGTAGGTGGTCATGACGTCTTCCCTTCACAACGCTCGTCCGATGCGGCGACGACCGCTCGGTCCGCGCCCACGAGGTCGGCCACGACCATCGCGGCGTCGTGCCGCGCGCCGTCGACCATCCCCGAGTTGCGGCGGTGCTGGAACCGCTGGCCGACGACGTAGACCCCCGGGGCCTCGGTCCGGCCGCGCTGCTGCCGGATCGACCCGTCGGCTGCGGTGATCGGCAGCTGCAGCCACGGGTGGCCCTGCTGGTAGCCGGTCGCGAGCAGGACCGTCCGGATCCCCGCAGCCGCGAGGTCCAAGGTCGACGGCGCGCCATGCACCGCAACGGTTTTCGGCCGCTCGGCCGCCCAGACCTCACGCGTCAGCCCGCTCTGGTCGATGTGCCGGTCGACGGTGTCGAGGAACCGGTGCATCCGGTTGTCGGCGCTGCTGACCGAGTCGACCAGGTCGTCGGCGAAGCTCACCCGTTGGCCTTCAGCTCCCACCAGGTGACCGGCCAGCCGGACTCCCCTGGCCTGCAACGTGCGCAGGTCGAGGTTTCGGGACTGGGTGTGGTGGCTGCGTCGGCCGATCAGCTGCAGCGACGGCTCGCGTCGGGCCGCGTCGGCGTCGCGCACCTCGTCGATGGTGCGGGCCGTGCGACCGGTGCGCTCGAGCCACCAGTAGATGTCCATGCCGCGGTACTCGCGGGGCATGCGGTTGTGCCGACCCACGGCCACCACGACCTCGCGGCCGGCCGCAGCCAGCTCGTCGGCGATCTGCACGCCGGAGGCCGAGGCCCCCACGACCAGCACTCCGCCCTCGGCGACCTGTCGGGGGTTGCGGTAGTCGGCCGAGGTGGTCAGGTGGACGTCAGCGCCGAGCCCCTCCAAGGCCGCCGGGATCCGCGGTTGGCCGCCGGGTCCGGTCGCGATGACGACGTGGCGAGCGAGCCAGGTCGCACAGTCGGTGACGACGCGGTAGCGGTCACCCACTGCACTCACCTCCTCCACGCGCACACCGGACAGGACCGGGGCACTGAAGCTCGCGGCATACCTCTCGAGGTAGCGGACGAACTGGGAGGCGCTCATGAAGCCGTCGGCGTCGGGGCCGATGTGGGACCACTCGGGCAGGCGGGCCATCCAGTTGGGGGTGAGCAGGTGCAGGGAGTCCCAACGGGCGGTGCGCCAGCTCTCGGCGACGCGACCGCGGTCGAGGACCACGTGGTCGCGGCCTTCGAGGGTCAGCAGTCGGCTGACGGCGAGGCCTGCGTGGCCGGCACCGATGACGACGGTGTCGATGGCGGGCATGGTGTTGCTCCTTCTGGTGCGCCCCGTCCGGGATCGCCGGACGGGGACGCGCCCGGTTTCGCTCAGCCGGTCACGACGGAGACGGAGACGGGTGTGGGGTTGGTGAGCACGTCGTAGACGGCGGAGCGGCGGCGCGACTGCTCGACGATGCCGCGCAGGGTCTCGTCGTCGGCGTCGCCCTCGATGTCGAACTCGACGCGGATGCCCTGGTAGCCGTTGCGGACCGAGCCGTCGGACAGGCCGAGGATGCCGAGCAGGTCGATGTCGCCCTCCACGGTCGAGGTGACCTTGGTGAGCTTCACCCCCCTGGCCGAGGCGATGTTGGCGATGCCGGCGGTGAGGCAGGCGGCGAGGGCGTGCAGCAGGTACTCGACCGGCGTCGGCGCGTGGTCGGCGCCGGTGAGGACGACCGGGTGGTCGGCGTCGAGCACCGTCTCGTGGGTGTGCGTCAGCTCCTGGCCGGCGCCGTAGAAGCCGTGGATGCGCGACCGGCTGTGGGTGCCGGTCTGCCAGGTGTTCTCGGCGCGGAACTGGAACTTGGCGATCTCGTTCTGTCCCTTGACGGCGTCGAGGGTGGCGAAAAGGGTTGCCACGTCCACACCGTTGATGGATGCGGGGGTTGCGTATGCCGTGTTGCTCATGGTGGAGCTCTCCTTCGGAAGTGCCGGTGGTCCCGGCGGATGTGGTTGATGGAGAGGACCGTAGGAACGGCACCTTTCGCCGACCTTTCGCCTGCTGGCCGGCCGCTGGGGCGGCGCGAAAGGTGTGCGGCGGCGACGCGGAAGGTCTGCGGAAGGTCGCTTGGTCAACCTGCTCGGCAGGCACCAAGGAGATCGGCTCCTTGGCCCTGACCAAGGAGATCGACATGAGTGAGTTGACGACGATGACGATGGCCGTGCACAAGGTGGCGACGCTGGAGTCCCAGCACCCAGTCCACGCAATGGCGTACGACCTCGCACTCGAGAAGCGGCAGGCACGCCGTGCCCGCTGGTCGCAGTTCCGATCGCGGCTGACCGTGTCAGCCAGGCGTGAAGCCGCCCTCAGCTCTGGATGCTGAGATGCGCCGCACGGGGCGGGCGCGTCACGGGAGACACCCCGGCGACGCGCCCGCCTTTGCCATGCCGTGCCCCTCCCTGAGGGGCACACTCTGTTGGTCAGCAGCCCGGGTCGGGCAGGTCCTCACGCAGGACGGTCGTGCCCGCAGGGAACAGCTGCGTGATGCGCAGGACGGCGTCGGTGGCGCCGGGGTTGGTTACGAGGTGTCCGGGGACCTCGGTGAACGCCTGGCCCGCGGTGAAGGTCTGCGGCGCCGAGCAGTCCGCGAACTGCCGGGTGACCGAGCCCGACTCGACGACGGCCAACACGATGCCCGGGTGGGCGTGCCAGCCCGAGGACGAGCCCGGCGGGTAGGTCAGCGTGAACGTCCGCACCGTCGTGTCAGAGCCCACCTTGAGCTCGATGTGGTCCTTCTTCGCCTTCGACGGCCCGTCCAGGGTGCCCAGGACGAGCTGGGATGCCGCGGGTCCGGGAACGCTCGGAGGGGTGGCTTGGGCGCCCGTCGACACCGAGAGCGCTGCGGCTCCCAGCAGGACGACGGAGGCGACAACGGTCATGACTGTGGTCTTTGGCTTCATCAGAGGTCCCTTCACTGGTGGAGACAGACGCCGCCGGGTCTGGCCGCCTCCAGCGCGGAATCTCCTCCCTTCCCCCACCACGCGTGACGACTCACGGTCAACGGCGCTGATCGCAAGCATGCCGAGGCAAGGTGGCGCCAACACCCCCTCTTCGTCCTACGCCAAACGTGGACTCGGGTCCTACGCCAAACGTGGAGGGCTCGGCCTCGGCGTCGAGCCGCACGGGACAGAGACCTGGCGCTACCCGGCTGCGAGGGCGGCGGCCTGCTGGTTGATCCAGTCGCTGGTGGAGCGCGGCGTGATGCCGCGCTCGCGCAACGGTGCGTCGTCCCAGGTGATCTCGAACTCGTCCATCATGACTCCGAGTCCGATGATGCTCGCCATCGCGTCGCCACGGCCGGTCAGCTGCAGGACCTTGGTCAGGAGCCGCGCCACCGGGAGTGGGGCGCGCATGACCTTGATCGACCTGCCGGTGGCGTGCTCGGCGACAGCCACACACTCGTTGCGGCTGAGGGCTTCCGGGCCTCCGAACTCGATCAGCTCGGGTGGGTTCCGCTCGGTGGCGACCGCTGCCACCAGGGCCGCGACGTCCTCGGTGGCGACCCACCGGTGCCTGGTGTTCCCCCGGCCGAAGGTGGCGACGCGGCCGGCTTTGAGGTCGAAGCGCCCCACGGCTGCGACATGCACCTCCTGGAATGCGTCGGGCCGCACGATCACTCGTCGCATCGGTGACCTCGCGAGCCGGCGCTCGGTGGCGGCCTTGGCCCGCGACATCGGCGTGGCCGGCCCCTCCCCAACGCCTGCGTAGGAGAGGTAGACGAACCGCTGGACCTTGTTGGCTTCGGCGGCGTCGATGAGCGCCGCCATCCCCTGCTCCTCGACCGCGCGGATGGTGGGCCCCTTGACCCCGGCCAACCGTCGACCGATGGTCGTTGCGCTGGCGACGACGATGTCGACTTCATGGCACGCCGCGCGGAGGGAGGCCGGATCGGTCAGGTCGCCCTGGACGAGCTCTGCCCCAGCGGCGCGAAGGGCAGACCCGTCCGAGCCAGCCCGCACCAGACAGCGGACCCGATGTCCGGCGTCGAGGAGGCGTCGCACGACGCGGCCGCCAAGGTCACCGGTCCCACCCACCACGAGGATCATCGCGGCCTCCCAGGATCGCGGGCGAGGTCACCCGGTCCTGCTCAGGATCGTCCTGTGCGGCGATCGAGGTCAATGGCGCGGACGGTCCGGGGTTCGTGACCGGCAGACGAGCAAGGGCGGGCTTGGGCTACCCTTCCTGTCGCAGGGCTTCCAGTGCTCTCGGTCGCGGCGACCGTGACAGTGAGGGTCCAAGCCTTGCCCCGCCCTCGTAGCTCAGGGGATAGAGCACCGCTCTCCTAAAGCGGGTGTCGGCAGTTCGAATCTGCCCGAGGGCACCACCACGTTTTCGCAGGTCAGAGGCCATTTTCAGGCCTCGCCCTCGCTCTCCGACTCTGACGATTTCGGCCGCTGGGTGCCCGCTGGGTTCCCAAGAGCCTTGTTGACCCGGTCCAGGGCAGCCCGGTCCGCGTCCGTCCCCATCAGGTGCCCATAGGTATCCAGCGTCAGCTTCGCCGTCGAGTGACCGAGCCAGGACGACACCGTCTTGATGTCCACCCCGGCCGCGATCCACAGGGATGCGGCCGTGTGGCGCAGGTCGTGCGGACGCCTCCCAAGCCCCGTCGTGTTCCAGTGAATCTGCCGCCGCCAGTTCTGAGCGTGGAGGTACCCGCCTTCTGGCGCGGGAAAGAGCAAGTCGTTCGGCTCCTTTCCCTCCGCCGCCTTCATCACCACTGGTAAGACCAGCTCCGAGAGTGGCACCATCCGGGATCGGCCGCTCTTCGTCGTGGCCCTCTCGATGACCGCACCGGTCAGCCCGGACTGCGGAATGGACCGCTTGACCACGATCCCGGGATAGGGAACCGACACCACGTCTCGGACCCGCAACCCCCGCAGCTCACCGAACCGCAGGCCGGTCAGAGCCAGGACCAACGTGATGTCGGCACCTCCGGGCGACAGCTTGGCCTGACTGTCGACCACATCAAGTAGTGCAGCGACCGTGAACGGGTCGACCTCGACGACCTTCCCCGTCCTCGAGTCGGGGTGCGGGAGTGGGACGAGTTCCGCGGGCGACACCTGTAGCCGACGCGTCTTGACGGCGTACCTGAACAGCCCGCGCAGAGTCGTCCGAACCCGAGCTGCCGTCCGCACCGAGCGCGAGACCGCCAGGTCGACGAGGAAGCGCTCGACCAAAGGAGGCGTGACCGAGGAGATCGGGAACTTCCCGAAGGCCGGCACGATATGGACGCGGAGAGCGCTCTCGTCCGACTCCCACGCCCGCACCGACACCTGCCCCTTTCGCGACTCCCGAAACTCGTCGGCCAGCTCGCGAACGGTGATCCGACCGGCGGCGGGAGCGACGAACTCGCCAGAGTGCAGCAGCCGCTTCTGTTCGACTTCCCAACGGACCGCATCGCCGCGACGATCAAAGGTCCGGTCAGCCACGACGCGGCTTCGGTACTTCACCTGCACGCGCCACTTTCCGTTGGGGCGCTTGATGATCACGCTGGTTCCTTCTGGGACTCCAACCACGCTAGGAGGTCCTTCGGTGTCCAGAAGCAGCGCTTGCCGATCCTGATCGCCGGGGCAAACCGCCCGTGGTACCGCAGGTGGTTGAGCGTTCCCACGCTGATGTGGCACCACGACGCCGCCTCATCCGGAGACAGCAGGATCGGAGCGCGGACGTCGTCCTCTTCGTTCATGGTGTTCCTCCCTTCATACCCTTGGGCTACAACCTCATTTGATCCCGGTGGTTTCTGCATGGCCATCCTTCGTTGCTGTTGTGTGGACAACGGCGCTGCGGGGGCACCATGAGCGCGAGGCCATCGGCGGAGGGTTGTCAGACCCCGCCGCCCGGCTTAAGGCCACCTGCGGCCGTTCTACCGCGACCTGACGCCCCCACTCCCCCATGCCGCCACGCCCCTAACGTCCCCGTACTCCTCCTACTCCTCCACGCCCGCACAACCCCCAGCCGACTCGAACCGCGCGGCCTCCGCCTACCGCACCCAATACGCACAACCTGACTGCTCCACACGTCTGGCACCAAGGTGGTCGGGGTGGTCGCCGGTGGTGCCCCCGCGGCGACGTTGTCCGACTGTGACGATGTCGATCCGCCGGATGACGCTGGGTGCGGGCTACCGCTATCTGATGTCCTCGGTCGCGCGCGCCGACGAGGCCACCAGAGCGGCCGGGCTGACGGGGTACTACGCCGCGACAGGGACCCCGCCGGGGTGGTTCTTGGGCAGTGGCCTGGCCGGCCTCGCGGGCGGCGTGGGCGTCGAGCCCGGCTCGCCCGTGAGCGAAGAACAACTCTGGCGGATGCTCGGGATGCTTCGGGATCCCGTCACGGGTGAGCATCTCGGGCGTCCCCCGATCGGTGCCGGCATGGTGTTCGTCGACCACCTCGGACGGGTCCGCAAGGCCCCCAAGAGTGTGGCCGGGTTCGACCTAACGTTCTCGGTCCCGAAGAGCGTCTCCGTGGCGTGGGCGCTCGCTGACGAACCCACCCGGGCGCGGATCCACGCGGCCCACCGGCGGGCGTTGCAGGCGGTCATCGCGTACGGGGAGGTGCACGTGTTCGCCACCCGCACCGGGCACGCCGGAGCGATCTCAGAAGACGTGCGCGGCGTCATCGCGACCGCGTTCGACCACTGGGACTCCCGCGTTGGCGACCCGCAACTGCACACCCACGTGGTGGTCCTCAACCGGGTCCAGTCCGCGGTCGATGGCAGGTGGCGAACCCTCGACTCCAAGGCTTTGTTCCGTGCCGCGGTGGGCATGTCCGAGCTGTACAACGGGCTACTCGCTGACGAGATCACCCGGAACTTGGGGTGGGGCTGGGCGCCCGAGGGTCGGGCGCGTTCGGCGGAGCCGAAGTGGGAAGTCGACGGGGTCGACAAGGAGCTGCGAGAGGAGTTCTCGCAGCGTTCGAGCGCGATCGAGCAGGCAAAGGAGGAACTGGTCGACGCGTTTGTGGCCTCCCAAGGACGACAGCCCACCGCCCGGGAGGTCATCGGCATGCGGCAGCAAGCGACTCTGACCACCCGCGAGGCCAAGCAGGTCAAACCGCTGGTCGAGCTCATCGACGGGTGGCGTGCCCGTGCCCGAGACTTCGTCGGTCTTGACCAACCAGCCTGGGTCGCCGCGCTGGCCGGGCGACACACCCACCGACTGGTCACAGCCCACGACTTGGAGGCGGGGATCCTCGCCGATGCCGCGACGCTGGTAGTGGCCAAGGTTGCGGACAAGCGGGCCACGTTTACCCGGGCGAACCTCCTCGCCGAGGCACACCGGCAGTTGCACGCGGTCCGTTTCGCCGCCTCGGCCGACCGCATCAGAGTGGCGGAACGCACCGCCACCTTGGCGGCGGAACGGGCGGTCATGCTCACTCCGGCCGAGGTCCTGGACACCCCCGAGCACCTGCAGCGCGCAGACGGGTCGAGCATGCTGCGCCCGCGCAACAGCGAGGTCTACGCCACCCAAGACCTGCTGGACGCCGAGGCTCGCCTGCTCGCCGCCGGACAGGCTACGGACGCCCCCGCCGTGACCACGGCGGTAGCGGCCCGACTTGGACGGATGGTCGCGCCCGGCAAAGAGCACGCGCTGTCCGCGGAGCAGGCCCATGCGGTCGCAACTGTGGTCACTTCGGGACGCCGCCTCGATGTGCTCGTAGGCGCCGCTGGCACGGGGAAGTCGACCACCATGGCCGGGGTGCGGGCGGCCTGGGAGGCCGACCACGGACCTGGGTCAGTGGTCGGGCTGGCGCCCTCCGCGGCAGCCGCAGAGGTACTCGCCGACGCCGTCGGCGTCCCTACCGAGAACACGGCGAAATGGATCAGTGAGCACCGTTCCCTGCCCCAACGGGAGGCGCGGCTGCGGGAGTACGCAGCGCGCCTGGCCGGCGCGTACCCATCCCAGGCCACCCGACAGCTGCAGATGACCGCGCAAGCGGAACTGGCCGCCTACCGCCGCTGGGCCCTTCGCCCAGGGCAGCTGATCATCGTCGACGAAGCTTCCATGGCCGCCACCACGGACCTCGACCACATCACCACCGCGGCCACAAATGCGGGCGCGAAGGTGTTGCTCGTCGGAGACTGGGCGCAGCTGTCGCCGGTGCAGGCCGGCGGTGCGTTCAAGCTGCTGGCCGACGCGGCCGGCCCGGCCGTCGCGACCCTGCACGACGTGCGCCGGTTCCGCCACGAGTGGGAACGCGACGCGACACTGCGGCTCCGTGTCGGCGACGAGATGGTCGCGGAGGAGTACGCCGCGCACGGCCGACTCGAGTCCGGGGTGCGCGCCGACATGCTGGATCTGCTGTTCGAGGGATGGCAGACCGACCAGCGGGCCGGGCGGGCCTCGCTCATGGTCGCCGCGGACGCGGACACCGTCGTCGAGCTCAACGCCCGTGCGCGGGCGTGGCGGGTACGGGCCGGGCACGTTGCGCAGGACGGGGTGCTGTGCGGCGACGGGACCGTCGTAGGGGTGGGCGACGTGGTCGTGACCCGGCTCAACATGCGCGCCCTGACCACTGGCCGCGGATGGGTCAAGAACGGCGACGACTGGGTCGTCACCGCCACCGGACCTGACGGGTCGCTACGGGTGATCCGGCCCGGCGGGCGAGCCACCGCTGTGCTTCCAGCGGACTACGTACGCGGGCACCTCGAGCTCGGGTACGCGTCCACCGCCCACCGGGCGCAGGGCCGGACAGTGGACACCGCCCACGCCTACGTCACCGCGACCACGCTGCGGGAACCGTTGTATGTGATGGCGTCCCGGGGCCGGGAGACGAACCGGCTCTACATCGACACCGCCCAAGAACCGGACTCGGCGACCGCGCATCGTGAGCCCGAGAGGGTCGAGCCAGTCGAGGTCCTGCAGAAGGCCATCGCCACCAGCAGCGCCGACCTTGCTGCCCATGAAGTCCAGCGCCAGGAACAAGCTCGGGCGCAGCGGGCGCGGAATCTAGGCGTCGGGGTGCGTCCGGGGTATTCAGCCTCCGCGGCCAACCAGCCGGCGGCGCCTTGGACGCGGTCGATGGCATGACGGTCGTCGATTCGGCTGATCGGTCGTCGGGCCGTCCGACCCCATCTGTAGGCTGTGGCGGCCCGGTGAGACTCTTCGGCGTTGGAGGTGCTGCGTGATCGACGTTGTCGCGCGCAGGCGATCCAATCCGAGCCCGCTTCGGTATCCGGGTGGCAAGGCGTCGCTCGCTGACTTCTTCGAGACCGTGATCGACTCGCTCGGGCTGGACAAGCCGACGTATGTCGAGCCGTACGCAGGGGGCGCCGGAGCCGGCCTCGACCTCCTATACCGCGGGGTCGTCAGTCGCATCGTGATCAACGACCTCGACAAGTCGATCTACGCCGTGTGGGCCTCGATGCTCAACGAGACGGACGCCTTTCTCGAGCGCCTGGAGTCCACGCCGCTCACAGTCGACGAGTGGAAGCGGCAGCGTGAGGTATACCGGGCTCGTGACGACAACAGGATCGAGCCTCTCGACCTCGGGTTCGCCACCTTCTACCTCAACAGGACCAATCGATCGGGTGTGCTGCGAGGCGGCATTATCGGCGGTCTGGAACAGTCTGGGACCTACACGATGGACGCCCGGTTCAATCGTGACGGACTCCGCGCCAGGATCGAGCGACTAGCTGAGTATCGCTCCAAGGTGCTGATCAGCCACCAGGATGGTGTCGTTCGGCTGAGGCATTGGCTCCCGAAGGAGAATGTCTTCGCGTACGTGGATCCGCCGTACTTTGCCAAGGGGAGCTTCCTCTACCTGAACTCCTTCAACAATCGGCAGCACGAAGACCTTGCCACGTTGCTCAACGCGAAAGCGGACGCCAACTGGGTGCTGACCTACGACTTGGCCGAGGAGATCAAGGCCCTCTATCGGGCCCGCACAACGCAGCATTTCAGCCTGCATTACTCGGCACACCGTCGTGAGGTAGCCAGCGAGCTCATGGTTATCTCGAACACGGTTGCTTCAGCGTTCAAGGCGGTGGACTAACTCCCTTTAGCTAGCCCGAGTCGCTGGGTGGCTACCAATCGCAGCACGTCGGTGCCGACCCCGATCGGGAAGGCCGCCTTCCCGTGGGCGGCCGCGACGGGGATGATTCCGTCGACGTACATGGACGAGCCTGTGCGGTCGATCACGTCGAGGATGGCTGGCAGTGTGGGGTAGTCATCTGGGTCAGGTTTGCCACCGTTGGAGTCGTATGGATCTCCCGTCGCTGGCATGACGGTCGGGACCACGACCCTCCCGTCGAGGGCGCGATAGATGAACTTCCGACCCCAGTACGTTTCCTTGCCGTAAGCGCGTTCGTTGGTCGCATTGGTGACTCGCTTGAGGACCTCTTCGTCGCAGACCATGAGCTGCCCCGGTTCCAGGACGCCGTGCCGTGCCAGTTGACGCGCGAAATCCACCATTGCCCCGGTCTTCTCGAGCCCGCAGATGTAGGGCGCGAGGCCGGGTGTGTCGGCGTTCATCTGCTGGAAGTAGGCCAGGGCGCGTGCCCTGAGCTTGGCCGGTGGGCCGTACATCGCGAGCGGGCCGTCGACGATGAATAGGGTCGTCGGAAGCAACTCTTGGCGGGACTGCTCCCACAGGAGGGTCGCGAGGCCCACCAGGACGAGCAGTTCGACGACCGACATCAGCCGCCCCAGCGCAGACTGGTTGGCGCCCTCCTCGCCAACCTCTTCATGGATGCGTAAAACGTCGGTTGGGAACAGCCAGACCCCGCAGGCGTCGCACTCGAACCCGGCGACCGGGACGGGGACGTCCTTGTTGCAGTTGTCCGTGGGGCAGTTGACGGGGACCGTCGTCGCAGGCGCCCCAGGCCGTCCGTGGATCAGCAGCAGAAGGTCGAGCAGGGAGACGTCGAGTCGGTTGACCTCGATCTTCTTGGTACGGAAGAGATGGTCGATCGACTCGCGCCAAGATGTTGCGATGTCCACACCTTCCCGGGTGTACGCGCCACTCACCGGAAGGTCCAAAGTGACTAGAGCGGTGTTGACCGCCCGCTCGATCTCGTAGGGATCGACGAACCGCTCGGCCCGCTGGGTCTCCATCACGGTCAAGTCGACGAACGCGGCTGCGGCCTGCGCGAACCCGTAGAGCACCGACGGGAGGCCGTCTCGGATTCGCTCGACGACGTAGGACCCGTCGATGGCCAGCGCGGCGGTGAGTCGGCCGACATGGTCCGGGAAGACGAAGTCGACGCGCGGACGGACCTTACTGCGGAGTTCGTCGGCGTCCCGCAGTTCCTCCGCTGGCACATGGAACGTGCGTGCGTCCGCGATGGCGCGGACGGCGGCAGTGGAGTGGCCGAGCCGAGACGCGATCTCGTGAGAGCCTGAGACGGTTTCGTAGGGCATCAGGGACCTGGTTGCGGTGTGAGAGGCGGGTCGCCGGCGGCGGCGCGGGCCTCGTTGACGAGCGCGACGTTGTAGCGGTCGATCTGGACCGGCACGATGTAGGGGGACGACAGCGTCTTGAGCCGAACGTAACCGCGGTCCTCGGACGCGATGATGGCGTCCTTGAAGGACCCGAAGTCGTAGAACTTGGCGAGTTCGTTGACCTCGGTCGTGTTGTTCAGGTGGGCCACGACCCAGTTGGCGGTGTTCGCCTTCACCTGATGGGCGACCCCTGACACCTCCTGCGTGGCGTAGGTCATTCCGAGATTGAGCTTGCTCGCCTCCTTGGCGAGCTTCACCCACACGTCGAGGTCGTCCTTGTAACGGTCTGACGAGAAGAGGTTGTGTGCCTCTTCGAGCATGACCTGAATGTGCGGCGGTTCGCTGCCTGACGTGAACACCTCCGTCTGGCGCGACAAGAGGCGGCGCGTGATGTCCTCGCTGAGCGCCTTGGTGACCGACTCGGCGCCGACGTGAAGGTCCACGATGACAATGCGTCCCTGAACGAGTTCGTCATAGATCTCGATCGCTGGGTCGTTCTGGGTCAGCGGGCTGTGAAAGGGGCGCAGGGGATTGAGGTTGCGCCAACCGCGCACGCTTCTGCCACCGCTTTGGGTCGTGAAGATCGGCTCTACGCTCTTCCACCGAATGTCTTTGGTGAAGTCTGTAGCGTCCTGGTCCCCGCCCTCCCGCAACTGGATGACCTTTTCGACGACTGCTTCCAGGTCGGCAGCACCCACCGTCGCGAAGTTCACGGTTTGGCCTGCTTGAGTGAATGGGATACGGCCGAGCTCAGCTGACACCTTTTGCTGGAGCGCGCCGCTCATGTTGATGCGCGCTCGGAAGTTCTGCGGCACCGTGAAGCCAGCACGCATGAGCGCGCCGTAGAGCACCATCCGGGCCCGCTGGGCGTGAGTGCTTGCGGATCGGTCGCCGGCCACATCGGCATACGAGGTACCCGCAAAGTCCTTGACGTAGCCGGATCCTTCGGCGCTCAGGGCCTCAGAGATCAGGCCCTGGACGGCATCGATCTGGTTCTCCGAGAAGAAGTTGATGTTGAGGGGCTTCACGTGTGGCTGGGAGCCATCGGCGCCGAACTTGAAGATGCGGACGTGGTTTGCGCCGATGGCCGCGATCTCTGTGCCGTCCTGGGTGTTGGGATTCGCGTACTCGCCCTGCGGATCGAAGATCAACTGCCCTATCGGGTTCCCGGCGGCGGCCCGCTGGCGCTCGGAGATCACGAACGTCCGGGCGATGATCGTCTTGGCTGTATTGGACTTCCCCATTCGGGTCATCCCGAGCAGGGCGGTCTTGTTGCCGATGAAGTCGTGGATGTTGACCTCGACCGCGGCGTCGGCCTGGTTGGACGTCTTGGCCCGGCGGCGTGTGGCGGAGTAGCGGACCGCGCCGATCCGCACTCGCTCCTGTGGGCGGCCGGTCGGCTTCAGGTATGACGCGACGGTCGAAAGCCCCTCGCCGACGGGCTTCAGCACGCGATAGGTGGATGTGGCGTAGAAGTTGTCGACGTCTGCCCCGAACTCGAGCACCTTGCGACCGTCGACGTCGTCCTCGTAGAAGGTGCCGAGCACGCGGCAGCGCAGGCCGGTGAAGGAGACGCGGTTTCGAGTGAAGGGGTCGAGGTCGACGTCGAGCACGGAGGAGGGCGCGGGGTTGTCGTTGCTGGATAAGGCGGACCGTAACGACTCCTCGCGGACCGCGTGCAGGTCGGTCTCCATCGAGAGTGGCGCTGTGCCCTCGACGCGCAGAAGAAGCACTTCGTCGTCGTCGACCTCGGGCGTGTTGATGTCCTGGGCCGTCGCCAGCAGGAATGAGAACTGCGGTATGCCGCCGGCGTCGAACTTCCACTTGTCGTGCGTCAGCACGATGGCCTCGCCGTAGTCGATGCGGTAGATCGCCCCGACACGGGTGGATCGATCGTCGGCCAGCAGCTGCGAGTGCAGCAACGAGCCGGCGCCGACGCCGGGGAAGAGGTCAGTCATGGTCAGCCCCCACTTGTTGTACCGGATTCCGCGTCTGAGATTGACACAGCCGTCTGACAACCGCAGTTGAACGACGGCGGCCGGCAGCGGCCGATCGCCGTAGCGCCTACGTCGAGGGCCGCTCTCGGCACAACCCCACCAGGTCGCACGTGCCGCACGCGCCCTTGTTCCACACCGGCAGGCGCGGCAGGTCGTTTCGCCGCAGGGACTCACCTGCGTCGTGGATCTTGGTGCGCACGGCGTCGAGCAGTGGCGCATCAATCGGCTCGCGCGTGGTCTTGCCATTCTCGTCGAGGTTGAGCACTTCGATCACATCTGCCGACGACCCAGTGAGTTCCTGGTAACCGACCGCGTAGACGTGCAACTGGTCCCTGGTCACGCTCTCGGCCTGGGCGCGTTCGCTCGACTTGAAGTCGACAATTGCTGTCTCGCCCGTGTCGAGTCGCCGAATTAGGTCGATGCGTCCGTCGACCGTGATACCCGGCGCCACGTGGACGCGAATCTGCTTTTCAGAAAACTCGGTCTGGGCGATCTCCGTGCCATGCGTGTCAAAGTAGCGCTCGATGGCCTTCACGCCGGCACTACGCAGCTGCTCGCGCAGCGTCGGGTAGGCGAATGGCGTGTGCAGGTGCCGGTCGATCAACGATCCGGCGGCGCCCTTGGTGACGATGTCGCCTTCGAGGGCGCGCTTGTGTATTTCGGACAGGGCGTCGTGGAGTCCTTTCCCATAGCCCAGGGCCTCGTGGATGGGCGCGTTGAAGCCGTAGAGGAACCGCAGCTTGAACTGGTACGAGCATTCGAAAAGGTACTTGAGCTCGGAGAATGACAGGGTGACCTGCGGTGTCTCCTGCAAGGCATGCGGCGCCAGTCGGTCCCCGACGATGGCGCTGGCGGTGGTCGAGACCCACTGCTGGGCAGCGAGGTGGTCCCAGAACTCCGAGCGCCGTCGTTGCTGCTGATTGGACTGGATCGGGGCCCACGTGGCGTAGAGGTACTTCTGTGCCCTTGTCACGGCGACATAGAAAAGGCGGGTCTCGTCCTCGATCGTTCCCCGGTAGCGGTCGGGGTCGTCGATGGCGGTGTCGGGGATGACGTGCCGCAGGGTGACGCCCCCCATCACGCGCGCGGGGAACCGGTTCCGGCGCAGCGCGGGGAGGAACACGGCCGGCCACTGCAGGCCCTTGGCCTGGTGGACGGTCGCTATCGTCACAGCGTCTGGCGTCGCATAGCCGATATCAGCGTCTGCGTCTGCGTAGTAGCCGGGCGCCTGGAACCGGAGCCACTGCTCGAAACCGGTGTACTTCGCCTGCGGGTCGGTTGTGAAGTAGATCTGTTCGTAGTCGGAGATCACCTGACTGAACTTGCCAAGCTGGTAGAAGACGAGCTCGCCGCGTACGGGGTCACCGGGGAGGTTGTCCTCGCGCATTTCGAGCGCCTCGAGGAAGTCCAGGTAGAGGCGTTGGATGTTGTAAACAGCGCGTCGCTGACCAGAGTCGAAGTCGCGGCCCCGCTCGAGGACGCCGACCCCTTTCGCCCAGTCGGCGCCAGCCGGGACGAGGTCGGCATCGTCCCACAGCGCCTTTAGGGTGGCCGCGTCCATGGCCTGGACCATGAATTGGAAAATGCCGACGACGGCACGGATCTCGGGGCTGTCGAACAGCTTGTTAAGCCCCTTGACGATGAAAGGTATGCCGCGCTTGCGCAGCTCCTCGACGAGCGGCCCGGAGTCATTGGCTACGGACCGGAAGAGGACGGCGAAGTCGGACCATGAGAGTCCGCGCGCGGCGGCGTCGGGCCGGTCGGTGAATGCCATGCCCCGCATCGCCTCGATTCGGTCCGCGATCCAGGCGGCCTCCGCGTCCGGGTCGTCAAACTCGAGGGCGAGCAGGTCGCCACGCTGCCACTGCTGGTGACCGGCGGCGACCATCGCCTTCGGCAGCCGCAGCCCGGTCGCGATGCGCTCCGCCACGGAGCGACCCACCTCGACGACGCCCCGGCTAGAGCGGAAGTTGTCGTCGAGGGTCACCTGCGTGACGCCGCTGTGCCGGTCCGCGAACGTCACGATGTTGGAGACCTGGCTGCCGCGCCACTGGTAGATGGTCTGGTCGTCGTCGCCGACGACGCACAGGTTGGCGCCGAACCGGACGAGACCGCTCACGAGCCGCTCCTGGAGCGGGTTGACATCCTGGTACTCGTCGACCACGACGTACTTGATGTCGTCCTTGACGTGCTCCTGGACGCGCACGTAATCGTCGTCCTCGTACGGGTCGCCCTCCAGGTAGTGGACGGCGAGATTGATCATCTGGGTGTAATCGAAGAGGGCGTGCTCGTCGATGAGGGCCATGTACTTGTCGAACGACTCGACGACGCCGCTCGGGACCTGCGCGAAGTCGATCACGTCCTCGCGCAGCACGCTGAGCACCTGCATGTAGAGCTTGGAGTTCTGGTAGCGCCGCAAGGTCCCCTGCTTGGCCGACGTCGGACACGAGGTGAGCCCCGACTTCCCGCTGTAGCGGTCGATGAACAGCTGGTTGGTGATCTCGGTCAGGACCGAGTACTTGAACGTGTTCGGGACCAGACGCTGGAGCAGGTCGAGGGCGTAGCCGTGCATCGTGCCCACGTACATTTCAGCCAAACCGGTGACGTCTCCGAGGTCATCCTGGACAAGTCCGAGGATGCGTTCCTTCAGCTCGGCGGCTGCCTTCTCGGTGAAGGTGAAGGCAACCACGTTGCGCGGCTCGACCCCGGGCTGGGCAAGGATCTTCGCGATCCGCTGCGAGATGACCTGGGTCTTCCCGGACCCCGCACAGGCGATGATCTGCAAGGGCTCATGGAGGGTCGATATCGCCTGGACCTGTGCTTGCGTGTACGGGGTCACAGCATGCATCAGTCCTCTTCGAGGAATCCGTACTCGCGCCCAGCAGAACCTCCGGTCACCGCCAAAGTGCCAGCAGCCCGGGCACCTGCACGCCACGACTGATGTTCCGCAGACCCGGGGTCCGCGACATGCACGCGGAAGTAGCGACCGCCAGCCGGCACGAACTTCAAGACCGTTCCGGGATAGTCGAGTCCTCCGTTGGCGGCTGTTGGGAGGTTCAGGCGGTAGATGGTTACACCGTAGGTCGTGCGCTTGGCAGCTAGTCCACAGTTGTGCCACCTCTGCCCGGTTACGTCGATTGAAAGTTCTACTGCTGAACCCACTCGAGGTAGTGCTACGCCGAAGAATGCGGCCAAGTCATCGTCGAACTCAATCTGGTTGCGACTCCCTCCAGACATGTCGCCGGCTTCGATCCAAAGCGTGCGCAATTCTCCCCACCCCATGCCGTGTGATTGACTCCGGCGTCCGCGAATTGGAGCACCTCCCCGGATACGCTACCGCCATGCCAGCCGATGGTTTGGCGAATCTACAATCATCCGTGACGTAAGGAACCCTGTGTCCCGACTGAGCGACCTGCTTCGTCAACTCCGCAGCGAGAACGTACTCCTGGCCGACGAGATCGATCGCGAAGTCGCCGCCCTCGCGGACCGTCGGGCCTTTGGGCTCAACTTCGAGCGCCACGTGCCGGAAGCGGTCGAACTTCCCGGTCGACGAGTCCGCAAAGGTGACAAGGTGCGGGTGCTGCCGCCTCGTGGGCAGACGCCCACAACCGGTAGCGAGAAGCTCTGGCAAGTGATGTCCATCGACCGAATCAGTGGCACCGCCGCCCTTGAGGCGCTCGGTCGCGACGTCAGCAGGCAGGTCACGCTCGAGGAGCTAGTGGTGGTCGCTGAGTTTCGTGACCCCATCTACCCTGGCCTTTCGTCGACTGGCAAGGTCGAGAGGGGTGGGGACAAGCCGTTCCACGCCGTCATCAATGCCGAGAATTATCACGCTCTTCAGACCCTGCTCTTCACTCACCGGGGCCGGGTCGACTGCATTTACATCGACCCGCCCTACAACACTGGTGCAAAAGACTGGAAGTACAATAACGACTATGTCGAGGGCGACGACCTATACCGCCATTCGAAGTGGCTCGCGTTTATGGAGCGGCGACTTTTGTTGGCGAAAGAACTACTCAATCCCGAAGACTCGGTTCTCATAGTCGCGATCGATGAAAAGGAGTATCTGCGGCTGGGCCTGCTCCTTGAACAGACCTTTCCGGAATCGAAGATTCAGATGATCACGACCGTGATCAAACCAGGCGGCACATCACGCACAAAGGAGTTTTCGCGCGTTGAGGAGTATCTCTACTTCGTATTCATCGGCGAGAGCGAACTTGTGCGCAGCGCTGACAGTATGCTCAGCGGGATCGCTGCCGGTGAAAGTACGTCCAGGGGTCTTGCCGAGTCCGATCTGTGGGAAGGCATGATTCGACGCGGAATAGGGGTAGTCCGAGCCCAGCGAGAAGGGCAGTTTTACCCAATCTTCATCGATGCGGACCGAGGCGCGATTGTGTCCGCCGGTGAACCTGTCGGCAGGGGCGTCGACCGCCGCACGGTAATCGCGCCGAGCGGATTGACCCCTGTGTGGCCAATCAAGGACGACATGACCGAGGGATTCTGGCAGCTCAATCCCGGAGGCCTCGCAAAGGCCCGCGTACGCGGCACGGTCCGCGTCGGTTCGTTCAACGCGAAGACTGGACAATGGCGGATTCAGTACATGAAGGCCAAGAAGGCGAAGGCAGTCGAAGACGGGCTGGTGGCAACCCTCGGCAAGGACGAGAACGGCGTCGTGATCTTGGACCTCGAAAGCAGCCAGTTGTCTGCACTGTCGACCCCTCGTACGGTGTGGAACAAGACATCGCATGATGCGAGCACAGGCGGCGCGGGACTGCTGAACCGTTTGCTTCCTCAACGGAAGTTCCCTTTCGCGAAGTCCCTATTCGCAGTCGAAGACGCCATTCGATTCTTCGTGTCAAATAAGCCGGAAGCGGTGATCGTGGACTTCTTTGCCGGGTCAGGGACGACCACGCACGCCGTAATGCGCCTCAACCGGCAAGATGGCGGGAGGCGCGCGTCCATCGTGGTAACGAATAATGAAGTCTCTGCCGCCGAGCAGATCACACTTCGCGCCAAGGGGCTCAGACCAGGCGACCCTGAATGGGAGGCAAAGGGAATTTGCGATCTCATCACGAAGCCCAGGATTCAAGCCGCCGTCACGGGCCTAACGCCGTCTGGCGAGCTGATAAAAGGCGACTACAGGTCCCCAGACGAGTTCCCAATAGCCGACGGCCTGCTCGAGAACGTCGAGTTCTTCACTCTCACGTATGAGGCCCCGCTACGCGTCGCCAGTAATCGCGAGTTCCTGAAGATAGCGCCGCTGCTGTGGATCCGTGCAGGGTCGACTGGGCGCCGGATCGATGACATCTCATCGGGTTGGGACGTCGCAGACAAGTACGGCGTGCTCGCCGACCTCGACCACACCGAAGCCTTCCTCAAAGCCGTCGTAGCGAACCACGCAGTCGCCGTCGCCTACATCGTCACGGACGAGGACCGGCTCTTCGAGTCCGTCGCCCAAGAGCTGCCCGATCACGTCGAGCCGGTGCGGCTTTACGAGGCCTATCTGCGCAACTTCGAGATCGAGTCCGGGAGGGGTTCGCTGTGAAGTTCACACTCAAGGACTACCAGGCCGACGCCGCCGCCGACGTCCTCAAGAACCTCGCCTCTGCGCGCACCCTCTACAAGAAGAGCGCGATTCCGGTCCCGTCGTCCTTCTCCTTGACAGCCACCACCGGCGCCGGCAAGACCGTGATGGCAGCGGCTGCCATCGAGGCTCTCTTCTGGGGCAACGAGGCCTTCGACTTCGAGCCTGACCCTGGGGCGGTCGTCATCTGGTTCTCCGACGACCCAGCTCTCAACGAGCAGACACGAAACCGGCTGATGGAGGCTTCCGAGAAGTTCACCTACGCCAACCTGGTTCGGATCGAGCCGCCGTTCGCCAAGCCGCGGCTAGACCCCGGCAAGGTCTACTTTCTGAACACCCAGAAGCTGAGCAGGTCGTCCAAGCTCACCCGAGGGCACGCCGAGCCCAGCGACGACTTGACCCCCCAGCTCACGGGGCTGAAGGAGATCGCAACCCCGGACCTGCAGGGCTGGACGATTTGGGAAACGCTCGCCAACACCATCGACGACCCCAACCTGACCCTCTACCTCGTGCTCGACGAGGCACACCGAGGGTTCAACACGAAGGCCACGTCCGACAAGCCGACCATCGTCCGCAAGCTCGTGAACGGTACGAAGGTCCGCCCGGCCATCCCGGTCGTGTGGGGGATCTCGGCCACCATCGAACACTTCGACAACGCCATGAAGGACGCGGAGGCGACGCGAAATCGCCAGCCCCTCGCCTCCGTAGTGGTCGACCCCGCACGTGTACAGGAGTCTGGGCTCGTCAAGGACACCCTCGTCCTCGACATCCCTGACGAGGCCGGCAATTTCGACTCCGTCCTCGTCCGCCGCGCCGCTCGCAAACTGCGCGAGTCGACTGAGCGGTGGGCGGCATACACAGTGTCACAGGGACTCCACGAAACGGTGAAGCCGCTCCTCGTACTCCAAACCCCTAACACACCGGATCCCGACGACGTCGGCCTGGCGCTCGACACGATCTTCGCGGAGTATCCCGAGCTTTCGGCCGACGCTATCCGTCACGTACTCGGCGACCACACGGTCCAGAAGTTCGGCGCCTGGGCCGTCGAATGGATCGAGCCACAGCGTGTCCAGGAGGAGGACCACGTGCGCATTCTCGTGGCCAAGGACGCCATCTCCACCGGGTGGGACTGCCCGCGCGCCGAGGTGCTCGTGTCCTTCCGCCCCGCCAAAGACAACACGCACATAACCCAGCTCCTGGGGCGCATGGTCCGCAGCCCGCTGGCGCGCCGCGTCCCGGGCGACGAGCGACTCAACGCGGTTGACTGCATCCTGCCGTTCTTCGACAGGACGACCGCGGTGAAAGTCGTGCGTTTCCTCACCGGGGACCTCGAGTCAATGCCGGGCGCGGAAAAGAAGCTCGTGATCGACGGACGGGAACTGGCCAGGAACCCGAACGTCCCGCAGGCGGTGTGGGACCTGTGGGAGATGCTGCCGACGCAGACTCTGCCTCAGCGCGGCGCCAAGCCCGTCAAGCGACTGGTCGCCTTGGCCCAGGCCCTCTCCGCCGATGGACTTCGTTCCGGCGCTTTGAGGGAGGCCGAGGAGGAGATCCATGCGAGCCTCGACGCCTTCGCCGTCAGGTACTCAAAGCAGCTCGTAGAGGCTGTGCAGGAGGTCTGGGACGTCCACGTCAAGGAGATCTCAGGGCGGTATGGCAAGACCAGCCTGTCCTACAGCGAGTTCGTTGAGCGAGCCGACGACCGCGCCATCCGCAGCGGCTTCGAGGCCGCCAAGAAGGCATTTGGCGCAGACATCGCGCAGTCCTACGTCAACCATGTCGCCGGGCCGGACGACCCTGTCTCGGACGACGACGGCCTGCGTGAGGCTTACGTTCGGGCCGCCGCTCTCGCGACCGTCAAGGAAGTCCGCGAGAGGGTGGATGCCGACGCGCTCGAGCTGACAGCAAGGTGGTTCGCGGAACATCGCGTCGCCATCAAGGGCCTCCCCGATGTCCGACAGCAGGAGTACGAGGACATCCGGGCACTGGCGACCGAGCCCCAGATTGGTGCGCTCCGGCCTCCTCGCACCCGCATCGAGGGCTTCACCATCGCGCAGGATGACGGTCAGTTCGCCGCAGCGCCCCTTGCGCCACTTCACCTCATGTCCGACGACGACGGTCATTTCCCCCTCACCGGTCTGAACGAGTGGGAGCGGAAGGTCGTCCTCGCCGAGATCAGCCGGCCCGACTCGCGCGGCTGGTACCGCAACCCATCCCGCGCAGCCTTCGACTCCCTCGGCATCGCCTACCGGGACCCTGCGGGGAACTGGCACTCGATGCACCCCGACTTCGTCTTCTTCAACGAGGTCGACGGCAAGGTGGTCGCGTCGATCGTCGACCCGCACGGCCATCACCTCGAGGACGCCGCCATCAAGCTCAAGGCGCTCGCCGAGTTCGCCGAAGAGTTTGGAGATCGCTTCCATCGCATCGAAGCGCTCGCCGAGATCCCGACGGGCATGCGCGTCCTTGACATGCAGGTACGACCGCTCCGCGAAGCCATCATCGCGGGCCGTAAGTCGCCGGTCGACTTCTACAAATCCGACCTCTCCGTCGAGTACACCCACAGCTCGGTCCACCGATGACGCCCTCGACACCGGTCCCGGTAGTCGTTGCTCTGCTACACGGCCTCCGAAATGTCCGTGGCGTTTACTGACGGCCCACGCGGGAATCTGTCCGACAGTCTCGGGGGCGAGTCGAGGCAAGTAACCGGGGTCTTGCTTGCCGTTCTCTGCAATCCACCGACCGGGCCGAGAATGGGGTCCACAAGCGTCGCAAACCTGGGCGTCCTGCGTGACATGCTCGGCTATCACGAGGTTCAGATAGCCAATCTTGTGCCCGTTGCGACTCGGTCCACGAGCGACCTGGCCGGAGAGTGGGACTCCATCACTCGTACCGATGTAGCCCGACGGATCGAAGCCGCGGCTCGCTTGGCTGATGGGGTCGTTGTGGGTTGGGGGGTGGGACAGCCCGCTGGCTGGCCGCGCGCCCGTTGGACTGACCTAACGAACGCAGCGACATCTGCCATACATGTGGCGGGCCACGAGTTCATGCTGCATGTTGGAGCCCACCCAAGGCACCCTTCCCGCTGGCGCCAGTTCACTGGGCCCACCCACAAGAGGTTTTCTGGACCTGACTTTGGATCCAGACTCCTGCAGGCGCTCGAGCAGACACAACTCGGCCCCGCCACAACTCCTCTTGTTCCGATAAGTGGTGCGCGACACCACCCTTGATCCACCGGGCGCCCTGCCGGCGTCACAGTGCTGCTCGGAGGAGACGATGGGATTGGGGTGCAGCAGTTTCGTCGCCCACCTCGATCGTCGACGAGATCCTTTCGCGATCGGCTTCCTTGTGACGCAACGACGAGTGTCCCGCGCGACGCCCGTGCAGCAGGTACCCGAGAGGTGGCCACAGTGCCCGAAACAGCCCGAGCCACTAAGCACGTCCGACGGCCTGAGTCGTTGTGGTACATGGGGATCCGGTATCGGGTCCACCCCTGGGCTCGCGCCTAAAGCGGGTGCCGCCGGTTCGAATCCGGCCGAGGGCACTTCAGCCGACACCATTGGTTACCAATGGGAGCCGTCTGGGCCTTCAGGTGCTGAGGAGGCGATCGCGGGGCGGGAAAGCGGGTGTCAACGTCGACGGCGGCCCAGGCGCGAAGGTCTCGCCCAGCCAACTCGTCCACACGCATGGTCGTAGCAATCGCCGTGATGACCCGCAACATGATCAAGCTCGAGTGGGTCACTGCCACAGAAGTCGCACAGATCGGCCGATGCCGGAGGGTGCGTCCTTACGCCCACTATGGGGCATGCCTACTGCTCACGTACGAGTTCGTGTCGCTCAGAGCACCTGGCGACAAGCGCTGGATAGGGTGAAGAGTCTGCCCGAAATGAAGCATTAGGGCCCAAAGGTGCCGAGGCTCTGAGAACGTACCGTCATGACCACGCTACCCAGCGAGCTCTTACACGCCGCGGCTCAACGGAGCGCGCGTGTGGCACTTGTGCTCGGTGCCGGCTGTTCACTCGAGGCGCCGACGAATCTACAACTGGCAAGCGCCTATTCCGAAGACGCCCACAGAAAGCTGGTTCTGGATGGGGTGCTCGACGGCACTGAGTGCGGCGATCCGACGGATTTGTCGGCGCTCGCCTCGGCTGTAGTGGCAAAGACAGGAAGCCAGGCGCCTTTGGTGAGGTGTTTCCCGCTTGGCGCCTTCAGGCTCGCTAGACCCAACAAAGGGTATCTGATCGCTGCGGCGCTACTGCGAGAACAGGCACTCGATACGGTCCTGACGCTCAACTTCGATCTCGGAATGACCAACGCCCTTACCGCCTTGAGCGCCCTAGACGTAACAGTGATCCCTGGTCCAGCCGCGACGGACCAAGTCGGGGCACGCACGGTCATCTATCTCCATCGGAGCGTCGAGGAGCTGGACCTGGAGCGGTGGATCCTGACTGTCGAGGACCTGCGTGATAGCTGGCACGACGGGTGGGAAGACGTGGTTGCGAGACGCACGATGTCATGCCCCGTGGTCGTCTTCGCTGGCCTAGGATCTCCAGCAGCGGTACTCACCGAGACCGTGGGTCGCATTAGAGGCGAACTCTTGCCAGGGCAACACCACGTATTCGTTGTTGATCCCTCGGCCACGACGAAATTTGAATCTGCCCTCAACCTCGATGCGGCGGCGCACATTCAAACTGGCTGGTCGTCGTTCATGGAACTGTTGGGCGCCCGCGTGGCTGCAGAGCTTCTTCACCTACTACGGGCGGCCGGACACGATCTCTGCAAAGACAACGGCTGGGACCCACACGACGACGAATTCGATCATCTCTGCACCAGACTTGCCTCAGTTGGCCTAGTAGGTTTGGGGCAGCTCAGAGCTCGCTGGCTCCTTTCGCAGGAGGCATACTCACCGGATGACGACCATCGTCGTAGACTGCTCGCCGATCTCCTCCTTGGCGTGGCTTTGCTAGAGCGCGAGGCATCTCAGACGGCCCACTTCACCGAAGACGGGCTTGTGGAGTTCTTGAACGCCGACGGCGATGTGACCGCCGTGGTGGCCCTAGCTTCCGGTTCGGGAACCCTTCGCTGGTCGGCACTGGAGGCGCGCTTGCCGACCGCAACTGAGCGCCGGAGTGTGCGCGCACAGCCAAATCTAGTGCTGGTCAGCGGAGTGGTTGGGCCTGCTGCCCCGAGCGCTGGACCTCCGGCTGATCTCATCGTTGGCGAGGCGGACAACGACATCGTCAATGGCTGGTTCACGCCACCGGTGGTTGACATCGATGGGATCCGCGCCGACTACTCCGCGATTTCCGAGTACTTCCAGTGAGCGCCCTCAACGAACCTCTCAACAGCACGCAGCTGTCGGCAGCTGCCGTTGAAGTGCTACTCGGCGGAGGTTACGTAGAAGCAACGCTGGGCACATCGCATGGCGCCGGGAACCAGCGCGTCTTTGAGGATGCATACGGAATCGTTGCCCTGACCGTCTTTGAGACCTGGAGCCAGTTGAAGGCAAACTGGCACATTGAGCAGGGTGCGTTGGTGGACTTGATGGCGGACAACGTTCGTCGCGGCGAGCCGAAGGCGTGGGAAGGATACCTCGTCCTCCTGACTCCGGGGCTCCTGGCGCCTGACGATCAAGTGGTCCTAAACGATCTTCGCAACGACACGAATCGAGTGCGCAAGATCATCGCGACTGGGGACGAGTTGGAAGAACTCAGCCAAGTTGGGGACGCACTCCTGCCTCTACTACCTCTCAAGGTCGACGTCTCAGCGCCGAGCCATGGGACCTTGCTAGACCGACTCCCTAGTGTCTTGGCCAAGGGCGGAGTCGATCCGCTCTTGGCCCAGCTCGTGGTGTCCTCATTCAACGAGAACGAGTCCATCGTCGAGAAGTTGCATAACTACCGGGAGCCGTCATGAGACTAAAGTCGATGAGTGCGTCCGGGTTCCGTGGATTTCCCCAGCCCGTGACGTTTGATCTCGATGCTGACGCCATCGTCGTGTGTGGCGTCAATGGATCCGGTAAGACGACGTTCTTCGACGCAATCCTATGGGCTCTCCTGGGGCGCCTAGATCGGCTGGGGGATGATCCCTCGACCGTCGTCAGCCGCTATTCCGACACTGGCGGCGCACGAGTCGAAGTTGTTGTGGAGGACGAGCAAGGTCAGCGCGTTTCGATCACACGGCGACGCGACGAGAAGACCTACGTCAGCGTGCAGCGAGGAAATGATGAACCTCAAACGGGCGGCGCCGCAGAATTGGCCATCATCGAACTCTTGTGGCCCGACGCGCAGTCGGCCGCCGACCCGATGGTTGCGCTCAGTCGTTCCCTAACAAGGGCAACGTATTTGCAGCAGGACTCCGTTCGGGAGTTTATCGACGCCGACGACGAGCAAGCGCGCTTCCAAGTAGTAGGCGAACTCGTCGGGGTGGGGCGGATTGCGGAACTTCAGCGCCAGTTGGAGGCCGGACGGAATGCCTGGACTCGTGCGACCACATCTCTGGAGAAGGAACTTGAACCGCTGCATGCGCAGCAGAACGCGATCGGAGCACGCCTGCGACGATTGGAGTCGCCAGAAGGCGCCTTCGATGAGCCCCAACTGACGGTCTGGCTGCGAGATGTTCAAGCCGTCCTTGGTCCGGCCGCGGCGCAAGTGTGGACATCTCGCGACCGCGACCTAGTGAAGATCGAACGAGGCATCGCTGCGCTGTCGGCGCTCGAGCAGACGCTGAACCGACGCTTGGCGTTATTCAAGCAACTACGGGAGCTACTCGATTCTCGTCCGGATGCTGCCCCCGATGTGTCGAAGCTCGAGGCGGAACTGCAGTTGGCAGAGGAGCGGCGCAACGGACTTGCCGCTCGTCTGTCGGATGCCCAGCAAGCGGCGGCCACGCAACGTCGCCTCGACGTAGCGCTGCGAGAGAAGAGCGAAAGCTTGCGAGCCATGGCTCGACTCGCACTAGAACACCTCGACGACAGGTGTCCGGTGTGCGGTCAAGCGTACGAGAGGGATCGGACAGCGACTCGTTTGCGGAGGCTGATCGATTCGGAGTCGGTCGAATCCAACGACGACGGTCAGCTACCTGGAGTGTCGGATATCGCCCGCGACCTAGAGTCGGCCGAACGTTGGGCCTCGGATGTGGAAGCGAGACTTCGGGCAGGCAGAGGGGCCGCCGCGCGGATGAGTGACTGGGAGGCGCAACGCATTTCGTTGATCGACGACTTGGGTCTTGACCAAAGCCTTGCGCGCGATGAGGTGCTAAGCGGTCAGGCTCGAGCGGGCGACTCTGCGGCCCGAGCGAAGCAACTTCGCAGCGAGGGCGAACGCCTAACGCTCCAGGTTGCCAGAGCAACGGAGGCGTTGCAGCGACAAGAACTCGCGGAGCAGCTTTCGGCCGTTACCCATTCGATCGAGCAGGCCGAGGCGCGCATCGAGTCGCGACAGCGGACGGGTGACTTGGTGGGCCAGATAATCAACGCCCTGCGTTCCGCGAATGATGAGCTTGTTACCCAACAATTGCGGGAGATCGAGCCACTACTCCAAAGGATCTTTGCCACCGTAGATCCCCATCCCACGTTCCGTGCAGTCAACTTCTTGACGCGTACGGTTCGAGGACGCGGGCGGCTGTGGACGACCCTCGGCGATTCAACTGGTGGAGTGCACGTTCAGGAACCTGCGACCGTGCTGTCCAGCTCACAACTGAACGTCCTAGCTGTTTCTGTGTTCTTGGCGCTCAACTTGTCGATACCGACCCTGCCTCTCCAGGTTGTCGCGCTCGATGACCCTCTGCAGAGTCTCGACAATGTCAACCTCCTGGGGCTAACTGACCTGTTGCGACGCATACGCGGCACGCGACAGGTGATCGTGTCGACTCACGATGACCGGCTGGCAGGGCTGTTGGCTCGCAAGCTGCGACCCATCTCGCCGGAATCACGGACCATACGGATTGACTTGAAAGGTTGGACGTCGCACGGGCCGGCACTCGAGATCTCCGAGATACCGCGGGATGCGAGGGCCCTGCGATTGATCGCCAGCGCGTGACTATGTTGAATCCTGGGCGGTGACATCACGGATAGTGGTTTCACGAAAGGCGAAGGGCCGTATGGCAGTTAGTTGGCTGCGTCGCCTCCGGTGGAAAGAGTCCATGGGCGACTGGCCCGACAGGTTTCCGACGAGGGGTCTCGGAGTTAGGGGCATCGAACTTTGACCAGACAATGGGGGCTAGGAGCGGTTAAACCATGAAGAAGGACAAGTTTGTCAACAGGCAGATCGGTGAGCAGCCGACGGTTCCGCTCGTGTCTGGGCTGTCGGAGTTGGAACTTGCGTCCCTGGTGCGCGGCCGCCTGTACGGCGATAAGGACTATGCCCGGTCGCGCCGGACTGAGTGGCGTGCGAAAGCCACCACGGCATGGGCGGCCTCGACGCTGGCCTCGGCTGTGGCGACGGTCATCCTGGGCTTGGCTGAACTGGGAACGTGGGCGTCCATCGGGTTCGTCTTATCTGCCCTCGTGACGACCCTCAACGCCGTGGAGCCATTCTTCAACTGGCGGTCACGTTGGGTAGGAGCGGAGGAGGCGCTGCACAACTGGCACAGGATCGAGGAGTCCCTTGCGCTATATGTCGCGCGGACGCCTGCAGATCAGGTGTCTACCGAGCACATCCTTGAGTTCGACGACGCTCGCCAGCGAATCTGGGACGACTTCTCCGGGGAGTGGCTTGCTGCGCGGCGCAACAAGCCTTCCTAGCGCAAGCGCTGACCCTTTCTAGGCGCGCCAAGCCTGGGCGTCGCAGCGATTGGCGGGAGCGCTTCGGCTTTCACACCCTGGGAGCAGCTACCCAGCAGTGCGTCTGGTCGCAACCTCGCTGAGGAAGGGCAGTTGGCAGATCAGGTGCGACCTCTTTGTATCCGCCGGCTACTTCGCTGTTCACGAGTTCGGCAAGCCCATCGTTGGCGGGAAGGCCATGAACCTGAGTTACGTGAGAGTGCCGCCAACTCTCGTCCCGAGTCTGGGCAGAGCTATGTCGCCCCGTGTGCGTCCGGAGCTCAAGCGCTTACGCCGAACTTGAGCCGCGTCACACCGCCGCTTCCCGGTGCGATCAGCTCGTTGTTGTTCACACGAGCGGATGTTCGACCTGCGGCTAGGAGAGACGGGCAAACGCCTAAGGTTGGTGCCGGCGCGCGACCGTGTCGTCCCCTGGCCATCGGGAAGGGCTACCCGGCATCGGGGGCTAGCGCTGCGAAGGGGACGTCATCTCGAGTCGCGCACCAGGTTGGCGATCTCGCTCTGAATCCACTTGAAGTCCCGGTGGGCTGCCAATGCGTTGAAGGCAGCCGCTGGTGCCTCGGCGTCGTTGAGCAGGGCTAGTACAAGACAGAGGTGTACCGAGCGGCCGAAGAAGAAGTGAGTCCGCGCTGCACCATCAACGGCTGGGTCGTGGTGCGCTACCTCGTTGCGCAGGTTCTTAACCTTGTTTGACCATTGGTCGACGTCGCCAACCAAGTCAGCGAAAGGGGGGCCCGCGGTCGCGGCCGTTCGTCGAAGTCTGGTGAGATAACTGCCGCTGTTCCCAAGTTTGCGGTCATAGGCCTCAACGGCTGAAGCGGCTGCGAAGAACGCCTCGCCGACAAATGACCCTTTCGAGTAATGGGGACGCATCGCTCTGGCAAGTGCTGATCGGTGCGCAGCGGTAGCGAGGAGCCATCGTTCGATGCCGGCTACGCCACCGAGGTGGGGTAGGGCGAACCGCGGCACGAATGGGGGTTTGAGCCCTTCGTCGGCCTGCAGGGTCCACGGCGCGAACAGTTCCATCGATACCGGGACCGGCCCGGAGTCCGGCACGATGAGTTCCGTGACATCGGCTCGGGCGACTGTGACTTGGGTGAAGGCTGCGACCCGTCCCAGACCCACTGACACCAGGTCTTGAATTGCGGACGCTTCGGCCATCAGCACTTCGAGCGGGACGAGCTTTTCGGACTGGATCGTGACAGGGAAGTCTTGGGACAAGGTCTTGTGGGTGAACCCGTCGCCCGTCCAACCGGTCGATTGCGCGAGAGTAAGCGCCAGGACGCCGGGTCCTCGGAACGCTTTCGGCCGCATAGGTTCCACAGTCAGGCTGTGCTGGTCAAGCTCACCCGAGGTCCGGTCTTCTGCAAACGTCGAGGTCTGGTCGATGGCCCCACGGCGTACCCAGTACTGCATCCCCGCGAGTCTGACCGTGAGTGCGTTGAACTCGAAAGCCTCGTTCTCCTCGAAAAGCGCACCCCGAAGTGCTTGGCCCACGTGGACGATCTGCTGGGAGTTTTCGCCGCGGAGTGGATCGTAGCTTTGACGGAAGCAGTTCTCGAGCGTATAGATGTCACTGCCGCTTTGCCCAAGGAGGCGGGAGTACGTGTTGCCGTCGGGTTGGCGGATCCTCACGCCTGGCTTGACTTCCACGTCGTTTGTCACGCGCCTAAAGGCTCCGATCATCTTCAGTGTCAGGTTCCCTTCGCTATCGCATACGAGAGTTCCCGAGAGGCGATCGTCTGGGTTGCTTGGCAGCCACCATCTGCCCGGTGCTTCGAATGCCTCCACGACTATTCCTCCATGCGTCCCTGCCTCGACGGTCAAAGCAGCAGTCTTCCCTAGTCCGAGCCGCACAATCGCTTCTACACCAACGGGTGATTGGCACGGGATCTGACGTGCTTTCACGCAGGGTGCCTCCCTCGTCGCACTCGCTTCACATCGCCGCATCGGCCGTGGGTAAGCCGGGGCTACCGTCGTTGGGTCCGAGCGCCTGATCGCGTTGGCGGCGGGCGGGGTCGGGCCGTTCGTGCTGTCGCCGCATGAGGTGAAGCCATGCCTGACTCAACAGTTCTCTTGCCCTTTCAGCCCGCATCGATGTCCACCGCGCAACTCGCCGCGGTCTCGTACCTGGCCCGCTACTCCGGACACACCCACGCGTTGTACGAATACCAGCTCAGAGAGTGGTTCTCGTGGTGCGAAGAGTACGGCCTCGACCCCTTGGTGGCCGTCCAACGGGCGCATGTGGAGCTGTACATTCGCCAGCTCGGAGACCGCGGGCTGATGGACTCCTCTGTGGTCACGATGATGCACGGCGTGCGGGGCTTCTTCCGGTTCGCCCACATCGACGGTCTGATTCCGTCCGACCCGGCTGTCTATGCGAGGCTGCCAAAGGTGCATCGTGACGAGTCCTGCACTCAGGGACTGGACCGGCTCGAGCTGATCCGGTTCCTTCAAGTAGCGCAGACGATTAGCATCCACCACGGTGCGCTGGCCTACCTGCTCGGCATCAACGCCCTCCGCGCCTCAGAAGCAGCTGCCGTCCGGATCGAGGACTACGCCGAGACCCTGCGCGGACACCGAGTGCTGCACCTGGTCGGTAAGGGCAACAAGCCCGCCACCATGCCAATCACCGTCCCGGTGCTACGCGTCTTGGAAGCTTGCCGTGGCGAACGGACCAGCGGCCGGCTCATCCTGCGCCCGCTTACGGGCAATCCCGTCGACCGAAGGGACGTCTATCGGATGGTCGCCCGCATCGCCAAGGCTGCCGGCATCCCCCGACACATCAGCCCGCACTCCCTGCGACACGCCGCCATCACCAATGCCTTGGACGCCGGCGTCCCACTACGCGACGCGCAGATCCTTGCCCGTCACGCGGACCCAAGGACAACAGAGCACTATGACCGCGCCCGCGGCAACCTGGACCGGCACGGGGTTCACTTCCTCACCGCCTATGTCGCCGGCGTCGAGCCTTCTAACAGCCAGTCAGTCGGCGTCAGCCACACCGTCGTTGGCTTGCCAATAGACAGTGTGCGATCGGGGGTACGGTCGGCGCCGCGTTCTGGGCTCAAACTCATGCTCGAATCGCTCGATCACTCGAGGACGATCAGCAGCGATCAGAAGGTGCGGGTCGACTTGACCCAGGGCGCGCCTGAGTCGTGCTCGAACCGGCTCAATCGCATCATCGAGCAACCCCTCCATCGCCTCAACCAGGGTTTCGAAGCGCGCCGCGACCAATCGGGGAAGAGAACTAGTCACGGTCCCGGCAATGACATCGCGGACGTCGAGCGTCAGTGAATCCAGTACGCCGAAGGGGTACGTCACTGAAAGATCTGACTGCGAATGCGCGATTGTGCCATTGCGGAAGGACCTCACTTGGTCGTGAACATCGAGCAACCCGTCAGGAATGCTGATGTAGTCCGTGAGACGGCCTCGGACGTTCGAGGGCAGGACCGTTCGGCAATAGGCCACGACGGCAAATCCAAGCAGGAACTCCCTCACGTCGTCGTCGGTGGCGTCCATTGCGAGGCCCAACGCCTGACTTGCCTGGGACAAGTCCGCGCCGAAACTCGACATCTCAACAAACAAGCGCGCATCCGGCGAGTTCGGCACGGCCACCACCAAGAGGGAACGCTCCGCGTCGCCGTCATGCATGGGCCAAGTATGGATCCCGGTTCACCCCTCGGCCGGCCACTTCCTCCAGCGAGTCATTCCGCCGCGAGATGACCACAGGCAGGAGCCGATCTATGAGCCGCCCGCGTGAGTGGTCGAATGTGCCTCTCCTCTTGAGAGTTCGGCTCGCCACCATGCGCCGCCCTCGATTCGCTCGACCCGGCGCAAGATGAGGTCGCCGTGGGCAAAGTCCTCAAGCTCCACACGGGACAGCGGCCACGGCGGTCCCTTGACCTCGGCCCGTTCGTCCCGGGTGGTCGCAAGGACCAGCAGCGTGCCTTCTGGTGCCACTAGTGAGCCGATCTTCTGCGCAGCTTCG
>NZ_LMST01000001.1:744688-766375 GCF_001429685.1 Phycicoccus sp. Soil803 | reverse complement strand
CGCTGCAGCGATCGCGGTCGGCGCGAAGTCGAACCCGGTGGTGCGATATCCCAGCGAGGCAAGGTATTCGGCGTCAGCTCCGTAGCCACACCCGACGACCAGCGCCTCGCGGCCACCCCCGGCCAGGTTCTGCGCCTCAGCCCACGCCACGAGCTGTGGACGAGGGGCGCCGTAGTCCCAGGGCGGCTTGACCCCGCCCNCCGGCGTACATCCCCTCGAACATGCCGAATGGCTCGCTCGTCACCGCTCGAGACTACCGACCACGTTGTTTCAAGGCACCAGTACAGACCAGAGAGGAGGCATGAGGGACTGATCCACCAATCGGTGTCGACTCGTGCCCGTCCCATTCCGCCGCCAGTGCGGTGAGTCTTGGCTCCGCGCCAGCCTCACCGGAGATGCACTCAGTGCGGAAAGCGAACTGGCGACGACGAGGTCTCGACGTGGCTCAGCGGGCGATTCACTCTCGTCAGGGCTGGCTGCAGCACCCAAGAGGTCAGGTGCCCGAGAGGTACCCACCGCGCCGGAACCAACCAGAACTACCAGTTGGGTAGGGTCGCTATTCCGTTGACCCGTAACGGAATTCGATCACCATCAACACCTTGGGCGGACTCCTAAAGCGGGTGTCGGCAGTTCGAATCTGCCCGAGGGCACCACTTCCAAATCGCCGGTGAGAGTCCGGTCGGCCGATCCGGCAACTCGGGGGGATCTGAGTCGGTTGTGGTAAACCTCGAAGTACCGGATCGTCGAGAGGTAACCAAGTGCCGGTCTACGAAGAGATGGTCCGCGACGCACTGAGTGAGCTCGCAGACGAGGATTTTCAACGCCAGGTCTGGACCAGCCTGACCCCGTCCGGACAGTCCTCGCTCGAGGAGTGCTGGGAGCGGCTGTTCGACGACAGTGGCCTTGGCGCCGCACTCGACGGTCCGACGGAGGTGTTCGGCGAACACCCAGACCAGTTCCTCCGCGAGCTGGATGCGGCCTTGCGTCTGGTGGCGGCGACTGCCTCCGCAGATGACGTCATCGAGAGCGACGAGATGGTTCTCGTCCGCGGCCTCGCCAAGTCGGCTCTCGGCCACCTTCCCGACTAGCCCTGCGCGAAGCAAGGGCTACAGCTTCCGCGCCCTGGCGACCTCAAGTGGCTGGGGCTTGGACTCCTGGGACAGCTAGACCGGCAGCCTGAGCGCGCATGGTGGGCGGGTTAAAAGCAGCAATGAGCGCGCACACTCGATAGATGGACATCAAGGCCCTGAACTGCTTGGTAAGGGGCCACCGTTGGCAACGGGAGCGGCGGCCCAAGGACACGGAAATACTGACGTGTCGACGATGCGGAGCGGTCGAAGTCGAGAAGCACGACAACGACCATCCGACCAACCCCTTCAGCAGCGGCAGCCCCGGAGTCGGACCCCTCAGGTAACGCGCTCACCCTCTTGCTGCAGGTCACGATCGCGCAGGGCCGAGTCGACCGATGCAACGTCTGGCAACTGCAGCGGACATGCTCCAACGGCGTCCGAAGCGCATCATGGGTTCATGCTGACCTCGAAGGACGTCACACGACAGAACTTCACCCCGACGTCGATGCGTCGCGGGTATGACGAACGCGAGGTCGACGACTTCCTCGACCAGGTCATCGAGACCCTGCGCTACTACGAACAAGGGGGTCGGCCGGCTCCTCAAGCATCTGCCACACCGCAGCGCCCCGACTCTGCTGGGCTTGCACAGAAGGCGTCACGCTGGTTGCGCGGAGATCCAGAGTCCTAAGGAGCCTGTCAGTCGAGCGCGTCTCGGCCTCCCCTAAAATCAATGCACGAGCCGATCAGGCTCGCCGGACGAGGGAGCCGTACCCGGACTGCGACAAGACGGCCTTCCAGGAGCTCGTCATGGCGTGGTTGGTGCTCATTCTCTCCGGTGTCCTCGAAGCCGTTTGGGCTGTGGCCCTCGGCAAGTCCGAAGGATTCTCGCGGCTCGTTCCCTCAGTGGTGTTCCTCGCGGGGCTCGGCCTCAGCATGGGCGGGCTCGCGTACGCCTTGCGCACCCTGCCGATCGGGACCTCGTACGCGATCTGGGTCGGCATCGGGGCATCGCTGACCGTCGCCTACGGCATGGCGACCGGGGCAGAGTCGGTGACACCCGTGAAGGTGCTGCTCTTGGTTGGCCTGGTTGGCTGCGTAGTGGGCCTGAAGCTGACCCACTGAGGTACGCGAGACGGTCGAGGAGCTTGAGACCTCGGCACGAGGCCAAGCCGCAGGACGCACTGGGCCGCGACACCGCGGCATACCCTCGTTGTTTGTGTCACCACCGTCCGCGGAGCACGACCTCGTCCAACGGTCGGCGATTCAGCCGGAGGATGACAGCCAGCGGCTTGTCGGAGGGATACCCGACGGAGAGCACGTATGCCAGGAATCGTCCCTCGGGGAAGCCAAGGACGGCTCTGGCCTGGGCCTGGTCGGTGGCCGCCGCATGGCCCGTGCCGACCCCGAGGTCGGCCGCCGCGATGGTCATCGCATACGTGGCCTGGCCAAGGTCGTACTGGAGCAGCTCCGACTGCCGATCATCCTTCGGCTCCGGCGCCACGATCGCGATTGCGGCAGCCGCTCCGGCGACGTCGCGCGCGCATGGCGTCCCAGGTCTCCATGGTCCAATCCTGCGCCTCGACGTCGCGGGTGGCGACTGCCTGCCGCAGCCGGTTCGTGGGGAGACATGCAGAGCAGGAGGAGTGACTGGATTCGCGCGTGCAGCGAGGCCTCAGAGCTGCGTGTTGAGGTAGCCCTGCAGCTGTGTCACGGTCCGCGAGTTCCAGGTTCGCGCGCCGTCGGTCGCGATGCCGAGGTAGAGCTGGAGGGCCCGCATGGACGCCGGACCCCAGACATCGTCGGGGGTCGTGCCGACTCGCGTCTGCAGTGCCCGGATCGTCGTCGGGTTGAGCGTGCCGGTGACGCTGACCCCGAGCCAGCGCTGCAGCGCGGAGATCGTGTGGGCGCCGAGGGATCCGTCCAGCTTGAGTCGAGCGCCGAGCAGCCCCTCGGCAGCCTTGGCGGTGAGCACCCTCATCACCGCCGTCGCAACCTTGCCGCGGAAGGAAGAGTCCGTGGCGGCGCGTGCGGTCACCGCGGTCACCATCGCCGGGATGGTCGAGGCGTTCACGGTCAGCACCTCGTCCCCTCCGGCGTCGATGAAGCGGACGGCACGGTCGCCCGCCGACCACGCCGCGACCGCCTTGGCGTTGCCGAGGTCGTCGCTCATGACGACGCCGCTAAAGCCGAGGCCGTGCCGAAGGAGGCCCGTGATGACAGTCGGCGAGAACACCGCCGGCCGCGACCCGTCGATCTTCGTGTAGACCGCCGACGACATCATGACGATCGGGACGCCATTCGACACGGCCGACCTGAACGGCGCGATCGACCCGGAGCTCGTGGTCGTCACGGTGTCCTTCACACCCGCGGTGGTGTCGGTGTTGGCGGTGACGTAGCCCAGCCCCGGAAAGTGCTTGGCCGTCATCGCGAGGTCAGCCGAACGCTCGCCCGAGAGGAAAGCGCCACCCTTGGTCGTCACGACGCTCGGCGTGTGGCCAAACTCCCTCTGCCAGTGGCCAATCGGCGGGTTCGTCGAAGCAGTCGCAGCAGGGACGGTGTCGAGCACCGGGGCGAGGTTCACGTCCACGCCCGCCCGGCGCAGTTGTCGACCCCAGGTCCGCGCTGACGACGTCAGGGTGGTCGTCGACCACGTACCCATGGTCAGGGCGGTCGGCATCCGCGAGAACCCGCTGCCTTGCAACACCTGGACGTAGCCCCCCTCCTGGTCCGTGGAGATCCACAGCGGGACGCCCGCCGTCGCGGAGCCTGTGGCCAGCCGGTCTAGGCGCGTAGTCAGTGCACGGATCGGCGCGGCGCCGACCGTGGACCGGCCGGTGAGGATCACGTTGCCGACGTGGTATTTCCCGATCGCGGTAGCCGCAGCGGAGGACAGACCGGTGGCTGGCGTGCCGACCATGAACAGTTGGCCGATGCGCTGAGCGTTGCTCATCCGCGTGTATGCCGCCTGCGCCAGTCCCGCAGCGGTGGTCGCCTCCGCGCGGGGTACGGCCGGGGCACCGACCGAGACCACCCCCACAGCTGCGGCAACGACGAGACCACGGGTCAGACCGGAACGGGCCCGCATGGGGACCACCACCTCGGCTCGGCGGAACGCTTCACCACTGAGACGTCCAGGAGTCCGAGAAGGTTGGTGGCGTCGGCCCGGGCCCCCGCTGAGCGCCCGACAGCGACGCTAACCCCCCTGCCGGGCCGCCTGCTTCGCTGCGCGTTCCTCGCGGCGGGCGACGAACCGAGCGGCCTCCTCATCGAGGGAGGCGACGGCGGCCGCGAGCTCCTCCCGGGCCTTCTCGCCGTCGGCGTCGAGGCCCTCGAGATCCCAGACGCCCCACTGGCGCAGCATCGGAGCCACGATGTCGTCGTGGTGGATGCGCAGGTCGTAGATGCCGGCCATGGCCATCTGCACGGCCTTGCGGCCGAACCCCGGGATGATCGCGCCGGGCATCTGGAACGTGACCACCTCGTCGGTGATCGCCCGCATCGTCTGGCTCGGCGTCAGCTCGAGCGCAGCCTGGACGAGGTTCCGGTAGAAGATCATGTGGAGGTTCTCGTCCTTGGCGACCCGTGTGAGCAGCTTCTCGGCGATCGGTTCCTCGGTGTAGCGGCCCGTGTTCCGGTGCGAGACGCGGGTGGCCAGCTCTTGGAACGAGACATAGGCACAGACGTTGAGCAGTGGCTTGTCACCCGCGTCGTAACCCGTCTCCATCGTGTCCATGCGCGCCCGCTCGAGCTCGTCGGGGTCGACGCCGCGAGTGACGAGCAGGTAGTCACGGATGCAGAACGCGTGCCGCCCCTCTTCGGCGGTCCAGCGGTTGACCCAGGTCCCCCAGGCACTGTCCCGTCCGAAGGCCTGATCGATCACCCGGTGGTAGCTCGGCAGGTTGTCCTCGGTGAGGAGGTTGACCTCCAGCGCCGTGCGCGCGATCGGCGAGAGTTGCGACTGGTCTGGCGACCACGCCTCACCCCCCAGCTCGGCAAAGTCGCGGCCCAGCGACCACGGGACGTACTCGTGCGGCATCCACTCCTGGGCGGCCGCGAGGTGACGGTTGAGGTTCTCCTCGACCGTCGGCTCGAGGGCGGCGAGCAGCTGGGCGCTGTCGAGTGCGGCCATGGGATCCTCCTCGGTGACGAACGCGCAAGTCGCGCCCACCCCTGCCTACACCCTCAGAGCCCGCCGATCCACAGTTGTCAGCAGCGGGCAGCTGGCCGAACGCACAAATAGGTCACGGTGGCCTGCGCATGGACGCGCCCGCGGCGCGCCCCGCCTGCGCCGTTCGGCGATCACCAGCTCGGTCGTTACTACGACCGTCTGACGTTCGCCCAGGCGTGCACAACCGCAATCAGCCCGGCCACCGCAAGGACGACCGCAACCGCGATCGCAGCGGCCAGGGTTGCGTCGATGCCATATTCCGGCGCCGCGGCAGTAGCCACCCAAGACACGCCGGACAGCATGAGCACGGTCAGGACCCCGAGGACCCACACCAGCGGGGCAGCTTCGGAACTCCCTGACCTTGGAGGCTCAGTCGGCACTTTGACGCCACCCCCGGCGCGGCTGGTTGAGATCGAGGCCACGACGTCACTCCTAGGAGACTACGGCGGATTCGAGAAGGTAGTTGATCAGGAAGAAGCCCATGAGTGCACCGCTGGCCCACGCCGTCTGCGTCACTGCGGCCGCCGAGCTGATGGGCACCCCACCCAGCCGTCGGTCATAGTCACGCAACGCGTATACCGCCACGATCGCCATCAAGAGAAGAACCGCGCCGATCACAAGACGCCACACCAGCAGTACAACGTGCAGGTGAGTGTCGTTCAGAAGGTCGCCGACGCTTGAGTCCCCGGCGACTTCGTGTGACAGCAGCCAAGCCAGGTCACGCGACAGGAACGTCCCGTGCAGGACCAAGCAGGCGACGGTCAGCTCCACCGCAAGCGACAGGTCGTCTTCGGCCCAGTGCTGACTGCTCAGCCGCTTGAGCACAAGGCCGAGACCGGCTGAGAGCAGAGGAACCAGGGCCAGCACGCCGAGGTCCACGAGGAACCTGCCCACGTCGCCTCACGCTAGGACAAACCAAGGGCGCCTGTCCTCAGTCATCTGGACGGTCCCGGCTGCACGTCCAAGAGATGCGCGTTCGCCGCAGCCGACTTCGTTTGCGTGCCGATGACGTTGGACACGCGTGTTCGACCAAAATGCCTAGGCCTCTTGCGTGATTGACCTCGTCGTCCATGGCGCGACCATGACTCACAACGGGTTCGGAGGGGCGCTATGGCTGGTCTGTTGTTCAAGCGACGTGACACTGCTGCCACTGCGGGACGACTGCAACCCCCACGCACGTGGCGCGAGATGTTCACGCCCATCGGCGAACCGCCGGAGCGACGCCCTGCGGCCCGAGCACCCGAGGTCGCCGCCGAAGGGAAGGATGCTGACCCGTCCGCACGTGGAAGCCTCACAGAAGACAGCTTGGAGAAGGCGTTCAACTGGGCAGCCGGTGGCTTCGCCCTGCTCACGGGGCTACTGGGATTCTTCGGCATCAAGGAAGGAGTCCTGGATCAAGCGCTGCGACTCTATGCGCCAGCGACCCTCTGCATATTCATCTTCTTGGGGATCGGCATCGTTGCGGGGCTATTCGCCTACGCCCTGGACTTTGCTATCCGCCTCAGGCTTTGGGTACTAGTCGTGGCTCTCATTCTCATGTTGGTCGTGGCGTCGGTGTACTTCCCCGACATGGCGGATCGCCAGTCGATCCAACCCTTCGATCACACTCTCTGGGACTCGACTCGGCCATGGTTGGTCGGGGCCCTCTTGGTCGGACTGTTGGTCTCGGGACTCGTCGCTCTGCCGAAAGGACCCGGACTGCAGAAGGCGTACACGACGATCATTGCCCCCTTCGTCGTCATCCTCCTCGTGGTGATCCTCCTGCCACGACGGGTCGATCCGAGCACTCGTGAGCGCAAGGGCATCGACTGGCAGCGGCTCACCACGATTGGTCTCGCCGGGGCCCTGTTGCTCGCTGCGCTCTGTCTCTTGGGCTGGGCCCTGGTCAAGATGGTCACCCTTCCGATCGTGGCTGGGCTCATGGTGGTTGCCGTCACCGCCACATCGTTCGGCCTTTACGGCGCAACGAAATTGGCCCTTGAGTCGAAATCCTTGTCGATAAGCCCGCAAGTCACAGCTGCCGTGAAGAGCGCCGACGGAGCGACCAGCGTGAGTATCTCGGTCAAGGCGGGGCACTATCGAGGGCTGAAGCTCTCCGTCGAACTAATGGGTACGCCTCGAGGTCAGGCCCAACGCACTCCCGAGGACGCGGCCCACGCCTCTGAGGTGTCCATGGAGGCGCGATCGATTTGGAGCACGCTACTGAGCCCAGATGGGTTGGACGAGATCGATCAGGCCTTCGACGTGCCCGTCTCTCCGACGCGGTGGTCAGAACTATCCGTGCGCTATTGCAGTCGCCTGGCCGAAAAGATCGATGAGGCGAAGAGGGACAAGGAAGCCGAGAAGGCCAAGGATGCCAAGAAGGTGGAAGGGCCTGGCTGCGGTGAGGGCGACGCACGCCCCACGGTGGTCTCCGTACGCAACCCCTCCGCCGAGTCTGGGTTCCAGCAGCTCAACGCACAGATATCTCCTTCGGGAGAGGGCAAACTCCATGCGACGTTCGAGGCGACGGACGTGGCCCCCGGGTCACTGACCAAGGTCGAGTTGTGCCGCGGCCGTGGCAAACACCTGGCCCATGTCACTGACGCCACCATCGCGCCGAACAGCCAAGGGGAGTTGTCCTGGGAGGCCACCGTTCCTGCAGGTGCAGTCGGCGATCGCTTGGTCCTTCGTCACATGTCCTGTCCCGCCGGTAAGTGTGACGTGAGCTGGCGGCAGCTGGCGAGCTACGTGAACGAGTAGGTCACGGTAACGAGAGTCGAGCGGACCAACGGTCTGCCGGAATCCGCCTCGTGGCTCCTAGTGGTCGGCCTCCCCGCGGGTCCGTGCCGCCACCGCGGCGCGTTCTTGCTCGACGCGTTCGAGGAGCTTGGTGCCCCGTCGCTTGAGTGACGGACCGGGGTCGGTGATGCGCTTGGGCGGGGGATACCTGACCCACCAGCGGTAGGACCGGTCGCGGCGGAGGAGGTCCACGGCATACGACCTCGCGCCACTGATCGTGGCCCCGGTGTCCTCGACGCCGAAGTCGGCCGCGACCGCGACGAACGCAGGTGTGATCTTCGCGCGCTCGTACTCGAGCCGAGCCGCTGCGCGAATCGCCCACAACGGCAAGACGATCGGGACCACGACGGTGAGCAGGATCCCCGCCACGATCGCGAAGGCGCAGAGGGCCTGCGCCCAGGTCCGGGACTGCCACCCCCACGAGTCGCGGATCAGGGCGAGCGCGAGGGCGGTGAAGCCGATGCCGTAGAGCGCCGACCAGCCCACCTGGACCCCGACCGGGTGCGCTACCCGCCCGAACGCCCAGCTCACCGTGTCGGCGCTGCGGTCCTCGGCCAGCTGTTGCAACGCGAATGCAGTCACGCCCGCGATGACGACACCGCTCACGGACAGCACGATGCCCACGACCAGGCACAGCGTCCAGTGGTCCTGGAGGGTCTCGAAGACCCGGTCCCAGCCCGACGACGTGACCCAGATGGCGAGCCCGAACGGCGCCGCCACCAGGGCCAGTCGGATGAGGGCGAGGTCGAGGTAGCGCGACACTCCTCGGAGCCGCCACCAGATGCCTTGGGCGAGGTGCACCCAGGTGTGCGAGCTCGGGTGCTCCGGCGGCAGCACACCCGCCCGGACGGCGAGGCCACCCAGCGCGGCATACGGGCTGCCCATCACCGCCGGGATCGACCCCAGCAGCATGAGCCCCAACGAGAGCACCACCGTGGCGATGACGACCGTGGCGCCCTGGATCGCGCCGCCGGCTTCCGTGGCGTCCTCCCTCGCCTGGGTGACCGCCTCGGCGACCAGCGGGACGAGCGGGGTCAGCAGCACGAGTCCGTGCAACACGGTGCCCGATCTCATTGCCCCATAACTGAATCCGAGGATCAGCACTCCGAAGCCGATCGCCGTCGCCGGCCCCGACACCGCGGCGGGCAGTGCGCCGAAGAGGGACAGCACCACGAGGACGCCACCCAACGCCAGCCCGAGCGTCGCCAGCGCGCGGGCGACGCCGCGGCTGGTGAGCCCGACGACGCCCCAATAGACCACGAGCATGAGTCCCCGCAGGGCGCGGGTGAGCAGACGGAGCGCGCCGAGGCCGGAGCGCGGGGAGTCGAGGGTGGTGGCGGCGACGGCGGCAGCGGTGGTGACGGAGCGGATCAACAGGTCGCTGCTCACCTCCGACGCCAACGTCTCGCGCCCGACACCCGCGCGGTCGAACGCCGCCAGGGTCTCGACCTTCTCCGCCTGCGTGAGCGGGCTCCCGTCACGCACCTTGGTGGACACCCCGTCCAGGAAGGCCGCGTCAGCCTTGACGAGGAGCTGCCCGCGCGAGCGGGAGCTGGCACCGTCGACCTCGTCGCCGCGGATCGCCCCGAGCAGGGCGGGCAGGTCCTCCGGCACCACGTCGAGGTGGATGGCCCACGCGAAGAGCGCTGCGAGAGAGGGCATCGAGGGCGGCAGGTCACCGGGCGGGGTGTCCGGGTTGAAGGTCAGGGTCAGCTCGGCGACGGCCTCCTCCCTGAGCTTGGTGAGTCTCGGGTCACTCGCGACGATCGCCGACCCCTCGCCGAAGAGCGACACGACCAGGCCGTCGACCGTCTGCTGGGCGAGCGTGGCCGGTGGTCCGGTGACGAGGTATCCAGAGAGCTCGGCCGCGCGACGCACCCGTGACGGGTCCAGCACGGTGAGGCTCAGCACGGACGCTGCGTCGAGCCGGCCCCAGATCCAGTCGTTGAGGCGCCACGACCGTTTCAGGAAGCCACCGAACCGCAGGACCGCCATCCCACCGAGCTTGTCGTCGGCGGTGATCGAGTGTCGGGCGAAGGCGTTCGCGGTCTGTGCCGACAGCTGCACCAGGTCGACCGCGACGGTCGAGCCGTCCGTGGTCTCGTCGCCGAGTGCCGTGCTGGCGACCTCCAGCTGCAGCAGTCGGGTGAGCACCTGCTCGGCGTCAAGCGCCTTGCCGCCCCCCTTGCCGCCGCGCTCGGCCTCCGGCACCAGGAAGTCGTGCCAGGCGAGCAGCCCGTCGTCCGGGGTCATGCACCCGTCGGCGTCCGGCGACGCGGGCAGGTAAGGCACGATCCCCACGAGGCAGTCGACCACGGTCAGCACGTGGCTGCGGACCGCCCGGCCGACGTGACCGGGGTCCTCGCGGACCGAGGCCAGCCGCTTCTGGAGGCCGCGCAGCACCTCCGCCGCCCGCGCGTCGGCAGGGCCTTGCGCACCGGTCCGGGCGCGCACGATGGCGGCTTCCCGCGCGGCCAGGTCCTGGGCCTGCTGGTCGAGACCAGGCGGCTCGACGCCGAGCATCAGCACGGCGTAGCACCCGAGCCGGAACTCCCAGTAGGACTGGTTCGGCTCGAGGGTCACCAGCACCTCGTCGGTCTCCCAGTCGTCGTCGATCAGCCCGCGACAGTCGGTGAGGCGGACCGACTCCTCCGAGACCACCTGGAACGCGTTGGCCACCTTCTCGTACGCCGGACCGGGCTCCAGCACCCAGATCAGGCGGCGGATCAGGTCGATGCCGGCTTCGGCGATCCGTTCGGCCCCGCTGTTGCCCCAGGCCCAACCCGGCCCGCGGTCGGGGTGGGCGGCGTCGGGCACGTGTTCCGGCACATACGGCATACCGATGTTGCCTGGGTCGTCCAGCGCCCGCTGTGCGTTCTGTGCGGCTTGCCGCACCCGTTCGTAGCTCCACGCCGACACCTCGGCACTGGCCAGGTCGATGTTGGCCGCCCTCGCGTCGAGCAACCGCCGGGCCAGGTCACGAGCGGCCCGCCACTTGCGCAGCCGCCGATAGTGCGGGAACAGCGAGCCCGCGAGCGACTCCACCGTCTGCCGCCCGGCAGGCCCCTGGACCTCGTCGGATGGGTTCGCCTGCGCCGCAGCACCTTTGGTCGCCTCATGCGCGCCTTGGTATGCCGCGTCCGCGCCTTCGGCTGCCGCGTCGCCTTGGCGACCGGTGCCGCTCTGCGCCTCCGCGATGGTCAGCAGGATGTCAGTGCGGGTGCCTCGTCGCCCGGCAGCGGCGCGGTTGTGCTGCTCGATCTCCTCGACGAACGTCCGGCCTCCCTGCGCGGACAGGGACGACAGCACCCCGGTCAGCGTCTCGCGAAGAGTTGGCGGCGCGTCGAGCGCGTCAGCCGGGTCCTCCCCCGGCATCGGCGCATGGGGGTAGACCAGCAGCATGACCCGCCGGACCGGACGATCGGCGGGCATCGCCTGGATCGCCCTCAGCGCGTAGTGCGTCGGGGTGTTGGCCAGGAGGCCGCCGTCGACGGCGAACCGGGACCGGTCGCGGCTGTGCCGGACCTCCCCCCACGACGCGACGACCGACTCCAGGTCGGGACGCACCTTCTGGTCGTCGGCTGAGCGCGCTGAGACCCGGGTCGCCGCCTGGCCCTTCTGGGCGGGCTTACGGCCCTCGCCCACCGGCACGAAGGTCGGTTCGAAGGCCACCGGGAAGCTGGCGGAGGCGCGGGCCGCCAGCGCGAGCTCCGCCGCGGTCGCGCGGATCCGGTCCGGGGAGAACGGGTCGGGCAGCGGCTTGTCGGTGCCCGGATCACGCTCCGGGGAGGGCCATCGGCTCCAACGCAGCCGACCCGCGTGCAGGGCCTGCGGCAACGGCTGGCCGAGGGCGTCGGTCGTGACCAGCTGGTTGCCCTGGAGCACGGTGGTGGCCATCGTCAGGTCGATCGGCGCCTGCGCCGCTGTCGTCGTCTTGAGTGGCCAGGCAAGGGCACCGAGCGCCTTGCTCAGCTCGGGCAGGAAGTACTCGTCACCGCGCATCAGCGAGGAGGGAGAGCCCACGAACGGCGTCCGGAGCAACGTCTCCAGCTGGCCCTGCTCGATCCACAGGTCGCGCAGCGTCGCGATCCGCGCGGCCTGGTTCACCTGCGCCAAGGCGAGCGCAGCGCCGTTGATCCCGCCAGCCGACGTGCCGGCGATGACGTCGACCCGGGCGACGCAGCCAGCCAGTCGCAGCATCAGGGCATAGGGACTGTCCGGCTTGTCAGGATCGGCCTTGGCGAGCCGGTCCAGCTCGGTGACCGTGCCACCCATCCACACCGCGAGGCTGACCCCACCGTTCAGCACCACGCCGAACCGGACCTCCTCACGAGGGACGTCCTTCAAGTCGGCATGGCCCGCCAGCCCGGAAACGTCGTTCGTCATCGTGACTCCTTCGAGCCGTGCTGCTGAACTTCGATTCGCTCGTGAGGGCCGCGGAGCAAGGCAGACTCAGCTGTGGGCTTGTGAACGCCCTCATCACCCACCGGTCGACGCGGGAACCGCCGTCCACCTACGAGCCATTGTGTGGCGCAGTGAACCTCGAAGGTTCGTCCATTTGCATGAGTCGTTGTGCAACTGCGAGCGTTCTACGGGTTCTCGCCCGTCCTCTCCCCCGCATGCTCCGGTGACTGGTAGGGGTCGGTGATCTTCCGAAGCTCGGTGAGGGCCTGGCGCAGTTGCTGCATGCGCTTGGCGCCGAGATGGGCCCGCCACTCCTCCTCGATGCGTTCCTCCTCGGCCCGGGCGAGCGGGATGGCCTTCCTGGCTCGAGCGGTCATACGCACCAGGCGGGCCCGGCCGTCGGTGGGATCGGCAACACGCTCGACGTAGCCGGCGCGCTCGAGCTTGTCGACCAGGGCGGTGGCGGTCTGCTTGGCGATCTGAGCGCGTTCGGCGAGCACGCTCAGCCGGGTGCCATCGGGGTCGATGCCCATCATGAGCCGGCTCTGCGCGATGGTGACGTCGTCGAAGCCGCGCTTCTGGAGCGCCTCAAAGATGCGGTTGGCAGCCGATCGCGAGGCGATGAACATCAACAGGCTGGCCGGTAGTTCGCGCTCCATGGCGTCCCTTCACAAAGTCCCATCATCGAACTATAGTAGTTCGTTGATAGGACTAGTTTGACACGGAGAGGTCATGAACACGAAACGCGACACGGTGGTCGACTTCTGGTTCGACCCGGTCTGCCCCTACTCGTGGACGGCCTCCCGCTGGCTGATCGAGGTGGGCCGGCTCAAGCGGCTGACGGTGCGTCATCACGTCTTGAGCCTGTACCTGCTCAACCAGGGCCGCACCGACATCGCGCCGGAGTACCGCCACAACATCGAGGCGAGCCGCGGGCCGGCCAAGGTGGCCACGGCGGTGGTGACGCGGTGCGGGATGCAGGCCCTCGCCGACTTCTACACGGCCTTCGGCCAGCAGGTGTTCGACGTATGGCGCCGGCCCACCTCGGCGGAGTATCACGAGGCGATCAGGGCGGCCCTGGCGGAGGTGGGGCTGCCGGGCGAGCTGGAGGGTGCCATGGAGTCCGAGGTGCACGACGAAGCCCTGCGGGCCAGTCACGACGCGGGCGTGACCCTCGTGGGACGGGGCGACGTCGGGACGCCGATCACGTCCTTCGACGGTGGCGCGTTCTTTGGTCCGGTCCTCAACGCGATCCCGCGTGGTGAGCACGCGCTCCAGGTGTTCGAAGGTGCCCGCATGCTCGCGGCCTACCCGCAGTTCTTCGAGCTCAAGCGCACCCGCCTGCAGCCCCCGGTCTTCACCTGACGGAGCCGTGTTCACCCGAAGGAGACGTGATGGGAACCCTGACAGCCACCGAAGCCGATGCCCTGTGGGCCGGGATCGACGAGCAGCGAGCCAGGACCGCCGCGCTGCTCGAGGGCCTCACGGCCGAGCAGTGGGAGCATCCGTCGCTCTGTGACGGCTGGACCGTGCGACACGTCGCTGCGCACCTCACCATGCAGCAGCAACGCGTGCGGGACGCACTGGGCTTCATCGTCCGCCATCCCCGGATCCTGCAGAGCATGCCGTTGAACACCTTCATCCACGACGCCGGAGTCGTGCAGGCGCAGGCCCTGTCCACGGAACAGATCATCACGGGCATCAAGGCCGGGATCGGGTCACGACGTCACAATCCCGGGCTCACGCCATTGGAGACGCTGACCGACATCCTCGTGCACAGCCAGGACATCGCCATCCCCCTCGGCGCGGATCTCCCCATGCAGCCCTCTCTCAGCGCCCTGGCCGCGGCTCGACGCTGGGACACCCGCGACACCTGGCTCGCCAAGGTCAACCGCCGACTGCCGTGGGCGACCTGCCGACTGAACGCCACCGACGTCGACTGGACCCGCGGCGAAGGACCTGCAGTGTCCGGGCCGATCGGCGCCATCCTGCTGCTGATCACCGGACGACCCGTGGCGCTCGATCAGCTCACCGGCGACGGTGCGGATGCGCTCCGCCTCAGCGGCGCGAGGTCGGCATAGTGTGAGGACGTGCGCCACGCAGCCGTCGAGCCGGTTTCCGCGGAGGCGCCGCGCCTGACCGGCCTCACGATGATGAGCCAGAGCTGGCGTGACCTCACCTTCCTGCACTGGGCCGTGAAGCCGGAGACCGTTGCGCACCTCATGCCGCCCGGTGTCCGCCCCGACACCCTCGACGGCGTCACCTACGTCGGACTCATCCCGTTCCGGATGGTCGGCGCGGGTCTCGGCCACGGTCCCGGCATCCCCTATCTCGGCTCGTTCCTGGAGACCAACGTGCGGCTCTACTCGGTCGACGACACGGGTCGCCGCGGCATCGTCTTCCTCAGCCTCGACGCCGACCGCGCGACGGTGGTCGTCGGCGCCCGACTCGCGTTCGGCTTGCCGTACCGCTGGGCGCGGATGAGCTACCAAGCCAACGGCGACACGCACACGTATGTCGCGCGGCTGCGCCGTGCTGGAAGCCCACCTTCCAGCCGCGTCGTGGTCCGCGCGAGCGCTCGGCGCCAGAGCACGGAGCTCGACCACTTCCTCAGCGCACGGTGGGGACTGCACGTGCACTGGTGGGGCCGCACCCTGTACGTGCCGAACCACCACGCGCCGTGGCCGATCCACGACGCTGAGCTGCTGGAGCTCGACGACGGGCTGGTCGCCTCGGCCGGCTGCTCCGGCCTCACCAGCCGTCCGCCGGACCACCTGGGCTTCAGTCCGGGAGTACACACCTTCTTCGGGCTCCCGGGAGACGCGACCCGTCCCCGCCGCCCCTAGTGGCTGTCGGCCAGCTGCAGATGGTCCAGAGCTCAGTCCGCAGGCGCCGTGGTTGCTGCAACATCTAGACCTGTCGAGGAGTGGTGTCAGTAGCGGAGGTCGGCCTGCACACCGTAGTGGTCGGAGGGAAACGTCGTCTTCACAGCGTCGGTCCCCACCAGCTCCGTGTGGCGTGGATGTCCTGCTGCCCCGCGTCGTGGGGCGGCGGAGAAGATGAAGTCGATGCGGCGGTTCGGCCAGAGCAGCTGCTGCGCCCACGGGTTCGAGTTCGACCACGTGAAGCCGGGCTCTGACGACCCGGCCACCTCCCACGCGTCGTAGAAGGACAGCCCCGGGGCAGGGGCCTTCGTCTGTCCGGTGACCATCCGGATCTCGTCGCTGCGGGGGTCCGCATTGAAGTCACCGCACATGACGAGCGGGTTTGCGTCGTGCTGCCTCGCGCCCACGTGGGCGAGGAGCTCCCGCACCGCTTCCTGGCGAGCTTCACTCTCGTCGAACCACCACGCATCCATCACCACGCCGTAGACCTGGATTGGGCCGCGCGGACCTGACACCTCCGCATACTGCACGCGTGCCTCGCCGAACGTGTGACTGGAGCTGACGGTGATCGGCCACCGAGACATCACGGCCACGCCCGACAGCGCCGCCTCGTCCTCCTGCGCCGGCACCCCGCTGAACACGTGGTGCGGAAGGCCGATCGGTCCGGCCAACCGAGCGGCCTGGCTGTCCGCCTCCTTGGCCCACGACTCGGTCAGGACGACGATGTCCGGCGCGGCGTTGCGGAGCGTCGCCATGATCGCCGCCTCACGCTGCTGCCACCGGCCGTACAGGCCCCACACGTTCCAGGTGACCACGCGTACGGTCGTGTCGATCAGGGTTCCGTAGAACTGCGGCGGGAGGTCCAGTTCGTCGGCCATCGCCCCATGGTGCCCAGACCAGGCCGGGCCCTGCCAGCCGAGGACGGCGCCTGTGCCAGGCGACCTGGAGAGCTCAGCGGGTGGGCACGCCTGTTGCGGGCGGCGACGCCCTCGATAGCGTGATCCAGCACGCATCCCTCGACGGCGAAGGACGGCCCCCGTGTCCTCACGACTCACGGTTCCAGGCAACCCGGTCGCGAACCCCGACTCGGTCGTGCAGGGCGAGCACTGGCGGATCACGGTCCTCACTCCGGGGCTCGTGCGCCTCGAGTGGTCGGACGAGGGCTCCTTCGAGGACCGCGCCAGCACGTTCGCGGTCAACCGCGCGCTGCCCACCCCCGAGGTCGAGGTGCACCGCGACGGTGAACGGGTCGAGCTGTCGACCGGCCTGCTCCACCTGGCCTACGACGGGATGCCGTTCAGCCCCAGTGGTCTCGTCGTGCAGGCGACCTCGCCGATGCCGGGCTCGCACACCGTGGAGTGGCGGTTCGGCGAGCCGGCCGACGGGTTGGGTGGCACGGCGCGCACGCTCGACGACATCGACGGGGCGGTGCCGCTCGGCCCGGGAGTGGTGTCGCGCAACGGGATCGCGGTCATCGACGACTCCGAGTCGTTCCTCATCGAGGACGGCGCGGCCGCCCCTCGCAAGCAAGGCACCACGGACCTCTACGTCTTCGCGCGCGGCCACGACTACCGTGCCGCCGTCGCCGACCTCTACGCCGTGTCGGGCGACGTGCCGATGCTCCCCCGCTGGGCGCTCGGCAACTGGTGGAGCCGTTACCACCCCTACTCCGCCGACGAGTACCTCGACGTGATGGACGCGTTCGACCAGGAGCAGGTGCCGCTGTCGGTCGCGGTGATCGACATGGACTGGCACTGGGTCGACATCGACCCGCGGTTCGGCGTCGGCTGGACCGGCTACTCCTGGAACAAGGACCTCTTCCCCGACCCGCCTGCCTTCCTCGCCGAGCTGCACCGTCGCGGCCTCGCCGTGACGCTCAACGTGCACCCCGCCGACGGCGTCCGCGCCTTCGAGGACGCCTACCCCCAGGTCGCCGAGGACATGGGCGTCGACCCGGCCACCGAGCGAGCGATCCCATTCGACCCGACCGACGCGCGCTTCATGGAGTCGTACTTCACGCGGCTCCACCACCCGCTCGAGGACGAGGGTGTCGACTTCTGGTGGCTGGACTGGCAGCAGGGCTCGTTCAGCCGCACGCCCGGTGTGGATCCGTTGTGGCTGTTGAACATCGAGCACTTCAACGACTCTGCGCGACGCGGCCAGCTGCCACTGACCTTCTCCCGGTACGCCGGTCCGGGCAGCCACCGCTACCCCATCGGCTTCTCCGGCGACACCCACATCACGTGGGACTCCCTCGACTTCCAGCCCTACTTCACCGCGAGCGCCTCGAACATCGGCTACGGCTGGTGGAGCCACGACATCGGCGGCCACTGGTACGGCAGTCGCGACGACGACCTCACCGTGCGCTGGGTGCAGCTCGGCGTCTTCTCGCCGATCATGCGACTGCACTCGTCGCTGCATCCCTTCATCCGCAAGGAGCCGTGGAACTTCCCGGCCGAGCCGCGCGCCACCATCGACACCTTCCTGCGACTGCGGCACCGGCTGATCCCCTACCTGCACACCATGAACGCCCGGGCGGCACGCGACGGGGCACCGCTCGTGGAGCCGATGTACTGGGGCGACCCCGGCGCCGACGAGTCGTACGACGTGCCGACGCAGTTCCGGTTCGGGACCGAGCTCGTCGTCGCCCCGATCACGACTCCGCAGCATCGGACCCTGGGACTCGGCAGTGTCCAGGCCTGGCTGCCCGAGGGCGACTGGACCGACCTCTTCACCGGTACGCGCTACCGCGGCGGGCGCCAGCTCCGGCTGCACCGCCCGATGGAGACGCTGCCGGTACTGCTCCGGGCCGGCGGCATCCTCCCCCTGGCCGGTGGCGAGGACCAGAGCGTCGGCACCGAGCTCCCCGATCGGCTCGAGCTGGTGGTCGCACCCGGAGCGGATGGTCGTTTCGAGCTCGTGGAGGACGACGGCAGCGCCGACGCCCACACCGCCGTCACGACGATCACCTGGGACCACGCCAGTCGGACGCTCACGGTGGCGCCCGCCACCGGGGACACGGACGTGCTGCCCGCTTCGCGCGACTGGTCCGTGGTGCTGCTCGGCGCCAACGCCGTTGCGACACAAGGCGACATGAGCGTCGACGTTGAGTCGACCAGTGTCGGCACGCGGTTCAGCCTGGGCGCCGTCGCCACCGACTCAGGTGTCACCCTCACGCTGGGCGAGGTCAAGCCCTTCGACTGGAACCGGACCGCCGAGCTGCTGCGGCAAGTCCTCGACCGGGCGCGGATGGACCACAACCTCAAGCGCACCGCCTTCGACCTCGTCAAGGCAGCTGACGGGCCGACGGACGCAGCCGCCCGGCTCCGCGGGCTCGAGCTCGACCACGAGGTCGAGGCGGCGCTGCTCGAGCTCGCCCTGGCCCACTACTGAGCCACGTCATGGAGCTGGAGTTCAGCGGAGAGATCTGGCACTGGAAGGGTCCGTCACCGTTTCACTTCGTCACCGTGCCCGAGGAGCTCTGCGACGCGCTCGACGCGACGGCCGGGCTGGTCAGCTACGGCTGGGGGATGATCCCGGTGCGCGTCAGCATCGGTGGCACCGACTGGACGACGTCGTTGTGGCCCAAGGACGGTCGTTACATCGTGCCGCTCAAGGCCGCGGTGCGACGGGCCGAAGGGCTCGAGGTCGGCGCCACGACCACGATCCAGCTCTTCGTCGACGTCTGAGCCAGCCGCGCCGGAGCCTCGAAGGCCAACCTCGGGTGAACGGCCAGAAACGCTGTGAAAATCGGTCGAAAGCCCCCACGGGCATGGGGCTGGGGGTACCTTCGCCACACCCCCGACGCCACACCCGCCTCAGCCTCCCCAGCCGCGGCACGCCCCCAAGGACTCGGCATGACCACACGCGCGCGTTCCCTCCTGACCTCCTCCGCCGTCGTCGCAGTCCTGGCCGCCACCGCGCTGGTCGCGCCGACCGCCACGGCGTCGCCCGCCGCCACGGTCACCACCACGGCTCCGGCCGTGAGCGCACCGACGCTCGTCACGGCATACGAACCGTCCGCTGCCGACGCCCGCATCGTCAGCAAGCTGACCGCCCGGGTGACCACGGCGCGGTTCGGGACGCAGTTCAGCGGCGCGGTCATGGACGCGCACACCGGCAAGCTGCTGTGGAGCAAGAACGGCAACACCGCTCTCAAGCCGGCGTCGACGATCAAGTTCGTCGCGGCCACGAACGCGCTGCGCCGCTTCGGTCCCACCTACCGCTTCAGCACTACCGTCCGTCGCGGCACCCAGGCCGACCAGGTGGTCCTGATCGGCTCCGGCGACCCCGCGCTCTCGTCGACCCAGCTGGTGTCGCTGGCCAAGCAGACTGCGTACGCCATGAAGGCCAACGGCCAGCTGCGCGTGCGCCTGTATGCCGATGACACCCTCTTCGCCGCGCCGAGCCTCGCGGCGGGCTGGCCCTCGACCTACATCCCCGACGAAACCACGTGGCTGCGCGCGCTCGTCGTCGACCAGCGCCAGGTCAGCGACACCACCATCGACGCGGCCAAGATCTTCGCGGCGAAGCTCAAGACCTACGGGATCACCGTCGCCAGCGTCACCCGTGGCACCGCGTCGACCGCCAACCCGGTCCTCGCGACCTCCGCGGGCCAGACGGTCGACCAGATCGTCACGCGGATGATGATGGAGTCGGACAACGAGCACGCCGAGGCGCTGCACCGGCTCGTCGGCGTGCGTTCCGGCGCCGGCAAGACGTGGTCAGCTGCCAGCTCCGCCGCCACGAAGGGCCTGACCTACGAAGGCCTTGCCGCGACGGCGATCTACGACGGGTCGGGGTTGTCACGCAGCGACCGGCTGACCAGCATCCAGCTCGCGAAGATGGTCAAGAACACGTTCGAGCCGGCCAACCGGGTGCCGTTCCGGATCCTGCGGTCCAGCCCGGGGCTGCCGCAGGCCGGCATGACCGGCACGCTGAGGGCGTCGTACGACCGGTTCACCGCTAGCACGTCGAAGTGCGCGGCCGGCAAGGTCTACGCGAAGACCGGCACGCTGAGGGACGCGGTGGCCCTGGCCGGCTGGACGATCGGCAAGGACGGGCGCATCAAGGCGTTCGCGTTCATCATCAACGGCAACCCGACCTCGACGACGGTCATGCGACAGAACATCGACATGCTCGCCGCCACGGTCAACGGCTGCTACTGACCCGTCTCGCGGGCCAGCCTGGCCGCGGCGACCCTGGCTGCGCGCTGCCGCTCGAGCCGGCGGTGCGGGTCCTCGGCGTCTCCGAGCTGCGCGGGGCCGTACAGGTGCATCCCGATCCACTTGACCCGGTAGCCGAGGCGGTATCCCCACGACAGTCCTTCGCGATCAGCCTTGCTCATCTGCTCTCCCTTGGTCTGCGTCCATATTACTTAGTGGGCTAACTATCGCTGCACTAACGATAGCCCCGGTCGGGCTAGACTCGAAATCGTGACTGCATCGACGAAGAGTGCTCGCCGCCCGTTGCCCGCTGACGGGACCGACCTCCTCCAGCTCGACCGCCAGGTCTGCTTCGCCCTGGCGGTCGCGTCGCGCAACGTGATCGCGCTCTACCGGCCGCTGCTCGAGCCGATGGGGCTGACCCACCCGCAGTACCTCGTCATGCTCGCCCTCTGGGAGAACTCGCCCTTGCGGGTCAGCGAGCTGGCTACCCGACTCAGCCTGGAGCCGGCCACCCTCTCGCCGCTGCTCAAGCGGCTGGAAGCCAGCGGCATGGTCACCCGTGGGCGTGACCCGCTCGACGACCGCGCCCTGGCCGTCTCCCTGACGCGCAAGGGAGCCGCGGCGCGCAAGCGCGCCGAACGCATCCCGCCTGCGATCATCGACCGCCTCGGCATGGAGCTCTCCGAGCTCGAAGCCATGCGCGACGGCCTCACCCGCCTCATCGAAGCGGCCGCACCCTCCTCATCCTGACCACGCGGCATCCCCAGGCCTGGGCGCTGAGCCGCCCTCGAGGCTCAGACCGCGCCGGTGCCACCGTCGACGTCGCCACCGATGCCCGGCGTGACCTTGAACGAGCCGGGCCTCATGTCGCCGTACTCGTCGGCCCGTCGCTCGTCGCGGGTGCGCTTGACTCCCCCTCATCCGTTGGGTTGATCGTCCGCCATGCGAGGGTGTGGGTCAACGAGTGCGCAGACATGACCACNCCGCCGATGCGGTGCGTCAGGTGCACACCGTGCTCGACCGCTGCGCTCCCGTTGACGACCTCGATGGGTATGCCGCGTCGCGCCTCCTCGGCGACGTCCAGCGGGCCAGGACCCGGCTGGAGGCGATGGAGCTCTCGCTCGTCGCCACGGTCGACAAGTCACCCGTCGCCGCCGACGCCGGGATGACCGGCACCGCGGCGTGGCTGGCCGCCCGGTCCCGACGGGATG
>NZ_LMST01000001.1:744039-744682 GCF_001429685.1 Phycicoccus sp. Soil803 | reverse complement strand
GACGGCCACCAAGGCGGCGTTGGGCGAGGGCGAGGTGACCACCGAGCACGCCAGGGTGATCGCGACCGCCACCCAGCAGCTGCCTGCTGGACTGGCCGAGGTCGAGCGAGCCGCGATCGAGGAGTCGCTCGTGGCGGTGGCCAAGCGGGTCGACCCGGCCGCGTTGCGCCGCAAGGCCCGACGGGCCCTGGAGGCGGCGCAGCGGTCCCGGGCCGAGGTCGACGCCCACGAGGACGCGGTGCTGCGCGGCGAGGAGGACCGCGCCCTCGCCGCGACGAAGCTGACCCTGCACGACAACCACGACGGCACCACCACCGGCCACTTCACCGTACCCACGCTCGCCGCCAACATCCTCAAGAAGGTCGTGCAGCAGATGGCATCGCCGCGCCGGTTCGCCCAGCAGGCGGCCCGGGACGCCAAGGCGCGAGCAGCGGCCCAGGGCTCCGCGTTGACCGCCGGCCAGGTGGCCGAGGCGACCTGGGACGCGTTCCGCGCCGAGGACCTGGACTGGTCCCAGAAGTACGGGCGGGCGTTCGTCGAGCTGCTCGAGCACCTGCCCACCGACCACCTGTCCGGCAAGGTCAACGCCACCGTCCTGGTCACCCTCGACCACGACCAGCTCAAGGCCTCGCTCGGCGCGGCC
>NZ_LMST01000001.1:738811-743972 GCF_001429685.1 Phycicoccus sp. Soil803 | reverse complement strand
CACCGGCGGTGCGACCGACCTCGACAACGCGGTCCCGCTCTGCGGGTTCCACCACCGCCGGATGCACCACCCCGGCTTCCACCACCAGATCACCCAAGACCCCGGCGGCCGCAAACGAGTCACCATCCACCGGCGGACATAGCCGGAGCCTGCCCTCACGCGAGATCCGCTTGCCGCCGACACCGCTGCACGGAAGGCTTCCGCCCATGACCGATGACCAGTGGTTCCGCGAAGCCGTCGTCTACCAGATCTACCCGCGCAGCTTCCAGGACTCCGACGGTGACGGCATCGGTGACGTCCCCGGCATCATCAGCCGGCTCGCCTACCTCCAGCAGCTCGGGGTCGACGTGGTCTGGCTGTCGCCGATCTACACCAGTCCGCAGGACGACAACGGCTACGACATCGCCGACTACCAGGACATCGACCCGACCTTCGGCACCCTGACCGACGTCGACGAGCTGGTCGCGCAGGCGCACGCCCGCGGCATACGCATCGTCATGGACCTCGTGGTCAACCACACCTCCGACGAGCACCCGTGGTTCGTGGAGTCGCGGTCGAGCAAGGACAACCCGAAGCGCGACTGGTACTGGTGGCGGACCGCCCGCGACGGCCACACCGCCGGCGACGAGGGTGCCGAGCCGACCAACTGGGAGTCATTCTTCAGCGGGCCTGCCTGGGAGCTCGACGAGGCGACCGGCGAGTACTACCTGCACCTGTTCAGCCGGAAGCAGCCCGACCTCAACTGGGAGAACCCGGAGGTGCGCGAGGCCGTCTACGCGATGATGCGGTGGTGGCTGGACCGCGGGATCGACGGGTTCCGGATGGACGTCATCAACATGATCTCCAAGGTGACGTCCCTGCCCGACGGAAAGCCGCTGGCCGCCACGCCGCAGCTCGGGGACGGCACGCCGCACTTCCTGAACGGGCCGCGCATCCACGAGTTCCTCCAGGAGATGCACGCGGCGGTCTTCGAGGGGCGCGCCGAGAAGCTGCTGACCGTGGGCGAGATGCCGGGCGTCACCGTCGAGGACGCGATCCTCTACACCGACCCGGAGCGGCGCGAGGTCGACATGGTGTTCCAGTTCGAGCACGTGGGGCTCGACATCGGTGCGCACAAGTGGGACCGGAGCCGGGTCGACCTGCGCGACCTCAAGGCGTCACTGGGCCGGTGGCAGGACGCGCTCGCCGAGGTCGGCTGGAACTCGCTCTACTGGAACAACCACGACCAGCCGCGTGCGGTGTCGCGGTTCGGGTCCGACGCGCCTGAGCACCGGGTCGCCTCGGCGAAGCTGCTCGGCACGGTCCTGCACCTGCACCGGGGCACGCCCTACGTCTACCAGGGCGAGGAGCTCGGGATGACGAACGTGCCCTTCGCGTCGGCCGACGACTTCCTCGACATCGAGTCGGTCAACTACTACCGGCTCGCGTCGGGCGCGGGCGGCGACGTCGAGAGCATCCTGGCCAACCTGAGGCTGGGCAGCCGCGACAACGCCCGCTCCCCCATGCAGTGGGACGACAGCGCGCATGCGGGATTCACGACCGGGACGCCCTGGTCCCGGACGAATCCCAACTACCCGGAGATCAACGCGGCGGCCGCGGTGGCCGACGACGACTCGGTGTTCCACCACTACCGCCGGGTGATCGAGCTGCGCCACACCGAGCCGGCGATCGCGCACGGCGACTTCCACCTGCTGGCGCCCGACCACGAGACGCTGTACGCGTTCACGCGGTCGCACGAGCGCGTCGACCTGCTGGTGCTCGCCAACTTCTCGAGCGAGGACCTCGACCTCGCCGGCCCCACCCTGGAGGGCACGCTCGATCTCGCCGGCTGGGAGTCGGCCACCCTCCTGCTCGGCAACCTCGGTGAACCCACCGCGCCGACCGCCACCCTCCGCCCCTGGGAAGCCCGCATCCTCAAGCGCTGAGCTGAGAGCTGGGCTGGAGCGCTGACTGCCACGTCGCTGGTCGGGGCGGGCGCAAATCCCCCGATTCGGCCGTCTCGACGCTCGCGACTGTGCCACCATCTCCGCGTGATCAGAGCAGAACTGGGGTTGGGGATCCTGGGCACGGCGTTGTGGATCTACTGTCTCTTCGACGTGATCATGACCGATGAGTCGCGGATCAGGAACCTGCCCAAGGTGACCTGGATCTTCGTCGTGCTCATCACCTCGGTCGTGGGGGCCGTGGCATGGCTGGTCGCCGGGCGTCCGCAGACGCCGCAGCGGGGCCTGCCGTACAAGGGCAACACCGGCTCGGCGTACCCGGAGTACGAGCGGCCGGGGCGGTTCGTGCCGACGAACCCGGACGACGACGCGGAGTTCCTGCGGAAGGTGCGCGAGCGCGCCGAGGCGCAGACCCAAGAGGCGAAGCGGCAGCGGCTCGAGCGGGAGCGGCTGGAGGCCGAGCAGATCGAGCGCGAGCGAGAGCGTCGTCGGCAGCGGAGCGCTGACCCTGCGGCCCAACCAGGACCGACTGGAAATCCAGAGCCGACCGTCAACCCGGACCCGACCGCCAAACCCGAATCGACGGCCCCACCAGAACCCACCGCTGAGCCGACCAGCGACTGAGCTCTCTTCTCCGTCAGGCGTCCGGGGTGGCGTCGCGGAGGGCTTGCAGGACCTTGCCGTCGATGCCGTCTGGGGTCATCCGCATCTCGTAGTTCGCCTCGCTGGCCCACGACGTCAAGGCGCTTGACGTCTCGCCGGAGTAACCCAGGGACGAGAGCCGTACGGCCACCTCGTCGGCGAGCTCGCCCTCGAGCGGGCTGACGTCCTCGGGGCCACCGAAGATCAGGTCGTTCATCCGCAGCAGCCGGGCGAGCTCCTGAGGCGCGTCCTCGTGGTCGTCCACGCGGAGGTCGGCGAGGACCCCGCAGTGGTCGTACCCGGCGCCTGGCTGCACGGCATACAGGGCAGCGCCTTGGCGGCCCCGTGAGTCGCCACCGGCTGCGTCGCCGGCGAGCAGGGCGGCGATGAGGCGGTCGGTGAGGGACTGGCCCGCGGAGGCCAGCCAGGCCGCCTCCATCTCGGAGACCACGTCGGGCCCGGTGAGGATGTTGCCCTGGATGGCGTAGCCGCCGGTGGCGTCGCGGCCGCACACGCCGCCGGCCCAGTCCAGGCAGGACTCGCCGGTGTAGGTGGCCTGCGAGTCGAGTCCGACGACACCCAGCTGCCGGTGCGCCCGGTCGGGATCGGGCGTGGTGCAGGCAGCGACCGCCCCCTCAGCGGCGGCGCCACCCGCGAGGGCGTCCAGGGCGACCGAGCGGTAGGCGACCCGCGCCATGGCCTGGGTCGCGACGGCCCCGACCCCCGGCCGCACCTCAGGCACGACCGCCCCCACGAACGGGAACTTGCTCGCGACGGCGACGCCGAACGCGTCACCGACCTGGCCGACGATCGAGAAGGTCATGCGCCGACCGTAGTAGCGATGGGGCAAGTGCACGATTGGGGACGACGCTGCGCACCTGCGAGGATGGGGCATGGCCGCGAAAACGACCAGGACCGAATCGAAGAGCACCGATCTGAGCAGCGACACCACCACGAAGACTCTTCTGGCCTGGACCACCCTCGCGCCACTGATAGCCATCGTCGCGCTCGTGCTGACCTGGGGGCGGCACCTCGGCACCCTTCCGGTGATCATCGTGGCGGCCGCACTGGCTGCTGCCGTGCTGGCTGCGGTGCACCACGCGGAGGTCGTCGCCCACCGGGTCGGGGAACCGTTCGGCTCGCTGGTGCTGGCCGTCGCGGTGACGATCATCGAGGTGGCGCTGATCGTCACGCTGATGATCAGCGGCGGCAAGGACACCGCGTCGCTGGCCCGGGACACCGTGTTCGCGGCGGTGATGATCACCTGCAACGGGATCGTCGGGCTGTCGTTGTTCGTGGGGGCGGTGAAGTACCGCCTGATCTCGTTCAACGCAGAGGGCACCGGTGCCGCGCTCGCCACGGTCACCACGCTGGCCGTGATGACGATGGTGGTGCCGACCTTCACGACCAGCGCGCCGGGTCCGGAGTTCACCAGCTCGCAGCTGGTGTTCGCGGCGGTCATCTCACTCGCGCTCTACGGCATGTTCGTGTCGACCCAGACCCGGCGGCACCGCGACTTCTTCCTGCCGGTGGCCCACGACGGGGGACCACTCGACGACGAGCACGCCGAGCCGCCCACGAACCGCGAGACCTGGACCAGCCTCGGCCTCCTGCTGGTCTCGCTGGTCGCCGTGGTGGGGCTGGCGAAGGTCGAGTCGCCGGCCATCGAGTCAGGGGTCGCGGCGGCTGGGTTCCCGCAGTCGTTCGTGGGTGTGGTGATCGCGCTGCTCGTGCTGCTCCCGGAGACGCTCGCCGCCGCGCGTGCGGCCCGCGGCAACCGGATCCAGACCAGCCTCAACCTCGCGCTCGGGTCGGCGATGGCCAGCATCGGCCTGACCATCCCCGCGATCGCGATCGCCTCGATCTGGCTCGACGGCCCGCTGCTGCTCGGGCTGGGACCGGTGCAGATGGTGCTGCTCGCGCTTACCGTCGTGGTCAGCGTGCTGACCGTGGTGCCCGGGCGGGCGACGCGGCTGCAGGGCGGCGTGCACCTCGTGCTCCTCGCCGCGTTCGTCTTCCTTGCCGTGAACCCCTAGCTCGCCCCGACCCTTGGCGCGCCGTCAACCCCTGGCGCTGTGGTTTGACCCACGCCGTATGCCGCTGCGTCCGGGGCCGCCCGCGGCATACCGTGGGTGGATGGCCACCATCGAAGCCGTCCTGGGGGACATCACCACCCAAGGCGTCGACGCCATCGTCAACGCCGCGAACTCCTCACTGCTCGGCGGAGGAGGGGTCGACGGCGCCATCCACGCTGCCGCGGGGCCGCGGCTGCTGGAGGCGTGCCGGCGGGTCCGGAACACCACCCACCGCGACGGGCTCGACGTCGGCGACGCCGTGGCGACGTCGGCGGGCGACCTGCCGGCGCAGTGGGTGATCCACACCGTCGGGCCGAACAGGCACCGCGGCCAGACCGACCCCGCCCTGCTGGCGTCGTGCTTCACCCGCAGCCTGCAGGTCGCGCGCGACGTGGGGGCCCGGAGCGTGGCGTTCCCGGCGGTGAGCGCGGGGGTCTACGGCTGGGACTCGGCGGACGTGGCGCAGATCGCCGTCGACGCCGTGCGGGCTGAGCTGGGCGC
>NZ_LMST01000001.1:0-738806 GCF_001429685.1 Phycicoccus sp. Soil803 | reverse complement strand
GGAGGGTGTAGACGCGGAGGGTGTAGACGCGGAGGGTGTAGACGCGGAGGGTGTAGACGCGGACGCAGCCAGCGCAGGTGGGATCGAGCTGGTGCGGTTCGTGCTGTTCAGCCGGCTGACCCTGAGCAACTTCGAGACCGCCCTCGCCACGACTTCCTAGCGGTCGTCAGGCGCCGGCGCTCATCGACTCGTGGTCGCCGCTGAGGGCCGACTCGATGAGCTGGCCGATCACCTCGGGGGTGTGCGCCCCGGAGAGCGCGACGCGGCGGTTGGCGATGAAGAAGGGCACCCCGGTGATGCCGATGTCCGTGGCTGCGGCCTCGTCGGCGCGCACGTGGTCGGCGAACTCGTCGCCGGCCAGCACCGCGGAGACGCGGCGGCCGTCGAGCCCAGCCTCGGCGCCGAGCCGCTGCAGGGTCTCGACGTCGTCGATGGCCTTGCCCTCGGAGAAGTGCGCGCTGTAGAACCGCTCGAGGACGGCCGCCTGGAGCGCCGGACCACCTTGGGCGAGACCGAGGGCGACCAGCCGGTGGGCGTCGAAGGAGTTCGCGCGGAGCTGCTTGTCGACGTCGATGTGCACGCCGTCGGGGCGACCCATCACAGCCGGGCGCTCGGCGATCTCACGGGCGCCGTCGAGGTCGGTGCGGTAGCGCTGGGCCAGCCAGGCCAGGACCGTCTCCCCGGTGCTGTGCGCGGCCTTCGGGTCGAGCTCGTAGGCGTGGTAGGTGACGGTCACCTCGGCCGGGTGCGCGCTCTCGGCGATGGCGAGCTCGAGCCGCCGCTTGCCGAGGTAGCACCATGGGCAGACCACGTCAGCCCAGACATCGATCTCCACTGCGTTGCTCGTTGCTGCGTTGCTCGTTGTTTCGTTCATCGCTACGTCCAGGTCCGTCCGTCCACCCACGTTCATCGCTCCATCCTCACACGACGGCGCAAATGGGGCACGGGCACCCGGGTGAGCACGCGGCATACCCACGACGCTCCCAACCCCGCGCCCGACGCCGCCAACGCCACGGGCAACGCCGCAGGCCCCCGGCCGCCGGAGCGGTGGGGGCCTGCGGTGCGTGGCTCGACGCGTTGTTCGACGAACTCGTGGGTCAGGGACGACCGTAGGTGACGTTCGAGGACCAGATCGAGCGGAGGGCGACGGCCTTGCCGCTGCGCGGGGAGTCCCACATCATGCCGTTCCCGGCGTAGATGCCCACGTGGTAGGCGGGGCTGCCGAAGAACACGAGGTCTCCCGGCTGCGGGTTCGAGACGCGGGTGGTGGCCTGCTTCTGCTCCTCGGCGGTGCGCGGGAGGCTGATGCCGACCCGGCCGAAGACGTACTGGGTGAAGCCGGAGCAGTCGAAGCCGGTCGACGGGCTGGTGCCGCCGTAGGAGTACATCAGGCCTTCGTACTGGGCCGCGATGGCCAGCACGCCGCCGGCAGCGGGCTTGAGGCTGGTGTAGTCCTTGCGGGCCGTGGACCGGCTGGCGGCCTGGACGGTGCGCTCGGGGACGACGCGCACGACCGGCTTGGGCTTCGGCTTGGCGGTCGCCTTGAAGCCGATGACGCCGAAGGCGCTGGAGGCCGCGGGAGCCGCGGTCTCGGGGGCCTGGACGGCGACCGGCGCGGCGGTGGTGGCGCCCTTGGCCCGCGGGGCCGGAGCGGCACTGGCGGCAGAGGCGGGAAGAGCGAACGAGGCGACAAGACCACCTGAAGCGGCGATGACCGCTGAGGTCTTGACGGCCGGCTGCGCGGCGCTGGCCACGATGTCGGACAACTCGGAGACGGGGTTGAAACGGCCCGGCGCGCGGTGGCGGCCAGAACTGTGTGAAGCCACGATGGATGAACCTCCAGCGCCTACGAGGTGAGCTGTCGGGTTCGGGTGGAGGTAGATCACCCGGCCTCCACGGTTGTCACCCGACCTTGCGGGCGCGTGCGTGGAGACTTAACCCCAAGGACCTTTTCGTGAAGAGAAGGCCCAAAGTTGGGTCCCCCGCTCCTGCCAAGCGGTTTGTACTGAATGACTCGGGCGTGGTGACAGGACTAGGCGTTTCCACATCGAGCCGATTCCCCCTAGGGGGTGAGGGAATCGCAGCCACCGTACACAAGGCCCCGCGGAAAGTCACGTTGAGGTCACGGAGCGCCCAAGAAACCCCAAGGTGACGTCTCCCACAGTTCAGTCGCCGTGCTCAAAACCGCAGGTCACAGGCCTGCGGCCCGGCTCGTGCGCGCTCATCTGAGCGGCCCGCCGAAAAGCGCGTCAGCTGGCCCTCAGGCCAAGCCTCAGACCAGCGCGCCGAACACGTGCTGGGCGACCTCGTCGGGCAGGGACACGCCGGTCGACTCGGGTGCGCCCTCGCGCACGGCCACGACCCGGCCGTCGGCGCGGTGGACCCGCACCCGCTCGCCGGGCAGCAGGCGGGCGACGGTGAGCAGGCTGAGCGCCTCGTGGTCGACCTGGACCGGCTCGCCGATCCGGCGGACCAGGACCGTCTCGGGGGACTCCCCGGCCAGCTCGGTGAGGGTCTTCAGGCCGGTGCGGAAGCCCTCGGTCGGCTCCTCGTCGCCCAGCTCGTCGAGCCCGGGGATGGGGTTGCCGTAGGGCGAGTCGTGGTGGTCCTTGAGCATGGCGAGGATCTTGCGCTCGACCCGCTCGGACATGACGTGCTCCCAGCGGCATGCCTCGTCGTGGACGTACTCCCACTCGAGCCCGATCACGTCGACGAGCAGCCGCTCGGCCAGGCGGTGCTTGCGCATCACCCGCGTGGCCAGCAGGCGGCCGTGGTCGGACAGCTCGAGGTGGCGGTCGCCGGCGAGGCTCAGCAGGCCGTCGCGCTCCATGCGGGCCACCGTCTGCGAGACGGTCGGGCCGGAGTGGCCCAGCCGCTCGGCGATGCGGGCGCGCAGGGGGGTGATGCCCTCTTCCTCGAGCTCGAAGATCGTCTTGAGGTACATCTCGGTGGTGTCGATCAGGTCGGTCACAGGCCCAAGCCTCTCACCTGCGGCCGTCAGCGCGTCACTGATCCTTCCCGAGCGGCTCGCCGCACCGGGTCGAAGCGGGGCACCCAGTAGGCCAGCCAGCCCGTCCCGGCCAGCGCGAGGCCGCCCAGGGAGACGCAGGCCGCGGCCAGCCCGGCCTGGGCGGTGATGAGGCTGATCAGGGCCGGGGAGCCGCTGCCGCCGACGACCGAGACGAACCGCCAACCCCCGAGGAACTGCGACCTCCCCCACTCCGGCGCGCTGTCGGCGCCGAGCGTCATGACGATGCCCGACCCCATGCCGTTGCCCACCGCGGCGACGAGGGCGACGACGGTCACGGCGATCGCGCTGTGCGTGAGGGGCAGCGAGAGCATCCCGACGCCGAGCAGGACGACGCAGGGGACCGCGACCCAGATCCGGCCGAACCGGTCCATCACCGAACCGGCCGGGTAGAACAGCAGCATCTCCACCCCGCCGACGATGCCGAAGATGATCGCCGTGGTGCTGGCGGAGAGCCCGACGTGCTCGGCCCACAGCGGCAGCAGCACGAGGCGCGCAGAGCGTGCCGCGCCGATGACCATGATGCCCAGCCCGAGGGTGAGGTAGGTGCTGCGGTGGTCCCAGAGCACTCGGGCGGTGCTGACCTGGACGCGGTCGCCCGGGTCGGCCTTGGCCTGCGCCTCGTGGGCGGCGGTCAGGTCGGGCCCGAACTGCACCAGCGCAGCGGCGCCCAGACCCGCCGCGACCGCGACTGCGAAACCGGCGCGCGGACCCCAGAAGTGGATGATCGGCGCTCCGATGAACGGCCCGATGAACATGCCGATCCGGTTCACCCCGCCGAGCGTGGACAGCGCCCGCGCTCGCATCGTGGTCGGCACGGCGTCGATGAGGTAGGCCTGCCGCGCCACGGAGAAGACGGACGAGGTGAACCCCATCGCGAACACCGTCGCCATGAGGACGGTGAGCGAGGGTGCGGTGAGCGCCACGAACGCCCCCACCGCGTCGACGGCGCTCGCCCACAGCAGCGCGCGACGCTCCCCCACCCGGTGGACCAGCGCCCCCGCCGGCACCGCGAAGAACAGCTCGGCGATCAGCCCCAGCCCGACGGTGAGCGCGGCGACCGAGGGCGACGCCCCGAGGTCGAGGGCGCTGAGCGCCACGATCGGCACGATCGCGCCGCTGCCGATGGCCGCGATGATGGTCGGCCCGTAGGCCGGGACCGCGATGCTGCGCAGGCTGAAGTCGGCACCGTTCGTGTCGGAGCTCGTGGCGTCGGGAGCGGGTCGTGACATCACCGGCCATTCTGGACCGTCCCGCAGACAGCCGCCCCACGGGTCCAGCGCCCGAACGGACCGGACCGCAGCCGGCCGCCAGCAGCCGCCCGCGGCGCAGAACGGTGGCCCAGTAGGTTCAGGGACATGGGTTTCGTCGTGCCGTCGCGGTTCTGTGGTCCGCCCGAGTCGGGCAACGGGGGTTGGGTCAGCGGCCACGCCGCCGCGCTCCTGGAGCCGGGGCCGGACAAGTCGGTCACCGTGCGGCTGCGCACCCCTCCCCCGCTCGACCGTGACCTGCAGGTCGTCCACGGCGAGAACGGCGGACGGCGGTCCCTCGAGGTCGCCGACGGCGAGCACCCGGTCGCGCAGGCGACGGTCGGCGCCGCCCTGGCGCCGACCGGCATACCCGCGCCTGTGTCGTTCGCCGCTGCCACGACGGCAGGCGAGGGGTACGAGGGCCTGGCCGCCCACCCTTTCCCCACCTGCTTCTCGTGCGGCACGGGTCGCGAGCGCGGCGACGGGCTCCGGCTCCAGCCGGGTCGGGTCGCCGGTGGCGATGGTGCGTATGCCGCGGCGTGGCTCCCCGCCGCGGACGTCACCCTCGAGACGGTGTGGGCGGCGCTGGACTGCCCCGGCGGCTGGGCCTCCGGCATCGCCGGGCGACCGATGGTGCTCGGCACCATGACCGCTCAGGTCGCGAGCCTGCCCGCGGTCGGCGAGGAACACGTCGTGATGGCGTGGCCGCGCGGCGGCGAGGGCCGCAAGGCCGATACACGAAAATTCGTGAGCGGCACTGCTCTCTTCAGCTCCGCCGACGGCCGCCTGCTCGCGCAGGCCGAGGCGACCTGGATCGCCATCAACCCCAGTGCAGTTCGACCCGCAGGAGGTAGCGCATGAGCAAGCTCGCCGTGGTGACCGGGGCCAGCAGCGGCATCGGGGAGGCCACCGCCCGACGCCTCGCCGCGGACGGCTTCGAGGTGGTCTGCGCCGCGAGGCGGGCCGACCGGATCGAGGCGGTGGCAGCCGAGATCGGTGGCCGGGCCGTGGTGTGCGACGTGACCTCGGCCGACGACGTGGCGCGGCTCGCGGCCGAGGTGGGCGCGCGCCTCGACGTGCTGGTCAACAACGCCGGCGGTGCGCTCGGCCTGGCGCCGGCGGCGGACACCGACGTGGCGGACTGGCGCGGGATGTTCGAGTCCAACGTCATCGGCACCCTCCAGGTCACCCAGGCCCTGCTGCCGGCCCTGGTCGCCTCGGGTGCGGGCACCATCCTCAACGTCGGGTCGATCGCGGGACGGGTCGCCTACGAGGGCGGGTCGGGCTACGTCGCCGCGAAGCACGCCGTGGCGGCGCTGACCGAGACGCTGCGGCTCGAGCTGGTCGACCAGCCGGTGCGGGTCGAGGAGATCGCGCCCGGCATGGTGCGCACCGAGGAGTTCGCGCTGACCCGGTTCGGCGGCGACCAGGAGCGGGCCGACAAGGTCTACGCCGGGGTGTCCGAACCGTTGGTCGCGCAGGACGTCGCCGACGCGATCGGGTGGATGGTCTCGCGACCGGCCCACGTCAACATCGACCTGCTCGTCATCAAGCCGCGCGTCCAGGCCGCTCCTCACAAGGTGCACCGCGAGTCCTGAGAAACCTGGCCAATTGCCCGGTTTTCCGCGCAATCCGCGCGTGCGGGCCCTCGAAGTCGGGCAATGGGCCGCGCCGGGCGCTGCTCTGCCGCGTCAGGAGAGCTCCACCGTGAGCTCGATGTCGTCGCCCGACGCCCCGGCGAGCAGGTCGGCCCGGGCCACGCTGACGCCGGCCGCACGGTAGGGGTTGGCCAAGGCCGTGGTCGTGAGCTCGCGACCACCCGAGGTCACCCGCACCACGCCGGAGCCTGCCGAGCCCACCAGGTAGGTGACCCGGAGATGCTTGTCTCCCAACGGGATCCGGGCGGTCAGGCCGTCGAGGCCGGGCGCCAGCACGGGGTCGAGCTCCACCCGGTCACCCCGCGACCGGACGCCGAGCAGCGTCTCCGCGAGCAGTCGCAGGTAGAGACCGGGCCCGGAGGAGTAGACGCGCCAGCCGCCCTCGAGGTCGACGTCGCCGGCCATCAGCGCGGCATACCGCTCGCTGGCGTCCAGCCGGTCGTCGAAGACGCCGTCGGACGAGGAGTAGTAGGTCGTGCTCTGGCGCGGCCGGGCGCGCGGCACGCGCTCGGTGACGCCGATCGGGTTGGCCTGGCACAGCGCGGCGAAGAGCCGGTCGGCGTCGCCGACCCGCGCGAGGGCTTCGGTGTAACGCAGGTGCGCGTGCATGTACATGAGCCCGATCTCGCGGCCCCAGAAGGTGCTCGCCTCGGCGCGCTGGAAGACGCTCATCGGCCCACCGCGGTAGGTGACGGGGCGGTCGAACAACCGCGCACCGTCAGGCCCCAGCAGGTGCTCGTCGATGAGGTCGAGGTGGTGTCGCGCCTGCTCGGGGCTGAGCAGGTCGGCCGAGATCGCGTGGATCCAGGGCAGCACGCCGTAGGTGAGTCCGGTGCGGGTGTCCCGCGGGTGCACCAGTGGCTCGGACGACCCGTCGTCGTTGAGCAGCACGTAGCCGGGCAGCACGCCGTCGACGACGAGGTCGTCGGTGATCGCCGTGTGGGCAGCGTCGGCCGCCGCACGGGCGCGGGTGACGAGGTCGGGCGCCGCGTCGCACGACTCCAGGCCGGCGGCCAGCGAACGCAGCGCGGTCACGAGCAGCACGGTGGTCCAGGTGGAGACGAGGCGGGCGGCCAGATGCGGGTCGGCCGGCTGGAGCGAGTCGTTCCAGTCGCCGTGGCCGTAGGCCGGCAGGGGCGAGCCGGGCACCCGCACCTCCGCGACCCGGTCGAGGGCGCGGCGCAGGTGGTCCTCGACGGACACGGGAGCGGTCAGCCCGTCGTCGCCCACGAAGGGAAGGCCTTCGCTCAGCAGGGAGGTGTCCCGCGTCGCCTGCAGGTAGTCGCCCACCGCGAGCACGGGCCAGTAGAGGACGTCACCGTGGGCGTCGTGCTGGCCGGCCTCCGGGAGGGGCGGGAGGAAGTCGAACGCCTGCGGCCAGTCGCCCCGGGCGTTCTGGGCCCGGAAGATCCGCAGCAGGACGTCGCGCTGCTCGGCGTCGCGCCCGAGCGCCGTGAGGAGCCCGACCGGCCCCTGGCAGACGTCACGGGTGCCCCAGGCACCGCCGGAGAACTGCTCCAGCCCGCGGGGCGAGAGGTAGTGGACCAGGGCGTTCTGGGTGAACCACGGCAGGGCGGTGTCGATCCGCGCCACCTCGGCGGCCAGACCCGCGTCGGTCGCGCCCGGCGTCAGCCGCAGCGCCCCTGCGACGGTGGCCGGCCAGCGCTCACCGAGGTGCTGGTCGGGGGTGGGGCGCACCTCGAGGTCGGCGGCGTCGGACGTGACCGCGAGGGTCAGCGCGAAGCGTCCCCGCGGCTCGATGTCGAGCGTCACCCAGGGCGTGCCGCGGTCTTCGCCGTCCGCGAAGAGCGGGCCGTCGCCCGCGACCGACACGGCGCCGGCCGACCACCCGAGGTGCAGGGTCGTCGAGCCGTCGCCGACCTCGACGCCCCCGTCGTGCGTGACGACGTCGTATGCCGCGGGGTCGAGGCCGTCGTCGCCGGACAGGGCGACGTTGAGGGCCACGAGCAGCCGGCGAGGTGCGCCGGACAGCCAGCGCACCGACAGCCCGAGCTCGTGGGCGCCCGGGGTCGCGGTGGAGCAGACCTCGAGGGCCAGGTCGTCGTGGCCGTACCACCAGGTGGCGCCGTCCGTGCGCAGCCCCCAGGCGCTGGGCAGCTCGAGGAGCGCCCAGCCGCCGGGCGCCGTCAGGTCCTCGACGAACATCCGCAGACCGTGCGCGCGCTGCACCCCGAGGTAGCCGCGGCGAGTCGACAGCAGCCGGTCGCGGCCGACGTGCCCACGGGTCAGCTGGGAGTGGAACGCCCCGGTCATCCAGAGCGTGGAGGTCAGCGTGCCGGTGTCGGGGACGAGGGCGTCGCCGGTGCGCTGCACGTGTCCGTGCGGGCGCAGGACGCGGCGCTCCTTGGCCGCGGTGACGACGTGCGAACCGTCGCCGCCGAACCACGAGAGCAGCGCGCCGTCGGGGTCGGTCTCGATGTGGCGCGGGTCGGAGTGGCCGGTCAGCGCGGCGAGGGTGTCGGCGTCGAGGTCGTCGGCCGCGAAGGCGGGGGCGGCGCTGAAGAGCGAGCGCGATGCTCCGGCGCGCTTGCCACCGTCGGCAGGTCGCGACAGGAGATCGCTCCTCTCGGCTTCCGGCTGGGCGAGGGCCTGCGTCGCCCACGCGGCGTCCGCGTCCGACGTGGCGTCGGGGTGGTCGGGGCTGAAGATCCCGTAGAAGCCGGTGTCGTGGCGCCCACCGGTGGCGAGCTGCACGGGGGCGTCCTGGAGCACCGCGAGGGCGTGCTCGTGCTGGAGCCGGTGCGAGGGGAGCTCTGCCACGGACAGCGCCTCGGGCACCCCCGGCCGGGCGGCACCCCGGACCAGCTGGAGGGTGTCGGTCGCCCACCCTTGTCCCTGCGCCAGCGACCCCAGCAGCAGCCAGGGCACCGCCTGACCGGGCATGTTCTGCCGCACCGCGAGGGCCGTCCCGCGGGCGGTGGTGACCGGCGTCAGGTCGAGGTACTGGCTCACGTAGAACTCGTTGGTGCGGATCGCGTCGTAGGGCGCGAGGCCCGGGTCGTGGGTGAGGACCACGTCCACGACGACCTCGGTGTCGCGGGTGTTCTCGACGCTGACCTGCCAGAACCACGCCGGCGCACCCTCCGCGAGCCGGAAGCACGCGGCATACCGCAGGCCCTCCCACTCGCCGGTCGCGACGGGACCGCGCTCCGACCACGTCACGACGCTCGGGCTCGATGGTCCGAGCAGCGGCACCCAAGCCGCGTCGGCACCGTCGAGCCGGCGCAGGTAGAGGTTGGCCGGGCCTGCTTCGTGGGCACTGGCTGGGTACATCAGCAGGGACGTCGCGGCTGCGTCGAGGCGGGCCAGACAGGCATCGTCGGTGAACACCGCCCGCAGCCCGGAGGCACTGGAGAGCTGGTGGTGGCCACGCGTCATCGCGTTCGTCCTGGGAGGCACCCCTCGTGTATAGCAGCGAGGATGCGCCGGGCGACAAACGGAGCAATTCCCCCACGTCGACCCAATCTCCCCATAGCGTGCTCGCAGGCCTCTGACCTGTGGGTTCGTGGTTGGGGAATGCAACCATGCAGTTGACTGTTCAACGACCCATGACCCAGACCCACGACTCCCTGACCGATCTCGAGGCGCAGTTCGCCGCTGACCACCTCGAGCTCTCCCCCGAGGCCCAGGACCTGCTGTTCCGGGACGCCCGCACCGCCAACGCCTTCACCGACGAGCCGGTCTCCGAGGAGCAGGTGCGCGCTATCTACGACCTGGTCAAGTGGGCCCCGACGTCGATGAACAACCAGCCGCTGCGGATCGTCCTCGTGCGCACCCCCGAGGCTCGCGGTCGGCTCGTCGAGCTGATGGGCGGCAACAACAAGGCGAAGACCTCAACCGCTCCCCTGGTCGCGGTCCTCGCGGCCGACACCGACTTCCACGACGAGCTCGGCAAGGTGTTCCCGCACTTCGAGGGCGCCCGCGACATCTTCGCCGGCAACGACGAGATGCGCGAGGGCTCGGCCCTGCTCAACGGCACCCTCCAGGTCGCCTACTTCATCCTCGGAGTCCGCGCGGCGGGCCTCGCGGCCGGCCCGATGACCGGGTTCGACGCTGCGGGCGTGGACCGCGAGTTCTTCCCGGACGGCGCCCACCGCACCCTCGCCGTGGTCAACATCGGCCGCCCGGCCGAGGGCGCCTGGATGGACCGCCTGCCCCGCCTCGACTACGACGAGGTCGTCACCTCCGTCTGACCCTGGCCGTCTCGCGAAGCCGACGACTTCAAGAAAGCTGTTGCACAGGGCGACCTTCCCGACTTAGCGTCGAGCTACACGGAAGGGAGGTGGTCCAAGAAGTGATTTCAATTTGGACGCGTGAGGTGACTGCGCGCTAGCGCACCTCGACTGCTCGAGGTCCGCCATCCGGCGCAATCCCAAGCAGTTCACCGCAGCCCGTGGGCCGCGCAGGTCGTCCCCTGCGCACGCCGAGCCGCTCGATCGCGGCGAGGCGAGGCCCACGGGCTGTTCCATGTCCGGCGACCTGTTGCCCGTTCATCGCCACCGAGCCCGTCTTCGGTCGTCTGGCGAGCACCGGGTGGCAACACGTCGCCCCTCACGCGACGCGTTGCCACCCGTGCTTCAGGCGAGGCGCAGCGCGGCAGCCTCCGCCGCGAGGGCCTCGATCCGGGCCCAGTCCTCATGCGCCACAGCGTCTTTCGGCGTCAGCCAGGAGCCGCCGACGCAGCCGACGTTGGGCAGCGCGAGCCAGGCCGCGGCCGTCTCGGGGGTGATGCCGCCGGTCGGGCAGAACCGCAGCTGCGGACACGGCCCGGAGACGGCCGACAGGTAGGGACGCCCACCGCTGGCCTCGGCCGGGAAGAACTTCATCGCCTCGAGGCCCGCCTCGGCGAGGGTCAGCATCTCGGTCAGCGTGCCCGCGCCCGCGAGCAGCGGGAGGCCGCTGGCCAGGGCCGCCTCGAGCAGCCGCGGCGGGGAGCCCGGCGTGACCAGGAACTGCGCACCGGCATCCTTGACCTGCTGCACCTGCGCGGGCGTCACCACGGTGCCCGCACCGACGACCATGCCCTCCACCTGCGCGGCCACGGCCTCGATGGCGCCGAGCCCGGCCTCGCTGCGCAGCGTGATCTCGATGACCGGTATGCCGCCGCGCACCAGTGCGCGTGCCAGCGGCACCGCCTGCTCGACGGTGTCGACCACGACGACCGGGATCACCGGAGCCAGGGCCAGGACGTCGGCGCCGTCGCGCAGGACAGGGCGGCCCGCTCCGGGATCGGTGGTGGTCACGCCGGTGGTGGTCACGCCGGTGGTGACGTTCGTGGTGGTGGCGCTGGTGGTCATCGGGTCTCCTCCGAGGTCAGGAACGGTGCGGCGTCGGCCTTCTCCCACAGCCTCCCGAGGCTGCCGAAGACGTGGGCCCCTTCGTCGGCCCGGCCGACCGCGCCACGCATGGCCGCGAACAGCTCCCGGCCGGTGCCGATGCCCTCCTCGCTCACCCGCGGCGACGGCACGCGGGCCGCGAACTCGTCCTCGTCGACCAGCACGTCGAGGCGACCGGTCAGCGAGTCGACCCGCACCACGTCGCCGTCCTGGATCTTGGCGATCGGCCCGGCATGCACCGACTCGGGCGTCACGTGGATGGCGGCCGGGATGGCGCCCGACGCCCCACTCATGCGGCCGTCGGTGACCAGCGCCACGGCATACCCGCGCTTTTGGAGCACCCCGAGCGAAGGGGTCAGGGCGTGCAGCTCGGGCATGCCGTTGGCCGACGGGCCCTGCTCACGGATGACGACGACGACGTCGCGGTCGAGCTCGCGCCGCGAGAACGCCTGGAGGAAGCCGACCTGGTCGGTGAACACGCGGGCCGGCGCCTCGACGACGCGGTGCTCGGGCGCCACCGCGGACACCTTGATGACCGCGTGGCCCAGGGTGCCGCCGAGGACCCGCAACCCCCCGTCGACGCTGAACGGGTCGTCGGCCGCACGCAGCACGGCAGGGTCGCCGGATTCCGTTGCGGCGTCGACGAACTCGAGCCGACCGCCGACCAGCACCGGCCGCTGGGTGTAGCGCCGCAGCCCCGGACCGGCGAGGGTCAGGACGTCCTCGTGGAGGAGCCCGTTGTCGATGAGGGTGCGGACCAGGAAGGCCGTGCCGCCGGCCGCGTGGAAGTGGTTCACGTCGGCCGGGCCGTTGGGGTAGATCCGGGCGACGGAGGGGACGGCGGTCGACAGGTCGTCGAAGTCCTCCCACGTCAGGTCGATGCCCGCGGCGGCAGCCATCGAGATGAGGTGCATCGTGTGGTTGGTCGAACCACCCGTGGCGAGCAGCGCGACGACGCCGTTGACGATCGCCTTCTCGTCGACGACCTGGCCGATGCCGTAGGGCGTGTCGGAGGCCGCGATCTCGGCGACCCGCTCGGTGGTCGCGGCCGTCAGGGCGTCGCGCACCGGGTCGTCGGGGTGGATGAACGCCGCCCCGGGCAGGTGCAGGCCCATCACGTCCATGAGCATCTGGTTGGAGTTGGCGGTGCCGTAGAAGGTGCAGGTGCCGGGCGAGTGGTAGGACGCGACCTCGCTCCCGAGCAGCTCGTCGCGCCCGACCTCACCGGCCGCGAAGGCCTTGCGGGTCTCGGCCTTCTCGGCGTTTGAGCGACCCGATGCCATCGGGCCGGCGGGCACGAGGGCGGTCGGCAGGTGGCCGAACGCCAGCGCCCCCGCCACCAGCCCGGGCACGATCTTGTCGCAGACGCCGAGCATGAGGACGCCGTCGAAGACGTCGTGGCTGAGCGCGATCGCCGCCGACATCGCGATGACGTCGCGGCTGAACAGGCTGAGCTCCATGCCGGCCCGCCCCTGGGTGATGCCGTCGCACATGGCAGGCACGCCACCGGCCACGCGGGCGACCGCACCGACCTCGCGGGCGGTCTGCTTCATCGCTGCCGGGTAGTGCTCGAACGGCGCGTGCGCCGAGAGCATGTCGTTGTAGGACGTGACGATGCCGAGGCTCACGCCGGTGTCGGCGGCCATCACGGTGCGGTCGCTGCCTCCGCACGCGGCGACCGCGTGGGCGAGGTTGGAGCACCCGAGGTCGGTGCGCGCCGGGCGCAGGCTCAGCTCGGAGGCAGCGCGCGAGATCCGCTGCAGGTATGCCGTGCGGCTGGGCCGGCTGCGGTCGGTCACCCGGGCGGTGACGTCGGCGACGACGGGGTGGATGGCAGGGGGCGGCGGGGTCGGCGGAACGGCGGTGGGGTCGGCGGGCGCCATGGGGCTCCTCGGATTCGGCGGTCGGGACGGGGACCGCGCGAACGGCGACGTTGGCGCGCGCGTGTGATTCCGTTCACAAGTGTGAGGCAGGCCACTCGCTGCTTTCCGACCGTCCCGGGATACGGACGAGTAGAGATTTCCGCTTCGAGGTATTCCGCTACCGGAATCCGGCCGCCGAATACCTCGAACCGGGCAGGATGAGGCCATGACGGACTGGATCGAGGAGACCATCGAGCGGGTGGAGAACGTCGTCTACCTCGCGGTGGCGGTGATCCTGTTCGCCGTGGCGGCCGTCGTGATCGGCAAGACGGCCCTGACCTTCGGCGACCTCGGCAGCGGCACCGTGGTCGAAGTCGTGGCCGACATCCTCGACCTGCTCCTGCTCGTCTTCATCGTCGTCGAGCTGTTGTTCGCGGTGCGCACCACCCTAAACCGGCGCGAGCTGGTGGCCGAGCCGTTCCTCCTCGTGGGGATCATCGCCTCGATCAAGGAGATCGTCGTGCTCTCGGTCAAGGCCCCCGACCTGCTGGGCAAGCCCGAGTTCGCCGACACCCTCCGGCTGATGGGTCTGCTGTCCGGCACGATCATCCTGCTGGCCCTGGCGTCGTTCCTGTTGCGGCGCAAGGAGCGTGAGCCCAGCGAGGGCGCCAACTCCGGCCACGGCAACGACGACGAGGTGCAGACCCACACCCAGCCCGATCCCGCCTGACCCCACCGGTTCGAGGTATTCGGCCACCAGGATCCGGTAGTGGAATACCTCGAACGGGAGGGGAAGGGAGAGGTCAGGGCTGGCGGCGGCTCAGGGCCCAGGCGTCGGCGTCGTCGAGCGAGCCGGGCGCGACCCGGCTGAAGACGAGCCGGTCGTGCAGCCGGTTGCGGCGGCCGCCCCAGAACTCGACCTCGTCGCAGACCACCCGGTACCCGCCCCAGAAGTCGGGGACGGGCACGTCGGTGGGGTCGCCGTGGTCGGGGAACTGCGCGGCATACCTCGCGTAGGCGTCCTCGAGGCCCTGGCGCCCCTCGATGGGCTGGGACTGGCGCGAGGCCCACGCGGAGATGCGCGAGGCCCACGGCCGCGAGCCGAAGTAGCCGGTGACCTCGTCGCGCGACAGCTGCTCCGCGACGCCCCGGAAGCGGATCGCCCGGTACATCGCCGGCCAGGTCAGTGCCGCCGCGAGGCCCCCGGTCGCGGCGATCTCGAGGCCCTTGGTCGACTCGGTGCCGGTCACGAAACCCGGGCCGCGCTCGTCGAAGAAGCGCATCAGCACGGTGCGCACGTTGGGTCTGCCGGCAGCATCGACGGTCGCGACCGAGAGGGCGTAGGGCTCGGGCACGTCGTCGTGCACCTGCGAGCGGGCCACCGCGTCGTCGGCCCAGAGCCGGGCCTGCTGCCACGGGGTGGACGCGACCTCGGCCTCGGAGATGCCTTCGCCGCTGTAGTCGGTGCGCAGGACGTCGCTCATGGTCGAAGACTAGGCGTCCGAGATTAGGGTGAAGGTCGGACCAGTCAGGGAGGCAGCATGCCCAGCAAAGGCAAGGCAGTCGGCAACCTCGTGAAGTGGGGCGTCAAGTACGGCCCCCACGTCGTCGTGCTGGCGCAGCAGGCCAAGGAACCGGCGATGAAGGCCGCCCAGACCGCGCTCGACCGGCAGAAGGCCCGGCGTCGCGCGATCGAGCACGCAGCGACAGTGCGCGAGGGGACGGTGCTCAAGACGTTCGACCCGCGCGCCGACCACAGCGAACCCGTGTGGGTGGTCTTCGCCGGGGACGACCCGATCGCTGCGCACCCGACGTCCACGACGCCGATCGCCGAGCTGATCGCGAACAGCGACCTGTCCACCCGGGTGCGCCCCGCCGACCTCCCCACCCCCGCCGCGCGCCTGAAGGAGCTCCCGCGACGCAGGCTTCGGCGCACGCAATGACCCTGCTGGCGCCCCTCGCACCGGTGGCCGACGGAGCCCGCCGCCAGCTCGCGTCGGCGCTCCGGTCGCGGGTCGCCGGCACCGACGCGCAGGTGAAGGCGGAGCGGATCTGGGGCGCCGAGGGACCGCGCTGGTTCACGCCGGACGACCCGATCTGGCGCGTGCACGCCGACGCGGCGATGTTCCCCGGCGGCATCCGGGCGCTGCTCCTCCAGTCACTGCACCCGCTGGCGATGGCCGGGGTCGCCGGCCACTCGGGCTACAAGGGCGACCCGTGGGGGCGGCTCCAGCGCACGAGTGAGTTCCTGGCGACCACGACATTCGGCACCATCGAGCACGCGCAGGAGCAGATCGCTAGGGTCCGCTCGATCCACGACCGGGTGCGCGGCAAGGCGGCCGACGGCCGGCCCTACTCGGCCAGCGACCCGCACCTGCTGGCCTGGGTGCACGCGACCGAGGCCGACAGCTTCCTCACCGCCTACCAGCGCTACGCGGTCACGCCGCTGAGTGCAGCCGAGGCTGACCGCTACGTCGAGCAGGGTGGCATCGTCGCGAGGGCCCTGGGGCTGGTCGACCCACCCACCACCGTCGCCGCGCTGCGCGCGACCATCGCGGGCTACCGGCCCGAGCTCGAGTCGACCGCCGCGGCGCGCGAGGCAGCGCGCTTCCTGCTCGTCCACCCGCCGCTGCCACTGGTTGCCAGGCCCGGGTATGCCGCGCTGGCAGCGGGCGCGGTGGCGATGCTCCCGCGGTGGGCGCGTCAGCCGCTGCGGCTGCCGTGGCTGCCCGTGACCGAGCGGCTGGTCGGCAGGCCGCTGGGCGGGGTGGCCACCTCGACCGTGCGCTGGGCCATGGCGGACGCGACCGACGAACGCCGCAAGGCCGCCGAGCGCCGCGGCCGCTCCGTCTAGGAACCGGCCATTGGCCCGACATTCCGTTGTCGCAGGGCGCACCAGCCCGGGGAAGTCGGGCCATTGGCCGAAAGCTGGCCAGCACCACGCGGTATGCCGCGCGGCTGAGCCAGCCGCGCGGCATACCTCTGGGAATTGGCTCAGGCGAGCCGGCTCCGTTGCAGGAGGCGCAGCCCCACGAGCGCGAAGGGCGAGAACCCGACGAGCACGCAGGCCGCAGCCACCAGGGGGCTGGTCGCCCCGAAGACCATCAGGCCGGCCACCCCGCCGACGATGAGCGCCATGGTCCACCAGCCGAGGACGCCGGCACGGGCGAGGCCGGCCAGCAGCAGCAACGGGCCGAGCAGGCTGAACGGCTCGGTGCCGTCCCAGAAGGGCAGCAGCGACCCGGTCTTGAAGCCGCGGAACACCTCGACCGCCTGGTCGGAGCTGAGGTGGGTGCCGGCGGAGGCGTTCCACCAGTCGCTGAGCACCATCCCGGAGACGTTCGCGAAGCCGATCGCCGTGGCGAGCGCCCCCGCGACGGCCAGTCGCAGCCCCCGGGCTCCGCGCACCAGCCTCGGGCCGGCGAGGATGCCGAGCGCGATGACGAGGTTGCCGTAGTGCAGGAACAGCGCCGAGATCTGCGTCATCGTCGTGTCGCGGGTGAGTGAGGCGATGTAGTCGGCGTCGGCCATGCTCGCCTGCTCGGGAGAGGTGACCATGCCGCCGGCCCAGAGCAGGGGTCCGGCGACCAGGGCGATCCCGCCGGCGACGGCCATGGCCCGGCTGGGCACCCGGCGCGGCGAGGCGACGTCGGTCTGGTTGGTGGTGGGCGTGGTCCGTGTCGTCGTGCTGGTCACGGTCGGGTCCTTTCGTGAGGTGGCCGGTCGGCCGTCGCCGTCTCTCGGCGTTGCCCCAACAGTCCCGGCCCGGCACCTCACCGCAGATCCGTCGAGGGGCACCGACCTCTCCTCCCCCGCGAGGCGGAGTCGGTCGGGCCGCCGCTCCTCCTCAAGTGGGATACGCGTGCTCGGCAAGCGCCCTACTGTTTTCGCCATGTCTCGAGCCATCGCCCTGCGCGACCACCGTGTGGTGCCAGCCGTCGCGGCCGTGGCGCTCGGCCTGCTCGGTCTGGTGGAGGCGTGGTCCGACCCCGAGTTCCGACCGCACTTCGGGGTCCTCGCCGTCGCGTCCGCGGTGATCGCCGCCGGCTTCGCGGTGGCCGTGCGGTGGCCGGTCGCCGGAGCCTTCGTGGTCGCCTGCTTCTACCCGGTCTCCGCCTTGCTGGGTGCACCCGGACCGGGCGGCGCCGGCCTGATCGCCGCTCTCGTGGCGACGGCGTATGCCGGGTTCGCGGCATCCCGGCGGACGTCCCGCCTCGCGGTGGTCGCCTCGGTGGGCGTCTTCATCGTCACCGCGGGCCTCTACAGCGGGCTCAGCTGGGACACCGTCTTCTTCCCGGCGGTGTTCGTGCCGGCCTGGTGGGTCGGCACGCTGGTCCGGCGGGAGCGCGAGCGCAGCCGCCAGGTCATCGCGCTCGCCACCGAGCTCGACGCTCGCCGCGAGGCCAGCGCCCGTGCAGCGGTGGTCGAGGAGCGGGCCCGCATCGCCCGGGAGGTGCACGACTCGGTGGCGCACTCGGTCAGCGTCATGACGTTGCAGCTCGGCGGGCTGCGTCGGCAGCTCGACGCCGTGCTGGTCGACCACCCAGCCGAGCGCGACGTGATGCTGGGGCTCGAACGCCTGGGTCGTCAGTCGGTCGAGGAGCTCCGGGCCACGGTGGGACTCCTGCGCGAGCGCGGCGACGCCGTCGACGGCGCGCCTCCCCCGTCGCTGGCCCGGCTCGAGGACCTCGTGGCGGACGTGCGGGCCACCGGGCTGCCCGTGTCGCTCGAGGTGCGTGGCACGCTCGAGGGGCTGCCCAAGGCACTGGACACCGCGGCATACCGGATCGTGCAGGAGGCGATGAGCAACGTGCTCCGACACGCCCCCGGAGCCCAGGTGTTCGTACGAGTCGTCAACGAGGACAACGTGGTTCGCCTCACGGTCACCGACGACGGACCCGGCTCCGGGCATCCTGACGACCCGGACACCGACCCAGCCACCCTAGGGGGCCACGGCCTCGTCGGCATGCGGGAACGGGTCGACATGCTCGGGGGAAGCCTGACGGTCGGGCCGATCGTGGGCGGCGGTTTCGAGGTCGACGTGCGGCTGCCGATCCGGAGGGAGTGGGCGTGAGCATCCGGGTGCTCCTGGTGGACGACGAGGCGATGGTGCGCGTCGGGCTGCGCATGGTGCTGAGCGCCGAGCCCGACATCGAGGTCGTCGGCGAGGTCGGCGACGGCGAGGGCGCGGAGGCCGCCACGCTCGAGCTCACCCCAGACGTCGTGCTGATGGACGTGCGCATGCCGAGGGTCGACGGGATCGAGGCGGCGCGACGGGTCATGGCCGCCAGGCCGCAGACGCGGGTCGTCATCCTGACGACGTTCGGGGAGGACGAGTACGTCGAGGGGGCGTTGCGTTCGGGCGTCAGCGGTTTCCTGCTCAAGGTGTCGCCGCCCGAGCAGCTGGTGGCAGCCGTGCGGACGGTCGCCTCGGGCGGTGGGCTGCTCGACCCGTCGGTGACGCTCCGGGTGATCGAGCGGTTCGCCGGCGCGCCGACGCCCCGGACGGTCCGCTCCTCGGCGCTGGATGCCCTCACCGAACGCGAGCGTGACGTCCTGACGCTCATCGCCCGCGGGCTGTCCAACGCCGAGATCGCCGCCGACCTCTACCTCGGCGAGGCCACGATCAAGACGCACGTCTCGAACGTCCTGATGAAGCTCGGGCTGCGCGACCGGGTGCAGGCGGTCGTGGCGGCCTACGAGCTCGGGCTGGTCGCGCCGGGAAGCCCCGGCTAGGGCGTGGGGTGGCGTGCGTCGTAGCGCACGAAGCCCGGTTGGAGCCGGGCCAGGACGACGATCGCGAGGACGCAGGCGAACCCGCCGACCACAGCGGTGCGGGCCTCCCCGATGCCGTTGGCCAGGAAGCCGCCGGCCATCTCCCCCAGCCTCGGTCCACCGGCGACCACGACGATGAACACGCCCTGCAGCCGCCCGCGCAGGTGGTCGGGGGTGGCTGCCTGCAGGATCGTCGTGCGGAAGACCGCACTGACCGAGTCGGACGCGCCCGCGACGGCCATCGCCACGAGCCCCAGCCACAGGGCCGCGCCCCGCGACAGCACGCCGCCTGCGGCGAGCATCGCTCCCCCGAACCCCGCGATCGCGAACCCCCAGCCCACGATCGACACCAGGATCGCCACGCCCTGCCTCCGCACGTGACCGAGCTGGCCGGAGAAGAACATCGCCAGGATCCCGCCGACCGCCGCGGCAGCCGAGAGCGCACCGACCGTCTTGGCGCCACCACCGAAGATCACGGCACCCGCCGCGGGGAAGAGCACCCGCGGCTGGGCCAGCAGCATGGCGCAGATGTCGGCGACGAAGGTCATCCGCACGTTGGGTCGGGTCGTCAGGAACGCGAACCCGTCGAGCACCGACCGCAGCCCCGGCCGGGTCAGGGCGGCGCCCTCCTCGGGTTCTGGCGGGAGGGACGGCAGCTTGGCCAGGCCCCAGAGTGCGGCGGTCGTGATCAGCGCGTCCGCGGTGTAGGCGGCCTTGAAGCCATCCCAGTCGACCAGCACCCCCGCGAGCAGCGGCCCGACGGTCATCGACGCGCTCATCGCGAACACCGACAGCGCGTTCGCCGCGGGCAGCAGGTCGCGCTCGAGGATGCGCGGGTAGATCGACGACCGGGCCGCCGACGAAACCGCGAAGGCGCCGTTCCACAAGCCCACCAACGCGTAGAGCACCCAGACGTGGGTGTTGCCGAGCCAGGCCTGCAGGGCGCACAGGAGGCTGGACCCGAAGCCGACGGCCTGCCCGATGAGCCCGACCTTGCGCCGATCGAAGTGGTCGACCAGCGTGCCGCCGTAGAGCCCCATGAACACCAGTGGCACGAGGGCGCACAGCCCGACGAGGCCGACGGCCGCGGTGGAGCGGGTGATCGCGTAGACCTGCAACCCGATCGCGACCACGGCCATCTGCGAGCCGACGTTCGAGAGGGTGAACCCGGCATACAGCCGCCGGTACGGCGCGTTGTCCCGCAAGGGAGTCAGGTCGAGGAGCAACGGCACGAAGCGACTGTATGCCGCGTGGCCGCGGCCGCGACGCCGGGTGCCGTAGCGTCGGGGCCATGGACCCCCGCGCCCGGATCGCCCTGCTCATCGACGCCGACAACTCCTCGGCCGCGAAGCTCGACCTGATCCTCAACGAGCTCAGCGCCTACGGCGAGACCAGCATCCGTCGCGCCTACGGCAACTGGACCAAGGCTGGGTTGCGGCCGTGGGCGGAGGTGCTGCACTCTCGGGCGATCCGGCCGGTGCAGCAGTACGACTACAGCCGCGGCAAGAACGCCAGCGACATGGCGATGGTCGTCGACGCGATGGCGCTGCTCTACAACGACCACCCCGACGCGTTCGGGATCGTCTCGTCCGACGCCGACTTCACGCCGCTGGTGATGCACCTGCGCGAGAAGGGTGCAGCCGTCTACGGGTTCGGCGAGCGCAAGACGCCCGAGCCGTTCCGGTCGGCCTGCACCAAGTTCCTCTTCCTCGACCAGCTGGCCGACCCGGACGAGGCGCGGCTGGACGAGGCGCCCCCGCAGGTCGACGCCACCGCCCCGGCAGCCGAGGCGCCGGCTGCCGCATCCGGTTCCTCCGGCGCGCAGGGCAGGGCCACGAAGGCCACCAAGAAGAGCGCGACCAAGGCTGCTGCGAAAGCCGCCCCCAAGGTGGAGGCCACCCCGGCCCGCCGGACCACGGCCGATCTCCGCCAGGACGGTGGCCTGGTGCGGCTGCTGCGCAACGCCGTGTCCCGGGCCGCCGACGACGACGGCTGGGCCAGCGTCGGCGCGGTCGGCAACAGCATCTCGAACCAGTCGTCCTTCGACTCCCGCAACCACGGCTACGCCTCGTTGAGCAAGCTGCTCAAGGCGACTGAGCTCTTCGAGGTCCGCACCGAGGGCAACACCATGTCGGTCCGCGACAAGCGCCAGGCCCGCAAGGCCTAGGCGCCNCCCGGGAGCCAGGCGCGACCCGGGAGCCAGGCGCGACCCGGGAGCCAGGCGCGACCCGGGAGCTCAGTCGGCGACCTTCAGGCCGAGCTCGTCGGCCAGGGCAGGGCCGAGGTCGATCAGCTGGAGCGCCGATACCGTGGCACCCCGCAGTCCGGCCACCCCACGCGGACCGGCGAGGTCTGCGCCGGTCAGGTCGACGTCCTTGAAGGTGCCCTTGGTGAAGTCGGGCGACACCAGCCGGCACCCCTCGAACGACACCCGCGTCAGCTTCGCCTCGCCGAAGTCGACCTCCACCAGCTGGCAGTCGACGAACTCGACGTCGAGGAGCGTCGCACCCCGCATGTTGAGGAACTCCACCTTGCACCCCTCGAACCGCACCCGCGCCAGCTCCGACCCGTAGAGGGCCACCGCGCCCAGCCGAGCCCCCTGCACGAGGCAGTCGGCCCACGTCGACTCGGCGAGGTCGAGGCCCGCTCCGTGCACGGCATACAGGCTGGTCTCGGAGAACCGCGCCCGTGGGGCGCGCAGCTCGCTCAGGTCACACCGCTGGAAGGTGCACTCGAGGAACCGCGCACCGCCCGCCGAGGCGCCGCTGAGGTCGTCGGTGAAGACCTGTCCGTCGTAGTCCGTCTCAGCCTTGAGCATCGGCCCATAGTGGCTCATCGGGCAGACAGTGCAGAATGAACCCGCCAGTAGGAATGCGGGCGCCCCACCGGGTTGCCCCCACCGACACCAGAATGCCGAGAGGACACCGATGTCCGACAGCGACTTCAAGCCGGGCCTCGAGGGCGTCATCGCCTTCGAGTCAGAGATCGCCGAACCCGACAAGGAAGGCGGTTCACTGCGCTACCGCGGCGTGGACCTCAAGGACCTCGTCGGCAAGGTCAGCTTCGGGCAGGTCTGGGGGCTGTTGGTCGACAACGAGTTCGACCCCGGCCTCCCGCCGGCCGAGCCGTTCCCGCTGCCCGTGCACACCGGCGACATCCGGGTCGACGCCCAGTCGGCGATCGCCCAGCTCGCGCCGCTGTGGGGTTTCAAGCCGCTGCTCGACATCTCCCCCGAACAGGCCCGGGACGACCTGGCCCGCGCGTCGGTGATGATCCTGTCGTTCATCGCGCAGTCCGCGCACGGCCAGCACAGCCCGATGGTGCCGCAGGCCCGCGTCGACGAGGGCCGCACGATCGTCGAGCGCTTCATGATCCGCTGGCGCGGCGAGCCCGACCCCAAGCACGTCGAGGCGATCGACTCCTACTTCACCTCCGCGGCCGAGCACGGCATGAACGCGTCGACCTTCACCGCCAGGGTGATCGCCTCGACCGGCGCCGATGTCGCCGCGTGCCTGTCGGGGGCCATCGGGGCACTTTCGGGTCCGCTGCACGGTGGCGCCCCCTCCCGCGCGCAGCACATGATCGAGGGCGTCGAGCGCAGCGGCGACGCCCGGGCCTACGTCAAGGACGTCCTCGACCGCGGCGAGCGCCTGATGGGCTTCGGCCACCGCGTCTACCGCGCCTACGACCCGCGCGCCGCCGTCCTGCGTGACACCTGCAAGCGACTCGGTGCCCCGCGCTACGACGTGGCCCTCGAGCTCGAGCAGGCTGCGCTGACCGAGCTGCGCGAGCGCCAGCCCGACCGCGTGCTGGAGACCAACGTCGACTACTGGGCGGCCGTGCTGCTCGACTTCGCCGACGTACCCGGCGACATGATGACGCCGCTGTTCGTGTCGGCGCGCACCGCCGGCTGGTCCGCGCACATCCTCGAGCAGAAGAAGACCGGCCGCCTGATCCGCCCCTCCGCGCGCTACATCGGCGAGGGCCCGCGCGGGCTCGACGCCGTCAAGGGCTACCAGGGCTGAGCCCCAGCCCCGGGTTCGAGGTATTCCGCTACCGGGATCTGGTCGCCGAATACCTCGAACCGAGGGCGTTCACCCCGCTGCCGGTCCGGGTGGTGGACCTCACGTCCCACGCCTCGGGACGGGGTGAGAGACTGACCGCGTGACCGAGACTGCGACGCCCACGATCCCCGCCGACCTGCTGCCCAAGGACGGCCGGTTCGGCTCCGGGCCGTCCAAGGTGCGACCCGAGCAGGTCGACTACCTCGCCAGCCTGGGGACCACGCTCCTCGGCACCTCGCACCGCCAGGCACCGGTGAAGAACCTCGTCGGCGCGGTCCGGGAGGGCCTGTCCGACCTGTTCAGCCTGCCCGAGGGCTACGAGATCATCCTCGGCAACGGCGGTTCGACGGCCTTCTGGGACATCGCCGCCTTCGGGCTGGTGCGCGAGCGCGCCCAGCACCTGGCCTTCGGCGAGTTCTCCTCGAAGTTCGCCTCGGTGACGCAGAATGCGCCCTTCCTCAGCGACTCGACCGTCATCAAGGCCGACCCGGGCACGCTGGCCGCGCCGCGGGCCGAGGCCGGGGTCGACGTCTACGCGTGGCCGCACAACGAGACCTCGACCGGCGTGATGGCGCCGGTCAAGCGGGTCGACGGGGCCGACGACGGAGCGCTCGTGCTCGTCGACGCCACCTCCGGCGCCGGTGGTCTGCCGGTCGACGTCGCCGAGTCCGACGTCTACTACTTCGGCCCACAGAAGTGCTTCGCCGCCGACGGTGGCCTGTGGTTCGCGGCCTTCTCCCCCGCCGCGCTGGCCCGGGTGGACGAGATCGCCGCGTCGGGTCGCTGGGTGCCCGACTTCTTCAGCCTGCCGACGGCCGTGACCAACAGCCGCCTCAACCAGACCTACAACACGCCCGCCCTCGGCACCCTCGCGCTGCTGCGCAGCCAGGTGGACTGGATCAACGAGCAGGGCGGGCTCGACTGGGCCGTCAAGCGCACCGCCGACTCCAGCGGACGCCTCTACGACTGGGCCGAGCGCACGGCATACACGACGCCGTACGTCGCGGACCCGGCCGCGCGCTCGCAGGTGGTGGCCACGATCGACTTCGCCGACGACGTCGACGCGAGCGCCATCGCGAAGACGCTGCGCGCGCACGGCGTGGTGGACGTCGAGCCCTACCGCAAGCTGGGGCGCAACCAGCTCCGGGTGGCGACCTTCCCCGCCGTGGATCCCGAGGACGTGTCGGCCCTGATTGCCTGCATCGAGCACGTGGTGGGCTGACCCTCCACCGCACCCTCCACCCCGCACTGCACCCCGCGCCCCGCACCCCGCACCCCGCACCCCGCGCCCAGCACCCCGCACCCCGCGCCCAGCACCCCGCACTGCACAACGGCAGTTGCGGCCGCACGCGCTCACCTGCAGATGCCCGGTTTGCCACGCAACTGCCGTTTTGTGAGCCGATTCCAGCCCAGCAGGCCAGTGACCGCGCGTAACCTCGGGCCGAGCGAGTCGTTGACCCACGTACAACCCTGGGACTGACAGCGACGTCGAGGAGCCGGACGATGACACGCACGATGCGACTGCCGTGGCGGACCGCTGCCGGAGCCGTGCCCGCGATCGTGCTCGTCGCGAGCGGGATCGCCCTCGCCGCGACCGGTGGTCACCCGGCGACCGACATCGTCGCCGACTCGACGCCCCTGGTGACCGTGCCCGACACCGCGCTCAACCGGCTCGACGCGCCCGTGCTGCCGTCGCTGCCCGAGCTCCCGGCTCCGGACGAGGCCGACCCCACACCGCTCTACCAGCCGGCCGGGCTGCCCTCCTCGATGAGCGCCAACGGCATCCCTGCCGCTGCGCTCGACGCCTACCGCCGGGCCGCCACGATCGTGGATGCCGCTGACGCGGAGTGCCGCATCGACTGGGCGCTGATCGCAGCCATCGGCAAGGTCGAGTCCAACCACGGGCGCTACGGCGGGAACGGCATCGACCGGGACGGCACGGTCCGTCCCGGCATCTACGGCATACCGCTCAACGGCAGCAACAACACCGCGACCATCCGCGACACCGACGGGGGCGCGTACGACCGCGACACCTCGTGGGACCGCGCCGTCGGGCCGATGCAGTTCATCCCCGGCACCTGGCGCGTGGTCGGCGTGGACGCGAACGGTGACGGTCGCAAGGACCCCCAGAACATCGCCGACGCCGCGACGGCCACCGCCGTCTACCTGTGCTCCGGCCCCGGCGACCTCAGCACCGACTCCGGCGCCCGCTCGGCCGTGCTGCGCTACAACCACAGCGACGCCTACGCCGACCAGGTGCTGGCGATCGCGGCCGGCTACCGCGGTGGCTACACCGTCGTGCCCGGCTCGGACCTCAGCGAGTCGCAGCGCAACGGTTCCCCCTACCTCCCGTCGGGCGAGCCCCGGCCGATGGCGAGCTACGACCCGGCGAAGGCCTCCCAGCCCGCCGCGGGGTCGTCGTCCAAGCCCGGCAAGGGGGGCTCGGCCACGAAGCCCGGCACCGGCGGGACCAGTGGGGGGACCAGTGGCGGCACGGGCGGTTCGACCAGCCCGACGCCCTCGCCCTCGGCGACCAGCGGCGGCAGCGTGACCGACGTGGTCAGCGGCATCGTCGGTGGGGTGGTCGGCGGCGGCACCGGGAGCACCCCCACGCCGAGCCCGACCCCCACGCCGAGCAGCCCGACGCCCAGCCCGACCACGTCACCGCTGCCGTTGACGGTGCTGCCGGTCGGTGGGAAGTGCCCCGCCGGCTACGACCCCGGCCTCAACGCCCTGGGCATCGTCATCATCTGCAACCTGCACCACTGACCTAACCGGCACTTCTGACCACGGGTGCAGGGTGCGCGCCCGGTTTCAGCCCCCCGGTGCGATCTGGCTGGCCAGAAGTCGAGGAAGGTCAGCGCAGGAAGCTGGCGACGACGGCCGCGGCCACGACGATGACGAGCACGGCGATCGTCACGCGGCGCCGGAAGACCGGCGTCACCGAACCGCCTCGGGCACCGGCTCCGAGACCTCGGGCTGCGGGAGGGTGCGGATCCGGATGCGCGGGCGACGCTGGGACTCGTAGGTCACCTGGACATTCTCGTGCCTGGCCATCCAGACCGACACCACCACGATGGTGATGCCGATCGCGATGGTGCCGATGCCGATAGTCCAGCGCGGACCCCAGACGTCGCCGATCCAGCCGATCACGGGCGCGCCCAGCGGGGTGCCGCCCATGAAGATCGCCATGTAGAGGGCCATCACCCGGCCCCGCATCGCCGGGTCGACGCTGAGCTGGACCATGGCGTTCGCGGTGGTCAGCGCGGTGAGCGCGGACAGGCCCACCGGCACCAGCGCCAGCGCGAAGAGCGGATAGCTCGGCGCCAGCGCGGCCAGGCCGCTCGAGATGGTGAACCCGACCAGGGCGACCAGCAGGATCCGCAGCCGTGGCCTGGCCCGACGGGCCGAGAGCAGCGCGGCGGTGAGCGACCCGATCGCCATGATGGAGCCGAGCAGCCCGTACTCCTCGGGACCCTTGCCGAACTCCTTGGTGGCCATCAGCGCGGTGGTGATCTGGAAGTTCATGCCGAACGTGCCCAGCACGAAGACCAGCACCATGACCAGCTGGATGTCGGGCCGGCTGCGGACGTAGGCGACACCGTCGCGGATCGCACCCTTGCCGCGGGCCAGCGCCGGCGCCGGTCGCAGCTCGCTGCTTCGCATCGACGCGAGCGCGAGCAGCACGGCGACGAAGGTCAGCGTGTTGAGCATCAGGGTCCAGCCGGTGCTGAACGCCGCGATGGTCAGTCCGGCGACGCCGGGGCCGACGAGCCGACCGGCGTTGAACGATGCGCTGTTGAGCGAGACGGCGTTGGCCAGCCGGTCGCGGGGCACCATCTCGGAGACGAAGGTCTGGCGGGCCGGGTTGTCGACCGCGGTGGCGACCCCGGTGAACAGCGCGATGCCGTAGACCATCCAGAGCTCCGCGGCGCCGCTGATGACCAGGAGGCCGAGGGCGAGCGACGACAGGGCGAGCGAGGTCTGGGTGATGGCCAGGATCCGCCGCTTTGGGTAGCGGTCGGCGATCATGCCGGCCCACGGGGCGAGCAGCAGGAACGGCAGGAACTGCAGCCCGGTGACGATGCCGAGCGCCGAGGACGAGTGGTTGGTCAGCTCGGTGAGCACCAGCCAGTCCTGGGCGACCCGGCCCATCCAGGTGCCGATGTTGGAGATGAAGGCACCGGCGGCATAGATGCGGTAGTTGCGGACGTCGAGCGAGGAGAAGGTCGGGCTCACTCGTTGGCCACCCGCGTGAGGATGGCCGAGGCCTGGTGCAGGACGTCCTGCTCCTCGGCCGTCAGGCGGCCGACGCGGACGGACATCCAGGCGTCGCGCTTGCGGCGGATGTCCTTGAGCAGGACGGTCGCGTCGCGGGTGAGCGACAGGATCACCTGGCGGCGGTCAGCCGGGTCGTCGGTGCGCTCGACGAGTCCGCGCTCGACCAGTGCGGCGACGGTGCGGGTCATGCTGGGTGCGCTCACCTTCTCGATCTCCGCGAGCTCACTCGGGGTGCGCGGCGCCTCCTCGAGGCGGCAGAGCACCGAGAACTGGTGCGGCGCAACAACATGCGTGCTCTCGAACCGCACTCGGCGGCTGATGCGCATGCAGGCGAGACGGAGCTCACCCGCGAGGGCGGAGACGGCGGAGGGCGAGAGACCAGCGTCAGCAGCGCGACGCGCGCGTGCGGGGGGTGGTGTCATGGTTTCTCTCCTTGTCGATACTTAGCATAACTCATTACCTGTGCTAAGTATTTCTGCGCGTTCTGTTGGAAGCGAAACTTCCGGATATCCGGAAGTTCTGCTTCCAACAGGCCGCGCGGAGGCGACGCCTACCCAGACGCAGGTATGCCGCGCGGCCCGCTCAGGGGGCCACGCGGCATACCTGCGTGGTGGTCTTGGCCGGGCTGGGGTCAGCCGACGCCGAGGACCTCCTTGATCGGGGTGATCGCGAAGTAGAGGACGAACAACGCCGAGACCGTCCACAGCAGCGGGTGGATGACGGAGGCCTTGCCACGCACCACCTTGATCAGGGTGTACACGACGAAACCGGCGCCGATGCCGACGGTGATGGAGTAGGTGAACGGCATGAGGACGATCGTCAGGAAGGCCGGCACCGCGATGTCGAGGTCGTCCCAGTCGATGCCCTTGACCTGCTGCATCATCAGGAAGCCGACGACCACGAGCGCCGGGGTGGCTGCCTCGTAGGGGACGACCTTGACCAGCGGGGCGAGGAACGTCGCGAGCAGGAACATCACGCCGGTCACGACCGAGGCCAGACCGGTGCGGGCGCCCTCGCCGACCCCTGCCGCGGACTCGATGTAGGACGTGTTCGACGAGACGGATCCGGCACCACCGGCGATGGCGGCCACCGAGTCGACGAGCAGGATCTTGTCGGAGTTCGGGGGGTTGCCGTGCTCGTCGAGCAGGTTGCCCTCCGCGCCGACCGCGACCATCGTGCCCATCGTGTCGAAGAAGTCGGCGAGCAGGAGCGTGAAGACCAGCAGGAGCGCCGCGACGAAGCCGATCTTGTCGAACGAGCCCAGCAGGTTGAAGTTGCCGATCAGGGAGAAGTCGGGGACGTCGAGGACCTTGTCGGGGAGCGCGGGGACGTTGAGGCCCCAGCCAGCCGGGTTGACGAACTTGCCCGTGGCGTCGAACTGGCCGCCGATGTTGCCGATCGCCTCGACGATGATCGCCAGGACGGTGCCGCCCAGGATGCCGTAGAGGATGGCGGCCTTCACCTTGCGGACCATCATGATGACGATCGCCAGGAACCCGAGGACGAAGACGAGCAGCGGCCAGCCGTTGAGGGTGCCGCCGATGCCGAGCTCGACGGGGACCGGACCGGTGCCGGTGCGACGCACGAAGCCCGCGTCGACCAGGCCGATGATCGTGATGAACAGGCCGATGCCCACCGAGATGGCGGTCTTGAGCTGGCCGGGGATCGCCCTGAACACCGCCTGCCGGAAACCGGTCAGCACGAGCACGAGGATGATCACGCCCTCGATGACGATCAGGCCCATGGCGTCGGCCCAGGTCATCTCCGGCAGCTTGGCGATGCCAAAGGTGACGAAGGCGTTGAGGCCGAGACCGGTGGCGAGCGCGAGTGGGTAGTTCGCGACGATGCCCATCAGCAAGGTCATCACCCCGGCGACGAGCGCCGTGCCCGCAGCGACGAGGGTCTGGGCCTTCACGATGTCGCCACCACCGAGGAACTGGCCGACGCCGTCCTGCTGGGTGCCGATGATCAGCGGGTTGAGAACCACGATGTAAGCCATCGTGAAGAAGGTGACCAACCCACCGCGGACCTCGCGGCTGAGGGTCGAGCCACGCTCGGTGATCCGGAAGAAGCCGTCGAGACCACCGGACCGGGCCGGGGAGGGACGTTGCGCCGCCTTGGGCGAGGATGAGGGCTTGGCCATGGGCAGCAGGGTAGGGCCTGCGTGTTTCCGAATCGTGAAGGCTACGCTGCCCGCATGAGCGAGTCGCAGGGTCGGCCCCGACCGGGCACGGACGGAGAGCCGGTGGACGAGCTGAAGCCACTCGCCGTCAGCACCGCCCGCGTCGTGCTCTGGGGCGAGCTCGCCTGGCTCGTGGCGCTGGTCGTGATCCTCGCCGTCCCGGCACTGCACGAGGGCGAGCGCGACTGGTGGCCCTGGGTCCCGGTGGCCGGGATCGCGTTGGGCCTCATCGGTCTCTCGTACGTGCGCCGCGGTCGCGGCAACGCCGCCGGCGCCCAGTAGCCCCCAGAAAGTCGGCCAATTGGCCGGGAGTCCGCGCGCCAGCACCTCCCAGCCCCGAGAAAGTCGGCCAATTGGCCGGGAGTCCGTGCGCCAACACCTCCCAGCCCCGAGAAAGTCGGCCAATTGGCCGGTAAGCGCACGAGGTATGCCGGGTGCCCCCGCCCAGGGGCAGCGCTGGTTGGCACGGCCACCGGCTGCGTGGTCACCGTGCCAACCAGCCCCTCCTACGTTCCCCCCGCAGCCGTTCTTCCGGCGCGGTCCCGACCCGGCGGACACACGGTCACCGGCAGGACCACCCCTGAGGAGCAGGCCGGGAACAGCGTGCACCGGCAGAACCCTGCGTGGAACGGCGTGGCCGGTTTCTGCCGGGATTACTGCCGCTCTGCCGGGGTCTCGTCGCCCCACTCCCACTGGATGCCGAAGACCCCCACGAGGTCCTGGAAGCAGACCTGGGCGCTGCCGTTGGGTGCGACCTGGATGCGCCCCTGCCGTTCGGACGTGGTGGCCGAGGCTCCCCGCACCGACCAGAGCCGCTCCGGGCCATCCCCCGTGAACCGCACGACCATGGCCCCCAGCTGCAGGGGCGACGTCGAGGCGTACATCCACTCGCGCTCCACGGTGTCATCCAGTGGCTCGACCCCACTGAAGTCCACTGAGTACTCGACCAGGAACGGGCCGTTCCGGGCCTGGAGCGGATCGGGTCGGATCGCCAGCGCGGCCATGTCACCGTGGACGAAGAAGTCGTCGAGGACCCCGCCGGTCAGCACCTCGAACCGGACCGCGGAGAGGTCGAACGGCAGCCCGCTCGTGAGCTTCCAGACCACCGGGGAGCCGGAGGCACTCATCTGCTCGTGGCCGTGCGTGTAGCGCAGGAGCCGAGGGAGGCGATCCGACCCGACGGTGAGCTCGCAGATCACCGTCGACATCTGGCCGCCGTCGGCCGGCGTGCGGGTGCCCATGCGGCGGTAGAGGACCTCCCAGTCGGGGATGCCCAGGCCGTCGGGGGTGAGGTGGGCGGTCCCCCCGGTCCACCGCTCCACCAGGCGCGCCCGGTGGGTGTCGCCGTAGGCAAGCACGGTGGCGAGGCGGCGCAGCGACTCGTGCTGGGGGCGACCCACAGCGCCGCCCTCGATGGCGCGGACGGTCCGCTCACTGACCCCGGACAGCTCGGCGAGCCGCGACTGCGACATGCCCCTGGCCTGTCGCAGCTCACGGATCGAGCTCCACTCGCGCGGCAGCGAGACTCCGCGCTCGCGCTCTCCCTTGGGTGAAGGCACGTGGCTCAGCTCGGCAGGTCAGACGAGGTCGTAGGCGATCTCGTCGACGATGGGCTGCCCGACCGGCATCGGCTCGGCGGGCTCGGCATCGACCTCGGAGTGGGCGCCGCAGCCGTGGTCAAGACTTACGACGCGACCGTCGGAAGGTGACCAGGCGTTGGCGCACACGCCGAAAAAAGAGCGAAGTGCACCCGCCATCGGGAGGAAGTACCCACAGGACGAACACGGGGCCGGAGCCTTCTCTGCGACATCGGCGTGCGGGCCGCTCTCGCCCTCGTACCACCGCTGTGCCGCTGCCTCGCGACCCTCGGCCGACAGGACGCGCTTGCGGCCCAGGCCCAGCTCGTAGGCGGCCAGCTCGTCAACCTCCTCGTCGCCGGTCGCCTCGAACCCGGCCTCGAGCAGCGGGTCGTCCTCCTTGTAGGGGAGCACGTCGCCCGCGCCGAGGTCGCCGGGAGCCAGCCGATCGGCATACGGGAGCCACTCGGGCGAGAGCAACGCTCCGTCACCGGGGACGAGGTTGGTCTCGCACACCGTCGCGGTCTTGCCCCGCGGCACGCGGGCGATGGTGATCGCCCAGCGCCAGCCCGGGTAGGAGCTCGCGGTGCAGGCGAAGTAGTGCGTGGCGAGCCGCTCGTCGTCCATCTCCATGCCGAGGTGGTCGCCGACGGTGCCGCGCTCGGCGATCGACTCGGCGGCCTCGCGAGCGAGGTCGACGGCGGCGGCCAGGACGGCGTCCTCCTTGTGGGTCGCCATCACGGGTCGATCTGGTCGGCGAGGAACCGCAGGACAGCGGCCAGCTTGGTGGCGTGGTCCTTCTCGGGACGCCGACCGCGCCGCAGCGAGTTGGATGCGTTGTCGAGCAGCTTGATGGCGTCCTCGACGAGCGGCGCGAGGTCCTCGGGGGACTTGCGCGACGCCTCGCGCTTGCCGGCAGTGACGGTGGGCGCGGCCTCGAGCAGGGTCACCTGCAGCGCCTGCGTGCCGCGACGGCCCTCGGCCACGCTGAACTCCACGCGGGTGCCGCCCTTGAGCGTCGCGACGCCCTCGGGAAGGGCGTTCGCGTGCAGGAACACGTCGCTCCCGTCGTCGTCGGAGATGAAGCCGAAGCCCTTCTCCGCGTCGTACCACTTGACCTTGCCAGTAGGCACTTGACTTCCTCTTGCCTCGAAAAAAGTGTGTGTGCGCCAATGCGCACTCGCAAGGTTATCGGGTGCGTCCAAATCCTTTTGAGTCCTGTCGGTGGCGTGAGGGAGGATTCACCGGTGAGCGAGCAGTCGACATCGGGGCACAGCATCCGTGAGTTCTGGGGAGAGCTCCCACCCGCGGGGCGCTGGCTGCTGTCGACGGTTGCCGTGCAGACCCTGGGCCGGGGCCTGACGCTGCCGTTCACGGTGATCTACCTGCACGAGGTGCGCGGGATCTCGCTCGACCTCGCTGGGCTGCTGATGGCCTTCATCGCGGTCGTCGCGCTCGCGGTCACCGGCCCGGCGGGCGCCCTGACCGACCGGCTGGGTGCCCGCACCATGCTGCTGTGGGGGACGTCCGCACAGCTGGTCGGCTGCGTGGTGCTGGCGTTCGCGACCACACCGTTGGTCGTCGCGGTCGGGTTCCTGTTCCTCGGGTTCAACTTCGGGGTCTCGTGGCCGGCCTTCAACGCGCTGGTCGCGGCCGTGGTCACGGGGCAGGCGCGGCAGCAGTACTTCGGCATCAACTTCGCCCTGGTCAACCTCGGCATCGGGCTGGGCGGAGTGATCGGTGGGCTCTACGCCGACGTCGACAACCCGACCTCGTTCACCGTGATCTTCCTGGCCGACGCCGCCAGCATGCTGGTGCCGATCGGGCTCCTGCTGGGGCCGCTGCGGCACGTGCACGGTCGGGCCGAGAAGCCGGAGGACGAGGAGGTGGGCGCGGGGTCCTACCTGACCATCCTGCGCAAGCCGGCCGTGCTGTGGCTGACCCTGATGACCTTCCTCGGCGTGTTCATCGGCTATGGCCAGATGGAGGCGGGCTTTCCTGCGTTCGCCCGCCAGGTCAGCGGCGTCTCGACGGGGGTCATCGGTTTCGCGTTCGCGATCAACACCGCCGTGATCGTCGGCCTGCAGTTCTTCGTGCTGCGCCGGATCAGCGGCAAGCGACGCACGCGGGTGCTGATCGTGATGGTCGCCCTGTGGGCGGTGGCCTGGATCGTCCTGGGCCTCACCGGGCTCGTGAGCGGCACGGTGGCGGCCTCCGCCGGTGTGCTGCTCTTCCACGCCTTGTTCGCCCTCGGCGAGACCTTGCTCCAGCCGACCATCCCGGCGATCACCAACGACATGGCCCCTGACCACCTGCGGGGCCGCTACAACGCGGTCAACGCCGGAGCCTTCCAGGCCGGCACCATCCTCGGCCCGGTGGTGGCCGGGTTCATGCTCAACCACGAGTGGTCGACCGGCTTCGTGGCGATGATCGTGGTCGGCTGCGCGGTGATGGTGGTGCTGTCCCTGACCCTCGAGCGCCGGATCACCCCGTTCGTCAACGGTCTCCAGGGCGACTCTGCCCCGCCGACGCCGCCGACGGAGGCGCCGACGTCGGAGAAGTCCTCAGCCGAGCCTCGCCCCGCGGTCAGCTGAGCGCTGCGGGCTCGATCCCCCACCGGGCCGACCACGAGTCGCCGGGAGCCAGCACGACCAGGCCGTCGCCGGTGTTGAAGGCGTTGGCGGGGCACGACATGGGCTCGACCGCGATGCCGCGCACCCCGTCGACCCCGGTGTCCTTGCCCTTCGCAGTGAAGACCTGCGCCCAGTCGAGCGCCTCGTTGCCCCAGACGCCGACGTCACCGGTCTCGAGACCTCCGACGACGACCTCCCACCCTCCGTCGGCCCGGGTGCGGGTCAGCTCGGTGAAGGCCGTGTCGAGGGCCGTGGCGCCGAGTGGCCGACGCGTGCGGAAGTCGACCTCGGGTCGCACGGCGGCGGTCCCGGTCGGCACCAGCTGCTCGTCGACCAGCACCTCGACGGCCGCCGGGATGGTGAGCTCGACGTCGGCCAGCGGGGTGTCGCCGAGGGCGATGTAGGGGTGCGCCCCGAAGCCGAAGGGCGCCGACCTGGCGCCGACGTTCGACGCGTGCACGCTGACGACGAGCCCGCGTGGCTCGAGCACGTAGTTGACGCTGAGGTCGAGGGTCGCGTCCCAGCCCGGCTGCGGGTGCAGCCGGGTGCGGACGGTGAGCGCCGACCAGTCGTCGGCGTGCCAGTGCAGCTGCCAGGTGGCCCAGCGCACCAGGCCGTGGCTGGCGTTGTGCAGCAGGGGCTCGCTGAGGCCGAGCTGGAGGTCCGACCCGTCGAAGGTGTACTTCCCGTCGCGGATCCGGTTGGGCCAGGGCATCAGCACCTGGCCGCGACCAGCGCGGCACACCTCGTCGTCGCCGTAGCCGGCCACCACGTCGGTGCCGTCGACGCGATAGGTCCGCAGGCCGCCGCCGACCTCGACGATGGTGGCCTCCTGGCGTCCGTCCCGAAGGGTCCACTGCTCGCCGCTGGGAGAGGTCGTCACGCCGCTCACGCTAGTGCCACGAGACTCCCCCCGGCCTGCCGACGGCTCGCCGGGAGGCACCGGCAAGTCGTCGGCGAACAGCGCGGAGGTCGTCAGCCCTTGCGGGTGGCCGCGATGAGGACCGCCTTGGCGCCGGTCTTCTCGGCGACCACGAGCACGGAGTCACCCACGGCCGGGGCACCCTTCCTGGTGCGGGTGTCGTCGCCGATGACGTAGGTCGCGGTGAACGCGTCGTCGCTCTTGACCGTGACGGAGGTGGCGCTCGCCTTGGTGACCGTGCCGCGCTGGACCGTCATGACGACAGCCTTGCCGTCCTGCTGCACGGTGAACTCGCCGTGCTGGACGTTGCCGAGCCCCATCGCCCCGCGCATCAGCCCGCCCATGCCGTCGCCCTCGTCGTCACCGAGACCGTCGCCGAGCCCGCCGCCCTGGCGACGTGGCATCTCGGGCCCTTGCGGCAAGCGGTCGAGCTTGCGCTGCTGGCCGGGCGGAAGGCCCTGTCGGCCGTCCTCACGGATCCGCTCGACCCGGTCGCTGCCGTCGTGGTGTGCGGCCCGCACCGCGACGAGACCGACGGTCGCGACGGTGCCCAGCACCAGCAAGGTGGCGAGCGCGGCGGCGACCACCACGGCGATCAGGCCGCCAGTCGTCGAGGTCGCCTGGTGCCAGAGCCCGGGTCCCTTCGGCGGCGGCCCCCCTGGGCCACCGGTGGGGGGTCCGAACGGGCCCCCGGGAGGTGCGGCGGGCGGCGGGCCGCTCGGCGGGCCGCTCGGCGGACCGGCGGGCGAAGGCCCGGCCGGGGCGGCCTCGGACACGGCTGGCCCGGAGGCGGCCGCTGCGGGCAGTGGCTGGGTGGGAGCCGGCGTCGCGGGTTGCGGTGCGGTGGCCTGCGGGTCGGCAGCCTGTGGGGCGTCCGCCTGGGGCTCCCCGGCCGACGGGTCCTGGCTCGTCTTCGCCGACCCCTTGGTGCTGCGGGGCCTGGCGGGTCCGGTGGGCTCCGACATGGCGCCTCCTCTCGTTCACCCCAGTGTGGGTGACGAGCCTGTGCGTGGCATGGGAAATGGCTGAGAGTCTGACCGCCCTGCCGAGGCGACTACCGTGGTGCGGTGGCCGCCATATCCTCCCCCCGTCGAACGACCGGTTCCGCGACCGGCTCGGGGCCCTCCGCCGCGCGGTCCGCCCGGTCGGTCGCGACGACCTCGACGGCCCGGTCGATGGCCGACGACGTGCGCGAGCGGACCGACGAACAGCTCGCCGAGCTCCTGCGCCGGCGCCAGGACCTGGCCCGACCCGCGCCGGCCGACCTGTCGTCCCTGGCGGCCAGGGCCGGCACCCGGGCCAGCGTCCAGCGGGCGGTCGACTCGCTCGACCTGGCCCACCTGCAGGTCCTCGAGGCGGCCCTGGCCACCTCCTCACCGGTCGACCCCGCGGCGGTCGGTGTGCTGCTCGCGGTCGAGGCCGCCGAGGTCGAGCCGGTGCTCGACGACCTGTGGACCCTCGCGCTGCTGTGGCGCAGCCCCGAGGGCCTGCGCGTCGCCCGCACCGTCTCCGAGGTCCTGCCCCACCCCGCCGGACTCGGTCCCCGTGCCGCCGACAGCTTCGTCGAGGTGCCGGCCCCGGAGTCCGTGGCCGCGCTGCTCGAGGAGGCGCCGCCGGCCGCCCGCGCCATCCTCGACCGCTTGACCTGGGGACCCCCGCTGGCCGTGCTGCCCCCGGGGACCCCCGACCGCGTGGCCACCGGGGCTCGCTGGCTGCTCGAGCAGCACCTCGTCTTCGCGCCGGGCGCCGACCAGCTCGTGCTGCCGCGCGAGGTCGCGCTCGCCCTGCGACAGGGGCACAGCCACGCCGCGCCGGCCCTGCACCCGCCCCTCCTCGAGGGAGCCCTGCGCGAGGAGTCCGAGGTCGACGCGGCGGCCGGACAGCAGGTCACCGACCTCCTCGCGCTGGTCGACGAGCTGGCCGCCGAGTGGGGCCTGCGGCCACCGCGCGTGCTGCGGTCCGGGGGGCTCGCCGTCCGCGACCTCAAGCGGCTGGCCTCGGTGCTCGACGTCGACGAGGCGCGCGCGGCGTTCGTCGCCGAGCTCACGTATGCCGCGGGCCTCCTTGCCGACGACGGCTCGCTCGACCCGTCGTGGGCGCCGACGCCCGCCTACGACGAGTGGCAGCAACACCCGGGCCACCAGCGGTGGGCGGTGCTCGCGCAGGCCTGGCTGCTCACCACCCGCGCCCCCCACCTCGTCGGCACGACTCCCGCAGGCGCCTCGGGCACGGTCAACGCCCTCGGCCCCGACGCGCACTGGCCGCCCGCCCGGGGCCTGCGCAAGGACGTCATCGACCAGCTGGCCGCCGCCGCGCCGGGCCTGTCCCCCGACCGCGCGAGCGTCGCGAGCGCCCTCGGCTGGCACCGGCCGCGCCGGGTGCCCTCGAGCCTCGACGTCGTCGTCGCCGCCGTCCTGGGCGAGGCGGAGTGGTTGGGGGTGACCGGTCGCGGCGCGATCTCGAGCGCCGGTCGGGCCTTGCTCGACGGCCGGTCCGACGCCGACCTCGCCGCGGCCATGCAGCCCCACCTCCCCGAACCCGTCGAGCACGTGCTGCTCCAGGCCGACCTGACCGCCATCGCGCCCGGTCCCCTGGCCGGCGGGCTCGCCACCTTCATGCGGCTGGTCGCCGACGTGGAGTCGCGCGGCGGGGCCACCGTCTACCGGTTCAGCCAGGACTCCGTGCGCCGGGGTCTTGACGCCGGGTGGTCGGTCGACCAGGTCCTGGGCGCGCTCGGCGACGCCAGCCACACCCCGATCCCCCAGCCGCTCGACTACCTCATTCGCGACGTCGCGCGCCGCCACGGGCAGGCCCGTGTCGGGGCCATGCGGGCCTACATCCGGTGTGACGACGAGGCCACCCTCGGCGCGATGGTCGCCGACCGCGAGCTGTCGCCCCTCCAGCTGCGCAGCATCGCGCCGACGATCCTGGTCTCACCCGTCGCGGCCGAGACGGTGCTGGAGTTCTTGCGGGAGAACGGTTTCGCGCCCGCCGCGGAGACGCCCGACGGCGGGATCATCGTGCCCACGACCGGGGCCCACCGGACGCCGCTCCAGCGGCGCCCCACCCCCGTGACGGCCCAGAAGGTCGACGACGAGCTGGTCACGACGATGGTCGGTGCGCTGCGCGCCGGCGAGGAGGCCGCGGCATACCAGCGCGAGCAGGTCGCGAGCCGACCCGGACCCAGCCTCCCGAGCACCGACCCGACCACGACCCTCGCCGTGCTGCGGGACGCGGCCGCGGACCGCCAGGCGGTCTGGATCGGCTACTCCGACGCGGACGGTCGCACCCAGCGGATCCTCTTCTACCCCGACAGGGTGGAGGGCGGCCGAGTGCACGGCACAGCCGACGGGGCCACCCGCACGCTCTCGATCCACCGCGTCACCGGCGCAGTCCAGGGCTGACCCACCGCCGAGTCAAGCACTCGGTGGCACGACGGGTCAGCCGCCGGTGAGGGCCCGCACGACCCCGGAGGGTGAGGGGCGGCCCAGGTGGCCGGCCATCCACACGCTCGTCTCCACCAGCTGGGCCAGGTCGACGCCGGTCTCCACGCCGGCGCCGTCGAGCGCCCAGACGAGGTCCTCGGTGGCGAGGTTGCCGGTGGCGCTCTTGGCGTACGGGCAGCCCCCGAGCCCCCCGGTGGAGGCGTCGACGACGGTGACGCCGTGGCGCAGCGCGGTCATGGTGTTCGCGAGCGCCTGGCCGTAGGTGTCGTGGAAGTGCACGCCGATGCGGTCGGCGCCGATCCCCCGCGCGTCGAGGGCGTCGAGCAGCCGGCTCACGTGCCCGGTGGTGCCGGTGCCGATGGTGTCGCCGAGCGAGAGCTGGTCGGCGCCGAGGTCCATCAGTCGCTGCGAGACCGAGACGACCTGGTCGACCGGCACCGGCCCCTCCCACGGGTCGCCGAAGCACATGGAGACATAGGCCCGCACCCACAGTCCGGCGTCCTTGGCGCGCGCCACGACCGGGGCGAACATCTCGACCGACTCGTCCACGGTGCGGTTGAGGTTCTTGCGGGCGAAGGTCTCGGTCGCGCTGCCGAAGATGGCGACCGCTCCCACCCCGGCCGCGAGCGCGTCGTCGAGGCCGCGCTCGTTGGGCACCAGCACCGGACGGCGGGGTCCCCGGCCGAGCTCACCGAGCTCCTCGAGCAGCTCACGGGCGTCGGCGAGCTGCGGCACCCAGGTCGGCGGGACGAAGGAGGTGGTCTCGATCGTCTCGAGGCCCGCGGCGGCCAGGCGACGGATGAACTCTGCCTTCACCGCGGCCGGCACGACGGACTTCTCGTTCTGGAGGCCGTCGCGCGGACCGACCTCGTAGATGGTCACCCGATCCGGCAGCTCCGGGTTCGGCTCGCGCTGGGGAAGTCCGATGCTCACCCCCTGATCCTGCCATTCCCGGGCTCCCGGTCTTCACCCGTGCTGCGGGGGGTTAGATTTGCACCCGAACCGCACGACGCCGAAGGGACGCACGATGAGCGACACACCTCGCAGCGACGAGACCCCGGAGTACCGCGACCCCACGGCGCCCAGCGACCCCACGGCGCCGAGCGACGAGGGCAGCTCGGACTCCGGCGACTCCTTCGACCAGACCGCGGCCATCGACACCGACCAGACGCAAGCCGTCCCTCCGGTGCCGCCCGCCCCCGCGAGCCCCCCGCCCACGCCGCCCTCGGCCCACCCCGGTGCTGCCGGCGGCCAGCCGTCCTACGGTCCGCCGGCCAGCTCACCGCAGAACCCGTATGGCGCGCCGTCCACCGGCGCTGGTGCGCCCCCGCCCCCTCCGCCCGCGCAGAACCCTTACGGGAGCGCCCCCGGCGCAGCACCGCAGAACCCCTACGGGCAGCCGCAGTACCCCACCCAGGGCCAGGTCCAGCAGGGGTACGGCGCCCAGGGCTACGGCGCTGCCGATCAGGGTGCGCAGGGCTACGGCACCGGGCCCGGCTACGGCGGCCCGGTCTACGGCGCCCCCGGCTACGGACAGCCGACGTATGCCGCACCACAGTCGATGAGCGGCAACACGATCGCGCTGCTCGTCGTCTCCGGCCTGACCACCTTCGGCTGCGGTTTCGGCATCGTCGCCCTGGTCTTCGCGATCGTGGCAGCGACCAAGAAGGACCAGCCCGCCGAGTCGGCGAAGTACACCCGATGGGGCTGGATCGCCCTGGTGGCCGGCCTGGTGCTCGTCATCGTGATCGTCATCGCCGTCATCGCCCTGGCCGCCACGACGAGCTCCACCTCCAACTTCAACTCGGGGTACTAGCCGGTGCCTGATGGCCCGCTGATCGTCCAGAGCGACAAGACGTTGCTGCTGGAGGTCGACCACCCGAACGCCGAGGAGGCGCGCCGGGCGATCGCACCGTTCGCCGAGCTCGAGCGCGCGCCGGAGCACATCCACACCTACCGGGTCACCCCGCTGGGCCTCTGGAACGCCCGGGCCGCGGGCCACGACGCCGAGCAGGTGGTCAACGCCCTGATCACCTACAGCCGGTATGCCGTGCCGCACGCCCTGCTCGTCGACGTCGCCGACACGATGGATCGCTACGGTCGGCTGACCCTCGAGAAGGACCCCGACCACGGCCTGGTCCTGCGCACGACCGATCGGCCGGTGCTCGAGGAAGTGTTGCGGCACAAGAAGATCAAGCCGCTCATCGGTGATCGGATCGACGACGACCGCGTGGCGGTGCACCCCTCGGAGCGAGGTCACCTCAAGCAGGAGCTGCTCAAGGTCGGCTGGCCGGCCGAGGACGAGGCGGGCTACGTCGACGGCGAGGCCCACCCCATCGGGCTCGACAACGCCGACTGGTCGCTGCGTCCCTACCAGCAGCAGGCCGTCGACGGCTTCTGGCACGGCGGCTCCGGGGTCGTCGTGCTGCCCTGTGGCGCCGGCAAGACCCTGGTCGGCGCGGGCGCGATGGCGGTGGCCAAGGCGACGACGCTGATCCTCGTCACCAACACCGTGTCGGCCCGGCAGTGGCGCGACGAGCTGCTCAAGCGGACCAGCCTCACCGACGACGAGATCGGCGAGTACTCCGGTGCCCGCAAGGAGATCCGGCCGGTCACGATCGCGACCTACCAGGTGCTCACCACCCGTCGGAAGGGCGTCTACACCCACCTCGACCTGCTCGACGCCCGCGACTGGGGCCTGATCATCTACGACGAGGTGCACCTGCTCCCCGCGCCGATCTTCCGGATGACCGCCGACCTGCAGGCCCGTCGGCGGCTCGGTCTCACCGCCACGCTCGTGCGCGAGGACGGCCGCGAGGCCGACGTGTTCTCGCTGATCGGCCCGAAGCGCTACGACGCCCCGTGGAAGGACATCGAGGCGCAGGGCTACATCGCGCCGGCCGACTGCGTCGAGGTGCGCGTGACGCTCCCCGACAGCGAGCGCCTCGCGTATGCCGTGGCCGAGCCGGAGGACCGCTACCGGCTGTCCTCGTGCAGCCCGGTCAAGATCCCCGTGGTCGAACGGATCGTGGCGCAGCACCGGGGCGAGCCGACGCTCGTCATCGGCCAGTACCTCGACCAGCTCGCCGAGCTGTCGGAGCGGCTGGACGCCGACGTCATCACCGGCGAGACGCCGGTGTCCCAGCGACAGAAGCTCTTCCAGGCCTTCCGGGTCGGCGAGATCAGCCTGCTCGTCGTGTCGAAGGTCGCCAACTTCTCGATCGACCTCCCGGAGGCGAGCGTGGCGATCCAGGTGTCCGGCACCTTCGGCTCGCGACAGGAGGAGGCGCAACGGCTCGGCCGGGTGCTGCGGCCCAAGGGTGACGGTCGCACCGCGCACTTCTACACGGTCGTGTCGCGCGACACCGTCGACGCCGAGTTCGCCGCGCACCGCCAGCGGTTCCTGGCCGAGCAGGGCTACGCCTACCGGATCGTCGACGCCGACGACGTGGACGCCACCGCCTGACTCTCTCAGGCGGCATACAGACAACTCCCAGACTCAGGCCCGAGACTGGGTGCCGTGACCACTGCCCAACCCGAGGCCCGGCTCCTCGTCGTCGAGGACGAGCCCAACATCCGTGAGCTCCTCGCCACCTCCCTGCGGTTCGCGGGATTCGAGGTGCACGTCGCCGCCGACGGCGCGACCGCCCTCCACCTGGCCACCGCCCACGAGCCGGACCTCGTCGTCCTCGACGTGATGCTGCCCGACATGGACGGCTTCACCGTGACCCGCAAGCTGCGCGACACCGGGCGCCAGCTGCCGATCGTGTTCGTGACCGCGCGTGACTCGGTGGACGACAAGATCAAGGGCCTGACGGTCGGCGGTGACGACTACGTCACCAAGCCGTTCAGCCTCGAGGAGGTCGTCGCGCGGATCCGCGCCGTCCTGCGCCGCACCAGGGGCGAGGTCGACGACGCCAGCTCGCTGCGGTTCGAGGACCTCGAGCTCGACGAGGACTCCCACGAGGTGAGCCGCGGCGGCCGCTCCATCGACGTGTCCCCCACCGAGTTCAAGCTCCTGCGCTACCTCATGCTCAACCCGAACCGCGTGCTGTCGAAGAGCCAGATCCTCGACCACGTGTGGGACTACGACTTCCGCGGCGAGAGTGGCATCGTCGAGTCCTACATCTCCTACCTGCGGCGCAAGATCGACCTCGACGGGGTGCCGCCGCTGATCCACACCAAGCGCGGCGTCGGCTACGTGCTGCGCAAGCCACCGGAGGCGTAGATGTCGGCTCCCCCGAGCCCCGCACCCGCGGAGACGCCTCCCGCCCCCGCGCCGGCGCCCAGTGGCCGCGCCCGGGTGGCCGCGGGCCGGGCCAAGGAACAGCTGGAGCTGCTCCCGTTGCGGGTCCGCCTCGTCGCCGTGATGCTCGTCCTCCTGCTGGTGGCCCTCACCCTCACGGCCGCGGCCACCGCTGCGCTGATGCGCCGTGACCTGATGGGCCGCGTCGACGGCGACCTGCAGCGCGCCTACCCGACGGTGGCTCAACAGGCGCTCAACACGTTGCGCGCGCCCACCCGCAACCGCCTGCCGAGCGGGTATGCCGTGGTCTTCTACCCCACGGATGGCACCCCCGCCGTCGAGATCGACCCGACCGGCGCCAGCGCCCGCCCCGGGGTCCCCGACAAGCTGCCGCTCACCGACGCCCGCGTCGACTCCCCTGAGGCCTTCACCATCGGCACGAAGGACGGATCAGGACAGTGGCGGGCCGTGGCGGGTCGGTTGCGAGACGACTCCGCGACGTTCATCGTGGCCGTGCCGCTGTCGAGCGTCAGCCACACCGTGCGTCGCCTGGTCCTCGTCGAGCTGCTCATCGGCCTCGCCGTCCTCGCCGCCTGCGCGATCGGCGGGTGGTATGCCGTGCAGCGCGCCTTCCGCCCGCTGCGCGAGATCGAGGACACCGCCGCGGCCATCGCCGACGGCGACCTCGGCCGCCGCATCCCGACCCGCACGGCCAAGGACGAGGTCACCTCCCTGGCGCGGTCGCTCAACGTGATGCTCGCCCAGATCGAGCAGTCGTTCGCCGCCCGCGAGGCCTCGGAGGAGCGGATGCGCCAGTTCGTCGCCGACGCCTCCCACGAGCTGCGCACCCCCCTGGCCGCCGTGCGTGGATACGCCGAGCTCTACCGCCAAGGGGCCGTGCGCGAGCCGACGGACGTGGCGAGCGCGATGACCCGCATCGAGGGTGAGGCGACCCGGATGGGGGGCCTGGTCGAGGACCTGCTCATGTTGGCGCGACTCGATGACCAGCGGCCGATGCGCTTCGCACCCGTCGACCTGACTGTGCTCGCCGCCGACGCGGCGCAGGACGCCCGCGCCATCGACCCCACCCGGCAGATCACCGTGTCGGGCCTGACCGGCCCGCTCGGGCCCACCGTGGCCCCCGGTGACGACGCCAGGCTTCGACAGCTGCTCTCCAACCTCCTGTCCAACGCCCTCAACCACACGCCTGCCGGCTCACCTCTCGAAATCGCTGTCGGCACAAGGGAATCCGATCAGCACGTCGTCATCGAGGTGCGCGACCACGGCCCAGGGGTGGACCCGGACAAGGCCCGCAAGGTGTTCGAGCGGTTCTACCGCGCCGACCCGTCCCGGGTCCGTGGCGCCGGTGGTGGGAACGGGCTCGGGCTGGCCATCGCGGCGGCGGTCGTCAACGCCCACCGGGGCCGGATCGGGGTCTCCCAGACGGCCGGCGGAGGCGCGACCTTCATCGTCGAGCTGCCCACAGACAACTCTCAGGTAGCGCCCAGCACCCCTTGACGTTGGTTCGGTTGACTGACGTCACCAAGCCACACCAAGGAGCGCACCACCATGACCCAGATCCACCCGGACACCCGACCGGAAGCCACCGGTGCCAGCGGTCAGCCTCAGCCTCCTGTGACGCCTCCCGCTGCGGCCCCCGACCCGTGGTCGCAGCAGGGTGAGCCCACGACCCCGGTCTGGTTCGGCCAGACCCAAGAGACCACGCGAGACCACGCAGCCTTCGGGCTGCCCGCGGCAGGTGCCCCCACGGCATACCCGCCGCCCACCACTCCTCCGGCTGGGCCGCCCCCTTCCTTTCCCACTCGGGACGGGGCAGAGCCTGCCCAGCCGGGCAAACGGCGCCGACTGACGGAACTCACCGCCGTCGCGGCGCTCGCCGCCCTCCTCGCGAGCGGCGGCACCTACGCCGCGGTCCAGCTGGATGACAGTTCGCAGGCCTCCTCCCCTGCGAGCACGTCATCCCTGGGCCGCGGCGCGGACACCGGACCGGTGGTCCAGGCCGACGCCACGAACCCGAACTGGACGGCCACCGCAGCCGCAGTGGCGCCCAGCGTCGTGTCGATCACCGTGAAGTCCGGCCAGAGCGAGGCGCAGGGCTCCGGCGTGATCATCGATGCCAAGGGCCACGTGCTCACCAACAACCACGTGGTGAGCGGCGTCGGCTCCGGCACAGCCATCACGGTGACCCTCAACGACGGTCGCACCTACAAGGCCACCGTCGCCGGCACCGACCCGAGCACCGACCTCGCCGTCATCACCTTGTCGAACGCCCCGAGCGACCTCAAGGCGATCGCGATCGGCAACTCCGACGACCTGAAGGTGGGCGACCCGGTGATGGCGATCGGCAACCCCCTGGGACTGGCCGGCACCGTCACGACCGGCATCGTCAGCGCGCTCAACCGCCCGGTGACCACCGCCGCCGAGGACGACAGCCAGCCGCAGGACCAGAACCCGTTCGGCCAGGGGCTCCCTGGTCTGCCGCAACAGCCTTCGACCGGCAGCGACGGCAACGACGTGGTGACCAACGCGATCCAGACGTCGGCCGCGATCAACCCCGGCAACTCCGGTGGGGCGCTCGTCAACGCCTCCGGTCAGCTGGTCGGCATCAACTCGTCGATCGCGAGTCTCGGCTCGTCCAGCGGCGGCCAGAGCGGCAGCATCGGCATCGGGTTCGCGATCCCGGCCAACGAGGCCAAGAGCATCGCCTCGCAGCTGATCTCGTCGGGCAAGGCCGAGCACGCCTTCCTCGGGGTCAGCCTCGGTGACGGCACGGCGTCCGACGGCACCAGCCAGCGGGCCGGCGCGGAGATCACCCAGATCTCGGCCAACACCCCGGCCGCGAACGCGGGTCTGCAGAAGGGCGACGTCGTGGTCGCGGTCGACGGCGAGCGGGTCGACTCGGCCCTGTCGCTGGTGGCCAACATCCGCGAACGTGCCGTCGGCGACAAGGTCACCCTGCGTGTCCTGCGGGACGGCAAGCAGGTCGACCTGACCGCCACCCTGGTCGCCAAGGCCGCTGCGACCAGCTGACCCCCAAGCCGGTCGGCGCCTCCGGGCGCCGACCACCAGTCGCCAGTCGGGCCGACCTCGCCCCGACCGGTGACCCGGCCGCTGATCGTGCGGACAGCGGACCGAATGCCGGGCCGGGCCCTCGTCTCCTTTCCGAGGGCCCGGCCCGGCTCCGCTGTGTCGTGGGTCCTTGGGTGCTCCGACGACCCTGACCCATCGGACCAGTCGAAGTCCGATAACCATTCGACGTGGTGCCCGCGCGGTGGCAAGGTGGACCCTTGTGTCTGCTACCGCCCCCACTCCGGAACTGAAGCGAGAGCAGGACTACCTGGGCGCCGCCCGGGAGGCGCTGGCCGCGATGCGGGAGCAGACCCTCTCGCTCAAGGTCCAGGCCCACGACCCGATCTCCGCGGAGCACCTCGCCCGCACCCTCCACCTGCGGGCCGCCTCCCTCCAGGACGACCCCTCGACCACCCTCTTCTTCGGGCGGATCGACACCGACACGGACGAGCGCTGGTACATCGGTCGACGCCACGTCGCCGACACCGCCGGCGACCCGCTCGTCATCGACTGGCGGGCGGGCATGTCGACCGCCTTCTACCGGGCCTCGCGCACCGAGCCGATGGGCGTGGTCCTGCGGCGACGGTTCGGGCTCGACCGTGGCGCGATCACCGCCTACGAGGACGAGCACCTCCAGGACCGCGCCGAGCACGACGTCCGCAGCCAGATCCTCGCCGAGGAGATCGAGCGCCCGCGCGTGGGGCCGATGCGCGACATCGTGGCCACCATCCAGCCCGAGCAGGACGAGATCGTCCGGGCCGGCGCCGAGCAGACCATCTGCGTCCAGGGCGCCCCGGGCACGGGCAAGACCGCCGTCGGCCTGCACCGAGCGGCCTGGCTGCTCTATGCGTTCCGTGACCGGCTGGCCCGCTCCGGCGTCCTCGTCATCGGACCCAACCGCGCCTTCCTCGAGCACATCGGCGCGGTGCTGCCGGCCCTCGGCGAGGTCGCCGTCGGCCACACCACCATCGAGGAGCTGGTCGCCTCCGTTCCGGTCCGGGGGACCGACCCCACCGAGACCGCGGTCCTCAAGGGCGACGCACGGCTCGCCGAGGTGCTCCGGTATGCCGTGTGGTCGGCCGTGCAGCCTGCGACCGAGCCGCTCGTGGTGCCGCGCGGCGTGCGCAAGTGGCGGGTGCCGGCATACGAGGTCAACGAGATCCTCGACGAGCTGCGGTCCCGCGGCGTGCGCTACGACGCGGCCCGGCAGATGCTCCCGCAGCGGCTCGCCCACGCGGTCCTGTTGAAGATGGAGGGATCCGGCGACTCCCCCGACGACCGCGTGCAGGACCAGGTCGCGCGCTCCGCGGTGGTGAAGAAGTACGTCACCACGCTCTGGCCGGCGCTCGACGCCAAGGCTGTGCTCTTCTCCCTCCTGTCGGACCCCGCCGAGCTGGAGCGCCACTCGTCGGACCTGCTGAGCGACGACGAGCGGCGGATCCTGGTGTGGGACAACCCACCTCGCACCCAGGGATCCGCCAAGTGGTCGCGGGCCGACACCGTGCTGCTGGACGAGCTCGGCGACCACATCGCCCGCACCCCCTCCCTCGGTCACGTCGTGCTCGACGAGGCGCAGGACCTCTCCCCCATGCAGCTGCGCGCCGTGGGTCGGCGCTGTTCCACCGGCGCGGCAACAGTCCTCGGCGACATCGCCCAGGGCACCACGCCGTGGGCGACCGACTCGTGGGAGTCGTCCCTGCACCACCTGGGCAAGCCCGGCAGCCACGTCGAGGTGCTCGACCGGGGCTTCCGCGTGCCCGCCAGTGTCATCGAGTACGCCGCCCAGCTGCTCCCCCACATGGCGCCCGGGCTCGGCACCCCGGTCTCGGTGCGCGACAACCCCGGCCGGCTCGACCTCGTGGCGACCGACGCCGCCACCCTGCACGACCAGGTCGCCCGGGTAGTCGCTGCGGAGCTCGCGGAGCCGGGCTCGATCGGGGTCATCGCACCCGATGCCATGGTCGAGGCCCTGTCAGCCTCGTTGCAGCGCAACGGGATCGACCACGGCGTGCTCGGCCAGGACCACGGCGACATCGACCACCAGGTCGACGTGGTCCCGGCGACGGTGGCCAAGGGACTGGAGTTCGACCGGGTCGTCGTGGTCGAGCCGGCCGCCATCGCCGCGGCCGAGCCCGACGAGCGCACCGGCCTCCGACGCCTCTATGTCGTGCTCACGCGAGCGGTCTCGGCCCTCACCGTCGTGCACGCCGAATCGCTACCCGCCCAGCTGGGTCCCGCCTGACGGCCGCGATCTCTGCCAGAATCGCGCTCGTGCCGGCACTGATCACGTGGTGGACGCTCGACGTCGCCGAGCTCGCCCCCGGAGCGCACTCCGACGCCGTCCGGGCCGTCGGGGAGGACCTCCTGCGTCGGCTGGGCGAGGAGCACCGCCGCTACCACACGGCCCGACACGTGGTGGAGATGTTCTGGGCTCTCGAAGACCTCGAGGAAGCGGGGGTGGTGTCCGCGCGGCAGACCGCCCTAGCCCGCATCGCGGCGTGGTTCCACGACGCCGTCTACGACACCACGAGCTCGGGTGGGGAGAACGAGATCATGAGCGCCGACCTCGCCGTGCGCGACCTCTCGGCGCTGGGCTTCCCGGGCGAGGACGTGGAGACGGTGCGCGACCTGGTGCTGTCGACCCACGACCACGAGCTCACTGGCACGCCCCTGGCCGGCGCCTTCCACGACTCCGACCTGTGGATCCTCAGCGCACCGCCCGGGCGGTACGACGAGTACACCGCTCAGGTGCGCGAGGAGTATGCCGCCGTGCCCGACGACGTGTTCCGCGCGGCGCGGGCCTCGATCCTGCGTCCGTTCCTCGACCGCGAGACGATCTACGCCACCGAGTTCGCCCGGGAGTCGTGGGAGGACGCGGCCCGCGTCAACCTTGCCGCCGAGCTCGGGCTGCTCACCGGCTGAGCCCTCAGTCCCCTTCGGCCATCGCCGCGGCGACCAGGGGCCACCAGAACCGGCTGCCGGCCAGGGCCTCGAACTCCTCGGCGCTCACCCACCTCGGGTCGACCGCGTCGGGCTCGGACGCCACGAGCTCCGGTCCCGCCACCGGGAGCATGGCGCGGAAGACCTGCATCGACCCTCCGCCCTCGGGCCAGAGACCGTGCCGCGACCGGGGCGTGTAGACCTCGTGACCGAACACCCGCACGGCACCCGGCTCCAGCCGCAGACCGGTCTCCTCCCAGACCTCGCGCAGGGCGCACTCGAGCACCGACTCCCCGGGCTCGCGCCAGCCGCCCGGGATGCTCCACTCGCGGCGCCGCGGGCTGTAGGCCACGGCATACCGGCCGGTCGCATCCGTCACCACCATGGTGGCCACGAACACGCTCTCCTCGTCGACCGGTTCGTCCGACAGCCACAGCTCGACGTCGGCCGCGGAGCCATCGGCGAAGGTCGCCCCCGGGACGGAGGCGACCAGGCGGCTCACCGGGCCACCCGGTCGAGGTGGTCGACGAGGGGCCACCAGTGCCGACCCGACAGCTCGGCGGTCGCGTCCGACCAGCCGCGCCAGGTGCCGACTGAAGCGTCGTCGGACTCGAGGATGCGGTCCGCGAAGACGGCGAAGCAGGCCTTCGGCGTCGGCCACGGGTAGCCGTCGTCGGGCGTCGGCACCGTGTTGCGGACGTAGCCCACCAGGTGCGGCGCCAGCGCGGCCGGGCTGCCCAGCAGCTCGCGGACCAGCTCGCCCACGGCCTCGGGCACGGAGCCGTCACCGACCCGTCGCGAGGGGAGGTCGGCACCACCGTCGGGGCGCTCCACGACGAGGAGGTCGGGTCCGCGCAGCAGCACAAGGCGCACCACCACCGTGTTGGCCGGCGCATCGTCCTGGCGCGATGCGATCACGTCGGCCCGGGAACCCGGCGGCAGCCACGGTGCGTCGGGGACAGCCCGGACGACCCGCTCGTGCCGACGCTTCTGGATGCGCAGGCCGCTGCGCTGGAGGATCCGCACGACCTCACGGCCGTCCACCGGCGTGGCGCCCGCAGCGACCAGCGCGGCGTACCACTCCTCGGGCACGTCGTAGTGGTCGCCTTCGAAGCCACGGGCCGGAATCCCTTGTGCCGCAGCGAAGACGTGCAGCTCGTCGTAGGACGTGTCACTGACGAGGTGTGACCACAGCCGGCCATGGGCGGGCCACGCCGGCGGGTCGATCCAGATGGTCACCCGCCTGACGCTACCCGTCCCGGAGGGAGCCTGTGGACAACCGGGCGGGCCGGCCGCGCGCCGCCCCTAGCCTCGCCACAGGCGGAGGCCACGGGGGCGCCGCACTCGTCAGGAGGACAACCATGTCGGCACAGTTCACGGTGGACACCGAGCGCATCCAGGCCGCCTCGGGCGACATCGCCCGCATCTCGACCGAGATCGACGGCCAGGTCACGGCGATGATGGCCCGCCTGACCGGGCTGCAGGGAGCCTGGACCGGCTCGGCCTCGGCGCGGTTCCAGTCGCTCGTCTCCGAGTGGCAGGGCACCCAGAAGCAGGTGCGCACGTCGCTCGACTCGATCGGCTCCGTGTTGGCAGCGGCCGGCGCGCACTACGCCGAGACCGAGGCCCAGACCCTGCGCATGTTCAGCTGACCGGACGCCCCCGATCCCGGAGTCTTTGATGGATCGTCCACACCAGGGTGTGGTCAACCCATCAAAGACCCGGGGTCGGGAGCCGTCGGAGGTATGCCGGGTGGCCGGCTACTCGGTCGTGATGGCCTTGAGGACGTCGAGCCGGGCGGCCCGTCGCCCGGGCCACAGGGCCGCGAGCACACCCACGATCCCGGCCAGCACCACGAAGATCGCCAGCTGGCCGCCAGGGATCGACAACACGTCGATCCCGTCGTCGGCGAGGCTGCGCTGCAGCGCCCACCCGGCGGCGAGGCCGAGGGCGACCCCGAGCACCGCGCCGAGCAGGGCGATCGCGACCGACTCCAGCCGCAGCATGGTCCGCAGCTGTCGCCGGCTCAGTCCCACCGCCCGGAGCAGCCCGATCTCCCGGGTCCGCTCGATCACCGACAGCGCGAGGGTGTTGATGATGCCGAGGACGGCGATCACCACAGCCAGGCCGAGCAGCGCGTAGATGATGTAGAGCAGCTGGTCGATCGGAGCCCGCTGCTCCGCGGCGAACTCGTCCTGGTTCTTGAGCGTGACCGACGGCAGGTCTGCGATGACCTTCTCGATGCCTGCCTCGACCGCTTTGGGGTCGGCCCCCGGGGACCGCACCACGAAGGCGGCGCTGTCCTGCTGGGGCACCCCCGCAGCGTCGGCGTCGGTCAGCGTGACGATGATCGAGTTGGGCAGGGCCGCGGTGCTCTTGAAGACGCCGACGACCGTGGCCGTCCCCTTGGTGCCCGAGATGTCGGTGTCGACCTTGCTGCCGACCGACACACCCAGCGTGGTGGCGCGGTCGTCCGAGAGCAGGAGGGTGCCCGGCTTCAACGCGGCCAGCGAGCCACTGGTGAAGTCGATCGGCACGGCTTTGCCGAGGGCGACCGGGTCCACAGCGGCTGCGAAGCCCCTGTCGTCGTTGACCGAGACCCCGAGATAGCGCATCGGGCTGACCACCGCGACGCCCGGGACGGCGGCGACGTCACGGGTGACCGTCGTCGAGAACGGCTGGCCGATCGCGTTGGAGACCACGTAGTCGGCGGCGAAGTTCTCGTTGATCGACTTGTCGACGCTGGCCTTCGCGGAGGCGCCGAAGACCGACATCATCGCCACGAGGGTCAGCCCGATCATCAGGGCGGACGCCGTCGCCGCGGTGCGACGAGGGTTGCGGGTCGCGTTCTGCTCAGCCATCAACCCCACCGCGCCGAACAGCCGGCGGTAGGCCAGGCCCAGCAGGTGGATGACCGGCCGGCCCACGACGGGACTCGTGAGGATCGCGGCCATCACCAGGGCGAACACCCCGGAGCCCACCCAGTAGGACGAGTGGTCGATCGGCGTGAAGGCGCCGAGGAAGGTGTTCCAGAGCCCGATGACGAACAGCACCGAGCCGATCCAGATGCGCCGGTGCAGGGTCGCCTCCGGCAGCGCGATGTCGTCGCGCATGGCTGCCACCGGAGGCATCTTGCCTGCGCGGCGAGCGGGCAGGTAGGCGGCCAGCATCGTCACGACCATGCCCACGGCATACGCGATGAGGGCGGTGCTCGGCTGGAAGACGAGCGGCGATCCGCTGAGGTCGAGGCCGAAGCGCGCGAAGAGCGCCTGGATGCCGAGCGCGAGGAGGAACCCCGCGCCCAGGCCGACGGTCGACCCGACCAGCCCGACGACGAAGGCCTCGAACAGCACCGACCTGGTCACCTGTCGCCGCCCCGCGCCGAGGGCTCGCAGCATCGCGAGCTCACGGCTGCGCTGCGCCACGAGGATCGAGAAGGTGTTGATGATGAGGAACGACCCGACGAACAGGGCGATCCCGGCGAAGACGAGCAGGAAGATGTTGATGAAGGAGAGCGCCTGGTTGATGCCGGTCGCCTGCTCCTTGGCCACGGACGCGCCCGTCACGGCCTCGAAACCCTTGGGCAGTGCGGACTGGATGCTGGCTGCGAGGTCCTCAGGACTGGTGCCGTCCTTGGCCGTCACCCAGACGTCCGAGAACTCGTCCTTGCCGCCGTAATAGAGGTCCTGGGCGGTCTTGGTGTCGAAGAAGGCGAGCGTCGCCCCGACCGTCCCGCCCTTGAACTCGGCCAGCCCGACGAGGGTGGCGGTGACCTTCGGCTTCGCACCGCTGGTCACCAGGGTGACGGTGTCGCCCACGACGTAGTCGGCCCGGCGGGCGGTGCCGGTGTCGAGCACCACCTCACCCGACGTGTTCGGCCAGTGCCCTTCGGCGATCGTCGCCGGTGGCTCACCACCGGTGGTCGGGGCGTCGTTCCACGAGAGGCCGAGCCCGGGTGGGCCACCACCGCCGATCAGCTTGCCCTTCTTGGACACGACGAACGTGGTGGCGTCGGTGACGTTGCCGTCGGCGCGGGCCACGTCGGGCAGCCCCGACAGGGTCTGCACGAGGCTTCCCGGCACGGTCTTGGACGTGGGTCCGGAGTCGAAGTCACTGCTCGCGGTGTCGGGCCGGACGACGACCTCGCCCACGGTGTTGACGATGCCGTCGAAGGCCCGGCTCAGGGTGTCGGTGAAGATGAACGACCCCGAGACGAACGAGACCCCGAGGATGATGGCGAAGGCGCTCATGAACAGCCGCAGCTTGCGGCCGAGCAGGCTCTTCCAGCTGGCCCGCAACATGGTCAGGCGCCTGCCGGGTCGGGCTGGATCCGCACGTCGAGGCGCTTCATCCGCTCGAGGATCTTGTCCGCGGTCGGCTCACGCATCTCGTCGACGACGCGGCCGTCCGCGAGGAAGACCACCCGGTCGGTGTGGGCGGCGGCGACCGGGTCGTGGGTGACCATGACGATGGTCTGCCCGAACTCGTCGACGCTGCGCCGCAGGAAGCCGAGCACCTCGGCGCCGGACGTCGAGTCGAGGTTGCCCGTGGGCTCGTCGGCGAAGACGATCTCGGGCTTGCTCACCAGGGCACGCGCGCAGGCGACCCGCTGCTGCTGACCACCCGAGAGCTCGTTCGGTCGGTGGCTGAGCCGGTCGCGCAGCCCGACGGTCTGGATCACGGTGTCGAACCAGGCCGGGTCGGCCTTGCGCCCTGCGATCGCCAGGGGCAGGAGGATGTTCTCCTCCGCGTTGAGGGTCGGGATGAGGTTGAAGGACTGGAAGACGAACCCGATCCGGTCGCGGCGCAGGGTGGTCAGGGCCTTGTCCTTGAGCCGGGTGATGTCGACGTCGCCGATGTAGACCTCACCGCTGGTCACGGCGTCGAGGCCGGCCGCGCAGTGCATCATCGTCGACTTGCCGGACCCGGACGGCCCCATGATCGCGGTGAACTCCCCGCGGGCCAGGTCGACGCTGACCCCGTCGAGGGCGCGGACCTCGGCCTCCCCCTTGCCGTAGACCTTGTGCAGGTTCACGACCCGGGCGGCGGCAGCGCGCGTGGTGGACGCCACGGGGGCGTCGGCGGTCAGGGGTGTCGCAGTCATCTCAGGCTCCCGGCTCATGGTGGATTCCGTTCTCCTCAAAGGTAGGGACGCGGTCACTGCGACGCATTCAGGTTCGACCCTGAGCCCACCCTGAGTGAACCCCCAGTCCGCCTACCGGCTGTCCACCAAACGGTGGACGGCCGGTGAATGTGCCCGCGCTCAGCTGATCGAGACCCGGGCCACCTGGCGCAGCTCGGGGGCGTCGTAGCGGTCGCCCCTGACCTCGCCAGCCTCCCAGCGCATCACCAGGCCGCGTCCGCGCACCTCGAGGGTGGCGAGGTTGTTGTCGAACCACGGTCCCTGGGTCACCGACCACTGGTATGGCGCGCTGGGCACCTTCTCGGTGCGGCCCACGACGAACTGGAGCGGACGGGCCAGACCCTTGCCGAGGACGGCCTGCGCGATGCGGACCTGACGCGGCAGGGGGTTGCGGATGGGTGAGCACACCGCCTGCAGGATCCGGCTGCTGCCGCCGCCGAGCTGGTCGGGGCTGATCTCGGTCACGTAGGAGTTGTGCACGTCGCCCGACAGGAAGGTGATCGTCCCCGGCGCCTTCCCGCGCTCGCCGTGGGCGACCTGCACCACCATGTCGAGCACCGCGGCGAACCCTTCCTGGAAGGCGGCCCAGTGCTCGAGGTCGAGGGCGCGTCGCATCTTCTCGCCCCACTTGGCCACCCGTGGCCCCCAGGCCCCGGTCGCCATCGCCTCGTTGATCGCCTCGAGGTCGTGGATGCCCTGCGCGATGAAGAACGGCAGCGAGGTGCCGATGAACAGGTGGTCCACGTCGCCCCGCAGCTGGCCGTCGAGCCAGGCGAGCTCGTCGTCGTCGAGGATCGAGCGTCGTTCGGGCTGCAGCACCCGCGCCGCGCGCGAGTCCACCACCACGAGCTTGGACTCCCCCAGGTCGCGGGCGTAGCTCCAGCGGTAGGTCTCCGGCTTGGTGTCCACCCGCTCGGCGAGCTCGTCGAGCACCTGGGTCAGGTCGAGCTCGTCGCTCATGCCGGACTCCGCGTGGGCCACGATCTGCCGCCACACCTCGTCGTCGGCCAGCTCCTCCGGCGAGAGGTTGCCGACGTGCTGGTACACCCAGTAGGAGGAGAGCCCCCCGACGATCCGCTCGTGCCACCAGGAGGTCTGGTTCATCTCGCGGTGCCAGCTCTGCGAGGTGTTCCAGTCGTCGCGAATGTCGTGGTCGTCGAAGATCATCGCGCTCGGCAACGTCGAGAGCAGCCAGCGGTTGAGCGGGTCGGTCCACGCCAGCCAGTAGAGGTGGGAGTACTCCACGAAGTCCTTGAGCTCCTCGCCCGGTGGCTCGTCGAGGCTCCGCCGCGAGGCGATGTACTCGCGCATCGGCTCGCTGGTCTCGTCGGCGTACACCTGGTCGCCGAGGAAGCACAGCAGCTGCGGCCAGTCGGCCTCCTGCCGCTCGGGCCGGCTCAGGTGGTGGGCGTAGGCGCGGAGCGCGTCGACGCCGTTGCTCGCGTTCCCGTCGGCGTCGTGCGGCACGCTGGTGCGACAAGAGCCGAAGGCGAGGCGGGTGGGCTCGCTGCGCACCAGGGTCCGGATCCGGCTGGGCGGCAGGTCGGTGCGCTCCGGCTCGGCCTCGGGCCAGACCCGCTCGTCGTCGATCTCGACCTCGTAGTCGCTGGCCGAACCCGGCTCCAGGCCGTCGAGCACGACCAGGGCGTAGTGCCGGTCATGGGCCCCGAAGGTCGGCGCGGCCCACTCGTGGTCGAACGCGCGGACCCGCACCACCGAGGCGTCCCGGGTCTGGACCCAGATCGTCGCCGACCTCTCGCCGATGTAGCGGAGCAGCGGCCCCAGGACGAGGGGACCGGCGGGAGGGTGAGTCGACACGAGGACCGTTCTACACGGCATACCCCTCGCTTGGCGACGTAACGGAAGTCCTGCTCCGGCGGGGCGTGCGAAAGGGCGGCCCACCTCTCGGTGGACCGCCCTTCAGCGGGGTGGCGTATGCCGTGTGGCTGGCTCGGACTAGAAGCCCATGCCACCCATCTCGTCGCCACCGGGGGCCATCGGCGCAGCCTTCTCGGGCTTGTCGGCGATGACGGCCTCGGTGGTGAGGAACAGCGCGGCGATCGACGCGGCGTTCTGGAGCGCGGAACGCGTCACCTTGGCCGGGTCGATGATGCCGGCGGCGATGAGGTCGACGTACTCGCCGGTGGCGGCGTTGAGGCCCCACCCTGCTGCGAGCGTGCTGACCTTCTCCGTCACGACGCCACCCTCGAGACCGGCGTTGATCGCGATCTGCTTGAGCGGAGCGGAGGCTGCGACGCGAACGATGTTCGCACCGGTGGCCTCGTCACCCTCGAGCTCGAGCTTCTCGAACGCGGCCTTGGTCGCCTGGAGCAGAGCCACGCCACCACCGGCGACGATCCCCTCCTCGACGGCAGCCTTGGCGTTGCGCACGGCATCCTCGATGCGGTGCTTGCGCTCCTTGAGCTCGACCTCGGTCGCGGCACCGGCCTTGATGACCGCAACACCGCCGGCCAGCTTGGCCAGGCGCTCCTGCAGCTTCTCGCGGTCGTAGTCGCTGTCCGACTTGTCGATCTCGGCGCGGATCTGGTTGACCCGACCCTGGATCTGGTCGGCGTCGCCAGCACCCTCGACGATGGTCGTCTCGTCCTTGGTGACGACGACCTTGCGGGCGCGGCCGAGCAGGTCGAGCTCCGCGGTGTCGAGCTTGAGGCCGACCTCCTCGGAGATGACCTGGCCACCGGTGAGGATGGCGATGTCGGCCAGCATGGCCTTGCGACGGTCACCGAAGCCGGGAGCCTTGACGGCGACCGACTTGAAGGTGCCCCGGATCTTGTTGACCACGAGGGTCGACAGGGCCTCGCCGTCCACGTCCTCCGAGATGATCAGCAGCGGCTTGCCGGACTGCATGACCTTCTCGAGGAGGGGCAGCAGGTCCTTGATGCCGGAGATCTTGGAGTTGACCACGAGGACGTAGGGGTCCTCGAGGACGGCTTCCATGCGCTCGGTGTCGGTGACGAAGTAGTGGCTGATGTAGCCCTTGTCGAAGCGCATGCCCTCGGTGAGCTCGAGCTCGAGGCCGAAGGTGTTGGACTCCTCGACGGTGATGACGCCTTCCTTGCCGACCTTGTCCATGGCCTCGGCGATCATCTCGCCGATCTGGGGGTCAGCAGCGGAGATCGAGGCCGTCGAAGCAATCTGCTCCTTGGTCTCGACGTCCTTGGCCATCTCGAGCAGCTGGGCGGAGACGGCCTCGACGGCCTTCTCGATGCCACGCTTGAGGGCCATCGGGTTGGCGCCTGCGGCGACGTTGCGCAGACCCTCCTTGACGAGGGCCTGGGCGAGGACGGTGGCAGTGGTCGTGCCGTCGCCGGCGACGTCATCCGTCTTCTTGGCAACTTCCTTGACCAGCTCTGCGCCGATCTTCTCGTAAGGGTCGTCGAGCTCGATCTCCTTGGCGATGGACACACCATCGTTGGTGATCGTGGGGGCTCCCCACTTCTTCTCGAGGACGACGTTGCGGCCCTTCGGACCGAGGGTGACGCGCACGGCGTCGGCGAGGATGTTCATTCCCCGCTCGAGACCGCGGCGAGCCTCTTCATCGAAAGCGATGATCTTGGCCATTCGGGTGGTTCCTCCCACGCGAAACGTAAGCGGTGGCCAGCGGGTGCCCGCGACGGACGGACCGGCTCGCACGGCTCACGTCGCCGCGTTCCCCGGACCTCACCTGGACTGGCCTGGATTGTCACTCTCAGGGTGAGAGTGCTAACGCCATTATTGGCACTCTCCCCGGGAGAGTGCAAACGTGTCCGCGCCCGGCGAACGGCCGCGGCGGGCTGCCCCGAGATCCCAGCTCTCGGGCCTCGACCCCTGCTGGAAGCCCGAAAGCTGGGATCTCGTGTGGGCAGACTCGGTCCACTGTGGAGAACTCCGAGCGTGGGGATGCGGTTTTGCCACGCTCACGGGGTGGCTCGTCCGTTGACCCCGCTCCCCTCGACCCTGCTCGACCGCGCGTTCACCTGCGCCGAGGCGAGGGCTGCGAAGGTCACCCGATCCCGCCTGGATGCACACGACCTCGAGCGACCGTCGTGGGGTCTGCGCAGCACCCGACCGGCCAGCACTGTCGATGAGCAGACCCGCGACCTGTCGGCGATCCTGCCTGAGGGCGCGGCCTTCTCCCACCTGACGGCCGCCAGGCTCTGGCGGCTGCCCCTGCCGACCCCGTGGCACCGGACCGAGCCGGTGGACGTGCTCACCGGTGGCACGCCGCTTCGACGAGCCGGTATCCGCGGCCACCGAGGTCTCGAGCGCCGGGAGGTCGAGGTCCTTCGAGGGCTGCGGGTCACCTGCCCTGTCCCCACGTGGGTCGACCTGGCTGCGGTCCCGGGCTTCTCCGTCGAGCACCTCGTCATCGCCGGAGATGCGTTCGCAACCCGCGATCCTGACCTGCTGCCCCGTTTCGCCCGCGCCGGGGAGCGCGCCGGCGGGAGGGGGCGCCGCAAGGTGCGCGCGGCAGCCGGGCTGATCCGAAGCGGCAGCGGGTCGCCGATGGAGACCCGGGCGCGGCTGGCATTCGGCGAGGCCGGCCTACCTGAGCCCGAGCTCAACGCGACGGTGCATGCCGAGGACGGCCACTTCCTGGCACGAGTGGACTTCCTCTGGCGAGAGGCACGCGTGATCGTCGAGTACGAGGGAGACCAACACCGGACCGACCGACGCCAGTGGCAGTACGACATCCAGCGTGTGCGCCTCCTCGAGAGGATGGGCTGGAAGGTCATCCGGATCACGGCAGCCGACCTCTCCGATCCGCAGCGGCGCGGCGAGGTGATGCGCACGCTGCACGACCTGGTGGGCTGACCAAGCGCCGAGATCCCAGCTCTCGGGCCAATGGACCCCTCGGAAGCGCGAGAGCTGGGATCTCGCCGTTGGGGGTCGCCGTCGCGGCCGGCTGGTGTCACCCTGAGACATGGCATCGCACCCCGACCCGCTCGAGGGCTCGAACTTCCTCGTCGACTTCGCCGGGACGGACGACGCGTCGTTCTCCCACGTCGACCTCCCGGTGGCCCTGCTCGACGAGGTGGCCTACCGCTCCGGCGACGACAAGGCGAACGAGCCGCGCAAGCAGCCCGGGCTCGCCAGCTACTCCCACCTCGTCCTCAGCCGGGGGCTGACCACCAACCTCGACCTCTGGAACTGGTGGGAGGCCGCCCGCAACGGCGATCCCAGCGTCGACCGCAACGTCGTCGTCAGGTTGCTGGACGGGACCGGCCAGCTCGTCCTGAGCTGGAAGTTCCGCAACGCCTTCCCGGCCGTCTACCGGCTGAGCCCCCTCGACGCCGCCGCCAGCGACCTGGTCGTCGAGACGGTGGAGCTCGCCTTCGACTCGATGGACGTCGAGGTCTGAGCCCCGAGGGACGTCGAGGTCCGTGCCCCCAGGGACGTCGACGTGCGAGCCCTCAGGTCAGGAGGGTGCGCAGGGTGGCGTCGGCCTCGGACCCCACCGGGTCGTCGAGGTCGGCGACGAAGACGGCGTAAGCCGTGCGCGCGGGGTTGGCGTCGAGCTCGGCGAGGACGGTGCGCCAGGCCGCGAGGTTCGGGTGTTCGAGGCTGGTGCAGGCCTCGGCGGGACGCAACGTCTCCACCGCGGCCTCCAGCTGCTGGCGGGACAGGTCGTAGGTCTGCGACCCGTTCGCATGCCCGAGCACTTTGGCCAGGACCACCGCGGGGAGGGCATGCCTGCCGCCCGGGGCGTTGACGTGAGGGAACTCCAGCTCCGGCGACGACGACGCTGAGCTGATGCCCACGGCATACGCGACCGGTGGCTCCCAGCCGTCGATGGTGGAGGCCAGGGCGTCCTTGATCGCAGCGAGTCCTTCGGGCGTGCTCCAGTCGGGGTCCATCAGCCCATCCTGACAGCCGAGGGGAAGGCGTCGCGGTACGACCGGAGGTCGACGGTGCCGTTGGCGACCGACTCGGCGGCCAGCGTGGCGTGGCCGACAGCCCTGGTCACGCAGTCGCCCGCCGCCACCATGAGGGCGTGCAGGGCCGGCAGCTCCGGGGCGGGGCGCCCGCCGGTCGCGAGGGTGAACAGCGTGTCGCCGTCGAGCAACGTGTGCACCGGGTGGATCGCCCGGGCGAGCCCGTCGTGCCCGAGCCCGCTGACCTTCTGGCACTGCGCCTTGGTGAGGGTCGCGTCCGTGGCGATGACGCCGATCACCGTCGCCATCCCCGGCCGCACCGGCTGTCCCTCGTATGCCGCGTCGGCCCGGGCGCGCGCGGCGGCCAGCTCGTCGGCGCTCGGGACCCCGACGTGGGCGAACTCGTCGCCGAGCCCGTAGCGCGCGGCGAGCAGCTCACCGGTGCGCTCGTCGTGGGGCGCGCCGAACGAGTTCAGGGCGACGAGGGCCGCGACCGTCGTGCCGTCGTCGAGGACCGCACTCGCCGAGCCGATCGCCCCCTTGAGCCCACCGGCCCGGGCTCCCGTTCCGGCACCGACACACCCCTGGAGCACCGCGTCGGCGGAGGCCACCGCGAACGCGTCGGCACCGTCGGCGGCGGTCGGGGCGTTCGCGAACTCACCACCCCGGCCGAGGTCGAAGAGCACCGCCGCCGGCACGATCGGGACCACCTGCCCGGGCTCGCCCATCGGCCAACCCAGCCCGGCGGCATACAGCTGCTGCACCACGCCGTCGGCGACCGCGAGCCCGAACGCGCTCCCGCCGGTGAGCACCACGGCGTTGACCCGGTCGACGAGGTTGCGCGGGTCGAGCAGGTCGGTCTCGCGCGTGCCCGGCGCGCCGCCGCGGACGTCCACGCCAGCCACCGCACCGACGTCGGGGGCGACCACCACGGTGCAGCCGGTGAGCCAGCCGTCCTCGCAGCGGGTGGCGTGGCCGACCCGCAGTCCGGGCACGTCGGTGAGCGAGTTCGTGGGCCCCGGGCGCATCAGTCGGCGGTCGCGTCGGGTGCGTCGGTCGCGTCTGGTGCGTCGGGCCGGGCGTCGATGATGCAGAACCGGTTGCCGTCGGGGTCCTCCAGCACCTCGAAGTCGCGCTCTCCCTCGGGGTACTGCCAGTCCTGGACCCGGTGCGCCCCCAGCTGCACGAGCCGCTCGATCTCGGCCGCCTGGTCGCGGGCGTAGAGGTCGAGGTGGATGTGGGGGTGCAGCAGCGGCCGGGTGTCGCCGAGGTTGAGGGACAGGTTGGGTCCGACGCCGTCTCGGGGACTCAGGATCACCCAGTCGGGCTCGGGCTCGTAGCGCGGCGCGTAGTCGAGGGCTGCCGCCCAGAAGGCCATCGCGCGCGGGACGTCGCGGACGTTGACGACGATCGACCCGATCTTGAAGTCAGCTCCCATCACAGCTCCATCCGGTAGGCGCGGGCGTCGGCGACGAAGCCCACGCGTTCGACCATGGCGGTGGTGTGGACGCCCGCAGCGATCGTGACGGCGCGCAGGCCCGAGTCGCGGGCCCAGCCCACGGCGGCGTTGAGCAGCACCTCCCCCGCGCCGATGCCGCGGTGTTCGGGGCGGACGAAGAACGTGTCGACGACGAGCTCCGCGCCGGCTCCGGGCACCCGGCCGGGCCAGGGCAACGGCTCGACGACCAGGCCCTGGAGGTAGCCGGCGTGGTCGTCGCCGGCCTCGGCGATCCAGACCGGGCGGACCTTCTGGCTGGCCGACCAGGCGCGGGCGAACCGGTCGAGGAAGCCGACCTCGCTCTGGCCACCCCGGTGCCGGGCGCACTGCAGCGTCAGGGCCGCCACGACGAGCGCGTCATCGGGACCTGCCAACCGGGTTCGCACGTCGCCCACGCCAGAAGTCAACCACGCGGGACTGCACCGGGACACCGGTTCGCCTGCACCCACGACCAGACGCCGCGGGCACCGGTGCGGACGCAACAACGCCCGTACAGTCACTTCTGCACGGGCGTTGGTGAACCAGGGGGCTCGGTCAGAGCTGGATGCCCAACCGGCGGGCGCTGCGGGCGCGCTGGCGCGAGGCGCGCAACCGGCGCAGGCGCTTGATGAGCATCGGGTCGGCCTCGAGCGCGGCCTGGGAGTCGATGAGGGCGTTGAGCACCTGGTAGTAGCGGGTGGCGCTCATGTCGAACAGCTCACGGATCGCCTGCTCCTTGGCGCCGGCGTACTTCCACCACTGGCGCTCGAAGGCGATGATCTCGCGGTCACGATCGCTCAGCTCCGTGGTGACGCTGACCTGACCCTGCTCGTGTGCGGCGTTCAACTCTCGACCCAATCTTCGCCTGATGTGTTGCAGACCTGATGTGGTGCAGACCTGGCGTGCAGACGTGGTTCCGTCCGTGCAGGGCCAACTATACGGAGCGAATCACACGCTTGTCATTCGAGTCGGCTAGTCCGAACGGCGCAGTCTGGACGGCTCTGGTCACACCCGTCCCACTCGCCACTTCAGCGTCGTCAAGCCCCACAGCAGGTGCAGGCGTCAGTCCACTTGCAGGGTTGTTCCCACGATCAGGCCATCGTGTCGAGGATGGCCATGATGTCGTCCTCGGAGGTGCGCGGGTTGACGATGGCGAACCGGGTCAGGGTCTCGCCGAGGTGTGAGGTGGGGACGACGAAGGCGAACTGGTCGGCCAACAGCCGGTCCGACCACTCCTGGTACTGCGCCGCCGTCCAGCCGGGCCGACGGAAGACCACCACGGAGAGGTCGGGCTCGCGGACCACCTCGAGGTAGTCGCGCCGGGCGATCTCCTCGGCAGCGAACCGGGTGACCTCGAGCGTCCGCTCGACGGCCTCGCGGTAGGCATCGGTGCCGTGGGTGGCGAGGGAGAACCAGAACGGCAGGCCACGCGCCCGGCGGGTCAGGCCGACGGAGTAGTCGGTGGGGTTCCAGTCGGGCTTGTCGGTGAGGACGTCGAGGTAGGAGGCGTGCTGGGTGTGCGCGGCACGGGCCAGGGCCGGCTCGCGGTAGAGCAGCGCACAGCAGTCGAACGGCGCGAACAGCCACTTGTGCGGGTCGACGATGAACGAGTCGCAGTGCTCGATGCCGGCATAGAGATGGCGGACCGAGGGGGCCGCCAGACCCGCGCCGCCGTAGGCACCGTCGACGTGGAACCAGATCCCGAACTCACGGCAGACCTCGGCCACCGAGGCGAGGTCGTCGACGATCCCGAAGTTGGTGGTGCCGCTGGTGGCGACCACCGCGAAGAAGGTCTCGGGGCCGTTGGCGACCAGGACCTCGCGCAGGGCCGCACCGCTGAGGCGGCCGCGGTCGTCCACCTCGACGCCGACCAGCTCGGCATCCATGACGTCGCAGGCCGACTGGATCGACGAGTGCGCACCATGCGTCGCGGCGACCCGCCACGGCCGAGCGCCCGCACCGCTGCGAGTCTCGTGGGCCGCCTTCACCCGCGCAGTGTGGCGGGCGGCCACGAGGGCCGAGAGGTTGCCGATGGTGCCGCCGGGCACGAAGACGCCACCGGCCTCCTTCGGCAGGCCGACCAGGTCGGCGATCCAGCGCAGGGCCTGGTTCTCGGCGTACACCGCACCGGCTCCCTCGAGCCAGGAGCCGCCGTAGATCGACGACGCCCCGACCACGAGGTCGAACATCGCCGCGGCCTCGGTCGGGGCGCAGGGGATGAAGGACAGGTAGCGCGGGTGGTCGGTCGAGATGCAGGCCTGCGCGAGGTGCTCCCCGAAGAGCTTGAGCGCCTCGAGCCCACCGATGCCGTCGACGGTGATGGTCTGGCCCGCCGCGGCGTCGAGCTCCGCCAGCGTCTGGGGCCCGTCGAGTGGGACCGGGTCGAGCTTCAGGCGGTCGGCGGAGTAGGCGAGGATCGCGTCGCCGAGGGCCTCGAGGTTCTGGTCGCTGTAGCCGTGCACGCGGCGAGTCTAGGGCGCAGCGTGGCACCGGGTGCAGGGCTCAGTCAGGCCCCGTCGTCGAACAGCGCCGCCCGCAGCCCGGCCACGTCCCTGACGAGGGCGTCCGGGCTGGTCGCAGCCAGCGCCGCCTCGAGACCGGCCCCCCAGGTGACGGCCACCGCACCCATTCCCGCGGCGCGGGCGGCCTCGACGTCGACGGTCGCGTCACCGACGTAGACGCAGTCGTGCGGTGCGGCGCCGAGCTGCGCGGCGGCATACAGGAGGGGCGCGGGGTGGGGCTTGTGGAGGGTGGTCTCCTCCTGTCCGGCCAGCACGTCGATGCGGTCCTCGAGACCGACGGCGCGCAACCCGAGGCGCACGGTGTCGCCCTTCTTGCTGGAGACCACGCCGGTGCGGGCCCCGGCGGCGTGCAGGTCGTCGAGCAGCTGCGGCACCCCCTCGACGGTGCGGATGAGCTCGTCGTGGTTGGCCAGGTTCCAGGTGCGGTAGACGTCGGTGAGCTCGGCGCCACGCCCCGGGTAGCGCTCCTCGAGCACCGGCTGGAGCGGTCGTCCGATCCACGAGCGGACCTCGTCCTCGGGGGCCGCCTGGCCGAGGACCGCGCCGAGGGCGTGGTGGTACGACGCGACGATGAGCGGGATGGTGTCGGCGAGGGTGCCGTCGAAGTCGAACAGGACCACGGGCCAGCGGGGAGTCACGGCTCGAGGCTACGGCCTTCGGCGAGGTCGGCCGCAGGGGCCCGCGAGGCCAGGCACTGCCCCACCCCCGTGGGGCAGTGCACAGCGTCCTGGCCCGGTGCCTTCAGGACCCGTCGGTGGCGGGTTCGATGCCGAGCTCGCGCAGGAGCGTCTCGACGCGGCCGCGGATCTCGTCCCGGATCGGGCGCACCGCCTCGACCCCTTGGCCCGCCGGGTCGTCGAGCACCCAGTCCTCGTAGCGCTTGCCCGGGAAGTAGGGGCAGGTGTCGCCGCACCCCATCGTGACGACCACGTCGGAGGCCTCCACGGCCTCGACGGTGAGCACCTTCGGGGTCTCGGCGGCGATGTCGATGCCCTCCTCGGCCATCGCGGCGACGGCAGCGGGGTTGACCTCGTCGGCCGGCTCGCTCCCGGCGGACCGCACCTCGACGGCGCCACCCCCGAGGTGAGCGAGGTATGCCGCGGCCATCTGCGAGCGCCCCGCGTTGTGGACACAGACGAACAGGACGGACGGCTTGTCACTCATGCGGCGCTCTCTCGGGTTGCGGTGCTTTCAGGAATGGGGACCTCGAGGATACGGAGGAGGCCGATGGCCGCGGCGGCGCCGACCAGCTGGGCGACGACGAAGGCCGGGACGCTGGCGGGGGCGATGCCCGCGAAGGTGTCGGAGAAGGCGCGGGCCACGGTGACCGCGGGGTTCGCGAACGACGTCGAGGAGGTCAGGAAGTAGGCGCCGAAGATCCAGGCGGGGACGACGAGGGCGGCCCGGCCACCGTCGCGCAGGAGCCCGATGGTGAGCACGAGTCCCGCCGTCGCCACGACCTCGCCGAGCCACAGGCCGGCGCCGGCGCGCTCGTGGTGGGACAGGTGCAGCGCAGGCAGCCCGAACATGAGGTTGGCCAGTGCGGTGCCGACCACGGCGCCGACCACCTGGGCGACGACGTAGGGGGCGACCTGGCGCCAGGCGTGCCGGCCGCGGACCGCCTCGGCGAGCGTGACGGCGGGGTTGAGGTGCGCGCCGCTGAGGGGCGCGAGGCTGGAGACCAGCACGCCGAGGACGGTTGCCGTGGCCGCCGCGTTGACGAGGAGCTGGAGGGCGACGTCGTCGGTCAGCCGTTGGGCCATCACGCCGGAGCCGACGACAGCCGCGAGCAGGCCTGCGGCGCCCAACGACTCGGCGCCGAGCCTGACCCGCAGCCGAGTGGTCAGCACGCGCAGCCGCAGCCGCCGCAGCAGGTGGTGTCAGCCATGACTCGCTCCTCCATCGAATGGTGCGTCGACGGTTGCATCGACTATGGTCAATGCAGGAAGTGAAACGCCTGCATCGATGTTTGTCAATATCGAGTGCGGGCTATGCCCACCGCGACCCAGGAGGACCCGTGCCCCAGCTGATCGCCACCCTGCGCGACACGACGGCGGCCGACGGCGACGCCTGCTGCGGCACGCTGACGACCGACGACGCGATGGGTCGAGAGCAGGCCGAGGTGACCGCCCAGCTGCTCAAGGCGGTGGCTGACCCGGTGCGGCTCCAGCTGCTGTCCCTGATCCGGTCGTCCAAAGGCCACGAGGCCTGTGTCTGCGACCTCACGCCCGCCGTGGGGCTCAGCCAGCCGACCGTGAGCCACCACCTCAAGGTGCTGACCGAGGCGGGCCTCCTGACCCGCGAGCGCCGTGGGACGTGGGCGTGGTTCCAGCTGGTGCCCGCGCGGCTCGACGACCTGGCCGCGATCTTCCGCTGACGCCCACCTGAGCCTGCGCGCGGGAGCCGGGCTAGTTTCTGGGTATGCCGCCCGCCGCCCTGACCGAGCTCGTCCACCCCTCGTGGGCGGCCGCCCTGGCACCCGTGGCCGACACCGTCGCGGGGCTCGGTGAGTTCCTGCGCGCGGAGGTCGCCGCCGGACGGGGCTACCTGCCCGCGGGCAAGCACGTGCTGCGCGCGTTCGAGCGCCCCCTCGACGACGTGCGGGTGCTGATCGTCGGGCAGGACCCCTATCCGACGCCGGGCCACGCGGTCGGGCTGTCCTTCTCCGTCGCGCCCGACGTGCGGCCGGTCCCCCGCTCGCTGGTCAACATCTACACCGAGCTGGAGAGCGACCTCGGGCTCTCCCGGCCGACATCCGGCGACCTGTCGCCGTGGGCCGACCAGGGGGTGCTGCTGCTCAACCGGGTGCTCACCGTCACCCCGGGCAAGCCGGCGAGCCATCGCGGCAAGGGCTGGGAGTCGGTGACGGCGGCCGCGATCGCGGCCCTCGTCGAACGCGGCGGACCACTCGTCGCGATCCTGTGGGGCAGGGACGCGAGGAACCTCGTGCCGCACCTGCCCGGCATACCGGCCATCGAGAGCGCCCACCCCTCGCCCCTGTCGGCGCACTCGGGCTTCTTCGGGAGCAAGCCGTTCAGCCGTGCCAACGAACTCCTCGCCCAGCAGGGCGCCGCACCGATCGACTGGAGCCTGCCGTGACCGACGCACCCGAGCCCGTGACCACGGACGACAACCAGACCCACCTGCCCGAGCGCGGCAAGGTCTGGCACCGCTACGTCGCGATCGGCGACTCCTTCACCGAGGGCATGTCCGACGCCGACCCGGAGCGCGACAACGCCTACGTCGGCTGGGCCGACCGGCTCGCCACGCACCTCGCCGCCATCGCGCACCGGGAGGGCGGCGAGCTCGCCTACGCCAACCTGGCCGTGCGTGGCCGCCTGCTCGCCGACGTGATCGGTCCGCAGCTCGACGCGGCGATCGCGCTCGGCCCCGACCTCGTCTCGATGGTCGGCGGGGGCAACGACATCCTGCGGCCCAAGGCCGACCTCGACGCCATCGCGGCTCGGCTCGAGGCAGCCGTCGTGCGGTTGCGCGAGGCGGGTGCCGACGTGCTCCTCGCGACGCCGACCGACCCGGTTGGGGCGCCGCTGCTCAGGCACCTGCGGGGTCGGCACGCGATCCACTCGGCCAACATCTTCAGCATCGCCCAGCAGCACGGCGCCTACGTCATCAACCAGTGGGGCATGACCGCGTTGCAGGACTTCCGGCTGTGGGCCGACGACCGGATCCACATGACGACCGAGGGCCACCGACGGGTCGCGCTCAACGCGCTCTCGGCGCTCGGCCACGACACCGACCGGGCCGACTGGTCGACGCCTCTGCCGCCACAGCCTCCGCAGGCCCGGCGCGAGTCGGCCGCCGCGAACGCCGAGTGGGCCAGGACCCATCTCGCCCCCTGGGTGCAGCGCCGGCTCAGGGGCGAGTCGTCCGGTGACACCGTGCAGGCCAAGCGCCCCGAGCTCACCCCCGTCGACCCCGCCTGACCTGCGCGATTCAGGTACTAGGACGTCCTACTACTACCATCAGGCCATGCCTGCGACCCGTCTGATGCCCACCGAGGAGGGCCAGGACCTCATCGACCTCACGCGCGAGATCTGCCAGAAGGAGCTGCTCCCGCAGGTCGACGAGGCGGAGCGCCGGGCCGCCACCACGCCGGAGCTCCCACGAGACGCCTTCCGCGTGCTGGGCCGGGCCGGACTGCTGTCGCTCCCCTACCCCGAGGACTTCGGTGGCGGCGGCCAGCCCTACGAGGTCTACCTCCAGGTCGTCGAGGAGATCGCCTCGGTCTGGATGTCGGTCGCCGTCGGCGTCTCGGTCCACTCCCTCACGTGCTACCCCGTCGCCGAGTTCGGCTCGCGGGCCCAGCAGGAGGCCCTGCTCCCCGCCATGCTGTCCGGCGACCAGCTCGGCGCCTACTGCCTGTCCGAGCGCAACTCCGGCTCCGACGTCGCGTCGATGAGCGCCCGGGCGACCGCCGACGACGAAGCCGACCCCACGGCATACACGCTCAAGGGCACGAAGGCCTGGATCAGCCACGCCGGCCACGCCGACTTCTACACCGCCTTCGTGCGCACGTCCGACGACGGCGGCCGCGGGCTGTCGTGCATCGTCGTGCCGGGTGACGCCGAGGGTCTCGCATTCGGCGCCCCCGAGAAGAAGATGGGGCTGCACTGCGACACCGTGAGCGAGGTGCACTTCGAGGGCGTCCAGGTCCCGGCCGACCGGCTGGTCGGCACGCCGGGCCAGGGCATGGCCATCGCACTGTCAGCCCTCGACTCCGGTCGCCTCGGAATCGCTGCTGCCGCAACGGGATTGGCGCAGGCTGCCCTCGACCGTGCGGTGGCCTACGCCAAGGAGCGCGAGCAGTTCGGGCGCCCCATCGGCGACAACCAGGGGCTGGCCTTCCTCCTCGCCGACATGGAAGCAGCCGTCACGAGCGCCCGGGCGTCCTACCTGCACGCCGCTCGGCTGCACGACGCCGGGCGCCCCTTCACCAAGGAGGCGGCCGTGGCCAAGCTGGTCTGCACCGACAATGCCATGCGCGTGACCACCGATGCCGTACAGGTGCTCGGCGGCGCCGGCTACACCCAGGACTTCCCCCTCGAGCGCTACATGCGTGAGGCCAAGGTCACCCAGATCTTCGAGGGCACGAACCAGATCCAGCGGCTCGTCATCAGCCGCCAGCTCCTGAAGAACTCGTCGAGCTTGTCCAAGAGAGGCTGAGAAACCTTGCAGATCAACGATTCCACCGTCGCGCTCGTCACCGGCGGAGCCAGCGGCCTCGGCGGGGCCACGGTCCGTCGGCTGCACGCCGACGGTGCGGCCGTCGTGATCCTCGACCTCCCCTCCTCCCCGGGCGAGGCGCTGGCCGCGGAGCTCGGCGAGCGCGCGCGGTTCGTGGCCACGGACGTCCGCGACGAGGCGCAGGTGCAGGCGGCGATCGACGTCGCCAGGGAGCTCGGCACGTTGCGGATCGTGGTCAACTGCGCCGGGATCGGCACCCCCGGTCGGGTCGTCGGCAAGCGCGGACCCCTGCCGCTCGAGGACTTCACCAACGTCGTCACGATCAACCTGATCGGCACGTTCAACGTCCTGCGGCTCGCCGCGGCCGCGATGCTCGACAACGAGCCCCTCGACGGGGACCGCGGTGTCGTCGTCATGACCGCGTCCATCGCCGCCTACGACGGCCAGATCGGCCAGGCCGCGTATGCCGCGAGCAAGGGTGGCGTCGTCGGCCTCACTCTCAGCGCGGCTCGCGACTTGGCGGACAAGGGAATTCGCGTCATGACGATCGCTCCGGGGACGTTCGAGACGCCGATGCTCAGCGGGCTCCCGGGCGACGTCAAGGCCGTCCTCGAGGCCCAGGTGCCGCACCCGTCCAGGCTCGGCAGCCCCGACGAGTACGCCAACCTGGTGCGCCACGTCGTCGACAACGCGATGCTCAACGGCGAGGTCATCCGGCTCGACGGCGCCCTGCGAATGCCCCCGCGCTAACCGTCTGCCATCGCCTTGGCGAGGTCTTCGCGTGAGTGGATCCCGAGCTTGATGTAGACGTGGCGCAGGTGGTACTCCACCGTCTTGGGGCTGAGGAACAACGCCACGGCAGCCTCCCGGCTGGTGCGACCCTGCGCCAGCAACGTGGCGATCTGGCGCTCCTGGGGCGTCAACGCCGCGATCACCCCGGCCCCCCGGCGCAGCGCCGTCTCGCCGGTCGCCTCCAGCTCGACGGCGGCCCGGTCGGCCCAGGGGACCGCACCCAGGTGCTCGAAGGTGGCCAGCGCCTCGCGCAGCGGGGGGCGGGCGTGGACGCGGCGTCGTGACCGACGCAGGACCGAGCCATACGCCAGCCGCGTCCGCGCCGACTCGAACGGATCCGGAGTCAGCGCGTGCAGGCGCAGCGCCTCGACGAACTCGGCCTCCCCCTCGTCCAGCCCGCGCGCCACGCCCAGGGCCCGGTGGGCTCGGGCCAGCGCCCAGGGCTGACCCTTGGCGCGTGCCGCGGCGAGGTAGTCCTCGGCGATCGAGACAGCGTCCAGCGGCTCGCCCAGCTGCCAGCAGCACTCGACCAGCTCAGGACCCGGCGAGAGGTCCGGGTCGGTGACCCCCAGGTCCGACAGCATGTCGGCGAGCGCCTCGTAGGACTCCTTGGCTGCCTCGGGGCGCCCGGTGGCCGCCTCGAGGTCGGCTGCGCCGAAGGCCGCCCACACCATCGCCAACCAGGCCGAGTGCACAGTGCCGAGTCGCACGGCCTCCCCGCCGTGGTGTCGAGACTCCTCGGCGCGGCCCTGGCGGGCGAGCAGCCATGCGAAGCCGCCACTGGCGAGCGCCAGGTCCGTGTGGTGCCCCGTCTCCTGCGCCAGTCGGATCGCCTCGACGTAGCCGGCCTCGGCGTCGGCCCAGCCGTCCGAGGCCGCGTGGTCGCGCGAGATCAGGGTGAGCAGGAACGGCAGCATGCCCACGGCCGCCTCGGTCCGCACGGTGCGCACTGCCTCGGCCATGGTCGCCCTGACCTCCCCGGCCTCGCGAAGGAACATCGGGCCGAGCAGCGCCCACCGGAACCGCCACTGGTCGCTCCCCGCGCTGTCATCGGGGGGTTCGGCCATCGCTGCCCTGATGAGGTCGGCGCCGCGGTCGGCTCGCCCACCGAGGACGAGGGCGAACCCCGCCGCCATCCGCCCGATGCGGCGTGCCGACGGCGACGCTGACGAGCCGGTCAGGTCGACCAGCTGCTCGGCCGCGCGCAGGCCGGAGGCGGAGTCGCACAAGTAGACGCATGCCTCCACCGCGTCGGCGAGCAGGAGCGCTGCCGCGTCTGGATCGTGCGGAGTCGCGTCGTCCGCCGCGGCGAAGAGCAGGTCCCGGGCCTGCTCCAACGACCCACAGCGGGATTCGATGGATCCCAGCCGCCCCAGCACGCGCGCCCGGTCCAGCGGCGACCGGGCCAGGGCGAGCGACTGACGCAGGAGCCTGGCAGCCTCCTCGCTGGCGCCCGCCAGCCAGGCCTGGTCACCCGCGCGCAGTAGCCGCTCGCCGCGCAGACCGCCGTCGGCAGTGTGCGCGGCTGACCTGACCAGCTGTGCCGAGGCCACGGCATTGGCTCCCCTCCGGCCGGCGTCCTCGGCAGCGGTCTCGAGCAGTGCGGCCGCGGGGTCGTCCGGTCCGACAGCGGCTTCGGCCAGGTGCCAGGCACGACGGTCGAGCTCGCCGTGCTCCACCGCTGCGGCCAGGAGGCGGTGGGCCTCCCTCCGCGAGGCCGCGCTGGCCTCTCCATAGACGGCGGCCCGCACGAGCGGGTGGTGGAACTCGACCGCGATGTCGGTCAGCCGCACCAGACCCGCACTCTCGGCCTCCTCGAGAGCCGCCAGGTCGACCCCGGCCGCGCGGCAGGCTCGGCCCAGGGCGGCCAGGTCGTGGTTGTCGGTGGCGGCGAGGAGCAGGGCGGTGCCCGCCTCAGCCGACAGCGCGAGTGCCTTGCGGGAGTATGCCGCGAGCAGGGCGCCCGTGAGTGCGACCGGCGTGTGGGGCGGAGCGCCGCTGAGCCGTTCGGCCTCACCGGCGAGGTCGAGGATGGCGAGGGGGTTGCCACCCGTGGCCTCGTGGAAGCGGGCCACCCGAGCGGCCGTCCAGTGCTCCGACCTGGCGCTCTCGAGCAGGGCGCGGGCGCCTTCCACCGACAGCGGCCCCAGGTGCAGGGTGGGCAGCCCGGCGAAGGCCGAGTCCTGGACGGGTCGCATCGCCACGACGATGGCGATCCGGTCACTCACCACCCGCCTCGCCGCGAAGGCGAGCGCCTGCGCGGACGACTCGTCGAAGAGGTGGCCGTCGTCGATCACGACCGCCAGCGGCATCTCGTCGGCCGCTCGCGTCAGCAGCCCCAGCACCGCCGCACCCACGGCGAACCGCGCCGGGGTCGGGCCGGTGCGCACGGCGAGCGCGACGGCCAGCGCCTCGGCCTGCGGGCCGGGAAGCTCGTCCAGCAGGGGCAGCAGGGGGACGCAGACCTGGTGCAGGCCACCGAACGTGACCTCCCGCTCGGCCTCCACCCCTCGAGCGGAGAGGACCCGCATCGCCGCGGCCAGGGTACGGGCGTGGTCGAGCAGCCCGGTCTTGCCGATGCCGGGATCGCCGGAGATGACGAGCACGCCACTGTCTCCGACGCGGGCACCAGCAAGCAGCTGCTCGATGACCCGCTGCTCAACCTCGCGCCCGACGAGCACTTCGTCAGTCTGACCAGATCACCGCGAGATGACTAGGGGGGTCACCGGATTCGAGGACCCTGCCCACGCTCCTAGCGTCTCCACCACACCTTCCGCGGCGCGAGCAGGGCGCATGCCCAAGGAGAATCGGACCACTGCAAAGGACGGCACCATGACCACCACGCACGAGGCTCCCGCCATCGACGTCGACAAGCTGATGGCTTTCGTCTTCAAGGCTGTCGACGAGGTCGGCGCCACCCTCAACACGGCGCTCGTCGTGTTGGGCGACAAGCTGGGCTACTACCAGGCGATGGCCGACTCCGGCCCCACCACTGCCTCACGGCTGGCCCAGCAGACCAGCACCGACGAGCACTACGCGCGGGAGTGGCTGAACGCCCAGGCCGCTGGTGGCTACGTCGAGTACGACGAGAGCACGGGTCACTACACCCTGCCACCAGAGCAGGCGACGGCGCTCACGGACCCCAGCAGCCCGGCATACCTGCCCGGGTTCTTCCAGATCGCGCTGGGCACCACGCACGACACGGACAGCATCCTGCAGGCGGCCCGCAACCAGGCCGGGGTCGGCTGGCACGAGCACCACGGCGACGTCCACGACGGCTGCGAGCGGTTCTTCCGCACGATGTACAACGCACACCTCGTCGGCGAGTGGCTCCCCGCGCTCGACGGCGTGGTCGACAAGCTCGAACGCGGCGCCAGGGTGGCCGACATCGGCTGCGGCTACGGCGCCTCGACGATCATCATGGCGCAGGCCTTCCCGAACTCGACCTTCGTAGGGTCCGACTACCACGAGGCGTCGATCGCAGCGGCCCGACAGCGCGCGCAGGACGCCGGCGTCGCAGACCGGGCCACCTTCGAGGTGGCCCCGGCGACGGCCTTCAGCGGATCGGGGTTCGACCTCGTGACCACGTTCGACGCCCTGCACGACATGGGCGACCCGGTGGGCGCGGCCAAGCACGTGCGCCAGGCGATCGCGCCCGAGGGCACCTGGATGGTCGTCGAGCCGATGGCCGGCGACGCCGTCAGCGACAACCTCAACCCGGTCGGCCGCGCCTACTACGGTTTCTCCACCCTGCTCTGCACGCCGTCGTCACTGGCCCAGGACGTGGGGCTGGCGCTGGGCACCCAGGCCGGACCGGCCCGGATCCGCGACGTGGTGACGACGAGTGGCTTCTCGAGGTTCGCCTCGGTGGCGCAGACGCCGTTCAACCGGGTCCTCGAAGTCCGGCCCTGACCGGGCGCGACGGAGCAGACTGAACCGATGGCACCACGACCGCAGGCGCCGGCGACCGAGCCGGCCACCACGGGCACCGTCACCCGCGACGGCGTCGTGATCGGCTATGCGGTCTATGGAGGGGGAAGCACCACCGTCCTGCTCATGCCGACCTGGACGGTGGTGCACTCCCGCATCTGGAAGGCCCAGATCGGTTACCTGGCAAGGCATTTCCGAGTCGTCACGTTCGACGGGCGGGGGAACGGCCGGTCCGACCGGCCGGTGGGCGGGGCGGCATACACCGACGAGGTGTATGCCGCCGACGCACTGGCCGTGCTCGACGCCACCGCGACCGCGAAGGCCGTCGTGGTCGGCCTTTCGTGGGGTCTTACCTGGGGCCTCCACCTGGCTGCCGCGCACCCCGACCGGGTGGTGGGGCTCCTCGGCCTCGGTGGGTCGAGCAACGTCGACATCCCGCGGACCGGGCGCGACCTCATCGACTGGGAGGGCCCGACGACGAGCACCGAGGGATGGGCCAAGTACAACCGCCAGTACTGGCTCGAGAACGGCTACGGCGACTTCCTGGCGTTCTTCTTCGGTCAGATGTTCGGCGAGCCGCACTCCACCAAACAGATCGAGGATGCGGTCGGCTGGGCGCTCGAGACCACACCTCAGGCGGTCGCCGATGCCACCGCAGGGATGCACGGGTTCGACGGCATCGCGACGACGCCCCTCGAGGAGGTCTGTGCCCGCGTCAACTGTCCCGTCCTGCTCGTCCACGGCACCCACGACGTGATCTCGCCGGCCGCCGTCAGCCAGCGCATCGCGGAGCTGACCGGCGGTTCGGTCGTGCTGCTCGAGGGCTGCGGCCACGGGCCGTCCGCTCGCCACCCGGTGGTCGTGAACCACCTCATCCGCGACTTCGCAGAGCGGTGCGGCGGCACCCCCGCCGCGGGGGCTGCCGGAGCCCGCCCGAGCTGGTCGCGGGCCGACCGCCGGCGGCGCAAGGCACTGTTCCTCTCCTCCCCCATCGGGCTGGGTCACGCCCGCCGAGACCTCGCCATCGCCGACGAGCTGCGCAAGCGGCATCCCGACCTCGAGATCTCCTGGCTGGCGCAGCATCCCGTGACCACCGTGCTCGAGCGCGCCGGCGAGCTGGTCCATCCCGCATCGGCGTGGCTGGCCAACGAGTCCGCGCACATCGAGCACGAAGCCGGCGAGCACGACCTGCACGCCTTCCAGGCGATCCGGCGGATGGACGAGGTCCTCGTCCAGAACTTCATGGTCTTCGACGACGTCGTCCGCGACGAGCAGTACGACCTCGTCGTCGGTGACGAGGCCTGGGACCTGGACTACTTCCTGCACGAGAACCCGGAGCTCAAGCGATTCCCGTTCGCGTGGATGACCGACTTCGTCGGGTGGCTGCCGATGCCGGAGGGAGGGGCGGCCGAGGCAGCCCTGACGGCCGACTACAACGCGGAGATGCTCGAGCACCGGGCGCGGCACCGGTGGGTGCGCGACCGCTCGATCTTCGTCGGGTCACCCGACGACGTGGTGCCCCATGACTTCGGGCCCGGCCTGCCGGGGATCCGCGAGTGGACCGAGGCGAACTTCGACTTCGCCGGCTACGTCACCGGCTTCGACCAGACGGAGATCGCCGACCGGGGCCGGCTCCGCACCGAGCTCGCATATCCCGCGGACGCACCGGTCTGCGTGGTGACCGTGGGCGGCTCCGGGGTGGGGACGCCCCTGCTGAAGCGGGTGCTGGACGCCGTGCCGCTGGCTCGACGGGAGGTACCGGACCTGCGGTTCCTCGTCGTGACGGGGCCGCGCATCGACCGTGGCGCGTTGCCACGACGACGTGGCGTCACGGTGCGCGGGATGGTGCCCGACCTCTACAAGCACCTCGCCGCAGCCGATCTCGCGGTCGTCCAGGGCGGCCTCACCACGTGCATGGAGCTGACAGCGAGTCGCACGCCGTTCCTTTATGTCCCGTTGCGCCACCACTTCGAGCAGAACTTCCACGTGCGGCACCGGCTGGAGCGCTACCGCGCCGGCGCGATGCTGCCCTACGAAGAGGCGGCCGACCCTGACGGCCTGGCCGCCGCGATCCTCGCGAACCTGGGCCGTGCCGTCGACTACCGGCCGGTCGAGGACGACGGCGCAGCCCGGGCGGGCGAGCTCATCGCTGAGCTGCTCTGAGCGGGTTGGCCAACCGCCCGTCGAACCGCAGCGAGGACGCCGGTTCCGCGAGGACGACCATGCGCTCGAGCTGGGAGCGGTCACCATCGAGACCGGTCCGGCACTACGCAGTTCGACTGTTCACCGGTTCCGCGCCGCGTGGCACCATGGCGAGTTGGGCCTGACTTGGAGGCGTCGGGTGTCCCACTCGTCCCGCCATGGGCCCCCGTCGAAGGGACCAGCCATGAGAGCACGCTCTCGGGCCGGAGCAGGGACGGTCCAGCACGCAGCAACTCAGCACAGCTCACCAGGACGCGCGAGGCGCCGCGGGATGGGGTTCGCCCTGACCGCAGCCCTCGGAGTCGCCCTCAGTGCCGCAGCAGGCACACCAGCGACAGCCCGACAGGCCACTCCTCAGGACAGCTCCGCAGTGCTCCTCGAGTGGAACCTCAGGGCCCAGCCCATCACAGGCTCACTGCGGCCCAGCGCCCACGGCCAGACCCGGGGCATCGCCATGGTGGCCGGCGCGGTCTACGACGCGGTCAACGCCATCGACCGCAGTCACCAGCCCTACCTGCTCGACCTCGAGGCCCTGGGGATCAGTCCTGGCGCCTCCACGGACGCGGCCGTCGCCACCGCCGCCCACCACGTGCTGGTGGCCTTGGCCCCAGCCCAGCAGACCACCCTTGACGACGCCCTGGCGGCCACCCTCGCAGGCGTGCCCGACGGCGCGGCGGAGGACGAAGGTGTCCGCGCCGGTGAAGCGGCAGCCAAGGCGATGCTCGACGCCCGTCAGGGCGACGGGTTCATGGCACCGTTCACGTTCGAGCTCGGCACGGAGCCCGGCGACTGGCGCCCCTTCCCAGCGGGCGCGCTCGACCCCGACCCGTGGGTGGGCAACCTCCGGCCGTTCCTCATGAAGAGCCAGGACCAGTTCCCTTCGTCCGGCCCGAACTCGCTGACCAGTCGCAGGTACGCGAAGGACTTCAACGAGGTCAAGGAGCTGGGCTCGCTCACGAGCACCAGCCGGACGCCGGCGCAGACGAAGACCGCGATCTTCTGGCAGACGGCACCCGCGCCGCTCTGGCACGGCATGGCCCGCGACCTCATCACGCGGCACGACCTCGGCGCCGCCGACGCCGCCCGGTTGCTGGCCAGCATGAGCCTGGCCGGTGCTGACGGCGCCATCTCCTGCTGGAACGACAAGTACCACTGGCAGTTCTGGCGGCCGGTCGCGGCCATCCGGGAGGCCGACACGGACGGCAACCCGGCGACCACTGCCGACCCTGCCTGGCTGCCGCTGTTCGACCCGTCGACGGCGACGACACCGCCGCTGTCGAACCCGCCGTTCCCAGAGCACCCCTCGGGACACGGCTGCGTCACGGGCGCCACGCTCGGCGCAGTCCGGGCGTTCTTCGGGACCGACAAGGTGACCATCAACGTCACCTCCGGTCGCTACCCGGGCGACGTCCGCACCTTCACCCGGCTGTCGACGGCGATGGACGAAGTCATCGACGCCCGCGTCTGGGGCGGCATCCACTTCCGCACCGCTGACGTCGTGGGCTCCCAGATCGGCTCGAAGGTGGCCCGGTGGATGGACAAGCACTACTTCGACCCGGTCCACGGAGGTGCGTCCGGCTAGGGCGGATCGGCAGCGAGACCGGTTGTGGGCCTGAGCGTGCCCGCCATGCTGCCACGCGGCATACCCATGAGCGGGTCGCTGCCACCTCCGTGCGCCCCGTGGTCGTCCGGGCGATGATGGGGCCATGTCCACGGATCGACCGCCGGGGGCCCCGGCCCGCTTCGACGTCCGCACGGTCGTCTACCTCCGTCGTGGGACCAACCCGCCCGACCTCCCGGAGGACGAGTCCACGGCGTTGCACCACGCCCACCTGACCCACCTCGCAGACCTGGCCAGCCGCGGGATCATCGTCGCGAACGGGCCGCTGCTCGACAAGTCCGACGAGACCATCCGCGGCATGTCGATCTGGTCGGTCGACCCCGTGGAGGCGCGTCGCCTGGCCGAACAGGACCCGGCCGTGCGGCCGGCCGGTTCCGGGTGGACGTCGCACGCTGGGCAGTGGCGTCCGGTCGGATCGCCTTCCCGGAGCATGCCGGCCCAGTGGGTAGCGAGGTGGCCTTCGAGGATCTCTGAGCCGGAGAGACGACCGCCTCGACCCCTTGCGCGAGGCGGCCGGGATGGGTCAAGATCAGCGGACCTCCTTCGGGAGGCCAGTCTCCCTCGGGAGACACGAGACCCGGCCAACTCATACTTGGCCGGGTCTCACCTTTTGTAACAGGGGAAACAGACCCGGCCGGTGACCGACACGCAACGGCCACGTAAACAGTGGCGGGCCGCAGGACGCCACCCACCGCGCGTGCGTCGGTGCGGAAACGCCCGGATCTCCGGGTGTTTCCGCACCGAACCGCGAGGGGAGAGGCTCAGACGGACTCGGCGAAGGCTTCCTCGAGGATGTCGAGACCCTCGGAGAGCAGGTCGTCGCCGGACGACAGCGGCGGCAGGAACCGGAAGACGTTGCCGTAGGTGCCGCAGGTCAGCGTGACCAGACCGCGGGCGTGACAGGCCTTGTTGATCCGCCCGGTGAGGTCGGCGTCAGGAGTCTTGCGCTCGAGGTCGCTGACCAGCTCGACCGCCAGCATCGCGCCGCGACCCCGGATGTCGCCGATGACGCCGTACTTGTCCGCGAGGGCCTCGAGCCGTGGGCGGAACAGCGCCTCGACCGCGCGGGCGCGTCCGGCCAGGTCGTCGGCCTTCATCGTCTCGATCGCCGCGAGAGCGCTGGCGCAGGCGACCGGGTTGCCGCCGTAGGTGCCGCCGAGGCCACCGACGTGGATCGCGTCCATCACGTCGGCCCGACCCGTGAGCGCCGCCAGCGGCATGCCACCGGCGATGCCCTTGGCCGTGGTGATGAGGTCCGGCACGACGTCCTCGTGCTCGGAGGCGAACCAGTCGCCGGTGCGGCAGAACCCGGTCTGCACCTCGTCGGCGATGAACAGGATCCCCTGCTCGGTGCACCAGTCGGAGACCTTCTTCATGAACCCCGGTGCGGGCACGATGAACCCGCCCTCCCCCTGGATCGGCTCGAGGATGACGGCCGCGGTGTTGTCCTCGCCGACCTGCGCGTGCACGAGGTCGACGAACTCGGTGAAGGCCTCGTCGGCGCAGGCCTCCGGGCCGGTGGGCCAGCGGTACGGGTAGGCCATCGGCACGCGGTAGATCTCGCTCGCGAACGGGCCGAACCGGTGCTTGTAGGGCATGTTCTTCGCGGTCAGGCCCATCGTCAGGTTGGTGCGCCCGTGGTACGCGTGGTCGAACGCGACGACGCCCGGCCGCCCGGTGAAGTGGCGGGCCACCTTGACGGCGTTCTCGACGGCCTCGGAGCCGGAGTTGAAGAGCGCAGAACGCTTGTCGTGCGTGCCGGGCGTGACCTCGGCCAGCACCTCGGCCACCTCGAGGTACTCCTCGTAGGGGGTGACCATGAAGCAGGTGTGGGTGAAGTCGTTGATCTGGGCGGTGACGGCGTCGATGACCCGCTGGTTGCCGTTGCCCACGGTCGTCACGGCGATCCCCGAGCCGAAGTCGATGAGCTGGTTGCCGTCGACGTCGCGCAGGATGCCACCGGCGGCCTGCTCGATGTAGACCGGGAGGCCGGTGCCCACGCCGGCCGACACCGCGGCGAGCTTGCGCTGCTGGAGGGCCTGGCTCTTCGGGCCGGGGATGCTGGTCGCGAGGACGCGCTTCTGTTCGAGCATGCGCCGAGCATACGACCGCCTCGCCACACCTTTATCGGGTCTAGGGAGAAGCGTCAGCTTCACCCCGAAACCGTTTCCGGGTGAAGCCGACCTTTGTCCCTAGACCCGATAAAGGTGAGGTATGCCGCGGGCGTGGCAGCGCGGCATACCTCCCCTTAGCGTGGGGGCATGGCATCCAAGGCGAGCTCGCCCGCGGTCGAGGTCGAGGTCGGTGGGCGCGACGTGCGCATCTCCAACCCCGACCGCGTCTACTTCCCGGCCCGCGGTGAGACCAAGCTCGACCTGGTCAACTACTACCTGTCGGTCGGCGACGGGATCGTCAACGCGTTGCGCGAGCGGCCCTGCATGCTGCACCGGTTCCCCGAGGGGGTGTCCGGCGAGAAGGTGCACCAGAAGCGGGTGCCGCACGGAGCCCCGCCGTGGCTGGAGACGGTGCGGGTGACCTTCCCGCGGTGGAACCGCACGGCGGACGAGCTGTGCGTCACCGAGCTGGCGCAGGTCATCTGGGCGGTGCAGATGTCGACCGTCGAGTTCCACCCGTGGAACAGCCGGCGAGCCGACGTGGAGAAGCCCGACGAGTGGCGGATCGACCTCGACCCCGGGCCGGACTGCCCCTGGGACCGGGTGCAGCGGGTCGCCCACGTCGCCCACGAGGTGCTCGACGAGCTCGGCGCGGTCGGGTGGCCGAAGACGAGTGGCGGTTCGGGGATGCACGTCTACGTGCGGATCAAGCCGGAGTGGGGCTTCAAAGACGTGCGTCGTGGTGCGTTGGCGTTCGCCCGGGAGGTCGAGCGGCGGATGCCCGACGACGTCACCACGACCTGGTGGCGCAAGGACCGCGACCCCGCCGACCTCTTCGTCGACTACAACCAGAACGCGCGCGACCACACCATCGCGGCGGCCTACTCGGTGCGCGGCAACCCGATCGGCACGGTGTCGGCCCCGATCCGCTGGGACGAGGTGGACGACGTCGAGCCCGACGACTTCACCATCGCGACCATGCCGGCCCGGTACGCCGAGCTGGGCGACCTGCACGCGGGGATCGACGACGCGGTGTTCGAGATCGACCAGCTGGTCGAGTGGGCCGACCGCGACGAGCGCGAGGGCGCCGCCGAGCCGCCGGAGCCCGACACCGACTGACCGACCACCGGGGCCATCCTGCGGAGTGAAACACCTTCCGTGTCCGCAGATGCGGAGGTAATGTCCTCTTCATGCCGCTGATGAGGATCAAGGACGCTGCGTCGTTCCTCGGCGTCAGCGACGACACGGTGCGCCGTTGGGTCGACAGCGGCGCCCTGCAGGCCGAGGCCGACGACGCCGGTCGCAAGGTCGTCGACGGCTACCAGGTGGCGCTGCTGGCCCGCGACCAGGCGCACGCCGTCGAGGACCCGAGCGGCGTGGGGCGTTCGGCCCGCAACCGGTTCGTCGGCCTCGTCACCGACATCAAGCGCGACACCGTGATGGCCCAGGTGGAGATGCAGTGCGGTCCGTTCCGCGTCGTCTCGCTGATGAGCTCGGAGGCCGTGGACGACCTGCGGCTCGAGCTCGGGTCGGTCGCCATCGCCGTCGTGAAGTCCACGACCGTCATTGTCGAGACTCCGGAAGGAGCGTCATGACCATCGTCCGCCGCCGCGCCCTGCCGGCCCTGGCCCTCGCCGGCCTCCTCCTGACGACCGCCGCCTGCGGGTCGGGATCCTCGACGGACGACGGGTCGCCGCAGGGCAGCGGCTCGTCGTCGTCCTCTTCCTCGGGAGACCAGCTCAGCGGGACCGTGACGGTCTTCGCCGCGGCCTCGCTGAAGAAGACGTTCACCGCGATCGGCACCGAGTTCGAGAAGGCCCACCCCGGGGTGACGGTGACCTTCAACTTCGCCGGGTCGTCCGACCTCGTCGCGCAGATCCAGCAGGGCGCCCCGGCCGACGTCTTCGCCTCGGCCGACACCACGAACATGGCCAAGGCGACCGGCGACTCGCTGACGGCGGCGACCCCGGCCAACTTCGCCTCCAACACGCTCGAGATCGCGGTGCCCCCGGGCAACCCGGCCAAGATCGCGGGCCTGGCCGACCTGGCCAGGTCCGGCGTCAAGGTCGTGCTGTGCGCGCCCGAAGTGCCTTGTGGCTCCGCCGCCGCCAAGGTCGAGGCAGCCGCCAAGGTCGACATCAAGCCGGTCAGCGAGGAGCAGTCGGTCACCGACGTCCTCGGCAAGGTCACGTCCAAGGAGGCCGACGCCGGGCTGGTCTACGTGACCGACGTGTTGGGCGCGGGCGACGCCGTCGAGGGCGTGGAGTTCCCTGAGTCGTCGTCGGCCGTCAACACCTACCCGATCGCGACCCTCAAGGCGAGCGAGAACGCCGTGGCGGCCCAGGCCTTCCTCGAGGCGGTCACCGGCGAGCCCGGGCAGGGGATCCTCGCGGCCGCCGGCTTCGCCAAGCCGTAGCGTGCACCTCGTGCCGCAGGTCCCCGCAACGCTCCGAGGCCAGCCGCGGCTGGGCCTGCCCGCCTGGGTCTTCGTCCCCGCCGCGGTCGGGGCGACCTTCGTCGTCCTCCCGCTCGTGGCGATGCTCACGCGGGTCGAGTGGGGCAGCTTCGGCTCGCTCATCACCTCCGAGTCCTCGCGCGCGGCCCTGGCCCTGAGCCTGCGGACCTCCCTGGCGAGCACCGTGCTGTGCATCCTCTTCGGCGTGCCGATGGCCCTCGTCCTCGCGCGCACCGAGTTCCGGGGCCAGTCGATCGCCCGCTCGCTCGTGCTGCTCCCGCTCGTGCTGCCACCCGTCGTCGGGGGCATCGCCCTGCTCTACACGTTCGGCCGCAAGGGCTTGCTCGGGCACTCCATCGAGGTGTTGGGGCTGCAGATCGCCTTCTCCACCACCGCGGTCGTGATGGCCCAGACCTTCGTCGCGCTGCCGTTCCTCGTCGTCAGCCTGGAAGGTGCGCTGCGCACCGGCGGCCAGCGGTTCGAGGAGGTGGCCGCGACCCTCGGCGCCCGACCGACCACGGTCTTCCTGCGGGTCACCCTCCCGCTGGTGCTGCCGGGGCTGGCATCCGGGGCGGTGCTGGCGTTCGCCCGGGCCCTCGGCGAGTTCGGCGCCACCATCACCTTCGCCGGCAGCCTCCAAGGAGTCACCCGCACGCTGCCCCTGGAGATCTACCTGCAGCGCGAGACCGACCCACAGGCGGCAGTCGCCCTGTCGCTGGTGCTGGTCGTCGTGGCCACCGTCGTCATCGCCCTCACCCGACGCTCACGGACCGCGCTGTGAAGATGGCAGCGTCGTGAAGCTCGAGGCCCGCGTGGGCTTCCCCGACCGTGACCTCGACCTCGGGATCGCGGTCGAGGCCGGGCGCACCCTCGCGCTGCTCGGCCCCAACGGCGCCGGCAAGTCCACGGCCCTCGCGTCGATTGCCGGCCTCCTGCGCCCGGCGTCCGGGCGCATCACCCTCGACGACCGGATCCTGTTCTCGCACAATGGCGCTGGCGACACGTCGTGGGTGCCGCCTCACGCCCGCGGAGTCGCCCTTCTCGCCCAGGAGGCCCGGCTCTTCCCCCACCTGTCGGTGCTCGACAACGTGGCCTTCGGCCCACGCAGCGCCGGTATGCCGCGTGGCCGGGCTCGCGAGGTGGCCCACCAGTGGCTGGCGCAGGTGGACGCGGAGGAGTTTGCGGACCGGCGGCCGGCGGCCCTCTCCGGCGGCCAGGCGCAGCGGGTCGCCATCGCCCGTGCCCTCGCCACCGAGCCCCACCTGCTGCTGCTCGACGAGCCGTTGTCGGCGCTCGACGTCGACTCCGCCCCGGCGATCCGCCAGCTGCTGCGGCGGGTGCTCGAGGGCCGCACCACCATCGTCGTCACGCACGACATCCTCGACGCGGTGCTGCTCGCCGACGACGTCGCCGTCCTCGAGGCGGGCCGCGTCGTCGAAGAGGGGCCGACGGCGCGGGTGCTGACCCGACCGACCAGCCGGTTCGCGGCACGCATCGCGGGCCTCAACCTGGTGCGCGGCACGGCCCGGGGCACCACGGTGACCACGCCGGAAGGGCTCCAGGTCGAGGGCCTGTCCGAGGACGACCTGGCCGACGGATCGGCCGCCGTCGCGGTGTTCAGCCCCAGCGCCGTGGGCGTCTACCGTGTCGCACCCTCGGGCAGCCCACGCAACGTCGTGCACGCGACGGTGACCGAGCTGGAACCGCACGGACACCAGGTGCGGGTGCACACGGCATACCTCTCCGCGGACATCACGCCCGCGGCGCTGGCCGACCTCGACCTCGCCCCGGGCACGGCGGTCGTGCTCACGGTCAAGGCCAGCGAAGTAGCCGTCTACGGCGCATAGCGCGTCCTGGTCCACCATGATCTCCTCATGGCTGCCGACGGAGAGGCTCACGGCTCGAGGGTCGGCGCGGGCTGGTGGGCGCCCGCGGCCGTCCTCGCGCTGACCGTCGTGCAGCTCGGCGTCGGCACCTTCGCGAGCAGCCTGCAGCAGTTCGAGGGCAAGGCCTTCGGGGCCCGGCTGGTCGCCTACCCCGTGATGATGCTCGTGGTGCCGGCGGCCTGGTGGCTGGCGCACCGTGGCCGAGACGTCAGGGTCCTGTGGGGCGCCTTCGCCCTCGTGATGGCGCCGTTCCTCATCGACGTCACCGGCAACACCCTCGACCTCTACGACTCGGTCGTGTGGTGGGACGACGCCAACCACTTCGTCAACTGGGCGTTGTTGTGCGCCGGTCTGGGTCTCCTGCTGCTGCAAGGGATCCGGGTTCGGTGGGCGCGGGTGCTGCTGGTGACCGGGCTCGGTGCCGTGCTCGCGATCGGGTGGGAGCTCGGCGAGTGGTACACCTTCATCCGCCACGGCACCGAGCTCGACACGGCATACCAGGACACCCTCGGCGACGAGGCGCTCGGCACCCTCGGCGCCCTCGTGGCCGGGCTGGCCCTGCGTCGGCCACGCGGCGCCGACGGCGGCTGACCCGCTCAGTCCTGGGAGACGGACGCGGCGGCGGCCTCGCGCGCCGCGAGCCCGGCGGCGTAGTCGGGCAGCTCCTGGAGCGCGAAGTGGTTGCCGTCCGGGTCCTCGAAGTGGGTGAACCGACCCCACGGGAGGTCCTCGACCTCGGTCACCTCGACGCCGCGACCCTTGAGCTCGTCGTGCGCGGCGTCGGCATCGGCGACCACCACCTGGATGTACTGCTTCACGCCCTCGCCCAGCATCGACATGCCCTTGACGAAGCAGAAGGAGCAGGCCGACCCGGGCGGCGTGATCTGGACGAAGCGCAGCCCCGCCTCCTCCACGACCTGGTCCTGGTCGGCCGGCCACCCGACGACGTCCTCGTAGAACGCCTTCGTACGGTCGATGTCCGTGACGGAGATGGGGATGAGCTCGATCTTGTAGTCCACGGCCGGTCCTCTCGTCGCAACCTCTCCTTCGGAGGTTCTACCACCAGCCTAGGAAGACTTCCGGCCACTTCCTGACCGCAAGACGATCGGGTTTCGACGGGTCGGTCAGGTCGGCGGGGTCCCTTCGGGGCACCGACGGTGCAGCTCGGCGATGATCTCCTGCTCGCGCGCCAGAGCCGCTTGGCACTCGTGGCGAGCTGCGCCGGGCGACCGGGTGGCGTCCTCGAGCGCGGCGAGCTCGGTGAGCAGCTCGCGGACGGTCGCAGGAGCCTCGGCCTCGAGGGCCGCCGCGACCGGTGCGCCATCGGTGGGAGCAGGCTTCGTCAACTCGGTCATGAGCGGCCTCCGGACGTCGTGAAAGGTGCCCCGGCTGCTTGAAGCCCTGTGATCATGATCCGAAATGTCGCGTTCTGTCAACGGTGTGCGACACCGGACGGGGCGACCTCAGAGCTCGTGGGGGTGCACGTGGCTGGTGTGGGAGGTGACCCGCAGCGTGCCTGCCTCGAGGTCCACGTCGGCGACCGCCTCGATTAGTGCGACCCGGTGGCTGCGCTGCCACCACCGGACCACCGCGCCCACGACCAACGGGCCCTGGCGGGCCTCGGCGTCGTAGCCGAGCTGGGAGCCGGCGGCGTGCTGCCCGTACTGGAGGTGGGTGACGGCCAGGTGGTCTCGGCGACGCCCGGACGGGGGCTCGGCACAGAGCAGCTCGAGGACGACCCCCAGCTCGGACCCGTCGTTGGCAAAGACCCGCGCGCCGATGACGTCCGACACCGAACCGGTCCGCACCGCACGACCCGACGGCTTCGTCGCGCTCCGGGGCGCCTTGCCCCCACCTTCTGGGACAGGGCCTCGGTCGTCGCGCTCGTCACCACCGCCCTTGGCCCCCGGGATCCGTGACACGACGTGCTCCCGCAACCACAGCTCGAGCCCGAACGACGCAGCCAATGCCCTCGCCGCTGACTCGCTGACCGTGATCGCCGAACTGATGTCGTGCACGTCCTCGATCCCGACCCGGGCAGGCTGCGCCTCGGGGCTGGTCTGGAGGCGCCGCCAGATCGCCACGGTCCAGCGGCCGAGTGCTCCCGGCAGTCGTCGACCCAGGGCAGCCGGCCCGACCTGGAGGGCGGTGACGTTCCACCCGTCGTGCGAGACGACCAGCTCGAGGTCGTCGACGTTGCCGAGCAGCTCGCCGTCCGGACCCACCACCTGGTGGTCGAGGATGCGCAGCACCACCCTGTGGCTGGGCGCCTGCCGCTTCGCGCTGGATGGCGTCATGACGCGGTCCTCCTCATGTCACTGACCGGCCTTCGTGACGATCATGAGCGGGATCGCGGCGACAGCGGCCACCAGCACGATGCAGAGGTAGACGCTCCCCAGGCCGTTGGCCAGCCTCCCGTTGACGTGCTTGCCCATGTAGGTGCGGTCGTTGGCCACGACGAGGATGGGGAAGTAGGTCAACGGCAGCGCGATGGCGCTGAACACCACTGAGTACTCGGTGAGCATGATCGGGTCGACGGTCGTCAGCAGCACCCCGATGGCCGCGATCGCCGAGACCAGCAGCACCGTGTGGAACCGGGCGGCCCGCAACGGCTCCACGTACTTGCCCCACTGCCAGCCGAAGTACTGCGCGATGCTGTAGCCGACCGACAGACCGGTCTCACAGGCGGCGCCGAAGGTCGCCGCGAAGAAGCCCAACAGCACCAGCGCCAGCCCCACCTTGCCCAGCGCGATCGTGACCGGCAACGCGATCTGTCCCAAGGTGTCGACCTGGATCGCCTCGGGTTGGAAGACCACGGTCGCCGTGGCCGCGATCGCCAGGGAGAGCAGGCCGCCCAACGGGAAACCGATGAAGACGTTGGCGCGCATGGTGCCGAGGTCCTTGGCGGTCCAGCGCTCCTCCACGCCACCGGAGGAGAAGAAGAAGACCTCGTACGGGGTCATGGCCGCGCCGAACAGGGCGATCGCGTAGTAGGCGTAGGTCCAGTGGCTCTCGTCATGCGGGACGAACGGCTGCGACGCCTGGAGCCACAGGGCATCCCAGTCGGGGCCCAGCTTCCACAGCGCCACCGCGAAGACGATGAGGGACAGACCGGCAAGGCCGAAGGCGTTCTCCAGCACCGCGAACTTCACCCGCCACAGGACCAGCCAGACGGCGGCCCCCACCACCGGGATCCACAGGTAGTCGTTGACGCTGGTCGCCAGCTGGAGGGCGAGCGCGACGCCACCGATCTCGGCGATGAAGGTGAGCATGGTGACGGCCATCGACGCCACGAGGTTGGCCAGTCCCACGCGCGGGCCGAGCCGTTCGCGGACGAGGTCGAAGGTCGCTCGGCCGGACACCGCCGCGACCCGCCCGCTCATCTCCGCGAAGACGCAGATCCCGACGATCCCGACGATCACGACCCAGCCGAGCGACATACCGAACCGCGAACCCACGTGGCCGTTGGTCACGAGGTCGCCGATGTCGACGAAACCCCCGATGGCGGTGAGGATCCCGAGCGCGACGGCGAAGAGCTTCTTCACCGCAAGCCCTCCTTGGCGTCGTCCATGCGGTCCGCCACCTCGGTGAGCTCCGTTGCCGTCGCGCGCATCTGCGCCTCGTCGTCGCGCCGCACCGCGAGCCTGGCGGCGGCGAAGGCGTCGGCGGTGTCACCCAGCAGCTCCATGACGTCGGTCCGCAGCTGGTCCTGCCCCGGCTCCGGTGGGTCGACGTTGCCGAAGCTGTCCTCGATGGGGCCGATGGCGGACTCGCTCTCGGTGATGACCGTGTCCGCGTAGGCGTTCGTCGCGTGCCCGTCGAGCCGGGCCTGCAGGACCAGGGCGCCGGTGCGCGCCTCGCTGACGGCGGACCCGAGGGCGGCCTCGGCGTTGGCCCGGAAGGCGCCGTCGTCCCGGGCCGGCACCACGCACCCGCCGAGCGCGAGGCAGGCCATGAGGGCGGCGCTGGCTGCCCGGACCAGGCGCGCGCCGCGAGGACGGGTGGTCATCGTGGGCGCCGCAGGAGGACGAAGGCCAGCGTGGAGAGCATGCAGGCATAGATCAACCAACCGCCCGCCAGGGCCAGTCCTTCGGTCACGACCTCCTCATGCCCGGTTCTGGTGCCGGCAAACGTGGCCCCAAACGCGCCGCGTGAGACACCTGCCGGGAGGAGTTGTCGCAGCCGACTCAGGTCCACCTATGATGACGCCGGGTTAAGAAGCAGCCCTCTCGTTTCACTTCCGCTTTGTGAGCGGACACCTGTCACGGAGGACCCCATGTCGGCCCTTGAGTCGAGCCCTTCCACCGACGGCTACGCGGACGACCACCTCAGCGGTGGTGTGCAGCAGCCGCCGCCATCCTCCACGCTCGGACGCTTCCGCTACGACAACCTCACCGACACCTGGTGGTGGTCCGACGAGATGTACGCCATCCACGGCCTGCTCGACAGCGAGACCCGGCTGACCACCCAGCTGATCCTCTCGCTCAAGCATCCCGACGACCACGCCGAGGCGGCAGCGACGTTGCACCAGGCGCTCGAGACCGGCCAGCCCTTCACCCAGCCACACCGGGTCGTGACCGCCGACGGCACCGTGCGACAGGTCATCTCGGTGGGCGAGGGGATCGTGTTGGGTGGACGCGTCGTCGCCGTCCACGGCTACATGGTGGACGTGACGAACGCCCTCGAACGCCAGGTGAAGACCGACGCCTGGCAGGAGGCCTCACGCGTGATCGAGCAGCGCGCGGTGATCGAGCGCGCCAAGGGCGCACTGATGGTGCGGTACGGCCTGGACGCCGACGCCGCCTTCGACCTGCTCAAGAGCTGGTCCAGCACCCGCAACGAGAAGCTCCGGGACGTGGCCCGTCACGTGGTCGAGAACCTCTGACCACCCTCCGAGGTCACTCGGACGGCTCCGGCTCGGACGGCTCCTGCTCCGGCTCGGGTGGGATCGGCTCAAGCTCCGGCGGGGGCTCGTACCCGGGCGGCAAGGGCGGCTCCGGGGTGACCGGCGGGAAGGTCGTCCCGTCGGGGAGAAGGTTCGACGCGTAGGTGTCCATGGTCATCCGCTCAGTGGTCCCGCAGCGCCGTGACCAGCTGCGCCTTCGACATCGACGAGCGACCCTCGATCCCGATCTGGCGGGCGCGCTTCATGAGTTCCTGCTTGGTCCAGTCCTCGTAGTCGCCGCTGCGACCGCCCTTGGCGCCCACGGCGCTTCGTGAGGTGTTCGAGGCGGCGTTGGAGATGCGGGCCGCCTTCTCCTTGCTGGCGCCGTCGTCGCGCAGCGCCTCGTACATCTCTGGGTCCTTCACGGACGGGCCGGGCTTGCGTGCAGGCATGGTGACCTCCTGTGCACTCGCTGGGGAGCGGTATGCCGGTGACGCGAGCGAGTGGGCGCGTCACCGCCCGGGTCCTACCCGGCCGGATGGGTGGCAAACCCGCAGGTTTGGCCCGGCCGGTTCAGGGGCACCATGGAGGGGAGCCGGTACGACCGCCCGGTGGTCCACGGGCGCTGGGGAGGCACCATGTCCGACAGCCTGACGCGAGCCAGCGGGATCGTCTTCGACCTCGACGGCACGTTGGTCGACTCGACCTACGTGCACACCCTCTGCTGGTGGGAGGCGCTGCAGCAGTTCGGCCACTCCCGTCCGATGGCCGCAGTCCACCACACGGTGGGAATGGGGTCCGACCACCTTCTGCACCACCTGCTCGGAGACAGCCGTGAGCGGGCCCAGGACCCCGAGATCACGGCTGCCCACGACGTGCTGTTCGGCACCTGGCACGAGCGGTTGCACCCGCTGCCGGCCGCCAGGGTCCTGCTGAACTGGTGCCGCGACGCCGGGCTGACGGTGGCCCTCGCCTCCTCGGGCGGGGAGCGTGACCTCTGGGCGATGCTGGAGGTCCTCGACCACCCCGACTTCGACGTCATCGTCACGGGAGACGACGTGGACAGCACCAAGCCCGATCCCGACGTGCTCGGCGCCGTCCTCGAGCGGGCGGGGCTCGAGGCCGATGACGTGATGGTCGTGGGCGACTCGGTGTGGGACATGGAGGCAGCCGCCCGGATCGGCTCGGTGGCGATCGGCGTCGCGACCGGTGGGACGAGTGCGGCCGAGCTCGAGAGCGCGGGCGCCGAGCTCACCTTCCAGGACCTCGCAGCCCTCCTTGACGCCCTCCAGGACGCCAGGCCCGAACCGGCGCCGGGGGTGTGGGGCACCCGACCGTGACCATGGCGGGCAGGGCGGGACGGTCAGGCCAGCCGCGGCAGGACCTGCTCCCCGTAGAACTCGATCATCTCGCGCCAGTGGGGGCCCATGTTCGCGACGAAGACCTCGTCGAACCCCGCCTCGGCATAGGGCTGGAACGCCTCCACGTGTTCCTGGACGTCGTTGCCGCAGACGACCGACTCGCCGGTCGCCTCCTTGGTGACCAGCGTCGAGGCCTGCTCGAAGTGCTGCGGCGAAGGGAGCACCTGGGCGAGCTCCCCCGGTAGGCCGGAGTTCGCCCACAGGCGGTGGGCGTGGTCGCGCCCCTCCTCGGCACTGTCGGCGAAGGCCACCTTGAGGCCGGCCATCGTGGGAGCCTTGGCGTCGCCCTTGAGCCGCCTGAACTCCGCGACCGACTCGGCGTCCGGCTTGGTCGTGATGAAGCCGTCACCGATCCGGGCTGCCACCTCGAGCGCCTTGGGCCCGAACGCCGACACGTAGACGGGCGGGGGTTCGGCCGGCAACGTGTAGATCCGGGCGGTGTCCACCGTGTAGTGCTCCCCGGAGTGGGAGACCACCTCGCCGGTCCAGAGAGCCCGGATGAGCTCCACCGCCTCCGCCAACATCTCGAGGCGGCGTTCGGCGTGCGGCCACGGGCCGCCCAGGATGTGCTCGTTGAGGGCCTCGCCGGTGCCGACCCCCAAGATGAACTTCCCGCCGAGCATGGTCGCCGAGGTGGCTGCGGCCTGCGCCACGACGGCCGGGTGCAGCCGGACGGTCGGGCAGGTGACGGCCGTGGTGACCGGCAACGAGCACGCCTGCGAGATCGCGCCGATCACCGACCAGACGAAGGGGCTCTGGCCCTGCTCGTCGTTCCACGGGTGGTAGTGGTCGCTGATCCACAGGCCCGAGAACCCGGCTCGCTCGGCGAGGACCGCCTGCTCGACGAGGTCGTCGGGGGTGTACTCCTCGGACGACAGGAAGTAGCCCACCTTCATGGCCGGTCGCCTCCGACCTCCGGGGCCATCGCAGCCCGCAACCGCTGGAGGATCGAGCCCAGCAGGCGAGAGACCTGCATCTGGCTGACCCCCAGCACCTCCCCGATCTGCGACTGGGTCTGCTCCTCGACGAACCTCAGGCGGACGATCAGGAGGTCTCGTTCACTCAACTCCACCAGCGCACTGCGCAGGGCGTCACGGGCCACGACGACGTCGTCGAACCAGCGACCGTCACCGGTCGGGCCGGGTCCGTCGCAGAGGTCGAGGGGCATCGCGTGGTAGGCCATCGAGGACGCGTGCACCTCACGCACCTGCTCGGTGGTCACGTCGAGGGCCTGCGCCAGCTCGACGTCGGTGGGCTCGCGCAGCAGCACCTGGCGCAGCCGCTCCTGCTCGCCCGCCACCTCGGCGCGCAGCTCCTGGAGCCGTCGCGGCGGGCGCACGAGCCAGCCCTGGTCGCGGAAGTGCCGCTTGATCTCGCCCGAGATCGTCGGCACCGCGTATGCCGCGAAGCTGCTCCCCAGCCCGCAGCGATAGCCGTTCGCCGCCTTCACGAGGGCCATCCGGCCCACCTGGACGAGGTCGTCGCGCTCCATGCCCCGCCCGTGGTAGCGCCGCGCCACCCCGTCGACGAGGTCAAGCGTGAGGGCGACCGCCTCCTGCCGCAGCTCGCACTGGCGCCAGCGGTCGTGGCAGGTCTCGACCTCGGCGAGCAGCTCCTCGGCGCGGGCGTGGTCCGGGGAGTCCGGGCCGGCCTGGTGATCCGACGGGCCAGACGGGGGGGCGGCCGGGAAACGGGTGGTCGAAAGCGGTGTCGCGAGTGCCATGGGCATCCCTTCGAAGTGATGGGACACGGCACCGCTTTTGGACCGATGTGTCGGTATTCACCAAACCACCACGGGCAGGCGGGCGCAAGAGCAGGCTGAATCTGGTGGACGCGGCACCACGGGCGGGACTGGTTGGGGGAGCGAATCGGGGGTAGACGTGTGGCATGGACGACGACCACGCCCCCGACCCCGCCAGCGCACACGACGGCCGCGACGAGACCCCCCTGGAGCGCCTCGATCGCAACTGGGACGAGCTGCTCCAGGAGCTGCGCGTGGTCCAGACGGGTGTCCAGATCCTCGCCGGGTTCCTGCTCACCCTGCCGTTCCAGCAGCGGTTCACCCAGATCGAGGACGTCAACCGGGTGGTGTTCCTGGTCGCCTTCGCCCTCGCTGTGGTCGCGACCGCCTTCCTGGTGGCTCCTGTCAGCGCCCACCGGCTGCTGTTCCGCAAGGGCGAGAAGGCAGCCCTCGTCGCGCTCGCCAACCGGTGCGCGCGAGTCGGGCTGGTCGCCCTGGCCCTCGCCGTCTCGGCCGTGGCGTTCGTCATCTTCGACGTCGTGGCCGACACCGGGGTGGCCGTCGCAGCGGCCGGGGCCTCCCTGCTGCTCTTCGCGGTCAACTGGCTGGTGCTCCCGCTCGGCATGCTGAGCCGCGACAAGCGCTGACCCACCCGGGCGCGACCGCCGGGGAGTCAGTCGTCGTGGTCAGTCGTCGTGGTCAGTCGTCGCGGTCAGTCGTCCTCGTCGGCAGCTTCGGGGACCCCACCGCTCGCGGGGTCGTCCACCGCGCCGCCGGTCCCGTCCTCGGTGTGCGAGCCCGGGCCGCCGTCCTGCTGGTCCTCGTCCTGGCCGATGGCCGGGGCGCCGGTGTCCTGCGTCGACGAGCTCCCGTCCTCGGTGGGTGTCGCGTTCTCCGTCATGGTGTGGCTCCTCCTCGTTCGTGCGCGGCTGTGGCGTCCGGGTCCTACCCGCGACACCGTCCGGCAAACGCCCACCTGGCCGCGTCGCCGTCCGGTGCCGGCCCCGGTCGAGGTCCGGACCAGTGAGCCGCGGGGGTCGATCAGGAGCAGGCGGTGACGCGGTAGAGGGTCAGCCGTCCGCCGTGCGCGACGGGCTCGAAGCCGGGATGGCCGGCCACCTCGAGGCCGCGGTACTGCGCCTGGCGGTGGTCGCCCTTCCAGAAGGCCACCGACCCGTCGATGACGTAGCCGACGTCCAGGCGGCGCGCCGCCGCGCAGACCTCCGGCAGGTCCTCGGCGCGGTTCAGGCTGCTGGCCAACAAGACCCGGTCGGGGTCCCAGGACCCGCTCACGTGCGGGAAGACGGCGGCCCGGTCGCCCAGCACGGACGCGAACGGTGAGCCGTTCCAAGGGTTTCCGGCGACGAGCTCCCCCGAGGGGACGAGCTGCGGGAGTCGTTCGAGCATCGCCCGCTCCGCCGGCCCGGCCAAGGACTGCCCGTGGTACCAGGTGGCGACGACGTGACTGTTCCCACCGGCATACATCCCTCCGGTGAGGGTCGCGACGACGGCGGCGAGGCCGCACGTGGCGACCAACGGGCGGAGGGCGGGGAAGCGGTGCGAGCGCGCCCTGACGCCACGGACCCCGGCGATGGCGCCGGCCTCGAGGCCGAGCGCCGCAAGCGGTACTGCGGTCACGCCGAGCAGGGCCGCGAACCGGAAGGGGTCGTCGTACCAAGGGCCGCTGAGCGCTCGCGCGACCGGGCCGTCGCTGCCGGCCACGAGGACGAAGGCCGCGCCCGCCGCCGCGTGCGCCAACACCAGCCAGCGCAGCTGCGGTCGCCGCCAGGCCACGACGCACCCGACGAGGACGAGGGCGGCCGCGAGCCAGGGGACGGGCGTGCGCATGGGGGCGGCGCTCACCCACTCCCCCACCGCCTGGGCCAGGCTCTGTCGGGCCGGCCAGCTGGTGTGCCGCGTGGCCGCGAACAACGGTGACCACGCGACGAGCCAGAGCCCGGCCCCGACAAGGGCGGCAGCTCCACCGAGTGCCACGAGCCGCGGCTGCGCGCCCGCACGCGCGGACAGGCCCCAGTGGCCGAGCGCCACGAGGGCCATGACGGTGCCGTAGATGAGCCCGCTGAGCACGGCATTGGGGTGGGCGAGGGCCAGCCCGGGCAGCGCCACCGCACCGAAGACGCCGGCCCGCCACCTGTCGAAGCCGTCCGTCTGGCCGGCGCGGTCACGAGGGACGAGGAGCCGGGCTGCGCAGGCCAAGGTCGCGGGCAGGAGGGCGTTGGCGAGGGCGTTCGGCCACAAGGTGCCGTAGGACAGGAGGAGGTAGGGCGAGGCCCCGAACGCCGCGGAGAGCACTCCTGCCGCGAACAGCACCCCTGGGCGCGAGCCTGCGACCTGGCGCGCGAGCAGGACGCAGCCCAGTGGCCAAACCAGGGCCGAGACGGCCACCGACACGGCCGTCACCGCGACGACGATCGGTGCGCCGCTGACCTCGGCCACGAGGACCACCAGCCCGTGCCACGCCGCTGGGTAGAAGGCCGACGAGTTCCCAGGCGCGGCAACGGTTCCCATCGTCAGCGACGACGCGTCGTGGGTGTGCAACGCCTGCCAGACCGCGCTCAGGTGGAAGACCGCGTCGAACGTCTGGGGGAACACGTCCGGCTGTCCGATGCCATGGACCACGGCCAGCGCGGCGCACATGCCGCCCGCCGCGGCGCCGGCCAGCCCAGCCACCACCGATGGACAGCTGGTCCGCGACGGCGCCGTGCCGGGAAGCACCTTGGACACTGCGACCGCGATCCCCGCGGTGACGACGGTCCCCACCACGACGGCAGCCACGCCGAAGGGGACGCCCACCAGCCCGGCAGCCACCGCGGTGCAGGCCACCGTCGTCACCGACAGGGGCGGCGCGAGCCCGATGGCGGTCAGACCACGCAGCCCCGCCGCGACGGCGACCAGCAGGCCGGGGACGAGGAGCATGGCCGCGGCCACGGACACTGCCGGGAGGGCCTGGAGCCAGGCGGTCAACCCGCGACCCGCAAAGTCATCACCGCGTCGGTCACCGCGCCGTCGACGACGAGGTGGCCGCGGTCGAGCACCACCCCGCGCGAGCAGAGCTGCTCGACGAGCGGCAGGTCGTGGCTGACCACCACCAGGGTGCGGCCCTCTGCGCCCAGCCGCGCGATGCGTTCGATGCACTTCGCCCGGAAGGCCTCGTCGCCGACGGCCAGGACCTCGTCGACGAGGAAGACATCGGGTTCGGTGTGGACGGCGACCGCGAAGGCGAGCCGCAGGAACATGCCTGAGGAGTAGAACCTCACCTGGGTGTCGAGGAACGGCCCGATGTCGGCGAACTCCACGATCTCGTCGAACCTGGCGGTGATCTGGGCTCGGTCGAGACCGAGGATCGAGGCGTTGAGGTAGACGTTCTCCCGGCCGGTGAGGTCGGGGTGGAAGCCGGCTCCGACCTCGAGGAGACCGGCCAGCCGGCCCCGCACCCGCACCCGACCGGTGTCGGGCGTCATGACTCCGGCCACCAGCTTGAGGAGCGTCGACTTCCCCGAGCCGTTGCGACCGAGCAGCGCGACCGTCTCCCCCTGGGCGATCGTGAGGTCGAGCGGGTGGAGGGCCACGAAGTCGTCGCGCTGCGGCCGACCCTGGAGTGCCCAGACCACGCTCTCCTTGAGCGAGTGGGTGTGGCGGAGGCGGAAGTGCTTGGAGACCCCGTGGATCTCGACGGCCGTGCTGCCCACCGTCACAGCTCCTGGGCGAAACGGCCGGAGAGGCGCCGGAAGACCCACTGCCCCAGGGCTACCAGCGCCATCGACAGCAGCACGGCCGCCACCGCCCTGGGCCCGAGTCCCGGAGGCAGCGAGGAGCCGTTGCCCACCGAGGCGTGTGCCCACGTGCCCCGGTGCACGAGCTCGACCGCCACCGTCAACGGGTTCGCCTGGTAGAGCCGGAACCACACCGAGTCGGAACCGAGGAGCTCGGCGACCCGCTGCCAGGGGTAGAGCACCGGGCTGGTCCAGACCAGCACCATGAGCACCAGGTCGACGACGTTCTCGACGTCGCGGAACAGGACGTTCACGGACGCGAGGACGAGTCCCAGCCCGAGGGCGAGCAGGGCAGTCAGCGCGAGACCGAGGGCCAGGCAGACAACCCCGACCAGGTCGGGCGACCACCCGGCCGCCACCGCTCCGACGACCAGCACCAGCAGCTGCGGACCGAGGTGGACGCCGGCAACGCAGAGGCTGGCGACGGGGAAGAGCTCGCGCGGCAGGTAGATCTTGCGGACCAGGTCGGCGTTCGCCACGACCGACCTGGTGGCGTTGCCGACCGCCTCGCTGAACGCCGTCATGACGACCAGGCCGCCGAACAGGTAGACGGCATAGTCGCCGATCACGTTCTGCCGCAACAACAAACCCATGCCCACGAAGTAGACGGCGAACTGCACGGCCGGCTTGACGTACGACCAGCCCAGCCCCAGGACCGAGGCGCGGTAGCGCACCCGGAGCTCCTTGCGGACCAGCAGGCCGAGCAGGAACCGGCGGCCCGCCACCTCGCGCAGCCCACCACCGCGACCCTGCTCCAGGAGGGGCGCCTCCGCCGCGGTCACACTCATGCGGTGTCCTCGTCATCGGGCAAGGGGAGGTCGAGGGTCTTGCGCCACGCGTCGACGCCGACGAGGTCCGGGAGGGCGGCGCGGTACTCCGCCGCCAGCCGGGGCCACTCGCGCAGCAGCTGCTGGTGCACCTGCGCTGCGCGGCGGGCGGCGGCCAGCGCACGGGCCCGGTCCCGACGGTGCCACGACACCCCGGTGCCGTCCGTCGTGGACACGAGCGCTGAGTCGAGCCGTGACAGCGACCACCACCCGGCGTCGGCGGCAGGCAGCTCACGCTCGGGGCGGTCCACGCTTCCTGCGGGCACCGGGGTGAGCTGTCGGGCCAGCCCGACTGCGGCGGTGAGCAGCACGGCCGCGTGGCTCGTGGGCTTGGCCGTCCGCGGTTCGCGCTTCCTCGGCTTCGCCGGCCGGACCGCGGCGAACTCACTGACGTCGGCCGCGACGCGGGAGTCGTCGAAGGTCGCGTGCGCGGCGCGGACCTCCTGGAGCTGGGTCGACAGGGTTGCGTGGAGGCGGTCGGGGCCGGCCAGCACGTCGACGAGGGCCTGCTCGCGCAGGTGGGCCGCGGAGTACTGCATCGCCATCAGGTGCTTGAGCTGGATCGCGAGGCTTTCCCGCACCATCCGGCCGCCGTGCTCGAACGGCGAGTGGAGCAGGGCGGCGACGAACCGGTTGCGGGCGTGGAAGTACGCCTGCCAGTCGACCGAGTCGTCCTTGTCGGTCCAGGGCACGTGCCACACCGCCGCACCCGGCAGTGACACCGTCGGGAAGCCGGCGGCCGCCGCGCGGAGGCCGAACTCGGCGTCGTCCCACTTGATGAAGACCGGGAGTGACAGGCCCACCTCGCGCAGGACGACGGTGGGGATGAGGCACATCCACCAGCCGTTGTAGTCGGCGGTCGCGCGCCGGTGGAGCCACGGCGTCGAGCGCAGGTTGGACTGCGACAGGTCGTGGTCGTGCTCGGTCGACGCGGACGGTGTCCACCGGAACTGCCAGGGCGCGACCCGCTCGGCGAACGCGTGCAGCACCGAGCGCTGGTACATCGAGAACATGTGGCCACCGACGACGGTGGGCGTGCGCGCGAAGTCCGCGAAGGTCGCCGCCCGGGCGATCCCCTCGGGCTCACAGACGACGTCGTCGTCGAGGAGCAGGACGTGGTCGCTGCGACCCACGTCAAGGGTCTCGAGCATGGCGCGCGCGAACCCGCCGGACCCGCCGAGGTTGCCCTGCACCAGCACTCGCAGCCGCTCGCCCAGCGAGTCCGCGGCCCGAGGGAACGCCGCGTCCTCACGGACCCGGGCGGAGCCCTGGTCGACGATGACGACCTCGTCGACGACGTCGCGCAGCTCGTCGGCCACCCCGAGCTGGTGGAGGAGGGCGGCGCAGTATGCCGGTCGGTTGAAGGTCGTGATGCCGATCGTCACCGTGCCCTCCCGGACTGGGACCGCACCCGTCTCGGGCTCGCCCGCGCACCACTCCGCCGTGTCGAGGACGAGCTCGCCGCGCCCGGCGACGAGGTCGAACCAGTACCAGCCGCCGTCGCCGAACTCGGCCAGCCCCAACGGGACCACCGTGTCGGTCCGGTCCTTCAGCGGCCTCGCGGCAACTCGCGCGACGGTGCCGCGAGCCGACGAGCGGTAGACGATCAGCGTGCCCTCACCCGAGGTCTGCACCCGCAGGCTGACCGTCCGCAAGGTGCTCCAGCGCCGCCAGTAGCCCGCCGGGAAGGCGTTGAAGTAGGTGGCGAACGAGGCTCGTTCACCGTGCTCGAGCCGGTAGGAACGCCGTCCGATCACCTGGTCGGGGTTCTGGTCGTAGGGCACCGGCAGGACTGTCTCGCCGTCCTGCACGGCGACCGGCACCTGCTGGCCGTCCACGTACAACGGCAGGACGTCGAGGTCACCGTCGGTCGGGAAGACGACCCGCGCCAGGACCCGGCCGGCCCCGTCAACCGGTGCCGGCGGGACGGCGGGCGTCATGCCGACACCGTGGCTGCGACGCCGCGAGCCCGACGGCCCTGGCCGTGCACCAAATCGGCCAGGTCGTCGACCAGGCGCAGCGCGGACGCGATCGCCATGTGCATGTCGAGGTACTGGTAGGTCCCCAACCGCCCACCGAAGACCACCGAGCGGTCCCGCTCCTCCTCGACCAGCTCGCGGTAGGCCACGAGGCGGGCCCGGTCGGTCGCCGTGTTGACCGGGTAGTAGGGCTCGTCCGACAGCCCGGCGGTGCGCGACCGCTCGCGCACGATCACGGTCCGGTCGGTGCGGTAGTCGCGCTCGGGGTGGAAGTGCCGGAACTCGAGGATGCGGGTGAAGTCGACGTCGGAGTCGGCGTAGTTCATCACCGGCGCGCCCTGGAAGTCGCCCACGGGCAGCACCTCTCGTTCGAAGTCCAAGGTCCGCCACCCGAGCGGCCCGTGCGCGTTGTCGAAGTAGCGGTCGACCGGCCCGGTGTAGACGACCGGCACCTGGCCGCGCACCGCGCTGCGCGAGAAGGCGTGGCCCTCCGTGAGGAAGTCGGTCTCGAGGTGCACCGAGATCCGGGGGTGGTCGGCCATCCGGCTCAGCCACGCGGCATACCCGTCGGTGGGCAGTCCCTCGTAGCGGTCGTTGAAGTAGCGGTTGTCGTAGGTGTAGCGGACGGGCAGCCGGCTGATCACCTCGGCGGGCAGGTCCTTGGGGTCGGTCTGCCACTGCTTCGCCGTGTAGTCGCGGATGAACGCCTCGTAGAGCGGGCGGCCGATGAGGGACACCGCCTTCTCCTCGAGGTTGCGCGGCTCGTGGGTGAGCTCCGCCGCCTGCAGCGCAACCAGCTCGCGGGCCGCAGCGGGTCCGTGGTTGGCGCGGAAGAACTGGTTGAGCGTGCCGAGGTTGATGGGCAGCGGGAAGACCTCACCGCCGTGCACGGTCCAGACCCGGTGTTGGTAGGAGGTGAAGGAGGTGAACCGGTTGACGTACTCCCAGACCCGCTCGTTCGACGTGTGGAAGAGGTGCGCGCCGTACCGGTGGACTTCGATGCCGGTGTCGGGATCCGTTTCGCTCCAAGCGTTTCCGCCGGGGTGGTCGCGTCGGTCGATGACTGCCACGCCGAGCCCGCGCTCGGCCGCCTGCTCGGCGACGGTCAGCCCGAACAGGCCAGCACCGACGACGACGAGGTCAGCCCTCATCCGACGTTCTCCACCGGGCGACGGCCGGGCGCGCGGACCGGCGCCTCCAGTTCGGCGCACAGCTGCTGCGTCGCACTGACCTCGGTCGTGAACCGGGAGCGGTAGAGCGACCGACGGGCCCCGACCGGGATGACCCGGTAGCCGCCACGCACGGCGATGTTGCGGGCCATCTGTGCCGTGGTCGTGAAGCCCTCGCGACGCAGCCGCCGTTGCAGACCGAGCTCGGAGCGCAGCAGCCGCAGGCCACCGCGCCGGTGGTACGAACCGGCGTCGACGCGGTAGAGCACGAGTGGCTCCTCGACGTTCGTGACCACCGAGCCCGACTCGATCATGCGGGTGAACAGCCAGTAGTCCTCCAGCAGCGGCAGCTCGCGGTAGCCACCGGCCTGCAGCACGGCCGAGCGTCGGTAGACGACCGTGGGGTGGTTGAACGGGCTGCGCAACCGCGCCTCCGTCGCGATGACCGCGGGGTCCGTCGGAGGGATGCGCAGCACACCGCCCGTGGGGCTGGCCTCGCCGAACTCGCGCATGCCGGCTCCGACCAGGTCCGCCCCGGCCTCGATGAGGGGCAGCTGCACGGCGAACCGGTGCGGGAGGCTGATGTCGTCGGCGTCCATCCGCGCCACCACCTCGTGCGCGCAGGCTGACAGGCCGCACTGGAGGGCCTGGGCGAGACCGACGTTGTGCTTCAGCCGCAGGCGACGCACCGGCACGGGGCTGCTCGACTCCGCGCGCTCGAGGGCGGAGGCCAGCTCGGGACCGATCCAGCCGTCCTGGACGACGACGACCTCGGCGGGCCGGACGAGCTGTTCCTGCACCGTGCTCTGGAACGCGCGGGCCAGGTAGTCGGCCCGGTCGCCCCGGTAGACGGGCAGGAGCAAGGAGAAGGGGGTGCTCACAGCGACGACGGTAGGGAGCGGGACCAACGGGACGGTGAACTCGACACGTCCTGGGGGTAGACGGTGCGCCAAGGCCACGCACCGGAGTGGGAGTCGACACCCACGCTGCACCCACCGTTCACCCGGAGGCCCCCAGCAAGGAGCCCCAGGCTCCTAGCGTGCAGGGCGTGAGGACCGAGGAGACAGCACGCCGGCCGCGAGTGGTCTGCGTCATCGTGACCTGTGACCGGGCGGCTCTGCTTCGCCGGTGCCTGGAGGCCATTGCCTCGCAGCACCGCCGCCCGGACCACCTCGTCGTGGTGGACAACGGCACGGAGCCCGGTGCGGCCGACGCCCTTGCTGCTACAGGGATCTCACACACCCTGCTTACCTCCGAGACCAACCTCGGCGGCGCCGGAGGCTACGCGTACGGCGTGTTGACCGCACGCGCGCTCGGTGCCGACTGGGTGTGGCTGGCTGACGACGACGGACGACCCGGGTCCCAGTGGACCCTCGGCCGGCTGTTGATGTGCGCGGCCGACCACAGGCTTGACGTGGTCTCACCCCTGGTCGTCGACCAGGACGACCCCGACCGGCTCGCCTTCCCCCTCCGTCGCCGGCTCACGTGGGTCCGGCACCGCCGCGAGCTCGGCCACGACGTGCTGGTGCCCGACGTCGCGAACCTTTTCAACGGGGCGCTCTTCTCCGCCAAGGCGATCGACGCGGTCGGGGTCCCCGACCCACGGCTCTTCGTCCGCGGCGACGAGGTGGAGATCCACCGGCGGCTGCGACGCAGCGACCTGCGCTTCGGCACCTGCGCGCCCGCCACCTACCTCCACCCGCAGGGGCACGAGGACTGGCAGCCCATCCTCGGCGGTCGCTTGACCGTCTTGGTCCCCCGCGACCCGGCTCGGCGGGTGGGCACCTTCCGCAACCTGGGCTACCTCACCTCGCAGCCCGGGTTGCGTTGGCGTCGTTGGCCCGACGAGGTGCGCTACGGGTGGTACTTCCTGGTGGACCAACGCGACCTGAGCGGCTGGAGGCTCTGGCGTCGTGCGAGCCGCGCCGGACGGCACGAGCAGTTCGACCCGCCGACCGCACGTGCGCCCCGACCGCGAGCGATGGTGGCCTGACGCCGGGAGCCGGCACGCGGGGAGCTAGTCCGCCAGGAGGAACGAGGTGAGCACCTCCGCCAGCTGGGCCGGGTTCTCCTCAGCCATGTGGTGGCCGGAGTCGATTCGGGCCGACACCACCGGAAGACGACACCAGTCCCGCCAGATGGCGGCAGGGTCGCCGTAGAGCAACTCCATGTCGTCGTGGATCGACCAGGCGACCAAGGTGCGGCAGTCGACCCGCCGTCCTGTGTCCCGATCCTCCTCGGCGTGGCGACGGTCGACGTGGAGGCCGGCTCGATAGTCCTCCAGCATCGCGCGGACGGTTGTGGGGTCCTGGATCGCCCGCACGAGGTCGGCGTGGTTCTCCCGGCCCATGGCGACGGGGTCGGGCGCGTACCAGGCGAGGGGGTCGTCGGTGATGACGCGTTCAGCGTGCGGGGACGAGAAGAAGAACCAGTGCCACCACAGCTCTGCGAACCGTGCGTCGGCGCGTTCGAGTGCCTCGACGATGGGTATGCCGTCGAGGATCACCAGGCGTGCCACGTGGGCCGGTGCGTCCATCGCCATCCGGAAGGCGACTCCTTGCCCGCGGTCGTGACCGACCACCGCCCAGGTGTCATGGCCGAGTGTGCGCATCAGGGACACGAGGTCGCCGGCCATGGCCCGGTCGCAGTAGTTCTCGTGGTCGGCGTCGGGCGGCGGCCCGACGGACTGGCCGTAGCCCCGCAGGTCCGGGCACACCACGCTCATCCCCCGGTCCGCCAGGCGAGGGGCGACCTGCCACCACGTCGTGTGCGTCCTGGGGTGGCCGTGCAGGAGGAGGACCGCGGGTCCCGCGCCGCGGTGGTGGCGACAGCGCAGGGTCACGCCGTCAGCCACGTCCACGTGCACCTCGTCGAACCCCTCGAACAACGTGCGCCCCTCCTCCGTCGTCCTGCACCGTCGCGCGCGTCCCCTACGACCTAGGGCTGCACGTCGCGTTCCCAGTAGCGCAGCGAGGCGCACTGTCGGACGAACTTCGCGGCCGCTGACTTGGTCACTTTGATGCAGCCCTCGTCGAGGACGTCGGCCACGCCGGCCGCCGCCAGCAGCGGGGTCGACGCGCTGTTGTAGCCGAGGAACTTGTGGTGTGCGAAGGCGTCGGACACGAAGTCCTTCGCCGTGCTGCGCGCCGCAAGGGCGGCAACCGCCTTCGCCCCCGGCAGGAGGACCACCGCGTCGTAGAGCACTGACGGGCCACCGTCGACCATCTGGTCGGCCGCCAGCACCGACCCGTCACTCAGGGTCACCCCGCCCACGACGGGCGCGATGGTCTCCAGCACCGCACCCACGTCGGTGACCGCGGCCCTGACCGCCTCCAGCACGGCAGCGTCCGTCCCGTCGGTGACGAGCACCCCGAGCTTGCGACCGGCAAAGCTCTTCGGGCCGTTCTTGAGGATGCTCAGTGCATCCGAGACCGGGAGATCGGTGCGCGGTGCCACCGCCGGCACCGCCGGTTCGGGCAATGGCACACCCAGTCCCTCGGCGACGCCGGACGCGAGGTCGTCGTGCACGTTGCGCAGGTGCGCGAGCATCCGCGTGCGCACCTGCGGCGTCTCGCACTTGCTCAGCTCGAACGTGTAGGCCTTCACGATGTGGTCCTGCTCGACCGGCGTCTGGCTGATGAAGAACTGGCGGGCCTGGCTGTAGTGGTCGGCAAACGTCTCCGAGCGCACCCGCACCTTCGCGCCCTCCACCGGCGCGGCATACGACTGGAGCCCCGCGCCGACGTCGGCGCGGGGTCCGCGGTCGGCGCCCTGGAAACCGTTGGGCTCGTAGTTGACCGGGCCGGTGGGCACGGCCGTCTGCATGTGTCCGTCACGCTGGAAGTGGGCCACGGGACAGCGCGGGGCGTTGACGGGCAGCTGGGTGAAGTTGGTGCTGCCGAGCCGGGAGAGCTGGGTGTCGAGGTAGGAGAAGTTCCGGCCCTGGAGCAGCGGGTCCTCGGAGAAGTCGATGCCCGGAGGCACGTTCATGGTGCCGAACGCGACCTGCTCGGTCTCGGCGAAGTCGTTGTCCACGACCCGGTCGAGGGTGAGGCGGCCGACGACCTGGAGCGGCACCAGCTCCTCGGGGATGAGCTTGGTGGCATCGAGCACGTCGAAGTCGAAGTCGTCCGCGAACGCCTGGTCGAAGACCTGCACCGCGAGGTCCCACTGCGGGAGGTCGCCGGTGGTGATCGCGTCCCAGAGGTCGCGCCGGTGGAAGTCGGGGTCGGCGCCGTTGATCTTCACGGCTTCGTTCCACAGCACCGACTGCAGGCCCTGGAGCGGCCGCCAGTGGAACTTCACGAACTGCGACTCGCCGGCGTCGTTGACGAACCGGAAGGTGTGCACGCCGAACCCCTCCATGAAGCGGAACGACCGTGGGATCGCGCGGTCCGACATCTGCCACAGGGTCATGTGGATCGCCTCCGGGGTGAAGGAGACGAAGTCCCAGAAGCTGTCGTGGGCCGACTGCGCCTGGGGGAAGGCGCGGTCCGGCGACTCCTTGACGGCGTGCACGAGGTCGGGGAACTTGATGGCGTCCTGGATGAAGAACACCGGGATGTTGTTGCCGACGATGTCCCAGTTGCCCTCGGTCGTGTACAGCTTCACGGCGAAGCCGCGCACGTCGCGCGCGAGGTCGAAGGACCCCTTGGCGCCCGCGACGGTGGAGAACCGCACGAAGGCCTCGGTCTTGCCGCCCGGCTTCGCGAAGATGGCGGCCTTGGTGATGGCGGACAGGTCGGCGGTCGTCTCGAAGGTGCCGTGGGCGCCGTAGCCGCGCGCGTGCACCACCCGCTCCGGGATCCGCTCGTGGTCGAAGTGGAAGATCTTCTCGCGCATGGCGAAGTCCTCCAGCAGGGTCGGCCCGCGCTGCCCGGCCCGCAGGCTGTTCTGGTCGTCCGACAGCGGTGCCCCCACGGCCGTGGTGAGCACCACGCCGCCCTCCACGCCTTGGTGGACCTCCCCGCCTGCGCCGAGGACGTCCACGGCAGGCTTCGACGAACCCTTGCGCTTGCTGGCCTTCTTCGGCATGACACCCTCTCGTCCACGGACCTTCCTTGACGGGTATGCCGTGCCCAGCCCGGTGTGCTTCAAACCTCACCGTGGGCGCCCGGGTGCCTCACGCGGGTCCGCCTGGTGTTTGGGCGGGGCGGCACCGGGTAGTCCGTGCGCATACTGGACGCACGCGACCCAGGTGGAGAGGAGGTCGGCATGGCCACCCACGAGTGTCCGCGCTGCGGGTCCCCGAAGGCCACGAGCGTGATGCTCCCGCCGGCCAAGGGCTCCCACGATGCGCGCCCCCACCCGGCGTTCCGGTGCATGGTGTGCGACACGCAGTGGGCGGACGACGAGCAGTGGGCTCGACTCCATGAGGGCCACCCCACCGAGCAGGACAGCTGACCGGCGCCCCTTCCGAGCTGGCCCACTCAGGCGTAGGGTGATTTTGCTGCCCCGGACCACGGTCGCGACCCGGTGAACCGTCTGGGGCTTTGCGTATCCCCAGATCTCAGGTTCTGCGCCCCGGGGGCAGGTTATGCGCGCCCCTCCCTTCCAGTCCCCCAAGGTCGAGGGGCGCGCTCCTGTCCCTGCCCTCCCTGTGCGCGGGCGCTACCCCTGGGCCCGTGCGTCTGCCGCACTTCAGGTCCGCTGACCACCTAGGCGTGGCGGGCGAGGGTCTCGTCAGGGTCGAGCAGGTCGAACACGCGGCCGACCATGCCCCGGCCGCCCACGAGCACCATGGTGCTGCTGGAGTCCTGGCTGTTGGCCTCGAGCACGGCATCGACGCACCAGGAGTCGCAGAACTCCAGACCCGAGACGTCGACGGCCAGCACCCCCCGGTTCATCGCGAGCGCCGTGGCGAGGCCACGCGCCAGGACGTCGCGGGTGCTGATGTCGGCTTCACCGGTCAGCGCCAAGACCCAGAGCGCCCCCTGGTCGTCGTGGGTCACCCTCAGGGGCGACTCCGGTGCGGGCGCCACCGACCAAGGCGGCACCAGGTGGAGGACCGGCCTGGCGTGGAAGGGCTGGGTGTTCATCATGGGCTCCGCCGATAGCAACTGTCGCGACCGGGGTCCGGGGTGGCCTCGCCCATCACAGTACGCCTCCTCACGCCGAGACAACACCACCACTGAGGGGTCTACGCTGAGCTCGTGGCACACCAGAGGCGGTCGCCCGCCAGCGAACGTCCGAGTCCCTGAGATGCCGGACGCTGCCGCACGGGTCGCGCGGGCCAACCGGCTCATCGACGCGGAACAGTCGCCGTCACCCGAGCCAGCACCCTTCGGCCGGATGGAACGCCTCTGCTCGGCCCTGTCCCGCAACCTGCCCGCGTCCGGTGTGGGGGTCAGCGTGCTGACCGAGGACAGCCACCTCGGAGGCACCATCGCCGCCTCGGACGTCGTCAGCCGTCGGCTGGACGAGCTCCAGTTCACCTTGGGCGAAGGTCCCTGCATCGAGGCCTACGCGTCGCGTCGCCCGGTCCTCGAACCTGACCTGCTCGGGCACGGGAGCGCCCGCTGGCCGGGGTATGCCGCCGCGGCACAGGACGAGGGGGTCCGGGCGGTGTTCGCCTTCCCGCTCCAGATCGGCACGGCTCGAGCCGGGGCGATGGACGTCTATCGTCACGAGGCGGGCGGGCTCACCCAGGGGGCGCTCTCCCAGGCGCTGACCTTCGCCGACATAGCCATGCGGCTGCTGCTGGACTCGCAGACGGCGACCCAGGCCGGAGGGGCCGCCGACCTGGACGACGCACTCGCCTACCGGCTCGAGGTCTACCAGGCCCAGGGCATGGTCATGGTCGACCTCGGGGTGAGCCTGGACGAGGCGATGGCCCGACTGAGGGCGCACACCTACGCCCACGAACGCACCCTCACCGATGTCGCCCGCGACATCGTGGAAGGTAGCCTGAGGTTGAGCAAGGACGAGCCGTGACCCGGCGGGACGGACCGGCGACGTCCGGGCAGGAAGGACTGGCCAGGCATGATCTCCACTGACCGGTTGGCCGAGATCTTCGTGGAGGCTGCCGACACGCTCGTCGACGACTTCGACGTCATCGAGTTCCTCGAGACGCTGACCAACCACACCGCCCAGGTCAGCAGTGCGGCCTCCGCCGGGCTCCTGCTTGCCAACCCGAAAGGTCAGCTGCAGTACGTCGCCTCGTCGGCCGAGTCGATCAAGCTCCTGGAGCTGTTCCAGCTGCAGTACCGCGAAGGTCCTTGCCTGGACTGCTTCAACACCGGCCAGCCGGTCGTGAACGCCGAGCTCAGCGAGGCCGAGGACCGCTGGCCGAACTTCGCCCCCAGGGCCGTCGCGGCGGGCTACCGGTCGGTCCATGCCTTCCCGCTGCGCCACCAGCGCAAGGTGATCGGTGCGATGAACCTGTTCAGCACCCAACCCGGCGAGCTCGGGCAGCAGGACACCCGCATCGTCCAGTCCCTGGCCGACATCGCCACGATCGCCATCCTCCAGGAGCGAGCCATCCGCAGCGGTGAGCTCCTCACCGAGCAGCTCCAGAGCGCCCTGAACAGCCGGATCATGATCGAGCAGGCGAAGGGCGCCCTCGCGAGGATGCACGACATCGACGTCAACCTCGCCTTCGAGCTGATGCGTCGCTATGCCCGCACCAACCACCACCGACTGGGTGACGTCGCCCAAGCCGTCCTCTCCGACCCCGACGGCCACCCCGACCTGACCCGGCCTCGACCTGGCCCCAAGCCCTAGGGCCCGCGCCGGTCAGGTGGCGCGGGCGAGGTCCACGGCGAGGGTGGCGAGGTAGTCGGCGAAGCCACCGCGCACCCTGCTCGAGCGGCGCGCTGACGTCCGGACCGGGTCGTGGCCGGTCGACCGGACGGGCAGTCCTGCGGCGCGGATCCGTCGCACGAGGTCGACGTCCTCACCGCAGTCCAGCGGCGCGAAGCCGCCGGCCTGCTCGTATGCCGCCAGGGTGAAGCCGAGGTTCGCGCCGTGCACGTGGACATGCCCGTCGGCGTGGGAGTGCCGCGCCAGCCAGCCCAGGTGGAGCCGACGCTCCGCCGGCCCGAGCTCCGGGTGGACGGTGCCGACACGGCATACGACACCCTCCTCGGCGCACTGCACCTGGTCGGCCAGCCAGCCGACCGGCACCACGCTGTCGGCGTCGGTGCAGGCCACCCACACCTGCCCACCGTCCAGGTCGGAGGCCAGGTCGCCGACCCGGCGCACCCCGGCCGCCCGGGCGCCGCCGGGCGTGAGCTCCGTGACGTGGAGGGCGTCGACGGCGTCGGCTCGACGCACGATGGCGGCCGTGCCGTCAGCGCACCCGTCAAGGACGACGGTGACTCGCACCTCGAGGGTCGGTCGCTCGGCGCGCAGCGCCGTCCGGGCGTCCGAGAGCGCGTCGAGACACCGACCGATGAGCTGCTCCTCGTTGCGGGCGGGGACGACCACGTGGACCGCGCGCAGACCGCTCACCGGTGCGGGTCCGGCCATTGCTCGGGTGCCGTGTGGACCACGATCTCGATGTCCCGGTCGCGGTAGGTCGCCGCGCGCTCGGGGATCCCCGCCGAAGCGAAGGCGCGGTGGACGTCCTCCCCGTCGAGCGGCCACCCCTTCACCGGGTGCCGCCAGTGGCACAGGACCACGACGCCGTCCGGCGTGAGGCTGTCGGCCACCCGACCGACCAGCCCTTCGAGCGCCACCGGGCTGAGGAAGTAGCCCACCTCGGAGACCACGACGAGGTCGAACGAGCCCTCCGGCCACCGCCACGGCACGTCCACCTCGCGCAGGTCTGCGTGGTCACCCAGACGACGCCGCGCCAGGTCGAGGGCAGCCGGCGAGCTGTCGATCGCGACCACCCGCGCCGCCCTCTCCTGCAGCGCCTCGGTCAACACCGCCGTCGAGCACCCCACCTCGAGGGCTCGCGTGAAGCGGGGGCGCGGGAGGGCAGCAAGCAGGAGCGAGCGCTTCCGCTGCTCGTACCACCTCGACTCGGCACCCCACGGGTCGTCGTCATCGCGGTGGAGACGGTCGAGGCGGTCGTCCCGGGTCTGCCCAGCCGGCGTGAGGACGAAGAGCTCGTCGGTGCCCGCGAAGTGTTCGAGGACCGCTTCCGGCAACATCACCGCGTCTCCCGGCTGGTCCGACAGGGGCCGGATCTGACTGGTGTGACAGGCGATTGCTGCCTGCTTGCCTGCTCGAGTGCGCGCGGTCAGGGGCAACCGCACCGTCGAACGCAGCGGGAGGTCATGCTCCCCGCCCGCGTGCCAGAGCCAGATGGGGTACTCGGCGAGGGTGGCGCCGGTGCGGTGCGCGGCGGCAGCGGCAGCGGAGCCCATGGCTTCGTGGTCCGGGTGCCCGTCCCCCCGGTATGGCGCGACGACCAGGCAGTCGCGCCCGTCGCCCACCACGTCGACGATGCTGGCGACGACCTCGTCCGCGTGGTCACCGACCCGACCGTCGGGGAGCCCGAGCGTGATGACCGTCGCCCCGCCCTGCCCCACCGCCGCCAGGGCGTCGCCGAGCTCGGCTCGGCGACGACGTGCCAGCGCCGCGGGGTCGTGGGTGGGCGAGCCGGGGTGGGACCCCTCGCCGTCCGTCGCGACCACCAGTGCGGTCACCAGTCCGAGAGCCGCCCCCGTGACGAGCAGACCTCCTGCCCCGAGGCTCTCGTCATCCGGATGAGCGCCAACCACCACCAGTCGTCGGTAGGGCGAGAGGTCGAGCAGCGGCAGGGCCGCGGTCTCGAGCAGGTCGTCCCACTCTCGGCGGGAGGTGCCACGGTCGTCATGGGTGAAGGCCCTCACCAGGGCGATCCCGATCCTGCTGCGGCCAGGACCTGCTGCCCGAGGTTCGCCACGTCACGTTCTGCGTGGTGCTGCCGGACGTACAAGCGCAGGTCGCTCACCCGTTGCGCGTGCTCGGCCTCCGTCGCCAGGGGGCCGGGGCCCATGGCGTGGTCGGCCACGCGGAGCACGGTCTCGACGGACTCCGCCACGATGCTTCGGGCCCGCGCCGCCACCAGTCCGGGCGCTTCGTCACCCGGCGCTGCGTCCGCCGCCCTGCCCGAGGTTCGGTCCGCCGTCCGGTCCGCGACCGCAGCCGCCGCGGCGACCGCTTGGCGGGCGGTCGAGAGGGCCAGGTCCAGCTGACCGATGTGCAGCTGCGCCACCTGGTCGGCCGGGCGGTCGGCCACGTGCCGACCAACCCTCCGGGCCAGGGCCACTGCCGCCCCGAACCAGACGGCTGCCACGCCGACCCCGCCCCACGCGAAACCCGGCCGCTCGAGATACCAGCCCGGCCCTCCCACGGGGACGGCACGCACCCGGGTCAGCTCCAACCCGCCGCTCGTGACGTCCGGCAGGCCGTGGCTCACCCACTCCCCTTCTCGCGCCGACGGACGCACTCCGCTCGCGCGGAGGTCGACCGCGAACAGGCCCCTCGTCGTGTCGTCGACCCACGCCGTGACGAGCGCGTGGGTCACCCGATTGGCCAGCGAGCACCACGGCTTGGGCCCGTCGAGGATCCACCGTGACCCCATGTGGGCCGCAGTCAGGCGCAGGCCCGGGCCTTCGGCGGCATACACACCCCACGTGGCCCCTGCGGGCGCCACGGCGCTGTCGAGGCCGGCCTCGGCCAGGATCGCCAAGGCGTCGACGTGTGGCTCGACGACCCGCGCGACGGTGAGGTCGACCGACCCGACGGTGGCGAGCACCGACCAGAGGGCTGCCGTCCTCCCACCGCCCGGACGCGGGAGATTCGGTCCCCACTCCGACGCGACCCGCAGGGCCTCCCCGACGGTGTCTGGCGAGGACGCCGCCCGGCCCGCCTCGTACCCCGTGCAGGCGATCGTCCTGGCCACGTCGGGGTCGACCCTCCGGTCGACGAGGACGAGCGGTGCGATGGCGGGTTTGCTCACGGTCAGGCCCTACCCGGCGGGCTGGGCACCAAACCCCTGGGCGAGCTAGCCCTCGACGCCGGTGGCGGTGTGCGGGCTGCCGACCGGCTTGGACTCGGGCGACCCCCGCTCGCGCAGGTAGATGCTGAACACCACCATGCTGCCCACGGCGAGGAACTCGGACTGCCAGTTCTGGAACGTGCGGTTCCAGAAGTCGGGCGCCTGGAGGTACTGCGCCCACCCGAGCGGGTCCTGCAGGTCGTGCAGCTGCTCGGCGTTGTAGGCGCTGCGCCCGGCGACGAACTGGGCGCTCCACGACCCCAGGAAGACCAGGCCCATGAGCAGCCCGAGGGAACGCGAGTACAGCGCTGTCCGCCAGCCGCCGACCTTCGCCCACCCGGGCGAGCCGGCCTCGGCGTGGGCGCCCACCTTCTGCTCCTCGTCCGACTCCCGGCCGGCCTTGTCGAGCGGCTTGGACTCGGGCGAGCCCTTCTGGAGCAGCCACACCGTGAACAAGATGTAGAGCAGGAACTGCAGGTACTCCGACTGCCAGTTCTCCGCGACGTCCACCGCGAACTGCGAGGACGTCACGTACTCGGCCAGGCTCAGCAGGGGCAGCCCGGCATCGACCGCCGACTCGTTGTAGGACGCTCGTCCCGTGAGGGCCTGCCCGACCAGCGCAGCCAGCAGCAGCGCCGAGAAGGCGAGGGTCAGGCCGTTCTCCTTCAGCCTGCGCTTCACCGGTGCGTCACCGCCATCGCGAAGCAGAAGGCGAGACCGAGGCCGATGAACAGCAGGTAGCCGATGAAGAGGGGGCGCACGTCAGCCTCCCTTGACCTTGCAGTCGTACGGCCGACCCACCTGGGCGCGGGCGCACCCGGCCGCCGTCACCTGCCAGCCGTCGCGGAAGCGGGCGAGGAAGATCGTGTCCGACTCGAGTCGCACGATGGCGTCCTTCCCGTAGACCTCGGTCGACCTCACCGGCCCGGGCCTGGACTGCAGCTCGGCGGGCAGCGCACTGGCACAAGGACCTTCGCGGTCCTCGAGCTCCATGCGGGTCTGTGGCGCGAGGAGTCCGCACGCCTCATCGGTCGCGCCAGCGACGGCTCGGCTGAACGACACCGCCGCAGCCTGCGCGTTGCCGGCCTCCGCGTTGCCCTGGCCGGAGCACCCGCTCAGCAGCACACTGGTGACGAAACCCACGGCGATCAGGGCGACTACGGCGCGCAAGCGGTCTGGGATCACGAGACGGGACTCTAGACCCGTGGGCATCCCATCGACCCGGACCCGCCCGGCCCCCTGACCTTCACCGGTATTTCCGAGACCACGGAGGCGACGGCCTGCCTCATGGGGGAGGATGACGCCGTGGCGAGACCGACGTTGCAGTTCCTCAAGCGCAAGGGTCACAACCTCACGCTCACCGACGAGGCCGGCCAGAAGCACCGGGCCACCATCACCCAGGTGGAGACGGACTCCGTCGCGGTCCGCGAAGAAGGGTCCTTCACCTTCGGCTACTGCAAGAGCTGCAACTGGGTCGGTGCGGCCCGGAGGGCACGAGGCAAGGCCCGGCGCGACGCCGAGGCGCACCTGCCCGAGTGCAGCGGCAACGGCAAGGTGCGGATCGGCACCACCAACGAGTGACGCCTGCCCGGCGTCAGGTCCGCCTGCCTGGCGTCAGCTCCTCTGAGGTGGCTGGGCGCCTAGTCGAGCGAAGCGCCGATCACGGCCGCAGTCCCCGCCCAGGACAGCACCATCCAGAGGACCAGGCCGCGCTCGAGCTCGTCGTTGCGGCGGCTCCGGCGCAGCCCGACGACGAAGCCGAGCACACCCACGACCAGGGCGGCCCATCCGAGCACGGTGACCATACGAAAAGCGTGCTCCTGAAATCGGCGACCGTCCAGCGTCGGTCACCACGCGGCATACCTCGGCTGTGGCGCATGATGGGCACGACGGCGGACCGAGCCGACCACCCACGGAAGGACCCCGAATGGCGACCACGCACTTCACCGTCCACACGAGCCTGTCGCCGAGCGAGACCCTGGCGGTGATCACGGACTTCGGCCCCGACCGGGCGCGCTGGTGGCCGAACGTGGACGACGCCCACTTCGCCGTCCACGACCAGGGGCCGGACTGGGCCGAGGTGACCGAGGGGACCGGCATGGGCTGGGAGCGCGAGCGGTACTCGTGGGACGCCGCGGCCGGCACCGTCACCATCGAAACCCTCGACTCGAACCTCTGGGGCCCCGGCAGCAGCTGGCACTACGAGCTCACCCCGGCGGCCGGCGGCACCGACCTGCGGGTCACCCTCAACCGGAAGCCGAACTCCTTCAAGGGCAAGCTGGTCGCCGGATTGATCCCCCTCGTGGGCGCGCGCACACTGGCCAAGCAGTTCGAGACCGTGCTCCGCCGGGCCGAGACCCGCTGACACCCCGCGGAATCAGCCGGTCACAGGGAGCCGACGGGGGGACTCGAACCCCCAACCCCTTGTTTTTGCGCGCCACTCTTCCGACTGTTCTGGTTGATACCGATCGCCGCCTCGATCGTGCACAACGAGGCTGCCGCAAGTAGCGGTCGTCTCGCTGCCGTAGCGGACAGTTCGGCGGCAAAGCGGTGGGCAAAGCGGTGGGTGCGGCGCGCACGGGAGCCGGCAACGCGGGTCTGCGCATTGACCCAAAAGGAAGCGCGTTGGAAGGTGACCGGCTGCGATGCCGGTACGGAAGTCAGCTTCACGGGTTTGCAGACGGGAGTATCCCGGAAGGTGCTGGCTGGGGCTTACGGCAGCCATGCGCGCGCCCGCTCCGTCCGTCATCAGCGCAGTAGACGGTGAGCTGAGCCTGAGTTGAGAGCAGCGTCCTGGAATCTGGCCAGGGCGCTGCTTTCCTGTGCCGCCCTCGGCGCGGCCGCGCCCGGAACGGCCGCCAGGCCGCATGCCCGGCACGGCCGCGCCGCAGGCGCGGCTCGCGGCGAAGCCGCGTTTAAGCCAGTAAAGAAAGTCCTCACCGCCGGAGCTCCGGTGCTCTGTCCGACTCCGCTGCTCCGCTGCTTCAGAGCTGTGGAGTTCCGGGCGAGGGCTAGAAGCACCTAGGGCGGCGTTAGTTGTCCCGGGTGCTTTGCTGGGCCAACCGTTGGTCCTCGGTCATTCCTCCCCACACTCCGTACGGCTCGCCCGCCTTGAGGGCATAATCACCGCAACACTGCAGCACTGGGCATCCGTGGCAAACCGCGATGGCCTGAGACCCGCGGGAACGACGCTCAGCGCCCCGCTCGCCCTCGGGATGGAAGAAGAGCTCGGGGTTTGCCTCCCGACATGCGCCCTCCAACTGCCATTCCCACACGTCGGCGACAGGGCCCGGCAGACGTGCTGCTCGAACCATGGCGACCTACTCTCCGCGGCGAGGCGCCGCCACCGTTGGGCCCAATGCAGAGGCGACACGTTCTACCTATTGCCGAGGCCTTGTCGAACGAAGTCGCTCGCCCACCAAGAAGCCCCGCCGAATCAATCGGCCCGATATGGGACCGATCGCTTGGCGTCGGAACGGCTGTCACCCCTGCAGGCGGCCACGATCTCGTCAAGGGCGCCCCGCCGCATCGCTTCGGCGAGGCAAGCCACGGCATCCGGTGTAACGGCTAAACCCAGTTGCGCAGCCCTGATCGCGAACGGCGTGACCATGTCCCGCAGCAACCCGTGCTCGGCTCCGGCAAGCTTCCCGACCATGTAGCCGGAACGTTCCTCTTGGGTCCTACGCCTTGCTGGGTGTCCCTGCGCGCCGACATCGTCTCCGCCAATATCTTCGGGCATCATGGCTGATTCTCCTTCGGGTCTTGGATCGCAGCTCGAGCAGGAGTCGATCCGGTGGGGACCAGTGGGGGCACGATGAATCGGCCGAATCCACCGGGAGGCTGGCAGACTGGCCGCCGCTCCGGAGGGCGCGGTGATCCTGCGGGACCGTGTGGAACCGCCGCCCGACGGTCCCCGGTTGTGACTGCTCTGGGGCGCTGGTGCGTGGGATGCAAGGCTGTGGGGAGACCTTGGTCATCAGTGGCCTCGGAGGGCTTCGTTGGATCCCGTGTCGGCCATCCGGGTCGCAGCGTCAGTGCGGTCAGGTCCCGGACTGCCCGTGGTCCCGCGCAGCACAAGCTCCGTTGGCGCTGTCACGTTCACGGCCGGAATGGTTGGGTTCCGCACTCGCTGGAGGAGCATCTCGGCAGCCATCTCACCCTGAGCCTGGAGGTCCTGTCGCATGGTCGTGAGGTCCATGACGTCCGAGAACACGTGGTCGTCAATGCCGATGACCGACAAGTCGTGCGGAATTCTCAATCCAAGACGCCGTGCGGCCTGAAGGACCCCCATCGCCACTTCGTCAGAGACTGTCATCACCGCTGTCGGACGGTCCGGGGCCCGAAGCAGCTCTCTGACGGCGATTGAAGCCGAAAGAGCAGTCCACCCAGCGTCGATGATGAAGTGCGCTGGGTAGGAAAGGCCATGATGTGCAACGGCTTCCCTGAAGCCTTGCAGGCGTTGTTGCGACGCTTGGGTTTGACCGATGGTGTCCGGCCTGATGCCCACGAAGGCAATACGGGTATGGCCTAGCCCGATCAGGTGTTCCGTGGCCAAGCGAGCTGCGCGGGCGTCATCGATCCGAATCAGGGAACGCCCTGGAACGGGGGTCCCGACAGCCACCAGGGGAAGGTCAAGCCGGTCGAGCATCTCCAGCTCCCCCTCGTCAACCGGGACGTGGAGCGCGATGACGCCGTCGACACGCTTGAGCAACATCGTCTGAGACAGTCGCCGGCGGGGGTTGCCACCTTCATCTTCCAGGTCCACGAGAAAGACCATGTGATCGTGTTGTCGCAACCTGCGGTCAATGCCCCTGACCAAGGTCGCGAAATCCCAACGTGTCCGCGAAGGTGCGACGACGGCGATGACCTTGGTCCGGCCCGAGGCAAGCGATGCCGCTGTGGGTGAGGCAACGAAATCCATCTCCGATGCCAACCGCTGGATCCTGTCACGCGTTTGAGGGCGAACACTGTCCATCCCTCGAAGGGCACGGGAGACAGTGGCAACGGACACACCCGCTGCGTGGGCTACATCCTTGATGGTGCTCACGGAACTGCCTGCCCAGGGTCCCGATGTTCCCCGTGCTGGTGCTGCGAGGTTGGTCTAATCATCAGCGGCGCCCACCTTCATGATCGGCCAGACCCTGCCCGGCCCGAGGCGCTGTCGGGCCCTGCCCGCCCTTCTGGTCGCTGTGAGCTGGGTGGTCGAGTGCGCAGTCGCACTTGTCCACGGACCTGCCGTCCTCGATCCAAAGGTTCCGCATGGAACGCGCATGTACTGATGTCATTGACAAGCACCCTCGCTGTGAGCGGTCGCAATCAACATGCGACCTTGATCCAGCACCAGCTCAATCCCCCTTGCAGTTAGCGACCCACAGGCTGGCGCACATCGTGTCCGACCACCGCTGCGACCGCCGCAGTTCTCGCCCGACACGGAAGCCATCCGAGGCAACTTTCCTGTGCCGGCTAACCCACCCCCAACGAAGAAGGGGCCCGATGTGAGCTCCCAGCGAGAAGGATGCCCCAGGATCCTCGAAACATGGCTAACGGTCTGTTGCCTCACGGGCACCGTCGCAAACCGCGCCGAAGTTGCGCCGCTGCCTCATTGCGTTGATAGCCAAGGAGACTGATTGCCCGGGCGACCCGCTCACGCGTCTCTCCTCGCACGTGGGGCTCATTGTTGATGACCCTCGAGACCGTCTTGGCACTCACGCCGGAGACCCGCGCAACGTCATGGATAGTCGGTCGGCTCCTCGGCTCTGCGCCGTTTTGCGGCGTGGCCGTCACAGCGCGCGCCCTGCGATGGCGAGTGGTTCGCGGTCAGCGCGGATGGTCGGGGTGTTCATGACGTGACCACCCAGGCCGCGGAGTTCGGGGGGAGAAGGTCGCCCTGACCCTCGGTTACGGATCGCAGGAGGACCTGCCCGACCGGCAGGCGCGCCGGCTCGCTGCCCGTGTTGAGCCAGCACTCGACGTCGCTGCGTCGGAAGGCCAGTATGCCCGCTGGGGAGTCCAGCCACTTCTCGCGGGTCTGGGGGCGCACGTGATCCAGCCCCCGAAGCGCCCGTGAGACGGTGGCGACAGACACACCTGCCGCGGCTGCCACATCTGTGATTGTGGTCATGGGAAGGCCTGCCTAAGGGTGAGGACTCTCGCTTCAATGAAGGTAGCTGTTGCCGGGCCCACCAGAGTCGGCTGGACCCTGCCACCGGCTTGGGTAAGTCGATTTCGGTCTATCGGGCTAGGGCGTTGGCCTTCGCGGTGTCGCCCAACCAGCGCAGACTGGGCTTCGCGGTGCGGATGAATGTGTTTCGGTCGACCGCGATGAGCCCGAAGGTGGGCCGGTAGGACCCCCACTCGTAGTTGTCCAGCGCCGACCAGTGCAGGTACCCCCGGACAGTGATTCCCTCGTCGAGGGCTTGGTGGAGCGCGGTCAGGGCACCGTGGGTGTATGCGATGCGGCGGGTGTCGTCCGCGGTGGCGATCCCGTTCTCGGTGACAAGGATCGGGACACCACGGGTGAGATCCCACGCGTTGCGGATCCCGTAGCCCAGCGCTGATGGGTAGTACTCCCAGCCGGTCAGGGTGGTCTCAGAGTCCTGGGGTACAGGGCGAGGCCCATTGGGGCCAATGACGGTGCGGGTGTATGCCTGCACGCCGACCCAGTCGTCGCCGCGTGCCGCTTCGAGGAAGAAGTCCTCGATGGCGTAGCTGTAGCTGTGAGCGAGGACCTCGCCACCGGGTTCGGCTTGGACGGCCTGGGTGGCGATCGCCCACCCGGACCTGATGCGGGGCACCGATGACAAGACGTCGCGAGCACGCTTGTGAACCTCGACGAGGACGTCCGAGACCTGAGGGTCAGACTGAGGCAGGTTGCCCAAGAGTCCTGTGGCGTCCTGCCGTGTGCTGCTGGCGATCATGTTGGGTTCGTTGATGGTGCACACCCAGTGCACGCCCTCGGAGACCACTGGCAGGATCGCTTCGGTGAACCGCGCGAACAGGTCGGCGGCGTCAGGGTGGCGCCATCCTCCTTCGGCGGCCAACCACTGCGGGATGGTGAAGTGGTGCAGGGTCACCACCGGATTCAGGCCATGCTCATGGCAGGTGTCGACCATGCGCCGGTAGTGATCGATCTCGGCGCGGGAAAAGTAGTCGGGTTCTGGTTGGATCCGACACCATTCCAAGCTGAAGCGATAACTGTTTAGGCCCGCGTCGGCAAGCAATCGCATGTCTTCGGGGTAGCGGTGGTAACTGTCGCAGGCGTCGCCGCTGCGGTCGGCGATCGCTGGGTCTCCACGGGTTTCGCGGGCCCACCAGTCACTGTTGGTGTTGTTGCCTTCGGTCTGATGACCTGCCGTGGCCGCACCCCAGAGGAAGTCTTCGGGGAACCTGAGCGGGGACGCTGGTGAAATGGGAGTGCTCCTTCTGGGTCTAGGGGGAGGATTCAACGCCGGTGCCTAACCCAGCTCGCCGCTGCAGCCCTACGGCGCGTCGACGGGCTACTTGATGCCGGCTGACGCGACGCTCTGGATGAAGAACCGCTGCAAGGCGATGAATAGCAACACGATGGGAGTGATGACCAACGTGGATCCGGCAAGAAGCAGCCCGTAGTTGGTGGCTTGCTGGCCAGTGGAGAACAGTGACAGAGCGACCGGAAGCGTGTACTTGTCCTCACTCTGCGCCGCGACCAGCGGCCACAGGAAGTTATTCCACGAGCCCAGGAACGTCAGGATGCCCAGGGTGGCCAGCGGCGGTCCGCAAAGCGGGAGTACCACCCGGAAGAAGGCCCCAAACTCCCCGAGTCCATCCAACCGCGCCGCCTCGAGGAGCGAGTCGGGGATGCCCTGGATGAACTGGCGCATCAGGAACACCCCGAGCGGGGAGGTCAGGAACGGGAGGATCAACGCCGGGTAGGTGTTGATGAGACCCAGCTTGCCGACAAGGACGAACAATGGCACGAACGTGACCACGCCTGGAACCATCAGGGTGATCATCACCAGCACGAACAGCAGGCGTTTCCCCGGAAAGTCCATCTTCGCGAGGGCGTAACCCACCATGGAGCAGAAGAGCAGGTTGCCGAGTACGGTGAAGACGGCGACGATCAGACTGGTCAGGAAGAAGGTGCCGATGTGCAGCTCGCCGAACCACGTTGTGTAGTTGCTCAGGGTGGGGTGCTGGGGGATGAAGCCGGTGGGGTTGCGGAGGATCTCACCCTGGGTCTTGAACGAGCCGAGCAGCATCCAGGCGAACGGCAACAACGTAATCGCTGCAGCCACGACGAGGGCCGCGTAGGTGAGCAGAGGTCCGTGATTTGACCTTCGTGGGCGACGGCGGGTCCTAACGGAGCGCGCACCGCCCGGCTCGAGAGCCGGCGGGGTGTCTTGGTTGATGGTCATGGGACTCTCGCCTCAATCCTGGGATCGTAGGGCTCGGAACTGGACCAGGCTCAGCAGTGCGATCGCCACAAACAGCACGTAGCTGGCAGCGGAGGCCTCCCCGTACTTCCCGAAGCCGAACTGGTTGTAGGTGAAGTAGCTGACGGACAGGGTCGAGTCCAGAGGACCGCCCTTGGTCATCACGAACGGCTCCTCGAAGAACTGCAGGTATCCGACCGACATCAGGACGGCCCCGAGCAGCAAGGTTGGGCGCAGCAGTGGAAGGGTGATCTTGCGGAATCGCGTCCATGCTCCGGCCCCGTCCACCAGGGCGGCCTCCTGGACCTCTTCGGGGATGTTCTGAAGCCCGGCCAGGAAGATGATCATCAAGGTGCCCATGTTGCGCCAGACCGCCATCAGGATCAGCGACGGCATCGCCAAGGTGGTGCTGTTGAGCCAGTCCGGGCCGCTGATGCCGACCACGCCAAGTGCGGCGTTGAGCAGACCCTCGGGCTGCAGAATGAACCGCCAGACGACTGCCACGGCGACAATGCTCGTCACGACTGGGGTGTAGAAGCCGACCCGGAATGCGGTTCGGAATCGGGTGATCCCGCTGTTGAGCGCGATCGCCAAGGCCAGGGCCACGATCATCGTCAGCGGAATCCCGATCACGACGAAGTAGCCGGTATTGATCATCGACCGGATGAACTGTGGGTCGCCGAACAGGCTCGTGTACTGGTCGATCCCGACGAACCCGACCGCGAACGGATTGGCGACGTCGCGGCTAGTGAAGTCGGTAAACGACATCGCGAACGACGACACAAGCGGGAGCAGCATAAAGACGCCGAAGATCAAGACGAACGGTAATGCGAAGGTCCACCCGATCAGGCCCTGCTTGCGCCGACGGGCTCGGGCTGAGTTCGGCCCGTTCCCGTCGGCGCGCGCAGGCAGGGCGTTGGTCGTCACTACTTGCCCGTGCCGATCGAGTCGGCCTTGCTCTGCAGTGTCTTGAACGCCGCGGACGGGTCGAGGTTGGCCTTGACCATCTGCTCCAGAACAGAGTCAGCGGCCGCGCTCACCTGCGTCCACGTGGTCAGCGACGGCGGCGAGTTGGTGTCCTTCAGCTGCTCCCCGAACACGGCGAGCTTCACATCGCCAGCCAGGGCTTTGTCCTGCCATGCGGCCTGCGCGGCCGGCAGGTCGCCGGTGGCCTTCTGCCACTTGACCTGGGTGTCGGGCTTGGAGAGGAACTGGATGAACTTCCACGCGGCATCACGGTTCTTGCTCTTCTTGAACACCGTAAGGATCGAACCGCCGACGAACGAGGTTGCGCTGGTCTGCTTGGGCAACGGAGCCACCGCATACTTCTCATCGAACCCGGGACCGCCAGCCTCGTTCAGAGAGCCGATCTGAGCCGGGCCTTCTATGAACATGGGAACCGACCCGTCGACGAAGGCCGACTCGGCCGCACCGGCACCGATGGTCGGGGTCTTGTTCGCGATGCCTTCGGTGAAGAAACTCTGGTAGTACTTGTAGGCGTCGACCCATTGCGGGGTGTCGAAGGTCCACTTGGTGCCGTCAGCGTTCAGCATCTGGGCGCCATTCGACCAAGGGAAGGTCAGCGACCCCTGGAAGGAGTCGGACCCGCCGGCCGGGAGCCGGATACCCCACTTGGCGCCGGCCTGGGTCTGCATCCCCTTGGCCATGGCCTTGAGCTCGTCCCAGGTCTTGGGGGCAGCAGAGAAGCCGGCCTTCGCGGCCAGGTCCTTGCGGTAGTACAGGACGCGGGTGTCGACGTACCACGGCACCCCGTACGCAGTTCCGTTCACCTCGGTGGACTTGACCGAGCCCGGGAAGAAGCCGGTGGTGTCGATCCCGCTCGGCGTCGGGTCGAATGCGTCCGAGAAGTCGCCCATCCAGGTCGTGCCCATCTGCGCCACGTCAGGAGTGGAGCCGCTGGCGATCGAGGTCTGGTACTTGTTGTGTGCGGCGTCCCAAGGGATGGCGGTGACGTCAACCTTCACCCCCGGGTTTGCAGCCTCGAATTCCTTCGCGAGGGCGGGCAGACCAGCGCCCTCCGCGCCCTGTGCCCAGACGGTCACAGTGCCGGTGGCCGGTCCCGACGAGAGCGACTTGCCGGGGGTTTCTCCTCCGGCTGGTGACGCGGTGCGCCCGCAGGCTCCAAGCGCCAGGGCCGCAAGCGCCACCGCGGCTCCCTTGATGACAGTGCTCCTAGAGAACATCGTTGTCCTTCCATTGACGGTGCGGCGGGCAGTGAGCGCCCTGAAGGGAAGCCGGTTCGGGCCGGCGTCCGAGAGTTCGCAGATCGAACTCGAGCACGACCGAATCAAAGGGCTTAGATTCCTACGTTGGAGATTTAAGCGCATAGATTGGGCGTTTGGCAAGACCTGACCGTCAACTATTTGACGGCCCGGTACCCCGCCTCAGCGCGGCCAGCGCCCCTCAACCGCGGCGCCGAACTACGCGGTGCAGCCGCAGCTCTCGCGCAGCACCAAACTCGCAGACAGCTGTCGATGTTCGGGGGCACGGTCCCGAGCACCTAGCTGATTGATGAGTACGTCAACCACGGCGCGGCCCATCTCCTCCATTGGCTGCCGGACCGTGGTCAGCATCGGACGAGACACCCGCCCGGCAAGGATGCCGTCGAAACCGGTCACCGCAACATCTCGCGGAGCCTGAAGCCCATGGGCGGCCACGGCGTCCATGACCGTCAGAGCGGTGACATCGTTGCAGCAGACCAGCCCTTGCGGCACGGCTCCTCGGCTGATCAGATCCGGCACCTGTGCCTTCGACAGCGGCCGCTGGGGCGCAGGCAGTCCGGCGGAAATCAGCGCCAACCTGAACCCCTCAAACCGAGCCCTGTTATCTGACGTTGGCGCGTCACCGACGAACTGTAGTTCCACAAGCTCGTGCACCTTCAGAAGGTGATCCGTAAGGGATCGCATTGCCGTGACGTTGTCGACCGTGACATGGCCGAGCTGGTCACTGAAGGCCTCAGCCCCCAGCTCCACAACGGGAATACGCCGCGCGATCTGGAGGAGTACCTCGTGTGGCACGGTGTTTGGGAAGACCGCCAGACCGTCCACGCGACCGGCGATATCTGCAACCACCGCCTCACTGTCGGCTCGCCCGCCACCGTTGAGCAACAGCGCATACCCACGCGCCCAGCACTCTAGCTCGATGCCTCGCTGGACTTCATCGACGTACAAGGGAAATGATCGAATCAAGGTGTCGCCGGCGTCGCGGCCCTCGGCAACCGATCGCGCCGGCCCGTCCATAGGCCGGGAGGCGTCGCCTTGCTCGATCAGGTAGTCGAAGGCGAACAAGCCGAGGGCGCCAGTCCGGCCATGGGCCAGGCCGCGTGCGCTCGCACTTGGCACGTAGCCCAAATCCTGGGCTGCCGCCAGAACCCTCTCACGCGTGGCCGGCTTCACCTTGTCCGGACGGGTGTAGGTGAAGGACACCGTTGCGATCGAGACAGACGCGCGCTCGGCAACGTCGTACACCGTCGGGCGTCTGGCAACCATAAGAAGACCCTTCCGCCCACAGACCATCTATGCGCTTCAATGAACTATATCTTCAGCGCACGAGACCCGGAGGAACCGGCATACCCCTGGCGCGCGTTGCTGAACCCGAGGACCTCGACACCTCATTTCCGAGTCGACGCTCGTGCAACTTCGCCGTGGAGCCAGTGACCGGATGTATCCCTCGCGATGGCCGGGTGTTCGCTGAGCCATGTCAGGCGGGCCTCCTCTGAACCGGTGGACAGGCAGCAACGGCACAGCCGCGACGTACGCTTAAGGGCTCTAGGGAGGGGCTCGCCACGTCCGGCGGTGGGTGCGCTGTTAGCCAGCCGAACCCGCGAGCACGAGGTCATCGCGGTGAGTTGTGCAGCCCGGTCGGAAGCCACAGGCGCCGCTATAGAGCACCACCGGTGTCACCAACTCCACCAACCTGCTCGCCGCGGAAGTGCAGCCACCTGAGCGCATCCAGGCGGCCAAGACCGCCGCCCGCTGGCGTCCGCTGCTCGGGATTGCCGGATCCCATCGGGCTGGACCTACACATCCCAGTCGAGATCGGCGGTGATGTCGGCGACGACTCTGGCCGGTTGCTCCTGGGTCGACGACTGGGTCGCTCCGAGCGATCCAGGATCGTCGACGCGGTGGTCGTGGCACAAATTCAGTCCGCTCCGACGAGGCGTCGATGGGTCTGGCCTCACCAAAGGATTGGCGAGCCGGCCGCGACGTGGGAATTGAGACGGGGCCGATCAAGTCAGGCTTCGACCGAGGCCAGGGTGCAGAAATCGCGGCCTGTGTCGGTGTCCGAGTCGTAGCTGACGGCGACCGAGACCGGTTGGCTCCACGACCTGTCGTCGCCATCACATAGAGCGGCTGGAGCACGGTCGCAGCGCTTACGTCGGGGTGTCAGGTGCGGACGGTGCGACTCTGGGCTCGGGGTAGTGGCGTACTCCCGTCTCGACAGGTCTCAGCACGCCCAATAGGGGCCCAACGCGGATGGCAGACAGAGAGTAAACAAACCGTAAGGACTCATCTCAAACCCGGACAATTAGTGGACTGAGGGTGTATCGGACGCCTTAATGGTGGGCGCGGGTGGCCACTCGCACCAACCGATTGGGGACGATCATGAACACCCTGAACACCACTCTCGTGTCGGCCGCCAACACCGGAGGCCTGCAGTCCTGGATCAAGGACAACGTCATACCGCTGCTGCTTCTGCTCATCGCGGTGATGCTCTTCGTGCTCGCCCAGCGGGGCGACAACGCCAAGGCGATGAAGGTTGTGGCCGGCGTGGTCGTGGCTCTGGCCGTGCTCGGCATCGCCAGTAGCGGCCAAGCTGACAATCTCGGCGCCTGGATGGCCGGGCTCATCACGGGTTGATCCGATGCGACTCCCCGTGGATGACGAGATCTACAACGTCAACGCCGTCTGGCTGGGTCCACCGAACAAGACCCTGCCATTCCGGGCTCGTTATGTGGCGTACGCCGTGGGCGCCCTCGTCTTCGTCCTCCTGCAGGTCATCGAGAGACGACTAGGCATCGGCCTGGGGTTCTTCAGCCTCGCCTACACCCTGTTGGTTACCGTCGGGCTGACCCGACTCATCCTCAACGTCGTAGACGCAGATCGGCCACTCGGCTCGGTCATCGCCGGTTTTGCCCACGAGGTCGGCGCGCCGCGACAGCGCACCCGACCCACGGTGGGCCTCATACACCCGGCTCGGGTACGTGCCGTCCCCACACGCCTGAGCCGGGCCCAACGCAAGGCAGCCCGCCTGCAAGCCAAGACAGCATCAAGAGAGGCTCTGTCATGAGCAAGCCCGGGATAGCCCTGCGCCGGATCAGCGGCCATTGCACGGTAACCGCCGACCGGATCCTGGCCTGGTACCTCCTCGATCCGCAGGGCTGGTCATTCCGCCCAGACAGTGTGCGCGAGCAGCTGATCATCGACGGTGCGGATGCGTACGCCCAACTGGTCAAGCGTCAGCTGCACATCCGGGTCACGACCAGGCCCTACCCGGTGAGTCGGTGGGCCGCCGCGCACGACGAGAATGCCCCGGCTCCGTTGCCGGGGTGGCGCAACCACCTCCTGACGGACCAGCAGCACCTTTCTGGTCGCAGCATGGCCGACAAGGAGGTCTACGTCGGCGTGGAGATCCCAGCGCGCAAGGGTCTCTACAAGGCGCTCGGCGGGCTGGCCGGCACGTTCTCCGACCGAGAGGTCTCGGCCCTGTCCAAGGAGATCCGCGTCACCGACGAGATCATGGCCGCCCCGGGAATGGACGGTGCACCGGTCACACCCCGCGAGCTGGAATGGCTGCTGCACCGGTCCTGTTCCCTCGGTCTGCCCGCACCACTGACACTCGGGGCTGTCGACGACGGCCGCTGGGAGGAAGAGGACCTGCACGAGTTCACCGACCACGTGCAATGGTTCGCCGAACCGTACGCCCGCACCCTGCGCGTGATCGGGGAAAACGAGAACCAGCGCGTCGAACGGCACGTGTGCGTCCTGTCCGTCGGCAGGATGACCGACCTCGAGATCCCGGCCGGCATCCCGTGGATGCAGCGCACCGACCAGCTCGGCTTCCCGGTCGAATGGTCCGCCCGCGTCACCATCGAGGACTCCGCCAAGGTGGGGATGGCGATGCGTCGCAACATCCAGAAGATCCGCGCCCAGAAGGACCACTACGAGGTCGAGCACCACGAGCCCGCCCCCGGCGCCCTGGACCGTCAGGCCGACAAGGCCCTGGGCGTCGAGGACGAGATCTCGATGGGCCTGTCCGGGTTGTCGACCCGTACCACCGGCTGGTACCGCATTGCGGTCTCCGGAGCATCGGAGGAGGAGGCCCTCGAGCGGGCCAGCCTGCTGCGCAAGCTCTACACGCCCCAGATCACCATCGCCCGCCCTGCGGACCAGTACGCCATCGCCCGGGAGTTCATCCCCGGCGAGAAGCTGGCGTCCACGGCATACAAGCGGCGTATGCCGGTGACCACCCTCGCAGCCGCCGTCCCCGCCGCCACCGCGAAGGTGGGCGACCGGGTCGGGATCCACCTCGGCGAGACGTCCGGTACCAGCGCCCGCGTGGTCACGTGGGAGCCGTGGGAGAGCACCGAGACCCGAGAGGAGTCCGGTCTCGCGGTCCTGTGCGCGGGTCTGGGCGGTGGCAAGTCCACCGCCGGCGGCAACATCATCTACCGCACCGTCATGCAGGGCGTCCCGTGGACCGTGCTCGACCCCTCCGGGCGACTGACCGCGTTGTGCCGTCTTCCCGAGCTCGCGGACGTGTCCCAGGCGATCGACCTGCTCGACGCACCACCCGGAGCGCTGTGCACCTACCGCGTCATCGCCGAACCACGCCGTGAGCACTACGACTCCGAGCTGGACTGGCGCACCGCACAGAACCAAGCCGAGGACACCCGCCGCCTGCTCACCTCGTCGGTGCTGCGGGCAATGCTGCCGCGGCAGCTGCAGGACCACATGCTGACCGAGGTGGCCTTGATGCGTGCCGTCGGTGCCGTATCGGCCAGACACACCGCATCCACCCACGAAGTCGTCGACGCACTAACCCGACTGGACGGAGACCCGGACCTGCGCCGCCACGCCGGGTACATGGCCGACTTCCTGACCGAGGCTGCCAAAACCAGCCACGGCCGGTTGATCTTCCCGTCCGGGTACCAGCAGGACTACGGGCGGGAAGACCCGCTGTTGACCGTGTACAGCCTGCGCGGGCTTGCCCTGCCTGACGAGTCCACCGCCAACAGTGAGGACCTCGACGAGCGACTGTCGATGTGCGTGCTCTACCTCGCCGCGTGGCTCACCCAACGCGGCATGTACCTCGGGGATGTCAACGCCCGCAAGGGAATCTTCATCGACGAGGCGTGGGCGCTGTCCACCTTCAGCACCGGCCGCCGTTTCATCGACCGGGCCGCCCGCGACTCCCGCAAGCACAACACCCGCGTGCTGATGGCCTCGCAGAACCCCGCCGACCTGCTCAAGCTGGACCTGGCCAACTTGATCTCGGCCGCGTTCATCGGCCGCCTCACCGGTGAGGACGCCCAGACCGACGCCCTGCGGTTCCTGCCGGGCATCCGCGACGGGATGGGGTACGAGTCGATCTTCGGCACCCTGTCCCGCCCGACCCGTGAAGGCCGTCGTGGGTCTCGTGAGTTCATCTTCAGCGACGGCACCGGCGGCATCGAACGGATTCGCATGGACCTGTCCGCCCACCCGCGCCTGCTGGCTGCACTCAACACGACCGCCCAGCCTGACCAGGCCCGCAACCGGGTGGCCCGCCCTGAGCTCACCGCCACCCCGACGACAGTCGAGGATGAGTCCGAGAGGGAGAGTGCCTGAGATGGCTGCCCTCCGGGTGGTCGTATGCCGCGCGCTGGCAATCAGCGCGATCCTCGCGGGGGTCGGGGTGGGTCTGGCCGGGGCTGCTTCCGCGGCACCGACCATCCCAGGCGTGCCGGACTGCAAGGACGCACCCACGGCGCAGCTGCCCGGGTCCGGGATCACCGGGTTCCTCGACGAAGGGCCCAAGACCCCACAGGAACCGCGCGACCCGTTCGCCGACCATCCCTCGACCAGCGTGTATGAGCAATACGGGTACGCCGGACTCGGGTGGCACACCTACGATCTTGGCTGCGGTGGTGGCCTGCGCGACGTCGAGGCGAGCATCGACACCGCGACCGGCAACTTCTTGATGTCGGCCGCGACGTGGGGTGCCGCAGCGACCAACGGGCTGCACAACAAGGTTGCCCATCCCGAGGAGTACATGGCCCCGCTCGACGACGTCGTTGCCGGCGTGACGCAGCGGCTGCACGACTCGATCTGGTCCCCATGGGGCGCCACAGCTTTGGTCGGAGTCGGTGCCTTGCTGCTGTTCTACTCGATGAGCGGTCGACTGTCGTCGGTGACCTCCGCCGCCGCCTGGGCACTGCTGGTGCTAGCGATCGTCGCCGGCATTGGCCAGTACCCGACCCGGGTCGCCACCTTCTTCGATAGCACCGTCACCTCGAGCGTCTCGGCGATCAGCAGCGGCGTCAGCGGCCTGAGCAACCTGCCCGCCTCGTCCGACCCCGCACGCGCCCAGGGCGCCTTGGTGGTCGACCGCGTCCTGTACGACAACTGGCTGCGCGGCGAGCTCGGCTCCACCGATTCCCCCGCGGCCAAGAAGTGGGGCCCGGATCTGTTCAAGGCCAGCGCCTTCAGCTGGGCCGAAGCCCGCCAGGCAGAGCAGGACCCCGATGCGGGCAGGCGGATCGCCGAGAAGAAGGCCGAGAACTGGAAGAAGACCGCCGCCGAGATCGAGAAGAAGGACCCGGTCGCGTACGGCTACCTGCAGGGCAAGGCCGGTGGTCGCGCAGGAACCGGTGTGATGGTCGCACTCGGGTCAACCTTCAGCCTGCTGTTCCGGCTAGCCGCTGACATCTTCCTCTTTGCCGGCTTGGTCATGCTGCGGTTCCTGGTCATGCTGTTCCCCGCCATCGCCGTGGTTGGGGTCATGGCCCCGATGGCATCGATCGTGCGGCGCGTGTTTAGCATGGGCGGTGCCGCCGTCGTCAACGTGGTCGCGTTCTCGGCCGGGTCCGCGGTACACGCCACGATCATCTCCGCAGTACTGTCCCGCGCCACCACGACCGGCATGGGCGTCCTGGGCATCGTGCTGTGCATGGTGGCGACCGTGGCCGCGTTCATCGTGCTGTTCCCACTGCTGTCGTTCACCAACATCCTCGGTCACTCCGGAGGCCCACGCTGGGCCAAACGTGGCGGGCGTGAGATCTGGAACTACACCTCCAGGCGACTGGCCACCCAACACGGCGTCGACGCAGCCAACGAGGATGCCAACCAGAACCAGAAGGCCGATGGCGACGAGAAGGCAGCCGCGCAGGACAACGGTGTCCACCGTCGCTACCGACACACCGGGCTTCCCGCCGAAGCCTTCGGACGACCCGCCCACTTCCCCACCGTCGCCGATTCCGAGAGGGCTCTGCCGGTGCCGCAACACCTGCAGCTCAGCTCGGTTGAGGCACCCAGGCCCGCGCACTCCGTCACCGCGAACCAAGAGCCCGTCTTTGCCCCCGATTCTGCCGAGGCGGGCGCCGATCGCGAGGGCCCGGCATACGCCCTCGCTGGTGAAGTCCGGAAGACGCAGCCGCCGCCCGATCCTGTGACCGTCCGAGCCACAAGCGGAGAGACCCCGATCAGTGGACGGATCGTCCCTCAGATCCCAGCGGACGCCCGGGAGATCCCGAACCTCGCCCACGACTCGCACACGCAGTTCCGGCGTGACGGTGTCGGGCCGCGCCTCTACGACCCCGACACCAAGCAGACGGTCCTGAGCCTTCAGAAACGAGCGGAGGAATGAATGCCGGAGGAGTCGGCCGTGCCGTGCGATGGCCGCTGTGGTCATGGCGCAACCTGACCGTGACGGCCGTTCTGGCTCTCGTCCTGCTCGCTGCCCTCGGCCGCCTGACCAACGGAGTGGGAGCCTCGGCTGCGCCTGCCCCGCGGACATCCCTGACCGCGTCCGTGCCTACAGTGCCCGCCGCGCCGGCCACCTCCAGCGCCCCGACGACAGCCGGATCGGTTGCCGCGAGCCCGAGTTCAACCACGCCAGCCAAGGTCTCTGCTGAATCCCCGGTGGCGGTGGCCACCGCGTTCGTCACTGCCTGGTCCACCACTACACACGGCGAAGCCTCATGGCTGGCTGCGATGAAACCGTGGGGAACCCCATCCCTTCTTTCGTCCCTGACAGGAACTGACCCAGCCCAAGTCCCAGCCACCCGAGTCACCGGTGACGCCGCCCTGAAGTCGATCAAGGGCGCCACCGCCACGGTCAGCGTGCCAACCGACGGGGGCCGCATCGCCGTCGACCTGGTCAACCAGAGCGGCACGTGGAAAGCCAACACGCTCGCCCCGGACGACGCCCCACCCGGTGCCCCGACCCCGTCGCTGTCACCAGCCACAGCGACTTCAGGGAACTGACATGCCGGCCCCGCTGGTCGCAGCCGCCGCGCAGATGGCCCGCAAGGTCGTCGTGCGTCGCCTCATCCGCCTAGGGCTCATAGTCCTGCCCGTGGTCATGGTCGGCGCCCTCGCGACGGGCCTGATCGTCCTGCTGCTGTTCACCACCGGAGAAAGCGACTCAGGCACGGCCCAGGCCGCCGGGAACTGCACCACCGCCACCACAGCCTTCGCTGCGACCTCAGCCGCCAACGCCCAAGACCTGAGCGGGGAGCAGCTCGCCAACGCCCAGACCATCGTCGCGGTCGGCCGCCAGCTCAACGTCCCCGCCTACGGCTGGGTCATCGCCGTCGCAACCGCCCTTCAGGAGTCCAGCCTCACCAACCTCGACCACGGTCACCTCGACAGCCTCGGCCTGTTCCAGCAACGCGCCGGCTGGGGCTCAGACGCCGACCGGCTCAACCCAGAGACCGCCGCACGGATGTTCTACGAAGGCGGCAAGGGCGGCCAGAAGGGGCTGGTCCAGATCCACGGCTTCGAGGCCATGCCACTCACGAGAGCGGCCCAGGCTGTACAGGCCAGCGCTTTCCCCGACGCCTACGCCCGATGGGAACCCCTCGCGCAACAGATCGTCGCCAACCCGGCCGTCCTGTCCGCCACCTGCTACACCACTGCCGACTACACCGGCGACGGCACCCAGGGCTCCAACGCAGTCGCCTCAGCCCTGCAGTTTCTCGGCACTCCCTACAGCTGGGGCGGTGGAGGCATCGGCGGGCCAGGGAACGGATTCGGCCCGGGTAGCGCAACCGTCGGCTTCGACTGCTCCTCCCTGGTCCAATACGCCTACCACCAGGCCACCGGACGGACACTCCCCCGGGTCACCGACGCTCAAGCCGCCGCCCTGCCCCACGTTCCTCCTGGCTCTCACCTTCGAGCTGGCGACCTGCTGTTCTTCCACTCACCCGGCGACGCGCCCGGCAGCTACCACCACGTCGGCATCTACGACGGGCAAGGCGGGATGGTCCACGCACCACGCACAGGCAAGACGGTCGAGGTCGTCCACGACGTACTAAAGGATCCCTACTACTCGTCCCAACTCGCACTGGTCGCCCGCCCCGACGGCACGACGGCCGAGGTTGAATCAGGATCCCGGCAATGACGGGCGCAGAGTTCGACGATCTCGCTGAGGCAGAAATGACCGATCGTAATGGCACGGTGGGGCGCCTCAACGACCACTTCCCGGCACTTTTGATCCGCCGCGCCCTCGGCCTCAACGAGCCCCTCACAGGGCGACGGGCTCGGTTCCTGATGACCAGCTATACCCATGACGGCAACTGGCTTGCCCACGGCTGGAAAGACAGTCTCCGGATCGTCTCGGAAGTGGTCCCCAAGGTCAGAGGCGTTGACGAGCCCGCCGTCTGGGTCCAAGAGGAGCGGGACTACTACGGCGATTGCGAGAGCACCAATCGCTTCGCCGTCGGGCGTTCACGCGTTTGGGTTGAGCAATATGTCTCCTCCACGACTCCGGCCGAAGACCCGGGGTCGGTCGTCTGGCTGGACAACCTCAACAGGGACCCCAACACACCAGAGCTCCGAACCCTTCACTCAGTGCAAGGACACCCCAACCCCGTGGGCGCCCGCGTCGTCGTTGCAGGGGACAGCGTCGAAACCGATCTACGAGCAGTCAGCCCCGTCCGCATGACCAACGACGGCGACCTCGCCATCACCGTCATGGCCGAGCGCGACTGGTACCGATGGGCGCGCCACTACCCAGCCGAACCTCACCCAAGCCTGCGTTGGGAGCACGCCTCCAACGTCTGGGTCGAGTAATCCCATGCTCGCCGTCTGTATGGTGGTCCTATGCATATGTGCATCGGACGGCTCCATGGGTGACCTGGCTCCCAACGCAAGGGTTGGAAACGAGCTGCGCGGCATCCGCGAGCAGGCGGGGCTGTCGGGGTCGGCAGTGGCCCGCGAACTCGGGTGGTCCCAATCCAAGGTCTCTCGCGTCGAGACCGGCCGGTTCGGCGCCTCGATCGGCGAGGTCGCGACCCTGTTGGACTACTACGGCGTTGCAGAAGAGATCCGTGCCGAGATCCTCAGTTGGGTAGCTCGAGACGATGGTGCGCAGGGAGCTTGGGTCGTCAGGGCTGGTGGTCCACGGCGTCGCCAAGCCGAGGTCGGTGCGGTCGAGGCACGGGTGAAGCGACTCCTGCAGTACCAGGCCCTGTGGTTCCCAGGCCTGCTTCAGTCGCCCTCGTATGCGAACGCGATTGCCAAGTCCGGACGGTTCCCATCACCAGAGGGCATCGCTGCACGACGACAGGCGCGACAGGACGCTCTCCGGAACCGGCGCAGGGTGGTGTACCAGGTCGTCGTCGAGCAGGATGTTCTCGAGCGAAGCCCCGGCAGCCGGGCCACGATGCACGAGCAGCTGAGCGCCGTCCTCGATGTCGTCGACGAGGGGATCGTGGACCTTCGCATCCGACCCGCCCAAGGTGACCGGGCGGCATACGCAGCAGGCTCCTTCGTCCTCTATGACTTCGCCAAAGGCACTCCAGTCGTCCTCGTAGAAGCGCAGACGGCCGATCTGTATCTGTCGTCCGAGACCGACGTGGCTGCCTATCGACGACTGTTTCGCGATCTCCAACGAGACGCGCTCGACAAGGACGCCTCACGGCTCCTGATCGAAAGGACTCGGCGTCAACTGGCGTCGTGAACCCATCTGAGGGGAAATCCGATGGATGAGAAGTGGCACAACGCTCATTGGCGCAAGAGCGTCCTGAGCGACAGCGGCGGATGTGTGGAGATCGCCTTCGCCGACGGCACCGTTGGTGTGCGTGACACGAAGGCGCAGGGCAACGGCCCGATCCTGGAGTTCAACGAACGCGAGTGGCGTGCATTCACCGGCGGCGTCGCACTCGGCGAATTCGAGTACGACAAGCTGCGCACCACCTGATGAGCAATCCTGTGGACATGCGTCAGCCTGTCGAGACCCCCGGAGTCGGCGGTCTCGGCAGGCTGCTCGCATCCACGGGAGTATCGATCGCAGGCCAAGGCATGGTCATCGCGGCCGTCCCCCTGCTTGCGGCATCCATCACCCGCAACCCCGTCGGGGTTTCACTGACCGTCGCGGCCGGGTATGCCGCGTGGCTGGCTGTGGGGCTCCCCGCTGGGGCCCTCGTGGACCGATGGCCACGGCGAAGAACCATGGTCTTGGCCGACATAGCGAGGGCCGTGCTGCTGGCCGGACTCGCCATCGCTGTAGCTCTTGATGTCGCATCGCTGTGGATGCTGGTCCTGGTTGTCTTCGCGATCGGCGTGGCGAGCTGCTTCTTCGACCCCGCGGCACAAGCAGCCATCCCCCAGGTGGTCGGTCGCGAACCGGGTGTTCTCGCGCGGGCAAATAGCCGCCTGTGGTCACTCGACCTAGTCGGTCGGTCGCTGATAGGACCGCCCCTCGGTGCCGCCCTCTTCGCGCTGGCCATGGTGTTGCCATTCGCCGGCAACGCCCTCACCTTCGTGGTGTCGGCTCTGCTGCTGGCGGGACTGGGTGCCATCGACCGTGCCGAGGGCCGATCAGCGGTCCCCGCGGGAGTGCGCGCCTCCGTGAGGGAGGGGGTGCGGTTCCTGTGGGGGCACCGTGAGCTGCGGGTGCTGACCCTCGGGATGGCCAGCTTCAACCTGACCTACAACATCGCCTTCGCGCCCTTGGTCCTCTTCGCGCAGGACCGCCTCCACCTGGGCGACCAGGGCTTCGGCCTGCTCCTCGCCATGATCGCAATTGGTGGTCTGCTCGGGGCTTGGCTGGCTCCGCGTATTCAGCGACGCATGACGAGCCCTCACGCCTACGCCTACGGCCTACTTGCGCAGGGCATCGCGTGGGGCGCCATGTGGCTATGGCCAAACCGTTGGCTCGCCGGCGCCGCTCTCGCGCTAATTGGGCTGGCTAGCATGACGGTCACCGTCATCGGAGCCTCAGCGCGCCAGAGCCTCACGCCGGACGACCTCCTTGGACGGGTAAGTGCCGGGACGCGGACGCTCGGCCTCGGGTCCGCTGGCCTAGGGGCACTCCTTGGCGGGCTGGTCGGCAATGTGGCCGGGCTCGGGGCGCCGTTGGTCCTGGCGCTGGCCTCCGCCCTCGCAACAGCGACCTACTTTGTCAGCGTCCGCACGGGCCCGTAGTCCGCACTGGCATGGGACGCGGCGCTTTCAGCGACGGCGACCCAGATCCGCCAGAATCCCGCACTGACGCAACACATCACGACGTCGACGACGAAGTTGGTCAAGCTCTAGCGCCGGCGGGACACGATGAACCTTGCCGTGCCCCCAAGGGCGGTCGATGCGATGTCTGTTCCAGCGGGTTTCGGTGCAAGCGACTAAGAGTCGCTCAGCCGCGGCAACGGTCGCAGAGCTGATCTCGCTGACCGGGCCAGAGGTTCGTCACCTGCTCGCCCACCTCGTCTAGGCCCACTTGCCGCCGACCGCAGCCACTTTGGACTGGTCGCACTGCCGACGACAACACCGGGCCCCACGAGGCTCGATCTCACTTGGACGCTGGCCGCCAATCGTCACGAAACCCCGGCCACCACCGACGTCCAGCAGTAGCATCGAGCCTCGGCAGGGTTCGAGGGGGAGCGATGGGTGCGCCAGGGCTGGTGAGTGGCTGTCTGCCGATGGGACGCTGGACTGTGACCGAGGCCGAGGCAGAGGCACTTTGCGCTACTCCTGATGAGGCTCGGCGCCGTGAGATCTGGCAGGAGTGGCAGCAGCTCACGACGTCTGTTCGGAGCTGCGTCGGGGAGGTCGCTGCCTGCTGGCTCTCGGGGAGCTTCTTCACCGACAAGCCCATTCCCGCCGACCTTGACTGCGTGTACTTCATCGACAACGCGCTGCTCGCCAACGCTCGTACGGACGCCTCCCGAGCGGCATTTCTGCAGATCGTCGCCACCAAAGACGAGGTGAAAAAGCAGTTCGGTCTGCGGCTCGACTCGTTCATCGTGGACTGGATGCCGCTCCCAGGCGTCGACGCAGGCACAGTGTTCCGGCAGAGGAACTACCTCATGCCGCGCGGCTACTGGGATGACCTCTGGAGCCGGATGAGAGACCCCGACCCTAGACTGGAGTCGGTGCCTCGTCATGGGTACCTGGAGGTGATCCTCGATGGCTACAAGTGAAGAGCCGAGCTACCTCGCCCTGCTCCGGACAGCGGGCCGCGTGCCCGACGCAACTTGGGAGCGCCCCGAGGACCTCACCCGCATGGGCCTCGAGAGCATGATTACCTCGCACCGACTGTTCCCGACGCGGACCCTCGCGTCGCACGGCTCGCTGCGACTACACGGCCCGGGCGTCCAAGGCCACTCTGCTGACCTTGCTGGCACAGGTGCGATCGCGGTCGCGTGGCAGCGGGCGGTCGACTCCGTGGGGGCGTCGCTTGAGGGCGTCAAGAGCCTCCGTGGCCGGATCCCGCTGGACATCGCACGCCGTTGTTCCCTAGCTCTCAGCGCCATGCCGGGTCCGGGATCACTCGTTCTCAGCGTCATGCCGAAGAGCGACCATCTGCCCGAGGTAGAGCCGCGTGGCGACGTGCCCATGTTCGAGCCGCCTCGCCCACTAGCCGACCGTGCTAGCGAAACGCTGATCCAGCTCTGCTCCGTGGTCGGCAAAGCGACCCCTGAGGACGCAGACGTGGCGGCACAGCAGTTGCGCGCCCTTGGCCCGCGCGTCGCCAGCGCCCTGCGTGCCCTCGCGACCGCCGTGAGCACCTCCAACGTCGCCTTCGACACGACCTGGGAGGAGCCGAACGCTCCGACGGCGCGCTCGTCCTGGTCAGTGCAGCAGGCTGTGTGGGTCCGCACCTTCGTCGACGGCCGAGATCTCGACGCCGAGGAGGAGGAACTATTCGGCGTGGCGCGGACCGTCAGCGACAGCGAGCGGTGGCTAGTCGAGGTCGACGGTGAGCCTGTGCGCGTAGACGCAACAGACCTGCCCCACAGCCAGGTCCGGCGGGTCCGTCCGGGAGATGCCGTGGCGATGCTCGTCCGACTGGCGCAGCGGGAGCAGCCCGATGGCAGTGTGCGGACCACGAGGTCTGTGGTGGAACTGCTGGACGTGGAGGCAGAGAACGCGGATGCCACAGATGGGGCCCGCGAAACAGACGCTGCGTCCCAACCCAACGTCGAAGACGACTGGCACCCGGACGTCCCGTACGACGACGTCTGATACCCGGCATGACGCTGCCCGAGGACATTCCGCTCAAGCCCGGCAGCACCCTCCGCTTCCGCGTCTCTGATCCGGAGCGCGGTCTGGAGTCCTCGACGTGGAGTCTGGCCGGGTCCAAGCGGTCAGGCGACCTCTACATCGGCGGGCGCGAGATCATGAGCGCCCTCAAGTTCAGCCTCCACGAGTCCGGCATCACCCGTATGGCGTGGACGTCTGAGGGGGCCGTGACCCGCGTGCCGCCGGGGGAGGACCGGATGATTTCCCGTTGGGAGACCAGCGAGCCCCTGCCTGCTGGGTGGCGCGTGGGCATGCGGATGACGATCAGCGACTCCGCCCTGTCGCCGATGATTCCCCCGCTGGAGACGGCGAAGGTCAGACCCATTCGCCACCTCCCGCCTCCTGGCCGCGGCCACATTGTGGACGTGCGCGTGCTCCTTGGCGAGCCCGCAGGCGGCGGCATCCGAGTGGAGGGTGAGATGGAGGAGGTCGGCCGGATGATGCTCGGGGACGGCACGAGGGTCTTCGTTGTCGCGACGACGGCCCCAACCAGTCCCGAGCGCGAAGCCCAGCTGGTGGCGATCCGAACGCTGGCGCTGGCGGCGGGCGCCGCAGACCGCCCAGTGCCTCGCGCCTTCGCCTGGGGGACCGATGACGCCACGGGCGTCCCGGTCCTCATCGATGCGGGAGACCCCAGACCGCCCGAGGATCGGCCCGCCCTCATTCCGAGGTACGACGGACCCGCGGATGTGTGGGTCGGGAAGATGCTCGGCGAGTAGCGACCAGCCGCGCGGCAGAGCTCAGTTTTTTTGAGCGGGCAGCACCACGGCCGCCGTCAGCCCCGCGGCAGCCATCATCAGCGCCGCCTGGGCGGGGAGTATGGAGACCTGTGGGAGCTGTGCGCCCCACAGGAGGGCTACCGAGGCCGCACTCGCCCCAGGAACGGCGACGCGGCGATTCCACATGCCTCCAATGGTAGGTCTCGGACGGCCAGGGCCAGAGAGGACGCGCCGCGCTTCGCTTCCGAGGCTACGGAGACCCGAGGACCTCGCAACGTCTGGACAAAGAGTGGACTCCAACCATGCACTTGTGCATAGTTGTAACTATGCAGTGATGCATAAGGCATGCTGCCGAACAAGGAGGAAGCCATGGCCATCGCAAAGCGCTTCAAGATCTCCCACGACGAGGTGTTCCCCCACGGGGCCTTCATCGTCTCGCCCGTGACCCCGGTGTCGGACTTCGACCGGTCGACACGGGAGAACAAGGTGCAGCAGGTCGACATCGACACGGGTCTGCCGATCTGGCAAGTCGACGTGCTGGACCTGGACCCCGACGCGTCGAAGAGTGCCCGGACCGTCACTGTGAAGTTCCTGGCGAAGGTCCAGCCAGTGCCGCCGGCCAATGAAAGCGGGGGACCGATCACGCCCGTGATCTTCCACGGCCTGTCCGCCCTCCCCTACGTCGAGAAGGTCAACGAGGACTTCTCGCGCATCGCTTGGTCCTACCGCGCGGACGCAATGGGGCCGGTGAAGTCCGGATCCAGCAGTCAGCAGAGCCCGACCAAGGCTGCCTGACGTGCGCCCCATCGACATGGTTGCGTGGGCAGAGGCCCTCGGTGTCGGGGAACTTGAACTGCCGTGGGCACTCTCGTCACGGGTCCGCCTTGTGGAGGAGCTTCACGCGGAACTGACGAAGTTGCGCGTGGGCCTCTCCGACGCTCCCGACGAAGGGATGCTCGCGTCGATCAGCTCCGCCAGTCGTGCCCTAGGTGCGGCCGGAGACAGGCTGACCGACGCGCTCTCCGACATGAGAAGGGAGCGGTGAGATGCCCGGCGGACAGGCAAGGCAGTGGTCCAACGCAGTCGGCGTCGCACCCGACGAGGTACACCGACGGCTTCAGTCGCTGTGGCGCGAGCAGGAGGATCTCTACGGTCGGCAGTCAAGGCTGAGGGATCAGCTCCACAGTTGCCCGGATCGAGAACTCGACGAACACCTCAGTCAGGTCGAACGTCACATGGGCGAGGCCGCGATGCTCATCGGCAACGCAGTGGCGAGTGTCGCGGGCACGGGGTTCTGACATGGACCGCTCCCCCGCTCGTCCTATGTTCGATAGTGACGACCCTCTGTCGATTGTTCTCGAGGGGATCGTCCGACTCGGCTGGGCGCTCGTTCGCGCCATCGGCGCCCTCCTTGTTGCAGCTGCCCGAAACCCAGTGCCAGCGATCATCGTCGTGGCGCTCGCAATCGAGGGATGCGTTCTGGGATCGCGGTTCCTCATCTGGACTGCAATCGGAGTGCTGCTGGCGCTGATCACCTGGCGACTCGCGGCTCCGAGCTCATTCGCCACAACGGCGCACCCGCGACTCGCCTCGATCGCTGCCGCACCTTGGTACCGCTCAAGATGGGCCAAGGCCGCGTCACGCAACGGGCTGGTCGCCTATGACCACCAGTTCAACGGCCACCGCGCCGAGCTTTCTCGGCTGCCGAGGATCCGGCGGGTCCGCGTCACGAGGGCGGGAGTGCACACCTTGCAGCTCAGCCTGCCCGCTGGGCTCACCCCCTCGCACGTGGCCGCACAGTGCGATGGCCTCGCGCATGCCCTTAAGTGTCGGGAAGCAAGAGTCGTTGAGGACCGGCCGGGCCGGGTCTTCCTCGAGTTGCACCGCCGGGATGTGCTTGCACCGGTGATCCGTCCCTCGGCACCCAAGGGGCAGGTCGACCTGGCGGCAATCCCAGTAGGTCGACACGAGGACGGAGGGGTTTGGTACCTGCGCTTGCTCGGCACCCACGTACTTGTCGCGGGGGCAACGGGCGCCGGCAAAGGATCCGTACTTTGGTCCCTCCTCAACGGCGCAGCCCCTGCGATAGCGGCCGGGTCATTGCAGGTCTGGGCCATCGACCCCAAGGGCGGCATGGAGCTGCGTCCTGGACTGCCTCTGTTCGCGCGTTTCGAAGACGGCAGCGCCGAGCAGATGTGTCTGGCACTAGAGCACCTCGTGACGCTCAAGGACGTCCGGGCGAGGGAGTTGGCGGAGCTGGGGGTGCGCACCCATGCCGCAACTCCGGCATCGCCCCACATTCTCCTCCTCGTCGACGAGCTGGCCACATTGACGGCCTTCGCTGAGCGCACCATCGTTCGACGCATCGAGCAGGCGCTCGGACTTCTCCTCACGCAAGGCCGAGCCTGCGGCATCACGGTGCTGGCAGCCGTTCAAGATCCCGGCAAGGACGTCGTCGTCTGGCGGGATCTGTTTCCCACCCGGATTGCCATGCGCTTGGACAACCCGATTCAGGTCGACATGGTCCTGGGGGAGGGCGCTCGAGACCTCGGTGCAACCGCCGATCACATCAGCGAGCTGACCCCGGGGGTCGCCTACGTGCGGGTGGAGGGAACCCGCGCTCAAAGGCGGGTGCGCGCGTCGTACCTGACCGACGCGGACATCGCTGAACTCGCCATCAGGTCGCCCAGACCTACACCTATTCGGCTGGCTGTCGCGGCGGCGGTCGAGGGAGGAGAAGTCGCATGAGTCGAACGCCGAGATCAAACCCCGATGTTGGTTACGGACGCGCCATGCCGTGGATCGACCTCGGCCCAGAGCTATCAGTTCGTGAGCTCGACGCGAGTCGCTGGCAGGCGCAGGGATCTTGCGCCTGCAGTTCCTCGTGGCTGTGGTTCGAGGACGCCAACAGCCCCAAGACGCGTCGCGCCGAAACGATCTGCGAGACGTGTCCCGTCCGGCGCACCTGCCTCGCCGCGTCCCTGGTCTATGCCGAGGAGTTCGGAGTGTGGGGAGGGGTCCCCGCATGCAAGCGCCGGCCCTTGCTCCTGAGGCTTGCCTCCGGGGAGCTTCTAGGGACCGTTCTTGACGACGCACTCGAGCAGCAGGATTCCAAGGTTGCCTGATGGGACGTGATCTGGCGCCACGCCGTGGCCGGGAACGGTTTCCCGGTCACGGTGATGGCGCTGGACTCGAGCTCGGCGAGCTGTCATCAGCCGAGGAACAGCACATTGTCCGCCGGCTGACGAACGGGACCTTCGATCAATGGGCGACCACCGCGGCGCGGGTCGGCTACTGCACCAACCCGATACGAGTTCGCGGGAGCAGCACTACGTTCGCTCGCGACACCGGTCAACCCCTTCAGACCTATAGCACCCTTGACGAGGCGTTCGGGGTGCTCCACCTCCGTTGCGGCAACCGCCGTGCCGACGTATGCCCCTCCTGCTCGCGCGTCTACGCAGCCGACACCTTCCACTTCATCCGCTGCGGACTCACTGGTGGCAAAGGAGTTCCGGACAGGGTCGCCGAGAACCCTCTCGTCTTCGCCACGCTGACCGCACCATCATTCGGCAGCGTCCACGGCGTGAGGGACGGCCAGCGGCGGTGCCACCCTCGCTCAGGGACCAAGTCAAGGTGCCCGCACGGTCGCTCGATGTCCTGCATGCTGCGGCACGGGCCGACTGACCCCGGCCTCGGCCAGCCCCTGTGCTGGGAGTGCTACGACTACGCCTCCCACGTGGTCTGGCAGTGGTGGGCTCCAGAGCTGTGGCGACGGTTCACCATCACCCTGCGACGGCTCATCGCCAAGACGTTGGGGGTCAAGCCGCGTGACCTGAACGAGCACGCAACGCTCCAATACGCCAAGGTCGCCGAGTTCCAGCTGCGTGGGATCGTCCACTTCCACGCCCTCGTACGCCTCGATGGGCCCAAGTGCGACGCCGGCTTTGCTCCAAGCTCGCCCTCCATCGACCCGGCACTGTTGGCCCTGCTCGTCGAGGAAGCGGCCCGAGCCGTGAGCTTCACCGCTCCATCAGCCTTGGACGACAACCTCGAGCGAGGTCTGCGCTTCGGATCCCAGGTCGACGCACGAGGCGTACTAACCAGCAGACGTACGGACGACCCGGAGAGGGCTCTGCAACCCGAGCAGGTGGCCGGTTACCTGGCCAAGTACGCCACGAAGTCGGCCACGGAGAGCGCAGACGGCGGCAGCAACCCTCACCTCCAGCGAATCCAAGCCGTTGCGGCCGCCATCGCTGACTGCGCGCAGAGCACCGCCAACCTCTCGGACCTTGACGAGCACGACGTTGCATACGAGCGGATGGCCAACTGGGTCCACATGTTGGGGTTCCGCGGACACTTCGCAACCAAGTCCCACCGCTACTCCATCACCCTCGGAGCACTCCGCAGAGCCCGGCGTCGCGCACAAACCCTCATCGCCCTTGCTCGCCGCGAAGGCAGGCGAATTGACCTGGCTGGGCTCGAGGCCGAGCTCATGGCCGACGACGAGGACGAAACCACGCTCGTCATCGGAGATTGGCGCTTCGCCGGCGTGGGGTGGGAAACAGCGGGTGATGCCGCCCTGGCCAAGGCAGCTGCAGCCCGAGCACGCGAGTACGCGCAATGGAAGTCCCAACAACGGCGGAGGACACGACCAAGGAGGAGCAATGTGCATGCGACATGACCCGCTGTGGACCGTCGACGATGTGTCGCGGTATCTCGGCGTTCCAGTGCAAACCCTGTACGACTGGCGGCTGAAGGGGACTGGCCCGCCGGTGTTCAAGGTCGGCCGTCACCTTCGCTACCGCGAGAGCGCCGTCATGGAGTGGCTCGAGCGTCACACCGCGGTGGCGTGACGTGGCCCGGCGTGAGCTCGAGGTGGGAGCGTGGGGCGACGTGTCGATCCAGCGCGTGAATGGTGGGCCCAGCCCCGTAGTCGCGCGGGCACGGTTTCGCGGGTTCGATGGCAAGGTCCGAAAGGTGGAGCGGTGGGGGCCGAGTCCTCGCGGCGCCCGTCAGGCTTTGGTGGCCGAGCTAGAGGAGCGGAAGCGTCGCGGATCTGGCGGTCAGCTCACTGGCGCCTCGACCCTCTCCGAGGCAGCCGAGGTCTGGCTCAGCCGCATCCAGCGGTTAGCCGACCTAGGACAACGATCGCCGGGCACCGTGGAGACATACCGACGTCAGCTCGAAGGTCATGTGCTCCCCCGAATCGGTGGCCTGAGGCTTCGGGAACTCACAACGCCCGTCGTGGATCGCTTCGTGCTCGACGTCTACCAGGACGTCGGCGCCGCTACCGCACGCACGTGCCGATCGATCGTGTCGGGCGCCCTGAGCCTCGCGGTCCGCCAAGGCGCGATCGCAGCAAACCCAGCACGCGAGCTGGAGCGCCTCGAGGGGACACGCGCCAAGGAGCCCCGAGCGCTCACCAGCGAAGAGCAGGCAAAGTGGTTCATGGGTATGACCGGGGACGAAGTTGCCGTCCGTCAGGACCTGGTGGACTTTTCGGCATTCCTTCTGGCCACCGGCCTCAGGATCGGTGAGGCCCTGGCGGTGCTTTGGACCGAAGTTGACCTGGGCACTGGTGCCCTGACGGTGACGTCGACCTTGATTCGGGTGACTGGACAGGGTCTGCTGCGCAAGACGACGAAGTCAAAGGCGGGTCAGCGCGCCCTCTTGCTGCCGACCTGGTGCGTGGCGATGTTGCGGCGCAGGTCCGAGGTTGGCGTCGCTCCGGACGAACCGATTTTCGCCACCGTTGATGGCCGCTTCCGCGATCCCCGGAATGTGTCCCGGCAGTTGGCTGACGCCCGAGATCGACTCGGCTTCGGGTGGGTCACCTCGCACACGTGGCGTAAGACCATGGCGACCATCCTCGACGGCGGAGGTGCCTCACCGCGCATGATCGCCGACCAGCTCGGCCACTCCCGGGTTTCGATGTCTCTCGACTTCTATCTCGGGCGCCGGTCGGTCGACCCGCGAGTCCTTGCCGCACTGGAAGCCGTCGATCCACACCGCTTCACGCTTGAAAGCGGTGGGCAAAGCGGTGGGTCGGCAGCCCAGGGCGAGAGGATCTGAGGAAAACATGCTGGTCAGAGAGCCGACGAGGGGACTTGAACCCCTAACCCCTTGTTTACAAGACAAGTGCGCTGCCAATTGCGCCACGCCGGCCGGTCTGCCGTAGCAGACGGCGACGATCGTACCGGCGGCGTGGCGAGCCACGGGCATCCCGGGCGCTCACGCGGCATACCGACTCGCGCACTTGTTGCCACTGATCCCTCACCGGACCCCCGAACCAGGACCTCCGTGCCCCACAGGTGGCAACAAGTCAGGGACCTCCCGCACTTGTTGCCACTGATCCCTCACCAGACCCCCGAACCAGGCCCTCCGTGCCCCACAGGTGGCAACAAGTCGCGGGACAAGAAGCCACGGGGGAGACGACGACGGCCCGGCACCATGCAGGTGTCGGGCCGTCGTCTGTGCGGAGAGCGGGGTCAGCGGGCGTTCAGGTAGGTCTGCAGCGTGCGCACCGTGGCGCGGTCCAGGTAGCGGGCGCCGTTCTTGCGGGCGCCGATCCTGGTCTGCAGGGCGCGCATCGTCTTCGGGCCGATGATGCCGTCGGGGGCCGAGCCCACCTTGCGCTGCAACGCCTTCACGTCGGTGCGGGACAGCGTGCCGTTGACCGACCCACCGACCCAGCGCTCGATGGCGGCGTTGGTCTTCGGGCCGCGGATGCCGTCGACGACGAGCTTGCCGGCCGTCGAGTGGGCCGCGGGAGCCGTACGGGTGGTGGAGCGCGAGGCCCGGCTGGTCGTCGAGCCGGCGTCGACCGCGCCGCCGTTGGCGCGGGTGAGCCCGGCGCGGGCGCCACAGGTCGGCCACGCGCCCGGGCCCTGGGAGGCGAGCACCTTCTGGGCGACGGTGATCTGCTGGGCCTTCGTCGCGCGGTTCGCGGTCGGGGCGTAGCGCTCGCCACCGAAGCCGTCCCACGTGCGGTCGGAGAACTGCAGGCCGCCGTAGTAGCCGTTGCCCGTGTTGATCGACCAGTTGCCACCGCTCTCGCAGGCGGCGACACGGTCCCAGACCGTCGAGGCCTGCGCGCTGCTGGCCGTGGCCATGCCACCCGCGACCGTGGCGACGCCGGCCACGGCAACACCGGTCACGCGCCGTCGAACAGGGTTGGCCTTCCGAGCAGAGTGCTTCGGGGCATAGAACATGGGTGGGGGGTTCCTCTCCTGACCGGCGCCTGCGGGGTTAGCTGTCGGGTTCGGGCTGTCAGGTGCCCGGCCGGCGTGAGCCGGCTTCACCCCAAGACCACCGTGGTGGCCGCGTTGGGTTCCCCGTCCTCGTCTGCCCGGAGATCTTCCGGCGGGACACCCACCTGACGAGGCTCGGCGCGGTGGGTGTGCATGGTTGTCTGGGTATGCCATGTGCAGTTGTGACCGCGCGTTGGCGCAGGTGAGACACGGTAGGGGGCGTTCGTCCCTGCCACAACCGGTTGGCGAGTATTCGCCACATTTCGCTCAGCGACAGCGCCTATCGCCTGACCCCGGATGGCGAACGAGATCCCAGCTCTCGGGCTTCCTGGCCCCCGGGAAGCCCGAGAGCTGGGATCTCGGGGCGGCCGTGGGCCAGCGCGAGCGTCAGCGGCGGCGAGCGCGGCGCTTCTGCACCATCCGGTGGTCGAACGGCGCTGCCATGAACTCCCCCAGCACGCTGCCCGCCGCGATCGCCAGGAGCACTGCCATCGCCCCCAGCAGCGTGGTCAGCCCGCCCTGCAGCGACAGCGTCCCGGAGTCGGCGGACGACCCGTTGACCATCTCGTAGAGGCCACGGAAGATCGCCAGACCCGGGAGCAGGCCGTAGGACGCCGGGACCACCAGCACCATCGCCGGCGCGCCCATCCGCAGGGCCAGGAGGCGTCCGGCACACCCCAGCACGATCGCGGCCAGTCCGGCGGCGGACAGCTGGCCCAGCCCGTCGACCTTCGAGACGGCCAACGAGACCGCCACGCCCACGGCACACAGCACGCCGCTCGGCACCACCAGGAGCCGGCCGGTGCGCAGCGACACGGCGCCTGCCAGCCCGACGATGAAGGCGCCGACCACCGCCAGCAGCACCGGGGCGTTCAGCGCCTGGGTGGACACGATGGAGGGCGAGGCGACGTCGAGGTCGAAGGCACTGGTCAGGGCGAGGGTCAGCTGCAGCCCGGTCGCCACCCCGAGGATGATCCCGGCCGTCGTGAGGAACACCGCGAACATCCGTCCGGCACCGGTCACGGAGTAGCCGGAGATCGCGTCCTCGAACGCCGAGGCGACCGTCCGGCCGGGCAGGAGCACCGTGATCCCGCCCGCGACGATGAACGCGAAGTCCGACGACGAGACCGGCAGCCAGCCGGCCGCCCCGAGGCTGAACGCGCCCCACGCGAGCACGGTGGCGAGGAACCCTCCGATGGCGCACTGGTAGAAGTCCGGGAGGCCGCCCTTGCCGAGCGTCCGCGCGGCATACCCGACCAGCAGGGCGGACAACCCGGCGACGAGCGCCGCGACCGGACCGGCCCCGAGCATCACCGCGATGGCCGCGGCCAGCAGGCCGAGCGCACCGCGCACCATCCACTTCGGCCAGAACCGCGGAGCGCGGCGGATCTCGCGCAGCTGGGCGGCGGCGGCCTCCCGGTCGTAGGACCCGGCGACGAGGTTCTCGACGAACTCGTGCACGGCCGTGAGCCGGGCGAAGTCACGCGTCGACGACCGCACCACCCGCAGCATCGTGATCGGCACCCCGGAGCCGGTCGTGCACTGCACCAGCAGCGACTGCAACGTGATGTCGACCTCGAGGTTGTCGAGTCCGGCCGCCGCGGCCACCGCCACGACCGACGACTCGACCTGGGGAGCGCCGGCCCCGCAGCGCAGCATGAGCTCACCGACGCGCAGGGCGAGATCGAGCGAGGCCCGCGCCTCGCGCTCCTCCGCGGCCGCCTGTCGCACCCGCGGGTTGCGGTAGGGCGTGTGCCGCAGGGACTCGACCATCGGCAGGGTCTCGGTCAGCTCCTCGCCGCGCCAGATCCGGCTGTGCCGCAACACCGGGCGACGCCTGGCGGGAGGCCGAACGGGTCTGTCCGGGACGCCCTCGGTCATCCGGTCAGGCCCACACCGGGGAGGACGGCCGTGGGTGGGTCGTTGGGCCACCACTGCGGGATGCCGCCGTTCTGCACGACCACCACGACCAGCCCGACGGCCACCACGAGGGCGAGCGCCACGACGACCTTCGTGCCACGCGGCCCCGGGCTGAGGCCGCGGACGATGCTCCGGGTGCCCCTGCGCAGGCCCGAACCGCCAGGACCCCACCACGCCATGAGGACCGCGACCGCCGCCCCGACCGCGAGTGGCCCGGAGGAGTTGGGCTGGGGCTGGCCGCCGTAGACGGCGACGGTGCCCAGCGCCGTGCTGAAGACGGCACAGATGCCCACGACCAGCGGGAGGATCGCGCTGACGACGGTGGCGAGCGCGCCCACGACCAGGTGCCAGGGGCTCGCCACGACGGCCACCGGCACGTCCGACCGACGCGGTCCGCGGGTGTGCCGCCGCAGGACGAGGGAGGTGACGGAGCGGTCGGCGGTACGGGCAGCCCACGACCAGAGCACGAGGAAGATCGCCGCGACCACCGGGAAGCCCGCGACCCCCGCGACGACTGCGGCCAGCAGCGCCAGCAGGGTGCCGGTGCGGGTCGGCCGTCCGATGCGCGGGTCCGGCTGGCCCGCTCCACCCTCCCAGGCGGCCTGCCACTCCGACACCTCGCCCTCGGGCTCGTCCCACGGGACGAGCTCGCCCTCGGGGTCGGGTGACCAGACGGGTTCGGCGACCGGGGCCGGCTCGACCGGCCCGGCCACCGGGGCAGGAGCGACCGCGGGCCGCTCCCAGCGGGCCGTGGGCCGGTGCTCGAAGGCCTGGGTATGCCGCGACGGCGCCGTGAGTGCCTCCGTCACCGGCTGGCCGGTGGCGTAGCGCTCCAGCGCGTCGACGACCTCGTCGGCGTCGGGGCGCTCGCGCGGCACGGGCGACAACGCGGCATACAGGAGCGGCGCGAGGCGCGGGTCGACGCCGGTGAGGTCGGCCTCGCCGCGGCTGACTCGCGAGAGGACGACGTCCATCGGGCCACGGCCGAACGGTGGGGCACCGCTCGCGGCGTAGGCCAGCGTCGCCGCCCAGCCCCACCAGTCGGTCGCCTCGGTGACGGGCGCTCCCTCGACGACTTCGGGCGAGAGGTAGCCGGGCGTGCCCATCACCAGCCCGGTCATGGTGATCCGCACGTCGTCGGCCACGTGGGCGATCCCGAAGTCGATGAGCACCGGGTCGCCGTCGAGCAGCAGGACGTTGCCGGGCTTGAGGTCGCGGTGGATCACGTCGGCCCCGTGGATCGCGTCGAGCGCCTCGGCGAGCCCGCGACCCAGCCGGAGCAGCTTCTCGCCGCGGATGGGCCCCGACTCCTTCACCACGTCGTCGAGCGCCGGGCCGGGGACGTAGCGCGTGACGAGGTACGGGCGCTCGCCGTCGAGGTCAGCGTCGATCACCGCAGCGACCCGGTCGTCGCGGATCCGGCTGAGCACCTGCACCTCGCGGGCCAGCCGGGTGCGGGCGTCGCGGTCGTGGGCGACGTGGGGGCGCAGCAGCTTGAGGGCCACCGCCCGACCACTGGGGTCGAGCGCCAGGTGGACCACACCCATGCCACCTTCGCCGAGCTGCTGGATGAGCCGGTACGGCCCGATCCGGGGCCCCTCAGGCACGACGGAACGCCCGTCGCTGCCCTCGATCGCCTCCGTGGTCACCCCTACACGGTACGTGGGGGGCCCGATGAAACGGGTGAGGCTACTGCTGGATGTACCCAACGAGTTGGTCACGCTCGGACTGCAGCTCGTCGATCCGGTGCTTGACGATGTCGCCGATGCTGACGATCGCGTGCAGCTTGCCGTCGACCACGACGGGCACGTGGCGGATCCGCATCTCGGTCATCGTGCGGGCCAGCTCCTCGATCGGGACGTCGAGCCCGGAGGTCTTCACGTCTGCCGTCATGATCGAGCCCACGGGTGCCAGCAGCACGGCGGCCCCGTCCTTCTGGAGGTGGCGCACGACGTCGCGCTCGCTGACGATGCCGGTGACGCTCTCACCGTCATCGCTCACCACGAGGGCACCGATGCGGTGCTCCGCGAGCAGGTCGAGCAGCCGTTCCACGGTCTCTTCGGAGCGGATGGTGACCACTTGGCCACCCTTGCGTCGCACGACATCCGAGATCCTCATGCTCAGACGGTAGACCGCTGGAAGGGTCACCGCTAGGGGAGCGACCTGCGGTGGACAGCGACCTCCCCGCAACCTGGGCGCCCCCTGGGGTGCTCAGGTTGCGAGTGGGCCGGGACGGATGCGGGTATGCCGTGGGGCAGGCCCCCGACATAGGGTTGCCTTCGCAACGAAACCGTGGAGTTGATTCCCTGTGCCTCGCAGCCAGAAGCAGTTCGACCTCGTCATCGCCGCCAACCGACTGCCCGTCGACCGGGTCGTCGGACCCGATGGGGAGGAGTCCTGGCGGACCAGCCCGGGGGGTCTGGTGACGGCCATGGAGTCGGTCATGCGGGGTCGCGAGGGGGCCTGGGTGGGCTGGGCCGGCGAGGCCGGGGACGCACCGGCACCGTTCGTCGAGGACGACATGTACCTGCGCCCGGTGGCCCTGTCGGAGGACGAGGTCGCGCACTACTACGAGGGCTTCAGCAACGACACCCTGTGGCCGATCTACCACGACGTGATCGTCCCTGCGACGTTCCACCGCTACTGGTTCACCGCCTACGAGGCGGTCAACCGCCGGTTCGCCGAGGCGGTCTGCGAGGTCGCCGCCAAGGGTGCGACGGTCTGGGTGCACGACTACCAGCTGCAGCTGGTGCCGGCGATCGTGCGCGAGCTGCGTCCCGACGTGCGGATCGGCTGGTTCGACCACATCCCGTTCCCGCCGGTGGAGCTGTTCGCCCAGCTGCCCTGGCGACGCGCCGTCCTGGAAGGGCTGCTCGGCGCCGACTACCTCGGCTTCCAGCGGGTCGCCGATGCGCAGAACTTCGTCCGGGCCTGCCGCCAGCTGCTGGGGCTGCCGACCAAGGGCGACACCGTCTCGGTGTCGCGGGCCGAGGACAGCCGACGGGTGCGGGCCAGCGCCGTCCCGATCTCGATCGACTACGTGGGCCTCGAGGCGGTCGCCAAGCAGCCCGAGACGCTGCAGCGCGCCCAGGAGATCCGCGAGTCGCTCGGCAACCCCCGCACGCTGCTGCTCGGGGTCGACCGACTCGACTACACCAAGGGGATCGGCCACCGGATCAAGGCGTACGGCGAGCTGCTCGAGGAGGGCAGGGTGTCCCCACCGAACGAGGTCTTCGTCCAGGTGGCCACCCCCAGCCGGGAGCGGGTCGCCGCCTATCGCGAGCTGCGGCACGAGATCGAGGGCGAGGTGGGGCGGCTCAACGGCGAGCACAGCCGGATCGGCGCCCCCGCCGTGCAGTACCTCCACCACTCCTACCCGCGGCAGGAGATGGCCGCGCTCTACCTCGCGGCCGACGTGGTCCTGGTGACCCCGCTGCGCGACGGCATGAACCTCGTGGCGAAGGAGTACGTCACCTGCCGTTACGACGAGGGCGGTGCACTGGTGCTGTCCGAGTTCACGGGGGCCTTCCACGAGCTGCACCAGGCGTTCGTCTGCAACCCACACGACATCGAGGGCCTGAAGCAGACCATCATGCGAGCCATCGAGACCCCCGACAAGGAGAAGCGGCGGCTCATGCGGGCGATGCGTCGCCGGGTCGCCGACCACGACGTGCAGCGCTGGGCCAGCCGGTTCCTCGAGGCCCTCGAGGTCGCGCCCGAGCGGCCCCAGCGCTCGACGCGTGAGCAGAAGGCCGACGACGAGCACGCCCGGGCCGACCGCACGGCGCGCGAGCTGCACCACGCCAGGGCCGCCAAGGCAGCGTCGGCCAAGGCGACGCCCCGATGACCCTGCCACCCGACCTGGTGGCCGCCCTCGACCAGCTGGCCGCGAGACGGCGCCTGCTGGTGGCGTCGGACTTCGACGGGGTTCTCGCCCCGCTCGTGCTCGACCCCTCGCAGTCGCGTGCCCTCCCCGGCACCATCGAGGCGCTGGAGGGCCTCGCCGCCCTCCCCGGCACGCACGCCGCGGTCGTCTCGGGCCGCGACCTCGACACCCTCACCTCGCTCACCGGCCTGGCCGACAGCGCCGTCACCCGCATCGGCACCCACGGGGCGCAGACCAGCCGGGCCACCGCAGTGGCCCTCACCCCCGAGCAGCAGGAGACGTTGGAGCGGGTGACGCGCGAGCTGGAGACCGTGGCCGAGGGACGGCCGGAGGGCGTCTACCTGGAGACCAAGCCAAGCGCGGTCGTCCTGCACACCCGCCGGATGCCCGACCGCGAGGCCGCCGACGCCGTGGAGGCCGCGGCGCTCGAGGTGACCACGCGGCATACCGGCCTGCACGTCCTGCACGGCAAGCGGGTGGTCGAGGTCGGGGTGGTCCGGGCCGACAAGGGCACCGCCCTGGTGGCCCTGCGCGACGACGTGGGCGCCGAGGCCGTCGCCTACTTCGGCGACGACGTGACCGACGAGGACGCGTTCCGGGCGCTCGGACCCGACGACGTGACCGTCAAGGTCGGCGACGGCGAGACGGCGGCCCGCTTCCGGGTCGAGCACCCCGAGGACGCCGCCGAAGCCCTGACCCACCTCCTGGAGCGGCGCACCTCCCGCTCGTCCGGCTAGCGGCCGGGAGCGGCTCCGGTCGAGGCCCGCACCACGAGCTCGGGGCGGAAGACGTACTCGGCCCGGGGCGCGGGCTCACCGGCGATCTCGTCCAGCAGCGCGCGCACGGCGGCCTCGGCCATCGCCTGCACGCTCTGTCGCACGGTGGTCAACGGCGGGTCGGTGAAGGCGATCAGTGGTGAGTCGTCGTAGCCGACCACCGAGAAGTCGGCCGGCACCTGCTTGCCCACGCGCCGGGCCGCCCGGATCGCGCCGAGGGCCATCAGGTCGGAGCCGCAGACGACCGCGGTGCAGCCCTTCTCGATCAGTCGCGCGGCCGCCGTGTCGCCACCCTCGACCGAGAACATGGTCCGCTCGATCAGCTCGTCGACGTGCTCGCGGCCGAGCAGCGTGCGCATCGAGGTGCGGAAGCCGTCGATCTTGCGGATGACCGGCACGAACCGCTCCGGCCCGACCGCCAGCCCGATCTGGGTGTGCCCCAGCTGCACCAGGTGGGTCAGCGCGAGCTCCATCGAGGCGACGTCGTCGTTGGAGATGAACGGCGCGTCGATGCCCTCCTGGTAGCCGTTGACGAGCACGATCGGCAGCTCCCGCTCCCGCAGGCTCGTGTAGCGCTCCGGATCGGTCGTGACGTCGGCGTGCTGGCCCGAGACGTAGATGATCCCGGCGACCCCTCGGTCGAGCAGCATCTGGACGTACTCGTCCTCGTGCACTCCCCCGGGCGTCTGGGTGCACAGCACCGGCGTGAACTGGTGCCGCGCCAGGGCCGTCTCGATGATCTGCGCGAACGCGGGGAAGATCGGGTTGGTCAGCTCCGGCACGATCAGCCCGACGAGGTCCGCGGTCTTGCGCCGCAGCCGGGACGGCCGGTCGTAGCCGAGGATGTCGAGCGAGGTGAGCACGGCCTCGCGCGTCGCCTCGGCCACGCCGGGCTTGTCGTTGAGGACCCGGCTGACGGTGGCCTCGCTGACGTCGGCGTGCGCCGCGATGTCAGCCAGTCTCGCCTTCATGGCGGTGACGGTAGCAAGAACTTGCAGGCCTCACCGACCACACGCTGCAAGATTTTTCAGGTATGCCGCCGCGTCGCCATTGGCGCGCGACCGGCGCAAACGTTTTCATACCGTCTCACCAGCGTGGACCAGCACTGGCGCAACGCCGCACCCTGGGCCAGACTGAGCCCACCGCGGACACCGATGTCGGCGGCAGCACCACCCTTTACAACGGATCGTCCGGCACGTTCCTGCCGGTGAAGGAAAGGCAACGAAGCCATGGCAACAGTCAAGTTCGACGAGGCAACCCGGCTCTACCCGGGGAACGACAAGCCCTCGGTTGACAAGCTCAACATCGACATCGAGGACGGCGAGTTCCTCGTCCTGGTCGGCCCGTCCGGATGTGGCAAGTCCACCTCCCTCCGCATGCTCGCGGGCCTCGAAGAGGTCAACGCCGGCAAGATCTGGATCGGTGACCGCGACGTCACCAACCTGTCCCCCAAGGACCGCGACGTCGCGATGGTCTTCCAGAACTACGCGCTCTACCCCCACATGACGGTCGCCGACAACATGGGCTTCGCGCTCAAGATCGCCGGCGTCGACAAGGGCGAGATCCGCAAGCGCGTCGAGGAGGCCGCCAAGATCCTCGACCTCGAGCAGTACCTCGAGCGCAAGCCGAAGGCCCTGTCCGGTGGTCAGCGCCAGCGCGTGGCCATGGGTCGCGCGATCGTCCGGTCGCCCCAGGTGTTCCTCATGGACGAGCCGCTGTCGAACCTCGACGCCAAGCTCCGCGTCCAGACCCGCACGCAGATCGCGTCGCTCCAGCGTCGCCTCGGCGTCACCACCGTCTACGTGACCCACGACCAGGTCGAGGCCATGACGATGGGTGACCGCGTGGCGGTCCTCAAGGACGGCATCCTCATGCAGTGCGACAGCCCGCGCCGCATGTACGACCACCCGGACAACGTCTTCGTCGCCGGCTTCATCGGCTCCCCCGCCATGAACCTGCTCGACGTCGACGTGGCCGACGGTGGCGTGAAGGTCGGTGGCTCGACGGTCCCCGTGGAGCGCGCCATCCTCGACGCCTCCTCCGGCAAGAACATCACGCTGGGTGTCCGCCCCGAGGACCTCGAGCTCACCACCGAGGGCCAGGGCATCCCGGTCACCGTGGACGTCGTCGAGGAGCTCGGCGCCGACGCCTACATCTACGGCTCCACCAAGGCCCACCAGCACGTCGAGGCCGACGAGGACGCCGAGGGCGAGCGCCCGTTCATCGCCCGCGTCGACGGTCGCAAGCCCCCGAAGAAGGGCGAGACCGTCTTCCTCGCCCCGAAGACCGGGCACGTGCACGCCTTCGACGCCAGCTCCGGCCAGCGTCTCGGCGACTGACCGAACAGCACCGTATGCCGTGTGGCCGGCTCCCCTTCACGGGAGCCGGCCACACCGGCTTTGCCCCCGACCCCGTCAACAACCCTCCAGTTGGAACGATGTCGGCAACCGACCCGGACCGGGTGATGCCCGGTCCTCGCGTCGCTGGGAGGATGAAGCGTGGCACTCGAGATCACTGCGGCACGACCTGACCCGGCCATGCTCGACCTGCCGTGGGAGCTGCCACTGGAGACCTGGCCAGAGGAGCACCTCGCCGCGCTGCCGCGCGGCATCTCACGCCACGTCGTGCGGTTCGTCAAGCTCTCCGGAAAGGTGCTGGCGGTCAAGGAGATCAAGGCCGACATCGCGGTCCGGGAGTACCAGCTGCTGCGGATGCTCAACCGGCTGGACCTGCCGTGCGTCGAGCCGTTCGGGGTGGTGAGCGGTCGCACTGCGGCCGACGGGACTCCCCTCGACGCCTGCCTGATCACCCGGCACCTGCAGTTCTCGCTGCCCTACCGCGCGCTGTTCAGCCAGTCGCTGCGACCCGACACCACGGCCCGGCTCATCGACGCCCTGGCCGTGCTGCTCGTGCGCGTCCACCTGGTCGGCTTCTGGTGGGGGGACGTGTCCCTGTCCAACACGCTGTTCCGGCGCGACGCCGGCGCCTTCGCGGCATACCTCGTCGACGCGGAGACCGGTGAGCTGCACCAGACCCTGACCGCTGGGCAGCGCGAGCACGACCTCGACATCGCCCGGGTGAACATCGCCGGCGAGCTGATGGACCTCGAGGCCGGCGGATTCCTCGAGGCCGGGGTCGACGCGGTCGACACGTCGAACCGGATCGTCGAGCGCTATGCCGAGCTGTGGCAGGAGCTGACCGGGCTCGAGCGCTTCGAGCGTGGCGACCGGTGGCGCGTCGACGAACGGATCCGGCGCCTCAACGAGCTCGGCTTCGACGTCGACGAGCTGGCCATCTCCACCGACATCGGCGGCACCACCATCCAGATCCAGCCCAAGGTCGTCGACGCCGGCCACCACTCGCGCCGACTCCTGCGGCTCACCGGGCTCGACGTGGAGGAGAACCAGGCCCGCCGGCTGCTCAACGACCTCGACTCCTACCGCGCGGGCACCGACCGGCAGAACGACGACGAGGAGATCGTCGCGCACGACTGGCTCCAGCGGATCTACGAGCCCATCACCCGCACCGTCCCCCGCGAGCTGGGCAGCAAGCTCGAACCGGCCGAGCTGTTCCACGAGGTGCTCGAGCACCGGTGGTACCTGTCCGAGCGGGCCGGCCACGACATGCCCCTCGAGGACGCGATCGCCGACTACGTCAAGACGGTGCTGCCGAGCAAGCCCGACGAGGCCACCGTCGTCGGCGTCGACACGGTCGAGATGCCGGTCGTCGCCATGTTCGACGACAACTGAGCCACTGCGCGCTCTGCCCGGATCACGGCTCAGACGAGCGGATCTGGCCCGTTCGCATCGGCCACTCGGATGATATCGGCCCCAAACGGCACCTAGGCGACGCCAGTCTGCCAATACGGTGGCGCTGACCACCGCAGCACCGCCTCCAGGGGAAACTTCATGAGCCAGGCCCAGGCCACCTCCACCGCCCACCACCAGGACTTCGGGCGGGGCACGTGGTCACCGCCGGCCGGCTGGTTGACCCGGGTCGCGGCCCGGCTGATCGACGACCTGGTCCAGGTGGTCGGCACGCTCCCCTACGTCGTCGGCCTCGTCATGCTGCTCGGGCTCCAGAGCTCGGGCGCGACCATCTACCAGTCGGTCGACCCCGGTCGCCAGACCGACCACGTCACCGTCATCGCGGGTCTCGGGCTGATGGGCCTGGGCGGCATCCTCAGCCTGGTCATCTGGATCTGGAACCGGGTCGTCCACCAGGGGCGCACGGGTCAGACCATCGGCAAGACGGCCATGCGGATCGTGCTCGTCTCGACCACCACCGGGAAGCCGGTCGGTGCGGCCTCCGCCCTCGCCCGCGAGATCGCCCACCTCGTCGACGGCGTCCTCTGCATCGGCTACCTCTGGCCGCTGTGGGACGTCCGCAAGCAGACCCTGGCCGACAAGGTCGTCGGGACGATGGTGACCCAGGTCCGCCCGGCCCAGTCCGACGAGGCGACCTGGGTCCAGCGCGCCCTGGGCTGACCACGACGGCCGGCTGCTAGTTTGCGGGCGACCCGAGGGGACCCATGACACAGCAGCCACCGCACGACCCGTTCGCCCATCCACCGGCGCCCGGCGCCGCCAAGCCCGGCCAGCCCGCGCCCGGCCACCCAGCGCCGGGCCAGCCCGCGCCCGCAGGGCATGCCGCGCCCGCAGGGTATGCCGCCTCGCCGCCGGTACCGCGCCAACCGTGGGGGCCGCGCGAACCGTGGGGGCCGCTGGCCGGGTGGGGCACTCGCGTCCTCGCCAGCCTCGTCGACGGCGCGCTGCAGCTCATCGGCGGGATCCCCTACGTCGTAGGGCTCGTGCTGTTTCTCGTGGGCGTGCCCAAGCCCGGCCTCCACAGCACCGGGTCGCAGCTCGAGACGGCGCCCACCGACACCGGCAACACCGGCCTCATGGTGGTCGGCGGCGTGCTCGTCGTGCTCGGCTTCCTCGTGTCGCTCGGCATCCAGATCTGGAACCGCTCGATCAAGCAGGGACGGACCGGTCAGAGCATCGGCAAGAAGGTGATGGGGATCCGACTCGTCGACGAGCACACCGGTCAGCCGATCGGCGCCGGGATGGCGTTCGTCCGCGAGCTCGCGCACACCCTCGACGGCGCCGTCTACATCGGCTACCTGTGGCCGCTCTGGGACGACAAGCGTCAGACCTTCGCCGACAAGATCCTCAACACGGTCGTGGTCGAGGTCCCGAGGGCCTGAGGGTCACCCGCGAGCCCCGACACGCAAGCGGCGCGGCACCCCGTGGGGGAGCCGCGCCTCTCGCAAGTGGCCAGCGGGTCAGTAACCGTTGCTCATCGAGCTGGAGCCGAACGACCCGAGCGCGACGACGAAGACCAGCCAGAGGATCCCGGCGACCACACCGGCGATGGCCGACCACATCGCGAAGTTCTTGGCCTTGTTCGAGGCCTCGCGCGCCCCGGCGACATCGCCGGCAGCCCACTTGCTGTTGACCTGGGCGGCGAAGACGATGGACACGACTCCGAGCGGCAGGCAGCACAGGACGGTCGAGAGGATCGCCCAGACCAAGTAGTTCGGCGGCGGGGCGCCGCCCGCACCGGAGGAGTAGTAGTCGGGCGTGTACGGCGGGGGTGGCGGCGGCGGGGTGCCGTAGTCAGACATGCGGTGGATCCCTTCGGAGTTCGCGTGCCGCTCCCCCCAATGGGCGCGGCAGGGCGAAACGCTAGCGGACCGGGCCCGCGTCGCGCCGGGACTCGCGGAGGGTGCAGCCGAACGGCTGGGTCGGACCTCGAGTGCGGTTGGCGGCCTCAGCGGACATGCTCGGGCCGTGAGGTCAGGCCGGGGACAGCCAGGTCCACCCGGGCACGTTGCGCAGCACCCAGAACGCGAGCACGAGGGCCAGCAAGCCGTAGAGCACCGAGGCCGGTGCCGCCCAGGTCCTGGGGAGGCCACGCCAGCGGCGCCGCGTCCAGAGCACGAAGGCGACGAGGAGGCCGCCGGCCGCGAGCACCATCAAGGGATTGCGGGCCAGGGCGCCGACCACATCGCCGTGGGCGAGGTCGTGCAGGGCGCGCAACGATCCGCAGCCGGGGCAGTAGTAGCCGGTCACCGCCAGGAACGGGCAGGTCGGGTAGTGACCCGGCTGGTTGGGGTCGACCGTCGCGACCACGGACGTCGCGGCCACCGCCGCGGCCAGGACCAGCCCGGGCACGCGCAGCGCCCCGTACCCCCGTGCTCCGACGGGTGGTGCGGGGCGCTGCGGTGCCACGGTGGTGATGGATCCCTCCGGACCGGAACCTACTTGTTCAGGTTCGGCAGGACGAACGCGAAGTAGAGGCCGTTGACGACGACGCCGACGATGGCCGCGATGATCGCGAACCGCTTCGCCTTCTCCGACGAGGCCTGGGCTCCGGCGACGTCGCCCGAGGCGTACTTGCCGTTGACCTGGGCCGCGAAGACGATCGACGCGATGCCGAACGGGAGGCAGCAGAAGATCGTCGACAGGATGGCCCAGACGAGGTAGTTCGGCGGCGGCGTGCCACCCGCGGTCGGCTGGTTGTAGCCGGGCGCGGCGGGCGGGGGCGGCGGCGGAGTGCCGTAGTCAGACATGCTGGTGGGTCCCTTCGGGGTTGCGGGAGTCGCTCCCCCTTGGGGCGACTCCGCGAAACGGTAGCGGATCGGCGCAGGTCAAGGGGTGCAGATGACCCTCAGATCGCGCGGCGTCGCGCCACCTCGTACAGCGCCACCCCGGTGGCGATGCCGGCGTTGAGCGACTCGACCGCCGACGACATCGGGATCGACACGATCTGGTCGCAGGTCTCGCGCACCAGCCGCGACAGCCCCTTGCCCTCCGAGCCGGTCACGATGACGATCGGTTCGGTGGCCAGAGCCAGGTCGGGCAGCTGGACATCGCCGTCCATGTCGAGGCCGAGGACGAAGAACCCGGCCTTGCGGTACTCCTCCAGCGCGCGCGTCAGGTTCGCGGCGAGCGCGACCGGGACGCGGGCCGCGGCACCTGCGGACGTCTTCCACGCGCTCGCGGTCATCCCGACCGACCGGCGCTCGGGGACGACCACGCCGTGCCCGCCGAACGCCGCGACGGAACGGATGATGGCACCGAGGTTGCGCGGGTCGGTGATCCCGTCGAGCGCCACGACGAGCGGTATGCCGGGCGCCTGCGGGTCGATGAAGTCGCTGGGGTGCGCGTACTCGTAGGGCGGGACCTGCAAGGCCAGGCCCTGGTGGACCGCCCCGTCGGTGAGCCGGTCGAGCTCGCCCCTCGGGGTCTCGAGGATCGCGATGCCCTTGGCGGTCGCGGTCTTGAGCGCCTCGCGGACGCGGTCGTCCGAGTCGATCCGGCCGGCCACGTACATCGTGGTCACCGGCACGTCGGCGCGCAGTGCCTCGACGACGGAGTTGCGACCAGCCACGATCTCGCTGGACGCCTTGCCGCGACGCGACCCGCCCCGGCTCGCGCTGGGCCGGGCGCCCGGCTTGGAGCCGTGCTTCTCGACGGCCTTGGCGATGCGGTTGGCCTTGTGCTTGGGTCGGTCCTCGGCCTTCGGGGTCGGGCCCCTGCCCTCGAGGCCGCGACGGCGCTGGCCGCCGGACCCGACGGTGGCGCCCTTCTTCGACGCGCCCTTGCGGATGGCGCCACGTCGCTGGGAGTTGCCAGCCATGGGTGTTCCTCTCAGCTCTCGCGGCGGGCGAGCGACCAGTTCGCTCCCGACGCCGTGTCTTCGATGACGATGCCGACCGCACCCAGCTGGTCGCGGATGGCATCGGCGGTCGCAAAGTCGCGGGCGGCGCGGGCGGCTGCCCGGGCCTCCAGCTGCACCTGGACCAAGGCGTCGAGCGCCGCCTGCGCGTCGCCCGAGCCGTTGTCGCTGCCGTCGCCCCAGTGCGGGTCGAGCGGGTTGACGCCCAGCAGGTCGGTCATCGCCACGACCGCGGCGAAGGCCGTCGCGAGACCCTCGTCGTCGCCGTCGTCGATGGCGGTGTTGCCGGCCCGGACGGTGTCGTGGAGGACCGCGAGCGCACCTGACACGTTGAGGTCGTCGTCCATCGCCGCGGCATACGCATCGGGGATCGTGGTGTGGTCCGGGGAGGTGGACGTGCCCTCGGGCAGGGCGCGCAGCGCCCGGGTGAGGAAGCCCTCGATCCGCTCCACCGTCGCCTCGGCCTCGCGCAGCGAGCCCTCGTGGTACTCGATCGTCGAGCGGTAGTGCGCTGCCGTGAGGTAGTAGCGGACGGCCAGCGGGCGGGCCACCTTGGTGACCTCGGAGACGACCAGGCTGTTGCCCAGCGACTTGCTCATCTTCTCGCCGCCGACGGTCACCCAGGCGTTGTGCAGCCAGTAGGTCGCGAAACCGAGCCCGGCCGCGTGGGACTGCGCCTGCTCGTTCTCGTGGTGCGGGAAGCGCAGGTCCACGCCGCCGCCGTGGATGTCGAAGGCGTCGCCGAGGTACTTGCGCGCCATCGCCGAGCACTCGAGGTGCCAGCCGGGGCGGCCGACGCCGAACGGGGTGGCCCAGGAGGCGGTGGCCGGCTCCGTCTCCTTGCGTCCCTTCCAGAGCGCGAAGTCACGGGGGTCGCGCTTGCCGCGCGGGTCGGCGTCCTGCGCCGCCTCCATGTCCTCGATCTTCTGGTGGGTCAGCGAGCCGTACTCCGGGAAGCTCTTCACGTCGAAGTACACGTCACCGCTGCCGTCGGTGGCCGCGTAGGCGTGGCCCTTGTCGACGAGGGTCTCCATGAGCGAGACCATCTCGGGGATGTGCCCGGTGGCGCGGGGCTCGTAGGTGGGGGCCAGCACCGCGAGGGAGTCCAGCGCCGCGGCGGTGGCGACCTCGTTGCGGTAGGACAGCGCGAACCACTCCTCGCCGGCCTCGGCCGACTTCGCGAGGATCTTGTCGTCGATGTCGGTGACGTTGCGCACCAGGGTGACGTCGTAGCCGTGGCGCCCCTCGAGCCACCGCCGCAGGACGTCGAACGCCACGGCGAAGCGCACGTGCCCGATGTGGGGCGCCCCCTGGGTCGTGAGCCCACAGATGTAGATGCCCACCCGACCGGGAACCAGGGGGGTGAAGTCGCGCAGCTCGCGCGCGGCGGTGTCGTACAGGCGAAGACTCACGCGCGCAAGGCTACCTGCGCACGGCGGCCAGCCCGAACCGTCGCCGGTGACCCCGACCCGGGGGCTGCGTCAGTGGCCGCGGTCGAGCCAGTCCTGGAGGTGCGGGGCCTCCGCCGCGATGACCGTGGCGTCGCCGTGACCGGTCAGCACCACCGTCTCGTCGGGCAGGGTGAGCAGCCGGGCGCGGATCGACTCAACGATGGTCGGGAAGTCGCTGTACGACCGCCCGGTCGCGCCGGGACCACCGTTGAAGAGGGTGTCGCCGGTGAACACGACGTCGAGCGCGGGGGCGTAGAGGCAGCACGACCCCGGCGTGTGGCCGGGGGTGTGGATGACGTGCAGGTCCACGTCGCCCACGGTGATGACCTGGCCGTCGGCCAGCTCGCGGTCCGGGGTCACGGGGTACAGCTCGTCCCAGAGCATCCGGTCCGCAGGATGCAGGTATGCCGGGGCGCGGGTGCCGTCGCACACCTCACCGACCGCGTTGATGTGGTCGTTGTGGGCGTGCGTCGAGATAACCGCGACGACCCTGCGCTCGAGGTCGATCGACTTCACGATGGTGCGCCCGTCGTGGGCGGCGTCGATGATGACGCACTCCTTGTCGTCGCCGACGACCCAGACGTTGTTGTCGACCGCCCAGCTCCCGCCGTCGAGCTCGAACGTCCCGGACGTGACCACGCGGTCCACCCGCACGCCACCCGGGGACGGCGCGATGACCGGCATACCGGCGTTGTCGTCCTTGTCGCTGTCGCCCATCAGAGGACCACCACCGAGCGCAGGACCTCGCCACCCTCCATCTTGTCGAACGCCGCCTCGACGTCGCCGAGGCCGATCCGCTCGGACACGAAGGCGTCGAGGTCGAACCGCCCCTGCCGGTAGAGGTCGACCAGCATCGGGAAGTCACGGCTGGGCAGGCAGTCGCCGTACCAGCTGGACTTCAGGGCACCGCCGCGACCGAAGATCTCGATCATCGGCAGGGTGACCTGCTGGTCGGGGGTCGGGACGCCGACGAGGACCACGGTGCCCGCGAGGTCACGGGCGTAGAACGCCTGCTCGTAGGTCTCCGGCCGACCGACCGCCTCGACCACGACGTCGGCCCCGAAGCCGCCGGTGAGCTCGCGGATCCGCTCGACGACGTCCTCGTCCTTGCCGTTGATCGTGTGGGTCGCGCCGAACGACCTGGCGCCCGCGAGCTTCCGGTCGTCGACGTCGACGGCGATGATCGTCGTCGCGCCGGCCACGGTGGCTGCCGCGATGGCGGCGTTGCCGACCCCGCCGCACCCGATCACGGCGATCGAGTCGCCCCGGCCGACGCCCCCGGTGTTGACGGCGGCGCCGAAGCCGGCCATCACCCCGCAGCCGAGCAGGCCCACGGCGGCTGCGTCGGCGTCGGCGTCGACCTTCGTGCACTGGCCGGCCGCGACGAGGGTCTTCTCGATGAACGCCCCGATGCCGAGCGCCGGGCTGAGCTCGGTGCCGTCGGTGAGGGTCATCTTCTGCTTCGCGTTGTGGGTGTTGAAGCAGTACCACGGCTTGCCCTTGGCGCAGGCGCGGCACAGGCCGCAGACCGCCCGCCAGTTGAGGATGACGAAGTCGCCCGGCGCCACGTCGGTGACGCCCGCACCGACGGACTCCACGACGCCCGCGGCCTCGTGACCGAGCAGGAAGGGGAACTCGTCGTTGATGCCGCCCTCGCGGTAGTGCAGGTCCGTGTGGCAGACGCCGCAGGACTGCACCTGCACGACGGCCTCACCCGGTCCGGGGTCGGGCACGACGACGTCGACCAGCTCGACGTCGGCCCCCTTGCTGCGGGCGATGACTCCCTTGACGGTCTGCGGCATGGTGCGAGCTCCTCGTTCGAGAGACTGGGGGTGGGTTGGGCCGGGCGGTTGGTCAGGAGGTGGGGACGACGAGGGCGGTCGCGATCGCCGCGATCCCCTCGCTGCGACCGGTCAGGCCGAGCCCGTCCGTGGTCGTGCCGCTCAAGGACACCGACGCGCCGAGGGCGGCCGACATGGCGTCCTGCGCCTCCGCACGACGAGTGCCGATCTTGGGACGGGTGCCGATCACCTGGACGGCGACGTTGCCGATCTCGAATCCTGCTCCGCGCACGAGACGGGCCGCCTCGGCGAGCAGGGCGAGGCCCGAGGCCCCGGCGAGCTCAGGACGGTCCGTGCCGAAGTGCAGCCCGAGGTCGCCGATGCCCGCAGCGGAGAACAGCGCGTCGCACGCGGCGTGGCAGGCGACGTCGGCGTCGGAGTGCCCGTCGAGGCCACGTTCACCGGGCCAGGCCAGCCCCGCCACCCGCAGCTCGCGGTCCGATCCCTCGGGCGCGAACGCGTGCACATCGACGCCGACTCCCGTGCGCGGCATACCGGGAAGGTCCATGCGCCCCATCCAACCATCCGCGTCCGGGCCCTCGGCCCCGCGTGCCCGCGGTCAGGTGAGCTGCACCGACGCCGGCCTGCTCGCACCGCCGTCCTCGGCGCGGGCGCGGGCGAGGTATGCCGCGCGGAGACCTCCGCGGGCCCGGAAACCGAGGGCGGCAACAGCGTTCTCGCTCAGGCCCAGCCGCTCGCCGACGACCGACAGCGGCTCGCCCAGGATCAGGGTCCGCCACAGGACTTCCCGCCATCGCGGCGGCAGGGCCGACAGCACGTCGACGACCTCGTTCGCCCCCAGGACCGCGTCACTGCCGTCGGCCTGGAGCCGGTCCAGGACCTCCGGGTCGCCGACCGGGAGCTCACGGGCGCGCCTGCGGAGGCCGTCCACGTACAGGTTGCGGATGGTCGTCGCGAGATAGGGCCGGAACGCGTGCTCCGGACCGGACCCGTTCAGGATGGACGAGAGGACCCGGGTGAACGCGTCGCTGACCAGGTCGTCGGCCAGGCCGGGTCCGCCGATGGCCCGGGCGGTCCGCAGCGCTGCCGCGTGGTGGCGGGCGTAGAGCACGGACATCGCGGACACATCGCCGGAGCGGATCGCGCTGAAGAGGGTGACGTCCTCGACATCGGTGGGCTGCATGACCCGCGACGCTACTGAGGTCCCACAGCGTGGCTCTTGGTCCAGCGGTACGGAATCGGAACCAGCATTGGATCGCGGGTACAGAAGAGGTGCGGCGCCTCGGCTCGCAGCGCCCGAGCGAGCGGTGAGCCGCGGGCACCTCGGGACGCGCCCGCTAGCGTTGGCGCGTATGACCGCCACCGCCGAACCCCTGCCTGAACCGTTGGCCGTGCCCGTCCTCACCGGCACCCGGGTGACGCTCCGCCCGCACACCGAGGCCGACCTCGACCCCATCCTCGAGCGCTGCGTCGACCCGCTGACCAAGCGGTTCACCACGATCCCGCTGGAGTACACCCGCGAGATGGCGCAGGAGTACCTCGCCGGGCTGCTCCAGCCGTCGGAGGCGCGCGCCTCGTGGGCGATCGAGGTCGACGGCCGGTATGCCGGCACGATCGACCTGCGCGCGCTGCCCGTCGATGCCGGAGCGGGCGACCTGGGCTACGTGACGCACCCGGCCTTCCGTGGGCAGGGCGTGATGTCGGAGGCGGTGCGGCTGGTGGTGGCCCACGCCTTCGACACCCTCGGCTGGCAGACCGTCCGCTGGCAGGCCCATGCGGGGAACTGGGGCAGCGCGAAGGCGGTCTGGCGGGCCGGCTTCCCGGTGCCGGTCTTCGTGCCCGACCTGCTGCTCGAGCGGGGCCGGATCGTCGACGGCTGGATCAGCAGCATCCACGCGGAAGCCGACCGGCAGCCGGTCGCCCCCTGGGACGACGTGGTGGCCGCCCTGACCCGCTAGAAGGGGGATCCGCTAGAAGGGGGCGGTGAGGTGACGCTCGGCGACGGCGAGGTCGTCCGGAGTCGTGATCTTGAAGGCCAGCCGGTCGCCGTCGACCACCCGCACGTGGCCGCCCATCCGCTCGACCAGTGCGGCGTCGTCGGTGGCCTGCGCGCCGGACGCGTGGGCGTGCACCAGCACCTCGCGCAGGAAGGCCTGCGGGGTCTGGATCGCCCGCAGCGTGGAGCGGTCGGGAGTGCCGGTCACGCGACCCACGGCGTCGACCACCTTGACGGTGTCGGTGACGGGTATGCCGGGGACGACGGCCGGGTGACCCGACCGCACCTCGTGCACCAGGCGGGAGAACAGGCTGGCCGGAGCCAGCGCCCGGGCCGCGTCGTGGACCAGCACGATGCCGTCGTCGGGGCGCAGGGCCGCGAGGCCGGCGGCGACGGAGTCGGTGCGTTCGGCGCCACCGGCGACCACGTCCACGTCGCCAGGCCGGCTGCTCCGGGACGCGATCGCGCCCGCCTCCCTCAGGTGGGAAGCGGGCGCGACCACGACTACGTGGGAAACCTCGGGCGCCGTCAGGGCGCGCTGGACAGCGTGCTCGAGCAACGGCATACCCGCCACGACCACAAAGGCCTTGGGCTGGGTGGCGCCGAGCCGAGTGCCTTGCCCTCCAGCGACGAGGACGACGGCAACGCTCAGGAGGCGAGCACCTCGTCGAGGATGGCCTCGGCCTTGTCCTCGTTCGTCTTCTCAGCGAGCGCGAGCTCGGAGACGAGGATCTGGCGAGCCTTGGCGAGCATGCGCTTCTCGCCGGCCGACAGGCCACGGTCCTTGTCACGACGCCACAGGTCGCGGACGACCTCGGCCACCTTGATGACATCGCCGGAGGCGAGCTTCTCGAGGTTGGCCTTGTAGCGGCGCGACCAGTTGGTCGGCTCCTCGGTGTGGGGGGCGCGAAGGACTGCGAAGACCTTGTCGAGACCCTCCTGTCCGACGACGTCCCGGACGCCGATGTCCTCGCAGTTGTCTGCAGGAACCTCGATCGTCAGGTCGCCCTGGGCCACCTTGAGCTTGAGGTAGATCTTCTCCTCGCCCTTGATCGTGCGGGTATTGATTTCTTCGATCAGTGCAGCCCCGTGGTGGGGGTACACGACCGTCTCGCCGACCTTGAAAACCATGTGCTGTTTTCCCCTTTCGCGACCCTAAGAATATCACGACACGCCGACGTCAGGAAAGCCGAGCCAATTGCGTTTGCGCAGGTCAGGGGCCCGGAAAGGCATTGGGGGGCAACGATTTCGGTCTTGACAGAATGGCCATTTCCGTGCAACGCGTGCGGGTGCGCGCTCCGGTGAAGGTGGCCGGTAGGCTGTCCCCCGTGACCCGCCGAACCCCGCTGGCCCCGCGCTCCGGAGGCCGATCCACCAGCCCGCGACCGTCCCTGCGACGCCTCCTCCCGGTGGCCGTGGCCGGCGCAGCCCTGGCGCTGTCGGCCTGCCAGACCCAGTCACCGATCCAGACCGACGTCGCCTACGTCGCGGCCGACGGCGTGCCGGTCGACCTCGGGTCGGTCCAGCTGCGCGACCTCGTGGTCATCAGCGGCGGCAAGGACAAGCCCGGCGTGCTGTCCGCGTCGGTCAGCAACACCAGCGGTGACGCGCAGCGCATCTCCTTCTCCCTGCCCCAGGGACAGCCGGTGTATGCCGAGTCGCCGGCCTACTCCGAACGTCGCCTCTCGGACGAGAGCCAGGTCCAGCTCCCTGGCGTGCCGGTCAACCCGGGCGACGTCGTGACGTTGAGCATCCAGACGCCGACTGCCCCGGCCGTCGTGGTCGTCGTCCCCGTCCTCAAGGCCGCCGGCTACTACGCCTCGCTGGCCCCGACGAACGCCCCGACGCCGACCGACACCGCAGCCGCGACCCCCTGACGCCGCCGGCCTCGATCCTGCCCGCCGTGTTGGAAGTGGAACTACCGGATATCCGGAAGTAGTCCTTCCAACAGAGCGGGACGGGGGCCGAATCGGGTCAGTCGGACTCGAACTTGTAGCCCAGTCCGCGCACGGTCACGATGTGGCGCGGGTCGGCCGGGTCGGGCTCGATCTTGGCCCGCAGTCGCTTGACGTGGACGTCGAGCGTCTTGGTGTCACCGACGTAGTCGCTGCCCCAGACGCGGTCGATGAGCTGCATCCGGGTGAGCACCCGCCCGGTGTTGCGCAGCAGCATCTCGAGCAGCTCGAACTCCTTCAGCGGCAGGGCCGTGGGTTGACCCGACACGGTGACGATGTGCCGCTCGACATCCATGCGGACCGGCCCGGCCTCGATCGTCGCCGGCAGCAGGTCCTCCGGCTCGGCCAGGCGGCGCAGCACCGCCTTGATGCGGGCGAGCAGCTCACGCGAGGAGTAGGGCTTCGTGACGTAGTCGTCGGCGCCGATCTCCAGGCCGACCACCTTGTCGATCTCGCTGTCCTTGGCGGTCAGCATGATGACCGGCACGTTGGAGCGGGCCCGGATCGCGCGGCACACCTCGGTGCCGGAGAGGCCGGGCAGCATGAGGTCGAGCAGCACGAGGTCGGCACCGGAACGGTCGAAGTCCTCCAGCGCCTCGGGACCGGTCTCGGCCACGGCGACCTCGTACCCCTCCTTGCGCAACAGGTAGGACAACGGGTCCGAGAACGAGATCTCGTCCTCGACGACGAGGATGCGCGTCATGCGGTGGGTTCTCTCTTCTGGGAGGGAGGGTTCGGTGCGGGCGAGGTCTGGGAGGCGCGCTGCGGCGAGCGGTCGGAGGCGGCGGGGAGGCGGATGGTGAAGGTGGAGCCCCGCCCCTCCTCGCTCCACACGTCGACGTCGCCGCCGTGGTTGGCGCAGATGTGCTTGACGATGGCGAGCCCGAGGCCGGATCCACCGGTGGCGCGGGACCGGGCGTCGTCGACGCGGTAGAAGCGCTCGAAGATCCGGCCCTGTTCGGCCGCGGGGATGCCCTGGCCCTGGTCGGTGACGGTGATCTCGACCATCTCGTCGGCGATCCGGCCGCCGACCGCCACCCGGGTGCCGGGCTCGGAGTAGGCGACGGCATTGCCGATCAGGTTGCGCACGGCGGTCACGAGGAGGTCCTCGTCACCGAAGACCTTGAGGTCGGGGGCACAGGCCTCGGCGATGTCGATCTGCTTGGCGTCGGCGCCCACGCGCGAGTAGTCGATCGCCTCGTGGACGGCAGCTGTCACGTCGACCAGCCGGGGCTCGTGGAGCGTGTCGGCCACCTGCAGGCGGGACAGGTCGACGATCTCCTTGACCAGCTGCGCGAGCCGGTGGCTCTCGATCTGCATGCGCGAGGCGAACCGCTCGACGGCCTCCGGGTCGTCCTTGGCGTCCTGGATGGCCTCAGCGAGCAGGCCCAGCCCACCGACCGGGGTCTTGAGCTCGTGGCTCACGTTGGCGACGAAGTCGCGCCGCACCTCCTCGACCCGACGGGCCTGGGTGTGGTCCTCGACGAGGAGGAGCACGTGGCTGCTCCCGAGCGGCGCCACCCGGGCCTGCATGATCGAGCGACCCTGCCCGAGGGGACCCCTGGCGAGCTCGAGCTGGGACTCGCGGATCACGCCGTCGCGACGCACCTGCCTGGCGAGGTGGCGCAGCTCCCCGTGCACCAGCTCCCTGCCCTTGACCAGCCCGTAGGCCGTCGCGGACGGTGAGTTGTTGATGACCTCGTCGGCGGAGTCCACGACGATCGCACTCGAGCGGAGCACGGCGAGGACGTCGGCCACCCCTGACGGAAGGGGCGTGACGGAGGTGGTCGGCGGCATACTGGTCTGCTGGCGCTCGGAGTAGCGCACGGCGACCACCGCCAGGGCGCCGGTCAGCAGCCCGGCGAACCCGGCCAGGAGGGCGGCACTGGTCGCATCCACACCATCAATGTACGGTGCGCCGAGCACGAGACAGCGCACGCAGGAAGCAGCCCGAGCACGGCGTCTCCAGATGTTCACCTGAGGTCACCCGACCGTTCACTGCCTCGTGGGAGCCTCGGCTCGCACGCACCACCGCACCCACCCGTGCCAACACCCATAGGGAACCAATGCGCGACGCATTCCATGAGGACCTGGACACCATCTCGGAGCAGCTGGTCGAGATGACCCGCCTGGCCGGATCCGCCATGTCCCGTGCCACCACGGCCCTCCTCGATGGCGACATCAAGCTCGCCGAGTCGGTCATCGAGGCCGACAAGGAGCTCGACCGGCTCCGCGAGGACCTCGACGCCATGTCGATCGACCTGCTCGCCCGCCAGCAGCCGGTCGCGACCGACCTGCGCATGGTGGTCACGGGGATGCGGATGAGCGCCGACCTCGAGCGGATGGGCGACCTCGCCCGCCACGTCGCGAAGGTCGCCCGGCTCCGCTACCCCGACTCGGCCGTGCCCGCCGACATCCGCGCGACCATCCTCCAGATGGGTCAGGTCGCCGAGCGGATCGTCGCCAAGTGCGGCCAGGTCATCGCGGCCAAGGACGTCGAGGCCGCCAAGACGCTCGAGCGCGACGACGACGCGATGGACGAGCTGCACCGCACGCTCTTCAGCCACCTCATCGACGGGACGTGGAAGCACGGCACCGAGGCGGCCGTCGACATGACCCTCGTGGGCCGCTACTACGAGCGCTTCGCCGACCACGCCGTGTCGGTCGCCCACCGGGTCGTCTACCTGGTCACCGGCGAATGGGATGTCGCCGAGGACCACGAGGAGCAGGAGGACCGCGCCACCGAGCTGCGGTGACCCTGCTCCACAGAGAGGCCCGGACTGCCGCGGGGGTGGCGCGCCGGGCCTCTCTGCATGCCCAGCGCCCACACGCGCCCGCCGAGCCGTCATGAAAGGCCACAGAACCTCTCAACCTCGGGCACACTGACCCGCGTCTAACGGGCATGAGCATCGTTGCTGCCGTCGGGGGGAGGGTTGCCGTGGAGGCCACGGAGGAGGAGTTCGCCCGGTTCGTCCAGGCGCGCTGGGGCCAGCTGGTCCGCACGGCATACCTGCTGACCGGCGACCGAGGGCGCGCCGAGGACCTCGTGCAGACCACGCTGGTCAAGGTGCACCGGAGGTGGGCGCACATCGCGACGGTCGAGTCGCCGTATGCCTACACCCGCGCGGCGCTGGCCAACGAGTCGGCGTCCTGGTGGCGCCGCCGGCGGGTGGCCGAGTCGCTCGGCGACGTCCCTCTCCACGCCGACCGAGCCCCGGGCGATGCGTATGCCGCGTACGACACCCGCGACGAGCTCGCCCGGGCGGTGCTCGAGCTGCCGCCGCGGATGCGGGCGGTCGTGGTGCTCCGGTACTTCGACGACCTGTCCGAGGCGGACACGGCTTCAGCACTCGGGATGTCGGTCGGCTCGGTGAAGAGCCAGGCCTCGCGTGGCCTCGAACGGTTGCGAGCCGTCCTCGAGCGCACCGCGCAACCGGACGACCAGACCGAGACCAACGGCACCGAGAGGAGCCTGGCATGAGCGTCGAGACCCAGCTTCGAGAGGCGTTCTCCGCCCGGGCCGACCAGGTGGGTGGCCTCGGCGACAGCGACGGAGACCCGTACTCGCGGGTGGCCGCCGCCATCGCCGTCAGCCGCCGCCGGCGCCGCACCGCGACCCTCGCGGGTGTGGCGGCCGTGGTCGCGCTCGCGGTGGCCATCCCGTCCCTGGCCGGTGGGTCCGGGCGGGACACCACCACGCCCGCCAAGAAGACGACGGTCATCCCCGGGCCGACCGACCCCCGGTGGACCTTGGTGTCCACCTGGCCGATCCGTGGGTCGCTGGCCGGCGACCAGGCCTTCATCTCCTCCTTCCGCCAGGCGATGGGCCCGGCCTCGGTGATCTACGCGGGAGACATCGGCGCCGACCGGGTCGTCGTGACGTGGGACAGCGCCGCGGACTACTCGGAGACCCTGCAGGTCTACGCCGGTGACCGGGGAGCTCATGCCGCGGAGCTCACGACCATCGCCTCGGCGCCGCAAACCGCACCGGCCACCATCATCGTGCGCCGCGACTCCACGCCGGACGGCTGGATGCTCGTACTGACCCGGCCGGGCACCAGGTCGGCGGAGGTCTCCACGACAGCGACGATCCACGAGGACGGCACGGTCACCCGGTCCTGGAGGACCGTGCCGATCGAGGACGGCGCCACCGTCGTCGACCTCCACCAAGCCCCAGTGGCACTCACCCGGGTCCGAGTCGGCGGGTATGACGGCGGGGTCTTCCTGGTGGCCAGGTCCGGCACGATGAACCCGGACGCGGAGGGGTTCTGCGCGAACTGCACGGGGCAGGACTTCCTCGACCACGCCGTGCAGGGCACCAACTACGACGTCGCCACCACCCTCGGCCTGCGCACCGAGGACGTCAGCACCACCACGCTCGTCGACGCGAAGGTCGACCCGGCCGTGCTGGCCGTGTCGTCCCTCGGCGACGGCAAGCCGGACGGGTCGACCGGACGAATCTACGTCGGCCTGACCCGGCTCCCCGGCGGCCAGGTGGTCCGGACCGTCCAGCTCGGTGTCTCACACAAGGGCGGCGGCATGGCGTCGGCCGCCGAGACGGCGGTGCCGATCGACGCCGCGACGGCCGAGCAGCGTCCGGTCGTCCTGTACGGGTGGATCGGCGAGTCGTCCCCGACGCGTTACCAGGTCTTCGCGCCGAACGCCGCCAGCGTGCGTCTGGTGGGCGACGATCCCGCCTTCCCGAAGACCGCCACGAAACGGGTCGTCCGCGGCAGCGCCACCTTCAGCCTCAACGAGACCGGCGTGAGTGAGCACCGGCTGGTCGAGACCTACGACGCGTCGGGCTCCCTCACCGGCACCTGGCCGGTCGACCTCCCGAACCGCAACGACCCCTACGACGTGGAGCCCTGACGACCTGCGGCTACCGGCCCTGGTTGGCGACGGCGGCGGCAGCCTCGGCGGCCGCCTCCGGGTCGAGGTACTGCGCAGGCTCGGTCGGCATGAAGTCGTCACCGAGGGTGTAGACCAGCGGCTGGCCGGTGGGGATGTTGAGGGCAGCGATGTCCTCGTCACTGATGCCGTCAAGGTGCTTGACCAGGCCGCGAAGGCTGTTGCCGTGGGCGGTCACGAGCACCGTCTCGCCGGCCCGCAGGTCGTCCTGGATCGGCCCCTCCCAGTAGGGCATGAACCGCTCGATCACGTCCTTGAGGCACTCGGTGCGCGGCACCTCGATCCCGGCGTAGCGCGGGTCGGAGCTCTGGTCGTACTCGGACCCGACCTCGATCGGCGGCGGCGGGGTGTCGAACGACCGGCGCCACAGCATGAACTGCTCGTCGCCGTACTTGTCCCGGGTCGCGGCCTTGTCCAGCCCCTGCAGCGCACCGTAGTGCCGCTCGTTCAGCCGCCAGTCGCGACGCACCGGGATCCAGTGCCGGTCGGCGGCGTCGAGCGCGAGGTTCGCGGTCGTGATCGCGCGCCGCAGCACCGACGTGTGCACGACCGTCGGCAGGACTCCCTTGTCCTTCAACAGGTTTCCGCCGTTGACGGCTTCCTCACGTCCCTGGTCGTTGAGGTCGATGTCGACCCATCCGGTGAAGAGGTTCTTGGCGTTCCAGTCGGAGTGCCCGTGACGGAGCAGGATCAGCGTGTAGGCCATGGCGTCAGCCTAGCGAGCGCGCCCGGACCGGGTCGGCGGGCGTTCAGCGGGTGAGTCAGCCCGTGGGTTCCGGAGCCGGGTCGCCGTCGCGCTGGAGGATCGAGCGGAACGCCTCGAGGTTGCGCAGCGACTCACCGCGCGACACCCGCCAGTCCCACTCCTTCCTCATGCTGGACAGGAAGCCGATCGCCAGCAGCTCGTTGAAGTGCGCGTCCGCGGCTTCCAGGACCACCCCCAGCACCCGGTCGAGGTATGCCGCGTCGACGCCGAGCGCGGGCACGCGTCCGGTCACGTAGACGTCGCCTGCCTTGTCGACCGAGTAGGCCAGTCCGGGCAGCCGCAGGTTCTTGCGCAGCAGGTAGCGGTAGAAGGTCTCGTGGTTCTCGTCGGGGTTGCGCATGACGAAGGCTGACACCGACAGGGCGTCGGCCCCGGCGACGAGCGAGACGACCGTCTTGAGCTTCTTCTCCCCGGGCAGGGTCACGACGAACTCGCCCTCGCGGGCCCCCGCCTCCCACTCGATCTGCGCCTCGGCGAGGAACTCCTCGACGACCCCGGCCAGCCCGCTCCACGCGCTCGACCCGCTGGCCGCGCTCGACGCGGTCACGGGACCACCGCCGCAGGAATGCCAGCCAGCGAGCCGTTGGGTGAGGGCGCGTCCTTGGAGAAGGCGCGCGACCGGCAGGCCTCGACGTAGACCTCGTAGAGACGTTCGGTCGTGCGGTCCCACCCGAAGAGCGCGGCATGCTGGATCGCCTTGCGGCTCAAGGCTTCTCGCCGCTCCGGGTTGACCAACAGCGCCTCGAGCGCCAGCGACCAGACGTGGGGGTCGTGCCCGTCGACGAGCACGCCGGCATCGCCGACCGCGGTGGGGAGGCCGCCCACGTCGGCGGCCACCACCGGGGTGCCGCACGCCTGCGCCTCGACGGCGACCAGCCCGAACGACTCCGAGTGCGAGGGCACCGCGACGAGGTCCGCAGCGCGGTACCAGTCGGCCAGCTGGGCCCGCGGCACCGGCGGCACGAACCGGACCTGCGCGCTGATGCCAAGGCCCTCCGCGAGCTCCTCAAGCCCTCGTGGGTGGGCCAGGCCCGACCCCGACGGCCCGCCGAGCACCGCGACGACGAGCTCGCCCGCCCACTGGGGGTGCCGACCGAGCAGCTCCGCCGCCGCCTTGACCAGCACCTCAGGCGCCTTGAGCGGCTGGATCCGGCCGACGAAGAGCAGCACCTTGGCGTCCTGCGGCAGCCCGACCGCGGCTCGGGCCGCGCGCGCGTCCCCTGGTGAGAACAGCGACAGGTCCACGCCGGGAGGCACCACGACCACCTTGTCGGGCTCCGCGGCATACAGGTCGATCAGCTCGTTGCGCTCACCCAGGGTGTTGGCGATGAGGCGGTCCGCCGCCTCCACGACCTGGACCTCACCGATCTCGCGGCCGGAGGGTTCGGGGAGGTCGCCTTCGGCGAGGTGCTGGTTCTTCACCCGCGCCATGGTGTGCATGGTGTGCACGAGGGGGACCTGCCAGCGGTCGGCGGCGAGCCACCCGACCTGTCCCGAGAGCCAGTAGTGCGAGTGGACCAGGCTGTAGTGCCCCTCGGGCTCGTGCGCGCCGGTGCGCATCACGCCGGCGGCGAAGGCGCAGAGCTGGCCGGGCAGGTCGTCCTTGCCGAGGCCTTCGTACGGCCCGGCCGTCACGTGGCGCACCGTGACGCCGGGCTCCATCTCGACGGTCGGCGGGAGGTCCGCGGTCGTGGTGCGGGTGAAGATCTCGACCTCGACGCCGCGCTTGGCCAGCTGGTGGGCGACCTCGACGACGTAGACGTTCATGCCCCCGGCGTCACCGGTGCCGGGCTGCTCCAGCGGGGAGGTGTGGACGCTGAGCATCGCGACGCGGTCGATGCGTTCGCAGCAGCCCATGTCGCGAGTCTGCCACGCGTCCCCGGACGCTTACGAGGTGGAGGTCGGTGCGGGGCGCGCCTGCGAGGAGACCGTGAGGAAGCACGCTGCGGTCCAGACGTGGATGTCGGTACGCCCGTCCTCGCGGATGTCGACGCCGCGGGCCACCCGTTGCGGACCCACCCCGACGTCCGTGCCGAGCAGCGTGGAGAACACCGCGCGCCCCTCGATCGTGTCGGGGTCCACCCAGTTGGCGGTCTTGCGCAGGTTCACGGCTGGCAAGCCCGGACGGATGCCGACCGTCAGCGGCTCGCGGTTGAGGTGCCAGACGACCCCGTCGGCGCCGCCGACCGACGCGCCGACCCGGATCACGCCACCGCCGGCCTCGATGCGCAAGGTCAGCGGGAGGGTCCGGGTCCCGTCACCGACCGTGCCGAAGTAGGTGGCCCGCCCGGGCAGGAAGTCCAGCTCGGTGATGCTGACGTTGTCGAACTGGTGCGTCACCCGCTCCTGCGTGTGCCCGTCGCCGCCGGTCGTGGCGCTGCCCTCGACGGCGGACAGCATCGACCCGCCGATGACGGTCTGCAGCAGGAGCGTGTTGTCGCGGCTTATCCGCAGGCCGTCGGAGTAGAGCGACACGGTCACCCCACCGCCCAGGGTGGCGACCCCCTTGGCGTCGTCCTTCACCGTGAGCAGGCCGGGCGGCACGTCGACGAAGCCCTCCCCGCGGCCGATCCAGCCCGGCACGTTGGTGGCCAGGCCCAGCAGGGCGAGGGCGGCCAGCGAGGCCACGAGCGCGACCATGCTGCGGCTGATGTCGCGCTCTCGCCAGTGCAGCTCGGGCCACCTGGGGGTCGACCACCTCCTCGACGCCGCGTGGTTCGACGGCTGGTTCGACGGCTGGTTCGACGGCTGGTTCGACGGCGTCATGGCGCGTCCGCCAGGGCGGCGAAGCCCTCCAGGAGACGGTCCACCGACCAGCGCAGCTGCGCCTCCCCCACCCACGCGGCCGCGGTGTCGCGGGTGGCCGCGGTCAGCGGGTGCGTCTCGGCCGGCACGAACTCCAGTCCCGCGCGCCGTCCTGCGATCCGCTCGGACTCGGGCGTGAGCGGCACCGTGCCGTCCGTCTCGGCCATGGCGAGGGCGGCGAAGCCGATCACCTGGACGATCAAGGTGTATGCCGCGCGGCTGGCCTGCGCGGGCGGCAGGCCGGCCTTGGTCAGCTCGCGGAGCAGCCCCTCGCCGAGCTCCATCGCCTGCGGTCCGTCCATCGGCGCGTTCATGAACAGCTGGGCCGCCCCCGGGTGCCGCACCAGGGCCGCGTGCACGTCGAGGCACAGCCCGCGGATCCGCGACTGCCAGGTGCCACGGCTCGCGCGGTGCGGGACCTCGGCCAGCACCGACTCGACGACCAGGCGCTCGAGGTCCTCCCGACTGCGCACGTAGGTGTACAGCGCATTGGGGTTGATGCCCAGCTCGGTGGCCACGGCGCGCACGGACAGCCCGGCCGCGCCTCGCTCGTCCAGCACCCGCAGGGCCGTCAGGGCGACCTGCTCGGTGCTGAACCCGCGGCGCGTCGAAGGTTTCTTCGGCGCAGGGGGTGACATGCGGCTACTGTACACCGTACAGTTTGCTGTACACCGTACAGAGAAAGGCGGACACCATGTCCCTCCAGTCAGCTCCCTCCCTTCCGTCAGTCCCCTCCGCGGGCCCCTCCTCAGGTCCCTCCTCACCGCTGGCCGTCGCCTCGGCTGTCGACTCCGACCTGGTGACCGTGCCGCGTCGGCGCACCGCGGTCCTCGTCGTGGCCGCGACGGTCACGCTCAACGCCGCCTTCACTGTGCTGGGCAGCGTCCTGGGCTACCCCGACGTGCTCGCCGAGCCGGCCGCCGACGTGCTGGCCCTCGTCGACGCGCACCGCACCGAGGTGGTCACGTGGTTCGCCCTGCTGACCGCCGGCGCGCTCCTCATCGCCCCGATCGCCCTCGGCCTGGCACCGGCGGTCGACCTCCGGTGGCGTCGCGCGAGTGTCGTGCTGGGCGTCGCGGCAGCCACCGCGCAGGCGATCGGCCTGAGCCGGTGGGTGTGGCTGGTGCCGTTCCTGGCCGAGCACCCGACCGCTGACGACGAGCAGACCTACCGCCTCGCGGCGACCGTCCTCGGCACGGGGCTCGGCGAGACCACCGGCTACCTCCTCACCGCGGCGTGGACCGTCACGCTCTGCCTCGGCGCGCGCGCCCTCCTCCCCACTGGCCTCCGCTGGGCCGGGGTCGCCTGCGCTGCCGCCATCGCGGTCGGCGCCCTCGTGCCCCTCGACGTCCCGGGCGCCGACACCGTCAACTTCATGGGGTACGTCGCGTGGTCGGTCTGGCTGCTCGTCCTCGCCGGCCGGATCCTGTGGCTGCGTCGCGGCCGCATCGCCTGACCCACCCCCGACGTGTTGCCACCTGTGCCTCACGGATCCCCCGATCGCGGGGCCTGGTGAGGCACCAGTGGCAACAAGTGGGCTGGCTCTAGGCTGCGGAGGTGGCTCGGCAGCGCCCGGTGGGCACCATCACCCGCGGCACCACCAACCCCAACCGGCTGCGACGAGTCGACCGCTGGCTCGCCGGCCCGCAGGCGTGGCGACTCCGCCGACCGGGGCCGGCGCCGGTCGTGGTCGACCTCGGCTACGGCGCCTCACCCGTGACGGCGGTCGAGCTGCACGACCGGCTCAGGCGCGTCCGGCGCGACGTCGAGGTGGTGGGCATCGAGATCGAGCCCGACCGGGTCGCGCTCGGCCAGCCGCTCGAACGCGAGGGCCTGTCGTTCCGGTTGGGCGGGTTCGAGGTGCCGCTGGACGGTCGCCAGGCGACCGTGGTCAGAGCCTTCAACGTGCTGCGGCAGTACGACGAGTCAGAGGTGGCCGCGGCCTGGGCCACCGTGCAGCAGCGACTGACCCCCGACGGGCTCCTCGTCGACGGCACCTGTGACGAGCTCGGTCGGCGCAGCGCCTGGATCGCCGTCGACCGGTCGGGTCCGGTGTCCCTCAGCCTGTCCTGGCGTCTGCGCGGGCTGGACCGGCCCTCCGACATCGCCGAGCGGCTGCCCAAGTCGCTGATCCACCGCAACGTCGAGGGCGAGGCCGTGCACGACTGGCTGCGAGCGCTCGACGAGGCCTGGCTCCGGGCCGCGCACCAAGCCAGCTTCGGGGTGCGCCAGCGCTTCCTGGCCGCCGTGGAGACGGTCCGTGCCGAGGGCTGGCCGGTCAACGACGGGCCCGCCCGGTGGCGGTTGGGCGAGGTCACGGTCGACTGGTCTGCCGTCGCCCCTGCGGGTCAGGCGTCGCGGGCGTAGTCGTCCTCGAGGCGGACGATGTCGGCCTCGTCGAAGTCGCCGTACGCGATCTCCAGCAGTCGACCGGCCTGCTCACCCTGGTTGGCCATCCGGTGCACGGCATTGCAGGGCACCCAGACGGCCTCACCGGGCTGTGCGGTCCAGGTGCGGTCCCCAACCGTCACGACGATCGGCACGTCGAGGACCTGCCAGAACTCGCCCCGGTGGTCGTGGGTCTGCAGCGACAGCCGGTGTCCCGGCTCGACCGTGATGATCTTGACGGTGACCCGCTCGTTGGAGACGAACTGCTGGAACTGCCCCCAGGGCCGGTGCTGCGTGAAGATCCCGTCGCGCGGATCGGGCATCTCGGTCACGTCGGTCCCCTCGGTCATGCTTGCCACTCTGTAACCTCTGCGATTCCGGCCCGGCCGGCGCCGCACCCCTCGGTCACCACGGTCCGTACGGTCCCATGTGCTGGCCCCCACCGCGACCACCGCTGACCTGTCGGAGCGCCGGTCGGACGTCAGCGAGGTAGATCCCTGCGGCCACGACGGCGATCAGGCCGATGGAGAAGGTCAGCTGGCTCCCCACCGACACGAAGCCGAGCAGGACGGCGATCCCGAGGACGATCGACCAGAACTGCTTGGTGCGCTTGCCCGCCGCGACGAACGCGTCCGGACGGTGTCGCACGCAGTCGACGAGGGCGAACACCTCGGCGGCGAAGGCGGCGAGCCCCAGCAGCAGGGTGACGATGCCCTGGGCGGTGAACAGTCCGTTGAACATGGGGACAGCCTAAGGGTCAGCAGACACCCGCACGATCAGACCTCGACGACCAGCGTGACCGGACCGTCGTTGACGAGCATGACCTCCATCATGGCCCCGAAGCGGCCGGTCGCCACCTCGATCCCGCGACCGCGCAGCGCCGCCACGACCGCCTCGACCAGCGGCTCGGCGACCGGGCCGGGGGCTGCGGCGCCCCACGACGGACGCCGCCCCTTGCGCGTGTCGGCGTACAACGTGAACTGGCTGACCACGAGCACCGGGGCACCCTCGTCGACCACGGACCGCTCGTCGCGCAGGATCCGCAGGTCGCCGATCTTGCGGGCGAGCGCCTCCGCCTGGTCGGGACCGTCGTCGTGGGTCACCCCGACCAGCGCCAGCAGCCCGGGGCGGTCGATCGACCCGACGACCTCACCCTCGACCGTGACCGAGGCGCTGGTCACCCGCTGCAGGACGGCGCGCACCGTGGCTCAGAGGTTGACGGCGACGATCGCACCGACAGGTTCGCCGTGGCCCAGCACCGGGGAGTGCTCGAGCTGCTCGAGCGCCGCCGACTCGACCCCGAGGCGCCGCAGGGCGGCCGCGAGGATGACCGGCTTGGCCCGCGGGTAACCGTCGGCGACCTTGACGGCGACGCCGCGCCCGTCGGCCAGCCCCACGGCATACACCGACTCGGCGCCGTCCTTGGCGATCAGTCCGGGCGTCGCCTCGATGAGGGCCGTGACGTCGCGTCCAGTGCCGCCGAGGTATGCCGGGTTGCCCCGGATCGCGTCGGCGACCTCCGCTTCGTGCGTGCCCGGCTCCGCGGCGGCCATCCGGCCGAAGGCGCGCGCGAGACCGGCCAGGGTCACCGCCATGACGGGCGCACCACAGCCGTCGACCGCGACCGCCGTGATCTCGTCGCCAGTCAGCTCGGCCAGGGTCTGGGAGATGGCCTGCTGGAGCGGGTGTCCGGGGTCGCGGTAGGTGGCGGTGTCCCAGCCGTTGACGACGCAGGTCGCCAGCATGGCGGCGTGCTTGCCCGAGCAGTTCTGGGTGATCGGGAGCTTGCCGCCACCGGCGCGCAGCACCGCCTCACGGGCCTCCTCGTTCACGGGGTAGTCCGGGGTGTTCTGGAGCGCACCCTCGGTCAGCCCGGCGGAGGCGAGCATCTCGCGCACCGCGGCCACATGGAAGTCCTCGCCCGAGTGGCTGGCCGACGCGAGCGCGAGGTGGGCGGGCGGCATACGCAGGCCTGCGCGCACCATCGCCAGCGTCTGGATCGGCTTGTTGGACGACCGCGGGAAGATCGGGTCGTCGACGGCGCCGAGGGCGAGCAGGTGGCTCCCGTCCGGTGCGGTCGCGACCACGGAGGCACGGTGGGCCGACTCCACGAAGCCACCCCGCACGTAGTGCGCGAGGACCGGGGCCTGGTCGAGGGCGGGCGGGGTCAGGGTATGCGGCGTGCTCACCGTCCGAGCCTAGCCACCGCCCCACCCCACCTCCCCTGCCCCACCTTTATCGGGTCTAGGGACAAGGTTGACCTTCACCCCGGAACCGTTCCGGGGTGAAGGTCAACCTTCCGGGGTGGAGCAGGTCGCGCCGGGCAGGCAAACGGCCCCCTCCCGGTGCACGGGAGAGGGCCGAATGGCTGGGGGGCGAAGCGTCAGTCGCCGACCTTCTTGGCGGCAGCGGTGCTGGCCTTCTTGGTGGCGGTGGCGGTCTTCTTCGCGCTGGTGGTCGCGCCCTTGGTGGCCGACTTGGTCGCGGCAGCCGACTTCTTGGTGGTGGTCGCGGTGCGCTTGGCGGCGGTGCGGGTCGCGGCAGCGGACTTGGTGACGGTCGCGGTGGCCTCGGTGGCCTCCTCGACGACGGAGTCGGCGATGGCGTCGGCGACGACGACGGCCTGCTTGCGGCCGGTGGTCAGCGTGGCCTTGGCCGAGCGCTGGATGTCGGTGGCGGACTTGCGCACCGTGGTGACGGCACCCTTGCCCAGGGCGAAGGTGGCCTCGGCCTGCGCGAGCAGGTCCTTGGTCGACTTCTGGGTGCGGACGCGCTTGACGAGCTTCTCGCCACGGGCGGCGACGGTCTCGTAGGTCTCCTGCGCCTTGCCGGCGATCTCGAGGCCGCGGTTGAGGGCGAGAGCGGGGAGCTCCTGCGCCTGCTCGGCAGCCTCGGTCACGCGCGCCTGGGCCTTGGCCTGGAGCTTGGTGGCGTCGAGGTCGATGCGCACCGCGCTGGCCTTGACGCGCGCGTCGCGGACCTTCTCCACGGCGAGGTCGGTCAGGCCGACTGCGGCGAAGACGGGGGTGGTGTCGATGACGTTCTTGCGGATGTCGGCAACGAGTGCCATGTCAATCTCCTTGTGTGCGAGGGGTCTTGGTGGACTGCTTTGAACGTGACTGCGTGGTCGAACGCCGACGGGGCGGTGCAGCCTCGGTGCCCACGAACGAGTCGTAGATGTCGAGGAGCGCTGCCTTCTGACGGTCGGTGAGCTGTGGGTCGGCGCCGATGACGGCCCTGGTGTCGGGCGCTGCACCGTGCGAGGCCGAAGCATCGCCGTGCCGCTCGTCGAGGATCCCGGCCCGGACGTAGAGCGACTCCGCCGAGACCTCGAGGCCCTTGGCGAGCTGCTGGAGGATCTCGGCGCTGGGCTTCTTCAGGCCGCGCTCGATCTGGGACAGGTAGGGGTTGGACACACCGGCGAGCTCGGAGAGCTGGCGCAGCGAGAGCCGGGCGGACTGACGCTGCTCACGCAGGTAGTCACCCAGGTTGTTGCCGCCCAGCGGCCCCAACGGAATTCGGCTCATGCCCCCAGTGTGCTTGCTCTAGTTAGCAAAATGCAAACTGAAGGTAGCGTGAGGGTGGTCACACGGCATACATCCACCGCCAGCGGCGCGCCCCAGGCGTCCTTGGCGCGCCCCAGCGTTATCGGGTGACCCGATAAAGGGCGGCTTCACCCCGGAACCTTTGTCGGGTGAAGGCGACCCTTGTCCCTAGACCCGATAAAGGTGGGACGGTTGGCGGGGGTCAGCTGCGGTCCTTGACCCCGAGCATCGTGCGCGCGTCGGCGGTCGACATCGCCGGGCGCTGCATCACCTCGGCCAGGTGGGCCGCCCGCTCGACGAGCTGGGAGTTGTGCTCGACCGGCACCCCTCGGGCGTAGACGACGTTGTCCTCCATCCCGACCCGCAGGTGCCCACCCGCGGCGAGCGAGGCGGCGGCCACCGGGAGGTGGCTGCGGCCGATGCCCGTTGCCGACCAGGAGGTGACCTCCGGCGGCAGCATCGCGACGCCTGCGAGCAGCGCGGCGGGCGTACCCGGCATACCTCCGGGCACCCCGGTCACGAAGTCGACGTGCACCTTGCCCCCGAACGGCAGGCCGTGCGTGTCGACGAGCCGGGCCAGCGACGCCACGTGCCCCAGGTCGAACAGCTCGAACTCGGGCACGACCTCGCGCTCCTGCGCCTGGACGTAGAGGTCGGACATGAACCCGTAGGGGTTGAGGAAGACGTCGTCGCCGAAGTTGGTCGTGCCACAGGTGAGGCTGCACGAGTCGGGCTCGGCGTCGAGCACGGTCAACCGTTGGTCGAGCGGGTCGTGCACGCTGCCTCCGGTCGACAGCTGGATGATCAGCGAGGTCTGCTCGCGCAACGCATCCACCGCGGCCTTGAGGTACCCGTGGTCGAGCGTCGGGCGGTGCTCACCGTCACGGATGTGCAGGTGGATCATCGCGGCGCCGGCGGCCTCGCAGGAGACCGCAGTCTCGACCAGCTCGTCGAGGGTGGTCGGCAGCTGCGGGAAGTCCGCCTTGGCCAGCTCCGCGCCGGTGGGCGCGACGGTGATGAGGGTGCCGGCGACGGAGCCTTTCGAAAGAGCCATGGCCGACATCATGGCAGCCGCCCGCCGCCAGACGGACCGGGGTCAGCGCAGCTACGGAGCGACGACCACGACCTGGCTGGCGCTGACCCCGGCGACATCGAGGACCTCGTCGACGGGGGTGTTGCGCTTGACCAGTGCGAGACCGATCGGGCCGTCCTCGAAGTGCCGCGCCACGGAGGTCAGCTGGCCCACCGGCCGGTCTCCTGCCAGCACCGCAGACCCACGATCGGGGAGCGTGTGGCCGGAGCCGTCGAGGTGGAGGAACACCAGGCGCCGCGGCGGGCGTCCGAGGTTGTGCACCCGCGCGACGGTCTCCTGCCCGCGGTAGCAGCCCTTGTGCAGGTGCACGGCGGTGCGGAGCCAGTCGACCTCGTGGGCGATCGTGCGGTGGTCGGTCTCGAACCCGAGGCGAGGGCGCCAGGCCGCGACGCGCAGCGCCTCGCTGGCCCAGGTGCCGGCCAGGTCGCGGTCGCCGACCGCGTCGGCCAGCGCCGTGCGCGGCACCAGCACCTCGCGCCAGGCTCGCCCGAGCGCCGGGTGCCCTTCGACCGGTCCGTATGCCGCGGTGTCACCGACCAGGTCGGGCCACGGGTCGCGCCACGCGAGGGCCTCCCCCGGCTGGGACTCGGCCGCCGAGGGCTCACCGAGGACCGCCCAGTCGGACGTCACGTCGGCGACCTCGACCCGGAGCATGAACCGCATCGAGTTGAGCCAGGTCGTGAGCGCCGGGGACTGTCCCGACTCGGTGGTGATCCAGGTGGTCTCACCGTCGTCGACGAGGTGGAGGTCGTGCTCCACGTGACCCTTGGGTGTCAGCACCAAGGCCTCGCGCGACTCGCGAGCGGGCAGGCCGGTCAGCTGCTGGCTGGTGATCGAGTGCAACCACGAGAGCCGGTCGGGTCCGGTGACGGTGACGACTCCTCGGTGGGAGAGGTCGACGACCGCCAGCCCCTCGGTGATGAGGCGCTGCTCCCGGAGCGGATCGCCGTAGTGCGCCGCCACACCGGCGTCCGGGCCGTCACCCTCGACGGCGCCCGACCGGTCGAGCAGCGCGGACCGGACCACCTCGGGCGCACCCGGGTCGGTCGTCGTGCCTAGCGCGTCGCGCATGTGCTGCACTCTCCGTGGATCGCCATGTGTGTCACGTCAGCAACAAAGCCCGAGCCGGCCAGAACATTCCCCGCGAAGCCCTCGGCGTACTCCTTGGGGCACTCCTGGACGGTGCCGCAGGTCCGGCACACGAGGTGGATGTGGTCGGCGTGGTCGGCCAGGTGGTAGCTGGGCGCCCGGTGGTCGAGGTGCGTGTGACCGACGATCCCCAGCGACTCGAGGGCCTCCAGGGCGCGGTAGACGGTCGAGGGTGCGAGCGCCTGACCGCCGTCGCCGGCCACGCCCGCGACGACGTCCTCCGGGGTCGCGTGACCAAGTCGCGCCACGGCGTCGAGCACCCGCTGGCGCTGGGGCGTCATCCGACGTCCCTCTGCCCGCAACCGCTCGCCGACGTCCTGCACCACCCCAGAGTACGGTCCTGCGCCGATCCCACATCGGCGATACCTACACTGTCCGGGTGCCAGACCAACTCGAAGCCACCGAAGACGTCGCCCAGGACGAGCCGAGGAAACCGCACCGCCTGCGCCGGGCCCTGGCGATCACCCTGGCTCTGGTCCTGCTGCTGGTCGTCGGCGGGGCCGCGGCATACGTGCTCTTCCTGAACCACACGGTCAGCAAGAACGTGAAGCACGACGCACTCCTCCCGACGCCCGGTGTGGACGGTGCCTCCGACGCCCCGACCAAGAACCCCGCGGCCAAGGAGGCCCAGAACATCCTGGTCATCGGTTCGGACGCGCGCTCGGGACTGGCCGGCGCGCGGTCCGACGTCATCGTGCTCATGCACGTCGCCGACGACCGCAAGTCCGTCACGCTCGTGCACTTCCCGCGCGACCTCTGGGTCTCGGTGCCGGGGCACGGCAAGGACAAGATCAACGCGGCGTTCGCGTACGGCGGCTCACCCCTGCTCGTGCGGACGCTGCAGGACCTCGTCGGGGTGCCGATCGACCACGTCGCGCTCGTCGACTTCGAGGGCTTCAAGAACATGACCGACGCGGTCGGCGGCGTGAACGTCTACGCCGAGGAGGCCAGCAACAGCCGCGGGTACTCCTTCCACAAGGGGTACAACCAGATGGACGGTGCGGCCGCCCTGGCCTTCGTCCGGGAGCGCAAGCAGCTCAGCGAGGGCGACATCTCCCGGGGCCGGCGGCAGCAGGCCTTCATCAAGGCGCTGATGCTCAAGTCGCTGAGCAAGGACGTGCTGACCAACCCCGTGAAGCTGGCGCAGTTCGTCGACGCCGGCACGTCCAACCTCACCGTCGACAACGGGTTCAGCGTGGCCGACATGCGCAGCGAGGCGATCTCGATGCGCAACCTGCGTGGCAAGGACATCGCCTTCGTGACCGCCCCGTTCAGCGGGTTCGGCACGTCGCCGGGCGGCGCGTCGATCGACGTCGTGGACGAGGCGGGGATGAAGACGCTGGGCGAGGCGCTGCAGAACGACGCCATGGACACCTACAAGGACAAGACGCACACGCCGTAGCGCGGGTTCGGGCCTGGGGGGTTCAGGGCCTGGGGGTTCAGGGCCTGGCGAGCGCCCGCACGACGGCGGGCAGCGCGGCCATGATCTGCCCCGTCATCTCCTCGAAGACCTGGATGGGTCGGCGGTAGGGGTCGACCACGTCCGCATCGGCGTCGGCGAGCGGAGCACCCATGCCACGCTGCCCGGCGGCCAGCTTCACCACCCGCGCCACGTGGTCCCGGGCCTGCTCGCCTCCCTCGGCTCCCTGGCCCCCATCGCCCCGCAGCTCCTCGTCGGTCAGCCCGGCCACGAGGTGGGCCAACTCCCGGAAGGTGAAGGTGTAGCGGACCGCCTTGGGGTGCAGCGTCATCACCTTGCCGCGGTGGGCGCGGGTGGCGGTGAGCACGAGGTCCGCGTCGGCGACCATCGCGGTGGTGAGGTCGCGCGCGACGAAGCCGTCCGCGGCATACCCCTGCGCTTCCAGGAGCGTCCGGGCCTGGGGCTCCATGGGATGGCCCGCCATGGCTCCCGTGCCACCGCTGCCGACCTCGATCGCGCCACGACCCCACGAGCGGTCAAGCTCGGACTGGAGCGCGCGCTCGAGGAACGGCGAGCGGCAGATGTTGCCGGTGCAGACCGTCAGGACCCGCCCCGGGGTCGGCGCCATGGGCCGGACCTAGCCGACGCGCTTGAGCTCGGCCGAGAGGTGGCTCTGCAGGGGCTGGCCGACGGCGGCCATGTCCATGGCCCACATGAGGTTCGAGTTGACCAGGCCGTAGAGACGGCTCGCGGCGTTGTATTCCTTGGCGTGCGGGCTGCGCAGGACGCCATCGGTGCGCAGCTCGATCTTGGCCGGCTCGGCCTTGCCGTAGTAGAGCTCCACGATCCCGGTCGGGTGGGTCAGCAGCAGCTCGACCTCGCCGTCGTCGAACGGTCGCCAGAAACCCAGCTCGGTCGCCAGAGGGCGCACCTTCTCGCCGGCGTCGTCGAGCAGCCAGGTGCGACTGTGCCACTCGAGGAACGGCCGACCGTCGTGGGACACCACCAGCTCCTGGCCGAAGTTGGCCGACTCGATGGTGGGGTAGCCGACCACGCCGGCGCCCTCCCAGCGGCCGATCAGCCAGGCCAGGGGGGCGAGCTCGCGGGGGAGGTCGGGGTCGAGGGTGAACTGCATCAGCGGGGCGTCTTGACCAGGCGGTAGACGACGAATCCCGCGAACCAGGTGATCACCACGGCGGTCAGGGCCAGGAGGGAGATGTAGAACGTGTGCACCCGCCAGATCGTAGCCTGTGCGACATGACTGCCTCCCGCGCGCTCGTCGTCAAGGTCACCTGCGGCACCGAGTCGCTCGAACGACTCAACCAGGCCTTCACCGTCGCGGCGACCGCCGTCGCGAGCGGGGTGCGGGTCAGCCTGTGGCTCACGGGTGATGCCGCCTGGATGGGGGTGCCGGGCCGGGCCGAGGAGGTCGAGCTCGCCCACGCTGCCGACCTGGCCGACCTGCGCGACGCGGTCCTCGCCGGTGGGACGGTGACGGTGTGCGGGCAGTGCGCCGCCCGTCGGGACCTCACCGGGGCCGATCTCGTGGACGGGGTGGTGATCCGGGGGGCCGCAGCCTTCGTGGAGGAAGTCACCGCCGAGGGCGCCCAGGCCCTCGTCTACTGACCAGCGGGCGGGCGCCTGAGGGCCAAAGCCAGGGGTATGCCGCGTGCCACCTCCCCCGGACGTGTTGCCTTCTGGTGGTCACCAGACCCTCAGAACAGGGGTTCGTGACCACCAGGAGGCAACACGTCGGTCAGGGGGTGAACCAGGGGGAGGACACCACGGCGTAGGCCACCACGCCGATCAGGAGCGACGACGTGGCCGCCGCAGCCAGCTGGGCTCTCGGCATCGCGGTCGCGGGCAGGGGGGCCAGCACCCGTCGGGCCGCGTGGGAGATCGCCGCCGCGAGCAGTCCGAGCAGGGCCGCCGGACCGGTCAGCAGGTCACCGGCGAGCACCGCGACGACGACGGCCGCGCCTCCCCCCACGAGCATGGCGATGAACAGCGCCCACTGCCGCAGCCGGGGGATCGAGACGCAGGGGTCGGCCAGGGCGCCGACGCCCAGCCCGGCCATGGTGGCGGCGAGGGCGTGCTCACCCTGCAGGACGTGCGGGATCGGGGCGAGGGCGGTGCCGGCCGAGATGATCGCTAGTCCGGAGGTCACGGCGGCGACGGACTCGGTGAGACGCGGCCGCCCGTCACGGCGCATCAGCTGGTGGAGGAACCCCACGATCACGCTCACCGCGAGCGCGGCAGGCATCCACTCGAGGTAGGGGTCGTCCCGGGTCGCCAGGGCCGTGCCGGTCATCAGGACGGTGCCGATCGCGAGCACGGCGGTGGTCCCGCGCGGGCTGGGCAGGCTCAGCAGCAGCGGCCATCCCCAGGCCAGCACGAACCCGGCGAGCGCGACGGCCAGGGCGACGAACTGGGGGCTGGCGTAGCCGGTCAGCGCCACCAGTGCCGCGAAGGCGACGGTCGCCGCGATCGACAGCGGACGCGCCACCAGGGCGCGGCGCGGGAGGGCCGGCTTCACGGTCTGCGCGTGGGCTCGGCGCTCTCTCCGGGTCAGCGGGACGGCAGGGTTGGGAGCCTGCTCGGGGACGTCGGACACAAGGGGCATCCTCGCATCACCCCCCGGCGAAGGGAGGCAGGACCTCCAGCACCGACCCGTCCGGGAGGTCGTGGTCGCGGTGCGTCGCGCGCCCGTCGAGGAGCAGGGTGCTGACCGCGGTGACCGCCGACAGCCCGGGGTGCAAGCCGTCGACAGCGGCCACGGCGTCCGCGACGGTCCGGCAGCCCCGGACGACGTCGGACTCCACGCCTGCTGCGGCCCGGGCACCGGCCCAGTAACGGACCGTGACCAGGGCGCTGTCGTTCGCACGCGGCATACCCACGCTCCTCTCCCGGGACGGTTCCGACGGTGGGCCCCACCTTTGAGACAAGGGTCTCACCATGTGTCCACACCCCCCGCAGGGGCCCCACAGCCGTATCCTTTCAAGGCATGGCCCGTCTGCTGCTGCTGACCAACGCCTTGGCGCCGAGCGCCGAGGTGCTGCCAGCACTGGGCCTGCTGACCCACCAGGTGCGGATCATCCCCGCCGAGCCGACCGCGCTGGTCGACGCTCCACCGTGCGACGCGGTGCTGCTCGACGCCCGGCGCGACCTCGCGGTGGCCCGCTCGCTGTGTCGCGTCCTGCGCGCCACGGGCATGTCGGTGCCGCTGATCGCCATCCTCACCGAGGGTGGGCTGGCCGGCATCACGGCCGAGTGGGGCGTCGACGAGGTGCTGCTCGAGTCCGCCGGCCCGGCCGAGGTCGAGGCCCGGTTGCGGCTGGCCGCCGGTCGGCTCCAGGACAACCAGGAGCCCGAGGACGTCCAGATCACCTCGGGCGAGGTCACCATCGACGAGGCCACCTACTCGGCCCGGGTCCGGGGCCGGCTGCTCGACCTGACCTACAAGGAGTTCGAGCTCCTCAAGTACCTCGCCCAGCACCCGGGCCGCGTGTTCAGCCGCGCCCAGCTCCTCCAGGAGGTCTGGGGCTACGACTACTACGGCGGCACCCGCACCGTCGACGTGCACGTGCGCCGGCTGCGGGCCAAGCTCGGCTCCGAGCACGAGGTGCTGATCGGCACCGTGCGCAACGTCGGCTACCGCTTCGTCCCGGCCGAGGAAGCCCGCGCCGACGAGGTCGGCGCCGACGCCTGAAGTCGCACCGAAAGTCGTTTTCGAGCAACAGAAGGCGCCCCTCCCGTTTTCGGGAGGGGCGCCTTCTTGTTGCGGTGTATGCCGTGTGGCTACCGGATCAGAACGATCAGTTCTTGGTGATCCGGGTCTCGGCCACCGGGCTGTACGGCGAGTTCGCCTGCAGGTAGCTCGCGAAGGCGTCGATGTCGAGCCCACCGAAGAACCGGCCGGTGCCGTCCCGGAAGCCGGGGAGGCCGTCGCCACCGTCTGCGACGAAGTTGTTCGTCACGATCCGGTAGGTCGCCGTGTCGCTGATCGCGGTGCCGTTCAGCGTGACCGGGCCGAGGACCCGGCTGCCGGTGGCGTCGCTGTAGCTGTAGGCGAAGCCCTTGGACACCTGGAGGATGACCGGCCGGGCAATGGTGTTCGGCGACGACTTGGCGCCACCGTTCCACTGCTCGAGCAGGATCTCCTTGATCTGGGCGCCGGTCAGCGTCATCGAGACGAGGTAGTTGTTGAACGGCTGGACCGAGAACGCCTCCTCGTAGGTGACCGCACCGGGTGCCTCGCCCCACGGGGAGTTGGCATAGGTCAGGTTGGTGCGGATGCCGCCCGGGTTCATGAACGCGATCGTCGGGACGTCGCCGTTGGTCACGACCGACGGGTCGGCGAGCTGGGCGTCGGCGATGAGGTCGCCGAGCTTGGACTCGCCACCGGCGTTGGCGGCCGTGGTGATGTCGCCGCTGATGGTGCCCAGGACCCGGCTGGCGACCGGCGCGATGAGCTGCTTGTAGTCGGTGATGATCTTGGTCTGCGCGGCGTCCTTGAACTGCGCGTCACGGGTCACGATGACGTTGCTGCCCGCGACCGAGCTGCGCACGATGTCCTGGGTGCGCCGGTCGAAGGTCAGGTCGGTCTCGGTGACCAGCCGCCCGAAGGACGAGGCCGAGGTGACCAGGCGCGGCTGACCGGCCGGGTCGGGGATGCTGCACACGTAGGGGGTGTGCGTGTGCCCGCTGACGATCACGTCGATCTGCGGCGAGAGCTGCTGCGCGATCGGGATGATCGGGCTGGCCGGGACGTTCAGGCCGGAGCTGGTGCCCGTCGGGCAGGCGGAGTCGTACTTGTTCTCGAGCCCGCTGAGGTGGGCCGTGCTGGCGGTGCGCGCCGGCACCCCACCCTGGTGGATGAGGACGACGATGGCCTTGACGCCTTCGGCCTCGAGCTGCGGCACGAGCGCGTTCGCGGTCTGCACCTCATCGGTGAACTCCAGGCCCTCGATGCCCGACGCGGTCACGATGTTCGGGGTGTCCTTGAGCGTCATGCCGATGAAGCCGATCTTGGCCCCCTTGAAGTTCTTGACCCAGGTGGCGGGGAGGATCGTCTGGCCGGTCGCCTTGTACTTCACGTTGGCGGCCAGGATCGGGAAGTTCGCACCCGTGAAGGTCTTGCCACCGGGGCAGGAGTCCTGGTTCGCGGCACCGTTGCCGTCGGGCAGGCACCCGCCGTCGGCCAGTCGCTGGAGCTCCTTGTAGCCCTCGTCGAACTCGTGGTTGCCCACGGCCGTGACGTCGAGGCCGAGGCTGTTCATCGCCTCGATGCTGGGCTCGTCGTGGAAGGCGGCCGACAGCAGCGGGGACGCACCGACGATGTCACCAGCGGCGACGGTCGCGGTGTAGGGGTGACCCGCACGCAGGGCCTTCAGGTGCCCGGCGAGGTACTCCACGCCACCGGCGTTGACCGTCTGCGGCGTCGCGGTGTAGGTGACGACACCAGTGTTCGGGTTGGTCGTCGACGTCTCGGTGTAGGTGTCCGAGGTGATGATGCGACCGCTCGAGCCGGACGGCGGCTCGAGGTTGCCGTGGAAGTCGTTGAACGACAGGAGCTGGATGTCGATCAGGGGTCCACTGGAGGCGGCCTGTGAGCTGCCACCGGTGAACGCTGCGCCGGTGGCTGCCAGGGCGGCCACCGCCACGACGCTGGAGATGCGCCGAGTGCGGGAAGAGGTCATGGATGCGTCCTTGTGCGGGAGGAGATACCGGCGGTAACCGGATCCGTGCAGGCTAAACGCGGATCGGCCCGGAGGGAAGATGCATGGTCCAATGCTTTTCGTGCCGTTATCTCCCGTCCGCCTCGCCGACACCCTGACGTCCGCCGAGGTCGCCCGCGTCCGCGAGATCCAGGCCGCGGCGACCGCCGCCGACGGGCTCAGCCCGCTGTCCGAGCAGCCGCTCCTCTCCCTCGGCGCACCGAGCGGTCGGGTCCGTCACCTCCTCGGGTATGCCGCGGAGCGGCTCACCGGGTATGCCCAGCTGGACGGCCCCACCGGACCCGACGCCTCGGCCGAGCTCGTCGTCGACCCGGCCGCCCGGCGGCAGGGCACCGGACGCGCCCTTCTCGACGCCGTGTTCGAGGCCGCTCCCGAGGCCCGGCTCTGGGCGCACGGGCGCCTGCCCGCGGCTGAGGCCCTCGCAACGAGCGCCGGGCTGGCGGCGGTGCGCGAGCTGCACAAGATGGCCCGCCCCCTCGGAGCGGCCGACCTCGCACCGGCCGCATCCGCACTGCCCGAGGGCTTCACCGCGCGCGCCTTCGAGCCCGGTCGGGACGAGCAGGCCTGGCTGGCGACCAACGCGGCCGCCTTCGCCCACCACCCGGAGCAGGGCCGGCTGACCCTGGCCGACCTCGAGGAGCGGATGGCGCAGCCGTGGTTCGACGCGGCCGGCTTCATCCTGGTGGAGGCGGACGCGACCGTCCTCGACGCTGCAGGTATCTCTCCGATTGGAGGGATAGCTGCGCCGCGTGTCGCGGCCTTCCACTGGACCAAGGTCGACCCCGAGCAGCGCTCGTCCGTGGACCCGGCCCAAACAGCAGGTGAGGTGTACGTGGTCGGGGTGCACCCGGCATACCAAGGGCGTGGGCTCGGGCGCCCGGTGACGGCCCTCGGGCTGGCCCACCTGGCCGGGCTGGGGCTGCCCGAGGTGGTGCTCTACGTCGACGGCGACAACCAGGCGGCGATACGCACCTACACGGGGCTGGGTTTCCGCAGCATCATGGTGGACGTGATGTACGCGCAGGCTGTTTGATCCGCACCAGGCCCACCGAGCACCAGCTGTTCACCAAGCACCATCTGTTAACCCAGCACTGTCAGGATGACGGCATGACTGTGACGACCCACCCCACGGACGAGGGCGAGATCTTCGACGGCGACGACGCCGGCCACGAGATCTCGATCGCGAGCGCGCAGCCGCGGGCCTCCAACGGGCGCTTCATGCGCATCGTCCACGCGGCGGGTGGACAGGACGACAGCGGCCTCCCGGCAGACCGGTTCCTCGACCGCGAGATCTCGTGGCTGCAGTTCAACGAGCGGGTGCTCCAGCTCGCCGCCGATGACACGGTGCCGCTGCTGGAGCGGGCCCGGTTCCTCGCGATCTTCACGTCGAACCTCGACGAGTTCTTCATGGTCCGCGTCGCAGGTCTCAAGCGCCGCATCGCCACCGGTCTCGCGGTCCGGTCGGCCTCAGGGCTGGAGCCGCGCGAGGTGCTCGAGCAGATCTCGCTCGTCGCCCACGAGCTGCAGGCCATGCAGACGGCGGTCTACAAGGACCGGGTGCAGCCCGCGCTGGAGGACGAGGGGATCTCCATCGTCCGCTGGGACGAGCTGAGTGACGCCGAGCGCGCCCTGCACTCCGACCTCTTCGCCGAGCGGGTCTTCCCGGTGCTGACCCCGTTGGCCGTCGACCCGGCGCACCCGTTCCCCTACATCTCCGGCCTGTCGCTCAACCTCGCCGTGGTGCTGGTCAACCCCAAGACCGGCAAGGAGCACTTCGCCCGCGTCAAGGTGCCACCGCTGCTGCCGCGCCTGCTGCACATCGAGCCCGAGAGCGGCGAGCCGTCGACCTCCGACCTGTTCAACACCCGGTTCGTGCCGCTCGAGGACGTCATCGCCGCCCACCTCGACATGCTCTTCCCCGGCATGGAGGTGCAGGAGCACTTCACCTTCCGGGTCACCCGCAACGAGGACCTCGAGGTCGAGGAGGACGACGCCGAGAACCTCCTCACGGCCCTGGAGAAGGAGCTGACCCGCCGCCGGTTCGGCCCGCCGGTGCGCCTCGAGGTCGACGAGACCATCGACGACCACGTGCTCGACATGTTGGTGCGCGAGCTCGGTGTCAACGACAGCGAGGTCTACCGGCTCCCGGCCCCGCTCGACCTACGCGGCCTCAACCTCGTCGCCGACCTCGAGCGCTCCGACCTGAGGTACGCGCCGTTCCGCGGGCAGATGCACCCCGACCTCGCGCCCGCGGAGAGCTCCAAGCCCTCCGAGATCCTGCCGATCGTCCGCGACAAGGACGTGCTCCTCCAACACCCCTACGACTCGTTCTCGACGTCGGTGCAGGCGTTCATCGAGCAGGCTGCGGCCGACCCCAACGTGCTGGCGATCAAGCAGACCCTCTACCGCACGAGCGGCGACTCCCCCATCATCGACGCCCTCATCGACGCCGCCGAGTCGGGCAAGCAGGTGCTGGCGATCGTCGAGATCAAGGCGCGCTTCGACGAGAAGAACAACATCTCCTGGGCCCGCAAGCTGGAGCATGCTGGGGTCCACGTCGTCTACGGCATCGTCGGCCTCAAGACCCACGCCAAGCTCTGCATGGTGGTCCGCCAGGAGCAGGACGGCAGCCTGCGGCGCTACTGCCACATCGGCACCGGCAACTACAACGGCAAGACCGCCCGCCTCTACGAGGACTTCGGACTGCTGACCTCCGACCCCCAGGTGGGCGACGACCTCGCGCGGTTGTTCAACCAGCTCTCCGGCTTCGCCCCGCGCCAGAAGTTCAAGCGTCTGCTCGTCGCGCCCCGGTCCGTGCGCTCCGGTCTGCTCGAGCGGATCGACGCAGAGGTCGACCACGTCGAGGCCGGGCGCGGTGGACTCGTCCAGCTCAAGGTGAACTCGATCGTCGACGAGCAGCTCATCGACGCCCTCTACCGCGCCTCGCAGGCCGGGGTGCACGTGGACATCTGGGTCCGCGGCATCTGCGCCCTGCGACCGGGCGTGAAGGGGCTGTCCGACAACATCGAGGTCCACTCGGTGCTGGGGCGGTTCCTCGAGCACTCCCGCGTGTTCCTCTTCGGTGGCGGTGGCGAGCCCGAGGTCTACATCGGGAGCGCCGACATGATGCACCGCAACCTCGACCGCCGCGTCGAGGCGCTGGTGCGGATCGCCGACCCGAAGCACGTCGCCGACCTGCAGTCCCTGCTCGCCCGGGGGATGAGCAACGACTACGCCCACTGGCGACTGACCGGTGACGGTCGCTGGACCCGCGTGCACCTGGACGAGGACGGCGAGCCGCTCACCGACCTGCAGAGCGCGATGATCGAGATGCACGCCAAGCGCCGTCGCAAGGCCCGCCGGCGTTGACCGCGCCCATCCCTGCCGCGGGCACCGTCCCGTGGCGTCGGCGACGGGGCCAGCTCGAGGTCGCGCTGGTCCACCGTCCCAAGTACGACGACTGGTCGTGGGCCAAGGGCAAGCTCGACCCCGGCGAGGACTGGCCGGTCGCAGCGGTCCGGGAGACCCGCGAGGAGACGGCGCTCGCCGTCGGTCTGGGCCGGCCGCTGCCAGGGTCCGAGTACACCGTGCTCGACGGCGCGGGGCAGCCCGCCACCAAGGAGGTCCGCTACTGGGCAGCCGAGGCGACCAGCCCAGCCGGGCCGTTGGAGAACGAGATCGACGAGGTCCGCTGGCTCGACGTCATCGCCGCCTCCGACCGCCTCGACTACGCACGGGACCGCGACCAGCTCCGCGCCATCGTGCGCGCCGACAACGCCGGCACGCTGACCACCTGGCCACTCGCCCTGGTGCGCCACGCCCATGCCGTGGGGCGGGGGTCGTGGGCCGCTGACGACCAGAAGCGCCCCCTCGACGACGTCGGCCGCGCACGGGCCGCGGACATCGCGCCCCTGCTCGCGGCATACGGCATCCGGCGGCTGGTGAGCTCACCGTCGCTGCGCTGCGCCGACACCCTGCGCCCCTACGCGGCGCAGCTCGGCGCGCCCTTGCGGACCAAGGACGGCCTCAGTGAGGAGGGGTATGCCGCGGAGCCGGCTCGCGCCGCACACCACCTCGGGCGGTTGGTCGAGAGAGGCACCCCGGCGGCCATCTGCAGCCATGGCCCGGTGCTGCCGGAGCTGCTGATGGCGCTGCTGGCGCTGGTCGACCCCGACGAGCCCGAGGCCGACCTCGCGAGCGCCGTGCTGCGGGCCGCCGCCCGCGACAAGATGGGCAAGGGCGAGGTCCTCGTGGCCCACTTCGCGGGCAGCGGTGCACAGGCCAGGGTGGTCGCCGTCGAGCGCCACCTGCCCCCTTCCTGACCGGTCACTGACCAGTCGTTCACCCCCTGCATCCCGGGGGGTCGGTGCGGCGACGTCGAATGTCTGGCTGGTGTTCACCGCGCGTTCACCCTGCACGGGCCACTGCGTCACTCTCCCTGCCTACCTTCGGGGCGTCGGGTACGAATGCCCGCCCCTGATTTCCATCCCTGATCCCCTGTGGAGAGGTTTGAACACCGTGAAGATCCAGCGCATCGGCCTCCTGGCCAGCGTGGCCCTGGTCGGCTCCCTCGCGCTCACCGCGTGCGGCTCCGACGACAACACCGGCTCCGACGGCAGCTCGTCCAGCTCGAGCGCCTCCGCCGGGGCGTCCGACTGCCCAGAGGGCGGCGGCACGCTGAACGCCGAGGGCTCCTCCGCTCAGAAGAACGCCATCGAAGAGGCCATCGCGTCGTTCCAGGACGCCTGTGAGGGCACCACGATCAACTACAACCCGACTGGTTCGGGCGCCGGCATCAAGCAGTTCATCGCCGGCCAGGTCGACTTCGCCGGCTCCGACTCGGCGCTCAAGACCACCGAGAAGGACGGCAAGATCGAGGCTGACGACGCGGCCGCCTACTGCGGCTCCCCCGCGTGGAACCTCCCGATGGTGACCGGCCCGATCGCCGTCGCCTACAACATCAAGGGCGTGGACAAGCTCGTCCTCACCCCTGCGGTCGCCGCCGACATCTTCAACGGCAAGGTGACCACCTGGAACGACAAGGCGATCGCCGCCCTGAACTCCGGTGTGACCCTGCCGTCCGAGCCGATCAAGGTCTTCTTCCGCTCCGACGAGTCCGGCACCACCGAGAACTTCACCAAGTACCTCAAGGCTGCTGCTCCCGACAAGTGGACCGCCGAGCCGGGCAAGGCCTGGACCGGCAGGGGCGAGGGCAAGCAGAAGTCCGACGGTGTCGCCGGTGCGGTGAAGACCACCGAGGGTGGCATCACCTACGCCGAGTGGTCCTACGCCAAGGACAACCAGCTGGGCATCGCCCAGATCGACAACGGTGGCGGCGCGGTCGAGCTCACCGCCGAGTCGGTCGGCAAGGCCGTCCTGGCTGCCAAGGCTGACGGCGAGGGCAACGACCTGCGCCTGAAGCTGGACTACGCCACCAAGGAGGCCGGTGCCTACCCGATCCTCCTGGTCACCTACGAGATCGTCTGCTCCAAGGGCAAGGACGCCAAGAAGGCGGCCCTGACCAAGGCGTTCCTCACCCACTTCGCCTCGGCCGAGACCCAGAAGGGCCTCGAGGACATCGGCTACGCGCCGCTCCCGACCGAGATCCAGACCAAGGTCGAGGCTGCCATCAAGGCCCTGTCCTGACCTAGATTCACCGGTATGCCGCGGGGCTGGCTCCCAGCCCCGCGGCATACCTGCTCCCCCACTCCCTGCTCCCACCCTCCTGCACCCCCGATCGTGAGGCACACGTGGCATCAGTGACCGGAGTCTCCGTCGCCGACGAGCTGCCCGGCCCGGACGGGCGAGGCCCCCTCAGTGGTGACAACGCAGGCACCGGTCGCTTGGGCGACAAGGCATTCGCCGCTGCGGCCAAGGGGTCCGGCGCGCTGGTCATCGGCCTCGTCACGCTGGTCGGTGTCTTCCTGCTGTGGCAGGCCATCCCGGCGATCGCCGACGACAAGGTCAACTTCCTGACGTCGCGCGAGTGGTCGGTCAGCGACAGCGACAACCTGCGGTTCGGCATCGTCGAGCTGCTCTGGACGACCGTCGCCGCCTCCACCATCGCGATGCTGATCGCGGTCCCGGTCGGGGTGGCGGTCGCGCTGTTCATCACGCAGTACTCGCCGCGGTGGCTCTCGCGCCCGGCGGCCAGCATCATCGACCTGCTCGCGGCCGTGCCGTCGATCGTCTACGGGCTCTGGGGCCTGAAGACCTTCACCCCGTGGTTCGACCCGTTCCAGATCTGGCTGTCCGACCACCTCGGGTGGATCCCGCTCTTCTCGCGCACGGGCACCAGCGGCACGATCCTGCTCATCGGCGTCGTGCTCTCCATCATGATCCTGCCGATCGTCACGGCGCTGTCGCGGGAGGTCTTCGCGCAGACTCCGGTCACGCACATGGAGGGCGCGCTCGCCCTCGGTGCCACGAAGTGGGAGATGATCCGCACCGCGGTGCTGCCCTTCGGGCGCCCCGGCGTGATCTCCGCCGCGATGCTGGCCCTCGGCCGCGCGCTGGGCGAGACCATCGCCGTGACCATCATCGTCTCGACCCTCCCGCAGGGCTCGAAGTGGACCTGGTCGCTGCTCAACGGTGGCGAGACCTTCGCCTCGCGGATCGCCAACAACGCCGGCGAGTTCGACTCGCCCGCCAAGACCGGGGCCTTCATCGCCGCCGGCCTGGTGCTGTTCGTCCTGACCTTCATCGTCAACGCGATCGCCCGCATCGTCATCGAGCGCAGGAAGGCCTTCACCGAATGAGCACCGACACCGTGGCCAAGGCTCCCGAGCGCGCGGCTCCCCCAGCGCTGGGACACCCTGCCCGTGGGCGCGCGTTCCGGGACCAGCTGGCCCGCGTGGTCATGTGGGTGGCCTTCCTCATCGCCCTGATCCCGCTGGTGTGGATCCTGTGGACCGTGCTGTCCAAGGGCGTCGGGCTCGTCCTCGACTCGCAGTGGTGGACCAACTCGCAGAAGGGCATCACCTCCCGACGCGAGGGCGGCGGCGCCGTCCACGCCATCCAGGGCACCCTGATCCAGGGCGTCACCACCTCGGTGATCTCCGTGCCGATCGGCGTGATGACCGCGATCTACCTCGTCGAGTACGGCCGTGGGAAGTTCGCGAAGGCGGTCTCGTTCATGGTCGACATCCTCACCGGTGTCCCGTCGATCGTGGCCGGTCTGTTCGTCTACGCGGTGTGGGTCACGACCTTCGGGTTCCAGCGGGTCGGCTTCGCGGTCTGCCTGGCGTTGGTGCTGCTGATGATCCCGGTCATCGTGCGGTCCACCGAGGAGATGCTCAAGCTCGTCCCCAACGAGCTGCGCGAGGCGTCCTACGCGCTCGGTGTCCCGAAGTGGAAGACCATCGCGCGGGTGGTCCTCCCGACCGCCTTCTCCGGCATCATCACCGGCGTGCTGCTCGGCCTGGCCCGCGTGATGGGCGAGACCGCGCCGCTGTTGATCCTCGGCCCCTACACCAAGTCGATCGCCACCGACCTGTTCGGCGGCTACATGGCCACCCTGCCCACGATGATCAACCAGGACCGCACCGAGAGCCTGCAGCCGGCCGTCGACCGGGTCTGGGCCGCGGCCCTGACCCTCATCCTCCTGGTCCTGATCCTCAACCTCGCCGGCCGGGTCATCGCCCGGTTCGGCTCCGTGCAGAAGTAGCTCCACCCCCTCCGCCCCCAGACTCCGCTCCACCCCCTGCCGGCCCGCACGGCATACCCATCCCGAAGGACGAAAGCACACCATGGCCAAGCGAATCGACGTCAGTGACCTGAACGTCTACTACGGCGCGTTCAAGGCCGTCGAAGGCGTGACGATGACGGTGGAACCGCGCTCGGTGACCGCGTTCATCGGTCCGTCCGGCTGCGGCAAGTCGACGTTCCTGCGCACCCTCAACCGGATGCACGAGGTGATCCCCGGCGGGCGCGTCGAGGGCAAGGTCATGCTCGACGACCAGGACCTCTACGCCCCGAACGTCGACCCGGTGGCCGTGCGGCGGACCGTCGGCATGGTGTTCCAGCGGCCCAACCCGTTCCCGACGATGTCGATCTACGACAACGTGGCAGCGGGCCTGCGGCTCAACGGCGTGAAGGGCAAGAAGAAGCTCGACGAGGTCGTGGAGAAGTCGCTCAACGGCGCCAACCTCTGGAACGAGGTCAAGGACCGGCTCAGCAAGCCCGGCGCCGGCCTGTCGGGTGGTCAGCAGCAGCGACTCTGCATCGCGCGGGCCATCGCGGTGGAGCCGCAGGTGTTGCTGATGGATGAGCCGTGCTCGGCCCTCGACCCGATCTCGACCCTCGCCATCGAGGACCTGATCTCGGAGCTGAAGAGCAAGTACACGATCGTGATCGTCACGCACAACATGCAGCAGGCGGCCCGCGTCTCCGACCAGACGGCCTTCTTCAACCTCGCTGCCACCGGCAAGCCGGGCAAGCTGGTCGAGGTCGACCACACCCAGAAGATCTTCAACAACCCGGGCGTGAAGGCCACCGAGGACTACATCAGCGGCCGCTTCGGCTGACCCGCCCCCGCCCCCCGCCTGTCCCGACTTCTGGCCACCCATGCGGCACCGGCCCTGGATTTCCGGGTCTCGGAGCCACACCAGCGGCCAGAAGTGCGGGGGGTCAGTCAGGCAGCCGGGAAGGCCGCGGACGACTCGGCCGGAGGCCAGCTCCACGGCTGCAGGGGTTCGTCGTCGTTGCTGCGCCAGAGACACCTGATCGACTGCGGACGAGCACGACGGCGCGCAGCGCTCAACGCCCGGCAGAGGCCCTCGCCGTAGTCGCGCAAGTCAGCGGTCCCCCACCGGGCGACGGCAAAGCCCAAGGATTCAAGGCCACGCTCGCGATCACGCTCGGCCAGGACGATCTCTGAAATCTGCTCGGCTGTGGCCTCCTCATCGGCCAGGTCTCCGCGGTACTTGCCGAGGCCGTCCGCCTCCCCGATCACCCCGGCTCCTCGCCACAGGTGGTCGACCCGTCCCACGAACGCGCCTTCCATGTCGTGGATGCGGATCTGGCTCTCCGGTACCGAGTAGCCGCGCCGGTGTGCCACGGCCACCGAAGCCGACTCGAGCCAGCTCTCCCGCCGACCATCGACCAGGCCCAGTCCCTCCTCCGCCAGCCGGATGCCGGGCCACCGCGTTTGGAATGCCCGCATCTCCCGCAGCTCCTCCGACTGGACCAACCCGTCCCGCAGGGCGGCATCGGCGATGGCAAGGGCATCGCGAAAGCGACTCTGCCGGAACGAGTCCACCACTGTCCTGGCGGGAGTGGTCAGCAGTACTCCGCGAGCCGTGGACACGTGGTCCGCGGGGAGTTTGGCCTGCAGCACCCGACGCCAGTCATCGGGATAGCTGGTCCGTGATGACTCACGCGCCGTGAGACTCACCTTGCCCACGGGGCCTTGCGGCCTGGGGAGACCCAGGGCGATGGCAGCACTGACATGGCTCACCACGGACTCGGGGATCGAGGCCTGCGCTGCGCGCGCCAAGGCAACGTGAAGCTCAGTCGGATCGAGCCGGAGCCACGGTTCGCGGACGGCATACACCGAGGGGGCCACCTTGATCACCTCGCGACGTCGCACCGCACCTGACAGTGCCGCGTGACTGAGCCCGGCTTCTCTGGCCTCCTGCCACAGGAATGGTTGCGGTAGGTCGATCCAGCGACGGGCGTCCGTGGTTCGCATGGTCGAGATCGTGGCCACTCACGCTGCACCTGGCGACGCGTGCGCCATCGCCTGTGGATCGTGTATGCCGCGAGCCCACCCCTGTGGACAGCCTCACCCACATTGGCGTGGCTACCCCCAAGCGACTTCGGGCCACCCATGCGGCACCACGGCCCGAGATCGCGCCCCACACCCGGCACCAGTGGCCAGACGTGCGGGGCGGGGGTGGGAGTGGGGTCAGACGAAGATGTTGATGATCAGGCAGCTGGCGGCGGCGACCAGGCCGGCGCCGGGGAAGGTCAGCACCCAGGCTCCGACGATGTTGCCGGCCACGCCCCACCGCACGGCGGACAGCCGCTTGGTCGCACCCACCCCCATGATCGCCGAGGTGATCGTGTGGGTGGTCGAGATCGGGGCGCCGAACGCCATGCCCGCGACGTAGAGGATCGCCGCGGCACTCGTCTCCGCCGCGAAACCCTGCGGCGGGTCGAGGTGGATGATGCGGCGGCCGAGGGTACGCATGATCCGCCACCCACCGGCATACGTGCCGAGGGAGATCACGACGGCGCTCATGACCAGCACCCACAACGGCACGCGTTCGCCGTTGTAGTGGCCGCCGACGGTCAGGGCGAGGACGACGACGCCGGCCGTCTTCGCGGCGTCCTGGAAACCGTGGCCGAAGGCCATCGCGGCAGCTGACACGGTCTGGGCGTAGCGGAAGCCACGCGTGACCCTGCCGGGCTGGGAGCGGCGGAAGATCCACAGGATGGAGGTCATCACGAGGAAGCCGAGGGCCAGCCCGACGATGGGCGAGAGGATCATCGGGATGACGACCTTCTCGAGGATGCCGGCCCACTTCACGTGCGCGCCGGCAGCCAGGGCCGCACCACCGAGACCGCCGATGAGGGCGTGCGACGACGACGACGGCAGGCCGAACCACCAGGTCAGCAGGTTCCAGCCGGTGGCCCCGATCAGGGCGGCGGCGCAGATGACGAGTCCTTCGTTGCCCGAAGGCGCCTCGATGATGCCCTTGCCGATGGTCGCCGCGACTTTGCCGAAGAAGTAAACCGTGACGCCACCGACCAGGTTGGCCACCGCGGCCATGAGGAGCGCCACCCGCGGCGTCAGGGCGCGGGTCGAGACCGAGGTCGCGATCGCGTTGGCCGCGTCGTGAAAACCGTTGGTGTAGTTGAAGCCCATCGCCAGGGCGATGACGATTCCTACCGGAAGCCAGTCCATGGGGAGGCTCAGGACTCCTTGACCGCGATGCTCTCGACCTTGTGGGCCACCTTCTCGAACGCGTCAGCGGCGGCCTCGAGCTCCTCGACGACCTCCTTGAGCTTCATGATCGTGAGAGTGTCTGCACCGAAGTCGCCGTTGAACAGCCCGGCCAGCAGGCGACGGTAGATCTGGTCGGCCTGGTTCTCGAGGCGGTTGATCTCGATCCAGTACCCGGACAGGTCCTTCATCGACCGCAGTCGCGGCATCGCGTCGGCGGTGAGCTCGGACATCCGCGACAGCACCTCGACCTGGTCGGACACGCCGGCCGGGAGGTCACCGATGCGGTAGAGCACGATCAGGTCGACCGCGGCATCCATCATGTCCATGCAGTCGTCGAGCGTGGACGCCAGCCCGTGGATGTCCTCGCGGTCGAACGGGGTGATGAACGAGCTGTTCACCTTGCGGATGATCTCGTGCGTCGCCTCGTCGGCGTCGTGCTCGATCTCGCGCATCCGCGTGGCGACGGCTTCACGCTCCGACGGGTCGACTCCGAGCAGCGTGGTCAGCTCACGGGAGCCGAGCACGAGGTAGGAGGCGGACTTGGCGAACAGGTCGTAAAAACTGTTCTCCTGGGGGGTGAGGCGAAAGCCCACGGTTCTCTCCGGTCACGCAAAGGGGGGATGGCCGTGGACGATGCTACGGGGAAGAACGCGTCAAAGCGCAACTCGGCCGGTCCGTCCCTCGGTCAGGGAGACCGGCTCAGGCGTTCAGCCGCTTCCCGGCGCGGTGCGGGTGCGGGACACCCTGCGCGTCCTCAGGGGACTTCTGGTGCCCGCGTTCGATCCCGAGGGCCTCGTCGATCTCGTCCTCGGTGAGCGGTCGCTCGCTGGCGGACGCGGCTACGACGAGATCGCCCACCAGCTCGATCTCGTTCTGCAGCGCATCATCGGTGAGGTCTGCACCGGCGCGCGGGTCGGTGGTCATGGGTCAAACGCTAACGGAGTGCCGGCGAAACGTGGCATCCAGTTTGCTATCTCTTGACCCGCCATGCCCGGGAACCACCCATCTGGGTCATACGACTACTCATCATGACTAGTCCAGACCGGCTATGCCGATTGATGGTTGCCAAGCGCACCGAAATCTGCGGCGGGGGTTCGGCGTGACCCCACGACCCCAACGTGCCTCGACGCGCAGGCGTGGGTATGCCGCGGAGCCGGCACGCAAAGGCCCGTCGCCACCCCTGGCGAGGCCTTCGCGAAGCCGTCCGGAACGCCGCCGCGAAAAGGCGAGCAGGCGGCATACCGAGGTGGCACGGAGGTGAACAGTGTGCGCGTCGGGCCGGGAGCGCCTCACGGCACGTGGCCGCTCGTAGCGGCTTGATTTGGGACCCGGGGCTACCGCGGCCCGACGCACGTCCGACTGTAACCCGGGTGGCCCGGATGTTGTTCCCCGAGAGGCGGGTTTGCTTGCCGGCAAGGGGCCGTTCAGATGAGTTCTCCGGCGTGCCAGAGGCGGGCGCCGACCTCGAGGTCCTCGGCCGTGGAGAGCATCGAGGCCGCCCGGCGGGTCTGGGCGCTCGCCGCCTCCGGGTCCTGGACGTCGGTGGTGTGCGCTCGGTCGGCGCGACCGGCCGCGACGACGCGACAGAACGCCGCGGCGCGTTGCAGCGCCACCGCGAAGTCGCCGGCGAACACCCCGCGCAGGATCGAGTCGGTCAGCTCGCGCAGCTCGGTCGGCCCGGGAGGCTCGGCCACCCCCGCCACGGCGTGGTTGACGTCGGTGAACCGGATGCCCGCCGCGTAGTCGGCGCTCGCCTCCTCCGGGCTGCGCTGCACCCACTCACGCAGGGCATAGAGGCGCCACAGGGCCCCGGGGAGGCTGCGGGCGGGGCGGTCGGCCCACAGCTCCGCCACGGTCGACAGGCCGAGCTCGTCGACCAGCGCGACCAACCGGGCCGTCAGGGCGGGGTCGTCGGTGGCGCGGCCGGTGCCGACGAGGACGGCCGCGGTCTCGTGGGCGATCTCGGTCACCTGCGCGGGGTCGGGGACCGTGCCGCCCTGCGCCTCCATCGCCGTGGGGCTGAAGAACGCGGGGCGGCGCGGACCGGGACGACCGCTGGGCTCGTTTTTCATCGCGCCCAGTCTCTCAGGTGGGGCCGACGGCGGCGGGGATCACCGGCCGCGGTCGACGGGCTCAGTCGAACAGCTCGCTGAGGAACGACTTCTTGCGACGCTGGCCGTAGCCCTGCTGCCCACCGTACGGAGCCTTGGACGTCGCGCGGTACGGCGCCTGGTAGCTCTGGGCCGGCGGCTGCTGCCACGCACCCTGCTGCTGCGGGGGTTGCGGGACGGGCGGCTGCTGCTGCTCGGGCGGGGCGGCGGCAGCCGGCGGCTGGTGCCAGGCGTTCTCGGCGGCCACAAGCGCCTCGAGCTCCCCGCGGTCGAGGAACAGGCCGCCACAACCCGTGCACTGGTCGACGTGGACCTGGTTGCGCTCGTAGCTGCGCATGTCGGAACCACACTTGGGACAGGTGAGGGTGCTCATGTCGGGCCAACGGCTCGGGGCGCGGACGGGTTCCGATCGCCGTGGGTGGCCCCGCCTGCCCAGCCGTTAGTCTGTGGCCGGTTCGGCACAGCGGTGGGTATGCCGCGTGGTCGGCCGGGGCCTCTAGCTCAATGGTTAGAGCTGCGGACTTTTAATCCGTAGGTTGTGGGTTCGAGTCCCACGGGGCCCACCAGCGGTGACGGCCGTGAGGTCACCGACGACCCCGGTCAGGACGGAGGCCCGAACCACCCTGCGTGGTTCGGGCCTCTTCCGTTCGGGCCTCTTCCGCTCGGGCGGGTCAGGCAGGGCAGCAGACGGGCTGCGGCACGCAACCTGCCGCGGCGGCTGGCCGGGGGGTGGCCAGCAGACGGACCTTCTCGCCCGCCTGAGCCAAGGCAGCCTGCCACTGAGCCAGTCCGCGGCGGGGACGGGCGGCGCGGGCCTGCGTGACGAGCCGGTGCTGGTCAGCCTCCCGGAGCAGGTCCTCTCGGTGCGCTTCGGCCATCAGGCCTGACAGGTAAGGGTGCATGACGGTTCTCCTTTCAGCAGCATGCCGCAGCGGGCTGCTTCTCCGTGGACTGGGTGGTGGACATGTCGTCGGCCGCGTCGGTCGCGCAGCAGGTCCCGTCGCCGGACACCTCCGACAGGGCGAGGCTGGTCTTGCCCTCCAGGTCGGGACGTGCGTCGTCCTTGACGGTGTAGACCTCCCACGGTTCGCTGCCCGGTCCGGTCACCCAGACCTTGTCCTGGACGGCGTAGCAACAGGTGGTGTTGTCCTCGATCCGGGTGGCGAGCCCGGCGTCGGCGAGACGGTTGGTCGCGGAGGCAACCAGGTCGGTGGACTCGACCTCGACGCCGAGGTGGTCCATCCGGGTGTCCTCGCCGGGCTGGCCCTCCAGCAGGACCAACTTGAGCGGCGGCTCGGCGATCGCGAAGTTCGCGTAGCCGGGACGGCGCTTGGCGGGGGTGGTGTCGAACAGACGTGAGTAGAACTCGATCGAGGCGTCGAGGTCGGCAACGCGGAGAGCCAGTTGAACGCGAGACATGGGGTGCTCCAATGAATAGATGAGTGTCTATGTGTCGCCACCTTGCCACCGCATATCGGCCTGTGTCAATATAGACGCGTGTCTAATTCTGTGATCGAGCTGCCAGTGATCCAGTCCGACCGCGCGCTAGCCTGCTGCGCCCCGCTGGCGCGCGAGCCCATGACCGCCGACCAGGCCGAACAGGTCTCCGGGCTGCTCAAGGCCATCGCCGACCCGGTGCGCCTGCGGCTGATGTCGCTGATCCTGTCCCACCAGGGCGGTGAGGCGTGCGTCTGCGACCTCAACGACGCGTTCGACCTCTCGCAGCCGACGATCAGCCACCACCTCAAGGTGCTGCACCAAGCTGGCCTACTCGACCGGGAGAAGCGCGGCACCTGGGTCTACTACAAGGCGAAGCCCGAGGCGCTGTCGGCGATGAACACCCTGTTCGCCACGGCAGGTCGCCAGCTCTCCTGAAAGCATCGGAGTCCCCACCGCAGCGGACACACCCCATGGATCGCGGCACACTCGTCAGACATTCATTGCTCGCTCAGAGCGCGGGGCCGCCCGCGGCCTACCGTTGCTTCAGGACGACCGACGACCTGGAGGCTGCCGTGGACCCCGAGGAGATCTGCTCGGAGCTGGACCGGGTACGCGCCGACTTTCGAGACCTGGTCGACACAGCCACGATCGCCGAGCTTCGACAGCCGAGTGATGGCACCAAATGGACGAACGAGCAACTGCTCTTCCACATGCTCTTCGGCTACTTGCTCGTGCGAAACCTGCGCCTCCTGGTCCGCGCCTTCGCGCGCCTGCCTGATGGCGCCTCAAGACGGTTCGCAGCGCTGCTGAACGCCGGCACCCGGCCCTTCCACGTCGTCAACTACCTCGGGTCCCTCGGCGGCGCACGTGTCCTGGGCTACAGCGGCATGGAGCGACTCATGGACCGGGTCATCACTGGTCTGCAGAAATCGCTCCGCCGACAGTCGCCAGCCTCGCTCGACCAGGGCATGCACTTCCCGCTCGGCTGGGACCCGTACTTCAAGGAAGTCATGACCCTTCGCGACGTCTACCACTACCCCACCCAGCACTACGACCACCACAGACGACAACTCACGCTGGCTTCGACCCGAAGCGACTGACCGGCCCCCTCGCCTTCGAGCCGTCGACGCGACGCTCCACCGTCCGCTCACCTCGGGACCGCATGATCGCCGCTCCGCGGGTCTCCGAGGAACATCGGCAGGGCTTCCTCCACACCAGAGACCTCGACCTCGCCCTTGTCGGCGTTCGCCCCCCACAGCTCGGACGTCAGGCGCAGGCGATCGGAGACGACGACCTCCTCACCGCGACGATCGCGCGAGATGCCGTCAGGTAGATAACCCAGCTTGCGGGACACACCCTGTGACTTGTGGTTGTCCTGGAACACCTCGGTCGTGGCATCCGTGGCGCCGAGGTGGTCGAAGGCCAGCGACAGGAGGGCCGTGCGAGCCTCGGTGCCGTAGCCCTGTCCCTGCCAGGCGAGACCCAGCCAGCTCGACGTGGTGACCTCGCGGTTGACGCGGAAGTCCCCGGCGCGCAGGGAAGCGACACCGATCGCTTCCCCAGTGTGGAGGAAGACGCCCAGCCCGAGACGCCAGGAGTCGGGCGTCCACGACGCGAGCGCCGACCAGTGCGAGCCGAGCACGGAGCGGGCCCGCTCCTCGGGGCTGCCCTCCGCCCACGGGGTCAGGAACGGCCGCTCGTCCTCGCCGTGGACGCCATCGGCAGCCACCCGGGCCAGGGCTTCCAGCTCGGAGTCAGTGGGGAGCCTGAGCACCAGCCGCCCGGTGGACAGGGTCAGGCCGAAGGTCGGCCAGAGGTCGGCGAACATGACCGCCATCCTGCCCAGTCAGGAAGCCCGGGCGCCTCCCGATTCTTGCCCGATCAGGTGCCGGCGCAGGAGTGACCCAGCGCGATGGAAGCCACGATCGACCAAGTGCCGATACCGAGGGCCAGGACCGCGAAGGACGTGGTCGACCACCGCACGAACAGGTAGGCCGTGGCCAGGCCGGCAGGCATCGGCACTCCATCGAGCGCAGCCTGTTGCGCGCGGTGGACGACCAGTGCGATCGCCACGATGACCAGCCCGCCCGCGCCCGCGGCGAGGACGTCGGTCAAGGTCCGTTGGTTACCGGCGAAGAAGGCGAAGACGCCCCAGCCCAGCAGGGCACCGCTCCACACCCTCCTGATGGTCCTCTCGCGTCGACTCGGAGTGGGGCGGCGTTGTGGCGGCGCCCATGCGATCCAGGCCAGCATTCCAAGAGCCACCCCGAGGCCGAACCCCATCAGCGTGCTGACGAACAGCCACTCCGGCCCCCCGGACTCCCAACACGACCCCACGGGCACCAGTGTGCCCGGTCGCACCCGCTCCCCACGGACAAACACGGAAGCGAGCCACGCGGCATACCTCGTGAAAGCGGGGGGTCTCGGCGAGCAGCCGGGAGGCTGTAGCCTTTGGTTAGGTAAGGCTTCCCTTGGCGACGCTGGACGCGTCGCCGGACGACCCCAGGAGAACTCGCGTGGCCCTTCGACGATCCATCCTCGCTGCACTCGGCGTGGTGAGCCTGGTGGCCCTCACGGCCTGCGGCGACGGCACCCTCGAAGCCGGCAAGAACCTCGACCCCGACAAGCTGACCATCTACAGCGCGCAGCACGAGAACCTCACCCAGGCCTGGGCCGAGAAGTTCAAGGAGGACACCGGGATCGACGTCCAGATCCGCTACGGTAACGACTCCTCGATGGGCAACCAGATCGTCCAGGAGGGCACCAAGTCGCCCGCCGACGTCTTCCTCACCGAGAACTCCCCGGCGATGACGACCGTGCAGGACGCCGGACTGCTGGCGACCGTCGACCCCGCGACCGAGGCTCAGGTCGGCAAGGCCTACGCCCCGAGCAGCAAGCAGTGGATCGGCATCGCGGCCCGCTCCACGGTGCTGGTCTACAACCCCAGCAAGATCACCGAGGCCGAGCTGCCGAAGTCGATCATGGACCTGCAGGACCCCAAGTGGAGCGGCAAGTGGGGCGCCGCGGCCGGTGGCGCCGACTTCCAGGCCATCGTCTCCGCGATCGTCGCGACCGAGGGCGAGGCCAAGGCAGCGGCCTGGCTCAAGGGCCTCAAGGACGGCGGCAAGATCTACCAGAACAACATCGCCGTGATGAAGGCCGTGAACGCCGGCCAGGTCCCCGTCGGGATCATGTACCACTACTACTGGTACCGCGACCAGGCCCTCACCAAGGCCGGCAGCAAGAACACCAAGCTGCTCTACTTCCGCCACCAGGACCCGGGCGCCTTCGTGAGCCTGTCGGGCGGCGCGGTCCTCAAGGCGAGCAAGCACGCCGCCAACGCCCAGAAGTTCCTGGCCTTCGTGACCAGCGCCGAGGGCCAGAAGATGCTGGCCACCAGTGACGCCAAGGAGTATGCCGTCGGCAACGGCGTCGCGTCCGACCCGGCCCTCGAGCCGCTGCCCTCCTTGCAGGCGCCCGACCTCGACCCGTCCACGCTCAACGGACCCAAGGTCATCGAGCTCATGACGAAGGCGGGCATCCTCTAGGTGGCCCGCTCCGTCGGGGGGACACGCTCCCCCGTCCCGGTCGTGGTCACGAGCCTCGCGGTCGCAGTGCTGTGCCTGCTGCCGCTCGGGGTGGTCGTGGCCGCGAGCATCGACGTCGGGTGGGACGCCGCGCGCACCCTGCTGTGGCGTCCGCGGGTGGCCGAGCTCCTGCGCAACACGACCGCCCTGGTCGTGCTGACCGTGACGGCCACGACCCTCCTCGGCCTCAGCACCGCGTGGCTCGTCGAGCGGACCGCGCTGCCGGGCGCCCGGGTCTGGCGGGTGCTCATGGTGTGCCCGCTCGCCGTCCCGGCCTTCGTCAACAGCTACGCCTGGGTCACCGTCCGACCCGACCTCGAGGGCCTGCGCGGCGCCGTCCTGGTGACGACGTTGTCCTACTTCCCCTTCGTCTTCCTGCCGGTGTCGGCAGCCCTGCGCAGCCTCGACCCGACCGTGGAGGAGACCGCCCGGTCGCTGGGGCTCGGGCCCTGGCGTGCCTTCCTGCGCGCTGTCCTGCCCCAGCTGCGCCACGCCACGCTCGGCGGGATGCTCCTGGTGTCGCTGCACCTGCTCGCCGAGTTCGGGGTGCTGGCGATGCTGCGCTTCCCGACCTTCACCACGGCCATCCTCGAGCAGTTCCAGGTCGCCTTCAGCGACAGCGCCGGGAGCCTGCTCGCCCTGGTCCTGATGGGCCTCTGCCTCGGGCTGCTCACGGCCGACCAGCTCCTGCGCGGCACGAGCCGCCAGGCCCGGGTCGGCCGCGGCGCCGCCCGGCGCCCGGTGCGTGCGGCCCTGGGGCGCTGGAAGGCCCCGGCGCTGGCCCTGATGGGCGGTCTCACGGCGGCGGCCCTCGGCGTCCCCGTCGCGAGCCTGGCCCGGTGGCTCGCAGCCGGGGACCCCACCTTCGATGGGCGGACCTGGCTCGTGACGGTCGGCAGCACCGTCGGGTTGGCGCTCGTGGCGGGCCTGCTCACGGTCGTGGCGGCGTTCCCCGTCGCCTGGCTGATCAGCCGGCGCAGGTCCTGGCTGAGCATCCTCACCGAGCGGGCCACGTATGTCGCGTCGTCACTCCCCGGGGTCGTGGTCGCCCTCGCGCTGGTCACCTTGACGATCCGGTACGCGCGACCGGTCTACCAGACCAGCATCGTGCTCGTCGCGGCATACGCGATCCTCTTCATCCCGCGCGCGATGGTGAGCATCCGCGCCTCCATGGCGCACGCCCCGGAGGAGCTCACCCAGGCGGCGCGCGCCCTGGGCGCCGGCCCGGTCCGCACCTTCGCCCGGGTCCTGCTCCCCCTCACGCTGCCGGGCGCGCTGGCCGGCTTCGCGATGGTGTTCATCGCGGTCTCGACCGAGCTGACGGCGACGCTGATCCTCGCGCCGACCGGTGTGCGCACCCTCGCGACGGCGTTCTGGAGCGCCAGTGAGAGCATCGACTACGCAGGCGCCGCGCCGTATGCCGCGGCACTGATCCTCGTGTCGACACCCGTGACCTACCTGCTGCTCCACCGTTCCGATGAGGAGCCTGACCTGTGACCACGCTTCTCGTGCGCGGCGTGCGTGCCACCTATGGGCGCACGGAGGTCCTGCACGGCATCGACCTGGTCGTCCCCTCGGGGTCGACGACCGCGATCCTCGGGCCGTCCGGCTGCGGCAAGACCACCCTGCTGCGCGTGGTCACCGGGTTCCAGCCGCCCACCGCCGGGTCCGTCGTCCTCGACGACGAGACCGTAGCCGGCGACGGGGCGTGGACGCCGCCCGAGCGCAGGCGGATCGGCTACGTGGCCCAGGAGGGCAACCTCTTCCCGCACCTCTCGATCGCGGCGAACGTGGCATTCGGGCTTCCCCGGGCCGAGCGGAAGGACACCGATCGGGTCGCCGAGCTGCTCGGCCTCCTCGGGCTCGACCCCGGTCTGATGGGACGGCGTCCCGACCAGCTCTCCGGTGGCCAGCAGCAGCGGGTGGCCATCGCCCGTGCCCTCGCCCCGCGACCGCGGCTGGTCGTCCTCGACGAGCCGTTCTCCTCCCTCGACACCGGCCTGCGCGCCGCCACCCGCGAGGCAGTGGCCGAGGCCCTGCACCACGAAGGGGTCACCGTCGTCCTGGTCACGCACGACCAGGCCGAGGCGCTGTCCTTCGCCGACCAGGTGGCGATCATGCACGAAGGTCGCCTCTCGCAGGTCGGGAGTCCCGTGCAGGTGTATGGCGCGCCGGCCGACCGCCGTTCGGCGGAGTTCCTCGGCGAGGCGCAGTTCGTGAGCGGGATCGTGCGCGGCGACCGGGTGGAGTGCGCGCTCGGGGAGCTCGCGCTCGACGGCCGCGCGCCAGAGGGGTCGGTCGACGTCCTCGTCCGGCCCGAGCAGCTCCGACTGGTCAAGGCGCCGGGCGGCCGTCGGGCGGAGGTCGTGTCGACCACCTACTTCGGCCACGACGCGCTGGTCACCCTCGACCTCGTCGACTCCGACGGCCACCCGGGACTGCGGCTCACAGCCAGGGTCAACGGGTTGGAGGCCTGGGCTGCCGGCACCCCGGTGTCCGTGGACGTGGTCGGACCCGTGCGCGCCTTCGTCGACGGTCAGGCCGGGACGGTGCCGAGCCCGGGCTGAACCTCGGACCCGACCGCCGCTGGTCGGCGCGACCAGCGGCCTGCGCGCAGGCGGGCCCAGGCCGAAGCAGCCACGCGGCTCGCCACGGTCGAGGTCCAGCCCCAGGCCTTCCAGTAGGCCAGCCCCACGACGAGCGAGGCCACGACGGCGAGGCCGGAGTTCACGGGCATCACGTGCGGGTAGACGACGAAGTGCGTCAGGTAGACGAACAGCGACGCCGACGCCACGGCCGACACTGCACCGACGGCTCGGGCCGGCACCGGGAGGGTCGGCACCCAGATCAGCACGAGCACGCCGGCGGTGATCGTCGCCGCCCGGCCGGGCATGGTCGGCCAGAATCCCGGCAGCGTCAGCACCGGGACGGCCGAGACGAGGAGGCGCTGCCACGTCGTCGTGGCCCGGCTGACCGCCCAGCCGGTGGCGAACAGCCACAGGAGCACCAGCGCGTTGGCACCCCGGTAGGGGCCCGCGTCAGGGATCACCACGGCATACCTCGTCAGCAGGCCGAGCCCCACCAGGGCCATCGGCACCGCGAAGGGGTGGCGGCGCTCCAGACGATCGAAGCCGGGCACGAGACAGAGCAGGGCAGACCCGAGGAGCAGCGCCACGAGGGCCTCGATGAACCAGAAGTGCCAGTGCGGCCCCCATCGGGCCCAGTCCCCCAGCACCTGGTTGAGCATGAGGACGTTGCGCCAGTCGTAGGTGCCGACGAAGAGCGCCACGAGCCCGATCCAGAGAGCGCTGGGAGCCCAGATGCGCACGACGCCCTGGACGATCCTCGTCGCCCGCTCCCGGGGCGGTCGGCCGGTCAGCTGGAAGCGGGCGAGGTTGTAGCCCGCGATGACGAGGAGCGTGTGGGCTCCTCCGGGCAGCTCGGCGAGCTTCGTGTGGTTGGCGAGGATGAGGATGACCGCGAGCGCCCGGATGACGACGTTGGTCTCCAGCCGTCGCCAGCGGGCTCGCCGGTCGGAGTCCAGCTGCGTCGTGATCGGGTCCACCAGCTCGGCCGGGGTGAGCCGCTGCCAGTGCGCGGGGAGCGTCCCGAGGACTTCCTCCAGGCGCACGGACACCTCCACGTAGGAGAGTGAGTCACCCCCGAGGTCGACGAAGCTGGTCCGGGCGCTCGCGTCCGGCCGACCCAGGAGGTGACGGTAGAGGGCGACGACCAGGGCGCACCGGTCCCTGCCACCGGAGTCGACCACGTCGGCGACGTCGGCGAGCCGGCTGCGCATCGCGGGGTAGTCGGGCTTGCCGGTGGAGAGGACCGGGATCTCGCACCCGTCGAGAACCACCACTGCGGTCCGCGGGAGTCCGTGCCGCTGGGCCGTCACGGCGAGCAGCGACTCCGCGTGGTCGGGACGTGGCGTCACCAGGCCCAGCCGACCGTCGAGGTCGACGCAGCGCACCGGGGTGCTGTCGTCACCGAGGTCGCGCTCGAGGTGGTCGAGGTCCAGCCGCAGCCCGAGCACCTTCGCGACGCGGCTGCGGCGACCGACGACCCGCACCACGCCGGCGTCGTCCACCGTCCCGAGGTCTCCGGTGCGCAGCTCGTGCACCTCACGACCACGGGCCAGGTCGGCCGGCGAGGTCGCGTAGCCGAGCATGACGTTGGGGCCGGTGTAGACCAGCTCGCCCACGCCCGGCGCAGCCGCCCGGGTGGCGGCCTGCTCGAGGGGCTCGACCCGGAAGGCCCCGCCGGGAACGGCGACCCCGACCGCGTCGGGATTGGTCGTCGCGAGCGCGGGCGACAGCACGGCCATCCGCGCCGTGGCCTCGGTCTGCCCGTACATCGTCGAGAACCGCCAGCCACGCTCCGCCGCCAGCGCCCGGAACCGGGCCGCCGTCGCGACGGGGAGCGCGCCCCCCGCCTGGGTCAGGGTGCGCAGCCCGGGCAGGTCCAGCTCGGCCAGCCCGACCCGCTCGAGGAGCTCGTAGGTGTGCGGGACGCCCGACAACCCCGTGGCCCCCGACCGTCGGACCAGGTCCCAGTAGCAGGGGTCGACCACGGAGAAGTCGCTGAGGACGAGGCTGGCCCCACACGCGAGGTGGCTGTGGACCACCGAGAGCCCGTAGCTGTAGTGGACCGGCAGGCTGGCCATCGCGCGGTCGCGGTCGGTGAGCGAGAGCGCCTGGACGATCGAGGTCGCGTTGCTGTCGAGGTTGTCGTGCGACAGCCGCACCAGCTTGGGCGACCCCGTCGACCCGGAGGTCGTCAGCAGCAGCGCCAGGTCGGGGTGCAGGTCGTGCTCGGGCGCGTCGTCCTGGGCCGTGACCGTCCAGGCCGAACCGGTCCGCCGCACCACGCTCCCCGGGCGGTAGCGCTGGACCAGCCCGGCCACGTGGTCAGGCCGGTCGCCGGGGACGAGCAGCACCACGTGCCCACGGCTCAGGGCGGCCAGGTAGGTGACCAGCCAGTCGACACTGTTCTCGGCCGCCATGAGGACCAGCTGGCGGGTGGCGGGGAGCTGCTCGGCCGCGTCCCGCACGGCGGCTGCCAGACCGACGTAGGTGAGGTCGCCCGTCGGGGCGTACACCGCAGCCCGGTCGCCCCACTCCTCGAGCCGCTCGACGAAGGCGACGCGGGCTCGCGCCGAGTCGGCCCCGCGAGTGGCGTGGTGGGAGGCGAACGCGAGGGACACGCGGGTGACTATATTAGGGTTGGCTTACCTAACCAAGTCGGCCGGCTCGGGCCAGGGACTCGACCACGAGGGCCCCGAACTCCGCTGGGTAGGTGAAGGGGTTGTTGTGCGACCCCGGCAGCACGACCGCCCGGCTCCAGCCACCGGCCAGGCCTGCGAGCAGGTCGAGCCAGTCGCGTGGCGCGAAGCTGTCGGCCTCACCGGCCGTCACGATGAGGGGCGCGGTGAGCAGGCCCACCCGCCGGTCGGTCGGGTGGCGTCGTCCCGACTGCACGATGCGCGCGAGGTCGGTGCGGACCCGGGCGACGTCCTTCAGCACCACGAGCTCCTTGGGCGGGTCCTTGAGGTATGCCGTGAGGGCGGCGGGGACGAGCCAGCGCAGCCTGCGCTGGTCGGGGGTGAAGGTCGGGCCGCCCATCACGAGCGCAAGGTCGGGACGGGTCCGCTGGACCCTCAGCACGGCCTCCAGCGCCACCTGCGAACCGGTGGAGTGGCCGACCACGACGATCGGCCGGTCCTCCTGACGCGAGAGCCAGGCAGCGGTGAGCTCGGAGAGCCCGGCGATGGTCGGGACCGCCCGCTGGGCGCGCCGACCACAGTGACCGCGCCAGGCCAGGGTGTCGAGCAGCGCCGTCTCCAGATCCTGGGTGGCCAGGTGGCGGGCCAGGGGCAGCAGGTAGCGCGGCAGCCCAAGCCCGGGGACCAGCACAGCCAGCCCGGGTCGGATCGGCCTCGAGTCACCGGGCGTCCGCTGCGAAGGCCTCGGCACTGTCACGGTCCGAGGCGTGAACCTGCGGACCCGCAGCCACGTGCCATCGACTCGCTCCCACTGCGTCGACTCCAGGACGCCGGACGCCGCGTCGTCACTGCTCATGGGGGTGTGCTCCGCGGGTCGTGGGGCTGGCTCGATGCTCCCCCAGACAACCACACCCGCGGTGCGACACTGGCTTCGTGAGCAACGTCGAGACGCAACCGCAGGAGACCGTCTGCCCCACGACGCCACCCGCTGACGGAGTGGAGATCCTCGAGCCCCGCGACGTGCCCCTCGGCGGGCCCCGCGCGATGACGGTCCGGCGCACCATCCCCCAGCGGCAGCGCTCCCTCATCGGCGCCTGGTGCTTCGCCGACCACTACGGCCCCGACGACGTGGGGGCGACGGGTGGGATGGACGTGCCACCGCACCCGCACACCGGGCTCCAGACCGTGAGCTGGCTCTTCACGGGCGAGATCGAGCACCGCGACAGCCTCGGCTCGCACGCCCTGGTGCGGCCCGGCGCCGTGAACCTCATGACCGGTGGCTACGGCATCGCGCACTCCGAGGTGTCGACGCCGGGCACGACCATCCTGCACGGCGCGCAGCTCTGGGTCGCCCTGCCCGAGGCACATCGCAACGCCCCCAAGGACTTCCAGCACCACGAGCCGACCCCGACCCGCGTCGACGGCGCCATCCTCAGCGTCTTCCTCGGCAGCCTCGCCGGACAGACCTCCCCGGTCGAGACGTTCACCCCACTGCTCGGTGCGGAGGTGACCGTCGACGCCGGTGCGACCGTCGAGCTCGGTCTCGACGCGGCATACGAGCACGGGGTGCTGGCCGACAACGAAGGGCTCACCGTCAACGGCACGGCCACCCCGCGCAGCGCCATGGCCTACCTGCCCACCGACACCCCAGTGCTCCAGCTCACCAACACCACCGGGGCACCGGCGCGTGTGCTGCTCCTCGGCGGTCCGCCGTTCGACGAGGAGATCGTCATGTGGTGGAACTTCGTGGGCCGCAGCCACGAGGACATCGTCGCTGCGCGCGACGAGTGGATGGCCCACTCCGCGCGGTTCGGCGAGGTGGAGGGGTATGCCGGTGACGTCCAGCACCTGCCGGCTCCCCCGATCCCAGCCGTGCGGATCCGCCCTCGGGGCAACGCTGCCCGCACCTCCCGGGACTCGTGAAGCAGCTGTTGCGCGAGCGATGGCGGCTCGTCGCCATGGCCGGTGCGCTCGCTGTCCTCCTCCTGCTCGGGTTGCTGCTCCAGCTCCTCTCACCGAGGACCACCGGGGTGGCGGGCGACTGGTCGGCCAAGACCGTCGACGGTGCGGTGGTCGCCGGGCGTGCGGTGGTCAGTGACGACCACACCGCGCTCGACCTGCGCAGCGGCAAGACGGTCACGCTGGGCTCGGTCCGCGGCGGCGTGGCCTACGTGGCGGACGACCGACTCGTCATCGCGAGCCCCGGACAGGTCGACTCGGTCGGGCTCGATGCCACCGCCCGGTGGACCTGGCGGGCAGCCGCCGGTGAGACGGTCTCCCCCGTCGCGGCCGGTCGCGGCGGCACGGTCGTCCTGGCCTGCCCCACGAAAGGCCCCTGCCGACTCGTCGGGCTCGACCCAAGGGGCAACGAGAGCTGGTCTTCCAAGGGGGTGGAGCGACGCGACCCGCTGCCGGCCGGCCCCCTCCCCCGGGTGGACGCGACCAGCGCTGGCGGTGGCGTGCTGGTGACCGACCCGGCGAGCGGTCGGGCCGCCCTGCAGCCCGGGCGGTCGTTCGTGGCCCTCCCCGACGGACCGGTCGTCACCGAGGTGGTCCAGGACGGAAAGTGCGTCATCGCCGCCTACGCCAGCGCGGACCCGGCGTGGACCCGCGTGCTGCCGCGCTGCCCGGCGGCCGAGACTCCGCGGCTGTCCGCCGACCCCACCGACCCGGCCGTCGTGACCGTCACCTGGCCGTCCACGACCGCCCGCCTAGACCTCGCGACAGGGAGGCCTGCGAGCCCTACGCCACGCAGCAGGGGCACGGTCGTCGCCCGAGGAGATGGCCTGACCGCGACCACCTCCCGGAAGTCGTTGCACACCAACCCGTTTCGGTGGGGCCGGCGGGTCACACTGCTGCAGCTGGTCGACGACCGGTCCGGCGACGTCCGCGCCCAGGTGGTGTCCGACCACTCCCTCGCCCTGCTCCACCTCGACGGGTCCTCCGTCGTGGTGCGCGACGGCGACGAGGTCATCCGCTACCTGCTCTGACGAGTCGGTCGTGCCACGACTCGGGCCGGGTGGGGCAGACTGGCCACATGAGTCCCACCCCGGGCAACCGCCCCACCGGCATCGCCGCCTTCGCCCCGATCATCGTCGCCGTCTGCGCGATCGTCATCGTGCGCGAGGTGGTCGAGGCGGTGCTGCCCGACCTCAGCTCGTGGATCGCCTTCATCATCGCCCTAGCCGTCGGCTGGCTCGCCTACGCAGGGGTGGAGCGGTTGTACGACCGGCGCAACGACCGGTCCAACGGTCCGCGCGACCAGTCGTGAGCCGTGGCGGCGGCCCACCGCCGCCCTGTCGTCGGAGTACCTAGACTCGACCGCGTGGTCGCCGCCGTCGAACCCCTCACCGCCCCCGTCGAGCCCGACGAGGCCCTGAGGCGCATCGCCTTCCTGCTCGAACGCGAGCGAGCCGGCACCTACCGCGTGGAGGCCTTCCGCAAGGCCGTCGTCACGGTCCGCGAGACACCCGAGGAGGAGCTCCGCAGCCGGCACGAGGCGGGGACCCTGCAAGACCTGGCCGGTATCGGCAAGTCGACCGCCGCGGTGGTGAGCGAAGCCCTGGACGGTGAGCTCCCGGCATACCTGGAGACGTTGCAGGGCAAGGCGAAGCCGCTCGCCAAGGGCGGCGTGGAGCTGCTCGCCAGCATCAAGGGCGACTGCCACTCGCACTCCAACTGGTCGGACGGCGGGAGCCCGATCGACGAGATGGTGCTGACGGCGGTGGAGCTGGGCCACGAGTGGCTGGTGCTCACCGACCACTCGCCCCAGCTCCGCGTCGCGAACGGCCTCACCGCCGAGCGGCTCACCAAGCAGCTCGGCATCGTCGAGGCGATCAACGCCTCGCTCGGCGGCCAGTTCCGGCTGCTCAAGGGGATCGAGGTCGACATCCTCGACGACGGCGCCCTCGACCAGACCGACACCATGCTGGGCAAGCTCGACCTGGTCACCGCCAGCGTGCACTCGAAGCTGAAGATGAACCGGGCCCCGATGACCAAGCGGATGGTCACGGCGGTGTCCAATCCCCGTGTCAACGTCCTCGGCCACTGCACCGGCCGGCTCGTCGAGGGGTCCCGCGGCACGCGGCCGCAGTCCGACTTCGATGCGCGAGCGGTCTTCGAGGCCTGCGCCCAGCACGGCACCGCGGTGGAGATCAACAGCCGTCCGGAGCGGCGTGACCCTCCGGACGACCTCATCCGGCTCGCGATGGACCTCGGGTGCCTGTTCGCGATCGACTCCGACGCGCACGCGCCCGGACAGCTGGAGATGAAGGCCTACGGCTGCGAGCGCGCCGAGGCCCTGGGCATCGACCCCGACCGGATCGTCACCACGTGGGACGCGGACCGTTTGCTGGACTGGGCCGGGGCGCGCGCATGAGCGGGCTGCTGGTCACGGTCGATCCCGAGGCCGCCGAGCCCCCCTATGAGCAGGTGCGGGCCCAGCTCGCCGGCCTGATCGGCCGCGGGAGCCTGGCCGAGGGCGACCGGCTGCCCACCGTGCGAGCCCTGGCCGCAGACCTCGGGCTGGCGGTCAACACCGTGGCCCGCGCCTACAAGGAGCTGGAGGCGGAAGGGCTGGTGACCACGCGGCGACGGGCCGGGACGGTCGTGGCGGCGGGCTCCCAGCCGCTCGACGTCGCCCTCAACCGCAGCGCCGCCGAGTACGCCATCCGGGCCAAGCGAGCCGGGCTCAGCGAGTCAGCGGCCGTCGACCTGGTCCGCGCCGCCCTGCGCGAGGCGCGCGCCTGACCGGCCACGCGGCATACCCTCGGGTCGCGGGGGCAGGCGGGGCGCGGCCGCACGGCCCGCGGCGCCCACGGACCCGTTTTGGTTATCCGGGCGGTCTGCCCTTATGCTTTCGCGAGTCCTCGACGGATCCGCGCCTGGCGCTAAACGGCGGGGGGCCGTTGAACTGGTCCCCATCGTCTAGCGGCCTAGGACCCCGCCCTTTCACGGCGGTAGCACGGGTTCGAATCCCGTTGGGGATACGCATCACCAGCACCACCAAGGCCCCGTAGCGCAGTTGGTTAGCGCGCCGCCCTGTCACGGCGGAGGTCGCCGGTTCGAGCCCGGTCGGGGTCGCCCCACACGAAGGGCCCGCACGAGAGTGCGGGCCCTTCGGCATCTCCCTGGTTCGGTGCGGGTCCGGGCTCAGCCCCCGCGTCTCCGGAAGTCAGCCGGTGTAGTGCGAGGCATCGCCCTCGATCACGCGGCTGCGCTCCCCGGTCAGGCCGACCGGCACGTCACCGGCCACGGTCACGCGGTGGAGCTGGCGCGGAAGGCGGTCGTAGTTGTCGATCGCGTAGTGCTGGGTGATCCGGTTGTCGAAGATGACCAGCTGGTCGGGCTCCCACGCCACTCGGACGACGTTCTCAGGTCGGCTCACGTAGGACTGGAACAACCGGATCAGGTCCCGGCTCTCGGACACCGACAACCCGACCAGCCGCTGGGCGAAGCCGCCCAGGTAGAGACCCTTCTCCCCCGACTCCGGGTGGACGCGCACCACGGGGTGGGCGGTGCGGAAGGCGAGCGAGGTGAACTCCTCCCGGTTCTGCCTGGTCTGCTCGTCGAGGGACTCCTCGGGCTGGGCGTAGTCGTAGTCGTTGGTGTGGATCGCCCAGAGCGAGTCCGCCAGCAGCCGGAGCGGCTCCGGCAGGTCGCGGTAGGCGGCACCGGTGTTGGCGATGAGCGTCTCGCCGCCGTGCGGCGGCACGACCTTGCTCGACAGGGTCGTGGCCTTCGGTGGGGCCTGCACGAAGGTGACGTCGGTGTGCCAGTGGTTGGCGACGCCCTTCTCGCTGTCGACCGGCAGCACGCGCGGGGCGCCGGGAGCGGACGCGACCGTGGGATGGGCAGTGGTGAGCTCACCGAACCGCGCGGCGAACCGCTCCTGCTGCTTGTCCGTGAGCGGCACACCCCGGAAGACGAGCGCCTTGTGCTCGAGCAGGGCCTGGTTGAGGAACTCGACCGTCTCGGCGTCCAGCTCGGCAGCGGGGTCGACCCCGATGATCTCGGCGCCGATGCGCCCCGTGAGCTTGCGGACGTCCCGGTCGGTGGCGATGGCGGTCATGCGGCGTTCTCCTTCGTGTCGGCGTGCGAGGGGTGGTGCTGGGTGTTGGGGTTTGCCGGGCGGGCCAGTCCGTAGTGGTCGCGCAGGGTCTGGCCCGTGTACTCGGTGCGGAACAACCCGCGCCGCTGCAGTTCGGGCACCACGAGGTCGACGAAGTCGTCGAGCCCGCCAGGCAGGGTCGGGGGCATCACGTTGAAGCCGTCGGCGGCCCCCTGCTCGAACCACTCCTGGATCTGGTCGGCCACCTGGGTGGCGGTGCCGGCGAACACCCGGTGCCCGCGTCCACCCGCCAGCCGCTCGATCAGCTGGCGCACCGTGAGGCCCTCGCGGGCGGAGAGGTCGAGGACCAGCTGCTTGCGGCTCTGGTTGCCCTCGGTGCCGGCGTCGACCGGGGGCAGCAGCCCATCGAGATCTGCGTCGGTCAGCTCGTGGTCGAGCATGGCCGACAGCTGCGCCAGCCCGTAGGCCGGGTTGATCAGGGCGTTGAGCTCGGCCTCCTTGGCCTTCGCCTCCTCCTCGGAGCGGCCGATCACCGGGCTGATCCCGGGGAGGATCAGCAGGTCCTCGGGCCGTCGTCCGTGCACGCCGAGGCGTCCCTTGAGGTCAGCGTAGAAGTCCTGCGCCTCCCCGAGCGTCTGCTGGGCGGTGAACACCGCCTCGGCGAAGCGGGCGGCGTACTCCTTGCCCGACTCACTCGACCCGGCCTGCACGAGCAGCGGGTAGCCCTGGACCGGACGGCGGATGTTGAGCGGCCCGCGCACCTCGTAGTGCTCGCCGCGGTGGTCGACCGGTGTGATCAGCTCGGTGTCGGCATAGACCCCCGAGGCCTGGTCGGCGATCACCGCCTCGTCGTCGAACGAGTCCCAGAGCGCCTGCGCGAGCTGCACGAACTCGGTTGCCCGCGCATACCTCGCTGCGTGGTCGGGCCGGTCGGTGAGACCGAAGTTGCGGGCCTCGTCCTGCCCGGCGCTGGTCACGATGTTCCATCCGGCCCGACCGCCGCTGAGGTGGTCGAGCGAGGCGAACGCGCGGGCCAGCGTGTAGGGGTGGTTGTAGGTCGTCGACGCCGTGGCGATCAGCCCCACGTGGCTGGTCGACGCGGCGAGCGCGGCCAGCAGGGTGAGTGGCTCGAAGGCGCTGTGCGTGTTGTGTCGCACCTTGCCGTGCAGGGCCACGCTGTCGGCGAAGAACACCGAGTCGAGCCGGCCCCGCTCGGCGGTCCGGGCGATGTCGACGTAGTGCTGGAGGGTCAACGCCCGGGCCGGCTCGACGTCAGGGTGACGCCAGGCCGCCTCGTGGTGTCCGGTGGACATCAGGAAGGCGTTGAGGTGGAGCTCTCGGCGGGGTCGTGCCCCAGGTGTCGGAGACATGGATCTGGTTACCTTTCGAGGAGTTTCGAGTGGACGGTGGCGGCCGGGTCTTAGCGAGCCGCGGCCGCGACGCGCCACCGGGAGAAGTGCCGCTCCAGCCGCACCAGGACCGTGTTCACGAGGAGGCCGAACACCGAGACGGTGAGGATGCCGGCATACATGTCCGGGATCTGGAAGCTGCTCTGGGCGTTGACGATGAGGTAGCCGAGCCCCGCCTTCGCCCCGACCATCTCGGCCGCGATGAGCACGAGGATCGACGACGTGCCAGCCATCCGCACGCCGGTGAAGATCGTCGGCACCGCCGACGGCAGCACGACCTTCTGGAACAACGCGAGGCTGCCCAGTCCGAGCGACCGAGCTGCCCTCACCAGGAGCGGGTCGACGGTCCGCACGCCGGCGATCGTGTTGAGCAGGACCGGGAAGAAGCTGGCGTAGGCGACGATCGAGATCTTGCTGGTCTCGCCGATGCCGAGGAGCAGCACGAAGACCGGCAGGAGGGCGAGCGCCGCGGTGTTGCGGAACGCCTCGAGCAGCGGGGTGAGGAACTCCCGCAGGCCGTCGTACCAGGCGACCACCAGCCCGAGGGCGATCCCCGCCACCACGGCGAGGCTGAACCCCACCGCCGACCGGGTCAGGCTGGCCGCCACGTGCTGCTGGAGCTGCCCGCTCTCAGCCAGCCCCCACCAGGCCCGCAGGACCTCGTGCAGTGGCGGCAGGAAGACCTTGCGGGCGGGGTCGAGCAGGTACTGGGTGCCGAACTCCCACAACAGCAGGAACAGGACCACGGCCGCCGAGCGGCGGACGAGCCTGCCGACGCTGCGCGTCAGGCCATGCCCCCTGGTATGCCGCGCGGGGGCGGTCGGCGCGACCGTCACCGCTTGCGGGGCTTCTGCTTCCAGGATCGCAGTGCTCATCACGCTGCCCTTTCTGTGCCGTCTGGCTGGATCTTGAGGTGGCCGGCGTCCTGCGCGCGCCGCACCTCGTCGTGCAGGAGCTCCCAGACCTCGTGCCGGTAGTGGACGAAGCGGGGGTCGGAGCGCAGGTCGGTGGTCGCCGCACGGTCCCCGAGGTCGATGTCGACCAACGCCTTCAGGCGTCCGGGGCGCGAGCTCAGCACTGCGACCCGCTGCCCGAGGTAGACCGCTTCCTCGATGCCGTGCGTGATGAAGACGACCGTGGTGCCCGTGGGCCGCCAGATCCGCAGGAGCTCGTCCTGCAGCTGCTCGCGGGTCTGGGCGTCCAGGGCTGCGAACGGCTCGTCCATGAGCAGGATCCCGGGCCGGTAGGCGAGGCTTCGGGCGATGGCCACCCGTTGCTTCATGCCCCCGGAGAGCTCGTGCGGGTAGCGGTCCTCGAAGCCTTCGAGGCCGACCAACGCGAGGTTCTCGCGGGCTCGCTCGACCCGCTCGCCGCGGCCGAGCCCCTGCTGCTCGAGACCGAAGGTGACATTGGCCAGGGTCGTGCGCCAGGGGAAGAGCGCGTACTGCTGGAAGACGATCCCGCGGTCCAGCCCGGGACCGGTCACCTCCTCGCCGTCGACGAGGACGCTCCCCCGGGACGGCCGGCTGAGCCCTCCGAGGAGGTCCAGGAGAGTGGTCTTCCCGGAGCCGCTCGGGCCGACCAGGGTCAGGAACTCACCGCGCGGCACCTCCAGCGAGACGTCCTCGAGGGCCACGAGGGTGCGCGCCTGCGGTTGGTCGCGGGTGGGCCGCAGCGCGAACTCCTTGCTCACCCCCCTGAGCTCGATGTGCGCGCTCATGACGCGTCCTGGGCGAGCTCGTTGAACTCGTTGGTGTAGAGCTTGCTCGGCTGCAGCTCACCCGCGGTGAGGATGCCGCTGTCGACCAGCCACGGCTCCCAGCGGGTGAAGTCCTCGTCGCTGATCACGCCGCCCTTGCTGGGGATCCCTACGCTCTTCCAGTACTTGAGGTTGTCGGTCTTCTCGTTGCGTGCACGCTTCTCGATGATGCTCGTGAACCGGGCGATGACCTCCGCGCGAGGGGTGCTGCGCTCCCACTCGATCGCCTTCGCGACCCCGGTGACGAACTCCTTGGCGGCGGCAGGGTGCTTCGCGATGAAGTCGTCACGAAGCACGTACTGCCCGCCGTTGAAGGCGCCGAAGAGGGCGTAGTCGCTGAAGAGCGAGCGCAGCCCGCCCGTGGCGATGGCGTGGTCCTGGAGGACCCCGGAGAGCGTGCCCACGTCGACCTGCCCCCGCCGGACGGCCAGCTCGGTGTCGTTGGGCGGCAGCGGCACGAGCTGGACGCGGTCGATCTCCTGTGGCGTCAGCCCGTTCTTCTTCAGGTAGGTGTCAATCACTGCCTCGGCATGCGCGCCGAGGGTGTTGACCGCGATCTTCTTGCCGATCAGGTCCCGCGGGGTGCGGATCGGGCTGTCCTCCTTGACGTAGAAGCCGTTGAAGGACTTGGCGTCCTCGCCGTAGTAGTTCACGACGGCCTTGACCGGCGCCCCGGCCTTGATGAGCTTGACGACCGCGCCGGAGAAGGCACCGCCGACGTCGGTCTGGCCGGTCGCTGCCGACTGGATGTCCTGGGGACCGCTGGTGGTGTTGCCGACCCACTTGAGCCTGATGGTCGGGAAGTAGCCGAGGTCGGCCGCGAGCTCCTGCAGCCCGACCGCGTTGGCCGAGCCCTGGTATCGCACGGTCACCGGGCCCTTGCTCTCGGTGCTCGCCTCGCTCGAGGGCAGCGCGCAGGCCCCCACGAGGGTGAGCGGCAGGACTCCGGACGCCAACGCCACGAGCGGGCGGTGCGGGAGGGAGGAACGATATGTGGTGCGCATCAGGCCACCGCCTCACGCGGCTCGGCACCTGCGGCGACGAGCGAACGGCCGGCCACCGTGTCGAGGAAGACGGCGGTCACCTCGCGAAGCGGACGGTGGGCCACCTCGTCGATGAGCACCTCGCCGCCCTCCACCAGGGTGACGTGGTCCGCGAGGACGAACCAGCCGGGGGTGATGCTGCTCGGAGCCAGGCTCGCCAGCACGGGGCGCAGGGCGTAGTCGACGACGAGCACATGCGCCGGGGTGCCACCGGTCGCCACGGGCAGGACCACCTTGCCGCGCAGGGCGAACTGCGGGAGGAGGTCGAGGAAGGTCTTGAGGAGACCGCCATAGGCCGCCTTGTAGACCGGGGTCGAGACCACGACCGCGTCGGCCGCCTCGAGGGCCGCGACGGCGCGGGCGATGTCGGGGTCGTGGGCGTTGCCGCGCAGGAGCGGCTCGGCGGGGAGGTCGCGCAGGACGACCGGGACGACGACGTGGCCCGCTCGCTGCAGCTGGCGGGCGATGTCGGTGAGGACGGCGTCGGTCTTGGACGTTCGGTTGGGACTGCTGGAGATGGTGGCTATGACAGCCATGGGACAGGTCCTTTCGGGCATAGGTCATCACCGGTCCTGCGGCGGGATGCGCAGAACCGTTGCGGGAGAGCAGGATTCGTCAGAGGCCGTCGTCTGGATGCAACGACGGGCGCCGAGAGTCGAGGAGACGCGTCAGTGGTGACAGAGCGCGCTGGAGACCCTGAGCAGGTCGACGTGCCTGCGCAGGACACGGTGGCAGGAGCGATCGGCTCGCTGCCTGGATCCGTTGTCCTTCATGGGTTTTCCGTCCTCGTGGAGGCCCGAGAGCCGCGCGCTTGCGACAACCGTGCGATTGTCGCCAGGTCCTCACCCGGAGCACCCCGCCGCGAGTGGGAGGGTTGCCGTCCAGCAAGCCGGGGCTGTGCGCTGGAACTCGTGACCTGAGATGAAGGTAGCCCCTCAGGTATTACCTATCAAATAAGTAGGATATTGCTCTCGCATGCTGGGACGACGAAGGGCGTCCACGCACGAAATCGCATGCGTGGACGCCCTTTTCGAAGTCTCGGCCGAGCTCAGGCAGTGCTGACCTCGATGGCGATCTTGCCGCGCACGTGACCGGTCTGGCTCAGCTCGAAGGCCTTCGGCGTATCGGCCAGCTGGAACACCTCCGCCACGGGCACGGTCAGCTTGCCGTCGTCGGCGAGGTCGCCCAGCGCGGTCAGGTCCTCGGCGTTCGGCCGCACCCACGCGGAGATGCCACCGGCCTCGGCCACGGTCCCGTCGGCGATGGACCCGTGTCGGCCACCGTCTTTGAGGACCGCCTGGGTGGTCTCCAGCACGCCGCCGACGAAGTCGGCCACGACGTCCACGCCGTCGGGCGCCAGCTCACGGACCCGCTCGGCCAGCCCATCGGCATACGACACGGGCTCGACACCGAGCCCACGAAGGAACTCGTGGTTGCCCTCGGAGGCGGTGCCGATGACGCGCGCACCGAGCGCGCGGGCGATCTGGACCGCGAACAGGCCGACACCGCCTGCGGCGGCGTGGACCAGCACGGTCTCGCCTTCCCTGAGCCCCAACCGCGCCAGCAGCTGGTATGCCGTGAGGCCGGCGAGCGGGAGCCCGGCGGCCTGGTGCCAGTCGAGTGACTTCGGCTTGCGGGCGACGGTGCGCACCGGTGCGGTGACGAGCTCGGCGAACGTGCCGCCCTGCACCCAGTCCTTGCGGGCGTAGGCGATCACCTCGTCACCGACGGACCACTCGGGGGTGTCGAGACCCACGGCCTCGACGACTCCGGCGACGTCCCAGCCGGGGATCGCGGGGAAGCTCACGACCAGGAGTCCGTCGAGGTAACCCTTGGCCACCTTCCAGTCGACGGGGTTTACGCTCGCGCTGCGGACACGGATCAGCACCTCACCCGGACCGACCTTGGGGTCGGGCACATCGGTGAGCTGGAGGGTGTCGGGGTCGCCGTACTCGGCGTAGGTGATTGCCTTCATGCCCAGCGCAACTTCGTTGCACACGCGGGTATTCCGCGAATGCACCCGGGTGTGAGTTAGCCCGGGCGATCGGCTATGATCCTGCAGTCGCGACGGTCACCCGGGCTTCGGCACGAGGCCGCCGCGATCGCATGTCCGCCGCCACGGACGTGCGACACGGCCAGGTAGCTCAGTTGGTACGAGCGTCCGACTGAAAATCGGAAGGTCGGCGGTTCGACCCCGCCCCTGGCCACCACCGAAGCCGCAGGTCAGCACATCGCTGGCACTGCGGCTTCTCTGTGTGCCCACGGCCCCGAACGGACGCCGGACGCGCTGGCGCGATGAGCCCCATGTAGGGCGAATCGAGTGTTCGAGTGGGTTTCCACAGGCAGATGCAGCAAACTCGCTGTGTGCAGGATCCACAGCTCGGCCACCTCGGCGCGTCCCCCGGCGCCGATATCGGAGACCTCCGGGACCTCCGCCACGTCAGCAGCCTCGGCGACCTCAGCCGATGGCTCGTCGAGGCGTCGCCGGACGGCCTCTGGGTCTTCGACGACGAAGGTCACACCGTGCTGGCCAACGCCCGCATGGCGGCGATGCTCGGTCGCTCCCCCGAGGAGATGCCGGGGCTGTCGGTGTTCGAGACCCTCGACGAGGAGGGCCAGGCACAGTTCGAGCACCACCTGAAGGACCTGGAGACCAGCCGCGAGAGCGGCAGCAACCTCGAGTGCAGCCTGCTGCGCAAGGACGGCGAGCGGTTCTGGGCCCTGGTCAGCCACACCCCCATCAACGACGACGACGGCCACCACGTCGGGTGGCTGCACCGGGTGACGGAGTACAGCCACCAGCGTCGCCTCATCGACACCCTCCAGCGCCGCGAGACCCAGCTCGCCGAAGCCCAGCGGATCGCCAAGATCGGCAGCTGGGAGTGGGACGTCGTCAACGACGTCGTCACCTGGTCGGACGAGCTCTACCGGATCTACGGCGTCACCCCCGACGAGAGCTTTGTGCCCAACTACCAGGGTTTCCTCGACCGGATGCACCCTGATGACCGCGACGTGGCAGCCAACGCGGTCCAAGGGGCTCTGGAGGGGGATGGCCAGTTCGAGTTCGACGCCCGGATCTTCCGGGGAGACGGCTCGATCGCGTGGATCAGGGGCCGCGGCCAGGTCGGCACCGACGAAACCGGCGCGGTCATCCGCATGGGCGGCACGTCGCAGGACATCACCGACACCAAGGACGCCGAGCAGGCCCTGGCGCTGTTGACCGCGATGGCCACCGCCGCCAACGAGGCCACCACGCTCGCCGAGGTGATCCCGCAGATCGTCGGGCTGGTGACGACCCACACCGGGTGGCAGTCGGTGGCCGCCTGGGTCGTGGACGCGGACGACAACCTGGTCCCGGTCCTCGCGGACACGCGCCCGGTCCCGGACGAGGACCTCGTGGAGGCCCAACGACTGGCCCACGAAGCGGTCCGCTCGCGCTCCCCCCACGCCTCGCTCACGACCGAGGGCACGAGCCTCGTGGCGGCGCCCGTCGTGGCCGAGGGCCGGGCCGCCTGCGTCATCGTCATGGACACCCGCGCCAACACTCCCCCGACCGAGACCGACGGCCTCACCGTCGCCCGGGCGACCTCGATCTTCGCGCGGGTCGCGGAGCGCGAGCTGGCCGCCGAGAAGCTCCGGCAGGCGCGCGACAACGCGGAGAGCGCGTCGCTCGCCAAGTCCGAGTTCCTCGCGACGATGAGCCACGAGATCCGCACCCCGCTCAACGGCGTGATCGGCCTGTCCGAGCTCCTGGGGCGCACCGAGCTGACCACCCACCAGCGCCGGCTCGCCGACGGGATCGACGGCGCCGGTCGCGCCCTGCTCGCGCTCGTCAACGACATCCTCGACCTGTCCAAGATCGAAGCCGGGCGGCTCGAGCTCGAGGCGGTCGACTTCGACCCCCGGGCCATCGTCGAGCAGAGCACCACGCTGATGGCCGAGCGGGCCCGCGCCAAGGACCTCGAGCTCGCCGTGACCTGCCTGCCCGACGTGCCGCACGCGGTCTGTGGCGACCCCGTCCGCTTCGGCCAGGTCATCTCGAACCTGACCTCCAACGCCGTGAAGTTCACCTCCAGCGGCGAGGTCGTCGTGCGGGCCAGCGTGGAGTCCACCCACGAGGACGGCAGCACGGTGATCCGGGTCGAGGTCAGCGACACCGGCAGCGGCATGACCCCGGAGGTCAAGGAGCGTCTCTTCACGGCGTTCTCCCAGGGCGACAGCTCCACCACCCGCGAGTACGGCGGGACCGGCCTCGGGCTGGCCATCAGTCGCCAGATCGTCGAGCAGATGAACGGCGAGATCGGGGTCAACAGCGAGTCCGGCTACGGCAGCACATTCTGGTTCACGGCGCGATTCGCGCCGGCCGAGGAGCTCGACGAGAGCCGGCCGCCGCTCCCCGACGTCGCGGGACTGCGGGTCCTCGTCGTCGACGACAACGAGACCAACCGCTTCATCCTCGAGGAGCAGCTGGCCGGGTGGTCCATCGAGGCCGCCATCGCCGCCTCAGGCGTCGAGGGCCTCGGCCTGCTCGACGACGCCCACCGTCGCAACGTGCCCTTCGACATCGTGCTGCTCGACTACGTCATGCCCGGCGTCAACGGGGAGCAGTTCGCCCGGATGGTCAGGGGAGACGGCCGCTTCGCCGAGACCCGGATCGTCCTGCTGACCTCGGCGATGGACCTCGACCCCGACGTGCTGTCGTCGGCGGGCATCGACGTGTCGCTGACCAAGCCCGTCCTGCCGTCCAGCCTCCTCGACACCCTGGCCGACGTGGCCGGCGACCGCGCCGGGACGCTCGGCCCCGACGAGGAGGCCGAGGGCGCGGCCGGGCGTTCCGCTGGCCGGCCGGCCAGCGGCTCGCGGGGCCACGTCCTCGTCGTCGAGGACAACGAGGTCAACCAGCTGGTCGCCGTCGGCATCCTCGAGAGCCTCGGGTATGCCGTGACCGTCGCCGAGAACGGGTTGGCCGGCTACTACGCCTTCCAGTCCGCCGACGGCACCTTCGACGCCGTGCTGATGGACTGCCAGATGCCGCAGATGGACGGCTACGACGCAACTCGGATGATCCGGTCGTTCGAGGACGACCAGTACCGCACCCCCATCATCGCCATGACGGCAGCGGCGATCGCCGGCGAGCGCGAGCGGTGCCTCGAGTCGGGCATGGACGACTTCCTCACCAAGCCGGTGGACGTGACCCTGCTGCGCGAGGCGCTCGACCGCTGGGTGCCGGCCTCGGGCGAGACCGTGGTCGACGACCAGGCGCCCGACAGCCGTCGGCTCGCGTCGCTGGCCGACACGACGGTGCTCGACGTCGCCAGGCTGGAGGAGCTCCTCGACCTCGACCCCGGCGACCCCTCGATGCTGCTGCGGTTCATCGACCGGTTCGGGCCCAACGCCCGAGCCACCCTCGCCGGGATGCGTGAGGCCCGTGAGGCAGAGGCCCCCCACGAGCTCGGTCGGTTCGCGCACGCCCTCAAGGGGAGCGCGGCCAACCTCGGCGCCACGCGGCTCGCCGAGCTCTGCAAGGAGGTCGAGGACCTCGGCGAGGACGGTGTCTTGGTCGAGCAGCCGGCTCTCGTGGGCGTCGAGCGTGCCCTCGATGCCGCGGTGAAGGCGCTCGAGTCGTTCGCCGTGGTCCTGCGCCGCCAGTCCTGAGGGTTCCCCACCGACAGGACGAAGCCGCCGGTCACAGGGGGAGTGACCGGCGGCTTCGTTGAAAGGGACTTACTCGTGCTGCCAGGTTCCCGTCTGGCTCATGGGCGGGTCTGGGTCCTGCATCGACGGATCACCTTGGGGGTTGGCGACCCGACGTTTCTCAAGCCGACTGCGGGGTGTCCGCATTCACCTGCTGGCCGGCGCTGGTGAGGTACTGGCCGGTGCGGGCGCCGAGCGCCAGGCGGCGTCGCACCTCGCGCATCAGCTCGTCGTTGGTGGCCAGCATCAGGGCCTCGTCGTGGTCGATGCCACCCATGACCGAGAGGCCGGAGCCCTCCGCGGCGCGCAGGGCGATCTCGCGCACGGAGACGCACAGGGCGCGGGACAGAGCCAGCATGTCGTCAGGCTGCGGCCACTCCGGGAGGACCGGGGAGTCGAGGATTCCCTCGAGCGTCCACTCGTCCAGGCCCGTCCGCGTGGCGAGCGTCGCGCGGCTCCATCCGAGGACGCGGAGCTGCTCCTGGAGGAAAGTGCCGAGGCTGTTGATCACGATGGCTCCAATGGGGGTTGTGAGGGCTACCCCCTGATAGAAGCGCGAAATCGACCCCCGGAACCATTTTTTTGCCATCCCTTGACCATTGTCTCCTCCGTTCGGCGGACAGTGCCTCCCCCTAACGTGTCAAGCCCAGCTTGCGCGCTACGACGTCGGTATGAGCCCCTGGTTCTGGGGCGGGTGTGTCTGCCGTGGTGGGAGTGGCCGAAAACCGGGGGGCGGGGGCCGGTTGGACCAGGTCCGGGGAGTCGGGGACGGCGGCATACACACCCCTCGCGGACAGGTGCGGGTCGCTGCGGGCCTCCACCACCGTGAGCACCGGTGCCACGCACGCATCGAGATCCGCGAAGACGGCCACCCACTCGGCGAGCGGCTTCGTCGCGATGCGGTCGGCGAACAGCGCCGCCACCCGGGGCCACTGCTCGGCCTCGAGCTGGGCCGCGCCGACCTCGGCAGGATCCACGCCCAGTCCACCCAGGAACCGGTCGTAGAAGACCGGCTCGATCGCCCCGACCGCGAGCCAGCGGTCGTCGGCGGTGCGGTAGCAGCGGTAGAACGGAGCACCCCCGTCGAACAGGTTGGCGCCGCGCGCCGCCGGCCACAGCCCCGACCCCAGCATCGACTGGTGCATCGCCGTCATCGCGGCCACCCCGTCGACGATCGCCGCGTCGACGACCTGGCCCTGCCCCGACTCGCGGGCGTGCCACAGCGCGGAGACGACCCCCAGCGCCAGCAGCATGCCGCCGCCGCCGAAGTCGCCGAGCAGGTTGAGCGGGGGGACGGGTCGCCCGTCGGCGCCGGCGAAGGCGTCGAGCACCCCCGCGACCGCGAGGTAGGTGAGGTCGTGGCCGGCCAGCGCGGCATACGGGCCGTCCTGGCCCCACCCGGTCATCCGGCCGTAGACCAGCCCGGGGTTGCGCTCGAGCGCGACGGAGGGCCCGAAGCCGAGGCGCTCGGCCACTCCGGGGCGGAAGCCCTCGATGAGGATGTCCGCGCGGTCGACCAGCGCGAGCACCACGGCCAGGCCGTCGGGGGACTTGAGGTCGGCCACGACCGACTGCCGGCCCCTGAGCAGCACGGCATGGGTGGGTCGCAGGTCCTCCCCGGGCCGGTCGACACGCACGACATCGGCACCCAGGTCGGACAGCATCATCGCCGCGAACGGCCCCGGACCGATGCCGCCGACCTCGACGACACGAACCCCTGCGAGAGGGCCTGGACGGCGCGACGAGTCGGCCCTCGAATCCATGGGACCGACCGTACCGTCGCTCACCCGAGGTGAGCTCACTGGACGAGGCTGCGCGCCGGGCCCTGCTCCCGACGCGCCCCCTCGGTCAGAGGACGTCTGAGAGCAGTGCGCGAACCTCGACTTCGCGGTAGCGGCGGTGGCCGCCGAGGGTGCGGATGGAGTTGAGCTTCCCTGCCTTCGCCCAACGCGTCACCGTCTTGGGATCGACCCGGAACAGGGATGCCACCTCCGCGGGGGTGAGCAACTTCTCGACCTCAGTGGTGCGAGTAACCATGACATAACTCCTAGTGCAGGGGACGTCCTCCAATAATCGGACAAGCAGGACGCTTTGGGAACATTCCAACCGGGTCATCCGATATGGCCCGTTGGGACTAGTCACAGGACCACCCTGTGACCGGCCCGGGGCGCAATCCGAGGGGCTGGGGCCCAATCATGGGGCCTACGCTGGACCTGGCGCGCGATCCGCGCCGACACCCCGCCCCTGCGCCTCACCGAGCTCAAGGAGTCACCACCGTGACCGCGTCCTCGTCGCCCCTCCCCAGCCTGACCACGGCCCCACCCGCCCCGTCCCCCACGGACACCTCCGCGCACGAGCAGGTCGTCTTCTGCCACGACCGGCAGACCGGGCTGCGGGCCATCATCAGCATCTACTCCACGGCACTCGGGCCGGCCCTGGGCGGCACGCGGTTCTACCCCTACGAGAGCGAGGACGCGGCCCTGGCCGACGTGCTGCGCCTCTCCAAGGGCATGGCCTACAAGAACGCCGTGGCCGGCCTCGACCTCGGCGGCGGCAAGGCCGTCATCATCGGCGACCCGGCCACGGACAAGACCCCCGACCTCCTGCGCGCCTACGGCCGCTTCGTCGAGTCCCTCGGTGGCCGCTACGTCACCGCCTGCGACGTGGGCACCTACGTGGCCGACATGGACGTGGTCAGCGAGACCACCCGGTTCGCCACCGGCCGGTCCGAGGCCAACGGCGGAGCCGGCGACTCGTCGGTGCTGACCGCCTTCGGCGTCTTCCAGGGCCAGCGTGCCGCCGCACAGCACCTGTGGGGCGAGCCCACCCTCAAGGGCCGCACCGTGGGCATCGCCGGGGTGGGCAAGGTCGGGCGCATCCTCGCCGGCCACCTCCTCGAGGACGGCGCGCACGTCATGGTGACCGACGTCAACGAGCAGGCGCTCGCCGCGCTCAAGGCCCAGCACCCCGAGATCGAGGTGGTCGCCGACACGGCCACCCTGGTCACCTCCGACATCGACGTGTACGCGCCCTGCGCGCTGGGCGGCGCCCTCGACGACACGACCGTCGAGACCCTGCGCGCCACCGTGGTCTGCGGCGGGGCCAACAACCAGCTCGTCAGGGAGGGCGACGGTGGGACCGCCGACCGCCTCCGCGAGCGCGGCATCACCTACGCCCCCGACTTCCTCGTCAACGCCGGTGGCGTGATCCAGGTCAGCGACGAGCTGCACGGCTTCGACTTCGAGCGCGCCAAGAAGGGCGCCACGGCGATCTTCGACCACACCCTCGAGGTGCTCCGGACGGCCGACGAGCGGGGGATCACCCCCGCCGCGGCCGCCGACCACATCGCCGAGGAGCGGATGGCGGCCAAGCAGGCGGCCGGCATCTGGCTGCCCGCGCGCTGAGCGCCGGGGGCCAGACCTGCCGTTCCGCGGGTCAGCCCGAGCCGAAACGGGTGTTTTCGACGAGGTGAGACGTGGGTCTCGCCACAGAACTTGCGCCGCTCATGTAGCGTTGACCCCACGACATATACACGATTCCCGGGACCGCTCCGCGGAGCCGAGGCACCGAACAGGTGACTCGACTAGGTGATGCCGTCCCGGCAGACGCATGAGGGGGTCACGCCATGGGGCGCGGCCGGGCTAAAGCCAAGCAGACCAAGGTTGCTCGGGAGCTGAAGTACTTCTCTCCCAACACCGACCTGACGGCACTTGAGCGAGAACTGCACGGGTCCTCCTACGCGGAGCCGGAACCTGTTTCCGACAGCTCCGTGGGCGAGGACGAGTACGACGAGTACGGAAAGTGGGCCTCGGGTCAGCGATGACCTGACGACCTGACTGACCACCACCTCATGCGCGGGCCTTCGGGCTCGTGTGTCACCTCCGTCGCGCTGCGGCGTGCGGCGATGTCGCTGTGCCCTTCAGGTGATGGTGCCGTGGCGCCTCGGTCGGTGCGTGTCCTGAGAGCTACGCTCGCGTCATGAGCACAGACACGCGCGCTGAGACGCAGCGCCTGGGCGTGGAGACGACTGGCATCGAGATCATCGACGAGGCCGCCCGCACCGCCCGTCCGAAGGACCTCTTCTGGCCGTGGTTCGCGGCCAACGTCTCGGTCTTCGGGATCAGCTACGCCGGCTTCGTGCTGGGTTTCCAGATCTCGTTCTGGCAGGCCGTGCTGGTCACCGTCGTGGGTGTCGTCGTGTCTTTCCTGCTGTGCGGGCTGATCGCGATCGCCGGCAAGCGTGGCTCGGCACCGACCATGATCCTGTCGCGCTCGGCCTTCGGCGTGACCGGGCAGAAGGTGCCCGGCGTGATCTCCTGGCTGACCTCGATCGGGTGGGAGACCTTCCTCGCCATCCTGGCCACGCTGGCCACCGCGACGATCTTCAAGCAGCTCGGCTGGGGCGGCGGCACGGGCACCAAGGTCGTGGCGTGCGTCGTCGTGGCCACGCTCATCGTGGCGGCCTCGGTGGCCGGCTACCACATCATCATGAAGATGCAGTCGTACCTCACGTGGATCACCGGCATCGCGACGATCGTCTACATCGCGCTGACCATCGATGACGTGGACCTGTCCGCCGTCAACGCCCTGCCGAGCGGCTCCACCGGGGCCGTCATCGGCGCCCTGGTCCTGGTCATGACCGGGTTCGGCCTCGGCTGGATCAACATCGCCGCCGACTGGTCGCGCTACCAGCGACGCGACGCCTCGGGCGCCTCCATCGTCGCCTGGAACACCTTCGGTGGGGCGCTCGCCCCCACGGTCCTGGTCATCTACGGGCTCCTGCTGGCCGGTTCCGACCAGAAGCTGCGCGACGGCATCCAGGCCGACCCGATCGGCACGCTCGCCACGATCCTGCCGACCTGGTTCCTGCTGCCCTTCCTCGTGGCCGCGATCCTCGCCCTCGTGAGCGGCGCGGTGCTCGGCATCTACTCGTCGGGCCTGACCCTGCTGTCCCTCGGTGTGCGGATCCCGCGACCGCGGGCGGCCTTCATCGACGGGGTCATCCTCACGGTGGGCACGATCTGGGTGGTGTTCTTCGCCGAGAGCTTCATCAACCCGTTCCAGTCGTTCCTCATCACGCTCGGCGTCCCGCTCGCGGCGTGGGCCGGGATCATGATCTCCGACCTCGTGCTGCGCAAGCGCGACTACGACGACGACGCCCTGTTCGACGTGCGCGGCCGCTACGGCTCCTGGGACTGGACCTCGATCGGCACCATGGTCGTCGCGACCGTGCTCGGCTGGGGCCTGGTGGTCAACAGCTTCGCCGGGGACGCGTCGTGGAACAACTGGCAGGGCTACCTGCTCGAGCCCCTCGGGCTGGGCAAGTTCGTCGACGACCCGGCCGGTCCCTACTGGGAGGGCAACTGGCCCTACGCCAACCTCGGGGTCCTCCTCGCCCTGGTCCTCTCGTTCCTGGTCACCCTGGTCCTGCGTCGCCGCACCGTCCGTCGTCAGGAGGCCGGCACGTGACCGATCGCCGGTGGCTCGTGGCGATCGACCTGCAACGCGTCTTCGGTGACCCGGCCAGCGCCTGGCGTGCTCCCCGGTATGCCGCGGCCGCGGCCAACGTCGCGCGCCTCGCCCCCGCCTTCGGCGAGCGGGCGGTGTTCACCCGGTTCGTGGCCCCGGCCACGCCGACCGGGGCGTGGGTGCCGTACTACGAAGAGTTCCCGTGGGCACTCGAGCCCGCCGACAGTCGGCTCTACGAGCTGACCGACGACATCGCTCCCCTGGCCACCCGCACCGTGGTTGCCACGACGTTCGGGAAGTGGACCGACGACCTGCGCCGGGTGGTCGGCGAGCAGCCTTCGCTCGTGGTCGCGGGGGTGGCGACCGACTGCTGTGTGATCTCCACGGTCCTGGCCGCCGCCGACGCGGGCGCGTCGATCACGGTCGTGACCGACGCCTGCGCCGGGTCCACCGACGACAACCACCAGAAGGCGTTGGACGTGATGTCGCTCTACGCGCCGCTCGTCACGCTGGCGACCACCGACGAGGTGCTCGGCTAGAAGCCCAGGCCGCCAGCACCGACACCGGTCTGGGCCGCGTGGATCCGCGCCAGCTCGCGGGCTGTGTTCACCTGTACCCCGTTCGCCTCGTGTGCGCCGTCGCCGCCGTGGTCGACGCCCGACTCCCGCGGCCCCGGGTCGGAACCGTCCCACGCGGCATACCCGCTGAAGAGGCCGAAGGCCGCCTCGGCCTGGTTGACGGCGTCGGCGAGCGCGTGCAGGACGGTCGGGTCGCACGCGTCGAGGAAGGCCCTGGGGTCGCGACGCTCACCGATGCTGACGAGCCGCGCGATCGCGCCGGTGTCGCCCGGAGCCAACCGCTGTCCGGCGACGAGTCCGTCGCGGACGGCGGCCAGGACCAGCGCGCACTGGCTGTCGTCGAGGTGGTCGAGCGCCTCGTGGTGGGCGGCCTGGAGGGCGTCCAGTGGCGCGGTCCGCAAGAGGAAGCGGTACTGCCTGACGGTCTGGTCCTCCGGGTGGTGCGCCTGTGTCCCCATGCCTGATGCTAAGGGCTGGCGAGGCTCCGTGGGGCCCCGATCGACGCGGTCTGGGGCGCGACGACGATCATCGAGCTGGTGGCCTGGCGCACGACCGGAGCAGTGTGGGCGCGGGTGGGCAGGCGCGGCTCGGGGTCGGCACCGTCCCAGCCGCCGTATCCCTCGAGCAGGGGCTCGGCGTCCGGATGGGTGGTCACCCGGTGGGCCAGGCGCTCGAGGGCGGCCTCCGTCAGCGCACCCGCGATGATGCCGGGGGCCTGCACCTCCGCCGTGCAGAGCAGCTCGGCGAGGCCGGCGATGTCGTCGACGGTGAGCTCGCGGCCGTTGAGGGTGCGGTCCTGGCTGGTCCGGAGGATGTGCGCGCGGATGAGGACGTCGAGCGAGGCGAGCGCCTCGCGGTGGACGCCCACCAGCGCATCCAGGTCAGCGGTGCCGAGCAGGTAGCGGTACTGGCGCACCTGCGGACGCTCCACCGGACCGACCGGCTCGGCAGGCGCGCGACGCTTGAAGATTCCCACGAGTCCGACGGTAGGCAGCACCGGCCTGGATCGGCTCACCCAGAATGCATTCTCGGACTCCTGCAGACGGATGAGGCGTGGGCGGCGTAACGGTGCAGAGTGGACAACCCGAACAGGGGCAAACCGGTGCGGATCGGGCCGGACGGGACATCAGGCGTCAGACGCCTCCGAACGCCGCGTCCGGCGAGCTCGGGCCCCCGGTCGCGGTCTTGTAGCTGACGTGACTCGTCAGCACGTCGTGCCAGTGCTCGCCGAAGCCGCCGTCGGCCCACTCCGTCTCGTCCATGAGGTCGGGCTCGGCGCCGTCCCACGCGGCATACCCACCGAACCGGCCGAACATCGCCTCGCTCAGGATGACTGCCCCGGCCAGCGGGGTCAGCACCGCGCGCGGACAGGCAGCCAGGAAGTCACCCGGCCGGCGGCGCTCACCGAGCACGACCAGGTGGGCGAGCCGCCGCACGTCGTCGGGGTCGAGGCGCGCGCCGGCGACCAGGCCCTCCTGGACGGCGCGCAGCACGACCGAACGACGCGAGCGCCACATCGGCTCCAGGGCCTCGACGTGCCCCGCCTCGAGCGCGTCGAGGGGGGCGGTGCGCAGGAGGAAGCGGTACTGGCGCACCGTCTGGTCCTCGTCGTCAGGAGCCCACACAGGCTGACGGTAGCCCCGCGTGACGCCGAACGGAACCCGTTCGTGAGCCGGCCGGGAGGGACCCGTTCGTCAGCCGGCCGGGTGGTCCCCGACGAGCTGGACGGCGCCGCCCTCGACGCCCTTGGCGCCGCGGACCACCTCGTGGGCGTCGTCGACGACGGCGTCCTCGGCTGCGGTCACCTCGCCGAGCGTCCACGCCGGTATGCCGCGTGCTTCAAGCTCGCGCGTGGCCGCGTCGACCTGGTCGGCCGGGAGCATCGCGACGAAGCCGACCCCCATGTTGAGGGTGCGCTCGAGGTCGGCGCGCGGGACCTGGCCGAGCGAGCCGATCGTCGAGAAGACCGCCGGTGGGGTCCAGGTGGAGCGGTCGAGCCGGGCGAAGACGGTGGGCGGGAGGACCCGCGCGAGGTTCGCGACCAGCCCTCCGCCAGTCACGTGGGACAGCGCGTGGACGTTGATCCCGTCGGTGCGGATGAGGTCGAGCAGGTCGGCGGAGTAGACCCGCGTCGGGGTCAGCAGCTCCTCGCCGAGGCTCTGCCCGAAGTCGTCGACATGGCGGTCGAGCTGCCAGCCCGCGGAGCCGATCACCTTGCGCACCAACGAATACCCGTTCGAGTGGAGCCCGCTGGAGCCGAGCGCCAGCACCACGTCGCCGGGCACCACGCGATCGGGACCCAGCACATCGGCATACTCCACGACGCCGGTCGCGGCACCGGCCACGTCGTACTCGTCGGGCTCGAGCAGACCGGGGTGCTCGGCGGTCTCGCCGCCCACCAGGGCGACCCGCGCCTGCTCGCACGCAGCGGCGATGCCGGTGACGATGGCGGCGATCCGCTCGGGGACGACCTTGCCCGTGGCGATGTAGTCGGTCATGAACAGGGGCTCGGCGCCGCACACGACGATGTCGTCGACGACCATGCCGACGAGGTCGAAGCCGATGGTGTCGTGCCGGTCGAGCGCCTGGGCGATGGCGACCTTGGTGCCCACGCCGTCGGTGCTGGTGGCCAGCACCGGGTGGGTCATCCGGGCGATCGCCGAGGCGTCGAACATGCCGGCGAAACCACCCAAGCCGCCGAGCACCTCGGGACGGGTGGCCCGGCGGACGGACGCCTTCATCAGCTCGACTGCCTTGTCACCGGCCTCGACGTCGACACCGGCGGAGGCATAGGTGATCGGCTCGCTCACCCGCCCAGCCTAGTGCGCTCGGGCAGACGTATCAGACGCGGCCGTGGGACCCTCCTCTTCAGTGGTGCAGGGACCGTTCTCACGAGGGGATCAGCCATGTCCACGAGCTACCAGTTCGACCTCCTGCGCACCTACCGGTACCTGCGGCTGGCCATGGTGCTCCTGGTGCTGCTGCTCTTCGTCTCGGTGACGATGTACATCAACTCGGCCAGTGGCCAGATGCTCCAGTCGATCAGCGCCTCGTACTACACACCGGTGCGCGCCGTCTTCGTCTCGAGCCTCTGCGCGATCGGGACCTGCCTGATCGTCTACCAGGGCAACACCGACGTGGAGGACGTGCTCCTCAACGGGTCGGGGTTCTTCGCGTTCATCGTGGGGTTCGTGCCGACCCGGCCCGAGGACAAGTGCGTGGCGAGCGCGATCCCCCAGGACGTGCGCGACGCGATCAGCAACAACGTCACGGCCCTGATGGCCATCGCCGTGGGCGCGTTCGTCATCGTGATGGGGATCCAGGTGTTCGCCACACCGGCCTCGGAGAAGGCCCTCTCCAAGGGGGCCGGGGCCGCGCTGGCGTTCTCGGTCGTGGCGTTCCTGGGCCTGGCCGGGTTCTACGCCTTCAACCGGGGCGCCTTCATGTGCCACGGCCACAACACCGCTGCGATCCTGCTGTTCGTCGCGATCGTGGCGGTCGTGTTCGTCAGCGCTCGCGGCCTGGCCCGCAAGCAGGCCAACGAGGACGGCCGGCCGGTGCGGGCCCACTTCTGGAACCGCTACTTCTGGGGGTTCGTGCTGATGGTCGTCTCGATCGCCGTCATCGCGATCACCGGGCCGTGGCTGGGCTGGCTCGACCACTGGGTGTTCTGGCTCGAGGCCGCACTGATCGCCCAGTTCGGGACGTTCTGGCTGACCCAGACCCTCGAGCTGTGGCGCGAGCCCAGGCGCGAGGACGCCCCCGTCGCCGGCGCCTGAGGGATCCTCGCCCTCCTCCCGCTTCGATGTAAACCCGCCGGGATTCACCGGCGGGTTTACATCGAATCAGCTGGCTCTGCGGTGCCCCAACGCTGCATGCGCGGCGCAGACCTGGTCCATGAACCGGTCCGGAGCCAGGCGCAGACCCATCAGCGTCATCCGTAGGACCCGATCGCCGCTGATCACGAGGGCGTTCTGGCGGAAATGGTCGTCGGTCGGAGCGACTCCCCACTGGTGCTGCGAACCGTCGATCTCGACGACCAGCCCAACGTCCTCCCAGAACACGTCGAGGTAGGCGCGCATCACCCCCACCGTCCGGACCGCCTGTCGGGTGGGTTCGGGGAGGCCACGTGCGCGGCACAGCGCGGCAAAGTCCAGCTCCCCGAGGCTCTCCGCTCCGTTGGCGATGTCCTTGGCCACGGCGGAGATGAAGGCACGGCGGGTCCGTCCGCGGACAGCCTTGGCTGCCGCGACGAGCTGGTGACCGGTGACGAGTCGTTGCTGCACCGGCATCACCAGCGCCAGCGCCGCCTGACGGTTGCTGACAGCCCAGTGGGCGGCTCGCACCGCTGCCACTGCGGGGGTGGTGCGCGGGATCCCCCCGGCGGCGAGCTCACCGTCGATCCGTCGGACCACCTTGTGCAGGACGAGGTCGTCCACCTGTGGCACGTGGGCGTTGTGCCGCACGGACACGTGGACCCGATCATCGTGGAATCCCGACAGCCCTGCCGCCTGCAGCGCAGTCACACCGTCGAGCACCGCGACGCGGATGCCGACCTCCCAGAGTGCCCGCCACCGACGAGCCTCGGGGCCGAGGATGGACGTGTGCAGGGCAATCGTCTGGCGACCATGAGGTGCCCATCGCCGTGCCACGACCTGACGGGCGACCGCGTCGCGATCCCAGCCGTGGGCCCGCAGCTCCGCCCGGGACATCACCCCGTCCCTGGCCGACCGTCTGAGTCCGTCGAAGTCGGTCCGTGCTTGTCGGCGCCCTCCCCAACCCATCGCCCGATCTTGGCGAAGCCGCTCGACCCAGCCGCCGACTTGTCCACACCCTCGCCGGTTCGATGTAAACACGCCGGAGATCACCGGCGTTTTTACATCGAACCGGGGGGAAGAGGGGAACCGGGGGAAGAGGGGAGGGGAGGGGACGTCAGGGGCGGGTGAGGGCGTCCTCGGCGCCGCCGCTGACGCCGAGGGACACGCCCTCCACGTCGACGTCGATGGGCAGCGTCTCGAAGAGGTTCTTGCCCAGCCGGCTCGCGTCGGGCAGCTCCAGCGGGTACGTGCCGGTGAAGCACGCGGTGCACAGGGAGTCGCCGGGCTGCTCGGTCGCCGCGACCATGCCCGCCTCGGAGATGTAACCCAGGGAGTCGGCGCCGATCGACGTGCACACCTCCTCGACCCCGATGCCCGTGGCGATCAGCTCGGCACGGGTGGCGAAGTCGATGCCGTAGAAGCAGGGCCACCGCACGGGCGGGGACGAGATGCGCACGTGGACCTCGGCGGCCCCGGCTTCGCGCAGCATCCTGACGAGGGCGCGCTGGGTGTTGCCGCGCACGATGGAGTCGTCGACCACGACGAGGCGCTTGCCCTTGATGACCTCGCGCAGCGGGTTGAGCTTGAGCCGGATGCCGAGCTGGCGGATGGTCTGCGACGGGGCGATGAAGGTGCGCCCCACGTAGGAGTTCTTGACCAGGCCCTGGCCGTAGGGGATGCCGGACTCCTGTGCGTAGCCGATCGCGGCCGGGGTGCCCGACTCGGGTGTCGGCATCACGAGGTCGGCCTCGACGGGGTGCTCACGGGCCAGGGCGCGACCCATCTCGACCCTCGACTCGTGCACCCCACGCCCGTTGATCGTGGTGTCCGGTCGCGCCAGGTAGACGTACTCGAAGACGCAGCCCTTGCGGTCGGTCTCGGCGAACCGCTGGGAGCGCAGGCCGTCCTCGTCGATGATGATCAGCTCGCCCGGCTCGACCTCGCGGATCAGCGACGCGCCGACGATGTCGAGCGCGGCCGTCTCGGAGGCCACCACCCAGCCCCGCTCGAGGCGACCGAGCACCAGCGGGCGGATCCCCTGGGGGTCGCGGGCGGCATACAGGGTGTGCTCGTCCATGAAGACGAAGCAGAAGGCGCCGCGGAGCTTGGGCAGCAGGTCGAGCGCCGCTGCCTCCAGCGAGCGGTCGGGGTCGTCGGCCAGCAGTGCCGTGACCAGCGCGGTGTCGGTGGTGTTGCCGCGACCGAGCTCGCCGCCGTCGGCTCCGTAGCCCTCCGCACGACGTTCCTGGACCATCTCGCGCAGCTCCGCGGAGTTGATCAGGTTGCCGTTGTGGGCCAGCGCGACCGTCGACTCGGCATGTCCGCCGAGCGTGGGCTGGGCGTTCTCCCAGGTGGAGCCACCGGTGGTCGAGTAGCGGCAGTGCCCGACGGCCAGGTGTCCGCGCAGCGAAGCCAGCGAGCGCTCGTCGAAGACCTGGGACACCAGCCCCATGTCCTTGTAGACCAGGATCGAGCGACCGTCGGAGGTCGCGATGCCGGCCGACTCCTGTCCGCGGTGCTGCAGGGCGTACAGGCCGTAGTAGGTCAGCTTGGCGACATCCTCGCCGGGGGCCCAGACACCGAAGACCCCGCAGGCGTCCTGCGGGCCCTTCTCGCCGGGAAGCAGATCATGCGAGAGCTGTCCGTCGCCGCGTGCCACGTGCCCCAGTCTCCCACAGTCCCCGGCGGCCACGTCCCCCTGTCCGGGCGCGCCGCACGGTGATCAGGTGCGTCGGTCGAGCAGCACGGCCAGGACGGCCGCCAGCAGCGCGAACAGGGCCGCGCCTGCCACCCCGAGGAAGAGCACGGCGCTGGTCACGCTGTAGTCGTGGCCGTAGGTCGTCTCGTCGTCCCGGAAGTACGCCAGCGCCGACCCGACCACGAAGCCGAGGATGGCTCCGGTCGCGATGAAGGCGACGAAGTTCGGGTAGCGGCGGGTGGGAGGCACGTGCTCACGCTACCCGCGTCACCATCCCGTAATGGGGTCGGGCACCCCATCCGCCAGGCGTGCGAGTACGAATAGCAGGTATGGAACACCACTCACCACCCGGCACCAACAGCCAGCGCGCCAGGTATGCCGTCGGCGGCGTGCTCGCGGCTGCGGCCGGTATGGCGGTGGGTCACCTCGTGGCGGCGTTCGTGAACCCTGCTGCGTCCCCCGTGCTCGCTGTGGGCTCGACCGTCATCGACGCGACGCCAACGCCCGTCAAGGAGTGGGCGGTCCAGAACTTCGGCACCGCCGACAAGCCGATCCTGCTGGGCAGCGTCACCCTCGTGGTCGTCATCGCCGCCGCGGCGATCGGGCTGGTCTCCAGGACCAGGCCGAGCCTGGCCAACATCCTCGTCGTCGGGCTGGCCTCGCTGGCCGGCCTGGCCGCGTGGTTCCGCCCCGCGTCGGCGCCCTTCGACATCGTGCCCGCGTTCGCGACGGCCATCGTCGGCGTCCTCACCATCACCGGCCTGCGGACCCTGATCCCGAACCTGCCCACCGCCGGCGCCGTGAGCAGGTCGTCCAGCTCGACTGCGCCCAGCAAGGGGGACTCCAAGCCCGAGTCGCCGCTGGACCACACGGCATACGCGAAGGGGTCGGCCGGGGCACCGGCCCGACGCAACTTCCTCCTCGGCGCCGCAGGGGTCACGGTCGGCGCCGCGGCGCTGGGTGCCCTGGGCCAGAACCTCGCCGTTCCAGCCACCGACCCGGCCTCGATCGCCCTGCCCAAGCCGCAGAACACCCTCGAGGCGCTCCCCACCGGACTCGAGGGCAAGGTCAAGGGCATCACCCAGTTCCGCACGCCGATCGAGGAGTTCTACCGGGTCGACACGGCCTTGGTGATCCCGCGGATCAACGTCGCGGACTGGAAGCTCGAGATCGACGGCAAGGTCGACAACAAGCTCACGATCACCTTCGACCAGCTGCTCACGATGCCCATGATCGAGAAGGACATCACCCTCAACTGCGTCAGCAACGAGGTCGGCGGCCCCTACATCTCCTCCGCGCGCTGGCTCGGCGTGCGGGTGCGCGACCTGCTGGAGCACGCCGGCATCCAGGACGGCGTCGACCAGATCCTCAGCGAGTCCACCGACGGCATGACCATCTCGACCCCGGTCGAGGCGCTGACCGACGACCGCGACGCGATCATCGCCGTGGCGATGGACGGTGCGCCCCTCCCTGCGCGGCACGGGTTCCCGGCGCGCCTGGTGACGCCGGGTCTCTACGGCTTCGTGGGCGCCACCAAGTGGCTGACCAGGCTGACCGCGACGACGTATGCCGCGGAGCAGGCTTACTGGACCAAGCGCGACTGGTTGACCGACGGCACCGTCAAGACCCAGGCGCGGATCGACACGCCCGCAGGTCTCGCGACCCAGCCCGCCGGCAGGATCGCGGTCGGCGGCGTGGCCTGGGCCCAGCGCCGCGGCATCACCGAGGTCGAGGTCCGGGTCGACGACGGTCCCTGGCAGAAGGCCACCCTCGGCCCCGACGGCGGGACCGACTACTGGCGTCAGTGGTTCTGGGTGTGGGACGCCACGCCCGGCCGGCACGACCTGACGGTCCGCGCGAAGGACGGCACCGGTGCGTTCCAGACCGAGCAGCGGGCCGACCCGTTCCCCGGTGGCGCCTCCGGTTGGCACTCGATCGTCGTCCTCATCTCCTGACCCGGGAGCCCCCAACCCCTGCGCACGGCCCGACCGCAGCTCCCGGTCGGGCCGTGAGCTCGTGGAGGCCGCATGCCGCTAGGACACGAATTCCCAACTGGCAGAAAAAGATTCGAAACGGCCCAATCCACCCTCTGGGCAGGTCCGAATACCGGGTGTCAGAGAGTCCACACCAAGGAGCCACCATCATGCGTCTCGCACGCCGCAGCACCATTGCAGCCTTCGCCCTCGCCCTTCCGCTCGGCCTGGCCGCCTGTGGGAACTCCGGTTCCGACACCGCAGCCTCGCCCACCTCGTCCGCGCCCAGCTCGTCCTCGAGCTCGTCCTCCTCCACCACCGAGGACATGACCGCAAAGCCGTTCGGCGCCGGCTGCTCCGCGGTCCCCGCGGACGGCAAGGGCTCGTTCTCCGGCATGGCCACCGACCCGGTCGCCACCGCCGCCAGCAACAACCCGGTCCTGTCGACCCTGGTCACCGCGGTGACCGAGGCCGGTCTCGGCGAGACGCTGAACTCGGCCAAGGACATCACCGTCTTCGCCCCGAGCAACGATGCCTTCGCCGCCGTGCCGAAGGCCACCATGGACGCCGCGATGAAGGACCCCAAGGGTCTGCTGACCAAGGTGCTCACGAACCACGTGGTCCCCGGCAAGCTCACCCCGGAGATGCTTGCCGGCGAGCACAAGACCCTCGGCGGCGGCACCATCAAGGTGACCGGCTCCGGTGAGTCGTTCAAGGTCGGCGAGGCCAACGTGATCTGTGGCAGCGTGCAGACCGCGAACGCCACGGTCTACATCATCGACGGCGTCCTGCTCCCCGGCTGAGACTGAATCAGCGATGATGGTGCCCATGGCAGCAACCCCCTCAGGTCCTCAACCCTCCTGGGGTGGTGCTGCCGTGGGCACCGACCTTGCCGGCCTCCTCCGAGCCAGCGCCCAGGGTGACGAGAACGCCTTCGCCCAGCTGTACGACGCGGTGGCCGCCCGGATCTACGGGTTGGTGCTCCGAGTCGTGCGGGATCCGGCGCAGTCACAGGAGGTCGCGCAGGAAGCCTTGCTGGACATCTGGCGCACCAGCGCCCGGTTCGACCCCGCGCGGGGCAGCGCGGTGAGCTGGATGCTCACCATCGCGCACCGCAAGGCGGTCGACCGGGTGCGGTCCGCGCAGGCGTCCACCGACCGCGAGGACACCTACGGCTCACGGAACCAGGAACGCACCTACGACGAGACGGCCGAGACGGTCGAACGTCGCCTGGACGCCCAACGAGTACGCAGTGCCCTGGACTCGCTCACCGAGACCCAGCGCAGCGCGGTCGAGCTTGCCTACCTCGGTGGCTACACGCACACGGAGGTGGCCTCCCTCTTGGGGGTGCCGCTCGGCACCGCCAAGACCCGAATACGCGACGGACTCATCCGCCTGAGAGACAGCATGGGGGTGCAATCATGAGTGCAGACATCCACGGACTGGTCGGTGCCTATGCAGTCGACGCCATCGACGAGCAGGAGCGCATCGCCTTCGAGCTGCACCTCGCCGAGTGCCCCGAGTGCCAGGCGGAGGTCGCCAGTCTCCAAGAGGCAGCGAGCCACCTGTCCCTGATGAGCGAGACCGCGCCACCCTCGTCGATGCGTGACTCCGTGCTGGCCGGCATCCGCCAGGTCCGGCCCCTCCCCCCTCTCGAGGCGCAGTCCGGTGGCCCAGTCGCCTCTGGGCCCGTTGGCGGTTCCTCGCCCACGGCTGACGCGCCGACCCGGACTGGGTCCGACGTCGTCCAGCTCCGCCCCCGCCGTCGGGTCACCGCGTGGCTCGCAGCCGCAGCCGCCGCCGCGGTCCTGCTCGTCGGTGGCATCAGCTGGAGCCCGTGGGACGACGGCACGGGTGGCACCGTCACCGAGCAGGTGCTCGCGGCCAGCGACGCCCAGCGCTACGAGAAGGTCATCGGTGGCGCCAAGGCGACCATCGTGCGCAGCGCCTCGCTGGGCAAGGCGGTCATCATCGCCGACCACATGCCGTCGGCGCCCGACGGCAAGGACTTCCAGCTCTGGCTCGACCAGCCCAACCGGGGCATGGTCAGCGCCGGGGTGATGCCCCACGGGGCGGCCGACACGGTGACCGTCCTGCTCGAGGGCGACGCTGCGACGGCGACCGGCGCGGGGATCACCCTGGAGCCGGCTGGTGGCTCTCCCGCACCGACGACCGCACCGGTGGCGCTGTTCAGCTTCACGTAGCAGCAGCGTCACCTGACCCCACCCGACTTCTGGCCACTCGTGCCGCACCGCAGGGCCATCCGGCCCCTCAGGTGCGAGCTGGGTGGCCAGAAGTGCGTGGGGGCGCGCCTACCGCAGGGACGGCAGGAGGCCGGCGACCTCGTTCAGCACCGCCTCGCTGCCGGCATACACGCCCTCGGCCCTGGGCCAGTGCGTCACGACGTCGGTGAACCCGAGCTCGCGGGCCCGTCCCACCAGCTCGACGAAGAGCCCCGCGCTCTCGAGCGAGAAGCGCGGCGCCCCGTCGAGCGAGAGGTAGCGGTCCAGCGGCTCGGCCCGTCCGGCATCCGCCTCCGTGGCGTCGAGCCGGGCCGACAGCTCCGCGATCCCGCTCCACCACTCGTCGAGGGTGTCGCCGCCCTTGCCATAGGTCACCCAGCCCTGGCCGAGCCTGGCCGCCAGCCGTAGTGACCGCGGCCCGTTGGCGGCGACCACGAAGGGCACCCGGGGCTGCTGCACGGACCCGGGGAGCGTGCGGGCGTCGACCGTGCGGTAGTGCGCCCCGGCATGGTCGACGTGGTCCTCGCGGAACAGCCGGTCGAGCACCTCGACGAACTCGTGGAACCGGTCCACCCGCTCCTTGACGGTCTGCTCCTCGCCCAGGATCCGCGAGTCGAGGTCACCGCCCGTCCCCAGACCACACAGGAGGCGACCACCCGAGATGTCTTCCAGCGCAAGGAGATCCCGCAGGAAGACATACGGGTGGCGGTAGTTGGGCGAGCTGACGAAGGTGCCGAGCTTGATCGTCGAGGTGACCGTCGCCGCCGCCGTCAGCGTGGGCAGCGCCCCGAACCACGGCGAGTCGGGCAGGCCCGCCCACACCAGGTGGTCGTAGGTCCACGCGTGGTCGAAGCCGTACTCCTCCGCCCGCCGCCACAGCGGGGCGGCCTCGGTCCAGTGGTGTTCGGGGAGGATGGTGATACCAAAGCGCATGCGGCGAGCGTATGCCGCGTGGTCACCACGCGGCATACCCCTCCTGCCTGCGTGGGAGGCTGGGGGGCATGAAGGCCACCATCCTCAACGCCCCCCGCGACATCCGGGTCGAAGACGTGCCGGACCCGACCATCGTCAAGCCGACGGACGCCCTCGTGCGGGTGACTGCCGCCTGCGTCTGTGGCAGCGACCTGTGGCCGTACCGCGGCATCAACGACGTGACCGAGCCGACGCGGATCGGGCACGAGTTCGTGGGGATCGTCGAGGAGGTCGGCGCGGAGGTGCGCGGCCTGCGCCCGGGTGACTTCGTGGTGGCGCCCTTCATGTACTCCGACAACACCTGCCCGCACTGCCGGGTGGGCATCCAGTCGCGGTGCTCGGCGGGCGGGTTCTGGGGCGGCAACGACCGGGACGGCGCCATGGTGGATGGCGGGCAGGGCGAGTACGTGCGCGTGCCGCTGGCCGACGGCACGCTCGTCTCGACGCGGGAGGTGCCGGACGACAGCCTCGTCCCGAGCCTGCTCAGCCTGTCGGACGTCATGGGCACCGGCTGGCACGCTGCGGTCGCCGCCCGGGTCCAGGAGGGTGACACGGTCGTGGTCGTCGGCGATGGGGCCGTCGGGCTCAGCGGCGTGCTGGCCGCACAGCGCATGGGGGCCGACCGGATCATCGCCATGTCGCGGCACGAGCCACGCCAGCGGATCGCCCGAGAGTTCGGGGCCACCGACATCGTCGAGGCGCGCGGCGACGACGCCGTCACCGCCGTGAAGGAGCTCACCGACGGTGTGGGCGTGGACGCGGTGCTCGAGTGCGTCGGCACCAACGAGTCGATGTCCACGGCCATCGCGGCCGCCCGGCCCGGCGCGACCGTGGGGTATGTCGGCGTGCCGCACGGGATCGAGTACCCGGTGCGGGACCTGTTCGTGCGCAACGTCGGCATCGCCGGCGGCATCGCGCCGGCCCGTCAGTACCTGCCGCAGCTGCGCGACGACGTGCTGTCCGGGGCGATCAACCCGGGGCTGGTGTTCGACCTCGAGGTGCCGTTGTCCGAGGTGGCCGAGGGCTACGCGGCGATGGACGAGCGCCGGGCCATCAAGTCGCTCGTCCGGCCCTGACGGCGGAGGACCGACACGGTGCAGGACTTCCGGATCGAGGTCGACGAGCACGGCGGTAGCACGGTGCTCGTCGACGGCTATCCGCAGTCCTACGTGAGCCTCGACGACCCCGAGCTGCTGGTCTTCGGCTACGTCCAGCACCTCGGTGCCGTCCTCGACTCCCTCCCTGACGGGCCGGTCGCGGTGACCCACGTCGGCGGTGCCGCGATGACGCTGCCCCGCTACGTGCAGACGACCCGGCCGGGCTCGCCACAGATCGTCCTCGAGCCCGACGCCCCGCTCACCGAGCAGGTGCGCAAGGAGCTGCCCCTCCCCCGGGGCCACCGGATCCGCGTGCGTCCCCAACCGGGGCGCGAGGGCGTCACGGCCCTCAAGGACGCGAGCGCTGACGCCATCGTCGTCGACGCGTATGCCGAGAGCCAGGTGCCAGCCGACCTCACCAGCTCCGAGTGGTTCGCCGAGGCGGCTCGGGTGCTGCGACCGGGTGGGGTGCTGGCCATGAACGTGGCCGACGAGCCGGACCACCGGCACGCGGCGCGGGTGCTGGCCGGTCTGGCCCAGCACCTCCCCCACACCGCCGCCATCGCGCAGGTCGACATCTGGAAGCGACGGCGGTTCGGCAACCTCGTGCTGGTCGGGTCGCGACAGCCGCTCTTGCTGGGCTCGATCATCCGCAGCGTGGCGCGGGGCGCCTTTCCCAGCACGGTCTTGGAGGGGGGCGCCCTGGCGCGGGCGCTGGGCTCAGGGCGGCCGTTCTCCGACACCGACGCGGCGCCCTCGCCCCGGCCGCCGACCGCGCCCGGCGAGTGGCGGATCCGCTGACCGACCCGAGAGCAGTGCCGCTCGGCTGTCACCTGATGGGACGGCCGGTGCGCATCCCGCTCCGAGCGCCGATGATGGGCCGATGCCCTCGCTGACGCTGCCCACGCCTCGCACCCCGGACCCACACGACGCTCCGGCCCTGCGCTGGGGGATCCTGGCGCCCGGCGGTATCGCCCACTCGTTCGCCACCGCCCTGCGCGCGGCATCCGGGCAGCAGCTCCAGGCCGTCGCGTCCCGGAGCCTGCCGCGCGCCCAGGCCTTCGCCGACGAGTTCGGGGTCACGGCGGCATACGGGGCCTATGACGAGCTGGTCGCCGACCCGGACGTCGACGTGGTCTACGTTGCGTCCCCGCACTCCGAGCACCGCGCCCAGGCGATGCTCGCGACAGCTGCTGGCAAGCCGGTGCTCGTCGAGAAGGCCTTCGCCCGCAACGCCACCGAGGCCCGCGAGATCTTCGAATCCGCCTCTGCTGCTGGCGTTTTCGCCATGGAAGCGATGTGGACCCGGTTCCTCCCGCACATCGACGTCGTACGTCGGTGTCTCGAGGACGGTCTCCTCGGCGAGGTCCACACCGTGCACGCCGACCACGGGCAGCGCCTCTACCCCAACGGACCCGCACGGCTGTCCGAGCCCTCGCTCGCCGGCGGCGCGATGCTCGACCTCGGGATCTACCCCGTGTCGTTCGCCCACTTCGTGCTCGGCGACTTCGTCGACGTGACCGCCAGTGGTCGACGCACCGACAAGGGCGTCGACTCGCAGGCCTCGATCGGGGTCACCAGCAGTCGCGGGGCCATGGGCGTGCTCGGCACGACGATGCTGACGAAGACGCCCACGACGGCAGCCGTGTGCGGTACCGAGGCCCGCCTGGAGATCGACGGCGACTTCTACGCCCCGAAGGCCGTCGTCCGCCTGGTCGGGAACGACGGGACCGAGCTCGACCGGTTCACCAACGCGGACACCCAGCACGGGCTGCACTTCGAGGCTGCGGAGGCGGCCCGTCAGGTCAGCGCCGGGGCGAGCGAGTCACCACTCCTGCCTTGGGCCGAGACGCTCACGATCATGGACGCACTCGATGACGTCCGTGCCCAGATCGGCGTCCGCTTCCCCGGCGAGTAGGCGCCGCGAGCACCTAGAAGGTGTCGCCTCGACGCCAGGCCATCTCCTGCAGCTCGAACGAGTTGCCGTCGGGGTCGGCGAACTCCGCGCCCTTGACCCCACCCCCGAAGTCGTGGACCTCGCTGACTTCGACCCCGCGCGCGACCAGCTCGGCCCGGGCCGCCTCGATGTCCTCGACGACCAGGTGCAGACCTCGGATGCTGCCCGGCTCACCCTGGTAGACCTCGAGCCCCGTCCCGAAGCCGATCGAGCAGCCCGACCCCTCGGCCGTGAGCTGGACGACCCGGATGCCATCGGCGGGCTGCACGTCGACGTCCTTCGTGAAGCCCAACGTGCCCTCGTAGAACGCGATGGACCGCTCGACGTCGGCGACGGGCAGCGGGACCAGCTCGAGCTTCATCTGCATGGGTCGACCCTTCTCGGAGTGTTCGGCTGCGGCTGATCGTCGCACGACCCGGCGTCGATCCGTGCCGGGTGGGGTGCGGGCGCGGGAGGCGGGCGGGGGTGCGGGCGCGGGTCAGGCGAGGGGGAGGTATGCCGCGAGGTCGGCCCGGTGGCCGCTCACCCGGAGCGTGCCGGACTCCCAGGCACCGTCCCAGGTCAGCGCGCCGGTGGCCACCGCGAGCCAGGTCTGGGCGTCGGTCTCGACGACGTTCGGGGGCGTGCCGCGCGTGTGGGTCGTGCCGGTGATGCACTGGACCGCCCCGAACGGCGGGACGCGCACCTCGACGCTGCGCCCCGGCGCGACGACGGAGAGCTCCTCCAGCGTGTAGCGCACGGCGGTGGCCAGGTCAGCCCGGTCGGTTTCCGACCCGTTGGCCCGCCAGACCGACACCGCGGCACGTCCGGCGGCGACGGGAACTCGGCGGCGCGGCGGCATACCGGCATCGTCGCACGGCCCACCCACACTCGATGACCCGCGGCACTGTGAGCTGTTCGGCTTACGAGAATGGGTACTTCTACCCATGGCGGGTGTCGGAGCCCCGACGTACTGTTCAAGGCGGGGACACACAGGGGACGAACGGCCCGGGCGCGCGGGGGATGCGCGACCGGGCCGCTCGCATGTTCCGGCACTGTCCCCGGTTCGAGGTGGTCCACGACCGGAATCCGGTCGTGGACCACCTCGAACCGGAGCGGCTGTCAGCCGCCGAAGACGTCCCGCATGGTCGCGGTGTGCGCCGTCCGCAGCTCGTCGAGCGAGACCGTGAACTGGCCCTGGACGTCGAGGCCGTCGGTCTCGTCGTCCACCACCCCGATCCGGGCGTGGACCTGGCCGCGCGCGGTGCACATGTCGGTGAACCGCACTTCCTCCGAGCGGGGCACCGACACGACGACGCGCGCGGTGGACTCGCTGAAGAGGGCGGTGAACGCGTCGATGCCGTCGCGCTCGCACACCGCGTCGAGCCAGATCCGGGCGCCGGTGCCGTAGCGCATGGTCGCCTCCGCCAGCCCGATCGCCAGACCACCGTCGGACAGGTCGTGGGCCGCGTCGACGAGGCCGTCGCGGCTGGCGTTGACGAGGATCTCGCCGAGCAGCTGCTCCGCGCCCAGGTCCACGACCGGCGGAAGGCCGCCGAGGTGACCGTGCACCACGTGCGCCCACTCGCCACCGGCCAGCTCGTTGCTGGTGGTGCCGAGCAGGTAGATGACCTGTCCGGGCGTCTTCCACCCCGAGGGGGTGCGCCGGGCGACGTCGTCCATGACCCCCAGCACGCCGATGACCGGAGTCGGGTGGATCGCGACATCGCCGGTCTGGTTGTAGAAGCTGACGTTGCCGCCGGTGACGGGGATGCCCAGGGTCTTGCAGCCCTCGGCGATGCCCTTGACCGCCTCGCGGAACTGCCACATCACGCCCGGGTCCTCCGGCGAACCGAAGTTGAGGCAGTCGGTCACCGCCAGCGGGGTCGCCCCGGCCGTGGCGACGTTGCGGTAGGACTCGGCCAGCGCGAGCTGCGCCCCGGCGTAGGGGTCGAGCTTGGCGAACCGACCGTTGCAGTCGGTCGACACCGCCACACCGCGACCGGTCTCCTCGTCGACGCGGACCACACCCGCGTCGTCGGGCATGGCGAGCGCCGTGTTGCCGAGCACGTAGCGGTCGTACTGGTCGGTGACCCACGACTTGTCGCACAGGTTCGGGGAGGCGAGCAGGGTGAGCAGGTCGGACTTGAGCCCGAGGCCGTCCACGGGACGTCCGAGCGTGTCAGTGCCGTTGTCCTGCAACGCATCGAGGTATGCCGGCCGCTCCAGTGGGCGGTGGTAGGTCGGGCCCTCGTGGGCAACCGACCGCGGCGGGACGTCGACGATGACCTCGCCGTGCCAGGTGATGACGAGGTGGTCCCCGTCCGTCACCTCACCGAGCACAGTGGCCTCGACGTCCCAGCGGTCGGTGATCGCCATGAACTCGTCGAGCTTGCCGGGCTCGACGACGGCCATCATGCGTTCCTGGCTCTCCGACATGAGGATCTCCTCAGGTCGCAGCGAGGCGTCGCGCAGGGGGACGCGGTCGAGCTCGATCTGCATGCCGCCGTCACCGTTGGACGCCAGCTCACTGGTGGCGCAGGACAGGCCCGCACCGCCGAGGTCCTGGATCCCGTCGACCACGTGCGCGGCATACAGGTCGAGGCAGCACTCGATGAGCACCTTCTCCGCGAAGGGGTCGCCGACCTGCACCGCGGGGCGCTTGGTCGGGCCACCCTCGTCGAACGTCTCGGACGCCAGCACGGAGACGCCACCGATGCCGTCGCCACCGGTCTTGGCGCCGAACAGGATCACCTTGTTGCCGACCCCGGAGGCCTTGGCGAGGTGGATGTCCTCGATGCGCATGGCGCCGATGCAGAGCGCGTTGACGAGCGGGTTGCCCTGGTAGCAGTCGTCGAAGACGACCTCGCCACCGATGTTCGGCAGGCCGATGCAGTTGCCGTAGCCACCGACACCCGCGACCACGCCAGGGAGCACGCGCTGCGTGTCGGGGTGGTTGAGGTTGCCGAACCGCAGCGGGTCCATGATCGCGATCGGGCGGGCACCCATGGACATGATGTCGCGGATGATGCCGCCGACCCCCGTGGCGGCGCCCTGGTAGGGCTCGACGTAGGACGGGTGGTTGTGCGACTCGACCTTGAAGGTCACCGCCCAGCCATCGCCGATGTCGACGACGCCGGCGTTCTCGCCGATGCCGACGAGGAGCTTCTCGCGCATCTCGTCGGTGGTGTTCTCGCCCCAGAGGGAGAAGTGCACCTTGGAGGACTTGTAGGAGCAGTGCTCCGACCACATCACCGAGTACATCGCCAGCTCGGCGCTGGTCGGCCGCCGACCGACGATCTCGCGGATGTTGGCGTACTCGTCGGCCTTGAGCCCGAGCTCGACCCACGGCTGGTCGACGTCGGGGGTCTGCGCCGCGTGGGCGACCGTGTCGAGGACGGGCTTGTCGACCTGGGCGGTCGTGGGGTGCGCGGTCATGCGGTGGCCAGTGCCTTCAGGACGGAGGTGAAGAACGGGAGCCCGTCCGTCGATGGGCCGTAGCCCTCCTCGATGGCGTGCTCGGGGTGGGGCATCAGGCCCACGATGTTGCCGCGGTCGTTGGTGATGCCCGCGATGGCGCGGTATGAACCGTTGGGGTTGTCACCGGCATACCGGAAGACCACCCGACCCTCGCCCTCGAGCTCGTCGAGCGTGCGCTCGTCGGCCACGAAGCCACCCTCGCCGTTCTTGAGGACGATGGTGATCTCCTGGCCGGCCTCGAAGTCGGAGGTCCAGGCGGTGGCGGCGTTCTCGACGACCAGGCGCTGGTCGACGCAGTTGAACTTGCGGTGGTCGTTGCGGATCAACGCGCCCGGGAGAAGGTGCGACTCGCAGAGCACCTGGAACCCGTTGCAGATCCCGATCACCGGCAGGCCACCCTGGGCGGCGGGGATCAGCGCGTCCATGACGGGGGCGAAGCGGGCGATCGCACCGCAGCGCAGGTAGTCGCCGTAGGAGAAGCCTCCGGGAAGGATGACCGCGTCGACGCCCTTGAGGTCGGCGTCGCCGTGCCACAGCGTGACCGCCTCGGCGCCGACGGCGCGCACGGCGCGAGCCGCATCACGGTCGTCGAGCGAGCCCGGAAAGGTGACGACCCCGACCTTCACTGGTCGGGGTCCTCGGATGCCCGGACGCTCACGACGTCCTCGATGACGGGGTTGGAGAGCAGCTTCTCGGCCGCCTCAGCCGCCGCTGCGAGGTGCTCGTCGGTCACCTCGCCGTCGACCGTGAGGACGAAGCGCTTGCCCTGCCTCACGTCGGTGAACTGCTCGAAGCCGAGCCGGGGAAGAGCCCCGTTCACGGCCTGCCCCTGGGGGTCGAGGATCTCTGGCTTCAACATGACGTCGATGACGACGTGGCCCATTCGGGTGTCTCCTGGGTTGCAGCGGGGTGGTGCGGGGAAGGGAGCACGCGCAGTCTATCCGCGCCCGGGCGGTGGGTATGCCGCGCGGTCACCTCCCGGACGGACGAGGCTGAACTCGAGCGAAACCCCCTCGGACCGGTCACCGCACCGGGTCGACCACCCGGGGGGCTCGACCCCCTTTCCCGCAGCCCTGCCGAGCGGGACACTCGAGCCATGTCGATGGCGCAACGATCGACCCGCATCGGCGCGTGGATGTACCGCCGCCTGAACGGTCGCGCCATGGGCGGCACGGAGGCCGCACCCGTCGTCATGCTGACCACCGTCGGGCGCCGGAGCGGCACGCCGCACTCGACCTGCGTCCGGGCGATCCGGCGGCCGGGCGGCTACCTGGTGTGGGGCACCGGGTCGGGCAGCCCGCGTGACCCCGACTGGTTCCGGAACCTGCGGGCGGCCGGCGAGACCGAGCTGCAGGTCCGCAGCGAGTGCCTGCCGGCCTCGGCGCGCGAGCTGCACGACGGCGAGCGGGACGAGGCGTGGAACGACGTCATCCTGGCCACGCTCCCGGGGGTGGCGAAGTACGCCCGCAAGGCTGGGCGAACCATCCCCGTGGCGATGCTGACTCGCCGCTGATCAGGCCGAGAACGTCCGTCCCGTCAGCCGCTCGTAGGCCTCGACGTACTTGGCGCGGGTGCGCTCGAGGACGTCGCCGGGCAGGGGCGGCGGGGCCTCCCCGGAGGACTTGTCCCACCCGCTCGCGGGCGAGATCAACCACTCGCGCACGAACTCCTTGTCGAAGGACGGCTGGGTGTGGCCGGGCTCCCACTGGTCGGCCGGCCAGAACCTCGACGAGTCGGGGGTGAGGACCTCGTCGGCCAGCACCAGCTCGTCGCCCTCGATCCCGAACTCCACCTTGGTGTCAGCGATGAGGATGCCGCGGTCGGCCGCGATCTCGTTGCCACGGGCGAGGATCCGGGTGGTCAGGTCGCTGGCGCGCTGGGCGGTGCGCGCGCCCACGGCAGCCACGACATCGGCATACGGCATCGGCTGGTCGTGCTCGCCCACGGGCGCCTTCGTCGACGGCGTGAAGATCGGCTCGGGGAGCCGTGAGCCGTCGACGAGGCCGTCGGGGAGCCGCACCCCGCTGACGTGGCCGTCGGCCTGGTACTCGCGGAGACCGCCGCCGGTGAGGTAGGCGCGGGCCACGCACTCGACCGGCAGCATCTCGAGCCGGCGCACCAGCACCGCACGGCCCGCCACTTCGGAGGGCACGTCGGTCGAGACGACGTGGTTGGGCACCAGGTCCTCCAGCTGCTCGAACCACCAGAGCGACAGCTGGGTCAGGACCGCGCCCTTGTCGGGGATCGGGGTCTCGAGGATGAAGTCGAAGGCCGAGAGCCGGTCGCTGGCGACGAGCAGCAGCTGGTCGTCGCGAGGCACGCCGGAGGCGTCGAGGGGGGCGTAGAGGTCGCGGACCTTGCCCGAGTAGACGTGGGCGTAGCCGGGGAGGTCGACGGGCGCGCCGGGCTGGGAGGACGTCATGGCCGACATCCTCCCAGCCGTCGTCCACCTGGTGCCGCCTGGTAGGCACGAAGGCCGGAGTTCGGCGCCACGTGCCCACCTCCGAGCAACAGGTGGGTGAGCCCACTTGACTTGAAGTTCACTTCAACTTCCAGAATCTGCCCATGCCCACCGCCACTCCCGACGCCATCCACACAGACACCCCGGCTCGACCCGCCTCACTGCTGGACCGCGCCCACCTGCCGTTCGCCGTGGGAGCCGTGGCGCTGGTGACCCTCGGGGCGTTCGAGAACCGCGCCACCATGACGGTGCTGCCCACCGTCGCCCGCGACCTCGACGGGCTGTGGCTGTTCGGGGCAGCGAGCGCAGCACCCCTGGTGTCGTTCGTCGTCGCCACGGTGGTCGCCGGCGCGTGGGCCGACCACCGTGGGCCGGTGCGCCCGCTCCAGGCCGGGATGCTGGTCTTCACCGCGTCACAGGTCGCCATGGCCCTGGCGCCGGGGATGGCCGTCTTCGCGGTGGGTCGGTTCGGGTCGGGGATCGCCGAGGCGCTGATGGACGTCTCGCTCACCGTGCTGCTCGCCCGCACCATGCCCGAGGAGCTGCGGGCCAAGGTGTTCGCCGCCTTCGCCGCGGCGTGGGTGCTCCCCTCGTTGGTCGGCCCGCCGATCGCGGGACTGCTCACCGAGGTGCTGTCGTGGCGGTCGGTGTTCGGCCTGGGCGTCGCCCTCCTGCCGTTCGCGTGGTTCCTCCTGCGCCCGGCCATGGGCGCGGAGGATGCCGTGGGCGACGAGGGCGGCGCGACCGAGCCGAGCAGCGAGCCGAGCAGCGAGCCGGCCAGCGGGCCCACCAGCGAGGCCGGGACCCCTTGGACCCCTCGCGAACACCGCGCCGTCCGGGCCGCTGCCCTGGCTGCGGCGGGCCTCGCGGCACTGACCGCGGGCGGCTCCCTGCTGGGCCGCTCCGGTCCCGTCGAGGCGCTCGGCCTGGCGCTCGTGCTGGTCGGCACCGCCTGCACCGTGCCGGCGGTCCGCACCGTCCTGCCGGCCGGGACGCTGCGGTTCGCCCGCGGCATACCGGCGCTGGTGGCGTTGCGCGGACTCGTCGCCGCAGCGTTCGGCACCGCCGGGAGCCTCCTTCCCCTCATGCTGACCACCATCCACGGCCTGGGGCCCGCCGCCGCAGGGACGAGCCTCACCGTGACCGGTCTGTCCTGGGCGGCCGGCTCTCAGCTGCACGGTCTCGACGTCGTGCAACGACGGGTGCCCGCGGTTCGGCGCCTGGCCGTGGGCTTCAGCCTCATCACGGTCGGCGTCCTCGGGCCCGCCCTCACGAGCCTCGACGCCCTGCCGGTCGTCATCGGGCTGGCGCTCTGGGGCGTCGCCGGGCTCGGGATGGGGATCGTGTCCCCCACCCTCTCGACCCAGCTGCTGCTCTTCGCTCCGGTGCGCGACCAGGGTCGGATCACGGCCGCCTCGAGCCTCACGGCGTCCGTCGCCCAGGCGATCGGGCTGGCCGCAGCCGGCGCCCTCATCGCGTGGCAGGCACCCGACCTGCCGGGCTGGTTGTTCGCCACCACGATGACCGCCTGCGCAGCCGTCGGTGCGGTGGGGCTGGCCGCAGCACGGCGCGCGGGGTGAGGCAGTGCGGCGCGCCGCGCGGCCTGAGGCGTCAGCCGACGTGCAGCTCCTCGCGCTCGGCCGCGAGCGCGATGTCGGTGCGGTGGTGCGAACCCTCGAGCTCGATGTGGTCGACGGCCTCGTAGACGCGTTCCCTCGCCTGGGCGAGGCTCTCGCCAAGCGCCACGACCGACAGGACGCGGCCTCCTGCAGACACGAGCGTTCCGTCGTCGCCGCGCGCGGTGCCCGCGTGGAGCACGTAGGTCGTCGGCACCTCAGAGGCCTCCTCGATCCCGGCTATGGGGTCACCGGTGCGCGGCGTGCCGGGGTAGTTGTGCGAGGCCACCACGACCGTCACGGCATGCTGGTCGGACCAGTGCAGCGCACCCACGCCGTCGAGGTCGCCGCTCGCCGCCGCCTTGAGCAGGCCGCCGAGCGGGGTTTGCAGGCGGGCCAGCACGACCTGGGTCTCGGGGTCGCCGAAGCGGGCGTTGAACTCGATGACCCGCGGGCCACGCGACGTGACGGCCACCCCGATGTAGAGCACCCCGGCGAACGGCGTGCCGCGTCGCGCCATCTCGTCGACCGTGGGCTGCGCGACCCGGGTGACGAGCTCGTCCACCAGCGATCCGGGGGCCCAGTCCAGCGGGCTGTAGGCGCCCATGCCGCCGGTGTTGGGGCCCTGGTCCTCGTCGAAGACCCGCTTGAAGTCCTGGGCCGGGGCGAGGGGGACGACGGTGCTGCCGTCGCAGAGACAGAACAGCGAGACCTCGGGTCCGTCAAGGAACTCCTCGACGACGACCACTCCCCCGTCCTTGGCCAGGCACGCCTCCGCGTGGGCGAGCGCCTCCGCGCGGTCGTTCGTCACGACGACACCCTTGCCCGCAGCGAGCCCGTCGTCCTTCACCACGTGGGGCGCACCCAGTGCGTCGAGCGCGTCGGCGACCTCCTCGAGGGTGGTGCAGACGCGGGCCATCGCGGTCGGCACGTCGGCCGCTGCCATCACGTCCTTGGCGAAGGACTTGCTGCCCTCGAGCTGGGCGGCCTCGGCCGACGGCCCGAAGGCCAGCAGGCCGGCGTCGCGCACGACGTCGGCGACCCCCGCGACGAGGGGCGCCTCGGGGCCGATCACGACTAGGTCGACGGTATGCCGCCGGGCCAGCTCCACGATCCCCTCACCATCGAGGACTCCACCGGGAAGCGCCTCGCAGAGCGCGATCGCGTCCATCCCCGGGTTGCCCGGGGCCACGATGACCGCATCGACCTCCGGGTCGGCACCGAGGGCCTTGACGATGGCGTGCTCGCGGGCACCGGAACCGATCACGAGAACCTTCACGGGTCCAGCGTAGAGAGTTCGACCCGGAGTGGCCCGACCGGGACGCGGGACGGGCCGACGCGGGACGGGCCGACCGGGACGCGGGGCGGCGGCGCCGGACATGAGTGCGCGGCGCCCCGGGGAGGCAGGGGGGACATCTCCCGGGGACGCCGCGCAGCCGACGTGCGGTCGCCTGGCGGGGGAACCTGCAACCATGCACGTGGGTCGACGTGGTCGACTGGATCAAGAGTGGACCATCGTTGGCCCGTAGGTAAAGCCCACACGTGTCGGACTTGCGCCATTGACGGAATCTCGCCAGAGGGCAACCATGTGGGCATGTCGGACGACAGTCGGACGGACGAGGCCACGCACGCGGCGGCCGCGGGGGTCACCGACGCGGTCCTCACCAACGGGCTCAGCCCCGGCTTCGGCAGTGGCCGCGGCTCCAAGGCCGCGACGGGGGTGGGCGCCGGTCTCGACCTCGACGTCGACGTCGACGAGGTGGAGGGCACCGTCACGCGCGTCTTCCTCGCGGTCCTGCAGCACCAGGAGCCCACGAGGTCCCTGCTCATCGCACAGGGGATGAAGGCGCCCCTGGTCGACCACTCCCTCGACGTCCTCGGCAGCCGGGGCCTGATCCGACTCCGCCCGGGTGGAGCCATCGAGGTCATCCCCCCGGACATCTCGCTGCCCGCCCTGGCCCTCGACTACGAGCGACGGGCTCGCGAGACCCGATCAGCCGCCCATGAGCTCGCGCAGGTCTACTTCCAGGCGAGATCGGCCTCCCGGACCCCCGACGTCGGGACGGTGCGGATCCTCAACTCCCTCGAGGAGATCGCGGCGGTCACGGCGGAGGCGGTCGCTGCCGGCACGTCGCAGATCCGCACCTTCCGTTCGCTCTCACCGCGCACCCGGGCCCTCTTCGCCAGCCCGCTGCACAGCCACGAGGAACCGAGCCGCGGGGTGGGCGGCAACGTGCTCGACTACACCACCGTCTACGACACCGACGTCCTCGAGATCGACGGCGCTCTCGAGATCCTCGAGGCGCGCGAGCGGGGCGGCGAGCGCTTCCGGTTCACGTCGGCGGTGCCGTTCTCTGCGGTGATCGTCGACGAGATGGTCGCGATCGTCGACGTCAGCGCCTTCGACCCCTCGGGTTTCGGCTCGGCGGTGATCCGGGCCCGGTCGATGGTGCTCGCCCTCATCGCCCTCTCCGACCACCTCTGGGACCTCGGGTCACCGCTCTCGATCGGTGGGGTCACCGAGCGCCGCGACCAGCTGATCCTGTCGCTGCTCGCCGCGGGGGCCCCCGACGCGACGATCGCCCGGCAGGCCGGCGTGTCCCAGCGCACCGTCGAACGGCGGGTCAGGGCGCTGATGGACCAGCTCGGCGCGGGCACCCGATTCCAGGCCGGCGTGCAGGCCGCGCGCCGCGGAATGGTCTAGTGCGCGGCAAGGCCCGTCCTGCTCGCTAGACTCGTGCGTTCTCCGTGTGGGGACAGGCGGCACGACAGCGCCGGCAGACGGCGCCGGCAGGGCGCGCCATCAACGACCAGCCAGAAAGCAATGCACCGTGACGGGATCGGACCACTCGAGCACGCAGTCATCGAGCTCCAGGGCGTCCAGCGCCGAGGTCGCCCGTGAGATCGCCATCGAGCAGGCTCACGTGGATCTCGTCTACGCCGAGCTCACCAAGGCCCAGGCGCGGGCCGGTCTCATCGAGGCCGACGGCCTCGCGCGTGGTCGCACCGACCGCACCGGCGACGTGCGCGACGAGGAGCTGACCGGGCTGTTCGAGCGCGATGCCCTCGTCTTCAACGCCGCCCGTCGACGCTCGACCCTCGACACCCAGTACGAAGGCCTCGTGTTCGGCCGGCTCGACCTCGACCACGCCCTGTCCGACGAGGGCAAGGCCGCCGACCGCGAGACGCGCTACATCGGCCGCCTCGGGGTGCGCGACGACGACTACGAGCCCCTGGTGGTCGACTGGCGCGCTCCCGCCGCCGCCGCCTTCTACCGCGCCACCCCGGTCGAGCCCATGGACGTGCTGCGCCGCCGGGTGCTGCGCTGCAAGGGCCCCGACGTCGTGGGGGTCGAGGACGACCTCATGGTTCCCGAGGCACCCGACGACCTCGTCGTGGTCGGCGACGGCGCGCTCCTGGCCGCGCTGACCCGCAGCCGCGGCGCCCAGATGCGCGACATCGTCGCGACGATCCAGCGCCACCAGGACGAGGCCATCCGCGCCTCGGCCCGTGGCATCACCGAGATCACCGGCGGACCGGGCACCGGCAAGACCGTCGTCGCCCTCCACCGCGCGGCCTACCTGCTCTACTCCGACCGGCGCCGGTTCGAGTCCGGCGGCATCCTCGTCGTCGGCCCCTCCTCCGCCTACACGGCATACATCGAGCGGGTGCTGCCCTCGCTCGGCGAGGAGTCGGTCGTCCTGCGCTCGCTCGGCGACGTCGTCGACGGCGTCACCGCCACGCGGCTGGACACCCCGGAAGCCGCCGCCATCAAGGGCTCGCTGGGGATCCGCCGCCTGCTCGCCCGCGCCGCGGCCGACGCGCCCCCGGACGCCCCCCAGTCGTTCCGGGCCTTCGTCAACGGCAAGGCGGTCCGGGTCGACGCCCCGGTCCTCGACCGCATCCGGGCCCAGGTGCTGCGCAACCACCAGCGCAACCTGTCGGCCAAGGCCGTCCAGAGCGCCCTGGCCGAAGCGGCCTGGGCCAGCGTGCGCGACGGCGACCGGGCCGAGTTCATGGACCGCTTCGAGGACCACCTCGAGGTCGACGCCTTCCTCGCCGCCTGGTGGCCGCAGGTCGACCCCCGCGAAGTGCTGCTCTGGCTCGCGGACCCCGAGCGGGCCCGCCAGCACGGCCACGGTGTGCTGTCGCCACAGGAGTGCGACGTGTTCGCCGCCTCGGTGCAGCACGCCCTCGAGCTCGGCAGCTGGTCGGCCGCCGACGCCGCCCTCATCGACGACCTCGCCGCGCGGCTCGGTCCGGTGCAGGACGGACCCGCCGAGGAGCGCGGGTTCTACGAGATCGAGGAGTTCGAGGACGTCTCGCAGTTCGGCGTCGCCGAGGTGCGGGCCGGGGTCGACTCCCGAGCGGTCGGCACGAAGTCGTCGCGTACCGCCCCCACCGACCCCCGTGAGCTGCTGCTGCAGGGTCGCATCGAGGGCCCCGGCGAGTACGCCCACGTCCTCGTCGACGAGGCCCAGGACCTGTCCCCGATGCAGTGGCGCATGCTCGGCCGCCGGGGTCGCTACTCGTCGTGGACCGTGGTCGGCGACGCAGCCCAGGCGTCGTGGCCCGATGCCGTCGAGGCAGGCCGGGCCCGGGAGGAGGCGTTCGGCACCCAGGAGCGCCGGCTCTTCCACATGGACACCAACTACCGCAACGCGCGGGAGATCTTCGACTACGCGGCCAAGGTCGTGCGGGCCCACGTGCCCGACGCCGACATCCCCCAGGCGGTCCGGGAGACCGGCGTCGACCCGGTCGACGTCACCGTCGCCCCGGGCGGCTGGTTCGCCGCCGCCACGGCGGCCGTCGAGTCACTCCTCGACGAGGTGGAGGGTTCGATCGCCGTCATCACCCCGGCGAGGTATGCCGCGGAGCTGGCCGAGCTGGGCTCGCTCAGCGACCGGGTCGGAGTCATCGACCCGATGTCCACGAAGGGCCTCGAGTACGACGCCACGGTCATCGTCGACCCCGACGAGATCGCCGCGGAGTCACCCGGCGGGGTGCGGGTCCTCTACGTCGCACTCACCCGGGCCGCCCACCGCATGACCGTCCTGCGCCCCGCCTGATCCGCACCCCGTCGCCAGCCCATGCACAAGGCGAGTTGGCGCCGTCAGGACTGGATGGTCCTGAACACTGCCCGCCACGGGTCGGCCGTGTCGCTCGCCAGAAGCGTTGCGCCCGAACGGATCTCGTGGCTGACTCGGGCACACTCGGCCTCGGCAGCGGCCACCAGCTCGGGCGGGTAGCCGTAGGCGACCTGGTGCTCCGCGAACTCGTCCTCGTCGTCGACGTACCAGCTGCCGTCGAACCGCCGGATCACGTCGAGGTCGAGGTCCACCGCGGTCACGAGGTCACCGTCCCAGACCGATGGGGTGGTGATGTCGACGTAGAGCTCGAAGGCCTGCTCGGGGTGCTCGGTGTAGAACATCGCCGTCATGCCCCGGTCGGGCGGGACGAGGAGGACGTTGTCGGTGACGCTCACGAACGACTTCGGCCCGCCGGCCCACTGGTTGCCGACCGGGTCACCCAGCCAGTCGCCGTGCTCGTCGGCACCGAGGTAGACGAGCTCGGCGCCGTGGTGCCGCTTGCCGCCCCACTTCGTGAACCGCACGCGCACCGAGGAGCCGGGCGCGGGCCTCGCCCCGCCCACCCGTTCAGGCGCCGAGCAGCGAGTGCCGGCTGATGATCTCGTCGCGTCCCGGTCCGACCCCGATCGCCGACACGCGGGCGCCGATGAGCTCCTCGAGGCGCAGCACGTAGGCCTGCGCGTTGGCGGGGAGCTCCTCGAAGGTGCGGCAGGTCGAGATGTCCTCCCACCAGCCGGGCAGGTCCTCGTAGATCGGCTTGGCGTGGTGGAAGTCGGTCTGGTTGACCGGCATCTCGTCGTGCCGCACGCCGTCGACGTCGTAGGCGACGCAGATCGGGATGGTGTCCAGCCCGGTGAGCACGTCGAGCTTGGTCACGACGAAGTCGGTGACGCCGTTGATGCGGGTCGCGTAGCGACCGACCACGGTGTCGACCCAGCCGCAGCGGCGCGGGCGGCCGGTCGTGGTGCCGAACTCGGCCCCGGTCTTGCGCAGGAACTCGCCGTTGGCGTCGTTCAGCTCGGTCGGGAACGGGCCCTCACCGACGCGGGTCGAGTAGGCCTTGAGGATCGCGATGACCGTGGAGACGCGGGTCGGCGGGATCCCGGACCCGGTGCAGGCTCCCCCGGCGGTGGCGTTGGACGACGTGACGAACGGGTAGGTGCCGTGGTCGACGTCGAGCAGGGTCGCCTGACCGGCCTCGAGGAGCACGGTCTTGCCCTCGTTGAGGGCCTGCTCGAGCACCAGGGAGGTGTCGGCGACCATGGGACGCAACCGCTCGGCATACCCGAGCAGCTCGTCCATCACCTCATCGACCTCGACGGCACGCCGGTTGTAGATCTTGGCGAGGATCTGGTTCTTGTAGGCCAGCGCCGCCTCGACCTTCTGGCGCAGGATCTTCTCGTCGAAGAGGTCCTGTACGCGGATGCCGTTGCGCGCCATCTTGTCGGCGTAGGTCGGACCGATCCCGCGACCGGTCGTGCCGATCTTGCGCGAGCCCAGGAACCGCTCGGTCACCTTGTCGAGCACCCGGTTGTAGGGCGCGATGATGTGGGCGTTCGCGCTGACCAGCAAGCGCGACGTGTCGACACCGCGAGCCTCGAGGCCGTCGAGCTCCTCGAACAGCACGGCCAGGTCGACCACGACGCCGTTGCCGATGATCGGGGTGCAGGTCGGCGTGAGGATGCCGGACGGGAGCAGGTGCAGCGCGTACTTCTCGCGCTTGCCGTCCTTCTCGATGACGATGGTGTGGCCGGCGTTGTTGCCGCCGTTGAACTTCACGACGTAGTCGACGTCGCTGCCCATCAGGTCGGTGGCCTTGCCCTTGCCCTCGTCGCCCCACTGGGCGCCCACGAGCACGATTGCCGGCATACCCGCACCTCTCCGTGTCTGTGTCGGTGTCCGCGCGTCCGTCGAACTGGTCATGCAGCAGGCCCCGCGGTGTTCGCACGGGGCCCGTACCGGGAAAGGCTACCGGTCGCGGTCCCCCACCGGGGAGTCGAGACCACCCGTGGACGCCGCCAGGCCGAGCTGGAAGCGGGTCTGCACGCCGTGCGCGGCCATCAGCCCGGCCACCCGGCGCCGCACCGTGCGCAGGCTGCAGCCGAGGTAGCGGGCGATCGACTCGTCCTTAAGGCCGAGGCCCAGGAGCTTGAGCAGCCGCTGGTCGTCGTCGTGCTCGTCGCCGGGCGCCACCGGCAGGGCGCGGTCGAAGGCCCGGTCGAACAGCTGGATGAAGGCCGCGATGAGCATGGGGTCGCGCACCATGACGTAGCTGGACTCCGGGTTGCCCCACTCACTCACGGCGACCAGCGAGTGCTCGTCGAAGATCGCGAACTCGCTCGGCGGTGACAGCGAGAGCCGCTGCTCCTCGCCGGCCGCCGCGAACGAATGCACCCACGTCCGGCCCGGCTCGGTGTCCATGATGTCCATCGGGTAGATCGTGCGTTGCCGGAAGCGCCCCTCGGCCAACAGGTCCTGGTTGAGCCGGTAGTTCTCCTGCTCGATGCCCGCACCTGCGTCGATCACCATGGTGCAGACCCGGCTGAGGTCGGTCGTGTGCTCGATCAGGTAGCGCAGCATGGGGGCGGCCATCTCGGCCCCCAGTGGTTCGAGCGCGTGACCCGCCTGGGCCGGTCGGGCCAGCCCGCGCTGGGCGGTCAGCTCGTAGAGCGCGTAGCGCACCTCGGCGAGCTCGGCCCGCCTCTCGTCGAGCTGCGCCTCGCCGCGCTCGAGGATGCCCATGAGCCGGTCGAAGGGATCGGTGAGCAGCCGCTCGACCTCGTGGGCACGGTCGTTTCCGCTGGTCACAGGTCTCCCCCACCCCGGGAACGGCATCATCTGTCCTTTGACAGCATAGTGCCACCCTAACCGCGCCACGGTCCTGCAGAATGGCGGGACGCCGCTCGTCAGGCGGGTAGGGGACGACATTGACGGGTAGCCACGTGGACCTCGGTCCACGGCAGGGGGCGACGCCGGGGGACTGGATCCACAAGGGTCCGGTCCCCCGGCGTCACTGTCGTCCTAGAGGCCGAGCTCGCGCGCGCCGGTCATCGAGGAGTCACGCAGGAACTGCGCGCACCGCAGCTCCTCCTCGGTCTCACCGATCGCGCCGGCGGCGCGGGACAGCGCGGCGAGCGCGCGCAGGAAGCCGCGGTTCGGCTCGTGCTCCCACGGCACCGGGCCCTGGCCGCGCCAGCCGTTCTTGCGGAGCGAGTCGAGCGCGCGGTGGTAGCCGGTGCGCGCGTAGGCGTACCCCTCGACGGTGCGTCCGTCGGCGAGCGCGTCCTCGGCCAGGGTCGCCCACGCCAGCGACGACGTCGGGTAGGCCGCGGCGACCTGGTCGGCGGCGACACCGTCCTCGAGCTTCGCGGCAGCGGGGTCGACGGGGAGCCGGGTCTCGGGGATGCCGAGGAGGTTGTCCGTCATGCGTGGGTGCCGGCCGAGCGCAGGTTCTGGCAGGCCTCGACGACGCGGGCCGCCATGCCGGCCTCGGCCTCCTTGCCCCAGGCACGCGGGTCGTACTGCTTCTTGTTGCCGACCTCACCATCGACCTTCAGGACGCCGTCGTAGTTGGCGAGCATGTAGCCGGCGACGGGGCGGGTGAAGGCGTACTGGGTGTCGGTGTCGACGTTCATCTTCACGACGCCGAAGTCGACCGCGGCGGCGATCTCCTCGGCGGTGGATCCGGAGCCGCCGTGGAAGACGAGGTCGAACGGACGGGCGTCGGCGCCGAGCCCGAGCTGGTTGGCGGCCGCCTCCTGGGCGGTCTTGAGGATCTCGGGGCGGAGCTTGACGTTGCCCGGCTTGTAGACCCCGTGGACGTTGCCGAAGGTGAGGGCAGTCAGGTAGCGGCCGTTCTCGCCGGCGCCGAGCGCCTTGATCGTGGCCACCGCGTCCTCGGGCGTGGAGTAGAGCTTGTCGTCGATCTTGCCCTCGACGCCGTCCTCCTCCCCACCGACGACGCCGACCTCGATCTCGAGGATGACGTGGGCGGCCTTGGCCAGGTCCAGCAGCTCACGAGCGATCTCGAGGTTCTCGTCGAGCGGCACCGCGGAGCCGTCCCACATGTGCGACTGGAACCAGGGCGTGCCGCCGGCGGCGACCCGCTCGGCGCTCGCGGCCAGCAGCGGGCGGACGAAGCCGTCGAGCTTGTCCTTCGGGCAGTGGTCGGTGTGCAGCGCGATGTTGACGTCGTACTTCTTGGCGACCTCGTGGGCGTAGGCGGCGAGCGCGATCGACCCGGTGACCATGTCCTTGACCGTCGGGCCCGAGAGGTACTCGGCGCCGCCGGTGGAGACCTGCACGATGCCGTCGCTGCCCGCCTCGGCGAAGCCACGGATCGCGGCGTTGAGGGTCTGCGACGACGAGATGTTGATCGCCGGGTAGGCGAACGAACCGGCCTTGGCGCGGTCCAGCATGTCGGCGTACACCTCGGGGGTGGCGATGGGCATGGAAAGTCTCCTTCGACTGGTGCGTCTGGGCTCGAAGCGTGGGCCTGGCGTCGCCGCCGATCCTTTCACGACCGGCGCGGACCGGGACACCCGTGTCTCAGGCTGGTCGTCCCGCAACCTGGGCGACCGGGGTGCTCAGGTGGTGGGGAAGCGGAGGGCGGCCCTGCGTGCCCGGAGCAGCGCGCGCTCGGCGTCGTTGCCACAGCGCTCGATGGCGAGGGCGTATGCCGCGTCGGCGGCTTCCACGTCGCCGGCACGGGCGAGCAGCTCGGCCCGGACGGACGGCAGCCGGTGGCTGTGGGCGAGGTCGTCGTCCAGGCCCGCCAGCGCGGCCAGGCCCTCGCGCGGGCCGTGGGCCTCTGCGACAGCCACCGCCCGGGCCAGCCGGGCACTCGGGGTGGGCGACAGCGCCACGAGGTCGTCGTACCGCGCCACGATGCGGTCCCACCGGGTCGCCTCGGCGGTCGGCGCGGTCGCGTGCTCCACCGCGATCCTGGCCTGCACGGCATACCCGGCGGCCTGGACGGTGAGCGGCCCGGTGAGGGCAGGCGAGGAGGCGAGGGCCACCCCTTCGGCGATCTCGTCGCGGTGCCAGCGGGACCGGTCCTGGTCGGGGAGCAGGACGATCGCGCCGTCGCCGTCGACGCGGGCGTCACGGCGCGAGTGCTGCAGGAGCATCAGGGCGAGCAGGGCGACCAGTACCGGCTCCTCGGGTCGCAGCCCGAGGACGACACGCACGAGGCGGATCGCCTCTCCCGCAAGGCCGGTGCGCAGGGCGTCGGGGCCCGATCCGGGGGCGTAGCCGGCCGTGAAGGCGAGGTAGGCGGTCTGCGCCACGGCGTCGAGACGGTCGGGCAGCACGTCGGAGGACGGCACCGCGAAGGGGATGCCGGCGGTGACGATCTTGCGCTTGGCCCGGGTGACGCGCGCGGCCATGGTGGGCTCCGGCACGAGGAAGAGCCGGGCGATGTCGGCAGTGCTGACGCCGAGCACGAGCCGCAGGGCCAGGGCGCTGGCGGCCGCGGGGTCGAGGGCCGGGTGGGTGCACATCAGCACCAGGCGCAGGAGGTCGTCCTCCACCAGGTCCCCGGGGTCGGCGAGCACGGGCGACCCCTCCTTCCCTTCGGCCTCCACGACGAGCAGGGGCACCTTGCGCTGGGCCATGGACTCGGCCCTCAGGCGGTCCAGGACCCGCCGCCGGGCCGCTGTGTGCAGCCAGGCGACGGGGTTGTCCGGGGTGCCGTCACGGGCCCACCGGCGGGCCGCCGTCTCGACGGCATCGCCGAGGGCGTCCTCCACGAGGTCGAGCCGCCGGAACCGCGCGAGGAGCAGCGACGTCAGTCGTCCCCACTCCTCGCGCACGACCGTCGCCAGCACCTCGGCGGATGGTTCCGAGGGTGCCGGCGGTGGCCCGCCCTGCCCGGTGGTCACCGACTCACAGGCTCTCGTAGCCCTCCACGCCGACCACGGAACGGATCTCGAGGGTGTAGGCCCGGGGCAGCAGCTTCGCCGCCGCGATCGCGGCATCGAGGTCGGGCAGCTCGACGTCGTAGTAGCCGCCGATCTGCTCCGTCAGCTCCACGAAGGGGCCGTCGGTGACGACGTCGGACGAGCCGTCGCGCCTGATCGTCGTCGCCAGGTCGGCATCGCTCAGCGCCCCGCTGGAGAGCCGCCGGCCGTGCTGCTGGACGTACTCCTCGAAGGCGCGGTGCGCGTCGAAGTACTCCTGGCGCACCGCCTCGTCGGCGCCGTCCCAGTGGCCCGGCTCGTAGGCGATCAGGACGACGTACCTCACGTCTCGCGGTCCTCGGGCTTCACGACGCGACGCACCTCGACGCCGTCACTCAGCACGACGTACTCGGTCATGGTGGATCACATCCCCATGGTGGGGCGGATCTCGATGGCCGGGTGGAACGGCGTGGACATCAGCCGGCCGCACACCTGGCCGAGGTCGTCGAGGTCGTCGGTCTCGACGAGGTAGTAGCCGCCGACCTGCTCGGCGCTCTCGGCATAGGGGCCCTCGGTGAGGGTGACCTGGTCGATCCCGTCACCGCGGGCGACGCGGGTCTGCGTGGACGGCGTGAGCTGGGCCCCGCCGAGCAGCTTGTGCCCGCGCTGGGCGAGCAGCCCGGCGAAGTCGCCGTGGGCCTGGTCGAGCTCCTGCCGCTCCTGCTCGGTGGCCGCCGCGTAGCGGGACTCCGAGCTGGGCAGGAGGACGAGGTACTGGGTCATGGCTGTTCCTCTCATCGATGGGTTCGTCCGGTGGTTCCGGTGCTTCCACCCTGATGACGAGCGAGCGGGGTGCTATTCGACAGCCTGCCCGAAGATGTTGCGTCGCACCCAGGCATGCATGGCAATTGCCGCGGCGGCGCCCGCGTTGATCGACCTGGTCGACCCGAACTGCTCGATGTGCAGCACCACCTCGCAGGCCTCGCGCATGGGCGCGGAGAGCCCGGGGCCCTCCTGCCCGAAGACGAGGACGCACTCCCGGGGCAGGTCGTAGGTCTCGAGCGGCAGGGAGCCGGGCAGGTTGTCGATCCCGATCAGGGGTATGCCGCGTGGCCGGGCCTCCGTCGCGGCCCCCGCCCCAGCGGTCCCCACCTCGGCGGCCCCCGCCCCAGCGGCCCAGGCCACCAGGTCCGCGACGGTCGGGTGGTGGTGCTCGTGCTGGTAGCGGTCGGTGACCATCGCCCCGCGACGGTTCCAGCGCCGCTTGCCGACGATGTGGAAAGCCTTGGCGTTGAAGGCGTTCGCTGTCCTGATGACCGAGCCGATGTTGAAGTCGTGACCCCAGTTCTCGACCGCGACGTGGAAGTCGTGACGGTGGGTGTCGAGGTCGGCCACGATCGCGTCGTGCCGCCAGTAGCGGTAGGTGTCGACCACGTTGCGACGGTCGCCGTCCCGGAGCAGCTCGGGGTCCCAGTGGTCGCCGTCCGGCCACTCCCCCGGCCACGGCCCCACCCCGACCTCGTCAGGGGTGCTCGTCGCGTCAGCCATCGAGCTCCTGGAAGAGGGTCAGCTGGACCCCGGCCGGACCCTCCAGCCGCGAGTTGAGCGAGCGCCACGGGGTCTCCGTGGGCGGCGCGATGAGCTCGGCACCGGCTGCGACGGCCGTGGTCGTGGCGGCCTGGGCGTCGTCGACCTCGAGGGCGACCCGGAGGTGCGGTGCCACCCGTCGGCCGACCTCGACCGCGTCGATCATCTCGACCTGGGCCGTGTTGGAGAGCTCGAGCGTCGCGCGCCCCGCTTCCAGGATCGACACCTGGGCCCCACCGTCACCCGCGTAGGCCTCCTGGACCGGCATACCGATGACGTCGCGGTAGAACCGCAGCGCCTCCTCGTAGTCCTCCGCGTGCACCACCAGCCGCAGCTGGCGGACCCTGCCCTCCTGGGAAGTCATGGACCAAGCCAACCACGAGGCCGGGGGTCCGGACCCGCACGGACTCCGGGGTGTCAGCGAGCGGTGTCACGATGACGTGATGGCACCCCGACTCGGCGTCGCGTTCGTCCCCAGCCTGCCCCCCGAGGCGCTGTTGCCGTTGGCGCGGGCCGCCGACGAGCACCTCGACGACCTCTGGGTGTGGGAGGACTGCTTCAAGGAGAGCGGCATCGCGAGCGCGACGGCCGCCCTCGCCTCGACGCAGCAGGTGCGGGTCGGCCTCGGGCTGATGCCGGCGCCCCTGCGCAACGTCGCCCTGACCGCGATGGAAGTCGCCACCCTGCACCGGCTCTTCCCCGGCCGGTTCGTGCCGGGCGTGGGTCACGGGGTCCAGGACTGGATGGGCCAGGTCGGCGGCCGGGCGGCCTCGCCGATGACCCTCCTGGAGGAGTACCTCACCGCGTTGCGACGACTCCTCGACGGGGAGGAGCTGACGGTCGACGGTCGCTACGTGCACCTCGACCGGGTGCAGCTCGACTGGCCACCAGAGCCGGGCACGGTGTTGATGGCCGGCGGTTCCGGGCCGCGCACGCTCGACCTGTGCGCCCGGCTCGGCGACGGAGTGCTGCTCGCCGCGGGTCTCAGCGAGACCGAGCTGGCGGGTGCGGCCGACCGCGCCCGGGCCGCCTCGGGCGACCCTGACGTCGAGGTGGTCTACTCGGTCGTCGCAGCCGCCGGGCCTGAGGCGCAGGCCCGCGCCGATGCCGACCTGGCCCTGTGGGGCGTGGCCGCCGACCCCACGCGCACCGCCGCGGGGGCCCCCGAGGACATCGCCGCTTCGGTCCGGCGCTCGGCCGACGCCGGCGCGACGACCGTGGTCCTCCAACCGACCAGCGACGTGACCGACGTGACTGAGCTGGTCGCCCTCGTCGAGATGATCGGCCGTGAGGTCCGCCCGCTCCTGCGCCGAGCCGGCGGCGGCACACCAGCGCTCCACGGCGCTCGTGGCCTCGGGAAGGGCTCGGAGTGACCATGCCGGGTGGGCGCTGCTACTCAGGCGGCGACCTGCCCCGGGCCGTCACGCTCGACCCATGGACGCCCGCGCCCTCGCTGCCGCCACCCCTGCTGACCGCAACCGCGTCGTCGACTTCCTGCGCGCGTTCGCCATCGTGACCGTCGTGCTCGGCCACTGGCTGATGGCCGCGGTGATCGTGCAGGACGGCACGCTCGTCCCGAACGCCGTGCTGAACATCGCCCCGTGGAGCCATCCCCTCACCTGGTTCTTCCAGGTGATGCCGCTGTTCTTCATCGTCGGCGGCTACGCCAACGGCCGGTCCTGGCGCTCGGCCCGACGGCGCGGCGACACCTACGCCACGTGGCTCCGGGCCCGCCTCCAACGCCTCGCCGCACCCGTGCTCCCGCTCCTCCTCGTGTGGCTGGCGATCGCCTCGATCGCGTATGCCGCGGGCGTGCCCGGCGCGACCCTGCGCACCGCGTCGCAGGTGGCCCTGGTGCCGACCTGGTTCCTCGCCGCCTACATCGTCGTGGTCGCGGTGGCTCCGCTCCTGCTCTCGGTCTGGGGGCGGTTCGGCTGGTGGAGCGTCGGTGCCGGGCTGCTCCTGGGCGGTCTGGTCGACTGGTGGAGCATCGCCGGCGACAACCACTGGATTGGCTTCGCCAACTACCTCGTCGTCTGGGCCACGGTGCACCAGCTCGGGTTCGCCTGGCTCGACGGCTCGTTGGCGGGTCGGCGACGGCGGGTCGCGCTCGCCGGCGTCGGTCTCGTGACCCTCGTCTGGGCCGGCCCCTACCCGATCTCGATGATCGGGGTCGACGGGGCGGTCCTCAACAACTCCTATCCGACCCGGGTCACGCTGGCGTTCCTCGGCATGGTGCAGGCCGGTGTGGTGCTCCTCGCCGAGCGACGGCTGGCCCTCCTGCTGGAGCGACCGCGGGTGTGGGCCGTTGCCGTCGTCGTGAACCTGCGCATCATGTCGCTCTACCTCTGGCACCTCACGGCCATGGTGCTGGTCATCGGAATGTCCTTGCTGGCAGGGGGTTTTGGGCTACGGCCCGTCCCGCTCAGCGGGTCGTGGTGGGTGACGCGGCCGGTGTGGTTCGCCGTCCTCGCCACGGTGACGTCCGGGCTGGTCCTGGTCTTCGGCCGGTTCGAGAAGCCGGTCCGCGACCTTCGCCCCGCGCCCGCCGTGTGGCGTCCGGCCCTCGCGACGGCGGCCGTCTGCGGCGGCCTCGGCGTGATTGCGGCGTCGGGCATCGTCTCGCGCGACGGCGTGCACTGGGTGTGGCCGCTGCTGCCGGTCGCGGCAGTCATCGGACTCGGCGTCGTGCCCCTGCCCCAGCGAAAACCGGTTGCCCCGCAAGACCCGGCTCTGTTGCCATGAAGGAGTCCGACCGCCGACCACCAGCAGTGCCCACGAGAGGAATGCGACCGATGCGAGCAGCTTTCACGTCCCGCCAGGTACCCACCTACCGAATGGATGTGAAGGCCAGTGCGAGCTGGACGCAGGAAGACCCTCTGCCTGGGGATCGTCGCGCATGTTGACGCCGGCAAGACCAGCCTGACCGAACGAGTCCTCTTCGAGGCCGGTGTGCTCGACCACCCCGGCAGCGTCGACGCCGGCGACACGCAGACCGACAGCATGGCGCTGGAGCGTCAGCGCGGCATCACCATCCGGTCTGCCGTCGTCTCCTTCGACTGGCGGGCGACGACCGTCAACCTCATCGACACCCCAGGCCACTCCGACTTCATCGCCGAGGTGGAGCGGGCGCTGACCGTGCTCGACGCAGCGGTGCTCGTCGTGTCGGCGGTCGAGGGGGTGCAGGCGCAGACCCTCGTGCTGATGCGCGCCCTGCAGCGTCTCGGCCTGCCCGTCGTCCTCTTCGTCAACAAGGTCGACCGCGCCGGAGCCGACCCCGACCGGGTCCTCGGCGAGGTGACCACCCGGCTCAGCCCGGAGGCCTTCGCCCTCGGGCAGGTGAGTGGCGCGGGCACCCGCGGCGCGGCATACCTGCCGTTCGAGGTGGGGACCACCGAGCTCGGCGAGCTGCGCAGCACGGTGCGCGGCGCGACCGCCCACCCCGTGCTGTTCGGGTCCGCGATCACCGGCGCGGGCGTGACCGAGCTGCTCGACGCCCTCACGACCCTGCTCCCCGTGGCGGCACCCGTCCCGTCGGCCGTGTCCGGCACTCCTGGGCCGCCGAGCGGCACCGTCTTCAAGGTCGACCGCGGTGAGGGTGGGCGCACCGTCCTGGCCCGGGTGCGCTCGGGATCGCTGCGGCTGCGCGACCGCGTCGAGGTCGACGGGCGGGCGGCGGAGAAGGTCACCGGCCTGCGGCTCTTCGACCGGGGCCGGCTGGTGAGTGTCGACGAGGTGCCCGCCGGCCGGATCGCGGCAGTGACCGGATGGTCGTCGGCACGCATCGGTGACCGGTTCGGGCCGGTTGGCGCGACTCCTGGCGCAGTCGCGCAGTTCGCTCGGCCGACCCTCGAGACCGTCGTGGACGCGGTGCGGCTCAGCGACGTCGTGGGGATGTACTCCGCGCTCACCGAGCTCGCCGACCAGGACCCGCTCATCGACCTGCGTCGCGACGACGGCCGACGGGAGATCGCCGTCTCGCTCTACGGCGAGGTGCAGAAGGAGGTCATCGCGGCGGTGCTGGCCGAGGAGTACGGCATCGAGGTGACGTTCCGGCCGACGACCAGCATCTGCGTCGAGCGCGTCGTCGCTCCCGGCGCGGCCGTCCAGCTCATCGGCACGGCGCCCAACCCGTTCCTCGCGCAGGTGGGGCTGCGCGTCGAGCCGCTGCCGGTGGGCGCGGGCCACGAGTTCGCCCTCGAGATCGAGCTCGGGTCGATGCCGCCCGCCTTCTTCACCGCCGTGCGCGAGGGCATCGCGGCGACGCTCGAGGAGGGCGTGCACGGCTGGGCCGTCCCCGACGCGCGGGTCGTGATGACGCACTCGGGCTACTACCCGCGGCAGAGCCACGCGCACGCGACGTTCGACAAGGCGATGTCGAGCACCGCCCAGGACTTCCGCAGCCTGACCCGGCTGGTGCTGGCCGAGGCCCTGGTGCGGGCCGGCACCGTGGTCTGCGCGCCCGTGCACCGGTTCGAGCTCGAGGTGCCGGAGGACACGCTCAGCTCGGTGTTGGGCGAGCTGAACCGGCACCGGGCCGTGCCGCTGGAGACGACCCTGCGCGGTCGCTCGGCCGTGCTGGTCGGGGAGGTGCCGGCCGACGCGGTCCACGGCGTGCAGCAGCGCATCCCGCACCTGACCCGTGGCGAGGGCGTGTTCACCTCAGGGCTGGACCACTACGCCCCGACCACCGGGGCCCCGGCCGAGCGCAGCCGCGCCCAGCCGGACCCGTTCGCTCAGATCGGGGACTGGTCGCGGATCCAGCGCAGCTGGCCGGCCGGCTGAGGCCCCGGTCTTTGATGGGTTGACCCCACCCTGGTGTGGTCGACCCATCAAAGACTCGGGAGGGGCGGGGCCTCAGCGTCCGCACAGGTGAGGATTCGGGCAGTGCCGACGCCACGGCATACCCTTGACGCGTGATGACCCCCACCCTCGGCCCTGACTGGATGGACCCCCAGTGGCTGCTCGAACGCTTCGGCAGCCAGTTCTTCTGGGTGAGCGCCGCCATCGTCTTCATCGAGTGCGGCCTGCTCTTCCCGATCCTCCCTGGCGACTCGCTGCTGTTCGCGGTGGGGCTGTTCATCGCGGAGGGGTCGATCGACATCAACATCGTGGTGGCCTGCCTGCTCCTGACGGTGGTGGCCTTCGCGGGCAATGTCGTCGGCTACGAGATCGGCCGCGCCGTGGGGGCTCCGCTCTACGAGCGTGACGGCCGTTTCCTCAAGAAGAAGTACTTCGACGAGACCCACGCGTTCTTCGAGAAGCACGGCGCGAAGGCCCTCGTGCTCGGCCGTTTCGTGCCGATCGTGCGCACCTTCATCACCGTCGTCGCCGGGGTGGGTCGGATGGACCGCCGCCACTTCTTCGTGTGGAGCGGTGTGGGGGCGGCGCTCTGGGCGACCGGCGTCACGCTGCTCGGCTACTTCCTGGGCAACGCGTTCCCGGTCCTCAAGGACCACCTCGAGGTGGCCATCCTCGCGATCGTGGCGGTGTCCGTGATCCCGATGGCGGTCGAGGTCATCCGAGCGCGTCGTGGGCGCACGGCCACCGAGGCCATCCTCGAGGAGACCGGCGAAGCCGTGGAGGACCTGCGCGACGACCGCGTCTGACGGTCCGTCTGCGACAGCCGCAAGCGCAGCTACTCCGGGGTGTTGGGGGTGTCTCGCCCCAGCCGGAAGCGGGTGGTCACACCTTCGTACATCAGGTGGGCCGTCAGCCCTTCCTTGGCGTGCGGCAGGTTGTGGCAGTGGTCCAGCCAGATGCCCGGGTTGTCGGCGACGAAGGCCACATCGAAGGTCTGGTTGTTGCCCACCTCGAGGCTGTCCGTCCACCACGGGCTGCCGGTGGCCTTGACCCCGTCGCGGGCGAGCACCACGACGTGGTGACCGTGCAGGTGCATCGGGTGGGTCTCGCCTGAGTGGTTGTCGATGTGCATGACCGCGACGTCACCCTCGGCGACCATGAACATCGGCGCACCCGGGAACATCTTGCCGTTGACGGTCCAGTGCACGCCTGGCCTGCCGTTCACGAACCCCGGACGCCGGCCGATGCTGTAGGTGAACCTCCGGTCGGGGTGGTCCACGTCGAGCCCGAGCGGTGCCGGTGAGCCGTAGGTCAGCAGGTCCACGACGCCGGTCGGCGCGCGCATCGCAGGGGTCGCGGGCGCGGCGCTCCCGGCCGGCCCGAGCACGAGGGCGGCTCCGCCCATCTCGACGCGGACCGCGGCCCCGGAGGCAGGCACCCGGACCCTGAGGTCGACCCGCCCGCCGGCCGCGAGGGCCACCTTGGCGCCCTCGACCGGCGTGGGCCGGTTGACGTCGGTGCCGTCGACCGCCGCGACCTCGAAGGTCGCACCGCTCACCCACACCGGCATGATCCCGTTGTCGGTGTTGATGATCCGCACCCGCGCCGTCTTCCCGGCGGGCACCTCCACCGGCACGTCACCGGAGCGTCCCTGCACCGCCCGCCGACCGGCATACAGGTGCGCCAGGCCGACCACGTCGACGTCACCGCCGATCCCCCCTCGCGGGGTGACCACCACGGCGCCGAGCAGACCCTTGATGACCTGCTCGTGGGACACCTGGTGCGAGTGGTACCAGTACGTGCCGACCTGCATGGCCCGGAACCGGTAGACGTGCCGCCCGCCGATCGGGACCGCGTCCTGGGTCACGCCGGCCACACCGTCCTCGGCGTTCGGCACGTCGATGCCGTGCCAGTGCAGGGAGGTGCCGTCCGGCACCGACTCGTTGACCAGCGTGACCTGCACGAGGTCACCTTCCTGGGCGCGGATCGTGGGCCCGGGCGTGGTGCCGTTCAGGGTGTATGCCGTGAGCGTCGGGCCGCCGGGAACGGTCACCTTCTGCCGGCGCGCGGTCAGGGTCACTTCGACGTCCGCGGAGTCCTGGTCGGGCTCGACCAGGGTCGTGACGTCGCGCCCGCCAGCGGCGCCCGGCAGGTGGCCGTGGGCGAGGGCGGCGCCCCCGCCGACGTCGACGAGGCCCATGGTCATCACGGAGTAGGACGCGGGCACCAGGCTGGCCGCCCACAGCCAGGCCAGCGGCAGCAGCACCACGAGGGCAGCGGCGAGCGCGGCGACCAGGCGGACGCGCGCTCGCCGACTGCCCCGACCTGCCGTCGGCTCAGACGGCAACGCGCTGCGCGGACTCGCTGTCAGCTGGCCTCGCCACCACCGACGAGCGCGAGCGGATGCCGGTCCAGGCAGCCACGGAGAACAGCGCCAGGGCGTTGAGCCCGTGCAGTGCGCCCAGGACGGCGACGGCGTGGCCGAAGAGGCCCAGCGTCACCTGCAGCACGACCAGCGCGAGGACGCCGAAGGCGAACGCCATCCCGCGCGGCACCTTGGCGAAGAAGGACGAGATGACCAGGAGCAGCGCCAGCGCCGGGATGACCATCATGCCGTTCATGCCGTGGAGGAGGAACGCCTGGAACTCGGGGAAGGGAGCCGCCCCACCCTCGATCGCGTCCTCGAACGTCGCCTTGTCCACGACCCCACCGTCGTCGACCCACAGCCCCAGTCCAGCGTCGCCGTAGACGATGAACATGGCCTGCACCGCCACCTCGATGGCCACGAGGAAGGCGAGTACCCGGTAGACCTTGCGCATTGCGAACCCCTCTCACCCTGCGGGGCCGTGCGGGACCCCGTCGACCACCCATGGTGGCGTGGATCGGCCCGGAAGGGGACCGGTTTCCGGTACTAGCGCAGGTGGCCCGGACGAACCGGACCAAACCGGTGCGACTCACCCGTGGGGGTGGCGGCCGGCTCGCTCAGAGCTCGATCTGCCCGCTCTTGTATGCCGCGGTGACGGCCGCCGTGCGGTCGGTCACGCCGAGCTTCTCGAAGGCCCTGAGCAGGTGGGTCTTCACGGTCGCCTCGCCGATGTGCAGCTCGCGTCCCACCTCCGCGTTGGACATCCCCTTGGCGACGCACTGGAGCACCTGGGCTTCCCGGTCGGTCAGGGCCGGGGTGGCGGGAGCGCGGAGCCGGCTCGCCAGTCTCGCCACGACCGGCGGGGCGAGCACGGTCTCGCCACGAGCCGCGCGACGAATGGCGTCGGCCAGGGTCTCTCGAGGGGCGTCCTTGAGCAGGTAGCCGTTGGCACCGGCCTCGACGGCGCGGACGATGTCGGCGTCCGTGTCGTAGGTCGTGAGCACCAGCACGGCCGGCGCGGGAGGACTGGCCAGCATCTTGGCCGTCGCCTCCGGGCCGTCCATCACGGGCATCCGCAGGTCCATCAGCACGACGTCCGGGGCGAGCCTCGCGGCGAGCAGCACGGCCTCGGCGCCGTCGGCGGCCTCGCCGACGACCTCGAAGTCCGCGTGTTCCGAGAGCATCGCGACCAGGCCCATCCGCACCACCGGGTGGTCGTCGACCACCAACAACCGCAACGTCATCGGGGCACCTCCACCCTCAGCCTGGATCCCTCGCCGGGGGCGCTGTCGACGTCGAAGCGCCCACCCACCTCGGCCGCCCGGGCGGTCGCGCCGTCGAGCCCGTAGCCGCGCGCCTCGGCTCCGGGTGCGAAGCCGATCCCGTTGTCGGACACCGCGAGCGCGACGGGGCCGTCCGGCTCGTAGGACAGCGCGACCTCGAACGTCGTGGCGCCGGAGTGCCGTCGCACGTTGGACAGCCCCTCCTGTGCGGTCCGCAGCAGCACGACCTCGGAGTTCGCAGGGAGCACGACCGGCTCACCTTCCACCCGCAGGGTGCCCGTCATGCCGCTCTCGGCCGAGACCGCGTCGACCAGCCGTTGCAGCGCCTCCGACAGCGTGCGGGACTGCAGGTGGCCGGGCGTCATCTCGGCCACGATGAGCCGGGCCTCCGAGAGGTTGTCGGCGGCGGTCAGCTCGATCAGGTGCAGCCGCTCGCGCACCGCCGCCAGGTCGCCACGGTCGAGGGCGAGCTCGGTCGCCCGGGCGAGGGTCACGACCGACGTGAACCCCTGGGCGAGGGTGTCGTGGATCTCGCGGGAGATCCGCTCGCGCTCTCCCGCGACGCCCTGGGCGCGCTCGGCGGCGGCCAGCTCGTCCTGGGTGCGCTTGAGCTCGTCGATGGTGCGGGCGCGGGTGTCGGCCTCGTTGATGATCCGGTCGATGAACAGGCCGAGGGTCAGCGACAGCACCAGCATGATCACCGTGCTGATGGCGATCCCCACGAAGTCGTCGCCGGTGCGCGGTCCCTGCCAGAGGCGCGCGACCCCGATCCCGACCACGGCCAGGATCACCGTCACGGCCGCCTTGTTGCGGGGCAGGATCGCCCAGGTCTGCGGGAAGAGCCCGAAGGACAGGATCCACGCCGTGCCCGTGCCGTCCAACGCCAGCAGGACGATCATCAGCCCCCACGCGACGGCCAGGTAGGTGAGGCCGGCCCGCGCGTCACGCTCACCCATGCCACGGCGGCCCCACACGGCATACGCGGCACCGATGGCGACCACGCACCCGATCCGCCAGACGAGGTACTGCTGGTCCTCCGCCAGCATCACCACGATGGTCGTCACGACGAGGACGGCGAACAGGCCGTGCCACCAACGCAGCTGGCCGCGCCACATCTCGTCGAGGTCGTCCGAGGACGACCCCTGCTCCGAGCCGCAGTCAGCGGGCCCGATGCCGTCGGTGCTCACGGGACCATCATGTCGTGCCGCGCTTGGTCCAGCGGAAGGTCCGGGCACACACGACCAGGCCGGCGACCAGCCAGACAGCCAGCACGAGGGAGGTGCGGCCGTGCTCCTTGGTGCCGGCCATCTCCCGGGTCTGCCAGTCGTCGGGGAAGAAGACCGAGCGCATGCCCTGGGCGATCCACTTGAGCGGGAAGAGGGACGCCACCTGCTTCAGCCACTCGGGCAGGTCGGTGAAGGCGAAGTAGACGCCCGAGATGAACTGCAGGATGAGGGTCGGCGCGATGACGATGGCGCCGACCGAACGCGACGAGGAAGCCAATGAGGCGAAGGCGATCCCGAGCACGGTGCCGGACGCGACACCCAGCAGGAACACCCACACGAAGGTCGCCCAGCTCCCGGCGTCGCCGGGCAGCTGCACCCCGAACCCGAGCTTCGCGACGGCGATGAGCAGGGCGAACTGCGCGAGGCTGGTGCTGGCCACGAGCCCGACCTTGCCGAGGAAGTAGGCGACCGGCGGCATCGGGGTCGACCGCAGGCGCTTGAGGGTGCCGTCGTCCCGCTCGATCGCGACGCTCAGGGCCATCGACTGGAAGCTGGTCAGCATCACCCCGGCCGCGACCATCCCCGGGAGGAAGAACCGGGCTGCGTTCACCCCGGCGGCCTCGGCGTCGCCGTCGCCGAAGCTGTCACCGAAGATCACCGAGAACATGCTGAGCATGAGGATGGGGAAGACGAAGGAGAAAGAACACCGCCTCCTTCTCGCGGAAGTACATCTTCAGCTCGAGGACCGTGCGGTCCCAGCCGATGGCGACGGCGTTCACGCGACGACCTCCAGCTCGGGCTCGCTGCCGGTGGCGGCGAGGTGCGGTGCGATCAGGGAGAGGTAGGTGTCCTCCAGCGACGGCCGGGTCACGGTCAGCTTTGGCACCTCGCCGAGCTCCGCGCCGAGCCGGGAGACGAGCTGGGTCGGCGTGCTCGTCTGCTCGGTATGCCGCGTGCCGGCCGCGTCCTCCCAGGTCACCGTTGCCAGCGAGGACGACCGGCCACCGAGGTTGGCCGGGGTGTCGACGGCGAGCATGCGACCGGCGGCGATGACGCCGACCCGGTCGGCCAGCTGCTCGGCCTCGTCGAGGTAGTGGGTGGTCAGCAGGATCGTGGTCCCGCCGTCCGCGAGCGACCCGATCAGCTCCCAGAAGTCGCGGCGGGCCTGGGGGTCGAACCCGGTCGTGGGTTCGTCGAGGAAGAGCAGCTCGGGGGTGCCGACGATGCCCAGTCCCACGTCGAGGCGGCGGCGCTGGCCACCGCTGAGCTTGCCGATCCGGTCACCGGCCTGGTCGGTGAGCCCGACGGCGGCGAGCACCTCGTCGACGTCGCGGGGGTTGCGGTAGACCTTCGCGGTGCTGGCGAGGGCCTCGCGCGGGGTGATGAGGTCGAGCCCCGTCGTGGACTGGAGCACGATGCCGAGGCGGTTGCGCCAGGCCAGCCCTGCCGTCTGCGGGTCCTCGCCGAGCACCGAGACGGTGCCACCGTCACGCTTGCGGAAGCCCTCGAGGATCTCGACGGTCGTGGTCTTGCCCGCGCCGTTGGGGCCGAGGAGGGCGAACACCTCTCCGCGTTCGATCTGCAGGTCGATGCCGTCGACCGCGGCGCGGTCGGCATAGGTCTTGCGCAGGTCGGTGACGCGGATCGGTGCCTGGGGTGCTGACATGGCTCCAGCCTGCCCGCACTCGGGGCGATCGCGTCAGCCCCGCGCGGTTGACCCGCCGTCCACCATCCGGTTGACCCACCCCCGCCGCCCCATCTTTATCGGGTCTAGGGACAACGTTGACCCTCACACGGGTTATGAACCGGTGCGAGGGTCAACGTTCTTGCCAGACCCGATAAAGCTGTGACTGGGTCAGGGCTGGGTGGGGGGAGGCGTCTCGGCGGGAGGCGTGGGCGTGGGCTCGGCCGCAGCGGGCGGGGTCGCGGGGGCGCCGGCTGGCGTGCCCCCGGCATACCCGCTGGGCGGTGGGATGGTCGCGTCACGCTGGCCGAAGTCGACCTTGACCGGGTCGCGCTCCTCACCCTCGACCTCGAAGTACTCCGCCCGGCCGATGTTGAACAGGCCCGCGACGATGTTGGACGGCACGGTCTCGACCTTGGTGTTCAGCTCGCGCACGTTGGCGTTGTAGTAGCGCCGCGCGGAGGCGATCCGGTCCTCGGTGGAGGTGAGCTCCTGCTGGAGGGCCAGGAAGTTCTGGTTGGCCTTGAGGTCGGGGTAGGCCTCGGCGACGGCGATGAGGCGGCCGAGCGCCTGGCTCAGCAGCCCCTCGGACTGCGCCTGCTGGGCAGGGCTCTGGCCACCCGCCATCGCGGCCGACCGCGCCTTCATGACGTCCTCGAGGGTGCCGCGCTCGTGGGCGGCGTAGCCCTTGACCGTCTCGACGAGGTTGCCGATCAGGTCATGGCGCCGCTTGAGCTCGACGTCGATCTGGCGCCAGGCCTCCTGCACGAGGTTGCGCAGCTTGATCAGCCCGTTGTAGACGCCGACCGCCCACAGCGCGACCAGGACGAGCACGACGGCGATGATGATCCAGACCCACATGAGCGAACCCCTTGTCTTGTGCGGCGGTCTCGTTCTGCAGTGCAGCCTAGGCCAGACCGAGTTCGTCGAGGCCGTAGACGAAGCGGTACTCGATCCCCGCGTCCGCGAAGCGCTCACCCGCACCGGTCGCCCGGTCGGCGATGGTCGCGATGGCCACGACCTCGGCGCCGGCCTCGCGAGCCGCCTCCACCGCGTCGATCGGCGAGTTGCCCGTGGTCGTGGTGTCCTCGACCACCACCACGCGGCGACCCTCGATCGACGGCCCCTCGATGCGCTGCTGGAGGCCGTGCGCCTTGCCGGCCTTGCGCACGACGAACGCGTCCTTGCGATCGCCCGCGGCCGCGCTGGCATGCAGGATCGCGGTGGCGACCGGGTCGGCACCCAGGGTCAGCCCGCCCACGGCGTCGTAGTCCAGGTCGGCGATGAGGTCCCGCATGACGATCCCGACGAGGGGCGACGCCTCGCCGTCGAGGGTGATGCGGCGCAGGTCGACGTAGTAGTCGGCTTCCTTGCCGGACGACAGCGTCACCCGGCCGTGCACGATGGCCTTCTCCTTGATGATGTCGAGCAGGCGGGCGCGGGCGGCGGAGGTGTCGGTCACGGTTCGTGAGCCTACCGAGCAGGCGGTGGGGTATGCCGCGTGGCCGGCCACGCGGCATACCGAGGCTCCGGGGCGACGCCCCTTGCACACCTTGCGAGGACGCCCCGGCTGCCTAGGGTGAAGGACATGGCCACGACCTCGCCGCAGCTCACCAGCCGCATGGCAGACGCCGCCTCCCGCCTCGTTGACTCGCTCGGGCCCGAGCAGCGGGAGGCGCTCGCCGCCGACCTCGGCGACCCGGCCTTCCGCGAGTGGTCCTACCTGCCCGGCCCCCGTGCGGGCCTGGTGCTCGGCGAGCTCACCGGCACGCAGCGGGACGCAGCCCTGGCCCTGCTCGACACCGGGTGCAGCGCCGGCGGCGCACAGACCGCGCGGGCCGTCATCGAGCTCGACCTGATCCGCAGGCAGCTGGGTGGCGGCGATCCCCGGCCGGGCGACGACCGGTTCTGGTTCCGGGTGTTCGGCGACCCGTCGACCGGCGTGTGGGCCTGGCGGGTCAACGGCCACCACCTGGCCGTCCACGTCACGGTCGCCGGTGGCGAGCTCACCGTGACACCGAGCTTCTTCGGGTCCGAACCCGCGCGGGTGCCCACCGGCCCGCACCAGGGGCTGCGGGTGCTGACCGCCGAGGAGGACCTGGCCCGCGAGCTGCTCGCCTCGCTCGACGAGCCACAGCGGAGGGAAGCCATCACCTCGGCCACCGCACCCGCCGACGTGCTGACCCGCCACGACCCGGTGGCCGACCCGACCCGCATCGGCGCCGGGATCAGCCACGGGGACCTGACCCCCGCGCAGCAGGATCGCCTGCACCGCCTGGTGCGGCACTACTTCGACCGCACCCCCGAGGACGCGGCGGCCGCGGCGTGGGCGGCAGCCGACCGCGCCGGGCTCGACGCGATCCGCTTCGCGTGGGCCGGTGGGACGAGTCCCGGCCAGGGGCACTACTACTCGGCGCTCGGCCCGACGTTCCTGCTCGAGTACGACAACACGCAGGACGGCGCCAACCACATCCACAGCGTGTGGCGCGACCTCACCGACGACTGGGGCGGCGACCTGCTGGCCCGGCACTACGCGAGCGGTCACCACTGAGCTCGTGAGGTGTGCCGCGTGGCTGGGCCACGCGGCACCCGAGTCACTTCCCGGGACGGTGGACGCTGCCGGCGCGACGCCGGACGAGCGAGCGGGGCACGACGCGCAACGCCGCCACGATCGCCTTGTACTGGGGCGACGGCACGGAGACGACGCGGCCCTTGGCGACGTCGTCGAGGCAGTCACGCACCAGCCGGTCGGCGTCGAGCCACAGGAAGTCGGGGATGCTCGTCATGTCGATGTCGGCGCGCTGGTGGAACTCGGTGTGGGTGAAGCCGGGGCAGAGCACGGTCGCCGTGACCCCGCTGCCCTTCAGCTCGGCGGCCAGCCCCTCGGTGAAGACGGTGACGTAGGCCTTGTTGGCCGAGTAGGTGCCCGAGGTGATGAACGACGCGACCGACGAGACGTTGACGATGGCCCCGTGGCCCCGCTCACGCATGGCGTTGCCGGCGGCGTGGGACAACACGAGGACCGCCCGGCAGAGGACGTCGAAGTTGGCCTCCTCCTGGGTCACGTCGTGGCGCAGGAACGACCCCTTGAGGGAGTAGCCGGCGTTGTTCACGAGGAGGTCGACGGGCCTGGCCCGGTCGGCGACCCGCTCGGCGACCTTGCCGGTCTCGGCCCGGTCGGACAGGTCGGCCACGAGGATCTCGGTGGCGACGCCGTACTTCGCCTGCAGCTCGTCCGAGACGTTCTCCAGCCGTGGCCGGTCACGGGCGACGAGCACCACGTCGTGCCCGCGCTCCGCGAGGAGGTGGGCGAAGGACAGGCCGATGCCGGCCGTGGCTCCGGTGACGAGGGCAGTGCTCATGACGCCACTGTAGGCCGGTCCGCATAGGGTTGCCTGCGTGCGTATTGCCACCTGGAACGTCAACTCGATCCGCTCCCGCATCGACCGCGTGGAGGCCTGGCTGCAACGCAGTGACGTCGACGTCCTCGCCATCCAGGAGACCAAGGCCACCGACGCGCAGTTCCCGTTCGACCGGTTGGCGGCCCTCGGCTACGAGGTCGCCCACCACGGCCTGAACCACTGGAACGGCGTGGCGATCGTGTCCCGGGTCGGCATCGAGGACGTCACCCCGTCGTTCGCCGACGCGCCCGCGTGGGGCGACCCACCGGTCGTCGAGGCCCGGGCGCTGACGGCGACCTGCGGTGGGGTCCGGGTCACCTCCGTCTACGTGCCGAACGGCCGCCAGATCGAGGACCCCCACATGGTCTACAAGCTCGACTGGCTGGCCCGCCTGCGGGACCTCGCGCAGCGGTCCGTCGACGCGGGCGAGACGGCCGCGATCATGGGGGACTGGAACATCGCGCCGCAGGACGAGGACGTCTGGTCGATGGAGTACTACCTCGACAAGAGCCACGTCTCCCCCGGTGAGCGGGCCGCCTTCCAGGCGATCCTCGACACCGGGTTCGTCGACGTGGTGCGGCCGCACACCTCGGAGCCGGGCACCTTCACCTACTGGGACTACACGCGGCTCGCCTTCCAGAAGCGCCGGGGCATGCGGATCGACTTCATCCTCGGCACGCCGGCCTTCGCCGACCGGGTCAGCGGGGCGGCCATCGACCGCGAGGAGCGCAAGGGCAAGGGCGCCTCCGACCACGCGCCCGTCGTGGTCCAGCTCGACGACTGACCCCGACCCGCCCCCTGGGCGCCCCTGAGGGTGCTCAGGTTGCGGGAGGGGGCCGCGGTCGGGCGGTGCGGTCGCCAGAACTTACCGTCGGTAATAATGGCGGCATGAACCCCCGCACCTTCACCGTCGCCACCGACGACGGGACCCTGCTGCGGGTTCAGGAGCACGCCGGGGCGAAGGACCGACCCACCGTCGTGCTGGCCCACGGCTGGACGCTCACCCGCGAGTCCTGGCTGCCGGTCGTCGGCCCGCTCGTGGCTGCCGGGGTGCGCGTGGTGACCTATGACCAGCGCGGGCACGGCGAGTCGAGCCCGCTGCGCGGTGCGGCCTCCGTGCGGATGCTGGGCGACGACCTCGCCGCCGTACTCGACGTGGTGGCCCCACACGGACCCGTCGTCCTGGGCGGGCACTCCATGGGCGGCATGACCGTGATGGCGTATGCCGGGCTGCACACGGACGACTTCCGCTCCCGGGTGGGGGGTGTCGTGCTGGTGTCGACCAGCGCCGACGACCTCGCGAACCGGCTGGGCGCTGTCGAGGCGAAGGCCATGGCCCTCGCCGCGCGGCTGCCGCGGATCCCCGCGGGACGGTTCGTGACCCGCAACGGCCAGCGCCGCCTGCTGTTCGGCGTCGACCCCGACCCGGCCCACGTGCAGCTGACCCGCGACATGGTGGCCAGGACGTCGCTGCCGACGATGGGCCGCTTCTTCGGTGCCCTCGGCGAGCACGACGAGAGCGAGGCGCTCGAGGCACTGCGCGGCATACCGACGCTCGTGCTCGTGGGGGACCGCGACAAGCTCACACCTCCCCGTCACGCGCACCGGCTGGGGGAGCTGGTGCCGCACGCCGAGCTGCGCGAGCTGCCCGGGCGCGGCCACATGCTGATGTACGAGGCCACCGACGAGGTCGTCGATGCGGTCCAGTCCGTGCTGGACGCGGCAGTCCCCGGCCGGGCCCGCTGACCGGCCCGTCGCGCACGTGTCGCCGCACGTCGCCGCCAAGCGCCGCCGGCGAACGACCAGCGTGGAGGTCAGCCGAGCCGGACCGTGCTCAGTGGCGAGCCGGACGGCGCACCGTGGTCGTCCGCCGGTCGCCGCCGCAGCCCGAGGCCGAGCGAGGCGACCGCGCCGAGCAGCGCTGCGACGGCTGCGCCGAGGAACACCGTCTGCACCTGCACGATGCCGGCCGCCAGCAATGCCTTGGTGTCGGTCTGGTCGGGCAGGGCGGCCACGGTCTCGTAGTAACGGTGCAGCCCGATCGCGGTGAGCAGCGCGAGCCCGACGACCATCCCGACCATGCGCGCGACGACCACCAGGGCGGACGCGACCCCGTGGGCGTCGGCCGGTGCATCGGCCAGGGCGGCGTTGTTGACCGGGGCCAGCGCCAGCCCGATGCCGAGACCCACGAGCACGAGGACCACCGTGGCCATCGGTCCGTCGAGCGAGCCGTCCTCCCAGCCACTCATGACGAGGAGGCCGGCGGTGGCCACCAGCAGTCCGACACCACTGACCAGCCCGTCACCGCACCGCCGCAGTGACCAGCCGCCGAGCAACGCCCCGACGGGCACGGCCAGCAGGAAGCGCACGAGCACGAAGGCCGCGACCGTCTGCGAGTCGGTCAGGGTCAGCCGGGCGAGCACCGGCACGTTGACGATCACCGCGACCAGCGCCGCCCCCACCATCAGGCTGACGACGAGCGCGGTGCGGGCCCGGCCGCGGACGACGCCACGAGCGACCAACGGCTCGGCGGTGGTGCGGTGCCGCCAGAGGTAGAGGCCGAGGGCGACCGCGCCAACCGGCAGCAGCGCGAACCCGAGGGGACCGAGCACCTCGCGCTCGGGGTCGCTGGCGGCGAAGGTGAGGACGACGCTGCCCAGGGCCAGGCCGAGCAGCACCGCGCCGGGCAGGTCGGCCCGTCGCAGGAGACCCCACCACCGCGGCGCGGTCACCACCACCAGGGCCACGACCAGGGCCAGCGCCACCAGGCCGATCGGGGTCAGCACCCGCGACGTCGAGTCGCCGAAGGGGACGAACGGCACCCCCAGCGTGACGTCCGTCGCGAGCCGGGCCGGCGCGGCCAGCGCGAGCCCGCCCACGAACAGCGCCAGCGCGCCCAGCGCGAGGGGTATGCCGCGTGGTCGCCGCAGCGGCTGCCCTCCCACGGCGACGGCGACGGCGGCCAGGGCCAGGCCCGCGACCACGTTGAGCCAGAAGATCATCCGCCAGTCGGAGACCGCCAGGACCGCGGCGCCGAAGACCGGCCCGAGGACGCTGCCGACCTCCTGCACGGCCCCCACGACACCCAGCGGTGTGCCGCGGCGCTCGGCCGGCCAGAGGTCGGCCACGATGGCCAGCGTCGCGGGCACCAGACCCCCACCACCGATGCCCTGCAGCACTCGTCCGGTCACCAGCACCGGCAGCTCGACGGCCAGCGCCGTGATGGCCGACCCCACGACGAAGATCATCAGGCAGGCGACCAGGATCCGTTGCCGCGCAACGAGATCCGCCAGTCGACCAATCAGCGGCAGCACGGCGATGTAGCCGAGCAGGAACCCGGAGATGATAGGGGTCGCCTTCTGGAGCGCGTCGATGCCGAGGCCGACCCCGGTCATCATGTCCGTCAGGGCCAGCACCACGACATAGGTGTCGGCCGCGGCCAGCGCCACCGCCACGGAGGCCGTGGCGAGCAACGCCCTAGGGGCGGGTGATCGCAACGGGCTGAGCCAGGCTGGTGAGCCGCAGGGAGTAGGTGGAGGTCGACCCCTTGTAGAACGGGCCCTTCAGCAGCACCGTGCGGAGCTGCTTCTCCGCGGTGACGCCGTAGGTCACGTCGAACGTGCCGGCGCGGTCGCCGATGACGAACAGGTCGGCGACCGCGGTACCGGGCACGGTGCCCGTGTAGGTGGTCAGCACGTCCGACCCGTCGCGCACCTGGCCGCCCTTCTTGGGCGCCTGGGTCTTGCCGATGAGGCTGGTGATGCCCGTCTCCTTGTTGAAGAGCTGGGCGGGGTTGGGGGCGCCGTAGGTCGCCGGGTCGATCTTGTTGTAGCCGGGGGTGAAGAACTTCATGTAGACGTCCTGCTCCACCGCGATCACGTCGACCGTGCCGGTCACCCCGGCGATGGTCGCGTTGAGCGTGCCCTTGAAGGACGGTGGCGTGAAGAGCCCGGTCCCCTTGGCCCCCGAGACGCCGATGGCCTTGCCGGGCAGACCCGTGGCCTCCAGCGTGAACGTGACGGCCGGGCTCTTCTCGAGGTTGGTGCGCGCCGCCGCGAGCTGCTCGGTGGGCGTCCCCTCCTTGGCCGGGGCGTCCTCCCCGGACGAGCACCCCACGAGGCCGAGTGCCACGAAGGTGAGTGCCGTGCCGGCGATGGCGATTCCCTTGAGGCGCATGACCCCGAGGGTAGTCGGAGGGGACCGCTCCCCATGGTCGCAACGCCACACCCCGCCCTAGCGTTCGGACGAACCGGCACCAGCCGGCACACCCGAGGGGGACTCTCATGCAACTGCTCAGCACCCGCCGACGCAGGATCGCCACCGCCGTCGCGACCGCAGCCCTGGTCGCCGCGCCACTGGTCGGCGCGCCACTGGTCGGCGCCGTCGCCGCGAGCGCGGCCACGGCCACCGGCACCGTCGACACCACCGGCAACCCGGGGCCCGCGCTCACGGTGCGCGCCCAGCCGACCGCGGCCTCCGAGGCCGTCGGCAAGCGCTCCGACGGGGCGACCGTCACCATCGTCTGCCAGACCTACGGGCAGCAGGTGACCGGCACCTACGGCACCACGCGGATCTGGGACCGGATCAGGAGCGGCGGCTACGTCAGCGACGCCTTCATCCGCACCGGCTCGGACGGCCTCGTCGCGCCGCTGTGCCCGGGGACCACCACCCCGACCGAGCCCACCCCCAGCGCCGCGGTGAAGGCGACGATCGCGGCCGCGAGGTCGATGACGGGGAAGTACCCGTACTCGTGGGGCGGCGGCAGCTACAGCGGACCCACCCAGGGCATCTGCTGCAGCCCCAGCGGCATCGACGACCGGCAGACGGTGGGCTTCGACTGCTCGGGCCTGGTGGAGTACGCCTTCGCCAAGGGCGCCGGTCTGCGACTGTCGAGCACCTCGCGCAGCCAGTACTCCGATGGGCCACGCGTCCCGATCTCCCAGCTGCGCGCCGGGGACCTGGTCTTCTGGTCGAGCTCCAGCCGCACCACCACGGGCATCCACCACGTCGCCCTCTACGTCGGCGACGGCAGGATCGTGGAGGCCGACCGGGTCAGCGGCCCGGACCTCCGGGTGCGGGCGTTCTCCACCGGCGAGACCGGCGTCATGCCGTCCGTGGTGCGCCCGATCGGCTGAGGACCACCCGTCGGCGGCGCCCGCCTCCCTCAGGGGAGCCGGGCGTCGTCGCCATGGTGCACGCGCAGCCAGCGGAAGCCGTAGCCGTCCAGCTCCAGGGTGACCCTGCCGCGGTCGTCGGTCCGCTGCTCCCCGGCCTGCAGCAGGTCGACGAGCAGCACTTCCCCGTCGGCCACGGTGAGGGCGACCTCCCTCGGCTCCGCGCCGAGGTTGTGCACCGCGATGACCGCGGCGTCCTCCCACGCCGAGCGGTGCGCGAGGACCGCGTGGTCCGGTTGCGGGAGCACCTCGAACGTGCCCCAGCCGAGCTCCGGACAGGAGCGGTATGCCGCGATGAGCCCGCGCATGAAGCTCCAGTGCGACTCCGGGTCACGGCGCTGTTGGGCCGCGTTCACGTGGGCAGGCCCGTACCCGCCTTCCACGACCGGGCTGACCAGCTTGCGGGGCGGCGCGGTGGAGAAGCCGCCGTTGCGCCCCGAGGTCCACTGCATCGGGGTGCGGACGGCCATCCGGCCTTCCTGGGCGAGGTCCTCGCCCATGCCGAGCTCCTCGCCGTAGAAGATCGTCGGCGTCCCCGGCAGGGAGAAGAGCAGGGCGTAGACGAGACGCAGCCGCCGGGGGTCACCGTCGAGCATCCCGGGCAGCCGCCGCTTGAGACCGCGCCCGTAGATCTGCATCTCCGGTTCGGGGCCGAAGGCGTCGAAGACCTCCTGTCGCTGGGCGTCGGTGAGCTTGTCGAGGGTCAGCTCGTCGTGGTTGCGCACGAAGGTGGCCCACTGGCAGGACGGCGCGATCGCGGGCCGCTGGCGCAGTGCCTTGGCCAGCGGGCGGGCGTCTCCCCGTGCCATGGACAGGTAGAGGTTCTGCATGGCGATGAAGTCGAACATCATGTGCAGCTCGTCAGCCGCGTTGCCGCCGAAGAACTTCTTCTGGTCCTTGTGGGGCAGGTTGACCTCGCCCAGCAGGATCGCGTTTCCCTTGCGGCGGTTGACGAACGCGCGCAGGTCCCGCAGGTACTGGTGCGGGTCCGCCGGCACGTCGGGTCGTGCCGGGTCGTCCGCGGCGGTCTCGACGTCGTCGATGAAGAACGGAACCGCATCGACGCGGAAGCCGTCGAGCCCGAGCTCCAGCCAGAAGCCCATGGTCCTGGCGATCTCGTCCCGCACGTCCTGGTTCGCGACGTTGAGGTCGGGCTGGTAGCGGTAGAAGTGGTGCAGGTACCACTCGCCGGTCCTGGGGTCCTTCTCCCAGATGCTGTCCTCCTTGTCGGGGAAGACCACCTGGTCGGAGCTGTCGGGCGGCGTGTCTGACCGCCAGACGTACCAGTCCCGGTAGCGGTTGTCCTTGCTGCGGCGGGCCGCCTTGAACCACGGGTGCTGGTCGGAGGTGTGGTTGATGACGACGTCTGCGATGACGCGGATGCCACGGTCGTTCGCGGTGCGGATCACCTCGACCAGCTGGCCGTGGGTGCCCAGTCGGTGGTCCACGCCGTAGAGGTCGGTGACGTCGTAGCCGTCGTCGCGGTCGGGCGTGGGGTAGAACGGCATCAGCCACAAGCAGGTGACCCCCAGCTCGGCCAGGTAGTCCACCCGTTCGGCGAGTCCGCCCAGGTCGCCGATGCCGTCGCCGTCGGAGTCGTAGAAGGTCTCGACGTCGAGGCAGTAGATGACCGCGGTCTTCCACCACTGGTCGCTCGTGTCGGTGACGCGCATGGTCAGCTCCCAGTGCTCAGGGCGGGAAGGACGTGCTCGCCGAACGCCTCGATGAAGGCGTCCTGCTTCTGTCCCACGTGGTGCAGGTAGAGGTCGTCGAAGCCCAGGTCTGCGTACTCGGCGAGCCAGTCGCGGTGCTGGGCGAGGTCAGCCGAGACGCGCACCGCGGAGCGCACCGCGTCAGGCTCGACCTGGCCCCAGAGCACGTCGAACGCCTCGGCGGTCTCCAGGTCCCACGAGATGGGCGGTCCGAAGACGTTGCCGGCCCACTGGTCGTGCGCCACGGCGAGCGCCTCGCCCTCCGTCGGGGCCCAGGACAGGTGCACCTGCAGCGCGGTGCGACCGCGCCCACCAGCGCCCCGGTAGGCCGCGAGCACGTCGCGCAACGTCTCGACCGGCTGGTTGACCGTGACCAGGCCGTCGGCCCAGGCGGCGACCCGTGCGGCACTGTCGACCGACACCGCCGGCCCCACGAGCAGAGGCACGGGGTCCGGCAGGTCCCACAGCCGGGCGCGGTCGACCGTCACGAGGCCGTCGTGGCTGACCTCCTCGCCGGCGAGCATCCGTCGGATGACGTCGACGCACTCCTCGAGCCGCTGCGTGCGGACCTCCTTGCGCGGCCAGCGGTCACCGGTGATGTGCTCGTTGCTCGCCTCGCCGCTCCCCAGCGCCACCCAGAACCGGCCCGGGAACATCTGGCCCAGCGTCGCGACCCGCTGCGCGTGGACGGCGGGGTGGTAGCGCTGGCCAGGGGCCGTGACGCACCCGAGGGAGAGCTCGGTCGTGGCGAGGGCGGCGCCCAACCACGCCCACGTGTACCCGCTGTGGCCTTGTCGGGTGCTCCACGGCGAGAAGTGGTCGGAGCACATCGCCATGGCGAAGCCGGCCCGTTCGGCGTGCTGCACGTCGGCGAGGAGCTGGCGTGGGCTCACCTGCTCGTGCGAGGCATGGAACCCGATCCGCGTCATCCCCCCACCTAAGCGGAGAAGCGGTCACACCGCACCTGACCAGCGGGTATGCCGCGGACTCAGCCCGGCGGCATACCGTGCCCGCTGCCAGCGGGTCAGGCCACGTCGTCCGGCGTGGCCTCGTGACCAGCACGACCGTCGGTGCGGCGCTCGGCCTTCATCTCGGCCTCGTAGACGTGCCGCCGACCCTGCATCAGCTCGTCGCGCACCTGTTTCTCCAGCCGCTTGAAGTCGGCGTAGTAGCCGTCGTCGTACTCCTCCACGACCTGGAAGGTCCAGCGGCCGGCCAGCACGTTGCGCCCGACGAGCTCGCGCTCCAGCTGCTCGGCGAGGCCGCCGTGCCCGGCCGCGCGCAGCAGCTCACACGCGTCGCCCAGCGCGAGGTCTGCGGTCCCGGTGAGCCGGTGCACGCCGTAGAGCCTGCCCCTCACCTCCTCGATGGCCTCGAACGCCTCGCTCACCTTGCCGACCGCCTCGACCGTGGCGTCGCTCACCCCGTCCGGCCGCCTGTCGAGGCCTTCCTCACCCATGTGTTGGCTCATGCCGGGTCCCTACCCCGCGCGGGAGATCCGCACACACGCGAGATCCCAGCTCTCGGCAGCTTCCGGGGGTCGGAAGGGCGAGAGCTGGGATCTCGGAGGGGCGGATCAGCGCAGCACGAGGGTGTCCGCGGTCTCGTCCAGGTCGACGGTCACCGTGTCCCCGTCGCGCACCTGCCCGCCGAGGACGGCCTTGGCCAACCGGTCGCCGATCTCCTTCTGGACCAGCCGGCGCAACGGACGCGCCCCGTAGGCCGGGTCGTAGCCGGTGATCGCGAGCCACTCCCGCGCGGCCTCGGTGACCTCCAGCGTGATCCGGCGGTCGACCAGCCGGGTGGCCAGCTCGCGGACCTGGAGCTCGACGATGTGGGCCAGCTCGGCGGACGTCAGGGCGTCGAAGATGACGACCTCGTCGAGCCGGTTGAGGAACTCGGGCTTGAAGCTGGCCCGCACGACCCCCATCACCGCGTCGCGCCGTGCCGAGTCCTCCATTGTCGGGTCGACGAGGTACTGGCTGCCGAGGTTGCTGGTCATCACGAGGATGACGTTCCGGAAGTCGACCGTGCGACCCTGGCCGTCGGTGAGCCGGCCGTCGTCGAGCACCTGCAGCAGGATGTCGAAGGTCTCCGGGTGCGCCTTCTCGACCTCGTCGAGGAGCACCACCGAGTAGGGACGCCGGCGGACCGCCTCGGTGAGCTGGCCGCCCTCCTCGTAACCGACGTAGCCGGGCGGGGCTCCGATGAGGCGCGCGACCGCGTGCCGCTCGGCGTACTCGCTCATGTCGATGCGCACCATGGCGCGCTCGTCGTCGAAGAGGAAGTCGGCCAACGACTTGGCGAGCTCGGTCTTGCCGACACCGGTCGGCCCGAGGAAGAGGAACGACCCGGTGGGCCGGTTCGGGTCGGCCAGCCCGGCGCGCGACCGACGGACGGCGTCGGACACCGCCGCGACAGCGGTCGACTGCCCGATCAGCCGGGAGCCGATGATCGACTCCATCGACAGCAGCTTCTCGGTCTCGCCCTGCAGGAGCCGCCCGGCGGGGATGCCGGTCCACGCCGAGATGACCTCCGCGATGTCGTCGGCACCGACCCGCTCCTTGACCATCAGGTCGCCGTTGCGCAGCCCGCTGGCCACCTCGTCCTCGTTGGCCAGGGCGAGGGCCTTCTCGAGCTCGGGGATCTCACCGAACTCGATCCGGCTGGCGGTCTCGAAGTCGTACTCGCGGCGGGCCTTCTCCAGCCGGGTCCTGGCCTCGTCGATCTGGGTCTTGAGGTCACCGACCCGGTTGAGGCCGGACTTCTCCGACTCCCAGCGGGCGTTGAGGGCAGCCAGCTCCTCCGACCGGTTGGCCAGGTCCTCGCGGAGCCGGGCGAGCCGCTCGACGGAGGCGTCGTCGGTCTCGCGCTCGAGGTGGAGCTCCTCCATCTTGAGGCGGTCGACGGCTCGGCGCAGCTCGTCGATCTCGACCGGGCTCGAGTCGATCTCCATCCGCAGCCGGGAGGCGGCCTCGTCGACCAGGTCGATCGCCTTGTCCGGGAGCTGGCGACCACTGATGTACCGGTCCGAGAGGGAGGCCGCGGCCACGAGGGCGGCGTCCTCGATCTCCACCTTGTGGTGCGCTTCGTAGCGCTCCTTGAGGCCGCGCAGGATCGCCACGGTGTCCTCGACGGAGGGCTCGCCGACGAAGACCTGCTGGAAGCGCCGCTCGAGGGCAGCATCCTTCTCGATGTGCTGGCGGTACTCGTCGAGCGTGGTGGCGCCGACCAGACGCAGCTCGCCCCGGGCCAGCAGGGGCTTGAGCATGTTGCCGGCATCCATGGCACCCTCGCCGGTCGCGCCGGCACCGACGACGGTGTGCAGCTCGTCGATGAAGGTGACGACCTGCCCGTTGCTGTCCTTGATCTCCTCGAGGACGGCCTTGAGTCGCTCCTCGAACTCGCCGCGGTACTTCGCCCCGGCCACCATCGCGCCGAGGTCCAGGCTGATCAGCCGCTTGTCCCGGAGGGACTCCGGCACGTCGCCGTCGACGATCCGCTGGGCCAGGCCCTCGACCACGGCGGTCTTGCCGACGCCGGGCTCGCCGATGAGGACGGGGTTGTTCTTGGTGCGCCGGGACAGCACCTGCACGACCCGCCTGATCTCGGAGTCGCGACCGATGACCGGGTCGAGGCGACCGTCCCGCGCCGCCTGGGTCAGGTCGGTGCCGTAGGTCGCGAGGGCCTCGCCGCCCTCGACCGGCGTCTCGCTCGTCACGGTGCGACCACCGCGGGTCGCCTCGATCTTGGCCTCCATGTCCTTGGCCCCGCGCTTCTGGACAGCGGCCAGGTGGCCGGTCTCGGCGAGGGCGAGGAGCAGGAGGTCGAGGGCGAGGTAGGTGTCGCCCTTGGCGCGCATGAGGGTGTCAGCCTGCTGGAGCACGGCCAGCGCCTCCCGACCGAACGTCGGCGGCTGGGTCGCGCCGGTGGTCGTCGGCAGGGCGCGCAGCCGGGCGTCAGCCTGGCCGAGCACGTGGGCCGCGCCGGTGCCGGCAGCCTGCAGCAGGGCGTCGGCCTGGGCCGGGTCGAGCTGGACGAGCGCGCTCGTGAGGTGGTCGGGGGTGATCTCGGGGTGGCCGGCGCTCTGAGCGGCTCGCTGCGCGAGCGCGAGCGCCTCGGCCACCTTGGTGGTCGGCTTCAGCTCCATGCGTGCGTTTACTCCTCATGGATGAGTTCGGGTGAGTTTCCACTCGGGACAACGGCTCAAAAGTTGAGCGTATTCCACTCAACCCCGTGCTGGAGGCCCATCAGCCGATCGGTTGATACTTCAAAAAACGCCGCGCCGGCTCATGCAGATGGATTAGTTCTTGTGTATGAGCTCATGTATTGTCCTCCGCTTGCAGGGACTGACCCCCCGGAAGGACCTCTCGTGAACAGGCCTCAGGCCCTGCATCGGTATGCCCCCCGGCACCGTGGCCAGCGCGACTCGAAGGCTCACCGCCTCGCCGCGCTGGCGCTCTGCGTCCCCCTCGCCGCCACCGCTGGACTGGGGACCATCGTCCCCGCGTCCGCGGCCACCACCACCCGCGCGGCTGACACCGCCGGCTCCCTGGCCATCGGCAGCGCCGGCTACGCCATCCCCTCTGGCGCGGTCTTCGTGTCGACAGCCGGCAGCGACACCTACAGCGGCACGTCCACGAAGCCGGTGCGCACCATCGCCCGTGCCATCGCCCTCGCCCCGGCCGGCGGCACCGTGGTCCTGCGCAAGGGCACCTACCACGAGACCGTCACGGTCACCAAGAAGGTGACGATCCAGAACTACCCGAAGGAAGCTGCCTGGCTCGACGGCTCCGTGGGCGTGACCGGTTGGGTCAAGGACGGCGCCACCTGGCGGCACGACAAGTGGACGCCGCGGTTCGACGCCAGCGTCGGGTTCAGCAAGGGTGACAAGGACGGCACCGGCCCGGGCTGGCAGTACGTCAACCCCGCGTACCCGATGGCTGCCCACCCCGACCAGGTCTTCATCAGTGGTGTGCAGCAGCGCCAGATCGCCTCTCGCGCCGCCGTCACAGCCGGCAAGTTCTTCCTCGACACCGCGACGTCCAAGCTCTACATCGGCAGCGACCCCACGGGTCGCAGCGTGCGCGGCACCACCCTCGCCAAGGCGATGAGCATCCGCGCCGCCGGCACCGTCGTCCGGGGCATCGGCATCCGCAACTACGGGCCGAGCATCTGGCACATCGGGGCGGTCACGGTCGAGAGCCCGAGTGTCCGCATCGAGAACGTGGTCATCCAGGACTCGGCCACCATCGGCCTCGGCGTCATCGCGTCGGACGCCGTCATCAACCGCACCAGCGTCCTGCGCGCCGGCCTCCTCGGCGTGCACGCGGCGACGGCCGACCGCATCCAGGTGCTCCGCAGCCGGCTGGACGGCAACAACTGGGAGCGGTTCAACAGCGCGCCCGTCTCCGGCGGCATGAAGGCCGGGCGGTCGCGCGGCGTCCTGGTCAAGGACAGCTCGATCTCGCACAACCTCGGTCACGGCTACTGGTCGGACGTGTCGGTCTACGACACCAAGCTGGTCAACAGCAACTTCATCAAGAACTCGGCCACGGGCATCTTCCTCGAGATCTCGGCCCGGGGGACCGTGGTCAACAACCTCATCGACGGCAACGGCGCCGAGGGCATCAAGGTCAACAACACGAGCACCGTGCTGATCTACAACAACACGGTGCTCCGCAACGCCCGGCCGATCAACATCGTCCAGGACTCGCGCACCAAGGCCAACACCTCCTACGGCGACGACACGCGCTATCCGAACGATCCCGAGATGACCTGGCTGGTCGGACCCGTGACGGTGCGCAACAACGTCCTCGGCATCCCCAACACCCGTGCCAACTGTGTGCTGTGCGTCGAGGACTACACCCACACGCGGACTGCCGCGCAGATGGGCGTCACGAGCAACGGCAACGTGTTCAACCGCGCTGACACCGCCGACCCCGACTGGCTGACGGTCTGGAGCCGGGGCACGATCAACGTCAACCCGGCCGTCTACGGCACGCTCGCAGCGCACCGATCGGGCACCGGTCAGGACAAGACCAGCCTCGCGTACGACGGCTTCTACGCCGTCTCGTCCACCGGGCACCTGTCCGGCGCAGCGCAGGTCAAGGCGGGCACCGTCGCCGTCGGCCTCCCGTCCTCCCTCGCCACCTTGTCGGGCCAGGCCGCCGGCTCCAAGTGGCTGGGCGTCTGGGGTCGCTGAGTCTCACGCTGCGCTGGCCGCACGAGCGCCGGCACTGCGTGTCGGCCTCCTGCGGCCCCGCGACACGCCGAGAGAACCCGCGACACGCCGAGAAATCGTCTCCGTACATCACAAACTGATAACGTCCCCCGCTTGCAGGGACTGCCTCGCAGGGAAGACCTGGAAGGACACTCCAACTCGTGACCCGGCCCCCGGCCCCGACGCCACGCCCCCGGCACTCCGCCCGACACTCAGCCCCCCGACACTCGAGCCCGCGACACCGCGCACCCCGACGCATCACCCTCAGCCGACCTCTCCTGGTCGCAGGCTGCGCGGCCCTGGCCCTCACCGTCACCACTCCCGCCCTGGCCGGAACCTGGACCGACGCGGGCAGCCCGACGACGAGCAAGACCAGGTCGATCAAGCCGCCCAGGCCGCACCGCACCCTCGCCACCTCGACGGCCACCTCGACGGCCACCTCGACCCCCACGGCGACCCAGACCGCCACCTCCACGGGGCCCGTGGTGCCATCGACGACGAGCACCACGACCCCCTCGAGCACCGCGACCAGCAGCCCCACGACCACCACGGCCCTCGCGCCGGCGGGTGGCCGCGCCGCTGACAGCGCGGGCGCCGCGGCGGTCGGCACCGCCACCTACGCCGTCCCCGCAGGTGCGGTCGTGGCTTCGCCGACCGGCGACGACGCGGCAGCCGGCACCACCGGCGCCCCCGTGCGGACCATCGCCCGTGCGCTGGCCCTGGCGCCTGACGGCGGAACGGTCGTCCTGCGGGGCGGCAGCTACCACGAGACGGTCACGATCTCGCGGGGCGTCACCCTGCAGAACTATCCGGGCGAGGCTGCCTGGCTCGACGGCACCCGCGCCGTCCAAGGCTGGGTGCAGGACGGTTCGGCCTGGCGGGTCGACGGCTGGACGACCCGCTTCGACGCCAGCGTCGGTTTCAGCAAGGGCGACGTCGACGGCACCTCGCCGGGCTGGCAGTACCTCAACCCGGCCCACCCGATGGCCGCCCATCCCGACCAGGTATTCGTCGACGGCAGCCAGCTGCGCCAGGTCGCCTCGAGGTCGGCCGTCGTGGCCGGCACCTTCTTCCTCGACGAGTCGACGTCGCAGCTCTACATCGGCACCGACCCGTCCGGCCGCGACGTGCGGGCGACCACGCTCGCCAAGGCCCTGAACGTGCGCGCCTCGGGCACGACCATCCGTGGCATCGGCGTGCGCCGGTACGCACCCAGCATCTGGCAGATCGGTGCCGTGACGGTCGAGCAGCCCCGGGTACGGCTCGAGCAGGTCCGCATCGAGGACAGCGCGACGATCGGCCTGGGCGTCATCGCCTCCGACGTGGTCATCGACCACACCAGTGTGCTGCGCGCCGGTCTGCTCGGTGTCCACGCGGCGACGGCCGACCGGATCCGCGTCGTGTCCAGCCGGTTCGACGGCAACAACTGGGAGCAGTTCAACAGCGCTCCCGTGTCCGGCGGCATGAAGGCCGGCCGCTCGCGAGGCGTCACGGTGGTCGACTCGAGCATCTCCGACAACCTCGGCCACGGGTACTGGTCTGACGTGTCGGTGTACGACACCAAGATCCTGAACAGCAACCTCGACAACAACACCGCAACCGGCGTCTTCCTGGAGATCTCGGCACGGGGCACCGTGGCCAACAACCTGATCATGGGGAACGGCGCCGAGGGCATCAAGGTGAACAACATCAGCACGGTGGACATCTACAACAACACGGTGGTCCGGAACGCTCGGCCGATCAACATCGTGCAGGACTCACGGACCCCGGCGAACACGTCCTACGGTGATGACTACCGTTACCCCAACGACCCGGAGATGACCTGGCTCGTGGGACCGGTCACCGTACGCAACAACGTGATCGGGCTGCCCAACGGCAACGCCAACTGCGTGCTGTGCGTCGAGGACTACACCCACACCCGCACCGCTGCGCAGATGGGCGTGACGAGCAACGGCAACGTGTTCAACCGGGCTTCGGCAACCACCCCCGGGTGGCTCACCGTCTGGAGCCGCGGCGCGGAGGCCGTCAACCCCTACGTCTTCGGGACCCTGGACGCATTCCAGTCCGGGACCGGGCAGGACGCCAGTAGCCTGGACTACGACGGCTCCGTGGTCGTCAGCACCACCGGCGCACTGACCGGCACCGCTCAGGGGCAGGCCGGTTCTGTGGCAACGCCGCTGCCCAGCAGCATCGCCACGCTCATCGGCCAGCCAGCGGGCGCGGAGCACCTCGGCGTCTGGGGCCGGTAGCCCCGAGCTCCTCCCTGCGGGTGGCCGGCAGCCGAGCCTGCCGGCCATCCGCGGTCCGCTGCGCAGCGCGGACGGTGACCCCACGGCATACCGTGGGGTCGTGCCCATTCCCCTCTCGGTCGGGGCGTGGAACCGCGTCGGGTCTGAGCTCAGCCTGCGGCGACGAACTGGCGGACCGCGTCGAGCGCCACCAGGTGCCCTCCGCGCAGCACCGGGGCGTCGGCCACCCCCGTCGGCACGACCTTGGGGTGCACCGGCGCGATGCTCGCGACTGCCTCGGCGACCCGGTCGCACAACGTGACACCGCCGGCCACCGCGAGCGGGCCGGTCAGCACCACGAGCCCGGGGTCGACCACTGCGCACACGGCGGCGACGCCGACCGCCAAGCGGTGCGCCACGTCGTCGAGCAGGGCGGGGACCCCGGCGGCGAGCGCCTCCGGTGCGGTGGCAGCCCGCACGCCATACGTCCGCGCGGCCTCGAGGATCGCCTCCTCCCCCGCAAGCCGCTGGAAGGCCCCCTTGTCCCTGCGACTGATGTGGTGCGGCAGGTCCACGCCTGGGACGGGGAGGTAGCCGAGCTCGCCGGCGGCCCCCGATGCCCCGCGGTGGACCTCTCCGCTGAGGACGATGGCCGAGCCGATGCCGCGGCCCACCCAGAGGAGCACGAAGTCCTGCACGCCCACGGCCGCACCGTGCCGGTGCTCGGCCACTGCAGCGAGGTTGACGTCATTGTCGATCGTCACGGGGATGCTCAGGCTGGCCGCGAGGGAGTCCCGCACCCCTTCCTTCCATCGAGGCAGGTCGAAGGAGAAGCCCACGTCCCCGGTCTCCGGTTGCACCAGACCAGGGAGGCCGATCGCCAAGCCCCGCAAGCGCTTTCGCGAGACGTGCGCCGCCTCGAGCGCTTTGTCGGCCACGGCCTCGACGGCGGTGCGGGGGTCGGACAGCGGGCCGCGGGAGGGCACCCGCAGCGTGACGCGCGGCCCCTCCTGACCCATCAGGTCGCACGTGGATGCCGTGAGCTCCCGTGGACCGACATCCACCCCCACGACGTATGCCGCCGACGCGACGATGCCGTGCACCTCGGCGTTGGGTCCGCGTGCGCCGGAGCGAGTCCCCACGATCTCGGCCAGTCCCAGCTCGCCGAGGCGCCCGAGCAGCTGTCCGGTGGTGACCTTGGACAGGCCGGTCAGGCTGGCGAGCTCGGCTCGGGAGAGCGGGCCGTGCTCGACGAGGAGGCCCAGAGCGGCGCGGACGTTCATCTCGCGCATCAGGCTGGGCGTGCCGGTCAGGGCCGGCTGGCGGGTGGAGGCGGTCGTCACGGGGCCCACTGTTCCATCCGTGAACTTTTTGGGCAAGACTCTTTCCGGAAACTTTATTGCCTGTTACGGTGGCGGCAGCGGAGGACCTGCCCAGTGGGCCACGAAGCCCCTGGCCTGTCTCAAGGAGGACGTAGTGAAGCAGCGATGGACAGCGCCTGCGCTGGTGGCGGCGGTGGGTCTGACCCTCGCGCTCAGTGCCTGCGGCGGCGACGCCAAGTCGGGTTCGGGTGACGCGGCGGAGAAGAACGCCCTGACGGTCTGGTTGATGAACGGGTCGGTCCCCGACAAGGTCGTGCAGTCGGTCAACGCCGATCTCGCCAAACAGCACCCCGGGGCCACGGTCACCGTCGAGGTGCAGGAGTGGAACGGCATCCAGGACAAGCTCACCACGGCCCTGGCCGGCAACAACCCGCCGGACGTCATCGAGATGGGCAACACGCAGAACGCCAAGTTCAGCCAGTCGGGCGCCCTGCTGGACCTCGACGCCGACAAGGCAAAGCTCGGCATCGACCAGTGGTCGAAGGGCATGGCCTCCTCCGGGGTCTGGGACGGCAAGACGTACGGCGCACCCCTCCTGGCCGCCAACCGCGTCGTGATCTACCGAACCGACCTCTTCGAGAAGGCCGGCGTCACCGTCCCGAAAACGTTCGACGAGTGGGTCGCGGCCACCACCAAGCTCAACCAGGCCAACGCCGCCACCAAGGACTTCCAGGGCATCTACCTCCCCGGCCAGAGCTGGTACGTCTACGCCGGGCTGCTCTGGGACGCCGGTGGTGACCTCGCGGTCAAGGACGGCGACTCGTGGAAGGGCGGGCTGGACACCCCCGCCGCGGCCGAGGCGATCGGGAAGTACAAGCAGCTGCAGTCGCTCTCGAAGGCACCCAAGGACGCCGACGAGGCCACCCCCCAGCAGTTCGAGGTCTTCGCGGAGGGCAACGTCGCGCAGATGATCGGCCTGCCGTGGGAGATGGGCTCGGCGGTCGGGGCCAACAAGAAGCTCGACGGCAAGGTCGCGGTCTTCCCGATCCCCAGCAGCAGCGCGGACAAGTCCGGCTCGGTGTTCCTCGGTGGCTCCAACCTCGGCATCTCGGCCGGCTCGGACTCGCCGAAGCTCGCCGCCGACTGGCTCGCCCTGATGACTGGCGAGAAGTACCAGACCGAGCTCGCCCTCGCGTCCAACGTGGTCCCGAACCGCACGGCCCTGCTCTCCAAGCTCACCGACCCGACGGCCAAGATCATGGCCGGCGCGGCTGCGAACGGCCACGTGACGCCGGTCGACCCGCGGTGGGCAGGGGTCGAGGCCGGGGCCAACCCCGTGAAGGACTACATGACCGCGGTCCTCACCGGCACGGACCCGGCTGCGGCCGGAGCCAAGGCGAGCGCCGAGATCACCAAGCGCATGAGCGGTGCGCTCTGACCAGTCCCACCGCGGTCCGTCCCCCGACGGCCGCGCCGCCCCCGGCACACCTCCGCCGCCGGGGGCGGCGCGGCACCACCGGAGGAGGCGGTCCCGCGGGCCGCCTCCTGCCGCTGCTGCTGATCGCACCGACAGTCCTCACCCTTGCCGCCCTGATGGGCTGGCCGTTGGTCAACAACGTCCTGCTGTCGCTGCGCAAGGTCACGCTCCGCGAGCTGATCAGCCGCGACGTCGTCTGGGTCGGCTTCGACAACTACCGGACGATCCTGGCCGACCCGGCCTTCTGGGACGCGGTGGTCCGGTCGGTGCTCTTCACCGCTGCCTGTGCCGCCACCACCATGGTGGTGGGCGTCCTCATGGCCCTCCTGCTGGTGCGCCTGCCCCGCTTCCCGAAGGTGCTCCTGTCGATCAGCCTGGTACTGGCCTGGGCCACCCCGGTGCTCGCCGCGACCACCGTGTTCCAGTGGCTCTTCGACACCGACTTCGGCGTCGTCAACTGGCTGCTGGCCCGGGTCGGTCTCGACACCGAGGGCCACTCGTGGTTCTCGACGGGTCGCTCGACCTTCCTCGTGGCCGGCCTGCTCGTCGTCTGGCAGGCCGTCCCCCTCGTGGTCTTCAGCATCTCGGCCGCCCTGGCGACGGTCCCCCCGGAGCTCGACGAGGCGGCCGTGATCGACGGCGCCACCGCGAGCCAGCGCTGGTGGACCATCACCTTCCCCCTCGTGCGACCGATGATCGGCGTGCTGGCCTTCCTCCAGGTGATCTGGGACTTCAAGGCCTTCACCCAGGTCTACGCGATGCGCCGAGGCGGCCCGGACTCCTCCACGACGACGCTGCCGATCCTCATCTACCAGGAGGGCCTGGCCCGCAGCCAGTTCGGCCTGGCAGCCGCGGCATCGGTCGTGACGGTCGCGATCCTGCTCGTCCTGCTCGCGCTCTACGTGCGGTCGGCCGTGCGCGCCGAGGAGGTGCGATGAGGGCCAGCCGCCGCGCCCGCGGCATACAGTCGGCGATCGCCCTCGTGCTCGCCGCCCTCTGGGCGTTCCCCGTCTACTGGATGGCGGTCACCGCCATCAAGCCGCGCTCCGACGTGGTCTCGCGCACTCCGGTGTTCATCCCGCACTCCCCGACGCTCGAGCACCTGCGCACCGCCATCGAGGCCCCGGGGTTCTGGCACTTCGCCCGCAACAGCCTCGTGCTGACCATCGGCGCGGTGGTGATCGCCCTGCTCATCGCACTCGCCTCGGCATGGGCCAGCACGCGCTACTTCTTCAAGGGGCGCAAGGCGTTCCTCATCACGATCATGGCCGCGCAGCTCGCCCCGTGGGAGGCCATGCTCATCCCGATCTTCATCGTCTACCGAGACACCGGCTGGCTCGACGTCCTGCTGGCGCTGATCCCCCTCTACATGGTGATGGTGCTGCCGTTCACCGTGTGGACCATGCGCGGCTTCATCGCCGCCGTCCCGGTCGAGCTCGAGGAGGCCGCCCTGGTGGACGGCTGCTCGCGCGGCCAGGCCTTCCGCCGCATCGTCTTCCCCTTGCTGGCGCCGGGGGTCATGGCCACGTCGCTGTTCGGCTTCATCACGATCTGGAACGAGTTCGTCTTCGTCAACGCGCTCATGCAGTCGGAGCCGAATGCGACTCTCCCCCTGTGGATCTCGGCCTTCCAGACCGTGTTCGGCACCGACTGGGGGGCCACGATGGCCGCCTCCTCCCTGTTCACCCTGCCCGTCATCCTCCTGTTCGCCATCCTCCAGCGCCGCGCCGTGGGCGGGCTCGCCGCGGGGGCGGTGAAGGGATGAGCGACGTCAGCGAGATCGGGTATGCCGTGGACCTCGGGTCCGCGGACCTGCGTCGCCTCGCGCTCGCCGTGGTCCAGCCCGGCTTCACCGGGCTGACCGCTCCGTCGTGGCTGCTCGAGCGGCTGGCCGAGGGCCTGGGCGGCGTGGCGCTGTTCGCGCGCAACATCGAGTCGCCTGCGCAGGTGGCCACCCTCACCGCGGCGATCCACGCGGCCAACCCTGCGGCGCTCGTGGCGATCGACGAGGAGGGCGGCGACGTCACGCGGCTCGAACACGCCACCGGCTCGTCGTGGCCGGGGAACCTCGCCCTCGGCGCCGTCGACGACACCGCCCTCACCGAGGCGGTGGCGGCCGAGATCGGCGCTGCGCTCGCCGAGCTCGGCATCGACCTGGACTACGCCCCCGACGCCGACGTCAACGTCGAGGCGGCCAACCCCGTCATCGGGGTGCGGAGCTTCGGCGCCGACCCGGCCCTCGTGGCGCGCCACACCGGGGCCTGGGTGGCCGGGCTGCAGTCGGCCGGCGTCCTGGCGTGCGCCAAGCACTTCCCCGGCCACGGGGACACGGGTGTGGACAGCCACCATGACCTCCCCGAGGTGGACCTCGGCGACCCGGAGACCAGCCCCTGGCTCGTACCCTTCCGGGCGGCCCTCGCCGCCGGCGCTGCCTCGGTCATGAGCGCCCACGTGCGTGTCCCCGGCATCGATCCCCGTCCCGCCACGCTGGTGCCCGCCATCATGACCGGTCTCCTGCGCGACGGACTCGGCTTCACTGGCCTGGCGCTCTCGGACGGCCTCGAGATGGGCGCCGTCGCCGGGCCGCTCGGGGTGGCGGAGGGGGCGGTCCAGGCGGTCCTGGCCGGCGTCGACGCGTTGTGCATCGGCGGAGGACTCGCCGACGCCGAGACCGTGGACTCCGTGGTCGCGGCACTCGTGGGTGCCGTCGAGTCGGGTCGCCTCCCCCTGGAGCGGCTGGCCGAGGCGGGCGAGCGGGTGGCCGCCGCGGCGCGGCTGCGCGACGAGCTTCGCCTCGCGGCCACGGCGGCCCGGACGGGTCGGCCGGTCCCCGGGGCGGCACCGGCCGGGCGCACGGCGGCGGCCAGGGCCCTCCGGGTCCGTGGTTCGGTCCCCGTCGTCGCCACTGCGACCGGCCCGTGCGTCCTCGAGCTCGTGGCCCCGAGCAACATCGCCGTGGGCGACGACACCCCCTCCGGCCTCACGACGGCGGTGGCCCGCAGGTGGCCCGGGCTGGCACCGCTGCGGATCACCGACACGGCGGGCGTTCGCGCGGGACTGGCCGCGGCGACCGGACGCCCGGTGTGGGTCGTGGTGCGCGACCCACACCGGCACCGGTGGATGGGCTCCCTCGTCCAGCAGATCGTGCGCGCACGACCCGACACCGTCGTCATCGACACCGGGTGGCCCGGGTGGTCACCGCCTCAGGGCGCGACCCACGTGGTCACGTACGGCGCGTCGTGGGCCAGTGGCGAGGCCGTGGTCGACCTGCTCGCCCCCTGAGCAGCGTGCCTCCTGGCCACGGGGGTCAGGCAGGGGTGGCCGGGTCCGGGTCGTACCAGCCGCCGTGCTCCTCGGCCAGGGCGCTGAACCGGTCGCGGAGCCCGGACTCGACCGGTCCGGACTCGTCGGCGACCATCTCCTCGACGACGTGGACGGCCCACTCGTGGTCCTCCGAGTCGTCCTCCCCCGCCAAGGCCTCCCGGACGACGCGGACCTCGGAGAAGCCCTCATGGGCCAGTTCGGCGGCGACGTCGTCGGCGGTCTCACGGTCGGGGAAGACCAGCAGGTGCTCACTCACAGGACGAGTATGCCGGGCGGATGGCGTCAGTCGGCCCAGCGGCAGGCCCGGCGCAGCCGGGCGCGCTCGGCCGGGGCGGCTTGGGTCAGCCGGAACCGCACCCACCGCTCGGGCACCTTCATGTGCCAGACGAAGTCGTCCCAGTCGCTCGCGAGGGCGAGGCGGCGCTCCATGACGTCGAGGGGCATGGCCCGTCGGGCCGCCTCGCGCTCGACCCGGCGCTCGGTGGCCGAGGCCGTCCAGCCGCTGCACTCGACGTCGCCCCGCTCGGCGTGGACCAGCTCGTGCCACAGGGAGCAGCGCTCCTCCTCGAGGCTGCGACCGGAGCGCAGGACGATCGCTCGGCGGCCGTGGTAGTAGCGACCGGGCTCGGCGATGGGCTGCCGCACCAGCACCACGTCGCGCATCTCGCGCAGCACCGCCCAGGGGTCAGGAACCCCGGATCCGTCGCTCGATGGCGTCAAGCCTGCTCCTCACGTCGTCGATCAGCGCGAGGACCTCCTCGTCACTGACCCCGGACCGCATCCGCTGACCCGGGGCGGTCACGAAGCCCCCATCCTGCGCCGACCCACCGACAGGCTCACCACGGTCGTCCAGCCCCAGGACCTCGAGCACCTTGGCTCGCTTGACGTCCTGGACCCCGAGCCCGTCCTCCACACGCTTCCACGTGATCGAGGAGATGCGCGCCTCCCTGGCCGCCTGCTCCTTGCTCCACCCGTGGCTGAGACGGGCCCGTTCGACGCGTTGGCCGAGGCGTTCGAGCTGCTCACGATTCATGCTGCGCATCTTGCCAGTCACATCCAGTCACTTCTAGTCCCGTTCAGTCACGCTTTGGCCACCAGGGCACCCAACTCCGGCGCGTCGTGGGTCGACACCGGGGTCGCCTGACGCGATCACGGCACATTCTGCCGATACCTGTGCAGAACTCTTGCCGGAGCATCCGGTCATGACTATGTTCGTGGTCATGCCTAGGGAAACACCCCCAAACCACGTGATCGAGGTGCACGGCTACGCACTGCGCGTCATCCGTCAGGCCAGGGGCCGTGCGGTGACCGACCTCGCCGCGGCCCTGGGGGTCGACCCGTCCTACATCAGGCACCTCGAGAACGGCAGCAAGTTCCGCGTCAGTCCCGAGGTCTACGCCGGCCTGCTCCGTGAGCTGCAGATCGAGGACTACCGGGCACTGCTGGCCACCGCGCCGCTGCGCGACGAGGTGTCCGCCTGACCTGCCCGGCACCCCTCCAGACTGCGCCGGCGCCGGCCGAGAGCCCCCATCGTCTTGCGAGGTGGGGGCTCTTGGTGGGCCGGCCCGTGCATTGGTCGGAGCGAGGCGTGCCGGCCCGCCCTTGTGCCGTGGTCAGTGGTGGCTCGGACGCCAGACCACCAAGGCCTGCGAGCGCTGCATTCGGGGGCGCTGTCCGGCCCGCACCGCGATCACGTCACCGGTCGGGCCGACGGCGAACACGCGGGAGGCGGATCGCGCTTGCGACGAGAGCCGGGAACGCTCGAGCTCGTCGGTCAGCTCCAGCACCCGACCGCGCAGGGCAGCCACCTGGTTCTCGAGCTCCAGGATGCGCTGGATGCCGGCGAGGCTGACGCCCTCCTCCTGGGACAGGCGCTGGACCTCCCGCAGCATCGCGACGTCGCGCCCGGAGTAGCGCCGTCCGCCACCGCGTGTCCTCGACGGGCTGACCAGGCCGAGCCGGTCGTACTGCCGCAGGGTCTGGGCGTGCATGCCGGCCAGCGTGGCCGCCACGGAGATGACGAAGATCGGGGAGTCGTCGTCGGGGGAGAACGAGCGTGCCTCGTCCACGACCGGTCACCGCCTCGCGTTCGCGAAGAGCTCGGCCCGCGGGTCGAACCCCTCGTCCAGGGCCTGCAGGGTCTCGACCGCAGCCCTCGCCTCGTCGGACAGCCGCTGCGGCACCACGATGCTGACCTTGGCCATCAGGTCACCCGGCTTGTCCTTCACCGGCACGCCCCGGCCCTTGATCCGCAGGACGCGGCCGCTGGGCGTGCCCGGCGCGACCCGCACCTTGACGGTGGACCCGTCGAGGGTGGGCACGGCCACGGTGGCCCCGAGCGTCGCCTCGGCAAAGGTCACGGGGAGCTCGATGGTGAGGTTGTCGCCCTCACGCCCGAAGACCGGGTGCTTCTCGACCGCGACGGTGAGGATCAGGTCGCCGGCCGTAGCCCCCGTGTCGCCGGGCTGGCCCTTGCCGCGCAGACGGATCTTCTGTCCGTCCTTGACCCCGGCCGGGATCCGCGTGGTGATCTGGCCACCACCGGTCGTGCCGAGGGTGACGGTGGCGCCCTCGACGGCGTCGCGGAACGACAGGCTCGTGCGCGCGGTCAGGTCCGCGCCCTTGCGCGGCCCCTGGGGCGCGCGGAACCCCGTGCCCCCGTATGCCGGGCCGGCACCTCCGCCGAACATCCCCCCGAGGATGTCCTCGAGGTCAGGCTGCCCGCCGCCGCCGGTGGAGTACCGCACGCGGGTGCCACCGCGCCCTGCCCCGCCCCCGAACATCGTGGAGAACACGTCGTCGAAGCCACCCGCGCCACCACCGGGACCACCGGCGGTGAACCGGGCACCGCCGCGGGCCATCTGGCGGACCGCGTCGTACTCGCGACGCTTCTCCGGGTCGGACAGCACCGAGTTGGCCTCGCCGACGTCCTTGAAGCGCTGCTCGGCAGCCGCATCGCCCGGGTTCTTGTCGGGGTGGTGCGCGCGGGCGAGCTTGCGGTAGGCCTTCTTGATCGCCGCGTCGTCGGCGTCCTGGGGGACGCCGAGGATCGCGTAGAAGTCCTTCTCGAACCAGTCCTGGCTAGCCATGTCGGCGCCCTCCTCTCGGCGGTGCGGTGCAGGTTTCGTTCCTATTGGGTGGGAAACCTGCGGTCGGGGTCATGCGGTGAATGATGCTGCCGTCACTCGGGATCGGCCACGGCGACGCGCGCTGCCCGCAGGATCTGCTCGCCCGCGCGGTAGCCGGGCTGGAGCACCTGCACCACGGTGGTCGAGTCGGTCGGCTGCACCGAACCGTCCTGCGGCCAGGCGGTGTGCATCAGGGCTTCGTGCAGGTTGGGGTCGAACTGCTCACCCGCCGCGCCGTAGCGCTCCAGCCCGAACTTGCCGAGGGTGGACTCCAGCTTGTCGGCGATGGCCGCGAACGGGCCGTCGGCGAGGTCGCCGTGCTCCCGCGCTGCGTGGATGTCGTCGAGCACCGGGAGCAACGCCTCGATGACCGACTGGGCTGCGCGCTCCTGTACGACAGCGCGGTCACGGTCGACGCGACGCTTGTAGTTCACGTACTCCGCCTGCAGGCGCTGCAGGTCGGCGAGCCGCTCCCCCGCGAGCACCGTGTCGGGGTGCAGGTCCGCATCCTGGGCGCCCTCGGGGGTGCTCAGGTTGCTGGTCGAGTCGCTCGCCTCGGTGGCGTCCCCGGCGTGCTGCGGGCCAGCACCCTCATCGAGGATGTCACCCTGCAGCGGGGCCGCCTCGGCGGTGGTGGGCGGCGCGGTCTCGTCGGCGCCCACCACCCCCTCGGCACCGTCAGGCGTGGGGGCCTGGTCGGTCACTTCTTCTCCTCGTCGTCCTCGACGACCTCGGCGTCAACCACGTCGTCGTCGGACGCACCCGCGTCGGCGGAGCCGGCGTCGTCGGACGCCGCGCCGTCACCGGCGGTGCCGGCCTGCTCGGACTCGGCGGCCGCGGCATACATCGCGGTGCCCAGCTTCTGCGACTCCTCGGAGAGCTTCGAGGTCTTGGCCGAGATGTCCTCGGGCGAGGCGCCCGACTCCGGCTTCAGGGCCTCCTTGAGGTCCGCGAGCGCGGCGTCGACATCGCCACGGCCGTCGGCCGGGAGCTTGTCGGCGTTGTCGGCGAGGAACTTCTCGGTCGAGTAGACGAGGTTCTCGGCGGTGTTGCGGGCCTCGGTCTCCTCGCGACGCTTCCGGTCCTCGTCGGCGTGCGCCTCGGCCTCCTTGATCATCCGCTCGATGTCCTCCTTGGCGAGGGCCGAACCACCGGAGATGGTGATCTTCTGCTCCTGGCCGGTGCCGCGGTCCTTCGCGGACACGTTGACGATGCCGTTGGCGTCGATGTCGAAGGTGACCTCGACCTGCGGCACGCCACGGGGTGCGGGCGCGATCCCGCTGAGCTCGAAGGTGCCCAGCTGCTTGTTGTGCTGCGCGATCTCGCGCTCACCCTGGAAGACCTGGATCAGCACGCTCGGCTGGTTGTCCTCGGCGGTCGAGAACACCTCGGAGCGCTTGGTCGGGATGGCCGTGTTGCGCTCGATGAGCTTGGTGAACAAGCCGCCCTTGGTCTCGATGCCGAGCGAGAGCGGCGTGACGTCGATGAGCAGGACGTCCTTGCGCTCACCCTTGAGGACACCGGCCTGCAGGCTCGCTCCCACGGCGACGACCTCGTCCGGGTTGACGCCCTTGTTCGGCTCCTTGCCACCGGTGAGCTCCTTGACGAGCGCGCTCACGGCGGGCATGCGGGTCGAGCCACCGACGAGGACCACGTGGTCGATGTCGGCCAGCGCGATGCCGGCGTCCTTGATGACGTTCTGGAACGGCTGACGGGTCCGGTCGAGCAGGTCCTTGGTCAGCTGCTCGAACTGGGCGCGGCTGATCGTCTCCTCGAGGTGGATCGGGCCGTTCTCGGACATCGAGAGGTACTGCATCGACACGTTGGTGCTGGTCGAGGAGGAGAGCTCCTTCTTGGCCTGCTCCGCGGCGTCACGCAGCCGCTGCATCGCGATCTTGTCCTTGGACAGGTCGACACCGGAGGTGTTCTTCACGGTGGTGAGGAGGTGGTTGACGATGCGCTCGTCCCAGTCGTCGCCACCGAGCTGGTTGTCACCGCTGGTCGCGCGGACCTGGATGGTCGAGAAGCCGTCCTCCGGGTCCTTGCCGACCTCGAGGAGGGACACGTCGAAGGTGCCGCCACCGAGGTCGAAGACGAGGATGAGCTCGTCTTCCTTGCCCTTGTCGAGACCGTAGGCGAGCGCCGCGGCGGTGGGCTCGTTGATGATGCGCAGCACGTTGAGGCCCGCGATCTCACCGGCCTCCTTGGTGGCCTGGCGCTCGTGGTCGTCGAAGTACGCGGGGACGGTGATGACGGCGTCGGTCACGTCCTCACCGAGGTAGGACTCGGCGTCGCGCTTGAGCTTCTGCAGGATGCGGGCGCTGATCTCCTGCGCGGTGTAGGTCTTGCCGTCGATCTCCGGTGACTTCCAGTCGGTGCCGATGTGGCGCTTGACGGAGCGGATCGTCCGGTCGACGTTGGTGACGGCCTGGCGCTTGGCGATCTCGCCGACCAGCACCTCACCGCCCTTGGAGAACGCCACGACGGATGGGGTCGTACGACCGCCCTCCGCGTTGGCGATGATCGTCGGCTCCCCGCCCTCGAGGACGGCGACGGCCGAGTTGGTGGTACCGAGGTCGATGCCGACCGCACGTGCCATGGTGAATCTCCTGTGTGTCTGGGTGACGCTGGGTTGAGTTGCCTGCACTCAAGTTAGGAGCCGGTATGCCGCATGGCAAATCCGGGCGCCAAACTTGCGTTCACTCGGCTCAACTTCGTGCGTGAGGAGATTGTTCCCGGCCGGGCGACCTTTCTCGCCTCACTCCTCGCCGCGGGCGACGCCGTGCCAGTAGGCGGCGATCTCGCTGCCCTCGCGGAGCACGGCATCGGGGCCGGGCGGCGCGGGCCACAGCTGGAGGAGGTAGCGGTCGGGGGCGGTCTCGTCGTCCTCGGGGGTGTCGAGCTCCTGCCCCTCGTCCATGCCGGCGACGCAGTAGCGCGCCCGGTGCCAGCCGGGCTGGGGGATCGTGCAGCCGTACGCGCTCTCGAACGTCGCGATCGTCAGGTCAGGCGTGGACAGGTCGACCGAGACCTCGACGACGTCCTCCCACTCCTCGTCCACCTCGGGCGCACCCTCGCTCCAGGTGACGACCAGGGGGACCTCGCCGGTGTGGAGGCCGGTGACCATGCCGAGCTGGTGCGGGACCTGCGCGCCCACGAGCCCGTTCGCCTGACCCCGGCGCGCCCCGACCAGGTCGTCGGTCTCGTCGCCGCTGCCGTCCGGGTCGGAGTAGAGGTCGATGAAGCCGTAGTGGACGTCGACCAGACCTGCGAACACCTCGGGCATGCGGCCAGCCTCTCGCGGTTGACCGTCAGCGAGCAATCCGCCTCCACTTCACTCCCGACTTCTGGCCAGCCGTGCCGCACCGACCCCCGGTCTCGCGGCCGTCGTGCGACACCAGTGGCCAGAAGTCCCGGCGTCAGGGGGTGCGGTGGCGAGGAACTGGGTCAGCGAGTCGCAGCGGAATCTCGGCCAGTGGCCCACTCCTGAGACCCGGTATGCCGCGTGGCTGTCGGTGGGGGGTCCTACCGTGGGCGTCATGGCCGAGAAGCGCTCGTCACACCTGAGGGTGGTCCCCACCCCGTCCGCTCCCGCGCGGGCTCCTGAGGCCTCACGCGCCGACACCGACCCGACCCGGGACTACTGGGCCGAGCTGCAGGCCCTGCGCGACGAGCGGCGGCGGCTGCGCGCCGGCTGACCACGCGGTCGGTCCGGGTCAGCTGGGGGTAGCGTCGCGGCTCGTGGACGACCGACTCTTCGCGCGCTCGGTGTCGGAGCTGACGGCCCACGACCCCGACCTCGCCGCGCTCGTGGCCGAGCACGGCATACCTCCGTTGTGGCTGCGGCCACCGGGGTTCGCGAGCCTGGTGCTGTTCATCCTCGAGCAGCAGGTGTCGCTGGCGTCTGCTGCCGCGGCCTACCGCAGGGTGCTCGAGCGCGTGGGCACCATGGGCCCTGAGCCGTTGCTGGCCACGACCCCCGAGGAGCTGCGGGTCGACGGAGTGTCGCGCCAGAAGGACCGCTACCTGCGCGCCCTGGCCGCAGCGGTCGTGACCGGCGAGCTCGACCTGGCCGGGCTCGATGCCCTCACCGACGACGAGGTGCGGCGAGCGCTCATCGCCCTGCCCGGTATCGGGCGCTGGACCGCCGACGTCTACCTGCTCGCCTGTCTCGGCCGCGCGGACCTCTGGCCGGTCGGCGACCGCGCGCTGCAGGTGGCGGCGGCCGAGGCCCTGGGCCTCGACGTGGTGCCCGACCAGGCTGCCCTCGAGCTGGTGGGCGAGCGGTGGCGACCGCACCGGTCGACCTCGGCGCGGCTGCTCTGGCACGGTTACCTCGCGCGGCGCGGCCGGTCCGAGACGCCGCTCATCGTCCTCGACTGACCCGGCCCCCGTCTGTTGGAAGCGAAACTTCCGGAGATCCGGCAGTTTCGCTTCCAACAGACGCAAGCCCGGGACGTCAGCCGGCCGTCACCTCGCGGGCGAGCGCAGGTGGCATGTAGTCGTAGCGGACGAAGCTGCGGGTGAAGCTGCCGGTGCCGTGTGAGACCGAGCGCAGGTCGACCGGGTAGCGGGCCAGCTCGTGGGCCGGCACCTCGGCGTGGATGACGGTGCGCCCGGTGACCTCGGACGGCTCGGTGCCGTGCACCTGACCGCGACGGCCGCGCAGGTCCGCCAGCACCCCGCCGACCGCGTCGTCGCTGACGTCGATGTGCACCTCGTCGACGGGTTCGAGCATGGCGACCGTCGAGTCGTTGGCCGCCTCTCGCAGCGCCATCCCGGCGGCGGTCTGGAACGCCATGTCGGAGGAGTCGACCGAGTGGGCCTTGCCGTCGACGAGGGTGATGCGCACGTCGACCACGGGGTAGCCGGCCAGCACCCCCTTCTCGAGCTGGTTGCGGGCGCCCTTCTCCACCGAGGGGATGAAGTTGCGGGGCACGGCTCCACCGACGACCTTGTCGACGAACTCGATGCCCGCGCCGCGCTCCAAGGGCTCGATCTCGAGGTGGCAGACGGCGTACTGGCCGTGTCCACCCGACTGCTTCACGAGCCGGCCCTGCACCTTGGTGGGCCGGACGAAGGTCTCGCGCAACGATGTCCGCACCGGCTCGACCTCGACGGGCACGTGGTAGCGGGAGTCGAGGGTGGCGATCAGCTGGTCGACGTGGGCCGGACCCATCGCCCACAGCACGAGCTGGTGGGTCTCGGCGTTGTGCTCGAGCCGCATGGTGACGTCCTCGGCGACCAGCCGTTGCAACGCGGTCGCGAGCTTGTCCTCGTCGCCCTTCGACCTGGCGTGGATCGCCACGGGCAGCAACGGGTTGGGCAGCAGCCAGGGTTCGACAAGGGCCGGCTTGTCCTTGCGCGACAACGTGTCCGAGGTCTCCGCACCCGCGAGCTTGGCGACGACGACCACGTCACCGGCGATCCCGGCGGCCACCGGCCGCGTCTCGTCACCCACCGGCGCAGAGAGCGGGCCGATCCGCTCGTCATCGGTGTCGTGGTCGGCGTGCTCGTCCACGAGGTGGCTCGCGAAGTGCTGGAGGTGACCGGAGATGTGCACCGGTTCGTCAGGTCGCAGCGTGCCGGAGAACACCCGCACCAGCGACTGACGACCCACGAAGGGGTCGGTCGTGGTGCGCACGACCTCGGCCACGAGCGGACCCGCGGGGTCGCAGGTCACCGTGCCGAAGTCGCCGCCGGCCGGGGTGTAGACGGTGGGGACTGCTGCCCCCACCGGAGACGGGAAACCCTTCTCGCACAGCTCGAGCAGCGCCTCGACACCCACGCCGCCGGGAGCATGGGTCGGCAGGATCGGGAAGAAGCGGGCCGTCGCGATGGCGAGGCGCAGGTCGCCGGAGACGGCCTCGGTGTCGACCTCCTCGCCCCCCAGGTAGCGCTCGAGGAGCCCTTCGTCCTCGGACTCCTCGATCACGGACTCGATCAGCTCGCCCCGCTGGGCGTCGATCAGCTCACCCTCGTCGCTGCTGGGCTCCCGGTCGGCCTCACCGCCACCCGGCCGCTGCTCGGTCACGGTGCGGCGCAACAGGTTCAGCAGTCCGGTGACCGCGCCGTCGACCACGAGCGGCAGGGCCAGCGGCTCGGCATCCCCGAAGGCGCGCTGGCACCCGTCGACGGTCGCCTCGAAGTCGGCCCGCGCCTGCTCGAGGCGGGTGACGGCGACGGCACGCGGCATACCGAGCACCTCGCACTCGCGCCACAGCAGTCGGGTCGGCTCGTCCACGCCGTCCGCCGCGGCGACGACGAAGATGGCCGCGTCTGCGGCCCGCAGGCCGGCGCGCACGTCACCCACGAAGTCGGGGTGACCGGGGGTGTCGAGCAGGTTGAGAGTGACCTCGCCGGTCGGGATCGAGGCCGCCGTCAGGGACTGCGTGGCGGCGAGATCGCCCCCTTCACGAGCGCGGCGGCCCGGGATCCGGGCCGCCACGAGCTGGTCGAACAGTGCCGTCTTGCCGGCCCCGCTCGCTCCCACCAGGACCACGTTGCGGATCTGGTCCGGTGAGGACGGACCCGCGGCGTCGCTGACACGGTTCATGAGGTCACCTTGCTCCGGTCGCCCACGCGCCGCAAGGGGTCTCGGCCCGGTGGCGGCACGGGATCAGTCGGCAGAGCTCGTGGTGGCGGGGCGCACCGTCGACGGCCCTCTGGGCTGCGGCTGGGGAGAGCGCTGCGGACAGCCGCCCATGATCGAGCTGGGGAGGCTGAAGATCCTCAGTGACGTGGTCCTGGCCGCCTTGTCGATGGCGGCGTCGAGCGTCACCACCCTGTCGTCCGCGACGAAGTAGTACTGCGCATCGGTGATGCGGACGGTGTTCCCCGTCGCTCGGTCGAGGTAGAAGGACCCGTGTCCGTCGGTGGGATACACGATGCCTGAGGGCGTGATGTCGGGCGCGCTCTGAAGCCCGTGGTCGGTCGGCAGCCGGAGCACGAGATGCGCCGGCTTGGTCAGCGAGGGTGCGAACCAGAGCTCGGTGTACGGCGCGGAGTCGTCGGAGTTGTCGTTGGTGTAGGCCACACTGCCGTCGTCACCGAAGGTGACCATCACCCGACCGTTGAAGCGGCTCAGCCCGGCCGGAGGGTCCTTCTCCTGCAGGGTCCGGGTGTCGTAGAGCCGCCGGGTCCAGTTGCCCATGGTCAGCATCAGGTCGTCACCGAGGAAGCGGACACCGTTGACGTAGCCGGTGTAGGCGTCCCGCACGGTGCCCGTCTCCAGGTCGGCTACCTTCACGGTCCGTTCGCCGCCGGGTCCGGTGCCCTGGACCCACGCACCGATGCCCTCGTGCACGACGGGCGCGTCGAGCGGGCTGACGTAGGGGTTTCCCGCGGCGTCGGTCTCGTTGTCACCGAGGTGACGGTTGGTCCCGGACGCCAAGTCGTAGAGGTAGATGGCAAAGTCGTCGAAGCTCTCCAGGCCGTGGGTCTCCACCCAGAGAACGTGCTCGCCGTCGAAGCCTCCTGCCGCCTGGTAGGTCGCCGAGCCCTTGAACCGTCGGATGACTCGCTGCTCTCCCGTGCGGACGTTCCACATCGACGCACCGTTGAACCTGCTGCCTCGCTCTTCCGTGAACATCCAGCCCTCGGGCGACACCGGCGCGTGGGCCACGATGTCCCGCACGCCGGCCGACTTCGGCGGTGACCATCGCTGAGCCATCGTCCGGGCGAGCGACACCGACGGCTCGAGTTCGCAGACGGCTGAGCCCTCCCACCAGGGCGCCCCAGCGACATCGGTCGAGGCGGTCGTCGTGGCGGGCGTCGGGTCGGTGGGCGCGGGGCCGCTGGGCGTGCAAGCCCCTAGGGCCGTCGGAACGGTCAGGAACGACGCTGCCAAGCGCCTACCAGACATAGCCCCGTCCGGCGTTGATCGTCGCCAGCTTCGTGGCGGCGAGCGTTGAATACTCGGGCACACCACTCCCCCAGCTGACCTGGCTGGAGTGAGCCGAGTCTTCGTAGGTGATCGAGGACCCCGAGCTTGAGTAGCCGAACATGGTGTACCAGTGGAAGATCGTGCGATCGCGTGGATGTCCGACCAGGTGGTAGGCCGAACTGCTGGTCTCCCACGCATCGCCGATGACCGGGTCGGCGGCGGAGATGTCGGCCACGGCGCGAGTCTTGAAGTTCGCGATCACTGTCGACGTGGCCGACCCATAGCCCACCGGGTAGTAGCGCAGAGAGCTATTGCGAAGGTGGTAGTTGAGCACGTCGGGCACCGGGTATCCGGTCTTGGCCGTCGAGACGTTGGCGTTGACTCCTGACCAGGCCGTGCCGTCACCGGTTGTGCGCAGCTGCGTGGCCACCGTGGACTGGCTCGCGGAGATGCCCAGATGTGCAAGCGCCTCCGACACTGCGGCCGGCCCGCAGTAGTAGCTGGTGATCTGGTCCTGCTGCTTGCCAGCCATCGAGTGGGCAGCCGGCGGCTGACTCCCAGGATCCACCACGGTGGGAAGCTTCCCGATCCGCGTTCCATGCACTCGTCCAACGGCCGCAGCGAATTTTGTTGCCTCGCCCTCGACCGCCCATTGCGGCAAGGCCAAGTGTGGGTCGCTGTCGGTTCCCTTGTCCGGAGCGACCAGCGTCGACCGGTCGGGGTTGGGCGCCACGGACTGGTCAGCCCATGCCACCCCCTGCATCGACAGGCTCGCGCCCCCCGCCACGACCACAGCACAGACTATCTTCCTGACCATACCTACCCCCCATATGAACATTACTGGAAATAAACACACACAATGCCAGCCATGTGCATATAGGTCAACAGATAGATACAGAGATAGTCAGGGCGTCGAACTGGGTCCAGCATGCTCGCCAACACGCGCAAGGAGCGGCGGGCCCCTCAGCGGACGAGGACCGCCACCGCGAGGGGGACCAGGCTGGCGGCGACCACGAGCCAGTCGGCCCGTCGCCACGGCGCGGGTGCAGCCCAGGTGCGCCGGTATGCCGTGGCGAAACCTCGCGAGTCCATCGCCACCGCGAGCGCCGCCGCGGACTGCAACGACCGGACCAGCATCCCCAGGGTCAGCGCCCACAGCTCGGCGAGGACCGAGCGCGGGGAACGCGCCGTGGCGCCGATCCCGCGCACCCGGCGGGCCCGCGCGATCTCCGACCAGATCTCCCCGAAGGTGTGCACCCGCTGCAACGCGGCCGCTACGGCCACGACGGGGCGGGCCGGGAGACGGAGCCGTTGCCCCAGGTGGTCACCGAGGGCGTCGGCGTCGACGTGCTGGATCAGCACCGCCGAGGGCAGCACGATGATCAGCACCCGCAGCCCCGCCGTGAACGCGGTGCCACCCTCGTGGCCTCCGAGCAGCCAGGTGGACCACGCCACCGAGAGGGCGCCGAGCACCCCGGGACCGAGCCGCAGGAGCACGCCGCGCAGCCGACCGGTGGGGACCGGTCCCCGGCCCGGCGCCCAGAGCGCGATCACCGCGAGCACGGCCTGCACGGACAGGACCAGCAGGCTGGTGGACCACCGCGGCGAGACGACCCCCGCAGGGATCGCCAGGCTCGCGCCAGCCAACAGCGACAGCGGACCCGCGCGGGCCACCAGCGGGCGACGGCGGACCGGTGCCGGTGGCGGCTGAACGGGTCGCTCGATCACCGTGACCGCGTCCGCCCGCGTGGTCACGGCGTCGTCGTGCGTGGTCAGCACGATCGCCGCCCCCGTGTCTCGCAACCCCTCGACAATGCCCATGACGGCAGCCCAGGTCAGCCGGTCCTGACCGACGGTGGCCTCGTCGGCACAGACCAGGGCTGGCTGGTGGACCACTGCGGACGCGACCGCCAGCCGACGCTGCTCCCCGCCCGAGAGGTGTCGGGGGTCGGCCTGCTCCAGATGAGACAGACCGAGGTGCGCCAGCAGAGCCCGGGCCCGCACCCGCGCCTCGGACTCGACCAGCCCCACAGCCCGGGACGTGGTCATCACCTCGTCGAGCACGGTGTGGCTGACGATGGTGGAGCTGGCCCACTGCGGCACCCAGGCCACCCGGCGGGCCAGGTCGATCGTGCCCAGTTCGCGTGGGTCGCGCTGCCCGTCGACCGCCAGGTCGGGCCGTAGCCGCACCTCCCCACCCTGCCGACGCAGCAGCCCGGCCAGCGCCAACAGGAGGGTCGACTTGCCGGCACCGCTGGGGCCCACCAGCGCGTGCACCTGCCCGGCGCGGGCCTGGAACCACTGGTCCTGCACCGCGACCGTGGTGCGGGTCGAGCCGTCGAGCGCCCGCACCGACCTTCTGATGGTGACGTCTGCCGCGTCGAGGGTCAGCACGTTGGCGCCCGTCGACGACGGCTCGAACACCCCAGCAGGTATGCCGCGTGGTTGCGGATCGGGGAACCCGGGCACCCAGATGCCCTGGGCGGCAAGGGACTCCCCGTGCAGGGCGAGCACCGAAGCAGGCTCGCCGTCCGCCACGACCCGACCCGTGGGGTCGAGGACAACCAGCCGGTCGACGAGGTCGAGCCACGGGCCGAGCCGGTGCTCGACGACGACCGTCGTCAGCCCGCGGGACCTGGTGACCTCGTCGACCGTGCGCCGGACCGACTCCGCGTTCACCGGGTCGAGCATCGCGGTGGGTTCGTCGAGCAACAGGACGGCAGGCTCGAGGGCGAGCGCTCCCGCGAGGGCGAGCCGTTGCTGCTCACCCCCGGACAGTGCGAACGTCGGGGTGTCCTGCGGCATCGTGAGGTCGACCGCGCCCAGCGCAGCGGCGACGCGCGCGGGCATGTCCGCACGCGGCATGCCGATGTTCTCGAGGCCGAAGGCCACGTCCCGTCCGACGGTCGCCGAGACGATGCCCGCACCGGGCTCCTGGAGGACGAGACCGACATCGCCGGCCCGGGTCCCCGGGACGGCGCCGTCGAGCAGCACGGTGCCGCCGCGCTCACCCGAGTCGGCGACCTCGAGCACGCCCGCCAGCGCTCGCAGCAGCGTGGACTTGCCCGAACCGCTGGGGCCGACGAGCAGGACCCGTTGGCCGGGCGGGGTGTCGAGGTCGAGTCCGGGGATGACCGGGTCGCGACGGCCGTAGGGCCGCCAGGTCAGTCCCCGGACCTCGAGCTGACCCCGGCGCCCCGACGGGGCGCCGGGACCGGGGTGGTCAGACAGCGTGTGACTCCCGGGCTTCCTGCCCTGCGGGGAAGGCGCCCAGGGCGCCAGCTCGGGCCAGCCCTCGCGTCAGCAGCCACCCGAGGCCACCGGCGATGATCGCGCCCGCGACGGTGAGGATGCCGGCGTAGGCGAGCTTGTAGCCCAGGTCCCAGTCGGTCCACCACGTCTGCCACTCGTAGAGAGCTTCCAGCGGTGCGGAGAGGGCGCCGGCGAGGAGTGCGGCACCGAGGCCGAACGCGGCATACCCGAGGAGCAGGAAGGCGATCTCCGCGCCGAGACCCTGCAAGATCCCCGAGACGAGGGTGGTGAAACCCCACTTGGTGCCGGGAAGCATCGAGACGAGGGCCGCCACGACCTCGCAGAGCAGGGCGGAGCCCGGGCGGCGGATGACCAGGCCGCCCACGACCCCGGCCATCAACCAGGGCGCGCCCGTGATGCCCTGCAGCGGCGGGAAGAGGGCCTCGAGCCCCGCGGCCGGTGCGGTGTAGGCCAGACCCCAGGCCCAGTAGGCGACGCCGAACGCGGCGCCGAGGAAGGAGACCGTCAGGAGGTCGACGGTCCGCCAACCCCAGAGCTGCCCGCTGGCGCGGATGCTCCCGCGACGTGGCTCGGTGGAGGTGGACGAGGTGCTGCCGGCCGAGGCGGCCGGGGTGTTGGTGGTGCTCATGTTTTCTTCTCCCGTGGGATCCGGTGGATACCTCGGGGAGACAGCTGCCGGGAGAGGAGCACCTGTGGTGGCGCACTCGCCCGACAGGTGTCTGAGATCTCGACTCCCTACGCCGGTGCGAACCGGATCAGGTGTGAGGGTCTGCGGTCTCCCGCACTCTCAGCGCTTGCGCGCTCCCCTGTCGTTACGCGTCGAAGACTACTCCACGATGTGACAGGGTGGAGGCGCAGGTCAGCAGCAGTTTGCCGCGGCCGGGACAGCGGTCGGCAGGCGATCGGAACGGGAGAGGTGCGACATGGGACCACTGGTGTGGCGAGTGCTCGGGACCGGGTCGGCGGTGCTCGCCGGCGTCATCGCCAACAAGGTGGTCACCACGGTCTGGAAGAAGGCCGGCCGGGACGCCGTCGTCGACCCGCGCGACCCGCGGACGCCATGGAAGGACGCCATCGCGTTCGCGGCGCTGACCGGTCTCGCGGTCGGGGCGGCCAAGGTGATCGTGACCCGGAAGGCGGCCCAGTACTACCAGAAGTCGGCCGGCCACCTCCCCAAGGCCATGCAGGAGGGCGACGCCTGACGCGTCGCTAGAGGTCGAGCGCCCGGGCGATCGGGACCCCGGCGCGGTAGGACAGGTGCACGTGCGACGGCGCGTCGAGCACGGTCAGGTCAGCGCGCGCCCCGACCTCGATGCGACCGATGTCGGTGCGCCGCAACGACTTCGCCGAGCCGACGGTCGCCGCGAGCACGGCCTGACCCGGCGTCAGGCCCATCTCGCGCACGGCGAGCGCGATGACGAACGGCATCGACGACGAGTAGCAGGTGCCCGGGTTGCAGTCGGTCGCGAGGGCGATCGACACCCCGGCCCGCAGCAGGGCCGCCGCGTCCGGGTACGGCGAGCGGGTCGAGAACTCGACCCCCGGCAGCAGGGTCGCCACCGTCGTGTCCGCCGCTCCGGCGAGTGCCTCGACGTCCGCGTCGGACAGGTAGGTGCAGTGGTCGACGCTGGCCGCCCCCAGCTCGACGGCGAGGCGCACGCCGGGTCCGTGGCCGAGCTGGTTGCCGTGCACGCGCAGCTCGAGCCCTGCGTGCCGTCCGGCGACGAGGACGGCCAGCGCCTCGTCCTCGGTGAAGGCGTGCGCGGAGTGCGGCTCGCAGAAGACGTCGACCCACCTCGCGTGCGGAGCCGCTGCTTCCAGCATCGGCCCCGTGAGCAGCTCCAGGTATGCCGCGCGGTCACCCGCGTACTCGCGGGGCACCACGTGGGCGCCGAGGAACGTGGTCTCAGGGGTGAACTCGCGGGCGATGCGCAGCGCCCGCGCCTCGTCCTGGACGGTCAGCCCGTAGCCGCTCTTGATCTCGACGGTCGTCGTGCCCTGGGCGCGCATCTCCTCCACGCGGGCAGCGACGAGGGACCGCAGCTCGTCGTCCGAGGCGTCTCGGGTCGCCGCGACGGAGACCCCGATCCCGCCCCCGTCGTAGGGCGTGCCGGCCATGCGGGCGGCGAACTCGTCACCGCGGTCGCCGGCGAACACCAGGTGCGCGTGGGAGTCGACGAAGCCGGGCAGTACCGCGCGACCCTCCACGTCGACGGCGCGGTCGGCCGCCGGCGCCTCCGACGACGAGCCGACCCAGACGATCCGGTCGTCCTCCACGACGACTGCAGCACCGTGACGCAGCCCCAGGCCGTCGGGGGTGGTCCCGTCGCAGGTGACGAGCTCGCCGATGCCGGTGACGACGGTGCTGCTCACTGGTGGTCCCTGACGTCGGACAGCGCCTTGCCGAGCATGGCCGCCACGTCACCGAGCCGGTGGCGGCCGGACTCGACCACCACCTGCCCGCCGACGACGACGGTGTCGACATCGGATCGGGTTGCGCTGTAGAGGATCTGGCCCGCCTTGGCACCCGCGGTGTTGACCGTGTCGGTACGCACGACGACGAAGTCGGCGGCGGCGCCGTCGGCGATGAGCCCGGCGTCCTGCCACCCGAGGCTGCGGTAGCCGTCCACCGAGGCGGCGGCCATCAGCTCGTCGGGGGTGAAGCGGCCGCGCTCGTTGCTGGCCAGTCGCTCGTGCATCTCCAGCCCCCTGACCTCCTCGAACGGGTCGATCACGGCGTGCTGGTCGGAGCCGAGCGACAGCCGGGCCCCGGCCTCCGCCAACGCACGGGCCGGGCCGATGCCGTCCGCGAGGTCGCGCTCGGTCGTGGGGCAGAAGCACGCGGTCGACGACGACCGACCGAGCAGCTGGATGTCGTGGTCGGACAGGTGGGTGGCGTGGACCGCGCTGAACCGGTCGCCCAGGAGTCCCGCCTCGTCGAGCAGCCCGGTGGGGGTGGCGCCGTAGAACATCTGGGTGGCCAGGTTCTCAGCCGGCTGCTCGCTCACGTGGGCGTGCACGATCCGACCGCGGGTGACCTCGGCCATCGCGCGCAGGTCGTCGCGGGGCACGGCGCGCACCGAGTGGACCGCCGCCCCGATGCGGGTGGTCGCGTCGGGGCTGAGCGCGGCGACGCGGGCCGCCCACCGGTCGACGTCCCCGTCGGTGAAGCGCCGCTGCACGTCGTCGAGGGGCAGGTGCCCGTCGCCAGACAGGCCACCGGCGAGGTAGCAGGTGTCGAGCAGCGTCAGCCGCAGGCCGGCCTCGCGGGCGGCCTCGATGACTGCCGACCCCATCGCGTTGGGGTCGGCGTAGGGCCGCCCTGCCAGGTCGTGGTGCAGGTAGTGGAACTCCCCGACCACGGTGGTGCCGGACAGCACCATCTCGGCGAAGACCGCCCGGGCGAGGGCGAGGTAGGTGTCCGGCGTGAGGTGCCGCGTGACGGCATACATCTGCTGGCGCCAGGTCCAGAAGTTGCCGCCGTCGCCGTGGGTGCGGCCGCGCAGCGCGCGGTGGAAGGCGTGGCTGTGCGCGTTGGCCAGCCCGGGCAGGACCACCCCGTGCAGGCGGACGTCACCGGCCTCCGCCCTCGCGCGGCGGTGCACCCCCGCGAAGACGCCGTCGACGACGTCGAACCGCACATCGGTCGCCAGTCCCGTGGGCAGCCAGGCGTGCTCCGCCCAGTAGGTCGTCATGCTGCGTCCCCGGCGAGGTCCTCGAGCACCGCGGTGAGGGCCGCGACCCCTTCGAGGCAGTCGGACGTCTCGGCGAACTCCTCCGGGGAGTGCGAGACGCCGGTGGGGTTGCGGACGAAGAGCATGGCGGTCGGGATGCCGGCGTTCGCGAGGATGCCGGCGTCGTGCCCGGCCCCCGTCCCGAGCACCGGTATGCCGCCGAGCCGGGTGCCCAGCCGCGCGCTCAGCGAGGTGTCGAACGGCGTGGACGGGGTCCAGGACTCCTGCGTGATCTTGCCGCCCGACTGCTCGACCATCGCGGTGATGTCGGAGACCGCGCGACGGACCGCGCGCGGGCTGGCGCCCCGGGCGTCGAGCCAGCCGGTCACGGCGCTGGGGATCGCGTTGACGCCACCAGGAGTCACCGCGACCTTGCCGATGGTGGCGACGCACCCGTGGGTGATGGCGGCCTCGCGGGCGGCGAGCACCGCAGCGGCATACCCGAGCATCGCGTCGTGCCGGTCCTCGAGCCTGGTCGTGCCCGCGTGGTTGGCCTCGCCGGCGAAGTCGAGCCGCCACCGCCCGTGCGGCCAGATGTCGCTGCCGACCGCGATGGGGTGGTCGAGGTCGATGAGCCCACGGCCCTGCTCGACGTGCAGCTCGACGAAGCTGCCGATCCGCCGCAGCGCGTCGTCGTCCCGACCGATCTGGTGCGGGTCGCGCCCGGCCGCCTTGAGCGCGTCGGCCATCGTCGTGCCGTCGGCGTCGGTGAGGCTGCGCGCGCGGCGCGCGGTCATGGCTCCGGTGATGACACGTGAGCCGGCGCAGGCGACCCCGAACCGGGCACCTTCCTCGTCGACGAAGTTGACGACACCGATCGGCCTGGAGGGCTGGAACCCGTTGGCCTGCAACGCGTCCACCGCCGCGAGGGCGCTGACGACCCCGAGCGGGCCGTCGAAGGCGCCACCGTCCGGCACGCTGTCGAGGTGGGAGCCCGTGACGACGCCCTTGTCCCCCTTGGCCGCGGCCGAGTCAGGGTCTCCCCACCACGCCCACTGGTTGCCCATCCGGTCCTCGGTGAGGTCGAGCCCGCGCGCCGCGCACTCCCCCGCGAACCACTCGCGCAGGTCGTGGTCCTCGCGGGTCCACGCGAACCGGCGGTAGCCGCCGCTCTGGGCGCTGCGTCCGACCGGATGCAGGTCAGACCACATCGACTCGAAGCTCACGGTGTCCTCTCAGCTCTGCCGCGCCGACGGCGAGGTCCACTCGACGCTCTGCTCAACCGGCACCGAGACCATTCCACACCAGGGACCGCCGTCGCACGGCAGGACTCCGGGCATTGCGTCTCGGATTCCAGACCGGTGCCCGGCAGACGCAACCTGCGCCGGGAACCTAGCATGGCGACATGACCCAGGACACCGGCTCCGACCCCACCCGGGACGGCATCCCGACCGAGGGCGAGGCGCGGGCCGCGGCCGCCCTGGCCGCCAGCGGGATCGAGCACACCCTGACCCGTCACGGTCGGGTCGGCTCCCTCGAGGAAGCGGCCGCAGCGCGGGGCGTCGAGCCGCAGGACATCATCAAGACCCTGGTGGTGCGGCGCGCCGAGGACGACTTCCTGTTCGTCCTGGTGCCGGGCGGCCGGGAGATCTCGTGGCCCAAGCTGCGGGCGCTGCTGGGCGTCAACCGGATGTCGATGCCGGACGCGGCCGTCGCCAAGGAGGTGACCGGCTACGAGCGCGGCACGATCACACCGTTCGGCTCGACCACCGCGCTCCCGGTCGTCGCGGACACGACCGTCACCGGGCGCCTGATCTCGATCGGCGCCGGGGCCCACGGCGTGGCCGCGACCGCGCACTCCGACGACGTGCTCCGGGCCCTGGACGCGCAGGTCGCCGACGTCACCGAACCCGCCTAGGGACGCACCCAGCGCATCCCGGTGATCGTCGTCGAGTAGGGGTAGACCTCCTCGACGTCCTGCTGTCCCACGGGTTTGGAGCGGTCGAAGCTGGACCGCACCTGCGTCGTGATGGTCCCGGCGGCGGTGTCCACGGTGACGATGCGGACCGGGTTGGTGTCGGGGGCGTGCATGGCCTGCAGGAACATCGCCACGCGGTGGCCATCGGAGGCAGGCACCGAGCCGGAGAAGACCTGACCCGTGTGACCGGAGAAGGTCATGACGACGTTGGGGTAGCCCTTGAGCGCATCCCACAGCTGGGTCGGGGTGGTCGCGCCGTAGCCGCCGTTGGTCGTGGAGATCGACCCGTCCCCCTCCAGGAACATGTGCGTCAGCACGATGACATTGTGGTGCGGGTGTGCGGCGACCACGCCCCTGGCCCAGTCGACGACCTGCTGCCGCGGCCAGATCTCGAGGCTGAGGACGAGCCAGTCGTCACCACCGGCCCGGAACGTGCGGAAGCCGTTGTCGGACTTGCCCGGCTCGGCCAGTCCCTCGAAGCCGAAGTAGGACGGGGGGTAGTACCTGTTCCAGAGCGTCGTGTCGCGCACCGTCACCGCGGTGTCCGCCCCAGGGCACGCCGAGCCGCCCTCGCACACGGCCGCTGTGTCGTGGTTGCCGGGCGCCGCGATGAACGGGAGGCCGGCCGCCGCCAAGGCCGCGAACCGGGTGCTCATGCTCACCCACTGCTGGTGGTCCGGGGTGTCCCAGTCCTGGACGTCACCGCTGTGCAGCACCCACTGGAGGTTCAGCTGCTCACGGTGGGCGAGGAGCCACGCGACCCGCTTGTCGGTGCGTGGGTCGTCGGCCTTCACCTCGGGCTGGGTGTCCGGGATGACGGCGAACGAGAAGGTCGTGGCCGGGTCGGCGACCGGAGGGAGCGGCTCCGCCGTGGGTGCCGGCGTGCCGGACACCGCAGCGGTGCCGGTGGGCGCGGCCGTCGCCGTGGTGCCCGGGCTCCTCGGAGGCTCCGGAGTCGTGCACCCGACGGTCATGAGGGCGAGGGCGCAGGTCAGGGCGCCGAGCCCGAGCGCGCGTCGCCCCCTCCCCGCTCGCCCCATCCCGGTCACCCCACCTCAGTTGCACCGCCCCGTCGCGCCAGCGTATGCCGGGTGGTCACCACCCGGCATACGCCGTCCGGAGGAGCGCCCGGTGACGCCTGGTGACGGATGCGACTCAGCGCACCCAGCGCATGAGGGAGATGGTCGCGGTGTAGGGGTAGACCCGGGTGACGTCCTGCTGGCCGACGGGGTAGGAGCGGTCGACGTTGGACCGCACCCAGGTGTGGATGGTGCGGGCCCTGGTGTCGACGGTGACGAGCCGCACGGGGTTGGTGTACGGGGCGTGCATGGTCTGCAGGAACATCGCCACCTTGTGGCCGTCGACCGCGGTGGCCGAGGTGTTGAAGGCCTGGCCGACGTGCCCACTGAAGAACATCACGACGTTGGGGAAGTCGTCGAGCGCCGCCCACAGGGTCGTCGGGGCGGTCGCACCGTAGCCACCGTTGCTCGCGGAGATGGCTCCCTTCGACGTGAGGAAGGAGTGCGTCACGACGATGACGTTGTGGTGGGGATGGGTGGCCACGACGTTCTTCGCCCAGTCGATCACCCCGGTGCGCGGCCAGAGCTCGAGGTCCAGCACCAGCCACCCCACGCCGCCCGCCGAGAAGGTGCGCCAGCCGTTGTCCGACTTGCCGGTCTCGTAGACGCCCTGCAGCCCGAACCGGTAGGGCGGGTAGTACGCGTTCCAGGTCCTGGTGTCACGCACCGTGACGTTGGTGTTCGCGTTCGGGCACGCCGACCCGCCCGGACAGACCGCTGCGGTGTCGTGGTTGCCCGGCACCGCGAGGAAGGGCAGGCCGTTCGCCTCGAGGGTCTCGATCCACCTGCTCATGTTCGCGAACTGTTCGTGCGCCGGGGTGTCCCAGTTCTGGAGGTCGCCGCTGTGCAGGACCCACCTGAGGTCGAGGAGGGCACGGTTCGTGACCAGCCAGTCCACCCGCTTCGGGAAGCGGATGTCCGTGCTGTTCACCTCGTTCTGGGTGTCGGGCATCACGGCGAAGGTGAAGACCGGATCGGCGGGGGGCGCGGTCGACGGCTCGATCAGGGGCGCGTGGAAGGCAGTGCGGACCCGCACCCACCCGGCGGCCAGCAAGGCGGGGGCCTCGGCGGCCGGCGCGTAGCGGTGTCGGCCCTGGCGGACGAAGGAGGCGATCGCCCGGGTGCAGCCGGGGACCCGCAACCCGGAGGCGTAGAAGCCGGGGCCCTGGTCGGCATAGCCCGCGGCCAGCGCCTCGCGTTGGGCGGTCGACCCGTCGACCACCCACTGGAAGTCGTTGATGCGGGAGCTGAACATCCGGTCCACTGCCACCAGTCCGACCCGCGGGGTGACGGAGGAGCGGAAGGGGGTGCCCTGCGGGTCGGTGAAGCCGTAGGCGGCCGCCTTGGTGGCCTCGTCCGCCCACGGCGTCAGGAGACTGGCGCCGGTGTCCGGACGCGCGACGTGCCAGGTGGCCCGGTCCATGCGGTCACAGACCGTGTCCGCGACCGCCGTCGGGAGACTGGCGCCGACCACCGTCACCGCCGTCAGGACAACCGTTATCGACTTCCCCAAGACCTGTCGCATCGCCCCTCCAGCACTGCACCCGGTCCTTCAGGTGTACGCCGGAGGGGCGACCCCGGCAACTCGGGGCCGCCCCTTGGTCGGTCCGGGTGGGTCGGTCAGCCCTCCCGCATCGGGATGCGGACGCCCTGCTCCTGCGCGGTGCGCTCGGCGATGTCGTAGCCCGCGTCGACGTGCCGGATGACACCCATCGCCGGGTCGTTGGTGAGCACGCGAGCCAGCTTCTGGGCGGCGAGCTCGGTGCCGTCGGCGAGGGAGACCTGGCCGGCGTGCAGGGAGCGGCCGATGCCGACGCCACCACCGTGGTGGATCGACACCCAGCTGGCGCCGGAGGAGGTGTTGACGAGGGCGTTGAGCAGCGGCCAGTCGGCGATGGCGTCGGAACCGTCGAGCATGGCCTCGGTCTCGCGGTAGGGGCTTGCGACGGACCCGGTGTCGAGGTGGTCGCGACCGATGACGATGGGTGCGCTCACCTCGCCGGTGCGGACCAGCTCGTTGAACGCCAGCCCCGCCTTGTCGCGCTCACCCTGGCCGAGCCAGCAGATGCGGGCCGGCAGGCCCTGGAACGCGATCCGCTCCTGCGCGCCGCGGATCCACTTGTGCAGCCGGTCGTTGTCGGGGAAGAGGTCGAGGACGGCCTTGTCGGTGGCCGCGATGTCCTTCGGGTCGCCGGAGAGGGCGGCCCAGCGGAACGGGCCCTTGCCCTCACAGAACAGCGGCCGGATGTAGGCCGGCACGAAGCCCGGGAACTCGAACGCCCGGTCGTACCCGCCCTGCCGGGCCTCGTCGCGGATCGAGTTGCCGTAGTCGAAGACCTCGGCGCCGGCGTCCTGGAACTCGACCATGGCCTGGACGTGCTTGGCCATCGACGCACGGGCCCGGTCGGTGAACTCCTCCGGCTTCTTCTCCGCGTACTCGTGCCAGTCGCCCAGCTCGATCCCCTCGGGCAGGTAGGACAGCGGGTCGTGCGCGCTGGTCTGGTCGGTGACGATGTCGATCGGCACGCCCCGGCGCAGCAGCTCGGGGAAGACCTCGGCGGCGTTGCCCACGACGCCGACGGACCAGGCCCGGCGCTCGTTCTTGGCGGCCACGGCCTTCTCGATCGCGTCGTCGAGGGAGTCGGCGACCTCGTCGAGGTAGCGGTGCTCGACCCGGCGGCGCAGGCGGGTCTCGTCGACGTCGACGATCAGGCAGGCGCCCTCGTTCATGGTCACCGCGAGCGGCTGGGCACCACCCATGCCTCCGCAGCCGCCGGTGAGGGTCAGCGTGCCGGCCAGCGTGCCGCCGAACTTCTTCTCGGCGATGGCCGCGAAGGTCTCGTAGGTGCCCTGGACGATGCCCTGGGTGCCGATGTAGATCCACGAGCCGGCGGTCATCTGGCCGTACATCGTCAGCCCGAGGTGCTCGAGCCGGCGGAACTCCGGCCAGGTCGCCCAGTCGCCGACCAGGTTGGAGTTAGCGATGAGCACCCTGGGCGCCCACTCGTGGGTCTGCATGACGCCGACCGGGCGCCCGCTCTGCACGAGCATCGTCTCGTCCTGCTTGAGCGTGCTCAGCGTGCGCACCATGGCGTCGAACGACTTCCAGTCGCGAGCCGCCCGTCCCGTGCCGCCGTAGACGACGAGGTCGTCGGGACGCTCGGCGTTCTCTGGGTCGAGGTTGTTCATCAGCATCCGCAGCGGCGCCTCGGCGCCCCAGTGGGTGGCGTGGGTGAGCTGGGTGCCGCGGGGTGAGCGGACGGGGCGAGCGCCTTCCATGTCGTTCTCCTTGAGTGCTTTCGACGAGTCGGGTATGCCGTGGTGTCAGTTGAGGGGGCCGGTGACGGACTCTGCTGCTGCGACCGCCGCACCGGTGGCGACGAGCTGGACCGCGGTCTCGATCTCCGGGGCGAGGAAGCGGTCGGTGCCCGGTGCGGGGGCGCCGGCGTCGCGCAGTGCCTGCACGACCGCCGCCGTGGCGGGCGCGGGGGTGAGCGGAGCCCGCAGGTCGAGGGCGCGGGCCGCCGTGAGCAGCTCGACCGCCAGCACCCGGGTGAGCCCGTCGACCGAGCGGCGCAGCTTGCGCGCCGCCGACCACCCCATCGACACGTGGTCCTCCTGCATCGCGCTGGAGGGGATCGAGTCGACCGACGCGGGTGCGGCGAGCCGCTTCATCTCCGAGACGATCGCGGCCTGGGTGTACTGGGCGATCATGTGGCCGCTGTCCACGCCGGGGTCGTCAGCGAGGAACGCGTGCAACCCGTGGTTGCGCGACACGTCGAGGAAGCGGTCGGTGCGACGCTCGGAGATCGACGCCAGGTCGGCTGCGACGATCGCGAGGAAGTCCAGCACGTAGGCGACCGGCGCCCCGTGGAAGTTGCCGTTGGACTCGACCCGGCCGTCAGGCGTCACCACCGGGTTGTCGACCGCGGAGGCGAGCTCGAAGCCGGCGACGGTCGCGGCATACTCGACGGTGTCGCGGACCCCGCCCGCCACCTGCGGTGAGCACCGCAGCGAGTAGGCGTCCTGGACCCGCGTGCACGCCTCCGGGTCTCGGTGGCTGTCACGGATGCCGCTGTCCTGCATGATCTTTCGCAGGTTCGCGGCGGACAACGCCTGACCGGGCTGGGGACGGAGCGCGTGCAGGTCCGCGGCGAACACGTCGTCCGTGCCGAGCTGGCCCTCGACGCTCATCGCTGCGGTGACGTCGGCGACCTTGAGCAGCATCCGCAGGTCGGTGATCGCGAGGACGAGCATGCCGAGCATGCCGTCGGTGCCGTTGATGAGGGCCAGGCCCTCCTTCTCGCGCAGCTCGACCGGCGTGATCCCGGCCGCGGCGAACGCCTCGCTGGTCGGCATCCGCACACCCTCGGCGTCGCGGACGACGCCCTCGCCCATCAGCGCCAGCGCACAGTGCGACAGCGGGGCGAGGTCGCCCGAGCAGCCGAGGGAGCCGTACTCGTGGACCACCGGGGTGATGCCGGCGTTGAGCATCGCGACGTAGGTCGTCAGGGTCTCCTCGCGGATGCCCGTGCGCCCGGTCGCGAGCGTCGAGATGCGCAGCAGCATGAGGGCCCGCACCACCTCTCGCTCGACCTCCGCGCCGGAGCCCGCCGCGTGCGAGCGGACCAGCGACCGCTGGAGCTGGGCCCGCAGCTCGACGGGGATGTGCCGGGTGGCGAGAGCGCCGAACCCGGTGGAGACGCCGTAGTGCGCCACCGTGTCGTCGGCCAGCGCCTCGATCACGCCGCGGGTGCGGCGCACCTCGGTGAGCGACTCCGGAGAGATCTCGACCCGGGCGTCATGGCGGGCGACCGCCACGACGTCGTCGAACGAGATGGGGCCGGTGCCGACGCTGACCGTCGGCACGGAGGTGGCAGTGGTGGTCATGCCTCCATTGCAGCGGAGGTATGCCGCGAGCGCGCCCCACGCACGCGGCATACCGTCTCGCATGCGAGACGCGTGGAGAGACTCGGGCGCGGTGGACGCGAACCGAACCACTGCCCCAGGTGTCGTCAGGGTGTCAACATCGGACTGAGGACGGAGCCGAGGTGCCATGGAGCGTCACGAGGTCGTGAGCCGGGTCTACGACGCGTCGTACCAGCGGCTCGTCGTGCAGCTGCTCGGCGTCTGCGGCGACCTGGCCGAGGCCGAGGACGCCGTGCAGGAGGCGTTCATCAAGGCCATCCGGCAGGGCGCCCACTTCGCCAGGGTCGACAACCCGGAGGCCTGGCTGCGCACCGTCGCCGTGAACCACGTCCGCAACCGGTGGCGCCACCTGGGTGTCGTCCGTCGGGTGCGGGTGCCGGCGCCGGGCGGACCGGGGGCGGTGGAGCTGACTCCCGACCACGTCGCCCTGGTCACCGCACTCGCCCAGCTGCCCCACGACCTGCGGCTCACGGCAGTCCTGCACTACGTCGCCGACCTGTCGACGACCCAAGTGGCCGCCGAGCTCGACATCCCGGAGGGCACCGTCAAGTCGCGGCTCTCCAGGGCCCGTGCCGCCCTGGCGGAGCTGTTGAGGGAGGAGTCCGAACATGTCTGACCTCATGGACCTGCGCCGGGTCGCCGACCAGGTCGCGGCCCCCCACTTCGCCGAGCTGGTCGCCGTGGCCGGCCGACGTCGCCGCCGCTCGGCCGCCGTCGCGAGCATCACGTGCGCGGCTGTGGTGGCCCTGGCCGCGGTGGTGACGACCTCGGGCGGTCACCGCGAGGCGACCCCACCGACTGACCGGACCAGCACGACAGACGTCGTGCGAGGCGCCGTGGACTTCCTGACCGTGGACGAGGTGGTCGGCCACCCCCGGTCGACGCTCCTGCGGACCCTGCGCTCCCCCGACGACGCGGGCGCCGAGGCCAGGGTGTGGACTCGCTGCCGCAGCCTCGTGCCGAGCTTCAACAGCGTCGACTGCGAGGTGGCGGTCGAGGTCACCCAGGGCGGCCGGAGCAGTCGGCACATGTGGGGGCTGTCGCAGGACGAGAGCTACGACGCACTGCCGGGCGGTGCCTTCTACGTCGACCTGTCCCGCGAGGGGGTCTCGCCGATGATGCTGCGGGCGGACCTGCGCGACCCCGTTGCCCTGCGGGACGTGCGCACGAGCACGCTGCTGCCCGCGCGCCCCGGCACAGACGTGGTGGCCTGCGGGTCCGGTGCGCTGTGCGTGGTCGACGTGGCGAACCGGCGGCTGATGGGCATGGACGTGCCCGTCGCCCGCTGGGCACCGACCCAGGACACCCTCCTGTGGGGGGTCACGGGCCACCGCGCGGTCTGGGTCGACGGCCGAGGCCAGGTCCAGGAGCATGCGCTCCCCACCAGCACCGACACGGTGTTCGCACCCGCGGACACCAGGGAGAAGGGTGTGCTGGCCTTCTACCGGATGCCCGAGTCGGGAAACGACAGTGAGCGGCTGCCCAAGGGCGTGGTCCTGGTCGCCTCGAGCGACGGTGGCACGACCTGGCGCACCTTCGAGGTGCCGGCGACGGCGACCGAGGCGTTCCGGCGACTCGAGCTCCCCGCGGACTGGCGCGACTGGTCGGCGGGCAGCTGACCGGTCAGCCAGACACCCAGTAGGTGCGCTGGTTGGTGAACTCGAGGATGCCGGCCTCGGCGAGCTCGCGGCCGTAGCCGCTGCGCTTCGTGCCACCGAAGGGCACCCTCGGGTCGGAGGCGACGACCGCGTTGACGAAGGCAGCCCCGGAGGTGACCCTGCGGGCGACCCCCAGGGCCCGCTCGGTGGACCGGCTCCAGACGCTGAGCCCCAGCCCGTACGGCGTCGCGTTGGCCAGCCGCACGGCTTCGTCCTCGTCGGCGGCCACGGCGATCGCCGCGACCGGGCCGAAGGTCTCCTCGTCGAAGGCCGGCATGCCGGGTCCGGTGTCGAGCAGGACGGTCGGCTCGTAGAAGGACCCGGGGCCGTCGATGCTGTGCCCGCCGGCCGCCAGCGTGGCTCCGGCCGCGACCGACTGGTCGACCTGCCGCTGGAGGGCGGCGCGCAGGTCGCCGCGCGCGAGCGGTCCCACGCTGGTGGCCGGGTCGGTCGGGTCGCCGACGGACAGGGCTTCGACGCCCTCGAGGAACAGCCTGGTGAACTCCTCAGCCACGGGCGCCTCGACGACGAACCGCTTGGCACACACACAGCTCTGGCCGGAGTTCGTGAAGCGGGCCCCCACGGCAGCCGCCGCGGCGGCCGGGACGTCCGCGTCGGAGAGGACCACGAACGCGTCGGACCCGCCGAGCTCCAGGACCGACCGCTTGGACGCGCGACCTGCGGCAGCGCCGACCATCTCACCGGCCCGGTTGCTGCCGGTGAGGGTGACGGCGGCGACCCGGTCGTCGGCGATCAGCCCGCCGACGGTGTCGGGCACGTCGTCCTCGACCAGGACCAGGGCCGTCACGAGGTGGGCGGGGAAGCCGACCCGCTCGAACGCCTCGGCCAGGGCCAAGGCCGTCCCGGTGACGTTGGGCGAGTGCTTCAGCAGCACACCGTTGCCGGCCGCCAGGGTAGGGATCGCGAACCGCATCACCTGCCAGACCGGGAAGTTCCACGGCATCACGGCCAGCACGAGACCTAGCGGCTCGGGCGTGACGAAGGCGGAAACCCCTGCGGGAGAGTCGATCTCGACCTCTCGCGGAGCCAGGATCGTCGCGGCCCTCGCAGCGTAGTAGTCGGCGGTGACCGCCGACTTCTCGACCTCTCCCCGCGCCTGCGCCAAGGGCTTGCCCATCTCCGCGGTGACCAGGGCGGCATACCGCTCGGCGTCGGCGCGCAGGTGGGCGGCGAACCGGGTGAGCAGCGCCGCGCGGTCGGCGACGGGGACCCGGCCCCAGCCGCGGGCCGCGTCGGCACCGAGCGCGACAGCCTGCTCGACCTCGGCGGGACCCATCGACGGATAGCTCGCCAGCGTGGTCCCGTCGGCGGGGTTGGTGGTCGTGACCGTGCTGGTCGAGACCGTGCCGGTGGTGGTGACGTCGGCGCTCACGGGGTGCTCAACCCCCCACGGTCGCTCTCCGAGAGGTGCTCGAAGGTCTCTCCCGTCGCGGTGATCGTGCGGGTCACGTCGCGGCCGCCGTAGACCCAGTAGATCCGCATGACGCCCTCCCCGCGGTTGTGGAACCGGTGCGGGATGCCAGCCGGCACCCAGGTCGCCTCGCCGGCCTCGAGGTCGAAACGCTCCTCGCCGATCTCGGCAACCGCCTCGCCCTCGAGGACGAGCACCGACTCCTCGACGTTGTGGCTGTGCAGAGGCAGGCCGGTGCCGGGCTGGAACTGCGTCTGACCGGTCGTGACCCGGTTGTTCTCGCAGTTCCACTTCCCGACGTACGGGATCGTGACGACGCCGTTGCCGCGGTCGAACGGACGGACCGCGTCGGGTCGGATCAGCAGGTTGGGGGCGAGCGGCTGGTCAGCCACGGGAGACCTCCTGGGTCGGTGCCATCTGGGTCGGCGTCATGTGGGTCAGTGCGTCGATGAGGGCGCGGGTGAAGTCGGCGGTGCCGAGGGAGCCGCCGAGGTCGCGGGTGCGGGTGGCGGGGTCGGCGACGACGGAGGTGACGGCGCGGTCGAGGTGGTCCCACGCGCCGCGCAGCTCGGGCCTCCCGGAGCGGGCACCGTGCCAGTCGAGCAGCATGCCCGCCGAGAGGATCAGTGAGACCGGGTTGGCGATCCCCTGCCCGGCGATGTCGGGGGCCGACCCGTGCTGGGCCTGCGCGACACAGATCCCGTCGCCGGCGTTGACCGCCCCACCGAGGCCCAGGCTGCCGCACAGCTCGGAGGCCTCGTCGCTGAGGATGTCGCCGAACATGTTGGTGGTCACCACGACGTCGAACGACCCGGGGTCGCGGATCAGCCTGGCGGCAGCCGCGTCGACGATCAGCTCACGGAGCTCGACGTCGGGGAACTCCTCGGCGACCTCGCGGACGCACCGCAGGAACAGGCCGTCCGACAGCTTGAGGACGTTGGCCTTGTGCACCGCGGTGACGTGTCGGCGCCGGGAGCGGGCCAGCGTGAACGCGGTCCTGGCCACCCGTCGGGACGCCTGTGCCGTGACCTTGCGGATCGAGAACGCCGAGTCCTCGTCGGGCATGAACTCGCCGCTACCGGCATACATGTTGCGGTCGGCGTAGAACCCCTCGGTGTTCTCCCTGACGATCACGAGGTCCATCGGGGTGCGCAGCACGCTCAACCCCTCCACGGAACGGCAGGGGCGGATGTTGGAGTGCAGCGCGAACCGCGTCCGCAGCTCGGCGGACGGGTTGATCCCGCCCTGGTCGCGGGCCGGGTAGTCGTAGTGCGAGACCGGGCCGAGGACGGTGCCGTCGACCTCGGTCACCCTGGCCACCACGTCGTCCGGCAGGGTCGTGCCGACGGCCGCCAGGGAGGCCAGCCCGATGTCGCGCTGCTCGAGCTCGAGGCCGAGCCCGAGCTGGTCGTCGAGCGCCCCGAGCACCGCGACCGTGGCGTCGGTGATCTCCGGACCGATGCCGTCACCGGGCAGGACGAGGAGCTTCACGACTCCCCCCGCGAGTGGTGGAACCGTTGCGCGGCAAGGGTGTTCACCTGGCTGCCCGGCACGACGCACCGGTCGGCAGCAGCCCGCCACTGCGCGAAGTGCGGAGCGGCGCGGTGGGCGGTGACGGCCTCCTCGTCGGCGTAGAGCTCGTAGAACACGAAGTGGTGGTCGTCGGCCAGGTCCTGCACCACGTCGAAGTAGAGGCAGCCCGGCTCGTCGGTGAACGACCGCTCGGCATTGGTGGCGATGGCCTCGGAGAACTCGTCGAGGCGGCCGGGGACGACGTCGAGGGAGACGACGAGGGCGATCATGCGAGGACCTCCGGTCCAGTCGGGATGAGCGGGGCAGGCAGGGCGACGCGGGCCTCCCGGCCGAGCGTCGCCAGCGCGTCCCGCGTGGTGGCAGCCAGGGGTATGCCGTGTGCGGCCAACCGCGCTCGGCTGCGGTCCTCGAGCTCGCCGGGGACGAGGATCTCGTCCGCCCAGGCGGCGAGCTCACCCCCGCGGGTCTGGTCGACCAGCGCCTCGATGCGAGCCGAGAACTCGGCCGCGTCGGACACGGCGGAGACGTCGATGGTGATGAGCAGGTGGCCGGCCCCGCTGCGGCGGTCGGGGTCGTAGGGACCGGCGACCCCGTCACCGAAGGCGCTGCCCGTGAGCACGCCCGCGAGGACGTCCATCATGAACGAGATGACGTAGCCCTTGGGTCCGGCCATCGGCAGGATCAGGCCGGCGATGGCCTCGGCGGGGTCGGTGGTCGGGGTCCCGTCTGCAGTGGCCGCCCAGCCCTCGGGGATCGCCTCGCCGCGCTCAGCCGCGAGGTAGACCTTGCCGCGGGCGACGGCCGTGTTGGCGAGGTCCATCACGACCACGCCATGGCGGCCGGCCGGGGCGGCGATGGACCAGGGGTTGGTGCCGATCGCCTTGACCCGGCCGCCCCAGGGGGCCATGGCAGGACTGGCGTTGGTGACCAGGAGGGCGACGCAGCCCGCCTCGGCGGCCTGGCGGGTGAAGTACGCGGCGGTGCCGAAGTGACCGGAGTTGCGGACGGCCACCCCGCTGATGCCATGGACGCGGGCGCGCTCGATCCCGAGCTCGACGGCCCGCTGGGTCAGCACCTGGCCGATGCCGTGGCCCCCCTCGAGCACCACCACCGCGCCACCGTCGCGGACCACCTCGGCTGCGGTGGTGCGCTCCATCGCCCCGGACCGCAGGCGGGTGACGTACCAGGGCAGCCGGAGCATGCCGTGCGAGGCGTGGCCCCACAGCTCGGCCGTGACCAGCGAGTCGGCCAGCAGGGCGGCGTCGGCCTCGGGGACTCCCTCCGCGACCAGCACGTCCGTGGCGAACCGCGCCAGGTCGCTCGCTGCGAAGTCCACTCGTCCTCCTCGGTTCGGCTGTGCAAGACTGAGGAGAGGAAAGCATACTTGTATACAAGTATGCAACTAGATTGAGAATGGAGACCAGATGGTGGACCGTCCGCGCCGGGCGTCCGGCGGACAGCTCGTCTACACCGAGCTGCGCCGGCAGATCCTCGACCTCGAGCTCAAGCCGGGGCAGCGCCTGTTCGAGCCCGAGCTCGCCACCCGCATGCAGGTCAGCCGCACCCCCCTGAGGGAGGCGCTGCGGCTGCTGCTCGCCGAGGACCTGCTCGACCAGCTCCCGACCGGAGGCATGGTGGTCCGTCCGCTGAGCGCCCGCGAGATCGAGGAGCTCTACTCGGTGCGGGCGTCCCTGGAGGGGCTGATGACGGCCGAGGCCGCGAGTCGGCTCGATGACGACGGCGTCGCCACCCTGCGCGGCCTGGTCGAGCGCAACGCCGCGCTGGTCGACCTGCCGACCGACGCGATGAACGCCGGCCACGACTTCCACCTGACCATCGGCGACATCGCCGGGCACGGGTGGGCGTCCAGGCTGCACGCCCAGGTCGACGGCCAGATGGCTCGCTACCGCGCCTTCACCAACCAGTCACAGGAGCGCCGCACCGCCGCCCTGGCCGAGCACCGCCAGATCCTCGAGGCCCTGGTGGCGCGCGACCCGGAGCGGGCTCGCACGCTCGCCGAGGCGCACGTCCTCGCGGCCCGCGACACCGCGCTCAACGCCATCGCGGACCGGCTCGACCGGTCCGACTGAGGCTGGATCCTTGGCAAGACGGGACGGTCAGCGCAGCCGGTAGCGCCGCTCGGGCCGACCCGCGGCGCCGTAGCGCGGCCGCATCTCGGCCTTGCCCACCGACACGAGGTGTTCGAGGTAGCGCCGCGTGCTGCTGCGCGACAGCCCGGTGGACTCGGCGCACTCGGTGGCGGAGAGACCGTCCTCGTCGGCCGCCTCGAGCGCCTGCAGCACGAGGTCGGTGGTCTCCGGGCTGATGCCCTTGGGCAGGCCTACCCCGGACCGGACGACGGCCCCGGCCCGGAACACCCGGTCCACGTCGTCCTGGCCCACCTCGGTGAGGTCATCCAGCTCGGCCCGGTGCACGGCATACTCACGCAGTCGTTGCTGGAGCGACTCGATCTCGAACGGCTTGACGAGGTAGTGGAAAACGCCGCCGCGCAGGGCGGTTCGCAACGTGTCGAGGTCGCGGGCGGCACTGATGACGATCACGTCGAGGTCCTCGCTGCCGCCCTCCCGCAACCGGCGCAGCACCTCCAGACCGGTCATGTCCGGGAGGTAGATGTCGAGCAGCACGAGGTCGGGCCGGGTGGCCTCGACCGCCCGTAGGGCGTCCTTGCCGGTGCTGGCGATGCCGGCCACCTCGAAGCCCTCCTCACGGGCGACGACGCTGGAGTGCAGGCGCGCCACCATGAAGTCGTCGTCGACGACGAGCACCGAGATCATGAGACGCGCTGACCGAGCAGCACCGGCAGGGTCGCCACGAAGACCGCACCCTCGTCGTTGCCGACCACGATGTCGCCGCCACGGTTGCGGCAGATCACACGGACGATCGCCAGGCCGATCCCGCGCTCCTGGGCCGTGGCCGTCGACTTGGTCGTGAAACCGCGGTCGAAGACCATCTCGCCGATCGTCGAGTCGACGCCCGGGCCGCTGTCCCGCACCGTCACGGTAACGGCCTCCCCGGTGTGCGCCAGCGCCACCCGCACGGTGGGCGAGTCACTGCCCGCCGCAGCGTCGAAGGCGTTGTCGATGAGGTTGCCCATGACCGTGTTGACGTCGGCCGCGAGCGCGTCGTCGAGCTGGGGCACGTCGCTGGACGGGTCGACGACGAGGTCCACCCCGCGCTCGGTCGCCTGGCTCGCCTTGGCGATGAGCAGCGCTGCGACGGCCGGATCCTGCACCCGGGTCACGACGTTCGTGGTCAGGGTCGTGGAGTCATCGGTGATCTGGCGGACGTAGTTGCGCACGCCGTCGTACTCCTCCAGCGCGATCAGCCCGCTGACGACGTGCATGCGGTTGCTGAACTCGTGGGCCTGCGCGCGCAGCGTGTCGGTGGTGCTCTTGGTGAGGTCGAGCTCGCGCTGCAGCTCGAGCATCTCGGTGCGGTCGCGCATCGTGGCCACCCAGCCGATGTGTCGCCCGCGGCTGCGGACCGGCATCCGGTTCACCGTCAGCACCCGGCCGCGCACGGGCATGACGTGGTCGGTGAGCTCGACCGCCTCGGTGAAGATCAGCGCAGCCCGTCCGGTGGCGTCGACCTCCTGGAGCGTGCGGCCCCCGGAGGTGAGGGGTATGCCGAGCAGGTGCGCCGCCTCGTCGTTGACCATGGTGATCCGGTGGTCGAGGTCGACGGCCAGGACGCCCTCCTTGATGCCGTGGAGCAGGGCCTCGCGCTGCTCGACCAGTCCGGCGATCTCACGCGGCTCCAGGCCGAGGGTCTGGCGCTTGACACGGCGGGCCAGCAGCAGCGACCCGACGACACCCAGGAGGCTCGCGATCCCGAGGTAGGTCAACAGGTTCGGCACCGCAGCAGCGAGGTTGTCGAGGACGGAGGGGTAGGCCCGCACGACAGCCACCACCCCGTCGGTCTCGCGGTTGTCGACGTTGATGATCGGCGCCATGGCGAAGGCCGCACCGGTGCCCTGCTCGGTCCCCACCCACGACCGTCCGTCGAAGGCATCGGTCTCCTGGAGGTAGAGCGGGGCGCGCGGCAGGGCGTCGCTCGAGGCGATCACCCGTCGGTCACGCAGCGCCAGGAGCACCGTGGTCGAGCTGGAGAAGGTCCGGCCGGACTCCACCACCGACGTGGCCTGGCCCAGGTACTCCCGGCCACCCGACGCGGCTGCCTCGCGCACCCCCGCAGTCACGGCAAGACGCTCCGCGATCGCCAGCGCGCGACGGCCTTCGGTGTCGCGTGCCCTGGCGTCGGACTGCGCCAGCGAGACAGCCGCAACCCCCACGAGGACGACGCAGACGATCCCGAGCTGCATCGCGAGCATGCGGCTGGCCAGCGTCCAGCGACGCTGCCACGGCCAGCGTCGAGCCGCCAGCCGGGCGCGCCATCGAACCTCCACACCCTGATTGTGTCGGGGCCGCCGCCGTCGGGCCAGCAGCCCGTGAGCACAAAGGACGAAACAGAGTTTGCGCACCTAACCGTGACAGCAGGCCCACAGCCGGGCACCGTGTGCCACGAACACCCCTCAGACAAAGGAGTCTCCCGTGCGTGTACGGACCCCCATCAAGATCGTGGCAGCCGCCACGGTCGCCGGTCTCGCCCTCAGCGCCTGTGGCGTCAGCGGCGACGACGCGTCGTCCGACGCCAGCAGCTCTTCCGGACCCGTCAAGGGTCTGCGGATCCTCGTCCCCAACTCCCCCGGCAGCGGCTACGACACGACCGCCCGCCTCGCGGCCAAGGCCATGCAGGACGCCAAGCTCGCCGAGAGCATCGAGGTGTTCAACTCCGCCGGTGCCGGCGGCACGGTCGGGCTGCAGCGGCTCGTCAACGAGAAGGGCAACGACGACATCCTCATGCAGATGGGGCTCGGCGTCGTCGGGGCCGTCTACACGAACAAGTCGAAGGCCACCCTCAACGACACCGTCCCGATCGCCAAGCTGATCGAGGAGTCGGAGGCCATCGTCGTGCCGAAGGGCTCCCCCTACGACACCCTCGACAAGCTCGTCGCCGCCTGGAAGGCCAACCCGGGCAAGCTGCCCGTGGGCGGCGCCTCCAACCCCGGCGGCCCGGACCACCTCACCCCGATGCTGCTCGCGAAGGCCGTGGGCGTCACGCCCAAGGACGTCAACTACGTCGCGTACGACGGTGGCGGTGAGCTGCTCACCGGCGTGCTCGGCAAGAAGGTGGCGTTCGCGGCGACCGGCATCGGCGAGGTCGCCGAGCAGGCCAAGTCGGGTGACGTGAAGATCCTGGCCGTGACCAGCGCGGAGCCGGTGGAGGGCGTGGACGCCCCGACGCTGAAGAGCCTCGGTGTCGACCTGGAGTTCACCAACTGGCGCGGGATCGTCGGCCCTCCCGGGCTCAGCGAGGCCAAGACGAAGCAGTACGTCGACCTCCTGACCGCCATGCACGGAAGCCAGCAGTGGAAGGACACCCTGGCCAAGCAGGGCTGGACCGACGCGTTCCAGACCGGTGACGAGTTCAAGACCTTCCTCACCGCCCAGAACGAGAGCGTCTCCAGCATCCTCAAGGAACTGGGCCTGGCCTGATGTCTTCCACGCCAACGGCAACGGCCACGCAGAAGGAGGGCCGCTCCGAGTACGGGGTGGCCCTCCTCCTGCTGGTCCTCGGCGGCTGGGCCATCGTCGACGGCCTAAGCCTCACCGACACGGCCTCACGCGGGCCGGTCAGCGCCAAGACCATGCCGATCGTCGTCGGCGTGCTCCTGGTTGCGATGGCCGTGCTGCTCGTGATCGACCTGGCGCGCGGTGGACGCGGAGAGGCGGAGGGCGGCGAGGACGTCGACCTCTCGCACGGCAGCGACTGGCGCACCATCGGACTCCTGGTCGGGGCGTTCGTGGCCAATGCGCTGCTCATCGAGCGCGTGGGCTGGCCGATCTCCGGCGCGATCCTGTTCTTCGGGACGACCTTCGCCCTCGGCGCTCGGCACTACGTGCGGATGGCCCTGATCTCGATCCTGTTGTCCGTGGGGTCCTGGTACCTGTTCTTCCTCGGGTTGGACATCAAGCTCCCCGTCGGCCTGCTGAAGGGAATTCTGTGATGGACGGCATCAACGCCCTCATCGACGGTTTCGGCACCGCCCTCACGCCGGTGAACCTGCTCTACGCCGTGATCGGCGTCGTGCTCGGTACCGCCATCGGTGTGCTGCCCGGCATCGGCCCGGCCATGACCATCGCCCTGCTCCTGCCGCTGACCTTGCGCCTCGAGGCGACCCAGGCGTTCATCATGTTCGCCGGCATCTACTACGGCGGCATGTACGGCGGCTCGACCACCTCGATCCTGCTCAACACCCCCGGCGAGAGCGCGTCGGTCATCACCGCCATCGAGGGCAACAAGATGGCCAAGAGGGGTCGCGGAGCGGCAGCCCTCGCCACGGCTGCCATCGGGTCCTTCATCGCCGGCACGATCGGCACGCTCGGCCTGGCCCTGCTGGCGCCGGAGATCGTCAAGCTGGCGATCAAGCTCGGCGCCCCGGACAAGTTCGCCATCATGCTGTTGGCCTTCATCGCGGTCACCACCGTGCTGGGGTCGTCCAAGATCCGGGGGCTCGCCTCGCTGGGCATCGGCCTGCTCATCGGCACCATCGGGATCGACCGGTCCGCCGGCGGTCAGCAGCGACTCACCCTGGGCATCCCGCAGCTGGCTGACGGCATCGACGTCGTCGTCGTGGCGGTCGGGCTCTTCGCCGTCGGCGAGGCACTGTGGGTCGCGGCGCACCTGCGTCGCGGACACGCCGAGGTCGTGAAGGTCGACGGCGCGAGGATGGGCCGCGAGGACTGGCGCCGCTCCTGGAAGCCGTGGCTGCGGGGCACCGCGATCGGCTTCCCGTTCGGCGCGATCCCCGCCGGTGGCGCAGAGATCCCGACGTTCCTGTCCTACGCGCTGGAGCGCAAGCTCAGCAAGCACCCCGAGGAGTTCGGCCACGGCGCCATCGAGGGCGTCGCAGGCCCTGAGGCGACCAACAACGCCTCTGCGGCTGGTGGGCTCGTCCCGCTGCTGACCCTCGGCATCCCGACGACCGCGACCGCTGCCGTCATGCTGGGCGCCTTCCAGAGCTACGGCATCGACCCGGGTCCGCGGCTGCTGAGCGACCACGCGGACCTGGTGTGGGCGCTCATCGCGTCCCTGTTCATCGGGAACACCATCCTGCTCGCGCTCAACCTGCCCCTGGCGACCGTCTGGGCCAAGCTGCTGAACATCCCCCGCCCCTACCTCTACTCGGGCATCCTGTTCTTCGCCAGCATCGGCGCCTACGCCACGAACACGTCGGCCTTCGACCTGTGGCTGTTGCTGATCATCGGCATCCTCGGGTTCTTCATGCGCCGGTACGGCCTCCCCGTGGTGCCCGCGATCATCGGCATCATCCTCGGACCGGTCGCGGAGTACCAGCTGCGCCAGGCCCTGCAGATCAGCGACGGCCAGCTCTCCGGGCTCGTCAACACGCCGTTCTCGGTGACGGTCTACGTCATCGCGGTCATCCTGGTCGTGGCGCCGGTGGTCATCGACCGCATCCGCTCCAGCCGGGCCGGGGACGGCGACGGCGACGGCACGCACCACGTGCCGCACCTGACCCCCCAGTCCGCCAACCAGGAAGGTCAGTGACCATGGCGATCGTCGTGGGCTACGTGCCCCGCCCAGAGGGTCAAGCGGCCCTCGACCGCGCGATCGAGGAGGCCACCCTGCGGGGCACCCGCCTCGTGGTGCTCAACGTCAGTCGCGGCGACGCACTCGTCGACCCGCGGTACGCCTCGGCGGCCGACTGGGACGCGGTCAAGGCCAAGCTGGACGCGTCGGGGGTGGAGCACGAGGTCGCCCAGGCGATCGAGGCCCGCGACCCGGCCGACCAGCTGCTCCGGGTTGCGGAGGAGACGAACGCCGAGCTGATCGTCATAGGCCTGCGACGTCGCACGCCGGTGGGCAAGCTGATCATGGGCAGCGCCGCCCAGACCGTGCTGCTCGAGGCCGAGGCACCCGTGCTCGCGGTCAAGGCCCCCAAGGAGTGACGGCCAGCTGATGGGCACGGTGTCGACGGCCGACCTCTACGACGAGCGGGGCGAGGAGCTCCAGTCCTGCTCCCTCCAGCTCCGGCACTACGGGGGCCACCTCTCGTTCGAGGGCGAGCTCACGACGATCCGCTGCCACCGTGACAACGCGATGGTCAAGGCCACCCTGGCCGAGCCGGGTGCCGGGCGCGTGCTGGTCGTCGACGGTGGCGCCTCGCTCGAGTCGGCCCTGATGGGTGACCTCATCGCCGCCAGCGCGGTCGCCCACGAGTGGGCCGGCGTCGTGATCCGTGGCGCGGTGCGCGACGTCGCCGCCCTGCGCGAGCTGCCCCTGGGCGTGCTCGCGCTGGGCTCGAACCCGCGCAAAAGCGCCAAGGACGGGGTCGGCGAGCGCGACGTCGTCGTCAGCTTCGGAGGCGTCGACTTCGCGCCGGGGCAGCGGTTGTTCGCCGACGAGGACGGGGTGCTGGTCACCCGCGCCTGACGGCACTGCATACCGCACCGTCTCGCACCTGAGACACTGCGGAGGTGGCCAACGCACCCGCCGCCCGGCACGCCCTGACCCTGCTCACCCTGCTGGCCCGGCACACCGAGCCGCTCCCCGCCGGCTCGATCGCGCGCGAGCTGGGCCTGCCCCGCTCGACGACGTACCACCTGCTCGCGGTGCTGAGGGACGCCGGCTTCGTCACGCACCTGGAGGAGGAGCGTCGCTACGGGCTGGGCGTGGCCGCCTTCGAGCTCGGCTCGGCCTACCAGCGGCAGGCGCCGCTGCAGCGCATCGCCCGGCCGCTGCTCGGGCGGCTGGTCGACCAGACCACCCACAACGCCCACCTCGCCGTCCTGCACGGCCGCGACGTCCTCTACGTCATCGAGGAGCGCGCCCCCGGACGCCCGCTGCTCGTCACCGACGTCGGCGTCCGGCTGCCGGCGACGCTGACCGCCAGTGGGCTGGCCATGCTCGCGCGGTTGCCGGCCGCGCAGGTACGGGCCCTCTTCCCGCACCGCGACGCCCTGGTCCAGCGCGACGGCCACGGGCCGACGTCGGTCAGCGAGCTGCGCCGCGAGCTGACCGCCGTCCGCACCCGCGGCTACGCCACCGAGGACGACTCGGTGAGTGCCGGCCTCTCCTCGGTGGCCCAGGCCGTCCTCGACCACACCGGCCACCCCGTCGCAGGCGTCGCCCTGACCTTCCCTCGCGACGGCGTCGACGAGACCGAGCGCGCCAGGCTCGTCGCCGCGGTGTCCCGTGCCGCCGCCACGCTGTCGGCCCGCATCGGCGGGGTCCACTGACTTCACCCGCTCGGCTGCCAGAATCGAGGCGACCGCGGCGACGGGGGTGAGGTCATGGGCACGACGACACACGTGTCGGCGGGGCGGCGACGCCGCCAGCGCCTCCGCCGCACCCTCCTCGTCACCGCGCTGCTCGTCGCGTCGGCCGCGACCGCCGGGTATGCCGCGTGGCACGGCGACGACGACGGCCACACCTCCGCGGCTGCCCGCCCATCGAGCAACGCACCTGCCGGGGGTCGCTCCGCCAAGCAGGCGAAGCAGTCGTCCGCCAAGCCGACACCGAAGGTCCGGTCGACCAGCTCGGGTCCGAGCAACAAGGCAAAGGGCAGTGCTGCCAACGGCTTTCAGCCCGTGGTCACCGACCGCATCCCCACGCCGACCACCAGCCTCGCCCTGTCGGCGGCAGTCCCGGGCACGACGAACATGCAGGCACCTGCGGCTGCCGCCTTCACGCGCGCCTTCGCTGACGCCCGGGCCGACGGGCTGACCCCCGAGATCAGGTCGGCGTGGCGCAGCGAGCAGTGGCAGCAGATCCTGGTCGACCGCGCGGTCGCCCGGTACGGCTCACGCGCCGAGGCGTCGAAGTGGGTGCTCGCGCCGCTGAAGTCGGCCCACGTCAAGGGCTACGCCGTCGACGTCCACCCCCAGGCGGCGGCGACGTGGCTGCAGGCGCACGGCGCGGCCTACGGCATCTGTCGCACCTATGACAACGAGTGGTGGCACTTCGAGTACCTCGCCACCGCCAGCTGCCCGCCGCGGCAGCCCACCGCCGCCGGCTGACCCTCGCGGGCCGGCCGGCGGCGGCAGCGCTCAGACGCCGATCGTGTGCCACGGCCCCCAGATGGCGAAGGTGAGGCCGGCACTGGCCTGGATGTTGACGAACAACGTCGACTTGTCCGGGCTGAACGTCGAGCCCGCGAACTCGTCGTCGAACCGCGGCGTGCCGTTGGCGTTGGCCGCCCGGTTGAGCGCGATGTCCCAGAGCTGGCCGCCCTTGTTCAGGCCGCGGATGTAGTTGTCCTGGTTGCTGTCCTCGCACACGACCAGGGTGCCGCGGTTGCTCACCGTGATGTTGTCGGGGAAGTCGAAGGTCTGCTTGCCCGGCGACTGGTAGACGAGGCGGAGCTTCTCCGACCGGGTGTCGTAGGCCCACACCTGGCCGAACCCGTTGCCGTACCCCGCGATGAGCTCGGGTCCGGTCTCGGCGTCGCCACCACCCTGCGTCGACGTGAAGTAGACGACGCCGTTGTCGTAGATCTGGCCCTCGAGCCGGGAGAAGCCGGCTGCGCCCAGGGCCCGACCCTGGTCGCCGACGGCCACCAGTGCGGAGTCGTTCGTCGGCAGCACGCCGCCTGGCCCGGGGGTGAAGGTCGGGTCGGGGTCGGCGATGTCCACCCACTCGACGTCGTAGACGGCGCCCTTGTCCTGGTGACCCTCGAGGTGGGCGTTCGGCTGGCCCTTGACGGCCAGCATCTGCAGGTGGCCGTCGTTGTCGAGGTGGCCGCTCTCCATCGGGTTGGTCCCCGGCGTGTAGCGGTAGAAGCCCGACGGGAAGGCGAAGTTGTCCTCGGTGAGGTAGAGCCGACCCTCACGCGGATCGAACGACACCGCCTCGTGGGCGAACCGACCCGCCTGGGTGATCGGCATCGCCGCCGAGCGGCCCGTGACCGGGACCTCGAAGACGTAGCCGTGCTTCTTCGCGAAACCCGCGTTCGAGGCTCCGGTGAAGTCCGGTCCGACGTCGGGACCGTTGACCGTCTCCTCGCAGGTCACCCAGGCGCCCCAGGGCATCTGCCCACCCGAGCAGTTGTTCGCGGTGCCGTTGATGGCGGTGTGCTCGCCGAGGACCTCGCCCTCGCCGGTGACGTCGACGTGCACACAGCCACCTCGAGCACCCGTGTCGTAGGTCCACGACCCCACCGCCCCGAACGGGGTCCCGCTGCCGGCGACCTCGTGGTTGCGGATCAGGGTCACGGCTCCGTCCGGTCCCTCGAAGGCCCCCATGCCGTCGTGCCGTCCGGGCATGGTCTTGCCGTCGACCAGCGGCGGCGGCACCGCCTGGGTGTCATGGAACGAGCGGTAGCTGAAGCCCTCGGGCAGGTGCAGCCGCACCTTGCCGTCGCGCAGGTCGGGCGTCGCGCGCAGGCCACGGAACGGCGCTGCACCGATCGCCGCGGCAGGGCCTGCCACCAGTCCGGCAAACGGCCCGGCCATCGCCACGCCTCCTGCCACCGCTGCGCTCCCCTTCAGAAACGTCCTTCTCTCGAGCGTCATCAGTTCTCCTTCGAGTGCGGTCGAATCTCGTCAACCTAGACCCGAGGCGCCCTCTCCCGGAACCCCCGCAGCACCCCCCTCGACCCACCAGAATGGGCTCGTGACCTCGGCAGACACCATTTCCCCAGCCCCGACCGCGGTGGTCCTGTGCGGGGGCACCGGACGGCGGTTCGGCGGCGACAAGACCCGGGCCGACCTCGCGGGCAGCTCCCTGCTCGACCACCTGGTCGACGGCCTCCCGGGCGACTGGCCGGTCGTCTGCGTCGGCGAGCCCAGACCCACACACCGACCCGTCACCTGGTGCCGCGAGGACCCACCCGGTGGCGGCCCGGTGGCCGCGATCGCGGCCGCGCTGGTGCTGCTCGACGGTCCCGTCCTCGTCCTGCTCGGTGGTGACATGCCGTATGCCGCGGGGCCCGCTCCCGAGCTCGTGGCCACCCTCGACCGGTCCCCCGAGCTCGACGCGGTGATCGGTCGCGACGGCGACGGACGCCTCCAACCGTTGCTCGCGGCATACCGGACCGCAGCGCTGCGCGCAGCGGTGCCACAGCCCGCAGCCGGCACCCCGCTGATGCGGCTGCTCGACCCGCTGAGCACGGTCACGGTGTCGGTCGGGGACCACGCCTCGTTGGACGTCGACACCGCCGCAGACCTCGACCGGGCCCGCCATAGGCTCGACCCGTGAAGGCGATCACCATCCCGGAGCCCGGCGACGCGTCCGCGCTCGTCCTGGCCGACGTCCCCGACCCCCAGCCCGCACCCGGGGAGGTGCGGGTCCGCGTCGCGGCGGCCGGCGTGAACCGCGCCGACGTGATGCAGCGGATGGGCTTCTATCCACCACCGGCGGGCGCCCCCGACTACCCCGGGCTGGAGGTCAGCGGCACCGTGGACGCCCTCGGCGACGGCGTCGACGGGTGGTCCGTGGGCGACGAGGTGTGCGCCCTGCTGTCGGGTGGCGGCTACGCCGAGCTCGTGTGCGTGCCGGCCGGGCAGCTCCTGCCCGTGCCGGCGGGGGTCTCGCTGGAGGACGCCGCTGCGCTCCCGGAGGTGGTCAGCACGGTGTGGTCCAACGTGTTCATGACGGCCAACCTGCTCCCGGGCCAGACCTTCCTCGTCCACGGTGGTTCGTCGGGCATCGGCACGATGGCCATCCAGCTGGCCCGCGAGGTGGGCGCGCGGGTCGCGGTGACAGCGGGTTCGGCCGCCAAGCTCGAGGCCTGTCGGGCCCTGGGTGCGGAGATCCTCGTCAACTACCGCGAGCAGGACTTCGTCGAGGAGGTGCGCTCGGCGACCGGTGGCGCGGGCGTCGACGTCATCCTCGACAACATGGGCGCGAAGTACCTCTCCCGCAACGTCGAGGCCCTCGCCGTCAACGGCCGACTGGTCGTCATCGGGCTGCAGGGCGGGGGCAAGGCGGAGGTCGACCTCGGCCTCATGCTGCGCAAGCGGGTCGCGGTCATCGCCACCTCGCTGCGGGCCCGGCCCGCCGACGAGAAGGCCGCCATCGTCGCGGCGGTCCGGGAGCACGTCTGGCCGCTCGTCGAGTCCGGCCGCGTCGTGCCGGTGGTGCACGGTCGCCACCTGCTCGCCGACGCGGGCGAGGCGCACCGCGAGCTCGAGGACAGCGGGCACATCGGCAAGATCCTGCTGACCACCTCTCTGGGAGACTGACGCCATGACCGCCGTCGCCACCGTGCTCGTCGCCCTGGTCGCCCTCATCCACGTCTACATCGTGGTGCTGGAGATGGTCCTGTGGACCACCCCGCGTGGACAGGCCGCCTTCGGGCTGACCCCCGAGTTCGCCCAGCAGACCAAGACGCTGGCCGGCAACCAGGGGCTCTACAACGGGTTCCTCGCCGCGGGCCTGGTCTGGGGCCTGGTCGGGCCCGAGCACCTGCGGTTCGGCTTCCAGGTCTTCTTCCTGCTCTGCGTCGTCGTCGCCGGGCTCTACGGAGCGGCCACCGCCAGCCGCCGGATCCTCCTGGTGCAGGCCCTCCCCGGCGCCCTCGCCCTCGCCGCGGTCCTGCTCGCCCGCTGAGGCAGGCAACCCTCCTTCCCCACTTCTGGCCACCGGTGTGGCAGGTGGCGCCAGCCCCGGGCCTCGCGTGGGACATCTGTGGCCAGAAGTCGGGAATGGCTTGACGAGCCCTCGGGATACTCGGTATACATCTCCTCACCAGTAGTGATACTGGGTATGTAGGGGACACCACCAAGGGGATCGGGGCGCCGCGTGTCGGTCAAACAGGGGCTGTTGGCCCTGCTGGCGACAGAGCCGATGTATGGCGCGCAGCTGCGTTCCGAGTTCGAGGCCAGGACCGGGGGGACCTGGCCCCTGAACGTCGGGCAGGTCTACACGACGCTCGCCCGCCTCGAGCGGGACGGGCTCGTCGAGGCGATCGGCGAGGACGCCGAAGGACGGATCTCCTACCGCCTGACCCGCGCGGGACAGGCCGAGGTCGCCCGGTGGTGGGTCTCCCCGGTCACCCGTGAGACGACCCCGCGCGACGAGCTGGTCATCAAGCTCGCGCTCGCCGTCACCGTGGAGGGGGTCGACGTGCACCGCGTCGTCCAGACCCAGCGCACTGCGACCCTGCGTCACCTGCAGGACCTCACCCGCCTCAAGCAGCGGGCGACCACCCACCACGAGGCGGCCGAGGACGGCGACGGACAGGTCGACCTGGCCTGGCTGCTGGTCCTCGAGAACCTCATCTACGCCGGCGAGGCCGAGGTCCGCTGGCTCGACCACGTCGAGGCCCGGCTGGTGCGCGAGGCGAACCGCCCGCGGCGGCCCGCGAGCGCCACCCCGGGCACCACGGCGACCACGACCGACCCTGCGATGGGGGCCATCGCAGGTGATCAGAGCACGACGACCAAGGGGGCACCACGATGAGCAGCAGCGACACCACACCCCGGACCGACCACGAGGCCATCCTCCGGCTCGACAACGTCACCCGGGTGCACGGCACCGATGGCACGGCCGTCCGTGCCCTGGCCGGGGTCAGCCTCGCGGTCCGGGCCGGCGAGCTCGTGGCCGTCATGGGGCCGAGCGGTTCGGGCAAGTCCACGCTGCTCAACCTCGCCGGCGGGCTCGACGCCGCCACGAGCGGACAGGTCCTCATCGAGGGCCAGAGCATCGGCACCCTCAAGGGCGACGCGCTGGCCCGGCTCCGGCGGCGCCGCGTCGGGTTCGTCTTCCAGGACTTCAACCTCATCCCGTCACTGACCGCGGTCGAGAACGTCGCGCTCCCGCTCGAGCTCGACGGCCAGCGGGTCAGCCGGGCCCGCCGTCGCGCCGTCGACGCGCTGACCATGGTCGGCGTGCAGGAGCTCGCCGACCGCTACCCCGACAAGATGTCCGGCGGCCAGCAGCAGCGGGTCGCCATCGCCCGCGCCCTGGTCGGCGACCGGCGGCTGGTCCTGGCCGACGAGCCCACCGGGGCGCTCGACTCGCACACCGGCGAGGGGGTGCTCCGCGTCCTGCGCGAGCGCTGCGACGCCGGGGCGGCGGGACTGCTGGTCACCCACGAGGCGCGGCACGCGGCGTGGGCCGACCGGGTGGTCTTCCTGCGCGACGGCGTGGTCGTCGACAGCACCGGCTCGGCCGAGACGGCCGAAGCGCTCCTCGAGCCGACTGCCTGAGGCACCGGCCGTGACCACCTTGATGGAACCCAAGGCACCCGCCGGCCTTCCGGAGGACGCTGACCGCGGCGACGTGAAGAGCTCCCGGCTCTCCCGGTGGCGGGCGTCCTGGCGGGTGGCCCTGCGGATGGCCAGGCGCGACGTCCGTCGGCACAAGGGGCGGTCGATCCTCGTCTTCCTGATGGTGGCCATCCCGGTCGGGCTGCTGGCCGGCGCGGCAACCCTGGGCGCCACTGAGCAGGCTGACGCGGGCGACCTCATCACGGCCCGGATGGGACCCGGCCAGGCGCTGGTCCAAGGCCCCCAGGCCGGGAAGATCCAACAGACCCCGGACCCCAACCAAGGTGGCACCGGGTGGAGTGACGACAACCCGGCCGCCACGATCCCCGGCTTCTCCGCCGACGCCGCGGCGCCGGACAACGCCGCAGCGATCGGCCGGCTGGTCGGGGGCGGGCCGGCCGTTGCCGTCGGGGAGACGCAGATGCGGCTCGTGGTCGGCGAGCGTCGTGTCCGCGTCTCCGGCCTGGTGGTGGACCCGCGGGTGGCAGACCTCGGCGACAAGGCGCGGCTCAGCTCGGGCTCCTGGGGGAACGGACCGGACGAGATCGTCATCACCCCAGCCGGTGAGCGCAAGGGACTGCCGCGCTCCGGCTCGGTGACCTTGTCCGCGGGCGGCACGGAGCGTTCGGTGCAGGTCGTCGGCACCGCGAGTGCGCTGCTGGAGTGGGGCGGCATGCCCGACTTCGTGGTGCCGTCGATGCCCGACGGGGCCGGAGCCGAGAGCGCCGGCATCGGCGCGTCGGGGTCGTGGGTGCTGGTCGGCGGTGGTCCGGTGACGTGGGAGGACGTCCAGCGGCTCAACACCTACGGCCTGACGGTCTACAGCCGTGCCGTCCTCGAGGACCCGCCGCCGGAGAGCGCGCTGCCGCCCGAGCTCCGCCCCCAGGACAGCTTCACCCAGGACACCGGCCGGATGATCGCGGTCATCGGTGGCGTGATGCTGTTCATCCTCACCACGCTGCTGGTCGGCCCGGCCTTCGCGGTCAGCGCCACCCGTCAGCGGCGCACCCTCGCCCTGGCCGCCACCAACGGCGCGGAGACCCGCCAGCTGCGGCGGACCGTGCTGGCCCAGGCCCTCGTCCTCGGCGTCATCTCGGCGCTCGGCGGCGTGGTCCTCGGGACCCTCGCGGTGCGGGCCGGCCTGTGGTGGTGGGTCAGCACCCACCCCGAGTCGTCCTTCGCCTCGATCGCGCTCGACATCCCGTGGGGCGCCTTTGCCATCCTCGTCCCCTGCGCCGTGCTCAGCGCGGTCGTGGCAGCCCTCCTGCCCTCGCTGCGGCTGGGCCGGCTCGACATCATCGGCGTGATGCGCGGCCAGAGCGTGTCGCCCAGGCTCAACAAGGTGGTCCCGGTCGTCGGCCTCGTCCTCGCGTTGGTCGGCGGGGCCGTGGTCCTGTCCGCAGCGCAGCAGCAGGCCGGCGGCGACTTCCGTGTCGCGGTCGGTGCGGTCGGACTGGTGCTCGGCACCCTCCTGCTCGTGCCGGCGATCCTCGTCGCGTTCGGCGCGCTCGCCGCGCGTTTCCCGGTGGCCCCCCGGATCGCGATCCGCGACGCCGCTCGGCACCGCAGCCGGTCGACTCCCACGGTGGCCGCGATCCTCGCGGGGGTCGTCGCGCTGACTGCCTTCAGCATCGGGCTGGCCAGCGACACCAAGCAGCAGATGGCGACCTACCAGCCCCAGGCCCTGCCGGGTGAGGGCACCATCTACACCGGCGACACCGAGACGCAGCTCGCGGTCGGAGCCGCGCTGGGCAAGGTCGGGGGAGCCGTGCGCAGCACCCCGCTGCTCCTCGTCCGAGGGCCCGAGGACCCCTACGGGCCGTCGGCGGCCGACACGCAGCGACCCCAGCCGTTCGTGACCGGCGTGCCCCAGGGGTGCACCGTCCAGAACACGCTCGACCACAGTGCCACCGAGGGGGCCTGCGGCGCCCTCGGGACGTTGTCCTACGACAACGGACAGATCGGCGTGCTCCCGGCCCGCGAGATCAAGGCCCGGCTGCGCCTCACCGTCGCACAGGGTCGGGTCATCGACGAGGGTGGGATCGCCGTCGGCGTGCCCGCGCTGGCGAAGGTGCCCACCCTCACCGTCGCCCACGGCACCTTCGTGATCGACCAGAGCACCTACTCGCCCACGAACGTCGTCACGACCGCGACGGCCAAGCTCCCGGTGGTCGCGGTGGCACCGACCGGACGCACTGGTGCGATGCCGGCCCAGACCGGAGCCTTCGTGACCCCGGAGACGGCCAAGCGGTTGGGCTGGCCCACCTTCCAGACCATGGTCCTGCTGCACGCCCCGGACGGCGGTGCCATCGACGAGGCCACCGAGAAGCAGCTCGACGAGCTGGTGGGCGACGAGGGCGGGCTCTACGTCGAGCGCGGCTTCCAGCGCTACGACGAGAAGGTCATGAAGATCATGATGGCCGTCGCAGCGCTGCTCCTGCTGATCGTCACGCTGATCTCGACCGCCCTGTCGATGGCCGAGCAGCAGGCCGACTCCGGCACCCTCGCGGCGGTGGGCGCGACCCGTCGCACCCGACGGGCCTTCGCCGCGGCCCAGGCCATGGTGGTCGGCTTCATCGGTGCTGTCCTCGGCATCGCGGTCGGGCTCGTGCCGGGCATTGCGATCACCTATCCCCTGACCCGGAGCTACGAGTACGACTCCGTCACCGGTGTCGACCACGTGACCGGGCCCTACCTGGCCATCCCGTGGACCCCACTCCTCCTGGTGGTGCTCGGGGTTCCCCTGCTCGCCGGGGCCCTGTCGGCCCTGGCGATCCGAAGGGCGCCGGCGATGACTCGGCGCGCCGACTAGGACGGCGCACCTCTCGTCGTGGGGCAGGATGGAAGGCATGAGCCAGCAGCCACATGACCAGCAGGACGACGCGGGCGGTCAGCCCGGGAGCGACCAGGACGGACAGCAACGCGTCGTCGTCGTGACCCAGGACGGCATGGGCGTCGCGCCCCACCACGACAGCGAGGACGGCCCCACGAACCCGGCCGACCTCGTCGAGCAGCCGGCCAAGGTGATGCGGATCGGCTCGATGATCAAGCAGCTCCTCGAGGAGGTGCGCAACGCGCCCCTCGACGAGGCGGGGAGGGTCCGGCTCGCGGAGATCCACCGGCGCTCGATCAAGGAGCTCGAGGACGGTCTCGCACCCGAGCTGATCGACGAGCTGGAGCGGATCGCGTTGCCCTTCAAGGACGACGTGGCACCCACGGACGCCGAGCTCCGGATCGCGCAGGCACAGCTGGTGGGCTGGCTGGAGGGTTTGTTCCACGGCATCCAGACCGCGCTGTTCGCCCAGCAGATGGCCGCCCAGCAGCAGCTCCAGCAGATCCGCCGGGCACTGCCCCCCGGTCACGCCCCCGAGGGCGCGCCGGGCGTGGCCGCGCCCCCCGGGCTGCGGCCCGACACCGGCGACAGCGGGCCGACCGGCCAGTACCTCTAGCCCCCGGGCCGCGGCTTGACGCGGCTGGGAGGTGCGGTTGCGCGGGGCGAGCCACGCGGCATAGAGTGGATAGTGTCACTATCCAACAGGAGCCTTCGTGGACCACTCGTGGAACGTCCTCATCGCCATCCATGCGTTCGCTGCGTCGTTCGCCATGGTGTTCGGCGCCGTCAACGTGCTGCGGCGCAAGCGGGGTGACCGCCCGCACCGGACGATCGGCTGGATCTGGTTGGTGCTCATGTACTTCACCGCGTTCAGCTCGTTCTGGATCCAGCAGCTGCGCCCCGGCAGCTTCTCGTGGATCCACGGCCTCAGCGCGTTCACGATCGTCACCCTGAGCCTGGGTCTGTGGAACGCGCGGCGTGGCAACATCCGTGCCCACGCCGGCAACATGATCGGGACGTATGCCGGGTTGTGGGGTGCGTTCATCGGCGTCGCCGCCGTGCCGAGTCGCCTGGTGCCGCAGGCGTTCCAGTCGAACTGGCTCGGGATGAGCCTGCTGACCCTGGCGATCGTCGCCGTCGGGCTCGCGGCCGTCGCCGTCCTCATCCGACTCCTCGGCCGGGCGGGGGTGCCGGCCCACGCCCAGGTCGGCAGGTCAGGCGACGGCGACGGCTTCGGGGCTCTCGACGCCGCTCAGTAGGCGCTGCGCAGCGCCCGACGCGCTCGGTAGGCCATCGCGTCGTCCGAGGGCCCGTGTCTGGCGGCCCGTCGGCTCAGCGTTCGACGAGTCGATCCACGAGGACGAGGACCCCGACGCTTTCCGTCGGGGTCCTCGTCCTTTGGTTCAGCTGCCGAAGCGCGCCGCCCTCGCCTAGCGGACGACCTGGACCGTCAGCACCTGGGTCCGGTCACCGACTCGCATGCCGATGTTCCAGGTGCGCTGGTGGAGCATCGCCGTGCTGAAGGTCACGCCGAGGGCCCAGCGGTTGGTGCCGGTCCAGTAGAACTTGTTGTCCAGACCGCGCGGCGCCTTGGGGTAGGGCATGGCGTCGACATACCGCGGCTGGCTCGTCGCGGCGGCCAGCATCGTGTAGGTGCGACCCGGGTGCACCACGTACATGCCGTTGCTGAAGGTCGCGCCCTGGATCACGAAGGTGGACACCTTGGCGGTGAGCCCCGTCGTCGAGACGTTGCCGGCCTTGTCCGTCGCCGTCGCGGTGTAGACGGCGCTGCCGCCGCTGACCCGCCGGCTGATGGTGCAGGACGCAACTCCCGAGAGCCCATCACGAGCCGAGCAGCGCCCGGCCGGTGCGGTGGCGAAGTACGGCACCGAAGTCGAGACCCCGGTGACCGCCACCGTCGGGCGGGTCTGGTCGACGTTGATGCCGGTCACCGAGACGGTCGCGGCACCACCGTCCTCAGCGAGGATGGTGCGGGACACGGACTGCGCGGCGCCGTTCTTGCCGAGCGTGACCGGTTGCGGGCAGGCGGCGACCAGGTCGGCGCCGTTCGGCGTGCAGGTGAAGCTCACCGTGACTGCACTGCGGTACCACCCGCTCTTGCTCTTCGGGTAGGCGCTCGTGACCTTCGCCGTGATGGTCGGGTTGTGCCGGGTGGTGGTGGCGGACGAGGCGAGGAACCTGGCGTCGCCCAGGTACTGGACGGCAACCTCGTCGGCCTTGCTGGTGGGGAGTGAGTAGCTCAACGTTGCGACTCCTGCGGCAAGCGTCGCAGTCCCGACCGAGGTGCCGTCGACGGTGAACCTGACCGTACCGCTCGGGGTACCCGAGCCCGGTGCCACCGGGGCGATCCGGGCCGTGATGCTGCTGGCTCGCACGGTGATGGTCGGTGTCGTCGCAGCCTGGTTGACCACCAGCGTCTGAGGCGTTGCGCTGGAGGGTGCGTACTTCGTCGCCTGGAGAGGCGCGAAGACCGCCCCGACCTGGTGAGCGCCCGGCGTGAGGGTCCCCAGCGCGGGGCTGGTCGCCTTGCCGTTGCTCACCGTGACGGGTGCTCCCCGCATGGTGCCGTCGACGGAGAACTGGACGTTCCCAGCTTGGCCACCGCCTACGGTGGCGGTTGCCCTTGCGGTCTGGCCGAAGACCGACGTGGCCGGGCTGAGGGCAACCGACAGCGAGGTCGGCGCGAGCGCGACGGTCACGGTCTGGCTCACCTCAGGGGCAGCGGCGTAGTCGGCACTGCCAGCCTGGTTGGCGGCGACGACACAGGTGCCGGCCTGGTCGAACGACAGGGTCGTCCCGGTGATCGAGCAGGCCGAGCCGGTCGTGGCCGGTGCGACGGTGAAGGTGACCGGGCTGCCCGACGCGCCTCCCACCGCGGTGAGGCTCTGGGTGTTGCCCACGGTCGCAGGGGAGGTGAGGGGAGCGAAGGTGATGGCCTGTGCGACGACGCCGACGGCGATGGTCTGTTGGGCCTGAGGAGCGGTCAGGTAGTCGGCGTTGCCGTCCTGGTCGGCGTCCACGACGCAGGTGCCGGCGTGGTCGAAGGTGACGGTCGAACCGCTGATCGAGCACGTCAGGGCGCTGGCCGCATCGATGGAGAGCGTCACCGGGTTGGCCGAACCCCCGCCGGTGGCTGCGACCGGATAGGTGTCTCCCAGCACGGCAGCGCTGGGCGCGACCGTGGTGAACGTGATGGCCTGCGGGGCCTGGTCGACCGTGATCGTCTGGAGGCTGCTGACCGCGTCGGGGGAGAGACCGTTGCTCGCGGTGACCGTGAAGGTGGAGGTCCCGGCGCTGGCCGGAGTGCCAGAGAGCACTCCGGCGCTGGTCAGGGTGAGCCCTGCCGGCAGCGTTCCGCTGGACACGGTGAAGGTGGGGTCGGGGTAGCCGGACGCGGTGAACGTGGACGAGTACGCCTCCCCCACGGTTCCGGTGGTGGGGGCTGCCGCGGTGAACACCGGCGCGCCTGTCAGGTAGGTGAACGCCCCGACCGCGGGGAGGGTGACTCCGCCCGCGGTGGTCACGGCGACGTGCTGCCTTCCGTTGGGGGGCGTCGGGGGCGCGGGAACGGTGACCACGACCTGGGTGTCGCTCGAGGACGTCACCGGGGCGGCGTATCCACCGATGGTCACGGTCGCTCCCGCGAGCCCGGTGCCGTCGATGGTCACTGAGGAACCGGGAAGCCCGGCCGCGGGCGAGCTCGCGGTGAGGTGTGCGGGGTAGGACAACGTGACGATGCCGTGGCCGCCATGGCCGGAGACCGCACCGGTCAGCGTGCCCGCGAAGTAGGACCCGCCGCCGCCACCGCCGCCGTTGTTGCCGTTGTATCGGCCGCCACCGCCGCCGCTGTAACCGCCACCGCCGGCGCCTGCGAAGCCAGTCGACCCGCCGCCACCGCCGAAGCCGCCGACTCCGTAGCTGCCGGAGCCGCCGGACGCACCATTCGCGAGGGACTGGCCGCCGCCGCCCTGGGCGCTGCCACCGTTGCTGAGCAGCCCGCCGCCACCGCCGGCGGTGCCGGCACCGCCGCCGTTGCCGCTGGTGCCTCCAGCGCCACCGCCGTTGCCACCTGCCACGCCGGAGGTGCTGGTGCTGGCTTCGAAGGGGAACACGTTCGATCCCGCGCCTCCGCCGCCGCCCGCCGCAGCCAGGATGCCGCTCTGGTCCGCGGTGGTGTAGACGAATGACCCGCCGCCACCGCCGGCCCCGGCACCGAACCTCACGCCGTCGCGGCCCATGCTGCCGGCGATGATGTGGAGCGTGTCGCCCGGGGTCACGGAGATCGTGCCGGTCAGCTCGGCGCCGCCCCAGCCTCCGCCGTATGCCGCGCCGCCCTGCGCACCGGCGATGTCGACGTAGAGCTGCGTGACTCCAGCGGGCACGGTCCAGGTCTGGACGCTCCCGGTGGCGAAGAAGGTCTGGGCCGTGTCAGTGGTGACGGCGGCGGCGGACGGAGTGGCTGCGATGACGGCCGCGGCCGTCATGGTGCTGACGGTGACACCTGCGGCAAGCAGGCGGCGGCGAAGAGAGATCATGAAATGTGGATGCTTTCTGTCAAATATCAGCCGAAGTCGGGCCCGCCGAGTAGAGCACCATCCACGGTCCATCCACGGCCCCCCCGTGGGTATGCATGGAGATGGAGCCAGAAGGCTGAGCCTCGACGGCCTGAACGGCCACTGAACCGGCAACTAACGGACAGGCACGTGCAGCGCTGCCGCCGCGATCACGTGGCGCTGACTGCGGTGTTCCGTCGCGCGGTATGCCGCGTGCTTGCCGCCCCGGGTCGGGTTGCCCTTGCGGCTGGATCAGTCCTTCGGGACGGGGATCTCGCTGACCGGGGTGATCGTGCTGGTGCAGCGCTTGAAGCCGGGCCAGAGGAACTTGTGCACGGCGTTGACGTCGTCGGCCTCGACCACCAGGAAGAGGGTGTGCTGGGCGTTCGCGCCGTAGCGACCGATCAGCGTGACCCCCTCGACGCTGTCGTCATACAGCGAGTTCGAGCCGCCGTCGTCTCGGGGGCAGAGCTCAGGACTGTGAACCTGCGTGATGTGGAACAGCACTGGTCCTCCTCATGCAGCCGCTTCGTTGGTGCTGTCCATGGTGGACCGGGCCGGCGGTCCCTGTCATCGGCCATCGCGCCTAGTGCGCCGCGCTAGCTGGGCTTGGGGACGAGCTCGAGGACCACGACCGCAGTCTCAGTGGTGCGCAGCGCGGCATACGCATCCAGCTGGGTGTCGATCTCACGCCATCGCGCCCACAGCCGATCACGCTCCTCCCCTTCGGCCGCGCGCGCCCTCACGGTGCCCCCACCGCCGGCGAGGTCAACCGCGGCGACCGGCTGTTCCTGGAGATTCAGCCACCACGCGGGCTCGCCGTCGGCCCAACCGTTCATCGCCAACGTGACCAGGTTCGGGCCGTCCTCGAAGTACCCGAGGATCACACTTCGCGGCTGACCCGATCAGTCGTCCCGTGGTCGTGAGTCGCAAGGTGCCCCAACGGTTTTCTGCGAGCAGGGCCGGGCCGCAGGCGCCGCTCATCGCGGCAGTGGGTTCGGACCGGTCGCGGTCATGAGTCGCTGGGGATGCCAGTCGTCGACGTGGTCGAACCCGTCGGCGAACGGGCCGGCATCCAGCTCGACGGATGCCCGCAAGGAGAGCCGATAGAACTTCACGTGCGTGAAGTCCTCGAACAGGACGTAGACGGGGTCCGGTGTGCTGTTCGGACCTTGGAACTGCTGTCCCGTGAGGACGGGCTTGTGGGTCTCGACGAAGGCGTCGAAGGTGTCGCCGACCACCACGCCGAGGTGCTCCAGCCCCATCTTATAGACGCGCTGGTGCACAGGAGGGATGAGCTCGATGAGCGGGACGGACTTGCCGTCGAGGACCTCGAGCGGCACCGCGGGCACGATCAAGGAGATCGGGCGACCGTTCCAGACGTTCTCGCGATTGGCGACCGCGTGCCGTTCCAGCAGGGTCCGCACGTGGACGTACTGGTCCCACTCCGGCACTCGGAAGGCCAGGTGGCTGAGCGTGTACGGGCGGATGTCGATGCCTCGGGACAGGAGGCGCTCGGCCTGCTGCGCGGCGAAGGCCCGGTAGTCCCCGATGATGTCGCGCACCGGATCGGCCATCGCCGCCTCCTCTCGGCCGCCACCCTACGACCTGCGCCCCACTGCGGCGAGGGGCGCAGCTGACGCTCGAGCCGGCACGGAGGAGCAGATGGGGCCATCTGTTGGGAGACTGGTCGTATGACCGCACCTGATCGTGACCGTGACATCGAAGGCCGCGCGCGCCAGGCCAGGCCCCGCGACGCCTTGGGCCGCCCGTTGCCCTACGGCGCCGAAGGCGTCGAGCCGGTGTCGGAGAAGGCCCTGCCTCCCCTGGAGACGCTGAAGACGGCTCGCGAGCTCGTGGCAGCAGGCCGTCCGTTCTCAGCCCATGAGGTCCTGGAGGCGCGCTGGAAGGGCGGACCGGTCGACGAACGCGACCTGTGGCAGGGGCTTGCGCAGGTCTGCGTTGCCATGACGCATGCGGCCCGCGGCAATCGGGTCGGAGCCGAAAGGCTCTTCGAACGCGCCGCGGAGCGGCTGACGGCATTTGCTGCGACCGGCCGCTCGGCGTACGGCCTCGACCTGGAATCGGTGGTGGAGCGGGCGCGCAGCCAGGGAAGGCTGTGAGGTCAAGCGCCGTCTGATCCCGCCGGGGCTGTTGGTGCCACGCCGGGGGCGGTGGGGCTGGTCATGACCCAGTCGGCCGGGGCGTTCTGGCGACGTGAGAGAAGGAGTGCAGGCAGCGCGAGAGCGGAGATCGCGGCACCGACCACGTAGGACGGGCCGTACCCCCACACGTCCGCTGACTTGCCCAGCACCGGCTGCCCCCAGACTCCACCGCTGGAGCCCATCAGCGAGTCGAAGGACAAGATCGTGGCCCGCTGCTTGGAGGGGATGAGGCCGTTCAGGTAGGTCTGGCGGATCGGCATCGCTGCCGCCCAGAGCAGACCCCACAGGCTCACCAGCGTGATGACGACCCAGAAGCTCTGCAGCAAGCCCATGAGCGCCAGGGCCAGGGTCCCCAGGGCCGAGATCGCGGCCAGCGCGCTCGTCCGGCGGTGGACGAGGCGTCGGACGCGGGGAGCGATCAGCCCTCCGAGGATCTGGGCGCCCGCGACGATCGCTGCTGCGAGGCCCGCCACCTGGTACGCATGGGGGTCGCCGTAGAGCTCGAGGAGGTACGGCTGCAGCGCGTAGAAGGCGTAGATGGCCACGCCGCCGGTGAACAGCGACTCGACCATCAGCCACTTGACGGCAGGCACCCGCCACCCGAGGTCCACCGAGGTCGCGACGATGTGCCGCATCTCGGCCAGCGGGCGCCCACGCGGGTCGGGCGTGAAGCCGATGTCGTGCATCACCACCGACGCGAACAGGAACATGACCGCGAGGATCGCGGCGCGCAGGACGAACGGAACGCCGACCGACGTGTGCTGGGCGATGACACCGCCGCCGAGCGAGCCGACGAGCATCGCGGCCCCGCCCACCACCTGACCGCGGCCGAACACCGACTCGACCGTGCCGGTGAAGTCGACCGCAGCCAGAGCGTCGATGAGCCACGCCTCGACCGCACCCGAGAAGAAGGTGAAGCCCAGCCCCAGCGCGATGGACGCGAGGGCCCACAGCCAGAACGCCGCGTGCCAGTGCCAGAGCCCCACGTACGCCAGCGTCGCCGCGCTGAGGGTGATCGTGCCGAGCAGGTAGGACGCGCGGCGACCGATCGTGTCGGCGACCACCCCGGTGGGCACCTCGAAGATCACCATGCCTGCGGTGAAGAAGGCGTTCGCCGCGAAGGCCTCGAGGTTCGACAGGCCCGCGTCGAGCAGGAAGATCGTGTTGATGCCCCAGATCAGCGCCTGGGCAAGGGTGTTCCCGAGCAGCAGCATCAGGTAGGTCCGCTCGACCCCCCGGGCCGTCGTGACGGGAGAGGCATTCGACACGGAACCATTGGACCGCTTGCAGGGGTGGACGTCGATAGCCACACACTGCCGGGACCATCGCCACGCAACCGGTGACCGCAGGTCAGGGTGAAACCGTTGACCGCAGCTAGGCCGGACCGGGAGTCGCCAGGACCGCCCGCTCGGCTGTGGCGTCGACCACGGCCCCGATCCTGGCGTAGGTCGTCAGTGCGGCTTCGTGCTGCTCCCGGGCACGATCCGGGTCGCCCGCGGCCTCGTGGATGCGACCGAGCAGCGAGGCGACCCGGGCCGCCTCGTAGGTCAGGTCGATCTCGGTGAAGAGCTTGTGCGCATTGCGTGCCGCCCTCTCGGCCTCCGCAAGGTCGCCCTGGGCGAGCTGGACCGCGGCTTCGCCAGCGTCGGCGATCGCCCGCAGGGCGGGGGTCCGGTGGTTCACGGCGATCTCGGCCAGCTCGGTCGCGGCCGTGCGCGCCGTCGGGAGGTCGTCGAGCATCAGGGCCACCTCGAGCTGAGTGGGCAGGAGCTTCGCCCTCTCGAGAGCACCCATGCCCTTGCTGCCGAGGACCCGCCGCAGGGCCGTGGCGGCGGCCCCCGGGCGCCCCCGCTGGACGAGGGCCCGGGCGCGACCCGGCTGCGGTGTCACGCCCATCTCCTCCGCCTGCCGGAAGGCCTCCTCAGCCGCGTCGATCTCCCCCATCTTGAGCCGGACCTCGCCCAGCTCCCGGAAGGCGAGCGCGGAGAACATCAAGTTGAACGAGCCCAGCTCCGTGGTCGCGGTCAGAGCCTCTTCCTGGGCCTCGGCCAGGAAACCTCGCAGGCGCAGGATCTCGGCGCGGTGCACCCTGCAGACCCCGGGGAACCCGTTGATGGCCTGCCGGTCGCACCACCGCGTGGCCGCCTCGGTCCAGCGGCCGGCTGCCTGCCAGTCGGCCACCTGGGCGTTGACCGCGATCATCATGCAGTAGATCATTCCGGTCGCCCGGGCACCCAGGTCCCCGGCCACGGCCCCTTCTGTCGCCTCCTCCACCATCGGCAGGCCCTGTTCGGGGTCGTCGGTGTACACCAGGGCGATACCTTGGAAAGCGTGGCCCAGGGCGAACAGGTCCTTGTCGCCATGACGTGAGCCCAGCGCCTCGGCCTGCGCGGCATGCTTGGCCGCCGCATCGAGGTCGCCATCGTCGCGGGCGGCGATGCTGCGCGCGAAGCTGAGCCACCCGTGCTCGGCGCTCTCGGGCTGTCCGTCGAGCAGGCGGGTGGCGTTCTGCAGCCACGCCGTGGCCGTGCCGCGTTCACCGAGATCGCCGTAGTGCTGGGCCAGGTCGATGGCCACGTGAGCCGCCCGGCGCGGGTTGCCCAGCTTGAGGTGCGTCTCGTAGGCGCGCTCACGGAGCGCCATGCAGTGGCGCATCTTTCCGATCCACCACGCGCATTCGGCCATCTGGTCGAGCTCATCGGGACCCAGCGGCTGGACGGCGTCCGCTGCCGCGAAGAGCTGGAATGCCTCGCCCCACGCGTAGCGCGACGCCGCTTCGCTGGCCTCAGGCACCGTCGAGAGCTCGGTCATGGCCTCATTGTCGCAAGAAAGCCGGGACTCGTCGCTGACGATTTGATGACGTCACAATAGGGCCGTGGCCCCCTTCCCGGCTCCGCGCGACGTCGACCCGCCCGAGCAACGTCCGGTCATCCTGGCTGTCGACGACGACCCGGACGCCATCGCGCTCCTGGGCGAGGAGCTGAACGACCGATACGGCCGGGCGTACCAGATCCGAACTGCCAGGGCGGCCACCTCGGCACTGGACCAGCTGAGCGCACTGCGGGAGACCGGCGAGCGGGTGGCCCTGGTCCTGTCCGACCAGTGGCTACCCGACGGCACGGGGTGTGAGCTCCTGGCCCAGGCAAGGGAGCTCTTCCCCCATTCCCGCCGGCTCCTCCTGATCTCGTGGGGCGAGTGGGCGATGGATGCCACCGCCCACCCGCTGCGCCGGGGCATCGGACTCGGGCAGATCGACTACTACGCGATCAAGCCTTGGCGGGCGGGCGATGAGCTGTTCCACCGGACGGTGACGGAGAACCTCCACGAGTGGGTCGGCTCAGACGCATCGCTGTCACGGGAGCTGACGATCGTCGCCGAGGCGGGCGATGCCCGCGCTTCAGAGCTGCGCAGCCTGCTCAGCCGAAACCGGGTGCCCTTCGTCTTCCACCCAACAGGCTCGCCGGCGGGACGGCAGATCCTGGAGGAGGTCCGCGAGACCGACACCGGCGTTCCTGTCGTCGTTCAACGCAATGGGCGGGTCCTGGTCGACCCGACCAACAGCGAGATCGCCGAGGCCTACGGCGCACGCACCCGCCTCCAGGGCTCCCGCGAGTACGACGTCACGGTGGTGGGCGCCGGGCCTTCGGGGCTCGCTGCAGCCGTGTACGCCTCCTCGGAAGGGTTGCGCACCCTGGTGATCGAACGCGAGACGATCGGCGGCCAGGCCGGGTCGAGCTCGCTCATCCGCAACTACCTGGGCTTCCAGCGCGGAGTCACCGGTGCCGACCTCGCCACCCGGGCGCACCAGCAGGCGTGGGTATTCGGCACCACGTTCCTGCAGATGTGCCAGACCCAGGCGATCCGCAGCGACGCGGATCGGCTGTACCTGACCACGTCGAACTGCGCCGAGATCGCGACCGGCGCCGTCGTCCTCGCCATGGGGGTCAGCTATCGAAAACTGGGCCTTCCGTCACTCGACGAGCTGGTCGGACGAGGCGTCTTCTACGGCGCCTCCGCCTCCGAGGCGGAGCGGTTCACCGGGCGTTCGGTCTTCGTCGTGGGTGCCGGCAACTCTGCCGGACAGGCCGCCGTCCACCTGGCCGCGCACGCCCGCAAGGTGACGATCCTCGTGCGACGCACCACGCTCGCCGAAACGATGTCGCGCTACCTGATCGAGGAGATCGAGGGACAGCTCAACATCGACGTCCGCTACCGGACCGAGATCGTCGACGGAACGGGCGACGGAGAGCTCGAGAGCCTCACGCTGCACGACTTCGAGCGAGGCACGACCGAGACCCTCCCTGCCGACGCCGTGTTCATCCTGATCGGCGCGACGCCACTCACGGACTGGCTGCCCGCACAGGTCGCCCGCGACCGTTACGGATTCGTCGTGACCGGGGTCGCCGGCAACGACTGGTCGCTGGCCCGGGCGCCCTTCGTGTTCGAGTCGTCGATGCCCGGGGTCTTCGCCGTGGGCGACGTGCGCTCTGGGTCGGTGAAGCGCGTGGCATCCGCGGCCGGAGAAGGGTCCGTCGCGATCCAGCAGGTGCACCAGTACCTGCAGCTGGTGGACTCCGCGAGCAGCTGACAGCCGGCCGCCAGCGCGGCGAGAGAAGGACTCAGCGGGACGAGGTGCCCGACCTCGAGGCTGCGACCCCTGCCGCAGACGAGCGGTCAGGCCTTGCGGCGGAGGTAGGCCCAGGCGAGGAGGGCGCAGACGAGGCCGTTCGCGGCGCCGATCAGGATGTCGCTGAGGTGGTGCATGCCTCGGTAGAGGCGGGCGTAGGCCACCAGCACCGGGATCACGAGGAACAGCGTCGTGACCAGGCGTCGCAGCGCAGGCCGCTCGATCGACTGGGCGAGCATGGCGAACGACACGTAGAGGGCGGTCGCCGCGCCGACGTGTCCGCTGGGGTAGCTCGAGGTCGGCGGCGCGGGATCGAGGTGCGGGATGTGGGGTCGCGGCCGGCCCACGACCGCGGTCGCGATGACGAACACGGTCGCCTGGAGCGAGATCGCGATGGCTGGCACCAGCGCCCGCCACCACTCGCGGGTGCGCCACCAGATCAGTCCGACGGCGACCACGCAGACCCCGATGACGATCTCGGTGTTGCCGATGTGGGACAAGACCATCGTGATGGAGTCCCAGGTCCTGGTGCGGGTCTCCTGCACGTCCTTGCTGATCGTGTCCTCGGAGCTCAACCCCTTGAGCGGCCCCTTGATGAAGAGACCACCGCCTACGATCAGGACCCACAGCACCACAGCGGGGGCGGCCGCCCGCACCGCGAGGTCGCGCAGGGCCGAGCCGACCGACGGCGCGGAAGGATCGTCCGAGTAACGGGTCAGGAAGGCCATCGCGACCCCCCCTGCTGGTCGAGGTCGTTCCTGGCTCGAGCAGTGCACATGAGCGCGACCCTACGCCTCGCGACCACCGCACAGGCCCCTGACCTGCAGCGTTTCCCCTCCCTCGGGCCAAGTCAGGCCAGGAGCTGTTGGGTGGCACAGGAGATGACCCACTCCTGGTAGCGCTGCTGGCCCCACCGCCGCCTGCGCCGCAGGGTGTTGAAGACGCCCGGCGACGTCAGGGTGAACATGATGTCTGCGGCGGTCGCAGCGGTCATCCCGGCCTTGAGCTCGCCGCGCGAGTGGAGCCGCTGAGCCATCCGCAGGTTGATGTCGTAGGCGGCCTCGGTGCCGCGGGCCACCGACCGCTCCAGGTCGGGGTCCATGCCCGGAGTGGCCTCGCCCATCAGGATCAGGTCGCCGGCCCGGTTCATCAGGTCGGTCCCGAGCTTGAGGTGGGCGGCCAGAGCCGCACGCGGGTCGTCCAGCTCGCGCGCCGCAACTGCGTCGGGCCGATCAGCGGCCGGCACCCGTGACTCGTCGCCCATCGTCAACATCGCGATGGTGTGCCGCAGCAGCCCGAACTTGTTGCCGTAGCTGTCGTAGAGCGTGCGCTCCCCCACTCCGGCACGCTCCGCCACATCCTTGAGCGTCGTGCCCTGGTAGCCCTTCGCGATGAAGAGCTCCTTCGCCGCCTGACGGATGCGCTCGCGCGTCTCCTCGGCGGCCGCCGCCCGAGCGGCCGACCGGTACTGCCTCTTGACACCTTCTTCCACGAGCGTCACTCTATCGGTAATTGGCCGCAGTGCAACTGCGGTGAAATAAAGGAGATCCGATGACTGAGTCAGCGCACCTGAGGGAAGCGGTCCAGCGGGCGTTCCGCCCCGCCACGGGACCCCGAACGATCGGCGTCGAGCTCGAGATGCACGTGCGCGGCGGCATACCGGAGCTCGATGGTGAGCTGGCTCGTCGCGGGCACCCGACCCTCGAGCCCGGCGGGCAGCTGGAGCTGAGCCTGCCCCCGCAGCGGTCCATCCCCGCACTGCTCCGCGAGGTCGACTGGTGCCTCGCGACCGTCGGAGCCGCAACGGAAGTCGCGCTCACCGGCGTCGACCCGTGGCGATCACTCGACGACGTGCCGCTCACCCTCCAGACGCCGCGCTACCTCGCCATGCAAGAGCTGTTCGACCACGACGGCGACGCCGGGCGACGGATGATGCGGCTCACCGCGAGCCTGCAGGTGTGCGTCGACCTGCTGCCCGGCCGGGCCGGTCACGAGCAGTGGCTGGTCGCCAACCTCGCAGGGCCGGCACTGGTCGCGGCCTACGGCGGCGACCGCGCACGCACCCGCATCTGGCAGGGGATCGACCCGGCCAGGACCGGGTACGACGGGCGCCACCTCGACGTGCACGACCCGATCGGGGCGTATGCCGCGTTCACCGGCGCCGCCGCGCGCCTCGCCATCGCGGAGGCGGCCGACGACGGCTACCACCTGAACACGCTCTTCCCGCCGGTCCGGCCGCGCGGTGGCTACCTCGAGCTCCGCTACCTCGACTCCCAGCGACCGACCGCCGAGCTGCTCGGCACCATCTGGGCGCTGATGTACGGCCCGGACACGCGCCGTCGGGCGCTCGAGCACCTGCGACCCACCCTCCCGACCTACTGGGACCAGTGGCAGTCGGCCGACCCGACGGCGCTCCTGGAGGCCGTCAACGACAAGGAGGTGGCGGCGTGAAGACGCTCTTCGTGATCGACCCGCTCGACCGGCTCGATGCCTCCCTCGACACCAGCATCGGCCTGATGCACGCCGCGCAGGAGCTCGGCGTCGAGGTGTGGGCTGCCGAGGCGCGGCAGCTCGAGGTCGTCGGCGGGCGCCCCATGGCTCGGGCACGGGCGCTGAAGCTGGCGCCCTCGACGCCGGCCGACGGCTGCCGGTGGACCGTTCCCGATCCCTGGTACGACGCCGGCCCCGAGGAGCAGCTGCGGATCGACGACGTGGCCGCGGTGTTCCTGCGCCTCGAACCGCCCGTCGACCTCGACTTCCTTGCGGCGACCCACGTGCTCGACCTCGTGGGCAGGACAGCCAGCGCAGACGCCCCCACCGCGATGGTCAACGACCCCAGGGGTTTGCGTGCCTGCAGCGAGCACCTGCTCGGGCTGTCGTTCCCCGACCTCGTGCCACCGACCGTCGTCACCGCGAACGCCGAGACGATCAGGCACTTCCTGGCCGAGCACGAGCGCATCGTCGTCAAGCCAGTTGACGGCTTCAGCGGACGTGGCGTCTTCCTCGTGTCGCGCAGCGACCCCAACCTCGCATCGATCGTCGAATCCTCCACGCACAGTGGGCAAAGGGCGGTCGTCGTGCAGCCCTACCTGCCGGAGGTCGAGGCCGGCAACAACCGGATCTACCTCCTCGACGGCGTGGCGGTCGGCGCCAGCCTGCGGCACCCGGTGCCGGGTGACTTCCGCATCGTCAGCCCCGACGGGCCGGCCGAGCTCACCGACCGTGACCTCGAGATCGTCGCGCGGCTCGCCCCGACCCTGCAGCGAAACGGCCTGCGCTGCGTCGGCCTCGACATCATCGGCGAGCACCTCATCGAGGTCAACGTGACCTCACCCGGCGCGCTCCGCAAGGCCGATGCCCTGCTCGGCACGACCTACTGTGCCGACCTCGTCTCACACGTACTCACCCACCCCACGTGGAAGGAACCGTCATGACCACAGCCATCATCTGCTCGGCCGTCCTGGCCGCCTCGATCTTCGTCCTCGGATTCAACGTCTCGCTCAACCGTGGCTACGCCGCGAAGCGCGGAAGCAGCCAGATGCCAACGGATCCCGCGGACCCGCTGCTGATCGCGCAGCGGGCCCACGGCAACGCGGCGGAGTACGTGCCGACCCTCATCGCGCTGTTCCTGCTCGTCGGCTGGCAGTCCCCGCAGCCGTGGGCCCAGGGCCTCATCGTCCTGGCGACCGCCTCGCGACTCCTGCACGCCGTGTCGATGCTCCGCAGCGCCACCCTCGCTGCCGAGTCCGCGCCGCGGATGACCGGAGCGATGGGCACCTATGCGTTCGGGCTCGCCCTCGCCGTCACCGCCGGCGTCGCGGCGATCTAGCCAGTACACCAACCACGACCCAGTCCGTGCATGAGCCACTGGCCGCGCCAGCACCCCGAGCCGATGCTGCCTACGTCGTCATCTGCTGGCTGTAGGACAGGTCTGCATAGGCGCTGGGCGCCAGGCGTGGGCGTCGCAGCAGCTGCTGGGCCAGGGTCGTGAGCAGCCAGGCCTTGTACTCCGGCACGCTCCAGTGGGCGCGCGTGACGAGGTTGGTGAAGACGTCGTGGCCAACGATCGTGACGACCACGTCGGTGGCACGGTCGGGGTCGAGCCCCGGACGCAGCGCACCCAGCTCGTCCAGCCGAGCGACCATGCGGGCCTGGCCGGCTCGCCGGCCGGCGGCCACTCCCGCCCAGTAGCGGTCGACGTGCGGATCTGACACGGCAGCAGCGACCGCCGGCCAGAGCGGCGCGGCCCGCACGAAGATGTCGGCTCCGTGTTCCACCGCCAGTGCGAGGAGCCGGTGACCCGACGTCGCCGCGAGCATCTCGCCCACCCACGCGCGCTGCGCGACGGGGGCGACCTCCTCGTCACCCGCGGCGGTGGCCTCGACCAGCTCGCAGAGCAGCTGCCCTTTGGAGCGGAACGTGTAGTAGAGCGTCTGGACCGCGACCCCTGCGTGGTCGGCGATACGGTCCATCGTGGTCTCGGCGTAGCCATCCCGGATGAAGAGCTCGCCAGCGCTGTCGAGCATCCGGCGGCGAGTCAGTCGCGCCCGCTCAGCCCGGGTGGTCGCTGCCCCCTTGACCATGGCCATGGGCGAGAGTTTACTAGAGATGTCACTAGTGAGTGCTCTAGTGAATGGCGGCTCTGGTGACAATGGCTTTCCATCGGGAGGTGGGCGCAATGCCGGAAATCAGGAACTCGGTGATCCTGGCCTGTACGCCGGAGGTGGCGTTCGACTACCTCTCGGACCATCGAGCGGAGCTCGACTGGAACCCCAAGTGCCAGAGCATGGAGAAGCTCACCGACGGCCCGGTGGGCCTGGGGACGCGGTTCCGGGCCAAGTGGAAGGGCAGCCCCTACATCGAGATGGAGACGGTGACGTTCGACCGGCCGCGCAGCTGGACGATGCACAACGGCGGCCCGTTGGAGGTGACCTTCAGCTGTCGCCTCGCACCGGTCCCGGAAGGCACTCGTCTGGACGTTGTCTTCGCACCGACCCCGCACGGCTGGCTTCGGCTGGTCCTCCCGCTGTTCCTGGTGATGCTGCGACGCGACGAGAAGGCGAACATGGGCCACCTGGCTCGTGTCGTCCGGCGAAGGGCCGAGGCGGCACCGGCAGCCTGACCAGCTCCAGGCCGGGCCGCATCCGTCAACGCCTCATCCATCTGCAGCATGGACGAGCCGCCCACTCGGTGACAGCGTGGATGCATGACGCGCACCCTCGAAGTCGACTACCTCGTCGTCGGCGCCGGCGCCATGGGCATGGCTTTCACGGATTCGCTGGTCGACCACGCCGCTGACGTCCGCGTCGCGCTGGTCGACCGCCGCCACGGCGTCAGTGGCCACTGGCTCGCCGCCTACCCGTTCGTCCGGCTGCACCAGTCCTCCGCCTTCTACGGGGTCGCGTCGACCCTGCTCGGCGGCGGCCAGCTGCAGCAGCGCGGGCCCGAGAAAGGACTGCAGGAGCGCGCCAGCCAGCCGGAGATCTGCGCCTACTACGCCAAGGTCCTCGACCGCCTGGTCGACACCGGCCGCGTCGAGTTCTTCCCCAACAGCGAGTATGCCGGTGACCGCAGCTTCACCTCGCGCGTCTCCGGCGAGCGGTTCGAGATCGGTCCCGGGTGCCGGGTGGTCAACGCCCGCTACCTGGCCCCGAGCATCCCCGCCGAGAAGGCAGCCCCGTTCGGCGTCGCCGACGACGTGCGGCTCATCCCCGTCAACGAGCTGGCGCAGCTCGACGAGGCGCCCAGCCAGTATGTCGTCGTGGGGGCCGGCAAGACCGCGACCGACGCCTGCATCTGGCTGCTCGCGAGGGGCGTCGCCCCTGACTCGATCTGCTGGGTGCGGGCCCGCGAACCGTGGATGTACAACCGCGCCCACATCCAGCCCGACCCCGCGATCTTCCTGGGCGCGAGCGCCGACATCGTGGAGGCGGCGGTCGGCGCTGAGACCCTCGACGAGGTGATGCTGAGGCTCGAGGAGCGCGACGTCGTGTTGCGCATCGACCGCACGGTCACACCGACCATGGCCAAGACGCCGACGCTGGCCACCTGGGAGCTCGACCAGCTGCGCACCCTCGAGAACGTCGTGCGGCTCGGGCACCTCCAGACCGTCGACCGCGGCCGGCTCACCTTCGGGGACGCATCGGTGGCCATCCACAAGGACGCCCTCGTCGTGCACTGCGCCGCCGACGGCCTGAAGTACCCCGGGCGCGTCCCCGTCTGGCGTCCCGACGTCATCACGCTCCAGGCGATCAGGGCCGGCTTCCCCTCCTTCGGTGCGGCCGTGACCGGCTACATCGAGGCGACCCGCGACGACGACGACGAGAAGAACCGGATCTGCTCCCCGTCGGTCTACGGGAACTCGTTGCAGGAGTGGGCCCAGATGATCGTCTTCGGGAGTCGCAACGCCGCGGCCTACACCGCCGAGCCGGACATCAAGGAGTGGGCCACCGGCGTCGCCCTCAACCCGGCGCGCACCCCTCCGGGCTACGTCCCGTCGCAGGCGCTCGACGACGCCACCGAGCGTCTCGCGAAGTACGGTCCGCCTGGGATCGCCCGCCTCGCGGAGCTGATGGGCTAGCCGTTCGCTCGCGCTGGCCGAGCACCTCGCCACCTTCTGGCACTGACCTCACGCGACGGGTTGGCCGGTGGCGCACAATGGACCGTGCCCAGAGAGCTCTCCGACGTCGAATGGCCGGTGTCCACAGCGCGACTGACGCTTCGAAGGGCGACGGTCGACGACGCCGATGCCGTTCTGTCGTACCGCAGCTCGTCACTGGTGACCGAGTGGCTCGGCGAGCCGCCGGAGGACTTCCACGAGCGGTTCGCCGCGCCCGAACGACTCGACCTGTTGCTCGTCATCGAGCGCGATGGAGCGGTCATCGGCGACCTGATGATCAAGATCGGAGACGTGTGGGCGCCTCCCCAGCTGACGGATCGGGCCAAGGGCGTCCAGGCCGAGCTCGGGTGGGCCCTGCGACCGGAGGAGACCGGCCAGGGCTACGCGACCGAGGCGGTCGAGGCAGCGCTGCGGATCTGCTTCGAGGACCTGGGGCTGCACCGCGTGACCGCGGACTGCTTCGTCGGCAACGCCCCCTCCTACCGGCTGATGGAGCGGGTGGGCATGCGGCGTGAACAGCACGCCGTCAAGGACGCCCTGCACCCTTCAGGGGAGTGGATGGACGGCTATCTCTACGCGCTGCTGGCCGAGGAGTGGCGCGTCCGCCAGGACCACCCTTGACCGCGGACCGGGGCAGGGTCATCGTCTGAGTGGTCGGAGCAGGGAGCCGCACTTCGCAGGACTGGAGGCCGGAGATGGCCACGCTGACCGTTGCAGCCGTGCAGGCGGCATACGTCCTCATGGATCGTGCGGCGACGCTCGCCAAGGTCGAGGCGCTGCTGGCCAGCCCAGAGGTGCGTGCAGCGGACCTGGTCGTGTTCCCTGAGGCCTTCGTGCCGGGCACGCCGATCTGGATCGACGGGGTGCCGATCTGGGACGGCGACGAGAAGTGGTTCGAGCTGCTGGCCGACCAGGCGGTGGTCGTGCCGAGCGACGCGACCCGGCGGATGGGCGCGGCGGCCAAGGAGGCCGGCGTCTACCTCGTCATCGGGATCGACGAGCGCGAGCCGACCGGCAGCACGATCTACAACACGGTGCTCTACTTTGCTCCCGACGGCTCACTGATGGGCAAGCACCGCAAGCTGATGCCGACGGGCTCGGAGCGCACCGTCTGGGGCATGGGCGATGGCTCGACGCTCGACACCTACGCGACGTCGTTCGGGCGGCTCGGCGGGCTGATCTGCTGGGAGAACTACATGCCGCTCGCGCGGTTCTACCTCTACTCGCAGGGCGTCGACGTCTGGGTCGCACCGACCCTCGCGCAGGGTGACGGCTGGGTCGCGACGATGCGCCACATCGCCCGGGAGGGCCGCTGCTTCGTGATCGGCGTGAACCCCTGTGTGCGCGTCGACCAGATCCCGGAGGACTTCCCCGACCGCGACCGGGTGTGGCGCGTGGACGCCGACGACCCAGCGTGGGTGGAGCCCGGCAACACCGTCATCGTCGGGCCGAACGGCGAGGTCCTCGCGGGACCGTCGCGCCACGAGGAGGCAGTGCTCGTCGCCGAGCTCGACCTCGGGAAGGTCAAGTCAGCACGGCGGATGTTCGACCCGGTGGGCCACTACCACCGCCCCGACGTGTTCCGGCTGGCCGTCGACACCGCACCGCGCCCGGTGGTCACGACGTTCTCCGGCCACCTCGACTCCTGAACCGCGAGCAGGGCTAGAAGCTCAGCAGGCCCTCCATGAGCAGGCTCAGGTACACGTAGAGGGCGACCAGGGCCAGGTGGAAGAGCCCGGCCAGGAGGGCGGCGACCCTCCATCCCACGCGGCTTTCCCGGATGAAGCCCATGACGGCCGCGACGAGTCCCACCATGGAGATCGGGAACTCGACCGCACCAGCGACCTGCCCCAGCAGGATCGGCAGGAACGCGCCGACCGGGACCGCCGCCACGCACACCACCGCGATGGGCGCCCACCAGGTCGGCTCGATGCGAAAGCGGCCGGTCGTCGTCAGTTGGCTCAAGGCGGTCCCCCCACGGCGTCGGTCTCGCGGCGAGCCCGCGCCCACCGGGTGGCGATCCTGCCATCCCGCACCGCAGGGGGACCTCCCCCGAACGGGCCGGGTTCATCCGCGGTGCAGCACTCCTGTCCGCATCTGCTCGGCGACGGCGTGGGCGTCGGGTGACGTCTCGGCGTCCAGCCCCGCGATGACCCCGGCGCGGTCGGCGTCGGACCGGTTCTGGCTGAGCTTGGCCTTGCCCTCCACGCGCTCCACCGCGAACTCGAGCCCGACGATGGCCCGCAGCTGGCCGCTGATGTACCTCTCGGGCGCATCCGTGCGGTGCCACGGCGCCTCGCGATGCCCCTCGTGGTGCTCGACCAGCTCGTCGAGCGCGCCCTCCAACCACTCGACGTCGTCGTGCACCGTAGCGCGCCCGGTGAGCTGGACGACCGAGTAGTTCCAGGTCGGCACGACCCGGCCGTGCTCGGCCTTGGCCGCGTACCAGGTCGGCGAGATGTAGGCCTGCGGCCCGGTCACGACGAGCAGCGCGGGCTGGTCGGCACCGATCGCCTTCCAGTGGTCGTTGGCCCGGGCGAAGTGGGCGATGACGGTGTCACCGCGCCAGACCACCGGCAGCAGCGTCGCCAGCGGGTAGCCGTCGGCCCCGGTCGTGACCAGCTGCGCCGAGCCGATCTCCGCGACCATCGCGCGGATCGTCGGCTCGTCGTCCAGGGCATTGACGTGCGGCACGTACATGGCGTCAGTCTCCTCTCCCCGCACCGGGCAGCGTGGGGATGCCGAGTCGCACCCGCACGGCCGCGCCGGCACACGCGATCACGACCAGTCCACCGACGACCGTGGTCCAGGTCAGCTCCTCGCCCAGGAGGAGCGCCGCCCACGAGATGGACAGGACCGGCTGGACGAGCTGGACCTGGCTCACGTGGGCCATCGGGCCGATCGCGAGTCCGTGGTACCAGGCGAAGAAGCCGAGGAACATGCTGACGACGCCGAGGTAGGCGAAGGCCGCCCACTGCACGCCGGTGGCCGACGGAGCGTGGTGGCTGATGGACAGGACAGCCAGGACGACCATCAGCGGCGAGCAGAGCACGAGCGCCCACGACACGGTCTGCCACGCGCCGAGCTCGCGGGCGAGCAGCCCACCCTCGGCGTAACCGATCGCGGCAGCCACCACCGCCCCGAACAGCAGCAGGTCCGACCAGCGCAGCTGGCCCAGACCGCCCCACTGGGCCGACGCGAAGCCCATCGCGGCGAGTGCGCCGACCATCGCGATGACCCAGAACGACACGGGCGGGCGCTCGTGCCCGCGCAGCACGGCCGTCGTGGCGGTGGCTGTCGGGAGCAGGGCGATGACGACCGCGCCATGGCTCGCGGGAGCGGTGGTCAGCGCATAGGACGTCAGCAGCGGGAAGCCGATGACGACCCCGGCGCCCACGACGGCGAGCCGCGTCCACTGCCGACCACGCGGCACACGCTGGCGGGTCGCCGCGAGCGCGACGGCGGCGAGGACGGCAGCCATCACAGCGCGACCGGACCCGATGAAGAGGGGCGACAGGCCGCCGACCGCCACGCGCGTGAACGGGACCGTGAACGAGAAGGCTGCTACTCCGACCAGGCCCCACCAGAGGCCCACCGAGGCACGAGTGGGTAGCACCAGCGGTGCGGGGAGAGTAGCGCTACTATGCTGCGTCATGAACGACGATAGCAGTTCACGGATCGCTGCGGCACTGCGTGACTGGATCGCGGACGCCCCGCCCGGCGCGCGGCTGCCGTCGACCCGCACCCTCGTCGCGCGCCACCAGGCCAGCCCGGTCACCGTGCAGCGGGCACTGCGCGAGCTGACCGCGCAGGGGTTGGTCGAGAGCCGGCCGGGGGTCGGCACCTTCGTGCGGGCCGTGCGGACTGCGCGGCCCTCCGACTACGGCTGGCAGACCGCGGCACTGCGGGCACCCCAGTCGCGCACCCCTGCGGTCTCGACCGCGATGCGCAGCGCGCCCAACGACGTCATCGCCCTGCACTCCGGCTATCCCGAGCGCGAGCTGCTGCCCGAGCGGCTGGTGCGGTCCGCCCTCACCCGCGCGGTGCGCGGGGACACGACGCTGTCCAGGCCGCCGGTCGCGGGGCTGCCCGAGCTCCAGTCGTGGTTCGCCCACGAGCTCGGGGCGGCGAGCCCGGTCGGCGTCACGCCGCCCTCGCCCAGCGACGTCATCGTGCTGCCGGGCAGCCAGAGCGGCCTGAGCTCGCTCTTCCGAGCCCTGGTCGCCGTCGGTCAGCCGGTGCTCATGGAGTCGCCGACCTACTGGGGGGCCATCACCGCCGCGGCCCAGGCGGGGGTGCGGGTGGTGCCAGTGCCGTCGGGGCCGGACGGGCCGGACCCCGACGAGCTGGCCCGGGCCTTCGAGGAGAGCGGTGCACGCGTCTTCTACGGGCAGCCCAACTACGCGAACCCGACCGGCGCGCAGTGGTCGGTCGAGCGCGCTGAGCAGGTGCTGGAGGTGGTGCGCACCCACGGGTCGTTCCTCGTCGAGGACGACTGGGCCCACGACTTCGGGATCACCTCCACGCCCAGACCCGTTGCGGCGCACGATGATTCGGGCCACGTGATCTACCTGCGCTCGCTCACCAAGAGCGTCTCTCCCGCGCTGCGCATCGCTGCCGTCATCGCCCGTGGCCCCGCGCGTGAGCGGATCCTGGTGGACCGCGGCGCCGACTCGATGTACGTCAGCGGCCTGCTCCAGGCCGCCGCACTGGACGTGGTCACCCAGCCGGCCTGGCAGACCCACCTGCGCAGCGTCCGCGAGCAGCTCCGAGCCCGTCGCGACCTGCTGCTCGACAGCCTCCACACCCACGCCCCACAGGCCCACGTGGAGCAGGTGCCGACGGGAGGTCTCAACCTCTGGGCCCGCCTGCCCGACGGCACCGACCTCATCGACCTCGTGACCCGCTGCGAACGGGGTGGTCTGCTCATCGCGCCGGGCACCGAGTGGTTCCCGGCCGAGCCGGCCGGTCCGTTCCTGCGGCTCAACTACAGCGGCCCCAACCCCAGCGCCTTCCCCGACGCCGCGCGGATCCTCGGCCAAGCCCTGGAGCTCCCCGGTTCGAGGTGAACGCGCCGGAGAATCCCGGCGGGTTCACCTCGAAGGCCGCCAGGTCAGGCAGAGCGGCGCAGTGCGGCGACGGCGGGCAGGTCGTCGAGGGCCGAGAAGACCGCGGTGTCGCAGACCGTGCAGCAGAACCCACCGGGCAGCTCGTCGACGACCGGCACGAGGATGCGCTCGCCCAGGCACACGTCGCACCAGGCCTGGACTGCGCGGAGCAGCAGCACGTCCGAGAGGTTGTCCATGCCCCGAGGGTGACACGGGGCACCGACAGGGCGAAGCACCCACGCCGCAGCCGCGCAGCGTCAGTTACGCAGCGTCAGTCAGGCAGCGTCACTCACGGCAGGTCAGTCCCCCCGGTCAGTCGAACCGGCCGGTGACGACGAAGGGAGCGGCCAGATCGGTGTTGTCGACGACCAGGTCGGCGCGCGTCCACGGGGAGCGCTGCTCGAAGTAGGTGCGCTGGGCCCCGACGTAGCGCTGCATGGACGGGTCCTCGGGGTCGGGCGAGGTGCCGTCGCGCTCCGCCATCCGCGCGGCGGTCTCCTCGAACGGCACGTCCAGCCAGATCGCGAGCTCGAAGCAGCCCTCCAGCTCGGCCCGCTGCAGGAACAGCCCGTCGACCAGCACCACCGAGCCGGCCGGTGCGTGCGAGGCAGGACCGGTCAGCACCTCGTCGGTCTCGAGGTCGTGGCCCCGCGGCCGGTAGTCCCGCGAGCCACCCGGCCCGAGCGGGTCGAGCACCTCGGCCCGCAGCCGCGGGTAGTCGTAGGAGTCGAGCCAGAAGCCTTCCGGCGACGTGCGGCCCCGGGCGTAGCGGAGCTCGCGCACCTGGTGCCAGTCGTCGGCACTGACCCGCACCACCGACCGGCCACGCGCGGCCAGCTCTGCGGCGAGCTCGTCCGCGAAGACCGTCTTGCCCGACCCGTCGACCCCGTCGACCGCCACCCGCACGCAGTCCTCCCCCACCGCGACGGGCACGGAGTCGGCCACCTGCGCCACCACTGCCGGCCGCACCAGTGGCGGACCTCCCACGCTGACCGAGGGCTCGCCGCTCATCCGGGCACCAGCCAGCCGAGCACGGTGACGAGCCCGATCACGGCGCACGCCACGAACAGCACGCCCAGGGCGAGGGCGATGACCGTGGCCGCGTCGGTGCCCTCACCGGAGTCGTCCGCCGAGGAGGCGCGGGCCTGGCCCGGCCGTGGCTGTCCCGGCAGTGCCGGGCTGCTCGCCCCACCGGCCCCGCCGGAGCTGCCGACCTGCTCGGCGCGGCGCCGCAGCGCGTCCACCCGCTTGTTGCCCTCGAGCTCGCGCACCGACCGCGGCAGGCTGCTCCACATCTGGGCGAAGTGGTCCCCGTGCCGCTCGCGCCACGCCTCGACCGACTCGTCGACGTCCTTGCCGCGCCGGGTCGTGCCGAACCACGCCGCCCCCGCTGCCGGCAGGTCGCGCATGGCGTAGCTCACCTCACCGAGCAGCTCCAGCGCCTCCGCGTCGTACTCCGCGGCAAGGTGGCCGACCAGCCGCTCGCGCGCCTTCCACTCCCGACCCGCCTCGAGGTCGGCGCGGGCCCGCTGCACGGCGCCACTGGACTGGCTCGCGGGCTGCTCCTGCGGTTCCTCGCTCACCCTCGTGAGTATGCCGCGTGGCCGCCAACCGGCGCCCGGGCACCTCCCGTGCGGGCCCGGCATACCCGATCGCCCTGCTCCGGGTGGTCCGTTTGGTGGGGAATCCCACAGACGCCTTGCATTCGTTACTCGTCAGTAGCATCATGGATGTTACCGGCCAGTACACGCTGCTGGTACAGGACGAACGCACGACGACAACGACGTTTCGAGACGTGGAGGTGCCCGCGATGGGCCACTACAAGAGCAACCTGCGCGACCTGGAGTTCAACCTCTTCGAGGTCTTCGGCCGCGGCGAGGTGCTGGGTCAGGGCCACTACTCGGAGGTGGACCAGGACACCGCCCGCGAGATGCTCAAGGAGGTGTCGCGCCTCGCCGAGCACGAGCTGGCCGAGTCCTTCTCGGACGCCGACCGCAACCCGCCGGTCTACGACCCGCAGACCTACTCGGTGACCATGCCCGAGTCGTTCAAGAAGAGCTACCAGGCGTACGTCGACTCCGGCTTCTGGAGCGTCGACGTGCCGGCCGAGCTCGACGGCACCGTCGCTCCCCCCAGCCTCAAGTGGGCCATGAACGAGATGGTGCTCGGCGCCAACCCGGCGATCGCGATGTTCGCGGCCTCCTACTCGTTCGCCAACCTCCTCTACATCCTCGGCAACGACGAGCAGAAGAAGCTCGCCCACTGGATCGTCGAGAAGGGCTGGCACTGCACGATGGTGCTGACCGAGCCCGATGCCGGCTCCGACGTGGGCGCCGGCCGCACCAAGGCCACCGAGAACGCCGACGGCACCTGGAACGTCACGGGCGTCAAGCGGTTCATCACCTCCGGTGAGTCCGACATGACCGACAACGTCATCCACTTCGTGCTGGCCCGCCCCGAGGGCGCCGGGCCCGGCACCAAGGGACTGTCGCTCTTCATCGTCCCGAAGTTCCAGATCGACCTCGAGACCGGTGAGCTGGGCGAGCGCAACGGCGCCAACGTCACCAACCTCGAGCACAAGATGGGCCTCAAGGTCTCCACGACCTGCGAGATCACGTTCGGCGACAAGGCGCCCGCAGTCGGCACCCTGCTCGGCGACACCCACGACGGCATCGCGCAGATGTTCCGCGTCATCGAGCACGCGCGCATGCTGGTGGGCACCAAGGCGATCTCGACCCTGTCGACCGCGTACCTCAACGCGCTCGACTACGCCAAGGAGCGCGTCCAGGGCGCCGACCTGACGCAGCAGACCGACAAGGCCGCGCCGCGCGTCACGATCACCCACCACCCCGACGTCCGCCGCTCGCTGATGACGCAGAAGGCCTACGCCGAGGGCCTGCGCGCCCTGGTGATGTACACCGCGACCCAGCAGGACACCGTCCACCAGGCCTTCCTCGAGTCCGGCTCCGAGGCGATCGCCGCAGACACGCCGGCCGAGATGGCCAACCGGGTCAACGACCTGCTGCTCCCCATCGTCAAGGGCGTCGGCTCCGAGCGCGCCTGGGTGCTGCTCGGCACCGAGTCGCTCCAGACCCTCGGCGGCTCCGGCTTCCTGCAGGAGTACCCGATCGAGCAGTACATCCGCGACGCGAAGATCGACACCCTCTACGAGGGCACCACCGCCATCCAGGGCCTCGACTTCTTCTTCCGCAAGATCATCCGCGACAAGGCCCAGGCCCTCTCCCACGTGGCCTTGCAGGTGCAGGAGTTCGCCAAGGACCTCGGGGCCGACGGCGGGCGCCTCGACACCGAGCGCGAGCTGCTCGGCAAGGGCCTCGAGGACGTCCAGGGCATCCTCGGCTACATGGTCGGTGAGCTGATGAAGTCCGACCCGCGGCAGGACGGTGGCGACGTCACCAACCTCTACAAGGTCGGCCAGAACACCTCCCGCCTCCTGTTGTCCGCCGGCGACCTCATCATCGGCTGGCTGTTGCTGCGACAGGCCTCGGTGGCCGCCAAGGCCCTTGGGGCGGAAGGTGTTTCGGCCAAGGACCGCGACTTCTACGAGGGCAAGATCGCCGCCGCGTCGTTCTTCGCGCGCAACGTCCTGCCGAAGATCGCGGCCGAGCGCCAGATCGCCGAGTCGACCGACAACGCGCTGATGGACGTCCCCGAGTCCGCCTTCTGACGCGTCCCTCACTGCACCACGCAGGTATGCCGCGTGGTCCCAGCACGACCGAAGGGCTGGCTTCCCCTGGAAGCCAGCCCTTCGGCATACCTGCCCTGCGTCTGGACAGAGTCGTGGTCCCGCCCTCCCCTCCGGGGACGAGCGCACTCACCAGTGGTTCGGATCAGCGAGCCAAACGGATGTCTCAGCCTGACGGCTGACCGGGCGTCCGTCTACGTGAAGCGGATGAAGTCGCTGAACTGCTCGCTGCCGGTGCCCTTCGTGGCGCGGCGGTAGCTGTAGGTGTCGGAGCGCACGTGGTTGTACTCCTCCACCATGAAGCTGCCGTCGCTGTTGACCTTGGCGACGTAGGCGACGTGGCCCCAGGTGCCGCTGCTGCGGACCGCGATGTCGCCGACCCGGGGGGACTTGTAGACCGGGATGCCCGCGGCGCGGGCGGCGTTGTCCCAGTGCTCGGCGTTGCCCCAGTGCTGGCCCTTGTAGGAGTTGGAGAAGGCGACCCCGAGGTTGTGGCGCACCCGCCAGGCGGCGAAGGAGGTGCACTGGCCCTTGTAGAAGTTCCACGGGTCGACGCCGGAGGTGGCGCCGCGGTAGGGGTAGTCGTCCTTGATCGCGCCGGTCGGGGCCGGGGTGCTGCCCCCGCACCTGGGGGCGACGAAGCCGTCCCGACCGGTGTAGACGTAGGCGTCGGAGACGTAGCGGCCGGTGCCGATCTTGTCCCAGATGTTCGAGGTGCCGTAGGTGCCCTTGACGGTCGTGCCGTAGGTCTGGCAGCGGATGTCGACCCTGGTGCCCTTGGCGATCGTGGTCACGGCCTGGTAGCCGGTGCCCGGGCCGGAGCGGACCGTGAGGGTGGCCCCGCTGGTCCGGATCGTGCCCGTGGCCGCGTCGGCGATGGCCGCGCCACCGGCGACGACCGAGAGGCCGAGGGCCCCGGCGAGGGCCAGCCGGACCGGCTTCTGGCTGAGGGTGAGTGAGCGCATTGCGTTCTCCTGCTTCGTGTTTCGGATCGGCCCGTCCCCCTGGTGGAACCGGCTGCTGATGACGAAGGTAGGAACGTGGCGTGCACCCGTCGATGGGGAGCACTACCCGCGCGGGCGCTGCACGCACGACGGGGCGGAGGGGAGCTCTCCCCTCCGCCCCGTGGCGGTGAAACTGCGGGTGTGCGTCAGACGCGACCGTCACGGTCGACGTCGACCTCGTCGACCTGCGTGCCGGTGGCCGGGTCGGTGTGGCTGACCCGGCGGGCCGAGTAGCCACCACCACCGACACCACGACGGTTCGTCACGACGAGTGAGAGCAGGATCGCGAGGAGGCCGGCGGCCATGCAGATCCAGCCGATCACCTCGAGGTTGACCACGTCGGTGGACGCGTTGAGTGCGAAGGTGAGGATCGCACCGACGACGATCAGGAAGATGCCGAGTCCGATGTACATGCTTCACTCCTGGGGGATTGCGGGCACTGGTCGCCCGTTGCCTCGACTCTATCCGCCGAAAGGCCCTGACCTGCGGCAACGCGGCGCATTCTTCGCATACCGACCCCGGGTCCAGCAGCCCCTTCCGGGCTCGGGCCGGGCTTGGGGGTCGGGCTCGGCCGGCTCGGCCACCCAGTGCGACGCACCTGACCATCTTTCTGGCCAGCTTCCTGTGGATCGTGCTTGTCTTCGAACATGTGTTCGACTACAGTTGCCTACATGTCCTCAGCCGCCGCCCTCCACACCGTCCCACTCGGGACGGTCGAGGTGCTGCGCGAGGTCGACGAGGCACTTGATCGCCTGCCGCACGGCGACGTGGTCGGGGCCGCCGATGCCAGCGCCGCCCTGAGCATGGCGGACAAGGTGATCACGCGGTTGCAGGCGGTGCGGCTCTCGCTGGTCGCGGAGGCCGACCGGTCCGAGGTGGCGTCCGAGTCGGGGATGACCGGCACCGGTGCCTGGCTGGCTGCCCGCACGCGACGCGAGGGGAGCCAGGCAGCGCGCGACGTCCGCCTTGCGACCGCCCTGGACAACGGCCTCGACGCCACCCGGGAGGCGCTGGCCGCCGGTGCGGTGTCGACCGAGCACGCCCAGGTGATCGCGACGGCAACCGCCCAGCTGCCGGAAGGCCTCGATGCCACGGAGCGCACCGCGATCGAGACCGCGCTGGTGCGCCGGGCCAAGCTCGTCGACCCCGGCACCCTGCGTCGCGACGGCCGACGGGCGCTGGCCGCGGTCGAGCGGTCGCAGGCGGAGGTCGACGCCCACGAGGACCAGGTCCTGCGCACCCAGGAGGACGAGGCGCTGGCGAAGTCGCGCCTCACCTGGCACCAGAACGGCGACGGCACGACCAGCGGCCACTTCACCCTGCCCACCCTCGCCGCGGCGACCCTCGTCAAGACGGTCCAGCAGATCGCCTCGCCGCGGCGGTTCGCCCAGCAGGCGGCCAAGGCAGCGAGGGCGGCCGGTGCCACGACCGCTGCCGAGGTCGCCGACGCCACCTGGGACGCCTTCCGCGCCGCCGACGGCGACTGGGCGCACCGTTACGGCTCCGCCTTCGTGGAGCTGCTCGAGCACCTGCCCACCGACACCCTCTCGGGCAAGGTCGCTGCGACGGTGGTCGTGACGGTCGACCACGAGCAGCTCAAGGCATCGCTCGGAGCGGCGCACCTCGACACCGGCCACGACCTCTCAGCCAGCGAGGCGCGACGGCTCGCCTGCAACGCGGGCATCGTCCCGGCGGTGCTGGGGGGCAGGTCGGTGCCGCTCGACCTCGGTCGGCAGGAGCGCTTCTTCACCGAGGCGCAGCGGGTCGCGCTCGCGGTGCCGTTGTGCGGACACCATCACCGCCGAGCGCACGATCCCCGCTACTGGCACCGGGTCGACACCGATGCCCAAGGGAAGAAGTCCGTCATCTACTCCCGGCGGAGCTGAGCCCTGGTGGGTCAGTCACGCTCCACGTAGGTCGAGATCGAGGCGATCGGTCGCGCCGTCGACCAGGACGACCGGGATGCCCCAGTCCTGTTGGTAGAGATGGCAGGCCGCGTGGTCGGGCACCTCACCGGTGACCGGGTCGCCGTCGCACGAGGCGGCCCGCACCGAGATGTGCAGCACCCCGTCCCCGGCCGCCGGGTCGAGCACCAGCGTGCGGGTCAGGCCCTGCGCGCTCCCGGCGCCGTCACGCAGGAGGCCCTCCGGGGTGGCCGAGACCATCAGCCGGGTCGGGTCGCCGTACCGGTGGTCGAGCTTCTGCCCGGTGGGCGGGGTGAAGTGGACGGTCAGGGTGAGCGCTCCGGGGGCGACCTCGGTGCGCGGGCGCTGGGTCTGGTGCGCGAGACCGTCGACGCGCTGGGCCTTGTCGGGCAACGGGATCCGCACCAGCTGGTGTGCGGCCGACTCGACCACGACGAGCACCGAGCCATCCGAGTCGTCGTCCGGCCCACTCTGCTCGACCACTGCGTCCGACGGCTCGAGCAGGCCGTGGGCGAGGGTGCTGACCTCCGACGTCGCGGGGTCGAACCGGCGGATCGCGCCGTTGTAGGTGTCGCTGATCGCCACCGACCCGTCGGGCAGCACGGTGACGCCCAGGGGGTGCTGGAGCAGCGCCTGGTCCGCGGGGCCGTCCCGGTGCCCGAAGTCGAACAGTCCCTGGCCGACGTGGGTGGTGACGACGAAACCCTCGTCGGTGACGTCGAGCGAGCGCAGCGCCGAGGTCTCGGAGTCGGCGACCCACAGGCGGGAGCCGTCCGGCGAGACGGCGAGCCCGGACGGCTGCGCGAACCACGCCTCGTCCGCGGCCCCGTCGCGAATCCCCTCTGCCGACGTGCCGCCCAGCACCGCGACCGTGTTGTCCTGGGGGTCGGTGGCCAGGTGCAGCGCCCAGAGCTGGTGGGTGCCTGCCATGGCGATGACCACCCGGTCGATGAACCAGGCGAGGTCCCAGGGCGTGGAGAGGTCCTGCTTGAGGGCGGGACCGCTGCCGGACCGTTCGCGGAGCTGGCGGCCGGTGCCGGCGAGCAGGATCCACTCGCCGTCGGCCAGCCGGAGTCCCTTGACCTGGTGGTGCACCGAGTCGGCCACGACCACGTCGTACCCCACCCGGTCGCCGGTGGCAGTCGGAAGCACGAGCACGCCCTGCGGCTCCGCGAGGTCCTCCGTGAACCGTCGTCGCTCGGTGACCAGGTCCGGCTCGAGCCAGACGAGCTCGTGGTGCGCGGTGTCGGAGACGAGGAACGACCCGTCGTCGAGGACTGCCGCTTTGCCGGGGAACCGCAGCGCGGTCTCGGGAGCCGGCGGCGCGGCATACGGGGAGTCGCCACGACGGAGGGTGCCCTTGGCTGTGTGCTCGGCCACGAGCTCCTCGACGAGGACCGCCAGTCCGTGCGCGTGCCCCTCACCGGACATCGACGCGACGATGTAGCCCTCGGGGTCGATGACGACGAGGGTGGGCCAGGCGCGGGCGGTGTAGGCCTGCCAGGTGATGAGGTCAGGGTCGTCGAGCACGGGGTGGTGCACGGAGTAGCGCTCGACGGCGGCCGCGAGGGCGTCCGGGTCGGCCTCGTGCTCGAACTTGGGCGAGTGCACCCCGATGAGCACCAGCGAGTCGCTGAACTTCTCCTCCAGCGGCCGCAGCTCGTCGAGGACGTGCAGGCAGTTGACGCAGCAGAACGTCCAGAAGTCGAGCACGACGATCCGGCCGCGCAGCTCCTCCAGCGACAGCGCCGCGCCGGCGGTGTTGAGCCAGCCGCGCCCGACCAGCGGTGGGGCCTTGAGCCGATGACTCGCGCGCATCAGAGCCGGCGGTCCTGGAGGACCGGGAACTGGTCGCGCCAGATGGTGATGGCGTCGAGGTCGACGTCGACGCTGAGCACCTGTTCGCCCGAGCCGGCCATCGCGAGCGCCTCACCGCTCGCCGAGATGACCTGCGAGTGGCCGCCCATCTCGGTGCCCGCGTGGGTGCCGCCGGTGTTGCAGGCGATCACGACGCACTGGTTCTCGATCGCTCGGGCGTGCGCCAGCAACGTCCAGTGCCGCACCCGCGCGGCCGGCCACGCGGCCGGCACGATGAAGACGGTGGCTCCGGCGTCGAGCTGGCGACGGTAGAGCTCAGGGAACCGCAGGTCGTAACAGGTCGACAGCCCCGCGCTGAAACCTTCTCGTTCGACCACGACGATGTCCTCGCCGGCGTCGAGCAGCTTCGGCTCCCCCGAGCCGAAGCCGAACCGGTGGATCTTGCGGTATGCCGCGACGAGCCCGCCGTCCGGACCGTAGAGGAGCGAGGTGTTCCAGAGGCCACGACCATCGGACCCCACCTCGCTCGAGCCTTCGTGGCCTGAGCTCGCTCGTTCGATGATCGAGCCGGCGTGGAGCAGCACCCCGGCGTCCCGGGCCGCGGCCGACATGGCCGACCCGATCGAGCCCTCGACGGGCTGCGCGCGGGAAGCCCACTCGCGGTAGGAGAACCCGCCCGGCGCCCAGAGCTCGGGCAGCACCACGAGGTCGTGGCCGGCCTGGGCGCGCACCAGCGCGGCGACCCGCTCGATCCGGTCGTCCATCGACTCGTCGTCGCCATACGCAATCTGGACCACGGCCACCCGCAGCACCGCATCCCGCACGTTCACTGCCGCCTCTCGTTTCGGCGCTTGAGCTCCTGCAAGTGTGCGTTGTACGCGGCCAGCTCCGCATCCCCGTCGCGGTCGGCCTGCCGGTCCTTGCGCTTGGTCTCGGCGCGGTCGGTGCGCACCCAGGCGACGGCGACGAGCAGGGTGAGGATGACGGTCGGCGCCTCCCCGATGCCCCAGGCGATCGCGCCGGCCTCGTGCTGGTTGCCGAGCGGGTTGGTCATCCACGGGAGCCGCACCAGCTCGAAGAAGCCCGGTGCGAGCAGCGTCGAGCTGCCGGTCATGACGACCCCGAAGAACGCGTGGAACGACATCGTCGCGAACAGCACGACGAGCAGCATCAGCGGTGGCCACTTCTTCGGGCCCGGGTCGATGCCGATGAGCACCCAGGTGAAGAGGTACCCGGTGAGCAGGAAGTGCACCATCATCAGGACGTGCCCGGTGTGGGTGCGCAGCGCGAGCTCGAACAGCGGCGAGTAGTAGAAGATCGCCAGGCTGAAGAAGAACAGCGCAGCCGCCACCACCGGGTTGGCGAACACCTTGAGCAGCCGCGAGTGGACGACCTGGAGGACCAGCTCGCGGGGTCCCCAGGTCTTGTCGGGGCGGGCCGGGAGGGCCCGTAGCGCGAGCAGGATCGGGGCCGCCGGCACCAGCAGGAGCGGCACCAGCATGGCGACGACCATGTGCATCACCATGTGCATCGAGAAGAGCACCCGACCGTAGACGCCCGGGGCACCCGAGGTCGCGTAGACGAAGACCGCCCAGCCGAGCACCCAGACCACGGTGCGGTGCAGCGGCCACGCGTCGCCCCGCTTCCTCAGTCGTTGCACCCCGGCGACGTAGAGCCCCACCGCGACGACCGCGAGGCTGAGCCAGAGCCAGTCGGTGGTCCACGAGGTCAGCCACGAGTCGCCGGTCAGCGGGCCGGGGTCGGGGTAGCCGGTCAGCGCGAACACCGGGGAGGGGTCGTCGACCGCGGTGTCCGGGACCGGCGGGGCGCTGCGCGCGAGCGCCACCGCGGTGCCCATCGCGATGCCCATGACCACGAGCTCGACGACGACGAGCCGCAGGAACGCCGCGGCCCGGCCGGCCCGCAGGCCGGCGAGCAGCGAGCGGCGGTGCCGCCACCCGGCATACCCGAGGAGCAGCAGGGCCGCCGTCTTGACCAGGAGCAGCACGCCGTAGCGGGTGCCCAGGTCGCTGAGCGGGCCGATCCGGATCAACGCGCTCTGCAGGCCCGACAGGGCCACCGCCCCGAAGCACCAGCCGGCCAGCGTCGAGTAGCGCGACGCGGTGGCGGCGAAGTCGTGGCTGCCCTTGTTGCTGCCCTCGGCGAGCAACGGCCGCAGCAGGGCGAGGGCCAGCAGGCCGCCGACCCAGACGGTCACCCCGACGAGGTGCACCGCGAGCGCGTTGACGGCGGTGCTGTGGTCGGTGGCTCCGGCCGCGTGCCCGGCGAGGGCCAGGGGCAGCACGCCCAGCACGGCGAGCAGGGACAGCCAAGCCATCGTGGCGCGGCTGTTCGCGACGAGCGCCCCGAGCGAGATCACCGCCGCGACCCCCGCGGTGACGAGCGCCACCCGGGTCGGCTCGTAGGACCACGCGAACGTCGTGAACTGCTGCCCGAAGGCCGGGTCGGTCAGCGGGATGCCGATCGAGTCGGCCATCGTGAGGGCCGCGCCGGCGGCGCCCGCGAGCGCCCACAGACCGGCGGCGATCCCGGCGAGCCGGGTGGCGATGAGGCGACGGTTCGTGCGGGTGGTCTCCGGCACGAGGTATGCCGCGTGGACCAGCAGCCCGATCGTCACCGCCGCAGCCAGGTCGTGGACCACTCGGGTGTAGAGGATGCCCCAGCGGACGAAGGCCCCGGGGTCGGCGACGACCGGTGCCGTCGCTGCCTCGCCGATGACCGCGGCGAGCGGCAAGGCCAGCACGGCTGCGACGCCGAGGGCCAGCAGCGGCACCCGGGCCGGCCCCAGGTCCGTGCTCCCGGCGGCCGCGACGGTGGAGGTCATGCGCACAGCCTAGGTAGCGAACTGTTCGACCGGGACAGAGCCCGTGCTCGTAGGGTGGGGGCATGCCTCTGCACCCGGCAGCACCCGAAGACCTGGCCGGACTCGTCGCGGCCTACCAGCAGACCACCCAGGCGGTGGTCGACCTCGGCCACTCCTGCTCGGATGCCGACTTCGCCCTGCCCACCGCGTGCCCGGGGTGGACCGTCAAGGACCAGATCTCGCACGTCGTCGGCCTCGAGTCGTGGCTGCACAGCGGCGACAACCCACGGGTCGAGCTGCCCGACTACGAGCACATCCACAACGCCGAGGGGAAGTTCCTCGAGCGGGCCGTGGAGATCCGGCGGCCGATGGTCGGCGCCAAGGTGGTCGCCGAGCTGGAGACCATTGCGGCGCAACGGGTGGAGCAGTTCACCGCCCCCGGCGTCACCCTCGACACCGTGGTGCGGGGCGCCTGGGGCCCGGCCCCGTTGAGCGAGAGCCTGCCCACCCGGATCCTCGACATCTGGACGCACGAGCAGGACATCCGCCAGGCGCTCGGTCGTCCCGGGGACCTGGACTCCGGTGGCGCCGTCGTCTTCATGCACCTGCTCTTCGCGTCATTGCCCAAGCTGATCGCCCGCAACGCCCAGATCCCGCCGGGCAACGTCGTCATCATCGAGAGCACCGGCCCCGTCGTCGGCCGGGCCGGCGTCTGGGTGGAGTCGAGCGACGACGGGAAGCCACGCGGCATACCGCTGTTCTCCGGTATCGCCCACGACGGCGACCCGGACGACGTGTTCACCACCATCACGCTCTCGACCGATGCGCTGACCCGGCGGGCCGCCGGGCGCGGCACCGTCGACGACATCCACTTCACCGTGCAGGGCGACGAGGCCGTCGCCCGCCAGGTGCTGCAGAACCTGGTGTTCGTTCCCTGAGAGCTTCTTCTGTTTGTTTGCCGCACACAACCATTTCGTGATACTTGTATGTCGCAAGCAACCTCTCCCCTCTCTTCACGCAGGTACCCCCATGTCGCAGCACCAGCTCGACCGGGAGACGGCTGAACGCGTCAGCGTCGGCCTGATCCGGTTGATGAAGCTCCTGCAGGCCATGCGCCAGCACGCACCACGGATCCACCCGGCGGTCGACGCCACCGCGTACCCGATCCTGTTCAACCTCGCCGCGGAGCCGCGCCGCGTCTCGGTCCTCGCCGAGGTCGTGCACTCCGACGTCTCCACCGTGAGCCGTCAGGTGAGCACCCTCGAGAGCCACGGCCTCGTCGACAAGGTGAGCGACCCCGCCGACGGACGCGCCCAGGTCGTCCAGCTCAGCGAGGAGGGCACCCGGCTCCTCGCCCGCATCCAGCAGAGCCGGACCGAGTGGTTCCGCGAGCTGATGGGTGACTGGACCCCCGAGGAGGCCAGCGACTTCGCCGGGCACCTCGAACGGTTCGGCGCCGACCTCGAACGCCACCGCAAGAACCTTGCCAACCCAACTCCCTCACCCGCCCCGACTCGTTCCTCGGAGAACTGACATGGCAGCCGCCGCCCCCGCCCGTCCCGACGGGCCCCTGACCCACCGACAGATCATCACGATCCTCGTCGGCCTGATGATGGGCATGTTCCTCGCCGCCCTCGACCAGACCATCGTGGCCACCGCCATCCGCACCATCGCGGACGACCTCAAGGGCCTCGACGAGCAGGCCTGGGCCACCACTGCCTACCTGATCACCTCGACGATCGTCACGCCGCTCTACGGCAAGCTGTCCGACATCTACGGCCGCAAGAAGTTCTTCTCGGCCGCGATCACGATCTTCGTCATCGGCTCTGTCCTCTGTACTCTCTCGCAGTCGATGCTCCAGCTGGCGTTCTACCGCGCCGTGCAGGGCCTCGGCGCCGGCGGGCTGTTCTCCCTGGCGCTGGCCATCATCGGCGACATCGTCCCGCCCCGGGAGCGCGCCAAGTACCAGGGCTACTTCCTCGCCGTGTTCGGCACCTCCAGCGTGCTCGGCCCGGTCATCGGCGGGTTCTTCGCCGGCCAGAGCAGCATCCTCGGCGTCGACGGCTGGCGCTGGGTCTTCCTCGTGAACGTGCCGATCGGCATCGCCGCGCTCTTCGTCGTGTCACGCACCCTGCACCTGCAGCACACCCGTCTCGACCACCGCATCGACTGGTGGGGCGCGGCCACGCTGACGCTCGGCCTGGTGCCGCTGCTCCTCGTCGCCGAGCAGGGCCGCGACTGGGGCTGGGGCTCCGGGCGCTCGATCGCCTGCTACGTCGTCGGCATCATCGGCGTCATCGCGTTCCTGCTCGTCGAGCGGGCCATGAAGGACGAGGCGCTGCTGCCGCTCACGCTGTTCCAGGAGCGGACCGTCGCGGTCGCCTCGGGTGCCTCGGTGCTCATCGGCATGGCCATGTTCGGTGGCCTCGCCTCGTTGCCGCTCTACCTCCAGATCGTCAAGGGTGCGTCGCCGACCAAGGCCGGCCTGCTCCTGCTGCCCCTCACGCTCGGCATCATGGCCGGCTCGATCATCTCGGGCCAGATCATCAGCCGGACCGGCCGCTACCGCCGCTTCCCGATCATCGGGTCGGCCCTGCTGGCGATCGCGCTGTTCGTCTTCCACTTCATCAAGGCGGACACCCCGCTGTGGCAGACCAGCATCGTCATGGTCGCGTTCGGGCTCGGGTTGGGCTTCAACTTCCAGCCCCTGACCCTCGCCGTCCAGAACGCCGTGTCCCCACGCCTGATCGGCGTCGCCACGTCGTCGGCGACCTTCACCCGGCAGATCGGTGGCACGCTCGGCACTGCTGTCTTCCTCTCCATCCTCTTCTCCACGGTGCCCGACAAGATCAACGCGGCGATGGTCAAGGCTGCCCCGACGAAAGAGTTCCAAGGCGCACTCCACGACCCGGCCGTGCTCTCCGACCCAGCCAACGCCGCGTTCGCCAAGGGGCTGCAGTCTGCGGCCCAGGGTGGTGACCCCGGACCCATCGCCAACGTCCTCAAGGACAGCTCGATCATCGAAAAGCTGGACGCCCGTCTGGCCAAGCCGATCCTCACCGGGTTCTCTGACTCCATGGACCTGGTGTTCCTGGTCGGGGCCGGCGTGATGGTGATCGGCTTCCTCGTGATGCTGCTGCTCCCGCACGTCGAGCTGCGCGGCGGCTCGGCCTACTCCGAGCGCGGCGCCGCAGACAAGGCTGACAGGGACAAGGCGGACGCTGACCAGGCCGACGCTGACGCTGACGCTGCAGCCGTGGCGCCCCCCGCGATCGGTCACTGATCCGAGCCAGCACGACGAGGCGAGGTATGCCGCGGACCCACGACCGCGGCACACCTCGCCTCTCCTGGGCTGGCCGCACGTCGGGGTCTTCCCTGAAGCTCCCCTGAATCTGCACCGAACCTCCCCTGAATCTGCACGGAGTCGCCCCGGTCGACCCGACTGGCGCGGCTACTGTGACTCGCGTGGAACCAGTTCACGCGGGGGTCGTGGTGCAGACCCAGCGCCTCACCAAGGACTACGGTGCGGTGCTGGCCCTCGACGCCCTCGACCTGGAGATCGGTCCGGGGATCACCGGACTGGTGGGGGCCAACGGGGCCGGCAAGTCGACGCTGCTCAAGATCCTGCTCGGGCTGGTCCCTGCGACCGGTGGCCGAGCGCAGGTGCTCGGGCACGACATCGCGACCCAGGGACCGGCGATCCGGGCGGCGGTGGGCTACCTGCCCGAGCACGACTGCCTGCCACCCGATGTGAGTGCGAGCGACTTCGTCGTGCACATGGCGATGATGTCGGGGCTGCCCAAGGTCGCTGCGCGCGAGCGGGCCGCCGAGGTGCTGCGGCACGTCGGGCTGGCCGAGGAGCGCTACCGGCCGATGGGCGGCTACTCCACCGGCATGAAGCAGAAGGCCAAGCTCGCCCAGGCGCTGGCCCACGACCCGCGGCTGGTGCTGCTCGACGAACCGACCAACGGCCTCGACCCCGCCGCGCGCGACGAGATGCTCGGCCTGGTGCAGCGGATCGGGCACGACTTCGGGATCGCGGTCATCGTCACCTCGCACCTGCTCGGCGAGCTCGAGCGGGTGAGCGACCACGTCGTCGTCCTCGACGGCGGCCACCTCCTGCGGGCCTCGCGCACCGACGAGTTCCTCGACGCCACCGGTGTCCTGCTGGTCGAGGTGCTCGGGGACGACGCGACCGCCCGGATGGCGCAGGCACTGGCCGCGGCCGGGGTGGCGACCACTCCGCGCGGCGCCCTCCTGACCGTCGACGCCGCTGCCGGCCATCCCGACGGGCACGAGGTGCACGACAGCCACGACATCCACGACATCCACGACGTCATCCGCGACACCGCGAGCGACCTGGGGGTGGGCCTGGTCCGGCTGCAGGTCGACCACCGCCGGATCGAGGATGTGTTCAGCGATGAGTGAGCTCTCCACTGATCCCTCCTCCGCGACCCCCGAGGGCCGCAGCGTCATCCACGACCTCGGCTACCGCCCCTACACCGGCCCGCGGCTCGGACCCGCAGCGATCGCCCGGGCCCTGCTGGTCACCGGTTTCCGCAACGCGTTCGGGCTCGGCCGCTCGGGCCGCTCGAAGGTGCTGCCGTTCATCCTGCTCGGCCTCAACATCCTGCCCTCCGTCATCATCGGCGGGGTGATGGTGTTGGTCGGCCTCAAGGAGCTGCCGATCGGCTACGCGCAGTACGCCTCGACGACGCAGGTGCTGCTGGGCATCTTCGTCGCCGCCCAGGCCCCGGTGCTCTTCTCGCGCGACCTGCGGCACGGCACCATCTCGCTCTACCTCGCGCGGCCGCTGCCGTCCGCGACCTACGCGATCGCCCGGTGGGGCGCCCTCCTCGGCGCGACCCTGGTCTTCCTGGTGTCCCCCGTCGTGATCCTGTATGCCGTGGCGTTGCTGGGTGAGCTGGACGTCTCCGACCAGAGCCGCGATGCCGCCGTGGCGGCCGGGATGGCCGTGCTGCTCGCCCTCGCACTGGCCGGCGTGGCCGGGCTGATCGCCTCGTGGTCGACCCGGCGGGGGTTCGCCGTGGTCGCGACCATCGCGCTGCTGTTGCTGGGCAACGGGATCGTGACGGCGATCCAGGCCATCGCCGGCGAGGAGCACCACGCGCGGGTCGGCGAGGTCGCCGGGCTCTTCTCGCCCTACTCGCTCTACCGCGGGCTGATGGCGATGTGGGCCGATGGCGACATCGCGACGCCACCGACGGGCGTGCCGATGCAGACCGCCTACGTCGTCGTGTTCGTCGGCCTGTCCGCCGCCTGCCTCGGCGGCCTGGTCTGGCGCTACCGGCGGGTGGCGACGGCATGAGTGCGCCGCGCCCGGGGAGGCCGTCGCATGTCTGAGATCAGGATCGACCAGGCCTCGCGCTGGTACGGCAACGTCGTGGCCGTCAACGGCATCTCGATGACGGTGCGGCCCGGCGTGACCGGGCTGCTCGGTCCGAACGGTGCGGGCAAGACCACGCTGATCGCCCTGATGTCCGGCTTCCTCGCGCCGTCGGCCGGGTCGGTGACCCTCGACGGCACACCGATCTGGCGGCACACCGACGCCTACCGCGTGATCGGTCTGGTGCCCGAGCGCGAGCTGAGCTTCGGCTACCTCACCGGCCGCGAGTTCGTGCAGGCGAACGCCGAGCTGCACGGGCTCGCCGACCCCGGCGCCGCGACCGAACGCGCCCTCGACGTGGTCGAGATGGGCGAGCCCGCCGCCCGCCGGATCGGCACGTACTCCAAGGGCATGCGACAGCGGGTGAAGCTCGCCTCGGCCCTCGTGCACGACCCTGCTGTCCTGCTTCTTGATGAGCCGTTCAACGGCGTCGACCCCCGCCAGCGGCTGCACCTGATGACCCTGCTCCGGCGGATGGGGTCGGAGGGTCGCACCGTGCTCTTCAGCTCGCACATCCTCGAGGAGGTCGAGCAGGTCGCCCGGCAGATCGAGGTCGTCGTGTCGGGGCGGCACGCGGCGTCGGGCGACTTCGGCCAGATCCGCCGCCTGATGACGGACCGCCCGGTGCAGTACGTCGTCGTGGGTGACGACGACCGCGGCCTGGCCAGTGCCCTGATCGGCGAACCCTCGGTGGTCGCGGTGTCGCTGCGACCGAAAGGTGGCGTGGACGTGTCCGTCTCCGACTTCGGGGCCTTCACGGTCCGGCTGCCCCAGGTGGCCCGGCAGCACGGCATCCGGATCCTCGAGCTGACCCCGACCGACGAGTCGCTCGAGAGCGTCTTCGCCTACCTGGTGGGGGGCTGACGCATGCCGACCCGGAACCCCGCGCCACTCACACCACCGCTCAACCCCACGATCCTGCGGCTGTCCCGCCAGGCCCTCCTCGGCCGCCGCCGGGGCCTGGTGCTCGTCATCATCCCGACCGTGCTCCTCGCGCTGGCCGTCATCGTCGCAGCCCTGACCGACGACGCCGTCGGCTACGAGTCCGTGCTCACCCTCGGCTACACCCTCGCGTTGCCGCTGGTCGCCCTCCTCGCCGCCACTGCGGTGCTCGGCCCCGAGGTGGACGACGGGTCGATCGTCTACCTGATCTCCAAACCGGTGAGCCGGCATGTGATCGCGCTCAGCAAGTTCGCGGTCGCGTGGGCTGCCACGGTCGTGTTCGGGGGCCTGCCGCTGCTGGTCGCCGGGCTGGTCCTCGACAGCGGCGACACCCGCCAGGCCGTGGCCTGGGGAGTCGCCGGGGTGGTGGCGGGCACGGCCTACACCGCACTCTTCATCGCGCTGGCCGCGTTCACCCGGCACGCCGTCGTCATCGGGCTGCTCTTCGCGCTGCTGTGGGAAGGGCTGCTCGGCTCGCTCCTCGGCGGGATCAAGTGGGTCTCGATCGGCGCGTGGGGGCGTGGCGTCGGTCACGAGGTCAGCGGGCAGCTGACCGGGCCCGGCATCGGCATGACCTACGCCCTGGTGGCCGCCGTCCTCCTCACCGTCGCGGCACTCTGGTTCACCGGCGACCGGCTGCGGTCGTTCACCCTCCGCGGCGACGAGTAGTCGCAACGTCGCCCTTCTGCACGACAACACCACTTAGTGCGCCACACGGTTGCCCAGTGCTACTCAGTGCTGGCAAACCCTGATGATCGTCTTCACCGCGCGCCAAACACCATCTCGCTGCATACTCCGAATGCCCCGAGGCCTCGGGGCTGACCACCAGCGAAGGGATGACCATGTCGACGAGACGCAAGGTGTGGGGGGCAGCCGTGGGTGCAGTCGCGCTGGCTGTGCTGACCACGACCCCTGCCTACGCCAGCAACCCCGTCCTGACCCACTCGTGGGCCACCGGCAAGTACCTCGACCTCACTGACCAGCTGTGCGCGAAGGTCGACAGCGGTTTCAACACCTCGGCGACGTGGGCGACGGCCGAGATCCGGCTCAACGGGGTCACGCAGTGGTCGAAGACCGACTACGGCAACGGGGACAACCAGTTCGTCTGCACGGCGAACCTCAGCATCCCCGAGGACAAGGCCTACGTCCTGGTGGTGTCGGCCTGCACGGTGTACGCCAACCCGCACTGCACCTCGGCGAAGACGGACTTCTTCAGCTGACCCGCAGCCGCCCGTCGAGAGGCGAGCTCGCGACGCCATGCCTTGCCCCAGCCGTCTGGGGCAAGGCATGGCGTCGGAAGGTGCTCGCTCAGCCCCAGACGAGGCCGCGGGCCGGGTCGGCGAGGATCGCACCGACGTCGGCGATGAACTTGCTGCCGAGCTCGCCGTCCACCAGCCGGTGGTCGAACGACAATGCCAGCTGGGTGACCCAGCGCGGCTCGATCGTCTCGGTGCCGTCTGCGGCGGTGACCACCCACGGCTGGCGACGGATCGCGCCGAACGCGAGGATCGCCGCCTCACCCGGGTTGATGATCGGGGTGCCGGTGTCGACGCCGAAGACGCCCACGTTGGTGATCGTGATCGTGCCGCCCGACATCTCGGCCGGCTGGGTGCGACCGTCGCGGGCCGTGGCGGTCAGCGCACCGATGGCCTCGGCCAGCTGCCGCATCGACATCTGGTCGGCGTCCTTGATGTTCGGGACGATCAGGCCACGCGGGGTGGCGGCGGCGATGCCGAGGTTCACGTAGTGCTTGACCACGATCTCCTGGGCGGCCTCGTCCCACGTCGCGTTGATCTCGGGGTGACGACGGATCGCGACGGCCATCGCCTTGGCCAGCACCAGCAGCGGCGTGACCTTGACGTCCTTGAACTCCCGGTCCTTCTTGAGCCGTTCGACGAGCTCCATGGTCGCCGTCGCGTCGATGGTCACCCACTCGGTGACGTGCGGCGCCGTGAACGCGCTGCCGACCATCGCCTGCGCGGTCATCTTGCGCACACCCTTGATCGGGATGCGCGTCTCGCGCTCCCCTCCGCCGATCGCTGCGTGGCCGGCAGCGCTGCCCGCATCTCCCGCCGCGTGGGCGTCGACGTCGGCGCGGCTGATGATGCCGCCCTCGCCGGAGCCGGCGACGGTGGCCAGGTCGATGCCGAGGTCCTTGGCGTACTTGCGCACCGGCGGCTTGGCCAGCGCGCGGGCGCCACCCTCACGGGCGACGGGGGCCGACGCGGCCGGCAGGGTCGCCACCGGCATTTCGGCGAGGGGGCTGGCCGACTGGACGGCAGGTGCCACGTCGCCCTTGCGGGGACGTCGCTTGGCCTCGGTCTGCTTGACGCCGTAGCCGACGAGGACGGCCGTGCGACCGGTCGACGTGGTGCCGCCGATCTTGCCCTCCTCGATCTCCTCCTCGTCCGAAGCAGCGGCGGCCGCCGCCGCCATCTTGGGAGCGGGCGAGCCCTCGATGCCGGGCTCGACGGCACCGGCAGCCGGCGCGTCCTGCACGGGAGCCGGTCCACCCGCGGTGTCGACGGAGATGATCGGCGTGCCGACCTCGACCGTGTCGCCCTCGGAGACGTGCAGCGCGGTGACGGTGCCGGCGAACGGCACCGGCAGCTCGACCAGCGACTTGGCGGTCTCGATCTCGACGATGATGTCGTTGACCTTGACCGTGTCGCCGACCTTGACGTTCCAGGTGACGATCTCGGCCTCGGTCAGGCCCTCACCGGGGTCCGGGAGCTTGAACTCTTTGACTGCCATGGGTTTTCGCGCCCCTCTCAGAAGGCCAGCGAGCGGTCGACGGCGTCGAGCACCCTGTCGAGGTCGGGGAGGAACTCCTCCTCGAGCTTGCTCGGTGGGTAGGGCAGGTTGTACCCGCCGACCCGGAGCACAGGCGCCTCGAGGTGGTAGAAGCAGCGCTGCTGGAGGGCGGCCGCGATCTCGGCACCCATGCCCAGGAACGTGGACGCCTCGTGGACGATGACGGCCCGACCGGTCTTCTCGACCGACGCGGCGACCGTGTCGAGGTCCAGCGGGCTGAGCGACCGCAGGTCGATGACCTCGAGGTCCTTGCCCTCGGCAGCGGCGGCCTCGGCCGCCTGCAGGCAGGTCTTGACCATGGGGCCGTAGGCGACCAGCGTCGCAGCGGTGCCCTCGCGGCATACCTGCGCCTTGAGCAGCTCGCGCGGGGCGGCGGACTCATCGACCTCGCCCTTGTCCCAGTAGCGACGCTTGGGTTCGTAGAAGAGCACCGGGTCGTCGGACTCGATCGCCTGCTGGATCATCCAGTAGGCGTCCTCGGCGTTGGAGCAGCAGACCACCTTGAGGCCGGCGGTGTGCGCGAAGTAGGCCTCGTTGGACTCGGAGTGGTGCTCGACCGCGCCGATGCCACCGCCGACGGGGATGCGGATGACCATCGGCAGCTTGATCTTGCCGAGCGAGCGGGCCCGCATCTTGGCGACCTGGCTGACGATGTGGTCGAACGCGGGGTAGATGAACCCGTCGAACTGGATCTCGACGACGGGCCGGTAGCCGCGCAGTGCCATGCCGATCGCGGTGCCGACGATGCCGGCCTCCGCGAGCGGGGTATCGATGACGCGGTCCTCGCCGAAGTCCTTCTGGAGGCCGTCGGTCACGCGGAAGACGCCACCGAGCTTGCCGATGTCCTCACCCATGAGGACGACCTTCGGGTCGCGCTCCATGGCGGCGCGCAGGCCGTTGTTGATGCCCTTGGCAATCGTCATGGTGCCCATCAGTGGCTCCCCTCGCCCTCGAAGCCGGCGTGGTAGGCGGCGAACTCCCGGCGCTCGGCCTCGACGACCGGGTGCTCCTCGACGTAGATGTGGTCGAACATCGAGTCGGGGGTCGGGTCGGGCATGGACAGGCAGCCCTCACGGACGGTGACGGCCAGCTCGTCGGCCTCGATCTCGATCGCGTCGAAGAACTCCTGGTCGGCCTTCTGGGTGTGCACGAGGTAGGACTTCAGCCGCTCGATGGGGTCGCGGTGCTTCCACACCTCGACCTCGGCCGAGACGCGGTACTTGGTGGGGTCGTCCGAGGTGGTGTGCGCGCCCATCCGGTAGGTGTAGGCCTCGATGAAGGTCGGGCCGTTGCCGGAGCGCGCCGCGTTGAGCGCCTGCTGGGTCACGGCGTACACGGCCAGGACGTCGTTGCCGTCGACCCGCACGCCGGGGAAGCCGAAGCCGCGGGCCCGCTGGTAGAGCGGGATGCGGGTCTGGCGCTCGTTGGGCTCGGAGATGGCCCACTGGTTGTTCTGGCAGAAGAACACGACCGGGGCGTTGTTGACCGCCGCGTAGACGAACGACTCGTTGACGTCGCCCTGGGCGGTCGCGCCGTCACCGAAGTAGGCGATCACGGCGGCGTCCCGCTCGTCGTCGCCGGTGCCGACGTCGCCGTCGCGCTGGATGCCCATCGCATAGCCGGTCGCGTGCAGCGTCTGGGCGCCGATGACGATCGTGTAGAGGTGGAAGTTCTTCTCGTTCGGGTCCCAGCCACCGTGGTTGACGCCCCGGAACAGGCCGAGCAGGTTGAGCGGGTTGACCCCGCGGCACCAGGCGACGCCGTGCTCGCGGTAGGTCGGGAAGGCGTAGTCCTGCGGGCGCATCGCGCGACCGGAGCCGACCTGGGCCGCCTCCTGGCCGAGCAGGCTGGCCCAGATGCCGAGCTCACCCTGGCGCTGGAGTGCGGTGGCCTCGGCGTCGACGCGGCGGATCAGCACGAGGTCGCGGTAGAAGCCGCGCAGGTCCTCGTCGGTGAGGTCCTTGACGTACTCGTCGTACTCGGTGTTCTCGACGCGCTGGCCCTCGGGCGTGAGCAGCTGGACCATCTCGGGCCCACCGTCACCGACCTCGGGGACCGGGGCGGTCAGCTCGGCGAGCACCTCTTCCTCATGCTCGACGCTCGTGGCGCCGGCGACTGCGTTGTCGCTCACTGGAACTCCTTCTTCACCCGGGCGGGGTCTCCGCCGTCGTGGGGCGGCTGGTGTGGGGCGCGCTTGTGGCGGCGCTCACAGGGGGCCTTACCCGGCCAAGATATCGGGACGGCGGAAAATCTCAGAATCCGGACTCCGGCATGCTCCCCACCAGCGTGTTTGCCTGCCGGACGACTCCGCGTATGCCGCGCGCCCAGGTGCCGCACGCCTCACCTTTATCGGGTGACCCGATAAAGGGTGGCTTCACCCCGGAACGGTTCCGGGGTGAAGCCGGCGTTTGTCCCTAAACCCGATAAAGGTGGGACTCAGTGCTGGCTCAGGTGAGGCGGGACTGGGTGCGCCAGAGGTCGATGCCCGCCTCGACGGCGTCGCGGTCGATCTCCTCGAGCTCCGCGTCGCTGAACCTGAGGTTGCCGACCGCTGCGGCGGAGTCCTCGAGCTGGCCGACCGACGAGGCCCCGATCAGCACCGAGGTCACCCGGTCGTCGCGCAGGGCCCAGGCCAGCGCCAGCTGGGCCAGCGACTGGCCCCGCTCGGAGGCCAGGTCGTTGAGCTTGCGGACGTGGGCCAGCCGCTCGTCGGTGAGCAGGTCAGGGGACAGGGACTTGCCCTGGCTGGCCCGCGACCCCTCGGGGATCCCGCCGAGGTACTTGTCGGTCAGCATCCCCTGCGCCAGTGGGCTGAACGCGATGCAGCCGATGCCACGCTCGCCGAGGGTGTCGAGCAGGCCGCCCTCGACCCAGCGGTTCACCATCGAGTAGGACGGCTGGTGGATGAGCAGCGGCACGCCCATCTCGTCGAGGAGGTCGGCCGCGCGCGCGGTGAGCTCGGGCCCGTAGCTGGAGATGCCGGCATACAGGGCCTTGCCCTGCTTGACGATGCTCGCCAGCGCACCCATCGTCTCCTCGAGCGGGGTGTCGGGGTCGGGGCGGTGCGAGTAGAAGATGTCGACGTAGTCGAGCCCGGTGCGCTGGAGGGTCTGGTCGAGGCTGGCGACGAGGTACTTGCGCGAGCCGCCGTCGCCGTAGGGTCCCGGCCACATGTCCCAGCCGGCCTTGGAGCTGATGATCAGCTCGTCTCGGTAGGGGCGGAAGTCGGCGGCGAAGTGGCGCCCGAAGTTCTGCTCGGCACTGCCGTAGGGCGGGCCGTAGTTGTTCGCCAGGTCGAAGTGGGTGATGCCGATGTCGAAGGCCCGCCGCAGGATCGCGCGCTGCACGTCGAACGGCTTGTCGTCGCCGAAGTTGTGCCACATGCCGAGGCTGACGGCCGGCAGCCGCAGCCCGCTCTGCCCGACCTTGCGGTAGGGCATCGGACCGTAGCGGTCGGGGCGGGCGAGATAGGGCGGGAGCCAGGTGTCGACCATGGCCCCAGTCTGTCGCGCCGAGGCTTCGCCGACTACTTGGGGCGGCGCGGCCCCAAGCAGTCGTCGAGCTCCGCGGCGCTCAGCCGGCGGGGGGAATGTTCTGGTTGTGCCGGAACACGTTGTCCGGGTCCCAGGTGGCCTTGATCTCCCGCAGCCGGGCGAGCTTGGTCTCGCCGAAGGAGCTCTCGATCCGGTCCTGGCCCTCGTCGCCGATGAAGTTGAGGTAGACCGCTCCCGTCGTCCACGGCTTCAGCGCCGCCGCCAGGGCGCGGGTGTGCGCGATGTTGGCCTCGGAGTCGGCCGGGTCCGGCCACATCGACAGGTAGTGGATGTTGAACCGCGCCTGCCGCTCCCCGAACGCCGTGGCGTCCTCGGGCACCCGCGCGATCGCACCGCCACCCGGCACGATGATGACCTGGCTGAGCGGCGACACCGGCGCGGTCGCCAGCGGCACGAGGGTCTCGACCGCCTCGTCCGGCAGCTCGTCGAAGAAGTCGGCCGTCCAGTAGTTCTGCATGCCGTGCGGGTTGGCGTCGTCGAGCATCCGCTGGAGGGCGACGTAGGGCATCGGCCCCACGTGAGCGAAGACGGGCGGCCCGAACGTCAGCAGTGGGGCCAACACCGCCTCAGCCTGCTCGAGCGGTCCGGTCCAGGCCACGATCACGCCCACCGCCGGCTTGCCCCGAGCCGGCTCCGGCACCATCTCGATCGGCGGCGCGGTGATGAAGGCGACGCCGCCGCCCACCTCGTCGGGGGCGTCGGCGATGAAGTCGCGGAAGTTGCGCAGCACGTCGGCACCCATCGGCGCCGGGTACATGAGCATGCCGCCGAAGACGATCGGCCCGACCGGGTGCAGCCGCAGCGTGAAGCGGGTGACGACGCCGAAGTTGCCACCCCCGCCGCGCAGCGCCCAGAACAGGTCGGGGTGCTCGGTCTCCGAGGCGGTCACGATCTGCCCGTCCGCCGTCACCACCTGCGCCTCGATGAGGTTGTCGCAGGTGAACCCCAGCCGGCGTTCCAGCCACCCGCTCCCGCTGCCGAGGGCGAGGCCGCCGACGCCGGTCGTCGACACCCGCCCACCGGTGACCGCGAGGCCATGCTCCTGGGTGGCCGCGTCGAGCTCGCCCCAGGTGCAGCCGCCCCCCACCTGGGCCGTCGCTGCCTCGGGGTCGACCACCACGTCGCGCAGCCCGCGCAGGTCGACGCACAGACCGCCGTCGAGCACCGCCGAGCCTTGGACCGAGTGACCTCCGCCGTAGACGGAGATCGGCAGGTCGGACGCCCGCGCCCACGCGATGGCCGCCGCGACGTCCTTCGCGCTGCGGCAGGTCGCGATCAGGCTCGGCGACCGGTCGATCATCCCGTTGAACACGCTGCGGGACCGGTCGTAGCCGTCGTCGCCCGGGGCCAGCTGCTGGCCCGAGAAGTCCGGGATCGTGGGACGTACGTCAGTCAGGTCGGTCATGGCGAGCCTCCGGGAGTGTGCTGCCGACTCTCCTCCCGACCCCGGCCGACGCGCCTCCCCCAAAGGGACGACGCAGCCTGGCTCAGGTCAGGAGGGCAGCTCAGGCGGGGTTGGCCGGGTGCTCGGTGAGGCTGGGTGTTCGGAAAGGAAGTCGCCCGCGACCCTGATCAGCACGTCGTTGGCCGCGGTCTCGCCGATCGTCGCCCGCACCCCGTCGGTGCCGTACTGGCGCAGCGTCAGACCGGCCTCCTGCGCGGCGGCGGCGAAGTCGCCCGAGCGCTCGCCGAGCCCGAACCAGACGAAGTTGGCCTGCGTCTCGGGGATGAACCAGCCCTGGCCACGCAGCGCCGCCACCACGCGGGTGCGTTCGGCGACCAGCGCGTCGACCCGTTCCTTGAGCTCGTCGAAGGCCTTGAGCGACGCCACGGCGGCCGCCTGGGCGATCGAGTTCACGCCGAACGGCGTCGCCGTCTTGCGCAGGGCAGATGCGACCGGCGGGTGCGCCACGGCATACCCGATGCGCAGGCCGGCCAGGCCGTACGCCTTGGAGAAGGTGCGCAGCACCATGACGTTGGGGCGGTCGCGGTAGAGCTCGAGGCTGCGCGGCGCCTCGGGGTCGGTGACGAACTCGAGGTACGCCTCGTCGATCACCACGAGCACCCGGCTCGGCACGGCGTCGAGGAACCGCTCCAGCTCGGTGTGCGTGACCATCGGGCCGGTGGGGTTGTTGGGGGTGCAGACGATGACGACCTTGGTGCGGTCGGTGATCGCGGCGTGCATCGCGTCGAGGCGGTGCCGCGCGTGGTCGTCGAGCCCGACCTGCACCGAGCTGGCGCCGGCCAGGGCGGTGACGATCGGGTAGGCCTCGAAGGAGCGCCAGGCATAGACCACCTCGTCGCCGGGGTCGCAGGTGGCGGCGATGACCTGCCCGAGGACGCCGACCGAGCCGGTGCCCGTGGCGACGTGCTCGGCGGGCACCCCGAGCGAGTCGGCGAGCGCCTGGGTCAGCTCGGTGACCGCCATGTCGGGGTAGCGGTTGATGGTGCCGGCAGCCTCGCGGACCACCTCGAGCACCGAGGGCAGCGGCGGGTACGGGTTCTCGTTGGAGGAGACCTTGTAGGCCGTCACTCCCTCGGGCGCGGCTGCGGGCTTGCCGGGGACGTAGGCCGGCACCTGGTCGAGGGCCGCGCGAAGTCGGACGTCGGTGTCCTTGGAGGGGGCGCCGTCACTCACGGTGGAACCATCCCCCATGTCAGTCGTCGTCGCCGTCGGGAAGGACCCAGCCGAGGATCATCGAGACGATCGTGATGACGATCGCGCCGAGCACGGCGTCCCAGAAGAAGTGGTTGATCGTGAAGCTCAGCCCGAGGGGGTCGGCGATCCACTCGGTGAGCTGCAGCATGAAGGCGTTGACGATGAAGGTGAACAGCCCGAGCGTCAGGATGATGAACGGGAAGCTGAGGAACTTCGCGATCGGCTTGACGACGGCGTTGACGACTCCGAAGACGAGCGCGACGAGCAGGACGGTCGCGAACTTGGAGCCGAACTTGCCGTCCCCGAAGCTGATTCCGGGGAGGAGCCACGCCGCCACCCACAGTGCCACCGCGTTGACCGCGACCTTGATCAGGAAGTTCATGCTCCCGATCGTGCCAGATCCGCGGGGGCTGGCGTTGCAGTGGTGCCGACGAGCTCAGACGTGGCGGCGGGAGGTGACGACCCGGAACCGGTTGGCCACGAACGCCGCGTCGACGTAGGCCGAGTTCGCGGCGGGGTTGGCGCCGGTGCCGTGGAAGTCGGAGAACGCCGCGGTCTGGTTGACGAACACCGGGCCGGTGAGGTTCTCGGACAGCGCGACCCCCGCGTCGGCGGCGGCGTCGCGGGCCGCGTCGAGGACGTCCTCGGAGGTCGAGTAGACCCCGGCCGTCATGGCGCCGTGCTCGCGCACCGTGTCGCGGAACTGGGCCAGCGACTGGTCGGTGCCGCTGGTGCCGATGAGGAAGGTGACCGGCCCGAAGCACTCCTGGGTATACACGTCCTCGCGGATCGCGTCCATGCTCACCAGACCCGGGGCCCGGACGATGGCGTCGGGGTATGCCGGGTGGCTGACCTCGCGCGAATCCAGCACCACCGTGCCGCCCGCCTCCTCGGCGAGCGCGGCAAGACCGGCTGCGTTGGCGCGGACCCCGTCGTTGACGGTCGCGCCGAGCAGCTCGACGGCGCGGGCGTCGTCACCGGTGAGCTTGCCCACCGCCGCCGCCAGGCGACCACCGAAGTCCTCGAAGGACACGTGGCCCTCGTCGGTCTCGATGCCGTCGCGGGGGACGTAGAGGTTCTGGGGGGTGGTGCACATCTGGCCGGAGTAGAGGCTCAGTGAGAACGCGAGGTTGCCCAGCACGCCGCGCAGGTTGTCGGTCGAGTCGACCACGATGGTGTTGACGCCGGCCTTCTCGGTGTAGACCAGCTGGCCACGCGCTGCACCGGTCTCCTCGAGCCACGCGCCGAAGGCGGGCCCACCGGTGTAGTCGATGATCCGCACCTCGTCGCGCTCCGCGAGCACCTTGGCCAGCCCCTCCCCCTCGGCCTCGGGGGCGAGCTGCACGAGGTCGGCGCTGAAGCCGGCCGCGTACAGCACCTCACGGCACACCGCCACGGAGATGGCGAGGGGCAGCACGGCGCGCGGGTGCGGCTTGACCACCACGGGGTTGCCGGTGACCAGCGAGGCGAACAGCCCGGGGTAGCCGTTCCAGGTCGGGAAGGTGTTGCAGCCGATGACGAGGGCGACGCCGCGCGGCACGACGCGGTAGTCCTTCTGCATCCGCAGCGGAGCCGGGTTGCCCTCCTTGTCGCGGCCGGGCTTCTCCCACACGACCGAGCTCGGCACCCGCTCCTGCTCGACCAGGCCGGCGACGATGGACTCGAGCGCCCGGTCCTGGGCGTGCGGCCCGGCGGCCTGGAACGCCATCACGAACGGCTGGCCGGTCGTGTGCATGACCGAGTGCGCGATCTCGAACGACCGCGCGTTGATCTGCTCGACGATCTCGGCGCACACGGCGGCCCGGGTGCGCGCGCCGGCGTCCCGCCAGGCCGGCATCGCCTCGGTCGCGGCGGCCAGCGCCGCGTCGACGTCGAGGTGGGGGTAGGTGATCCCCAGCGCGGGGCCGTACGGCGAGACCTCGTCGCCGACCCAGCCGCCGTCGGTGCGCACGTCACCCAGGCCGCCGAAGGCGTTGTCGCGCAGCGCCTCGTATGCCGCCTGGCCGGCCTCCGCGGACCCCTCGCCGTAGACGCGGGGAGACGGCGACTCGGGGAACCGGCTGAAGTACGACCGCTCCGCGAGAGCCGTGGTCGCCTGCGCGAGCAGCTCCGCGTGCTTGTCGACGAGCGGGTGGGTGCTGGGCGCCGTTGCCGTGGTCATGCCGTCCTCGATCATGCCTTTCATCGTAAGGGGGTCTGGACAAGACCTTAACCGTCGCTCTAGAGTAACCGTTGCCCATGAGTAACCAATCAGCCCTTGCCCTCGACGCCCTCGGCGACCCCAGCCGGCGGCAGATCCTCGAGCTCCTCGCCGAGCGCCCTCGGGCGGTCGGTGAGATCGCCGCGGCGATGCCGATCGGCCGCCCCGCGGTGAGCAAGCACCTCAAGGTGCTCGAGGGCGCCGGCCTCGTGGACCACGAGAGCCGTGGCACCCGCAACCTCTATGCGCTCGCCCCCGACGGCCTGGCCGACCTCCAGCAGTGGTTGGTGACGACCTGGGACACCGCGCTCAACGCGTTCCAGGGGTATGTGGAGGAGCACAGGGTGGAGTCGGAAGGACGACGTCGATGACTGCCGAGACCGTGCCCAGCACCTCCCACCCGATCGCACCCGTCCGACGCGAGGTCCGGGTGCGGTGCGACGCCGACACCGCCTTCGAGCTGTTCACCGCCCATCTCGGGGCCTGGTGGCCGCTGGGCACCCACAGCGTGTTCGGCGCCGAGGGCAGCGTCGCCTTCGAGGACGGCACGGTCGTGGAGCGGCGCGGTGCGGACACCGCGGTCTGGGGGACGGTGCTGCGCTGGGAGCGACCGGTCGGCTTCGCGATGACCTGGCACCCGGGTCAGGGCCCTGAACGGGCCACCGAGGTCGCCGTCGAGTTCACCCCGGACGGCGAGGGCACGCTGGTCACGCTGACGCACACGGGCTGGGAGCGGCTCGCGGAGCCGGAGGCCGCACGGGCGGACTACGACCGCGGCTGGCCGCTCGTGCTGGGACGGCTCGAGCAGTGGGTCGAGCGGGCTGGTGCTGGAGCCGGCGCTGGCGCGGAGCCGACCGGGGAATGGTTCGCGCTGCACCACCGTCCCGGACCCGGGCTCGCCGACGGTGGCTCGGTGTTCGCGCACCCGCTGTTCCGCGAGCACGTCGCCTTCCTGCACCGACTCCAGGAGCGCGGCTGGCTGGTCGCCGCAGGGCCGGTGGACGCGGCGAACGGAGCCGGGATGGCCGTGGTGCACATCCCTGTCGGGGCGGGCCCCGAGCTTGACGAGCTGGCCCGCACCGACGACCGGTCGGTGACCGGCGGGGTGCTGTCGGTGACCGTGCAGCCCTGGGACGTGCGGTTCACCGCTGCTGACTGACCGACTGTTTGCCACGATGGGGTGGTGACCGACGACCCGAGCGACGACCCGAGCGACGACCTGAGCGACGACCTGAGCCATGTCCGGACCATGTGGGACGACGACCGGGCCTCACGCGGGCTCGGCATGGAGGCGCTGGTCGTCGAGGTCGACCACGCGGTGGTGCGGATGACGGTCACCGACGCCATGGTCAACGGGCACGACATCGCGCACGGCGGCTTCATCTTCGCCCTGGCCGACTCGGCCTTCGCGCTGGCCTGCAACTCCCGCGGGCGGCTCACGGTCGCAGCCGGGGCGGACATCTCGTTCGTCACCGTGGCGCACCGAGGCGACGTCCTCGTGGCGGACGGACGGGTGCGCGCGGCATACGGGCGCAGCGGCATCACCGACGTGACCGTGACCCGCGAGTCCGACGGTGCCCTCGTCGCGGAGTTCCGCGGCCGGTCGCGCAGCCTCCCGCCCCGCGCGGGCGACGCCCCGACCTAGGTGTCGGCGCGCGGAATGCGGCCTTTGTCCCTAGGGTCCGAGATGGCCGAGACCCGGCCCGGACATCCTTGGAGGACCCATGCGCACCGTGAGCACCCTGAGAACACTGAGCACCCTGAGAACCCTCGCCGTCGTGGTTGGCGTCGCCGCACTCGCCGCCCTGAACCCGAGCGTCGCCACGGCGGGCGAGACGCCGGCGGACGGACCGACCCGGGGGGCCTGCGGCTACGCCCCGCTGGCGGACCAGACCTACTCCACCTGGACGGGGCTGCCGCAGGACCCGGCGCGCACGCCCGCGCGGGGCAGCCAGGACTTCACCCTCCAGACCAACCACGGCGACATCCCGATCGTGCTCGACCGCGCCCTCGCGCCGTGCACCGTGCAGAACTTCGCCTTCCTCACCCACCAGAAGTACTTCGACGGCACGAGCTGCCACCGCCTGACCGCGTACCAGACACCGCCGTTCGCGCTCTCTGTGCTGCAGTGCGGCGACCCGCTCGGGACCGGCTGGGGTGACCCCGGCTACTCGTTCAAGGACGAGCTCGACTCGGCCAGGGCGCTGGAGAACTGGCCCGGCTTCCCCGACGGCAGCCGCAAGAACTACCCCCGTGGCACCCTCGCGATGGCCAACGGCGGCCCCGACACCAACGGCAGCCAGTTCTTCCTCGTCTACCGGGACTCCCGGCTGCGGCCCGACTACACCGTCTTCGGCCACGTGACCGAGGCGGGCCTGCGAGTGCTCGACGAGATCGCCGCGGCCGGCATCGACCCCGGCACGGAGGGCACGCCCGAGGACGGCGCCCCCGCCAGCCCCGTCACCATCGAGCGCGCCAAGAGCGGCCGCTGAGCCCGCGCCGGCGACGCCGGTGACCCGGCTCCCTGCCCACGTGGTGGTGGCGCGTGGCTGGGAGCCGGGGCCGCGGCATACGGTGTGCGCATGCGCGTCTTGGTCACCGGCGGTGCCGGGTACATCGGGTCCCACACCGTCGTCCAGCTGAGGGCCGCCGGCCACGAGGTCGTCGTCGTCGACAACTTCTCCAACGCCAAGCCCACCGTGGTGCCGCGGCTGGAGGCGCTGACCGGTGGGCCGCTGGAGGTGCACGCGTTCGACCTCACCGACCGCGACAAGGTCGAGTCGCTGTTCGCCGAGCGCAGGTTCGACGCGGTCGTGCACTTCGCCGGGCTCAAGGCCGTCGGCGAGAGCGTGGACGTGCCGCTGGAGTACTACCAGACCAACCTCGACTCGACCTTCGCCCTGGTGCGCGCGATGCAGCGGCACGGCTGTTTCCGGCTGGTCTTCTCGTCGTCCGCGACGGTCTACGGCGAGAGCGCGACCCCGCCGTTCACCGAGGACCTGCCGACCTCGGCGACCAACCCCTACGGCTGGACCAAGGTGATGATCGAGCAGGTGCTGCGCGACGTCGCCCGCACGGACGACCGGTGGCGGATCGCGTTGCTGCGCTACTTCAACCCGGTCGGCGCGCACGAGTCGGGCAGCATCGGCGAGGACCCCTCGGGGATCCCCAACAACCTGATGCCGTTCATCGCCCAGGTGGCGGTCGGCAAGCTCGAGAAGCTCGAGGTCTACGGCGACGACTACGACACCCCCGACGGCACCGCGCTGCGCGACTACATCCACGTCGAGGACCTCGCCGCGGGCCACCTGGCCGCGCTGACCAAGCTGGGCTCGACCGACGAGCGGGTGTCGACGTGGAACCTCGGCACCGGGCACGGCACGTCGGTGCTCGAGGTGCTGCGGGCGTTCGAGAAGGCGTGTGGCCACGACCTCCCACACGAGGTGGTGGGGCGCCGGGCCGGCGACATCGCCGCCTCGTTCGCCGACCCGTCCCGTGCCGAGCGCGAGCTCGGCTGGAAGGCGACGCGCACCATCGACGACATGTGCGCCGACCAGTGGCGCTGGCAGCGCGGCAACCCGCTCGGCTACCCGGACTGAGCGAGCGCACCCCCGGGACCTTCGGCCCTGACGGGACGTCTACTACATGGCGTAGTATCTACTACGACATGTAGTAGTCCCGTCGACCGCGGAGCCAGGATGGACAACCTCGACCTCGCCCGGTGGCAGTTCGCCATCACCACCGTCTACCACTTCCTGTTCGTCCCGGTGACGATCGGGATGTCGGCGCTCGTGGCCTGGTACCACTCCGCGTGGGTCCGCCGACGGCGGGAGGACGACCTGCGGCTGGCGAAGTTCTTCGGCAAGCTCTTCACGATCAACTTCGCCCTCGGACTGGTGACCGGCATCGTCCAGGAGTTCCAGTTCGGGATGAACTGGTCCGACTACAGCCGGTTCGTGGGCGACATCTTCGGGGCACCGCTGGCCATCGAGGCACTGTTGGCGTTCTTCCTCGAGTCGACCTTCCTCGGGCTCTGGATCTTCGGCTGGGGCCGGATCCCCGAGAAGCTGCACGCCGCGTGCATGTGGATCGTCCACGTCGGCACGCTGCTGTCGGCCTACTTCATCCTCGCCGCCAACTCGTTCATGCAGAATCCCGTCGGCTACCGCTACAACCCGCAGACCAAGCGGGCCGAGCTGACCGACTTCGTCGCGGTGCTCACCAACAAGGTGCAGCTCGTGACCTTCCCGCACGTGGTGACCGCCGCCTATATGGTCGGCGGGGCGATGGTGATGGCCGTGGCGCTGTGGCACCTGCGGCGTCGGGAGGTCGGCGGGGACGCGGGGATGTACCGCAGGGCCACCCGCCTCGGCGCGGTCGTGGTCCTCGTCGCCGGGCTCGGCGTGGCCGTCACAGGCGACCTCCAGGGCAAGATCATGACCGAGGTCCAGCCGATGAAGATGGCCGCGGCCGAGGCCCTCTACGAGAGCTCGGACGGCAACGCGCCGTTCAGCCTGTTGACCATCGGATCGCTCGACGGCTCCGAGGAGAAGTTCGCGGTCACCGTGCCGGGGGTGCTCAGCTTCCTCGCGACCGGGCACTTCGACGGCAGCGTGCAGGGGATCAACGAGCTGAAGGCCGAGTACGCGCAGAAGTACGGCACCGGCAGCCCGCTCACCGCCGACGCGACCTACACACCGAACATCCCCCTGTCCTACTGGAGCTTCCGCTTGATGATCGGCGTCGGCGTGCTGGCTGCCCTCATCGCACTGCTGGCCCTGTGGACCACCCGCGGCGAGCGCGTCCCCCGGGCGCGCTGGTGGCACTGGGCGATCATGGCCGCCCCCCTGCTGCCGATCTTCGGCAACAGCTTCGGCTGGATCTTCACCGAGGTCGGCCGACAGCCCTGGCTGGTCTTCGGGGTGATGGCGACCAGGACCGGGGTGTCGCCCTCGGTGTCCGCCGGCGAGGTCGTCACGTCGATGGTCGTCTACACGCTGCTCTACGGGCTGCTCGCCGTCGTCGAGGTCAAGCTCTTCCTCACCTACCTGCGGGCCGGCGCGCTGCCCTTCGAGGAGCCCGCGACCCCGGCGACCCACGACGACGACGCTCCCCTCGCGTTCGCCTACTGACCCCCCCGACCTGCCCGCGTCACTCGGAAGGACCTGCACCGCAATGGAACTCAGCACCGTCTGGTTCGTCATCATCGCCGTCCTGTGGACCGGCTACTTCGTCCTCGAGGGTTTCGACTTCGGCGTGGGCATGCTGCTGCCCGTGCTCGGGAGGGGCGGCGACGCCGAGACCACCGAGAAGCGCCGCCGGGTGCTGATCAACACCATCGGGCCGGTCTGGGACGGCAACGAGGTGTGGGTCCTGACCGCCGGTGGCGCCACCTTCGCGGCGTTCCCGCACTGGTACGCCACGATGTTCAGCGCGTTCTACCTGCCACTGCTGCTGATCCTCGTCGCCCTCATCGTCCGCAACCTCGGGTTCGACTACCGCGGCAAGCGCGACGACCTGCGCTGGCGGGCGCGCTGGGACAAGGCCATCGTCGTCGGGTCGTTCCTCCCCGCGCTGCTGTGGGGTGTCGCGCTCACCAACGTCGTGCGGGGCCTGCCGATCGACGGCGACAAGGAGTTCACCGGCAACCTCGTCACCCTGCTCAACCCGGTCGCGCTGCTGGGCGGGCTGGTGACCCTCGGGCTGTTCCTGACCCACGGCGCGCTGTTCGTGGCGCTCAAGACCGACGGCCCGATCCGCGGCGACGCCCGCCGCATCGCAACCCGCACCGGTGCCGTCACCGCGGTCCTCGCCGTGGCGCTCTTGGGGATCCTCGGCGCCGACGGTGGCCGCCTCGCCTCGTGGGTGACCACCGTCGTGGCAGCCGCCGCGCTGGTGGGGGCCCTCGCCGCCAACCTCCGCGGGCGCGAGGGCTGGGCGTTCGTCGGCACCTTCGTGACGATCGCGATGGCGGTGGCCACCTACTTCCTGCTGCTCTTCCCCGACGTCATGCCGAGCAGCACCGCCGCGGCCTGGTCGCTGACCACCGCGAACGCGTCCAGCACCCCCTACACGCTGAAGATCATGACCTGGGTCGCCCTCGTCTTCACGCCGATCGTCCTGCTCTACCAGTCGTGGACCTACTGGGTCTTCCGCAAGCGGATCGGCACCCAGCACATCCCCGCGGTGGCGAGCCACTGATGCGTCCGTTCGACCCGGCCCTGCTGCGCGCGGTCCCGCAGGCTCGTCGGCCGCTGGGGGTGCTCGCGGCGGTCGGGGTGGCCCAAGGCGTGGCGACGATCGGCACCGCCTTCGCACTCTCGTCGCTCGTGGTCGCGGTCGTGCGGGGCGCGCCCGTGGCGCCCGCCGCGGCATACCTCGTCGTCGTGATGGTGGCGCGCGCGGTGCTGTCGTTCGTCGGGGAGACGGTCGCGGCGGCGGCGGGGACCACGGTGAGCAGCGCCCTGCGCGCGCGGCTGCTCGACCGGTGGCTGTCGGCACCGGCCGAGGACCGCCCCGGATCGGCGGAAGCCGTCACGCTCGCCGCCCAGGGCGCCGCCAGCGTGGAGCCGTATGTCGCCCGCTTCCTTCCAGCCCTCGTCACCGCGGCAGTCGTGCCGACCCTTGCGGTGGTGACGCTGGCGTTCGTCGACTGGGTGAGTGCGCTCGTGGTCGTGCTGACGCTGCCACTGCTGCCCGTGTTCGCGGCGCTGATCGGGGCGACCACCCGCGATGCCACCGAACGCCGTTGGGGGGCGCTCGCCGACCTCTCCGGCCACTTCCTCGACGTGGTGCGCGGGCTGCCGACCCTGGTGGCGTACGGACGGGGCGAGCGCCAGGTGCGGACGATCACCGACGTGAGCCAGCGGCACCGGCGCGCCACGATGGCGACGCTGCGACTGGCCTTCCTCAGCTCGGCGGCGCTCGAGCTGCTCGCCACCATCTGCGTGGCCATCGTGGCGGTGACCGTCGGGCTGCGGCTGTCGCACGGGTCGGTCGAGCTCGGCACCGGTTTGCTCGCGATCCTGCTCGCGCCCGAGGCCTACTGGCCGATCCGACGCGTGGGGGCCGAGTTCCACAGCGCCGCCGACGGCGCAGCGGCCCTTGCGTCGGCGCTCCCCCAGGTCTCGCGTGCTCAGCCGGCCGGGCGTGAAGAACCGGCCAATCGCCCGGTTTCCGACGCGGCCGAGCCGCCCAGCCCCGGGAAACCGGGCAATTGGCCGAAAACCGTGGTGGTGCAGGGACTCGCCTACAGCTACCCGGGGTCGAGCGATCGGGTGCTGGACGGTGTCGACCTCACCGCTTCGACCGGGCTCACCGTCGTCACCGGACCCTCGGGCTGCGGCAAGTCCACCCTCCTCGAGCTCGTCGCCGGGCTGCGCACGCCGACCGCCGGTGCGGTTCGCGCGCAGTCGACCCACCTGGTGACCCAGCGACCGTTCCTCACGGTCGGCAGCCTCCGCGAGAACCTGACCCTCGGCACCGGCCCGGTCTCCGACGCCACCATCTGGGCGGCCCTGCGCGAGGTGGGTCTCGACGGGGTGGTCGCCGCCCAGCCGGACGGGCTGCAGACCCCGCTCGGCGATGACGGACGGGGGTTCTCCGCAGGGCAGCGCGCGCGGCTGGTGCTCGCCCGCGCCCGCCTCGCGGACGCCGACGTGCTCCTGCTCGACGAGCCGACGGCCCACCTCGACGACGAGTCGGCCGCTGTCGCCCACCGCGTCATCCTCGACCTGGCGCGGCACCGCTGCGTCGTCGCCGTCACCCACCGCCGGGAGCTGCTGTCCCTGGCCGACCACCACGTCGCCCTGCGCGCGACCGCCGCCGCGCCCGGAGTCCCCGCGTGAACCGCCGCTCGCCCCGCATCCTGGCCGCCGGCGCCCTGGGCGCGACCGCGCTCGGCTCCGGCGTGGCGCTCACCGCGACGTCCGGCTGGCTCGTCGTCCGCGCCAGCGAGCGCCCGGTGATCCTCACGCTGCTCACGGCGATCGTGGCCGTCCGCACGTTCGGCATGGCCCGACCGGTCTTCCGCTACTGGGAGCGGTTGCGTTCGCACGACGCCGCCCTCGACGACCTCGCGACCGCCCGCGCCGACCTGTATGCCGCGTTGGTGCCCCTCACGCCCGCGCGGCTCCCGCGGCGCGGCCGGGCCGCCATGCTGGCGGGGGTCGTGGACGACCTGACCGAGCGGGTGGAGGCGCAGGTGCGGGTCACCGTGCCGTTCGTGACGACGGCCCTGGCTGGGCTCGCGACGGTGGTGCTCTGCGCGTGGGTCGAGCCCGCGGCCGGGCTCGTCGTGAGTGGCCTCGTCGTCGTCGCGGCGCTGACCACCCTGCTCGCATGGCAGCTGGAAACCCGGTCGATGGACGCCCTCGTGGCCGCCCGCGACGACGTCGCCCGCGTCACCGAGCTGGTCGCCAGCCAGTCCCTCGACCTGCAGGCCGTCGGCGCCGGAGGCCAGGCGATCGAGTGGGTGCGGGACGCGCAGCGGCGGGTCGCTCGGGCCACCCGGGTGCAGAGTCGCGGGCGCGCCGTGGCCACGGCCACGCTCCCGCTCGCGACGGCCGTGGCGACCGTGGGATGCGCCCTCGTGGCTACGCGGACCGACCACAGCGCAGCGGTGTCCGCCCTCCTCGTGCTGGCGCCGTTCGCGCTGGCGGAGGTGTTCGGGACCCTGCCCGAGGCAGCCCGCGCGTGGGCTCGCGCGTCAGCGGCCGGGCGCCGGTTGAACCAGCTGCTCGACGAACGGTCCGCCGTCGCCGCCCTGCGCCACGCCGCCGCCGTGTCGGCTGCACCGGTGATCACCCCCGCCGACCGGAAGGCCGGCACCCACGTCCCGCACCTCCGACTCCGAGGTGTGGGCGCCTCCTGGGACGGCCGACGGACCGCGTTGCAGGGCGCCGACCTGGCCGTCGCGCCTGGTCAGGTGGTCGCGGTCACCGGTCCGAGCGGCTGCGGCAAGTCGACCCTGCTCGCCGTCCTCGCCCGACAGCTCGACCCGACGACGGGGAGCTACCTCGTCGACGGCCAGGACGCCCTGGGCCTCCCTCTGGAGCGGGTGCGCGCGCTGTTCGCCGTCGTGGACGACGAGCCGCACGTCTTCGCCACCACGGTGCGCGAGAACCTGCGCCTGGCCCGGCCGGCCGCGCTGGACCAGGACCTCGTCGAGGCGGTCGGGGCGGCCGGGCTGGGGGCCTGGCTCGCGGGACTGCCCGACGGGCTGGACACCCGGCTCGGGGCCAGCGGACGCGGGCTGAGCGGTGGGGAGCGGGCCCGCCTGTCCATCGCGCGGGCGTTGCTCTCGCAGCGGCCGGTGCTGCTGCTCGACGAACCAGTCGCCCACCTCGACCACCCGACGGCACTGGCTGTGATGGCCGACCTGCTGGCCGCCCGCGGCGAGCGCAGTGTCGTGGTGGTGAGCCACCGACCCGAGGGGCTGGGCGAGGCACACGGCATCATGGACCTGACCCGGACCGCCGTGGCGCCTCGTGACACGGTCCCCGATGCCGTGCCGACCCTGCCGTGAGTGGAACGAGGTGCCGATGCCCCGCAAGGCGATGAACACGCTGGGCGACCTCGAACGCGCCGTGATGGAACAGGTCTGGCGCGCTGCCGAGGAGCACCGCGCGCCGGTGTCGGTGCGCGAGGTCCACGAGGCGCTGGGCACGAGTCGCAACCTCGCCTACACGACGGTGATGACGGTGATGGGTCGGCTGGCCGAGGCCGGGCTGCTGACCCAGGAGCGCACCGGGCGGGCGTACCGCTACGCGGCCGCCGGCTCCCGCGAGGAGCTGACCGCCACGACCATGCTCGACCAGCTGCACGGCATGGACACCACCGACAGACGTTCGGCGATGCTGCACTTCCTCGGGGACGCCTCGCCCGAGGAGATCGCCGACCTCAAGGCCGCGCTCGCCGAGGTGGAGGCGCGGCACGGCGACGGCTCGGGGACGAAGGCGCCCTGAGCAGCGCCCTCGCCACGGCGGGACTCGCGGTCCTCGCGCTCGGCCTGACCGGCCCGGCGCCACGGGTCATGGCTCGGCTCAATGGATTTCGCCGCGCGCCACGAGAAGCACTCCTGGTGTGGCAGGCCGTGTCGCTCGCCGGAGTCGTCGCGGCACTGGCCGTGGCTCCCGCAGCGGCCCTGTCGACCACGCTCCCTCGCGGCGGGCTGGTCCTCGCCCTCCTCTTCAGCGCGGCCATGCTCGCGCGGCTGCTCTGGTCGGGGCACACCATCGGCACACGGCTGCGCGCCCAGCGTCGGGAGCACCGCACCCTCGTCGACGCGTTGGGGACCGACACCGGCGACCACGTGCGCGTGCTCGCCCACCCCACGCCCACGGCATACTGCCTGCCCGGCCTGCGGCGCCGGGTGGTGCTCACCGAGGGCACCCTCGCGACGCTCCCACCCGACGAGCTGGCCGCCGTGATGGCGCACGAGCGCGCCCACCTGCGGGCCCGGCACGACCTCGTCCTGGAGTTCTTCACGGTGCTGCACCGTGCGGTGCCAGCTCGGCTGCGGGCGGCCGAGGCGCTGCGCGAGGTGCACCTCCTCATAGAGGTGCTGGCCGACCGCGCCGCCCGCCGCGCCGTCGGTCCGGTGCCACTCGCCCGGGCCCTGGTGGCGCTCGCCGCGGGCAGCCACCCGGAGACCACCCTGGGGGCGACCGAGGACCGGGCCACCACCGCGGCGCGGATGCGGCTGCTCACCGAACCGGTCGCCCGACCCTGGCTGCGCACGGCGATGGTGCTGTTTGCACTGGGCGTGCTCGCTGCCCCCGTGGCGCTGCTGGTCGTCACGGTGGGTTGAATGGGGCCATGGCACCCGAGCTCCACGAGAAGCGGCCCTACCGTGTGACCGTCGTGTGCACCGGCAACATCTGCCGGTCACCGATGGGCGAGTTCGTCCTGCGCGAGCGCTTCGAGGAGGCCGGCCTCGGCGACCAGGTGGTCGTCGACTCCGCAGGCACCCACTCGTGGGAGGTGGGCAACCCCGCCGACCCGCGGACCCTGGCGGTGCTGGCCCGCAACGGGCACGACGACTTCGGCGGACGCGACCACGTGGCCCGCCGGTTCGAGCGGTCGTGGCTCGACGAGGTGGACCTCGTCCTGGCCGCCGACGCCGGCCACCTGCGCGAGCTGACCAAGCTGGCCCGCACCGACACGCAGCGCGCCAAGGTACGGATGTTCCGGTCCTTCGACCCCGATGCGGAGCGCTCGGGCGAGCTCGACATGGACGACCCCTGGTACGGCGACGACTCCGCTTTCGACCAGACCTACGCCGAGGTCGTGGCCGCCGCTGACGGCGTCGTGGACCACGTGCGCCGCGCCCTCGCTGACCGGAATAGTTGAATATCGAACTATTGTTGAGGGGTCATGACGACGAACAGCACGCCCTTCGCCCTGCGGCTCGACTGGGCCCGGAGCCTCTTCGACCACGGCGACTTCAGCGCCGCTGCCACCGCTCTGCGTGAGCTCGTCGACGAGTCCGGCAGCGGCGAGCACCTGCACGGCACGGCCGACCTGCGGCTGCTGCTGGCTCGTGCCTACTTCGGGTCGGCCCAGCTCGGGCGGGCCGAGACCGAGCTGCGACAGCTGGTCGAGGACGCCCCCGACGACGGCTACCTGCACCTGCTGCTCGGACGCACGCTCCAGCGCCAGCGTCGCCATGCCGATGCCCAGCGGCACCTCGCGCTGGCCGAGGTCCTCGGTGACTACGAGCGGCCGGCTGCCTACGGCGCTCCCACGTCATGACCGACTACGGACAGGACCTGCAGTTCGGGATCTTCCCCAGCCCCGACGCCGCGTCCGCCGACCTCGTGCTCGAGCTCAGCGAGGCGGCGGACGTCGCCGGGCTCGACCTCGTGACCATCCAGGACCACCCCTACCAGGCCAAGCACCTCGACACCTGGACGCTGCTGTCGGTGATCGCGGCCCGCACCACGTCGGTGCGGGTGGCCCCCAACGTCGCGAACCTCCCCCTGCGCCCGCCGGTCGTCCTGGCCCGCAGCGTCGCCACCCTCGACCTGCTCAGCGGCGGTCGGGTGGAGCTGGGGCTGGGCACGGGTGCGTTCTTCGACGCGATCGTCGCGGCCGGCGGCACCCGGCTCACGCCCGGCGAGTCCATCGAGTCGCTCACCGAGGCGATCGAGGTCATCCGCGCGGTGTGGGCCGGCGAGGGCGGACCGACCGTGCGCGTCGAGGGCAAGCACCACCGCGTCGTCGGCCTGCACCCCGGCCCGGCACCCGCACACCCCGTCGAGATCTGGCTGGGTGCGTACAAGCCGCGTATGCTGCGCCTCACCGGCCGGTCCGCGGACGGCTGGCTCCCGAGCATGGGGTATGCCGCGCCGGACACCCTGGGTGGGCTGAACCGGACCATCGACGACGCGGCCGCCAAGGCGGGCCGTGACCCGGCGTCGATCCGCCGGCTCTACAACATCCACGGGCGGTTCGGCTCGGGCGGCGGGATGCTGCAGGGGTCACCGCGCGAGTGGGCCGAGCAGCTCGCCGAGCTCACCCTCACCGAGGGGATGAGCACCTACATCCTCGCCGTCAAGAGCCTTGACCAGGTCCAGCGCTTCGCCCACGAGGTCGCGCCAGCGGTGCGCGAGCTGGTCGACGACGAGCGCGCGAGGCGCGCCGCGGGTCCTTCGCAGACCGCCGCAGTCGAGGTGCGCGAGCAGGATGCAGGCGCCCCGGATGCCGCCACGCGGCATACCACTGGGTCCTTGACCGCTGAGCCCTTGACCGCTGAGCCATTCACCGAAGCCGTTGCACCGCGGGCGCATTCGGGAGCGGGAGCGCACCTCGTCGAGGTGCACGACGGCCTGCGGGCCGAGCTGACCCGGCTGCGCGACATCGTCGAGCAGGTGGTCGCCGGCGAGGAGCAGGCCCATCGGGCACGCAACGCCATCAACGAGCTGACCATGCGCCAGAACAACTGGACGCTGGGCGCCTACTGCGCGCAGTACTGCCGGTTCGTCACCGGTCACCACGGCCTCGAGGACCGGTCGGTGTTCCCGCACCTGCGCCGCAGCGACCCGGCGCTCACGCCGGTGCTCGACCGGTTGGAGTCGGAGCACCTGGTGATCCACGACGTGCTCGAGCAGCTCGACGAGGCCCTGGTCGGGCTGGTTTCTGGAGCCTCGGGGACCACGGAGCTCAAGCGCGTCGTCGACGTCCTGTCGTCGACCCTCCTCGAGCACCTCGCCTACGAGGAGGCCGAGCTCGTCACCGCGCTCGACCGCCACGGCTTCTACTGAGCCGGTCGCCGGCGGGGTCCGGTCGGTCTCGCACCTGCTCGCGCTGGGAGCCGATCCCCCACTGTCGGTCCGCCGTCCTAGCGTGGACGGACAGGCTGTGCGCACGACCGACCGAAGGGGACCCGATGACCATGGCACGCACCTACCCGGCGGGGGTGACCTCCTGGGTCGACCTCGAGGTGGCCGACCTCGGGGCGCTCGACGTCGCCACCCGGTTCTACGGCGACCTGCTCGGCTGGACCTTCCAGCCGGCCACCCGTGATGAGGCACCGTTCCGCTACCTCATCGCCCGGCTGGGCGGCCAGGACGCAGCCGGCCTGGGTGGACCGGCGTCACCCGACCGACCGGGTGGCACGGAGTGGACGACCTACATCGCCGTCGACGACACCGCCGCGACGGCCGCGGCCGTCGCGCGCGCAGGCGGGCAGGTGCTGCTGCCCCCGGCCGACGCCGGCGAGGGCGGCCGCTCGGCCCTGTGCGCCGACCCCGATGGCCTGCGGTTCGGGCTCTTCCAGGCCAGGCGCAGGCTCGGCGCCCAGGTGACCAACCAGCCGGGCGCCTGGAACTTCAGCGACCTGCACACCGCCGACCCCGAGGGTGCCCCTGCCTTCTACACCGCGCTGTTCGGCTGGGAGGTCTCGGACCTCGGGTTCGCCCGGATGATCCGGCGCCCCGGCTACGGCGACCACCTCGAGGCGACCGTCGACCCGGGCATCCGCGAGCGCCAGTCGGGCGCGATGGTGCCGCCGGGGTTCGCCGATGCGATCGGCTGGGTCGCCCCGCTCGCGCCCGACGAGGCGGCGCACTGGCACGTCACCTTCTCCGTGGCGGACCGGGACGACGCGGCGGCGACGGCAGAGCGCCTCGGCGGCACGGTCATCCGCAGCTCGACCTCCGACTGGACCCGGGAGGCCGTCGTGGCCGACCCGCTCGGGGCGCAGTTCACCGTCAGCCAGTTCACCCCGCCCGGCTAGGCCTTGGTCAGACCTCGCGGCTGGACGTCGCGGTGCCGCTGGTCCACGCCGCCGGCGCCGTAGGGGTAGTCGTCCGCGTGCGGCGCGCTCACCTCGCCCAGCCGGTGGACCTGCTCGGCGGACAGGTCGAGGTCGGCGGCGGCGAGGTTGTCGGTGAGCTGCTCGACGGAGCGGGCGCCGAGGATGACCGAGGTGACGGCTGGCTGGGCACCGACCCACGCGAGCGCGACCTGGGCCGATGTCACCCCCGCTTCGGACGCCACCTCGCCGACCGCGTCGATCACGGCCCAGGTGCGGTCCTGCTTGTTGCGCGGACCCCACGCCTCCATGCCGCGCTCGGGGTCCTCCCCCAGCCGGGATGCGCCGGTGGGAGTGGTGTCGCGCTGGTACTTGCCGGTCAGCCAGCCGCCGGCGAGCGGCGACCACGGGAGCAGTCCGAGGCCGCCGTCGAGGCAGGCCGGGACGACCTCGTGCTCGATGTCGCGGACCAGCAGGTTGTACTGCGGCTGCAGCGTCACCGGCGGGGTCCAGCCGTGCTCGCGGGCCAGGTGGACGGCCTTGGTGACCTGCCAGCCGAGGTAGTTGGAGAAGCCGTAGTAGGAGATCTTGCCGGCGCTGACGGCGTCGTCGAGGAAGCGCAGCGTCTCCTCCAGCGGCGTCACCGCGTCCCACGCGTGCATCTGGTAGAGGTCGATGTGCTCGACCCCGAGCCGCCGCAACGAGTCGTCGAGGGCGCGGCGCAGGTGGCGGCGCGACAGGCCCAGGTCGTTCGCGCCGTCACCCATGGCGAAGCGGCCCTTGGTGGCGATCACGAGATCCTTGGCGTCGTCCGGGTGGGACGCCAGCCACCGGCCGATGATCTCCTCGGAGACCCCCTTCGAGTAGACGTCGGCGGTGTCGACGAACGTGCCACCGGCCTCGACGTACGCCTCGAGGATCGCGCCGGACGTCGCCTCGTCCGCCTCCGCGCCGAAGGTCATCGTGCCGAGGCACTGGGTGGAGACGACGGTGCCGCTGGAGCCGAGCGTGGTGTATCGCATGGCTCCCACGGTATGCCGCGCGCTGACCCAGCGCGCGGCCGTGCCACGGCCGCCGGTGCCGGCGCCTCGGGCGCCCCGCGTCGGGGAGGTGGGCACCCGGCATACCGGTGTCCGGAGGTGGCCCCGCTCTCTGGGAGACTGTGGGTCATGGCTTCGCTTGCTGACGCGACCCCTCCCATTGCGCTGGGCGCCCTCGACGGTCGCTACCGCGGTGCGGTGGCTCCCCTCGTCGACCACCTGTCCGAGCCGGCGCTCAACCGCGAGCGGATCCGGGTCGAGGTGGAGTGGCTGATCTTCCTCACCACCCACCAGGTCGTGCCGGGCGTGCGCGCACTCACCGACGACGAGCAGCGGCAGCTGCGCCAGGTGGTCGACGACTTCGGCGCCGCCGAGATCGAGGAGCTCGCGACGATCGAGCGCGAGACGCAGCACGACGTCAAGGCGGTCGAGTACTTCCTCAAGCGCCGCCTCACCGCCATCGCCCCCGGCGACGAGGACCGCGGGCTGGCCGAGCTGATCCACTTCTGCTGCACCAGCGAGGACATCAACAACCTGTCCTACGCCCTCATGGTCAAGGGCGCGGTCACCGAGGTCTGGCTCCCGCGCGCCACCGCGCTCGTCGAGACCGTGGCGACGATGGCGTCCGACCTGCGCGAGGTGCCGCTGCTGGCGCACACCCACGGGCAGCCGGCCACACCGACCACGATGGGCAAGGAGCTGGCCGTGCTGGCGCACCGGCTCGGCCGCCAGCTGCGGCGGATCGGGGCGGCCGAGTTCCTCGGCAAGCTCAACGGCGCCACCGGCACCTACGGCGCCCACCTCGCCGCAGTGCCGGAGGCCGACTGGCCCGCGCTCAGCCGCGAGTTCGTCGAATCCCTTGGGCTGCAGTGGAATCCGCTCACCACCCAGATCGAGTCACACGACTGGCAGGCTGAGCTCTACGCTGACCTCGCGCGGTTCAACCGGATCCTGCACAACCTCTGCACCGACGTCTGGACCTACATCTCGCTCGGCTACTTCGCCCAGGTGCGCGGTCAGGGCACGGTGGGGTCGTCGACGATGCCGCACAAGGTGAACCCGATCAGGTTCGAGAACGCCGAGGCCAACCTCGAGGTCAGCAACGCGCTCTTCGACGTGCTCTCCTCGACGCTGGTCAACAGCCGGCTCCAGCGTGACCTCACCGACTCCTCGATGCAGCGCAACATCGGCGTCGCGTTCGGGCACTCGCTGCTGGCGATCGACAACGCCGCCCGCGGCCTGGCCGGCCTGGACGCCGTGCCGTCCGCGATGGCCGCCGACCTCGACGCCAACTGGGAGGTCCTCGGTGAGCCGGTGCAGTCGGCCATGCGCGCGCTCGGCGCCCAGGGCGTCGCCGGGATGGAGAACCCCTACGAGCGGCTCAAGGAGCTCACCCGCGGCCGCCGGATCACCGGCGACGACCTGCGCGAGTTCGTCGCCGGGCTCGGACTGCCCGACGACGTCGCCAAGCGACTGGCCGAGCTGACGCCGCAGACCTACATCGGCGTCGCCCCCGAGCTGGTCGACTTCCTGGACTGAGCGGCTGGGCTGGGCCCGCTGGACTGGGCGGCCCGACTGACGCGTATGCCGCGTGGTGACCACGCGGCATACCTCGCGGGTCACGACGGGGGCACGTGCGACGCTTGGCCCATGGTGGCGTTGGGCTGGGTGGTGTTGGCCTTGGTGTTCCTGGACGAGCTGTTGGCTGCTGCGGCGGCGGCCGTCTGGGGAAACCACGAGAGCGGCGTGCTGCTCGCGGTCGTGATGGTGGTCGTCGTGGTCGGGGTCTGGTGGGCGTTCGCGTCGCCGAAAGCGCCACTCGGCGGTCCAGTGATCCGGCCGGTCGCCAAGGTGCTGGTCTTCGGACTGGCCGGACTCGGCCTCTGGGCCGCGGGGCACCACGGGTGGGCGGTGGCGTTCCTGGTCTTCTCGGTGGTGGTGAACGGGCTGGCCCTGCTGCCCTCGATCCAGGCACTGGTGGCCGAGTCGGAGGCAGCCGGCGCCGGGGACGCCGGCGGGCGGGGCGCGCGCGGACGGGGCTCGGCGTAGCGTCGCCGCCATGGCCGCACGCAAGGCGAAGCTGTCGGACCTCGCGGAGATCGCGCTGTCGCTCCCGGAGGTGGAAGAGGGCACGTCGTGGGGCAACCCCGCCTACGTGGTGCGGAAGAAGTCGTTCCTGCACTTCCGCGAGCCACGGCCCGACGCCATCGACCCGGAGACCGGGGAGCGGATGCAGGACGTCATCATGTTCGCGGTGGGCGACCAGGACGACAAGGAAGCCCTCCTCGGAAGCGGGGGTCCGTGGTTCACGACGCCGCACTTCGACGGCTACAACGCGGTGCTGCTGCGCCAGCGCGACCTGGGACGGCTGACGCGCGCCGAGCTCGCCGAGGTCATCACCGACGCGTGGGCCACGAAGGCGCCGAAGCGGCTGGTCGCGGACTACTTCGGCGACTGAAGGTCTCTCCGCGATCGCCCTCCGCGGGGGCTTTGCCCTGTTTCGCCGCGCCCCGTCGGTCCGCACACCTATGCTGCTCCGGTCATCGAACATCCGGGGGGACGACGTGCACCAGATCCTGACGCGACGCGCGAGCACCGCGCTCCTGACCGTCCTGGCCGTGGTGGGTGGCGTGCTTGCCGGCTCACCGGCCCAGGCGGCCGACCCGCCGAGCCTCACGTCGGTGACCGTCGCTCCCACCACGGTGGCCGCGCCGGGCACCGCGCAGGTCACCTACACCGCGGAGGGTCCGCCGGTGGCGCTGGCCGACGCGGTCTTCGTCGACGACCGTGGGGTCCAGCACAAGGTGGTCCTGACGCCGGGTTCGACCGGCGCCGGCACGCTGACCGTGCCGACGGGTACGGAGACCAGCACGTGGCGGCTCGGCTCGGTGCGCCTGCGCAGCGAGCCCGACCTGATCACCAAGGTCTGCGGCACGTTCTGGGCACTACGCGTCTCAGACTGCACAGTCACCCGCGACCTGTCCGCGGGTGACGTCAACGTGCGGGGGATGACACCGGAGTACGACGCACCGCAGCTCGCCTCGGTCACGGCGTCCCCGGCGGCGCCACTGGTCGTCGGGCCCGAGCGCCAGGCAAACCTCGCATGGACCCTACGGTCCCCGGCTCCCGACCTCGCCTACGTATCGGCCCGCTTCACCAACCGCAGTACCGGGCAGGTGGGCGTCATTCTCGACTCCCGCGATCCGGTGGCACTTGCTGCCGGCAGGTTCGGGGGATGGGTCGCCGGCGGCACCCCGAACGGTCTCTACGACCTGACCAGCTTCATGCTGTGCGACAAGTCCTTCAACTGTGCGGAGTACCACCCCGATGGTTCGGTCACCTTGGCCAGGGGGGCCCGGACGCCGACCGGCGCCCAGCCGACCTTCTCCGGGACCTTCGACGTGAATTCGGACCCGCCGGTGCTGACCTCCATCCGGCTTGCGGCACCCACCGTCCTCGTCGGCAAGCCCGTGGTCGTCTCGTACGCCGTGCAGAATCGGCAGGCGACCCTGGACGGGGTGCGGCTCCTGTACACCTACCAAGGCGACGGTCTGCGCGACGTCGAAGTCCGACGGCTTGACGCACCCCGCACGGGGACCATCAGCCAGGTGATGGACCGGATCGGGCTGTATCACCTGGACTCGATCGTCGTCCACAACGGCTACACCCCCGCCCTTGAGTACCGCTCCGACGGCACGGTGGTGAACCTGAGGTTCAACCAGGTCGTCGGCACGCACCAGTTCGACCTCCGCAGCCTCGACATCCGGGTGATCCCGAAGCCGCCCAAGCTCACCGCGAGGGCGTGGGCGCGCGGCGCCAGGATCGACTTCAACCCCGGCATGGACGACGACATCGGCAACATCACCGGCTACGAGATGGTCGCCGAGCCCGGACACCACGTCTCGCGGGTCACCGGCACCAACCTCTACACGGCATACGTCAAGGGCCTCACGGCCGGCACCAAGTACACCGTGAAGGTCACCTCCCTGAGCGCTGCCGGCCCCGGCCCGGCCACGACGTTCACCGTCACGCCGATGCTGACGTCCAACGTCGTGGGCATCGGCGACCTGAACCGCGACCGGCACGGCGACCTCGTGGCCCTGAGGCGTGACTGGACCCACACCTTCGGCTACTGGGGGAACGGCAAGGGCGGCTTCAGCGGCGGCGTCCGCAACATCGCGGACGTCGTCCCGGGCACTCGCATCCTGCCCGCCGGCGACCTCACCGGTGACGGACAGCCCGACCTGATCGCCGAGCACGTCGGTCGGCTCGAGCTCTATCAGGGCACCAACGGCGGCTTCCTCACCGATCCCACCATCGCGAGCACCGGCTGGTCGTCGATGCGGTTCATCACCGGCGGCGGCGACTTCTCCGGCGACGGGCGGGCTGACGTGCTGGGCGTGACCCCCACCGGGGTGCTCAACCTCTATGCCGGCAACGGTCGCGGCAAGGTGGCCACGGGGCGCCAGATCGGGTCCGGGTGGCAGACCATGACGTCGGTGTTCATGACCGCGGACTTCAACGGCGACCGCACCCGCGACATCCTGGCCGTCGACCAGGCCGGGGTGCTGTGGCTCTACCCCGGCAACGGCAAGGGCGGGTTCCGCGGCGCCCGGTCGAAGGTCGGCACCGGCTGGAACACGCTCGGGTCGGTCGGCCCGCTCGGCGACTTCACCGGTGATGGGAAGGCCGACGTCGTCGGCATCACCATGGCCGGTGAGTTCCGGCTTTATGCCGGTAACGGCACCGGGCGCGTGTATGCCGGGCGCGTGATCGGGACGGGTTGGCAGCGCTACTTCTGAGCCAGTGACCGGCTCGGGTCCCGCGGGCGGCGCGGGACATGGGGGTGGCGCACGGGTGTGGGCGGCACGGCGCGTGTGAGTGGCGGGCGGCGTGCCCGCCCCACTGTGCCCGCCGCGGGCCAGCACGAGCGCACTGCACTTCTTCGCTGAGAGCGAAATCCGTTGTCCCACAACTGATTTCAGCTGTGGATTACTGGCCACAGCATTCGAACAGGTGTACGATCGAGGTATGTCAGTCAGCCCGGCAGCCGTGCAGCGCGACGAGGAGCAGCGAGCCCTCTGGACGCGCACGGCCGAGGTCGCGGGGCGGCTCAACCGGGCGCAAGGCGAGCTGGTCGACCTGGCTGCTGAGCTCATCGACGGCGAGCACTGGGGTGACGGCGGGTTCCGTTCGCCGGAGCACTACCTGGTCGTGCGGGCCGGGCTGTCGCCGGCGCACGCGCGGGACGTGGTCGCGATCGCGAGGCGCCGCCACGAGCTGCCCGCGGCCTCCGAGGCCCTGCGTGACGGGCTGCTGTCCCTCGACCAGACCGCGGTGGTCGCCCACCACGCGCCGGCGTCCCACCAGCGGTCGGCGGCAGAGTTCGCCAGGCACGCCACGGTGCCGCAGCTGCGTCGCGCGCTGAGCCGGCACGCCTTCACCGCTGCGCCAGCGACGCCCGCCGAGACCGCCGACCCTTCCGCAGACGCCACGGCCGACACCGCTGCGACCGACACCGCCCCGACCGACCCCGCTCCGGCGCCTGGGCTGCCCGGGCAGGACGAGTCGGAGCGTCGGGCCTGCGCCCGGCCTGACCTGTCGATGCACTACGACGTCGACGGCCGGTTCCAGCTGCGCTACAGCGCGCCGGCGCCCGTCGGGGCCCTGGTCGAGCAGGCACTCAAGGAAGCCAAGGACGCCCTGTTCCTCGCCGCCGCAGACACCACCGCCCCCGACACCACCGCCTCCGACACCACCGACGGCGAGCTCGACGGAACGCCCGGCACCACACCCGGCGCCACCCGCAACGCCACCTCCGTGTCGGTGGGGGACCCGCGTGCGCACGGCATCACCGCGACGGACCGGCCGACCTACGCGGACGCGCTCGAGGAGCTGGCGCGGCGGTCGTTCTCCTCGGTCACCTCGTCGGGTCGGGCCAGCCACTACCGGGTCTACCTGCACCTGTCCACCGACGGCGCCTGGGTCAACGGCGGCGGAGCCATCCCGCGGCGGCTGCTCGACCGGTTCATCTCCGACGGGGTGGTCCAGCCGGTCTGGGAGACCGAAGGACGACCGGTCAGCGTCGGGCGCTCGATGCGGATCCTGCCGCAGCGGTCCCGTCGGCTGATCGAGGACCGCGACCGCGGCTGCCGGTTCCCCGGCTGCACCGCCAGCCGGTTCGTGGAGATCCACCACCTGCACGACTGGGCCGACGGCGGGCCGACCGACGACGACAACCAGGTCAGCCTCTGCCCGTTCCACCACGACGCGGTCGGCCGCGGCGACTACCAGATGACCGGTGACCCGACCCGGCTCGACGGGCTGGTCGTCACCACCCGGCACGGCCTCCCGGTCCGACCCCCGACCGCGGTCGAGCTCGCCGCGCCACCGGGCGGCGACCCACCCCAGCCACGCACGGCCGCGGCATACCAACCACCCACCGGCGAACCCGCCCGCTGGAACGACATCGAGATCCTCCCCGACCATCTAGCCCACTGGGACCGACAGCTCCACCTCGTCAAACCACCCGGCCATGACGCGGGCGCACCCACCGACGCAGATGACCCCCGGTGGCCAATGAGGGACGCGGACGAAGAAGAGGTACTCGCCTGCTACCGCACCTGGGACGACTAGCCGGGAAGGCGAGGGGCAGACCGCCGATCGGCTACCTTCCCTGTCGTGGACCTACCCGAGCAGGCCTGGCAGCGAGTCGACTGGCCTTCGGTCCAGGTTGACGGAGTGACCAACGCGGGAGCCAGCTGCACAGCGGTGTGGGGGCACCTCGATGACGGTCGCGTAGTGCTCGCTCTGATGGAGGACGGTGCGTTCGTCCGCGTCGTGGATGTCCCACAGGAGGCGGCCGCCCAGGGTGCGGTCCGAACGGTGCGGTGGGGACGGGCGCCGGTCGGCTCAAGTGAAGTCGAATATCGACTGGTGGGCGTGTGCGGTGCGACAGGGCTCTGGCACTGCGACTGGGGCGGGGAGATCAGGGCAGTCTCCGCCCCACCTGACGAGGTGGGCCACCAGGCCACCCGCCTGTGGCCGGTGGCCGGTGACGAAGACGTCCGGGTGGTCGCCACGTATGGCCCGAACCAGGAGGTTCGCGTGTTGGGCGGCGGCTTTCCCCTTCGGCTCCTGCCGCAGGTCAATCGGCTCGAAGTGCGTGGCAGCGTCGACGACGTGATGTGCGGCTCGCACTCGGGTGTGGTCGCAGTGGCCGGGGACCTGCGGGTCGACGGGGAGCCGGCCACGGCGTCCTTCGCGTGGGCGTGGTCAGGATTCCTCGACCATGGAGAGGAAGGTCGCTACTCGCGCGAGTGGCATGCCCTCCCTGAGCCGTCCGCGGCGGTGCATCTCACCGACATGGGTGACTGGCCGGGCGACGTTCGCTTCGCTGGGTTCCAAGACGGGCATCCGCAGTTCTGGGGCATCGAGGACTTCCCCAACGAGCCAGATGACTTCGACTGCCCCACCGGCAACTGGACCAGCGTCCTGCTCCCGGACTCGACCCAGGAAGTGAGGTCGGTGGTCGTGGCGACCCCCGGCACGTCGTTGCTCGTCGTCGACGAAGGGGCCGATCCACTCCCGCTACCCGCCGGCCAGGTGCAGTCCGTCGCCTTCAACGAGGGATATTGGGGCAGCCCGCAGCTCCACCACGCGGTGGTGGACGGCGTCCTGTACACGCTGGCCACGCCACAGTCGACACCCCACCCGCTCCAGGCGCTGCTCCGGGACCACTTCGACATGCCCTAGACCGGGGACGACGACGCCCCGCGAGCGACCGAGGTCGGGCGGGGCGTACGTCGGGGAGTGCAGGGTCAGATGGTGACCTTGCCGTCGGGGGTGTCGAAGGTGACCGCGAGCAGACCGGGGGTGCCGCGCGGGGCGACGAAGGTGAAGTCGATGACCGACGAGGTCTCGTCGGGCGGCAGACCCAGCCAGTCACGAACCCGGGCCGGGTCGCCGGCGATCTGCAGGCTGTCGATCGTGACCGTCGTCATGGCCGCGGTCGACGGGTGCAGCGAGGCGTCCTCCCACTGCACGAAGTAGGGCAGCTGCGGGTCGGACATCAGCCCCTTGATGCCCAGCTGGCGCCAGCGCAGCTCGACGCCGTCGGGACGGTACCGGTTGCCGGGGACGGCCTCCCGACCGATGCGGGTCTCGAGGGGCGTGAGGTCGTCGACGGCGACGCACCAGCCGAGCCAGCCGCCGCCGGCCTCGGACCGGGCGCGGACGGCCTGGCCGAACGGCGCCTTGTCGGACGCGGGGTGGTCGAGCACCTCGACGACCTCGACGTAGCGCTCGTGCGCCAACGGGAGGATCACGTTGCGCGTGCCGAACCGCGGGTGGATGCCCCCATCGACCGGGTCGACCCCGATCAGCTTGGCGAGGCGCTCCGCGGTCGCCTGCAGTCCGTCGTGCTCTGCCGCATACGAAACGTGGTCAACTCGCATACCCGACATCGTGACATACGTCAGGGAGTGCTCCTGACACGGGTGTGGTCAGTGAGGCTTCAGTGAGCCGGGGCGGGCGCGGCGGCTCCCCGCTGACGCACCGCCTCGTAGATCACGATGGCGGCGGAGGTGGCCACGTTGAGCGAGTTCGCCTTGCCCACCATCGGGATCCGCACCTTGTATGCCGCGTGCGCCAGCACCTCGTCCGTCAGCCCGTACTTCTCGGCCCCCACCGCGATGGCCACCGGGCCGGTGTAGTCGACGTCGGTGTGCAGCAGGTCGGTGTCCGGGGTGGTGGCGACGAGGGCGATGCCGTGCGCATCCAGCCAGGCGAGGGTGTCGGCCGTCGAGTCGCTCGCGACCGGCACGCTGAAGACGGTCCCCTTGGAGGCGCGGACGAGGTTCGGGTTGCCCCAGTCGGTGACCGGGTCGGCCGCGACCACCGCCTCGGCACCGGCCGCATCGGCGGTGCGCAGCATGGCCCCGAGGTTGCCCGGCTTCTCCACGCCCTGGCAGAGGACGGTCAGGGCGCTCGGCCCGACGGTCAGCTCGCTGCACGACCGCACGACCGAGGGCACCACGGCGATGAACCCGTCCGGCCCCTCGCGGTACGCGGCCCGCTCGAACGCGGTCCGCGACACCTGCACGGTCTCCACCCCGTCGCGACGCACCTCGTCGACCACCCGCTCCTGGCTCGTCGGGTCGAGCATCAGCTCGGGGCAGTAGTAGAGCGCCTCGGGGAGCACCCCGGCCCCCAGCGCGAGGCTGAGCTCCTCGAACCCCTCGATCAGCGTGCGGCCGGTCTCCTCACGGGTACGCCGCCGGCGCAGCGCGGCGAGCGCCTTGAGGCGCGGGTTCGACGGCGAGGTGATGATCAGGTCAGCCATGGCGTGGCCAGTCTGTCAGTCACTGCTGGGCCATGCGGCACACTGACCGCCATGAGCCAACCCGCTGTCACCGAGCGCTACTCGCTGAGCCAGAAGATCACGATGATGGTCAACCGCTACGAGATCCGGGCGGTCGACGCGTCCGGGGTCGAGGGGCCGGTGATCGCGGTCGCCCAGCAGAAGCGGATGGCGTTCAAGGAGCAGGTCACGTTCTACGCGGACGAGGCGCGCACCCAGCCGGTCTTCTCGTTCAAGGCCCGCACCCGGATGGACCTCGGCGCCACCTACGACGTCTTCGACGCGACCGGGGCGCCGATCGGGTGGTTCCGCAAGGACTTCGGCAAGTCGCTGCTGCGCTCGTCCTGGCACCTGGGCACCCCGGACGGGCTTGAGGCGTTCGGCACCGAGCGCAACCAGAACATCGCGATCCTGCGCCGGGTCTGGGACTTCATCCCGGTCGTCGGAGACATCCCGCTGCCGTTCCTCTTCCACTTCGACTTCACCACCGCGGACGGCAGCATCGTCCTGTCGTCGGAGCGCAAGCGGAGCCTGCGCGACCGCTACGACATCCACATGCCCCAGGCGAGCAACGGGTGGCAGCTCGACTGGCGGGTCGGTCTGGGCATGGCGGTCGCGCTGGACGCGCTCCAGTCACGCTGACCCTTCGACGCGCGCGCGGTGCCGCGCGGTCAGCTCGGTGAACCCGTCGAGCAGGTCGCGCAGCCGGTCCAGCTCGGCGATGGTGAACGACGCGAAGGCCTGCTGACCCTCGGTGACCATCGGACCGTACGCCTCCCAGGTGCGTCGGGCCCCCTCCTCGGTCATCGCCACCAGGACCTGCCGCCGGTCGGTCTCGCTCGGCTGCCGCTGGACGAACCCCTTGACCACGAGCCGGTCGATGAGCGCCGTGGTGGCTGCCGGCCGCAGCCCGGTCGCGGCGCTCAGCTCACCGGCCGTGCGGGGGCCTTCGCTGAGGATGTCGAGGCACCGCATGTCGGCCGGACCGAGCCCGAGCGCCCGGCCCACCGCGTCGTCGAACGACTGGACGCTGCGCTGGTAGCGCTGCATCGCCCTGCCGGCCTGCTCGATGGCTGCTTGACGGGTCCGTGCCACGCGTGCAATCCTTTCGATTATCGAACTATCCGATTGTCGTAAGAAAGGTTAGCACCGTGAAGGCTGTCGTCGTCGGAGGTGGAGTGGCCGGACCCGCCACCGCCATGGCCCTCCAGCAAGTGGGCATCGAGGCCGTCGTCCTCGAGGCCCGGGACCGCGCCGCCACGGAGGCGGGCTCCTACCTCACCATCGCGCCCAACGGCCTCGACGCCCTGGCCGCGATCGGCTGCCTCGACCTCGTGCGGGACCTCGGCTTCCCCTCGCGCCGCAACACCATGCTGGGGGCGACGGGGCGGCGGCTCGGCTCGATCACTCTCGGCACCCCCTTGGCCGACGGCACGCCCGCGCTCACGATGAAGCGGCCCCACCTCACCCGCGCTCTGATGGACGAGGCCGCGCGGCGCGGCATCGAGGTCAGGTATGCCGCCAAGGTCACCTCCGTGCGCACCGAAGGGCAGCGTGCGGTCGCCGTCCTCGAGGACGGGAACACGGTCGAGGGCGACCTGCTCGTGGGGGCATCAGGCGTGCACTCGGCGGTCCGGACCGCGGTCGACCCAGGGGCCCCTGCGGCGCGCTACGTCGGGCTGACCAACTTCGGCGGCATCACCCGCAACACCGACCTCGCGCAGGACCTGCCCGGCGACGGCTGGCAGTTCACCTTCGGCCGGCACGCCTTCGTCGGGCTCCACCGCACCCCGACCGACGACGTGGTGTGGTTCGTGAACGTGCCCGAGGCGCAGATCAGCCGGACGCAGCGCGCCGACACCTCGCTGGACCAGTGGCGAGCCCGGCTCGCGGGCCTGGTCGCCGATGACGCGGGACCGGCCCGGGCGCTGATCGAGTCGGGAGAGCTGGAGCTGGCCGGCGACAACACCTACGACCTCGGCCACGTGGCGACCTGGCACCGCGGCCGCCTCGTGCTGGTCGGGGACGCCGCGCACGCGCCGTCGCCCAGCTCGGGCCAAGGGGTGTCGCTCGCCCTGGAGGACGCCGTCGTGCTCGCCGGCTGCCTCGCCGGCTGCCTCCCCACGGCCGCGTCCCACGGCACTGGGGTGCCCGCGGCATACGACTCCTTCGTCGCCGCTCGCCGCGGGAGAGTGGAGAAGGTGGTCGCCGTCGGCGCCCGCTCGAGCAGCTCCAAGATCCCGGGCCGGATCGGTCGGGTGCCGATGGAGGCGATGCTGCGGGTCGTCTTCCGGCATCTGGTGACCGACCGGGCGCAGGACTGGATCACCGGCTACCGGGTCAGCCAGAGCCCTGCCGGCCGCGTGGTCACAGCAGCGAGCGGAGCACCGGCACCAGGCCGTCCTCGTCGACCGTGAGGGTCACCTCGTCGGCGACCTCCTTCACCGAGTCGGGCGCGTTGCCCATCGCCACTCCGCGAGCCGCCCAGTGCAACATCTCCACGTCGTTGCGCTGGTCGCCGACGGCGAGGGTGTACTGCGGCTCGACCTCCAGCCGGCGGCGCAGGAGCTCCAGGGCCGAGCCCTTGGACACGCCTTCGGGGTTGAGGTCGAGCCAGGCCGAGAAGCCGACCGCGTAGTTCACGCCGTGCAGGCCGATCCGTTCGGTGAGCGCGAGGAAGTCCTCCGCGGTGCCGTTCGGCGCGCGGAAGGTCACGCGCGTCACCGGGTCGGCGACCAGCTCGTCCCACGGCACGACCCGCAGCTCGCCCTGGAGCTCGCCGTCGGGGAACGGCGCGCTCAGCTTGAACCCGACCCCCAGCTCCTCCACCGCGACGACGGCATCCGGCCACTCGTGGCGGAGCAGGTTGAGGGCGGGAGCAGGGTCGAACGTGACTGCGTCGATGATGCGGAAACCGTTGTCCTCCCTGGCGTCCAGCTCGATCGTCACCGCCCCGTTGGAGCACACGGCATACCCGCTATCGATGCCGAGCTCGGCCATGATGGTGGTCGTCGCCACGATCGACCGTCCGGTGGCGATGATCACGTGGTGACCGGCCGCGAGCACGTCGTGCACGACGTCGCGCACGGCGGGTGACAGCTCGCCGGCGTGGTTGATCGTCGTGCCGTCGACGTCGAGCGCGACGAGGTGGGGCGTACCCGCCTGGGACCACGCCTTCTGGGGACGTGTCATGCCGCGAGCCTGGGGTTCATGGGACGAGCCTAGGGAAGGCGGACGTGCTGTGGACCGAGGTCCGCGATGCGACGCGCGCCGAGCAGTGCCATCGTGCGGCGGACCTCGGTGCTGAGGATCTGGGCGGCGCGCTCGACCCCGGCTTCGCCACCGGCCATCAGGCCGTAGAGGTAGGCGCGACCGACGAGCACCGAGCTGGCGCCGAGGGCCATGGCGGCGACGACGTCCGACCCCGACATCACCCCGGTGTCGACCATCACCTCCGGCCCGTCGCCGAGCGCGTCGCGCACGTCGGGCACCAGGCGGACCGGCACCGGCGCCTTGTCGAGCTGCCGTCCGCCGTGGTTCGACAGCACGATCGCGTCGGCGCCGGCATCGAACATCCGCCGTGCGTCGTCGACGGTCTGGATGCCCTTGACGATGAGTGGACCGTCCCAGGTGGTGCGCACCCAGTCGAGGTCCTTCAGTGTCATGGTCGGGTCGAAGAGCGCGTTCATCATCTCGGCGACGGTGCCGTCCCAGCGGTCGAGGCTGGCGAACCGCAGTGGCTCGGTGGTGAGGAAGTTGACCCACCAGCTCGGGTGCATCGCCCCGTCGAGCACGGTCCGGGCCGAGAGCGCGGGCGGGATGTTGAAGCCGTTGCGCACATCGCGCAGCCGCACGCCCGCCACCGGCACGTCGACGGTGAGGATGAGTGCCTCGAAGCCGGCCGCCTTCGCCCGGGCCATCAGGTCCTCGGCCGGACCGTGGTCGCGCCAGACGTAGAGCTGGAACCACTTGCGGGCACCCGGCGACGCCGCCGCCACGCCCTCGACGTCGGTGGTGCCGAGGGTCGAGAGGCCGTAGGGGATGCCAACCCGCTCGGCCACGCGGACCACGGCGCGCTCGCCCTCGTGGTGCATCATCCGGGTGAAGCCGGTCGGCCCGAACCCGAACGGCTGGGCCGACGGCTTCCCCAGGACGGTCGTGGTGGTGTCGATGTCGCCGACGTCCTGCAGCACCGACGGCTGGAAGGTCAGGTCGCGGAAGGTCGCCCGGGCGCGCTGGAGGCTCAGCTCCGACTCGGCCGCGCCGTCGGTGTAGTCGAACACCGACCGCGGGGTGCGGCGCCTGGCCACCTCCCGCAGGTCGGCGATCGTGAGCGCCGCCGCCAGCCGTCGCTTCTTCGCGTTGAGCTCGACCGGCTTGGGTCGCAGCAGCGGCTTGAGCTCGGACCACTTGGGCAGCTGGCGATCGCTCACCTCACCGACGCTACCCGTGTTCGGTCAGACCGGCTTGAGGACCTCGAGGCCCAGGAACGGCTGCAGTGCCTTGGGCACGATGACCGAGCCGTCGGCCTGCTGGTGGTTCTCGAGGATGGCCACCATCCACCGGGTCGTCGCAAGGGTGCCGTTGAGCGTGGCGACGGCGCGGGTGCCCTGGCCGTTCGGGTCGCGCTCGCGGGTGTTGAGCCGCCGGGCCTGGTAGGTCGTGCAGTTGGAGGTGGAGGTGAGCTCGCGGTAGCGGCCCTGGGTCGGGACCCACGCCTCGCAGTCGAACTTGCGCGCCGCCGGGCCACCGAGGTCGCCGGCCGCCGTGTCGATGACGCGGTAGGGCACCTCGATCTTGGCCAGCATCTCCTTCTCCCAGCCCAGCAGCCGCTGGTGCTCGGCAGCCGCGTCCTCGACCCGGCAGTAGGTGAACATCTCGACCTTGTGGAACTGGTGGACCCGGATGATGCCGCGGGTGTCCTTGCCGTGCGACCCGGCCTCGCGGCGGTAGCAGGCCGACCACCCGGCATACCGCTTCGGTCCCGCGGACAGGTCGAGGATCTCGTCGGCGTGGTAGCCCGCGAGCGCCACCTCGGAGGTGCCGGTGAGGAACAGGTCGTCGGCCTCGAGGCGGTAGACCTCGTCGGCGTGCTTGTCGATGAACCCGGCCCCGGCCATGACGTCGGTCTTGACCAGCGTGGGCGTGATCATCGGGATGAACCCGTGCTCGACCGCCTGCGCGATGCCCATGTTGAGCAGCGCGAGCTCGAGCCGGGCACCGACCCCGGTGAGGAAGTAGAAGCGCGAGCCGCCGACCTTGGCGCCGCGCTCCATGTCGATGGCGGCCAGCGACTCCCCGAGCGCGAGGTGGTCGCGCGGCTCGAAGTCGAACTCCGGCACCGACCCCACCGTCTCGAGCACCGTGTAGTCGTCCTCGCCGCCGACGGGGACACCCTCCTCGACGATGTTGCCGATCTGGCGGATCAGCCCGCCGAGCTCGGCCTGCGCGGTGTCGGCACCGGCCTGCAGCTGCTTGACCCGGGCGGACAGGTCCTTGGTCTGGGCGAGCAGCGCCTGCTTCTGGTCACCCTGGGCCTGCGCGACCTGCTTACCCATCGACTTCTGCTGCGCCCGCAGCTGCTCGAACTCGGTGAGGGAGGAGCGGTGCGTCTGCTCGGCAGCGAGGATCGCGTCGACGATCCCCTCGTCCTCACCACGGGCGCGCTGGCTGGCGCGGACGCGGTCGGGGTCCTCACGCAGGAGCTTGATGTCGATCACCGGGCCAGCCTATCGAGCGATGAAGCGGCCACTGGGCGCGGTCGCAGGTCACAATGCCTGCATGCTCACGCGGCGGTACCTGCTGACGGTGGCGCCCCTCGGCGTCGCCGCGGCCTGCGCCGGGGAGCCGGCCGCCGGGACCCAGCCGGCGACGACCGGGGCGGTCCTCTCCGGCACCACGACGCCGACGAGCACCACCCCCACGACGGCTACCACCACCGCGAGCGTCACCCCCACGACCGCGGCCACCACCACGACCAGGGCCCCCACCAAGCCAACCCGCGCCGCGGCCAGCCTCGACGACCTGCGCGAGGAGCTGTCGGCCTTGTCCCGCAGGTACGGCGTCGACCTCGGCGTCGCCGCCACCGAGCGACGGTCGGGACGCAGCTTCACGTGGGGCGCCGACACCACGATCGAGACGGCGAGCATCGCCAAGGCCGACATCCTGGCCACCCTGCTGCTCCAGCTGCAGGACCGGGGCGCGCGTCCGTCGTCGAGCCAGCTGGCCGTCGCCGACGCGATGATCCGGCGCAGCGACCACGAGTCGGCGTGGACCCTCTTCCGCCAGGTCGGCCTGGCGTCGGGGATGGCAGCCGCCAACCAGCGCTTCGGGCTGCGCAGCACGCAGTGCTTCGACTACAGCTGGGGGCTGACCCGCACCTCGGCCCGCGACCAGCTGCGGTTGGTGGGTGCGATCAGCGGGGCCGGGACGAGCTCCTCGCCGCTCGACGCCCACTCGGGGACCGTGCTGCTCGACCTCATGGAGGACGTGGTCGCCGAGCAGAAATGGGGTGTCAGCGCGGCGGCCCACGGCACCGAGCGGGTCTGCCTCAAGAACGGCTGGCTGCCCCGGACGACCCTCGGCAAGCGCTGGATCATCAACAGCATCGGCCGGATCACCAGCAGCTCGCTCGACCTGCGGCTGGCGATCCTCAGCCAGCGGCACCCCAGCCAGGGACAGGGCATCGACGTCGTGGAGCAGGCGGCCGCCCTCACCCGCCGCCACCTCGCAGTCTGACCAGCCCGCTGACCAGCCCCTGAAACACGTTGCCCGGGAGGGTTTCGGGACGCGATCCTTGCGGTATGCCGTCCACGCCCACCCTCGCGTCGTTCGCCCTCGCGGCGACCGCCCTCATCCTGCTGCCCGGTCCGGCGATGCTGTTCCTCATCTCGCGGGGCATCGGCCAGGGCAGCCGCCGGCTGGCCGTCGCCTCGATGGCCGGCATCGAGACCGCGACCGCGGTGATGGTGGTCGCGACGGCGTTCGGCCTGTCCGCGGTGATCAGCTCCTCGGTCCTGGCCTTCTCGATCGTGAAGTACGCCGGCGCGGCATACCTCGTCTGGTTGGCGATCAGGGAGTTCCGCAGCAAGGGGCACTTCGCCCTCGACCGCGCGCCCGTCACGCACTCCCGGCGCGCCTTCGGTGACGCCTTCCTCGTGGGCATCTCCAACCCCAAGACGGCGGTCTTCTTCGTCGCGTTCTTCCCGCAGTTCCTGCACCGCGAGTCCGGGCCGATCTGGTCGCAGGTGCTGGTACTGGGTGCGATCTTCGTCGCGATCGGCGCGGTCTTCGACAGCGTCTACGCGCTCAGTGCGGGGTCGATCGGCCAGTGGCTGGCCCGGCACCCGCGCGAGGTCCGGCGGCAGAAGTACGTGTCGGGGAGCATCTTCCTCGTCATGGGCGGCGCCGCGGCGCTGACGGGACACCCCCACAAAGCCTGACCGGCCTCGGGTATGCCGCGTGCACCAGTCAGGCGCGGACGTCCACCAGGTGGTGGGCGAGGTCGTGCAGGAAGTACTGCCCCAGCGACAGCACGGTGAACTCGGACCCGTCGCTGCGCAGACCCGTGCGGCCCCACTGGTCGGCGCGCACCCCGGCGAACCGGTCCGCCACCACGGCGGCCGCCTCCTCCAGCTGGGGGCCGACCACCGCCGGGTCCTGCTCGCCGTAGCGGTCCGCCACCGCCGTCTCGTCCTGGTCCCAGTTGGCGAACCGCGGTCCGTCCTCGTCGAGCATCAGCCTGAGCCGGCCGTCGAAGACGCGGCAGACGTCGCGCACGTGGCAGGCGTACTCGAGGGGTGACCACACGTCCGGCGCCGGGCGCTGCGCGGCGTCCGGCCTGGCGAGCACCGCAGCCCAGGGCGCCGTCGATGCGAGGGTGGTCGGCGCGATCTCCGCCGCTGCCACCGTGCGGGCGTCGAACCCGCAGTCGGGGCACGGGCGCTGGAGGGTCCAGGTCCAGTCCTTGGTGTCCGGGACGATCGCGTCGGCATCGTTGAGCTGGTCGGCCATGGCGACCACGGTAGGTGGCGACGCCCCGCCCGCCGAGGGGCAGCGGCGCCACTCACCCACAACTTTCGGCCAATTGCCCGAAAGCCAGCGGCCGAAGCGGCCGAGCGACCCACGGAATCGGCCAGTTGGCCGGGAGCCTGGGCACCGGGCAGGCGCTCTGACCTGTGCGGATGCCACCGCCGCCGTGGGGTAGCGTCGGCCCGTGCTTCGCGAACATTCCGGCTGGGTCGCCCTCGGGGCGATCGTGCTCGTCGTCATCCTCGCCCTCGGCATCGCCGGGTGGGCCGGGATGCGCGTGCGCACCGTCGGAGGTGCCCACCGTGGCCGCCGGTGGGGGCGCCGCCCGCACCGCAACGACTTCCGCCCGGAGGGCACCGTGTCCGACTCCCCCACGCGTCGCGCCGCGATCATCGTCAACCCCACCAAGTTCGACGACGTGGCCGCGGTGCGCCGGCGGATCACCGAGCAGTCGGCCAAGCACGGCTGGGCCGAGCCCCTCTTCATCCTCACCACCGAGCGCGACCCCGGCACCGGCCAGGCCAAGCAGGCCCTCGACAAGGGCGTCGACCTGGTCTGCCCCCTCGGCGGTGACGGCACGGTGCGGGCGGTCGCCGAGGCGATGGTCGGCAGCGAGGTGCCGATGGGGCTGCTGCCCGGTGGCACCGGCAACCTGCTCGCCCGCAACCTCGACCTCCCGGTCGACGACCTGGACGACGCGCTCCGGGTGGCCCTGACCGGGCAGAACAAGCGCGTCGACGTCGGGCGCCTGACCATGGACACCTCCGGGGAGGACCAGACCCCCGCCGAGCACGTCTTCCTCGTCATGGCCGGGCTCGGCTTCGACGCGGCGATCATGGCCGACGCCCCGGAGAAGCTGAAGGCCAAGGTCGGCCCCGCGGCATACGTCGTCTCGGGCACCCGCAACCTGCGCGGCCCGCAGTTCAAGGTGCGCGTCAAGGTCGAGGAGCAGGAGGAGTTCAGCCGCCGCGCGCGCACCGTGGTCATCGGCAACTGCGGCAAGCTGCTCGGCGGCCTGGTCCTCATGCCCGAGGCCGAGGTCGACGACGGCCAGCTCGACATGGTCATCCTCTCCCCCAAGGGCGTCGCCGGCTGGGCCGCCGTCGCGGCCCGCCTGGCCACGCGCAAGCGCAAGGGGCACCAGATCGTCGACCACTACACGAGCCCCTCGATGAAGATCCGCGCCGACCGCCCGCAGGAGGTCCAGATCGACGGCGACACCCTCGGCAAGGCCCGGGCCATCTCCGCCGAGGTGGTCCCCGGAGCCCTCGTCGTGCGGGTGGGGTCGGTCGACTGATGGCCGTCGGGACCGCGTCACCCGCGGTGTCCCGCGCCGCGCGGCTGGCGCGTGGGGCGGTGGCGATGGTGCTGTTCGTGGTGCCGGTGCTGCTGCTCGGGTTCGCGGTGCGGCAGAAGTTCGACCCGCTCATCCGGCTCGACAACGACCTGATCCGGAGCGCGACGGACTTCACCCGCGAGCACGGCATCGGCGACACGCTCGTCGCGCTCCAGGGGATCAGCCAGCCGTTCCTGCTCTACCTCCTGGCCACCGGGCTGTGCCTGTGGGCCTGGCTCGCCAAGGACCTGCGCAGCCGGGCGCTGTGGGCGTTCGTCACCATGATGGTCGCGTGGAACGTCGGCCTGCTGGCCAAGGTGCTGGTCCACCGGGCCCGGCCGGTGGTCGAGGACCCGATCTCGCACTCACCCGGTTTCTCGTTCCCGTCGGGGCACGCGTTCAACGTCGCGGTCGTCGCCACCGTGGTCGTCTTCCTGCTCTGGCCGCTGCTGTCCACCCTCGGCCACCGGGTCTCGGTGGCGCTCGCGGCGGTGTTTGCGCTGGTCGTGGGCCTGGACCGAATCTTTCTGGGTGTGCACTTTCCGTCCGACGTGTTGGCGGGCTATGTCCTCGGCGTGGGCATTACGTTCTCCTCATGGCTCGGATTCATCGGCAAGACGTCAGCGACCTCCTCGTCAGGGCCGTCGCACCCGGCGTAGTCCTCTTCGGGGTGCTCGCCGGCCTCGGCCTGCTCCTCAACGGTCCGCTCGACGCCGTGGACGACGCGGAGGACAAGGTCACCGACGCGTTCAACCGCAACCGCACCGACTTCTGGGACCCGATCAGCTGGGTCTTCTCGCGGTTCGGCAACACCGAGGTCGTGATCGGGGTCTGCCTCATCGCCGTCGCGATCATCTGGTGGCGCACCCGAGAGTGGCGCTGGTCCGTGGTGCCGCTCATCGCGATCTCGTTGCAGGCGACCATCTTCCTGTTCCTGACCCTGGTGGTCGGGCGACAGCGCCCGCCGGCGATCCCGATGGACGCCTCACCCCCGACCTCGAGCTACCCGAGTGGGCACACGGGCGCGGCGACGGCCCTCTACTTCTCGCTGTTGATGATGGCGTCGGCCAGCATCGAGCGGCCGTGGCTGCGGCGGCTGCTCATGACCGCGTGCGCCGTCATCCCGTTCCTCGTGGGGATCGCCCGGCTCTACCGCGGCGCCCACCACATCTCCGACGTGCTGGCCGGCATGCTCAACGGCCTGGTCTGCGCCGTCCTCGCCTACCAGTGGTACCGCCACCGCGCGGCTCAGGAGAAGAGGGTCTGACCCCAGTGCTCGTCGGGCCCCAGTCCCGGCGGGCAGGCGAAGATCGCCGAGCCGGTGTGCTCGATGTACTCGTTGAGGCCGTCCTTGGCCGCCAGTGACCGCTGCATCGGCACGAACTGCTGGTGCGCGTCGCGCATGAAGCCGATGAAGAACAGCCCGGCGTCGAGGTGCCCGACACCGTCGGAGCCGTCGGTGAAGTTGTAGCCACGGCGCAGGATGCGTATGCCGTTCAGCCGGCTCTCGTGCGCGAGCGCCACGTGGGCGTCGACCGGGATCGCAGGCTTGCCGTCGGCACCCAGCTTCCCGAAGTCGAGGGGGTCGAACTCGGCCTGCTGGCCCAGCGGGGCGCCCTCGCCCTTGTCGCGGCCGATGATGTCCTGCTGCTCCTGCAGCGGGGTGCGGTCCCAGATCTCGATGTGCATCCGGATCCGGCGGGCCACCAGGTAGGAGCCACCGGACATCCAGGCGCTGGCCCCGGGCACGTCCGCGGGCTGCACCCACACGTGCTCGTCGAGCGCGTCGGCATCCTCGGCCTTGAGGTTGTTGGTGCCGTCCTTGAAGCCGAACATGTTGCGCGGCGTGACCTGGTTGCGGGTGGTGGACGACGTGCGCCCGAAGCCGAGCTGGCTCCACCGCACCGCGACCACGCCGAAGCCCATCCGCACCAGGTTGCGCACCGCGTGCACGGCGACCTGCGGGTCGTTGGCGCAGGCCTGGATGCAGAGGTCGCCGCCGCTGCGAGCCGGGTCGAGGTCGTCGCCGACGAACCCGGGCAGGTCCTCGAGCGCGGCCGGCTTGCGGTCGGCGAGGCCGAACCGGTCGTCGAACAGGGAGGGGCCGTAGCCGATGGTGATGGTGAGGTCGGAGGCGTCCAGGTCGTAGGCCTCTCCGGTGTCCTCGGGGGCGCGGTAGGGACCGCCACCCACGACCCCGCCCGGAGCCGCCTCGGCGCCCGCGGTCATCCGCTCGGCCGCGCGGGTCCAGGCCTTGAGCATGGCCGCGAGGGCGGCGCGGTCCTGGGTGACCACGTCGAGCGCGACGAAGTGCATCCGGTCCTGGGCCGGCGTGACGATGCCGGCCTGTCGCTCACCACGGAACGCCACCATGTCGTTGGTGGACTCAGTGTCGGTGCCGGTGGGGTCACCCCCGGACCGGGCGTCGGCACGGTCGTGCGACACGGCATACGCACCTCCGACACCGGCCACGGCGCCGGCCACGGCTGCCCCCGCGCCGACGCCGAGGAGGCGGCGGCGCGAGACCTGGCTGGTCGTCTCGTCGCTCACGAGGAGGCGACCACGCCGGCGACCTGCGAGATCGGCTCGCTCAGGGCGTCGAGGGCCACGGTCAGGGACCGGACCTGGTCCTTCGACAGGGCGGTGTAGAGCACGAAGCCGCCGTCGCTGCGGTGCCGGTCGAGCTCGGCGTCGAGCGCCGCGAAGCGGGCGTCGATGTCGGTGAGGAGCGCGGCGTCCCGGGCCTTGAGGACCGGGCGGAGGGCGTCGATCGCGGCCTTCGAGCCCTTGACGTTCTCGTCGAAGTCGTAGAGGTCGGTGTGGCTGTAGCGGTCCTCCTCACCGGTGATCTTGCCGGTGGCCACCTCGTCGAGCAGTGCCTTGGAGCCGTTGGCGAGCTGGAGCGGGTTGAGCTGCACGGCCTTCGCCTTGGCGACGATCTCCTTGACGTCGACGAGGAGCTTGTCGGCGATCGCCGCGGAGTCGGGCTGGAGGCCGTCGACCCACAGGTCCTTCTCGAGGCGGTGGAAGCCGGTGAACTCCATGCCCTCCTCGACGACGTCCGCGCGGCCGTCGATCATCGGGTCGAGGTCGCCGAACGACTCGGCCACGGGTTCGATCCGCTCCCACGGGCCACGGGCCACGGGGAACGCCCGCTTCGCCTCGGCGACCTTGCCGGCCTTCACGAGGTCCACGAACTCGGTCGTGCGGGCCAGCAGCTCGTCCGACTGGGCCGACACGAAGGACTGGTACTCGGTGACGGCCGCGGCCATCGCGGCGTCGGGTGCCTGGCTGGCCGCGGTACCGGTGACGGTGAAGGCGGCGCGGATCCCCTTGCCCTTCATGCCCGGCTTGCAGGCGGTCTGGTAGGTGCCGGGCGTCGACACGTCCACGTGGAAGGTGCGGGTCAGGCCGGGGGTGATGTTCTCGACCTCACCCATGATCTGGTCGCCCTCGCCGTAGACGTAGAACTCGTTGACCTGGGAGCCGGTGTTGCGGACGGTGAACTGGATCGTGCCCGCGGCCGCCTCGGTGCGCTCGACCTTGCACGCCGTGTCCGTGGCCTCGACCGCGATCGGGCCCTTCGCGCTCGTCGTGGCGGTCTGGTCGGCGCCGCTGCAGGCCGCGGTGGCGAGGAGGACGGCCAGGCCGAGGCCGGCGTGGACGGGGGTGATGCGCATGAGGCTCCTTGGTGGGGCGGCTGGGGACGTTCAGCGGGAGGTGCCGGCGGTCGCGGCGGCGGGGCTGGCCGGGGCGGGTGCGGTCCGCGCCGGCCGGAGGAAGAGGGTCATCACGACGACGAGGTAGAGCGTCCAGGCGATGGCCTGGAGCCAGGTCGTGTTGGGGGTGAAGTTCACCGTGCCCTTGAGGAGGGTGCCGTACCAGGAGTCGGGCGGGATCGCGCTGCTGACGTCGAACGCGAGGGTGTTCAGCCCGGGCAGGAAGGCCGCCTCCTGCAGGTCGTGGAGGCCGTAGGACAGGATCCCCGCCGCCACGACGATCAGCGCGACCCCGGTGTAGCGGAAGAACTTCGAGAGGTTGATCCGCACCGCCCCGCGGTAGATCAGGACGCCGAGGACGACGGCCACGGCGATCCCGACGACGAAGCCGACCAGCGGCTGCGAGGTGCCGGCCCCCGCGGTCTGCACGCTCGCGTAGAAGAACAGCGCGGTCTCCAGGCCCTCCCGGCCGACGCCGAGGAAGCCGACCAGGGCGACCGCCCAGCCGCCCACCGACAGGGCCTGGTCGAGCTTGCCCTTGAGCTCGCCGGAGATGGTGCGAGCCGCGGTGCGCATCCAGAACACCATCGCGGTGACGAAGGCGACGGCGAGGATCGAGGCGGACCCGCCGATCAGCTCCTACGTCTCGAAGGAGAGCTGGCGGGTGCCGAAGGTGAGCACGGCGCCGATCGCCACGGAGAGCAGGACGGCCGCGGCCACCCCGGTCCAGACCTGCCTGAGCGCCCAGCGCCGGTCGGTCCTGACGAGGAAGGCGACGAGGATGACGACGACGAGAGCAGCTTCGAGACCCTCACGGAGTCCGATGAGCGCATTGCTGACGAGCACGATGACCTGATTTCCGGCATACGGATCTTGCGTATTGGAACCAAGGTAAGCCTCACCTAAGCCCCCGCGTCAAGTCTGTGGTCCGGCTGTGCACCCGGCGCCGAGCCGGAGCGACCCGCGGCCGCGCTGCACGGCATACCGGCTGGACACACAGGTGCGGCCATGCACGCCCGGTGCCATGATCGGGATCGTGCCCGAAGCCACGCCCCAGCGGCCCGCCCAGACGATCTCGTATCCCGCGGCTGACGCGCGCAGCTCGCGGGGCGCCATCGAGAAGGCGGACCCGCACGTCATCGTGCTGTTCGGGGCCACCGGCGACCTGGCTCGTCGCAAGCTGCTCCCGGGCCTGGCGCACCTCGCGGCGTCCGAGCTGGCGCCGGCGATCCGGGTCGTGGGCACCTCGCTCGAGGAGATGACCGACGAGCAGTTCCGGGAGTTCGCCCGCAAGGCCTGCGCAGAGTTCGGTGCCCACTCGCTGACGCCCGAGCAGTGGGACAAGTTCGACGACAACCTCGTCTACATCCCGCAGTCCGCCGGTCCCGAACCCCTCGCAGCCGCGGTGAAGAGCGCCGAGGAGTCACTCGGGCCGGACACCCTGCGGCTGCACTACCTCTCGGTGCCGCCGAAGGCCGCGGTCGCCGTGATCCAGATGCTGCGCGACGCCGACCTGGTCGCGCGCTCGCGGGTGGTCATGGAGAAGCCGTTCGGCACCGACCTCGAGAGCGCGATCGCGCTCAACAACACCGTCCACGAGACCTTCGACGAGAGCCAGGTCTTCCGGATCGACCACTTCCTCGGCAAGGAGGCGGCCCAGAACATCCTCGCGTTCCGGTTCGCCAACGGGCTGTTCGAGCCGATCTGGAACCGCAACTTCATCGACCACATCCAGATCGACATCCCCGAGACCCTCGGCCTGGACGAGCGGGCCAACTTCTACGAGGCCACCGGCGCCTACAAGGACATGGTCGTCACCCACCTGTTCCAGGTGCTGGCCTTCGTCGCGATGGAGCCCCCGACCGCCCTCGAGCCCCGGGCCATCTCCGAGGAGAAGAACAAGGTCTTCCGGTCGCTGCTGCCGATCGACCCCTCCGACGTCGTGCGCGGCCAGTTCGCCGGCTACACCGACCTCGACGGCGTCCCGAACGACTCCGACACCGAGACCTTCATCGCGCTCAAGGTCGGGCTGGACAACTGGCGCTGGGCCGGCGTCCCGTTCTACCTGCGCACCGGCAAGAAGATGGCCGAGGGCGCGCGGATCATCTCGATCGCCTTCAAGGAGGCACCGCGGTCGATGTTCCCGACCCACTCGGGCGTCGGCAACGCCGGTCCCGACCACCTCACCTTCGACCTGGCCGACGAGTCGAAGGTGTCGCTGTCGTTCTACGGCAAGCGGCCCGGCCCCGGCATGCGGCTGGAGAAGCTGTCGATGCAGTTCTCCACCCGCGAGACCGAGCGGGTCGGCGACGTCCTCGAGGCCTACGAGCGGCTGATCCTCGACGCCATGCGGGGAGACCACACGCTGTTCACGACGGCCGAGGGCATCGAGTCGCTCTGGGAGCGCTCGCAGCCGCTGCTCGACAACCCGCCGGAGGCCAAGCCCTACCCCGCCGGCTCGTGGGGCCCGAACGCGATCCACCAGCTGATCGCGCCGCATGCGTGGCGGCTGCCGTTCGAGCGGGCCTGGCGCGAGAAGAAGTAGCGGTAGGAGCGACAACTTCCGGATATCCGGAAGTTTCGCTTCCAACAGACGGGGTCAGGCTCCGCGCAGGGAGTGCAGCCAGGCCCGGGCCTCGCCGAACGCCGCGTCGCTGGTGTGCGGCGTGACGCGGACCGCGGTGCCGTGCGCGGCGGGGTAGCTGCCGAGGAACCGGACGTCGGCGCACACCCGCTTGAGGCCGAGCAGCGCCTCACCGACCCGCTCGTCGAGCACGTGTCCCTCGATGTCGATCGAGAAGCAGTAGTCGCCCATCGACGACTTGGTCGGCCGTGACTCCAGCCGCGACATGTTGATGCCGCGCACCGCGAACTGCTCCAGGAGCTCGAGCAACCCACCCGCGTGGTCGTCGCGCTGGAACAGCACCAGCGTGGTCTTGTCGGCACCGGTGCGCTCGGGCAGCTGCCCGGGGCGGGCCACCGAGACGAACCGGGTCACCGCCGCGGCGTTGTCGCCGATGCCCTCGGCGAGCACCTCGAGCCCGTGGTTCAGCGCCGCGACCGGTGCACACACCGCCGCCTGGTATGCCGCCTGCGCACCGTCGGGGCCGGCCAGCCCGGCCGCCGCGGCGGCCGTCGACAGCGTGGGGACGTAGGCCGCGTCGGGCAGGTGGGTGCTCATCCAGCCGCGGACCTGGGCCCACGCGTGGCTGTGGGTGCCGACCGCGCGGACCTGGCCGAGCGGCATACCGGCCGGCGCAGCCAGCACGAAGGTGATCGGGACCAGCACCTCACCCACCACGACCAGCGGCTCGCCGCTGGCGAGGGCGTCGAGGGTGGCACTCACGCCACCCTCGACCGAGTTCTCGATCGGCACCATGGCGGCGTCGACGTCGCCCGCGCGCAGGGCGTTGAGGGCGGCCTCCACCGACGGGAGCGGCACGTGCTCCTGCCCCTGGGCAGGCCCCCAGGCCTGCAACGCCATCTGGGTGAAGGTGCCGGCGGGGCCGAAGTAGCCGTGTCTGGTCACGGAGGTCATGCTCCTTGCGATCCGGTGCGGGCAGCGGCGAGTGCCTGCTGCTCCTCGGGGGTCAGGGTCGCGTCGGAGCCGCCACCCACGATCCCCTTGGCGTAGGTGCGGGACTCACCGCGGGCGTGGATCGAGGAGAACACCAGCCCGTCGCCGCGGTCGTCGACGACGGCGGCGCTGAACGAGAGCCGCCCACCCATGTCGCCGAAGGCGTCGTAGCGCACGACCGCGACGTGCCGCAGCGCCTGCGCGATGTCGGCGCGCAGGGCGGCGAGGTCGCCGGCGCCGACCGGACGCTGCCCCTCGAGCAGACGCAGCTGGCCGCGCACCCGGGTGAGGACGACGACGACGAGCAGGGCCACCAGCAGCGCGAGACCGGCCACGGCGAGCGCGGCCACGGCGAGGGTCTGGGGGTCGGGCACCCCGTCAGCGTATTGGGGCGCCGCGGATACAGTCGACGCGATATGGATTTCGACCTCGCGACCATGGCCATCGTCTTCGGGGCGATCTTCCTCGTCGAGCTGCCCGACAAGACGTTCATCGCGACCCTGGTGCTGGCCACCCGGTTCCGGCCGCTGTACGTGTGGATCGGCGTGTGCCTGGCGTTCGCCGTCCAGACGATCGTCGCCGTGACGGTGGGTGGCCTGCTGGCCCAGCTGCCGAAGCGACCGGTGGAGGTCTTCGCGGCCGTGCTGTTCCTCGTCGGCGGAGTCATCCTCATCCGCGGCGCGGGCCACGCCGACGAGGAGGAGGCCGAGACCGAGGAGGAGTTCTCCCACAAGGGGGCTGCGACCGCGGTCGGCCTCCGCGCGGTCGGCGTCTCGTTCGGCGTGCTCTTCCTCGCCGAGTGGGGTGACCTCTCGCAGCTGCTGACCGCCTCGATGGTGCTCCAGTTCAAGGAGCCCGTGTCGGTCTTCATCGGAGCGTTCCTCGCCCTCGCCACGGTCTCGGCGCTCGCGGCGGTGCTCGGCCGGGCGCTCCTCGCCCGGGTCAGGCTGGCCACGATCCGCCGGATCGGCGGGGGCGTCTGCCTCCTCCTGGCGGCGCTGACCGTCCTGCAGGTCTTCGAGGTCATCTCGATCTGAGGCGGGCGGACGCGGTCCCGCGCTGACCCACCCACGGACAGCCCGGCGTCACTCATTCTCGCTCGACGTCTCTCTATCCCTTGAGCGAGCCGTCGTCACGCGGTCATCAGGACCGGTGACCGCGTCGCTGGTGTCGTCGTGCCTGCTGCGGGCCGACGGGGGGTCCGGAAGGCCTTGGGCCGGCGGGGGCTCGCAGCGAAACCAAGGAGGGGTCATGTCTCGACAACACGTGTGGGTGCGACCGCTGGACGCCGGGACCAGCGCCCGGGCCCGGCAGAGCTTTGCCACCCGGCGGGTGCCTGCCTCGGCGATGCGGACGCTGGTCGGCGGTGCCGTCCGGCCGCGCTCGGGGGACGTCGTGCTCGCGCGGGTCGAGCGGCTGGGCCACCACCGCCGGATCGAGCAGCCGAACGGACGGCGCAGCGCGCTGCACGTGGACGACACGGTGGTCGTGGCGTACGCCGACCGCTACGCCACCGACCAGTTCGAGTCGCACGTGCCCCGCTCGCTCGGGCGGGTCCAGCTCGTGGCCTCCGGCGGGATCGCCTCGCAGGCCCTCTCCCAGAGCAGGTCGGTGCGACGCGCCACCGACATCGTCCCCCTGGGGCTGGTCGGTGACGAGTTCGGCCGACCCCTCAACGTGTGGGACTTCCGGATGCCGGACGTCGTGCCGCCCGCCGAGCGCCCCAGGACCGTCGCCGTCATCGGCACCTCGATGAACGCCGGCAAGACGACGACCATGCACTACCTGCTGCACGGCCTGAGCAAGATCGGGGTCAACCCCGGCTCGGTCAAGGTCACCGGCACGGGGTCGGGCAACGACTACTGGGTGATGCTGGATGCCGGCGCGCACCGGATGCTCGACTTCACCGACGCCGGACTCGCCTCGACGTTCCGCCAGCCGATCCCCGTGCTCGAGTCGGTGATGACCCAGCTCGTCGCCCAGCTGACGACGGCCGGTTGTGGGGTGAACTTCGTCGAGATCGCGGACGGTGTCTTCCAGGACGACAACCGGATGCTGCTGACGTCGCCGGTCGTCCACGACCTGCTCGACGTGGTGGTGCTGGCCGCCTCCGACGCGATGGGTGCCGCCTACGGGGTCGCCCACCTGCGCGAGCTCGGGTTCGAGGTGGCGGCGGTCTCCGGCATGCTCACGCGCTCTCCGCTCGCGATCCGCGAGACCCAGGAGGCCACCGGCCTGCCGGTGTGGGGAATCCCCGAGCTCCAGGCACCCGAGCTGGTCATCCCGGTCCTGGGCATCGACCCGGCGCTCGCCAGGCGGCCCGAGCCGCCGCCCCCGGCTGCCTGGCCGATCGAGCTGGAGGGCCTCGACCCCGAGCTCATCGAGCTGGCGGACGCCGAGCTGGTGGGCCCGCGCAGGCACGAGTCCGGCTCCCTGCTCCACCGGGCGGGCTGACCGTGGACGCACCACCGCCCCACGCGCCGCCCACCGGCACCCCTCGCCGCGCCGACCTGAAGGTCCAGGGCGGCGGAGCCACCGCCGACCGGGACCGCTTCCGGGTCTCCCGCGTGGCGATCTGGGGGGTCGTGGCCCTCGGCCTGGCCCAGGGCGCCTGCCTGCTCTCCTTCATCCTGCTGCTGTCGAAGGTCGTCGAGCTGCTCGAGCCGACCGGCGTGGGGTTCGCCGCCGAGCGCGAGTACCGCCAGTCGCTGGCGGCGTGTGCGGTCCTCGCCGGCCTCGGCGTCGCCCTGGGCGTCCTCCGGGCGGTCGAGTTCTCGGTCACCGAGCGGGCTGGCTACGCGGTGGTGCGCCGCCTCCGGATGGAGATGTACGCCCACCTCCAGCGGATGCTGCCCGCCCACCTGCTCCACCGCGCTCGCGGTGGGTTGCTGCTCCGCCTCACCGGCGACCTGAGCATGCTGCGGATGTGGCTGAGCCGCGGTCAGCTGCAGGGGTGCTCGGCTGCCATCACCCTGGCGGCCGGGCTCGTCGCGGCGTTCATCCTCAGCTGGCCGATGGCCTGCTCGTTGCTGGCGGTCCTGTCGCTCGGGGCGGTGGCCTCGCTCTCCAGCGGCCAGGCGATGCGCTCGGCCACCCGCACGATGCGGCGCCGGCGTTCGCTGGTCATCGGCAACATCACCGAGCAGATCAACGCCCTGGCCGTGACGCAGGTGGCCGGTCGCACCGGGGGCGAGTTCGCGCGGCTGTCGCGGCAGAACGACTCCCTCAACCGCGCGCTCGTGCGGGTCGCGAACCTCCGGGGTCGGCTCCGTGGCCTGGCCACCGGCACGAGCATGGTCGCCACCGCCGCCGTGGTGGCCACCGGCGTCGTCGAGGCCCGGCGCGGCGAAGTCCTGCCGGCCACCGTGCTCCTCGAGGTCCTGGTCGCCCGGTTCCTCACCCGCTCGGTGCGCACCCTCGGGCTGATGCACGACTACTGGCACCGGGGCACCGTCTCCCGACAGAAGATCCTCGACTTCCTCGCCAGCTCGAGCCGCGGCATCGAGAGCTCGCTGCTTGCGCCCCTGCGGGTCCGGCGCGGCGAGATCCGGTTCAACGACGTGACCGTCGAGGGAGCGCTGGACGGGCTGACCGTCCTGGCGGAGCCCGGGACGGTCGTGGCGATCACCGGCGGGGCCGGCTCGGGGGCGACCGCCGTCCTCGACGTGGTCGCCCGGCTCGTGGACCCTGACGGTGGCGCGGTCATCATCGACGACCAGGACCTGGCCGAGACGTCTCCCAGCTCCATCGGACGCGCCGTCGGGATGGTCGGCCCCGACCTTCCCCTGATGCGCGGGACGGTCACCCGCAACCTCACCTACTCGGCCAGGTCGTCGACGCCGGCGGAGGTCCAGCGCGTCGCCTTCGGGCTGGGTCTGCACCAGACCCTCGGCCGGGTGGGTGCCGCCGGGGTGGACGAGTGGCTCGTCGAGGGCGGGCAGAACGTCTCGCCGGCCGACCGGCAGCTCATCGCGGTGGGTCGGGCCCTCATGGGCAACCCGCCGATCCTGCTCCTCAACCGGCCCTTCGAAGGCCTCGACCCGGCCAGCCGGATCCTCGCGCGCGCCATGGTGCTGCGCCACCGCGGCACGGTGCTGTGGTGCACGGAGGACCCGGAGGACCTCGCCGAGGCCGACGTCATCTGGGTGCTCGAGGGCGGCGTCCTCACCGAGGTGAAGGCGGGCAGCGCCTACCGCGCAGAGCAGTGGACCACCCGAAACCACGAGGAGAGCCGATGGCCCGCCACCACCTGACCCGCGACCGACGCCTGATGGCCTGGTTCACCGCCCTCACCACCCTGTGCCTCGGGGCGGTCGGGTGGCAGCTGGCGGTGGCCGCCCCGGCCGAGCCGGAGGTCATCACGCGCACCGTCTCCGCAGGCGCGGACGGCCGCCTCGACCTGACCTTCACGGGCGACACGATGCTCGGCGACGGCGCCAAGCGGCTCATCGCGACGGCGGGCTACGACGCCCCGCTCAAGGGGGTCCGGCCGCTGCTGGGCGGCGACGTCACCATCGTCAACGCCGAAGGACCCATCACGACCGTGGCCGAACCGGCCAACCCCGGCGCCAAATACTCCTACGCCGTCCCGCCCGAGGGGGCGAACGCCCTGGCGCGCGCAGGCGTCGACGTCCTGGGGCTGGGCAACAACCACGCCATGGACCGCGGCGCGGCGGGGCTGAGCCAGACCCAGCAGTTCGCGCAGGCCGCGGGGTTGTCCACGTTCGGGGCCGGCGCGGACCTCGCGCAGGCCATGCGGCCCCTGGTCCTCACCTCTCCGCAGGAGACCATTGCCGTAATCGCCTTCGGTGAGAACTTCGGGCCACTGCACCGCAGCACCCAGACCACGCCGGGGATGGTGCCGCTGAGCATCGACCGGGTCGAGCGCGGCGTGCTCACGGCCCGGGCGGCCGGGGCGACGAAGATCGTGGCGTTCGTCCACTGGGGCGACAACTACGCCGACGTCAACGCCCAGCAGCGCTACTGGGCCGGCGTCCTCGTCGATGCCGGGTACGACGCGGTCATCGGCACCGGCGCGCACGTCCTCCAGCCGGTCGAGCTGGTGCGGGGCACCCCGGTCGCCTACGGCCTGGGCAACCTCGCCTTCGGTGCACCCGGCCGGTTCGCGAGCTACGGCAAGGTGGGGGTCGGCGCGGTCGCCCACCTCCGGTGGGACGCGACCGGGCGCGGCACGCTGCGCCTCGACTGCGTGCAGACCGACAACCTCCTCGACGGCTACGTCGCCCGACCCTGCCCGCCCGCCACCCGGGCTGCCGCACAACGCGTGCTCGGCACGACCGTCACGTGGACCAAGAACCAGGCGTCCGTCACGTTCTGATGCGACCCAGCCTGATGCGACGCCCCCGACTGACCTGGATGGTGCTCCTCGTGACGTTCGCCGTGAGCGCGGCCTGTGGCCACCCGACTGACGACCCGTGGGAGCCGGGCGACACGGGGTCGTTCGTGTTCGCGCCGCCCGGCCGCACCCCCATCAAGGTCTGGTATGCCGTGGGCTCGGGTGACGTGGCCAGTGGCCGTGTCGTCGTGGTCATGCACGGCACCAACCGCAACGCCGCCGACTACCGGGACTCGTGGGTCCCGCTGGTCCGGCACCGCCCGTGGGCCGTCGTCGCACCGGAGTTCGACCGCGACGACTTCCCGGGGGTGGCCGCCTACAACCTCGGTGGCATGGTCGACGACTCCGGGGAGCCGGTGCCGCAGTCCGCGTGGACCTTCTCGTACCTCGAGCCGCTGGTCGAGCAGGCCCGCGCGATGAGTGGGGTCCGGGAGCGCAGCTTCGACCTGTTCGGCCACTCCGCCGGCGCGCAGTTCGTCCACCGCTACCTCGAGTTCGTCCCGACCGCGCCGGTGCGACGGGCGGTCGCCGCGAACGCCGGCTGGTACACCGAGCCGGACCCCGGCGTCGACTTCCCCTACGGCGTGCGGGACGCCCCTCGACCCGTCGACCTGCCCGCCCTCTTCGCCCGTGACCTCACCGTCCTGCTGGGAAGTGACGACGTCGAGGAGGAGAACCTGCGGCAGGACGCCGGTGCGAGCCGTCAGGGACCCACGCGGATCGACCGCGGCGAACGGTTCCACCAGGTGGCCAGGGACGAGGCTCGCGACCTCGACACCCCGTTCCGCTGGACCCTGCAGGTCGTCCCCGGGGTGGCCCACGACCACTCGCCCATGTCGGCCGCCGCCGCCGAGATCCTCGCCCGGTAGTCGCCCGGCGGTCGTCCGCCAGCCGCTCGCCAGCCGCTCGGGACGGCTTCGTAAGGCGAGCCGACCCCGCACCGTCTTTCGGGCACTCCCCCGATGAGAAAGCAGGCGGTCGCCATGAGCACCACCCAGACCCCGAGAGTCCACGACGCAGCCCACTCCGGGCACCACCGGGCCGGCCCCTCCGTAGCCGGGTCGCGCCGCAGGTGCCACACCCTCGCGCCCGCGCAGCGGCGGAAGCGGCCGGCGGCAGGTGTGCCGAGAGTGGGTGTGGCTCTGTGCCTCGTCGTCGGAGCCGGCCTGTCGGCGGACCAGGCCGACGCCGGCGTCGGCGCGACCCCGGCCAGCCGGACCTTCCGGATCGGCACCGCGCTCCTGGACTACTGCGGCAACGGCTCGGTGACGCACAAGGTCGGCTCGGTGCGTCGGGTCGTGTTCGTCGTCCACGGCAGCTCCGGCAACTACTGCGACCACGCCCGGTACGCGATGGACGCCGCCGAGGCGGCCGGCGTCCTCGGCAGCACCCTCGTCGTCGCGCCGTTCTTCCGGACCGACCCAGCGGCGAGCGGCGACCCCCACCTGACCTGGGGCTCGGGGTGGCGGGAGGGAGACCTGAGCACCAACGTCGAGGGCCCTCGGGTCTCGAGCTTCGCCGCCGTCGACCAGCTCGCCGGCGCGGTGCGCCAGACCTTCGGCCCGGGCGTGCGCCTGGTGATCGCCGGCCACTCCGCGGGCGGCCAGCTCGTGCAGCGCTACGCCGAGGGCAGCGACGCGCCCTTCGCCGCCTTCGTGCCGATGAACCCGTCCAGCTACGCCTACCTCGGCGCGCAGCGGTGGCCCGGGACGACGGCCCTCGACACCGTGGCGGGGTGCCCGGGCTACAACAGCTGGAAGTACGGTCTCGAGGACCTCAACACCTACATGAGCGGCCAGGGCGGCATCCGGGCGCGGTATGCCGGACACCGCGTCGCCCTCCTGCTCGGCAGCGCGGACACGGAGCGGGACGCCGACCTCGACACCGGGTGTTCAGCCGAGGCCCAGGGGCGCAACCGGCTGGACCGCGGGCAGCGGTTCCACGACCACCTCGCGGCCCAGCTGGGCTCCCAGCCGGCGGGCCACACCCTGGCGGTGGTGCCGGGAGTGGGCCACGACGGCCGGTCCATGATCGGCTCCGCCGCAGCCAGGGCCGTCCTCTTCCAGTAGGCGGACGGGGGCCCGGGGTCAGCCCTCGGCGGCTCGCAACGGCACGCGCACCCGCACCCGCACGCCACCGCCAGCCCTCGGCTCGAGCGAGATCTCCCCACCGTGCCGCTCGACGATGATCCGGCGGGAGATGTCGAGCCCGAGCCCGGTGCCCTTGCCCACCTCCTTGGTCGTGAAGAACGGTTCGAACGCGTGCGCTGCCACGTCCTCGGGCACCCCCGGTCCGTCGTCGGCGACCTCGACCACGACGCCCGACGCCTCGCCCGCCGGCCCCGGCTCGGCGGTGCGGACGGTGAGCCACAGGGTGCCGGAGCCCTCCATGGCGTCGACAGCGTTGTCGATCAGGTTGGTCCACACCTGGTTGAGCTCGCCCGGGATGGCCTCGACCCGGGGCAGGTCCGGCGCGTAGTCGCGCACCACGGAGATGCCGCCGCGCAGCTTGTGGCCGAGCATGACCAGGGTGCTCTCCAGGCCCTCGGTGACCTCGGTCTGCTGCACCAGGGCTCGGTCGAGCTGGGAGTAGGACCGCACTGCCCCGATCAGCTCGGAGACGCGGTGGGTCGCCTCGCGGATCTCGCCCAGGAGGCCGTCGACGGCCAGCGAGCTGGCCATCCACTCCAGGGCCGGCGCCAGCTGGCCGGGCTCGAGCCCCGAGGCGGCCCGGTCGAGCATGGCCACGTCGGCCCCGGCCGCCGCGAACGGTGGGGCGATGACCCAGTCGCGGTCGACGTCGTGCCGCACCAGCCAGTCGGACAGCTCCTCCTCCCGGTCGGCCGCAGCCACCGGATCGAGCTCGGCCCCTGCCTCGGCGAGCGACCGGCGCAGGATGTCGAGGGCCACGAACTGCTCAGGCGTCGCGCCGCTCTCGGCCAGCCGCCGCAACGACGTCCCGAGCGTCTCGCTGGCCCGGTCGAGGGCGTCGACCGCCCGGGTCGCCGCCGACGCGGGGTTGTTGATCTCGTGCGCGAGGCCGGCGGCCAGGGTGCCGAGCGCCACCAGGGACTCGCGCTGGCGGGCCTTGGCCTCGATGCTGCGCACCGTGTTGACCAGCCCGGCGATCAGGTGGACGCCGAACGGGAACCACGCGCGGGCGGCCTCGCCCAGGGCCTCCGCAGGCACCTTGAGCATCCGGCCGGGGAGCACCCCGCGGGCGGTCGCCATGTAGACGCCGTGCGCGTCCCAGGCCTGGAAGCCCCCGGCCCACTGACCGGGGTTGCTCATCACGCCCAGCTCGGTCTCCTGGTGGCCCACCCGGCGCCCGAGACTGAGCGACCCCTCGAGCAGCACCCACCAGAAGTCGGCCGGGGTCCCCTCGCGGAACGCGACGTCACCGGTGTCGAACGACCACTCGGTCCCAGCCGTCCAGAGCCGCTCGCGCTGCTCGGCGGAGAGCCCGTCGAACAACGCGATCCGCGCCAGCTCCTCAGCGCTCACGTCGTGGCCAGGAAGCGGTGCACGAGGTGGACGGCCATGCCACCCTCACCCACGGCCGAGGCGACCCGCTTCATCGAGTCGAGCCGCACGTCACCCGCCGCGAAGACACCCGGGACGCTCGTCTCCAGCGCGAAGGGGACCCGGTCCTCCGGCCACGACGACCGACCGGGTCGCTGCAGCAGCTCCGGCCCGGTGAGGACGAACCCGTGGTCGTCGCGCAGGACGTCGTCGCCCAGCCAGTCGGTGCGGGGCATCGCACCGATGAAGATGAACAGCCACGAGGTGTCGACCTCCTCCGTCGCGCCGGTGGCGCGGTCGCGCAGGGTCAGCGACTCGAGGTGCTCTTCCCCCCGGGCGGCAGCGACCTCGCACCCGACACGGACCTCGATGTTCGTGGCGGCCTCGATGCGGGCGACGAGGTACTGCGACATGGTGAGCTCGAGGCCGGCGCCGCGGACCAGCATCACCACCCGCTTGGCGTAGCGGGCGAGGTTGAGGGCCGCCTGTCCGGCGGAGTTGGCCGCCCCGACCAGGTAGACCTCCTCGCCCTCGCACTGGGCCGCCTCGCTGGCGGAGGCGCCGTAGTGCACTCCCCTCGCGCCCAGCTCGTCGAGCCCGGCGGCCTCGAGCCGCCGGTAGGAGACCCCCGTCGCGATGAGCACCGACCGGGCCTCCAGCTCGTCCGCCCCGTCGATGACGACCGAGCGCACCGGCCCCTTCACCCGCAGCCCCACGGCCTCCCTGGCGACCACCATCTCGGCCCCGAACCGCGCCACCTGCGCGACCGCCCGGTGCGTCAGGTCGGCCCCGGACAGCCCCTTGGGGAAGCCGAGGTAGTTCTCGATCGAGGCGCTCTGTCCGGCCTGGCCGCCGGGGGCGTCGCGTTCGACCACGACGGTCCGCAGCCCCTCCGAGGACGCGTAGACCGCGGCCGCGAGGCCGGCCGGACCACCACCCACGATGCACAGGTCGTAGAGGGGCGCGTCGGCGAGCGTGTGCAGACCCAGGGCCGCCGCCACCTCGCGGTTCGTGGGGCTGCGCAGCGGCTCACCCTCGGGCACCAGCACGAGCGGCAGGTCGTCCGGTCGCGCCCCGGCCAGCTCCACGAGCTCGACCGCGCCGTCGTCCCGCTCGACGTCGAGCCACGCGTAGGGCACGTGGTTGCGGGTCAGGAAGGTCTTGACCTCCTGGCTCCGGTCGGACCAGCGGTGGCCGACCACCCGCACCTGGTCGACGCTGTCGCGATGACCCTCCTGCCAGTCGCCGAGCAGGTCCTCCACGACCGGGTAGAGCTTGTCCTGCGGCGGGTCCCAGGGCTTGAGCATGTAGTAGTCGAGCCCGATGTCGTTGATGGCCTTGATGGCGACGTCGGTGTCGGCGTAGGCGGTGAGCAGCAGCAGCTTGGTGTCGGCACTGATGGTGCGCACCCGCTCGAGCAGCTCGATCCCGGTCATCCCGGGCATCCGCTGGTCCGACACCACGAGGGCGACGGCCCGGCCCCGCAGGGTGAACTCGGTCAGCAGCTCCAGCGCCCCCGGGCCCGAGGTGGCACCGGCGACCCGGAAGTCCGCGCCGAACCGGTCGCGCAGGTCACGGGTGATCGCCTTGGACACCACGGGGTCGTCGTCGACGGCCAGGATCGTCGGCTTCGCCACGCTCGGAGGCTACCGGCAGCCCCCGTCGTGCGCCATGGTCCGGATGAGCCCTCGGGCGGACGTGGGTCGCGGCCATCGCTGGGGAATCCACGGCTCCAGCCCGGCGCACGCCTCGGTCAGACCACGTTGACCGGTGCTCCGGCGGCGAAGGCCAGGACCTGGTCGACGGCTGCGTCGTAGAGCCCCGCGATGACGTCGCGCTCGACGTAGCCGAGGTGGGGGGTCGCGGTGACCCCCGGAAGGGCCAGGAGCGGGTCGGCGGCGTCCAGCACCGGCTCGTGCTCGAAGACGTCCACCGCCGCTCGGCCGGGGCGCCCGGCCTCCAGCGCAGCCACCAGGGCGCCGGGCGCGACCACCCCGGCCCGCGAGGTGTTCACGAACAGCGCGTCGGGCTTCATCAGGGCGAGGTCCTCGGCGGTGACCAGGCCGGTGGTGTCGGCGTTGAGCGGCAGGTGCACCGCCAGCACGTCGCACTCGCGGAAGAAGGCCTCGCGACTGGCCGCCGCGGCATACCCGGCCTGGGTCGCGCGCGTGCGCGAGCCCTCCCGCCCCCACACCACGACCCGCATGCCGAACGCTCGCCCGACCTCGGCGACGAGGGCGCCGATGCGGCCGAGGCCATAGACACCAAGGGTCTTGGCATGCAGGCCGACGCCGACCGTCGACTGCCACCGACCCTCGCGCAGCGCGGCGACCTCCTGCGGGAGCTGCCGCTGGGCGGCGAGGATGAGCGCCCAGGTCAGCTCGGCCGTCGCATGCGGGCCGCCCACCCCGCCGGCGCTCACGACGATGCCCCGCGCGGCGAGCGCGGTGAGGTCGAGGTGGCTGGTGTTGCGACCGGTCTGGCTCACCAGCCGCACCGTCGACAGCCGCTCGACCACCTCGCGGGGCAGCCCCGTGCGTTGCTGCAGCAGCACCACGGCGTCGAACCCGTCGAGCCGCTGCACGAGCGCGTCTCCGGCCACCGAGTCGGTGAAGGCGACCACCTCGTGACCGGCCAGCCGCTGGGCGCACGGCAACGAGCCGAACGCGTCGGCATAGTCGTCGAGCACCGCGACCCTCATGCCGGCTGCTCGGCGTGGTCCGGCACCACGGACGGGGTATGCCGTGCGGGCGGCACCCGATGGAGCGCCCACCAGAGCAGGGCGAGGGCGAGCAGCGACCCGAAGGTGTCGGCGTTCTGGAGCACGCGGCCGATCCAGCGCGGCCAGTCGGGGTGGCTCAGCCAGGTGATGCCCCACCACGGCATCCGGCAGAGGAAGAACGCCGTGACGACCCCCGCCGCGAGCAGCCGTCGGCGGTCGTGCAGCGGGTCGGCGCCGAGCACGGCGAAGATCACCACGACCATCCAGTGCAGGTGGTGGATCCACGCGACGGGTGACAGCAGCACCGCCATCAGGCCCACGGCGGCGACCTCGCTGATCGAGTCACCGGCCCGGTAGGCGCGGCGGGCGAGCTGGAACCCGACGAAGCCGACCACGGCGACCAGCACCAGCCAGAGCGCGTCGCCGACCAGCCCGTCGGGTCCGACCCGCAGGAGGAAGCCGCGGATGCTCTGGTTCGAGGTGCCCGCGTTCGGACCCAGGCGGGCCGGGTCCTGCAGCGCGCCACCCCAGAACGCGAACGACGCCTCCGGGAGCAGCAGCCAGGACCCCACGGTGACGGCGACGGCGGTCCCGACCGCGGTCGCCGCCTCCTTCCACCGGCGGTTCAGGAGGTAGTGCACGACGAAGACGCCGGGCGTGAGCTTGATCGACATGGCCAGCCCGACCAGCACGCCGGGTGGGATGCGCCGGAGCAGACCGGGGCGCGGGCGGCGCAGGTCCATCAGGCAGGCCAGCACCATGAAGGCGTTCACCTGCCCGAACCTGATCCCGTCCGACACCGGGTGCAGCCACAGCATCGGCACGGTGAGCAGGGCCAAGGTGATCGGCGCGCGGGCGCCGGTGCGGTGGATCAGGCGCCACCCGGCATACCAGACGATCGCGGCCGTGGCCGCGATCTGGGCGAGCGTCCACAGCCAGCCGACCGCGCCGAAGGGCAACAACGCCAAGGGAACCGCGAGGACGGCGGCGAACGGCGGGTAGGTGAACGGCAGCAGCTGGGGCGCCTCGGTCATCGCCGAGTAGATGGGTCGACCGGTGAGGATCGAGACGCCCGCCTCGCGGTAGACCTCGACGTCGACCTGCCACTGGTCGAGCGGCCAGAAGACCAGGTACCGCAGCACGGGGATGGCCGCCCCTGCGAGGACCACGACCACCGCGAGCGCCCACCGGGCACGGGTGGGTGGGATCGTGGTGGTCACGCCTCCATTCTGTCCTGCTGGCCGACCCGTAGCCTGTACGGGTGACCCGCCGCGCCAAGCACTCCCTCGTCGGCCTGTTCGCAACCCTCTTCGTCACAGTGCTGGCAGCGTTGCTGCCGGGGGCCAGCGCGAGCGCGGCGCCGAGCGCGGTCGACCCGAACCCCATCATCATCCTCGGCACCGGCGGGCTCACCTGGAGCGATGTCAGCGCCAAGGGCACGCCGTCGTTGTGGACGTTCCTGCGCGACGGGTCGACGGCCGCGGTCTCGGTGCGGTCGGTCTTCACCAACACCTGCCCGGTCGACGGCTGGCTCAGCCTGTCGGCCGGCAACCGCGCGGCTGCCCCGGGCCCGGGCAAGAACGGCTCCCGCAAGACCACCGACCCGTGCCCGCCGATCCCGGTCGTGGACAGCGGGGTCGTGCCCGGCTGGAACGACTACGTCGCGGCCGCGGACGCCCTGAAGTTCGACTCGACGCTGGGCACCCTGGGCGAGCAGCTCGCCAGCAACAAGCAGTGCATCCAGGCGGTGGGCCCGGGGGCCGGACTCGGCGCCGCCTACCAGTCCGGCGCGGTCCCCCGGTATGCCGCGTACGACGCCTCCGCCCTCACCGGCCTCCTCACGGGGTGCCGGGTGACGCTGGTGGACGTCGGCTCGCTGCGCGACCCGGACGACCTCCCCGCCAGCGAGGCCAGGTCCACGGCGGGGAGCCGGGCCGAGCAGGCCGCGGCGATCGACCAGCGCATCGGCGAGGTGCTGGCGGCCGCCCCGAGCGGCTCGGACCTCGTGGTGGCGAGCCTGTCCGACGCCGGGAGCAGCGAGCGGCTGCGGCTGGTCGCCGCCAAGGGCCCGCGCTTCGGCTCCGGCACGCTCTACTCCCCCTCGACCCGGCAGGACGGACTGGTGCAGTCGGCCGACCTGACGGTCACCGCCCTGACCGCCGCGGGCGTGCCGATCCCCGACTCGCTCGGCGGGACCGCGCTGCGGCGGGGCGACGCCGACGGCGGGGAGGCCAGCAACTCCGACGCCGCCGCACAGGACCGCCTGCGCCAGCTGCTCGACTTCGACGAGGCCAGCCACGAGGTGCACCCGCTGGTGCCGCCGTTCTTCAACGGAGTGGTCTACACCCAGATCGCGATCTACCTGTTGGCCGCGGTGGTCTGGCGGCGCGACTTCGGGTCGACCGACCTGCGGCTGCGGATGCTGCGGATCACCCGCCGGGTCGCGGTCGTGGCCTCGACGGTCCCCGCGTCCACCTTCCTGGCGAACCTCATCCCGTGGTGGCGCTTCCCCATCCCGATGATCGCGGTCGTGCTCAGCGTCGGGCTGTTCGTGGCGATCATCTCGGCGGTCGCCCTGCTGGGCCCCTGGAGCCGCCGGCTGACCGGGCCGCTGGTCGTCGTGGCCCTCGCCACCCTGCTCGTGCTCGGCGGCGACGTGATGCTCGGGTCGCACCTGCAGATCTCGTCGCTGATGGGGCTGCAGCCCGTCGTCGGCGGGCGGTTCTACGGCATGGGCAACGTGACCTTCGCGCTCTTCGCGACCGCCGCCCTGCTGCTCTGCATCGCCGTCTCGAGCTACTACGTCAAGCGCGGCCAGCCCAAGCTCGCCGCCGTCGCCGCACTGGTGATCGGGCTGGCCGCGGTGGTCGTCGACGGCTACCCCGGGTGGGGCGCCGACGGCGGTGGCCCGCCCGCGCTGCTGCCCGGCCTGGCCTACCTCGTCCTGGCCATCCTCGGCATCAAGATGACGTGGAAGCGTGGCGCCATCCTGGCCGCCGCGACCGTCGGGCTGTTCCTGCTGGTCGGCTTCCTCGACTCGCTGCGTGGCGTCGAGAACCAGTCGCACCTGGGCCGGTTCTTCCGCTCGATCTTCGACGGTGGGGCGCTCGACATCATCACCCGCAAGCTGCAGCAGAACATCGACATCCTGTTCGGCAACTACCGGCTGTCGCTGCTCGTGCCGATCGCCCTGGCGTTCGTCATCTACATCCTGGCCCGGCCCACGTCGTGGGGCTCGCGGTCGCTGCAGCGGTCCTACGAGGCGTGCCCGACCCTGCGGCCGGGGCTCATCGCGCTGCTGGTCACGCTCACGATCGGCTTCGCCATCAACGACTCCGGGGTCGCGATCCCGGCCAATGGCGCCATCATCGCGGTGCCGCTGATCATCGCCGTCAGCGTCCGGGTGCTGGAGGACGAGGCTCGCTCGTCCGCGACGACCCGCGCGTCGCGGCGAGGGTGAGCCACCCCCAGACCAGCAGCCCGGCATACGGGACGGGGGTGCGCCGCACCCACAGCGACACCCGCTCGACCGTCGGGGTCATGCCCACCACCCGACCCGGCACGTAGGCGACGGCCATCGCCGCGAGGCGCACCAGGAGGATCGTGTCGAGCACGCTCGCGGCGAGCACCGGCAGGGTCGCCCAGGTGAGCAGGTCGTACCACGGCAGGGAGTAGGGGGCCGCGAGCGTGTAGGCCGTGCTGAGGACGAGCGTCCACCGGACCGCCGCGCCGGTCGCGGTCCCGGGCGCCAGGCCACGGGTGAGGCGGGCGAGCAGGACGACGAGCAGCAGCGCCACGGCAACGGCCAGCCAGGTGACCACGGTCCGGGCATCGCCGGAGGTGAGTGGCCCGGTGAGCAGCTCGTAGAGCAGCCGCCACGGGGTGGCGAACGAGATCGACCGGCGGGCCCGGTCGAGCTGGTCGAACACGTGCGGTCCCGCCCACAGGTGCAGGGGCGCGACCACGACGACCGCCGCGGCGACGAACGTCAGGGCGCGACGGGTGAAGCTCGCCCGCTCGTGGGCCCACCACCCGACGAGGACGGCCAGGCCGACCACGCCGTAGGTGACCTTGCACGAGACCGCCAGCCCGGCGAGCAGGCCGGCCGCGAGGGGGTTGCGGGCCGCCAGCACGAGGGCGACCACGCCCAGCGCGGCAGCGACGAGGTCGACGTGGGCGCCCAGCACCCCGATGCCGAAGACGAGGGGGTTGAGGGTCCAGAGGGTGTCGACCCGACGCGCGGTCGCGCCCGAGCGCAGGAGCAGGAACCGCACCCCCAGCCAGGCCAGGACGATCAGGACCTGCCAGCACCAGACCGTCTCGCGCACGTTCGACCCGCCGAGGTGGGAGGTCAGGGTCTGCAGCAGTGTGGCGAACGGGCCGTAGACGCTGACCGTGTCGGTCCACGGCGGCTCGACCCCGGAGACCACGGGATCGGCGGGTGACCAGGCGCTCGGCGGGGTGAGGTAGGGGTCGCCGCCGAGCGCCGAGATCCGGCCGTAGGCGGCGTAGTTGGTGTGGTCGGCGGACCCGAACGGCCCGGTGAGCAGGGCCAGCACCCCGAGCGCGACCGGCACGGCCCAGCCACCAGGGGCGAGGCGGCGACGCGACCGCGCCGCGACCGCGCCGAGCATCCCGACCCCCGACACCACGGAGGGCTCTCCCTGGAGGCGGAGCCAGACCGCGACCGCGCCGAGCAGGTAGGCCGCCCACAGCAGGCCGGTGACCAGCGCCGGTGCCGGCGCCCACACGAGGTCGCCCGGCGCCCAGCCACGCGGCCCGAGCCCGGGCTTGGCGGCGCTCTCCCCGGCCACCCCGACGAGGAGCAGCAGCCCGAACGACACGACCAGGGCGGGCGTCGCCACGCGGTCGCGGACGACGACCAGCCGGGGGGTGGTCATGACCCGGTCAGCGCAGCCCGCGACGGACCCGGCGGCGGGCCAGGGCGAGGGCGACGTCGCGGTACTGCTTGGCGCGGTGCACCTGCCCGCGCCAGTCGGCGCCGCTGACCCGGTGGTGCAGCTCGCACGGCACCTCCTCCACGCGCAGCCCCGCCATCAGGACGTCGACGGTGAGGCCGACCTCCACGCCCCACCCACGGGCCAGCGGGCTGGCGGCGTCGAACGCCGGGCGGGAGATGCAACGCATGCCCGACAACGGCTGCTGGGGGACGAACCCGGTGAGGTCCTCGATGCCCTTGCGGGCCAGCCGCACCACGAACCCGTGTCCGCCGCCCGCCGTCTTCTGGGGCGGCAGGGTGGCGATCGTCATGTCGGCGCGGCCCTCGAGCACGGGTGGCACGAGCACCCCGAGGTTCGCGGCGGTGCCCTCGAGGTCGCCGTCGACGAAGAGCAGCGGGCGTCGGCCGTCGGAGCCCCCGACCCGGCCCTCGACCCCTTCGTGGCGGGCGACGTAGCCGGCACCCGTGGTCATCGCGGCCGCCTTGCCCCGGTTGCGGGCGTGCCGCACCACCTCGGCGCCCGCTGCACGGGCGATCTCGGCGGTGTCGTCGGAGCTCCCGTCGTCGACGACGACGACCAGGTCCACGCCCGGTATGCCGCGCACCGCCCGGACCGTCGCGGCGATCCGGTCGGCCTCGTCCTTGGCCGGGATCACCGCGGCGACGGCCGGGGTCGGGTGCGCGGTCATGTCGGGTTCGCGGTCATGGGAGCGGCTGGTCAGCGCAGCGTGACCTGGCGGCTGAGCAGGCCGGACCGGGCCCGGCGCTCCTCCGCGGTGAGGGGCGCCTCGGACGCCGCGGCGGCCGCATACCGGGTGATGAACTCGCCCAGCGCGGTCTCGTAGTCATCGGCGGACTTGGCGGCATCGAGGTCCCACACCGGGACCAGCAGCCCACAGGCGCGGAACGCGCCGAGCAGGCGGGTCTGGTCACCGAGGCCACTGCCACCTGCGGCGTGCAGCCGGGCGAGCGCGTCGGTGGCGACGTCCTCGTCCTGCGGCAGGACCAGGCGGATGTGGGTGCGCTCGCCGATGCGGCACCAGTAGGCCGAGTCGGTGGCGGACATCTTGACCGTGGGGATGACGGACTCGTTCGCGCGGTCCAGCGAGGCCTTGGCGTCGTCGTCGAGCTCGCTGTCGCCGACCCAGAAGTCGAAGCCCTCGTGGACGGTCACCTCGAACGGCGCCGAGGTGTCGAGCAGGTCCTGCAGCCGCGGGGTGTCGGCGGTGGCCGCCGGGGTGCCGGTGATCGGCGTGCCCTGCTCGGCGGAAGCGGCGGCCAGCAGCGAGGTTGCCAGGTCGCGCGAGGCGTCGCCGGAGATCGAGCCCGACTGGGAGCCGACGAAGACGGTGCCGTCGGCGCGGTGCAGGCCGGGCCAGGCGAGCGGCAGCACGGTCGCGATGGTCACCTCGCTCGGCGCGCCCTCGGGCGCCTGACCTTTGGCGAAGGCCACCGTCGCGGTGGCCGACGGCAGGATCTCGCGCATCGCGACCCAGTCGGTCTCACCCGGCAGGCCCTCGAACGGACGAGCGACGAACGGTGCGGGCTCGACGCGCGCGGTGGCGGAGCCGTGGTCTGCGCCCTTGCGGCGACGTGTTGCCTTACCCATGCCGCAAACCCTATTGCCTGCCGCAGGCAGCAGCCCTCAGTGGCTGCGGCGGCGGGAGGGGCCGCCGAGCGAGGCCCACACGGTCGAGCCACTGCGGTCCTCGGTCACGCCCCACTCGTGGGCGAGGCTGCGGACGATCCGCAGGCCCCGGCCCGACGGGGCCCAGATCGTGCGCGGCGCCGGGCGCGGGGTGCTCTCGCTGCCGCCGTCGGTCACCTCGACCTCGACGACCCCGGCCTTGACCTTCCAGTGCACGCGCAGGTTGCCGTCGGCGAGGGGCCGGGCGTGGCGGATCGAGTTGGAGACCAGCTCGGAGACGACGATCTCGGCCTCGTCGACCACGGCGGCGGACACGTCCCTGGCCTCGAGGTCGTCGACGAGGGCCTTGCGCACCTGGGCCACGGAAGTGGCCCGCCACGGGACGCGGACGGTGCGGGAGGAGTCCCGAAGCCGACCACCCGAGGGCGGTTCGGAGCGCGGGGAGCGTTCTCCCAGCGGTGCAGCTGCCATGCGCGGGCCCATGTCCGATCTATCCGTGTCCGGTCGGAGACTACCGACTGGCTTCGAGAGCGTCGAGAACCGCGCGGGGGCGGTTGGTGATGATGGCGTCGACGCCGAGGTCGAGACAGAGGTCGATGTCCTCCGGCTCGTCGACGGTCCAGACGTAGACCTCGTGCCCGTGACGATGCTGTCTGGCCACCGTCTGGGGGTAGCGACGGACGATCTTGACGTCCAGCCCGACCGTGTGGATCCCCTTCGGCAGCGACCCGTCGCGGAACCGCAGGGGCATCGAGTCCTCGACCAGGTAGACCGCCGGGACGTCGGGGCAGAGCTGGCGCATCCGCTGGACCGCCAGCTGCGAGAACGACATGACCCTGACCCAGTGCCGGCCCTCGCGCCGCGGGCCGGTGAGGTCGAACTCCTGCAGCACCCGGGCCAGCTGCCGCTCCACCAGCCCGGCATAGCGCGTGGGGTGCTTGGTCTCGATCACCAGGCCCACCGGGCGCTCGGACTCCAGCACGTTGGTCAGCAGGTTGCGCAACGTGAGCAGCCGGTTGCGGTCGCGGTCCGGCAGCTCGAGGTCGCGCGGGTGGTCCTGCTTCCACGATCCCCAGTCGAGGCCCTCGAGCTCGGCCAGCTCGAGGGTCGAGACGATGCCGCGCCCGTTCGACGTGCGGTTGACCCGCCGGTCGTGCACGCAGACCAGGTGGGAGTCGGCGGTGAGCCGGACGTCGCACTCGAGCGCGTCCGCGCCCTCCTCGATCGCGCGGACGTAGGCGCGCAGCGTGTGCTCGGGCTCCGCGAGGCTCGACCCCCGGTGCGCGATGACGAGCGGACCGTGCCGCGCGGGATCAGGGCGGGCGGGTCCGGCCACAGGCGCTGGGACGCCGTCGTCGAGCACCCGACCATGGTTCCACACGACGAGCCGAAGCACCCGTGACCGGGCCGGTGCCGCGAGGTGCCCGGATGCGGCACGATGGCCACCGCCCGGCGGCGCGGCCGGGGGCTCGACCAGGCGGCTCACAGGACCGGGAGGTGCGGCGTTCCATGGGTGTGAAACTGCCCGCCTTCCAGACCCTCGTCGACACCCACTGGCGCGACGTCGCCCGCCTCGCCCACGCCCTCGCCGGTCCGGTCGACGGGGACGACGTGGCCCAGCAGGCGTGGACGCAGGCGCTCGCGGCCTACCCGTCGCTGCGCTCGGCCACGAACCTGCGGGGCTGGCTGCTCACGATCACGCACCGGTGCGCCATGGACGTGCACCGGGGACGGGCCCGCCGCGCGGTGCCCCACGACGACCCGGCCTCCTTGTCCGAGGGGCCGGCCGCACCACCCGCTGACGCGGGGCTGCCCGACGGCCCGCTCTGGGCCTCAGTCGCGGCCCTGCCCCCACGACAACGCGAGGCCGTCGTCCTCAAGTACGTCGCCGACCTCGACCACCCCACCATCGCCGCCGCGCTGGGCACCTCGCCCGCGATGAGCCGGCGCCTCGTGAGCGATGCGCTCGCGACCTTGCGCAAGGAGCTGCCATGACCGACCCCACCACCCGCCTCGCGGAGTTCGCGCCCAGCCCGTCCCACCTCCGCCCGCCGGTGCTCCCCCCGAGCGACGTGTCCTACGTCGTGGAGGACACCGTGATCGGCCGAATGCTGCTGGCCCGCAATGACTCTGGCGCGATGGTCGCCTCCGCGTTCGTGCCCACGGCGGAGGACGAGGAGCACGTGCTCACCCGCCTGAGCGAGCGCATCTCGCCCCGCGTCCTGCGGCAGCCGCGCGAGCTCGACGAGGCCCGCACCGAGCTCGAGTCGTTCCTCGCCGGCCGCACCCGGGCGTTCTCGCTGCGCACCGACCTGGCCCTCGCCTCCGACTTCCAGCGGTCGGTGCTCCCCCGCCTCGCGGCGACCGTCGGCTACGGCGACCGCGCCACCTACGGCGAGCTCGCCGCCCGCGTCGACCGACCGAAGGCCGCGCGCGCGGTCGGGGCCGCGCTGGGCGCGAACCCGTTGTGCGTCGTGCTGCCCTGTCACCGGATCGTGGCGTCCAATGGCGCGCTCACCGGGTATGCCGGGGGGCTGGACGCCAAGCGCTACCTGCTCGAGCTCGAGGCCGGGGTTAAATGACTCCATGGCTCTCTCCGACGTCGACCTGACCCACCTGCGCCAGTGCGTCGCCCTGGCCCGCGAAGGCCTCGACGCCGGTGACGAACCGTTCGGCTCGGTGCTGGTCGACGGCGCCGGGCAGGTCCGCTTCGCCGACCGCAACCGGGTGCAGGACGGTGACCAGACCCGGCACCCGGAGTTCGAGGCGGCCAAGTGGGCCGCCCTGAACCTGCCGGCCGACGAGCGGGGCGCGTGCACCGTCTACACCTCCGGCGAGCACTGTGCGATGTGCTCCGCCGCGCACGCGTGGGTCGGTCTGGGCCGCATCGTGTATGCCGTGTCGACCGAGCAGCTCGTCGGCTGGCTCCGCGCGTGGGGCGTGCCGCCGGGACCGGTGAACCCCCTTCCCGTCCAGGCCGTCGCGCCGGGACTGCCCGTGGACGGGCCGGCACCCGAGCTCGAGCAGGAGGTGCGGGAGCTGCACCGGCGACTGCACGGCATACCCGAGGGGCGGTAGCCGCCGTCGCAGGGTCGCGCGCGGGCCGGCCGGTGGTGGCGCGGAACTGTGTTAGACAGGGCAGAAACCAAGGAGCCCTCGATGGACCAGCTCAGCGTCGGACTCGTCGGCACCTCGCGCAAGGAGAACGAGCGTCGGCTGCCGATCCACCCGCTCCACTTCGGCCGGATCGGGGCGGACCTGCGCCCGCGGATCTTCCTCGAGGAGGGCTACGGCCGGCAGTTCGGGGTCAGCGATGCCGAGCTGGCGCCCCAGGTCGGCGGCATCCTGACGCGGGCCGAGCTGGTGGCGCGGTGCGACGTCGTCATGATGCCCAAGCCGACCCCTGCCGACGTCGCGGAGCTGCGGGACGGCCAGGTCCTGTGGGGCTGGCCGCACTGTGTCCAGGACGGTGCGATCACCCAGCTCGCGATCGACAAGCGGCTGACGATGATCGCCTTCGAGGCGATGAACCTCTGGGGCAGCGACGGCTCCTTCAAGCTGCACGTGCTGCACAAGAACAACGAGATCGCCGGCTACGCCTCGGTGCTGCACGCGCTGGCGCTGGTGGGCTCCACGGGTGACTACGGCCGCCGGCTCAGCGCGGCCGTGATCGGCTTCGGGGCCACCGCCCGGGGCGCCGTGACCGCCTTGAGCGCGTTGGGGGTCAACCAGGTCGACATCCTCACCCAGCGTGACACCACTGCTGTCGCGTCGCCGATCCACTCGGCCCGGATCGTGCAGTTCGACCGGGGCGAGGCGGACGTGCGGCCGCTGGAGGTCTTCCTCGAAGAGGGCAACGAGACGATGCCCGGTTTCCTCGCGTCGCACGACATCATCGTCAACTGCGTGCTCCAGGACCCACTGCGGCCGATGATGTTCCTCGAGGACGAGGACCTGCCCGCCCTGGCCCCGGGGACCTTGGTCATCGACGTGTCCTGCGACGAGGGCATGGGGTTTGCCTGGGCTCGGCCGACGACGTTCGAGGCACCGATGTTCGTCGTGGGGGACAACGTGCAGTACTACGGCGTCGACCACAGCCCGTCCTACCTCTGGAACTCCGCCACGTGGGAGATCAGTGAGTCCCTGCTCCCGCACCTGGCCACGGTGATGGGAGGACCCGAGTCCTGGGCGGCCGACGACACGGTCCGCCGGGCGATCGAGATCCAGGACGGGATGGTCCGCAACGAGGACATCCTGGCCTTCCAGTCGCGCGAGCCGGAGTACCCCTACGCCGTCAGGGCCTAGCCACGGGCGGGGCCGCTGCCCTGCGCCTCGAGGCGCGCGGTGAGAACCTCGACCGCGCGACGCAGGTCGCCGATCGTGGCGGTGCGGGCGTCGGGCTGGAGCTCGACCGTGACCGAGCCACCGGGCTCGACGGCCACCCGGCGCACCTGGCTCAGCGAGTCGGCGCCCTGGGCCTGGATGGCGTTGTCGAGCTCCTCCGGCGTCATCCCGAGGTGCAGCAGCGCGCGGTGGTCGAGGAGCCCGTCCGTGACCACCACGGTGGGACGACCGTCGAGCAGCCAGGCGAGCCACGGGATGCGCAGGGTCAGGTGGTCCAGGCCGGCGTTGACGAGGACGAGCACTGCCGCGCCGAGCAGCCCGCCGACCAGCGAGTTGTCCTCACCGATGATGGCGTTCTGGACCACGTTGGACAGCAGCAGCACCACGACGAGGTCCTGCGAGTTCATCTGTCCCATCAGGCGTTTGCCTGCGATCCGGATGACGATCAGGATCCCGAGGTAGACCGCGACCGTGCGGATGACCTTCTCGGCCGGGGGCATCGGCAGGTGGAGGAGGTCGTCGACGACCCCCTGCTGTGCCGCGGCGACGACGTGCTGGACCATGGCTGGCTCCTCGGGCTGGTGGCTTCCCGGGCAGGTGGCTGCTCGGGCTGGTGGCCGCTCGGGTGGTGGCTACTCGCGCCCGGAGGAGATCCAGGCCGGGTCCTTGCTCAGGTTGCGGTCGCCCTCGGCGAGCGCTGCGGCCGCGTCGAGCCGGGCCAGGTGGTCGGCGCCGAGCCGGACGTCGAGGGCACCGAGGTTCTCGTCGACGCGCTCCGCTCGGCGGGTGCCGGGGATCGGGACGACGGGTAGGCCGAGCCGCTCGCCCTGGGCGTAGAGCCAGGCCAGCGCCACCTGCGCGGGGGTGGCCCCGACCTCGGTGGCCACCTCGGTCACGACCTGCACGACCCGCTGGTTGGCGTCGAAGCCGGCGTCGAACCTCGGGTGGCCCTTGAGCATCGACCCGGCGACGGCCTCCTTGGTCATCGCACCGGTGAGGAACCCCCGGCCCAGCGGCGAGTACGGCACGAACCCGGCGCCCACCTCGACGGCGGCCGGGACGACCTGCGCCTCGACGTCCCGCGACCAGATGCTCCACTCGCTCTGCACCGCGCTGATCGGGTGCACCGCGGCCGCCGCGCGCAGCTCCGTCGCCGTGACCTCGGAGAGGCCGAGGTGTCGCACCTTGCCCGCTGCGACGAGCTCGGCCATCGCCCCGACCGTCTCCTCGATCGGCACGCTGACGTCGCGGCGGTGCAGGTAGTACAGGTCGATGACGTCGGTGCCGAGCCGCCGCAGCGACGCCTCCGCCGCACTGCGCACGTAGGCCGCGTCGCCCCGGACCCCGGTCGCGCCGGGCCCCTGGTTGGGGACACCGGTGATGCCGAACTTCGTGGCGAGCTGCACCTCGTCGCGGCGGTCGCGCAGCAGCTGGGCCACCAGCTCCTCGTTGGTGCCGGCCGGGCCCTCGACGCCTTCGCGGGGCTGGCCGTAGACGTCGGCGGTGTCGATGAAGGTGACGCCGGCATCCACCGCGTGGTGCAGGGTGCGCAGCCCCTCGGCGGGGTCGGTCTCGCCGTACACGTGGGTGATCGCCATCCCGCCGAACCCGAGTCGGCTGACCTCGAGCCCGTGCCCGAGGTCGACCCGTCGCGCTCCGCCGGTGGCACCCACGTCCTGGCCACCCACGACCTGGCCGCTCACGCCTGGTCCTGGGAGGCTGCGGCCGCGGGGCCGTAGGACAGGTGGACCACGCCGTTGGCGTAGACGTCGCTGTCCAGGAGGGCGAGCCTGGTCGGGCTGCTGCCCTCGGTGAACAGCCGCTCCCCCGCGCCGAGCGCGATCGGGTAGACGAACAGGTGCAGCTCGTCGACCAGCCCGTCGGCGAGCAGCCCGCGCACGAGCTGGCCGCTGCCCGAGACGTAGATGGCGCCGTCGGTGTCGTCCTTCAGCCGTCGGATGGCGTCGGCGTCGTAGCCGCCGAGTCGTTCGCTCGGGCCCCACTCCTCGGTCGGCGCCTCCTTCCCCACGACGTACTTGGTGGTCTCGTTGAAGAACGGTGCACCCGGGTCCTGCTCCACCGTGCGGTCCCGCCAGGCGGGAGCGAACATGTCGAACGTCGTGCGCCCCAGCAGGATCGCGGTGGCACCACCGGTGACGCCGGCGAGGGTCTCCCCCATCGCCGGGTCGAAACCGAACTCGAAGGTCCAGCTCGGCGACTCGAAGACGCCGTCGAGGGAGATGAACTCGTGGACTGCGATCTGACCCATGGAGCCGACCCTGCCACGCCGTCAGGAGGTCGTCACCTCCAGGGTGTGCGTGCCCGCCTTGGTCGGCACGGTCACCTCGAGGCCGCGGTTGGTCGTGCGGCTGGTCCAGCTGGACAGCGCCTGACCGTCGAGCACGACCTGCGTCACGGTGCTGCCGCGCGGGACGGTGTGCCCGATCCAGACCTTGTCGGCGCCGACGGCCGAGCCGACCGTGACCACCGTCGTGTAGCGAAACCCGGCGACCGAGGCCGACACGTCGGCGAAGCCACCGCCGAGCCGGATGTGCGCACCGGAGACCGACGGCTGACCGGCCGGCACCTGCGGGACCACGACCAGCTGGCCGTTGCCGAGGTCGGGCTGCAGGCCGAGCCACTGGTGCACCACCGCCCACGCGGTGCCGTAGTTGCCCCAGGCCTGCATGAACATCGAGCGGCAGGTCCAGCAGCGGTCGATGTTCGCGCCCTGGTCCGGCGACGGGAAGATCTCCGGCATGGCACCGGGCTGCTCGTCCGGCGTCCCGCCGGTGGCGGGCTCGGCGAACATCGGGTCGGCCAGCGCGTGGGTGTAGCGCTGCTGCTGTCCGGCGCCGAGCCGGCCGTAGTTGCCCTCACCGATCGACTGGATCGACGTGGTCAGGCCGAAGACGACCTTCTCGCCCTGGCCGGTCGCGCCACCGCCACACCCGGTGTGGAAGAGGCCCGTGGACAGCGGCGCGGTCCCGCTGTAGCAGGGGTCCTCACGACCGGCGAGCGCCGCCGTCCCGTGGGCGTACGGCGCGAGCCCGGGCGCGGTGCGGTCGTTGACCTGGAGCTCGGCCTCCATCGGGGTCTGTCCGATCCAGTGCTTCTGGAAGGACTGGACGTTGCCGGGATCGGCGAGCGAGTCGGCGTACTGGGACGCCGCGGCATACCACCACGCCGTGTCGAAGCGGTCGTGCACCTGGCGGGCCAGGGCGCTGGCCCAGGCGAAGGTGGTGCCGTCGTGCTTGGCCTTGGCCATGGTGGCCAGGTCGTAGAGCCCGCGGACGTAGTAGACGGTGTTGTCGAGCTTCTCGGTGCCCATCCCGCCGCGCTCGACGTTGCCGAGGCCCTCGGGGAAGCCGTCGTGGTCGGCGTCGAGGGTGCGCGTGACGTACCTGAGGTTGCGCACCGAGAAGTCGTACAGCTCGTCGCGGAACCGGTCGTCCCCGGTCCAGCGCCACAGGAGCGCCACCGTGCTCGGGAACTTCACCGTCTCGTCGGTGTTGAAGTTGTAGGTCGTGGAGCCGTCCGGGTTGGTGCTGCGCGAGTCCTGGCCGTACCAGATCGAGCCGTCCGAGATGACCTCGTGGGTCACGACACCCGAGCGGTTGTTGAGGATGTCGGAGACGTCGCGCAGGGCCCGCAGGTGGTCCTTGATCGCCTCGAACTGCCCGACCGACACCGACGCGAACGCGGTGTACTCGGCATCGGTCCCGAACAGCCACGGGTAGTCGGGGAAGCCGGCCCCGATCCAGGTCGCCTTGGCAACCGTCCCCGACGGTGCCGGGAACTGCTTGCCCTGGTTGGTCCAGCGGATCTGCAGGTCGGTCGCCGTCTGGGTGAGGTCGGCGATGTTCTGCTTGCCCCACTGCACCGCCTCCTGCACCAACGGGTCACCCGGCAGGGACAGCTGGGTCAGCTGCGCGAGCGCCTGGCGCGAGGCCTTCTTGGCGGCCAGCGCGGCAGCCGGGTCGGCCAGCGCCTTGGCGAGCTCGTCGCGGGCGGAGGTCAGCCCCTGGTCGGAGCCGGCGACAGCGAGCCAGATGGTCTTCGAGCCACCCGCCGGCAGGTCGAGGCTGTAGGTCAGCCGGCCGCCGGTGCCCTTGCCGAAGGGCCCGTCGTCACAAGCCGAGGGCTTGGGGTCCGCCGGGGCGCCGGTCTCGGTGCCGGTGCAGCGGTGGCCGGCCTGGGGTCCGTAGAACTGGGTGCCGATCTGTCCCGTGGTGGGCGTGGCCGACGTCCCGACGACGGCGGCGTAGTGGTGGACCGGTGCCCCGGGCAGCGCGCCGTCGTCGGTGAAGACCAGGCTCTTGCCGTCGTAGGCCCCGGTGTCCGGGAGGTTGTCGCTCGCGTTGGGCGTCACCCCGCCGAAGCCCCACGGGTACTGGCCCATCAGCTCGGAGTGGGCGTCGACCGCGAGCGTGGCGGTCCGGGCGGCACCCGGGTTGGTCACGGTCAGGCCGAAGAGTGCGCCGCGGACGCCGTCAGGAACGAAGTCGGTCCGGGCGACCTTGAGGCCCGCGGTGTCGGGCAGGTCGTAGCGGCTGTAGCCCCACCCGCTCGTGAACGTGGTCGCCGGACCCACCCACTGGTCGTCGAGGCCGAACCACACGCCGTCGACCAGCTTCAGCGGCGGGGTCCAGACCCCACCCATCTCACCGGTGATGTGCCAGCCGTTCGCGTAGAACCGACCGTCCTCGAACCCGATCGAGTAGGCCCGGGTCCCCGCTGAGACCTCCCGCCGGTCGGCGAGCCGGGTGCTCACCGACAGCTCGTCGCCGGCCGCGGCGGCGGCTGCCGTGACGGGGAGCTGGGTCGCCATGACGGCCGCTCCGAGGATGAGCGCGGTGGCACCGGCAACGTGAGATCGAGACATCGTCGTCCTCCGACCCGGAAGGTGCAGCGACGTCGGGCGGCGTCGCCTGGGTGGTCGGGACCGTTCGTCCGCGGGTTCACGGACGAATTGTCCGGACCTTCGGACGTTACACCCGCCCCGCCGGTATGCCGCGTGGAAAATTCTCGAGAAATCTTCCGGAGGCTGTCGAAACCGCGGTGCGCCGTTCGGCGAAGGGGGTGAAGGCACCGAGAGGCGGTGCCGCCGGGACGGTCGGGAGACCACCCACTCACCGAGGAGCACACCATGGGATCCATCAAGGCAAGCCTGTTCATCTCCCTCGACGGCGTCATCGAGTCGCCGGAGAGCTGGCACTTCCCCTACTTCAACGACGAGATGGGCGCCGTGGTCGGTGCCCAGATGGCGGCTGCGGACGCGACCCTGCTGGGCCGCACCACCTACGAGGCGTTCGCCGGCTACTGGCCGGGCGCCGACCCGGCCGACCCGTTCACCGCGGCGATGAACGGGGCCCGCAAGTACGTCGTGTCCTCGACCCTCACCGAGGCCACCTGGGAGAACTCCACCGTCGTGAGCGGCGACGTGGCCGCCGAGCTCACCGCGCTCAAGCAGGACACCGACCTCGGCACCACCGGCAGCGCGACGCTCGTGCGGTGGCTGCTCGAGCAGGGGCTGGTCGACGAGCTGCACCTGCTGGTGCACCCCATCGTCGTCGGACACGGGAAGAAGCTCTTCGAGGACGGCGCGACCGTCCCGCTGCAGCTGGTCTCGTCGCAGACCTTCGAGACCGGGGTGGTCTACCTCGTCTACGGCCCGGCTGCCGCAGCCGAGGCCTGAGGAAGAATGCGACGGAAGACCGACCGAGGAGGCACGACCGTGCGCTACATGGTGATGCACTACCAGACCCAGGCGATGGAGGACGGCATCCCGCCGACCGCGCAGGAGCAGGCCGCCATCGGGGAGTACATGAAGGAGGCGGCGATGTCCGGCGTCCTGCTCTCCGGCGAAGGAGTCGCCTCCAGCGCCAAGGGCGCCCGCATCGAGGTGCAGGACGGCGCGACCCGGGTGATCGACGGCCCGTTCGCCGAGGCCAAGGAGCTGATCGCCGGCTTCGCGATCCTCGACGTGGGCTCGCTGGACGAGGCGATCGAGCACGCGCGACGGTTCGCGCTGCTCGTGGGCAGCGACCGGGTGGACGTCCGCAAGGTCATCGAGGTGGAGGACCTCGTCCTCCCCGAGCAGCAGCGCTGACCGCGCCGACACCGGGGACGAGGCGGTGGGCACCGAGGTCGACCGGCGGGTGGCGGCCCTGTGGCGCGTGGAGTCGCCACGGGTGACCGCCCGCCTGGCCCGCCTCGTCGGCGACCTCGACACCGCCGAGGAGCTCGCCCAGGACGCCTTCGTGGCCGCCCTCGAACGGTGGCGCCGCGACGGCATACCGGACAACCCGGCGGCATGGCTCACGAAGACCGCACGCGACCTCGCCGTCGACCGGCTCCGCCGGCGCGACACCGGGCGGGCGAAGTACCGGGTGGTGGCGGCGAGCACGCCCCTGACGGTGGAGCACGACCTCGACGAGGTGGTCGACGGCGACCTCGCGGACGACCTGCTCGGGCTGGTCTTCATGTCGTGCCACCCGATCCTGTCGGCCGACGCGCGCTCGGCCCTGACCCTCAAGCTGGTCTGCGGGCTCCGCACCGAGGACGTCGCCCGCGCGTTCCTCGCCCCCGAGGCGACCATCGCCCAGCGGATCGTGCGGGCCAAGCGGACCCTGGCCGCGGCCAACGTGCGGTTCGAGCTGCCGGGCCCGAAGGAGCGGCCGGCCCGGCTCGACGCCGTGCGCGAGGTCATCTACCTCGTCTTCAACGAGGGGCACACGGCCACGACCGGCGACAGCTGGATCACTCCCGAGCTGTGCGCGGAGGCCCTGCGCCTGGGGCGGATGCTGGCCACCCTCACCCCGGGTGACACCGAGACCCTCGGCCTGCTGGCGCTGATGGAGATCCAGGCCTCCCGGCTCCCTGCCCGCCTCGCCGCGGACGGCTCCCCCGTGCTGCTGATGGACCAGGACCGCAGCCGGTGGGACCAGCTGCTGGTGCGCAGCGGGCTGGCCCATGTCGAGCAGGTCGACGCCCTCGGCGGGACGGTTGGCCCCTATGCGCTCCAGGCTGCGATCGCAGCGTGCCACGCGCGGGCCCGCGTCGCCGAGGACACCGACTGGGAGCGCATCACCGCCCTCTACGACGGGTTGGCCCAGATCAGCCCCTCACCGGTCGTCGAGCTCAACCGGGGCGTGGCGACCGCCCAGGCCTTCGGGCCGGAGGCCGGGCTGGAGATCGTGCTGCCGCTGCTCGAGCGGACCGACCTCCGCGGCTACCACCTCCTGCCGGCAGTCGTCGGAGACCTCTTGTGCCGCAACGGATCCCACGAGGAAGCCCGGGAGCACTTCCTGAGGTCCGCTGCCCTGACGAAGAACACCCGCGAGCGCGCCACCATGCAGGACCGCGCGGCGCAGTGCGCGTCGGGCCACGGAGCCTGAGACGGCGGGCGACCAGGACCGGGTGGTGGGTGGAGACCGCCCGCCGTCCACGTGGAGGACGCTGTCGGCGCGAGTTGGTGACGCGCGGTCAGGCGACCTCGTGGGCGCAGGCCCGGTCCGGGTCCGCCCCGGGAGCCCCGGACCGCTCCAGGTGCGCGGTGCCCCAGAGCCGGACACCCTCGACCAGCGGGAGCGCGGTCTCGCCGTAGGGGGTGAGCCGGTAGACGACCGGCGCAGGCACCGGGCCGGTCTCGACCCGTTCCACGAGCCCGTCGGCCTGGAGCTCGCGCAGCTGCTCGGCCAGCACCTTGGCCGAGATCGGCGCGGCGCGGAGGCGCAGCCCGGCGAAGTGGGTCTCGTCATGCGCGAGCCAGTAGAGCAGGGTCAGCTTCCACTTCCCACCGACCGCGGCGAAGGCCGCAGCCATCGGGCAGCCCGGCAACGGGTTGGGGCGCGCCGCCGAGCGGTTACCTGAAGGTGCCCTCTTGTCCATCCACCTGCTCCTCCGGATAGTCACGGCATGACCACTCACTCGACCACGTCATCGCCTGGCGGGCAAGGCGACTTCGACTGGGAGCTGGGGAGCTGGCACACCAGCGTCACGGTGCTGGCCGACCCACTGTCGGACAGCGAGGAGCGGTGGCTGGAGTTCGAGGGGACCAGCATCGTCCGACCGCTGTTGGAGGGTCGCGCCAACGTCGTCGAGCTCCGGGTGTCCGGTCCGGACGGCCAGATCGACGGCCTCAACCTGAGGCTCTACGAACCGGAGCACCAGCGCTGGAGCGCGACCTTCGCCAGCCTGCGCGACGGGATGCTGACTCCCTCGGTGTTCGGCCGGTTCCGGGACGGCGTCGGCGAGTTCCACGGCGAGGACCAGCTGGCCGGACGTCCGATCCGGGTCCGGTTCGTGATCGAGCGGGACGGGGACGACCGGGCGAGGTTCACCCAGGCGTTCTCGGACGACGACGGGGCGACCTGGGAGACCAACTGGGTCGCCACCGACACCCGCGCCGACACCCGCACCGGCTCCTGATCCGCGCTCAGCCCTTCTGCAGCTCCTCGGCGAGCATCACGATGATGCCGCTGGGCCCGCGGACGTAGGTGAGGCGGTAGATGTCCTCGTACGTCCCGACCCCCCGCAGCGGGTAGCACCCGTGCCGAGCCGCGACCTCCAGCGCCTCGTCGAGGTCGTCGACCGAGAAGGCCACCCGGTGCATGCCGATCTCGTTGGGCAGGGTGGGCTCGGTCTCGATCGCGTCGGGGTGGAGGTACTCGAACAGCTCGAGCCGGCCGGTGCCGTCCGGCGTCTGGAGCATGGCGATCTTGGCGTGGTTGCCGTCGAGGCCCACCGCCGTGTCGGTCCACTCGCCGCTGACCGTGTCGCGGCCCAGGACGGTCAGGCCGAGGTCGGTGAAGAAAGCGATGGTCGCCTCGAGGTCGCGGACGGCGATGGCAACGTTCTCGAGCTTGATGGGCATGCGAAGCACGCTATCGACTCGCCGCCGCCGTGTGGTGGTTCCCGAGCGGTCAGCCCTGGGTGCGCAGGTAGCGGCCGAAGTGGGGGACGGTGAACGCGATCCGACCGCGCTCGCCCGAGTAGATGAGCCCCTTCTTCAGGAGCGCATCCCTTGCGGGAGAGAGGGATTGGGGCTTGCGGTCGAGCACCGTGGCGACGGCCGACGTCGGCACCGACTCGGTCTCGTCGACCCCCTCGCCGCTCTCGGCGAGGCTCTGCGCCGCATCGGCCATCGCCCGCAGGTACTCGCGTTCGGCCGGCGTCGCCCGCTCGAACCGTGAGCCGAAGAACCCCACGGCCAGCTCCGCTTCCGCCTCGGGTGCGGCGACCGCGATGTCCTCGGCGGTGATCGGCGACCGGGGCGCGACGTCCCACGCGACCTTGCCGTAGGCCTGCACGAAGTAGGGGTAGCCGGCGGTCGCGGCATACATGGCATCCAACGCCTCCGGCGTGAACCCGGCGTCCTCGTCACCGGCCGGCGCCACGAGCGCGAGGTCGGCCGCGGCGCGGTCGAGCCGGTCGATGCGTTGGTAGCGGAACAGCCTCTCGGAGTAGGACTTCGAGGCGGACAGGACGGCTGGCAGGTGGGGCAGGCCGGCCCCGACGACGATGACGGGCAGTCCCGACTGGGAGATCTCGTGACAGGCGGCGCAGACGGCCGAGACGTCGTCGGCCGACAGGTCCTGCATCTCGTCGACGAAGACCGCGACTCCGCGGCCGACGTCCGCGGCGAGACCGCCCACGTCGGTGAGCAGCTCGACCAGGTCGATCTCGATGTCGCCCGAGTCCGCGCGCCCGGTGGCGGCCGGTGCGTCGATGCCCGGGTTCCACTTCTCCCGCAGCTTCGCGCCGGGGGCCGCGTCGCGCTGGGCGAAGGCCTTGATCACACCGAGGACGTGGTCGACCTGGTCGCCGGCCGGGTGGCCGAGCTCGCGGACGGCGACGTGGAGGGCCGCGGACAGCGGGCGGCGCAGGCCCTGGTCGGGCCGCGCCTCCAGCTTGCCGGTGCCCCAGTGGGCGCGGACCGCCGCCGAGCGCAGCGCGTTGAGCAGGACGGTCTTGCCGACACCCCGGAGCCCGGTGAGCACGATCGAGCGCTCCGGGCGGCCCCGGGCGATCCGTTCGAGCACGACGTCGAAGGCGTGCAGCTGCTCGTCACGTCCGGCCAGCTCGGGCGGGCGCTGGCCGGCTCCGGGGGCGTACGGGTTGCGTATCGGGTCCACGATCGCAGCGTATGGGTCTCTCTAGTGTTTCCCTGAGATTTGGCGATACGCCGCGATCGTGTCGGCCGTGGACGATCTGGGCGTCTGGGGCTGTCTAGCGAATGCCTGAGAAAGCCCGAGACGGAGCGAGCGGCAGGCTCAGCGGCGGCTGCGGCGCTTGACGATGTGGCCGACGACCGCGGGGACCCAGCCGGTCTCGCCCCGCATCCAGCGACCGGCCACGAGGTTGTGCGGCACCACGACGAACGACCCCTTGGAGCCCTCGGTCAGCGACAAGTCGGTCCCGAAGACGTCGGTCACCACCTGCCAGTCGAGGTCGGTGTTGCGGTCGAGGTACTCGCCGATCCCGATGGCGTAGCGCTCGACGATGGCGGCGTGGTCGGGGCGGTCGTCCTCGGGGGAGGCCGACCACGCGGCATACGCCCGGTCGAGCCCGGCACCGAGGGACGCGAGGTCGTCGACGTCGACGTCGTCCTCCGTCAGGGACTCGAGGGCGGCACGGATCCGTGCCCGCTCCTCGTCGCCGAGCGGGTCGACGAGCGGGCGCAGGGAGGCGTTGGGGTCGAGCGAGTCGCCGGCGCTGGGGAGAGTGCGCTCCTCGACCTGCGGCTCCGGGACCGCGTCGTCGTCACGGCGCCGTCCGAACCACGCCATGTCGGCAGCCCTACTTGACCGTGGCGGAGCCGGAGTCGGCGACGAGCGGCTTGCCCGCGCCCTCCCAGGCCTTCATGCCGCCGTGCAGGTTGGCCACGTCGAAGCCCTGCTGCGAGAGCCACGCGACGGCTCGCGACGAGCGGCCACCACCGCGGCAGGCCACCGCGAGGACGCCGTCGTCGGTGTCGGGCAGCTCGTCGAGCCGCGACGGGAGCTCACCCAGCGGGATGTGCACGGCGCCCGGCGCGTGCCCGGCGTCCCACTCGTCCTGCTCGCGCACGTCGAGCACGAGGGCGTGGTCGTGGACGTCGGTGACGGGCACCTGGGGAATGCTCATGTGCCCATGTAACCACCCACCCGCCGCTACCCCTAAACCAAAACGAGTGGGCAGGAGTCCCGCCAGACGGCACAGTGTCCGCATGACGGGTCCGGACGAGCAGATCGCGCGGGTGGTGGCCACTGCCCGCGCCCAGGTGGGTGACCATCCTGTGCTCACGCCCGTCCTCGACGGCTTGGGCGAGCTGCTCGCCGACCTCGTGCAGCGGTGGTCGCTCACCCTCGGCGAGGTCTATGGCGAGGGTCTCGGGGTGCCCGTGGTGGCCGTGGACGCCGACGGCCGCCCGGCCGTCCTCAAGATCGACCGGGCCGGCCCCGCCTTCGCGGCGCAGGTCGCCACCCTCGAGGCGGCCCGGGGCCGGGGGTATGCCGCGGTGCTGGCTTCCGACGTCCCGCGCGGCGCGGTCCTGATGGAGCGGCTCGGCGCCAGCCTCGCGTCGTCGCGGCTCGCGCCGTCGGCGCAGGTCGACCACCTGACGGCGGCGCTGCGCCTCGCGTGGGAGCTGCCGGTCGACCTGGCCCCGGTCATCGCACCCGGTGACGACAAGGCGGCGCAGCTCGCGGGGATCGTCCGGCGCTTCAGGCGGGGCGACGACGACCGCTGGGGGCCGGCGCTCGACCGGGCCCACGAGCTGGCCCGCCACCTGTCCGCCACTCGCGACCCACGCCGCGACGTGCTCTGCCATGGCGACCCGCACCCGGGCAACGCGTTGCAGGCCAACGGGATCCCGCGCTACAAGCTCGTCGACCCCGACGGCTTCCGGTGCGAGCCCGAGTACGACGTCGGGGTGACCGTGCGTGACTTCAGCCGCGAGGTGCTGGCCAGCCGCGACCACCGGACCGCCCGGGCGAGGCACGACGCGCTCTGCGACCTGGCCGCCGACCTCACCGACACCGATGCCGAGCGGGTGCGGCAGTGGGCCTTCGTGGAGCGCGTCACGACCGGGCTCTACCTGCGGTGGTTCCACGACGAGGAGACCGCCGAGTCCTTCCTCGACGCAGCGACCGTGCTGCTCCCCGACTGAACGAGAGATCGACGCATGCATCCCATTCCGGGATGCACTGCGGTAGACTGGGTCGGGTGAGCATCCAGATCGCCGTGCGCCTCCCCGACCAGATGGTCGCCTTCCTCGACAGCAGCGTCGCTTCGGGCAAGGCACCGAGCAGGGCCGCCCTCGTGGCGTCGGCATTGGAGCGGGAGATGCGCCGACTGGCCGCCGAGCAGGACGCACAGATCCTTCGGACGCACGGCCCGGTAGATGAGCTCGACGTCCTCGTCGAGTGGACCGGCACGCACGCCGTGGTCCAGGACTGATCGGGTGCGGGAAATCTGCCTGGCCCGCCTCGACAAGACCCGACCGGTGCTGGTCCTCACGCGAGAAGCTGCCCGGAGTGCGATGACGAAGGTGACGGTGGCCCCGATCACCACGACGATCAAGGGCCTGTCCAGCGAGGTCGCCGTCGGACCGGACAACGGACTCGAGGCCGACAGCGTGATCTCACTGGACAACGTCCTGACTGTCCCGGTCGCCGTCCTCGGACGAACCGTCGGCTACCTCACCGTCGACCAGGAACGCCGACTGGCACGAGCCGTGGTCCTGGCCTACGACTTGGAGCTCCCCCTGCTCGACTGACTAGGGATCGGCCTCGTGCCGCACCGATCTGCCGACGACGACGGACCAGTCACGGGAGGATGATCGGTGCATGGATCCCCCACGACCACTGGTGGGACGCACAGCCGAGCAGGCGCACCTGCGCGGCGCACTCGACCGAGCGGTCGCCGGGGAGCCGACGGCGACGCTCCTCCACGGCGAGCCCGGCATCGGCAAGACCACCCTGCTCAGGGACATGGTCGACCAGGCGACAGCCCGGGGGTTCCACGTCCTGTTCGGCCAGTGCCTTCGCTTCGGCGCCGAGGTGACCACGCACCTCCCGTTCACCCAGGCGTTCGATCGGTGGGCGCGTGGCGTGGGATCAGAGACCGTTGATCGGGTGTTTCCCGGGGCAGCGTCCGGCCGCGGGTCGCCGCACTCTCTGGGCCACACCCTGGGCCTGGCTGCCGAGACAGGATCGCAGGGCATGTTGTTCCGGCTGTCCGGGGCCGTCGACCAGCTGGCCGACGACGGGCCCACGTTGGTCGTGGTTGACGACCTGCAATGGGCAGACCCGAGCTCCCTCGATGTCCTCTCCTTCATCGTCGCCGGCCTGCACCGGTCGCAGCACCTCGTCCTCGCGCTCGCGTACCGGGACACCGAGCTGGGCGATGGTCACCCGCTGCACTCGTGGCTGGCGGACCTGCGCCGCGTGAAGGGGATCGCCCGCTTCCAGCTTTCGCGCCTCAGCTTCAGCGAGACGGAGCAGCTCGTGGTCGGGCTCTCGGGCGTCCCCTTCGACCTGGCGATGAGCGAGAGGGTGTTCGCGCGGTCGGAGGGAAACCCCTACCTGTCGGAGCTGATGGCAGAGGGAGGCGGTGACGCCGATGGGCGCCAGGGCGGGCTCGCCCAGGCGCTGCTCGCCTCCTGGCACCGTCTCGGCCCCACCGCGAGGGCGGTCACCCAGCTGGTTTCCGTCGCCGGGCGTCCCGTCGCGTTCCGGGTCCTGCAGGACCTGGCCGTTCGGCGAGGTCTGGCCGGCGAGGACGTGGCAGCAGCGGTGAGCGAGTCAGTCGGTGAAGGCATCACGATCCTCCAGGGCCACGGCGACGTCTGGTTCCGCCACCCCCTGCTGGCCGAGGTGATCGTGACGACGCTGCTGCCGTGGCAGCTGCCCGAGGTCCACCGGGCCTTCGCCGCGGTCTGGGAGGAGGCCGAGGATGTCAGCGATGACGAGCGGGCCACCCACCTCGCCCTGCACTACCGCGCGGCCGGGGACGCCGAACCGGCCTTCCGATGGGCCCTTCGGGCTGCGGACGCAGCCCTCCGTCTCCGCGCGATCAGCGAGGAGGCAACGCACCTCGCGACGGCAGCGGAGCTGGTCGAGGCCGTACCGGCCGAGGCGCGGCCAGCCACGCCCGAGCTGCTCACGCGGGCGGGGCGGTGTCTCATCGCAGCGGGTAGGCCGGCTCTCGCCCTGGAGCTCTACGCCCGGGCCCTCTCGGCCGTTGATCCGCAGGAAGAGCCCTTGCGCGCCTGCCGCGTCCTGATGGCGCTGAACTTCGCGCTCGGCACGAACGTCACGGGCACAGCATCGGCGTCAGTCTCTGATTTCCAGCGTGCCGTGGCCCTGACCGAGCTGTTCCCGCACTCGAGGGAGCGTGTCCTGGCCCTGGCCCACCTGGCCAACTTCGAGGTTTTCGAGGGCATCGACTCCGGGATGCACCACGCTGAGGAGGCCGTGCGCCTCGCCGAGGAGCTCGGCGAGGACGATGCCCTCGCCTGGGCCCTGGTGGTGCGAGCGCAGACGCGCTGGGGCACCCGCGCAGGCGTCGTCGACGCAGAACGAGCCTGGGCACGGGCTCGGGCGGTCGACGACACGGAGCTGCTCATCCGGGTGTCGGTCAATGTCTGCAACAGCTACGAGTCGGTGGGACAGCTCGCGGCGTCGGCGGCGCTGTCCCGCGAGGTCCATGCACTCATGCGAGAGCGGGGCAGCGCCCAGGGCATCTCGTGCACGGGGGCGCGGGCAGCCCTGACGCTGGTCCAGCTCGGGAGGTGGGATGAGGCGAGGTCCGTCATCCGCGAGACGCTGGCCCTGCGACTGGACACCCGGTGGGGTGCGGCCGCCCGCTGCGGGGCCGCCGTGCTCAGCGCGCTGGAGGGTGACGTCGCCGCGGCCGAGGCGCACCTGTCCCGGGCCAAGGAGCTGATGCCGGTCAGCAGCATGGGTGACGAGTTCAACCTGTGCGAGATGATCGTCGCCATCGAGCTGGGGCGGCCTCGACGTGCCCTCGAGCTCGTGGAGCGGTGGATGACGCCGTGGGTGGCCCTCGATCCCGCAGCCGCCGATCAGCTCCTCCAGCTCGCAGCGCGGGCCGCCGCCGATCTTGCCGAGGGCGCCGAGGGCGCCTCCGACGCGCCAGGTCCCACGGCGATCGCCTGGCTGCAGCGGATCGTGTCGCTTCGTGGCGACTCGCCACCGCGGTATGTGCCGTCGGGGCCAGACGACGCGCTGCATCCGGCCTGGGGCGCGCTCTTCGCTGCCGACCGCGCGAGGTGCCACGCGGAAGACCGCATGATGGTGCCGCTCTGGCAGGCGGCGGCCGAGGCCACCCATGACGCCGGCCTTCGGCTCGAGCACGCCCGTTCGCTGTACCTCCTTGGTCGGTCGCTGCTGGGGGAGCCGAAGGGCCGCGAGCAGGCCGCCGACGCCTTGGGCCGGGCGATGGCCGTGGCGAAGGAGCTCGGAGCAGCGCCGGTGGTGGCACTGATCGAGCAGCTGGCCCTCCAGGCCCACCTCGTGGTGCTCACGCCGGACGTGGGTGAGCCGTCCGGCGACGGGTCGCGCGACGTGCTGGCGGGCGTCACCCTGACCCGCCGCGAGGCTGAGGTGCTGGACCATCTCGTGGCGGGCGAGACCTACGCGCAGGTGGCGCGCCGACTGTTCATCAGCGAGAAGACGGTGAGCTCCCACGTCTCCAGCCTGCTCCGCAAGACCGGCACGACGAGCCGCATCGCGCTCGCCGCTCTCGCGGTGCAGTCGAGGAGCACGCCGAGCGATCGCCTCGACCGGGCTACTTGAGGAGGCGGGACATCCGCCGGTCGGCGAGCGGCTTGCCGCCGGTCTGGCAGGTGGCGCAGTACTGCAGTGACGAGTCGGCGAAGGACACCTCGCGCACGGTGTCGCCGCAGACCGGGCAGATCTCGCCGGTGCGGCCGTGCACCCGCATGCCGGCGCGCTTGGCGTCCTTGAGCTCCTTGGCCGGCTTTCCGGACGCGGTCGCGACGGCGGCAGCGAGCGTGTCGCGCAACGCGGCATACAGGCGGTCGGTGGCCTCGGCGTCGAGGCTGGACGCCATCGCGAACGGTGACATCTTCGCGACGTGCAGGATCTCGTCGGAGTAGGCGTTGCCGACACCGGCGATGAAGGCCTGGTCACGCAGCAGGCCCTTGATCTGGGAGCGCCGACCGGCGAGCAGCGCTCCGAACGCCTCGCGGGTGAACTCCTCGGCCAGCGGGTCGGGGCCGAGCGAGGCGATGCCGGCCACGTCATGAGGGTCGCGCACGAGGTAGGCGGCCAGCCGCTTCTTGGTGCCGGCCTCGGTGAGGTCGAAGCCCGAGCCGTCGGAGAACCGGGTGCGCAGCGCGATCGGCGACTTGCCCGGTCGCAGCACGGTGTTGGGCACGGCATCGGACCAGCGCAGCCACCCGGCGCGGGCCAGGTGGAAGATCAGGTGGACGCCGTCGCAGTCGATGTCGACGAACTTGCCGTGCCGTGAGACGCCGTCGACCGGGGCGCCGGTGAGCGCCTGCGGTGGGGGGTCGAAGGTCTTGAGCACCGAGAACGACCCGAGCTCGACACCGGTCACGGCCAGCCCGACGGTGCGCTCGGCGAGGAAGTCGACGAGCGCCTGGACCTCGGGCAGCTCCGGCACCCGCCCAAGTCTGGCAGACCGCCGGTCACGGAGCCGGACTTCCGCTGCGGTGCGACGATGTGCCCATGACGACAGCGGCAGCATGACGACAGAAGTGGCCCCGCACGAGCTGCTGCGACTGAAGTCGCACGGTGGACGCCTGGCCCTCGCGACCACGGTCCTCGGCAGCGGGATCGCCCTGCTCGACGGGACGATCGTCAACGTCGCGCTCCCCACGATCGGCCGCGACCTCGACGCCGACCTCGCCGGGCTCCAGTGGGTGGTCAACGCCTACGCCCTGACGCTGGCCGCGTTCATCCTGCTCGGCGGCTCCCTCGGTGACCGGTTCGGGCGACGGTCGATGTATGCCGTGGGCGTGGCCGGCTTCGGCGTCGCCTCCGCGCTCTGCGCGCTGTCACCCAGCGTGGAGGTGCTGGTCGCCGCCCGGGCCGTGCAGGGACTGTGCGCGGCCCTGCTGGTGCCCGGCAGCCTGGCCATCCTCCAGGCCTCGTTCCACCGGGACGACCGGATGGCGGCCATCGGCGCGTGGACCGGTCTGCTCGGGGTGGCGTCGGCGTCGGGCCCCGTCGTCGGCGGCTGGCTCGTCGAGCACGACTGGCGGTGGGCCTTCTGGCTCAACGTGCCGCTCGCCGTGGTGGTGGTCGCGCTGGCGGTGAAGTTCGTGCCCGAGTCGCGGAACCCGTTGGCCAGCAAGCACATCGACCTCATCGGCATCGCCCTCGCGGTGGTCGGGCTGGCTGCGCTCACCTACGGCCTCACCGCCCTGTCGGACGGGGTCAGCCTGCGTGCGGTGGTGGTCGGCGTCCTCGGCCTGCTCGCCCTCGCCGCCTTCGCATGGGCCGAGGTCCACGCCCGGGCGCCGATGGTCCCACCCTCGCTCTTCGCCAACCGCGTCTTCACGACGATCAACCTGGTCACGCTGCTCGTCTACGCGGGGCTGTCGGCCGCGCTGCTCTTCCTCGTGCTCTTCCTGCAGACCGTGGCCGGCTGGTCGGCGCTCGAGGCCGGGGCCGCGACGCTGCCCCTGAGCATCATCATGCTGGTGCTCGCGCGACGGTTCGGCACGATGGCTGCACGGTCCGCCCCGCGCCCCTTCATGATCGGCGGAACCCTCGTCGCCGCAGCGGGATTCGCCCTCCTCGCCGTCGCCCCGCGTGACCCGTCGTTCGTCCTGCACGTGCTGCCCGGCATCTCGCTGGTGGGGCTCGGCCTGTCGATGACGGTGGCACCCCTGACCGGCACCGTGCTGGCCGCTGCGCCCGACGAGCTCGCCGGGACGGCCAGCGGGGTCAACAACGCGGTGGCGCGGACGGCCGGCCTCCTGGCCGTTGCGGCGCTGCCCCCGCTGGTCGGGCTCGGTGGGGCCGACTACGCGTCCGCCGACGCGCTCGCGCCGTCCTACCGCGTCGCGATGCTGGTGTGCGCCGGACTGCTCGTCGGCGGCGCCGCGCTGACCGCGGTCGGTCTGCCCTCGCGCGAGCGCACCCCCTGCGCAGAGACGCCCCACCTCGACCACGCCGCCCGCTGACCCGCGGACCCCGGTGCGGTCAGGCGTCCGGCGCGGTGGTCTGACCCAGAGCCACGCGCAGGAGGCGGACCAGCCCGTAGCCGTCACCGGCGCGGCACACCGGCACTTCCTTCTCGTGCCGCCCGCGGGCCGGCGTGAACTCCTCCAACGACACCGGTATGCCGTGGGACAGCACCTGCTCGCTCGGTGTCAGCTCGCGGATCGCAATGGCCGCAACGGTGTCGGGCCGCTGCTCGACGAAGTCGCCGTAGATCTTGGGGTCGTGCTGGCCGTCGTCGCCGACGAGGACCCAGCGGATGTGGGGGAACTCGTTGGCCAGCCGGTGCAGGCAGGCCCGCTTGTGGTCCTGGCCCGACCGGAACCAGCCGGTGTTGGTCGGGCCCCAGTCGGTGAGCAGCAGCGGGCCGGGCGGGTAGCCGTGCCGGCGCAGGAAGCGAGTCAGGGTCGGCGCGGTGTTCCAGGCGCCGGTCGACACGTAGAACATCGGTGCGTTCGGGTGCTCGGCCAGCAGCTCCCGGTACATCGTCGCCATGCCGGGCACGACGTGGCGGGCGTTCTCGCTCTTCACGAAGGTGTTCCAGGCCGCGATCATCGGGCGCGGCAGCGAGGTCGAGATGACGGTGTCGTCGATGTCGCTGATCAGGCCGAACGTCTCGTCGGTCCCGACCACCATCACCGCGGCGGTCGTCTCCTCGGCGTCCACCGACGTCAGCGTCGCCTCGTGCCAGCCGGGCGTGAGCCCGTGGCCGCGCACCTTGGTGTCGATGTAGCCGCTGCGGTCGGTGCGGGTGTGGACGGTCTTGTGGCCCAGCGTGATCGTGACCGGGACGTTCATCGCCGGTGCCGTGATGAAGGCGCGCCACCCCCGGCGCTCGTCCTCGGCCGACCGCAGCTCGGCGGTCGAGGCACCCGCGTCGGCCCGCTCGCCGCCCTCGCTCCGGTCCGCGCGGCGGGTGAGAAGGACGCGTCCGAGGACACGCGCGAACTCCTCCGAGCCGTAGCCGGTGTGCGCCACGATGCGGGTCTGCCACCCGCGGCTGCGCAGCACCGAGTCGACCTGGCGGTGCCAGGCGTCCTCGACGATGGAGGCGGCGTGGGGTCTGGCCATGAACAGACCCTATGGCCTCGTGAGCACCGTCCTGAACTGGTCGACCAGCCGGTCCCCGGTCGCGCCGGGACCGTCGAACTCGAAGACCTGCTCGCCGCGACTGGCCAGCAGCAGCGGACCGCCGCCCAGAGCGAGGTCGCGAGCCAGCTCGAAGTCGTCCGACGCGAGCTGCCGGGCCCGGGGGCTGCGGGCGAAGATCTCGATGGCCGGACCGTCCAGCCCGAGGTCGTTCGCGATCGAGCCCAGGACACCGGGTGCGTCGAGGGGCAGGCCCCCGACGAAGTACTGGTGCTGCACCGCGCCCAGGACCGTCGACACGGGGAGGTCGGCGGCGGCCAGCAGCGCGATCAGGCAGGCGGCCGGTGAGCCGGCGGCGAACCGTCCGGACTGGACGACCTCGACGTCCACCAGTGAGCAGGCGGCGCTCAGCACAGCGCTCACCGACGGGAGGTAGGCCCACGACGCGGGGTCGTAGATGTCCATGACGTAGACCAGCAGCGTCGACGAGTCAGCGGTCGACGGCGGGGCCAACGGGTTCCCGCCGGCCGTGCGCAGGGACCCTCGTCGGGGCTCGTGGGTGCACCGGGCACCGAGACCCGGAGAGGTCCGCCGGTCGCAGTCGATGACGCCGGCCCGGCAACCGTGGGGGGCACCTCGCATGTCGAATCCTCCTGGGCAACAAAAAAGCAACCGAGTGGCCAGCTGGCCGACCCGGTTGCTTCAGGTGCTTCGGAGACTAGCTCAGATTGCCTCCGAACGGGAAGATCGGGCCTCGGCAACCAGCTGGGCGGCCAGCACGCGCAGCTTGAGGTTCTGCTCCTGCGACTGGCGGCGGAGCAGCTCGAAGGCCACCATCTCGTCGATCTGGTGCCGCCCCATGAGCAGTCCCTTGGCCTGCTCGATGACGGCGCGGCTGGCCATCGCCTGCTCCATCTGGCCGGCCACCTCGCGCGCCCCGGACAGATCGACGGCCGCTGCCAAGGCGTCCGCGGCACGCTGGGCCGCCATCCGCACGAGCGCGAGATCGGTGTGGTCAAAGGCATTTCGCGCATAGCCGTAGAGGTTGAGCGCGCCGAAGCGGCGCCCGTCCGACTCGAGCGGAAGGGCCAGCAGCGTCTGCACGTCGCCCGGGTCGCAACCCTCGATGAAGGCCGGCCAGCGCTCCTCGCCACCGGCGAAGTCGACGAGGTTCTCCCGGCCGTTGCGGAACGCGTCGAGGCACGGTCCGTCGCCCACGGCATACTGCACCGCGTCGATCTCGAGGGTCCCGGCGGTCGTGTAGGCGGCGGTGCGTGGACGGTCCTCCATGACGACGGTGACGCCCACGCAGTCGCACCCGTCGATGTTGGCGTTGACCGACTGGACGAGCCGTTCGAGGTAGGGCGTGAGGTCGTCGAGCCCCTCGAGGTTGCCGGCCAGGTCGTCCATCAGGCGGGCCGCAGCACCGAGTCCGCGCTGACCTGCGTCGTCGTACAAGGCCTCCGCCTCGCGCGCGTCCTCGTCGGTGGTGTCGATACTCACGGATACACGGTACCCGCAGGTCAGCGGCCCAGCTGAGGCTTTGTCGCGAGGTGGTCACGGCCAGGTCGCGAGGTGGTCACGGCCAGATCGAGGAGACCCACTCGGGGTGGTCGACGAACGGGTTCCGGTTGTGCTGCCAGGTGTCGTAGATGACCTGGTTTCGACGCTTCTCGAAGGCGTCCGGCGGGTCGCCCGCGCTCCACGCCTTGAGCACCGTGAGCTTGCCGATGTACGGGGCGGTGCCGTTGGCGACCGAGTTGTTGGGCTCGAGGTCCGGCCAGCCGTCGTCGCCCTCGTAGCGGATCGCCATCTACAGGATCATCCGCGCCACGTCGCCCTTGACCGCGTCGCGCGGCTCGAACGAGTCGGCGTCGCGCCAGCAGTCGGAGCACTGGTTGACCGCGGAGCCGCCGTTGTCGAAGTCGAGGTTGCCGCGGTCGCTGTTGACCGTGACGTCCTCGGGGCGCAGGTGGTGGACGTCGGTGCCCGGACCGTTGGCGGTGCCGAAGTCGCCGTGGCTCTTGGCCCACACGTGCTCGCGGTTCCACTGGTCGACACCGCCGCCGTTGTCGGACTTGGCGATCGAGCGACCGGAGTAGATCTCGATGACGTTGTTGCTGTTGGCCGGGTCCTGGTCGGTGTCCTTGAGCGCGTCCCAGACCTGGTCGTAGGTCAGTACGGTCTGGTTCCTGATGATCGCGTGCAGCGAGCTGCGCAGCGCCGAGCCCGACTTGCCGATGGCGCTGGCGTAGTAGGTGTCCGTCGGCGAGCTGGTCGTGGACGTCGGCGGCGGGGTGGTGGTGGTCGGGTCGGGGTCGGGGGTGCCACCGGTGATCGCGGTGGGCGACTTCTGGCCGGGGTGGGCGAAGTACGCCGTCAGCTGGCCGGTGACCGTCACCTTGGTGCCGAGCTTGGCCGGGTTGGTCTTCAGCCCCCATGCCGAGCGCCACTGCGTCGTCAGCTGCACGTAGAGCATCCGCGAGGTGCCTGTCTCGGAGGCGTTGTCCGCCACCGCGATCGCCAGGTCACCGGTGAAGCCGGAGCGGTTCACGGTGTTCGTGGCGACCGGCTCACCGACGATGTAGCCGGTGACCGCCTGGCTCGAGCCGTCCTGGGTGGCGATGGCCTGGGCCACCGTCAGGGGCGTGGCGGCGAGGGCGCTGCGCGCCGTGGTGGCGAGGAAGGCGACGAGCAGGAGGGCGGCGATGGCCGCCAGACGGGGACGCACCCGGATCGTGAGCTGCATGCAGGCACCGTGCCAGTCGCGCGGCATACAGCGGGCGAACGGTGCGTATGCCGTGCGGCTGGGCTTGGCAAAGATCCGGTATGCCGCGCAAGCGGCTCGGTGCCCCCACGCGGTTAGATGTCGGGATGGCCGGCGTGCGCCCCCGGAGGGGGCTCCCCTCGTGAGCGAGCAGCAGCCCGCCGCCGTCTTCCGCAAGGGCAGCCGCTCGGCGCCCCCCGGCTACTTCCGCTGGGAGGCAGCGGGTCTCGCGTGGCTGGGCGATGCGCCGGGTGGGGCAGCGGTGGTGAAGGTGCTCGGCGTGGGGGACCAGCACCTCGACCTGGAGAAGCTGTCCTTCGCCAACCCGGACCCCGCGATGGCCGAGGCGTTCGGGGCAGCCCTGGCGAAGACGCACGACGCCGGCGCACCGGCCTTCGGCAGCCCGCCGCAGGGGTGGGCGGGCGACGGGTTCCTCGGCCCGGCCACGCAGCTGTTGCCGCTGGGGTTGACGCCAGACGAGTCGTGGGGGTCGTTCTACGCCGAGCAGCGGCTCCTGCCCATGCTGGCGGCAGCCGTGGACCGGGGGCTCTTCCACCGGCACGACCGGGCCGTCTTCGAGCGGGTGGCGCGACGGCTGCACGACGGGGAGTTCGACGACGGGTCTGCGCCGGCGCGGATCCACGGCGACCTCTGGTCGGGCAACATCGCCTGGACGCCGAGCGGCGCCGTCCTCATCGACCCGGCTGCGCACGGTGGGCACCGCGAGACCGACCTGGCGATGCTGGCGTTGTTCGGCTGCCCGCACTGGGACTTCGTGGTGGGCGGCTACCTGGGCCAGCACCGCCTGGATGCGCAGTGGCACGAACGGGTCGCGCTGCACCAGCTGCACCCGTTGCTGGTGCACGCGGTGCTCTTCGGGGCCGACTACCCGCAGCGGGCCCTCGAGCTGGCCCGCCGCTACCGCTGACCACGCGACCCGGGCGCCCCCGGGGGTGCTTGGGTTGCCGGATCAGGCGGCTAGGTGATCAGCCCGCGGACGAAGGCGGCCTGGCCGACGTGCTGCTGGTCGTCGTTGACGACACTCACCAGCCGCACCCCGAGGGTGACCGGCGGGTCCCAGCGCTCGTCGACGACGCGGCCGAGGTCCTCGGGCGTCAGTGGCCGGACGAAGTCCACGGTCACCGCATGCACCGCCTCGAGGTAGCCGACCAGGTCGTCGGGGGTCAGCCCGCGCACCTGCGCGACCTGCTCGCTGGTGTGGCCGTAGCCGGTGTCCTCGGCGTCGAACGGCAACCCGAACCGCTCGTGCCACCCCTCGCCGGTCCAGACCTGCTCGCGGTCCGCCACCGCCGCGACGTGGTCGTCCTGGACCCGCGCGAGGTGCCAGACCAGCCACCCGATCGAGTTGGCCCGGTCGCTGGGACGCTCGGCCAGCTGGTCGGGGGTCAGTCCGTCGACGGCGTCCTGCGCGCCCTCCCGGATCCGGTCGAAGGCGTCGACGAGCAGCTCACCCAGGGTCATGGTCCGGATCCTAGGCAGATCACGCTCCCGGCGCGCCGGGAGCGGTCACCGGGGATCCGGCCCGGGGAGCAGGAGGGCGGAGTCGCCGAACTCGTGCCACAGGTAGCCGCCCCGGGCCGCCCCGTCGTAGGCCCGCTGGGTCAGGTCCGGCCCCGCGACGGCCTCCACGAGGAGCAGGTGCGAGGCCTGCGGGTCGTGCCAGCCGGTGACCAGCCCGGTCACCACCCGGGGCGGGTCGTCGCGCGAGACGACCCGCGCCGTCCAGCCGGTGCGGGGGACGACGCCGGGTTCGTCGGCCGGCGAGAGCTGCACTGCGGACTCGAGCGCCCGCGTGACGGTGGTGCCCACGGCCACGACCCGGCCGCCCTCGGCGCGGGTCGCGTTGACCAGCCGTGCCGTCAGGGCCGAGACCTCGAACCACTCCGGCTGCGGCGCCTCCCCGGCCTCCTGCGACGACACCCCGGTGTGCAGCGTGACGACCGCCACGCCGATGCCGTGCGAGACCAGGTCGGTCACCAGCTCGTGGGTGAACGGCCTTGCGGCACTGGGTATCTCAGCGCTTCCGGGTCGGCTGGCGAAGACCGTCTGGTAGGCGGACAGGGGGTAGGCCCGGTCGAGGTAGCCGTAGGCGATCGGTCGTCCGTACCGGACCAGGTGCTGCTCGAGGGGTCGAGGTCCGCTGACCGCCGCCCTCCAGAGCCTGTTGCCCCGACCGGTCGGGGAGGAGAGTGGCCGGGGATACGGCGCGACGAGGGTGAGCCGTCCACCGCCGGGCAGGTCGAGCTCCGCCCCTGAGTCGGCGTCGAGCACGGAGCGCGCAGCGTCGGGAGCGGACCGCAGCTCGACCACCCAGGTGCCGTCGTCGAGCCTCGTCGCCGCGTGCACGACCACCGGCCCGCGGCCGCGCAGCACGGCGTCGAACTCGGCCGCGAGGGTCGCCGAGTTGTTCACCACCACGAGGTCACCAGGCGTGAGGTATGCCGCGAGGTCGCGGAAGTGGGCGTGCGCCACCCCCTCGTCGGTCGCCACGAGCATCCGCACCCCGTCGCGGGCCACCCCGCGCTCCTCGGGTGGGGCCGGGGCCGTGGTGTCCCCGGGACTCGCGAACCGGGTCGACGGCACGACGGACAGGCGGCTCACGCCGACACCACGCGCGCCGACGAGCCGACCGGGCCGGTTGGGTCGGCCGGGCCGGCTGGACCGGGGGCGAACTCCGCCGCCCGGTAGCGACCGGTGGCCGGACGGGTGCGCAGCAGCGTGCGCAGGGCGGGCACCACGGACTCCGGGAGCGGCCGGTCGCTGATGTCCTCGCCCGGGAAGGCGGCCTGGTGCATGGCGGTGCGCATGTCGCCGGGGTCCACCGCGTAGGCAGCGATCTGGGGGTTCTCCGCCCCGAGCGTGAGGACGACCTGGTCGAGCGCGGCCTTCGACGCGGCATACGCACCCCACCCCTCGTAGTGCTCGACGGCGGCGTCCGAGGAGATCCCCACCAGGATCCCGCCGGCGTCCCGCAGCGCGGGCAGCACCAGCTGGGTCAGGGCGAGCGGGGCCACCACGTTGGTCAGCCACGCGTCGTCGAAGCCGGCCAGGTCGAGGTCCGCGAGCGGCGGCAGCGGCGTGGGGCCGAGCGTGCTGGCGTTGTGGACGAGCAGGTCGAGGCGACCGGTGGCCAGGGCTCGGGCCGCCAGGGCCTCGCGGTGGGCCGGGTCGGTGACGTCGCCCGCGACCGCGGTGACCGTGCCCTGGAGCGGCCCGACCGCGGCGGCCAGCCGATCCGCGTCCCGGGCGTCGACCACGACGTGCCAGCCGTCGGCGGCGAGGTCCCGGGCGAGGGCCAGGCCGAGCCCGGCCGAGCCACCGGTGACGAGTGCGGTGTGCATGTAGGTGCCTTCCGTTGCGATCACGATCCGATTCCCCCATCCTTGAAGTTAAAGTGAAGTTGAAGTCAAGCCCCGGAACAGAGGAGGAGATCGTGGACACCACGGACGTGCTCACGGTGTCGGAGGTCGCCGCCCGCAGCGGCTTCGCCCCGTCCGCGCTGCGCTTCTACGAGCGTGAGGGGCTCGTCGAGGCGTCGCGGACCACCGGGGGACAGCGCCGCTACCAACGCAGCGTGCTGCGCCGGCTGGCCTTCATCCGCGCGGCCAGCAACGTCGGGCTCACCCTGGAGGAGATCCGCCGCGAGCTGGGTTCGCTGCCGGCCAACCGCACCCCCACCAAGTCCGACTGGCACCGCATCTCGGCGCACTGGCGCACCCGCCTCGACGAGCAGGTCGCGGCCCTCGAGGCGCTGCGCGACAAGCTCGACTCGTGCATCGGGTGCGGGTGCCTGTCGCTGAAGCAGTGCGGCATCTCCAACCCCGCCGACACGGCGGCCACCACCGACGACGCCCCGGGCGCGGCCTACCTCCCGCCGCTGCTGCGGCGCCAGGCCCACTGAGGCACCCGTGCACCTGACCTTGCTCAGCTACAACATCCACGGCGGCGTCGGGCTCGACGGCGTCCTCGACCTCGAGCGGATCGCCGAGGTCGTCGACGACAGCGGCGCCGACGTCGTGGCGCTGCAGGAGGTCGACCGGTTCCGTCGCGAGCAGAGCGCGTTCGAGGACCAGCCCGGCCGGCTCGCCCAGCGGCTGGGGATGCACCTCGCGTATGCCGCGAACCTCGACGACGAGCCCCCTCACCCGGGCGCCCCGCGGGCGCAGTACGGGACGGCCCTGCTCAGCCGGCTGCCGCTCGAGTCGTCGACGAACACCCTGCTGCCGTGCTTCGAGGGCAGCGAGCAGCGCGGGCTGCTGGAGAGCACCGTGGTGGTCGACGGCCAGCCGCTCAGGGTGCTGGGCACGCACCTGCAGTGGGACAGCGAGACCGAGCGGACCCGGCAGGCCGAGGCCATCGTCGCCGCCCTCGACGACCGCCCGGTCGTGCTCCTCGGTGACCTGAACACGACACCCGGCTCACCGGCATACCGCTGCCTCGCAGCCCGGCTCGAGGACGCCTGGACCCTCGTCGGGGAAGGCGAGGGGCACACCTTCGACGCCGAGCCGCCGCCCCGCCGCATCGACTACGTGTGGGTGGGTGGGGGAGTGCGGGCGGTCACGGCGCAGGTGCTGCCTTCGGTCGCCTCCGACCACCGCGCCCTGCGGGTGGAGGTCTCCGTCCCCGGCTGAGCCCCCGGCGGGGAGGCACCCCAAGTCAGTCCCAAGTGGCGCACAAGCAGGTGAGCCGACGCTGGTCCCGACCAGTTCACCTCCGCACCACTCGAAGGACCACCATGCCTGCCCTGCTCAGCCGGCCCACGCTGCGGACCGCAGCCCCGCGCCGCCCCCTCCTCTACCGCCTCGGCCACGGTGCCGCCGCCCACCCGTGGCGCACCCTCGGTGCCTGGGTGGTCCTCGCCCTCGTCGTCGTCGGCCTCGCGGCCACGTTCGGCGGCACCCCGCAGGACGACTACGACGTCCCCGGCGCGCGCTCCCAGGTCGGCATCGACCAGCTGCGCGCCCACCTGCCCGGCGCCGGCAACACCGCCGCCCGCGTCGTCGTGCACGACCGCAGCGGCGGACGACCCAGCGACGCCTCGCTCGCGCAGCTGTCGACCCGGCTGCAGGCCATGCCCCACGTCGTCCAGGTCTTCCCGGCCGAGCGGTCGGCCGACGGCGACACCGCGGTCGTCAACGTCAGCTACGACGCCCCGGTCACGGACCCCGACCTGATGGGAAACCTCGACCCGATCGAGGCTGCCGTCGCCCCGTTGCGGGCCACCGGCGTCCAGGTCGAGCTGGGCGGCGAGCTGCCCGAGAGCGCGGCCGCCCCGATGGAGGGTCGCGGGGAGATCATCGGCATCGTCGCCGCCCTCGTCATCCTGGTCTTCGCCTTCGGGTCCGTGGTCAGCGCCGGCCTGCCGATCGGCACCGCGCTGGTCGGGCTCGGCGTCGGCAGCGCAGGCATCACCCTGCTCGCCGCCGCCACCGACGTCAGCACCGCCGCCCCGATGGTCGCGACCATGGTCGGCCTCGGCGTGGGCATCGACTACGCGCTGCTGCTGGTCACCCGGCACGCCGAGTACCTCGCCCAGGGGTTCAGCGTCACCGAGTCGGCCGGTCGCGCTGCCGCGACGGCAGGACGCTCGGTCGTCTTCGCGGCCAGCACCGTGCTGGTCTCGCTGATGGGGCTGCGCCTCGCGGGCCTGCCGGTCTACAGCTCGTTCGGCTTCTCGACCGGCATCGCGGTGCTGAGCGTGATGGCCGCCTCGCTGACGCTGGTGCCGGTGCTGTGCCGGTTCGCCGGTCGCCGTCTCCTGCCCCGCGCAGTCCGTCGGGCCGGCCGTCGCGCAGGCCGCCGCTCCGTCGCTGGCGACGTCGTCGCCAAGTCGCTGCGTATGCCGCTCACGGCCCGGTGGGCGGTCAAGGTCGCCAAGCGTCCGCTCCTGTGGGCGGTGTCGGCCGCGATCGTGATGCTCACCCTGGCGGTGCCGGCGCTCGACATGCGCACCTGGCCGCAGGACCCGAGCAGCCAGTCCACCGAGCTCACCACGCGGCGGGCCTACGACCTGGTCAGCGCCGAGTTCGGCGCCGGCAGCAACGGTCCCCTCACGGTGGTGGTCGACCGCGCCAGGCTCGACGAGTCGGCCGTGGCAGGCCTGGCTCGCGACCTCGGGGCCCGCCCCGACATCGTGGCCGTCACCCCGGCCGTCACGTCGCCGGACTCGGCGATCACCGTGTTCGACGCGATCCCGGCCTTCGGGCCCACCGACGAGCGCACCGCCGGCCTGGTCCGCGCCGTGCGGGCCCAGCTGCCCGCCGGGGCCGAGCTCACCGGTGGCACGGCCTTCTTCGCCGACATCGCCGAGATGCTGGCCGGCCGGCTGTGGATCGTCATCGCCTTCGTGGTGGCCGTCTCGGTGCTGCTGCTGGCCATGGTGTTCCGGTCGGTCGTGATCCCGGTCAAGGCCGCGGTCATGAACCTGCTGAGCATCGGCGCGGCCTACGGCGTCCTCACCGCGGTCTTCCAGTGGGGTTGGGCCACCGACCTGCTCGGCCTCGACCACCCGTTGGCCGTGTCGAGCTGGGTGCCGATCCTGATGTTCGCCATCCTGTTCGGCCTGTCCATGGACTACGAGGTGTTCCTCCTGTCCCGCATCCGCGAGGACTGGGCGCGCACCGGCGACTCGCACGGCAGCGTCGTGCGGGGGCTGTCGGCCACCGGCCGGGTGATCTCGAGTGCGGCGGCGATCATGGTCGCGGTCTTCCTCGGGTTCGCCAGCGAGGTCGACGTCGTGGTCAAGCAGCTCGGCGTCGGCATGGCCGTCGCGATCCTGCTCGACGCCACCGTCGTCCGCATGGTCCTGGTCCCGGCCACCATGTCCCTGCTCGGCGACTGGAACTGGTGGGTGCCGCGCTGGCTCGACCGCGTCCTCCCGCACGTCCGTGCCGAGGTGGAGGACGACGACGTCGAGCTGTGGGACGAGGAGCTGCGCGACGACGAGCTCCGCGACCACGAGACCGAGACCGTCGGCTCGCACTGACGCCACGGCATACCTGGCACCTGAAATCCATTGACCTGAAAGGCAACTCACCATGACAACGACGACCACGACGCTCTGGCCGGAGCAGCTCACCTTCCCCGGCCAGACCGCGGCCCACCCGGGGCCGGTCGACATGACGATGATGTACGTGATGCACCACGGCTTCCGCCGCGACCTGGCGGCCTTCGCCGCGGCGGCCAGCGCCACCCCGACCGAGGCCCGCAGCACCTGGCGAGCCCTGGCGGCCCGGTGGGAGCTGTTCGCGGAGGTGCTGCACCACCACCACTCGGGCGAGGACGCCGGGCTCTGGCCGACGCTCCTCGACCGGGCCGATGAGGCGGAGCGCCGGGTCCTCGAGGCCATGGAGGCCGAGCACGCCGAGATCGACCCGATCCTGACGGCGTGTGCCGCCGGGTTCGAGCGGCTCGCGCACCACGCCGACGAGGACGCCCGGGCCGCGCTCGCCGTGCGGCTGTGTGCCGCACGGGAGAGCCTCGGCCGCCACCTGCGGCACGAGGAGACCGAGGCGATCGCCGTCATCCAGCGGGTGATGACGAACGAGGAGTGGGAGCAGGTCGAGGAGGAGCACTTCCGCAAGGACGTGGCCTTCGCGCAGGTCCTCGCGCTGGTGCCGTGGGCCGCCCACGACGTCCCCGGACCGCTGCGCCGTCAGGTGTTCGCGAAGACCGGTCGGCCCAACCACATCCTGTGGCTGCTCACCCGACGCGGCTTCGAGCGGCGCGAGGCGCTCGCCTTCCGCTACCTCGACCGCGACTGATCCCCGCACAACGGCAGCTTTGCGGGTGGGTCAGAAGGAGTGGCGGGTCCGCTCGCCGCGCAGCCACTGCGCGGCGAGCGGGATCTGCCATTGCTCGCACAGCTCGAGCGCGCGATCGGCGTGCGTGCCGGCCAGCTCACGCTCGCCGACCGCCGCGGCCGCGAGCGCGAGGAACGCGTCGACCGGACCCATGGCGTTGCCCGAACCCGCCGTGCACGAGTGCCCGGCGAACGGAGCCAGCCGGTCGTAGGCGGCGGAGGCCAGCGCGTGGTCGTCGAGCCCGAGCGCCACCTCGGCCGCCGCACACCAGTTGAGCATCGAGAACCAGTCGTCGTCGGCCAGGCTGATCGGGTGCGACGCGGCATACGCCGTGGCCCTGTCCACCTCCCCGGCCCGCAGCCAGAACACGAGCATGGTCGAGGTCACGGGGAGCACGCTGTGCTGCGCGAACTGCTCGAGGATCGGGGCCACCTCCGCCGAGCGACCCTGCCACAGCCGCAGCGACATCAACGCCCCGGCGGTCGCGTCCTCGGTCTGGCCCAGGGTCATCTCCTGGTCGAGCCGCACGATGTCGGCCATCCGTCGCTCGCAGTCGTCGAACCGCCCGGCCATCGCGAGCCACGGCAGCTCCAGGCTGTCGAGGACGATCAGGCCGTAGGGCAGTCGCAACCGCTTGGCCCAGTCGCGGGCCACGACAGCGTGCTCCCACATCTCCTCGACGAGGCCCAGCTCACCGGCCACGACCGCCCGCAGCGTCGTGGTGACCACGTAGGCGCGCTCGTCGCCGAGGCGGTGCGCCAGCTCCATCCCCTCGCTCACGAGGTCACGTCGCAGCTCCGCGGTCGCGCTGCGCCACAGGGCGACGTAGGCGAGCTGGCAGGCGTCGAGCAGGAGCGCCTCGTCGCCGATCCGCCGGGCCATCGCGATGCCCTCCTCCACCAGCGCGCTGCGCTCCTCGACGGTGGAGCCGTAGTAGATCTCGAGCGCGAGCGCGAGCATCACCCGGCACCGCAGCGCGCCATCGGTGGTCGGCAGGCCCTGCAGGACCCGGCGCAGGGCACCGACCACGACCTCGTTGACCGACCCGTGCGGCCCGGACTGCCAGAGCGCCCCGACGGAGGTCGCGGTGGCGGCCCGGCCGAGGAGCACGACGTCACCGATCTCGTCGGCGACGGCGATGGCCTGCTCGGCGGTGCCGACCAGCCCCTCCCAGTCACCCGACCACCGCTGCGCGTCCGCGAGGTCCATCAGCACGTCGTAGCGCTCACCGAGGGTGGCGTCAGGGTCACCCGGCAGCGCGTCGAGGGCTGAGCGCAGCAGGTCGGCGGACTCCTCGTAGGCGTGCAGCCGCCGCGCCACGGTCGCGGCCCGCACGCAGGCCAGCCAGGCCCGGGCGGCGTGCGCCGGACCGGCGGACAGCCAGTGCCGCGCCACCTCGTGCTCGCGGCCCGCGATGCCCGACAGTGCCTCCGCGACGCGGGCGTGCGCCCTGGCCCGGCGGGTGGTGGGGATCGCCGCGTAGATGGTGTCGCGCACGAGGGCGTGACCGAACAGGAACCGGTCGATGCCGTCGTCCCGCACCAGGCCTGCCTCGAGCGCCGGGTCGAGGTGGTCGAGCAGGTCGTCCTCGTCGAGGCGCGAGACCGCAGCCAGCGTGGCGAGGTCGAACTGCCGCCCGACCAGCGCGGCCCACCGCAGGGTCGAGACCGCCTCCTCCGGGAGCCGCTGCAGGCGCCGCGCAAGGACGTCATGGACCGCCGCCGGTGGGTGCGCCTCGGCGACCAGCGCCGACAGGTCGCCACCCTCGCGGGCCAGCCGGGCGTACTCGACCAGGAAGAACGGGTTGCCGTCGGTGCGCTGCCGCAGGGCTCGCGCCTCGCCGTCGGACGGGGTCGACTCGCTGACCGCCTCCACCACCCGCGACGCGTCGTCGGCACTGAGGCCCTGCAGGTCGAGGCGCACGGCGTGCCTGCGGGCGAAGGTCTCCACCGCGTCGAGCAGCGCGTCGGTGGGTTCGGGATGGCTGCGCCAGGTGCCGAGCACCAGCAGCCGGCCCTGCTGCACGGTCTCGCCGAGCAGTCGCAGCACCCGCAACGACGCGACGTCGGCCCAGTGCAGGTCGTCGAGCAGCACGACGATGGTGCGCTCCGACGCCGCCTCGGCCACCGCGCCCGCGATCGCCTCCCAGGTCCGGAACCGGCCACCGCCGTCCTCGTCGCCCTCGGTCTCCTCCGGCAGCTCGCGACCGAGCGCCCGCAGCACCTGCTGCCACGGCCACAGCGGTGGGGCCCCGTCGTCCTGCGAGCACCGACCCAGCAGCACCGTGGCGCCGCGCTCGCCGGCCACCTTGGCCAGCTCGCCGGCCAGCCGGCTCTTGCCGATGCCCGGCTCGCCGACCAGCGCCGCCAGGGCGACCGACCCCGACTCGGCCTGCTCGAGGGCGCCGACGAGGTCGGCCAGCTGGTCGTCCCGCCCGACGAGCGGCCAGGGCGGCAGGGTCGGGACGAACGACTGGATGCGGGCCGTGGTCGTCGCGCGGGACGGCTCCGGGGCAGGGGAGGAGGTGCCCGGCTGCCAGTCCAGGGTGGGGTCCTGGCGCAGCACGGCCGACTGGAGGTCGCGCAGCTCCTGACCGGGTTCGAGGCCGAGCTCGTCGGCCAGGACGTCGCGCACCTCGCGCAGCGCGTCGAGGGCCTCGGCCTGGCGACCGGCCCGGGTGAGGGCCAGGGCCCGCAGCCCCCACAACCGCTCGCGCAACGGGTATGCCGTGGTGAGCGATTCGAGCTCGCCCGCCACGGTCGCGTGCTGGCCGAGCTCGAGCGACGCGACCGCGCGGTCCTCCAGGGCGACGACGCGCAGCTCCTCCAGTCGGGCGCGCTCGGCGACCGCCGAGGGGGCGTCCTCCAGCTCGAGGTAGGGCGTGCCCCGCCAGAGCGACAGCGCCTCGTCCAGCTCGGCGACGACCGCCGTGAGCTCCTCGGTCGAGAGGCCGCTCGGCTGGTGGAGCGCGGCCAGCTGGCCGATGCGGCGGTGCGCCCGGCTGACCGCGCGGTCGAAGCGCGCCGCGTCGAGGGCGTCGTCCCCGACCCGCAGGGCGTACCCCGGCGCGACCGTCACGAGCACGTTCGACGGGGCGCGGGCGGCCCGGTCCGGTTCGAGGGAGCGGCGCAACCCCGCGACGTACGCCTGCAGGGTGCCGCTCACCCCGGGTGGCGCACCGTCCGGCCACAGCAGGTCGACAAGGGCGTCGACCGAGACCGGCCGCCCGTGGTTCATGGCGAGGGCAGCGACCAGTGCACGCTGCTTGCGCGTGCCCAGGTCGACGGGGCCGTCGCCCAGGGACGCCTGCACGGCACCGAGGACACCCACTCTCACCCGCCCGAGAGTACGCGCGAGCGGTCACTTCCCACTCGTGCTTTCGGGCGAGACCGGCGCTGCGGTCCAGCACGCGGCCGAGCCGGTATGCCGCGTGGTCACCACGCGGCATACCGGCCCCCCTCAGGACGGGTCACTCGGTGACCCGGCCGTGCTCCACGAGCCGCGGGATGCGGTGGTTGCCCACGAACAGTCCGTGGGGGTCGACCGCAGAGCGAATTCCCTTGAGCTGCAACCACGCCCGCTCGTCGTAGGCGGTGCGCGGGTCGACGGCGTGCTCTGCGAAGTTGAGGTAGCTGCGACCGTTGGCCCACGGCGACAGCACCTTGGTGAGGCGGTGCGCGTCGTGCTCACCCTGCGCTGCCATCTCGGGCGTGAGGGCCATCGCGCCGGCGAAGGTGACGAACGCGGCGTCGAGCTTCTTCAGTGCGCCGCCACCCTCGTGCTCCCGACCCAGGGCCCCACCGAGCTGCCGCAGCTCGGCCATCAGCAACGACGACGACGAGCCCGGCCCGACCTCGGACAGGAACGCGTCGACCGCCTCGTCGGGCAGCCCGCCGAGCATGGCGGAGTCGGACACCACGGGCGTGGGTCCTTCGGGGTCCATGTGCAGCCGCACGAGTGACCGGGCAGGCACCCGCCCGAAGGTGTCGATCTCCGGTGACAGGGCGCGCAGGTCGGCGATGGCCGCTGCGCCGGCCTCGTCCGAGCCGAGGACCGCCCCGTCGATCACGACGACCGACCGGCCACGGAGCAGCTCGGGGATGTCCGGGATCGGGGGCAGGTTGAGGATCCGGAACGAGGTGGTGACGTCGTCGGGTGCACCGGGAGCCCACTGGGCCCAGCGCCGCAGCACCGGCTCCGCGACCTCGCGGTCCCAGATGAGCATGCCGGCGTAGGCCGACTCGATGGCGTAGAGCCGGAACTCGAGGGCCGTGACGACGCCGAAGCTGCCGCCACCGCCGCGCAGCGCCCAGAACAGCTCGGCGTTGCGGTGGGCGTCAGCGCGCAGGTGCTCGCCGTCAGCGGTGACGAGCTCGACCGCGGTGAGGCTGTTGGTGGCCAGGCCGAGGCGACGGGCGTACCAGCCGATGCCTCCGCCGAGGGAGTAGCCGGCGATGCCGACGTCGGGGGAGCTCCCGTGCAGGGCGGCCAGGCCGTGGTCACCGGCGGGCTCGGTCGCGTGCATCCACAGCGCACCGCCCTCCACGCGGGCGATCCGGCGCACCGGGTCGATGGTGACGCCGGTCATCGCCGAGGTGCGCAGCACGACGACGTCGTCGAGACCCTGCGCGACGAGGGGGCCGGCGTTGTGGCCGGTGCTCTGCGGGGCGATCCGCAGGTCCGCCGCGGCGGCCGCACGGACCACCTCCTGCACCTGGGCGACGGTCCGCGGCTGGGCCACGGCGGCCGGGCGCTGGTCGAGGGCGACGTTCCACGGGAGGCGCGCTGCGTCGTACCCCGGGTCGCCCGGAAGGTGGACCCCACCGTCGCAGAGCCCGCGCAGGGCTTCGGCGCGCCGCTGGTCAGGTCGCAGGCTGGTGGGGGTGGTCTGGTTGGTCATGGGTGACTCCTTGTTCCGCTGTCAGATGGTGTGCGGAACACGGTGCAGCCACCCGCTTGGGCACCACTTGGTGCCGACTTGGGGTCAGTCGCACCCGACTTGTTGCGTCGCGGTGGTCACCGACCCGCGGAAACTGCCCCCACCTGCCCACCAGAGGGCAACACGTGGGTGGAGGCTTCGTGCTGCGGGCGCCCGACGCGACCGGCGACATCGGCCACGACGTCCTCGAGGAGGTGGACGAGCCGGTCCGCGACGTCGGGGACGCAGGCCACGGCGATGCCCTCCACGGCATACGCGACGGTGTGCGGGGCGGTCTGGCGGCGGTAGGTGCGCTCGCTCACGACCGCACCGCGGGCATAGCGCTCGGCCCAGGCGTGCGCCTCCGGGGCCGCGGCGAACCCCGCACCACACAGGTCGTCGACGAGCTCGCGGACGCCGGGCCGCCCCGCCGCGAGCCGCTGGGCGGTCAGCAGGCCGACCGCGAGCACGTTCTGGCGGGTGGCCGGAGCCACCGGGAGAGCCGCCGCGGCGGTGCGGGTGGCGATCGCGAGGTCGAGGTCGAGGTCCGACCCGGTCAGCCCCACGACGTCGGGGATCAGCGTGACCAGCCGGCCCCGGTCGGCGTCACCCAGCGAGTCGTTGACCAGCCGGGCCAGCGACGCGAGCAGGGGGTGGGTGCAGGCCGGGTGGTCGCTCCAGCGCTCGCCGGCGAGGAAGGAGGCCAGCTCCATGAAGCAGGCACCCTTGCGCGGGTTGCGGTGCCGTCCCGCGGACAGCACGGGCACCAGCTCTGGCAGGGTCGTCACGCGGCTCATGGCACCTCCCGGCGGGGCAGTCAGGGCCATTGCTCGTCGCGGCAGCGGCCCTGGTTCCACTATGCGCCGGGCGCCGGGCTGGCGCCACCCCTGCCCCACCCTGCCTTCCCTATCTCATCGGCCGACCCGGCCTCAGTGCTTCGGTCTAGTCCAACCGTCCAGAAATCGGGGCACGCTGCCGGGCGTCCTGCTGGACAGCCGCGCCCAAACCACGTCATCCGCAGGGTTCTTCTCGTACCCGTGGTGGAGATCGTCTGCCCCCCACTGTCGGATGTGACGGGGGTCCGACGGCCCCACGATGGTGGCTACCGGGAGGACGTCGCCGCAGATGCCTCCCGGACCACCATCTGGCTCGTGCAAGGGGAACCGCCATGACGGTCATCGAACGGCTCTACGACAACGCGTGGTACGTCGCGAACGCCTCGCCCGGCGCCCGCGACCTGCTCGCCGCCGACGTCACCCGCGCCTGGATGGAGCGGGAGGCGGCTCGGGAGGACGCGGAACGTGCCCGCAGCGTCGCGAGCCTGTCCCCGGCGCGCTCGGCACTCGCCCTCTCGCTGGGCAACTCGCGGCAGGCCGGCTACGACCGGGCGCGGTCCCGGGCCGCCGAGGCCGCCCGGTGCACCGACATCGTGCTCGGCCACGCGTTCAGCGTGAAGCGCGACCTGCACTCGTCGGGCGCGATGGCGGTCGAGATCTCCTCCTGCACCCTCCTGCGCCGCGCGTCGCTGACCGCCGCCGGGCGGGGCGAGCACTGGTCCGGCCTGTTCCACGACCCGCAGAACCGGCACGTCGGCTCGTTCTCGACGACCCTCGGCACGGACCCGTGGGACGCCTTCCACCAGGCCTGCGAGTGGATCGTCACCGGTCAGCTCTGAGTCACCGGTCAGCTCTGAGCCGTCACCGGTCGGCTCCGAGCCCCGCACCGAGCCCTGCGAAGTAGGGCGCGGACACCGACTTGGGCACCACCATCGCCCACGCGTCGAGGACCAGCTCCGGCAGCCGGTCCAGGTCGAGCGCGTCGGTCCAGGCCTCGACCCACTGGTAGCGCAGGTCGACCTGCCCGGGCAGGAAGAACACATCGGGCTCCGACTCGACCAGGGCCGCCCGCTCCTCACGCGGGAAGGCGAAGCCCAGCTCCGTCTCGTCGCGCGAGAAGGCGAGCCACACGATGCTGCCCACCCGCCACTTCACGCGGTCGCGGACCACCACCTCGTAGGCACGCGGGAGCGGCGTCGCGATGCGGCGCACGTCCTCCACGGTGACTGCCACCCCACCACTGTCGCATCGGGCGCCGACACCACCGTCATGCAGGAGCACTAGGCCGGATTCAGTCCTCCGGGACGTTCGACCGCAGCTCGTCCAGCCACGCGCGCCCGGTGACGTCGGACGGCATACGCCAGTCGCCGCGAGGTGAGAGGGACCCTCCCGCAACGACTTTCGGGCCGTTGGGCAGCGCGGAGCGCTTGAACTGGTTGCTGAAGAAGCGCTGCACGAAGACTTCCATCCACCGCCGGATGGTGGCGAGGTCGTATGCCGTGCGGCGGCTCTCGGGGTAGCCCGCCGGCCAGTCGCCCACCTCGGCGTCGGACCACGCGTGGAGGGCGAGGAAGGCGATCTTGCTGGGGCGGTAGCCCCGCCGCAGCACGTGGTAGAGCGTGAAGTCCTGCAGCGCGTAGGGGCCGACGGAGTCCTCGGTGGACTGGATCTTCTCGCCCGCCCTGGCCGGCACCAGCTCGGGGCTGATCTCCTGGTCGAGGATCTCGGTGAGGGTCCCGTTGACCGCACCCTCGAACTGCGCGCTGCTGACGACCCAGCGGATCAGGTGCTGCATCAACGTCTTCGGGACGCCGCTGTTGACGCCGTAGTGCGACATCTGGTCACCCACGCCGTAGGTGCACCACCCGAGCGCGAGCTCCGACAGGTCGCCGGTGCCGAGCACGATGCCGCCGCGCTGGTTGGCGGCCCGGAAGAGGTAGTCGGTGCGCAGCCCGGCCTGGACGTTCTCGAAGGTGACGTCGTAGACCTCCTCGCCGCGGCCGAACGGGTGCCCGAGGTCCTTGAGCAGCTGGGTCGCCGCGGGGCGGATGTCGAGCTCCTCCCACGTGATCCCGAGCGACTCCATGAGGTGGACGGCGTTGGCCTTGGTCCCCTCGGTGGTGGCGAACCCCGGCATGGTGAAGCCGACGATGTCGGTGCGCGGGCGACCGAGCCGGTCCATCGCCTTGGCGGCGACGATCAGCGCGTGCGTCGAGTCGAGCCCACCACTCACCCCGATGACGACCTTGGGCTGCCAGGTGTCGGTGGCGATGGCGCGCAGCCGCTGCTCGAGACCGGAGACCTGGATGTTGTAGGCCTCGTAGCAGTCCAGCGCGAGCCGGGCCTCGTCGTCGGGCACGAACGGGAACCGGTCGACCTTGCGCCGCAACCCGATGTCGCCGGTCGGCGGCTTGAGCCTGAACCCGAGGGTGCGGAAGTCCGCACCGTCGCTGGCGTCGACGCGTTCGGCCCGACGGTTGTCGTCGAAGGACCCCTGCCGGATCCGCTCCTGGCGCAGCCGGTCGAGGTCGACGTCGACGACGGTCGACCGCGGCCCGTCCGGGAACCGCTCGCTCTCGCCGAGCAGGTCGCCGAGCTCGTAGACCATCGTCATGCCGTCCCACGACAGGTCGGTGGTCGACTCCCCGGCGGACGCGGCGGCATACAGGTAGGCGGCGTTGCACCGCGCGCTCGCGGAACGCGCGAGCAGGTGGCGGTCCTCGGCGCGACCGACGGTGATCGGTGAGGCCGACAGGTTGAGCAGCACCGTGGCGCCCGCGAGCGCGGCCTTCGCGCTCGGCGGCACGGGGACCCACATGTCCTCGCAGATCTCGACGTGGACGGCCAGCCCCGGGACGTCGTCGGCGTCGAAGACCAGGTCGGGGCCGAACGGCAGGTCGCCGTCCTCGTCGGCGCCCGGCCAGTGCGGCGCGTGGAACCAGTCGGTGCGGGTGTCGTCGCCGGCCGCGAAGTGCCGCTTCTCGTAGAACTCGCGGTAGTTGGGGAGGTTGGACTTCGGGACGACGCCGAGCACCTCGCCGCGGTGGATCACGACGGCGCAGTTGAACAGCCGGTTGCCGTGCCGGAGCGGGGCACCCACGACCACGACGGGCAGGAGTGACCTCGTGGCCGCGGCGACGGTCAGGACGGCCCGGTCCACCTCGTCGAGCAGCACGTCCTGGAGCAGCAGGTCGTCGATGGCGTAGCCCGACAGGCTCAGCTCGGGGAACAGCGCCACGGCCACGCCGTCCTCGTGCAGCCCCCGCACCTGCTCGACGATCGCCTCGGCGTTGCGCGCAGGGTCGCCGGCGGCCACCGGGACCGTGCACGCGGCGACGCGGGCGAAGCCGTGCCGGTAGGCCGACGCGAAGTTCGAGGGTGCAGCCCCGGTGTCCATGGTTCCGAGTCTGTCAGAGAAGGCGCGACCGCCAGGACGGATCGCTACGGTGCGGGCGCTCGACATCTACTCGGACAAGGCCCCGGCGGACGTGACCGCGGACGCGTTCGGCGACCCCTTGCCGTTCGAGGTCCCGTACTGGGCCGGCGAGCACGCCGAGGTCGACGACTACCCGCATCCGTTCCACCCGTTGGAGCTGGGCGAGGCCGCGATGGCGTGGATGTTCGGCAGCTCTGGCGAGGGCGCCCCCGGCGATGCGGTCCAGCGCGAGCTCGGCGAGCTGCTCGACCCGTTCGACGTGCCGATGCGCGGGTTCCGGATCGGCAAGCCGGCACGGAAGGGACTGCTCAGCCGCCTCTTCAGCTGACAACCGGCCAATTGCCCGGTTCTCGGCGCGCAGAGTCCCCCTGTGCGGCCCACAACCGGGCAATTGGCCGGTTTCCTCGGGCCAGCGGCGTGCGTTCGGTGGTGGTTGACGGGATCACGCGCGGGGTTCATCGTGAGGCGAGGGTCACCGGGTTCAGGGAGGCGTCATGGATGCTGAGGAGCTTGCCTCGATACCGCTTCTGGCCGACCTGACCACGGAGCAGCGGGCGATGGTCGCGGAGAAGCTGAACGAGCGCGAGGTCGACGTCGGCACCGTGCTCGCGCGCGAGGGCGACTACGCGTACAGCCTGTTCTTCGTCGTCGACGGCCTGGCCGCCGCGGCCCACGAGACCAGGCTGCTGACCACGCTGCGCCCGGGCGACTGGTTCGGGGAGATCGGGGTGCTGACCCACAGCACGCGTTCGGCGAACGTCGTCGCCCTCAGCAGGATGCGGCTGCTAACCCTGATGGCCTGGGACTTCTCCGACCTGATGCACGAGCTCCCGGCGCTCGGGACCCGGATCCGCGAGCGGGCGCTGGAACGGCTGGAGCGCGACTGACCGCTCGCCCGCGGCAGCAGCCCGGGCGACTCAGGTGCCGGCTGCGTGCAGCCGCGCTGCCTGTCGGGTGAGGTGGTCGCGCTCCGCAGCGCTGGTCGCCGCCCTGGCGGCCACGGCATACAGGTCCCTCGCCTCGACGAGGTCGCCGGCGCGTTCGTGGAGGTATGCCGCGACGGCGGCATGGCGGGGTACGCCCGGGTCGACGGCGGCGAGGGCGCGCAGGCCGGCCAGCGGTCCGTCGGCCTCGCCGACAGCGACGGCCCGGTTGAGGGCGACGACCGGGCTGTCGGTGAGCCGGGTCAGCTCGTCGTACCACTCGAGCACCTGGGTCCAGTCGGTCTCCTCGGCGGACCGGGCGTCGGCGTGCAGCGCGGCGATGGCGGCCTGCGCCTGGTACTCCCCGAGCCGGTCGCGGGCCAGCGCGAGCTGGAGGAGGTCGACGCCCTCGGCGATCAGGGCGGTGTCCCACAGCGACCGGTCCTGCTCGGCGAGCGGCACCAGCTCACCCGCAGGGGTGCGGCGTGACGCCCGGCGCGCGTGGTGCAGGAGCATCAGCGCCAGGAGTCCCTGCACCTCGGGCTCGTCGCTGCCCGCGGCGAGCTGACGGGTCAGCCGGATCGCCTCAGCCGCCAGGTCGACCTCGCCGCCGTAGCCCTCGTTGAAGATCAGGTAGAGGACGTGCAGGACGGTGCGCAGGTCGCCCGGCTGGGTGAGCCGCTCACCGGAGATGGTGCGCTTGGCCCGGCTGATCCGCTGGGCCATGGTCGCCTCGGGCACCAGGTAGGCCTCGGCGACCTGCCTCGTGGTGAGCCCACCCACCGCCCGCAGGGTCAGTGCCACCGCCGACGCGGGGGAGAGTGCGGGGTGGCAGGACAGGAAGAGCAGGAGCAGCGTGTCGTCGGCCTGTTCGGTGGCACCGGGCTCGGGTTCGTCGTGGAACCGCTCCTCGCGACGGCGGCGGGCCACCTCGGACCGCACGATGTCGAGGTACTTGCGGGAGGCGACCGTGACCAGCCAGGCCCTCGGCTCGTCGGGGAGCCCCTCCGGCCAGCGCCGGAAGGCCTCCACCATCGCCTCCTGCACGGCGTCCTCGGCCGCTGCGAAGTCGTCTCCGCGGCGGACGAGGACACCGAGCACCTGGGGGCCGAGGTGCCGGAGCAGGTCCTCGAGCTCGGCGGGTCGGGGGGTCACGGCGAGCTGGTCACTCGGTGACGGTGGGCGGCTCCGCCATGAACGCGCGCACCTCGATCCACTCCCGCAGCGGCACCCCGCCCGGGCCGGGCGCCGACGACAGGAAGGCTGCGGCCTCGTGCGCCCGCTCCTGCGAGTCGACGTCGATGATCATCCAGCCGGCGATCAGGTCCTTGGTCTCCGCGAACGGCCCGTCCGTCACTGGGGGCCGGCCCTCGCCGTCGAACCGGACGAACGTCCCGTCGGGCGACAGCCCGTCTGCGCTGACGAACTCCCCACGGTCACGCAGCGTGTCCGCCACGTGGTGCATGAAGTTGATGTGGTCGGTGATCTCCTGGGGCGTCCACTGGTCCATCGGGACGCAGCCCTCGGGAGTGCGCTCGGGTCCACCTTGGTAGTGCTTGAGCAGCAGGTACTTCGCCATGGTTCCTCCTCGGTCCGTGCCGGCCATTCTGGCCGCCATCACCCCGAGGACGGAGTCACCGGCCGGTTCTCGACATCCTCAGGGAAGGTGCGCGTCGAGCCACTCGACGACGGAGTCCATGACCTCGTCGCGGTTGGTCTCGTTCAGCATCTCGTGGCGACCCTCCGGCCAGAGCCGGAGCGTGACGTCACCCACCCCGAGGCGGCGCAGCTGGTCGGCCACGGCCGTCGGGCCCTTGCCCTTGTCGCCGACCGGGTCCTGCGCGCCCGAGAAGACGAAGACCGGCAGCGTCTTGGGCACCCGGCTGACCGAGGCGTCGGAGTTGATGGTGCCGAGCCCACCCAGCAGGTCGGCGAAGAACCCGCTGGTGAAGACGTTGCCGCAGCGCTCGTCCGCCACGTACTTGTCGACCTCGGCCTCGTCCCGGGAGAGCCAGTCGAACTTCGTGCGGTTCGGCTTGAACGCCGCGCCGTACTGGCCGAAGGTCAGCTGGTCCATCAGGCCACTGGGGTGTCGCCGGCCGCGGAGCCGCGCCTGGGCGGTCGCGAGCGCCAGTCCCACCTTGCCGAGCGCACCGGGGTCGCCGGCCGTGCCGGACAGGACGAGACCGTCGAGGTCGCCGCCGAACCGGGTCGCGTAGGACCGGCTCAGGAACGAACCCATGCTGTGGCCGAAGAGGAAGAACGGCAGGCCCGGGTTCTCCTCGCGGGCGTGGTCGCTCACGAGGTGCAGGTCCTCGACGACGGTGTCGAAGCCGTGGTCGTCGGCGAAGTAGCCGGCCTCTGCAGCGGTGCGCGCCGTGGCACCGTGGCCGCGATGGTCACTGGCGTACACGGCATACCCGGCAGCGGTGAGCCGCTCGGCGAACCGGGCGTAGCGGTCGGAGTGCTCGGCCATGCCGTGAGCGACCTGGACCACGGCCTTCGGGGGGCCGTCGGGCAGCCACCGGTTCACGTGCAGCTGGGTGCCGTCGGGGGTGGCCAGGGAGAAGCTGCTGGACTGCATGCGCTGACCCTAGTGCGACGGGTTCTCCGGCGTCGCCGGGTCGCCCATCTCCACTCGCCCGGGCTGCACGACGCGGGCATCCACGCCGAAGGTGAGCAGGCCCTCGTGGCGGTCCAGGTGGGCGAGCACCGGGACGTCCCGGCGGCCGGTGGCCGGGTCGACGTCCACGACGGCGCAGCGGTCGATGCGGCGGGCCACCTCGATCGTGGCCGTCCCCACCCGCAGCCGGGTGCCCGGCTCCGGGTCCTGCTCGGCGTCGAGCGTGATCGTGGCCCGGAACCGCTCGTCCAGTGCGATCGGTGCCGTGAGTCCCGCGCCCAGCATCCGCTGCCTCAGCCGGTCGAGCTCGCCGGTGGTGACGACCGAGACCGCGCCCGCCCAGACGACCTCGCCGGGCTGGGTGGCAGCCAGCCGCACCGGACGACCGAGGTATGCCGCGAGCGCGGTGCTGTGCGGGCCGTCCAGGAGTCGTGCGGTGGCAGCTCGACCCCAGTAGTCGACAGTGAGCAGAGGGTCGACCGTGAGCGGTGCCTCGTCGGTCGCCTCGAGTGGGCCGACGACCTCTCGACCGTCGGGCCAGCGCAGGCGCAGCTCGCCGCCGTCGCCGGTGGTGGCTTCGACGCAGGTCAGCGTCGGGTGCTCGACGGTGCGCAGCACCCGCGCGGACTCCGGGTCGACCAGGCAAAAGGCGCGGTCGCCCACCGGCCCGTCCGCCGCCAGGGTCACGGCGTCGCGGGCGAGGTGCCGGGTGCCCTTCACCGCGGCGAACCCCAGCCTGCGGACCCGGGCGCTCGTCATGGCGACCACGGTAGGGCCGTCCGCGCGCGATGACTTCCCGGGGCTGGCAGGGTCTGCATCGACACCACCACCCGGAACCCTGCACCGGATCGCCCACCCAGGAAGGCCGCACCATGCCACGCAAGGTCACCGCCCACCAGTTCAACTCGGTCAACGGCGTCGTCGAGTCGCCGAACGAGTGGCAGTTCGACGCGTTCGGCCCCGAGGAGGGGCAGCTGATGGGGGAGGCGATCGGGGGCATCACCGACGTCGTCATCGGCCGCAAGCTGTGGCAGGAGTGGTCGGAGTTCTGGCCGGCGGCGGCGGAGGGCGACTTCTTCGCGGGGTTCATCAACCCGGTGCGCAAGCACGTCGTCACCTCGACGCTGTCCGGCGACCTCGGCTGGAACAGCACCGTCGTCCACGGTGACCCGGTGGCCTACGTGTCGGAGCTCAAGGAGGGAGAAGGAGAGGGCGGGATCAGTGTCGTGGGCGGCATCGACACGATCCGCTCGCTCTTCCTCGCCGGGGTGATCGACGAGCTCACCCTCACGACGCACCCCGTGGTCGGGGTCGGCCGACGGCTGTTCGACGAGTCGGTGCCGGTCACCCGGCTCGAGCTGGTCCGCAGCCAGAGCACGCCCGCCGGCAACGCCGTCCTGACCTACGCCCTGAAGCAGGACTGACGCCGGGGGAACGCCTCAGTCGGCCGGACGGAAACCGGCGCGCTGGGCGGCGTCGGCGTCGGTGAACCACACGTCCGGCTCCGCCTCGTCGTAGTGGTCGTGGTCCTCGGTGACGAAGGTCTTGGTGTCCTCCCAGGCCTTGACCGGGTGGCCCAGCGGCAAGGCGCCGTCGTGGAGGGTGGCCGCCGAACCCACGCTGTAGCCACCGTCCCTGACCTCGTCGAGCTCGGAGACGCGGCGCCCGCCACCGGACGACGAGCCGGCAGGGGCACCGTCGCCGCTGTCCGTCTCGTCGGACGCACCGGTCGGCTCGCCTCCCTCGGAGACGAGGTTGCCCTCGTCGTCGAAGACCTGTGGACCTCCGGCCTCGTCCGCGGTCCAGTCCCCGGGCTGGCGGAACTCCTCACCGGCAGCGACGTCGTGGTTCGCGGGGTCGTGCTCGGCCGCGAACTCCTCGGCCGACTTCTGCCGGTCATCCTCCGACTTCTCGTCCGGGCCGTCGTCCGGGCCGTCATCCGACGCCCGTTCGGTGTCCCGTTCGGTGTCCCGTTCGGTGTCCTTGTCGGTGTCCTTGTCGGTGTCCTTGTCAGGCGAGGTGGAGCGCGACGGCGTCGGGGCGGTCGGCGGTGCTGCCTCGCTGCCATCCGCATCGGAGGCGGTGTCGGCCTCCGTGTCCTCGGCCTCCGTGTCCTCGGCCTCCGTGTCCTCGGCCTCGGTGGCGTCGGTCTTCTCGGTGGTCTCGGGTTCCACGGCCTCAGCGGTCTTCGTGGCCTCGACGGCTTCGGCCTCGTCGGGTCCGGTTGCGGCAGTAGAGCTGGCCGGCTCAGGCGTCGTGCTCATGGCGTCCTCCTTGACGAGTGCGGCGGAAGGCTCCGCTGTCGTCAGGCTATGCCCGATGGGCGTCGCCCGCAGTCCGGCGCAAGTCCCTGACCTGCAGGTTTCCGCCCTCCACGGCCTCCACTCACGACGGAAGGCCCCCAACCGAAGTGGTTGGGGGCCTTCACTGTCAGGGTGCGCGAGGGGGGATTTGAACCCCCACGCCCTTTCGGACACTGCGACCTGAACGCAGCGCGTCTGCCGTTCCGCCACTCGCGCGTGGGACCGGCCAATTGTGGCGGACACCCCCCGGATTCACCAAACCGGCTCACTGGGGGGTTTCTCCCGGCGCGCGTGAGCGACCAGCCCAGACCAGCCGGTTACGATCGTGGACCAGACCGGACCGGCCGATGTCCGACTGGCGTCCCGGGCAACACGTGAGGAGGTGGCACCGATGGGTCTGTTCGACCGCGTCGAGCAGCGTCTCGAGCGTGCCGTCAACGGTGCCTTCGCGCGCGCCTTCAAGTCCGAGGTGCAGCCGGTGGAGATCGCCTCGGCGATCCGCCGCGCCATGGACGACCGCGCCGCCGTCCTCGGCCAGGGCCGCACGATCGTGCCCAACCTGTTCACCGTGGAGCTCTCCGACACCGACTACGACCGCCTCGGCGGCTACGACGAGGAGCTCGAGGTCGAGCTGATCGCCGCCGCCCAGGAGCACGCCGAGTCGCAGCGCTACCAGCCGGGCGGACCGCTCCAGGTCACCTTCGCCAGCGCCAACGACCTCGAGACCGGCGTCTTCCGGCTGCGCACCTCCACGGCCCGCCGCCCCGGCACCAGTCCCGGCCGGGGTGAGGAGGGGTATGCCGCCGCGCCGGCTCCCAGCCCCGTCGCACCGGCGCCGGCCGCGCCGGTCCCGAGCCCGCGGCACACCGAGGACGACGGGCTTGAGGCGACCCAGCGCCAGGCCCCGGTCGCACCCCCGGCCCAGCCGCGGCGGGTCAACCCGGCCGACCGGCCATGGCTCGACGTCGACGGCGAGCGCTACCCGCTGATGGGCGCCATGACGGTGCTCGGTCGCGACGACAGCGCCGACATCATCCTCGACGACCCCGGGATCTCCAGGCGGCACAGCGAGATCCGGGTGACCAACGACGGCCCGCACCTGGTCGCGAGCATCCGCGACATGGGGTCGACCAACGGCACGTTCGTCAACAGCGAGCGGATCACCAGTCAGCGCCTGTCCGACGGGGACCGGATCACGGTGGGGCGCACCTCCGTCATCTACCGCGCCGGGCGGCGGTGATCCCCACGCATGAGTGAACTCACCCTCACGATCATCCGCCTCGGGCTCCTCGTCCTCCTGTGGATCTTCGTCTTCAGCGTCGTCGGCGTGCTCCGGGGCGACCTCTACGGCACCCGGGTCGTGAGCCGCACCGCCCGCAAGCCCGCGCCGGCCGCCCGTCGGGGCGACGGCCAGGGGGCACCCCAGAAACGCCCGAAGCGACAGCCGCACTCGACTGCTCCCCGCACCCTGGTCGTCACCGGCGGCGCACTGACCGGCACCAGCCTGCCGTTGCGCGAGGCCGGCACCGTCATCGGCCGCAACCCCGAGTGCGCGCTGGTCCTGGACGACGACTTCGCCAGCGGTCGGCACGCGCGGATCTTCCACCGTGACAACGCCTGGTTCGTCGAGGACCTCGGCTCCACCAACGGCACCTTCGTCGGCACCGAGCGCCTCACCGGACCCGTGCGCGTCGAGGCCGGCAGCACCCTGCGGATCGGCAAGACCGTCATCGAGCTCAGGCGATAGGCAGCGACGACGATGCCCTTCGCCTTCCACTACGCCGCACGCTCCGACGTCGGCATGGTCCGTTCGGAGAACCAGGACTCCGGCTATGCCGGGCCGCGCCTCCTCGCGATGGCCGACGGCATGGGCGGCCACGCCGGGGGTGACATCGCGTCGTCCACCGTCATCGGTGCCCTGGTCGACCTCGACGGCGAGGCGCTGGGCAGCAAGGAAGCGAGCACCGCTCTCCTGCAACGGATCTCGGCCGCCAACGATGAGCTCGCGGAGATGGCGAAGGCCGAGCCGCGCCTGCAGGGGATGGGCACGACGCTGATCGCCATCCTGCGCTCCCAGAACAAGCTGGTGCTGGCCCACATCGGCGACTCCCGCGCCTTCCTCGCCCGCGACGGCAAGCTGACCCAGATCACCAAGGACCACTCGTTCGTCCAGAGCCTCGTCGACGAGGGGCGGATCACCGAGGACGAGGCGATCGGCCACCCGCAGCGCTCCCTCGTGACCCGCGTCCTCACCGGCCAGCAGGACGACGAGCCCGACGTGATGGTCCGCGAGGCCCGCATCGGCGACCGCTACCTGATCGCCTCCGACGGCCTCACCGACTACGTCGCGGGCGACACCATCGCCGAGATGGTCCTGGCCGGGCAGCCGCCGGGCGCCACGGCCGACCGCCTGGTCGACCTCGCGCTGAAGGCCGGCGCACCCGACAACGTCACCATCGTCATCGGCGACGTCGTCGACCTCACCAAGGTCGCCGCCCCGCCGACCCAGCCCCAGATCGTCGGCGCCGCGGCCACCCGCACCAGGGGCACCCGGCCGATCCCGGTCACGCCGGCCGCCAAGGCGGCCGCCCTGTCGCGCGAAGCCTCCGGTGAGGAGGACGTCGAGGACGTCACCCTCGCCGAGGAGGGCCCGGCCTCGGGGCCGGGACGCTGGCTGCGCCTGATCGCCGTGCTACTGGTCGTGCTCATCGTCGTCGGTGGGGGCGCGTATGCCGCGTACACCTGGTCGCAGCGCCAGTACTTCGTCGGCGCGCACGACGGCAACGTCGCCATCTACCAGGGGGTGACTCAGGACGTCGGCCCGATCGGCCTCTCCCACGTGAAGTCCGAGTCCGACGTCCGCGTGGCCGACCTCCCCGACTTCTACCGGACCAAGGTCGAGGACCGGGTGTCGACCGACACCCTCCAGGACGCCGAGGCACTGGTGAGCCAGCTGCGCACCGAGGCGCTGCGCTGTGCGGCCAGTCCCAGCACCTGTGACGACTCCGGCACCGGCAGCACGCCGACCACGCCCTCGACCACCACCAGTCCGACCACGACGACGTCGTCACCGTCGTCCACGACCACGCGATGACGACGGTCTCCAGCGTCGCCCCCCGCACCCGCCGCAACGTCGAGCTGGTCCTGTTGCTGCTCGCCGTCGCGATCGTGGTGCTCGCCTACGTCAACGTCGGCCTCTCCGTCTCCGGGGCCTTCCCCCCGGGACTGGTCACGCACGGCACCGGGCTCCTGGCCATCTCGCTCGCCTTCCACCTGCTGCTGCGCTGGAAGGCCGCCTACGCCGACCCGCTGCTGCTGCCGATCGTGACGCTGCTCAACGGCCTGGGCCTGGTGATGATCCACCGGCTCGACATCGCCGAGGGGCGCGACATCAGCGAGGGACTGGCCCTGCGCCAGCTGACCTGGAGCGCCCTGGCCGTGGCGATCGCGGCCGTGGTCCTGTGGTTCCTGCGCGACCACCGGATGCTGCGCCGCTACACCTTCACCGCCGCGGTCGTCGGTTTCGGCCTGCTCATCCTCCCGCTGCTCCCGGGGATCGGGCGCACCGTCAACGGCTCACGCATCTGGATCGGCCTGGGGCCGTTCACCTTCCAGCCGGGTGAGGTCGCCAAGATCGTGCTGGCGGTGTTCTTCGCGGGCTACCTCGTGCAGACCCGTGACGCCCTGTCGCTGGCTGGTCGCAAGGTCCTCGGGTTCACCTTCCCGCGCGGGCGCGACCTCGGCCCGATCATCGTCGCCTGGGTGCTCAGCCTCCTCGTGCTCGTCTTCGAGAAGGACCTCGGCTCCTCGCTCCTGCTCTTCGGCCTGTTCGTCTCGATGCTCTACGTCGCCACCGAGCGCACCTCGTGGATCGCGATCGGCATGACGTTGTTCTGCGCCGGCGCCTACGTCGCCTACCTCGCCTTCGGCCACGTGCAGGCGCGGGTGCACCTGTGGCTCGACCCGTTCGCACCCGACCAGTCCGACCAGGTCGCCAAGGGCCTGATGGGTATGGCGGCCGGTGGCCTCCTCGGCACCGGCCTGGGTCGCGGGCGTCCCGACCTGACCTACTTCGCCGAGTCCGACTTCATCTTCCCGAGCTTCGGCGAGGAGCTCGGGTTGGTCGGCCTGTTCGCGCTGCTGGTCCTCTACGTGCTCCTCGTCGAGCGCGGCCTGCGGACCGCCCTCGGGGTGCGCGACGGGTTCGGCAAGCTGCTCGCCAGTGGCCTGGCCTTCTCGGTGGCCCTGCAGTGCTTCGTCGTCGTCGGCGGCGTCACCCGCGTGATCCCGCTGACCGGGCTGACCATGCCATTCCTCTCCTACGGAGGCTCCTCCCTGCTGGCCAACTGGTCCCTCGTCGCCCTGCTGCTGCGCATCAGCGACGTCGCCCGCCGACCCGTCGAGGAGGTCCGGACCGGCCCCAGCCCGTCGGGTGAGGCCAAGACCGAAGTGGTGGCGATCCGGTGAACTCCCCGATCCGCCGCCTGTCCACCGTCGTGGCCATGCTGTTCACGGCGCTGCTCATCTCCACGACCTACATCCAGTTCGTGCAGGCCAAGTCGCTCCAGGACCGCCCGGAGAACCGGCGCACCCTGCTGGCCAACTACGCCCGCGAGCGCGGCCAGATCCTCGTCGGTGGCAAGCCGGTCGCGAAGTCGACGGCCACCGACGACGAGCTGAAGTGGCTGCGCACCTACCCGCAGGGTGAGCTCTACTCGCACCTCACCGGCTACTACTCGTTCACCTACGGCGCCGGTGGCGGCATCGAGGGGGCCGAGAACGACCTGCTGTCCGGCTCGTCGGACAAGCTCTTCTACCGCCGGGTCTCCGACATCCTCACCGGGAAGGACCAGACCGGGGCGAGCATCGAGCTCACCATCAACGCGAAGGCGCAGGCCGCGGCCGACAAGGCGCTGGGCAACCAGCGCGGCGCGGTCGTCGCCATCGACCCCACCACCGGTGAGATCCTCGCGCTGGTCAGCCACCCGGCATACGACCCGGCCTCGCTGAGCAGCCACGACACCGACAAGGTCGTCGCAGCCTGGAAGCGGCTGAACGCCGACTCGACGCAGCCGATGGTCGACCGGGCCATCGCCGGCAACCTCTACCCCCCCGGCTCGACCTTCAAGGTCGTCACTGCCGCGGCCGCGCTGGAGTCCGGGAAGTACACCGAGGAGAGCGTGATCCCCGGGCCGGCCGTGCTCGACCTGCCCCAGACCGACGACGACCTGCCGAACGACTTCCGCGGCTCGTGCGGCGCCAACAACAAGACGACGCTGACCCACGCGCTGGAGATCTCCTGCAACACCGCCTTCGGCTGGCTGGGCATGCAGGTCGGCGCCGACGACTTCCGGGCCCAGGCGGCCAAGTTCGGGATGGGCGACCGGCTGCAGATCCCGATGTCGGTCACGCCCAGCTCGGTGCCCGCCGAGCTCGACCAGCCGCAGCTGGCCCAGTCGGCGATCGGCCAGTACGACGTGCGGGTCACACCCCTGCAGGTCGCGATGATCTCGGCCGCCATCGCCAACAACGGCGTCGTCATGCGCCCCCACCTGGTCAAGAGGGTGACGTCCTCCGACCTCGAGGTCATCGACGAGCCCCAGCCCGAGCAGCTCTCGCAGGCCGTGTCCGCCGACACCGCCGCGGCGCTGACCCGGATGATGGAGGCGGTCGTCAAGAGCGGCACCGGCCGGGCCGCCCAGATCAGCGGGATCGACGTGGCCGGCAAGACCGGGACCGCCCAGCACGCCAAGGGCAAGCCCCCGCACGCCTGGTTCACCGGCTTCGCGCCGTCGAACGACCCCAAGGTCGCGGTCGCGGTCGTCGTCGAGGACGGCGGCAACGCGGGCAACGAGGCCGCCGGTGGCCGGGTCGCCGCGCCGATCGCCAAGGCCGTCATGGAAGCGGTGCTGGGCCGATGACCTACGCACCGCAGGACCTCATCGCCGACCGCTACCGGCTGGTCGAGCGGATCGCGGCCGGTGGCATGGGCGAGGTGTGGCGGGCCCACGACGAGACCCTCGACCGCGCCGTCGCCGTCAAGGTCCTGCTGCCGGACAGCGCCCAGGACGAGGGCTTCGTCGAGCGGTTCCGCGCCGAGGCACGGCTCAGCAGCCAGCTCTCGCACCCCAACGTCGGCACGGTCCACGACTTCGGCGAGCACGACGGGCAGGCCTTCCTCGTCATGGAGCTGATGACCGGGGTGCCGCTCTCGACCCTCATCGCCGAGCGCGCCCCGATGCCCCACGCCGAGGTCACCGAGATCCTCCACCAGACCGCCCTGGCCCTGCAGGCCGCCCACGACGCGGGAGTGGTCCACCGCGACGTCAAGCCGGCCAACATCGTCGTGGACCCCCAGGGCTACGCCAAGCTGACCGACTTCGGCATCGCGCGCGCCCTCGGCGAGGCCTCGCTGACCCAGACCGGTGAGGTCCTGGGCACGCCCCACTACCTCGCCCCCGAGCAGGCCAAGGGCGCGCAGGCCGGTCCCCTGAGCGACGTCTACGCGCTGGCGGTCGTCGGCTACGAGATGCTGACCGGGGAGCGACCGTTCTCCGGTGAGTCCATGGTGGCCACCGCCCTCGCCCACGTGAGCCAACCCGCTCCGCAGCTCTCCGAGGACATCGAGGATCCGCTGCGCACGACCGTGATGGCGGGACTGGCCAAGAACCCGGCGCAGCGCCCCCAGAGCGCGGCCGAGTTCGCCGAGGCCCTGCGGCTCCCCGCGGGCGAGGCGCCGGAGCACCTGCGGGCCGGTGCGGCTGCGGCGGTCACCCCGACGATCGTGGGGACCCCGCTCGACCTGGCCCCCGACCAGCCCCTGCCGACGTCGGTGATCCCCACCTCGGCACCACTCGGCGTCGCGGTCGCGGTCGCCACGTCGGTCGACGACACCACGGAGCACGACACCACGGAGCACGACACCGGGGAGCACGACACCGGGGAGCACGACACCCGGCGTCCGGCCTGGCTGCTCCCCGTCGCCGCCGCGGCGGTGGTCCTCGTGGTCGTGGTCGCGGCGATCGCCCTGGGAGGTGGGGGGTCAGCGCGCACGCCGGCCGAGACGCAGCAGACGAGCACGCCGCTGGTTGCGACCACCACGCCACCGACGACGCCGTCCGCCACCAGGACGGCCACGGCGTCGCGCACCACCACAGCCACGGTTTCACCCAAGCCCTCGCCCGGGAAGGGCGACGGCAAGGGCAAGGGGGGAAGGAAGAAGTGAGCGCACCACGTCTGCTCGGGGGACGCTACGAGGTCGGGGAGCTCCTCGGCCGGGGCGGGATGGCCGAGGTCCACCTCGGCCACGACACCCGGCTCTCGCGACCCGTGGCGATCAAGATGCTGCGGTCCGACCTGGCCCGAGACACCCAGTTCCTCAACCGGTTCCGCCGCGAGGCACAGTCGGCGGCCGGCCTGAACCACGCCTCGATCGTGGCGGTCTACGACTCGGGCGAGGACCACGCGATCGAGACCGGGGGCGCCTCGGTCCCGGTGCCCTACATCGTCATGGAGTTCGTCGAGGGTCGGACCCTGCGCGAGCTGCTCAACGCCAGCTCGCCCCTCGACCCGGCCGAGGCCGCCCGCATCACCGAGGGTGTGCTCGACGCCCTGGCCTACAGCCACCGCATGGGGATCGTGCACCGCGACATCAAGCCGGCCAACGTCATGATCGGGCCCCAGGGCCAGATCAAGGTGATGGACTTCGGCATCGCCCGGGCGGTCGCCGACGCGAACGCCACGATGACGCAGACGCAGGCCGTCATCGGCACCGCCCAGTACCTCTCCCCGGAGCAGGCCCAGGGCCACCACGTCGACGCCCGCTCGGACCTGTACTCCACCGGCTGCCTCCTCTTCGAGCTGCTCACCGGCCGTCCACCGTTCCAGGCCGACTCGCCGGTCGCCATCGCCTACCAGCACGTCGGGCAGCCGCCGCCGCGACCCTCCACCCTCAACCCGGCGGTCGACCCCGCGCTCGACGCGGTCGTCCTGCACTCGCTGGCCAAGGACCGCGAGGCCCGCTACCAAGACGCCACCGCGTTCCGCGCCGACCTCCAGGCCGCCCGGCTCGGGCGCCCGATCAGCGACGCCGCGCGCGGCACTGCCGGGAGCGCCGCCGACGCCACCGTCGCGATCGCCACCCCCGTGGGAGCCGCCGCGACGACGGTGTTCGCGCCGACCGGTGGGTACGACGACCCGCCGGAGCCGGTGGGCTCCAACACCGCCAGCCTGCCCGCCATCGGCCACGACCCCGACGACGAGCCGCGCAAGCGGCGCGGGCTGGCCTACTTCCTGCTCGTGCTCGCCGTCCTCGGCGCGCTCGTGTTGTTGGGTGTCGCCGGCAAGGCCCTGCTCGACCGGCCGCCGACGGACGCACCGAAGGTGGCCGTGCCGGCTGTCATCGACCTGCCGCAGGCTGCGGCCGAGGCCAAGATCAGGGCCGTCGGGCTGGTGCCCGAGGCGACCCAGGTCGCCAGCTCCAAGGACATCGGGGTGGTGGTCGACCAGAACCCCGGCGCCGACGAGATGGTCGCCGACGGCAGCAAGGTGGGCATCAGCGTCTCCGCCGGACCGGACACGGTCGAGCTGCCCGACCTCAAGGGGTTCACCCAGGACGAGGCCACTGCGCGGCTCGCGGCGCTCGACCTCAAGGTCGGCACGGTCAAACAGGTCGACGACACCGGGCTGGACAAGGGCAAGGTTTTCACGACCTCGCCGGCCGCCGGCGAGGAGGTCCCGGTCGGCTCGGCCATCAACCTCAACGTGTCGTCCGGCAAGGTGACCGTGCCCGACGTCGTGGGCAAGACCCGCAACGAGGCCGCCGACATCCTCGGTGAGCTCGGGCTCAGCGTGAAGACGACCTACGTCGACAGCACGGAGGCCGAGAACTCGGTGCTCAAGCAGAGCATCAAGGCCAAGACGAAGGTCGAGGACGGGTCGACGATCACCCTCACCATCGCCCAGCCGCCCCCGCCGGTGCAGACCCCGACGACTCCCCCGACGACGGCCACCACCGAGCCGACCACGCCACCGACGACGTCCACCACGGTGCCCACCATCACGCCGTAGCCCCCGGACCGCAAAACGGGTCTAGCCGGCCGCGACCGCCCGCGCCACGCCCTCGGCGTCGTGGACCAGCGGGCTCAGGCCGGCCGAGCGGGCGACCGCGTCCTGGAGCCCGCAGCCGACCAGCCAGTTGGCGAGGATCCGGTGGCCACCCTCGGTCAGCACGCTCTCCGGGTGGAACTGCACGCCGTGCAGCGGTAGGTCGCGGTGCCGGGCGGCCATGATGATGCCCGATTCGGTGTGCCCGTTGGCGACCAGCGTGTCGGGGACGGTCGCCGGGTCGATCGTCAGCGAGTGGTAGCGGGTCGCGGTGAACGGCGACGGGAGGCCGGCCAGCACGCCGGTGTCGTCGTGGAGGACCCGGGAGGTCTTGCCGTGCAGGAGCTCGGGCGCCCGCCCGACCGTGGCGCCGACGACGACCCCGAGGGCCTGGTGGCCGAGGCAGACGCCGAGCATCGGCTGGGACCGCTCGGCACAGGCCTCGATCATCGCCATCGAGACGCCGGCCTCCTCGGGGGTCCCGGGCCCGGGGGAGATGAGCACCCCGTCGAAGTCGGCTCCGTCGGCCGGACCGAGCGCGTCGTTGCGCACGACCTCACACTCGGCGCCCAGCTGCTGGAGGTAGCCGACGATCGTGAAGACGAAGCTGTCGTAGTTGTCGACGACGAGGATGCCGGTCATCAGACCTCCCTGACGTGCGCGACGACCCCGGCGCTCGGGTCGACGGTGTTGTCGTTGAACGGCATCAGCGGCGCGATCCGGGGGAACACCCACACGAAGAGGACCGCGACGACGGCCAGCACCAGCACGACGGCGAGCAGCACCCGGACGACGAGGGGACCGGGCAGCGCCCGCCAGATCGCGGAGTAGATCATCGGTCAGGCCGCCTTCTTGGAGGAGCTCAGGGGAACGGTCAGGGTGCCGGCGGGGAGGCCGTCGGCGTGCGGGTACGTCTTCACGAGCTGCGCGAACACCACGTAGCGCTGCGCCGCGCTGTACTTCGGGTGGCACGCGGTCATCGTCATCCAGCGCTCCGTCGGCTTCACGCCCGGCTTGTCGGGCACCGGCGCGACCACCTGGACGTCGGTGGGCGCCACGATCTCGTGCCGCTTCACGGCATACACGCTGTATGCCGCCTTGGTCTCGACCACGATCAGGTCACCGGTGCGCAGGGTGTCGATGTCGTGGAACGGGCGACCGTAGGTGGTGCGGTGCCCGGCGACGGCGAAGTTGCCGACCGCGCCCGGCAGGACGGTGCCGTCGTAGTGGCCGATGCCGTCCTGGAGGATGTCGCGGCTGGTGCCCTCGAGCACCGGGCGGGCGTAGTCGGCGCCGAAGCGGGGGATCCGCACGATCGCGAACGCCGACCCGAACGGCACCGCCTTGGGCGTCTCGGTGCCCGGGGCGCTGGCCGGCGGCTTCGCGAAGTCACGGGTCAGCCGCGAGACGGTGGCGTCCTGGGTGCGGTTGGCGGTGACGTCGGTGAACCAGAGCTGCCACCCGACGAACAGGAGCAGGACGAGTCCGGCCGTGACCAACAGGTCGCCGACGATGCCGAGGGTCCAGCGGGCCAGCTTCACCGGGTGGTCCTTGCTCTCTCGAGGTTGATGGAGCCCGCGTAGGCGGGGAAGGTCTGCTCACGACGGGACTGCACGTCGTAGCCGACCCCGACCGCGCCGACCCACTGCTTGTAGATGGCGACCGCCGGGCTGCGATCGAGTGACGCGCGCAGGTCGGTCTGGTTGCCGATGGCAGTGATCACGTAGGGAGGGGAGTAGACCCGGCCCTGGAGGATGAGGGTGTTGCCGACGCACCGGACCGCGCTGGTGGAGATCACCCGTTGGTCCATCAGCATCATCGCCTCGGCACCGCCCTCCCAGAGGGCGTTGACGACGGCCTGGACGTCCTGCTGGTGCACGACGTAGTCGTCGACCGAGATGCCGTCGGGGAGCACGGAGGGGACGTTGCGGGCATCCGTGAGGGTGACCTGCACCGTCGGGCCCGACACCGCCTGGGTGCCGGCGGCGAGCGCGAGCTGGTCGCCCTCCCTGGTCAGCTGGGTCACGCGCAGGTCGCCGGGCGCCTGCTGGGCGGACAGCCGGTCGACCTCGGCACGCAGCGAGGCGACCCGGGACGCCAGCGCGGAGTTCTGGCGGGTCTGCTCGCGGATCAGGCCGGGGAGGTCCCCACCGGAGGAGCGCAGATCGGTGCCGCGGGCGGTGGCCGCGCTCAGCGCGAAGAGCACGCCCGCACCCAGCGCGACCAGGGGCACGACGGCCGACCAAGCGGTAGGGCGGCGTGTCAGCCACGTCAGCCGCTGGTCCGCCATGGCACTACGCTATGCCACACGTCGCGACGGTGATGGCGCTGTCCGAGCTACGAGGAGTGTTTCCGTGCCTGAGTCCAAGGGTCGCGCCAAGCGCGCGTACACCCCGCCGAGCAAGCCCGCGAAGGCCAAGGTCGGGAACCCGCCCTGGTTCGTGCCGGTGATGCTGACGCTCATGGTCGTCGGCCTCCTGTGGATCGTGGTCTTCTACATCACGAGCCAGCGGTTCCCGATCGAGGCCTTCGGCCGGTGGAACCTCGGGGTCGGTTTCGGCCTGATGCTCTCCGGCTTCGCGATGACCACCCGCTGGCGCTGACCGACCCTCCGGAGCCGTCCACAGGGGTTGTCCACACCCGGTTGTCCACAGGGTTCTCCACAGCTGGGGACAAATGACAGCCGTGTAATCCACCCGGGATGGGGTGGGTTGGGGTGGGAGCCGCAGCCTCAGGCGAGGATGTCGCCGGGCGCCACGGCATACTTCGCGACCGCGACGGCGACGACCACGAGCAGCACGAGCACGACGCCCGGCCACTGCCAGCGGCGGCGCTCCTTCGCGGTGGTCGCGGCGATGACGCCGGCCACGGCGGCACCGGTCACCAGCCCGCCGAGGTGGGCCTGCCAGGCGATGCCCGGCACGACGAACCCGATGACGGCGTTGAGGCCGATCGTCGCGTACATGCCGGCCGAGGACCGGCCGAGGTGCCGGTTGAGCACGAGCAGGGCACCGAAGAGGCCGAAGACGGCGCCGGAGGCACCGACGGCTCCGATGTACCACGAGCTGGGGTTGCCCGGCTGGAAGGGCACGGCCGGTGACAGCAGGAGGTAGCAGGCCGAGCCGCCGATCGCGCTGACGAGGTAGACCGCCGCATACCGGGCACCACCGAGCAGTCGCTCGAGGTACTGCGCGCCCACCATCCACAGGGCGAGCATGTTGAACAGGATGTGGGTGATCGTGGCGTGGGCGAACGCCGAGGTGAGGAACCGCCACGGTTCGTGGGCACCGAGGTAGGGCACGAACGAGATGTCGCGGCTCAGGCCGGGGCGCGCGGTCTGGAGCACGAAGACGACGACACAGATCGCGATGATGGCGTAGGAGACCCGCGGGGTGTCGGTGACGTTGCCGCCGAACACCGTGCGGGTGGTGCGCATCGTCTTGGCCTGGGCCTTCACGCAGTCCACGCACTGCACCCCGACGGCGGCCGGGCGCTGGCAGTCCGGGCAGACCGGACGGCCGCACCGCTGGCAGCGCACGTAGGCGACCCGGTCGGGGTGCCGCGGGCACACCGGAGGCGCCTGCTGCTGCGGGTCTGCGGTGGGCTCACTCATGCGTCGCGCTCCGGGGTCTCGGGGTCATCGCGGGCCATCGGCGCGAGGTGCCCGGCCCGTGCGGGCCGGGCACCTCGAACCAGGTGTCGGTCGCGGTCAGTCGTTGACGACGACCGACTCGATGACAACGTCCTCGAGCGGCTTGTCGTTCGCACCCGTGGGGACGGCCGCGATCTTGTCGACGACCTCGCGGCTGGGGCCGTCGGCCACCTCACCGAAGATGGTGTGCTTGCCCTGGAGCCAGGCGGCGTTGCCGACGGTGATGAAGAACTGCGAGCCGTTGGTGCCCTTGCCCATCCGCTTGCCGGCGTTGGCCATGGCGAGCATGTAGGGCTTGGTGAAGTCCTTGTCGGGGCTGATCTCGTCGTCGAAGGTGTAGCCGGGGCCGCCGAAGCCCTGCCCCAGCGGGCACCCACCCTGGATCATGAAGCCCGGGATGATGCGGTGGAACACCAGTCCGTCGAAGAACGGCGTGGGGTTCGAGCGGCCGGCGTCGTCGCGGTACTCCTGCTCGCCCTTGGCCAGTCCCACGAAGTTCTTGACGGTCTTCGGGGCGTGGTCGGGGAACAGCGTGACGTTGATGTCGCCGTGGTTGGTCTTGAGGGTGACGTCCATGTCACGCATCCTTCCATGCGGACCCCCTCGGGATGGCTCCCAGTACCCCCACGGGCTTGCCCACCAGCGGAAACAAGGCAGGATGGGTAGGGAGAAGTCGTCCGTCCGGCCTGGGGCCGGGGCCCCACGGGGCACCGGTTCACCGGCGTCACGGAGTCCAGATCCGCCAAGTCACAGGAGGCACGGTGTTCCGCACCAAGACCAAGACTGAGCAGGCCACCGAGGCAGTCAGCAGCTCCGCCCAGAGCGCCGCCGACTACGCATCGTCACTCAAGGACCGGGTGGCCCCGGCCGCCGAGGTCGCCAAGGAGCGTGCCGTCCAGGCCAAGGACTGGGGCAAGCCGCACGTCGAGCACGGCATCGAGGCCGCCCGCGACTGGGCCAAGCCCCGGGTCGACCACGGCATCGAGGTTGCCGCCCCCAAGCTGCAGGGCGCCGTCGAGGGCCTGGCCCCGAAGGTCGACACCGCGCGCGACACCATCGTCGACACCCTGCTGCCCAAGGTCGCCGAGGCCATCGCGGCCGTCGCCGCGGCCTCGGCTGCTGCGAAGACCGCTGCGGCCGACACCGCCGACCGCTCTTCCGACGCCTACTCGGTGCTCAAGGGCGACGCGGTGGCCAAGCCGCGTCGGCGCAAGGGCCGGTTCCTGCTGATCCTCGGTCTGGCCGCGGCCGTGGCCGCCGGTGTCGCGGCGTTCCGCAAGTCCGCGCCCCGCGAGGACCCGTGGGCCACGCCGCTCGACGACCCCTACACCGCGCCGACGACCGGTCGTGACTCCAGCACCAGCAAGGTCGCGAACCTCGCCGACGCTGCCAAGGACAAGGCCAGCAGCGCCGCGGAGACGGTGAAGGACAAGGCGACCGAGGTGAAGGACAAGGCCTCCGAGGCGAAGGACAAGGCCACCGAGGCTGCGTCCGACGCCAAGGACAAGGTCACCGCCAAGGGCAAGCACGTCGCCGACGAGACCGCTGACGCCGCCGACGACGTGGCCGACAAGGTCGACTGACCCGAGTCTCCGGGGCTGCCTCGACTACGGTTGGACCACATGTGGGACCTGGCAGCCGGACCGTTCCTCGCCGCGGCGGGGCTGCTCGTCGTGGCCGGGGTCCCGAAGGTCGTCGACCCGCTGCCCCTGGTCCGCGCGCTGCGCGGCGCCGGGGTGCCGGTCCACCGCCAGCTCGTGCGCGCGTTCGCCGTCATCGAGGTCGCCCTGGGTGTCTGGGCGCTGGTCGCACCGAGTCGGTATGCCGCGGGGCTGGTCGCCGCGGCATACCTCGTCTTCACTGCCTTCGTGGCCCGGGTGCTGGCGCGCGGCGGCGTCCTCGGGTCGTGCGGCTGCTTCGGCAAGCCTGACACCCCCGCCACCCGCGCCCACCTCGTGCTCACCGCGCTGGCTGCGCTCACCGCGCTGCTGGTGGCCGTCGACCCGCCCGCCGCGGCGTGGGCCGGCGTCGACGGGGCCACGGTCACCACGGCCGGCTTCGCGGTCGTCATCGGGTTCCTCGCCTGGCAGGTGCTGGCTGTCCTGCCGACGACCTCGCCCGCGGCCATCCGCACCACGGCCGCTCCGACCCCGAAGGGCTGACCCACAGAATGCTTGCCGTCGTGATCGCCGAGGGCGTCGCCATCGTGCTCCTCGGCGTGCTCGTCCTCGGACTGCTGCGCAGCCATGCCCTCATCCTCAAGGCGCTGCACGAGCTGGGCGCGGGTCTCGAGCTCGAGAAGGAGGCCGGCACCGGGGTGAGCCTGGCGACCACCGGTGGCAAGCCCGGCCCCGTGCCGGTCGAGCTGGAGACCGGCGTGGTGCAGGCCACCCGCAAGGACTCCACCACGGCCCACGACATCGTCGGCACCGACCTCGACCGCCGCGAGCAGCAGGTCACCGTCACGGCCCCCGGCAGCCGCACGCTGCTGGCCTTCCTGACCAGCGGCTGCTCGGTGTGCCAGACCTTCTGGGACGAGTTCCAGGGCTCGGTCGACGTGCCGGGCGAGGGGTCGCTGCACATCATCGCCAAGGGCTCCGCCGAGGAGTCGATCTCGAGCCTGCGGGCGCTGGCCGGCGACCGCGACGTGGTGCAGTCGTCCGCGGCCTGGGTGGACTACGACATCCCCGGCTCGCCCTACTTCGTCTACGTCGAGGACGGCGTGGTCACCGGCGAGGGCTCGGCGACCACCTGGGCCCAGGTGCGTGGCCTGATGGCGCAGGGCGTGGCCGACAGCGAGGAGGCCCGCACCGCCGCGGGCCGCTCCGGCCCCGGGCTGCTCGTGGGAGACGCGATGGGGGCCGGCGGGCGCGACAACCTGTCGCGGATCGACGCCGAGCTCCTGGCCTCGGGCGTGCGCCCGGGCGACCCCAGCCTCTACCGCGCCCAGGACGAGGACTCCCTCGCGGCGCCGGGCCACCACGACCACGGGCACGACCACCAGACCCACGACCACACGCACCAGCACGACCACTGACATGTCGGTGACCGCGCTCGCCCTCGCTCTAGGTCTCCCGATGGCCGCGGTCGCGGCCGTCCGGGCGACCTGGTCCCCTTGAGGTGAGTCGATGCTCTCGAGCATCAGCCCGCTCGGCGAGCGGGCCCGACACTCCCGGTGGTGGCTGACCACCACGGCATACCTCCTCGGCTCACTGGTCGGGGGACTCGCGGTCGGTGGGCTGGCCGCCACGCTCGGCGGGCTCCTGCCCGACGGGGTGCGCACGTCGCGCTGGACCCTCGTCGCGGTGGCCACCCTGCTGCTGGTCGGGCTGGTCCTGGACCTGCGCAACCAGCGCTCGGTGCCGTCGTGGCGCCGCCAGGTCGACGAGCGCTGGCTGACCCGCTACCGCGGCTGGGTCTACGGCGTCGGCTTCGGGGCGCAGCTCGGGTTCGGCCTGGTCACCATCATCACCAGCACGACGACGTATGCCGCGGTGCTGCTGGCCGCGCTCACCGGCCACCTCGGCGCCGGGCTGGCGATCGGCGCGACCTTCGGGGTGGTCCGGGCGCTGCCGTCGCTGCTGATGGCCCGGGTGGTCGACAGGGGCGACCTGCACCGGGTCTTCATCCGGGTCGAAAGATGGGCAAATCCGGCACGAGCCCTCGCTAAGGTGGCTCTGGGAGGAGCGGCTGTGATCGTGCTGGCCGCCGCCGCAGTTGGAAGTTGATCGCAGTGGAGCTGACCCCGGGGAGTTGAGAGAGCTGTGGCTGACCACTACGGGATGCGGGCTGACGCACCCCCGGGCTGGCAGGTGGCCGTCACCCGCAGGCCCGGGACCGAGCCGGGCAGCGCAGCGCGGAGCGCCGACGCCGAGGGTGACGTGACCCGCCCGGTGCTGCACGCCTGCACCCGGCCGATGCCGGCCGACCGCGGCGACTTTGGCAGCAACGTCGTCGACCTGCTGGGGCCCGACGACGTCTTCGTGGCCCTCGTCGACTACGGCACCGAGGTCGCCGACCAGGGGCTGTTCGAGCGGCAGGGGATGCCGAGACTCGCGCCGTCGCAGTTCGGGCCGAACCGGTTGCAGCGACCGCTCCCGGGGCTCAGCGCCTCGCAGCACTTCTTCAGCTCCGGCGGCCGGGCGTTCTGCCTGTTCACCGTCGTGGGCAGCCACGCGCGCCGGATGGCCTCCGTGCCCCGGGCCGCGGCCCTCGTCTCGACGATCAGGATCACCGACCGGGCCACCCTGGCCCGCCAGGGAGGACGACCGTGAGCACCCTCGACGACCTCAACGCCGGGCCGGGGGGCATGGCGGGCTTCGTGTCCGCGCTGACCCGCCGGATGCGCCCGGTGTCGCGCCGCGACGTGCTGGTCGGCGCCACGGTGGCCGCCACGGCGCTGGTCACCAAACCCAAGGAGTACGCGCTCACCCCGGTCGCGGCATACGCCACCATCTGCGGACCGGGCAACACGGCGTCGAGCGGCTGGACGGTGTTCTGCTCCACCGTCAACAAGGGCGTCAACACCTGTCCGCCGGGCAGCTTCGCCGCGGGCTGGTGGAAGGCCGCCGACTCGTCCTGGTGCGGAGGCGGCTACCGCTACATCGTCGACTGCAACGCGAGCTGCTCCAAGTGCACCACCGGCTGCAGCGACGGCATGTGCGACTCCCGGTGCTGGAGCTGCTCGTGCGGCACCGGGTCGTCGGCGACCTGCGACCAGCGCCGGGTCTGCTGCAACGCCTTCCGCTACGGCCAGTGCAACACCCACGTGAAGTGCTCCGGTGGGGTGCACTGCCGGGTCGTCAGCTGCGTGCCGCCGTACAAGTTCGCGAACTGCACGACGGCGTCGCTGTCCGACAACCGCACCAGCGAGCACAGCGCCCCGAGCCTGCCGCGCTGGGAGGCGATCACCCAGAAGTACCACGCGATGGGTGAGCAGGCGTCGTACCTCAAGGCCTCCAAGGGCCCGGTCAGCTATGTCGGCGACGGCCTCGGCCGGTACGTGCTGTTCCAGGGTGGGGTCATCTACTACACGTCGAAGTACGGCGCGGTGGCCGTCACCGAGTTCATCCGCAAGATCTACGCGACCCACGGCGGACCACGCGGCGCCCGGCTCGGCTACGCCACCGCCGACATCGTGTACACCGCCGACAAGGGCTGGCTGCAGACCTTCGAGCGCGGGGCCATCACCGACTCGGCGAGCACCACGACGCAGGTCGTCTGGGGCACCCGCTGGACCATCTGGAAGGCCAACGGACGGGAGGGCGGGATCCTCGGCTACCCGACGACCGCTCCCACAGTCGGCGCGCAGGACGGGACGCTCCAGCTCTTCCAGAAGGGCGCCATCGTCGACTCCCCGTCCACCACCACCCAGGTGGTCGCCGGGTCGAGCTACTGGAAGTGGAGCCTGCTGTCGCGGGACCGCGGCCCGCTCGGCTACCCCACCGGTCCGCAGCAGACCCTGCCCGACGGCTGGATCCAGCTGTTCCAGAACGGCGCGATCTGCGGAGGTCCGGTCACGACCGAAGCCGTCCCGGCCCCGATGTACGCCCCGTGGGTCGACGCCGGGCGCGAGTCCGGCGTGCTCGGCTACCCGACCGGGCCGAGCCACACCGAACCCCGCGGCCGGGCGCAGTTCTTCCAGCGGGGTGAGCTCTGGGCGCTCGGCGCGGGGTCGCCGCCGCGTCGGGTCCATGGCGCGGTGCTGACGGAGTGGAAGTCCCAAGGGGGGGCCACCGGCAGCTACGGCTACCCGGTCACCGACACCACCCAGGCCGGCGGCGGCCGGCTCACCTGCACCTTCGAGGGCGGCACCATCACGGCCTGACCGCTCCGCAGGTTTCTCACCCCATGGGAACGATGTTGACGCCCGAGAGCGCCAATGTCGTTCCGACTGGGTGGATCACCGTCGCCGCACCTCGCGGGTGCCGTCCGGCAGCCGCCGGGTCACCAGCGTCGAGTCGAGCCGTTCCAGCAACGGGACCGCGACGCGTCGTGACGTGCCCATCGCCCGGGTGGCGGCGCCGACGGTGAACGGTTGGTCGAGCTCGCGCACGACCGCCTCGGCCCGGTCCACCGCGTCGCCGGTCAGCACGACGCCGCCGAGCCGGGTGACCTCGCCCCGGTCGGCCGCGGCAGCCAGATCGGCGGCCGTGACCGCCCAGCCGTCGAGCTGCTCGCGCGACGGCGCCCGGAGGGGGTGGGCACCGAGCCAGGCCACCAGCGCCCGAACGCCCGGCGGCGTCTCGTCCCCCGTCTTGACGTCTCCTGGGTATGCCGCGGCCTCGCGGCGGTCCCGCCGCTCGCCGCGGCGGGTGGGTGGGTCCACGACCCGCACCCGCACGCCCGCGAGGACCTCGTGCCGACCGGGGTCGCGCAGCACGGCCCGGTCGCCCACGACCAGCGGGAGCGGGTGGGCCAGACGCAGCCGGACCCGGCCGTCTGGCAGCACCTGCGTGCGCACCGGCACCGCCGCGGTGCCCGCGTGCAGGGTGAGCTCGCGGGCCAGCCGAGGGGTCGCGAAGGCTGTCGGCTCGGTGGTTTCCGACCCGAAGGGGACCAGGTCCACGTCGAGCACCGACGGGTGGGCCGGCCAGTGGACGTCCGTGAGCGCGGTGCCGCGGCCGACGCGGCCCACTTCGACGCCCCGCAGGTTGACCGCCACCCGAGCCGGACCCACCACGACGGGCACCTCCTCGCCGCAGGTCTGGAGCCCTCGCACCCCCACCGCCTCGCCGTCCAGCAGCAGCTCGTCGCCCACCGCGATCCGGCCCTGCGGCAGGGTGCCGGTCGCGACCGTGCCCGCGCCCCGGATGCTGAACGAGCGGTCCACCCAGAGCCGCACCGGATCATCCGGGGACCTCGGCGCCGCGGCTGCCGCGAGCCGGCCCAGGGCAGCGCGCAGCTCGGGCAGACCGGCTCCCGTCGCTCCCGACACCAGCACGCTCTCCGCGGCCTCGACGCCGAGGGCTGCCAGCCGGCCGAGGGACTGCTCGCGGGCCGGGACCCCATCGGCCAGGTCGCACCGGGTCACCACGAGCAGCAGGTGCTCGATGCCCAGCGCGGCGACGGCCCGGGCGTGCTCGCGGGACTGCGCCGACCAACCGTCATCCGCCGCCACCACGAACAGCACCGCGTCCACCGGACCCAGCCCGGCCAGCATGTTGCCGGTGAAGTGCTCGTGACCCGGCACGTCGACCAGGCTCACCCGCTGCCCGTCGATGTCGGTCCACGCGTAGCCGAGGTCGATGGTCAGGCCACGACGCCGCTCCTCGGCCCACCGGTCGGGCTCCTGCCCGGTAAGCAGGCGCACCAAGGTCGACTTGCCGTGGTCGACGTGCCCCGCCGTCGCGACGACAGCCATCGTGACCTACTCCCCGGCGTCGCGAATCGCCTGTGCCACCACCGCATCCGCGGCCGCGGGGATACACCGCAGGTCGACCAGGCAGCGGCCCCGCTCGACGCGGGCGAGGACCGGCCGGGCGAGCAGCCGCAACGACGCGGCATACGACTCGGGCAGGGCGACCGCCCAGCCGGGCAGCGCCTGACCCGGTGCGCCGCCACCACCCACGACGCCGTCGGCGGGGACGACGGAGGCAAGTCCGTCGGGCAGGCTGGCGGCGACCGCCTCGCACCGGACGCGGAGCACCGCAGGGTCGGCCTCGAGGGCGTCCCAGACCGGGGCGCGTGGTCCGCGCAGCGTGGCCTCGAGGGCGGCCAGAGTGGTCTTGTCGGCCCGGACCGCCCTGGCCAGCGGGTGCCGACGCAGGCGGGTGACGGTGTCGGAGCGGCCGAGCACCAGCCCCGCCTGGGGACCGCCGAGCAGCTTGTCGCCGCTGCAGGTCACCACTGCGGCCCCGTCAGCGAGCGAGCGCGCGGCATCGGGCTCGTCGGGCAGCAGCGGGTGCGGGCGGAGCAGGCCGCTGCCGATGTCGTGCACGACCGGCGGTCCGAGCGCCACCAGCTCGGCGACCGGGACCGCCGAGGTGAAGCCCTCCACGCGGAAGTTGCTCGGGTGCACCTTGAGGAGACAGCCGGTGTCGGGGCCGATGGCCGACTCGTAGTCGGCGAGCGTGGTGCGGTTCGTGGTGCCGACCTCACGCAGCCGCGCACCGGCGCTCGCGATCAGGTCGGGCAGCCGGAACCCGTCACCGATCTCGACCATCTCGCCACGGCTGACGACAACCTCGCGACCGGCGGCCAGCGCGGTCGTCGCGAGGACCAGCGCGGCGGCGCCGTTGTTGACGACCAGTGCGGCCTCGGCCTCGGGGAGCATCTCGAGGAGCGCAGCCGTCGTGCCCCGGCCCCGGGCCGAGCGCTGGCCGGTGCCGAGATCGAGCTCGACGTCGACGGTGCCGGCCGCCGCTGCCATCGCCTCGACCGCCGCGGCCGACAGGGGTGCCCGGCCGAGGTTGGTGTGGATCACGACGCCGGTGGCGTTGAGCACCGGCGTCAGGGTGGTCGCCCGCTGGGGCAGCGCGGCCAGCGTCGCGTCGACCACGTCGTCGGGGCCGATCCGACCGGCCCGCACCTGCTCCTGCGCAAGCTGCACGGCAGCCCGCACGACGTCGCGACCCAGGCGTGAGATCGCCTGCGCCACAGCGGGTTTGGCGAGCACAGCGTCGGTCCGGGGCACGAGGCGACGCGCGTCCGTCGGGTGCGGCTGCGGCATACGCCCTCCTGTCTGTGGCGGAGGCGGACGGGAATCGAACCCGCCCAGCCGAGGTGCTCGGCTGCACCGGTTTTGAAGACCGGGAGGGCCACCAGGCGCCTGTACGCCTCCGCGAGCGAGGCTAGCGTAGGGACCATGACCGAACAGGGTGTGTCCGTGCGGCTGACGCAGTACGCCGCCGGGGGCGGCTGTGCCTGCAAGATCCCACCGGGGGAGCTTGAGGAGGTCGTGCGCGGGCTGGGTGGCCAGGTCGCCGATGACCTGCTGGTCGGGCTGGACGACGGGGACGACGGCGCCGTGGTGCGGGTCGCCGACGGCACCGCGGTGATCAGCACCGCCGACTTCTTCACCCCGGTCGTCGACGACGCCTACGACTTCGGCCGGATCGTCGCCGCCAACGCGCTGTCCGACGTCTACGCGATGGGTGGCCGACCGGTGCTCGCCATCAACCTGGTCGGCTGGCCGCGGTCGGTGCTCCCGCTCGAGCTGTTGCGCGAGGTGCTGCGCGGTGGGCTCGACGTGGCTGGTCTGGCCGGGTGCCCGGTGGCCGGGGGTCACTCGATCGATGACCCCGAGCCGAAGTACGGCATGGCAGTGACCGGTGTCGCCGACCCGGATCGCTTGCTGCGCAACGACTCTGCCCGGCCCGGGCTGCCGATCTCGCTGACCAAGCCGATCGGGGTGGGGGTGCTCAACAACCGGCACAAGGCCACCGGTGAGGTGTTCGAACACGCGGTCGCGTCGATGGTGTCACTCAACGACGAGGCGAGCGCTGCGGCCGTGTCGGCCGGGGTGCGGGCCGCGACCGATGTCACCGGGTTCGGGCTGTTGGGCCACCTGTTCAAGCTGCTGCGGGCCTCGGGGGTCGGGGCGGTGCTGGACTCGGCGGCCGTGCCGGTGCTGGACAGTGCGTGGGAGTCCCTGCGCGAGGGGTACGTCAGCGGTGGCACCCGTCGCAACCTCGACTGGGTCCGACCGCACCTCGACGTGGCTGGTGGGTCGGTCGACGAGGACGTGCTGCTCATGCTCGCCGACGCCCAGACCAGCGGTGGGCTGCTGGTCGTGGGCGAGGTGCCCGGCGCACCGGTCATCGGCCACACCGTCGCGGGAGCCCCGCGGATCGAGCTCCGGTGAACTGCTGCTGCTCGAAAGGTCTTGTGAGTGAGTGCGGTTCGGCGCACGCTGGGGGCATGGCCAGGTACGAGCTCATCGCCCACGACCGCGCCGGACGCCCGTCCGGGCGCCCGGTCTTCGTCACGGCGTCCAGCCCCGGCGAGGCGGTCATGGTGGGTGGACCGGCGCTGCGCCGGGTCACCGAGCGCGACCGCACCCACGCCGACCTGTATGCCGTGTACCGCCACCGGCGCGTGCGCGGCCGCCGGCTGGTGGGCGCGTTCCTGCCCGACGACCCGGGTGACGGCCTGGCCGGTGTGCGCGAGCCGCGGCGCCCGCTGCCCACCCCGCCGAACCTGCGCGCGGAAGCCGAGCGACCGGCATACCCGGACATCTGAGGCAGGCTCTCCTGTGGGGACCCGGCACGCAGTAGCGTGTGCCCACCCACCCCACCTTGTCGGAGGCCCCCCGTGCCGCGCTTCTCCCACACGCTGTCCGTCAGCGCACCTCCCGCTGCGGTCTTCGCGATCGTCGACGACTTCACCAAGACGCCCCTCTGGCTGTCGCGCTGCACCGGCATCGACAAGCTGTCCGACGGGGCGAACGACGTCGGCACCGAGCTGAAGTACCACTACGACGACGGGCGCCGCACCGGCACCATGGACGGCCAGATCATCGCGCACGAGCCGGACCGGCACTTCGCGATGAAGTTCACCGACAAGCTGATGGATGTCACCGTCGACTTCGTCGCGGCCTCCGACGGGGTGGGCACGACGCTGACGCACAGCATCGACATCGCCACCAAGGGGATCGGCAAGCTCTTCACCCCGCTGATCCGGCGCGACCTGCCCAAGCAGACGATGGACGCGATGACCAAGCTCAAGGCGATGGCGGAGTCGGCCTGAGCCGGGGTCAGCTGGGCTGAGCTGGGCTGGGTCGCTGGGCCTGTACGGGGCATACCGGCGGCCCTAGGCTGCGAAGGTTCGCAGTCTGGTCCACTGACGGAGGTGCAGTGATGGCGGGGAAGTTCGAGCTCTACCAGGACAAGGCGGGCAAGTACCGCTTCCGGCTGAAGGCCAGCAACGGCCAGGTGATCGCCGTGGGTGAGGCGTACGAGTCGAAGGCCGCGGCCGAGAACGGCATCGCTTCCGTGCAGGAGAACGCGCCGGGGGCCCCCACCGTCGAGGTCGACGGATAGCCCGCCAGGGGGAGCAGTGGCGGGTCTGGGCTGCGCGCATCGCCGTGGTGGTGGCTGCGGTGGTGGTCTTCGTCGCGCTCTCGAAGCTGTGGACCTTCGCCAACGCGGATGACCCCGACGTCGTCGAGCAGGGCGCGATCCTGCGGATGGCCTCGTCGGCCTGCGCCCAGATGCGCGAGTCCGCCGCCGCGGCCGCGGTCGCCCCGACCGCATCGATCCCGCGTCGCGTCGGGGCGATCAACGCCCAGAACGACGCGGTGGTCGAGCTGATCACCGCGATGCAGACCCTGGGGGCGGAGCGGCTCCAGGCCGACCAGCCTGCCGCCGAGTGGGTCGAGGACTGGCAGCGGCTCGTGTCCGCGCGGGATGCCTACGCGCGGTCGCTGGCCGCCGGCAAGCCGAAGCCGATGAACCTGCCGACGATCGACGGCAAGCCCTTGATCGAGCGGCTCAACAACGTCGGCCTCAACTGCCGAGTCCCCCTCGTCCTCCTCGCCCCCTGACCCTCTCCCACTTCTGGCCACCAGTCCCTCACCGGACCCCTGTTTCGGTCGGTCCGTGAGGCACCAGTGGCAACACGTCCCGGCGGTCACCGACTTGTTGCCACCTGTCCCTCACCAGACCCCTGTTTCGACCAGTCCGTGAGGCACCAGTGGCAACAAGTCGGGGCGTCTCACCCTCGCGGATGACCGGCTGGTGACCGGTTGCAGCTGACGCTCAGCCCCAGATCCACCGTGCGACGGTCCACATCCCGATGACGATCATGCTGAGCACCCAGACCACGAAGACAACGGCACCTCCGCCGAACACGATCGGCTCCCACCACGCTTCCTGAAACGGCTTGCCTCTGTGGACCCGGGCCCGACCCTGCTGCTCCCGCGACGCTGAGGCCTTCAGCAAGCTCAGCTCATGGCTCTGCGTTTCCCTACGGACGACGGCCGGGATGCTCCGCCACCGGTCGTGATCGTCGCCATGTCGCTCCTGCCATGCCTCGATAGCACTGCGCGCCAGTTCGTCATCGCGCCCCGTCACGAACCACAGAGCCCCAGCGGCGGGAAGGTTATTCATCTGCTGATGCACGGTCGCGAGAAGATCCAGGACCTCTTCGTCCTGGCGATGGATGAGGAGCCCAGTCAGTCGATCCCGGGCTTTCCACGCTCGCCCCGCTGCCAGGTCAGCCCGCGCCCGGCCCATTGCGTCGTCCACGCGGTGAGGATGGCACCCTCCCGATCGGTATGCCAGCGCATTTGCTCCGGGTGGCCGACTTCTGGCCACAGGTGCGCTACCTGGGACCGGAGATGGCACCCTGAAGGCCATGGCCGAGCGCCTCACCCCACCTTGATCAGGCGCTCGCTCAGCGATCGACGACGACGACCTCGTACTCGCTCGCGGTAGGGGGCAGTCCGGTGTCGAACTTGGCGTTCACGACGGCCAGCCGGTCACCGAACCGGGCCACCGTCGTCGGCACCTGGAAGGCGTCGCTGGTGATGACCTTGGTCAGCGACCCGGACGACAGGTCGCCGCTGAGCCGGAAGGTCGAGATCTGGTTGCTGAAGTTCTGCACCGCCCACAGGGTCCGTCCCTCGAGGAGGATGCCGTCGACGTTGGGGGTGCCCACCCCAGCGATGGTCCGGCTGGCTCCGGTCATCGGGTCGACGACGTTGACCGCGCCCTGACCGCTGTGCGCGACGAGCAGGCTCCTGCCGTCCGCAGTCGCGGCGATGCCATTGTTGTTGAACTGACCTGTCGTGTCCGCAGCAGGCCCGCTGAGAGCCAGGGTGCGGACCGGCCCCGTCGCGGCGTGGCTGGCCGGGACGAAGTAGAGCTCGGCCGCATTGGAGTTGGTGAACCAGGCGCCGGTCCGAGTGACGGCCACGTCGTTGATGAAGGATGTGCCGGGCGCGGCCAGCTGGCGGGTGGCGACCGAGGCCCCGGTGGCGAGGTCGTAGACATAGGCCTGACCGGTGGGCCCTCCCGCGACGAAGAGCAAGCCGTGCGCCACGTCGGCCTTCAGGCCTACCGCCACCCGGCCGGGCGGGTTGTCGATGAAGCGCTCCACGGTCCCAGTGGCCAGGTCGCCACGGAACACGTCGCCGGCGAAGAGGTCGGTGGCGTAGAACGTCGTGCCTGCCCCCCGGGCGATCCCCTCCGTGCTCGACGCGCCGGGCAGCACGATCACCCGGTCGGCATGGGCACCGACGGCGGCCGGTGCGGCGAGCAGCACCACCGCGACGGTCGAGACGATCGATCCGAGGACCGTCCGGGCACGGAACATACGACCCACCTCGCTCACGACAGCCACCGCGCCACGTGCGAGGTGGACCTCAGCCAGCCTGCGCCCGCGTGGTCGGCCAGCACATCCACCAACCTGCGTAGGGAGCCCTACCAACGAGCACTTCTGGCCACCTGTGCGGGTGGGGCCGCGCAATCCGGCCAGCCGTGCGGCATACCTGGCCAGGAGTGGGGAGGAGATGGTGGAGCCAAGGGGACTCGAACCCCTAACCCCCTGCTTGCAAAGCAGGTGCGCTACCAATTGCGCCATGGCCCCTGGGTGTCACACGTAGGTGACAGGCGGCCAGGGCCGCCCCGGTGCTAGCGAGGGGAGTCGGTCGCCTCGGCCCAGAGGTCCTTCTCGGCCTTCTGGGCCTTGAGCTTCCGCTGGATTGCCGTGGCGCCGATGGCCGTCACGATGAGGAGCAGGAGCTTCTTCATGGGCCGTCGCCTTCCCTCGCAGAGCAACCGCGGGGATCGGGATTGGTGGGCCTAACAGGACTTGAACCTGTGGCCTCTTCCTTATCAGGGAAGCGCTCTAACCGTCTGAGCTATAGGCCCGTGAGCCCAATCTCCGCTGCGCCACGGGAGGTGGCGCGAGGCACGAGGTTACAGCACGCGCACACGCACTTCCAAAACGGTTACCGCCCACCATCCCGAGGGGGACGGTGGGCGGTTCGAGGTATGCCGCGGGGCCGGCTTCGAGGGCCCGCCAGGACCCCGGTCAGTCGTCGGTGAGGGTGAGCTGGAGGCCGCCGACGAGGGCCGAGCAGATGTTGTAGAGGAAGGCGCCGAGGGTCGACAGGGCGGTCAGCAGGATGACGTCGATGACCCCGATCACGATCGACAGGGACAGCACCCGGCCGAAGCCGAGGAAGTCCATGATGTCGAACGGGTTCTCCGAGTCGCTGATGATCGTCCCGACCAGGCGGTTGACCTCGCTGAAGACCCCCATGCCGGACAGGATCATCCACAGCACGGCGACCATGACGACGCCGGCGATGCCGAGGGCGACCGAGATGAGGAACGACATCTTCATCGCCGACCACGGGTCGACCCGCGAGACGGTGAGCTTGACCCGCCTGGCGCGGGCGGCCTGGGCGGCCGTCGGGGCACCAGCGGGACGCGCACCGGCCGGCCGGGCACCACCCTGGGGCAGGGACTGGGTCGGGCTCACCGGAGCGGCTCCTCCCTGAGGGAGGGCCGACCTGCTGGTCTGGCCTGCCGTGCTCACTCGCTACCTCCAGTGGCGTCGCTCTCAGGTGCGTCCGAAGCCTCCGCGGAGGCCTCCACACCCTGCTCGTTTCCAGACGACGGTACGGCATCAACCCGTGTGGAGTCGCTTTCCGCGGCAGCGGACGTCGTGATTGCTGCGCCAGCGGACGTCGTGATTGCCGCGCCAGCGGCGGACTCGATTGTCGGGGTCGCGCCGGACTCGGTGGTGGCGTCCTCGTCCGCCTCCTCGACCGCCCGCTCGGGGTTTCGCGCGAGCGCGACGACGGTGTCCCCGTTGCCCGGGTTGGCGAACTTCATGCCCTGGGTGTTGCGGCCGCGCCGCGTCACCGGGCTCACCGGCATACGCACGATGTTGCCCTTGCCCATGATGACCAGGACCTCGTCGTCCTCACTGACCGTGAGGGCGCCGACCAGGTCACCGTTGCGCTCGGTGATCTTGGCGACCGCCACCCCGAGGCCACCACGGCCCTTGGCGTTCCAGTCGGAGGCCGGCGAGCGCTTGGCCATGCCGTTCTCGAAGACCACGAACACATCGGGGTCCTCGCCCTCGTGGATGACGCTGAGCGACAGCAGCGAGTCGTCGCCGCGGAACCGCATGCCGGTCACCCCACTGGTGGCCCGACCCATCGGCCGGAGCTGGGCGTCGGTGGCGTGGAACCGCACCGACTGGGCGTGCCGCGAGACCAGGAGCAGGTCGTCGGTGGCCGAGGCCAGGTCGGCCGCGACCAGCTCGTCGCCCTCCTTGAGGTTGACGGCGATCAGGCCGCCGGACCGGGGGGAGTCGTAGTCGGCGAGTCGGGTCTTCTTGACCAGGCCGTTCTTCGTGGCGAGCACGAGGTAGGGCTGCTGGGCGTAGTCGCGCACGTCGAGGACCTGGGCGATCTTCTCGTCCGGCTGGAAGGCCAGCAGGTTGGCGACGTGCTGGCCCTTGGCGTCCCGACCGGAGTCGGGCAGCTCGTAGGCCTTGGCCCGGTAGACCCGGCCGAGGTTGGTGAAGAACAGCAGCCAGTGGTGCGACGTCGTGGTGAAGAAGTGGTCGACCATGTCGTCGCCGCGCAGTGAGGCCCCGCGCACGCCCTTGCCGCCGCGACCCTGCGAGCGGTAGGCGTCGACCCGGGTGCGCTTGGCGTAGCCGCCGCGGGTGATGGTGACGACCACGTCCTCCTCGGGGATGAGGTCCTCCATCGACATGTCGCCGTCGAAGAACTCGATCCGGGTGCGGCGGTCGTCGCCGTACTTGTCGACCAGCTCGGCCAGCTCGTCGGACACGATGGTCCGCTGCCGCTCGGGCTTGGCGAGGATGTCCTCGAAGTCGAGGATCATCGCCTCGAGCCGGTTGTGCTCGTCGATGATCTTCTGGCGCTCGAGGGCGGCCAGGCGACGCAGCTGCATCTCGAGGATCGCGCGGGCCTGGACCTCGTCGATCTCGAGCAGCTCGATCAGCCCGTCGCGGGCCGCCTCGACGGTCTGCGACCGGCGGATCAGGGCGATCACCTCGTCGAGGGCGTCGAGCGCCTTGAGCAGACCACGCAGGATGTGGATCTCGTTCTCGGCCTTGCGCAGACGGAACTTCGTCCGGCGCTGGATGACCTCGATCTGGTGCTCGACCCAGTGCCGGATGAACGCGTCGATCGGGAGCGTGCGCGGCACCCCGTCGACCAGGGCGAGCATGTTGGCGCCGAAGTTGTTCTGCAGCTGGGTGTGCTTGTAGAGGTTGTTGAGCACCACCTTGGCCACCGCGTCGCGCTTGAGCACGATGACGAGGCGCTGGCCGGTGCGGCCCGAGGTCTCGTCGCGGATGTCGGCGATGCCGTTGAGGCGACCCTCCTTGGTGAGCTCGGCGATCTTCTGCGCGAGCGTGTCGGGGTTCACCTGGTAGGGGAGCTCGGTGACCACGAGGCACTGCCGGCCCTGGATCTCCTCGACCTCGACGACCGCGCGCATGATGACCGAGCCACGGCCGGTGCGGTAGGCGTCCTCGATGCCCTTGCGGCCCAGGATCAGCGCCCCGGTCGGGAAGTCGGGTCCGCTGATGCGGGCGAGCACCGCGTCGAGGGCCTCGTCGCGGGAGGCCTCTGGGTTGGCGAGCATCCACTGGGCGGCGTCGGCCACCTCGCGCAGGTTGTGCGGCGGGATGTTGGTCGCCATGCCGACGGCGATGCCCGAGGAGCCGTTGACGAGCAGGTTCGGGAACCGGCTCGGCAGGACCACCGGCTCCTGCGTCTTGCCGTCGTAGTTGTCGCGGAAGTCGACGGTCTCCTCGTGGATGTCGCGGACCATCTCCATGGCCAGCGGCGCCATCCGGCACTCGGTGTACCGCGGGGCGGCGGCCGGGTCGTCGCCCGGGCTGCCGAAGTTGCCCTGGCCGTCGACCAGCGGGTAGCGCAGCGACCAGTCCTGGACGAGCCGGACGAGGGCGTCGTAGATCGAGGAGTCACCGTGCGGGTGGTACTGACCCATCACCTCACCGACGACGCGGCTGCACTTGTTGTAGCCGCGGTCGGGGCGGTAGCCACCGTCGTACATGGCGTAGACCACGCGACGGTGCACCGGCTTGAGGCCGTCCCGCACATCCGGAAGCGCCCGACTCACGATCACCGTCATCGCGTAGTCGATGTAGCTGCGCTGCATCTCCGTGTTGAGGTCGACCGCCTCAGTGCGGTCGTACTCGATCGGCGGTATTTCAGTCATGAATTCCCTTGTCCGTCAATGCCATTCACCAGCCATGCCATTCAAGTGCAGTGGGTATGCCGGGTGGCTGGGTTCCACGTGAAACCGCGCCACGCGGCATACCAGGTCTAGATGTCCAGGAAACGCACGTCGCGGGCGTTGCGCTGGATGAAGCCGCGGCGCGACTCGACGTCCTCGCCCATCAGGATCGCGAAGATCTCGTCGGCCGCCGCCGCGTCGTCGAGGGTGACCTGCAGGAGCACCCGGTGGTCGGGGTCCATCGTGGTCTCCCACAGCTCCTGGTAGTCCATCTCGCCCAGACCCTTGTAGCGCTGGATGCCGGCGTCCTTCGGCAGCCGCCAGCCCTGGCCCTGACCGGCCAGGATCATGGCGTCGCGCTCGCGGTCGGAGTAGGCGAACTCGTGGGGGTGGTTGCTCCACTTGAGCCGGTAGAGCGGGGGCTGCGCGAGGTAGACGTAGCCCTCCTCGATCAGCGGCCGCATGAACCGGAACAGCAGGGTCAGCAGCAGGGTGCGGATGTGCAGGCCGTCGACGTCGGCGTCGGCCATCAGCACGATCTTGTGGTAGCGAGCGCGGGTCTTGTCGAAGTCCTCGCCGATGCCGGTGCCGAACGCCGAGATGAGCGCCTGGACCTCGTTGTTCGCCAGCACCTTGTCGATGCGGGCCTTCTCGACGTTGAGGATCTTGCCGCGGATCGGGAGGATCGCCTGGTTGTGCGGGTTGCGTCCACGCACGGCCGAGCCGCCGGCGGAGTCACCCTCGACGATGAAGACCTCGGAGATCGCCGGGTCCTTGCTCTGGCAGTCACGCAGCTTGCCGGGCAGGCCGCCGGACTCGAGCAGGCCCTTGCGCCGGGTGGCCTCGCGCGCCTTGCGAGCCGCCATCCGTGCCGCAGCCGCCTGCACCGACTTGCGGACGATGTCGCGACCCTCGGTCGGGTGCGCCTCGAGCCAGTGGCCGAACTCGTCGGTCATGGCACGCTGGACGAAGCCCTTGACCTCGGAGTTGCCGAGCTTGGTCTTGGTCTGGCCCTCGAACTGCGGCTCGCCGAGCTTGACCGACACGACGGCGGTCAGGCCCTCGCGGATGTCGTCGCCGGTGAGGTTGTCGTCCTTCTCCTTGAGGAGGTTCTGCTTGCGGGCGAAGTCGTTGATGAGCTTGGTCATCGCCGCCCGGAAGCCCTCCTCGTGCGTGCCGCCCTCGTGGGTGTTGATCGTGTTGGCGTAGGTGTGCACCGACTCCGAGTAGGCGTTGGTCCACTGCATCGCGAGCTCGAGGCTCAGCTGGCGCTCGGTGTCCTCGGACTCGATCGAGATGATGTCGGCGTGCACCGGCTCTGACTTCTTCGACGAGACGAGGTGCGTCACGTAGTCGACCAGGCCGTTGTCGTACTTGTAGGACACCTTGCGCGGCTTGCGCTCCGAGGCGTCGACGGTGTCGGCGTCGTCCTCGGCGGTCTCGGGCTGGCGCTCGTCGACGAGGTTGATGGTCAGGCCCTTGTTGAGGAAGGCCATCTGCTGGAACCGGGCCCGGATCGTCTCGAAGTCGTAGGTGGTCGTCTCGAAGATGTCGCCGTCGGCCCAGTAGGTGATCGTGGTCCCGGTGCGGTCCGACGCCTCCATCTTCTCCAGGGGCGCCACCGCCTCACCGTGGTCGAACGTGACCCGGAAGACGTGGCCCTTCTGGTGGACCTCGGCGTCGAGGCGGGTCGACAGCGCGTTGACCACCGAGGAGCCGACGCCGTGCAGGCCACCGGACACCTTGTAGCCACCGCCACCGAACTTGCCGCCCGCGTGCAGCTGGGTCAGCACCAGCTCGACCGCGGACTTGCCCTCGGCCGGGTGGATGTCGGTGGGGATGCCGCGACCGTTGTCGGTCACCCGCACGCCACCGTCGGCGAGCAGGGTCACGTCGATGGTGTCGGCGAAGCCGGCCAGGGCCTCGTCGACCGAGTTGTCGACGATCTCCCAGACCAGGTGGTGCAGGCCGCGCTCGCCGGTCGAGCCGATGTACATGCCGGGGCGCTTGCGGACCGCCTCGAGACCCTCGAGGACGGTGATCTGGCTGGCGTCGTAGTCGGACCCGGGGGCCGCGCCGACGATCTCGGCCTCGACGACCTCGCGAGCAGCCTCGGCCTCGGCGGCCGTGAGGTGCTCGGTGGGGGGCGGCTGGGGGGCCGGCTGGTCGGGGGTGCTGGCTGCGGCGTCTGCCGGGGTGCTGGCTGCGGGGGCGTTCTGGTCTGGCGTGTGGTCAGCCTCGGACACGGTGCTCCTTCTCCGGTGGCACAACGAACAGGGGGTGCCCCCCTGGCTCGTTGGACCCGCTCATGGCACGCGACCAGACTGGAGACCAGCTGGCCGCGAATTCACCTCTGAGTCTACCTGTCGTGGGTGTCAGATCTCGCGTCAGGAGGCCCGGGAACGCGGATTTGCGCCAAATACCTGCCCTTTCACGGGTGGGGATACGTCTCCCACCCCCTGAGCGCCCGATTCTCGCGTTTCGTGACGCCGAACGGCCCGGGTCCGGCCCCGGTCCCGGTCACCCGCCGAGGGTGCGTTGGAACAGGTCGCGCACCGGCTCCGGTATGCCGTGCTCGGGCAGGGTGACCTCCGCACCGTCCGGGGGGCACGCCACGTGGTAGGTGAAGGCGTCGGGGACGGGTCGGTGCGGTGCGGCGGCGGCCAGCGCCTCGAGGCGGTGCTCGCTGAGCAGCGTCCGCCAGCCCTCGGCGTCGTCGTCGGGCAGCTCCGCCAGCGCCACGGTGCGGGCGCGGCGCTGACCGGCCAACCCGCCGGTGCGCCGGACCTTGACCTGCGTGGCCGAGGGCACCGGCTCCGGCACCGGCTCAGGCACCGGTCCGGGCGCCGGCTCCGGCACCGGGGCTGGTCCATCGTCGGCGGGCACCTCGGTGGAGAGCACGCCGACCTGCTCCCAGGCCGACCGGATGGCGCTCGCCTGGGCCGACCCCGCGGCATACCGGTGCTCTGCTGCGTCGACGGTGAGCCGCGCGAACGCGGCGAAGTCGGCCGTCGCGGTCAGCCGACCGCCGGTGAGCACGTCGAACCAGACCTGGCCTGCGACCTCCCACGCGGGGCCGCCGAGCGCCGTCGCCGCGAGGTAGAACGCGTGGTTGGGGATGCCCGAGTTGACGTGCACGCCGCCGTCGTCGTCGGTGGTCTCGACGTAGTCGGCCATCGTCGCGGGCTGGGGGTCCCGGCCCAGCTGGGGGTCGTCGTAGGCCGTGCCGGGAGCCTTCATCGACCGCAGCGCCACCCCCTTGACCTGCGCGGTGAACAGCCCGGCGCCGATCAGCCAGTCGGCGGAGGCGGCGTCCTGGCCGAGCGCCTGCTGCTTGACCAGGGAGCCGAACACGTCGGAGATGCTCTCGTTGAGCGCCCCCGACTGGCCCCGGTAGACGAGCGCGGCGGTGTGCTCGGTGACCCCGTGGGTGAGCTCGTGCCCGATCACGTCGACCGCGATCGTGAACCGGTTGAACACCGTGCCGTCGCCGTCGCCGAACACCATCTGGGTGCCGTCCCAGAAGGCGTTGTCGTAGCCGCGGCCGTAGTGGACCGTGCCGAGCAGCGGGAGCCCCTGCCCGTCGAGGGAGTCACGGCCGTAGGTCCGGTCGAACAGGCTCCAGGTCTGCCCGAACCCGGTGTAGGCCTCGTCGGCCGCGGGGTCACCCGTCGCCGGCTGCCCCTCGGTGCGGACCGTGGTGCCGGGGGTGGTCTGGGTGCCCTTGGCGTCGGCGATGGTCCGCTGCGGGCCGGTGCCGTCGTCGGCATGGGGGGCGGCGAGCCCGCCCTGGTGCTCGACCGGGTGGTCGGTGGTCGAGGAGGTGCGCGGCACCCCGGCGGAGCGGTGCTCGCGCAGCGTGTGGTCCCGGTCGAGCGAACGGCGGGCGCACTCCGCGACGACCTCGTCACGGTGCCCGGTCAGTGCGGCCAGCAGGTAGGGCGGGACGATCGTGCAGGCGTGGGTGGGACGTTCGGGCATGGATCCATCGTGCGCTGCCCGGGTGACAGCCGCATCCTCGCCGTTCGGGCCCACCCGGCCCGCTCGGTCGCTAGATTGCGCGCGTGCGGCGAGCCCCGGTCCTGGTGGTCCTGGTCGCCCTCCTCATGGGGGTGAGCGGGTTCCTCGGCGTGCGCGCGGTGCGAGCGCCGCACGAGCTGGTGGTGGCCAGCCCCGCGCTGCGGTTCGCCCTGCCCGACGGCTGGCACCGCTACGAGCGCCCGGCCGACCCGAGCGCGGCGTGGGTGCGGGAGGCGGCGGCCACGCAGCACTACACGGCCCGGGACTACGTCGAGCACCTTGCGGCCAGCACGCTGGCCTCCGCGGTCGGGCCCGCGTCGGGCGGGCGCTACCAGGTGGTCGACGTGCAGACGAGCGGCTTCGCGGCGCTGCCGACCGCCGAGCAGGTCGCGAGCCGGATGACCCAGCAGGCCATGCAGGTCGACGGGACGCGCACGGTCTCGACCGGCGCCGGCGAGGTCGTGGTGGCGCGCGGTCACTACCCGCTCGCCGAGGGCCGCACCGACACCGAGGTCATCCACCTGGTGTCCCACGGGAAGGCGCTCATGATCACCGTCAGCGCCGTGGGGGCCGGCGACGTCGAGGCGGTCACGGCCGAGATCCTGGCCACCCTCCGCACCAGCTGACCCGGGGCCGTCGGGTCCGCCGGGGTCGCGCCCGCGGCGCCGCGGGCTCCCGCGATTTCCGCTGGTCAGGGCCGCGCCCAGGGTGGACACTGCCAAGTGGAAGTCGTCGCAGGGACGCGAGTGCTCGAGTGCTGCTCGTCCAGGGGAGGCTGCGACGTGACCACACCGGCAGGGCCGGGGGAGCTGGCGGCCGAGCTGCGGGAGAGCCGTGAGCAGCTCGCCGCCGTCAACGAGGTGCTCTCGGCGGTCGGCCGCTCGGCGGGAGACCCCGAGATGGTCCTCGCCACGATCGTCGAGAGTGCGCGACGACTGTGCCGCTCCGACGCGGCACAGCTGTGCCTCCTCGACGACGAGCGCGTCTTCCAGCTGATCAAGGCGGTCGGCATCAGCGACGAGGCGATCGCCTACATCGCCGAGCACCCCCTGCCGCTGGACCGGGACACCCTGATGGGCCGGGTCGCCCTCGACCGCCGGGCCCAGCAGATCGAGGACGTCGTGGCCGACCCGGAGTACGGCCGCCTGGACCTCCAGCGGGTCGCGGGGTTCCGGACCACGATGGGCGCACCGCTGGTCGTCGACGACGAGGTCGTCGGGGCGCTGGTGCTGTGGCGCAACCAGGTCAGCCCGTTCGCCGAGCGTGAGCTGACCATCGTGACCGCCTTCGCCGGGCAGGCGGCCCTGGCCATCAACGGCGTCCGGCTCGTGCAGGAGCTCCAGGCCGGCCGGGCCGAGCTCGCCCGCCGCGTCGACCAGCTCGAGGCCCTCGCCGAGGTCGGGGAGGCCGTCAGCTCCAGCCTCGACGTCGACGAGGTCCTCACCACGATCGTGAGCCTCGCCGTCGAGCTCTCGGGCACCGACGGTGGCTCCCTGATGGAGTTCGACGAGCAGACCCAGCTGTTCTCCGTGCGCACCACGTTCGGCACCGAACCGCACGTGGTGCAGGCCTTGCGGGCCACCCGGATCCACATCGACGAGACCCTCGTGGGCCGGGCCTGCCTCGAACGCTCGCCACAGCAGATCGAGGACCTCACCCGGACGGAGCGGGACCCCCACCTGGCCGTCCTGTATGCCGCGGGGTGGCGTTCCGTCGCTGCCATCCCGATGGTGCGCTCGGACCGGGTCGTCGGGGCCATGGTGGTGCGCCGCAAGGCGCCCGGGTTGCTCAGCGAGGAGACCTGCGAGGTGCTGGAGGCGTTCGCCAGCCAGTCCACGATCGCCCTGACGAATGCCCGGCTCTACCAGCAGCTGGAGCTGCAGAGCGCCGAGCTGGCCGAGGCCAGCCAGCACAAGTCGGAGTTCCTGGCCAGCATGTCGCACGAGCTGCGGACCCCGCTCAACGCGGTGATCGGCTTCTCCGAGGTGCTGCTCGAGCGGATGTTCGGCGACCTCAACGAGCGGCAGGAGGACTACCTGCGCGACATCCTCAACTCGGGCCGGCACCTGCTCGCGCTGCTCAACGACGTCCTCGACCTGAGCAAGGTCGAGGCCGGGCACATGGAGCTCGACCCCACCGAGTTCGACGTCGCCGAGACGGTGGACTACGCCCTGTCGATGGTCCGCGAGCGCGCGGTGGCGCACGGCATCACGCTGACCCGGGAGGTGGCGCCAGAGGTCGACCTGATCCGGGCCGACGAGCTGCGGTTCAAGCAGATCCTGCTCAACCTGCTCAGCAACGCGGTGAAGTTCACCCCGGACGGCGGGAGGGTCGAGGTGCGCGCCCGGGTGGTCGGCGGCGACCTCGAGCTCACCGTGTCCGACACGGGGATGGGCATCGACCCCGCCGACCAGCAACGGATCTTCGACTCGTTCCAGCAGGGTGGCCGCACCGCCCGCCAGGTGGAGGGCACCGGTCTCGGGCTCACCCTCACCAAGCGGATCGTCGAGCTGCACGGCGGGCGGCTCTGGCTCACCAGCGAGGTCGGCCACGGCAGCACCTTCGGCTTCTCGATCCCGCTCGACCGCAGCCTCACCGCGACCCCGCTGGCTGACCGCTCGGTCGAGACCCCGGACGAGCGCCCCGTGGTGGTCGTCGTCGAGGACGACCGCAGCTCGGCGGAGCTGATGTCGCTGCACCTCGAGGCGGCAGGGCTGCGCCCGGTGGCGGTGCCCAACGGACCGGACGGGCTGGCCGCCGTGCGTGAGCTGGCCCCGGCCGCCGTGATCCTCGACATCCGGCTCCCGGGGATGGACGGCTGGGACGTCCTCGGCGCGATCAAGGGCGACCCGCACACAGCGTCCACCCCCGTGGTGGTGGTCTCGGTGATCCACGAGCGCGGCCGGGGGTTCGCGTTGGGTGCCTCCGACTACCTCGTGAAGCCCGTCGCCCGGGACGACCTGCTCGCGGCCCTCCGGCGGCTCGTCCCGCTCCCGGTCGACCAGGCCCAGCGGAAGGTGGCCGTCTTCGTCGACGACGACCCGCTGGCCCTCGAACTGGTGCGACTGGCCCTGGAGCCGGCCGGCTGGGTGGTGCACACCTGCACCACCCCGGACGTCGCCCTGGCGCTGATCCGGACCCACCAGCCCTCGGTGGTCCTCGTCGACCTCCTCATGCCGGAGACCGACGGGTTCGAGGTGGTCGACCTGCTGCGGTCCGACCCGCAGACCGCCTCGGTCCCGGTCGTGGTCCTCACCGCCAAGACCCTCACCTCCCACGACCGCGAGCTGCTCGACGGACGGATCGAGTTCGTCACGTCCAAGAGCGCCGTCGACCTCGGGCTGCTGGCCGTGCGGCTGGCCCAGATCACCGCCGGACCGGTCCGGTCCCGCGGTCGGGAGGCGGGATGAGCAGTCGGGTCGTCCTCCTCGTGGAGGACAACGAACGCAACCTCAAGCTCGCCCGCGACGTGCTGGAGTATGCCGGCTTCACCGTCCTCGTCGCGACGACCGGTGAGGAGGCGGTCGCCACCGCCCAGAGCTCCGCCCCGGACGTCATCCTGATGGACCTCCAGCTGCCGGGGATCGACGGCCACGCCGCCCTGTCCCTCCTGCGGGCCGACTCCTCCACGTGGCACATCCCGGTGGTGGCCCTGACCGCCTTCGCCATGGCGCAGGACCGGGACCGCGCCCTCGCGGCCGGCTTCGACGGGTACCTCGAGAAGCCGATCAGTGTCCGCAGCTTCCCCGACCAGGTACGAGCCCACCTCAGAACGGAGGACCCCCGATGACGACCGACGACGCCGTGATCCTGGTGGTCGACGACCTTCCGCAGAACGTGAAGCTGATGGATGCCGTCCTCACCCCGCGAGGGTTCACCGTCCACACGGCGGCGTCGGGGGAGGAGGCGCTCGAGTGGCTGGCGACGCAGGTCCCCGACCTCGTGCTCCTCGACATCCTGATGCCCGGGATCGACGGCTACGAGACCTGTCGCCAGATCCGCGCCAACGCGGCCACCTCCTTCCTGCCCGTGGTGATGGTGACCGCCAGCGGCCAGGAGCAGAAGCTGCGCGCCATCGAGGCGGGGGCCGACGACTTCGTCACCAAGCCCTTCGAGCAGGCCGAGCTGCTGGCGCGGGTGCGCTCGCTCGTGCGGGTGAAGCGCTACCACGACACGATCGAGCGGCAGGCTGCCGAGCTGGCCGACTGGAACCGCGAGCTCGAGGCCAAGGTCGCGGCCCAGGTGACCGAGCTCGAGCGGGTTGGGCGGCTGCGCCGGTTCCTGTCGCCGCAGGTGGCCGGGCTCGTCGTCGAGAGCGGCGACGACACCTTCCTGCAGAGCCACCGCAGCGAGATCACGGCGGTCTACTGCGACCTGCGTGGCTTCACCAGTTTTGCCGAGACGGCCGAGCCGGAGGAGGTGATCTCGGTGCTGCGGGAGTACCACGAGGCGCTCGGTGACCTGGTCTTCCGGTTCGAGGGGACGCTCGAGCACTTCGCCGGTGATGGCTTGCTGGTCTTCTTCAACGACCCGATCCCGTGTCCGGATGCGCCGGAGCGCGCGGTGCGGATGGCGGTGGCGATGCGGGGCCGGGTCGCCGAGCTGGCGGAGGGCTGGCGCAGCCGCGGTCACGACCTCGGGTTCGGGGTTGGCATCGCGCAGGGTTACGCCACGCTCGGCCGGGTCGGGTTCGAGGGGCGCTACGACTACGCGGCCATCGGCACCGTGACGAACGTCAGCGCCCGGCTCTCGGACCTGGCCCAGGCGGGGCAGATCCTCGCCACCCAGCGGGTCGTGACAGGGGCGGCCGAGGTCGCGGTGACCCGCTCGCTCGGGCCGACCGAGCTGCGCGGCATCACCCGGCCGGTCGAGGTGTTCGACGTCCTCGGCCTCGACGCGGCCAGGGTCGCGCCGTGACCACGCTCGACGTCTCGCGGCCGCTGGGTGAGCTGGACGAGCAGGAGCGCAACGCGGCATACGACCGCCTGCAGAGCCGGCTGCCCGCGGTCTGGAGGTCCATGCGGCTCAACGAGCCCGGCGAGTCCGTCGTGGTGGTGCCGTCGGTGTCCCTCGACCGCGTGACGGCCAAGGTAGGGGCCATCAACCAGGCGATGGAGGAGCGCTACCTGTTCCTGTTGCTGCTGCTGCGGCAGCCCCGGCTGCGGATGGTCTACGTGACGTCGGGCCCGGTGGACCCCGCGATCGTGGAGTACTACCTCGCGCTCCTGCCGGGCGTCATCCCCAGTCACGCCCGCGCCCGCTTGTCGCTGGTGTCGGTGGGGGACCTCACCGCCCGTCCCCTCACCGAGAAGCTGCTGGAGCGGCCCCGGATCCTCGCCGACATCGGGGCGCTCATCCCCGACCGCAGCCGCTCGCACCTGGTGCCCTACACGACCACGACCCTCGAGCGGGACCTCGCCCTCGAGCTCGGCATCCCCATGTACGGCGCGGATCCGCGGCACTTCGCGCTGGGGACGAAGACCGGGTGCCGGCGGCTGTTCGACGAGGCCGGCGTGGACTACCCCGCCGGCTTCGAGGACCTCCGCTCGGTCGATGCCATCGTCGACTCCCTGGCCCGGCTGCGCGCGCGCCGACCCGGCATCGAGGAGGCGATGGTCAAGCTCAACGAGGGCGTGGCCGGCGCCGGGAACGCCCTCGTCGACCTCCGGGGACTCCCACCCACGGGGTCGCCGTCGGAGCGGGCCGACCTCGAGGGCCGGGTGCGGACGATGGAGCTGGAGGGCAAGACCGTCACGCACGACCTGTACTTCGCGAAGTTCGCCGAGCGCGCCGGCATCGTCGAGGAGCGGATCATCGGCCAGGAGGTGCTCAGCCCGAGCGTGCAGCTGCGGATCACCCCGCTCGGGGAGGTGGAGGTGCTGTCGACGCACGACCAGATCCTCGGCGGCCCCACCGGTCAGTCCTACCTCGGGTGCCGCTTCCCGGCCGACCCCGAGTACGCGGGCACCATCACCCGGCAGGCGAGCGCGGTCGGGGCCCGCCTGGCCGAGCTCGGCGTGCTGGGGCGGTTCGCCATCGACTTCGTGGTGGTCCGGCGCGGCGCCGGGTGGGAGTCGTACGCGATCGAGGTCAACCTCCGCAAGGGCGGGACCACGCATCCCTTCCTGACGCTGCAGTTCCTCACCAACGGTCGGTACGACAGCCAGACCGCGTTGTTCACGACTCCCGCCGGGCGGGAGAAGCACCTGGTCGCCACCGACCACCTCGAGGACCCCAGCCTGCGCGGCCTGCGCGTGAACGACCTCTTCGACGTCGTGGCCCGGACCGGCCTGCACTTCGACCCGGCCAGCCAGACCGGCGTCGTGTTCCACATGATCAGCTCGGTGACCGAGGCCGGCCGGGTGGGGATGACGGCGGTCGGCGACACCGCGGCGAAGGCGCAGGAGTGGTACGACAGGGCGGAGCGGATCCTCCTCTCCGAGGCCCGCTCCGCCGCCACCCCCCGATCGCTCCCCTGAGGGGGTGGCCCCGAGCGCGTCATGAGCTCAGGCAGCGATGGTGGTGGCGTGCCGCAGCGCCTCGACGACGACCTGGTGCCAGTTCAGCTGGCTCAGGTCGGTGCGGCAGGACGCGCTGCCGCACTCGCAGGACCACACCCACCTGCCGCGCACCTTCTGGACGACCGGGTGGTGGTGGGCGAGGTCGGGGTGGTGTCGGTGGTTCCGCTTCATGACCGCCTCCTTCGTCCGTCCCTCCCGGGTGGTCCGGGTGGTCACTCCACGGTCGCGGTTGGCGACTGGACGGTCTGTGCACGGGCGGACGCAGCGAACGTGCTCGTCGTGACACAGTGAAATCGCCTGTGGTGCACTGAGTCATGGAGTGGCAGCTGCTTCGCGCCCTGACCGAGGGGGAGCGCCGTGAGGTCCTGGCCATGGCGCGGCGTCGTCAGTTCAAGCGGGGCGAGATCCTCTTCCACGAGGGTGACCCCGCCGACACGGTGCACTTCATCGCCGAGGGCCGCGTGATGGCCCGGCGGACCTCACCGATGGGCGACTCGGTGGCCTTCCGGGTGATCGGACCGGGGCGCGCGCTGGGTGACGTCGCGGTGGTGTCGACGGCCCAGCGCCGGAGCTCCACCGTGACCGCGCTCGAGCCCACGACCACCCTCAGCCTGACCTTCGGCGAGTTCGCCCAGCTCTGTGCGGCGCACCCCGGGATCCAGACCCACCTGGCCACCCTCCTCGCCGCCCGGGTGAAGCGGCTGTCCGACCACCTGCTCGAGGCGCTGTTCCTGCCCACCGACCGCAGGGTCGTGCGCCGGCTGCTCGACCTGTGCGAGCAGTACGAAGCCGGGCCCGACCGTCCCGTCGTCATCCCCCTCACCCAGACCGACATCGCTGAGCTGGCCGGCGCCACCCGTCCGTCGACGAACCGGGTGCTGCGGGCCCTGGAGACCGAGGGCCTGCTGCGGTTGCGCCGCGGACAGGTCGAGGTCGTCGACCGAGCCGGCCTGCGCCGCAAGGACCGCTGACCCCGGCCGACAGCCCTCACGTCTGCTGGCAGAACTGGGGGTGAGGGGCGGTCAGCGCTGGGCCACGGCCCGCTCGAGGAGGTCGCGCACCGCCGCCGGCATGGGCACGGTGCCACGCGAGTCGCGGTCGATGTAGACGTGCACCCAGTGGCCGAGCGCGGCGATCGCGGTGTCCTCCGCGTCGAACAGGCCGAGGCCGTACGTGATGCTGCTGCGACCCAGGCGCTCCACCCGCACCCCGACGTCGAGCGGCCGCGGGTACTCCAGCTCGCGGAAGAAGCGGCAGCCCGACTCGGCGACGACCCCGAGCTCGGGCCCCGCCATCGCGTCGGACTCGCCTGCGGTGATCAGCCAGGCGTTGATCGCGGAGTCGAAGAGCTCGTAGTAGACGGCGTTGTTCAGGTGGCCGTACATGTCGTTGTCCGACCAGCGCGTGGTGACCCGGGTGACGTGGTCGAAGTGCTCGCGGGTCAGGGACCGGTCCTGGGACCGGTCGGCGTCGGCCGTCATGGTCCGATCCTAGGCAGGGAGCGGTCCGGGCCAAGCAGGAGATCCAACGCCCTACCCGTAGGTGTCCCGCGGACCCGGTCCGGTCGACCGGCGCGGTCCCTTCTTCCACGAGGGCGCGCTCGGACCGACGATCTTGAGGGCGGTCACGGTGTCCTTGCCGACCTCGCCCTCGAGCCGGGTCATGATCGACGACTCGAGCAGCTTGAGCTGGGTCGCCCAGGCCGTGGAGTCGGCCCGCACGGTGAGGACCCCGAACTCGAAGGTCACCGGCGTGCAGTGCTGCGCCACCTCCTCGCCCACGATGTCGGGCCAGCGCCCCATCACCGAACCCACGGCCACATCGACCTTCCACCCGCGGTCGGCCATCAGCCGGTCCATCTGGTCGCCCAGCAGCAGCGGGTCCCGGCGGTCGGTCGGAGCGCCCGGGGTGGGCCGCCCGATCTGCCTGCGGCGCATCGGTTTCAGCCCGGGTCGCAACCCCTTCTCGCGCGCCGCCGCACGGGCCCGCTGGAGCGCGGCCTCGGCCGCGTCGTCGACCAGGGCGGTGTCGTCGAGCAGGGATGCGTCCGCACCCGGGTCCACGTCAGGGGAGTCGTCCGGCGCCTCGCTGGTGCCGTCCCCGCCTGACCCGCGGCCGTCGTCGGGCTCGTCACCCACGCCGCGCCACCTCCCCGAGCGTGACCGTGAAGGTCTGGCCCACCAGGCTCTTCGGCACGTCGGCGTCGACGGCGGCGGTGATCAGCACCTGCTCGCAGTCGGCGACCATCGCGGCCAGCCGTTCGCGGCGCCCGGTGTCGAGCTCGGCGAACACGTCGTCGAGGATCAGCACCGGGTCCTCACCGAGGTCGTGCCGCAGCAGCTGGTATGCCGCGAGCTTGAGTCCCAGCGCGAACGACCAGCTCTCGCCGTGGCTGGCGTAGCCCTTCGCAGGCAGCTCGCCGAGCGACAGCACGAGGTCGTCACGGTGCGGTCCGACGAGGGAGATCCCGCGTTCGACCTCCTTGTCGCGCACCTCCTCGAAGGTGGCCAGCAGCTCGGCGCGCAGTGCCTCGATCTCGGGTACCTCACCGGCAGCGAGCGAGGCCGCGGCCGACTCGCGCAGGCTGCTCTTGTAGGAGGCCCGGGCGTCGGACTGCCCGGCGCTCACCTCGTCGTAGGCCTTGGCGAGGTAGGGGCCCAGGTCGCGCAGCAGGCGCAGCCGCGCGTAGAGCAGCTGCGACCCGACCGCGGCCAGGTGGTCGTTCCACACGTCGAGGGTGTGCAGGGCCGATGCGCGGGCGTCGTCCACCGGTTCGTCGACAGGGCGCGACGGGGGTCGGCGCCGAGATCCCTTGCGCAGCAACGGTTGTGCCGACTTCAGCAGGGCGTTGCGCTGCTTGAGTGCCTTGTCGTAGTCGCTGCGCACGCCGGCCCACCGTGGTTGCCTCGCGACGAGCAGGTCGTCGAGGAACCGCCGGCGCTCCGAGGGGTCACCCTTGACGAGGGCCAGGTCCTCCGGTGCGAAGAGCACGGTGCGCAGGGTGCCGAGCACGTCGCGCGGCCGCGACACGGGGGAGCGCCCGAGCCGGGCGCGATTGGCCCGCCCGGGGTTGAGCTCCAGCTCGAGCATGGTCTCCCGGCCGTCGCGCACGACGGCCCCCCGGATGACGGCTTGCTCCGCCCCGAACCGCACCAGCGGCTGGTCGGTCGACACCCGGTGGCTCGACAGCGTCGCGAGGTAGCCGATCGCCTCGACCAGGTTGGTCTTGCCCTGTCCGTTGAGCCCGACCAGCGTGGTCACGCCCGGCTCGAGCGGCAGCTCGGCCGTGGTGTAGCTGCGGAAGTCGGAGACGGTCAGGTGCCGGACGCGCACGGTCCTCGCTCAGGCCTGGCAGTTGGATGTCATCGTGCAGCACGCTTGCGCGTCGACCCGCTGCCGGACGACGGACCGGCCGTCGCGGCCTTGCGGCCCTTCGCCGCCGCCTTGGCCGCGCTCTTGGTGGGCTTCTCCTTGGGCTCCACCTTGGCCTCGACCGCCTTCTCGTGCTTGGGGGCACCGTCGGCGCGCAGCTGCTCGCCCTCGGCCACCGACATGACCTGGTGTCCGCCGAAACCACCACGCAGCGCCGCGACGGCCTGCATCGTGGGCGACTCCTGCTGGCGGGACGCGAACCGGGAGAACAGCGAGGCCGAGATCACCGGCATCGGCACCGAGTTGGCGATCGCCTCCTCGACCGTCCAGCGCCCCTCGCCGGAGTCGACCGTGTAGCCCGAGACGTCCTCGAGGTGCGGGTTCTTCTCCAGCGCGTCGACCAGCAGGTCGAGCAACCAGGACCGGACGACGGTGCCGCGGGTCCAGGCCTTGAAGGCGCCGGGTACGTCGGTGACGATGTCCTTGGCCTCGAGCAGCTCGTAGCCCTCGGCGTACGCGGCCATCAGGCCGTACTCGATGCCGTTGTGCACCATCTTCGCGTAGTGGCCGGCGCCGACCTTGCCCGCGTGGACGAAGCCTTCGTCGCGCGGGCCCTCGGGACGCAGCGCGTCGAAGATCGGCATCGCCTTGCGGACGTTGGCCGCAGTGCCACCGACCATCAGGCCATAGCCGTTCTCCAGACCCCAGATGCCACCGCTCACCCCGCAGTCGAGGTACGCGATCCCCTTGGTCTTCAGCAGCTTCTCGTTCTCGAAGTCATCGGTGAACCGGCTGTTGCCACCGTCGATCACCATGTCGCCCTTGTCGAGCAGCTTGGCCAGCTGGGCCACCGTGTCGGTGGTCGGCGCACCCGACGGCACCATCACCCACACCGTGCGGGGGGCGTCGAGGGCCTTGACCAGGGCGGCCAGGGTCTTGACGTCCGACACCTTCGGATCGCGGTCGAAACCCACCACCTCGTGGCCGGCGCGGCGGATCCGCTCGCGCATGTTGCCGCCCATCTTGCCGAGACCGATCAGACCGAGCTGCATGAGACGACGCCCTTTCAAATGGGTGGAGCGTGTGGGTGGTGCGGTATGCCGCGGAGCCGGCTGCGCGGCACACCTTCGGGTGCGGCCCGCTCAGGCTACGCCCGGGTGTGGTCAGCTCGCGAAGCGAACGGGCATCAGCACGTAGCGGTAGGTGGTGTCGGCCTCACCGTCCACCTCGTCCTGGCCGGACAGGACCGCCGGGCGCGACGGCTGGGTGAACGAGAACCGCGAGTAGTCGGTGCCCACCGCCCCGAGTCCGTCGAGCAGGAACTGCGGGTTGAAGGCGATCTCGATCTCGGGCCCGGTCAGGGTGGACTCGACCGCCTCGGAGGCCTGGGCGTCGTCGCCGGTGCCCGCCTCGATGGCCACCTGGCCATCGCTGAACTTCAGTCGCACGGGGGTGTTGCGTTCGGCCACGAGGGCGACGCGCTTGACCGCCTCGATGAGCTCGGAGGTCTTGATCACGGCCTCGGTGTCGACGCTGGTCGGGAAGATCGAGGTGACCTTCGGGTACTCGCCGTCGAGCAGGCGGGTGGTGGTGCGTCGCTGTCCGGCCTCGAAGCCGACCAGGCCGTCACCGCCGGCGGAGGAGCCGAGCGCGACCTCGATCGAGCCGGAGGCGCCGAGGGCCTTGGCCGTCTCGGACAGGGTGCGGGCCGGGACCAGGGCCAGGTGGCTGGCGTCGGTGGCCTCGGGGTTCCAGGTCAGCTCGCGCATCGCCAGCCGGTAGCGGTCGGTCGCGAGGAGGGTCATCTTGTCGCCCTCGATCTCGACCCGCACGCCGGTCAGGATCGGGAGGGTGTCGCCGCGGTCGGCCGCGATCGAGACCTGGGCGACGGCCTGGGTGAACACGTCGCCGGCGATCGTGCCGCTGGCGGTCGGGGAGGTCGGCAGGGTCGGGTAGTCGTCGGCCGGCATCTGCATCAGGCTGAACCGCGACGAACCACAGACGACCGAGACCTTGTTGCCCTCGGTCGCGACGTCGACCGGCTTGGACGGCAGGTTGCGCGAGATGTCGGCGAGGAGCCGGCCCAGCACCAGGACGGTGCCACCCTCGGCGACCTCGGCCGCGACGGTGATCTTCGCGGAGACCTCATAGTCGAAGGCCGAGAGGGTGAGGGTGCCCTCCTCGTTCGCCTCGAGCAGCACTCCCGCCAGGACCGGCACCGGCGGACGGGCCGGGAGGCCGCGGGCCACCCACGTCACGGCATCGGCGAGGACCTCACGTTCGACCCGGAACTTCACCGTGACTACCTGCCCTTCGCGTGCGGCACCGCCGCTGAAAACTTCAAGAATGTGATTGCGGACTGACCCTAGTGCTCACCGTGCGGTCGGCCAACCCGGATCGGGCAATCCGCCGGCCCCGATCTCGGCGGTCGAACGTCCAGGCATTTCCGGTGTTCCTCCAGAGGGCGGGCCCAGGTTTGGTACTCGGGGCTGGATCCATGACTAGGGAGGGGTAGTCGTTGTCATAGGGGGTGTGGATCCTGTGGATGAGCGGCATCGGTGCAGGTCAGCGCGGCGCGTCCGGTGTGCACGAGAGGTGGACGGGCCGGCGGACAAGATGGTCCTGGTTGTGGAGGCGGTGCGGCCGCCCACATGGTCTCCACACGGCATACCCCCGTTGTCCCCAGTCCCGAAGGGGTCGTGCACTCGTTGTCCACCGGTTGTCCACAGGCCTTGGGAAAAGATCATCCATTCAGACGATGGCAGTGGGGGCCGAATACATACCCACAGAGTTGTCCACAGGTGTGGACCACGGGATCTGCGCCGTGTTTGTCCGTTTCCCGAGCAGGGTGCGTGCTCGTCTGAGCACGTCCGACGGGGCTCCGGACCAACATGTCGGGAGGATGAACAAACCTTCACAGCTGTGCACAAGCCTGTGGAGAACGTCTCGGCGACTGGGGACTGCGCTGGGGACTGGACCTGATCAGGTGCCGATCGACCGGTCAGCGGGACTGCTGCTTGATCCGGTTGGTCAGTTCGGTGACCTGGTTGTAGATCGCCCGGCGCTCGGCCATCAGCTGCCGGATCTTCTTGTCGGCGTGCATCACGGTGGTGTGGTCGCGGCCGCCGAACTGCTGACCGATCTTGGGCAGTGACAGGTCGGTGAGCTCGCGGCAGAGGTACATGGCGATCTGCCGGGCGGTCACCAGGACGCGCGAGCGGGATGTGCCGCAGAGGTCCTCGATGGTCAGCCCGAAGTAGGCCGCCGTCTGGGCCATGATCGTCGCGCTGGTGATCTGGGAGCCCTGCTCGTTGGGGATCAGGTCCTTGAGCACGATCTCGGCCAGGCCCATGTCGACGCTCTGGCGGTTCAGGCTGGCGAACGCCGTGACGCGGATCAGGGCGCCTTCGAGCTCGCGGATGTTGGTCGAGATCCGGCTGGCGATGAACTCGAGCACGTCGTCGGGAGCGCTCATCCGCTCCTGGATGGCCTTCTTGCGCAGGATCGCGATGCGGGTCTCGAGGTCGGGCGGCTGCACGTCGGTGAGCAGACCCCACTCGAACCGGCTGCGCATCCGCTCCTCGAAGCCGCTCAGCAGCTTGGGCGGCAGGTCGCTGGTGATGACGACCTGCTTGTTCGCGTTGTGCAGGGTGTTGAAGGTGTGGAAGAACTCCTCCTGCGTCTGCACCTTGCCCTGGAGGAACTGGATGTCGTCGATCAGGAGCACGTCGACATCGCGGTAGCGGCGCTGGAAGTTGCTCGCCTTGTCGTCGCGGATGCTGTTGATGAAGTCGTTGGTGAACTCCTCGGAGTTCACGTAGCGCACCTTCACGTGCGGGTAGAGGTTGCGCGCGTAGTGCCCGATCGCGTGCAGCAGGTGGGTCTTGCCCAGCCCGGACTCGCCGTAGACGAACAGCGGGTTGTACGCCTTGGCCGGCGCCTCGGCGACGGCGACGGCGGCCGCGTGGGCGAACCGGTTGCTCGCGCCGATGACGAAGGTGTCGAAGGTGTACTTCGGGTTGAGCCGGGTCGCCGACTCGTCGGTGACGCTGAGCACCTCGTCGCGCGGGCGGCGTTGCTGCTCGGTCGCGGGCGTGAGCGCGTAGACGTTGTCGCCCTGGCCGGGCACACCCATGCCGGAGCTGATGGTGCCCTGCAGGTCCGAGCCGAGCGTGAGGACCGGGGTGCCCGCGGCCTCGTCGGCGTAGCCGGTCGTGTCCTCGGTGTGGTGGGCGTCGTCGAGTGAGGTGTCGACCGTGACCGCGAGGTGGACCTGCTCCCCGAGCTGCGAGGAGAGCGCCCGGGTCACGGCGTCGCGCACGCGTTGCTCGACGACGTCCTTGGTGTAGTCGTTCGGGACCTTGACCAGGGCGGTGCCGTCGAGCAGGCCGGCCAGGCGGGCCAGCGTGAGGAACGCGCGCTCCCGCGCGGGGAGGCCGTCGGCGTCGAGGGTGGCGATGGTGTTCTGCCAGATCTGTGTGAAGTCCAGATCTGTGTCACTCACCGGTCCCACATCCCTTTCGACGGTCTTCGCGGATCTGCCCTGTCGCAGGGTCTGTGCTGGTCTGCCGTGCCTCAGCATGCCTTGTCCACATGGTTATCCACAACCTGTGGGCAAGGAATGGGACGAGGAGGGACGCTAACAACAGGGGCGGCACCTCGGCAACCGAAACGGCCGAAAATTGGCCTCCCCGGGCCAAAATCGAGGTGTGACCTCGGCGTGTCCCCGGGGCGAACCGGGACCAGCGGTGCTAAAAGCCCCGGGTATGCCGGGTGGTCGGCGCTGGTTTGACCCTGCCCGTCGCGCTCGCGTACCTTTGACCAGGCCTGTCGGCCGTTTTCGCATGCCCGTGACGCCCCTGGATCGTCGGTGAGTCCCACCGGTGGTCGAGGCGCGGGCCTCCGATTGCGGCCGAACAGGCGCCCCAAGCACTCAGCAGGCCACCCGGGCCTGACCAGTAACGGAGATCCTCGTGAGCAAGCGTACTTTCCAGCCGAACAACCGTCGTCGGGCCAAGACCCACGGCTTCCGCCTGCGCATGCGCACCCGTGCGGGTCGCGCCATCCTGTCGGCCCGCCGCGCCAAGGGCCGCTCCGAGCTCTCCGCCTGAGGCCGACCCCGTGCTGCCCGCGGGGCACCGGCTCCGTGCGAGCTCGGACTTCGCGGCCACCTTCCGGGGGCCCAGGGGAGCCCGAGCTGGCTCCACGCTGATCGTGGTCCACGCCAACCAGGCCGACGCGCGTGCGGGACAACCGCCGCGGGTCGGTTTTGTTGTCTCCAAGGCCGTGGGCAACGCCGTGGTCCGCAACCGCACGAAGCGGCGGCTGCGCGCCCTGATGGCGGCCCGGCTCTCGGCTGTGCCCGCTGGGACTGACCTCGTCATCCGCGCGAATCCCGTTGCAGCACAAGCGAATTCGGCTTCCCTCGCGATCGAGCTCGACACCCTCCTGGCGCGGGTGTCCGCGCGGCTGGGGGCGACTCGGGCGTGACCACCCTCAAGCGAGCCACCGCGGCGCCCCTGATCGGGCTGCTGCTGTTCTACCAGCGGTTCATCTCCCCGATGACGCCGCCGACCTGCCGTTACTACCCGTCCTGCTCGTCGTACGCCCTGACCGCCATCCGCCGCTTCGGACCCGTGAAGGGAACCTGGCTGGCGCTGCGGCGGTTGGGTAGGTGCCACCCGTGGGCAGCCGGCGGGGTCGACCACGTACCTGCCCGACACGCCCACGCCGCCTAGCGGCCGGGCACCAGACCTGCCGGCCACGCGGCATACCCACCACGCGACCGGAACCACCGGTGGACCGTCACCTCGACGGGACACCACCAGATTGAGGACGACATGAGCTTCAGTGACCTGATCTACCCGTTCGAGTGGATCGTGGCGTGGATCCTGTACGGCTGGCACACCCTCTTCACGACCCTCGGCATCCCGTCGGCGTCAGGGGTCGCGTGGACGCTGTCCATCGTCGGCCTGGTGGTCGTCATGCGCGCCGCGATGATCCCCCTGTTCGTGCGGCAGATCCACGCCTCGAGGCGGATGCAGCTCATCCAGCCCGAGATGCAGAAGATCCAGGCCAAGTACAAGGACAAGAAGGACCCCGACTCCCGTCAGGCGATGACGCAGGAGACGATGGACCTCTACAAGCGGACCGGCACCAACCCGTTCAGCTCCTGCCTGCCGATCCTGTTGCAGTCCCCGTTCTTCTTCGGATTGTTCCGGGTCCTCAACGGCCTCAAGAAGATCTCGGACGGGACGACCGACCCGATCGGTCCGATCTCCCGCAAGCTGGCCGGCGAGGCGGAGGCATCCACCTTCTTCGGTGCGCAGCTGTCCGACCGGTTCATCGGTGCCAACAGCCTGACCGTGCAGATCGTCACCGTGGTCCTCATCATCGCGATGTCGGCCAGCACGTTCACCACCCAGCGCCAGCTGATGATGAAGAACATGCCGGCCTCGGCGCTGGACAACCCGTTCGCCAAGCAGCAGAAGATGCTGCTCTACCTGATGCCGATCTTCTTCGCGATCTCGGGCGTCAACTTCCCGATCGGTGTCCTGCTCTACTGGCTCACCACCAACGTCTGGTCGATGTGCCAGCAGTTCTACGTGATCCGCAACATGCCCGCACCCGGGTCGCAGGCCGAGAAGGCCATGCAGGAGCGCCGGCGCAAGAAGGGCAAGCCGGTCGAGGAGTTCACCGTCAAGGGCCTCGACAAGCCGACCGACGAGGCCGAGGCCCCCAAGCCCAGCGGCCAGCGCGTCCAGCCCTCCCGGAACAAGAAGAAGAAGGGTGCCGCGGCCAAGCCGGCCACCAAGGCGACCGCGAAGCCCGCGAAGGCGCCCAGCGCCACCACCGACCCCAAGCCCCAGACCGACAACTGAGAGTGATCACCATGACCGAGCACAACGACACCGTCGTGGACGACACCCCCGCCAGCGACCAGGCCGCCGACCAGGGCGTCGACGCGACCAGCGAGACCACCGCGCCGATCGGTGCCGAGCAGGCCGACGTGACCACGGACGACACCGACACCGACACCGACACCGACGCGGACGGTGACAGCGACGCGGACGGCGACAGCGAGGAGGCGGACCCGTCCGCGACCTCGCGCCGGCGTCCGGCCAAGGTGGCCGACCTCGAGCGCGAGGGCGAGGTGGCCGCCGACTTCCTCGAGACCCTGCTGGACATCGCCGACCTCGACGGCGACATCGACGTGGACGTGGATGGCGACCGCGCCGCCGTGTCCATCGTCGACTCCGACGAGGGTCGGGTCCCCCGCCGCCTGGTCGGCCAGGACGGCAAGGTGCTCGAGGCCCTCCAGGAGCTGACTCGGCTCACCGTGCAGTCGGCGACCGGTGAGCGCAGCCGCCTCATGCTCGACGTCGCCGGCCACCGCGCCGAGCGCCGGTCGACCCTGGTCGAGCTCGCCCACACGGTGATCGAGCAGGTCAAGGCGACCGGCGAGAAGGCCGCCCTGGACCCGATGACGGCGTTCGAGCGCAAGGTGGTGCACGACGAGGTGCTGGCCGCAGGCCTGTCCTCGGAGTCGGACGGCGTCGAGCCGCGCCGCTTCGTCGTCATCCTCCCGGCGTGACCCGAGCGACGACCACCGTGTTTCACGTGAAACAGCGCGCATGACATCGCACGAACGCACCGACGGCGGGCGCGGGACCGGGGAGACCGGGACCGCGCCCGTCGCGGCATCAGCGGCCGAGGAGTCGGCCGCGCCGGCTGCGCCGGACAGCCGCGCTGTGGCGCCGGTTGCCCCGCCGGCCGCAGCCGCGGTGTTCGCTGACCGCCTGCCGCTCGCCGAGCAGTTCGCGGCCATCCTGGCCGACACCGGGGTCTCGCACGGGCTGATCGGGCCCAGGGAGGTGCCGATCCTCTGGAACCGGCACATCCTCAACTGCGCGGTCGCCCATGAGGCGTTCCCCGAGGGCGTCGCCGTGGTGGACGTCGGGTCGGGCGCCGGGCTGCCCGGTCTCGCCCTGGCGATCGTCCGGCCCGACCTGCAGATGCACCTGGTCGAGCCGATGTTGCGCCGCACGACCTGGCTCTCGACGACGATCGAGCAGCTCGGACTCGACAACTGCACCGTGCACCGTGGCCGCGCCGAGGAGTTCGCCGGTGTGGTGTCGGCACCCTTCGCCACCGCCCGCGCCGTCGCCCGCATCGACAAGCTGGCGCGCTGGACCTTCCCCCTCCTCCAGGACGGCGGGACACTCGTCGCCCTGAAGGGTGGCTCGGCCGCCGAGGAGCTCGACGCGGAGCAGAATACGCTGCGCAAGCTGGGCATGACGTCGGCCCGGATCGAGACCTACGGCGCCGACCTGCTGCCCGTGCCCACCACGACGCTCCAAGTGACGATCGGCTCCCGCCCGGCACCGAAGGGCCGTTCCAAGGGCGCAGCGCGTCGAGCCGCCAAGGGCAAGGGCACTGCTCGACCCGCTCCCTGACCAGTCACGGCTCGCGGCCGAGGGTCCCAGGGCCGGTCGGCGACCGTCTGTTTTCGGTCGGGTCTGGCAGGCGCTGCCTCCCGCGTTGTGACTCTGCGGCGCCGTAGGGTTGGATGATGTCCATGGCCAACGAGGTGACTGTGTGAGCACAGCAACGCTGCAACTGACCCAGGGACTGCAACTGACCCAGGGACTGCAACTGACCCAGGGACTTGGATGGCCTCAGCGGCTCGGCCGCGCCAGCACGGCGCTCGGCTGGCCAGCGCTGACCCAAGCCGCCGACGAGGCGGCTGTTTCACGTGAAACGCGGATCGAGGTGGAGGCCGCCGCCGGGGCGAGCCAAGCAGAACCCACCGACGTTTCACGTGAAACGCCCCCGAAGGTCGAGGCGGTTCAGGAGACGACGATGGAGTCTGACGCGGTCTCCGAGGCGCCGCCACACACCGGGGACTCGGTGGCTGCGGCCGAGGCGCTGGAGGCCCTGGCCGCCGTGGTTTCACGTGAAACGGACGACCGCGAGGAGGTCGCCTCGGCGCTGCCGCAGGGCGACCGGGACACCCCATTGGCTCGGGCAGTCGCCGCTGATGCGCGCAAGCGGATCGCCCTGACCGGCCGGGTCTTCCCGAAGCCGCCGACCACTCGCGTGCTGACCGTGGCCAACCAGAAGGGCGGGGTGGGCAAGACCACCACCACCGTCAACGTCGCCGCCGGGCTCGCGCAGGCCGGGCTCACGGTGCTCGTCATCGACATCGACCCGCAGGGCAATGCCAGCACCGCGCTGGGGATCGACCACCACGCGGAGGTGCCGAGCATCTACGACGTGCTGGTCGAGGGCACCCCGCTCGCCGACGTGGTGCAGGAGTGCCCCGACATCGCCGGCCTGTGGTGCGCGCCGGCCACCATCGACCTGGCGGGAGCGGAGATCGAGCTGGTCTCCCTGGTTGCCCGGGAGACCCGGCTGCAGAAGGCGATCGCCGCCTTTCTCGAGCAGGGTCCCGCCGCCGGACGTCCGGCGCCCGACTACGTGCTGATCGACTGTCCGCCCAGCTTGGGCCTGCTGACGGTCAACGCCTTCGTCGCGGCGCAGGAGGTCTTCATCCCGATCCAGTGCGAGTACTACGCCCTCGAGGGCCTCTCGCAGCTGCTCAAGAACATCGAGCTGATCCGCAACCACCTCAACCCCACGCTGCACGTGTCGACCATCCTGCTGACCATGTACGACGGCCGCACCCGGCTGTCGGCCCAGGTCGCCGAGGAGGTGCGCAACCACTTCCCCGAGCAGGTGCTGCGCAACACGGTGCCCCGCTCGGTGCGGATCTCCGAGGCGCCGAGCCACGGCCAGACCGTGATGACCTACGACCCCAACTCCAGCGGCGCGCTGTCCTACCTCGGTGCCGCCGCTGAGCTCGCCGACCGCGGCGCCGCCACCGCCGCCCACCAGACCGCATCCGCGCAGCCAGCGGCCACACGAGAGTGAGAGAAGAGATCATGAGCGAGAAGCGTCGCGCCCTCGGCCGGGGCCTGGGTGCCCTCATCCCCAACGCCCCGACCTCCCCGAACGGCCGTCCCGTGGACGTCTTCTTCCCCGACTCGCGCCCCGGTGCCACGGCGTATGCCGGTGGGTCACCGGCGGGTGAGGGTGACCAGGGTGGGGGAGTTGCCGTGGCGGACGTCGACGCGGTCGATGCCGCTGCTGCGGACACCGCGGCCCGCGGGGCCGAAGGGGCCGACCAGGCATCCGCGGAGCGGACGGCTACCGACGGCTTCGACCTCGCGCCGGTGCCCGGGGTGTCCTACGGCGAGATCCCGGTCGAGCAGATCCGGCCCAACCCGCGCCAGCCCCGGTCGGTCTTCGACGAGGACGACATGGCCGAGCTGGTCCACTCGATCCGCGAGATCGGGGTGCTCCAGCCGATCGTGATCCGGCCCATTCCCGCAGGTCAGGGGCCTGACGAGCTCGACAACGCGGCCGACGGCGTGCGCTACGAGCTGATCATGGGTGAGCGGCGCTGGCGCGCGTCACAGGAGGCCGGCAAGGCCACCGTCCCGGCCATCGTCAAGGAGACCGACGACGACGACCTCCTGCGCGACGCCCTCCTGGAGAACCTGCACCGCAGCCAGCTGAACGCGCTCGAGGAGGCCGCGGCATACCAGCAGCTGCTCGAGGACTTCGGCTGCACGCACGACGAGCTGGCCGCCCGGATCGGTCGCTCGCGACCGCAGATCTCCAACACGCTCCGGCTGCTCAAGCTCCCGCCGCTGGTCGCCCGCCGGGTCGCCGCCGGCGTCCTGTCCGCCGGTCACGCCCGGGCCCTCCTGGGGCTGTCCGACGGCGCCGCGATGGAGCGGGTCGCCCAGCGGATCGTGGCCGAGGGGCTCAGCGTCCGCAACGTCGAGGAGATCGTGGCCGTGGGTGGGCCCGACGAGGTGGCCAAGCCGCGTCGGCCGCGGGCCGGCAACCGGCACCCCCAGCTCGACGACCTGGCGGCCCGGCTCTCCGACCGGTTCGACACCCGGGTGAACATCGCCCTGGGGCAGCGCAAGGGCAAGCTCACCGTCGAGTTCGCCTCGGTCGAGGACCTCAACCGGATCGTCGACATGTTGGGGCTCGAGCGCAGCGCCTGAGCGGGAAAACCGTTGGGGCAGTAGCGGATTCGCGCTGTGCTTCTGGCTGGGTCAGCTGTGTGAGGCGAGGTAGGCGCGCAGGTCGCCGAGTCGCAGCACCCCGGTGGTGGCGGTGTCGTCGTCGCCCATGTAGAGCCGCTGGAGGCTGACCAGGACGGCCTCGGCCAGGGTGTCGCGGAAGAGCGGGTCGGCGAGCCGAGCCGCGTCGTCGGGGTGCGAGAGGTAACCGGCCTCGATCCGCACCGCCGGCATCCGGGTCTGCTGGAGCAGGGCCCACGAGCGGCCGTGCGAGCGGCAGTTCTCGAGGCCGGTGCGGGCCACCACCTCGCGCAGGACGAGGTCGGCCAGGTGCTCACCCACGGCCGACCAGGAGGTCTGGCGGTCGCGACCGAAGAAGAAGGTCGCCACCCCACTGGCATCGCCGGCGTCGTGGGAGTCGCAGTGCAGCGAGAGCACGAGGTCGGCACCGGCATCGTTGGCCAGCGCGGCCCGCTCGTCCTCGGTGGGGGAGGTGTGCTCGGTCCGGGTGTAGACGACGGACACGCCGATCGCGGTCAGCCGGCCCTCGATGCGTCGGGCCAGGTCCATCACCACCTCGGACTCGACCAGCCCGTGGGCCACGGCTCCGGTGTTGCTGCCGCCGTGCCCGGGGTCGAGCACGACGGTGCGCCCGGACAGGCTGTGACCTGAGCGACGGACGAGCTCGCGCTCGCGCAGCACGTTCGCCGAGCCGCCGGACACCGACCTGCGCAGGTCCTCGAAGGCCCGCAGGGTGTTGGGACCCACGGAACCGTCCCCGGACAGGCCGTAGGCCCGCTGGAAGCTGCGGACCGCGCGCTCGGTCTCGGGTCCGAAGCGACCGTCGACCCGCCCCGCGGCGAAGCCCAGGGTGTTGAGCCGCTCCTGCAGGGTGACCACGTCCTCACCGCGCTGGAGGTGTCCAGGGGTGTGCAGGAGGATCCGGTCACCGAGCGCCCAGCGCGCGCCGTCGATGGCGGTGAACGTCTCCACGCCCACCACGCCGTCGACGATGAGGCCCTTGTGCTGCTGGAAGGCCCGCACGGCCCGCTCCAGGGCGGCGTCGAACACGGTGGGGTCGTCGGCCTGCAGGTCCGGGCGCTCGGGCAGCTGGTCGGGGGGCAGCGCGGCCAGCCGGGCCCGCACGTCGGCGACCGCGGGGCCGTGGCTGCCGAGGCCGAGCAGGCCGTACTTGCTGTCTGACACGCGGCCTCCTCGGGATGGTGGGCGACGCCCGGTGAACGGATCATCGCAGTTGGATGTTTGTGCAGGTCAGCGGTGGTGCAGGGGCACGGGTGGCCGGGCTCGTCGCAGACCGGGTCCGACTCCCGAGCCTAGGTCAGAACGGCGTCGCGGACCAACCGGACCGGCCCGGCAATGACGATGCCGGTCGCGCCCTCCTCGGGCGCGACCGGCATCCGGTCACGGGGTCACTCAGCCGAGGTAGTCGGCGAGCTCACGCACCAGCTTCGGCTTGGGCATGGCGCCCACGAGGGTCTTCACGACCTCGCCACCGACATAGACGTTGAGGGTCGGGATGCCGGTGATGCCGTAGCGGCTGCTGACCGCGAGGTTCTCGTCGGTGTTGAGCTTGACGATCTCGATCTTGTCGGCATGGGCGACGGCCAGCTCCTCGAGGATCGGGGCGACGGCGCGGCACGGGCCGCACCAGGGCGCCCAGAAGTCCACCAGGACCGGCTTGTCTTTCTGGAGGACGTCGGCCTCGAAGGTGGCGTCCGTGGTGTCCTTGATGGCTCCCACTCGGGGGCTCCTTTCGGTGGTGCTGCGGTTGGTTGGCTGGGTGTGCGGTGTGGCTGGGTGGGACTGCGTCTGCTGCCATGATCCCCGCGGGGTCTGACAGGCGGACGGGTGGGGTCGGTGCGTCGGGGTCAGTGCGTCAGGGCGGGCTCATCGGTGAGGGCAGCGTCGGTGGCGGGGGCGCCGGCGTGCTCCCGGTCGGCGAGGAACCGCTCGGCGTCGAGCGCCGCGGCACAGCCGGAGCCCGCCGCCGTGATGGCCTGCCGGTAGGTGTGGTCGACCAGGTCGCCCGAGGCGAAGACGCCCGGGAGGTTGGTCCGCGTGGTGCGGCCCTCGACGAGGACGTAGCCCTCGTCGTCGAGGTCGACGACGCCCTTGACCAGCTCGTTGCGCGGGTCGTGGCCGATCGCGACGAACAGGCCGGTGACGGGCAGCTCGCGGGTCGCACCGGTCTCGGTGTCGCGCAGCGTGATGCCGGTCAGCTTCGCGTCGCCGTGGATCGCCTCGACGGCGGAGTTCCAGGCGAACTTGATCTTGTCGTTGGACAGCGCGCGCTCGGCCATGATCTTGGAGGCGCGCAGCTCGCCGCGGCGGTGGACGATGGTCACCGAGCGGGCGAACTTGGTGAGGAAGGTGGCCTCCTCGACGGCGGAGTCGCCGCCGCCCACGACGGCGATGTCCTGGTCACGGAAGAAGAACCCGTCACAGGTCGCACACCACGAGACGCCGTGGCCGGACAGCCGCTTCTCGTCGGGCAGACCCAGCTCGCGGTAGGCCGAGCCCATGGCGAGGATGACGGCGTGCGCGCGGTAGGTGTTGCCCTCGGCGTCGACGACCGTCTTGACCTCACCCTCGAGGTCGACGGACTCGACGTCGTCGGTGATGATCTCGGCGCCGAACCGCTCGGCCTGGGCCCGCATGTTCTCCATCAGGTCGGGGCCCATGATCCCGTCGCGGAACCCCGGGAAGTTCTCCACCTCGGTGGTGTTCATCAGGGCGCCACCCGCGGTGACGGCGCCTTCGAAGAGCAGCGGCTGGAGGTTGGCACGGGCCGCGTAGACGGCGGCGGTGTAACCCGCCGGGCCGGAGCCGATGATGATCAGACTGCGGATGTCGGCGGGTGCGGTGGTGGTCACGCGGTTACAGCCCCTTGTGGTCGAGAAGGCGGTGCACCGCAACATACGGTGCCGGACTCTTCAACCGATCGTAGGGCCTGAATGTTCCGGCGGCCCCGCGACACCCAGCTCCCCGGCAAAACGGCAGCTGCCCTCACTGCCGCCCGTCTGCAGCTGCGCCCAAGGGGACGCAGCTGCCGTTGTGCGGGTCAGGGGAGGGTGAGGGGTCCGGCGAGCAGCCGGGGGTGCTGCGCGTCGCAGTCGGGCGCCACGGCATACACCGACTCGGTGCTGCCCCGGTCGACCAGCACGATCACCGCCGGGACGCCGTCGAGGGTCGCCACGTCGCCCCGCACCGGGAGCCCGTCGGGCACACCCAGCGCGGTGAGGCAGCCCCGCAGCCCGGCCTCGCCGTAGGGCACGGCGTGGTCCTTCGCGGCCGAGGAGGCCTGGAAGGTGGTGCCCAGCGTCGCCGCCTGGGTGGCCAGGCCCGAGGTCGTGTATGCCGTGCCGGTCGCCGCGAGGGCCACGTCGCCGACCGAGCTGCGCACCCGCTTGTCGGGGACGGCCGGCCCGGGGGTCGCCGTGGAGCCGGGGGCTTCGGGAGCACCACCGGAGTCGGCGACGGAGCCACTGTTGCCCTCGGCGCTGCTGGCGCTGTCGGCGGAGGAGGTGCCCTTGAGCGAGGCCATCACGTCGCCGGGGCCGGTGCCGGTCAGCAGGGCGGGCAGGCCCACCGCGAGGACCACGGCGGCAGCGGCGGCAGCGCCCAGGTGCTGCCAGCCCCAGCTGCGCCGGCGAAGGGGCACGACGGTGCCGCCCTCGCGGGCGGACTGCTCCTGGGCGATCGAGGCACTGATCCGGGCGACCAGGTCGGGAGGCATGGGACCGGGGTCGGGCAGCGCCGAGAGGAGCGCCCGGATGCCGGTGGGGTCGTGCTCGACGTCGTCGGGCCGCCCCGGGCCCGCGACGCGCGGGTCCCGCGGGCTGCTGCCGTGCGGGGGGACGCCACTGTCCGCCGGGGGCACGGGGGGTGTGCTCACCACGACTTCCTCCAGACGATGGGTGTCGGTCTCGTGGTCGCGCGGCTGCCGGTGCGGGCACGGCGGTGGCGACATGTGTACGACGTCACGGCTGCCCCGATGGTTCCCGCAGGAGCTCGGCCATGGCATCGCGACCCCGGCTGCACCGCGACTTCACGGTGCCCTCCGCGACCTCCAGCACGGCGGCCGCCTCGGCGACCGACAGGCCGTGCATGTCGACCAGGATCAGCGCCATCCGCTGGCCCTCGGGGAGGCGCTCGAGCGCCTCCCGGACGTCGAGACGGGTGTCGACCGACGACTCCGCGTCGTGGCGGTCGGCCAGCTCGTGCTCGGGCAGCTCGCTGGTGGGCTTGTCGCGCCGCAGCCGGTCGAGGCAGGCGTTGACCACGATGCGGTGCAGCCACGTGGTGACCGCCGCGTCGCCCCGGTAGGACCCGGCCCGCCGGAAGGCCGAGATGAAGGCGTCCTGGACGCAGTCGGAGGCGAGCTCGCGGTTGCGGGTCGTGCGCAGGGCCACCGCCCACATCCGGTCGCGGTGCCGGCGGAACAGCTCGCCGAACGCGTCGGGGTCGCCCTCGACGTGCGCGCGCAGCAACGCGCGGTCGTCCTGCTCGCGCAACGGGAGGCTGCTCATGGGTGTGCCGGTCGGCCGCCGCGACGGCTCAGCTGACCGTGACCTCGGCGACCGTGGCGCGGAACCGGCCGTCGGACACCTGGGTCACCGCGGTGAACCAGACGAAGACGTACTGCCCCTTGACGATCGAGGGGGCCTTGAGGGTCACCGCCCCGGACTTGCCCTGCGAGGAGCCGATCTTGGTGGCGCTGCCCAGGCTGTCGCGGTCCTGGCCCACGTAGACGGTCACGTCCGCCGCGTTGGGCAGCACGAGCTCGACCGTGGAGACACTGCGGTTCTGGCCGAGGTCGAGCCGCAGGCCGACGCCCTTCTTGAGGCCCCCGAGGTTCGGGCTGGCGTAGCCCTCGGAGCTCCAGTAGGTGTTGGTCTTGCCGTCGAAGACGCGAGCGGCCTCACCGTTGCGCTCGGCGCCGTCGCCCTCGGGGTCGAATCCGGTGGCGCTGAGGATCGCGAACGACTCGCCGCCGCCCTCGTCAGGGGCCGTGGGGGTGACCGTGACGGCCGGGGCAGTCACCTTGACCGTGCCCTTCGGGGTGGGGGTGCCACCGAGCCCGAGGTCGCTGTTGGAACCGATCCTCGAGGCACCCCAGAAACCGAGGATCGTGGCGACGACCAGGAACGCCGCCATGATCGCCAGGACCACCTTGGCCTGGTCCCGGGTCGGGGCCGTGCCGGTCTCGGCGGAGAGCATCGGCAGGGGCGGCCCGAGTGGCTCCTGCCCCTCGACGAGGGCCTGGTTGAGCGAGATCCGGCGCTCCTCGGCGCGCTCCTCGGCGGCCTGGCGCTGGGCCCGGTGCTCGGCTGCCTTGTCGGCTGCTGCCCGGGCGAAGCTGCCGACCCGGTGGGCCGCGGCACCGGCGGCCTGTCCGGCGGCGTGGCCGGCCGTGCCGAGGGCGGTACCCACTGCAGTCGCCGCAGCGGACGCCTGGGCGGCAGCGGCGGCGCCGGCGCCCGGCTGCCCCGGTTCCTGGTCGACGCCGTCGTCGGAGTCGTGGTCGGAGTCGTGGTCGGCGTCGTGGTCAGTGGCGGGACCGACCGGGCCCTCAGGGAGGCCGGCTGCCCCGGTGGCGGGCGTGAGCGGCTGGGTGGGGGTGGGCTCGCCGAGCGCGGCGGCGCCGACCGCGGCACCCGCGGGAGCAGCCCACGGTGCCTCGTGCCGGCCCTGCCCGGCTGCCTCGCCGGGGCCCTGCTCGTCGGGGTGGACCGGCGGCGGGGGGACCGGCGGCGGGGGGACCGGCGAGGCCGGCACGGAGGCGAGCGCCGCGTCGAGCTCCTCGCGCGGCATCGCGATCGTGCGGGTGCTGCCGTCGTCGACCGGTCGCGTCCCCCCGAGGCCCTGCACCTGCGACATCGCCCACGGGGCGATCTGGCTCGCGAAGTCGCCCGGCGTGAGCGGGCCCTGGTCCTCGTTGAGGGTGAGCCGGCACAGCGCGTCGAGGTCGCCGGGCACGCCGGCCGCGATCTCGGACGGGGCCGGCACGCCGCCGACGACGTGGGGCGCGGACTCGAGCCCGGCGACGTGGCCGGGCAGGGGCCACCGGCTGGTCAACGCGGCATACGTGATGGCCACGACGCCCACGGCGTCGGTGCGGGCCGCGCGGGCGGCGTCGACGTCGTCGTCGGTGGCCATCGCCGCGGTGGTGGCCACGCCCCGCACCTTGATGGTGCCGTCGTGGGCGCGCAGGATCGAGTGGGGGGTGAGCCGCAGGTGGTGCAGGCCACGACCGCGCGCCGCCTCGAGGCCGGTCGCGGCCTCGCCGGCGATCCGCCGCACCTCCTCGGCCGGCAGGCCACCCTGCTCGAGGAGCTGGGTGAGGGTGTGGGCGTCGTGGATGGCCTCCTCGACGAAGAACGCGATGCCCTCGGAGCGGCCGACGTCGAGCACGCGCACGAGCCGGTGGTTGTCGAGGCCGGCGGCCCGGCGGGCGGCGTCGAGGGTGGTGTCGGCGTGGGACTCCTGCTCGGAGAAGCAGACGATGACCACATCGCGCTCGAGGGTGGTGTCGTGGGCCGACCAGCGTTCGGCCTTCGGCAGCTGCTCGAGCCGGCGCTGGACGGCGTAGCGACCGCCGAGCACCGTCGAAGGGCCTACCCCGTGCACGCTGCCTCCTACGGTCTCGTCCACCACGTCACACTCGATGCGCCACCCCGGCTGGCCAGCCGGCCGCGGCCTCATCCTAGGGCGTGCGGATCAGGAGGGGCGGCGACGCAGGCGGCGCAGCAGTGGGTCGAGGAGCAGCGCGACCTCCTGGACCCGCATGACGTGGGCGAGCGTGAGCGCGATGAGGACGAACACCCCGCCGCCGGCCACGACCTCGACGAATGCGCCGCTCCAGGACGCGCGGTCGACGCCGAGCGCCTCCACGGCCCGAAGTCCGAGCCAGGTCAGCACCCCGGCGACGGCGGAGGCCAGCGCCAGCCGGACGTAGCCGCGGATGCTCGGCCGCAGGTGCAGCGACCCGAGCCTGCGACGCAGCAGGACGAACCCGAGCAGCGCGGCGGCGAGGTTGCTCAGGGTCTGCCCGAGCCCGACCACGATCCCGGTGTGGGTGGGGTCGACGGTGGCGGCGACGAGGTTCGCGCCGGTCGCCACCACGGTGACGACGAGCTGCAGGCGGAAGGGGGTCCGGGCGTCCTCGTAGGCGTAGAAGACGCGCTGGATGAGGTAGAGCCACCCGAACGGCACCAGGCCCAGCATCATCGCCACCATCACCCGCCCGATCGCGGCGGACTCCTGCGGGGTGTTGTCGAAGAAGGCGACCCGGGCGACCTGGGTCCCGAGCACGATCATGGCGACGGTGCCGGGCACCAGCAGCACGGCCGGCATCCGCAGGCCGCTGCCGAGGTCGGCCACCACCGCCGCGCTGTCGCCACGGTGGGCGGCCTGGGACAGCCGGGTGAAGAGCGCGGTCACGAGCGAGACCGTGATGAGAGAGTGGGGGAGCATGAACAGCAGGAAGGCATAGCCGTAGGCGGCGAGTCCCGCGCCCACCTCGTCGCGGCCCTCCAGCAGGTGCGTGGCGCGAGTCATCACCTGGGACGTCACGATGTAGCCGGCCTGGCTCAGGGCGACCGCGGCGAAGGTCCACCCCGCGACCTTCGACGCGCTGCGCAGACCCACCCCGCGGAAACCCCACACCGGGCGGTAGCGGAACCCGCTGGCCCGCAGGGGCAGCCACAGTGCCGCCGCCTGCACCGCGACTCCCAGCGTCGCGGTGCCGGCGAGGATCCAGATCATCCCCGGGGTCCACTCGCCGACCTTGACGGTGTCGGGGTAGGCCACCTTGAACCAGAGCAGCCCGCCGATGGCGACGAGGTTGGCCAGCGCCGGGGCCCACATGTAGGCCGCGAACTGGCCGCGGGCGTTGAGCACCTGGCCGAAGAGCGTGTAGAGGCCGTAGAAGAAGACCTGCGGGAGGCAGATGAACGCGAACGCCACGGCCAGCCCGACCGCGTCGGAGTCCCACTCCCGCGTCGCGAACACCCGGACCAGCAGGGGCGCGGCGAGGGTGACGAGGACGGTGGCGCCGACGAGGAGGGCCAGCGAGAGCGTCAGCAGGCGGTTGACGAAGGCGTGGCCGCCGTCGTCGTGGCTGGCCGCCTTGGTGATCTGGGGCACCAGGACGGCGTTGAGGACCCCACCGGCGAGCAGGAGGTAGAACTGGTTGGGCAGCGTGTTCGCCACCTGGAAGGTGTCGGCGGCCAGGCCGATGCCGACCGCGCCACTGAGCAGCGCGGCTCGCCCGAACCCCAGGACCCGCGAGACGACGGTGCCCGCGGCCATGAGGGCGCTGGACCGGGCGAGGCTGCGCTCGCCGGACGGTGCGTCTGTCATCGATCCAGCGTCATGCGGTGGTGGCCTCTCGGGGCAGCGGGTCGGGGGCGGCCGGCGGCGGTGACCCGGTGGAGTGCACGGACCCGGTCGGGTCCGGACCGCTGCCCGGCCTACGTCGGAAGGTCCGCACGATACCCAGCAGGAGGATCGCGCCCGCCACGCCACCCAGCCCCCAGTAGATCCAGTGACCGGTGGGGGTCACCCGGACCTGCACGTCGGCGCCCTGCCCGATGACCGTCCCGTCGGGGGTGGTGAGCGTGGTGCGCAGCGGCACCGGACCGGCGGCGAGCGCGGTCACCCGCACCGTCACCGTGGCGCGGCTGCGCGGCCCGATCCGCAACACCGCTGGCTGGCTGTCGATCCGCAGCCGGGGGTTCGACGCCTCGACGGTGAGCTTCACGTCGTCGACCGGGACGGCCAGGTCGTTGGTCACGGTGATCTGGAGGCGGCCGGAGTCGGCGAGGAAGTTGATCGTGCTGGCCGAGACCTTGACCGCGGTGGTGGTCTGTCGCGCGGCCTCGGAGACCCGGCCGCTGAGGGTGTTCCAGGCCGTGGGCGCGGCTCGCCAGCGGGTGGAGGCGAGCTGGTCGGCGGCGCGGGTCCAGGTGCGCAGGAACGCGTCGCCGTCGTCGCGGATCTGGGCCACGCCGCGGACCGTGCGGACGGTCTGCTCGAGCTGCCCGACCCGGGCCGTCGTCAGCACCGCACGTCCGCCGGTCGCCGGCACGCTCGGCCGGGTCACCGGGGCAGAGCTGGTCGGGACGGCCCGCCGAGCCTTCGCGAGCATCGCGTCGGTCGTGGTCGGCGCCAGCCACGGAATCGTGGCCGTGGCGGCGAAGAAGCTCCGCGCGGTGTCGGGGTCCGGGTTGAACGAGCGCGGGGCGGCCACGAAGACGCTGCGTCCCTCGGTGCCCGGGAGCTCGTTGAGCAGGGCCACCGAGTCGGCGACGAACTGCTGGGTGCTGAGCACCCCGTCCGAGGCGGACGTGGTGCGGGCCAGCAGCCCGCTCAGGGAGTCGTCGTAGGCGAGCAGCGGCAGCCCGGTCGTGCTGCGCTGCGCGGCGCTGGGGGTGTTGGCCGACCCCGCGGGGGTGAGCGCCGACCCGGACGTCACCTGCCCCGCGAGGGCCGGCACCCGGAAGACGCGGCGCAGGGCGCTCTCGCGGGTCGCGGTGTAGCCACCGTCGGCGGGCCACGCGATGTCGGCGCGCCCGTCGAGCTTCGCGGCCACCCCGTCGGCGCGGTCCACGAAGCTGCGCATCAGCGGCTCACCGGCCCGGATGCCCGCGACGGCGGCCAGGTCGGCGTCCGTGTCGGGCAGCACCCAGGGGCTGTGCTGTGCGGCGAGGTCGGTGATCCGGTCCTCGGTGGCGACCCGGATGGCGCTCTCCTGCCGGCCCTGCGCGGAGTCGGCCTCGATGTCGACGTCGTCGGGCAGCAGGGTGGGGGTCAGCGTCGGGTCGATCGCCCAGGTCACCGGCGCGTCCTCGGTGGCCCGGATGACCCGCGCCACCCGCGATCCCTCGCCCAGCGCCTCGCCCCAGGCGGTCTCGCGGGCGGCGCCGCTGCCGCCGAACAGGTTGGGGTCGGGGTCGAGGGTCAGGGGGGCGGCCCAGCTGATCGACATCGGCTGGTACTGCTTGGTCTGCTGGTAGCCCGCGAAGGTCCGGATGCTCGCCGCCCCCGACTGGATGCTGAGCGGGATGGCGCCGTAGGCGGCCGGGCCGAGCGTGGCCAGCTTCGGGACCCGTACGGAGAAGGTCTGGCTGCCGCCTGCGGGCACCGAGCCGGTCAGTCGGCTCTGTCCCACCACCTTCCCGGCGGCCGGACCGGTCTGCGCGGCCCAGTCGCGGACCGCCTTGCGGGTCGGCTCCATCGACCCCATCACCACGGCGACGGTCGGGCGGGCCAGCGCGGAGCCGCCGCCGTTGTGCAGCGTGCCGGTGACGACCAGGTCGTCCCCGGCCTTCGCGACCGCCGGGGTCACCGAGCTGAGGTCGAGGGTGACGTCGGCCGCGGACGGTGCCGCGGACGCCGGGGTCGCCGGGGTCGCGACGGCGCACCACGCGGGCACGGCCAGCGCCGCCGCGGTGAGCACGCGGCATACCGAAGCGCGGTGCATCACCCGTCTCCGGCCAGTCGCTGCCAGGCCTGCCTCGCGATGCGGCGCTCGTTGGGGAAGGTGAGGTGCTCGTGCGCCTCGCGCAGCGGCAGCCAGGCGACGTCGATGGCCTCGTGGTCGGGGTCGTTCTCGATGGTGAGGTGACCGCCGGTGGCCTCGAGGAGGTAGTGGTGCACGAACTTGTGGATCCGGCGCTCGCCGGTGGCGAACCAGTAGTCGATGGTGCCGAGCTCGGTGAGGACGCGGCCCTCGATGCCGGTCTCCTCCGCCACCTCGCGGGCCGCGGCCTGCTGCAGCGTCTCGCCGTGCTCCATGTGGCCCTTGGGCAGGCACCACTCGATCCGCCCGGCCCGGTTGCGCCGGGCGATGACCGCGATCCGGGCCACCCCTTCGTGCACGTCGACGACGATCCCCCCGGCGGAACGCTCCTCGACCGAGGGCAGCCGAGGCCGGCTGGGCGCCAGTCTCTCGGGGTCGCGAGCGGGGGAGGTCACCGTGCCACTCTAACGAGCGCCTACCCTTGACCTCCGTGTCCACCGCCGATCCCCGCGAGCCGCTGCCCGAGCTCATGCGCCGGGCCACCGCGCACCTCGCACCGGTGGTGCCGCTGCTCACCGAGCTCGGCGAGCTGTTCGCGGCGCAGGGCCACGAGCTCGCCCTCGTGGGGGGGCCGGTGCGCGACGCCTTCCTCGGGCGGATGTCGCCCGACCTCGACTTCACGACCAGCGCGTCGCCCGACCAGACGCTGGCCATCCTGCGCCCGTGGAGTGACGCGCACTGGGACATCGGCCGCGAGTTCGGCACCATCGGCGCGCGCCGCGGTGACCACGTCGTCGAGGTCACGAGCTACCGCGCCGACGCCTACGACGGCCAGACCCGTCGGCCCGTCGTCGCCTTCGGCGACAACCTCGAGGACGACCTGGTCCGGCGCGACTTCACCGTCAACGCGATGGCCATGCGGCTGCCGTCGATGGAGTTCGTGGACCCGTATGCCGGGTTGGCCGACCTCGCCGCCCGTCGCCTGCGCACGCCCGGACCGCCCGAGGTGTCGTTCGGCGACGACCCGCTGCGGATGATGCGGGCCTGCCGCTTCGTGGCCCAGCTCGAGGTCGACGTGGTCCCCGAGGTGCGCGACGCGATGACCGCGATGGCCGCCACGATCGAGATCGTGTCGGCCGAGCGGGTCCGGGACGAGCTGACCAAGCTCCTGCTCGCGGCGTCCCCGCACGCGGGGCTGCGCCTCCTGGTCGACAGCGGGCTGGCCGACCACGTGCTGCCCGAGCTGCCGGCCCTCAAGCTCGAGATCGACGAGCACCACCGGCACAAGGACGTCTACGAGCACTCGTTGCGGGTGCTCGACCAGGCGATCGCGCTCGAGGGACCGGCCGACGGCCCGGAGTCGTCGGTGCCCGGCCCCGACCTGGTGCTGCGCCTCGCCGCGCTGCTCCACGACATCGGCAAGCCGGCGACCCGCAGGTTCGAGCCGGGGGGCGGGGTCTCCTTCCACCACCACGAGGTGGTCGGCGCCAAGCTCACCGCCAAGCGGCTCAAGGCCCTGCGCTACGACAAGGACACCGTCAAGGCGGTGACCCGGCTGGTCGAGCTGCACCTGCGGTTCCACGGGTACGGCGACGGGGCGTGGACCGACTCGGCCGTGCGCCGCTACGTCACCGATGCGGGCCCGCTGCTGCAGCGCCTGCACCGGCTCACCCGGTCGGACTCGACCACCCGCAACGCCCGCAAGGCGGCTCGGCTGTCGCAGACCTACGACGCGCTCGAGACGCGGATCGAGGCGCTCATGGCGGCCGAGGAGCTGGCCAAGGTCCGCCCGGAGCTCAACGGCAACGAGATCGCCGAGGTGCTCGGCATCCCGCCCGGCCCGGTGCTCGGCCGCGCCTACTCGTTCCTGCTCGAGCTGCGGCTCGACCAGGGCATGGTCGGTCGCGACGCGGCCGTCGCGGCGCTCCGGGACTGGTGGGCCCAGCAGCCGGAGGCGGGAACTCCCGGGTCGCCCCATCGGTCCACCTGACCTGAACGTTCGGCGGATGTGCCTCCAGAAGTACTAGTACATACACTGGAGGGATGAAGGCTGTCTCCGTGCGTATGACCTTGGTTGCGTCCATCTGTGGTGTCTCGTTGTTCCTTGCTGCAGGCCAGGCAGCGGGGGTTGCCGGAGCCGAGCACGGCAAGGTGACCCGAATCGTCGACGGGGACACGGTGGAGGTTGACGTCTGGGGCGACGGAACACCCACGCCGGTGACCGTCCGCAACGCCGGCATCCAGACCATGGAGCTGGGCGAGTGCCATGCCGCGGCCGCCACCAGCGTCATGTCGTCGCGCACCCTGGGCAAGGTGGTAAACCTGTCGTCCAAGGACGCTGCGTCGAGGTCGCAGGGGCGGTGGGTGCGGTTCGTCGACGTCCCGGTGTCGGGGCAGCCATCCGTCGACCCCCAGCTGGCCAGCCTCCAGCAGGGCCAGGCGCTGTGGCTGGTCATCCCGCCAGAGGACGGACGGGCAGCGCAGTACCACTTGGCCATGGAACAGGCTGCGGCCAAGAAGATCGGGCTGTGGGACGACGACGCGTGCGGGAGCGGACCTGCCCAAGATGCCAAGATCGACCTGTCGGTGAACTACGACGGTGATGGTGACGATGCGGCCAACCCCAACACGGAGTACATCCGCCTGCGCAACACCGGCACGTCCACCGTCGCCCTGGGCGGCTGGGTGCTGCGCTCCGGTGGGCCGGACAGGTACACCATCCGATCCGGCACGACACTCGCGCCGGGCGCCAGCTTCGTCCTGCACGTGGGTAAGGGCACCAATTCCAACTCGGTGCAGTACTGGGGCGGCTCTGCACCGCGTTTCCAGAACCTCAATCTGCCTGGAACCGTCGGTGGTGGCGCGTACCTGTTCGACCCCGATGGCGACATCCGCGCCCATGCGAGCTATCCGTGCGTCCTCTCCTGTACGGATCCGACGATCGGCAAGGTCACCATCCGGGCCAACTACGACGCGCCGGGCGACGACATGACCAACCCCAACGGGGAGTACGTCCTCATCACATCGACTTCTGCCACTCCTGTCGACCTGTCCTGGTACGTCATCCAGGTCGGTGAGAGCACTCGCGAGCTGGGTCCGGGGACGGTGTTGAAGACGAAGGGCTCGACACTCAAGCTCTACGTCGGCAAGGGCACCAGTGGTTACACCACGAAATACTGGGGAAAGTCCTCAGCGATCATGCCCAACACAGGCGGTACCGCGGTGTTGCGGACCACCGAGACCATCCGGATCGTCTGCACCGCCTGGGGCACCGGCCGCTGTTGAGAAAGGGCTCGGCGTCGGTGCTCTGAGAACTGAGGACCGCCTCCGGATGGTCAGATCCTGGGGTACGGGCTGATCAGCCGGGCAACCTTGCGTCGTCCGCGCAGCACGACACTCTTCGGGCCACCGCCAGCGATCGCGGCGTTGACGGCTGCCCGCTCGCGACGGCGCTCCTCACCCAGGGCGGCGTCGCGGGCCTGCCGGTCAGCCGCCTTGGCCCGAGACTCGAGCTGGCTCGAGGTCAGCTTCGTGAAGACACCCATCTCCTGGCCTTGCTTGCTGCCATAGTCCCCAGCGAAGGTGAAGTCCCATCCGCCGAACGTCCCCGCCCACTCCAAGTCGGCGGAGTGGTACCAGAAGATGTTGGTCTCGTTCAGGTAGGAGCGGCCGCCCTCCCGAAGCGTGTAGACGTGGTCGTACGGAGTCTCCGGTGGTTGTCTGAAGTAGCTGGCGTAGAACTTTCCGCCGGGCTTCATGACCTTTCCAAGTCGGTAGAGGCACAGCCGCACGTGGTTCAGGGAGACATGGGTAAACACTGACTGCGCGATGGCGTAGTCGAACTGAACCCCGAAATCGGTGTTGAACCGGTCATTGCTCCGCAGGTTCCCGACCGGGAGGCGGTCGCGCTGGCCCTGCGTGAGCTCGCGGTTGTACCCGATCTCGAGGAGAGACTGGTTCGCGTCGATGCCGTAGTAGCGGCCTGGCTCCAGATAGTCGACGAAGTGGCGTCCAGCGCGCAGGGCCCCACATCCGATGTCAACGATACGGTGCTGCGCCTGAAGGCCCTGGGTGCGCAGGTATTCGAGCTGGTTCCTGCCGTCGGCCTCCCACTCTGCTCCTAGACCAACCACGAAGTCTCGGTGTGCACCGCGCTCGATCTGTGCCTCGGTGAACGAGACGTTGGTGTAGTCGGGAACGACCACGTTGGTTGCCTCAACCAGTCGGTGGATCGTGACTGGTCCGCGGCTGGAGTCCTGGGGCATGGTTCCACCGTAGCGGGTGCCGGTGTGGTGTCTGGGATCGTTTGGCCGGCAGTGCCCCCGCTTGCATCTATTCTTCCCCGCAGACGCGCTTGCCGAGCGCACCGCATTCGAGAGGGCTTCCATGGATCCGATCCTGACCGGATCGACGGACACGCAGGAGCGGAAGGTTGACTCCCCGAGCCCAGGCCCCTCGCGGCGACCCGGAGCGCGGCCTGCGTCCATTCGACGCCTCCGGGCGATGGACGGCTTGCGCCTGGTGGCGGCGCTCGCAGTCCTCGTCTTCCACTTCACCGCTCGGAGCAGCGATGCCTGGGGCCAGCCGACCCGCGAGGTCTGGCCGGGAGTCTCACGCCTCAGCCAGTATGGCGAACTGGGTGTCAACCTCTTCTTCCTCATCAGCGGCTTCGTGATCCTCATGTCCGCCTGGGGCCGAACCGTCGGAGACTTCGCCGTGTCTCGCGTCGTGCGTCTGTTCCCCGCCTACTGGTTCGGTGTGCTGGCAACCGGTTTCCTGTTGATGGTGATCTGGCCGGACAAGCAGGTCCGGGCCTGGCAGGTCCTGGGCAATCTCACGATGGTGCAGTCGGCTCTGGGCGTCAGCCACGTCGACGGTGTCTACTGGACGCTCTGGGTGGAGCTGCGCTTCTACCTGCTGATGGCTCTCTTCGTGGCCATCGGGATTACCAGGACCCGGGTCATCGGCTTCATCCTTGTGTGGCCCGTCCTCGCCAGCTACGTGCACCGGTTCGACGGCGGACTTCTCGCTGCACTACTCAACTGGGAGTTCGCGCCGCACTTCGCGGTGGGCATGGCACTGTGCCTGCTCTACCGCGAGGGGTCCACGCTGGTGAACTGGTTGGTCTTGGGCTACGCCTCTGCGTGCCTGCTCGGGCGTACTGCGGCCGAGTTCAGCACCGACGCGCGCGCCACGACCGGGATGCACCCGTCCCTGACGGTGAACCTCGTCGTCCAGGCGGTATCGATCCTTGCGGTCGGCCTGTGTGCCACCCCCGCCGTTTCGAGACTCGACTGGCGGTGGCTGTCGACGGCGGGGTCGCTCACCTATCCGCTTTATCTGTTGCACGAGTACTGGGGCTGGTACGTCATCCACCTGGTCCACCCGCACTTCGGCAAGTGGACGACACTCGTCGCGGCCACCGCTTGCTGTCTCGTCGCGGCCGCCGCAGTCCACAGGTGGGTCGAACGCCCACTCGCGCCGCGGTTGAAGGCGACCTTGTCAGCAAACCTCGCGACCATCCGCGTGCGAGACCGGGATGACGCGGCGCGGCGCTGAGACGGCTTCCGCTGTGGTTGGTGCGGTCAACGGCGTCTGGTCGATGCCTGCTCGTCGAGTTGTCGGCGGGACCCGGTCGGGTCTGCCGCGTCTATCTTTGGCCTGTTCTCTGCCCCGGTGGAGGGATCATCCACCCAGTCCTCCGACCGCCGGAAGGCAGCCTCGATCCCGTTGCCCAGTGCCGGCTCGGCTCCGATCGCGCTGAGGAACTGGTGAGCCGCGATCTGGTTGTAGGCGACGTAGTCGAAGTCGACCTGATCCACCGCACCGCGAAGGAAGGCGGACATCCCGTCGGCGAGCGCTTCAGGCGTGAGGTCGGTCTCGTAGCCCACGCCCTCGGGCAGGCTCCCGCGTACGGAGGGGAACCTCGTCGTGACGATGGGTAGCCGAAGGGTGAGCGCCTCGAGAAGCACCATCGGCTGTCCCTCGTAGTCGCTCGAGAGGACGAAGCAGTCGGACTGCGCCATGACGGCATACGGATTGCCCACCTGACCGGTGAACTTGACCGCGCGGCTGAGGCCGAGCTCCTTGGTGAGGCTCACCAGGGACCGCTCTAAGGGACCGGACCCCATGATGACCAGGCGGGTGTTGGGCTCCTGCCGGTGCACGATGTCGAAGGCGCGAATCAACCGCTCGTGGTTCTTCTCGGGTGACAGCCTGCCCGCCGTCACGAAGGTGACGACATCGGGTACGTAGGGCAGCGCCGAGGAGATGGCGGCGCGGCGAGCGACTTCGGTGCGCACGTCGCTCAGCGGATGGAAGCCAAGCAGCGCCTCGATCGTCCCCGGGAGGTTGGTGAGGTCGACCGGACGCGGCTCGTGCGACTGCACCAACTCGGAGCTGGGCCGGGCCCTGAGCAACGCCTGAGCCTCCGGGCGGAACAGCTCACGGTCGACGTCCGTGAGACCCCAGGCCAGGCGAAGCACCTGGTCGTGGTCGAGAGTGTTGGACGCGAAGGCGAACGCTCCGGGTCGGGCGTAATGTCCCAGGTTGGCTGCGTTGACCTCCGACAGCGCTGGCGAGACGGAGACCAGCCGGTCGAACTGGTCGTAGACCGAGAAGAACGCGGGAAGTCGCGAGGCGTGTGGACGGCGCCCGTTCACCACCTTCTGGGTTTCGGCCATCAGGTCGTTGTGGAGAAACACCGATGTCGTGGTGGCACCTGACTGAGCCAGCAGGAGCGCCCAGAACGAGGCATACCCGCTGAAGTCCACCACGTGGTCGAAGTGCGCTGACCCGAAGCAGCGCTCCCACTCCTCTCGCAGGATGCGCCGCTGGGTGGTCATGTTCACACCGCGGGCGTTGGCCCCGTGCTCGGTCAGCTGACGACGCCCGTAGGAGAACCGCTTGCTGTGCGTCATGCCCCCGATGCGCGGGAACACCCGGACGTTGGGGTTGATCATGTTGATGTTTCGGACCTTCTCGCGTGATCGCGAGTGGTTGTAGAGGACCGACACGTCATACCGGTCGTGGTCCAGCACATTGAGGAGGTTCAGCGCCGAATTGGTGATGCCGTTCGACAGCATGCCGCCGAGGTAGATGAGAATGGACGTCCGCTCGTCCGGCAGCCCGTCGTGCACCGTGCAGCCGGGCTCGATCCCCCGGAAGACGAGGTCGATGACGCGACGGGTGGCCCGGCCGTCCTCGAGCGGCGCGCGGTCGCTCAACGCTCGGGCGTACCTGTCGGCGTGCGTCACACAGGGGTCCAGCGGACCACCCGTGCCGATCGCCAGGACGTGGTCCGCCAGCTGCCCCACGGTTGCGACCACGGGCCCGGGCCACTCGTCCGGGTCGTCGTACAGCCCGCGTGAGGCGGCATAGCTCGCGACGTCGGGCGCGAGAAACAGCACCGGCCGCCCGGTCGGCAGGAAGTCGTAGAAGATGCTGGAGTAGTCCGTGACCAACGCGTCGGCGACTGCCAGCAGGGTGTTCGTCGGGAGGTCGTCCGGAACCAGCATGCCCTTGAGGGCAGGCTCGGACCGGGCATACGGGAAGGCGCGCTGGTGCACCTTCACCACCACGCGCCACTCGTCGCCGAGACGCTCGGACAGGGAGCGGACCCGATGGGCGAGCTCGAGGACGTCGTTGGTCGGACGGTAGTAGTCGCCGTGCCAAGTGGGTGCGTAGACGAGAAGCTTGCGGCCACGCAGGCGGACGCCACCGGCCTCCAACCGGGATCGGGCACACTCGGCCACCGGACTGTCCGGTCCGGCCAGAGTGCTGTCGACGCGCGGCGTGCCGGCCTCGACGACCTTCCCCGGGAAGATGCCCCGCAGCTTGTACCCACGCTCGTACATGCCCGAGGTCATGAAGGGGCCGGAGGACAGCAGGTAGTCGACCATCATCATGTTGCGGATGACGTTACGAGTACCCGATGCCCCGCCCGGTGAGTCGTAACCCATGCGCTTGAGCGGTGTGCCGTGCCACGTGTTGACGTACGTCTGGCCGTCGCGCTTGCGGAACTCCGGCGGGAACGTCGAGTTGTTGATGAGGTACTCCGAGGTGGCGAGAGCCCGGAAGTACTCCGCCGACCGGAAGCGGACGAAACGCACCCGCGGATGGTCGCCGAACTCGGCGACGGCCTGGGCCTGTACCGCAGCGCTGGACACCACCCAGACGTGGGTCAGGTGGTCGAACTCGTCATCATCCAGTAGCTGCTCGAAGATGGCCCGAGGGCTGCAGAGGAGGCCCCCGCCGAAGTAGCTCTCGTACAAGACCTGCCCGCTCACGAGAGGCTTATGCTGCCACGCGGCCCGTCGCTCCCAGCCGACGAGGCTCCGGACTCGACGCTTGGCGCGACGGAACTTCTTGAGTGGACTGGACACGCACTATCCCCCTGGCGAGAACTCTGGGTCGATGTCACACGAGTGACCCTGAATGGTAACGCCTGCGACAGCTTGGTCACCTCCTGCACACCCTGGCGGACCTGTCGAGATGTGCGGGAATGACGGGGGAAAGGGGGGTTTTCTGGGTTTGCCCTACTGTGGGAGCCTTGCGCGTGACTGCGACGGCGCGCGTCGGCAGGTGGGGTGTGGGCGATGGGGAGTTCTCCCCATTGGTCGAGGTCGCCATCGGGCCTAGCCTTCGCGGTGCATTCCCCGGTTGCCGCAAGGTTCCCCGAAAGGTCCCGATGCCCACCCTGAAGTACCCGAGCGAGCAGTTCCCGGGCCCGCCCTCGGTCACCGTCGACATCCCCGACGGCTGGTCGCCGGTGCGGGTGCCGGGCACGCTGCTGGCCGCCCGCCGCACCGACACGGAGGGCCGGTTCGCCCCCAACGTCGTGGTTCGTGGCTTCACCCGCTCGGGCGACTTCACCATCGGCCGCGCGCTCGCGGAGCTGAAGTCCTACGTCGAGGACCGCACCGACGGCGAGATGGACGCGCCCTTCGCGCTCGAGATCGAGTCGGTCCCGTTCGTGGGGGTCAACGTCTCGTGGACCGACCAGGCCGTGGGTGACGTGGTCCAGGCCCACCTGTTCGCCGGCGCCCGCCGCGGCCAGGTCGTCGACCTGCTGCAGGTGACCGGGTCGGTCGGCGGCGAACAGGTCGACGTCGAGTACTCGTCGCTCCAGCAGCTCATGCAGACCGTCCGGATCACCCGGTGACCGCGCCCGAGGCCCCCCACGGCGCGGGCCTGACCGTGCGCGCCGGTGCCGCGACCGACGTGGGCCGGGTGCGCAAGCACAACGAGGACAGCGTGCTGGCCGACCGCACCGTCTTCGTCGTCGCCGACGGCATGGGCGGTCACGCGGCCGGCGAGGTGGCCAGCGGCATCGTCACGGCCACCCTCGGCGAGCTCGCGCAGGCCCCGGTCCGGCGGCGTGAGGACCTTGTCGCCGCCCTCGCCCTGGCCAACCGGCGGATCCTCGAGTCGGTCGCCCAGCACCCCGAGCAGCACGGCATGGGCACCACCGCCGCCGGGCTCGCCGTGGTCACGGCAGGCGGGTCCGACCACTGGGCCGTGTTCAACGTCGGCGACTCCCGCGTCTACCGGTTCGTCGACGGCCAGCTGCGGCTGGTCACGGTCGACCACTCCGAGGTGCGCGAGCTGATCGATGCCGGGCTGATCACCGAGGAGGAGTCGGCGCGCCACCCGCTGCGCAACGTGGTGACCCGCTCGATGGGTTCGGAGTCGTTGCCGACCCCGGACATCTGGGTGTTCCCGCCGCACGCCGGTGAGCGGTTCGTGATCTGCTCCGACGGCCTGTCCAACGAGCTGAGCACGGAGCGGATCCGCCAGCTCGTCGCCGAGCACGACGACCCGCAGGCCTGCGCCGAGGCACTGGTCGCCGCAGGCGTCGACGCCGGCGGCCGCGACAACGTCTCGGTCGTCGTGGTGGCCCTCGACTCCGACGACGACGACCTCGACGACATCGACACCGCGCCCCGGGCCGGCGCCGGGGCGGCGGGGGGCGCCGCATGACGGCCGTCCCCATCGAGCTGCCCGACGAGCCAGGATGGTCGACCGTTTCGGTCGGCCACATCCACGTGCTCGTGCGCGCGGGTGGCGCCCTGGTGGAGCGCGTCCGCCTGGCCGCGCAGGACGGTGACCTCGACGACGTGCTCGACGCGTTGTCGGCCGACGGGGTGCGGGCCACCCCCGACTTCGTCGCCGTGCTCGAAGGGTCACCACTGCGCGTGGTGGCCCGGGGCAGCGGGTATGCCGTGGCGTCCGGCCCCGCAGGAGCCATCGAGCTGCGCGCCACCGGCCGTGGCCCGTGGGTCGACCAGGACGCGGCGGCCGACGTCACTGCCGTCACGCTCCACGCGGGCGCGGCCAGCCCGCAGCCGGCGACGCCGGTCGCCGACACCCAGCTCCCGCCCGCCAGCGAGCCGGGGTCCGACGGTGGGACCGGCTGGAAGCTGCCCAGCGTGTTCGCCCGGGGTCGCGCCGAGGAGCCCGAGCCGCAGCCTGCCTCCGACAGCGGTGCCCCGGCCACGGACGCAGCCGCGGCCGACGAGCCGGTCACGCCGCCGGCCGCCGAGGTCGAGGACCTCCCGAGCTACGACCACCTCTTCGGCGCCACCCAGCACGACCGGTCGTCGTACCTCGAGAAGCACGACACCCAGGGGATCAGCGAGCCGCCGATCGGGCACGCGCCGATCGAGGCTGCCGGGGGCTTCGACCCGCGCGACTCCCTCGCCGAGCAGGCCCCACCGGCCCACCCCGAGCACACCCTCGCCCCGCCGCGCGACACCATCCAGCCGGGCGCCAGGCCTGCGCCACCGGCTGGGTCGCCCTCGGCCGACCCCGCGCCGCTCCCGCCTCCGCCGAAGACCGGCCTGATCGACTCGGTGCCGTGGCGCAGCGGCGGTTCGAACGTGCCTGCCCCCGACCCGGCGCCGCGGCCGGCCCCCGTGACGCCGCCACCCCCCACAGTCATCCCGCCCGCCATCCCTCCCGCCGCTGCCCCTGCGAAGCCGGCAGCCGAGCCGCCCGTCGCCCCGGCTCCGACCTCCGACGGCGGGGCCGACGCCGACGCCACGGTCGACCGCAGTGCGCTCCTCGCCGGGCGCGGCGCCACGGCCAGTGGCCCCGCCGTGCTGGCCGTCCTCTGCCCCGCGGGCCACACCAGCCCGCCCCATTCGGGCGTCTGCCGGTGGTGCGGGCGCGAGATCCCGCCGCAGCAGCCGTTCCAGACCGCTCGGCCGCCGTTGGGCCTGCTGCGCCTGGCGTCCGGTGACGTCGTGCACCTCGACCGCGGCGTCCTGCTGGGGCGCTCGCCGAAGGTCAATGCCGAGCTGGCGGCGGCGGACCGCCCGCACCTGGTCCGGGTGACCTCCGCGCAGAACGACATCTCCCGCAACCACGTCGAGATCGTCCTCGAGGGCTGGCACGTGCTGATCCGCGACCTCGGCTCGACCAACGGGACCACCGTCGCCCTGCCGGGCCAGCACCCCGTGCGGCTGCGCCCGAGCGACCAGCAGGTCATCGAGCCCGGCACCGTCATCACGCTGGCCGACGAGGTCAGCCTGACCTACGAGGTCGGCCCGTGAGCACCTCGACACCACCCGAGATCCCGGGTCTGGTCTACGTCCAGCCGGTGGGGTCGGGTGGCTACGCCGACGTCTTCCTCTACGAGCAGCAGATGCCGCGGATGAACGTCGCGGTCAAGGTGCTCAAGGGCGAGGGGCTGACCCCCGCGATCCGGCGCCAGTTCGCCGACGAGGCCGACACGATGGCCCAGCTCGCCGACCACCCCTACATCGTCCAGGTGTTCCGCGCGGAGACCTCGGCCGACGGCCGCCCCTACCTCGTCATGAAGTACTACCCGCCGCCGAACATGGCGATGCGGGCCCGCTCGGAGCGGTTCACCGTCGAGGAGGTGCTGCGCATCGGCATCCAGCTGGCCAGCGCGGTCGAGACCGCGCACCGGGCCGGCATCACGCACCGGGACATCAAGCCCGCCAACGTCCTGGTCAGCCAGTACGGCGCACCGGGCCTGACCGACTTCGGCATCGCCGGGCGCGGTGGTGCCGCGGCCGAGGAGGAGGCCGACGACGTCGGCGTCTCGGTGCCCTGGGCGCCCCCCGAGGTGCTCTTCGGCCAGTCCAACGGCGACGCCCGCGCCGACGTCTACAGCCTGGCCGCCACGCTGTGGCAGCTGCTCGTCGGCCGCTCGCCCTTCGAGGTCGGCGGCGGGGACAACTCGGCCTATGCCCTGATGCCGCGGATCCGGTCCAACCCGGTCCCGAGCACTGGCCGCGCCGACGTGCCGGTCTCGCTCGAGCGGCTCCTCGGGCAGGCGATGGCCAAGGACCCGGGCAACCGCCCCGCCACGGCACTCGCCCTGGCCCGGGCCCTGCAGGAGATCGAGCAGGAGCAGCGGTTCCCCCGCACCGCGATCGTCGTGCTCGACGAGCAGGGGCAGACCACCCTGGCCGACCAGACCCCGGGGCCGGTCAGCGACGAGGAGGACCGCACCCGGGTGCGCAGCCCGCAGGCGGTGCGCAGCGCCCAGGCGCTGCCGCAGCCACGACCCAGCCAGCCGGCATACCCACCGCTGAGCGGCTCGACGTCGATCCCGGCGGCCGCGCCCACGACCGTGACCTCGCCCCGCCCGGGTGCGGTGGCGCAGGGCGTGCCCGACGACGTCGCGGAGGAGGGCACCGTCCGGGTCGACCGGTCGCCTGCCGCGGTGGCTGCCGGCGGCACCGTCGCCCCGAGCCGGGCCGCGGAGGCACCGGCGGACGTCGAGCGCCACGAGATCAGTCCCACGATGCTGCTGACCGGCGTGACGGTGGTGGTGGCCGTCCTCGCCGCCATCGCGCTGTGGGCGGTCCTCGGCCCGGACGGCGGCACCCCGGTCGCCACGCCGACCAGGACCGTCGCCAGCCCGACCGACGACGACCCGGTGGCCATCGCGCCGGTCCCCACCATCTCGTCGCGCGGCACGACCGGTGGGGTGGCGTTCTCGTGGAGCTACCCGGGGGCCGAGAAGGGCGACGTCTACCGGTTCCGGAGCGCGGCCACCCTGGACGGCTTGAAGTCGGCGACCTTCGTCAAGACCGCCACCACGACCCGGGTCGTCAAGGCGGCCAAGGGCAAGCAGGTCTGCGGGCAGGCCCGCGTGATCCGCAGCGGGTCGGAGTCCAACTGGTCCGAGCCGCAGTGCGAGAAGGCAGGCTAGGCATGGGTGTGACGGTCGACTTCTGTGGCGAGCTGTTCGTGGCCGACGGGTCGCGTCCGCTCACCATCGGTCGGGTGGGTGACGTGGAGATCGACGACAACCCCTACCTGCACCGCAACTTCCTCCAGATCGTCGAGGACGGCGGGCTCTGGTGGCTGTCCAACGTCGGCACCACGCTCACCGCGACGGTGGCCGACAAGAAGGGGCTGTTCCAGGCCTGGCTCAACCCCGGCGCCCGGATCCCGCTGGCCCTCGAGCGGCTCACCGTCTGGTTCACGGCCGGGCCGACGACCTACGACTTCGACATCCTGGTCGACTCGCCCGCCTTCACCTCGACCGGCACGGACGAGGTGGTGGAGGACGACGCCACCGGCGAGACGACCGTCGGCAGGGTGTCCTTCACCCCCGACCAGAAGCTGCTCATCGTGGCGCTCGCCGAGCCGTTCCTGCGGCGCGGACAGACCGGCGCGGCCCAGATCCCGTCGTCGGCCGACGCCGCCGCGAGGCTGGGCTGGAAGGTCACGAAGTTCAACCGAAAACTGGACAATGTGTGCCAAAAGGTGGCCGATGCTGGTACACGTGGTCTCCACGGGGGGCCGGGGAAGCTCGCCAGCAACCGCAAGGCGAGGCTGGTCGAGCACGCGTTGTCGACCCGTCTGGTGACCGAGCCCGACCTGGTGCTGCTCGACAGCACCACCGATGGCAACCAAGGGGAGCAGGGGAAATGAGTCCGATGTCGACTCGACGGGTGGGGGTGGCGTCCGGTCTCGTGGTGGCGCTGGCCGCGACGAGCCTGACGTTCCTCGCGGTCACGTCCAAGGGCGAGACCGTGCACGAGGCCGACCTCAGCGACGGCGGGGTGTGGGTCTCGTCGGCCAAGGACGCGCGGTTCGCGCGGGTCAACAAGGCGGTCGGCCAGTTCGACGCCGGCGTGGTCGCCTCGAGCGGTCCCGGCGAGCCGGTCGACATCCTCCAGGACGACAACGCGGTCGCCGGCCTGGTCCTCGGCTCGGGGTCGTTCACCCCCATCGAGCCCAGGTCCGGCCGGCTCGCCGAGTCGGGCGGGGTCTTCGTCAACCCCCCGCGGGTGGCCACCAACCAGCGGGTCTTCGTGCCGGCCACCGCCGACCTGCGCGGCGGCACGGTGGCCAAGCTGTCGCCGACCACCGGCAAGGTGTGGGGGCAGACCTACGACCCGGAGGTCGGCCTGGGTGCGCTCGCCGGACTCGCCGACGGGGCCCGCAAGCTCGCGACCGTGGGCGCGGTCTCCGCGATGGCGGTCGATGTCAAGGGCAACATCCACGTCGTGTCCGGCGCGACCGGCAAGGTCGTGACGATCCCCCGCACCCCGACCGGGTTCGGCAAGCCGGTCACCGAGACGATCGCGGTCAAGGACGCCAAGGTCGTCGACATCACCGCCGTCGGCACCCGGTGGGTGGTCTACAGCGCCGGCGACGACAAGCTCTACTTCCAGGGCAGCGACCAGGCCGTCGACGCCGGCACCACGCGCGAGCAGGGCAAGCCGGCGTATGCCGCGTTGCAGCAGCCCGGCCCGGACGCCGACTCCGTGGGCCTCCAGGACTCCACCACGCTGCGGCTGATCGGGCCCGACGGCGCCTCCGGCACCGGCGTCCAGGTCACCATCGGTGACGACGAGACGCCCCCGCTCCCCTCGCGGCCGCTGCGCACCGGGGCGTGCATCCACGCCGCCTGGGCCAGTGTCGTCAACAACTACTACGGCAAGGACTGCGGCGGCTCCGACCAGCCGGCACCCGCCGTGTCGATCGAGCGGAAGACCGCGGAGCCGGTGCGCTCCGGTGTCTCCCTGCGCACCAACCACGGCCTGATCGTGCTCAACGACCTCGACGGCGGCGAGGTCTGGGACCTCGACAGCAAGCCCAAGAAGCTGGACGAGTGGGACTCGCTGATCCCGCCGCCGCAGACGACCAAGGACACCAAGAAGAAGGACCCGAACCTCATCGACGAGACGTCGGTGGCCCAGCCCCCGACGGCCAAGCCCGACGACCTCAAGGTCCGCCCCGGTCGCACCTCGAAGCTGCACGTCCTCGACAACGACACCGACGCCGCCGGCTCGGTGCTGGCCATCTCCCCGGACGACCTCGGCCGCCCCGACATGGCTGGCGTCACCGCCAGCGTCGCCGCCGATGGCCAGAGCGTCGACGTCGCCGTGCCGGCCGAGCCCGAGCGCCAGTCGTTCTCGTTCACCTACAAGATCAACAACGGCAAGGCCCCCCAGAAGTCGGAGGCGAAGGTCACCGTGACCCTCGTCCCCGACGAGGTGAACTCCCCGCCGGCGCTCCGCCCGGGCACGGCCAACCTGACCAGGACGGTCTACCCGGTCATCCGCGGCAAGGTCCTGCCGGTGCAGGTGATCGGCGACTGGCGCGACCCGGAGAGCGACTCGCTCAGCCTCGAGGCGGTGGCCGACGGATCGTCGGTCGACGGCCTCGGCCGGCTCAACGTCCGCGCCCCGATGAAGACCGGCACCCAGGGGGTCGAGTACTCCGTCAACGACGGGCGGGTCGGCTCCACGGGCACCGTGACGGTGAAGGTGCTCGGCCAGGACGACTCGCTCGTCAAGCCCGAGACGCAGCCCGACGTCGTCCGCGGTGTGGTCGGCAAGCCCCTGCAGCTCGAGCCCCTCGGCAACGACATCCCGGGTGCCGACCCGACCGAGCCCGACGCCACCTTGCGGCTCAGCCGCGAGCTGCAGTCCACCGGTGCGCTCGCCGTCGACACCAACCTCGACACCGGCGTGGTCACCGTGACCGGGTCCGCCGCCGGCACCTTCGAGCTCAGCTACGGCGCGCAGGTGGGTGGCGGCATCGCGGCCGGCCGGGTCCGCGTCGACCTCATCGCCGACCCCGACCCCGATGCGCCACCGGTCGCCGTCCCCGACGCGGCCACCCTGCGCGACCAGACGCCCGTGCTCACCGACGTGCTGGCCAACGACTACAGCCCGCGGGCCGACGTGCTGGTCACCCGCTCGGTGTCGGTCACCGCCGACAGCGACTGGCTGCGCCCCTCGATCTACCAGGGCCGCTGGGTGCGCATCGAGGCGCTCGACCCGGCAGGCCAGGGCAGCCGACCCCGCACCGGCACCGTCACGTACACGATCAGCGACGGGGTCAAGACGACGACGGGTGAGGTGGCCGTCTCGCAGTTCCCCGCCGACGACCGGGCCGTGCCGGTGGTCGGTGACGACCAGGCGGTCGTCCGCGCGCAGGACACCGTCACGATCCCGGTGATGGACAACGACAGCATGGCCGACGGCATACCCCTGGTCCTCGACCCGGCCAGCGTCAAGGTCATCGACGGCGCGGGCGTCGCCTTCGCGTCGGGCAACGTCGTGCGCTTCGTCCCGAAGCACCAGTCGCCGACGGTGCAGGAGACCGTGACGGCCGAGTATGCGGTGTACCCGATCGGCGACAAGGCGAAGGCCACGACGGGTCGGATCACCATCGCGGTGCTGCCGCTGCCGACCGCCACCACCCCCAACCAGGCGCCCGTGGCGCGCAGCTTCTCCACCAGCGTCACCGCGGGTGACCCGCTCACCATCACCGTGCCGTCCTCGGGGGTCGACCCCGACGGCGACAGCGTGACCGTCGCCGGCCTGGTCGGTGCGGACGGTGGGGCGGTCGACCTGGAGTTCGGCCGGGTCACCGGGTTCGGGCCGTCGACCATCAGGTACGAGGCCTACCCGACCGCCGCGGGCACCGAGGTCCTCAACTACGAGGTGCGCGACCGCTTCGGCGCGACCAGCCAGGGCTTCGTGCGGATCGGGGTCGTGCAGCCCGGCGACCCGCAGCCGCCCGTCGCCGTCGAGGACGAGGTGCGCGCCAAGCCGGGCAAGACCGTCACGGTCGACGCGACCCTCAACGACCTCATCGCCCGCGGCGACAGCATCGACCTGGAGTACAAGGCGCCGCTCAACCCGGCGGGCGAGCTGGCCAAGTGGAAGGTCGACGAGGCCAACACCTACTTCACGACCAAGGTCCCGACCCCGCAGGCCGGGGTGCAGCACCTCACCTACGGCATCAGCAACGGCCTGTTCGACCCGTCGCGCTCGACCATCTCGGTGGTCCCCGACCCGACCGCCAAGAACCCCCCGGTCGCGGTCGACGACACGGCCCGGCCCAAGCAGGGCGAGACCAGCACGGTGGTCGGCGCACTGGCCAACGACCGGGACGTCGACGGCACCCGCGAGTCGCTGAAGATCACCTCGGTGCTGTCACCCGACGGCACCATCGAGGGCAACGGCACCCAGGTGCGGGTCCAGGTCAAGCCGTTCCCCTACACCGTCCCCTACGTCATCACCGACGAGGACGGCCTCACCGCCATGGCGCTGATCCACGTGCCCACCGGTGAGTCGGGGCTGCCCTTCGTCGTGTCGGGTGCGCTGATCGAGATGGACCAGGACTCCACCAAGACGATCAGGCTCGCCGACTACGTGAAGTCCCCGCGCGCGCGGGTCGTGAGCATCACGACGGCCGACAACGTCAGCGCCTCACCCAGGGAGCGGCTGCGGGTCGAGGCCGACGGCCGCTCCGGGCTCACCCTCACCTCCTCCGGCGGCTACATCGGGCCGGGTGCGGTGATGCTCGAGGTGAGCGACCAGGAGTCGGTCAGCCAGCAGGACTTCAAGACCGCCTACCTGTCGATCCCCGTGCAGATCGGTCCCAAGATCCCGTTGCTGCGCTGCCCCGACTACACGGTCAAGCTCAACGCCGGTGGTCGGGCGCGCAGCGTGGACATCCCCACGCTCTGCCACGCCTGGCTGCCGGTCGGGATGACCCTCGACGACGTCGTCTTCGAGAGCACGTGGAAGTCGGAGCCCAAGGACGTCGACCTGCGCAGGAGTGGTGCCGGTGACCGGACCCTCGAGCTCCGGGCCGGCAACCGCGCGCCGAGCAGCATCGACGGCCGGCTCGTGGTCAAGGCGCGCGGCGGACCGGAGTCGACCATCGCGGTCTCGGTGTTCGGCATCGACGGCGGTGCGGTCGACGCCAACGGCAACCCGCTGCCGAGCCTGGGGCCGCCCCGGCTGCGCCCGTTCTCGGTGTCGGGACTCGAGGCGGGGTCGTCGCGGACGGTCAACCTGCAGGCCTACCTGGACTCCCCGCTGGAGAGCCCGAGCTGCAGCATCTCGGCCGCCACCGTCCCGGCCGGCTCGGGGCTCACCGTCTCCCGGTCGGGCTGCGACCTCACCCTGACCGCCGGCGCGAGCGCTCGCGGACGGACCTTCGTCGACGTCTCGGTCGCCGACGGTCCGGGCCGCAACGCCCCGGGTCGTGGCACCGTCGAGATCCTCGGCAAGCCCGACGCCCCGACGGGAGTGGCCGCCGAGGCGGACCGCGTCAGTGGGGGCTCCGCCCGGGTGCGCTGGCTACCGCCCGCCATCGACGGGGGCAGCCCGATCACCGGCTACGTCGTCGAGGTCAACGGCCCCGGTGGGCGGGAGGTGAGCTGCTCGGCGTCGCCATGCACGATCACCGGCCTCACCAACGGGGCGTCCTACACCTTCCGCGTGGTCGCCGTGAACGCCATCGGCCGCAGCCCCGAGAGCAGGGCGAGCAACGCCGTCGTCCCGGACACGCTCCCCAACCCGGTGAACGGCGTCCGCATGGCCGCTCGCGGGGACGGCTCGCTCGACATCGCCTGGCAGGCCCCGGCCAAGAAGGGCAGTGACGTCACGTCCTACGACGTGCGCGTCACCGACACCTCCACCGGCGCGATCCAGTCGAAGACCGTGCCGGCCCCGGCGCTGCGGGCCACCGTCACGGGTCTGACCAACGACCACCAGCAGTCCGTCCAGGTCCGGGCGAAGAACAAGCTCGGCTACGGGCCGTTCGGACAGGCCGTGCGGATGCAGTCAGCCGGCACGCCGCCGGCCGTCCCGGCCCCGAGCGTCGACAACGCGGGGACCGGCCCGGCCGAGGGGTCGTCCCGACTGACGATCGCGTGGGACGAGGTGCGTCCCAACGGTCCGCCGCTGACCCAGTACACGGTGTACGAGAGCCGGAACAACGGTGCCTGGACCGCGATCGGCACCAAGTCGCCCGACCAGCGCTCGCTGGGGCACACCACCGTGTACGACGGGGCCAGCTACCGCTACGTCGTCACCGCGACCAACGGCGCAAACAAGACCGGTCCCAAGGCCAACCCGACGACGTTCAGCTCGGTCGGCATCCCGCAGGTCCCCGGACGACCGTCGGTGACGACCCCGCAGGCGGACCACAGCGCGACCGTCCGCGTCTCCCTCGGGGACTCCCGGTCCGGGTCGTTCACCCAGCTGCAGTGGCGCAACAGCGCCGGCCGGACCGAGACCGTCTCCTGCGGCTGCCCCGAGTCCTCGACCAAGCAGTTCGGCATCGCGGGGCTCGGGACCAGCTCGTCGCAGACCCTCCAGGTCCGCGCCTACAACGGGAAGAACTGGTCGGACTGGTCGACCGCCAGCAACAGCTACCGGGCCTACGGCCAGACCCCCGCGCCGTCGGGCCTGAACGCCAACCGCACCGGGAACGACATCACCTGGACCTGGAACAACCAGACCGACGGCCGGGCCATCCAGAACGTCCAGGTGTCCCTCAACGGCGGTGGGTGGCAGGGCCTCGGTGGCCCCAGGGAGTCCTACACGCGCTCCAACCTGTCACCCGGCACCTACAACCTCAGGGTCCGCACGATCGCGAACCGCAACAGCGGCGACCAGGCCGGCGGCGCGGGGACGTGGCAGTACAGCGCAGTCGCCGGACCCCAGGGCGCGACGGTGCCGCAGAACCCCACGGTGACCGTGCTCAAGGGCAACTCCTGCACGCAGCGGTCCTGCAACACCGGAAACGGCTCGTGCACCACCTCTGGCTGCGCGTGGATCAAGGTGCGGACCGCGGACTTCAACGGCAGCGTGACCTGCACCTTCCGCGAGAACGGCAGCACCGTCAGCGGGTGGCGCAACATGTCGATGGGTGCCAACGCCACGAAGGAGAGCGACAACTTCTACGGCGGCACAGGGCGGGTCACCGCCACCTGCGATGGGGTCAGTGGCTCACTCGACTGGTAGTACGGCCCACGACCCCAGCAACCACGCAGACCCGGCAACACAGACACAGCAACCTCGAATGACCAACGAAGACAAGGGAAAGCGACACCCATGACCGTCACCCACGACCAGGCCCAGTGGTTCGCCCAGGCGTTCACCCAGATGGTCGACAACGTCGACAAGGCCGTCCTGGGGAAGCAGCACGTCATCCGCCTCGCGCTGACCTGCATGCTCTCCGAGGGCCACCTGCTCCTGGAGGACTTCCCCGGCACGGGCAAGACCCAGCTGGCCAGGGCGATGGCCGGCACCGTGCAGGGCAGCAACAGCCGCGTGCAGTTCACCCCCGACCTGCTCCCCAGCGACGTGACCGGGGTGACCATCTACGACCCGGCCAAGCAGACCTTCGACTTCCACCCCGGCCCGATCTTCGCGAACATCGTGCTCGCCGACGAGATCAACCGGGCCTCACCCAAGACCCAGTCCGCGCTCCTCGAGGTGATGGAGGAGGGCCGGGTCACGGTCGACGGCGTGGCCCACCCGGTCCCCTCGCCGTTCATGGTCATCGCGACCCAGAACCCGATCGAGCAGGCCGGCACCTACCGGCTGCCCGAGGCCCAGCTGGACCGGTTCCTGATGAAGACCAGCCTCGGGTACCCCGACCACGAGGCGACCATCGCGGTCCTCGCCGACGCCAAGACCCGCGACCGCACCAAGGCCCTCGAGGCGGTGGTCACCAGCAACGTGGTCACGGAGATGGCCGCGCTCGCCGACGAGGTGCACGTCGACCCGGCGATCCTCGCCTACATCTCGCGCATCGCCGAGGAGTCCCGCCGGCACGTCTCGATCAAGCTCGGCCTGTCGGTGCGCGGCTGCCTGGCCTTCGTCCGGTGCGCCAAGACCTGGGCGGCCAGCCAGGGGCGCACCCACGTCATCCCCGACGACGTGAAGCTGATCAGCCACCCCATCCTGTGCCACCGGCTGCTCCTGACGGCCGAGGCGCAGTTCGCCAACATCACCGTCGACCAGGTCATCACCCAGATCCTCTCCGAGGTCGCCCCACCCGCCGAGCGAGTCGCCTGAGCATGACCGTCGACCAGGAGCAGGACCCCAGCCAGCTGGGCGAGGACGTGGGCCACACGACTCGCCGAGCCGACCTCAAGAAGGGGCGTCGGCGGTCCCGGCGCGCCCCGGGGACCTCCTCGACGCCGCTGGCCGCTCCTCCGTATGCCGCCTCGCCGGGTGCCCGTGGCGGCGCTGCGGGTGCCGCCGGGGCCGGCTCCACCCGGCCGCGTCGCCTCCCGACGCTGCCCACCATCACGGTCACCCGCCCGAAGGTGCCGAGCGCCGTCACCCGGGCCGGTCGGCAGGCCACGGGGGTGCTCGCCCGGCGCACCGAGCGCCTGCGCGGCGCGACGCGGCCGGTCTGGGGTCCGGTGGCGGCGGTCCTGCGCTGGGTCTCGCCACTGGGCTGGAGCATCCTCGCGCTCGGCGTGCTCTGCTGGGTGGTCGCGGCGGTGGCCGACTGGGCCGAGTGGGCGATGATCGGCGCCGGTGCGATGGCGCTCGTGCTGTGCTGCGCGCTGCTGGCGGTGGGCCGCACCCGGGTGCGGATCGACACCGAGGTCGACCCGCTGCGGGTCACCGTGGGGGAGCCGGCCACGGGTCGGATCGCGGTCACCAACGAGTCCCGGCGCGGGATGCTGCCGCTGCTGGTCGAGCTGCCGGTGGGGATCACCGCCGCGCGGTTCACCCTCCCGCCGCTCGGGTCGGGCAAGGTGCACGAGGAGCTGTTCGTCGTGCCGACCGAGCGCCGCGGCGTCATCGCCGTCGGCCCCGCGTCCACCGTGCAGGGCGACCCGCTCGGCATCGTGCGACGCACCCTGCGCTGGACCGACGTCACCGAGCTGTTCGTCCACCCGCGCACCACCTCGCTGGAGAGCCTGGGCGCCGGGCTGCTGCGCGACCTCGAGGGTGAGACCACCCAGGAGATGTCGATGTCCGACCTGGCCTTCCACGCGCTGCGGGAGTACCAGCCGGGAGACGACCGGCGCTACATCCACTGGCGCTCCTCGGCGAAGGCCGGACGACTGCTGGTGCGGCAGTTCCTCGACACCCGGCGCTCCCACCTGACCGTGGTGGTGGACGCCGACCCCGACAAGTACGCCGGGGGTGAGGAGGACGCGGAGACTGCGATCTCGGTGGCCGCCTCGGTGGGCAAGCGGGCCCACATGGACGAGCAGGACTTCACCATCGTGTGCCGCGACTCGTCCGCCTCCCGCACCAGCGCCCCGCTGGCCATGGACGCCCTGGCCAGGGTCGAGCTCGGGCCCAGCGACCTCTACGCGATGGCCGGCGAAGGGCTCTCCCTCGCCCCCGACACCTCGATGGCCGTGCTGGTCACCGGCTCGGCCACTCCCTTCATCCAGGTGCAGCGCGCGCTCGGCCGGTTCGAGTCGGAGGTGCTGCGGGTCGCCCTCACCATCGACCGGGACCAGCGGGTCGGGGTCAAGAACGTCGGAGGCATCACCCTGATGAACATCCACGCGCTCGGTGACCTGCGCGCGGTGCTGGTGGGAGTGATGGCGACGTGAGCGCCAGCCCCCTCGCCCCGCCACGCGAGTCGATGCTGTCCACCGAGCGCACCCGCGCCGACCGGGCGGCCGGCCTGCGCTCGCGCCTCCTGCCGTCCCGCGAGGACCTCGTCGACCTGGCCTTCACCGGGCTCCTGGTCGGGCTGGCGCTCTGGGGGTTCCGCACCGTCTTCTTCGGCTGGGAGTGGATCCTCGCCGCCGTCGGTGGCCTGCTGCTCGGGCTGCTGGTCGCCCACCTGGTGACCGCGTTCCGCCTGCCCTCGGTGGTGACGATGCTCGGTCTCGCCGCGGCATACCTGGTCCTGGGCGGGCCGCTCGCGGTCCGCGACCACCTGGTCGCCGGGGTGTTTCCCAGTGGCCGGACGATCGACGACCTCACCTCGACCGCGGTGCACGGGTGGAAGCGGCTGCTGACGCTGCTGCCCCCCGTCGACGCGACCGTCACCCTCCTCGCCCTGCCCCTCATCGTCGGCATGGTCGCCGCTGCCGTCACCTACACCGTGGCGCGCCGCCGCGCCGGCGGGTATGCCGTGGTGGCGCCCCCGTTGGCCGCGCTCGCCCTGACGATCGTGCTCGGCACGCTCGAGCCGGCCTCCCTGCTCGCGCAGGGCGTCGCCTTCGGCCTGGCCGCGGTCGGCTGGATGGTCGTGCGCAGCACCCGGTCGCGCCCCCCGCTCCAGAACGGCGCGGGCCGCGGCGCCCGCGCGGGGATCGGCACCGCGCTGCTCGCGCTGGCCGCCGTCGCCGGTCTCGTCGTCGGGCCGCACCTGCCCGGCGCCGACGGCGACCTGCGCCTTGTGGCCCGCACCGAGATCGTGCCGCCGTTCGACGTCGCGCAGTTCCCCAGCCCGCTCGCCGGGTTCCGCAAGTACACCGAGCCCAACGACGCGAAGCTCTACGACACCGAGCTGATGCGGGTCACCGGAGCCCCGGCCGGGACGCCGCTGCGCTTCGCCACCCTCGACCACTACGACGGCAGCGTCTGGGGGGCCGGCTCGCGGGCCGGGGAGGACTCGCCCCGACCGGGCACGGCGTTCCAGCAGGTCGGTGAGCGGGTCAGCGCGACCGGCGACGGCAGGCCGGCCACCCTGCGGGTCACCATCCCCGAGGGCGGCTACTCCGACGTGTGGCTGCCGACGGTCGGGCAGGTGACCGGGGTGACGTTCGCGGGTGCCCGCGCCGACCAGCTCGCCTCCCGGTTGTGGCTCAACACCGACACCAGCACGGCGATCGTGCCCGACCGGGTGTCGCCCGGCGACCGCTACACGATGCGCGTGCTGCTGCCGACGAAGGTGGTGCGCGACAAGCTGCCGACGTCGCTGTCCACCGCGACCGGCAACCTCGCCCAGAGCCAGGAGCTCGGCTTCCTCGACGAGCGGGTCGACGCCTGGAGCCACGACGCCGAGGGGCCGTGGGACGAGCTGCGGGCGGTGGCAGGGGCGATGCGCAACGACGGCGCCTACACCGACGGCGGCACCGAGAACTCCGTCGAGAGCTACTACCTCGCGGGTCACTCCCGCGGGCGGCTGGCCCGTTTCGTGGGCGCCACCCAGCTCGCCGGCAACGACGAGCAGTACGCCGCGACGCTCGCGCTCGTGGCGAACCGCCTCGACATCCCGACCCGCGTCGTGATGGGGGCCGTGCTGCCCGAGGGCGGGGTCGTCAGGGGCCGGGACGTGCACGCCTGGGTGGAGGTCCAGGACGAGACCGGGACGTGGATCCCGTTGCTGGCCAACACCTTCCTGCCCGACCGCAACCAGAAGCCCAACCAGCTCCAGTCCAAGACCGACGAGCAGAAGATCGGCGCCCTCGTGCCGCCGCCGGCCGGCACCAACCCGCCCAGCGTGCTGCAGGGACCCGACCAGGCGCAGAACGCCGTGAACCTCAAGAAGCCCCCGAAGAAGCTGTTCGACCCGTCGGCCTGGCCGGACTGGCTGCGCTGGCTGGTCTTCTACCTGCTCCTCCCACTGCTCGTGCTCGCGGCGGTCTACTGGCTGGTCCGCGGCGCCAAGGCCTGGCGTCGGCGGCGGCACGCCACCCGGGGCACGGCGACGGCCCGGGTCGCATGGGCCTGGGACGACCTGATGACCAGCGCGCGGTCGTTCGGCCACGCCCTGCCCCGCCGGGCCACCCGGCTGGAGCAGGCCGGCGCGCTCGACCGACTGGCCGGCGCGAATGCCCTTGCCACGCAAGCCAATGCGCTCATCTTCGGACCCGGCACGCCCGACGCGGACGACGCCAAGGCGTTCTGGGCGGCGACCAACGAGGCGCGTGGCGACCTGCGGGCCAACTGTGACTTCTGGCGCCGACTGCGCTCCGACGTCGACCCGCGGCCGCTGTTCGCCCGCGGACCGGCGACCCCGGGCCACCGCCGCACCCTGCCCACCCTGGCCACCCTGGCCACCCTGACCCGGAGGACGGCTGCCTCGTGAAGCTGAAGTTCACCCTGCGATCCTCCGGCGACGTCGACACCGACCTCGTCGCGACCGTCGACGGCACCACCACCGTCGGCCAGCTCGCGGAGTACCTCGTCCTCGCCGACCCTGCGCGGGGCGTGGCCCCGGTCCAGGCCGGGGTGGGTGACTTCACCCTGTCCCACGTCGCCGAGGGCTTCCGCGCCGTCGACCCGCGGTCGACCATCGCCGAGAGCGGCCTGCGCTCCGGCGCCCACGTCGCGGTCACGCGACGCACCGAGGGGTATGCCGATCGGGGCCAGTCCGTCGCGACCGCCGTGGTCGTGGCCGGCCCCGACACCGGCCGCGAGGTACCGCTCGGTGCCGGCACGGCATACCTCGGCCGCGGTCGCGGCTGCGAGATCCAGCTCAGCGACGCGCAGGTCTCCCGCCGGCACGCCCGACTGCTGGTGACCGACATCCTCGAGGTCATCGACCTCGGCTCGTCCAACGGCATCCAGGTGCAGGGACAGCAGGTCGACCGGGCCGTGCTCAAGAGCGGCGACCGGTTCCGGATCGGCGAGACCGAGGTCGAGGTGCGGGTCGCGGGTGGCAACACCGGGCTCGCTGCGGCCCGGGGCACGTCGCTGCCGTTCTCGCGGTCGCCGCGGATCGCGCCGCTCTACGTCGGGCGCGAGTTCCCGGTGCCGGCGCTGCCCGAGCGGCCCAAGCCCGAGCGCCCCCCGTGGATCGCGGCGGCGGTGCCGATGCTGATGGGCGTCGGCCTGGCCATCGCGCTCGACAACCTGCTCTACCTGCTCTTCATCCTGCTGACGCCGGCCATGCTGTTCGGGCACTACTTCGAGTCGCGACGCAACGCCCGCAAGGACTACGAGCAGGCCCTCACCGAGTTCCGCGAGGACCTCGCGATCATGGTCGAGCAGCTCGAGGAGGAGCAGGGCCGCGAGGTCGCCGGTCGCCAGGCCGAGCACCCCGCGAGCTCCGAGGCGGTCGAGGCGGTCGGCAGTGCGTCCAGCCTGCTGTGGACCCGGCGCCCGGGTGACCCCGGCTTCTGCGAGTTCCGGCTCGGACTCGGTGAGCTGCCCTCGCGCAACACCCTCAAGCTGCCCGAGCTCGGCCGCTCCCGGGCCGAGGCCTGGCTCGAGGCGTCCCAGGCCGTCGACGGGATGGGGACGGTCGACCCCGTCCCGGTGGTCGCCGAGCCGTTGCGCACCGGCGCGATCGGCATCTCCGGCCCCCGCCAGCGCGCCCTCGAGGCAGCCCGTGCGGTCGTCGTCCAGGCGGTCGCGCTGCACTCACCCGCCGACCTCGTCGTGGCGGCGGTCGGGTCGCCGGCCACGGCGCGCGACTGGGACTGGCTGAAGTGGGTGCCGCACACGGCCTCCCCGCACAGCCCGATCGACGCCCGGCACCTCGCGAACACCGGCCCGGCCAGCCTCTCGCTGGTCACCGAGCTCGAGGAGCTCATCACCAGCGGGGCGCCGTCCGCCGAGCTCCCCGACGACTCCACCGGCCCGCTCCAGGGGACGTTCACGCCGCCACGCCTGCCCGCCGGTCGCCCGGTCGTGCTGCTGGTCGTCGAGGACGACGCCCCCGTCGAGCGCAGCCGGCTGGTCCAGCTGGCCGAGCGCGGCTGGCGCTACGGCATCGTCGTGCTGTGGGTGTCGCCGACGACCGCGACCCTGCCCGCGGCCTGCCGCACCTTCGTCGAGCAGGGGCCGCAGCAGGGCGACGCCGTGGTCGGCTACGTCGGCGCGGCGGTGGTCCGGATGCCGGTCGCCGCCGACCACGTCGAGGCTCCCGACGTCGAGCGGCTGAGCCGGCAGCTGGCGCCGCTGGTCGACTCCGGGGTGCCGGTCGAGGACGAGAGCGACCTGCCCCGCTCGGTGTCGTTCGTCAACCTGGTGGGTCACGAGCTGGCCGAGGCCCCGGGCCCGGTCATCGAGCGCTGGGGGGAGAACCGGTCGATCCTCACCGGTCCCTACGCTGCCGCTCCGGTGGCCCGCCCCAAGCCGGGCAACCTGCGCGCCGTCATCGGGCAGTCCGCCGCAGGCACCTTCTCGATCGACCTGCGGGCCGACGGACCGCACGCCCTGGTCGGTGGCACCACCGGCGCCGGCAAGTCCGAGCTGCTCCAGGCCTGGATCCTCGGCATGGCCGTCGCCCACTCCCCGCAGCGGCTGACCTTCCTGTTGGTGGACTACAAGGGTGGCTCGGCGTTCCGCGACTGCGTGAACCTGCCGCACACCGTCGGCCTCGTCACCGACCTCTCGCCGCACCTCGTGCGCCGAGCCCTCGCGTCCCTGTCGGCCGAGCTCAGGCACCGCGAGCACATCCTCGCCCAGCACAAGGCCAAGGACCTGATCGAGCTCGAGCGCCGCGGCGAGGTGGCCGCGCCGCCGAGCCTGGTGATCGTCGTCGACGAGTTCGCGGCGCTGGTGCAGGAGGTCCCCGAGTTCGTCGACGGCGTGGTCAACGTGGCGCAGCGGGGTCGCTCCCTGGGGCTGCACCTGATCCTCGCGACGCAGCGCCCGGCCGGCGTGATCAAGGACAACCTGCGCGCCAACACCAACCTGCGGATGGCGCTGCGGATGGCCGACGAGGCGGACAGCGACGACGTGCTCGGCACGCCGGTGGCGGCCTACTTCGACCCGGCCCTGCCGGGCCGCGCGGTCTCCAAGGCCGGCCCTGGTCGGCTCACCCCGTTCCAGACCGGGTATGCCGGTGGGTGGTCCACCGGGGACGCGCCGACCGCGTCGCTGGACGTCGAGACGCTCGGCTTCGGGGTCGGTGCGGCCTGGGAGCTGCCCGTTGCCGAGGAGGCCCACGACGTCGTGCAGGAGGACCTCGGGCCGACCGACATCCAGCGTGTCGTCACCCAGATCGGGGCAGCGCAGGAGGCCGCCGAGATCCCCGACCCGCGCAAGCCGTGGCTGCCCGAGATGGCCCCCGTCTACGAGCTCGCCGACCTGCCGACCCGGCGTCGTGACGACGAGCTGGTGATCGGCATCAGCGACGACCCCGACAGCCAGACCCAGCCGCCGATCAGCTTCCGTCCCGACATCGAGGGCAACCTCGCGGTGTTCGGCGCCTCGGGGGCCGGCAAGAGCGCATTCCTGCGCACCATCGCCGTGGCGGCGGGCTTCACGGTCCGCGGTGGTCCGTGCCACGTCTACGGGCTCGACTTCGGCAACCGTGGCCTGGCCATGCTCGAGCCGTTGCCGCACGTCGGGAGCATCATCTACGCCAGCGACCACGAGCGGGTCGTCCGGCTGCTGACCATGCTCCGCGAGACGATCGACGAGCGGGCGCTGCGCTACTCGGCCGTCAACGCCGCCACCATCACCGACTTCCGGCGACTGGCCGATGCGCCCGACGAGCCGCGGATCATCGTGCTGGTCGACGGGCTGACCAGCTTCCAGGCGGCCTACGACAGCCACGCGGGGCAGCGCTGGCTCGACCTGTTCACCTCGCTGGCCGGCGACGGCCGGCCGGTGGGCGTCCACTTCGTCGTCACGGCCGACCAGCGCAACGGGCTGTGGGGCGGGTTGTCGTCCGCGATCCAGAACCGCGTGGTGCTGCGGATGGCCACCGTCGACGACTACCTGTCCCTCGACGTCGACGCCGACGTGCTGTCGCTCGGCTCCCCGCCGGGACGCGCGATCGTGCACGACCGGGAGGTGCAGGTCGCCGTGCTCGGCGGGTCCTCGGACTCGACCGTGCAGGCGCGGGCCATCCACGGTTTCGCCGAGGGCGTGCGCCGGGCCGGGGTGCCCGAGGCACCGCCGATCCGGTCGCTGCCCGAGTCGGTGTCGCTGGCCTCGCTGCCCGCCACGGACGCGTCCGGTCGACCCGCGATCGGGCTGTCGTCGACGACGATGCGCCCGATCGGCTTCGACCTGCGGGGCAGCCAGATCGTCCTCGGGCCCTCGGGCAGTGGCCGGACGACCGCGGTCCTGACCATGGCGCAGGCCGCCCTGCGTGCCCAGCCGGGGCTGCGCTGCTGGCTGTTCAGCCCGCGGCGGTCGGTGCTCACCCGGGCCACCGGCGTGTGGACCGAGAGCGCCGTCGGCGTCGACGACTGCCGGGCGCTGGCCAAGCGCCTGAAGGACGAGCTGGTCGAGGCCGGCGCCTCCGGGGCGACCGTGCTCGTCGTCGTCGAGCGGGCCCAGGACTTCGACGGGTCGATGGCCGAGGACGACCTGGTCGAGCTCATCAAGGCCGTCGTCAACTCTGAGCAATGCGTTGTGGCAGAGGCAGATTCAAGCTTCTTCAACTCCAACTACGGCATGTCCGGGGCGCTGCGGTCGTCGCGCTCCGGGCTGTCCCTGCAGCCCAGTGGCGACGAGGCCTCGGCGTTCGCCGCCGACTACCGCGGCGTCAGCCGGGACCAGCTCCTCGAGGGCCGCGGCTTCCTGGTGCGGCGGGGCAACCCCGAGCTCGTCCAGGTGGCGCTGCCGTTGTCCACGAGCGCCACGGGCGAAGGTGCGGTGGGGAGTGCTCCCCATTGAGGTACCCACTGGCCCGCACCTACGTTTTCACCTCAAGCACCGACTCACATCACGACTTGTCCTGTTCGACCACGAAAGCGAGTGCCACCAAGGGCGCTCACGACATGAAAGAGGGGAACCGTCATGGCTGAACTTTCCATGAACACCGGCACCGCCCGGACCCAGGCCGGCGTCCTGGACGACTCCGCCCAGAAGATCAAGAAGGCGAAGTCGGAGATCGACGACCTGATCGGCCAGCTCAAGAGCAGCTGGTGGGGTGAGGACCAGAAGAAGTTCGAGACCAAGTGGAACGGGCAGTACGCCGCGGACCTCACCAAGGCCGCGACCGGCCTGACCAAGGCTGCGGACCAGATCCGCACCGAGGCCAAGCAGCAGGACCAGACCTCGAACTGAGCGTAGGCACCACGCACCACGCACCACATCCGGTAGGACCCACGAACTTCACGCAGACAAGGAGACAACCATGCTTCCCACTCCCGAAGGTGGCGGCGGCGGCGACAAGAAGGGTATGGACCCGTCGAAGGTCCAGGACGTCATCTCTCGCCTCGGCAAGGCCAAGGCCGACCTCCAGCACGCCAAGCAGGACGCCGACCAGGCCGCGCACAAGCTGGCCAGCGCCTGGCACGGCCCGGACTCGACCCGCTTCCAGTCGCAGTGGAAGAACGACGCCACCCACATCGACCAGACCGTCCTCGACGTGACGGAGATGCACAAGCGTCTGCAGGCCGAGCTGTCCGAGCAGCGGGCCGCCTCGAACTGAGGCCGTCCACGCCGGTGGCTGCCCTGGCACGACCAGGAGCGGCCGCCGGCGTGACCTTCCCGCACGCTGACCACGTCGCACCACCAACCCAGAGAGCAGAGCGCCATGGGCGGCACCGACAAGAAGGGCATGGAGAACCACAAGGTTCGCTCCATCGCCGAACAGCTGTCCCGGGTGCACCGTGAGCTGACCGACGCCACCACCACTGCCGAGCAGGCGGTCCGTCAGCTCCGCGGGGTCTGGGTGGGCGAGGACGCCACGACCTTCTTCAACGCCTGGCCGGCCACCCGCACCACGCTGGACTCCAGCTCGGCCGGCGTCGACGAGCTGAGCAAGCGGCTGTCCGAGGAGATCGGTGACCAGGAGCTCACCTCGGGGGTGACCGGCGGAGACGGTGCTGGCACCGGCGGTGGCGACGGCGACGGCGACGGCGACGGCACGCCCGACGGCTCCGACCAGGACGACGACGACGACGGCACGCCGGACGACCAGGACGAGGACGACGACAACAACGGCGTCCCGGACGACCGCGACGACGACCCCGAGAACGACGACGACCAGGACGACGACGGGGTCGACGACAACAGCGACGAGGACGACGACAACGACGGCATCCCCGACGACGTCGACGACCACTCCGACAACGACCACGACGAGGACGGCATCCCGGACGGCGACGAGGATGCCCTCGACGACGACCAGGACGGCATCCCGGACGTCGAGGACGGCGACGACGACAACGACGGCACCCCCGACGAGGACGATCCCGAGCACGCCGCCGAGTCGCCGTTCGACAAGCCGGAGCTGAACGTCGGCATGACCCTGGCGGACGGCGAGCAGCAGCTGTGGGACCAGCAGGTCCTCGGCCACACCTGGGGCGACGAGGACGGCAACCACCTCTCCGCCGAGCTGCTCGGCACCGAGGGCAAGGCCGACTACGAGCTCGGCATCTCGAAGGACGGCCTGGTGGCCTCCGGTGGCGTGATGGCCGGCGCCTACGTCGCCAAGGTCAGCGGCGCCTACTCCAACAGCTACGGCACACAGGCCGAGGGCAAGGCCTACGTCGGAGCGGAGGCCAACGCCGACGCCGGCGTCAAGCTCGGTCTCGACGGAGCCAAGGCCAACGTCGGCGGCGAGGTGTTCGCCGGGGGCAAGGCCGAGGGCGAGGTCAGCCAGGACCTTGGCCCGGTCGACGTGGGCGTGGGCGGCGAGATCTCCTACGGCATCGGTGCGCACGCGGAGGCGGACGCCGAGATCAGCAGTGACAACATCGGGGTCTCGGTCGACGTCGGTGCCACCCTGGGCATCGGTGGCGGGATCAAGTTCGACATCGGGTTCGACCCGCCCTGGTAGCCCGGCCGGCCCAGCACCCCACGCAGCACCCCACGCAGCACCCGTGCAGCATCCGTGCAGCATCCATGAAAGGCAGCGCCAGCACCATGAGCACCCTCAGCTTTCCCTCCGAACGCTTCCCCGCGCCGCCGGCGGTGAGCATCGACGTGCCGGACACCTGGGAGCCGGTGTCGGCGCCGGCCGTCGTCCTGGCCGCGAAGCAGACCGAGGTCAACGCCGACTTCACGCCGAACGTCATCATCCGGATCGGCACACGCCCCGAGGGCGACCAGCCCGCCGACGCCCTGATGGAGCTGCGCGGCTCGCTCGACCAGCGCCCGCAGGCCGAGGTCGGGGAGCTCCGGACGGTCCAGATCAACGACCAGGAGTTCCACCGCGTCGACGTCTCGTGGGTCGACCCGCAGTTCGGGACGATCCGGCAGGTCCACGCCTTCGCGAGCCTGCCCCGGCCGGACGCCCTGCAGGACTTCGTCCACGTGACCGGATCGGCCGGTGGCGCCGGGGTCGACGCGGACGTGCCGGTCGTCGAGCAGGTCATCGCGAGCACCCGCATCACCCGCTGACCCACGAGCCGGACCCAGGCCCCCGCCGCGCCCCGCGGCATACCCCGCACTTCTGGCCAGCCGTGCGTCACGGGACCCGCGAATCGGCCGCTCCGTGCGGCACCGGTGGCCAGAAGTCGGGGGACATGACACGAGGGGCACCTTCCGCGCGGTGCGGAAGGTGCCCCTCTCGTATGCCGTGAGGAGGCTGGGTCAGCGCTCTTCGGTGCCGGCGATGAAGGCTTCGAGCTTGGTGCGGCCCTCGGTGTCCTCACGCTGCACCGGCGGGGACTTCATGAGGTAGGACGAGGCGCTGATCAGCGCGCCGCCGATGCCGCGGTCCTTGGCGATCTTCGCCGCACGGATGGCGTCGATGATGATGCCGGCGGAGTTGGGGGAGTCCCAGACCTCGAGCTTGTACTCGAGGTTCAGCGGCACGTCACCGAACGCGCGACCCTCGAGGCGGACGTAGGCCCACTTGCGGTCGTCGAGCCACGCGACGTAGTCGGACGGGCCGATGTGGACGTTGCGGCTGTCGGTCAGACCCGCGAGGGCGCCGGTCAGGTTGGACGTGACGGCCTGGGTCTTGGAGACCTTCTTGGACTCGAGACGCTCGCGCTCGAGCATGTTCTTGAAGTCCATGTTGCCGCCGACGTTGAGCTGGTAGGTGCGGTCCAGGGTGACGCCGCGGTCCTCGAACAGCTTGGCCATCACGCGGTGCGTGATGGTCGCGCCGACCTGCGACTTGATGTCGTCACCGATGACCGGCACACCAGCCGCCTCGAACTTCGCGGCCCACTCGGGGTCGGAGGCGATGAAGACGGGCAGGGCGTTGACGAAGGCCACGCCGGCGTCGATCGCGCACTGCGCGTAGAACTTGTCGGCCACCTCGGAACCCACCGGGAGGTAGGAGACCAGCACGTCGGCCTTGGTGTCCTTGAGGACCTGGACGATGTCCACGGGCTCGGCGTCGGACTGCTCGATGGTCTGGGCGTAGTACTTGCCGATGCCGTCGTAGGTGTGGCCGCGCTGGACGGTGATCCCGGTCGGGGGCACGTCGGCGATCTTGATGGTGTTGTTCTCGGAGTTGCCGATCGCCTCGGCCAGGTCGAAGCCGACCTTCTTGGCGTCCACGTCGAAGGCGGCGACGAACTCGACGTCACTCACGTGGTACTCACCGAACTGGACGTGCATGAGCCCGGGGACGTTGCCGGCCGGGTCGGCGTCCTTGTAGTACTCGACACCCTGGACCAGCGAGCTGGCGCAGTTGCCGACGCCAACGATGGCGACGCGAACGGATCCCATGGGAAGACTCCTCAGTTGTTGGGGGTAATGGGGGTGGAGGTGGTGCTGGAGGTGGTGCTGGAGGTGGCCGAGGACGGGATGTTCCGCTCGGCGGTGATCAGCTCGTTGAGCCAGCGGACCTCGCGCTCGGCGGAGTCCAGGCCGTGCCGCTCGAGGGCGGCGGTGTAGGTGTCGAAGCGCTCGCGGTTCTTGGCCGAGCTGGTGCGGATGGTGTCCAGCCGCTCCTCGAGCCGGCTGCGGCGTCCCTCGAGGATGCGGAGTCGGACCTCGGCCTCGGTGCGGGCGAAGAAGGCGAAGTGGACGTCGAAGGTGTCGTCCTCCCAGGCCGTCGGCCCGGCTTCCTTGAGCAGCTCCTGGAAGTGCTCCTTGCCGTCCGCGGTGAGCTCGTAGACGATGCGGGCACGCTTGGAGCCGGCCGTGGCCGCGGCGTGCTGGGTGCCGCTCGCCTCGGAGATGAGGCCCTGGTCGAGCAGGCCGCGCAGGCAGGGGTAGAGCGTGCCGTAGGACAGCGCGCGGAAGGCGCCGAGCGCGGCGTTGAGCCGCTTGCGCAGCTCGTACCCGTGCATGGGGCTCTCGTGCAGCAGTCCGAGGACCGCGAACTCGAGCAGTTCGGAGCGACGGCTCATGACTGGCTGCACCTCCCTTGCGTAGCTGGCCCACGGACCACGTCCGTGCAGGTCATCGAGTGGTCGACGACGAGGGTCAGCGTACACCAGATATATCGAGCCGATATATCTCGGGATTCGTGACCTTTCGCCCCCGGGGTTCGTTGACGCGGGGTCGGGCGAATGCACGATTCTCAAGGTCGCCAGTCATACTGAGCGTCAGTTGACGGTGCGGAACCGTGGCCAGAGGGCCGGGACCGTGCCTGTTGTATGCCGATCGGGAAGGTCAGATGAGCACCTCACGTCCGAAGACGCGCGCCCAGGCGAAGGCGGCGCAGCGCGCCGCCAAGGGCGGTGCCGGCACCGGCTCCGGCGCCCGGCGCGGCTCGACCAGCGGGGCCGGCAGGGGCAACGGAGGCAAGGGTGGCGGCGCCACGACCAGCCGGAAGAAGCGCTGGGCCAAGGGGCTCGGCATCGCCGCGCTGGTGGGCTTCCTGCTGGCGGTCATCGCGTTCTTCGTCGCCTACTCCCTCGTCGACACCCCGAAGCCGAACGACCTGGCCAACGCGCAGGCGTCGATCATCTACTACGCCGACGGCAAGACCGAGATGGACCGGATCAGCGAGGTCAACCGCGAGTCGGTCAAGCTGGCGCAGGTCCCCAAGCCGGTGCAGGAGGCCCACCTCGCCGCCGAGGACCGCAACTTCTACGAGAACTCCGGCATCAGCCCGACCGGCATCGCGCGCGCCGTGTGGGTCGGCCTGAAGGGCGGGGCGACCCAGGGTGGGTCGACGATCACCCAGCAGTACGTCAAGAACTACTTCCTCACCCAGGACCAGACGCTGACCCGGAAGGGTCGCGAGATCATCATCTCGATCAAGATCGCCAAGCAGGAGTCCAAGGACCAGATCCTCGAGAACTACCTCAACACCATCTACTACGGCCGCGGCGCCTACGGCATCCAGACCGCCTCGAAGGCGTACTTCAACAAGGACGTCTCCAAGCTCACGCCGTCGGAGGGCGCCTTCCTCGCCTCGGTCATCCGTGGCCCGTCGTTCTACGACCCGGCCCTGGGTGGGGAGCAGAAGGCCAACGCCGAGGCGCGATGGACCTACGTCATGGACGGCATGGTGACCGAGGGCTGGCTGACGCCGGAGCAGCGCGCCGCCGCCAAGTTCCCGACCCTGCAGAAGCCGCGCAAGACCACCGGTGCGTCCGGCCCGACCGGCTACCTGGTCGACCTGGTCAAGAAGGAGCTCAAGAGCAAGCTCAAGATGACCGACGCCGACATCGACAAGGGCGGGTACAAGGTCGTCACGACGATCGACCGGAACGCCCAGGCCGCGGCGGTCAAGGCCGTGAACGACCGGATGCCCACCGGCAAGGGCACCGGCTCCCTGCACGTCGGCCTGACCAGCATCAAGCCCGGCGACGGGGCGATCGTCGCCCTCTACGGCGGCCAGGACTACCTCAAGGAGCAGTTCAACACCGCCACCGACGCCAAGATGCAGGCCGGCTCGACGTTCAAGGTGTTCGCGCTCCTGGCCGGGCTGGCGCAGGACAAGCCGATCAGCACCAAGACCATGTTCAACGGCGCGACCCCGCAGTACTTCAAGGAGTTCGAGGACAGCGCGGGCGACGAGAACGCCCGACGGGGCCGGGTCACCAACTTCGGTGGCGAGAACTTCGGCCGGATCGACCTGCGCACCGCGACGGCCCACTCGGTCAACACCGTCTACGCCCAGCTCAACATCAAGGTCGGGCCGAAGAACACCAAGGCCGCCGCGGTCGCCGCGGGGCTGCCCGAGAAGGGTCTCGGCACCAACTACGCCAACGTGCTCGGCACCGACAGCGTGACCGTCCGTGACATGGCCAACGCCTACGCGACCATCGCCGCGAACGGCGTGCGGGTCACGCCCTACCTGATCAAGACGGTCAAGGGCGGTCCCGGCGACCTCGACTACAAGGTGAAGGTGACCAGGAAGGCGGCCTTCGACAAGGGGGTCACCGCCGACACCATCGACGCGATGGAGGGTGTGGTCAAGAGCGGCACCGGGCAGTACGCCCAGGCGCTGGGTCGTCCGGTGGCCGGCAAGACCGGCACGACGAGCAACAACAAGGCCGCCTGGTTCAACGGGTTCACCCCGCAGCTGGCCACGACCGTCGGCATGTACCGGACCGGCAAGGGCGGCACCGAGCTGTCGATGACCAACATCGGCGGCTACTCCGAGATCACCGGTGGCACGGTGCCGGTCCGGATCTGGACCGACTACATGCAGGCCGCCCTGAAGGGCAGCAAGGTGCTCGACTTCCCGCAGCGTGAGGGCCTCGGCGACGACCAGGTCTACACGCCGCCCCCGCCGCCGCCGAGCACCACGACGACCACCACGACCACCACCACGACGACGACCACGACAACGCCGCCCACGACGCCGCCGACCACCACGAAGACGAAGCCGACCAAGACGACCGGGCCACCGACGATCACCTTGGGCGGGGCACCACCCACGACCTCCACGACCCAGTGAGCCGTCGAGGGGATCTGCTGCCGAGGGGCTCGCTGGCTGTCGCCGGCGGGCCGCTCGGCCGTCACGTCTCGGCCCGGGCGGTGTCCTGGGTCGCGGCCGTCGTGCCGCTGCTCGTCGCGACGGCGGCCACCATGGCGCTGTCGGTGGCGGAGCGGACGCACTGCATCCAGAAGGGCTGGGTCGGCTCCGACCAGTTCTGGCACGCCTGCTTCTCCGACCTCCCGGCGCTCTACCAGCTGGGCAACCTCGACAACGGCCTGGCTGCCTACGTCGGCGGCGAGGGCGCCCGCGCCGACCACCCGGTGCTCACCGGTGCGGTGATGGCCTGGGTCGGCGGACTGGTGCCGGACGGCGCCTTCCTCGACCAGACCCGCTGGTACTTCGCCCTCTGGGCCCTGCTCGGCACCGCGCTCGCGGTCGCCGTCGTCTACCTCACCGCCGCGTCGCGTCCCCTGCACGTCACCGACGCCGCCCACGTGGCGTTCAGCCCGGTGCTGCTCCTCACCGCGATGCTGTCGCCCGATCTCTTCGGGGTGGCCCTGGCCAGCGCCGGCATCTGGGCCTGGAGCCGTCGTCGGCCGGTCGCGGCCGGGGTGCTGCTCGGTCTCGGGGTGATGGCGCGCACCTACCCGCTGCTGATCCTGCTGGCGCTGGTGGTGCTCGGACTCCGCAGCGGCCGGCTCGAGGCAGTGCGCCGGACCCTCGGTGCGGCTGCCGGTGCGTGCGCCGTGGTGCTGCTGCCCTTCCTCGTCGGGCTGAACACGATGGCCATCCTGCGCTCCACCCAGGTCTGGTGGGACAGCGCCGCGGGGCTGGGCTCGCCGTGGATGATCCCCCAGCTGCTCAGCCACCCGCTCCCGACCGGGGCGACCACCCTGCTCGCCGTGGTGGGCCTGCTGGTCGCCTGCGCGGTGGGCGCGGTGTTCGCGCTCAGCACCCCGCGACGACCCACCCTGGCCGAGGTCGCCTTCGTGCTGGTGGCCCTGGCGCTGCTCACCGGCAAGGCCTTCCCGGTGCAGGCCTCACTGTGGCTGCTGCCCTTGCTCGCGTTGTGCGGGGTGCGGTGGCGCGACCACCTGGTCTGGGCCGGCGCGGAGGCGCTGCACTTCGTCGCCGTGTGGCTCTACGTGGGCGGGCTCTCCACGCCCGACCGTGGCCTCCCGCCCGGCTGGTATGCCGTGTTCCTCGTCAGCCGCGTCGTCGCCGTCGCCTACCTCGTGTGGCGGGTCTGGCACACCGCCGCGGCTCGTGAACCCCTCCCCGACCCCGATGGTTCGGACGATGCACCGGACCAGGACCCGGTGGATCTTCCGGACGACGAGGAGCTGGACGAGGAGCCGGACGAGCTGGCCGGTGACTTCGCCGGTGCTCCCGACCGGCTGCTGGTGCGGCTCGCCTGAGCCTGTGGAGGAGGATTCGGTGATGTCCTCGCGGGCCGGTACGCTTTGTCAGGTTCTCCCGCAGCACGCCTCGACGGTGTGTCCACGGAGATCGCACTGCAACCCTCCTGTCACGGAGAGACCGTGACCGCCATAGACCAAAGGAGGCGGGTTATCAGCATGCGTCAGTACGAACTCATGGTCATCCTCGACCCCGAGCTCGACGACCGGACCGTCGCGCCGTCGCTCGACAAGTTCCTCACCGTCGTCACCAAGGACAAGGGCACCGTCGACAACATCGACATCTGGGGCCGCCGTCGCTTGGCGTTCGAGATCAAGAAGAAGGCCGAGGGCATCTACGCCGTCGTCAACTTCACCGCAGAGCCGGCCACGGCCAAGGAGCTGGACCGCCAGCTCGGCCTGAACGAGTCGGTCATGCGCACCAAGCTCCTGCGCCCCGGCGCCTGAGCTGCACTGATCTAGATCTGTTCTGCACCACAGCACCACCTGACCTGACCCAAACGAACAGGGGACACGCTCCATGGCTGGCGACACCGTCATCACCGTCATCGGCAACATCACCGGCGACCCCGAGCTGCGCTTCACCCCCTCGGGTGCTGCCGTCGCGAACTTCACCGTGGCCTCCACGCCGCGACAGTTCGACCGGCAGTCCAACGAGTGGAAGGACGGGGAGACCCTGTTCATGCGCTGCTCGGTGTGGCGGGACGCGGCGGAGAACGTCGCCGAGTCGCTCCAGCGGGGCACTCGCGTGATCGTCTCCGGTCGGCTGAAGTCTCGCTCGTACGACACCAAAGAGGGCGAGAAGCGCACCGTCATGGAGATGGAGGTCGACGAGGTCGGCCCCTCGCTCCGCTACGCCACGGCGAAGGTCAACAAGACCCAGCGGGGCACCGGCGGCGGCGGAGGCTTCTCCGGCGGTGGCGGCCAGCAGGGTGGCGGTCAGGGTGGCCAGCAGGAGGACCCCTGGGCCACCGGCCCGTCGTCCGCTCCTGCGTCGGCTCCCCAGACCGGTGGCCAGCAGGGTGGCGGCTGGGGCGGCGGCGCGCCGTCCTACGACGAGCCGCCGTTCTAAGGTCCAGATCACTCGGTATGCCGAGTGGCCCCGCCCGCGCGTGAGCGCGGCTGCAGGTTCGTCCTATTTGGGTGAGGAACCTGCACGGGGGAGCACCCGGCATACCCACTGTTTGAAAACTCGAAACACACCATCCCTGGGAGACCAGGGCTCATCCGCTGAGTCACTCGGCAGAAGGAGAGCACCACGATGGCCAAGCCCGTTGTGCGCAAGCCCAAGAAGAAGGCCAACCCGCTGAAGGCGGCGAAGGTCGAGAACATCGACTACAAGGACACTGCGCTGCTGCGCAAGTTCATCTCCGACCGCGGCAAGATCCGCGCGCGTCGGGTGACCGGTGTGTCCGTCCAGGAGCAGCGGCTCATCGCCACCGCGGTCAAGAACGCCCGCGAGATGGCGCTGCTGCCCTACTCGAGCTCGTCTCGTTGAGTCGGGAAGGACTGAGAAAATGAAGGTCATTCTGACCCACGAGGTCTCCAGCCTCGGCACCGCCGGTGACGTCGTCGACGTCAAGGACGGCTACGCCCGCAACTTCCTGTTCCGCCGTGGCCTGGCCACCGCGTGGACCAAGGGCGGGCAGAAGCAGGTCGACTCGATCAACAAGGGCCGTGAGGTCCGCGCGATCAACTCCCTCGAGGAGGCCAAGTCGATCAAGGGCAACCTCGAGAACAAGGCCGTCAAGGTCGCGGCCCACGCAGGCGCCTCCGGCCGCCTGTTCGGTGCCGTCTCCACCGCCGACATCGCAGCCGCGGTGAAGGCGGCCGGTGGCCCGGAGCTCGACAAGCGCAAGATCGAGATCACGACCCCGATCAAGTCGGTCGGCAGCCACGAGGCGCTGATCCGCCTGCACCCCGAGGTGCAGGCCAAGGTGACGCTCGACGTCGTCGCCGGCTGAGACGTTGGTCTGAGACCGACGTAACCATTCGGTCTGGATTGGCCCGGTTCGCCCCTCGGGGTGGACCGGGCCTGTTCTATCCTGCGGCGCAGCCGCCGAGCGACCGCGTGCGGCGAAGTCAGTCCGCACTGGGGGATCCACGTCATGAGCAACAACCCGTTCGAGCAGGTACCGCAGCCCGGCCAGCAGGGCCAGCCCGGCTTGTTCGGCCAGCCCGGCCAGCAGGGCCAGCCCGGCTTGTTCGGCCAGCCCGGCGAGCCCAGCCTGTTTGCCCGGCCCGCCCAGCCGACCCAGGCCGACCCGTTCGCCGCACCGGCGCCGTCGGTCCAGGTGGACCCGTTCGCCCAGCCCGGTGCCGAGCCGGTGGCGACGGGCCGGCCCGGCCGGGGCCGGACGGTGGCCCTGGTCGGCGGGATCCTCGCGATCGTCGCGGTGGGTGCAGGTGGCGCGCTCGCGTTCCAGCAGGTCGGCGGCGGGGGTGCCCAGCCCGAGTCGGCGCTGCCGGCGACCACGATCGCCTTTGCCAAGATCGACCTCGACCCCTCGGCGGGCCAGAAGATCGACGGCATCCGCTTCATCCGCAAGTTCCCCGACACCCGTGACGAGGTGAAGGAGGACTCCGACCTGCGCAAGGTCATCGTCACGCGGCTCCAGGCCGAGGGCCAGCTCAAGGGCGTGGACTACGCCAAGGACGTCGAGCCGTGGCTGGGCCAGCGGATCGGTGTCGGGCTCGTGCCGGGCGCCAAGGCCGACGACGAGCCGACCGTCGTCGTCGCGCTCGCCGTGACCGACGCCGACGAGGCCAGGGCCAGCCTGCCCACGATCGCCAAGGACAACGCGGCCGAGTGCCAGCTGGTCGAGGAGTTCGCGCTCTGCACCGACGGCACGGGGAAGGCCGCCGGGGTGGCTGCTGCCGCGGCGAAGGGCACGCTCGCCGACTCCGCCAACTTCCGCCAGGACATGGCCGACCTCGGCGAGGACGGCGTCGTCGCCGCCTGGTTCGACGCAGAGCAGGTGGCCAAGGCCACCAGGTCCCTCGACGTCAGCGGCATGATCCCCGGCTTCACCGGTGGACCGGCCACCTCGCAGACCGGCCGGGTCGCGCTGGCCCTGCGGTTCGACGGGCCGCACCTCGAGCTCGCGGGCCACACCAACGGAGCCAGCGTGAGGTTCGCCGGGTCGAAGGAGGGCACCGGTCTGGCTGACCTGCCTGACACCACCCTCGCCGCGATCAGCGTCGCCAACGCCGGCGAGCAGCTCAAGGCCGGCTGGCCGGCGATGGAGAAGGCGATCACCGAGTCCATGGGCAAGCAGGAGTTCAAGGGCGGTGTCGCCGAGCTCGAGAGCGAGCTGGGCATCGCCGTCCCCGACGACCTGTATGCCGCGCTGGGCAGCCAGTTCTCGCTGGTGTTCGGGGGCATGGGCGAGGACCACAGCGAGCTGCGCGTCGCCGCCGTCACGGACGGCGACCGGGACGTGCTCCAGAAGATCTCCGACGCGGGTCAGGGCCTGGGCTCCGGTGCGCTGACGCTCAAGTCCGATGGCGGCACGACCGTCGTGTCGCTGTCCGAGAACTACGCCGACGAGCTCGGGACGGAGCACGGGCTGGGGGACACCGACCGGTTCAAGGACGCGGTCAAGGGAGCCGACTCGGCCCGGGTCGCCGGCTTCGTCGACATCGCGGGCCTGCTGACCGAGTTCAAGGACGAGGTCGGCGCCGACGAGGCGAAGAACCTCGCCGGGCTCTCCGCCCTGGGCTTCACGGTGACCGGCGAGGGCAACAGCGCCGACTTCAGCCTGCGCCTGACGACTCAGTAGGTCGAGAGGGGCTCAGCGCTCGTCGACCATGACCTCGATCGTGTAGGTCGAGGCGCGGTAGCAGTGGTCGCCGTACTCGACCGGGTGGCCCACCTCGTCGAACGCGCTGCGAGTCATGGTGAGTACCGGCTCGTTGCCCCGCATCCGCAGGTGGCGACGCTCGCTGGGGCTGGGCGGCCTGGCCCCGATCCGTTGCCGCGCCACGACCGGGCGCACGCCACGGCGGCGCAGCACGGCATACAGGCCCTCGGCCTCGAGGTCCTCCTTGGTGACGTCGAGGTGCGACGGCGGTAGCCAGTTGCGCAGCACCGCCAGCGGTTCGGTGTCGGACAGGCGCAACCGCACGATGGCGAGCAGCTCGCTGTCGGGGGCCAGGTCGAGGGCACCGGCCACCCGCTCGTCCTGCACCACGTCGAGCGAGAGCACCGTGGTCGTGGGGTGGGCGCCGGCCCTGGTCAGGTCGTCGTAGAGGCTGGTGAGCTCGGCCCGCCGGTGCACCGTGCGGTTGGCGACGGTGGTGCCGACGCCGCGGCGTCGCACGAGCAGGCCGCGGGCGGCGAGCTCGGCGATGGCGCGGCGCACCGTGGGGCGGGAGAGGCCGAGCCGCAGCCCCATCGCGATCTCGTTCTCGAAGGCGTCACCGGGGTGCAGGGCCCCGTCGTCGATGGCGGCCGCGAGCTGCTCGGCGAGCTGGTGGTAGAGCGGCACGGGGGAGGACCGGTCGATCCGGATGTCGAGCTGGGTGGCCACGCAGGCACTCTAGCCGGTGCGGCTCACAGACATGAGAATCTCATGACGTCAGAATGTCCTTACAAATGGTTGACACGACTCCCGCCCCGACGGCACGCTGTCGTCGAGTGCCCCGGTGCCTCCCCCTGCCCTGCGACCGTGAACGGACCCTGCACATGCGTATCGGACTCGCCGGCGTCGGCCGGATCGGCGCCTTCCACGCCGACACCCTCCGCAGCCTCGACGCCGTCGACCAGCTCGTCGTGGCCGATGTCGACGCGGCGCGCGCCCAGCAGGTCGCGGCCGACCGTGGACTGGAGTGGGCGGCCACCACCGACGAGCTGCTCGACTCGGGCCTCGACGCCCTGGTCATCGCCACCGCGACGCCCGGCCACGCCCCGCTCCTGCGGGCCGGGGTCGCCAAGGGCATCGCGACGTTCTGCGAGAAGCCGGTCGCCTCGACCCTCGACGAGACGATCGAGCTGACCCGACTGGTGGAAGAGGCCGGTGTGCCCGTCCACGTCGGGTTCCAGCGGCGCTTCGACCAGGGCTACCGTCGGGCCCGCGACGTCGTGGCGTCGGGCGAGCTGGGCTTCGTGCACACCGTGGTGGCCCACACCCGCGACAGCGCGCCGCCGCCCGCCGCCTACGTGCCCACCAGCGGCGGCATCTTCCGCGACTGCAACGTGCACGACTTCGACATCATCCGGTTCGTCACCGGGCGCGAGGTCGTCTCGGTCTACGCGACCGGATCCAACCAGGGCGCGCGCTTCTTCGCCGACGCGGGCGACGTCGACACCGGCGCCGCCCTCCTCACCCTCGACAACGGCACGCTGGCCCAGGTCTCCTCGACCCGCTACAACGGGGCCGGCCACGACGTCCGGATGGAGGTGCTCGGTGAGCGCGGGGCCGTCGCCGTCGGTCTGGACGACTCGCTGGCCCTCCGGTCCCTGGAGGACGGTGTCGACTTCCCGCGTGGACCGGTCACGATGACGTTCATGGAGCGCTTCCTGCCCGCCTACCGGGCCGAGCTGACTGCGTTCTTCGACGTCGCGTCCCGGCGCACGCCCAGCCCGTGCACCCTCGATGACGCGCTCCAGGCGTTCCGGGTCGCGGAGGCCTGCGAGATCTCGCGCGCCGAGCGCCGCGTCGTCGACCTCACCGAGATCAAGGGGGCCTGACCGTGGCCGGCATCCCGTCCGAGGCCCTGGCCGACCGCATCGCGGGGGCGCCCATCTCGTGGGGCGTCTGCGAGGTGCCCGGCTGGGGCCACCAGCTGCCGCCTGAGGTGGTCCTCGCCCAGATGTCCGAGCTCGGCCTGGCCGCCACCGAGTTCGGTCCCGACGGGTTCTTGCCCGACTCGGCCGAGGACAAGGTCGCCACGCTGCGCAGCCACGGGCTCGCCGCGGTCGGTCAGTTCGTGCCGCTCGTCCTGCACGACCCGGGCCACGACCCCTTGCCCGAGCTCGAGCTTGCCATGGTCGACCTCACGGCAGCCGCTGCCTCCACCGTGGTCCTCGCAGCTGCGACGGGCGCGGAGGGCTACGACGACCGCCCGCAGCTCGACGACCAGGGCTGGGCGACCCTGCTGGCGAACCTCGACCGGTTGGCTGCTGCGGCCGCCGCCCACGGCCTCACCGCCACCCTGCACCCGCACGTCGGCACGATGGTCGAGACCGGCGAGGAGACCGACCGGGTCCTCGCGGGCAGCCGGATCGGGCTCTGCCTCGACACCGGCCACCTGCTCATCGGTGGCGGTGACCCGGTGCGCGTCGCCCGCGAGCACCCCGACCGGATCGCGCACACCCACCTCAAGGACGTCCGGCTCGACCTCGCCCGCCGGGTGCAGGCCGGCGAGACGACCTACACCGACGCCGTCGCCGCGGGCATGTACGTCCCCCTCGGTCAGGGTGACGTCGACATCGCCGCCATCGTGGGCGCGCTCGAGGACAGTGGGTATGCCGGGTGGTACGTCCTCGAGCAGGACACCATCCTCCCGGGCGTCCCCGAGGGAGACGGTCCGGTGGCCGACGTCGAGGCGAGCTACTTCTACCTGCTGGGCCTGGCCGCCCAGCACTCCGGTGTGGGGATCTGACGTGACCGACCCCACCGCGGACGAGGTGCACGACGGTGCCTACGACCTGGTCGCCATGGGGCGCACCGGGGTCGACATCTACCCGCTCCAGTTCGGCGTCGGGCTGGAGGAGGTCGAGACCTTCCAGAAGTTCCTCGGCGGCACCGCCACGAACGTCTCCGTCGCCGCGGCCCGGCACGGCCGTCAGGTCGCCCTCATCACGCGCACCGGTGCCGATGCCTTCGGGCGCTATGTCCACCAGGCCCTGCGCGGCTTCGGGGTCGACGACCGGTTCGTCGCCGCCGTCGACGGGCCGCCCACACCGGTCACGTTCTGCGAGGTCTTCCCGCCCGACGACTTCCCCCTGTACTTCTACCGCTACCCCACGGCCCCCGACCTGCTGATCGAGCCGCAGGACCTGCCGCTCGAGGCGATCCGGGCTGCCCGGGTCTACTGGTCCACGGTCACGGGGCTCTCGCAGGAGCCCAGCCGCTCGGCGCACTTCGCCGCCTGGGAGGCGCGGGCCCGGCGGCAGCACACCGTGCTCGACCTCGACTACCGACCGATGTTCTGGCCGGACCCCGCCGAGGCCAGCGCCCAGGTGGGCCGCGCCCTCGGGCACGTCACCGTGGCGGTGGGCAACCGCGAGGAGTGCGAGGTGGCCGTGGGCGAGACCGACCCCCAGCGCGCGGCCGACGCCCTGCTCGAGCGTGGGGTCGAGCTGGCCGTCGTGAAGCAGGGCCCCAGGGGCGTGCTGGCGGCCACCCGCGACGAGCGGGTCGAGGTGGCGCCGTTCCCGGTGTCGGTCGTCAACGGCCTCGGGGCCGGTGACGCGTTCGGGGGCGCACTCGTGCACGGGCTGCTCGAGGGCTGGGAACTGCGTCGGGTCATCGAGTTCGCCAACGTGGCAGGCGCGATCGTCGCGTCCCACCTCGAGTGCTCGAGCGCGATGCCCACGACGGCCGAGGTGCTCGACACCCTGGCCGGAGCAGGCCGACAGGACGTGCTCCGATGACAGGCGTCACGGGCGCCAAGCCCGGCGCCGCGACCGGCTCGGTGACCGGCGCGGTCGACGTGGCCCAGCTGACCGAGCTGCGGGCCAGCGACCCGGAGGCGATCAGCCGGGCCTGGGCTGCCCGGGCCCGCCGCGACCTGCTTCGCGCCGACGGCCGACTGCTCCTCGTCGCCGCCGACCACCCGGCGCGGGGAGCCCTCGGGGTGCGCGCCGACCCGTGGGCGATGGCCAGCCGGCACGACCTGCTCGAGCGCCTGGTCACCGCGGTCTCGCGGCCCGGGGTCGACGGCGTGCTGGGGACGCCCGACATCCTCGACGACCTGCTGCTGCTCGGCGCGCTCGAGGACAAGGTCGTCATCGGCTCGATGAACCGCGGCGGCCTGCAGGGCGCGAGCTTCGAGCTCGACGACCGGTTCACCGCCTACCGGACGGAGGACATCGCGGCGTGCGGCCTCGACGGCGGCAAGACGCTGACCCGCATCTGCTACGACGACCCGGGCACCGTCGCCACGCTCGAAGCCACCGCCCACGCCGTCAACGAGCTCGCCGCACGAGGGCTGATGGCGATGGTCGAGCCGTTCCTCAGCGAGCGCCGGGAGGGACGGGTCGTCAACCTGCTCGACCCCGACTCGACGATCCGCTCCATCCACATCGCCTCGGGCCTGGGTGGCTCGAGTGCCCACACCTGGCTCAAGCTGCCGGTGGTCGACGAGCTCGAGCGGGTGATGGACGCGACCACCCTCCCGACCCTGCTCCTGGGCGGCGACCCGCAGGGCGACCCGCGGGACACCTACGCCTCCTGGGGGCGCGCGCTCACCCTGCCGCCGGTGCGCGGACTCGTGGTGGGCCGGGCCCTGCTCTACCCCCCCGACGGTGACGTCGCAGCCGCCGTCGACATCGCCGGGGAGCTCGTCCACGGGGCGCGCCCGTGACCGTGGAGCAGAGCGGCGCCGACAACGCCCGCTGGGTCCTGCCCCTGGGGTCCGCCGCGGCCGACGGCTGGCCGGTCGCCGTGGACGACACGGTGGCGGGGTGGCGGCACACCAGCCTGCACGTCGCCACGCTCGCCGCCGGCGAGGAGCGCAGCCTCGCGGCCGGGGAGTGGGAGCACGTGGTGGTCCCGTTGAACGGGTCGGTCCGGGTGCGCCCCGACGACCACGACGACGTCGTGCTCGCCGGGCGGGCGCACGTGTTCGCCGGCCCCACCGACGTCGCCCACCTGTCCCGCGACGTCGCCTTCACCGTGGTCGCCGAGGGCGGCCCCGCGCGGGTGGCCGTCTGCGGCGCGAAGGCGCGCACGCGGCATACCCCTGCCGTCACGGTGGTGCCTGCGGCGCAGGTGCCGGTCGAGCTGAGGGGCGCCGGGGCAGCCAGCCGTGAGGTGCGCAACTTCGGCGTGCCCGGGGTGCTGGACGCCGACGCGATCATCGCCTGCGAGGTGGTGACACCCGCCGGCAACTGGAGCTCGTACCCGCCGCACAAGCACGACGAGCGGCGGGCCGGGGTCGAGACCGAGCTCGAGGAGATCTACTACTTCGAGGTGCGACCCGTCGACGACGCCCCCGAGGGCGCGGATCCGGTTGGCTACCAACGGGTGTACGGCACCGGTGAGCGGCCGATCGACGTCCTGGCCGAGGTGCGCACCGGCGACGTGGTCCTCGTGCCGCACGGCTGGCACGGTCCGTCGATGGCTCCGCCGGCGGCCCACCTCTACTACCTCAACGTGATGGCTGGCCCTGGGCCGGAGCGGGCGTGGATGATCTGTGACGACCCGGCCCACACCTGGGTGCGCGACACCTGGGCGACCCAGGCCGTGGACCCTCGACTTCCGTTCGGAGACGACACATGAGCGACACGGTGCGGCTGACCGTCGGCCAGGCGGTGGTGCGGTTCCTCGGCCAGCAGTGGAGCGAGCGCGACGGCGAGCGGCAGCGGCTGTTCGCCGGCTGCCTCGGCATCTTCGGCCACGGCAACGTCGCCGGGGTGGGGCAGGCCCTGCTGCAGGCGGAGCTCGCCTTCGAGGGCCACGAGGACGACAACCCGCTGCCCTACGTGCTGGCCCGCAACGAGCAGGCCATGGTGCACACCGCGGTCGGCTATGCCCGGCAGCGCGACCGCCTGCAGACCTGGGTCTGCACGGCCTCGGTCGGTCCCGGCTCCACCAACATGCTCACCGGCGCCGCGCTGGCGACGGTCAACCGGATCCCGGTGCTGTTGCTGCCCTCGGGCACCTTTGCCACGCGGGTGTCGGCACCGGTGCTCCAGGAGCTCGAGCAGCCGTATGCCGCGGACGTCACCGTCAACGACGCGTTCCGCCCCCTCTCCAAGTTCTTCGACCGGGTGACCCGACCCGAGCAGCTGCCCGCTGCCCTGCTCGGGGCGATGCGCACCCTGACCGACCCGGTGGAGACCGGCGCCGTGACGATCGCCCTGCCGCAGGACGTGCAGGCCGAGGCGTTCGACTGGCCGGTCGAGCTGTTCACCGAGCGCACCTGGCACATCGCCCGACCGCCGGCCGAGGCGTCGCGGATCGCCGCTGCCGCCGACGTGATCCGGTCGGCCCGGCGCCCGCTGGTCGTTGCAGGTGGTGGTGTGCACTACTCCGGCGCCGAGGGGGCGCTGGCCGACTTCTGCGCCGCGACCGGGATCCCGGTGGCCGAGACGCAGGCGGGCAAGGGCTCCCTGCTGCACGGCCACCCCCAGCTCGTGGGCGCGATCGGCTCGACCGGCACGACCGCTGCCAACGCCCTGGCCGCCGAGGCGGACGTCGTGATCGGGGTGGGCACCCGCTGGTCGGACTTCACCACCGCATCACGGAGTGCGTTCCGGGACAACGGAGTTCGCTTCGTCAACCTCAACGTCGCCCCGGTCGACGCCGTCAAGCAGGGTGGGCTGTCGGTGCTCGCGGACGCTCGCGAGGCACTGACCGCGCTGACTTCGGCCCTGGTCGGGTACTCCGTCGACGAGGTGCACCGCGCCCGCCAGGCGGAGCTGTGGTCGGCGTGGGACGAGCAGGTCGAGGCGACCTACCACCCGGGAGCGGCCGTCACCGACGCCCTTGCCGAGGGGCTGCTGACCCAGGGCGAGGTGCTCGGGGTGGTCAACGAGCTCGCCGACCCCCGCGACGTCGTGCTGTGCGCTGCCGGCTCGATGCCCGGCGACCTGCACAAGCTGTGGCGGGTCCGCGACCGCAAGGGCTACCACGTGGAGTACGGCTACTCCTGCATGGGCTACGAGATCCCGGCCGCGATCGGCGTCCGGCTCGCCGACGAGAGCCGTGAGGTCTTCGCGATGGTGGGCGACGGCGGCTACCTGATGATGCCGACCGAGCTCGTCACGGCGGTGCAGGAGCGGGTCAAGGTGATCGTCGTGCTGGTGCAGAACCACGGCTTCCACTCGATCGGCTCCCTCTCGGAGAGCCTCGGCTCCCAGCGGTTCGGCACCCGCTACCGCTACCGCGACGACGTCTCCGGGCGCCTGGATGGCGAGCCGCTGCCGGTCGACCTGGCCGCCAACGCGCGCAGCCTCGGCGCCCACGTCATCGAGGTGCACTCGCGGGCCGGGCTCGAGGACGCGGTGAAGCAGGCGAAGGCGTCCAGCCACCCGGGTCCGGTGGTGATCCACGTGCAGACCGACCCCACCGTGCACTCGCCGGACAGCGGCTCGTGGTGGGACGTGCCGGTCGCCCAGGTGAGCGAGCTGGACAGCACGCAGGCGGCCCACGCGGCCTACCTGGCGCGCAAGGCTGACCAGCGCCCGCTGCTCTGAGCGCGTCACCCTGCGCAACACCGCAGGTGCGCGCGCCTCCGCCCAGCAGGTGGGCGGAATCAGACGCAACTCGCGTGTCGCGGGCTGGAGCGCCCGTGGCACCGGCAGAGGCCATGGGACAGAATCGGGCGCATGGACAGACGCGTGTCGATCGCGGCGACCGGTCCCGCGTCTGCCGACGCCGGCCTGGCCGCGGCGGCTGCCGGTGGCAACGCCGTCGACGTCGCGATCGCGGCGATGGTCTCGGCGATGACCACCGAGCCGGGAATCGTCTCGGCCGCCGGCGGCGCCTTCGTCAGCATCTGGCCGGCCGGTGGGGACCCCGAGCTCATCGACGGCAACGTCGAGATGCCGGGCCGCGGCCAGGACCCCGACCGGTTCGGCGCCGGGTTGCGCGAGGTGCGCACCTCCTACGGTGGCGGGCTGACCCTGTATGCCGGTCACGGCTCGGTGGCGACGCCCGGCGCCTTCGCGGCGCTCGGGATCGCCCATGACCGGCACGGGTCGGCGCCGTGGCGCGAGGTGCTGGCCCCGAGCATCGACGCGGCGCGTACCGGCTACTCGATCGGCGGCGCCGCGGCGCGCTACCTGGCGATCACCGGCGACCTGGTCTTCGGGTGGGACGAGCACACCTGGCCCCTGGTCCGGGGCGCCGACGGCAGGATCGTCACCGCCGGGCAGCAGGCCACGAACCCCGACCTGGCCGACACCCTCGAGCAGATCTCCGTCGAAGGCGCCCGGTCGCTCTACACCGGCGACCTCGCGGCCCGGATCGCGGCAGACAGTGCCGCCCGCGGTGGGCTGGTCACGGCAGCCGACCTCGCGGCATACCGGGCGGTGGTCCGCACGCCGCTGCGGCTGGGGGTCGGCGAGTGGGACCTGGCGCTCAACCCACCACCCTCGGTTGGTGGTCCGATGCTCGCGGTGATGCTCCGCGAGCTGGCCGCGGCGGGCTGGGACTGGTCACGGATCATCGACATCCAGCGGCGGGTGCTGTCGTTCCGCCACCAGGTGCACGACCTGTCGACGGACCTGGAGGAGGACGGCTACGCGCTGCTGGAGTCGATCGACCGCAATGGGCTGGCCGGCCTGCCCACCTCGTCCTCGACCGCCCACGTCTCGGCGGTCGACAGCGACGGCACCATCTGCGCGATCACCGCGTCGAGCGGATACGGCTCCGGCGCAACGGTGCCCGGCACCGGGCTGATGCTCAACAACTGCCTCGGCGAGCCCGAGCTCAACCGGTTGGGGCTGCACGCGCTGGCCCCCGGTACCCGCCTGGCCTCCAACATGGCCCCGTCCGTCGCGAGGTCGTCGTCGGGGTCGGCGCTCGCGATCGGGAGCCCCGGCGCCGACCGGATCACCACGGCGCTCATGCAGGTGCTCGGCCGGCACTGCCTCTCGGGCACCCCGATGCAGGAGGCCATCGACGCGCCCCGGGTGCACGTGCGGATCCTCGACGACGGCACGCCGCGGGTCGACCACGAGGACGACCCCGAGATCTCGGCTGCGATCGAAAGCCTTGGGCTGCAGTCGTTCTCGCACGGCGCCACCTCGATGTTCTTCGGCGGGGTAGGCGCGGCCCGACGACTGGCCGACGGGTCGCTCGACGCCGCCGGAGACCCCCGTCGAGAGGCCGCCACCCGCGTCTCCTGAGGTCCTCGCGACGCCGGCGTCATGTATCAGGGGGTGTCGGGTCACACTCCTTGACGTACACCCTCGGGGGAGGAGCCGAACAGCCGTGGCACGACACACCACCGCAGCAGCGGTCGACCTGGGCTGGGCCGACGCTGTCGAGCTGGCCGGTCGCCTGCTGCGCGGCGCGTCCTTGGCCCACCTCGAGCTCGGGGACCTGCCAGCGGGGGAACGGGCCACCCTCGAGACCACGCTGACCTACGAGCAGCAGTGCCCACGCGGGGAGACGCGTCGGGGTGAGGCGTCACCGGCCGACGTGGTGGTCACCGACCGTCGCATCCTCGTCAGCCGCCCGCTGCGGGGGCTGCTCAGCCTCTGGCACGTCGACCTCGAGAACCTCCAGCTCGGCGTGACCGGTCAGCAGTGCCACCTCGACCTGCACCCGGTGGGCATCAACCCGAGGGTGCGCCTCACGGGCGAGGCCGCACCGATGGTGGCCCTCCACGTGGCGCACGCCGTCTTCCCGAGCACCTGGGCGCGGCTGTCCGGGCTGCTGCCGCTGCTCGACTGCGCGGCCTAGCGGGCGGCGCCGGTCACGGCCCAGTCGTCGCCACGGATCCGCCACCAGAAGAACGCAGCGCGGATCGCCATGAACGCCGTGAACACCACCCACAGCACGGTCACGGCCCGGGGGGCCCCGTCGGCCACGAGGTCGTCGCCGCGGGCATGCACCCAGAGGGCGAGCGGCAGGTAGAGCACCAGCGTCGCGGCCATCGCCTTGGCCAGCCACCGTCCGTCGCCGGCGCCGATCAGCACGCCGTCGACCACGAAGACGTAACCGGCGAGGGGCTGCCCCAGGGCCACCACGACCAGCGCCGCCGAGAGCGCGGCGCGGACGGCGGGGTCGGTCGTGAAGAGCGCCGGCAGGAGCGAGTGGACGGCCAGCACGAGCAGCCCGAGCACGGCTCCACCCCAGAGGCCCCAGCGCAGCATCGTGGTCGTGGCGGCGCGGGCTGCGACGACATCACCTGCGCCGAGGGCCCGCCCGGTGATCGCCTGCGCGGCGATGGCCAGGGCGTCGAGGGCGAAGGCCAGGAAGGTCCACACCGTCGCTGCCACCTGGTGCGATGCCAGCGGCACGTCACCGAGGCCCGCTGCGACCCAGGTGGTGAGCAGGATGATGGCGCGCAGCGCGAGCGTGCGGACGAGCAGGGGTATGCCGGTGAGCCCGGCCCGCAGCACGCGCCCCGGGTGGGCGTGCAGGGCGGCTCCGGCGCGACGGGCGTGCCGGACCATGACCACCACCAGTCCGGTGGCCATCGCGGCCTGGGCGATCACGGTGCCCCACGCGGAACCCGCGATGCCCCAGCCGAACCCGTAGACGAACAGCAGGTTGAGCGCCACGTTCGCGGAGAACCCGGCGACAGAGGCCACCAACGGGGTCCGGGTGTCCTGCAACCCCCGCAGCACCCCGGTGGCGGCGAGCGCCACGAGCATCGCGGGGATGCCGAGGGCCGAGATGCGAAGGTACGTCGCGGCATACCCGATCGCGTCGGGGGAGGCACCGAAGACGCGGCACAGCGGCTCGGCTGCCACCGCGACACCGACGGACGTGAGGGCGCCGAGCCCGACGGCGAGCCAGGTGCCGTCGATGCCGGCCTCGAGCGCTCCCCGCTCGCTGCCGGCGCCGATCTGGCGAGCCACGATCGAGGTGGTGCCGTAGGCGAGGAACACGAAGATGTTGGCCGCGGTGATGAGCGTCGCGCTGGCCACGCCTAGCCCGGCCAGCTGGGCCGTGCCGAGGTGCCCGATGATCGCCGAGTCGGCCAGCAGGAAGAGGGGCTCGGCGACGAGCGCGAGGAACGCCGGGACAGCCAGCCGCAGGATCTCCCGGCTCTGCGCCGGGTCGCGGGGGCTGGTGCTCACCGCGCCACGGTAGCCGCGACCCGTGACGTCGTCGTCAGGGCGTCCAGCTCGTCAGGGCGTCCAGCGAGTGCGCACGCCCTCGACGAACGCGGCGAAGTCGCCGGCCATGTCGACCTCGTCGGGCCGCATCAACCACTGCACCTGCAGGCCGTCCATCAGGGCGACCGCTTGCCGGGCCAGGCTGTCGGCCGGGACAGCAGGGTCGGCCGTGCCGTCCGCGACGGCCTCGCGCAGGGCCACGGCAAGGGCTTCGACGGCGCTGCGGTGGTGCTCGCCGAGCCAGCCGTGGCCCGGGTGGTCGGGCTCCACGGCCTCGCCCGCGAGGCTGGTGAAGAGCCGGACGAGGACCTCGCGGTCGCTGTTCAGCCGGACCAGGCGGGTCATGTCGTCCCACACCTCCCAGCCGCGCGGGGCGCGGTCGCGGCCGGTGGCGAGCGTGGCCAGGTCGCGGACGTCGCGGGCGCGCAGCACCTCGGCGAGCAGCCCCTCCTTGCTGGGGAAGTGGTGCAGCAGACCGCTCTGCGACAGGCCCGACGCCTCGGCGACCGCCGTCATCGGGGTCGCGTGGAACCCGCGCTCGGCGAAGAGCTCCGCGGCCGCGGAGACGATCCGTTCGCGGGTGGCGGCGGTCGCCTCGGTGCCCGGACCGCGAGGGCGACCGCGACCCCGCCGAGCGGGCTGTCCGGTGTGCCTCGTGGTCACGCGAGCGGCAGCCGGAACCGGATGTCGCCGAGCCCACGGGCGACGAGCAGCTCGCCACCGTCGGCCAAGGACGCCCAGCCGTCGGCCGCGGTGTCCCAGCGACGCCACAGCCGCGGGTCGGTGGTCACCTCGACCGTGGCCGACTCCCCGGCCGCGACGTCGACGGTGGACCAGCCGACCAGTCGCACGGGCTGGTCGGCCTCGCTGGGCTGGAGGTAGACTTGGACCAGCTCCCGCGAGTCGCGACCGGCCGTGTTGCGCACCGCCACCGAGACGGTGGGGGACGCGTCGGCTCCGGAGCCGGTCAGCGCTGCCGCGGTGTAGTCCCAGGCGCCGTAGCCGTCGCCCGCACCGAGCCAGTGCGCCGGAGCGGCGGCTCGCCCGGCGTGGAAGCCGCGGTAGCCGACGAACGACCCGTCCGTGTAGTCGAGCTGGAGGTCGGTCGGCTCGACGGTCCACGCGGGCGCGGCCTCGTCGGCCGCCGGCCAGGTGGTGACCAACCGGCCGGCCGGCTCGCGGACGCCGAGCAGGGCGTCGGCGACGGCGTGGCCGCCTTCCTGTCCGGGCAGGCCCACCACCAGGATCGCGTCGACCTCGTCGGCCCACGGCATCAGCACCGGGGTCGCGGCGTTGACGACGACGACCGTCCGGGTGGCCGCCGCTGCGACGGCCCGGACCAGCGCGTCCTGCTCGCCGGGCAGCGCGAGCGTGGTCTTGTCGCTGCCCTCGGTCTCCTGCTCGGGGGTGAGCCCGACGACCACGACGGCGACGTCAGCAGCCTGTGCGGCCGCGGCGGCTGCGGCGAGCGTCTCGTCGACGGGAGCCGGCACCGGCGCGACGACGAGGGTCTTGGTGCCCATGCCCGAGGCGAGGATCTGCGACAGGGTGCTCAGCTTGCCGTCCGGACCCGGCACGGGCTCGGAACGGACCACGGTGAGCTCGGCCTCGACCAGCGCGCCGGCGGCGGCCTCGAGGTCGGCGGTCCAGACCGGCGGCTTGAACATCGCCTCGCCCGGGTCCGCCCCGCCGGACACCAGGTCGGCCCGGCCGATCTCGGTGCCGTCGACGCTGACCCGCCACGAGCCAGCCCCCTTGGCTCCCACGCGGACCCGCCCGCCCGTGACGAGGCGGGCACTGAGCCGCAGCTGCTCGGTCTGGCGGGGCAGGGTGTCGTCCCAACCCGTCGTGACCTCGGCGCCGTCGACGTGCTCCTCCAGCATGACCACGCCCTCGGCGTCCACGTGCTCGACCCGCATGCCGGGCTCGCCCGTCGACGGGTCCTGGATGGCCTCGAGCGCTGCGGGCAGCGGGCTCTCGCGCACGTCCACCCCGTCGACGACGACCAGTCGCTCACCGAGCTGCTCGCGCAGCCCGTCCGCGATGGAGACCTGGTGCGGAGGGTTGACCTGGGCCGAGCCGCCGCCCATGCACACGGTCTCGATGCCGTGCCGACCGATCAGGGCGACCGACCCTCCGGCCGCACCCGACCCGTCGGTCGTACCCCCCGCGAGCGGCAGGACACCGTCGGCGTTGCGCAGCACCACCATCCCGTCCGTCGCCAGCCGCCGCAGCTGGGCCCGGCGCTCCGGTGCGTCGGCGGCGAGCGAGTCGGTCGGCCAGCTGCGGTGCCCCTCGGTGGAGCCGGGGACGTCGAGGGCGCCGACGCGCTGCGCGAGCAGGAGCAGGCGGCACACGTGCTCGTCGATGACCGACTCGTCCACGGCACCCGCGCGGACGTCCGCCACCAGCGCCTCGCCCCAGGGCCCGTCAGGGCCGGGCATGACGAGGTCGAGACCGCCGAGGGCGGCGGGGGCCGAGGTCTTGGTCGCGAACCAGTCGCTCATCAGCAGGCCGTCCCAGCCCCACTCGTCCTTCACGACCTCGGTGTTGACGTGGACCTGCTCCGTGGCGGGCACGCCGTTGACGTCGTTGTAGGCGGCCATGATCGACCAGGGCTGCGACTCCTCGACCGCGATCTCGAACGGCAGGAGGTAGACCTCGCGCAGCACGTCCTCGGCCACGACGGAGTTCATGTAGTTGCGCAGCGTCTCGGACTCGTTGGCGACCAGGTGCTTGAGGCAGGCGCCGATTCCCTTGCCCTGCAAGCCCTTCACGTAGGCCGCGGCGAGCCGGCCGGTGAGCAGCGGGTCCTCGGAGTAGGCCTCGAACAGCCGGCCACCGAGCGGTGAACGGTGCAGGTTGATGGTGGGGCCCAGCACGACGTGGATCTGCTGGCGCTCGGCCTCCTCGGCGAGCATCTCGCCGACCTCGTGGGCGGTCTCCTCGCTCCAGGCGCTCGCGAGCAGGGTCGCGTTGGGGAAGAGCGCCACGTGGTCGCCACCGACGAACTTCAGCCCCCGGACGCCGGTGGGGCCGTCGGAGAAGGCCATCGGCGCCAGGCCGATCTCGTCCGCGCCGTGGAGGGTGAACGAGGTGGCGCCGGTCAGCAGCCGGACCTTGGTCTCGAGGTCGAGCTGGGCCACGAGGGGGGCGAAGTCGGTGGTGGTCACCGAGCCAGTGTCGGGAGCCGGGCCTCGACGGGTAAATAGATAGGGCTAACTATTTCGCAGTCTGAGACGACCCGGGGGCCCGCCCGCCGCGCGTGCGGGGTATGCCGCGTGGGCAGGACGGCGTGGCGTGTCCCCCGTCGGACGTGGTTGGCATGATGGCGTCGTGTCCACGATCGTGTTCCTCCACGCCCACCCCGACGACGAGGCCTCGCAGACGGCCGGCGCGATGGCCCGCGCGGTCGCCGAGGGCCACCGCGTCGTCACCGTGTTCGCCACCAACGGTGACCACGGCGAGCTCCCAGCGGCGGGCCTGCCGGAGGGGGAGACGCTGGTCCACTGGCGCCGTCGCGAGGCCCAGGCCAGCGCCGACGCCCTGGGCGTGCAGCGGATCGCGTGGCTGGGCTACGCCGACTCGGGTATGACCGGCTGGGAGCAGAACACCCACGCCAACGCCTTCCACGGCGCCGACGTCGACGAGGCGGCCCGCCGCCTCGTGGCGATCCTCGACGAGGAGGATGCCGACGTCCTGGTGGGCTACGACTGGCACGGTGGCTACGGCCACCCCGACCACGTGAAGGTGCACCCGGTCGTGCACCGCGCGGCCGAGCTGGCGGCCCGTCGACCGCGGCTGCTCGAGTCCACGATGAACCGCGACATCGTCCGAGGCGTGTTCCAGGCCGCCGTGGCCGCCGGCGCCGGCGACCAGGCCTTCGACCCGGACAGCCCGATGGACGACGGCAACCCGCTCGGCACCCCCGAGGCCGAGATCACCTGGCAGGTCGACACCAGCGACTACCTGGCCCAGCGGCGCGCCTCCCTGGAGGCGCACCGGAGCCAGGCGACCGACATCGAGGGGATGCTCTCGATGCCCGAGGCGTTCTTCGCGGAGTTCTTCGGGCGCGAGCACTACCTCGAGCCCGGCGTCGACAAGGACGCGCGCCCGACCATGCAGGTCGGCTGGCCGTTCGGTGACTGACCCGGCGCCGTCGCTCAGCCCCGGCGCCCTGCTGCGACTGCCCCAGGTCGCCCGCCTGCTCTTCTCGGCCTTGGTCGGACGGCTGCCCAACGGCATGGTGCCGCTGGCCTTGGTGCTCTTCGCCCGCGACACCGGCAGCGGCTACGGGCGCGCGGGCCTGCTCACCGCGGCATACTCGCTCGGCTGCTGCCTGGGCGGACCGGCGCTCTCGCGGGTCATGGACCTGCGCGGGCAGCGCCCGGCCCTGGTGCTCGGCGGGGTGGTCTCGTCACTGGCGCTCGCGGTGCTGCCGTGGGTGCCGTCCGGGGGCGCGCTGGTCGTCGCGCTCGTCGCCGGGCTGGCGACCCCACCGCTCGAGCCGGCGCTGCGCACGCTCTGGCCGTCGGTGCTGTCGCCGCGCCAGGTGCCTTCGGCGTTCGCGCTCGACGCGGCGGCCCAGGAGCTGATCTTCGTCCTCGGGCCGCTGGCGGTGCTGCTCGCCCAGGTCGCCGGAGACGGCGGTGGCCTCGTCGCCGCGGGCGTGGTCGGGCTGCTCGGCACGGTGTGGTTCGTGGCGTCGCGGGCGTCCGGCGCCTGGGTCCCGCCGGTCCACGAGGACCGCCACTGGCTGGGTCCGCTGCGCTCGCGGCGGCTGTGCGTCCTCTTCTCGGCCGTCATGTTGGTGGGGCTCACGGTCGGCGTGCCGGCCGTGGCGCTGGTCGCCTACACCGAGTCGATCGGTGACCGTGGGCTGGCGCCCTGGCTGGTTGCCGCCAACGCGCTGGGTGCGCTGGTCGGTGGGGTCGCCTACAGCCCGCGGGCCCCGCACCGCGACCCGCGCCGTGACCTCCTGCTCGGCCTCGGCGTCCTCGTCGTCACGTATGCCGCGTTGGCCGTGGTCCCGTCGAGCCCCTGGGTGATGGGGGTGCTCACCGTCGGCAGCGGCCTGGGCCTGCCTCCGGTACTGACCTGTGTCTTCCAGCTCGTCGACCGGCTCGCCCCGCCCGGGACGACCACCGAGGCGTTCGCGTGGCTGATCTCGGCGTTCCTCGTCGGCTCCTCGATCGGGGCGGCGGCGGCCGGCTCGCTGTCGGATGCCCGGCGGATCGGTGGGGCCTTCCTCGTGGCCGCGGCCGCGTCCCTGGCCGCGCTCGCGATCGCCCGCACGGTCGTCGGCCGCGGCGCCCCCGCCCTCAGAGGTGCTTGAGCGCCTCGCGCCGGCTCAGTCCGCTCAACCGGCCGTCGTACTCGGCCACCGTCGCCCGCACCCAGTCGGGGTCGGTCCGCGCGTACTGCCGCAGCGCCCACCCGATCGCCTTGCGGATCCAGAAGCTGGGGTCCTCGAGGTTGGGTTCGATGGCGGCTCGCAGCAGGCCGAGGTCGGTGCGCTCCTTGAAGGTGAGCTGGCAGATGATCGACGTCCGTCGGAGCCAGAGGTCCTCGTGCTCGATCCACTGCTCGACCCGTGGTGTGACCTCTTCCTTGTGGGACAACAGGATCGGCCCGATCCGGTTGCTGGCGACCTCGTCCACGTGGTCCCACCAGGCGCCGGTGACGACCAGGTGCTCGTAGAGCCGGAGGGTGTCGGGGTCCTGCCACGCGCGGTAGGTGCGCTGCCCCGTGAGTGCCGTCGCGGCATACCTCTCCTCGCGGTGGGTGGCGCCGTCCCACAGGTCGCGCACTGCCCGCTCCCATTCCCCGCGCTCGGCGATCCGGTGGGCCGGGTCGGCCAGGACCGGGCGCAGCAGCGTCTTCAGCTCGGGTGCCGTGATGCCGCGGTACGGCATCTGCGACTTCATGTAGGCCTGCTGGGCGGCGGCCCGCTCGGGGTCGCCGGTCGCGGCGAGGGCGGCTCGGATCGCGGAGACGACGGGGTGTGTCACGCAGCCAGCATGCCGGTTGCCGCGTCACACTGTCGCCAGCTCACGTCGTCGCACCGTCGTGCCACCAGGTCGTCGCAGTCCTCAGGGGGAGTCCATGTCGCAGCCGAGCCAGCAACAAGTCCAGCCGCCGTCGAAGCCGCCCATCGTGCGAATGCCCACGTGGGTCAACGTCGTCCTCGTGCTGATCCTGTTCGCGTCGTGCAGTGCCGCCAACGACGACGACCAGTACGTCGACAACGGGGGCATCGCCAACCAGGTGGTGAACCAGCTCCAGTCGCAGAACGGCTGGGGCACCCCCGAGGGGCCGGCCAGCGCCGCGGAGGTCGAGGACCTCTGCCGCCTCCTGGGCGCGGTGGCGGCGAAGCAGAAGGTGCCGCTCACCGTGATGAACCAGGACCAGCAGACCCGCTGCCGCGAGGTCGCCCAGGAGGCGGCCACCCCGACGCCGACCCCCACAGCGACGTCGACGCCCTGACCGCGCTCCGGTCAGGGCGTCGAGCAGGTGGATCGCTGGGACGTCAGTGCTGTGCCGGCGCGCTGTCGGTGGAGTGCGTGCGGACGGCGAGGGAGACGGCCACGACACCCAGCGCCAGCACCGCACCCACCCCGAAGCCCCAGCGCACGCCGGTGCTCAACGCGTCGAGGGGAGCGGCGCCGCTGACGGTGGCTGACGCGGCCCGCCCGGCCATCACGCTGACGACGATCGCCGTGCCGGCTGCGGCGGCGACCTGCTGGAGCGACCCGAGGACCGCGCTCCCGTGGGCGTAGAGGTGTGGCGGCAGGACCGAGAGCCCCGAGGTGAAGACGGGGGTGAAGATGAGGGCCAGCGACGCCATCAGCGCGACGTAGTTGACCAGGAGCAGCCAGGGCGAGGTGTCGGTGCCGACGCGGGTGAAGAGCGCGAGCGTCGCCGCCATCACGACCGCACCGGGGACCACGAGGCGCGGGGCGCCGAACCGGTCGTACGCGCGACCGACGACCGGGCCGAGCAGCCCCATCACGAGCCCGCCGGGCATCAGCAGGAGCCCGGTCACCAGCGTGCTGAGGTGCAGGACGTCCTGGAGGTAGAGCGGCAGCAGGATCATCGCGCCCATCATCGCCATGAAGGCCAGGCACATCACGCCGAGCGAGACGGCGAACGGCCGGAAGGTCAGGGTCCGCAGGTCGAGCAGGGCTCCGGTGCCGCGCTGCAGGACGACCTGACGGCGGACGAACGCGACGAGGGCGAGGACGCCGGTCGCCGTCACCACGGCCGGGGGGATGCTGTGCGTGGCGCGCGCCCCGTCCCCGAGTCCGCTGAGCCCGTAGACGAGGGCGCCGAAGCCGATCGCCGACAGTGCGACGCTGGGCAGGTCGATCCGGGTGCTGGTGGGTGCGCCGATGTTGACCAGCTCGCGCAGCCCCAAGGTGCCGACGACGCCCGCGATCGGCAGCACGACGGCGAAGATGAGCCGCCAGGAGCCGAGCTCGAGCAGCAGGCCGGAGACGGCCGGCCCGAGCGCCGGCGCGACCGACATGACGAGGGTGACGTTGCCCATCACCTTGCCGCGCTCAGCCGGTGGCACCAGCGTCATCATGGTGGTCATCAGCAGGGGCATCATCACGGCGGTGCCACTGGCCTGCACGACGCGGGCGACGAGGAGGACGGTGAACGTCGGCGCCAGGGTGGCGGCCGCGGTGCCGGTGAGGAACAGGCCCATCGCCAGCGCGTAGGCCGAGCGGGTGGTCACCCGCTGGAGGAACCAGCCGGTGGCCGGGATGACGACGGCCATGGTCAGCATGAACGCGGTCGACAGCCACTGGGCGCTCGTCGCCGGGACGGCGAAGTCGCGCATCAGCCGCGGGATGGCGTTGACCATGATCGTCTCGTTGAGGATGACCACGAACGTCGACAGCGTCAGGATCCGCATCACGAGGTTGACGTTGACCTCGGCTACGACCTCGGCGGGCCGCTCCTCGGTGGTGCTCACGGTGTCAGTCATGGGATGTCCTCGGTGTGTGTGGTGCTCTGGCGGTGGCCTTCTCAAACTGGCTTCATCGGGTTTGACCCGGGTCGCGGCCAGAACTCATCGCGACGCGCGACGAGGAGGGCACGGGTGTGCGCGAGGAGGACCTCCGGCCGTCCCGTCGGGCGCAGTCGTGGCGCCCCCGGGGGAGCGACCGGCAGGTCGGCTGCGGGGGCCAGTCGGTCGAGCAGGACTCCCCCACGTCCGGCAGCCGAGGCGGGCACCCCGAGCCGCGGCCACAGGTCGCGGGCGAGCAGGCGCCCCTCGCGTCCGAGCAGTCCGTTGGCCTGGGCGCCGGCCCACACCAGTGCGCCGACGGCCGTGTCGTCGCGGCTGCTCCGCGCGAGCATCCCCGGGTCGGTGACGAGCACCGCCTCCCACAGGCGTCGCAGCGCCGTGCCCAGCTCCTCGTCGTCGAAGACCTCGACCGCGAGCCGGTCGCACTCCGCCGCGACCGCCCGGGCCCGGGCGTTGAGCTCCGGACCCAGGTCGGGCACGGTGATCGGGCGCGGCTCGAGGGGTGCGTCGTCGAGGGCGAGCAGGGCCGCGCGCCCCCCAACCAGCGCCTCCAGCCAGCGCAGCTCGGCGTCGCGCTGCTCGGCCGCCGTGATCAGCGCCGCGGTCCGCCTGGCCCGGCCGCTCCCGGCGCGCGGAGGGACGGGCGGCGCGACGTCAGCGCTCTCCTCCACCCAGTGGTCGGCCGGCAACCCGTCGACCAGGACGAGGTGGGTGATGCGAGGGCGGCGGCGGTCGGTCGCGGGGCCGGGTGAGTCATTGCCGGGTGTTTCGGTGCTGGCTGAGTGCATCGCCCCACGATGGCAGCGCACCGGTCACGCCCTGGCGGATATCCACAGCCCTGCCATCGCCGCACGAGCCAGCCACGCGGCATACCCACGATCGGTATGCCGCGTGGCTCGGGCCGGCTGCGCGCGGCTCAGGCCGCGCCGTAGCGCGCCTGGGCGCGGGCGCGGGCCTTCGCGGCCTCGGTCTCGCGGTCCTTGGGCGGCGCGCTGGTGGTGAGGTGGTCGAGCAGGTGCTGGGTCGCGTGGGCGACCTCGGCCACCGCCTCGTCGAACGCCGCCTGGTTGGCAGCGCTCGGCTTGGTGCTGCCGCTGACCTTGCGGACGTACTGGAGGGCGGCGGCGCGGACCTCGTCCGAGGTGGCGGCCGGCTCGAAGTTGTGCAGTTGGCGGATGTTGCGGCACATGGCCTCAGGCTACGTCGCACAGGTCGAGTGTGTCCTGCGTCATGTGGAAGACCACGCGCGTGGACACGCCCGAAATTTTCTTGGGTCCACACCCGGTGGATCAGGAAACCGCAGGTCAGGGCATGTGTGTCGGACGGACCGTCGCGAAATCCACAGGGTTATCCCCCGACTGTGCACAAGGGACCCGGGCGTTGCGCACACCTTGTCCCCAGCCTTTCCACAGGGCTGGTTTGAGCTGCGGGTCCGGCCGCCATACGTTGTGCCGAATACGGGTCCCGGTCGTGTCGGCGGAGGTTTGTCGGTGGCGACTGGTGTACTCGAATCACACAGGTGGAGTTCGTCGCCGGTGGCCGTCAGGCGGCGCAGGTGGCGTCGGTGAGTTCGTGACAGGGGAGTTGCCCGAGTGTCTCTTGCGGAGCTGAGCACGAGCGCGTTCGGCACTGGTGGCGATGGTCCGCCACCCAGTGACGAGCGGGTTCCGCCGCAGGACGTGCACGCCGAGCAGTCCGTTCTCGGCGGCATGCTCCTCTCCAAGGACGCCATCGCCGACTGCGTCGAGGGCCTGCGCGGCACCGACTTCTACCGGCCCGCCCACGAGCTGATCTACGACGCGATCCTCGACCTCTACGGGAGGGGTGAGCCTGCCGACGCGATCACCGTCTCCGACGAGCTGTCCAAGCGGGGCGACCTGCAGCGGGTGGGTGGCCAGGCCTACCTGCACACCCTGATCCAGGCGGTCCCCACTGCCGCCAACGCCGGCTACTACGCCGAGATCGTCAGCGAGCGGGCCGTGCTGCGCCGGCTGGTCGAGGCCGGCACGCGCATCGTGCAGCTCGGCTACCAGCAGGGCAACGGCGACGTCGAGGACATCGTCAACGCCGCGCAGGCCGAGGTCTACGCGGTCGCCGACAAGCGCGGCGGCGAGGACTACCACGTGCTCGGCGACATCCTCGAGGAGACCCTCAACGAGATCGAGGTGGCGGCCGGGCGCACCGACGAGATGATCGGGGTGCCCACCGGGTTCATCGAGCTCGACGAGCTGACCCACGGGCTGCACCCCGGCCAGATGATCGTCCTCGCGGCCAGGCCTGCCGTCGGCAAGTCGACGATGGGGCTCGACATCGCCCGGGCCGCGGCGATCAAGCACAAGATGGCGACCGCCGTCTTCTCGCTCGAGATGAGCCGCTCCGAGATCACCATGCGGGTGCTCTCGGCCGAGGCCCAGATCCAGCTCCAGGACCTGCGCAAGGGCACCATCGGCGACGCGGGTTGGAAGAAGCTCGCGCGGATCATGGGGCAGATCACCGACTCGCCGTTGTTCATCGACGACTCACCGAACATGTCGCTGATGGAGATCCGCGCCAAGTGCCGGCGGCTCAAGCAGCAGCACAACCTCAAGCTGGTGGTGATCGACTACCTCCAGCTGATGAGCTCGGGCAAGAAGGTCGAGTCCCGCCAGCAGGAGGTCTCGGAGTTCTCGCGTGCCCTCAAGCTGCTCGCCAAGGAGCTCGAGGTCCCGGTGATCGCGATCAGCCAGCTGAACCGTGGTCCCGAGCAGCGCACCGACAAGCGGCCCCAGATGTCGGATTTGCGTGAATCGGGCTCGATCGAACAAGACGCGGACATGGTCATCCTGCTCCACCGCGACAAGGCCGACCCGGGTCGCGAGGGTGAGGCCGACGTGATCGTGGCCAAGCACCGTAACGGTCCGACCAAGGACATCGTGCTGGCCTTCCAGGGCCACTACTCCCGCTTCGCGAACATGGCCCGCGACGGCTTCTGATCGCCTCGGCGATTCGCGGGGCGGCCAACGCGTCGCGGCCCGGCTCGGCCGACCAGCGGGGAACTGGCAAAAGGCGAGACTCTCGTCTTCGTGACCATCGACAATGTCCCCGTGACCGTCGACCGCACTGATCGAGAGGAGCCTGCCCAGACGACTGGGGCCGGCTTCCCGCCGATGCAGCCGTTGTCGTGGTCCCAGCCCGAAGAGGCCCCGGTCGTGGACCGCAGCCGGTGGAGCCGCCGGACACACTACGTGCTCTTCGCGCTGTCCGGCCTGTGCGTCGCCCTGGCCAGCCTTGTGTTCTTCGCTGGGGACACCTACTTCGTGGTGGACCGGATCCTGCCGCCCGCGTTGTGGTTCATGGCCATCTGCACGTTGCTGAACATGGCGACGTCGTTCGATGAGCGCCGGGGTCAACCCAGCTGGGGACTGCGCACCCTCGTCGGCGTCGTGCTCCTGTGGGTCGCCTTCGGAGTGCATACGGTGTGGTCGGCCAACACCGAAGACCTGTCGAGCGTGCGTTCGCCGGACGGTCGGTTCACCGCAGTCGTCACCGAAGGCACCTCCACGATCGAGCCGACCTGGGACGTGACCGTGCACCAGAACGCGGGCCTGCTCTCCCGCAGGTGGGACGCTGGCTGCATCAGTCGCGACGACCCCGCCATCGCCAACGACAGCCTCGTGTGGGTCGACGACACGACCTTCGAGGTCCGCACCGACAGCGGGCAACAGCTGAGGGCCACCCTCGACAACACCGGACGCCCGCTCAGCCGGGTGACGAACGACGACGCCAGCTGCCCATGACCAGACGGAACCAGCGAACGCATCGCTTCCCGTGGCTAGAGGCGACCCTCTGGGTGCTCGACGGGAACCAGCGCGCTCGCCGGTTCTACGAGCATCACGGCTGGCGCTCCGACGGCGCGGCGAAGGTCGACTGGTGCGGCGACGTCCGTCTCGACGAGGTCCGCTACCGGCACTCGCTCGCGGCCGAGCCCGCGTGAGCAACCGTTCCACCGGTCGCCAGGCGGCCTGACCCCGCATCGCTGCGCGCCCCCCGGGAGTGGCGAGAGCCGGCGACGCCGTTGCCAAGGGAGGGTAACGAGGGTCGACGGAGGGAGTCGGCCATGGTCCCGAGAAAGTTTGGTTAAACGCTTGACCACGCCGCATCCCAGCCTCTACGGTCTGATCAAGCGTTTAACCAAGGCGCCGATCACGACGAAGTGAGGACCTCGATGGAACTGGGGACGACGACCGCGCCGGTGTTCTTCCGGCCGCGCGACGCCTGGGTGGGCGACGTCATCCCGTTCGAGCAGGATGGCCAGTTCTGGCTCTACTACCTCCTTGAGCGCCGCGCCGACCCGCCCACCGGAATGCCCTGGCACCTCGTCACCACCCGCGACCTGGTGACCCTCACCGACCACGGCCTGGCCCTGGCCACCGGCACCGAGCCGGACGCCGCCGACCACAACTGCTACACCGGCAGCCTCGTCCAGGACGACCAGGGCCGTCACCACCTCTTCTACACCGCCCAGAACCCGGACGTCCTCGGTGCCGACGGACTACCGCTCCAACTCGTCGCCCACGCCACCAGCGACGACGGCCAGACCACCTGGACCAAGCACCCCGAGCACACCTTCGGCGCCACGCCCGGCTACCAGCCGTCGGACTGGCGCGACCCGTTCGTCTTCCGCCACCCGGATGGCCGCTGGCACATGCTCCTCGCCGCCCGCCACCAGGACGGGCCCGAACGACGTCGAGGTGTCGTCGCTCGGTGCGTGTCCGACGACCTCGTGACCTGGGCGGCGGCCGAGCCGTTCTGGGACCCGCGTCGCTACATCACCCACGAGTGCCCAGAGGTCTTCCAGTGGGGGGAGTGGTGGTACCTCGTCTACTCCGAGTTCTCCGACCGCTTCGTCACCCGCTACCGCATGGCCCGCAGCCCCGAGGGGCCGTGGCAGGTGCCCGCCCACGACACCCTCGACGGGCGAGCCTGGTATGCCGCGAAATCCGCAGCGCGCGCCGGGCGCCGGTTCTTCTTCGGCTGGATCGCCAGCCGCGAGGGGCAGACCGATGATGGTCCCTGGCAGTGGGCCGGCAGCCTTTCGACCCTGGAGGCGCTGCAGCGCGAGGACGGCACCCTGGCCCTGCGTCCGCCGGCCGAGCTGGTCGACAGCTTCAGCGAGGACCGCTCCGCCCAGCTCGGCCTGGCCAAGGGTGTCCTCGAGGCCCCCGACTCCTACGCCGCGACCATCTCCGAGCACGCCACCCCGCGCCAGTTCCACACCAGGGTGGTGCTCGACGTCGAGGCCGGCACCCGGGAGTTCGGCCTGCTGCTTCGCTGTTCGGAGGACGGCGACACCGGCTACGTGCTGCGGCTCGAGCCGCACGCCTCACGGATGGTGCTCGACCGCTGGCCCCGCAAGTCGACCGGAGCCGCGCAGTGGCAGGTCTCCGGCGATGTCCCGCAGTTCCTCGAGCTCGAGCGCCCGGTCGACCTGGCACCGGGTCGGCACGTCCTCGAAGCCCTGGTCGACGACGACCTCGCCGTCTTCACCCTCGACGGCGCCGTGACCCTGAGCACGCCCCTCTACGACCACCGACGCGGACGCCTCGGTGTGTTCGTCGGCGAGGGACGACTCGAGGTGGTCGAGGCGAACCTCAGCCAACGCCCACCGGTCACCGATCTCACCCGCGCAGCCGAGCCCGGTCTGCCGGGCCACACCCTCACCGACAACTCGTACGCCACCGACGACACCGCGCTCCCCGACGCACCTGCTCTGCCCTCCCGTTTGACCACGACCGATCCCGGCGCCACGGGGTCCGCTGCACGAAGGAGTGCACCATGAAGAAGGTTTCGCTGCTGGCCGCTGCCGTAGGCACCGCGCTGGCCATGACCGCCTGTGCTGGGGGGTCGACCGGCGCCGCGCCGGGCGACGTCAACCCCACCGGGGCGATCAAAGCACGAGAGATCTCGTGGCTGCTGTCCCGTCCGGCCAACGGCTCCGTCATCACCGTGATGAAGGGCCTGGCCGACGAGTACGCCGCCACCCATCCGGGCTTCTCGCTGAAGTTCATCACGACGCCAGATCGCCCCTCCTACATCCAGAAGCTCGAGACCCTGGCGGCGGCCAAGAAGCTCCCCGAGTTCTTCGACACCGATGCCACGCCCTACGCCCAGAAGCTCGCCAAGCAGGGCCAGATGGTCGACGCCGAGAAGCTCCTCAAGGACATCGGTCTCGACCAGAGCTACCGCCCCTCGGCCCTGGCCTACCAGCGCTTCGACGACGGCTCCCTCTACCTCCTGCCGTTCGAGTACGGCGCCGAGTACTTCTGGTACAACAAGGCGCTCTTCGCCAAGGCCGGTGTCGAGGTGCCCAAGACGCTCGACGACTTCCCCGCCGTGTGCGCCGCGCTCGCCAAGACGGGGGTGACGCCGATCGCGATGGCCGGCAAGGAGCAGTGGCCCCTGGAGCGCTGGATGGCCTACCAGCCGTTCCGACTCGAGGGACCGGCATACGTCGGGAAGCTCAAGAAGGGTGAGGCCAAGTTCAGCGACCCCGCAGGGGCCACCGCGGCGAAGTGGCTCGGCGAGCTCGGCACCTCCGGGTGCTTCCAGAAGGGCTTCTCCTCGGTCGGCTACACCGACGCCCAGAACCTGTTCACCTCCGGCAAGGCGGCGATCTACAACATGGGCACGTGGGAGCTGGGCAGCCTCGCCACCGACAAGCTCGACGCGGGGGTGCGCAACGACGTCGACTTCTTCACGCTGCCGACGGTCGCCGGTGCCAAGACCGCGGACAACGACTACGTCGCCCCGTCCGGAATCGGCATGGCGGTCAACACCAAGACCTACGACCCGCTGGTGCGCGACTTCCTCAAGTTCGCCCTCACGAAGTACCCGCAGCAGTACGCGGCCTCGGGTGCGCTGGCCCCCACCACCACCGAGGTGACCTTGCCGGCCAACGCAACTCCGTTGTACTCCAAGGCGATCGCGACGGCAGAGAAGGTCGGTGACGAGCTGGCGATGCCCTGGGACACCCAGCTGGACCCCACCACGAACACCCGCCTCCAGCAGGAGCTGGTGCTGCTCGTCCAGGGTGACGTGACTCCTGCGGAGTTCATCTCCACGATGGACACCACACTCGCCCAGAACGCGCCGAAGTACTTCAAGTAAGGCCGCAGTCGGTGGGCCGGGAGCTCCCGGCCCACCGACCCGGAAGGAGACCCCGTGCTTCCCTACCGCTCCCGGCTCTCAGTCGTCGGCTTCCTGCTCCCGCCCCTGCTCCTCTTCGGTGGCGCGGTGTTGCTGCCCATCGTGCAGTCGGTCTACCTGTCGCTCTTCTCGTGGGACGGGATCACCGACCGGGAGTTCGTCGGGCTGGAGAACTACCGGCACATGGTCGGCGGCGACCCGACGTTCTGGACGTCGTTCACCAACCAGCTCGGCTACCTGGCCGTCTGCCTCGTGCTGCAGCTCGGCGGAGCCCTCCTGGTGGCCTCGCTGCTGCTGACCATCACCAGGGGCCGCGAGGTCGTCAAGGTCCTCTACCTGCTCCCCGCAGTCATCTCGACGGTGGCGATCGGCCTACTCTTCCAACGGATCTACTCCTACGACCCGGTCGGGTTGCTCAACGGGGTCCTCGACGACCTCGGCCTCGGCTCGCTGAGCCGCCCATGGCTCTCGGACGTGCACACCGTCCTCGCGGCCGTGTCTGCACCGGAAGGCTGGCGGTTCGTGGGTCTCTACACGATCATCGTGTATGCCGCGTTGCTGGCGGTGCCGCGCGAGCTCGAGGAGGCTGCGCGCCTGGACGGCGCGAACGCGTGGCAGGTCTTCACGAAGATCCGGTTCCCGTACATCCGACCGGTCTGGGTGACGACGACGATCATGGCCACCACCTTCGCCCTGCGCGGGTTCGACATCCCCTACCTGCTCACCAACGGCGGGCCCGGCCAGGCGTCGGAGCTGGTGACGACCTACATGTACAAGACCGCCTTCACCAGCACGAACTACGGCTACGCCAGTGCGATGTCCGTCTTCATCGTCCTCGAGTGCCTGGTCGCGGTCGGCCTCATCTACCTGCTGCTCAACCGGAAGGCCGTGCGATGACCTCCTCGCCCACCGACACGTTGCCCAAGCCGGCCCCGGCCCACGGCGGACAGGTGCCTCCGTCGCGCCGTTCTCCGTCCAGGGTCCACGCCCGACGGCGCCGTCCCCTCAGGCCGGCCCAGGTCGTCTCGAGGGTGCTGCTCGGCGCGTTGCTGGTCGTGCAGGTCTACCCGCTGGTCTGGATCTTCCTGACCGCCGTTCGCGACGACGCCGACTTCGCGTCACACGGCGCCTTCGGCCTGCCTCAGTCGTTCACGCTCGACAACTTCGCCCGGGCGTTCGAGCAGGGCGACCTCGGGCGCAACATCCTCAACAGCCTGGTCGTCACGCTCGGCGCCTCGGCGCTCATCGTGGTGTGCGGGATGATGGGCGCCTACGCCATCCAGGTCCTCGGCTTCCGCGGGAGCCGGGTGGTCCGCGCGCTGTTCCTCGTCGGCATCATCGTCCCGGTGCAGGTCGCCCTCGTCCCACTCTTCGTCGACTACGCGAAGGTGGGCCTGCTGGACACCCACCTGTCGATGATCATCCCGCTCGCCGGCTTCTCGCTGCCGATGTCGCTCTACCTGTTCATGTCCTTCTTCCAGTACATCCCGCAGGAGATCTACGACGCCGCCTCGATCGACGGGGCCGGTCCGACGGCGATCTTCGCCCGGATCACGCTCCCCATGTCGGTCAACACGATCGTCACGGTCGTCATGATCAACAGCATCTTCATCTGGAACGACTTCGTCTTCGGCAACACCTTCGTGCTGTCGGAGGAGCTCAAGACGGTGCCGCTCGGGCTGCAGAACTACATCGGCGCGATGGGCAAGACCGACTGGACAGCGACCTTCGCGGCCGTGTGCGTCACGGTGACTCCGCTGTTGCTGGTGTTCCTCGTCCTCAACCGCGCCATGATGTACGGACTCGAGAGCGGAGCAACCAAGGGATGAGTGAAGGGCGAGGCGCCACCGCGGCGTCCAGCGATGGCACGGCAGCCGCGTCGCCCCCTCGGGCTGGCGCGGCGCGCGTGACGCTGCGCGACGTCAGTCGGCTGGCCGGCGTCTCCACCACCACGGTGTCGCACGTCATCAACAACAAGGTGGGGGCCCGGATCGGCGACGACGCGCGCCGCCGGGTGCGCGAGGCGGTGGCGGCACTCGGCTACCGGCCCAACGCGACGGCGGCCAACCTCGTGAAGGGGCAGTCGAGCTTCATCGGGCTGGTCGCCGACTCGATCGCCACGACGCCCTTTGCCGGACAGATCATCCGCGGCGCCCAGGACGAGGCCTGGCGGCTCGGCTACACGCTGCTCATCGCCAACACCGAGGACAACGCCGACGCCGAGGCCGAGGCGTTGGGGATGATGCTGGCCCACCAGGTCAGGGGGATCCTCTTCTCGACCTGGTACCACCGTGAGGTCACCCTTCCGGCCGGGCTGAGCGAGGTGGACCACGTCCTGGTCAACTGCTACGCCAGCGACGGCGTCCGGGCGGTCGTGCCGGACGAGGTGGGCGGTGGCCGCGCCGCGACGGAGCTGCTCCTCGCACAGGGACACCGGCGGATCGCGTTCCTCAACACGACGACGCCCTCCCCGGCTCGGCGCGGGCGCATCGCCGGGCACCGCGAGGCGATGGCTGTGGCGGGCATCGACGTGGACGACGAGCTGGTCATCGACACCGCTCCCGACCAGGAGGGCGGGTTCGTCGCGGGTCAGCGCCTGGCCGACCTCGGGGTCACGGGGGTGTGCTGCCACAACGACCGGGTCGCGATGGGGGTCTACGACGCGCTGCGCGAGCGCGGGCTGGCGGTGCCGGACGACGTGTCGGTGGTCGGTTTCGACAACCAGGAGGTGATCGCGGCCCACCTGCGGCCGCCCCTGTCGACCGTCGCCCTCCCACACTACGAGCTGGGGGTGCAGGGCGTCCGAGTCCTCATGGGGGTCGAGGACTTCCCGGCCGTGGGGCCGCTGCGGGTGGCCTGCCCGCCGATCGGTCGCTCGTCGGTGGCTCGGCCCCGGGTGGGGACAGCCTGAGATGGCGGCCGACGACGGTCGGCCCGCGCTGCACCTCACCGCGGACCGTGGCTGGGTGAACGACCCCCTCGCCCCGACCTGGGACGGCGAGCGCTACCACCTGTTCTTCCAGTACGTGCCTGACTCGCTCGAGTGGCGGCCGCACTGCCACTGGGGTCACGCGGTGTCGGACGACCTCGTGCACTGGGAGCACCGCGGCGTGGCGCTCGCCCCCGGCGAGGGCGACGACGGCGTCTGGTCCGGGTCGATGGTCCGGCGCCACGACGGCTACCGGATCTTCTACACGGCGATCTCCGCCGACGACCTGCCGATGGGCCGGGTGCGCTGGGCGGACAGCCCGGACCTGTCCCCTGGCTCCTGGGTGAAGGGAGACGTCGTCGTGACGGCCCCGCCGCACGTCGACGTCACCGCGTTCCGAGACCCCTTCGTCTACCGCGACGGACCGGTGTGGCGGATGCTCGTGGGCACCTCCATCGGCGGCACCGAGGCGGCGGCGACCTCGTTCTCCTCGCCGGACCTGGTGGAGTGGACCTATGAGGGAGTGGCGGCGTCGCGTCCCACGACCGACAGCGACCCCCTGTGGACCGGCACCCTGTGGGAGTGTCCGCAGCTGGTCACGGTCGGCGGCGCGGATGCGCTGGTCGTCTCGGTCTGGGCCGACGACGCGCTCCACCACGTCGCCGCAGCCCGCGGTTCGGCCGAGGGTCCGACCTTCACCCCGGAGCGTTGGCAACGGCTCACCTACGGACACGGCTACTACGCACCAGCTTCCTTCATGGATGCCCAGGGACAGCCCTGCCTCGTCTTCTGGATCCGCGGGCTGCTCGACCAGTCAGCCGGACGGGCCGGCGCGCTCAGCGTGGTGCACCGCCTCGAGCTCATCGACGACGCGTTGGTGCTGCGGCTGCACCCGGAGCTGACCTCCCAGGGCCGGGAGCGACGCAACGGGGCCAACGCAGCGGTTGCCGAGCCGGCCGACCTGACCGACGGCCCCGTCCGGCTCACCTCGCACGGCCAGGACCTGCTGTCGGTGTCCTACGTGGACGGCGCGGTGGTCGTGGTCGCGGGCACCGAAGGGGTCGCCATCGTCGCCTCACCCCGAGGGGTGCAGGTGCTGGTCGACGGACCGTGCATCGAGGTCCTGACCTCGGGCGGTGCCTTCGCCCATGCCCTCCCCGGCGCGACGTGGTGGGACGACCGTGCGCAGGGGGCCGACCTCCGCTGGGTCGACTAGGCCAGGCGGGCCGGCGTCGTCACCACGAGGTCGGCGCGAGCTCGGGTTGCCGCGACCAGCGCGGCGTTCGCCTGGTCGACGCGGTCCACCCAGAGGGCGGCGGCGTCGGGCTCCTTCCCGAACTCCACGTGCCGCGCCACCAACCGTTCGAGTCGGGTCGGATCGTCGAGGTCGCAGAACCAGACCTCGTCCATCGCCTCCCGCACCCGGTGCCACGCCGGCTCGTCCAGCAGCAGGTAGTTGCCCTCGGTGATCACCAGCCGGGCCGACGGGGGCACGGCCAGGGCTGCGGCGATCGGCTGCTCGAGGTCACGCTCGAAGCCTGGCGCGTAGACGGTCTCCGAGGTGTCGGTCCGCACCCGCTCCAGCATCGCGGCATACCCGGCGGCGTCGAACGTCTCCGGCGCACCCTTGCGGTCCCGCAGCCCGAGCCGGTCGAGCTGGGCGTCGGCGAGATGGAACCCGTCCATCGGCACGTGGGCCACCCAGTCCGCACCCGCGCCCTCCGGCGGGTGCTCCGCGAGCTCGGCCAGGAGCCGTTCGACCAGCGTGGTCTTCCCCGCACCAGGCGCCCCGGTGATCCCCAGGACCGCGCGACCGCCGCGGCCCAGTGCCGCGCGCGCCACCAGGCCGCGAGCCCGCTCGCCCAGCACCGCGAACTCGCCGAGGCTGCCGTCGTCGCCGGCTCCAGAAGTCATGTCCCCCATGCCATCACACCCAGATCGCGGCGGGTATGCCGTCCGCGAAGGTCTGCGGCGGATCGGGCAGCGGGTGGGCGTCACCGTTCATGCGACGAGCCGCCGTCCACGCAGCCGCGCAGGCGTCGAGGACGTCGTCCGCGGCATACCCACTGCCGTTGAGCACCGATGGTGAGGGGAGCCCTGCGGCGGCCAGCGCGGCGAGCCTTGCGACGCGGCCCTCGTCGGTCTTCTTGCCGGCCACGATCGGTGCCCCGGCCATGACCGCGAAGCTGAGCTCGGGGTGCGCCTCGATGACGGTGACGGTGGGCCGGCCGCGGACCCACGCGTCCACCTCGTCCACCTGGTCACGAGGCAGGCTGTCGGCGTCGTCCCACGCGATGGCCACGGCCGCGAGGTCGAGCGACTGGCGCACCGTCTCGACGAGGTCGGCGATGGTCGACGCGACCGCGATCCGCGGGCGGGGCGCGCCCGGCTCGAGGATGGCGCCGACCCAGCCCGCCGGGCACGCGTCCACGCCGAGCACCGGCACGATCACGTCGACCGGCGGGGACGGCCGCGGACCGTCGTCACCGGAAGCGCGGAGAGCGGCGCCGAGCCGCTCCAGCGTGGTCGCGAGGGCCGAGTAGGTCTCGTCGACCCGGGCCCGGTCAGCCACGCCGGCAGCGGCGAGCAGCTCCGCCAGGGCGGCCGCCTGCTCAGCCACCCGGGCCGCCAGCTCAGACGCCTCGTCCGCCACTGCCCACCACCTTCCGTCGCCGTGGGTGAAACCTGCCAGGGGTGAAACAGTGCCAGACACCGCTGCGCGGCGGCGGATCGGCGACTCGTCACCCCCGCCGCCAGCCGGGATCGCGAGTAGAGTCGAAGCCGAAGGCTGCCCTGGACCCGGTGGCGTGAAACCACCCCCAGGAGTCCGGGATGAGCACCCTTCCCCGCATCGTCGACCCTGCGCCGCTCGCGCCGCGCCCGCTCTACCCCGAGGTCGTGAGCGCCGTGCGCGCCGCCGGGCTGATGGACCGTCGACTCGGCCCCTACTTCGTCCACTTCGCCGTCAACACCCTCGGGCTGTTGGCCGTCCTGGCCGCCATGGTCGTCTGGCACCACTCGTGGTGGCTGGTGGCGTGGGCGGTGGTCCTGGCAGTCGTGTCGGTGCAGATCGGCTTCCTGGGGCACGACATCGCGCACCGCCAGGTCTCGCGGCGGGCCAGGACGGCCGCGCTGCTCGGCCTCGTGCACGCGAACCTGCTCAGCGGCCTAAGCTACGGCTGGTGGGTGGACAAGCACAACGCCCACCACGCCCACCCGAACGACCTCGAGACCGACCCCGACGTCCGTGCTGGGGTGCTGATCTTCGACATCAGCCAGGCCCGCGAACGCCGTGGCCTGGCTGCCCTGGTGACCCGCCACCAGGCCTGGCTGTTCTTCCCGATGCTCACCTTCGAAGCCGTGAACCTCTACATCGCCGGCATCCGGTCGCTGGCCCGCCCCGGTCTGCAGCACCGCCCGGCCGAGGTCGCGCTCATCGGAGCCCACACCGCGGCATACCTCGTCGTGGTCGTCACCACGATGTCGTGGCTCCAAGGGCTCGTCTTCATGGCGGTGCACCAGGGCCTGCGCGGCCTCTACCTCGGGGTCTCGTTCGCGCCCAACCACAAGGGCATGCCGGTCCTGTCGCGCGCCGACGAGGCCGACCCGTTCCTGCGGCAGGTGCTGACCTCACGCAACATCCATGGCGGGCCGTTCGTTGACTGGGCGCTCGGCGGGCTCAACTACCAGATCGAGCACCACCTCTTCCCGAGCATGCCGCGCGCGAACCTCCCGAAGGCGCAGCGCATCGTCCACTCCGTCTGCGAACGCCACGACGTGCCCTACGTCGAGGCCACCGCGCGTGCCTCGTATGCCGAGGTGTTGCGTCACCTGCACGCCGTCGGGGCCCCGCTGCGCGCGGGTGGGTGACCGGCCCTCAGCGGGCGACGCTGAGACCGAGCCAGGCGGCGAGGTCCTCGACCTCCCGGTCGACGGCCTGGCGGACGGCGGAGCTGAACGGCGCGTCCTCGTGCACTGCGGCGACGCGCAGCACCCCGGCCGCGAGGTCGGCGCTGGCGTCGAGCTTCCCGACGAGGTGGTCGCCGTGCAGGATCGGCATCGCCCAGTAGCCCCAGCGGCGCTTGTCGACCGGCTTGTACATCTCCAGCTGGTAGTCGTAGCCGAACAGCTCGGTCATCCGCTTGCGGTCGAAGACCAACCGGTCCAGGGGCGACAGCAGCGCCGTGCGACCGCGGAACGGCTCGCCGAGGTGGTCGAGCTGGGCCGGGTCGACCCGCCACTGCCCGCGCAGCCCCTCGACGACCGCGGCCTCCCCCACCGACCCGACGTCGTTCGGCTCGGCGGAGACCTCGACCGCCTTGGCCCGCGCGATCCCGAGCGCGGAGAGCCTGCGGCGTCCCCGTTCGACCGACGCCTCCACGGCCGGGACGGCAGGCACCAGGGCGTCGTCGGGGTAGATCCGCGCGGCCAGGTCCCACTGCCGCTCACGTCCCTCACGGCTCGCGACGGCGACCTCCCCGCGGGCTTCCATGAAGTCGAGCATCCGCTGGGTGTTCTTGTTGTTGGTCCACCCCGTCGAGCGCCACGGGACGACACACGAGTCGGGCAGCCGTCGCGCCGAGAGGGGCGCCTCCGCCTCGAGCTGGTCGAGGATGTCGAGGCGGCACTCGTCGTTGGCCGACACCCACTCGGCGACGTCCATCTGCCAGTCGCGCAGCGGCTCCGGCCCCGGCCACTGCGCCATCTCGGCTCGGTAGAGCGCGATGTCCTCGGCCGGGCGCAGGAACCCCCGCAGCTCCACGACGACCCGCTCCTGGAACAGGTCGTCGAGGTCGCCGAGCGCGTAGCCGCCACCCAGCCGGCTCCAGCAGACCAGGTCGGCGCTGGGCGCGACGGCCGCCGTGAGGTCGACCTGCACCGCCCCCAGCCGACGCACCACGTTGAGCAGGTCCGTGGGCCGGGGCTCGTCGAGCAGCTGCGCCCGCACCGCGATCCGCCGGGCGTCGGCCCGCGACAGCCGGTGCTCGCTCACGTCGACCCCGTCAGCCGCGGCCGGACTCGAGGGCGAGCCGGCGGTCCAGCACCTTCGCGAGGTAGTTCATCTGCTCCACGTGGGCCGAGTCGCCGTCGGTCTGGCGCACCGCGGGGCCGACCGCGTCGGTGATGATCGCCACGGCATACCCGTCGACGATGCCCATCTGCCGGGTGACGGTGTCGCTGCGCAGCCAGCCGCCCTTGAACGGTCCGGCGCCGATCGTGCCCAGCCCCCAGCGGTGTGCTGCGATCGGTCGCATCGACGACAGGATGTAGGCGCTCGCTGCCTTGGACACCACCCGTCCCGAGCTGAGCGCGGCCATGAACCGCACCTGCTCACGGATGGTCCACTGCATCCCGCCCTGCGACGCGTCGGGGGCGACCGTGCGGGTGTCGCCGATCGACCGCAGCACCTTCGTGATGGCGGCGCCCGGGCTGCCGGGGATGTCCTCGCGCAGGGCGATGACGGCATTCATGTCGGAGGCGGTGAGGGCGGCCGTGACCCAGCGCTTCTGCTGGGCGCTGGCCTTGGCCGGGTCGCCGTCGCAGGCCGTGTCGAGGAAGGCTGCGACGACCAGCACCTTCGACGTCGACCAGGCCTTGTAGCTCGAGACCGAGCCCTCGACCGTGACGTTGCCGGGGTTGCTCAGCGGCGCGAAGGCGAAGGCGTCGTTGGTGTCGCCCTTGAGGCTGGTGCGCGGCTTAGCGGCCGACGGCTTGGGGGCGGACGGTGTGCTCGAGGGCTTGGGCTTCACCGGCTTCACCGTGGTCGTCCTCGTGCGGCTCGGGGTGGTCGTCGCCGTGGTCGGCGCGGCGGTGGTGCTGGTCGCCGGCGGGGCCGCGGGCGTCGGGCTCGCGGCCCGGGGGGTCTGGGTCGCGCCTGCGCACGCGCTGAGCGCGAGACAGGCTGCTGCCAACCAGACGGTATGCCGCATGGTCACCGAGGGTAACCCGCGCTCGCGTCCGCCCGCGTCTCGGAGATAATCGCGCCGTGCCCTACCTCGTGAAGCAGAGCCATCGGGCTCGACCCGTGCGAGGGCCGATTCCGCCCGACCCGCGGCTGCCCCGGGCGTGCGTCATCGGCGCCGGCTCCTCCGGCCTCGCGGCGGCGAAGGCGCTCTACACCGCACGAGTCCCCTTCGACTGCTTCGAGCGCGGCAGCGTCATCGGCGGCAACTGGGTCTACGACAACCCGAACGGGCTGTCCGCCTGCTACGAGACGTTGGAGATCAACACGTCCGGCCCGCGGATGGCCTTCTCCGACTTCCCGATGCCCGCCGACTACCCGCCCTACGCACGCCACGACCAGGTCGCCGCCTACTTCAACGCCTACGTCGACCACTTCGGGTTCCGGGACCAGATCACGTTCCACACCACCGTGACCGACGTCGCGCGCGGCGCCGGCGACAGCTGGCTGGTCTCCACCACGGGCCCCGACGGTGACCACGTGCGGGAGTACGACGCCGTCCTCGTCGCGAACGGCCACCACTGGGACCCGCGCTGGCCCAACCCGCCCTACCCCGGCGGGTTCGACGGCGAGCAGATCCACGCGCACGACTACCGCTCGGGTGCCCAGCTGGCCGGTCGGGACGTCGTCGTCGTGGGGTCGGGCAACTCGGCGCTCGACATCGCCGTCGAGGCCGGCACGGTGGCCCGGTCGGCCAACCTCTCGCAGCGCCGGGGACAGTGGGTGCTGCGCAAGTTCGCCCTCGGGCGTCCCGCCGACCAGGTCGCGCTGCCCGGGTGGCTGCCCTGGTGGGCCACGGCGCTGCGGCTGCGGATCGGGGCGCTGCTGTCCGGCAACGTCGCGAAGCTCGGCCTGCCGCAGCCCCACCACAAGCCCGGTCAGTCCCATCCGGTGCAGTCCGAGGGGATCCGCGACGCCCTCCGGGCCGGCCGGGTCGTCCCGCGCCCGGCGATCGAGCGGCTGGACGGCGACCACGTCGTCTTCGCCGACGGCAGCCGGGTGCCGGCCGACCTGATCGTCTGGGCGACCGGCTACCAGGTGAGCTTCCCGTTCCTCGACCCCGCGCTGGTCTCGGCCAAGGACAACGACCTGCCGCTGTGGAAGCGGACCATCCACCCCGACCTGCCCGGGCTCTTCTTCATCGGGTTGGTGCAGCCGGTCGGCGCCGTCATGCCGCTGGCGCAGGCGCAGGGGGAGTGGGTCGCCCAGCTCCTCATCGGCCGCTACGCGCCACCGCCGGACAGCGAGATCCGTCGGCAGATGCGGGCCGACCACGAGCGCAACAAGCGGCAGTTCTACTCCTCGGTGCGGCACACCATGGAGGTCGACTTCGACCACTACCTGTGGGACCTGCGCCGCGAGCTGCGCCGTGGGTTCGACCGGGCGAAGGCCGCCGCCCGCAGCCGCGCCTGACAGGATCGAGCCCATGGCTTCCAAGGCGCAGAAGTACCCGGACCTGTGGGTCGACCCCGAGGAGGACCCTCGCGAGACGGCGACCTCCTCCGCGACCGACGAGCGCAGCGTCCTCCTCGATTACCTCCGGCACTTCCGGCTCACCTTCGAGATGAAGTGCGAAGGTCTCGACGCCGAGCAGCTGGCCCGCCGCTCGGTGGAGCCGTCGACGATGTCGCTGCTGGGGCTCCTGCGCCACCTCGCTGCGGTCGAGCAGACCTGGTTCCGGATCACGATGGCGAACGAGGACGTCCCCCGGCTTTGGGGCAAGGACGACGACCGCGATGCCGACTTCGACCAGGCGGTGGCTGACGAGGCCGTCGTCGCCGAGGCCTGGGCGGCGTGGCGCCGTGAGGTGGCGTATGCCGTGGAGTTCGTCGAGCGCGCAGAGTCCCTCGAGCTGCTCAGCACCCACGCGACCCGTGGGCCGATCACGTTGCGCGAGCTGCTGGTCCACATGATCGAGGAGTACGCCCGGCACTGCGGTCACGCCGACCTGATCCGCGAGCGCATCGACGGCCGCACCGGCCAGTAGCCCCGGTTCGATGTAAACGCGCCCGGAATCTCCGGCGGGTTTACCTCGAACCGGCGGCAGGCACTGGTCAGGGGCGGATCTCGCAGACCGCCCGGAAGCCATAGCCTGTGCAGCGTGAGCACCGAGCCCGCAGCACCCGAACCGACCACCGTGCACGACGCGGTGCAGCGGTATGCCGCGATGCAGCCAGACCTGCGCGTGCCCACCGAACAGTTCGTCGCGCTCGTCACCTCGCTGCTCGACGACGCCGGCATCAACTACGTCAGCGTCACCGGTCGCACCAAGTCGGTGGCCTCGTTCGCGGCCAAGGCGTCCCGCACCCTCGACGGCGAGCCGGTCTACTCCGACCCGCTGACCGAGATCACCGACCAGCTCGGCGTGCGCGTCGTGACCTACCTCCACGGCGACGTCGACGCGGTGGCCGGTCTGCTCTCCGACCAGTTCAGCGTCCTCGACGACCGCGACATGGGTCGCGAGACGGCCCGGCAGGGCCGGTTCGGCTACTCCAGCCGCCACCTGCTCGTGGCGGTCGACCCCGTCAAGGGCGTGCCCGCGGCATACGAGACCCTGAAGGGGCGCAGCGCCTCGGTGCAGGTGCGCACGATCCTGCAGCACGCGTGGGCCGAGTTCGAGCACGACGTGCGCTACAAGGGGACCATCCCCGAGGAGCACGTGCCCGACCTCGACCGGCGGTTCACCCTGGCGGCGGGTTTGCTCGAGCTGGCCGACCGGGAGTTCTCCGAGATCCGCGACACGCTCCAGGCGACCATGGGTGGGCAGCGGCTCACCATCGACGAGGACGATCCGCGGATCAGCGCCTCCGACCTCGCGACCTTCCTCGCCGGGCAGTTCCAGGACGCCGGCTGGTCGCGCACCGACCACTACGCGTGGATCTCCGGGCTGCTGCTCGAGCTGGGCATCACCTCGCTCGACGAGCTCGGCGGGCTGCTGTCGTCGATCGACCTCGAGGGCATCAACGCGCGGATGGGCTACCGCTACCCTGCCGGTGCGGTGCGCCGCCTCGACGACGCGCTGCTCGCGGTCTACGGCTCGCGCTACCTCGCACTGCACGGCAACGGGCACCGGGAGGCCGCCCTGCGGGCCAGGCTCGACAAGCTCCGCGCGGTCTGAGTCCCCCCTGTTGGAAGCGTTCCTTCCGGAGGTCCGGAAGGAACGGCACCGACCCGAGGTGGGCTAAAGCGCCGCGAGCAGGGTGCGGGCCTCCTCCAGACGGCCGCGCTCCCGCTCCAGCAATGCGCGCCGGTCGGCCGCCTTGTCGGCCTGCTCGGCGACCCGGCGGGCGGCGAGCACGTCGAGCTCGACGGTGGTCCAGTCCTCGCACGCCTGCAGGATCTGCGGCCCGTCGCGCCGCCACACCTCCTGCTGGGCCTCGAGGTCGGCCAGCCGCGCGCGGGCGGTCGAGAGCTCCGCGGCGTACTCGGTCGAGAGTCGTGCGTGGGCCACCGGCCCGACGGTGCCCTGGTCGCGCCCGGCGTCGAGCCGGCGCTGGTAGGCCTCGAGATCGGCCACCGTCGAGCGGGCCTGCGCCAGGTCGTGGACCAGCTCGGGGAGCAGCACCGAGGCGGCCACCCGCAGCCGGACGATCCGCGTCTCGTCGGCGGCGAGGTGTCCGGCCAGCCCGCTCAGCTCGGCCGTCTCCAGCTCGAGGAACAGCTCGAGCAGCCCCACCTCCTGCGCGAGCCGGGCCACCTGGGCCGGCAGCTGCCGCACCCGGTCGCGCACGTCGAGGAACGGACGCATCACCCACTCGCGCAGGTCGGAGGACCGGTCGGTGGTGCGGTGCTGCACGTCCTTGATCCGACGCTGGAGGGTGCCACCCAGCCCGGTCAGCCCGGTCAGCCCGGCCGGGGCCTCGGGCGGCGCGGCCTCTCCGGTCGCGGAGCCCGTCTCGACCTCGACCGCGTGCACGTCGACCTGCAGGATCGCGTCGACGACCTGCCCGAGCTGGGCCACCCGGCCGAGGACCGTCTTCCACGCCGCCGTGCGCCAGCGCACATCGGCCAGGACCTTGAGGTCCTTGCGGATCCGGGTCGCGTCGACCGCTCCGTCGGGCGACTGCCGCTGCTTCTCCGCGAGGTCACTGATCCGCTCCAGCTCGGCCAGGTAGGCCTGGAACTCGCCGGAGGCCGAGGTCACGAAGGCGGCCCAGGTGCTCAGCGGCACCCCGGTCTGCTGCTTGACGTACTGGCTGGCCAGCCCCTTGACCGCGCGCACCGCCCCGGCGATCGGCAGCCCCACCAGCCCGAAACCGCTCATCGCCTGCGTCCCGCCACCGGCCCCACCCTGGGTGACCATGGCCAGGGCCTCCTCCAGCGACTCGAGCGTCTCGGCGACTTCCGCGCAGTCGGCCTGCACCGCCGCCACCGTGCGCCGCAGCGCGAGGAAGCTGGTCTGCACCACCATGGAGTCGCGCACCGCCAGCACGTCGCCGGTCATGGGCCCACGCCAACCATCCGGCTCGCCCCGTCGACGACCGGTGCGAGTGCCTGCGGTTGCCATCCGGTGGGACAGCTGGTGGGTGGCGGGCTCCCAGTGGCCATGTTTCTCATTGTCCACGCGCGCTCGAGCCTGTCCTCGGCCATTGGGGTGAGGCGTGACGGTCAGAGCCGGTGCGCCGTCAGGTGGCTGCCCTGACCCCCTGACGCCGTCGCCGACCGGGTCTATCGTGCGAGTCATCCACTCCACGACGGACCCAGGAGCACGCGATGGCCTCTCGCCTCAACCCCTACATCCAGTTCAAGGACAACGCCCGCGCGGCGCTCGAGTTCTACCAGGGCGTCTTCGGTGGCGACCTCACCGTCAGCACCTTCGGCGAGTACGGCGACCCCAGCCAGCCGGGCGCGGACGGCATCATGCACGGCCAGCTGGAGACGCCGAGCGGCTACACGATCATGGCCGCCGACACCCCGCCGGGCATGGACCACAACCCCGGCAGCAACATCGCCGTCAGCCTGTCCGGCGACGACCCCGACGAGCTGCACGGCTACTGGGACAAGCTCTCCGACGGCGGCCAGGTCCAGGTGCCGCTCGAGCAGCAGATGTGGGGCGACGAGTTCGGCATGTGCGCCGACCAGTTCGGGATCGGCTGGATGGTCAACATCGCGGGCGCCCGCCCCGAGTCCGACGGCTGAGGGTCAGGGGCGGAGCCAGGCGGTCGCGTCGGGCGGCAGCTGACCGTCCTCGAGCGGGATGCTGGACAGCAGCACGCGGTCGGCCGGCACGTCCACGAGCTCCGTGGACAGGTTGACGACGCAGCGCAAGGCGTCGTCGCGGTCGAAGTCGAGGACGTCCGGCGCGGAGTCGCGCCAGGCCAGCCCGGCGGCATACAGGCCGGGGGTCTCGCGGCGCAGTCGCAGCACGTCGCGGTAGAGGGTCAGCATCGACGTGGGGTCGCCCTCCTGGGCCTCGACCGTGAGGTCGCGCCACGACTCGGGCTGCGGCAGCCACGGCGTCACGCCCTCGGGCGAGAACCCGAACGGCGGTTCCTGCCCACTCCACGGCAGGGGCACCCGGCAGCCGTCCCGGCCGCGCATCTCGCCGCCGCTGCGCAGGAACATCGGGTCCTGGAGCACCTCGTCCGGCAGGTCGTCGACGTTCGGGAGGCCGAGCTCCTCGCCCTGGTAGACGTAGGCGCCTCCGGGCAGCGCGAGCATGAGCATCGCCGCGGCCCGGGCGCGACGGGTGCCCAGGGCCAGGTCGGAGACCTCGCCGGCGCCGTCGGAGATGAAGTACGAGCTCGTCGTCGTGCGGCCGTAGCGGGTCACCGGACGGGTCTCGTCGTGGCTGGTCAGCACCCAGGTCGACGGTACCGCGATCGGTGCGAACGACGACAGCGTCGCATCGATGACGTCGCGCAACGGCCCGGCCTCCCAGGGTCCCTTGAGGTAGGGGAAGTTGAAGGCGGTGTGCATCTCGTCGGGGCGCAGGTAGGCGGCAAGCCGTTCGGGCGTGCTGACCACTGCCTCGGCGACGAAGGCCCGGTCGCCGTCATAGGTGTCGGCGATCGCCCGCCAGCGCCGGAAGATGTCGTGCACGGTGTCGACGTCCCAGTGCGGGTTGTCGTCCCAGTCCACGGTCCGGAACTGCAGCACCCCGCCGTAGTCGGCGTCGGGCAGGCCGGCCTTCTTCGACATCGCCGGCGCCGCGTCGATCCGCAGCCCGTCGACCCCGCGGTCGAACCAGAACCGCAGCACGTCGTCGAAGTCGTCCAGCACCGCCTCGTTGCTCCAGTCGAGGTCGGGCTGCTCGGGCGCGAAGAGGTGGAGGTACCACTGGCCCGGTGAGCCGTCGGGCTCGGTGATCCGTGACCAGGCCGGCCCGCCGAACGCGCTGATCCAGTTGTTCGGGGGCTCCTCACCGGAGTCGCCGCGCCCGTCGCGGAAGAAGTAGCGGGCCCGCTCGGGGGATCCCGGTGCGGCGGCCAGCGCCTCGAGGAACCAGGGGTGCTGGTCGGACGTGTGGTTGGGGACCAGGTCGATGATGACCCGCAGGCCCAGATCCCGCGCCTCGCGCAGCACCGCGTCGGCGTCGTCCAGGGTGCCGAACATCGGGTGTATGCCGCGGAAGTCGCTGACGTCGTAGCCCCCGTCCGCCATCGGCGAGGGGAACCACGGGGAGATCCACAATCCGTCCACGCCGAGGTCGGCGAGGTAGGGGAGCTTGGCCCGCAGGCCCGGGAGGTCGCCCTCTCCGTCACCGTTCCCGTCGGCGAAGCTGCGCGGGTACACCTGGTACATCACGGCGGAGCGCCACCAAGCCTCTGGCGTGCCCGCCTCCTCGTCGAGTGCCACACGCCGAACCTAGTGCCCTGCAGCGGCTTCCAACAGGGTGAGACCGAGCGGTCCTGTGGGCGGCCGCACCGGTGACCAGCGCACCACGCGCATCGGCGCCCGACCCGGTGGGTCGGACGCCGATGAGCGGGATGCCGAGGTCGTCGCGGACCCGGCGCAGGAGATCCACCGTCAGTGGACCACCACCGGAGGCACCCCTTGCTCGTCGAGCAGGTGCGAGGCCTCCCGCTTGCGGGGCAGGAAGTACGCGGGGATGAGGGTGAGGCTCACCAGGATGGCGGCCCACCAGTAAGTGTGCGCGAACGCACTCGCGGCCGCGACCGGCGCCTGCGCCGGGCTGGTCGGTGGGTTGTCCTTGAGGGCGTTCGTGAGGACGACCGAGAACAGCGCCACCCCCACCGAGCTCGCGATCTGCTGCGTGATGTTGAGCAGCGTCGACCCACGGGCGACTTCGTGGTGGGTAAGCGTCTTCAGGGCGGTGGTGAAGATCGGCATCATCGTGCCGCCCATGCCGAGCCCCATCACGAACAGCACCGGGATGAGGAAGCCCCAGTGCGAGGAGTCCGCCTCGATCTGGGTCAGCGCGAACATGCCGCCGATGATGAGGACGAGTCCGAACGGCACGATCCGCCCGACCGGGAACTTGTCGACCAACGTGCCCGCGATCGGCATGGTGAGCATGGCGCCGACGCCTTGGGGCGCGACCAGCCAGCCCGCGTTGAGCGGCGTCTCACCCTGGACCTGCTGGAGGAACTGCGGCACGAGCAGCAGGCCACCGAAGAACGACGCCGCGAAGATGAACATGGTGATGACCGAGACGGTGAGGTTGCGGTTCTTGAACAGGCGCAGGTCGAGGAGGGGGTGCTTGGGCCGGAAGCTGTAGAGCACGAACGTCACCATCAGGGCCAGGCCGACGAAGCCCGGGATGAGCACCTTGGCGTGGCCGATGCCGCCCTCGCCGGGGATCGACGAGACGCCGTAGAGGAATAACGCCAGCCCGGGGCTCATCATCAGCATGCCGACGAAGTCGAACGACTCGGACGGCTGCGGGTTGTCCTTGGCCAGCGCGAACTGGGCGTAGATCAGCGCGATGAGCCCGATCGGCGCGTTGATCAAGAAGATGTAGTGCCAGCTGAAGTGGTCGATCAGCCAACCGCCGAGGATCGGGCCGAAGATCGGGCCGAGCAGCATCGGCACGCCGAGGATGGCCATCAGGCGGCCCATCCGGGCGGGGCCGGCGGCACGGGTCATGATCGTCATGCCGAGCGGCATGAGCATGCCGCCGCCCAGGCCCTGCAGGACGCGGAAGCCGATCAGCATGCCGATGGACGTGGCCGCGGCGCACAGGACCGAGCCGAGGGTGAACAACAGGATCGCCAGCATGTAGAGGCGCTTGGTGCCGAACCGGTCGGCCGCCCAGCCGGACAGCGGGATCACGGTCGCGAGCGCGAGCGTGTAGCCGGTCACCGTCCACGCGACGCTGGAGTAGGCGAGTGGCTCGCCACCGAAGGCCGTCTGGAACGTGCGCAGCGCGACGTTGACGACGGTGATGTCGAGGATCGACATGATCGCTCCGAGGACCACGACGCCGGCCACCTTGAGGACGGCAGCGTCGATCTTCTCGGGGTATTCCACGGGTGTCGTGGCAGGTGCTGACACTGGGAGTCCTCTCGGAACTGGCCTGAGCTGACAGGCAGATGGTTCAAGCGTGTGGTCGCGCCCCCCGCTCCGTTGCGTGACGCACGAAAAAGCCTAGACCCGCTGACCGACAGTCGACACGTGGATTTCTCCGCGTGATGTATCGCTGCAGGTGGGAGGGGGTCAGGCGTCGCCGGCCGCCTCGAGCGCGGCGATGTCGAGCTTCTTCATCGTCATCATCGCGGCGAAGACGCGGGCCGCGCGGTCGGGGTCGGTGGAGAAGATCGCGTCCCAGTCCTGCGGCACGATCTGCCATGACAACCCGAACTTGTCCTTGAGCCAGCCGCACGGTCCCTCCTCGCCGCCGTCTGCCGTCAGCGCGTCCCAGTAGTGGTCGATCTCCGCCTGGTCCGCGCAGTCGACGGTGATCGAGATGGCCTCGTCGAAGGTGAACTGGGGCCCGCCGTTGAGCCCGACGTAGGGGACCCCGTCGAGCTCGAACGCGACGGTCAGCACCTCCCCAGCCCGCTCCCCGCTGTCGTCGGGGTAGCGGGCGACGGTGCCGATGGAGGAGTTCGGGAAGACCGAGGTGTAGAAGGTCGCGGCGTCCTCCGCCTGGCGGTCGAACCAGAGACAGACGTACTGGCGTGGCATGGCGTGCTCCTCAGGGTCGGGGGTGGGTCGGGTATGACTGGTGTGGGATAGACCGCCACCGGCCCCGGAACTCATCGCGCGGTCAGCTTCGCCTCGGATGCGCACTCATGACGACACTCCTCGCTGAGGGGCACTTGCGGATCCTCTGGGCAGTCAGACGTATGAGGTGTCAGAGGGTGACGGCCCCTGGCTGGACACGCTCGGCGGTCCGTCCGCGTCCCGGCAGAGATCGGAGCCAGAGCCCGGGTATGCCGTAGCGTCGCCACCGTGGCCCCGTCACCTCCGTCGCTGCTCACGGCACCGCGCTCCGACGCCGACGTCCCGGCATACTGGCGCGCGCTGGGGCTGCCCGGACTCGCCGACATCCACGTGCACTTCCTGCCCGAGCCGGTGCTCGCGAAGGTGTGGGCCTACTTCGACCAGGCGCAGGAGCACTACGGTCAGCCGTGGCCGATCCACTACCGCGACGACGAGCCCACCCGGATCGCGACGCTGCGCGCGCTCGGGGTCCGTGCCATCCCCGCCCTCGCCTACCCCCACAAGGCCGGCATGGCGCAGTGGCTCAACGACTGGTGCGCCGACTTCGCGACCCGAGTCGACGGCGCGGTGCACTGCGCCACGCTCTTCCCCGAGCCCGGCGTGGGCGAGCAGGTGCAGCGCTCGCTGGAGTCGGGGGCGCGGCTGTTCAAGATGCATGTGCAGGTCGGTGGCTACAGCCCGGACGACCCGCTGCTCGACCCGGCCTGGGACGCGCTGGAGCGGGCCGGTGTGCCGGTCGTCCTGCACGCGGGGTCGGCGCCGAAGGAGGGCGCCTACACCGGGCCGAAGGCCGTCGCGGCAGTCCTCGACCGCCACCCACGGCTGACGTTGGTGGTGGCCCACCTCGGCATGGGGGAGTACGACGCGTTCGCCGACCTCGTCGAGCAGTTCCCGCGCGTGCACCTCGACACGACGATGGCCGGCACCGACTTCAGCAACCGGTTCGCCCCGCTGTCGCCGTCCTACGTCGAACGGCTCGGCGCCCTCGGCGACCGGGTCGTCCTCGGCTCCGACTTCCCCAACATCCCCTACCCTTACGCCCACCAGGTCGAGGCTCTGCACCGGCTCGGCCTTGGCGACGAGTGGATGCGGAAAGTGTTGTGGCACAACGGTGCCCGACTCCTCGGGTTGGAGGTCGACGATGCCTGACGTCCCCGACGCCGGCGCCCTCGCCGCGGCCCTGCGCAGTCTGTATGCCGTGCCGCCCGAGGAGTTCATGGCCGAGCGCAAGCGCCTGGTCGCCGCCGAGAAGGCGGACGGCGACCCCGCCGTGGCCAAGGAGATCGGCACCCTCCGCAAACCCAGCCTCGCTGCCTGGGCGGTCAACCTCCTGGCCCGCGAGGCGCCGGACCTCGTGGACGGCCTGGCCGACCTGGGCGGCCGGATGCGCGCGGCCCAGGGCCGGCTCGACACCGACACCCTGACCTCGTTGCGCCCCGAGCGTGACCAGCTGCTCAAGGAGGTCGTGCGGACGACGGTGCAGCTCGTCGCCGACGCGGGACGCACCTGCAGTGCGGCGGCGCAGCAGGACGTGCGGGCGACGGCGATCGCCGCCCTCGCCGACGAGCAGGCGATGGCGGCCGTGGCGTCGGGTCAGCTCGCGCGGACGTTGTCCTACAGCGGTTTCGGTGAGGTGGACCTCGCCGAGGCGGTCGTCCGCACCACGTCGGGCGCGATCCTCTCCGTCGTGCCGGGAGGCGGAGGTGGCAGGCCCGCCCGCGGCGACCGACCCGACGGCGGCGACGAGGCAGACGGCGACGAGGCCGACGAGGCCGACGAGGACACCGGCGACGCGGGCGACGAGGCCGACGAGGAGCAGCTCCGCGCGGCGCTCGAGCAGGCCGAGAAGCAGCTCGCCGCAGCGGAGTCCGACGTCACCCGGGCCCGGGAGCGAGCGGAGGAGACCCGCGAACGGCTGGCGGTCGTCGAGCGCCAGCTGGCCAAGGCCCGCGAGGCCGACGAGCGGGCGCTCGAGGCGGTGACCGACGCGGTCCGGGCGCGCAAGGCCGCCGAGGCCACCCGGCATACCGCGCAGGAGGCACTCGACCGGGCACGGTCGGACGGCTGACCGCCGACGGCTGCCGGGACGCGACCGACCGCGAGGGCGGGTACGTTGGCCGGACGGAGGTGGCCAGATGGCGCAGGAGCAGGTGGGAATCGACCCGGAGGTCGAGCCGAGCGGGACCGGATGCGTGGAATGCCTTGCGGTGCAAGGGTGGTGGGTCCACCTGCGTCGGTGCGCGCAGTGCGGACACATCGGGTGCTGCGACTCGTCGCCAAGTCAGCACGCGAGCCACCACTTCGAGGAGACCGGCCACCCGGTGATGGCCAGCTTCGAGCCGGGGGAGGACTGGTTCTGGGACTTCGCCCGGGAGCGGGGCTTCCGCGGCCCACGGTTGGCCGACCCGCAGAGCCATCCCGAGGACCAGCCCACCCCGGGTCCGGCGGGGCGCGTCCCGGCCGACTGGCAGAGCCACATCCACTAGTCGCGAGGACAGCCGCGCCACCCGTTCGCCTCAGGGTCGACCCTGAGAGTGACTAGTCACACCGAGGGTCGATCTGGGTATCTGCCCCCATGTACGGGGGTGCCCTGAGCCGGGACGGTTGACTCATGGCCCTCCAGACCGAGCTGATCCCGCCCACGGCACTGACCGCACCACTGCGGCNCCCGCCGCGCTCCTGGGGGAGGACGCGGCGGGCGGGGGGCCGCCAAGCTGCTCGTGACGGGCGCGCTCGCGACCGGCATCGTCGCGCTGGCCCTGCCCAAGGTGGCCGGCGCCGAGTGGGCCGACATCGCGACCGCGCTCAAGGGCCTGACCGTCGGCCAGCTCGCGGTCCTCACCGTCCTCTGGCTGGCCGGGCTCTGGGTGCAGACCCCCGCGCTCACCGCAGCCCTCCCTGGGCTGTCGCACCGCAGGGCGCTGATGCTCAACCTCACCGGCTCGTTCGTCTCCAACCTGCTGCCCCTCGGTGGCGCCGCCGGCACGGTCGCGAACTGGCGGATGGCGCGGTCGTGGGGCTTCGAGTCCCCGGCCTTCGCGCGGTGGGCCGTCCTGACCAACCTCGTCGACACCCTCCTCAAGTTCGTCCTGCCGGGGCTCGCGCTCGTCTGGCTGGGCGTCGCGGGGGTCGAGGTGTCGAGCAGCGTCAGTACCGCCGCCTACGTCGGGCTCGGCCTGCTCACCGCAAGCATCGCCGCCGTCTGGCTGGTGGCCCGCGACGACCGCGCGGTGCGGTGGCTCGGCCGGGTCGCCGACCGCGTCGTGGCCCGCGTCCACTTCCTGCCCAAGGCCGACGAGGGGTACGCCGAGCGCGCCGCGTCGTTCCGCCGAGAGAGCGCCGGGCTCGTCGCCGCAGGCTGGGGGCGGATGGTCGGCGGCAAGCTCGCGTATGCCGCGCTGCAGGCCGTGCTGCTCTGGGCCTGCCTGCGGGTGGTGGGCGCCGACGTGCACCCCGCCATCGTGGGTGCGGCCTTCGCGGTGGAGCGGATCCTGACCATGGCGGCGATCACACCCGGGGCCACCGGCATCGTCGAGCTCGGGATGACCGGGGTGCTCGTGGCGTTCCACGGCGAGCCGGCCACCGCTGCCGCGGGCGTCCTGCTCTACCGCGCGTTCATCTTCGGCATGGAGATCCCGGTCGGCGGGCTGTCGATGCTGGCCTGGTCACTCCGCCGCCGCAGCCTGGCCCTCGCCGCCTGACGGACCCCCGCACGCTCGGGTCTTTGATGGCTTGACCCCACCAGGGCGTGGTCAAGCCATCAAAGACCCCCGGGTGGGACCAGTCAGGCGGTCCGTTCGAGGAGGACCGCGAGGACGGCGGCCTGGGTCCGCAGCCGCGCGGCATACTCCCCGAGCCCGCCGGCCTCCGACTCCTCCGCGGCGTGGATCCGGTCCTGCCGTTCGCGCTCGACGATCTGGCGGACCTCGTCCTGGCTCAGCTCTCGCCGTGGGGCTTCCGTGGCGCCCAGCCCGACGGCCGCACCGGCGATCGGGCCATCGGTGAGCGGCGCGGCGTCGTCGACCGGCACGGCCTCGGCGTTCGCGATCGCAGCGAGGGCGGCCCGCACCACGGACACGGTGTCCTTGTCGCCCACCCGCATCGCGGGCAGCAGCGAGGACTGCAGCAGGGCTCGCAGGTCGGCACTCACACCCCGATCCTCGCACCGGCTCAGGGGGTGGTGGACGTGAACCCGCGCAGGCGGAGGCTGTTCGTGACGACGAACACCGACGAGAGAGCCATGGCGGCACCGGCGATCATCGGGCTGAGCAGGCCGAGCGCGGCCAGGGGGATCGCGGCGACGTTGTAGGCGAAGGCCCAGAACAGGTTACCGCGGATGATCCCGAGGGTGCGACGGGCCAGCCGGATCGCGTCGGGGGCCGAGCGCAGGTCGCCCCGGACCAGGGTGAGGTCGCTGGCCTGGATCGCCACGTCGCTCCCGGTGCCCATCGCCAGCCCGAGGTCGGCCTGCGCCAGCGCGGCCGCGTCGTTGACGCCGTCGCCGACCATCGCGACCGTGCGCCCCTGCTGCTGGAGGCGTCGGACGACCTCGACCTTCTCCTGCGGCAGCACGTCGGCGACCACCTCGTCGATGCCGACCTGGTCAGCCACCGACCGCGCGGCGGCCTCGTTGTCCCCGGTCAGGAGGATCGGGTGCAGCCCCAGCGCACGAAGCTGCGCCACGGCGGCCGCCGAGCTCTCCTTCACCGTGTCGGACACGACGAGCACGCCCCGGGCCAGCCCGTCCCACGCGACCACGACGGCGGTCGCGCCGCGTTGGTGGGCCGACTCCACGGCATACCTGAGGTCGTCGGGGACGGCCACCGCGCGCTCGGTGAGCATCCGTGGCCGGCCCACGAGGACCGCGTGCCCCGACACGCTCCCCGAGACGCCGAGCCCCTCGCTGTTGGCGAACCCCTCGACCCCGGGCAGTGCGCCGGCCGCGAGGGCGGCTTCGGCGACGGCGCGCGCGACGGGGTGTTCGGAGGCGTCTTCGATTGCACCGGCCAGGCGGAGCACGTCGGCCGCGTCCTCGCCGTCGGCGGGCACCACGTCGGTGAGTGACATCCGACCGGTCGTCACGGTGCCGGTCTTGTCGAGCAGCACGGTGTCGACCTGGCGGGTGGACTCGAGCACCTCGGGCCCGCGGATCAGCAGGCCGAGCTGGGCGCCGCGGCCGGTGCCGACCATGAGGGCGGTCGGCGTCGCCAGCCCGAGGGCGCACGGGCAGGCAATGATCAGCACGGCGACGGCGGCGGTGAAGGCAGCGGTCCAGCCGGCGCCGGTGCCCACCCAGAAGCCCAGGGTGGCCGCCGCCAGGAGGATCACGACGGGCACGAAGACGCCCGAGACGCGGTCGGCGAGCCGCTGCACCTGCGCCTTGCCGTTCTGCGCGTCCTCGACGAGCGTCGCCATCTGGGCGAGCTGGGTGTCGGCGCCGACCCGCGTGGCCCGGACGACCAGGCGGCCCCCGGCGTTCACGGTGGCGCCGACGACAGAGTCGCCGGGGCCGACCTCGACCGGCACGGACTCACCCGTCACCATCGTGGCGTCGACGGCCGAGGTCCCGTGCTCGACGGTCCCGTCGGTGGCGATCTTCTCGCCCGGGCGCACGACGAACCGCTGGCCGACGACGAGCTGCTCCACCGGGATCCGCTCCTCGCGGGCGTCTCCCTCGCCGCGCAGCACCGCGACGTCCTTGGCCCCGAGCTCGAGCAGCGCCCGCAACGCCGCGCTGGAGCTGCGCTTGGCGCGGGCCTCGGCATAGCGCCCGGCCAGGAGGAAGGCGGTGACGCCGGCCGCTGCCTCGAGGTAGATGTTGCCGGCGCCGTCGGTGCGTTCGAGCGTGAACCGGAACGGGTGGGTCATCCCCGGGACGCCAGCAGTGCCGAGGAACAGCGCGTAGAGCGACCAGCCGAACGCCGCCAGCGTGCCGACCGACACGAGGGTGTCCATCGTCGTCTGCCCGTGCCGCAGGCTGGTCCACGCGGCCCGGTGGAACGGCCAGCCACCCCACACGACCACTGGCGCGGCCAGGACGAGGGAGGCCCACTGCCAGTAGTCGAACTGCCACGCCGGCACCATCGCCAGCACGACGACGGGCACGGCGAGGGCCACCGAGACGAGCAGCCGCTGACGGAGCAGGGCGGTGGGGTCGGCCTCGGCCCCGGGGCCGGCGGCCGCGTCGGCGCGGGCGACGACCGGGAGGGACGCCGTGTAGCCGGTGCGCTCGACCGTCGCGAGGAGGTCGTCGGTCGAGACCGTGGCCGGGAAGCTGACCTTCGCCTTCTCGGTGGCGTAGTTGACGGTGGCCGTGACGCCCTCGATCTTGTTGAGCTTCTTCTCGATCCGCGTCGCGCAGGAGGCGCAGGTCATGCCCCCGATGACGAGCTCGACCGAGTCCGCCTCGACGGGCCCGGGCGCGGCGGTGGTGTCAATGGCCATGAGCCGGCGCCTCCTGCCCAGCAGTGACGGTGAACTCGGCGGTCCGCACGACGCCGTCGTGCTTGAAGTCGAGGTACAGCCGGTACGTGCCGTCGCTCGGGGCGGTGGCGTGGAACACGATCGCCGGCCCCGGCTCCGTGCGGCCGTCGCCGGGGGCGCCGTCCGGGTGGACGTGCAGGTACGCCAGGTCGCCCTGGCGCAGGGCCACGAGGTGCCCGTATGCCGCGAGGTAGGGCTGCAGGTCGGTCACCGGGGTGCCGTCCCGGCTCACCGACAGCGTGAGCCGGGAGTCGTGTCCCGGGGTCAGCCTGCCGTCGAGCGTGACGGTGTAGCCATCGACGACTGCCGTGCTCGACGGGGCCGGCAGGGGAGTGGGCATCAGGGGGCCGGAAACCAGCAGATCGGCGCCCAGCGTGAGCGGCCCGACCGCACCGGCGGGGTCGAAGTCGGCGAAGACGCGCCAGCTGCCCGGCGCCAGGCTGGTCGGCACGGACCAGGTGCCGTTGTGGTCGAGCCGCGGGTGCAGGTGGGCGAAGCCGCTCAGGTCGCGCCGCGCCAGGATGAGGTGCAGGTCCTTGTCGTGCGTCGTCGTGTAGCTGCGCAGGGGCTGGTTGTCCGGACCGAGGATGCGGAAGCTCAGCGCGCCGTCGTCGACGGGTTCGGCGATGGGGTGGTCGAGGACCAGCCGGTAGCCGTCCTGCGCGACCTGCAGGCCGCCCGGGACCGCCTCGGCCGCGGCGTCCCCGCTCGCGGCGGCACCGTGGTCGGCAGCCGGGCTGGTCGCGACCGCCCCGCCGTGGCCGTGGCCGGCTGCGTTCGGTGCCCCGGTCGCGGAGGTGCGGTCGGCGGCTCGGTCGGCACCCGGCACACCGAGGTCGGCGACGCGACCGATGCCGAAGGCGGCTCCGAACGCCACGGCGACCCCGGCGCCGAAGGCGGCGACGCGGGTGACGGCGTTCACGTCGCCAGGCTGTAGTCGCCCGCCTCGTCGAGGGCCGCGGCGACCTCAGCAGGGGTGAGCTCGCGTGAGGTCTCGACGCTGACGGCCGAGGTGCCGCCCGCGACGAGGTCGACGGTCACGCCGGACACGCCGTCGAGGGCGCTGAGCTCCTCGGTGACGGCGCTCGCGCAGTGGCCGCAGGTGAGTCCGACGACGTCGAAGTTCTGGGTGCTCATGGGGGTGCTCCTTGGGTGTCAGGGTGGTCGGGTCAGGACCGGACGAGCCGGGCGATCGCGTCGGAGGCCTCGCGGACCTTGTCCTGGGCCTCGGGACCGCCGCGGCGCGCGGCGTCGACCACGCAGTGCTCCAGGTGCTCCTCCAGCAGCTCCAGCGAGAACGACTGCAGCGCCTTGGTGGCGGCCGACACCTGGGTGAGGATGTCGATGCAGTACTTGTCCTCCTCGACCATCCGCTGGAGGCCGCGGACCTGCCCCTCGACCCGGCGCAGCCGCTTGAGGTGGCTGTCCTTCTGGTCGTGGTACCCGTGGTGCGTCTCGGTGTCAGCCATACGCACACCATACCCCCCTATGGTATCTAGTCAACCCCCTGCCCCCTCACAGGAACCTTTGCTAGCAAACAACAGTGGATGGCGGACAGGTTCCAACCTGTCCGCCATCCAGCAGTCCTTGCTAGCAAAGGTTCCTCGCGGAGGCCCCTTGCAGGGTCGTCAGCGCATCGGGTCGAACGGCTTGAGCTGCTCGACCTGCTTGCCGGTGACCATCGTCTCGGCGAGGAGGCGACCGGTGACCGGGCCGAGGGTGATGCCCCACATGCCGTGGCCACCGGCGGCGAAGACGCGCGGCGACTTCGTGGCACCGATCAGCGGCAGGCCGTCGACGGTGCAGGGGCGCGAGCCGACCCACTCGTCCTGGCGGTTGTCGAGGTCGGCGCCGCGCAGCAGCGGGCGGGCGGCCTCGGCGATGGCCTGGATGCGGCGCTGGTCGAGAGCGGCCTCGGGCTTGCGGAACTCCATCATCCCGGCGACGCGGAGGCGGTCACCGATCGGCGTGCAGGCGACGCGCTGGGCGGGGAAGTAGACCGGGCCGTTGGGCACGTGGTCGATGGCGACCGAGAAGGAGTAGCCGCGGCCGGCCTGCACGACGTTCTTCACGCCGAACTGCCTCGCGAGCTTGCCGAGCCAGGCGCCGGTCGCGAGGACGGCGGCGTCGAACTCCTCGACCGAGCCCTCCGCGGTGGTGACGACCACGCCGGTGCCGGTGTCGCGGATGTCGGCGACGGTGGCGGCGTCCATGATCTTGCCGCCGCGCGCCCGCACCGAGTCGGCGAGGGCGTGCACGTAGGTGCCCGGGTCGATGAAGCGCTGGCCCTTGAGCAGGATCGCGGCGCCGATCTCGTCGGACAGGCTCGGCTCGATGGCGCGGGCCTGGTCACCGGTGAGGGCGTCGAACTCGATGTCCTGGCCGGCGGCGTGGATGTGCTCGATCTCCTCGAGCAGGGTCACCCGCTCGGCCTCGGTGCGGTAGGACGCGAGGAACGACTTGGCCTCACGGGTCTCGGCCGGCACGCCACCGTCACGCAGGAGGTCGAAGCTCTCGAGCGACAGGTCGTTGACCGGCACGAGCGAGCCCATCGCCTTCTTCCACTGCTTCATCGTCGAGTTCCTGGTGAACCCGGTGACGAACTTGAGGAACTTGGGGTCGGCACTCGGCGGCACGTAAACCGGCGAGCTCGGCGACAGCACGGCGCGCAGCCCGTACTTCAGGACGGCCGGCTCCGGCAGCGGCGTCGCGATGCCGGGGGTCAGCCACCCGGCGTTGCCCCACGACGAACCCGCGGCGACACCCTCGCGGTCGAGGACGGTCACCTCCACACCGTGCTCCTGGAGGAACCAGGCGGTCGACAGACCGACCATGCCGGCGCCGACGACGGCGACGCGCTGGGGGACGGGGAGACCTGCTGCAGTGATGGGAGCCATAGATCGAGAGTGACAGCGCAGCCGGTATGCCGCCTTGGGCCGGGCGCATGAATGCCACGACGAGACTTGTGCCGGGAGCACAAACAGGAGCACCCTGAGCAGGTGCTCGCTGTCACCGACCTCGTGGCCACCCTCGGGGGCCTGCTGACCCTCGGGGTGCCGCATCCGGGTGCGGAGGTCGACGACCTGACCATCGCCGAGCCCGGCCAGGGGATCGTGGGCCAGCCGGGCGACCTCGTCCTCGGCGTCGGCATCGAGTCGGCCGAGTCGGCGGCCGACCTCGTGCGGCGGGCCGCCGAGGCGGGTGCGGGTGGCGTCGTGCTGCGGCGTGGCATCGCCCGGCGACGCACCGTCCGGGACCGGGCCCGGCGCAGCGGGATCGCGCTCGTCGAGCTCGCGGAGCAGGCGTCGTGGGCCCACCTGGTCTGGCTCCTCCGCGGCGTCATCGACCGCGCCGCCGTGGGGCCCGGGCGCCGTGAGGACGCCCCCGTGCAGGACGACCTGTTCGCGCTCGCCGACGCGGCCGCCGCCCTGGTCGACGCCCCCGTGACCATCGAGGACGCCCAGTCGCGGGTGCTGGCGTACTCCTCAAAGCAGGACCTCACCGACCCGGCCCGCGTCTCGACCATCGTCGGCCGGCGAGTGCCCGACGAGGTCCTCGCGACCTTGCGGGCACAGGGCGTCTTCCGCCGGCTCGCCCGGTCCCCCGAGCCCGTCTTCGTCCCGGCCTCGGGTGGCACCAAGCCCCGCCTGGTCATCCCCGTGCGCGCGGGGGGTGAGTGGCTCGGCTCGATCTGGGCCGTGGTCGAGGAACGCCCCCCGGCCGCCCTCGTGACCGAGCTGGTCCAGACCTCCTCGGTGGTGGCGTTGCACCTGCTCCGGCTGCGGGCCCAGGCCGACCTGTCCCGCCGGGTCGCCGCCGACCGCCTGCGCGGCGTCCTGGCCGGCAACACCAGCGGCGCCGCCGACTGGCTGCCGGCCGGTCCGTGGCGCGTCGTCGCCCTGGGCGGCGAGGGTGACCCGGTGCGCCTGCTCGACCTCTGGGAGTCGGTCTGCCGGCGGCACGCCTGGAACCAGCCGCTGCTCGCCGACCTCGACGGCCGTGGGTATGCCGTGGTGCGGGACAGCGACGAGACGTCACCCGGGACGTGGGCCTGGCTGGTCGGCGTGGTCGCGCAGGCCCGTGCCGAGTCGCTGGCGCTGACCGCGCGGGCCGGCCGCCCGGCATACGCACCGGGGGAGCTGGAGCGCTCGCGCGGTGAGGCGCAGGAGACCGACCGGGTCGTGGATCCGGCCGTGGCCGTGGCCGCGCACGAGGAGGTGTGGGCCGAGGTCACCATCGCCCGGGCCGCGGGCACGCTGGTCGGAGCCCCCCTCGGCCCACTCGCGGTGCTGCGGGAGCACGACGCCGAGCAGCACAGTGACTACCTGCGCACGCTGGCCGCCTGGCTGGACCATCCCGGTGCGCCCACCAGCGCCGCGCGCTCGATCCACGTGCACCCCAACACGATGCGCTACCGGATGGCCCGCATCGCCGACCTCGCTGGGCTCGACCTCGACGACGCCACCGTGCGGCTCGCCGTGCGACTCCAGCTCGCCGCGGCCGGTCAGTCGTTCCAGTAGTTGTCGTGGTAGCGCATGAACTCGTCGCGTTCCTGGTCGGTCAAGGTCTCGCCGGCGGCGACCCGGGCGAGGCCCTCGAAGTAGGCCTCGCGAGGGGCACCGGGCGCGAAGTGCAGCAGCATCGACGCCGGGCCCGACTCGTTGTGGAACCCGTGCAGCCCACCCGGCGGCACGTGCACGTAGTCACCCGGACGAGTGGTGTTCCAGCCCTTGCCGTCGAAGATGCTCACCTCACCGGACAGCACGTAGAAGGACTCGGCGAGGGTCCTGTGGAAGTGCGAGTCGGGGCCTGACCGCGGCCCCGCGAACTCCCACCGGTAGAGGCCGAACAACCGTCCGGTGGACTCGCCGGTCGACAGGTAGTGCACCCGGTTTCCGTTGGGGTAGATGACATCCGGCTCCGCGTCGCTCAGGCGGATGGTCGCGCTGACCTCACCCGTGGTGCCGTCGTAGAGCGGCGGTGGATAGCTCATGCCTGCCATCCTGCCCGGGCGGCCTCGAGCGCGCGACGGCTGCGTGCAGCGGGGGCGGCGCCGGCGTCAGACCGCGACGGCGGCCGGGAGCCGGTGCAGCGCGTCGACGAGTGGAGCCAGCTCCGGGGTCTGCTCGGCCTGTCGGATGGTGTCCTCGAGCACGCGGTCATGCGTCGGCCGGGCCGCCTCGAGGAGCTTGACCCCGGAGCGGGTGAGCTCGGTGTAGATGCCCCGACGGTCGTCGGCGCAGAGGATCCGCCGGATCAGCTTGCGGTCCTCGAGCCGGTTGACCAGGCGCGTCGTCGCACTGTTGGACAGTGCCGCCGCGCGGGCCAGCTGCGACATCCGCATGTGCCAGCCGTCCTGTCGGGAGAGGGCGTCGAGCACGGTGAACTCCACCACCGACAGGTCGTGGGCGCTGGTGAGCTCACGCTCGAGCGCCGACTCGATCAACCCGTGCAGCGCGGCGAGGGTCCGCCAGCCCTGGGCGCGCACCTCGACGGCATCGTCTGCGATTCCCATGTCTGCATCATAACCCGCATTTGCAACAACCCGCGCGTGCAACTACCTTGCTGCATACGCTGGTTGTTGCACACGCGGCATACCGGCTCGGGAAACCTCGAGACCACGAGACCCGACACCCCGACCGCACGGAAAGGCACGACATGCCCCTCGGACTCCTCGCCCTCGCCATCGGGGGCTTCGGCATCGGGCTCACCGAGTTCGTCATCGCGGGGCTGCTGCCCGACGTGGCCGCGGACTACGGCGTCGACGAGGCCGCGGCCGGCTGGCTGATCTCGGGCTATGCCCTGAGCGTGGCCGTCGGGGCGATCGGCCTCACCGCGGCGGTCACCCGGTTCAACCGCAAGCACGTGCTCACCGCCCTGATGGTGCTCTTCATCGCGGGCAACCTCGTCTCGGCGAACGCCCCCACCTACGAGGTGATGCTCCTCGGGCGGATCCTGGCGGCGCTGACCCACGGCGCGTTCTTCGGCATCGGCTCGGTCGTCGCCGCCAGCCTGGTCGCACCGGAGAAGAAGGCCGGCGCGATCGCGATGATGTTCGCCGGGCTGACCACGGCCAACGTGCTGGGCGTGCCCTTCGGCACCCTGCTCGGACAGCAGCTCGGGTGGCGCGCGACCTTCTGGGCGATCAGCGTGATCGGCGTGCTCGCCCTCGTCGGCATGGCCACCCTCGTGCCGTCGCAGCCGATGTCGGCCGCTGACGCGGGGCTGCGCGGCGAGCTGGGGGCGTTCCGGTCCGGTCAGGTGTGGCTGTCCCTGCTCGTGACCGTGCTCGGCTTCGGCGGGATGTTCGGCGCCTTCACCTACATCGCCTACACCCTCACCGAGGTGTCCGGCTTCGCGTCCTCCACCGTCCCGTGGCTGCTGGTGCTCTTCGGGGTCGGCCTCTTCGTCGGCAACTGGGTGGGTGGACGCGCGGCCGACCGCTCAGTCCCCGGCACGCTCACCGTGATGCTCGCGACGCTCACTGTCGTGATGGGCGGCTTCGCGCTCACCGCCTCCTCGCCGGTCCTGGCCGTGGTGGGGCTCGTGCTCATGGGTGGCTTCGGGTTCGCCACCGTGCCGGGGCTGCAGATGCGGATCATGACGTATGCCGGCTCGGCACCGACCCTGGCCAGCGGCGCCAACATCGCGGCGTTCAACGTCGGCAACGCCGCAGGTGCGTGGCTCGGCGGGCTCACCATCACCGCAGGGCTCGGCTATGCCTCGACCATCTGGGACGGTGCCGCGCTCAGCCTCGGCGCCCTGGTGGTGCTGCTGGTCGCCGAACGCCTCGCCCGCCGCTCGTCCGCCACCTCTGAGCCTCGCCTCGAGCCGGTGGCATCCGCGAGTCTTTGACGGGTTGACCCCACCCGGGCGTGGTCAACCCATCAAGGACTCGGCTCGTGGGTCGGGTCAGGAGGGGTGGAGGCTGGCCAGCAGGGTGGCGTAGCGGTCGAGGACGGCGGTGCCCTCGCCGGTGACGGGTGGGTCGAGGGTGGCCTCGTACCTGACCTCCCACTCGGGCGGGTGGTCGTCCCCGCCCAGCACCCACGCGGCCTGGCGGGCGGCGCCCAGCCCGACGTACTCACCGGGCTCCGGGATCGCGACCGGCACGCCGAAGAGGCCGGGCGCGACGGCTCGCACCGCGGCCGAGGCGGCGGCCCCGCCGATCAGCACCACGCGCTCGACGGGCAGGCCGAGCCGCCGCACGTCGGCCACCCCGGCGACGAGGTTGGCGAGCATCCCCTCCACCGCGGCCCGGGCGAGGTTCTCCGGGGTGGCGTTCGCGCGGGTGAGGCCCCCGAGGGTGCCGGTGGCGTCGGGCAGGTTGGGGCTGCGTTCGCCGTCGAGGTAGGGGAGCAGCGTCAGCCCACCCGCCCCGGGCGCGGCCGCGAGGGCGAGCCGGTCGAGCCCGGCGAGGTCGGTGCCGAGCAGCTGGGCGGCAGCGGTCAGCACCCGGGCCGCGTTGAGGGTCGCCATCAGCGGCAGGTGGCCGCCGGACGCACTCGCGAACGACGCGATCAGGCCGTTGGGGTCGGCCACCGGCCGGTCGGCATCGGCAAAGACGGCGCCGCTGGTGCCGAGGGAGACCACGACGTCGCCAGGGCGCAGCCCCAGCCCGAGCACGGCCCCGGCGTTGTCGCCCGTGCCGGGTCCGACGACCATCCCGAGATCGGTGCGGCCCGCGACCTCGTGGGGCCCCAGGACTGTGGGCACCCCGAAGACCCGTCCGAGGGCGAGCTCCTGGAGCTCGGGGAGGTAGGAGTTGTCGGTGCTGGAGAAGTAGCCGGTGCCGGAGGCGTCACCGCGGTCGGTGGTGTAACGCTCGAAGCCGTTGCCCTGCTTGAGGATCTGCGCGGTCAGCCAGTCGTGCGGGAGGACCACGTCGTGCACCCGCGCGGCATTGTCGGGCTCGTGCTCGGCCAGCCACCGCACCTTGGTCACGGTGAAGCTGGGGACCAGGGCAGACCCGGTGCGGCGCACCCACTCCTGCGGCCCACCCAGCTCGTCGGTGAGGTCACGGGCGGACTGCGCGGAGCGGGTGTCGTTCCACAACAACGCCTCCCGCACCACCGCACCGGACTCGTCGAGGGCGCACATGCCGTGCTGCTGCCCACCGACCGCGATGCCGGCGACGTCGTCGAGCAGCCCGTCGGCCGTCGCCGTGGTGAAGGCGTCCCACCACCGGTCGGGGTGCACCGACGTGCCGTCAGGGTGCGGCGCCCGTCCGGAGCGGACGATCTCACCGGTCGCGGCGTCGCAGACGACGACCTTGGTCGACTGCGTGGACGAGTCGACACCCGCGACGAGGGTGCGAGGGGCGTCGGGCATGAAGGCCTCCGGGACGGGCGGGCAGGGCGACCGTAGGGTCGGCACGAGATGCGCTGCTGGTGGTGCCGGTCAGGCTCTCACGCCCGGCCCGTCACCGCCTCCGTCGACATCCCGGGCCTGGTTGACTGTCGCTCAGATGAGCGCGATGATGCGCAAACGAGTTCGTCGAGCATGTCGGCGCACCCCGGACCCTGTCAATGGGAAGGACGGACACGTGGAGGACGACGGACCCGCCGAGCTCGTGATGCTCGCGGCGGTCGCGCGCCGCCACTACCTCCAGAACCAGTCGAAGGTCGAGATCGCCGACGAGCTGGGGATCAGCCGTTTCAAGGTCGCCCGGATGCTGGAGGCCGCCCGGCAGCGGGGCCTGGTCCGGATCGAGATCGTGCGGCAGGGGTCGCTCGACGTCGACCTGTCGGCGCGGCTCCAGGAGCGGTTCGGACTTGCGCACGCGGTCGTCGTCGACACCGCCGATGCCGACCCGGGAGCCGTGCGTCACCAGCTCGGCCGGGCGGCCGCCGACCTGCTCGCCGAGGTGCTCGTCGAGGGTGACGTGCTGGGCCTGCCCTGGTCGCGCAACGTCAATGCGATGGTCGGCGCCCTGACCAGCCTTCCGCGCGTCGACGTCGTGCAGCTGACCGGGGCGATCGCCCTCCCTGACCTCGACAGCAGCGCCGTGGACATCGTCCGCCGCGCAGCACGCGTGTCCGGAGGTAGGGCATTTGTCTTCTATGCGCCATTCGTCCTGGACAGCAAATCCAGCGCCGATGCGCTGCGCCGTCAGCCGGCCGTCGTGGACGGCCTGGCTCGGGCCTCCGGCGTGACCAAGGCCGTCGTCGGCATCGGCGGCTGGCAGCCGGGCGAGTCGACGATCCATGACCTCCTCGACGCGGCCGAGCAGCGCGACCTGACCGCCCGGGGAGTCATCGGCGAGCTGGCTGGCATCTTCTTCGATGCGAGCGGAAAACCGTTGCGCCCCAAGGTCGCTGCGCGTCTCATCACCATGGACCCCGACGACCTGACCCGGGTCCCGGAGGTCATCGCGGTGGTCTCCGGAGCCTCGAAGTCGACGGCCGTGCACGCCGCGCTCGACGGTGGGCTGGTGCAGGGACTCGTGGTCGACGCGACGCTGGCCGACGTGCTGCTCGCGGGCTGACCCACCCCCTCGACGCACCGGTCAGTCCGGCGGTTCGTCAGTCCGCTCCTGGCCCGCAAACCCCGTCGCGTTTGGTCGCCCCGGAAATCGGGTAGATGGCACGTAACCGACCAACAACGCGAACGGCACCTCTTGCACTATTCGCTCGGGGGTGGCATGGTCGAAACAGATGTAAGCGCTTTCAACGATGAGAGAGGCAGACCTGTGGCGACCGGTGCGACGCAATCCAACGGGACGACGATCTACTCCGTCGCCGAGCGCGCCGGGGTCTCGATCGCCTCCGTCTCCCGCGTCCTGCAGGGCTCCACCGCGGTCTCCGAGAAGACCCGCAAGCGCGTCCTGGACGCGGCCGAGGAGCTCAAGTACGTGCCGCTCGCTGCGGCCCGCAGCCTCGCCGTGCGCCACCACGAAGCCCACGGGCTCGTGCTGCCGGAGCTGTCCGGTCCCTACTACTCCGAGCTCCTGATGGGCTTCGAGTCGCGGGCCGCCGACCTCGGCCAGAGCGTCGTGCTCATGCTCGCCGAGGGCAAGGACAACCTCCCCGCGGCGGTCCGCAAGCTCGCCACCCGCGTCGACGGCCTCGCCATGCTGGGTTCGGCGGCCATCCCCGAGAGCACCGTCACCGCCCTGCACGGCTCGAAGCCGGTCGTCCTGATCGCCGGCGACCCGCGCACCGACGTCGACACCGTGACCTCGGAGAACACCCACAGCGCCGAGGAGCTCACCAGCCACGTCCTCGGGCACGGTCGCCGCACCCTCCGCTTCGTCGGTGACCCCGACTCGGGTCCCGACGTCCGAGACCGGTATGCCGGTTTCCTCGCCGCCCACTCGGCGGCCGGCCTGACCGCCGCGGAGCCGCTGCGCATCTCGCTGCGCGAGGCGGACGGCACCGCCCTCGCCGACCGGATCCTGTCCGGCGACCTGGCGACCGACGCCCTCGTCTGCGCGAACGACGAGCTCGCCCTCGCCCTGATCAAACGGCTGCGCGAGGGCGGCACCAGGGTCCCCGACGACGTGGCCGTCGTCGGCTGGGACGACGTGATGACCGCGCGGTACATCGAGCCCGCGCTGACCACCGTGCGTCAGCCGGTGCGAGAGCTCGGCGCCCAGGCGGCCGAACGGCTGCACCAGCGTGTCACCGGCGGCAGCGTCGAGGCCGGCCCGCTGGTGATCCCGACCCACCTGGTCCTCCGGTCGTCGTGCGGCTGTGCCCCCGGCCACCGCCCCGACCCACCGGACTGAGCCGCGGACTCCGCAGTCCGTCCCACCCCCAGTCCACCTCCCGTAATCCCCGCCCCCGATGAAAGAGAGAACCCCGATGAGACGCACCCCCGCCCTGGCGGTCGCGACGATCGCCGTCGCAGCGCTCACCCTGACGGCCTGTGGCCGTGGTGACGCAGGCTCGACCGCAAGCGAGACAGGCAAGGACGTCAGCGCAGGCAAGGCCACCGGCACCATCACGGTGTGGGCAATGGGCGCCGAGGGCGAGAACCTGCCCAAGCTCGCCAAGGAGTTCGAGGCAGCCAACCCCGGCGCCAAGGTGAACGTCACCGCGATCCCGTGGGACGCGGCATACCAGAAGTTCACCACCGCGATCACGGCCGGCACGACGCCGGACGCCGCCATGGTCGGCACCACCTGGATGGGTGAGTTCGCCGGTAACGACGCGCTCGACCCGACGCCCCCGTCGATCGACAAGTCGGTCTTCTTCGAGGGCGCCCAGAAGACCACCGAGGTCAACGGCACCTCGTTCGGCGTGCCGTGGTACGTCGAGACCCGGCTGGTCTACTACCGCACCGACCTCGCGAAGAAGGCCGGCATCACCACGCCGCCCACCGACTGGGACGGCCTGAAGTCGATGGCCAAGGCCATGCAGACCAAGGCGGGCGCGAAGTACGGCATCGGCCTCCAGGCCGGCGGTGTCGGCTCGTGGCAGTCGATCATGCCGTTCGGCTGGTCGAACGACGCTGACCTCACCAAGGACGGCGGCAAGGCCTACAACTTCGACAGCCCGCAGGTGCTCGAGGCCGTGAAGTACTACCAGAGCTACTTCAACGAGGGCATCTCCGACAAGGCTGCGCCGGCGACGCCGACCACCGAGCCCGACTTCAAGAGCGGTCGCGTGCCGATGTTCATCTCGGGCCCGTGGATGATGTCCGCGGTCGAGAAGGTCGGTGTGAAGAAGGACCAGTACGACGTCATGCCGATCCCGGCGAAGACCAAGTCGTCGTCGTTCGTGGGTGGGTCCGACCTCGTCGTGTTCAAGAAGTCCAAGCAGCGCGACACCGCCTGGAAGTTCATCCAGTGGCTGAGCGACCCGAAGACCCAGGTCAAGTGGTACTCGATGTCGACCGACCTCCCCGCCGTGAAGTCGGCCTGGCAGGACCCGGCACTGACGGCTGACAAGAAGCTGGCCACCTTCGGCAAGCAGCTCGAGACCGCGCAGGCCCCGCCGAGCTTCCCGACGTGGGAGCAGGTCGTCGCGAGCTTCGACACCGAGATGGAGAAGGTCACCAAGAAGGGCGCCGACCCCGCCGCGGCACTGAAGAGCGTGCAGCAGCAGGCTGACTCGATCGGCACCGGCCAGTAGTCATGGCCACCACCACCGAGGTGACCCCTCGCGGGGAGACGGGCGAGACCCGCCCGTCCCCCCGTGGGGGTGGTGCCGCGAGGCGGGCACTCCGCGAGGGGCCGGCAGCCTGGATGCTGGCGCTGCCGTTCTGCCTGCTGTTCCTCGTCTTCACCGCGTGGCCGGTGGTCCAGTCGCTCTTCATGAGCCTCACCGACACCAAGTCACGCGACCTGCGGAGCCCGTTCGCGGTCAACGTCGTGGGCTTCGACAACTTCACCAAGGCCTTCTCCGACCCTGTGTTCCGCAAGGCGGCCCTCAACACGGCCTACTTCGTCGTGATCGGGATGCCCCTGACGCTGGGCATCGCGCTGGCAGCGGCGGTCGCGCTCGATCGCGGCATCACCAAGTTCCGGTCGGCGTTCCGCCTCGGCTTCTACCTGCCGGTGATCACCTCGATCGTCGCGGTGGCCGTCGTGTGGCGGTTCCTCCTCCAGGAGGAGTTCGGCCTCATCAACACGGTGCTCGGCTGGGTGGGGATCACCGGGCCGAACTGGCTCGGCGACCCCAACTGGTCGATGCCCGGCCTGATCCTGATGGCAGCGTGGCGCAACTTCGGCACCGCGATGATCATCTTCCTGGCCGGTCTGCAGGGTGTGCCGTGGGTGCTCCACGAGGCCGCCTCGATCGACGGTGCGAGTGCGTGGCAGCGGTTCCGGCACATCACGCTGCCGATGCTGCGCCCGACGATGTTGTTCGTGTCGGTCACCACCTCGATCGGCTACCTGCAGTTCTTCGAGGAGCCGTTCGTGATGACCAACGGTGGCCCGCTGAACAGCACCATCTCGATGTCCATGTACACCTACAAGCAGTTCGGCTTCGGCAACTACGGCTATGCGGCCTCGATGAGCTACATCATCTTCGTCGTCATCGCGATCGTGGCTGCCATCCAGTTCCGCCTGCTGCGTGACAACACGTGAGGTCGTCATGACTGGAATGAACACTCGCGGCCGGGTGCTCCTCTACGGACTGCTCACCGTCCTCCTCGTGGTCGTCATCGCACCCTTCGTGTGGATGATCCTGGGCAGCTTCAAGACCCAGGGCGAGCTCCTGCAGAGCCCGCCGACCTGGTGGCCGGAGACGGTCACCCTCGACAACTACACCCAGCTGTTCTCACGGCTGAACTTCAAGCAGTACTTCTTCAACTCGACGGTCGTGGCGGTCTGCGTCACCGCGGGCAACCTGCTGTTCTGCTCGATGCTCGGATACGCCCTGGCGATGCTCGACTTCAAGGGCAAGAAGATCCTGTTCATCGTCGTGATGGGCACCCTGATGATCCCCGGCGTCGTGACCTTCGTGCCGCTGTTCGTCCTGGTGGCCAACATCGGGCTCATCGACACCCTGCCCGGACTGATCCTCCCGTTCCTGGCTGCGCCGTTCGGCGTCTTCCTGATGCGCCAGTTCTTCCTGGGCCTGCCCCGCGACCTGCTCGACGCAGGTCGGGTGGACGGTGCCGGAGAGCTGCGGATCTTCCGGCAGATCTTCCTGCCGCTGGCCGGACCGGCGCTGGCAACGCTGGGCATCCTGACCTTCCTCGGCAGCTGGAACAACTTCCTGTGGCCGCTGGTCGTCGCCCAGCAGGAGAAGACGTACACGCTGCCGGTGGCGCTCGCGCTCTACTCCACCGGTCAGAACTCGACGCAGTACGGCTTGCTCCTCGCCGGAGCCACGGTCGTCGTCGTCCCGGTGCTGGCGATCTTCCTGGTCTTCCAGCGCCGCGTGATCGAGGGAATCGCCACCACCGGCATCAAGTAGCAACACCCCGCTCGGCAGCAAGTGAAACCAACCCCTGATTGGAGCCTCACCCATGGCCACCCCCCAGCTCGTCCTCCCCGCCGCCACCCGCCGACAGCTCCTCGTGGGAGCCACGGCGCTGGCCGCGACCGGCCTGACCGCGGGTCGCGCCTCGGCCGGGACCTTCGCCGCGCCTGCGGCACCCGCCGCACCGGCATACCTCGCGTCGACCTCCTCGGCGGCCGCGCAGTCCGCGCGCGTGCACGGCTGGGCCACGGACACCTGGCGCAGCCTGGTGGCCATGACCGACCCGAAGACCGGGCTGCCCGCCGACAACATCGCCGAGTCGCTGGCCGCCGGTGACCGGTCCGGCTACACGTCGCCCACCAACATCGGCGGCTACCTGTGGTCCGCCGTGGTGGCGCGCGAGCTCGGCATCATCTCCAGGGCCGAGTGCACCAAGCGCCTCGTCCAGACCCTGAACACGTTGCTGCGCATGGAGCACCACGAGCCGAGCGGCATGTACTACAACTGGTACGACGAGGCCACCGGCGAGAAGCTCACCACCTGGCCCACCGACGGCAGCCGGGTCGACCCGTTCCTCTCCAGCGTCGACAACGGCTGGCTCGGTGCGGCGCTCAGGGTCGTGATGACGTCCGACAAGGGTGCCGCGCCCCTGGCCAACCGGCTGTTCAGCCGGATGCGCTGGGACAGCTTCTACGACCCGAACGCCTCCCGGAAGCCGGGCCTGATGCACGGTGGCTTCTTCGTGGTCCAGCCGCCCGACCGCACCGATGGCTTCTACGGCAACCACATCGGCATCGGGCCCGACGTCTGGCTCACCAACCACCACTACGACACGACCGTGTCCGAGACCCGCATCACCAGCTACCTCGGCATCCTCACCGGCCAGGTCCCGAAGGAGCACTACTTCGCCATGTGGCGCACCTTCCCCGCGACCTGCGACTGGTCGTGGCACGAGATGCAGCCGGTCGGCGAGAACCGCACCTACTTCGGCGTCGACGTCTACGAGGGCGCCTACACGTACCGCGGCATGCACGTCGTCCCCGGCTGGGGCGGCAGCATGTTCGAGGAGCTCATGCCCGACGTGTTCGTGCCGGAGTCGAGCTGGGCCCCGCGCTCGTGGGGTCTCAACCACACCCTGCACGTCCGCGCCCAGCGTGAGTACGGCCTCAGCGAGACCGGCTACGGCTACTGGGGCTTCTCACCCTCGAGCAACCCGATGGGTGGCTACCGCGAGTTCGGGGTCGACCAGCTGGGGATGAAGCCCGATGGGTACCTCTCGGACATCGACACGACGGACCCGAAGTTCGTGGGCACGAACTACGACGCCGGGTTCGGCGACTGTCGCGAGGGCATCAACCCGAACCCGGCCTACCGCGACGGCGTCGTCACGCCGCACGCGGCCTTCCTGGCGATGATGCACGAGCCCGACCAGGCCTTCACGAACCTCGCGAAGATCCAGGACGAGCTCAAGGCCTACGGCACCGGCGGCTTCTTCGACGCGGTCGCGGTCAAGTCCGGCCTGATCGCCCGCCGCTACCTGTCGCTCGACCAGGCCATGGTCATGGGCGCGATCGGGAACGTCTTGGCGGACAACGTGATCCGCCGCGCGTTCAGCACCGCCGACGTGGAGCGGGCGCTGCGTCCGGTCATCGGCGTGGAAGAGTTCGGAGCCGGAATCGCCTGACCCCCCGGGACACACCGCGCGCCCCGAGCAAGCCCCTGATGGCCCGGGGCGCGCGGTGCCGGGGGTGGCCGACCGGACGTCCGGTCGCCCAGAGCCCAGCCCACTGAGAGGACCCCATGCACCCGGTCAGGAAGACCAGCCCCGAGGGAGTCGAGTACCGCGACCTCAACGGCAACGACCGCATGGACCCGTTCGAGGACCCGCGCCTGAGCGTCGAGCAGCGCGTCGAGGACCTCCTTCCCCGGCTCTCGCTCGAGGAGAAGGTCGGCCTGATGTTCCAGACCGTCATCGAGGCGGGCGCCGACGGCACGGTCCTCGAGGGGCCGGGTGCCATCAGCAAGTCGGCGACCTCCGACGTGGTGCTGCGCAAGCACCTCACCCACTTCAACGTGCACGCCCTCGACGACGCGCGGATGGCCGCGCGCTGGCACAACGCGCTCCAGACGATCGCCGAGCAGTCTCCCCACGGCATACCGGTCACGATCTCCACCGACCCGAGGCATGCGTTCATCGAGAACGCCGGCACGTCGTTCGCGGCGAAGTCGTTCTCCCAGTGGCCCGAGCCGCTGGGGCTGGCCGCCCTGCGCGACCCCGAGCTGGTGCGGGAGTTCGGCGACATCGCCCGTCAGGAGTACTGCGCGGTCGGCATCCGGGCCGCCCTGCACCCCACCCTCGACCTCGCGACCGAGCCGCGCTGGGCGCGCCAGTCGGGCACCTTCGGCCAGGACCCCGACCTCGTCAGCGAGCTCGCGGTGGCCTACCTGCAGGGCTTCCAGCAGGAGTCGTTGGGCCAGGGCAGCGTCGCCTGCACCAGCAAGCACTTCCCCGGCGGTGGACCGCAGAAGGACGGCGAGGACGCCCACTTCCCCTACGGCCGTGAGCAGGTCTACCCCGGTGGCCGGTTCGCCGACCACCTCAAGCCGTTCCCCCCGATCATCGCCGCCGGCACCGCCGCGATCATGCCCTACTACGGCATGCCGATCGCCCTGGAGATCCACGGCGAGAAGATCGAGGAGGTCGGCTTCGGCTACAACAAGCAGATCGTCACCGGCCTGCTCCGCGGCGCGCTCGGCTACGACGGCGTCGTGGTCACCGACTGGGAGCTGGTCAACGACAACCACGTCGGCGACCAGGTGCTCCCGGCCAGGGCGTGGGGGGTCGAGCACCTCAGCCCGGCCGCCCGGATGGAGCTCATCATCGAGGCCGGGGCAGACCAGTTCGGGGGCGAGGAGTGCGTCGAGCTGCTGCTGGACCTCGTCACCCAGGGGCGGGTGACCGAGGCGCGCATCGACGAGTCGGCCCGCCGGCTGCTCACCGTGAAGTTCCGGCTCGGCCTGTTCGACGACCCGTTCGTGGACGAGGACATGGCCGCAGAAACGTTGGGACGCAAGGACTTCCGTGCCGCGGGGTATGCCGCGCAGGCCAGGTCCGTGACCGTGCTCGTCAATCGTGCGAGCGAGTCCGCGTCGGGTTCGTCGGTGCTCCCGCTGACGAAGGGCCTGCGGGTCTACGCGGAGAACGTGTCACCCGAGGCCGTCGCGGCGTTGGGGGTCGCGGTCGCCCGACCCGAGGACGCCGAGGTGGCCCTGGTGCGGCTGCCCGCGCCCTTCGAGCCGCGCTCCGACCTGTTCCTCGAGTCGTGGTTCCACCAGGGCTCGCTCGACTTCCCGCCCGGTCTGGTCGCCCGGCTCGCGCGGATCGCCGCGCAGTGCCCCCTCGTCGTCGACGTCGTCCTCGACCGCGCGGCGGTCGTCACCCCGCTGCTGCCGATGGCCAGCGCCTTGGTCGGCAGTTACGGCACCAACGACGAGGCCCTCGTCGATGCCCTGACCGGGGTGATCTCTCCTGAGGGCCGGCTGCCGTTCGACCTGCCGCGCTCGATGGAGCAGGTGCGTCGCCACGGCGAGGACGTCCCCGGCTACGACGACCCGCTGTTCGCCTTCGGACATGGCCTGTTGATCATCTCTACCGTTTGACCGGCTCACCCTTTATGTTTAGGCCGTGAATCCATCCCAGACGGCTCCCGGCTCGCAGGCATCCCTGCGTGAAGCCAACCGTCTGCGCGTCCTGGAGGCCCTGCGCGACCAGGGCGCCATGACGCAGGTGGAGATCGCCGGCTTCACCGGGCTCAGCCCCGCGACCGTCTCCAACATGGTCAAGGAGCTCGACACCTCCGGGGCGGTCGAGCTCGAGCCGAGCATCCGGAACGGCCGGCGGGCGGTCCTGGTCTCGTTGGCGACCGGCAGCACCCTCATCGCGGGCATCGCCTTCGGCGACCGCGACGTGCGGGTCGCGCTCGGCACCGGCCCCCGCGACATCATCGGCCGGCAGCGCATGCCCCTGCCCGCCGACCACGCCGCCGACGAGGGCATGGACCGCGCCTCGCGGCTGCTCCTCGACCTCGTGGAGAAGGCCGGCAAGACGATGGCGGACGTGCGTGCGGTGGGAGTCGGCATCCCCGCTCCGGTCGACGCCGTGTCGGGCCAGGTGGGCAGCGAGAGCATCCTCCCCGGGTGGCGCGGCGTGGCGGTGGCCAAGGAGATGGAGGGGCGGATCCAGGCTCCTGTGGCCGTGGACAACACCTCCAACCTGGCGGCCCTCGGCGAGCTGAGATGCGGTGTGCTGCAAGGGGTTCAGCACGCGGTTTACATCAAGCTGTCCTACGGCGTGGGTGCCGGTCTGATCCTCGACGGCGATGTCTTCCGGGGAGCAGCCGGGACGGCGGGCGAGATCGGCCACCTGACCATCGACGAGAACGGCCCGGTGTGCCGCTGCGGCAACCGCGGGTGCCTCGAGACCTACATCGGTGCCCGCGGGCTGCTCGACGCCCTGGCCTCCTCGCACGGACCGATGAGCCTGCGCGACGTGATCACCCGCGCCCTGGACGGCGACCCCGGCTGCCGCCGGGTGCTCGAGGATGCCGGGCGCCACCTGGGCGTCGCGGTCGCGGGCCTGGTCAACCTGCTCAACCCCGAGGTCATCGTCCTGGGTGGGCAGCTGTCGAAGGTCGGCTCGATCATCATCAGCCCGATGCGCGCCTCGCTCGAGCGGTGTGCCATCCCGAGCGCCGCGGCCTCCGTCGTCGTGCGTGAGGGCGAGCTCGACACCGACGCCGACGTCGTCGGCGCGCTGGTGTGTGCCACGGCCCTGCTGCCGGCCAACCAGGCCGTTCTGGCCAGTGCAGCGTCTATTTCTTGAATTCAACTCTTGACGTCAAGGGTTGGTCAGCGCTTAACTCAGGACACGCCCGCACCATCGTGGTTGTCGGCGCCTGACCAAGGGAGTTCAGCTATGCCCACCCGTTCCATTCGTCTCGCCGGGGCCGCTCTCGTGGCTGGCCTCGGCCTCGCGTCGCTCGCCGCGTGTGGCGACAGCGGTGACTCCGGCTCCGGCAGCAGCGGCTCGTCGTCGTCCGGTGGCGGCGGCGCGAAGAAGATCGCGCTCCTGCTTCCCGAGTCGAAGACCACCCGCTACGAGACCTTCGACCGGCCGCTGTTCGAGGCCGCCGTCAAGAAGGACTGCGCCGACTGCACGATCATCTACAGCAACGCCGACCAGGACCCCGCCAAGCAGCAGCAGCAGGCTGAGGCGGCGCTGACGCAGGGTGCCAACGTGCTCGTCCTCGACCCGGTCGACGGCAAGGCCGCCGCCGGTGTCGTCGCCAGCGCCAAGGGCCAGGGCGTCCCCGTCGTCGCCTACGACCGGTTCATCGCCGGCGCCGACTACTACGTCTCGTTCGACAACGAGACGGTCGGCAAGATCCAGGCCCAGACGCTGGTCGACACGATCAAGGCCGGGGGCAAGACCTCGGGCGACATCGTCATGATCAACGGCTCGCCGACCGACCCGAACGCCGCCAGCTTCAAGAAGGGCGCGCACAGCGTGCTGGACTCCAGCGGCTTCAAGATCGCTGCCGAGTACGACACCCCGGACTGGAGCCCCGACAAGGCGCAGGCCTGGATGGAGGGCCAGATCTCGGCCGTCAAGGGGAGCCTCGTCGGCGTCTACGCCGCGAACGACGGCACCGGCGGCGGCGCGATCGCCGCGCTGAAGGCCGGTGGCGTCAAGCCGCTCCCGCCCGTCACGGGTCAGGACTCCGAGCTCGCCGCGATCCAGCGGATCCTCGCCGGCGACCAGGCCATGACCATCTACAAGCCGGTCCCGCCGGAGGCCGAGGCTGCCGCCAAGGCCGCCATCGCACTGGCCAACAAGCAGAAGCCTGCTTCGACCGGTGACACCGACGGTGTGCCCTCGACCATCCTCGACCCGATCGCGGTCACCAAGGACAAGGTCAAGGACACGATCATCAAGGACAACGTCTACAAGGTCGCCGACATCTGCACGGGTGCCTTCGCCGCAGTCTGCACCGCGGCCGGCATCAGCTGACGACAGGCCAGCGGGTGGGAGCAGCGCCTCGGCGCCGTTCCCACCCGCTGGCGTAGGCGGCAGACTGCGGGGCGGGAGTACTCCGTCCAGATCCGCGCCCCGGCAGGCGCGCCACCGCACCCGGCTCCACCGAACCACCGAAGGACTGACATGACAGCGACCCTCTCGCCTCCGACGACCGCGGTCCTTGCACTGACCGGCGTCTCCAAGCGCTTCGGTGCAGTGCAGGCTCTCAAGGACATCGACTTCGACGTCCACTCGGGCGAGGTCGTGGCCCTGGTCGGCGACAACGGCGCCGGCAAGTCGACGCTCGTCAAGACGATCGCCGGCGTCTACACGCCCGACGAGGGGCAGATGACCTTCGACGGCAAGGCCGCCAGCGTCGCCAGCCCCGCGGAGGCACAGCACCTCGGCATCGCCACCGTCTTCCAGGACCTCGCGCTCTGCGACAACCTCGACGTGGTCGCCAACCTGTTCCTCGGCCGCGAGCTCTACCGCGGTCGCGCCCTCGACGAGGTGACCATGGAGCAGGAGTCCTGGCGGCTGCTGCGCCAGCTCAGCGCCAAGATCCCGTCGGTGCGGATCCCGGTGGCCAGCCTCTCCGGCGGCCAGCGCCAGACCGTCGCGATCGCCCGGTCGCTGCTCGGCGCACCCAAGGTGGTCATGCTCGACGAGCCCACGGCCGCCCTCGGTGTCGCCCAGACCGCCGAGGTGCTCAACCTCGTCGAGCGGCTGCGCGAGAACGGCCTCGGCGTCATCCTCATCAGCCACAACATGTCCGACGTGATGGCCGTCGCCGACCGGGTCAGCGTCCTGCGGCTCGGTCGCAACAACGGCACGTTCAACGTCGCCCAGACCACGAGCCAGGAGATCATCGCCGCGATCACCGGCGCGACCACGAACGCCGTCTCGCAACGGGCCGCCCGCCGCGCGGTGACCCCCGAGCCCACCGGCGCCGATGCCGGTCCCGACACCGGAGCCACCTCGGAGGAGCAGTCATGAGCACCCCCACCCCCACCCCAACCCCAACCCCTACCCCTGAGGCCCAGACCGCGGACGCCACGGCTGCCCTGCCCGCCGACCTGCAGGACGAGCGGCTGATCGCGTCGCAGGGCGTCGGTGGCTTCCTCCGCGCCTTCCTGTCGCGGCTGCGCAGCGGTGACCTCGGCTCGCTGCCGGTCGTCGTCGGCCTGGTCGTCATCTGGGGCGTCTTCGCCCTGCGCAACGACGCCTTCCTCTCCAGCCGGAACCTCGTCAACCTCACCCAGCAGAGCGTCCCGACGGGCATCATCGCGCTCGGTATCGTGCTCGTGCTCCTGCTCGGGGAGATCGACCTGTCGGTCGGCTCGATCAGCGGTCTGTCCGCCGCGATCCTCGCTGTCGGCTTCGTCGGCCACGGGTGGGCCCTTCCCCTCGCGATCATCGCGGCCCTGCTCGCGGGGGCCGTCATCGGCGCGGTCTACGGCGTGCTCTACACGCGGTTCGGCGTGCCCAGCTTCGTCATCACGCTGGCCGGGTTGCTCGGCTTCCTCGGCCTCCAGCTGAAGGTGCTCGGCAAGGAGGGGTCGATCAACATCCCGTTCGACTCCGCGATCGTGCAGTTCTCGGCGCTGAAGTTCCTGCCCGACGCCACGGCCTACGCCGTCGTCGTCGCCGCAGTCGTGATCTACGCCCTCCTGCGCCTGCGCTCCAACCAGCGTCGCGCGGTGGCCGGGCTGTCCACCACGCCGGTCGCCACCCTCGCGGTGCGCTCCGTGGCGCTCCTGCTGCTGCTCGGGATCCCGGTCTACGTCCTCAACCGGGACCGCGGGGTCTCCTACATGTTCGTGCTGTTCCTCGCACTGGTGGTCATCTTCGACTTCGTCATCCGGCGCACGTCGTGGGGTCGCTCGGTGCTGGCCATCGGCGGCAACGTCGAGGCAGCCCGGCGCGCAGGCATCAACGTCAAGCGGATCTACGTCACGGTCTTCGTGTTCTGCTCGACGCTGGCTGCGCTCGGTGGCCTTCTGGCCGCCGGCCGGCTCGCTGCGGCCAACCAGAGCAGCGGTGGTGGCGACGTGAACCTCAACGCCATCGCGGCAGCCGTCATCGGTGGCACGTCACTCTTCGGTGGTCGCGGGTCGGCCTACTCCGCCCTGCTCGGCATCCTGGTCATCCAGTCGATCTCCAACGGCCTCAGCCTGGTCAACCTCGGCTCCCCGGAGCGCTACATGATCACCGGGGGTGTCCTGCTGCTCGCGGTCATCGTCGACTCCCTCAGCCGTCGCAGCCGCGCCGCCCACGGTCGCGCCTGACGGTTCGAGCCGCACCCACCCACACAGGAGGGGTATGCCGGGTGGTCACCACCCGGCATACCCCTCCTGCCGTCGTCCCACCTTTATCGGGTCTAGCAGGAAGGTTGACCCTCGCACGGGTTCTGAACCGGTGCGAGGGTCAACGTTCTTGCTTGACCCGATAAAGCTGAGGACCGTGGGGTGGAGGATCAGCGGGTGGCGAGCTCTGCGGCCTGGCGCTGGGACCACACGCGGTCGGCTGCGTCGATGCTGGCCCGTGAGCGCAGGTCGACCCCAGCGCGCCGGGCGGCCGCCTTGGCCTCGGCCGTCGTCAGGTCCGGCGCCCGGAACTGCTCGGGGCTGATCGAGGAGTCGGCGGCGGCATAGTGGCGCTGCTGCGACGCGAGCCGGTCGGCCGACAGCTCGGCCTGGCGCAACGTCGCGCTGCTGACCCTGAACGCACTGCCCGTGAGCGGCGTGCTGACCAGCGGGGCGTAGCCGTCGCGGTGCCCCGCGACGTTGGGGTGGTAGCTCTCGCCGACCGGGTTGGACAGGCCGTTGAGCCACTCGACGTCGTCACAGACCGCGTGCCCGATGAACCGGCTGGTCGGGTTGACGAAGGTGAACCCCTTCGCCGCGGCCTGGGCGGAGGTCTTGCTGTTGAGCAGGTCGGCGGTCTGGTTGAGCCGGGTCTCCTCAGCAGGGGAGAACCAGGTGAAGGCGTTGCAGTCCTCGCCCTGGAAGATGCGGGGGTAGCCGACGACGACCACCTTGGCGTTGGGCGCCTTCGCCTTGATCGAGGCGTAGAGCGTTGACAGCCGCGCCGGGATGGTGTTGTTGATGAGGTTCTGGGCACCGTCGATCGCACCGTTGCAGTTGCTCATCCAGCCGGGCTGCGCGCACTCGGTGAGCACGTCGGCGAAGCCAGCATCGTTGCCCCCCACCGAGATCGACACCTGCGTCGTCGCCGTCGTGAGCGCGCTCAGCTGGGTGTTGGTCACGTCGGCGATCTTGGCGCCGGAGCAGGCGCGGAAGTTGAGGGTCAGTCCCTTGCTCGCCGAGATGAGCGAGGGGTAGGCGTACACCGAGCGCTGGCACGAGGTGCCGTCGTTGATGTAGCTCCGGGTGCCGGTGCCCGAGGAGTACGAGTCGCCAAGGGCCACATACGAGTTCGCGGCCTGCGCGGGTGCTGCCGACAGAGTGAGGGCGGTCGCGGCGCCGAGTGCCACGAGCGCGCCGAACGTGCGGGTCATCGCCATTGATTTCTCCCTGCAGTCCAGTGGATCGGTGGTCGCACAGTAGGGCTGGGAAATCGGGGGTGGCGTCCTGCGCGCGAACCCTTGCCAAGTCCTTACCTCAGGTGGGGACGATCCGGAGGCGGGCTCGGGGCCTCCGCGGGGGTGTGCCGCGGGGCCGGGTCATCCTCGCGCCAACCGGAGGTGGGCCGCTGACCTGCGCAAACGCCGGGTTCTGAGTGGCGGGTCAGGCCTGCGTGGCATAGGAAGGGAGGAGCGGCGTGACACGGCGTCGCTCGACGACAGGGAGAACAGCCATGACCGAAACCCCCCTGAACGAAGCAAGCGACGACGAGGGCGGCATCGGACCGTCCGACGGCGGTGCGGCGGGCATGCCGGGCAGCGCGGACGACGGTGGCGCCGACGGTGGTGCTGACGGTGGTGCGGGCGAGGGTCCGGCCGACGGTGGCGCGAACCCCGGTGGTCACGACGGTGGGGCCGACGGTGGTGCTGACGGTGGTGCTGACGGTGGTGCTGACGGTGGTGCCGACGGTGGTGCCGACGGTGGTGCGGATGGGGGTGCCGGCGAGGGTCCGGCCGACGGTGGCGCGAACCCCGGTGGCCACGACGGTGGTGCCGACGGCGGTGCCGACGGCTCCTGAGCGCCCCGACCCGCGACCGGTGAGCCGGTGACCACGACGTCATCGCACCGGGTGCCCGCCACGAGCGGTGGGCACCCGGTGCTGTCGCGCCTCCTGGCCGTCCCGTCCGCCGAGTTCGCCGAGCGGCACTGGTCGCGCACCCCGCTGCTCAGCAGGGCCGCCGACCTGCCCAGGTCGTTCGACGACCTGTTCTCCGCCGCCGCCGTCGACGAGCTGGTTTCCGGGCGAGGGCTGCGGACCCCCTTCCTGCGGATGGCCAAGGAGGGCACCACCCTCGAGGACCGCAGCTTCACGCGAGGCGGTGGGATCGGTGCCGCCATCGCCGACCAGGCCAGCGACGACGCCGTCCTCCAGCACTTCGCCGACGGAGCGACGCTGGTGCTGCAGGGGCTGCACCGCACCTGGCGGCCGGTCGTCGACTTCTCCCAGTCGCTCGCTGCCGAGCTCGGGCACCCGGTGCAGGTGAACGCCTACGTGACCCCGCCGGGCAACACCGGTTTCAGCGACCACTACGACGTCCACGACGTCTTCGTCCTCCAGGTCGCGGGGGAGAAGCGCTGGCGGATCCGTCCTCCGGTGCACGAGCTGCCGTTGCGCGACGAGCCGTGGACCGCCCACCGCGCCGCGGTCGAGGAGGCGGCCCGCGCCGCTCCGTTGATCGAGGAGACCTTCGCGCCGGGTGACTGCCTCTACCTGCCGCGCGGCTACCTGCACTCCGCGACGGCGTTGGGCGGCACCAGCATCCACCTCACGATCGGGGTGCACGCCTGGACCCGGCGGCACGTCGCCGACGAGCTGCTGCACGCCGCCGTCGCGCGGGCGAGCCGCGCCACCCAGCTGCGCGAAGCCCTCCCCCTGGGGACCGACCTGGTCGGCGAGGGGGCAGCGAGCGACGACGTGGAGGTGGTGCGGGCAGCCCTGCTCGAGGCACTGGCGGAGGTCGACGCGAACGACCTCGCGACCGGGCTGGCCGGCGCGGCTCGGGCGGCCCAGCGGCCCGCCCCACTGGCGCCCCTGGCGCAGGCCGAGGCCGCGAACGCCCTCACCCCCGGGACCCGGGTGGCCCTGCGGGCGCACGTCGCAGCGACCCTCGTGCCGGCCGCCGGTGGCCGCACCGTGCTGCGAAGCAGGGTCGGGTCGCAGGCCGTCGAGCGGCCGGACCTGGCCGTCGTCGAGCAGCTGCTCGAGTCGGGTTCGGCCACGGCGGCCGAGCTCGGCCTCGAGCTCACCCGCGCCCTCCTGCGCGCCGGCGTCGTCGTCCCTGCATGACCACGCCCCTGTGCTCGACGTCGGCGCGACGTCGGCGCGACCCGATGCTCGGCACCGCCGCTCCCGCCATCCGGTGGCTGCTCATCGAGCACCCGGGCGGGTGGGCGCCGGCGGCCCTCGACAGCCCCGGCATCCACGACGACGTGGCGGACCACCTGCACCGGACCGCACTGACCGTCGGGGGTCGGGTCGTGCTGGTCCGCCGACCCGGCCGGGCCGCGGTCCCGGGGCCACCGGAGCTGCGTCGCTGGACCGTGCTCGACCTCGACGGTCGGCAGCAGTGGGGCACCTGGCGCCGGTCCGAGGACCTGCTCGCTGCCGGCGCGGCCCTGCTCCACGGCCCGGCCGACTCCCTCGCGGGCCATCCGCCGGACCCACTGTTCCTGGTCTGCACGCACGGTCGGCACGACGTCTGCTGTGCGGTCAGGGGTCGCCCCGTCGCCCAGGCCCTCGCGGTCCGCTGGCCGCAACAGACCTGGGAGTGCACGCACATCGGCGGCGACCGGTTCGCGGCCAACCTGCTCGTCGTCCCCGACGGCACCGTCTACGGCGGGCTCGACGCGGCGACCGCGGTGGACGTCGTGCAGTCGCACCTCTCCGGGTCGGTGGACCTCGAGCACCTGCGCGGGTTCTCGGCCCACCGGCCGCCGGTGCAGGCCGCCCTCGCGGCGGTGCTGCGGGCGCACGGCCCGGCCGGTGCCGGCGACGTGACCCCCGGCGAGGTGGTCTCCGACGGCGGGCTCTGGCGCGTCGAGGTGCTGGGTCGCGGCGCGTTGCCGGCCCGGTCGGTGGTGACGGTGCGACGCACCAGCCAACCGCCCGCCCGGCTGACCTGTCGCGCCGAGGCCGACGCCACGGCATACGTGTGGACGGCCGTGGTCGCCGACCCGGTCGGCTGAGCAATCTCGGCCAATTGGCCGAAACCCCGGGCACCTCGCCCTCGCTGGCCCCCGGAACTCGGCCCATTGGCCGAAAACCCCGCGCGCCGACCCCGTCGGCTGGCTCAGGCGACGCGTCCGCCGCAGGACGCCGAACCGAGCCAGGTGTGCGGGTTGCCCTCCCAGCACCACCCCAGCCGCGGGTGCCCCTTGCTCACCCAGAGCGCGGCCACCCGCTTGCTCGCGTCCCGCGCGCCAGGCAGGAAGAAGGCGTTGCGGTCCTTGAGGATCCCCGGCCACAGCGCGAGCAGGCTGACGCCCTCGTCGACGGTGAGCGGCGTGCGGCCCTCGGCCGCGATGAGCGGCACCGCGTCCTTGGCCCGCACGTCGAGGGTCGCCGTCCCGGTGTCGACGTCGGTGACGAGGTATGCCGCGTGGTCGGGGACATCGACGCCTTGGATCGGGCGGTAGCCGGCCAGGTCGTCGGCGGTGTACTCGGTCCAGCCGGTCGTGGCCTTCCAGTGCACCGTGGGTAGGGCCCGGTCGGCGGTGACGAGGCGCGAGGTCACGACGAGCGCGAAGGGGATGCGGTCCTCCGCCGTGGCCTCGGCTCGGAAAGCCTTGTCCCGCAACGGCTCCAGCTGGTCGACGAAGGCCCGTTCGGTCAGTCCAGCGAGGGCCGGGTAGCCGGCGTCGAGGTAGGCCTGGACCTGCCGGTCGAACTCCGTCGCGGTGTCGGTCAGGGCCTGGGCCTGGGTGTCGGTCTGGGAATGGGTGGTGGTCGGGCGGTGGGTGTCGGTCGGCGTCTGGGTCACGGTTCCTCCGGTCACGAGCGGGTGGCCGAGGTTCAACGGGGGGCGGCGGTCACGCGTTCCCGGCTCTGCTCCAGGTCCGGTCCGCAGGCGCGGGCCTGGGCGGCCGCACCGGTCGCGCCGGCCTCCGTCGCCGGCACCGCCGCGGCGGGTGCTGCGCCCTCGATCCGCGAGCCGTTGATGAGGGTCACGTCGTCATAGGCCGGACGCCCCTCGATGACGTTGCGGAACTGGTACCGGGTCAGCGACGCCAGGCGGCAGTCGGTCCCGAAGGTGGCGATGTCGAAGGCCGACGGCTGGCCGGTGAGCTCGCCGACGTCGCCCTTGATCCCGTTCGCGGAGCCCGTGCCGTCACTCGCGATGAAGTGGCTGAACGGGCCGCCCCCGGTGAAGGTGCCCACGCCGATCCGTGAGCCCTGGAGCTGGCTGGCGTGCAGGTGCCCGTTCACGCGGATGCCCGCGCGCGCCACGTCCTCGGCCGCGGCCGGCTCGTGCGAGACGACGATGTCGGGCACCGGCTCGTCGGCCATCGTCGCGTTGTACCGGGCCGCGGCCGGCTTCTGCTTGGCGGCGTTGTTCGTGTTGTCGTCGCCGAACCAGCGAGGGTCGTTGAAACCGGCGATGCGCAGGCCGTGGATGCTCTCGACCACGTAGGTCTCGTCGTCCGGCTCGAGCAGCACCACGTTGCGGACGGCCGCGAGCCGGTCGAGCAGCTCCCGGTCGACGTCGGAGCGCCCGTCGTGGTTGCCCTTGACGAAGAGGTACGGAACGCCGAGGGAGGCGATGCCCTGGAAGAGACCGGCGGCGTCGGCCTCGGTGGCGCTGCCGAAGTTGACCAGGTCGCCCGAGTCGATGACCGCGTCGATCCGCTCCTGCTGGACGATCGTCTTCATCAGCGCGTACTGGTTGGCCCCGTGGATGTCCGAGACGAGGAGGATCCGCGCGGCGACCGGTTGGTCCAGGGCTTGCGGCGCGTACTTGTCCTGGAGCGCCGCGGACAGGGCCAGGAGGTTCTTGAGGTAGGGCGTCACCTGCTCGGCGCGGGTCTCGACGCCCTCCAGCAGGTCGGCGTTGCGCTGCACCGTGCCGAGGATGCCGGTCGTGCTGAAGCTGTCCAGCCGCTCCGGCTGGTAGGACAGCCCGATCACGCCGAACGTCGCGACGCACGAGGCGACCCACACCGAGGCGACCACGGCGGTCCACCGCAGGTCGGGGCGCCGCCGGCGCCACGCGGCATACCCGCCGAGGCAGAGGAGGGCGACGACGAGGGCGCCGGCCGCGAACCGCCAGGCGAGGGCGATCACGCCGCCGCGCGCCGCGCGCTCGAGCTCGAGCGGGCCCGGCTGGAGGGACTGCACCGAGATGTTGGGGCGGGCGAGCAGGTCGGTGATGCGCTCCTTCACGTGGACCTGGGCCACCACCCCGGGGGCCGGCACGGGACCACCGAAGTCGAGCTTGATGTCGCCGAAGATCGTGGGGCTCTGGATCTTGGAGATGTCACCCGGGTCGAGTGAGAGCCGCAGGTCTGCCCCGTAGTTGAGCGTGTCCGCAGGGCTCGGGAAGAGCGTGGTCGCGGCCACGCCGCCGCTGTTGCAGGCGACGAAGAGCAGCACCAGCGCGCCGAACCGCAGCAGCCACCGGGACGCACGCCTCCAGCGACGTGGGCTCTCCGGGGGCGTGCTCACCGGTCCACCGTAACCGGCCGCCGTCGGCGCCTCCTAGGCTGGCGGGTATGCCGCGACGCCTGGGGACGCTGGAAGGCCGCACCTTCGCGGCGGTGCTGTTCGACATGGACGGGACGCTGATCGACTCGATCCCGACGGTCGTCCGGTCGTGGCTGCGGTGGGCGCAGGAGGAAGGTGTCGACCCGCACGACCTGGCGGGTTTCCACGGGGTGCCGGCGCGCGGGGTCATCTCGGCGCTGCTGCCGCCGGAGCGCGTCGAGTCGGCGTTCGAGCGGATCGAGGCGATCGAGATCGCCGACACCGAGGGCATCACCGTCCTGCCCGGCACCCTCGACGCGCTCGCCGTCCTGACCGGCGACCCGGAGCTCTGCGCCATCGCGACCTCGTGCACCCGACCGCTTGCCGACGCGCGTCTGGTCGCCACCGCACTCCCGGCGCCACGGGTGGTCGTCACCGCCAGCGACGTGGCGCAGGGCAAGCCGCACCCCGACCCGTTCCTGCTGGCCGCCGCCCGGCTCGGGGTCGACCCCACCGACTGCCTGGTCGTCGAGGACGCCCCGGGCGGACTCGAGGCGGCCCGCGCGGCGGGGTGCTCGACCCTGGCCGTCACGACGACGACCGTCGCCGCCGACCTGCTCGCCGACGCCGTGGTCGGCACCCTCGCGGACGTGCGGTTCACCGTCGAGGCGGGTCGGGTCGCGCTCACCGCCCGGTAGCCCACGGCTCGGGCCGGCCCCCGGACGGGACCACCCGGCATACCGCGGTGTTATCCATTGTCAAAGGTGAGGTTATAGTCGGACGCATTGCCCTCCGCCGACGCGACCGCGTCGCCCTCCCCAAGGAACCTCCCATGCGCACCCGCTTGTCCTTCGTCGCCGTCCTGCTCGCTGCCACCACCGCACTCGCGGCGTGTGGCGGTGGCTCGTCCAGCCCCGAGACCGACCTCGCCCGCGTCAAGGAGGCAGGGGTCCTCAAGATCGGCACCGAGGGCACGTACTCGCCGTTCAGCTACCACGACCCGACGAACAACCAGCTCACCGGCTACGACGTCGAGGTCGCCAAGGCCGTGGCGGCCAAGCTCGGGGTCAAGGCGGAGTTCGTCGAGACGCCGTGGGACGCCATCTTCGCGGGCCTCACCTCGAAGCGCTTCGACGTCATCGCCAACCAGGTGACCCGCAACAGCGAGCGCGAGGGCCTCTACGGGCTCAGCTCGACCTACACGGTCTCCGAGGGCGTCATCGCCACCCGCGCCGACGACTCCTCGATCACCGCGCTGGCCGATCTCAAGGGCAAGAAGACGGCCCAGAGCCTCACCTCCAACTGGGCGCAGGTCGCCAAGGACGCGGGCGCCAAGGTCGAGGGCGTGGAGGGCTTCACCCAGGCCGTCACCCTCGTGAAGCAGAAGCGCGTCGACGCCACCGTCAACGACAACCTGGCCGTCCTCGAGTACCAGAAGTCCACCGGCGACACCTCGATCAAGATCGCTGCCGAGACCGGTGAGACCTCCGAGCAGGTCGTCGCCACTCGCAAGGACTCCGACCTCGTCGCCGCGATCAACACGGCCCTCGCCGAGCTGCAGGAGGACGGCACGCTGAAGAAGATCTCGGAGAAGTACTTCAGCACCGACGTCTCCGTGAAGCAGTAGTCCGGCGGTGGACGGACAGACCCTCACCCTGGTCGGGGACAGCCTCTGGCCACTGCTCAAGGCGTTGGTGCTCGGGACCATCCCGCTCACCGCGGCGAGCTTCGTCATCGGCCTGGCGATCGCCCTCGTCGTGGCGCTGATGCGGCTGTCCCCGCTGCGCGTGGTGTCTGGCGTCGCCCGCGTCTACATCTCGATCATCCGGGGGACGCCGCTGCTGCTGCAGCTGTTCCTCATCTATTACGGCCTGCCCTCGGTGGGGATCCGGTTCGATCCCTTCCCCGCCGCCATCATCGCGTTGTCCCTCAACGTCGGTGGGTATGCCGCGGAGGTGATCCGGGCGGCGATCCTGTCCGTCCCCAAGGGCCAGTGGGAGGCCGCCTCGACGATCGGGATGGGTTACACCACCACCCTGCGCAAGGTCGTCCTCCCCCAGGCCACCCGCAACGCCATCCCGCCGCTGTCCAACACGCTGATCTCGCTGGTCAAGGACACCTCGCTGGCGTCCGCGGTCCAGGTCGGAGAGCTGCTGCGGAAGGCGCAGGAGGTCGCGGCGCCGACGTTCCAGTTCTTCGAGCTCTATGCGGTGGCGGCGGCCTACTACTGGGTCGTCTGTCATCTCCTGTCACTGGTGCAGAACCGGCTCGAGAAGCGAGAGAACAGGTACGTGGCGCGATGACCGACTCCCTGGGGTACACCCCGACCTCGCAGGACCCTGCGGAGGGTGCGCTGGTGTCCGTGCGCGGCCTGGCCAAGGCGTTCGGCGACAACCAGGTGCTGCGCTCGGTCGACTTCGAGGTGCACGCCGGCTCGGTCACGGTGCTGATCGGGCCGTCGGGCTCCGGCAAGACGACGGTGCTGCGCTCGCTCAACGCCCTCGAGCGACCGGACGCCGGGCAGGTGCGGATCGGGCATGTCGACGTCGACTTCTCCGGGCCGGTGGCCAAGGACGACCTGGTCCGGCTGCGCGCCCAGAGCGGCATGGTGTTCCAGGCCCACAACCTGTTCCCGCACATGACCGTCCTCCAGAACGTCACGGTGGGCCCGGTCGTCGTGCAGGAGCGCCCGGAGGCGGAGGTGGAGCGCGAGGCCCGCGCGCTGCTCGACGCCGTGGGCCTGGCGGAGAAGGCCGACGCCTACCCGTTCCAGCTGTCCGGCGGCCAGCAGCAACGGGTCGGGATCGCCCGGGCCCTGGCGATTCGGCCGCAGCTCATGCTCTTCGACGAGCCGACCTCGGCCCTCGACCCCGAGCTGGTGGGTGAGGTGCTCGCGACGATGAAGGACCTCGCCACCCAGGGCTGGACCATGGTCGTGGTGACCCACGAGATCCGCTTCGCCCAGCAGGTCGCCGACCAGGTGCTCTTCATGGACGGCGGCGTCATCGTGGAGCGGGGCACCCCGGCCGAGGTGCTCTCCCAGCCGAAGACCGAGCGGGCCCGCCAGTTCCTGCAACGGATCCTGGACCCGTTGTAACCGGCCCGTGGCGGCCGTCGGGGGCCGTAGGGTGCGGTCATGGACGCTGACGTCATCGTGGTCGGAGCCGGGCTGGCCGGACTCGTCGCTGCCGCCGAGCTGGCCGACGCCGGACGCCGGGTGGTGGTGGTCGACCAGGAGAGTGCCGCCAACCTCGGCGGGCAGGCGCACTGGTCGTTCGGCGGGCTGTTCCTCGTCGACAGCCCGGAGCAGCGGCGGATGGGCATCAAGGACACCGTCGACCTCGCCTGGCAGGACTGGCAGGGCTCGGCCGGGTTCGACCGGCTCGAGGACGAGGACAAGTGGGGCTCGCAGTGGGCGCGCGCCTACGTCGACTTCGCGGCCGGCGAGAAGCGGGCCTGGCTGCACCAGCAGGGGATGCGGTTCTTCCCGGTCGTCGGGTGGGCCGAGCGGGGTGACGGGTCCGCCTCGGGCCACGGCAACTCCGTGCCGCGGTTCCACATCGTCTGGGGCACCGGCCCCGGGGTGTTGGCGCCGTTCCTGCGCCGGGTCGAGGAGCACGTCGCGGCCGGGCTGGTGGAGCTGCGGCACCGCCACCAGGTCGACGAGCTGGTCACCAGCGACGGCGCCGTCACCGGCGTGCGCGGGACGCTGCTGGCCGACGACGAGGCGTCGCGGGGCCGGCCGACCAGCCGCGATGCCGTGGGCGAGTTCGAGCTGACCGCGCAGGCCGTCATCGTCACCAGCGGCGGCATCGGCGCCAACCACGACCTGGTCCGCGCCAACTGGCCGGCGCGACTGGGCCCGCCGCCGGAGCACATGCTCACCGGGGTGCCGGCCCACGTCGACGGCCGGATGCTGGCCATCACCGAGGCCGCGGGTGGGCGCTTGGTCAACCGCGACCGGATGTGGCACTACGTCGAGGGCATCGAGAACTGGGACCCGATCTGGCCGTCCCACGCGATCCGCATCCTGCCCGGGCCGAGCTCTTTGTGGTTCGACGGCAACGGCGACCGGCTCCCACCACCGCTGTTCCCGGGTTTCGACACCCTCGGCACGCTGGCCCACCTGCGCCAGACCGGGCACGACCACAGCTGGTTCATCCTGACCACCAAGATCATCGGCAAGGAGTTCGCGCTCTCCGGGTCGGAGCAGAACCCCGACCTGACCGGGAAGTCGGTCAAGGACGTGCTGGGTCGCGCGCGGGCCGACATGCCCGCCCCGGTGCGGGCGTTCCTCGACAAGGGAGCCGACTTCGTCTCGGCCGACACCTTGCGCGAGCTGGTCGACAAGATGAACGCCCTGACCCCCGACGCCCCCCTCGACCTCGCCCACATCGAACGGCAGGTCGTCGAGCGCGACCGCCAGATCGACAACGACTTCAGCAAGGACGCCCAGGTCACCGCTCTCCGTGGGGCGCGGAACTACCGTGGCGACAAGCTGATCCGCACGGCCACCCCGCACCGCATCCTCGACCCCAAGGCCGGACCGCTCATCGCGGTGCGCCTCAACATCCTCACCCGCAAGACCCTCGGCGGGCTGGAGACCGACCTCTCGTCGCGCGTCCTGTCCGCGTCGGGTGAGCCGGTGCCCGGCCTGTATGCCGCGGGCGAGGTCGCCGGGTTCGGCGGCGGTGGGATGCACGGCTACCGCGCGCTGGAGGGCACCTTCCTGGGCGGCTGCATCTTCTCGGGCCGCACCGCCGGACGGGCTGCCGCGGCAGCAACCGCCTGACGCGGCATACCCCGGCTCCCCGCCGGGTCGATGTGAACACGCCGGTCATCACCGGCGTGTTCACCTCGCACCGGGGGAGGTGGTCGGGGTCGTGGCGCGTGACCCCAGGGCCGCCGGCTCGTTGACGGGGTAGACCCGCACCCTGGAGGACCCATGCGCCGCACCGCATCCCTTGTCCCTGCACGCCTCGCCGCCGGCCTCGCCGTCGCCCTGACCGCCAGCCTGCTCGGCGCAGGGGGTGCCCAGGCGCACGGCGACCGAAACGGCGACGCGCACCGGGCCACGGAGAAGCGGGCTGCCTATGCAGGCGGCACCTCGGTGCCGCTGGTCAACAGCCCGAACACCCGGCTCGCCGCGAACTTCCCCGAGACGGCCGGCATCTCCGGCTGCTTCCTCAAGACCGCACCGTTGTTCGTGATGTCCTCGCTGGACTCCCTGAGCGTCTTCGACGTCAGTGACCCCGTGGCGCCGAAGCTCGTGGGCACCCTGCCCAACCTCGTCTTCGAGAACGAGGCGATCAACTGTGGGGAGCGCAAGACCAGGACCGGCACGAAGCGGTTCGCGCTCATCGGTGTCGACACCTATGACGTGTCGGCCGACATCCAGCACACCGCCTCCGCACTGGGTGGCAAGGAGCTCATCGTCGTCGACGTGACCGACCCCACCACGCCGCGGCTCCAGTCCAGCGCCACCGCATCGACCAGCACCCACACCGTGGCCTGCGTGGACGACCGCGACTGCCGTTACGCCTACTCGGCCGGTGGCCGGACGAACTTCTCGCTGATGGACCTCGACAACCTCGACGCTCCCCACGAGGTCGACGCTGATCCAGCCGTGGCAGGGGTGCAGCCGTTCGCCTCACCCTCGGGCGGCCACAAGTGGAACTTCGACCGGGCGGGCTTTGCCACGCACACCGGGTACAACGGCTCCTCGGTGTTCGACGTGCACGACCCGCTGCACCCGCGCCTGGTCACCACCACCGGCCTCGCCGGCCGGGGGTTCGAGGCCGACGGCGTCACGAAGAACGGCTACAACGACTTCATCCACCACAACTCCTACCGCCCGAACGCCGAGGCCTTCATCGCCGACGCGGCGCCGAGCCTGGCGAACGGCAATGTCCTGCTCGTGACCGAGGAGGACTACGAGCAGGTCGACTGCTCGAAGGCCGGCTCGTTCCAGACCTGGTGGGTCAAGCGCCTGGACGGTACCCCTGACGCGATCGTGCCGCTGGACAAGGTGGAGGTGGCCGACCTCGGCTCCTTCCCGTTGCCGGTCGGCGGTTTCTGCTCGGCGCACTGGTTCGACTTCCACCCGTCCGGCATCGTCACCGTGGGCTTCTACGGTGGCGGTACGCAGCTCGTCGACGTGCGCGACCCCCGCGACATCAAGCCGTACGGTCACGCTGTCTGGGGCGCCTCGGAGGTGTGGGACTCCTACTGGGTGCCGGACTACAACGAGCGGGACGTGCGGACCGACCGCAAGACGAACATCGCGTACTCGGTCGACCTGGTCCGTGGCCTGGACGTCTACACCGTCGACCTTCCGGGACAGACGTCCGGGCCCGCGTCCGCCCTGCCGCACGGGCTGGTGCCCTGACCCACCCGGTCAGGGGAGACGGTCGCGGACGATGCCGTCGAGCACTCCGAGCGGCACGCTGCCGCCGTCGAGCACGGCGTCGTGGAACGCCTTGATGTCGAAGGCGTCGCCCTGGCGCTCCTGGGCCTCGCGGCGGATGCGCAGGATCTCGAGCCGACCGATCATGTAGCCGCAGGCCTGGCCGGGCAGCACGGCATACCGGTTGACCTCGCTCGTGACGTTGGCCGTCGACATCGGGGAGTTGGCGACCATGTAGTCGATCGCCTGCTGGCGGCTCCAGCCCAAGGCGTGCAGTCCCGTGTCGACGACGAGCCGGCAGGCGCGCACCGAGTCCATGGTCAGCATGCCGAGCCGGGTCAGCGGCGTGGAGTAGAGCCCCATCTCGTCGGCCAGTCGCTCCGTGTAGAGACCCCAGCCCTCGGCGTAGGCGTTGAAGACGGTGTGCCGGCGCAGGGCCGGCAGGTCGGTGAGCTCGGCCGCGATGGCGAGCTGCAGGTGGTGGCCCGGGATGCCCTCGTGGTAGCTGAGCGCCTCGATCTCGACCCGACCCCAGGCGGATGGGTCGGAGGTGTTGACGTAGAAGACACCGCCACGGGAGCCGTCGTCCGACGGCGGGTAGTAGAAGCCGAGCGCGCCATGGGTGGTGGTCTTGATGGCGCAGTCGGCCGCGGGCAGCCGGTTGAACCAGGCCGGCATCTCGGCCCGCGCCCGGGCGAACGCGGTCTCGCAGTCGGCGAGGATCTCGGCAGCGTCGTGGTGGCGCAGGGCCGGGTCGGTGCGCAGTCGGTCGTAGATCGCCGGGACGTCGGACGTGCCGAGGACCTCGCCACCGAGGGCCGAGTACTCGTCCTCGAGGGAGGCGATCTGTTGCAGCCCCAGGTCGTGGATCTCCTGCGCGCCCAGCGTCGTGGTGGTGTTGGCGGCCAGGGCGCGCGCGTAGGTCTGCTCACCGTCGGGGAGCCAGACCAGCCCGCACTTCTCGTCGGGTCGGGTGTGGGCCGCCACCTCGTCGGCCAGGACGTCGCGGTACTCCTGCAGGCCCGGGCGGACCTGGTGCTCGATGGCGTCGGTCAGCCGAGCCCGCCACGCATCGACGTCGACGTCGGCCGGCAGGTCGGCCGTCCTGAGCAGCGGGTCCTCGGGCAGTGGCGTGGCCAGCCAGGCGTCGAGCTGCGGGATCGTCTCGGCCACGGCGAAGGCGGCCGGGGTGCGCCCGGAGGCGACCCCCTCGCGGTGCCGCTGGGCGGCGTCGCGCAGGTACTGGCCCATGCCGTGGAACTTGCTCACCATCGCCTCGGCGACGTCGGCATTAGGGATCGCGAGGTTCGCGACGGTCAGCGGGAGGTCGACCTGCGGGCCGAAGACCGGGTTGACCGCGAACTCGGCGGTGCGGCTCTCCGCGGTGTCGGCCGCGCTGGAGGCCTGGAAGGCGACGACGTCGCGAGTGGCGCGGTCCTGCAGGCTGAGCCCGTCGTCCGGGATCGCGGCAGCCCGGGCGGCGAACTCGCGCGAGGCGGCGATGAGGTCGTCCTCCGCGGCCCGGCTCGCGTCGTCGAACCGGTCGGCGAACCGGTAGTCACCCACCATGTGCGCCCAGCTCGGGCTCGTCCGCATCCAGTGGTCGTGGTAGTCGTCAGCCAGCTGTCGCACGTCGTCCGTCATGCCCCGAACGTACCGGCCTGCCCCTCCTCCACGCGCGGTCGGCGCCCGACTTCGGCGAACGCCGCAGCGGTGACCTGGTGCGGACCTTGATGGAGGACCCGGACCACGCGTCGTTCGCGGCCCGCCGAGCTGGGGCTCGATCCCCGGGGTGGTCTCGCCGTCGCGGCGTTCTCGCTGCCGTGCGTGGAGCCGGTGACGAGAATCGAACTCGCGTGTCCAGCTTGGGAATCTGATTCATCGGGCAGGCGGTGTTCCGTTGCAGGTGGCGGGGGAAGCCGTTGTTGCCCTTTGGCGCCCCGTGTATGCCGTCTCCTGTTGTCCGACTGTGGTCCAAGGGCCGGGGTGTTCATTGCGCCGATCTACTACGGGCCCTGGCCGATCACGACACCGGATTGCGCAGGAGGTTCGCAAGATCCAATTTGACGTTCGCCCCTATATGTAGCTGACGTGCCACCTCTGGAGCCATGGTCTTCCCCCCACATCATCCTGGAACACCTGAACGCCTTGCATTTGCCCCCGCTAATGTTCGGGTGGGCGTTGTGCCCGATTGAACCGCGGGCGGGGAGGCACCCAATGGCTAGACGGCAGAGTTTCTCTTCGGCCATGTCGCAGTATCAGCGAGAGCGGGAGCGGGCATACGCGGCGCAGCAGCGGGCGATTGCCAAGGCGCATCGGGACGCGGAACGTGCCCGAGCCGCGCAAGCGCGAGCGACTGCCGCAGAGCAGCGCGAGATGAAGCGGCTCTATGCCGAGAGTCGGGCGGCTGAGGTTGTCGCGATGAACGACGAGCTGGATGTTCGCGTTGCTGCGCTTGCGATGCTTCTTGCGGACACCCTCGACGTAGACGACCACTTGAATTTCGAGAGTCTCAAGGAGCATCCGGAGATGCCGGCGCGACCAACGTCGTGGCTGGATACACCTCTGGTGGCACCGAACCTGTCAGCATTCATGCCTCCACCCCCTACCGGGCTTCTGAGCATGCTTGGCGTGGGCAAGGCGAAGCACGCGGAGGCTATGGCTGCGGCCGAACAGAGTCACGCCGCCGCGATGGTGGATCATGGCCAGAAGGAGGACGCCCGCCTAGAAGAGCTCAATCGCGTGAGGGCGGTCCATGCCAAATGGATGGAGGACCTCAAGCAGTGGACGGCGGGTCAGCACGCTGAAGTCGACCGCTTCCGGGAGGCCTTCGATCAGGGCGATCCTGACGCTGTGATCGGCTACTTCGAGCTGGTCCTTCAGCGCTCCGCCTACCCAAATGGTTTTCCACAGCGGTTCAAGCTGGCGTACGTGCCTGAGTCGCGGCAGCTGGTGGTGGAGTACGAGCTTCCCACCGCAGAGGTGGTCCCTGGGGCAAAGGTCTATCGGTATGTGAAGGCATCCGACTCGATATCCGACACCGCCCGGCCGGCAACCCAGGTACGGAGCATCTACGCGGGTGTGGTGGCACAGGTGGCCTTGCGGACGCTGCACGAAGTATTCGAGGCGGACAGGGGACGCAACATCGATGTTGTGGTGTTCAACGGCGTCATCTACACCAACGATCCCGGCAGCGGAAAACCCATCAAACCCTGCTTGGTGACGGTCCGGACAACGCGGGATACGTTCGCTGAACTCGACCTGGCCCGCGTCGAACCCCTTGCCTGTCTGCGCCATCTCTCTGCCGGAGTGTCTAAGAGTCCCGCGGAGCTTGTGCCGGTCCGACCAGTGCTGGAGTTCGACATGGTCGACCCCAGATTCGTCACTGAGTCTGACGCTCTCACTTTGTTGGATGAGCGTCCCAACTTGATGGAGCTGCACTTCACTGAGTTTGAGGTTCTCATTCAGAACCTGTTCACGAAGATGGGTCTGGAAGCCAAGCAGACAAGACCCTCGCGTGACGGCGGCGTTGACTGCGTGGCCTACGACCCCCGACCGATCTTCGGCGGCAAGGTGGTCATCCAAGCGAAGCGCTACAAGAACACCGTCGGCGTCTCAGCCGTGCGTGACCTCTTCGGCACCCTGCAGAACGAGGGGGCCAGCAAGGGCATCTTGGTAACCACCAGCGGCTACGGACAGGCTTCGTTCGAGTTCGCGAGCAACAAGCCGATCGAGCTGATCGATGGTGCAAACTTGCTCTACCTGTTGAAGCAGCACGCCGACATAGACGCGAAGATCCAGCCGCCCGACGACTGGTCCGATCCCGGCACGGACTTGGGCGAGTAAGTGCGAGCAGTCAACGTCTGGAGACTGCGGGTCTGCCACCTAGGGCATGCGACTCCTTGTTGATCGTCGCCTTGACCTCGCGCGCCATGGAGACGTCCAGTTCGTGGTGGACCTCGGTGTGGGTTCCGGCCCTTGTCGCGGCCCTCGTTTCTGTAACCGTGGCCGCCGCATTCTCACGGATATCAGAGCTTTTCCGGCAGGCATGGTCGAAGGTCCGCAGAGACCACTCCACGATCGTCACCGGGGATTTCTCCATGGAACAGGGTGGCCGACACGACGTCCTGTGCGTCGTTCGCTTCGCCCCCTCAAGACGGGTCCGACAGAAGAGGCTTCAGCAATCGATGGTGGGCAAGTTGGCCATCTCGTTGGCACCAACAGTGGACGCAACCCCAGACTCGAGCGGCCCGGACGCAGCAACCTTTCGAGCACCGGACGAGAACCAATCCTTCTGCCAGGTATCCCTTAGGAGCAACGGCCTCGTCGAGGTGGCCACCAATTTGCGTTCGATCGCCAACGAGTCGTCGGACGGGCGAACCCTTGTCAGCCTCGCCGACGTGGCACATCAGATGGCAAGGGCCGTCCTCCAGGTGAGGGCGGGGCATTACGAAACGGCCATGGGTATCCGTGGCCGTCTTGACTGGGCACTTAGTGTCTCCTCGTACATCAGTGGCCCGCAGGGGACCGCGCCGGTTCGCCTGCTTGTTGCGGGCGCCAACACGGCGGCCCGGGAGGCCAAAACCGCGAACGCAGCCTTTCCCAACCCACAATTCGGAGCCCAAGCTCTCAAAAGCACACGACAACGCGCGGACCCAGCACACATCCTTCACAAGGCACTGGACGATTGGCTGTCTCGATCCGGGTACTGGGACTACGAAGACTTGCTTGCCGACGTAATCGCTCAGGCAGTACGACGAGCCGACCACGAGCAGCGCCGGGCGAAACGATGGCGGAACGATTAGCGGGGGAGCGGGAGCATGGTGCGATGGGTGCTCGCCGCGAGACTTCTGCTGAGCGTCTGGCAGCTTGCCGGCCCAACTGGACGATTGGAAGGGTGCGCGGCACACGCGCAAGTCACGGGAGCACATCACCAAAGGCATACCTCACGTCGGTGGGTGCACTGTTCACGCGGTCAGGGCGGGGAGCCTCCCGCGCCTTGTCCGTCCCCTCAGGCAGGATGAGCGCATGCTCCACGGCGACACCGCAGAACTCCGCAAGGCCCGGGGCGCGTACTTCACGCCGCGCCCCATCGCCGCATTTGTCACCTCTTGGGCGGTCCGACACCCGACGGACGCTGTGTTGGAGCCCTCGTGTGGGGAAGCGGTCTTCTTGCATCAGGTCGGCCCGAACCACACCGGCCCGGTTGTTGGGGTCGAACTTCACACGGCGTCAGCGGCCGAGGCCGAGAGCACGTTGCGCGCACAGGGCGTCAACGCGGAGGTCCACGTCGGCGACTTCTTCCTCCATGAGGACTTCGGGGCGTACGACGCAGCAATCGGAAATCCCCCCTACGTCCGATATCAAGGTTGGACCGGCGAGGCGCGCACCAAGAGCCGGGCAGCGGCGCTCAGGGCAGGAGTGAACCTAACGAATCTGGCGTCGTCATGGGCGGCATTTGCGATTCACTCGGCCCTGCACCTTCGCCGAGGGGGACGTCTGGGCCTTGTGCTTCCCGCCGAACTACTGACGGTCAACTACGCCGCGCCAGTGCGGCGCTTTCTGATGGATCACTTCTCGGAGGTCAATCTCGTTCTGTTCGAGCAGCGGGTCTTTCCTGGGGTCGATGTTGAGGCGGTACTCCTTCTGGCCGATGGCTACGACCCGGACGGCGCAGCTGGCACGGACCACATGGCCGTGCTCCAGGTGAGGGATGCCGACGGCCTCACCAACCTGGCGGCGGCAAGGCGCTGGACACCGCTGTCGAAGTCGGCCAAATGGACGGCAGGCATGCTCAGCACGGAAGGGCTGGCGGCCTACAGCTCTGCAACGTCGTCGTCGCTCTTCGAGCCCCTGGCGACGTGGGGAGACACGACCCTCGGCATGGTCTCTGGCAACAACAAGTTCTTCGCTCTGTCCCCGGCACGGGTTCGGGAGTTGAGGTTGACACCCGAAGACGTTGTCCCGATCTCGCCGCCCGGATCTCGGCACCTCAGACAGCTCACGCTGACGCAAAACGCCCTAGATGGGCTCGGCGAATCCGGACAGGCCTCGTGGCTCTTCCGGCCCGCAGGTGATCCATCCGCGGCCGCGAAACGCTACATACAGGCCGGTGAAGCCCTCGACGTCCATGAGGCCTACAAATGCCGAGTCCGCTCTCCTTGGTGGCGCGTGCCGTACCTTCGCCCAGCCGATCTCTTCCTGACCTACATGAATGCGGACACCCCACGCCTCGCGACCAACCGGGCCAAGGCCCACCACCTGAACTCCGTGCATGGCGTCTACTTGCGCGCCGAAGTACGGACCCTGGGTAAGGACCTGCTGCCGCTGGCATCCCTGAATAGCGTGACCCTCCTCGGCGCCGAGACTGTGGGAAGGGCCTATGGCGGTGGAATGTTGAAGATCGAGCCTCGCGAGGCAGACCTGCTCCCGCTGCCGTCGCCGGCCCTAGTTGGGCGCATGGCGCCAATCCTGCGAGAGCTCCGGCCAACGGTTCGACGGCACCTTGCCAAGGGGCAGCTGCACGATGCTGTCCGGATGATTGATTCCGTCCTTCTTGCGCATGGTCTTGGAATGAGCCAGCAGGACCTGTCAGCCGTTCGGTCAGACCATGCCTTGCTGACTGGGCGTCGAGCCGCCCGTGGTAGGGCGACTGATGTCTGACAACAAGAAGGTGAGTTTCAAAGCCCTGGCGTGGCCACTGTTCGACGCGATCGTCGCGGATGCCCCCATGCGTGACCTGAACCCGTGGGAGAACGGGGAATACCACCCCGACTACGCCACGCTATGCCTCCTGCTCGGAGTGCCGCTCCACTTGGAAGCCAACACCAGGTCAGGCGTCCCCGCTCTTGCACTCGACATCTGGGTTGCATACGAACTTCGCCGCGGCGGGCTCGATCCTGACGCCGTATGGCCCCGCGCCGAGGCTCCCCGCGTAGTTGACCGAGATGTTCTTCGCCTGGTCCGCGCCCTTCCCAAGAAAGCGCTGGGCAACGAGATCATGACGAAGTTGCGTAGCGGTTCGGGAGTGGGTGGTGTCGCTACCGCCTCGGCGAACATGCTTGGCAAGAACTACTTCAAGCAGGTCGACGTGATCATGTCCTCCTGGCAGACCGGGCCGGAACTAATGATCTCTACGAAGCGCATGGACTCGTCCTTCGGGAAGAACATGCAGAACCGGGTCGAGGAGTCGTACGGGGACGCAAAGAACCTGAGCTTGAGGCACCCACTCGCCAGCATCGGCTTCGTCTACAGCCTTCGCTCAACGGCCTACGACACGGCGAGGCCGCAATACCTGTGGCTCGTCGACCTGCTCATCAAGCTCGGACGCGAGGATGACGCTTACGACGCCTGCTGTCTTGTCATGCCTGAATGGGAGGGCGCGGGCCCGGCCGATGAGGGCGAAGTGGACGAAGACGAGCCAGTCATCTCACCCGATGACGTCGAAGTGGAGGATGTGGAGGAGGAGCCGCCAGTCGAGGATGTGGATGCGGTCCTCGCAGCCCTTCCGGTGGTTTCACTTCGCCACGACCTGGTACCGGACGAGGTTTCGCCTGGGCGCTTCTTCAAGGTCATACTCGAAGGTGTGCTTGACGCCAGCCCGATCAGCATGCACGTCAAGGCACGAGAACTGCGGCGGGGTCTGAAACCAACGTCGTGACCATCAGACAGCTCCGCCGCTTCTAGGACTGCGGTTTCGTCGGGTTCGCGCTCAGCAAAACGAATGCACCCCCGCCGCTGAATGTCCGTGGGATCTTCTGGCCACGAAGCCTGTGGCATTAAGAGTCGGTTGTCACCCGCGACTGATAACCGCAGGACGAGTTGCGATGTCAGACCAATAGGAGAGTATTTGTCTCCACTCGTCGCCTCGTCACCCGAACGGACTAGCCCCAATGGGCCACGCGAGGGACGTGATCGTCCTGGCCCTGCGCTACGGTGGACCAGTCGACGACCCGAAACAACCGTCGCAGATGAAGGGACCTGTCATGGCCTCCGTGCACGATGTGGCAGCCTACATCCTCGCCAAACGCGGTGAGATGACCGCCATGAAGCTGCAGAAGCTCACTTACTACTCCCACGCCTGGCACTTGGTGTGGGACGAGCGACCGCTATTCGCCGAGCCCATTGAGGCTTGGGCAAATGGTCCTGTGGTGCCTGCCCTCTATCGTCAGCATCGTGGCAAGTTCTCTGTGAGCACCATCGAAGGCGGCGACTCGAATCGGCTTACGCAGGCGGAGCAAGGCACCGTGGACGCCGTCGTCGGGTTTTATGGAGACATGACCGCTCATCAGTTGAGCGAACTCACCCACTCGGAACGACCATGGGCGGACGCTCGGGCAGGCATGCCGGCTGGCGCTCGGGGGTCGGCCCGGATCACAGACGAGATGATGGCCTTCTACTACGACTCGCTGACTGCAAAGTCGACGTCCTCTTGACTCTCTGACATTGGGGAACAAGAACAAGACGCCAAAGGTCGGATCTGGCGTACCGCAGTTCGCGGGCAAGACTGCTGCCACAGCGTCCGCCGTGACGCCCGCCGTGAAGCAGCCACGGATGCTGCGCGTCGATGACGAGCGGATCCAATCAAGGTGCCCCGTCTGGCGATTCGCTGACTTCCATGACGACGGCCCCTGGTCATTCGATGGTGTTCCGGACAAACACGTTGTAAATCTGGTCACGAAGTTGGGCGACTACGAAAAAATGACGATCGGGGAGCTCTTCAAGCCTGGGAGTGAACATGGCAAGGCATATCCGACCGAGACGTTGCCTGAACGCGCCAGTGCTGTCCTAAGGGACGCCGGTCGCGATGACGAGACCGAAGTTGTACGACTAAGACTTGGCGGCAAACCGCGCCTTTACGGCATTCTCCGTGAGCATGTCTTCTACGTCCTCTGGTATGACCCTGAGCATCAAGTCTGGCCGACGGAGAAGTCCTAGCTCGCCCCCCGGGGTACCCCGCTCGAGGGCGCGACGACGCCGAATGCGGGGTCGCTTGCCTTACGGGGAGTGCGTGGTGGCCCTCCAGGTGGGAGTGTCCCCTCTTCGTCCCGAACTTCAGGCATCGACGTCGGGGAGATGTGATCGTGGTTGCGACCCACCATCAGCCTGCGCAGAGAGGCAAGCTCCGTCGCACCGACTGCTGTACTTCCGTGCTGTACCGCACGCGCCCTTGATTCTCCGATTTTCAGGTGCCGGCGGCCATCTCGCAGATGTCCTGCCGGATGCATTGTCAATCTCTAAGCTAAATGGTCCGGTGGGCCCCGTTCGTGCGCGGTCCAGGAGTGAGCCTGTTGCGTCTCACGGCTTCCGGCGCTGTGGTCGGTTATCCCGGTCGTGCGCTGGCTGGCACGCCGCCGCGGCGGCGTCACCTGCGCTCCGTAGCGGGCGAGGCAGAAGTCCCTGAGTCGCTTCGCGATACCCGCAATCTCTTCGGCCCCGTGGTGTCTGGGATCCCACGCGGCGTACAGGCTGATGTGCACGGCGCCGGCTGGGCCGTCGATCCCGAGTCCGCGCAGACCGAAACGCGGGTCGTCGGAGACGACGGCGACCCCGCGTCCGGAGGCCGCCACGGCTTGGGCCACCTCGGCAGTCTCGAACTCTTGGACAGCGCGGTAGCCGAGTCCGCCGAGGGCGACGGCCTGGTCGAGAGCGCGCCGGGGGTGAAACTCCCGGCTCTGGGCCAGCAGCGGCTGCTCGACCAGCTCATCCAACGGCACCCGGAACCTGCGGGCCCACGGGTGGCCCCCCGTGACGTACGCGAACACAGGGAGGTCGGCCAAGGCGAGGCCGGCGTGATGCCGCGGTGGGGGAGTCGTGCCCACCGCCAGGTCGGCGCCGCGCCCAAGCGTCTCGTAGACCGAGGACGGAACCTCCTCCCAGACGGCGGGCATCGGATCACCCTCGGCCAGGGTCGCCAGGAACGGTGCCACGACATCCGTGAGGGTCGTGCCCGGCGCCGAGATGACGATCCGCTGCAGCTTCCCCGCTGCGATGTCGGCGGCGGTGGCGAGGGCGGCGTCGGCCTGGGCCACGAGGGCCTGCGCCACCGGGAGGAACTCGCGGCCGGCGGCACTGAGTCGTAGACGGCCGTCCTCCCGGGCGAAGAGGGTGATGCCCAGGTCGCGTTCGAGCTGGCGCACCTGGCGCGACAGCGAGGGTTGCGTGATGTGCACCGCGGCGGCGGCCGCGGTGACCGAGCCTGCCTCGGCGACGGCGGCGAAGTAACGCAGGGTGCGCAGTTCCACGGCATGCCTCCAGGGCATGGTTGGCGTGCAGGACAGGTATTGGACAGCATGGTACGGCCTCGCCGAGGCTGGGTCGTTGGCAACGGGCACTCCGCCCGATGTGCACGTCCGAGAAGGAGATCCGACATGGCCACGACCGTCGAGCAGCGCCGCCACCTCGCCACGGCGATTCCGGGCCCGCGCTCCCAGGCGCTGCAGTCCCGGAAGCTGGCCGCCGTCTCGGCGGGGGTGGGCACCGGCATGCCGGTCTATGTCGAGCGGGCAGGTGGAGGAATCCTCGTCGATGTCGACGGCAACCAGCTCATCGACTTCGGCTCAGGGATCGCTGTGACCACGGTTGGCGCGTCTGCCCCCCGCGTGGTCGAGGCGGTGAAGCGCCAGGTCGAGGACTTCACGCACACCTGCTTCATGGTGACGCCGTATGAGGAGTACGTGGCCGTCTGCGAGAAGCTCGCGCTGCTCACGCCCGGTGACCACAAGAAGCGATCGGCGCTGTTCAACTCCGGCGCCGAGGCGGTCGAGAACGCCGTGAAGGTCGCCCGCGTCTTCACGGGGCGCACCGCGGTTGTCGCGTTCGACCACGCCTACCACGGCCGCACCAACCTCACAATGGCGCTGACCGCGAAGAGCATGCCCTACAAGCACGGCTTCGGGCCGTTCGCCGGCGAGGTCTACCGCGCACCGATGGCCTACCCGTACCGCTGGACCGGTGACCGCGAGCGCACCGCCGAGGAGGCGTTCGAGGCGTTCGCAACGCAGGTCCATGCGCAGGTGGGCGAGCAGAACGTCGCGGCCGTCATCATCGAGCCGATCCAGGGCGAGGGTGGCTTCATCGTGCCGCCGGCCGGCTGGCTGCGCCGGGTCGCGCAGTGGTGCCGGGAGCACGGGATCCTGCTCATCGCCGACGAGATCCAAACCGGCTTCTGCCGCACCGGGGAATGGTTCGCCTGCGACCACGAAGGGGTGGTGCCCGACCTCATCACCACAGCCAAGGGCATCGCCGGCGGCCTGCCGCTGGCCGCCGTGACCGGGCGCGCCGAGGTCATGGACGCGGTGCACGCCGGTGGGCTCGGCGGCACATACGGCGGTAACCCCATTGCGTGCGCCGCGGCCTTGGCCGCGATGGAGACCATGGAGGTAGACGATCTGCGCGGCCGCGCCCGCGCGATCGAGAAGCTCTTCCTCGGGCGGCTGCAGCAGCTCGCCGAGAAGTTCGACGTGATCGGCGATATCCGCGGCCGTGGCGCAATGTTGGCCATCGAGCTCGTCAAGGGCCGCGGAGACACCACGCCCAACCCCGAGCTCACCGCGGCGCTCAACAAGTACTGCCACGCCCACGGGTTGGTGACGCTGACCTGCGGCACCTACGGCAACGTCTTCCGCTTCCTCCCGCCGCTGTCGATCAGTGACGAGCTGCTCAGCGAAGGCCTGGACATCCTCGAGCAGGCATTCGTGGCCAACGCGTGAGCCAGCCCGCCTGCATCCCAAGGAGATCTTCGATGGCACTGAGCGCCTCCGAGGCCGCGCTCGTCGCCTCCGTCCCCACTGGCTTGTTCATCGGCGGACAGTGGCGTGAGGCATCCGATGGCGCTCTCGTGGATGTCGAGGATCCCGCCACCGGCCTGGTGATCGCGTCGGTCGCAGACGCGACGGTCGCCGACGGCGACGCGGCGCTGGCGGCCGCCGCGACTGCACAACGCGAATGGGCGGCCACGGCGCCCCGCGAGCGCGGCGAGCTGTTGCGGGCGGCATACGAGCTGCTCGTGGAGCGCACCGAGGACTTCGCGACGCTCATGACGCTCGAGATGGGCAAGCCGCTCGCCGAGGCGCGCGGCGAGGTGGCTTACGGCGCCGAGTTCTTCCGCTGGTTCGCGGAGGAGGCGGTCCGCATCTCCGGTCGTTGGATGAGCGCGCCCAACGGCGGCACCCGATTGCTGACCATGAAGAAGCCGGTAGGCCCGACGCTGATGGTCACGCCGTGGAACTTTCCACTGGCCATGGGAACCCGCAAGATCGGCCCGGCCATCGCCGCCGGGTGCACGATGGTCGTCAAGCCCGCCAGCCAGACGCCCCTGACGATGCTCGCCCTCGCCGACCTGTTGAGTGAGGTGGGTGTCCCAGCCGGTGTCATCAACGTCATCACGACGACGCGCACCGCCGAGGTCATGGAGCCCCTGGTTCGCGACCCGCGCACGCGCAAGCTCACGTTCACCGGGTCGACACCAGTGGGGCGCACCCTGGTCGAGCAGTCGGCGACCCAGCTGTTGCGGGTGTCGATGGAGCTCGGTGGCAACGCGCCGTTCATCGTCTTCGAGGACGCCGACCTCGACGCAGCAGTCGAGGGCGCCCTGCTCGCCAAGATGCGCAATGGCGGGGAGGCGTGCACCGCGGCCAACCGCTTCCTGGTCCACGAGTCCGTCGCCGACACCTTCGCCGCGCGGCTTGCGGAGCGGATGTCCCGTATGCCGGTGGGGCGCGGGACCGAGGTTGGTACTACAGTGGGTCCGCTCATCGACGCGAAGGCGCAAGCCAAGGTGGCAGCGCTCGTGGACGACGCCGTGGTCAGGGGCGCGCGCGTCGCCTGTGGTGGGAAAACCGTTGGAGAGCAAGGGTACTTCTACGCCCCAACGGTCCTCACCGACGTGCCCGCAGACGCGGACCTCATCCGCGAGGAGATCTTCGGCCCGGTCGCCGCGCTCACTACGTTCACCACCGAGGCTGAGGCGGTGGCGCGCGCCAACGACACCGAGTACGGCCTGGCGGCCTACGTCTACACCAGGGACCTCGCTCGCACCCTGCGCATCAGCGAGGCGCTCGAGTTCGGCATGGTGGGGGTGAACACCGGGGTCGTGTCCAACCCGGCAGCGCCGTTCGGTGGCGTCAAGGCATCGGGGTTCGGCCGCGAGGGCGGCTTGGAGGGCATCAACGAATACCTGGAGACCACCTACGTCGGTCTCTCACTTCGCGTTGCCCAACCCGGATGACGCGCTGCCGGTCGAGCGTCACGGCCGTTTGCGCCGATCCTCGGTGTGGTTCCGATCGCTCAGGCGGCGGGCAGGAGGACGGCCACGCCCATCTCGCGCAACCGGTCATGGCTTCGCAGGGCTGTGGATCCATCGTTGCCGATTGCGCTCGCCACTTGTCAGAACACGTTTACGGCGAGCCGCTCTTTGGGCCGCTTGACGAGTCTTCTGCCGCGGCCTAAATTGGACATGCGTAGAAAATAAGCGATGCCGATCAGCTACCCAGTGAAACCAGTCCGTGAGGGCTATCCGACTACTCGCGTAGCAACCGTGTACTTCCTCCCCAACGAAGGGCCACCATGGCAGCCGGAGAGACAGCAGAGATGTGGCGCGCTCGAGCGGAATCGCTAGTTCCGCCTGGGCGGATGGTGATCGATGGTCGCTGCGCCCCGGCCGCGGACGGACGTGTGACGGAGGTCCTGTCGCCTCGGGACGGACGGCCCCTAACGGCCGTACCGGACGGGAGCGCCGTCGATGTCGACACGGCGGTCGCTGCGGCCCGGCGTGCCTTCGCCGACTCTCCCTGGTCCCGGATGTCACCTGCCGAGCGGAAGCGGGTGATGCACCGATTCGCCGACGTCATCGAGGCTCACCGCGACGAGCTGGCCCTGTTGGTCTCGCTCGAGATGGGTAAGCCCATCGAGTACGCGTCTGCGATCGAGATGCGGACGACCGTCGCGTGCTACCGGTGGTACGCCGAATGGGCGGACAAGCTTTCCGGGGAGATACCCGAGGTTGGCCGGGATGCGCTCGCGCTCGTCACGCGCGAACCGGTCGGGGTGGTGGGCGTAGTCGTTCCGTGGAACTTCCCGATGACCCTGCTGGCATGGAAGGTGGCACCCGCTCTGGCGGTTGGATGCACCGTCGTCGTGCGACCATCGGAGCTCTCACCACTGTCGGCGTTGCGGGTGGCCGAACTCGCGCTGGAGGCAGGTGTGCCGGACGGCGTGCTCAATGTCGTTACGGGGCAAGGCTCTGCGACGCCGCGCGCCTTGGCATTGCACCCCGACGTCGACACGGTGGCCTTCACCGGGTCGACGGAGGTGGGCAGAGAGTTCCTGCGCTACGCCGCAGACTCCAATCTCAAACGGGTCTGGCTGGAGCTGGGCGGGAAGTCGCCGAGCATCGTGCTGCCGGACGCCGACCTTGCTGCAGCGGTTGCCGGCACCGCTGGAAACATCTTCTTCAACCAGGGCGAGATGTGCACGGCACCCTCGCGCCTCCTTGTGCACCGTTCGGTGCGAGACGAGGTCGTCGATGGAGTCGTGCGGGCCGCGGAGGCGCTGCAAATCGGTGACCCCCTAGACCCTGGGACCCAGGTGGGCCCGCTGGTCAGCGCAGCCCATCGGGAGCGAGTCGAGTCCCACACGGCGCGTGCGGTGGATGAGGGCGCGCGGTTGCGAACCGGCGGAGGCAGGCCACCCGGCCCGGGGGACGGGTTCTACTCCCAGCCCACCGTTCTGGACTTGGTCGAGCCGGACATGGCCATCGCGCGCGATGAGGTGTTCGGGCCGGTCCTCTCGGTTCTCACCTTTGAGGACGAGGCCGAGGCTGTGCGCATGGCAAACGACTCGGTCTACGGCCTTGCCGCAGCCGTGTGGACCCGTGACGTCGGGACCGCCCACCGGGTCTCCCGTCAGCTCCAGGCGGGGACGGTGTGGGTGAACTGTTACGAGGAGGGCGACATGACCGTTCCCTTTGGCGGCTACAAGCAGAGCGGAAATGGTCGCGACAAATCCGTCCACGCGCTGGAGAAGTACACGGAGCTCAAGACCACCTGGTTGGCGCTGTGAGTGGTCGACCGCTGATCATCGTCCCGGCTCGGTTCTCCGAGTCCGCCTCAGCCCTGAGGTTCCGCGCCGAGGTCACCGCACGCGCGTTGGCGACTGCAGTGTTCGACGCCGGGGGTGAGCCGGTCACGGTGCACCCTCACGCGCGGGACGGGCTGGTCGACGAGGGACAGGTCGCCGATCGCTTCGACTTTGCCGACGGGGTGCTTCTGCCCGGGGGCGGAGACATCACGCCTGCGTTGTACGGCGGCCTCGAGCATGGCGAGCACTATGACATGGACCCTGAGCAGGACGCCTTCGACCTCGCGGTGGCCCGATGGGCCCTGCGCACCGGGCGCCCGGTGCTCGCGATCTGCCGGGGTCTGCAGGTGGCAAACGTCGCGATGGGCGGCACGCTGGTTGCTCACATGGACCGTCCGCACCGCCATGTTGTGTCGGAGCTCACCCTCGAACGGGCGTGCGCCCTGACCGACGCTCTCGGCACCCGCACGCTGTCGATCAGTTGCTACCACCATCAGGCGCTGGACCGGTTGGGCGATGGGTTGGTGGCGGTCGCCTGGTCAGGGGACGGCACCGTGGAGGCCGTTGAGATGGTTGCGGCCGATGCGCCTTGGTTCCTCGGAGTGCAGTGGCACCCCGAAGACACTGCGGCGACCGACCCAGCGCAGATGGCCATCTTCGCCCAGCTGGTGGCAGCCAGCCGGCGTTCGCTTCAGCCGTCGAGCTGAAGGGGCGGTCTTCACAGGCCGGACTGGCCGCTCAACTGTGAAGCAGTGAGCGATCTACTGGGACTTCCGCCGGGTCGTGAAGGGCAGCCACGTCGGCAGGCCACCTGCCGCGTAGCGACGTTCCGGGCTCGGTCCACGGCTTGAGGATCTGCTCGATCAGTAGCCGCTGCATCGACGGTGGTGTGCGGTGAGGAAGAGTTACCGCTCGGACCTGCATGGCATGCACGGTCGTCACGAGCAGCTCGGCGAGCGGAGCCGGCTCCGCCTCCGCGCTCAGGTCGCAGTCCTCGATCGCCTGCTCGAGCATCTGCTGGACACTGCGGGTCCAGGCTTCGTGCTCCTTGGGCAGGAGGGCGCGGAGGCGTTCGTCGGTGGTGATGCGTCCCCAGAAGCAGACGACGATTCGGGCCTCGTCGACGGTCACCGCGTCCATCGGCAGCAGCTCGCGTAACGTCGCCAAGAGCGCGTCGAGACCGCGCCGACCCGCAGCGCGTTCGGCGGCGCGCCCATTGGTTCGGGCGAAGACCTCTTCGTAGGTGGCGGCCAGCAAGGCGTCCTGATTCGTGAAGTAGTGGCCTATCGCCCCGTTGGCAACGCCGAGTTCCTTGGCGATCGCGCGCATGGTGGCGCCCCCCAGCCCATCCCGCGCCACGAGACGCAGGGTGGCATCGATGATCTCGGCTCGGCGCCGTTCGTGGTCGACAAGTTTCGGCACAGTGATGCCGCCTCCCTCTCCTTGAGCTTTGGCCATTCGGCAAGACCTACCGGCATGGATCACGGCCCCCATCCGTCGCGCGGGATGGCGTAGGGCATTGCTGCGGCTGCTGGCACTCGCTGGCGCGAGCCGATTCGCGAGTTTTTGGTCATGCGTCGAAGAAAACTATAGACAAGGTTGGGGCGGTGTCGCTACGGTTGCTGAGTTGGCTCTACAAGCGTAGAAGAAAACCTTGCAATGACCCGCCCACTCGCTAGAGAGGCAGCGATCACGATGACCGTCCCCGGAGCGCGTACCCCCCTTGAGACAGAGCCGACGGCGCGGGCAGAGCTGAACGACAACCTTGCTCTCGTTGTCGACGGGATCTCGCGTTGGATGTCGCAGTTCGGAGCCTTCGAGCCTCACCCAGCGACGACTATCCACGCGGACCAGCTCGACGATGCCTTGCACGAGCTGATCGGTCGGCTCGAGGACAACTACCCCTTCTTCCATCCCCGCTACGCCGGCCAGATGCTCAAGCCGCCACACCCCGTGTCGGTGATCGGATACCTCGCCGCGATGCTGATCAACCCCAACAACCACGCGCTCGACGGCGGGCCGGCCACGGCACAAATGGAGAAGGAAGTGGTCGCTCAGCTCGCGGCCATGTTCGGGTATGGAACTGACTTCCTCGGTCACCTGACCAGCAGCGGCACCATCGCGAATCTGGAGGCCCTGTTCGTAGCCCGGGAGACGCATCCCGGCAAGGGCATCGCCTTCAGCGCCGACGCCCACTACACGCACGGCCGGATGTGCCACGTGCTGGGCGTCGAGGGTCATGCTGTGGCCACCGACGCGGCCGGTCGGATGGATCTGGCGGCACTCGAGGAACTGCTGCGCACCGGAACCGTCGGGACGGTTGTGTTGACCACCGGCACCACCGGACTTGGAGCCGTGGACCCGGTCCACGAGGCGGTGCCGCTATGCCAGCGGTACGGCGCGCGCATCCACGTCGATGCCGCCTATGGAGGGTTCTTCCGCCTCATCGCGGACGACTCACCCGATGGGGTGCAGGCGGCGCCCTTCCGGTCGATCGCCGATTGCGACTCGGTGGTGGTCGACCCGCACAAGCACGGGCTGCAGCCTTACGGCTGCGGGGCGGTGCTCTTCAAAGACCCGCAAGTGATTCGTTTCTACACCCACGACTCCCCATACACGTACTTCACATCCGACGAGCTCCACCTGGGCGAAATCTCTCTGGAGTGCTCACGGTCGGGTGCGGCGGCAGCCGCGCTGTGGGTCACATCCCAGGTGCTGCCGTTCACGGCAGAGGGGTTGGGTCGTGTCCTGCGACCGGGCCGGCGAGCCGCACTTGCCTGGGCCGATCTGCTGGCCGACTCCCCAACCCTCGCCCTGTACCAACCGCCGGAGCTGGACATCGTGACCTACCTGCCCCGTCGGGCGAGTCTCTCCGACGTTGATCGTGTGTCAGCCCACGTGCTCGACGCGGGTATGACGAGGCCAAAGGAAGACGCGGTCTTCGTGGCGACGTACAGCGTGACCGCGGAAGCCTTGGCCGCCCGTGGTCACCGCATTACGGCCGACGTGGATCACGGCCGGATCCTGCGCAGCGTGCTGATGAAGCCAGAGAGCGAGCAATGGGTCGACTTCCTGCATTCGGCAATCGACGAGCTGGCCACGGCCGCCGGCTGACGTTCCATCCCACCACTACCTCAAGAAGGGAGAGCCGATGAGCACGAAACTGGACCAGTGCGACGTTGTGGTGGTCGGCTCTGGGGGGGCAGGACTTGTCGCGGCATGTGCAGCGGCCGACCGCGGGGCCCGGGTCTTGGTGCTCGAGGCCACGGATCTGTTCGGTGGCGTCACCGCGGTGTCCGGCGGTCAGCTCTGGATCCCCGACAACCCCGTCATGCACCGATCCGGCTACTCGGACTCCCGAGCCGATGCGCTGCGCTACCTCCGGCGAAACACCCTCGGCGCCTCCAGCGAGGCGCACCTGAGCGCGTTCCTCGACGCCGGCCCGAGGCTGGCCCAGTACCTGGAGGACCTGGGGATACCCCTGCAGGCCATCTCTCGACCCGACTACCACCCCCACTGGCCCGGGGCGCGGGCCGGCCGAAGCCTAGAGCCATTGCCCGTCCCCACCGCAGCCTTGGGGGAGTTGCGCGGAAAGGTGCGAACCTCATCGACCCGCGGGCCCCTGACCAGCACCGAGTCGCGTGGCGGCCTGGACCCCCAGGAGGTGCTGACACGTCAGAGCCGTGACGTCCGGACGCAGGGCGCCGGTTTGGTGGCCGGGCTAGTCGCCGCCGCACTGGCGCGGGGAGTAACACTCGTGGCCGAGCGTCGCGTCGTCTCGATATCCCGGGTCGGAAGCGAGGGGTTCACCATCACTGCTCGCCGCCCCGACGGTTCGGTGACCGCAATCAAGGCCGGCGCCGTAGTCCTCGCCAGCGGCGGATTCGCTGAGAACAGCGCGCTGCGACGCGACTTCCTCCCGCCGGTCCAGATGCTGCCCACCGCGGCCGCCGGCAGCTATGGCGATGCCTTCCGGTTGGCGCTGCCCCACGGAGCCCACCTAACCGGCATGAGCGAGGCCTGGTGGACAGCAGCCACAACCATTCCCGCCGACCCGGACGGGGCGCCTGCGACCCATCGCAACCTTGTGCGCGAGCTCGCCTACCCAGGATCCGTCCTCGTCAACGACAGTGGCACCCGGTTCGTGGACGAAGCCAGCTCCTACAACGATCTGGGCAAGGCCTTTCTGCGTTTCGATCCGACGACGCACCGGTACCCGAACGAGCGCGCATGGCTGGTCTTCGACGCGGCGTTCAAGAGTCGGTATGCGGTCGCCGGCGTCGCGCCCAACATGCCAGTGCCAGCCTGGTTCGCCTCAGCGCCGGACATTGGTTCGCTCGCCGAGCAAGTCGGAGTTGACCCGGCCGGGCTGATCGCCACGACCGCTGTGATGGGCGAGCACGCGCTGCGGGGCGAGGATTCGGACTTCGGTCGAGGCGGGGACCCCCACGACGCCTTCAACGGCGACAGCACCCACCGCCCCAACCCCTGCCTGGGCACCCTGGGCACCGCGCCCTACTTCGCCATTGAGGTCTCGTTGGGCCTGAACGGCACCAAGGGTGGCCTGGTTACTGACCCGGCCGGCGCACTTGTGGACTTCGACAACAAACCCCTCCCCGGCCTGTTCGCCTGCGGCGAGGCGGCGGCCGCGCTGATGGGCCCCGGCTACGCCGGATCCGGCGCCTCGCTCGGTCCGGCTTTGACGGCGGGTCTACTCGTCGGCGAGCGGGTTGGAACCGCGGTCACTAGACCGCGCGGTGTCGCGAATGAAACACCGGGGGAGTCCCACACAGCGCCTGAGAGCCACATGCCGAGCGCTACCGAACCAATCAGGGAGAAGACATCGTGAACAGCTCTCGTTTCGCCGACCGCGTGGTGCTCGCGACCGGCACCGCTTCCGGTTTGGGCCTGGCCGCTGCCCGGCAGTTCGCGAACGAGGGCGCCAGCCTCGTGTTGGTGGACCGCGACGAACAGTCGCTGCGCGACGTCGTCGTCGAGCTGTCAGGCATGGGCGCGAACGTCGTGCCCGTGGTTGGTGATGTGTCGCGCGCCCTCACCGCGCAGGAGGCCGTGCGGACCGCGCTGTCCCAATTCGGCCGTCTCGACGTCCTGTTCAACAACGCTGGCATCGATCCGCTGGAGGCCACCACTTTGGTCGAGACCACCGAGGACCTGTGGGACTCGATCATCAACGTCAATGTCAAGTCCGCATACCTGTTCGCGAAGGAGGCCATCCCGGCGATGATCGCGACCGGGGGCGGCGCGATCGTCAACACCGCGTCATCGGCGGGGATGCGGGCTTCGGCACAGGAAGCGGCCTATGGCATCTCAAAGGCCGCCATCATCGCCCTCACCCGGTCGTTGGCCCGAGACTTTTCCGCTCAAGGCATCCGCACCAACGCCATTTGCCCGGGACCCCTCGAGGCGATTACCACCGACCGCCGGGCCACCATGAGCGACGAACAGAAGGCGGCCCGCCGCGAACGGGTTAGCGACCTTGTACCCCTGGGCCGGGAGGGGACATACGAAGAGGTCGCCAAGTCCGTCCTGTTCTTGGCCAGTTCGGAGTCCAGCTACACCAGCGGCGCCGCGCTGCTCATCGATGGCGGGTTGATCGCGTGAACCGCTCCCGGCAGCCCGTCACGGCTGCACCCCGCGTACCGGTCACACCAGGAGTACGGCTGTGAAGCTCGACATGAACGGTCCGTTGACCGAGGCTGCGGCGCAGCTAACCGCTGGTGGTACCGACGTGGTGCGGGTCGGCTACGCGGACGTCCTCGGCACAGAGCGTGGCCGCGATGTACTGGTCAGCAGGCTGCCGCGCACATTGGGAAGCGGTTTGGCCTTCTGCCGGTCCGTTTTCGGCACAACCCCGCAGGGAGACACCGTCGATATCGACGGCGGGCGGGGCGACGGGTTGCCCGACGTCGTCGCTGTGCCGGATCTCGCGACGCTGCAGGCTGTGCCATGGGAGCCCGGGGTCGCTCATTGCATCGCCGACCTCTACGAGCCGGACGGGTCACCAGCCAGCGACAGCCCCCGCCAGGTGCTTCGTCGGGTCGTGGACAAATTCGTCGAACTGGGTCTCCGCCCGGTGGTGGGACCCGAGCTGGAATTTTACGTCCTCGAACGCGACCCTGGTTCCCCCACAGGGTGGCGGCGTTACGGCGAAGCCGCGGGCAACGTCTACGTATCCGGGCTGAAAGGCGACCCGGACAACTTTCTCCTTCGGACCCTGCGCCTGCTGGGCGACTACGGCATCGAGGCCGTCTCTGGCAATCACGAGTACTCCTCAGGTCAGTTCGAACTGAACCTGTGGCACTCGGACGCGCTTGATGCCGCCGACCGTGCCTTCCGCTTCAAGTCAGCCATCAAGGAGCTCGCCCGCCGAGAGGACAAGTTGGCCACGTTCATGGCCAAGCCGTTCAACGATGAGGGCGGATCCGGGTTCCACCTGCACTTCTCGGCCTGGTCTGACGACGGTGAGGCCGCCTTCGACGGAGGGCCGGGCTCCGAACACGGGCTGTCGAAGACGGCACTGTCCGCTCTCGCGGGAATTCTGGCCCACGCCCCGGCGCTGGCCGCGGTGAACAACCCCACGATCAACTCCTACAAGCGATTTGGCCCGGACACCATCGCCCCGTGGTTAATCGACTGGGGTCTGGACAACCGCAGCGCCATGGTGCGCATCCCACCCGAGCGTGGAAAGGCGACCAGGCTCGAGCTTCGGCTCGGGGACGCCACCGCGAATCCATATCTGGCCATCGCGGGGCTGCTCAGCGCTGCCTATCTCGGTATCCGCGATGCCCTCACCGCACCGGACCCACTTGAGGGCTACGGATACGACCCCACCAAGGCCGAGAAGCTACCGGCCGACTTGGCTGCGTCACTCGCCGCCTTGGAGGCAGACACCGAGCTTCGGGGAATGTTGGGTCCCAAGTTCATCAACAACTTCCTGACCTACAAACGCAACGAGCTCGAGCGCTTCTCCCGCTTCGTCACGGACTGGGAGTTCGCCGAGTACGCCTACCACCTCTGATCACCCCAGCGGCTGTCGCCGTGGCAACGCCGCCCACATCCGCACGAGCAAAGGAGTTCCTGTGGCCAAACTCCAGGGTTTCTATCACCCGAAGACGGCGACCGGACGAGCGTCGCTGCTTCCGCCACCGCCATGGCACTACTCCGGCGACCTGCTCACGATCGAGTACCGCACAGATCCACGACGCGTCGCAGATCTGCTGCCGGACCCGCTGCAACCGGCAGGTGACGACCCCGGTGCCGTTGCCTTCATCTGGGCGGACTGGCAATCAACGGCCGCCGACGGGGCACAGCTGCTGGACCCGGTTCTCGGCCAGTACAAGGAAGCCTTCGTCGTGGTTCGCTGCCAGTTCAAGGGCCAGGTGTTCAGCCGCTGCGTGTTCATCTGGGTCGACACCGACTTCGCCATCGCACGGGGCATCCACCAGGGCTACCCGAAGAAGCTCGGCTCGATCCACCAGACCCGGCCGCACCCATACGGGCCAGCGCCCCGCCTCGAGGCTGGCGCCCGGTTCGGCGCCTCGCTAGCGGCGGCAGATCGAAGACTTGCGGAAGCCCGGATCACGCTGACCGGCCCATCGGCCACAAACGGCTTCGTGAACAGCCACAAGATGGCGCACCACCGGCAGGTCACCTCCATAGACAAGTCGGACGCGTACCGACTCGACGAGATCATCTCGACCGGCGCCGCATCGGCTGAAGGCGGAACCCCCTGGCAGGCCCGCGTCGACACCTTCACCCTCTTCGACTCACCAACGGAGGAGCTGACCTTGCTTCAGCCAGATGAACTCATCGGTGCCTACTACCGCCAAGTGGGAGTGACCTGGGACGGGGGCGAGATGCTCCACGACAACCTCGCCGGGGCCAAGGTGGCAGCCTCATGAGCGGCGCGGCGACCTTGGGCCAGGAGACGATCGACGTCGAGGGCGTGCTAGTGGATACCCGGCATTGGATCGACGGCCGACGGGTGCGCTCGCGGACCACCTTCGCCGACCTGTCGCCCATCGACGAGGCCGTTTTGGGACACATTTCGGCCGGCGGCACGGCGGAGGTCGACGCGGCCGTCGCCGCGGCACGACGAGCCTTCCCGGCGTGGAGGGCCTTGTCGGCCGACGAACGCGCCCACGCGCTGGAGCGGGTAGCCGACGGGATCGACGCCCGCGCCGACGAACTGGCCCGGGTGGAGACCCGTGACAACGGCTCGCTGCTGCGTTCACATCGCCGCAGCGTGATGCCGAGGGTGGGTCACAACTTCCGGTTCTTCGCCCAACAGGTGCGAACCCTCATGCACCCGGATCGAGAGATTCGGGGCCACCGCGAGCGAATCACATACAACCCATCGGGCGTCACCGCTGTCATCACACCGTGGAACGCGCCGCTGATGCTGGCGACGTGGCGGATCGGGCCGGCCTTGGCGTCGGGGAACACCGTGGTGTTCAAGCCACCGGAGTGGGCTCCGCTCACGGCCTCCCTGCTCGCCGACATCACTTCTGACGCAGGCCTACCGCCCGGGGTGCTCAACATCGTCCAAGGCTTGGGCCCCGATGCGGGAGCCGCACTGGCAGGACATCGCGGGATCCGCCGCCTCTCGTTCACTGGATCAGTACCGACCGCCGGCAAGGTCGCCGCCGCGGCCGCACCAAACATCGTTCCCCTTTCTCTGGAGCTGGGCGGAAAGTCCCCATTGGTCATCTTCGACGACGCAGACTTCGAGCTCGCCGTCTCCCTGGCTGTGGAGCAGTTCGACAACGCCGGCCAGGTCTGCCTCGGCGCCTTCCGCATTCTGGTCCAGGACACGCTCTACAACCGCTTCATCGAGGCTGTGGTCGATCGGGCCCGCCAGCTTCGCCAAGGTGATCCGCGGGACGAGAGCACGGATGTGTCAGCACTGGTCTCTCGACAGCATTTCCAGCGCGTCAGCGGCTTCGTCGAACGCGCGCGTGCTGAGGGTGCATCGGTAGTGCTGGGCGGGGGACCCAACACAGAGCTCGGCGGCCTCTACTTCCGTCCAACGATCCTCACGAACGTGTCGCCCGACAGCGAGATCGTCACTGAGGAGGTGTTCGGGCCTGTGCTAACGGTGCAGACGTTCGGCACTGAGGAGCAGGCGATCGAGATGGCCAACGACACCAGGTTCGGACTCGCCGCCACTCTGCTGACGGGCGAACCCGAGCGCGCAGAACGGGTTTCGGCCGCGCTCGACGCCGGCACGGTCTGGGTCAACTGCTTCTTCGTCCGTGACCTCGGTGCACCGTTCGGAGGCAACGGGCACTCGGGAATCGGCCGCGAGGGCGGTGTGTGGTCGTTCGACTACTACTCCGACATCAAGAACACGGTCTTCTCGCCGACGGGCTGGAACTCCGAACAGAAGGGAAGCAGGTAATGGGTGAAGTCATGGGCGCCGGGCTACTGGCGCACGTCCCGACCATTGTTCTTCCGGAACAGGACCGCCGGGAACTGAACCACGGAGAGGACTCAACGTTGCCAGCCGGCCTCGAGCAGCTGCGGCGCGAGGTGTTCGACAAGGCTGACTACGACACCGTGGTTGTGCTGGACTCCCACTGGGCAACCACAGTGGAGTTCGTCGTCACCGCACAGCAACGGCGGTCGGGCCTGTTCACGTCCGAGGAACTACCGCGCGGCATGAAGCAACGACCGTACGACTTCGCCGGCGACCCGGAACTCGCCCACCTGATCGCCTCCAAGGCAGGGCGCCACGGCACCTGGATCACGGCGGTCGAGGACGACCACCTGCCGATCTTCTACGCCACTACCAACCTGTGGGAGTTCCTCGGCCAGGGACTACCCGAGAAGAGATGGATCTCCATTGGGGTCTGCCAGACCGCGGACACCGAGGACAATCTGCGGCTCGGTCGGGCCCTGGGCGACGCCATCGCCGAGTCCGACCGCAAGGTATTGCTCATTGCCTCCGGCGCGATGAGTCATACGTTCTGGCCGCTGCGCCAACTGCGCGACCACGAAGCGGCCGGCATCGAGCACATTTTCACGCGCGCTGCCTACGAGGCCGACATGGAGCGACTGGACTGGTTCGCCAGCGGAAACCACGCCAAGGTCCTCGAGTCGATGCCGGAGTTCTACCGGTTCAGGCCGGAGGCGCGCTTCGGCCATTACCTCATGATGATCGGCGCGCTCGGCGAAGGCAGCTGCACCGCCCCGTCCCGGCAGTTCGGGGAGTACGAGAACTCCATCGGCACCGGTCAGGTCCACCTGTGGTTCGATCGACCAGCCGACGGCTTTCCCCGGCCCCGGCGCACCCACATTGAGCCACTCACCGCAGAACAGCCGTCGCTGCACGACTCCGCGGTGGCCGGATCATGACCGAGTACCGCCGGATCCTGCTGGACGGCGCCCAAGTGGAGGCGGTCCGCTCCGGCGACAACCTCATCGTCGGTGACGGCCGTGTGGTCGCCATCAAGAACGCACACCACCTGCCGCCCGTAGTCCCCACCAAGATCATCGCGGTCCACCTGAACTACCGCAGCCGCGTCGACGAGTTCGGGATCAGCCTGCCCGGAACACCAACGTACTTCCACAAGCCGACATCGTCGCTGAACAGCCACAACGGCGCTGTGGTGCGCCCCGAGCGGTGCAATTGGCTGAACTACGAAGGCGAGATCGCGATCGTCATCGGACGAACCTGCCGCAATGTCTCCGCGGGCGACGCAGGTCGGTACATCCGCGGCTACACGGTGGCCAACGACTACGGCCTGCACGACTTCCGGGACACCGATGCCGGCTCGATGCTTCGCGTCAAAGGCTCGGACACGCTCTGCCCGCTCGGACCCGGCCTGGTCGAGGACTGGGACTTCCAAAACAAGCGGATCCGGGTGACTGTCAACGGCCAGGTCAAGCAGGACGCCAACACCAACGAGATGGAGTGGAACATGCACTACCTCGTCGCCGACATCGCCCGCACGATCACGCTCTACCCGGGCGATGTGTTGCTCTCCGGCACTCCCGCCAACTCCCGAACCGTCTACCCCGGCGACGTAGTGGAAGTCGAAGTGGAGGGACTCGGCACTCTACGCAACCACATCGTCGCCGGCCCCACCCCAGTCCGAGACGACGTTGGCGCCCAACCCACCGAGTCCGACGAAGTCCTCTCGACCGCCCAGGGCGGCGACTGGCCGCACCGCGGAAGACGGGCACCACAACCACCGCGGAACTGAGACCGAAAACCGATCAGGACTGCCAGCCAACGAAGCAAGAGGTCGCGACAGGGAAACCACCAGCCTCCTCCCCATGCGAGATCCGAAACAACCCGCACGCAGCCCCAGCCAACACACCCATCCGGAAAGGCACACACCATGTCCACTCACTCCCTGCCCACGCGGCCGACGGCGCACACGAACCGACCGCGTCTCACCTGCCGACGATCCCTCACCGTGCTGGCTGCGGTGAGCACCATCGCGCTCACCGCGGCGGCATGCGGTTCGTCCGGCGACGACAACACCGCCAACGGCGGGCCATCCAGCGGCGCCAACAACCAGAACGCGAAGTTCGACCAGAGCATCGCCGATCAGCTTCCCGCTGCCATCAAGAGCGCTGACGAGATCAAGAACATCGTCTTCAACAACTCGCCACCGGCAACCTTCCAGAAGGATGGCAAGGAGGTCGGGTGGGCGATGGATCTGAGCGCCGCGATCGCCGACGTACTAGGCGTGAAGATGAACACCACGGTCTCCGGTGACTTCTCCACCTTCATTCCCGGCATCCAGAACGGCCGCTTCGATGGCAGTTTCGGTCCGCTCATCGTGACCCCAGAACGGCTGAAGCAGATCGACATCGTCGGGGTCTTCCAGGTCGGCACCGGCTTTGCAAGCAAGAGTGGGAGCGACGTCAACGTCAACACCGCGACGGACGTCTGCGGGCTCACGGTCGCAGCAGTCGAGGGGAGCGCCTTCATCAAGAGCGTGGAGTCCATCAACCCGAAGTGCGAGGAAGCCGCCAAGCCGGACCCGATCGTGCAGTCCTTCCCCAACAACGCCGCCGCGCAGCTGGCTGTGAGCAACGGCCGCGTGAAGGTCTTCGCCAGCAACGCCGACGCACTCCAGTACCTCATCTCGCAAACCGGCGACAAGTTCGAACGCGAGCCGCTCGACTACCAGCCGATCATCGAGGGCATCGGCCTGAACAAGGACGCTGGCCTGGCCAAGGCGGTAAAGGCAGCGGTCGACAAGCTGATCGCGGACGGCACCTACGGAGAGATCCTCAAGAAGTGGAACCTGTCCGAGAACGCGGTTACTGAAGCAGTGATCAATCCCTCCACCAGCTAGGCAAAAAGGACATGGCCATGTCGAATGTCAAGACGTCAACGGGATCATCGCCTCCGGGCGGCGACGGCGCGTCCGGCGGTGTGGGCTCCTGGGTCTCCAACGCCCATCCAGCCCGCACTGCCGGACGGGTTGTAGTGACCCTCATCGCGCTGGTCCTAGGCGCAATGTTCCTCAACCTGCTCGTGACGTCACCGACCCTCCAGTGGGACGTCGTGGCGCACTACTTCACGAGCCGGGAGGTCATTGACGGTCTGATCAAGACGATCGAGCTGACCATCGCCGCCATGGTGATCGGAGTGATCTTGGGGATCATGCTTGCGCTCATGCGCATGTCGCGCAGCGTCATCCTCACGACGGGCGCGTCGGCGTTCATTTGGCTGTTCCGCGGCACACCCCTTCTGGTGCAGATCATCTTCTGGTACAACCTGTCGTCTTTCATCCCCCGCATCTCCTTGGGGATACCGTTCGGTCCGAGTTTCGCCTCCTGGGACGTCAACCACATCGTCACTCCCCTCGCGGCTGCCCTTCTCGCGCTCGGCCTGAACGAGGGCGCATACATGTCCGAGATCGTCCGGGCGGGCATCGCCTCCGTCGAGGGCGGTCAGATGGAGGCATCGCTCGTGCTAGGCATGACGAAGGGGCAGGCGATGCGACGCATCGTGCTACCCCAGGCGGTGCGGATCATCATCCCTCCCACCGGCAACCAAGCCATCGGGATGCTCAAGGGGACCTCACTGGTCAGCGTGATATCTACACCCGAGCTGCTCTACTCCGTGCAGATCATCTACGCACAGACGTTCCAGACGATCCCCCTGCTGCTGGTCGCCAGCATTTGGTACCTGATCCTCACCACCGTGCTGTCCATCGGCCAGTACTACCTCGAACGTCACTACGCGAAGGGCGCGTTGAGGGCCATGCCTCTCACTCCGCTCCAGAAGGTCCGACGCTGGTACGCGACTCACGCGCCGAGCGCAGTCGCCAAGAAGACGGGATCCCTGCGATGAACGAGAGGCCCCTGCTCCGGGTCGAGGACGTCCACAAGTGGTACGGGAACGTCCAAATCCTGCGCGGTGTGTCACTGGACGTAACACTCGGCGAGGTGCTCTGCATCATCGGGCCATCCGGCTCGGGCAAGAGCACGCTCCTACGCTGCATCAACCACTTGGAGACCCTGGACGCCGGTCGGATCTACCTCGAGGATGAACTCATCGGTTACCGCGACGAGCGGGGCAAAGTCGTCGAACGGGCCGCCAAGGACCTAGCTCGTCAGCGAGCATCCATGGGCATGGTGTTCCAGCAGTTCAACCTGTTCCTCCACAAGACCGTCATCGAGAACCTGATCGAGGCACCCATGCTGGTGCTCAAGGAGTCTCGCGCCTCCGCCACGCAGCGGGCTCACGAGCTCCTCGGCCAGGTGGGATTGGCGGAGAAGGGACATCAGTACCCACGACAACTGTCCGGCGGGCAACAACAGCGCGTGGCCATTGCCAGAGCGCTCGCCATGCGGCCGAAGCTCATGCTCTTTGACGAGCCAACGTCCGCACTCGACCCAGAGATCGTCGGCGATGTCCTCACAGTCATGCGTGATCTGGCGAAAGCCGGCATGACCATGATTGTCGTGACCCATGAGATGGAGTTCGCGCGCGAAGTCGCTGATCGCCTCATCTTCATGGACGAAGGAGCGATCGTCGAGCAGGGTGATCCGGCTGGCATCCTGTCTCAGCCCACTGAGGCCAGAACGCGGCAGTTTCTCGCTCGGCTCTGATGGCCGCCGCCGAAGCGGCACCCTCCTGAGATTCCCAGGCTGGGCACATCCTGCCAGGGGCAGGTGCCGGCGGGCTCAGCATTGTCGTGCGATACCTCGCGAATCGGGTTATCGCGGTCACTCCCAGTCCGTTGCCAGTCACGGTCCGTTGCCTGCCCGCCGAGGTGTTTCATGGGATCAAGAAGAACTGCAGTTCAAAGCCTTTGACCGGCAGCTTCGCGGCGGTGGCCAGGGGCGGGGTCGAACCGCCGCCCTTCTGATCTTCAGGTGAACGCGAACTCGCAGGCTGTGTGGCCTAACCGACGCGGCGTGCAACATCTCGTGCCACATTGCGCTGCAGGCGCCTCGCCAGTTGGCCATTTGGGAGGTCGGGGTTCAGAATCCGGCGTTGCCCATGAACGTAAGGCGGCGGCGCAGGGAGTGGAGGCCACGAGTAGGTCCCTGGCCTGACTCTCTCTTCATGCGCGATCGCGACCTTCAGTACGACTGGGAATGACCGATAGCAATGAGCGAAGAGGTCTGGGTGCTCGGGGCCGGGCTCCAAGCGTGGTGATGGCCCGAAATCTGGTCCGAGAAGTGTCGGCTGCTGTACGCCTACTGCGGTACTTTCGGCTCGAACGAGCGTGACGGAGTAGGCGCACAGGCCCCTGACCTGCGCGAATGTGTCGGGGTGACAGGATTTGAACCTGCGGCCTCTTCGTCCCGAACTCCAGGCATTTGCCTCGGGAAGCCGTCATCGTGCTTGCGACCCGCCGTCAGCCTGCGCAGAGCGCCAAGCTCCGCCGCACCGACTGCTGTACTTCCATGCTGTACTGCGCCTTCTGTAATCGTCCGATTTTCAGACGTACGCAGGTGCGCAGGTCAGAAGGCACTTTCCGGCGGCCGTGCCACATCTCGTGCAACATCTCGCCGGTCTCGTCCTAGGCGAGCCAGGGTGGTCAGTCTTGCCAGCGTGAGGCGTCCGACGCATGGGCCTGTTTGCCGCTCAGCACGGTTCCCTGCAGAAGGCTCACCTTGGCGGTGGTGTGGCCGGTGGTGCCGTGGCCCACCTCGTCACCTTCGAGGACCACCACCGAAGGGCTTGACTGTGCCAGCAGCACCGCCGTGGCGCGCTCGGTGAGGCCTGCGCCGACGACGACCACGTCAGGGGTCGCCTCCGGCTCCAGGCGATTGGTGTCGGTGTGCAGGGGCGGGTCGAGCCAGAGGGATGCCATGCGTCGAGCAGACCATGGCCAGGGGGGACCGGCGCTTCCGAGCGCCGTCGAGGACCGCGCTGCGACCCCGAGCACCTGGTCGATGGCTGACTGCTCCCCGGTCCGCGAAATTCGAGACCGCCTTGGTGGAAATAGGACTCCAGGAAGAGGTCGTCGCGCGGATCGAAAGGA